>NZ_JACHOB010000016.1 GCF_014199615.1 Parvularcula dongshanensis | reverse complement strand
CGGCGGCTCTGCTGCTCGGCGCGTCCGCGCTCGGCCTCATCTCTCCCGCCGCCGCGCAGCAAGCGAGCGTTCCCGCGCCGCCGCAACAGGCGCAGGCGCCGATCGTCCAGCGCATCATCGTCACGGGCAACCAGCGCATCGAGGGGGAGACCGTGCGCTCCTACCTGCCGGTCGCGCCGGGCTCGCCGATCGATCAGCTGACGATCGACACGGCGCTCAAGACGCTCTTCGGCACCGGGCTCTTCGCGGATGCGCAGATCGTCTACGATCAGCCGTCCGGCACCCTTCAGGTGGCCGTGGTCGAGAACCCCATCGTCAACCGCATCCTCTACGAGGGGAACCGGCGGACGAAGGAGGACAAGTTCGCCGAGGAGGTGCAGCTCGAGCCCCGCGCCGTCTACACGCAGGCGAAGGTTCAGGCGGACGTCCAGCGCATCCTTCAGATCTACCGCCAGTCGGGCCGTTTCGGCGCGACCGTGACGCCCAAGATCGTCGAGCTGCCGCAGAACCGCGTCGACGTCATCTTCGAGATCGAGGAGGGGCCGAAGACCGGCGTCGCCAAGATCAACTTCATCGGCAACGAGGCCTTCACCGACTCCCAGCTTCGCGGCGCGGTCCTGACCGCCGAGAGCCATTGGTGGGACATCCTCGAGTCGAACGACAACTACGACCCCGACCGCCTGGACTACGACCGCCAGCTGCTGCGCGAGTTCTACACGCAGCAGGGCTATGCCGACTTCTCGGTCACGTCCGCCGTCGCCGAGCTGACGCCGGACCGGAAGGACTTCTTCATCACCTTCACGGTGGACGAGGGGCCGCAATACGAGTTCGGGCGCGTCGACGTGCGCACGACCTTATCGCGGGTGCCGAACTCGGTCCTCGAACGCTCGATCCCCGTCCGGACCGGCCAGCAGTTCAACTCCGAGCTGATGGAACAGGCCGAAGAAGCGATCACCTTCGCGACCGGCGTCGCGGGCTACGCCTTCGTCGAGGTCAACCCGCGCCTGAACCGCAACGAGGAGACGCGGACCATCGACGTGACCTTCGAGGTCAACGAGGGCCCGCGCGTCTACGTCGAGCGGATCGACATCGGCGGGAACATCTCGACCCTCGACCGGGTCATCCGCCGCGAGATGCGCCTGGCCGAGGGCGACGCCTTCAACCGCGTGCTTCTGGACCGGTCCGAACGCGCCGTGCGCTCGCTCGGCTACTTCTCGGACGTGTCGATCCAAGAGCTTCCGGGCTCCGCCCCGGACCGCACGATCCTCGACGTCGACGTGACCGAACAATCCACCGGCAGCTTCCAGATCGGCGGCGG
>NZ_JACHOB010000015.1 GCF_014199615.1 Parvularcula dongshanensis | reverse complement strand
CTCATCGTGTTGGCACCGCGGCGGCGCCGTTCATGGGGCCTTGTTCTTGTCGTTTGGTCTTCTCTTCGGTGGTGAAGTCTTCGTGGTAGGAGCGTTCGACGTTGACGGTCCAAAGGTCGTGGTGTTCGCCGAGGATGTTCTTCACGGCGAGCATGGCGGTGAGCTGGCTGTGGTCTTGGTTGTTGTAGCGGTGCATGCCGTTGCGTCCCACGGATTGGAAGTTCTCAAGGCCGTCGATCCAACCGGAGAGGGTGTCGAGCGCGGCGCGGTACTCGCCGTCATAGACGGGGTAGGCCTTGGGCTGGCGGATGATCTTGCCGCCGATGACGGTGCTCGCCTTGGCGAGGCCGAGCTGTTCGAGCTCCCGGCCGGCCTGCGCGATCAGCGCCTCGTCGGTGCTCTCCCACAGCCCGTCGCCCTCGTGGCAGAAGTACTCCATGCCGATCGAGGCGTGGTCGGGGTTCGGCACCATCTCGGGCGACCAGGCCCGGAAGTTCTGGATCCGGCCGACCTGCACCTCGGGGCTGTGGATGTAGATCCAGTTGTCCGGGAAGGGGTCGGGGTGGTCCAGGATCAAGGTGACGATCAGGAAGTCGCGGTACTTCAGCTTCGCCGCCGCCGCGCGCACCTCGTCGGGCGGCGGCGGGTCCATCATCTCGATGAGCTCGCGCAGCGGCATGGTGTTGACGAAGTGGTCCGCCTCGACCGTGCGCCGCTCGCCCTCCGGCCCCTCGGTCTCGACCGCGGTGACCCGGTCGCCGTCCCGCAGGACCCGCGTGACCGCCGTGCGCAGCTGCACCTCGCCGCCCCGCTCGCGCACCTTCTCGGTGCAGCGCTCCCACATCTGGCCCGGCCCGAGGCGCGGGTACTGAAACTCCTCGATCAGGCTCGCCGTGTCGTTCGCGCCCGTCAGCGCGTTCCACACCGCCTTCGACAGCGACAGGTTCTTGATCCGCTGCGCCGCCCAGTCCGCCCGGATCTCCGTGCAGGGGATGCCCCAGACCTTCTCGGTGTAGGTCTTGAAGAAGGTCTCGTAGAGCTGGCGGCCGAAGCGGTTCGACACCCACTGCTCGAGGTTCTCCTCCTCCTTGTAGGGCCGCAGCCGCGAGCGCGCGAAGCTCGCCATGATCCCCGCCGCCCGGAAGGGACCCAGATTGCCGAGCGCGTTGAAGATCTTCAGAGGATAAGCGTAGTACTTGCCCTCGTAGTAGATCCGCGACTGCCGCGGCCGGGTGACGAAGTCCGCCCCCCCGACCTCCTGCCAGAACGCCTCCACCTCCCCCACCTTGGTGAAGAAGCGGTGCCCGCCAATGTCGAAGCGGTAGCCCTCATGGCTCTCCGTGCGCGCGATCCCGCCCACGATCTCGCCCGCCTCGAACACCAAAGGCCGATGCGACCCCCCGCCATGCTTCAACAGCTCATACGCCGCCGTCAGACCCGCAGGACCCGCCCCGATGATCGCCGTCGTCAAACCACACCCCGCCCCGTCATACATCACGCCCTCCCAACCCCCTCACGCCGACGGCGTGCGTAACCGCGCTGC
>NZ_JACHOB010000014.1 GCF_014199615.1 Parvularcula dongshanensis | reverse complement strand
CTCCGCCTCCCGTCAGCCGTAGCGCAGGAGGCAGCGATGCTCTAACACTGGAAGTGGACCACTCGATGGGGGCCGGTCACCCCCGCTTATCTCCTGCCATCAGGTTACCCGCGCACTGTAGCGTGTAGGTCATTTTCCAAGGAGGAAAGTTTTGACTTGCCTCGAAGGAAAATCGCGCCTAGTCATTTTCCTTCGAGGAAAGTGAGGGTTTGGCAATGGTGTTGGTAGACAGTTTGGTCCTTCTGGTCGTGCTGTGCGGGCTCGCGTGGATGTCTTGGCGCGATTCGCGCGACTACGCAGCTTTCAAGAAGTTTGATTCCAGCGCGGACCGGGTGCGCTTTTACCGCCGGTGGACTTTCGTTCCGATGGCGCTTTTCGGTGTCGGTGGATTAGCCGTGCTACTGACCTTCGGGAGACTGGACTTACTATACTCTCTGCCCGTTGAATTCGCGCCATTGATCGCTCCCTTCGAGGCAGTTTCGGAACCCGAAGGTTCCAGCTTTGAAACGGTGCTCGGAATGGCCAGTGGCTTGCTTCTAGGCCTTACCATCACGGCAGTGGTCTGGCGTCGGCGGTTGAAGAAGATGTCACAACCGGTGGTCGGCGACATTGAAGCTCTTCTGCCGCGCAACGGAAAGGAGGTGGCATCCTGCATCCCTCTGGCTCTGAACGCCGGCATCAGCGAGGAGATCTTCTATCGCGCCGCCCTTCCGCTGTTGGTGCTGGAAGCTACCGGATCAGTATGGGCGTCGCTGACCATCTCGATCGCGGCATTCGGATTGGCGCACTGGTATCAGGGTTGGAAGGGCGTTCTCGCGACCAGTGCGATGGGTGCGCTCTTCTTCTGGCTCTATCTCTCGAGCGGATCCGTCATCAAGCCGATTGCGATGCACGTGCTCATCGATATGATCGGCCTGGTGATCAGGCCTCTGGTTTCTCAGTATCTGGTTAGGCGACGTGCAAGTGCCGAGGCGAGCGAGGGGGCCTTGAGAGCAATGCCTGCAGGAGCAGCTACGGTTGTCGAGACGGAGGCAAGAACATGAACAACTCCGAGGACCCATGGGACGCACTGGCAGCTCTCGAGTCCACGAATGATCGTCTGGCGAGACGAATGAGGTGGCCGATCTGGAGGCATTTTGCTGGTGGATTGCTCATGACGCTGATGGTTGCGGCAGTAGCTCTCCCTCGTGATGTTGCGGCCGTGGTCTTCGTGACGGCAATGGTCCTGATGTTGTTGATTGTCCGGGATGATAAAAAGCGTCACGGCATGTTCGTGAGCGGATATCAACGAGGCAGGACCGTGTGGATCGTAGCCGCGATCAGCGTTCTGATCTTCTCCGCGCTGGTCATCGTTCTCACCCAGTTCGAAAACCCGACCGACGATCCATGGTTCTGGGTGACGTTGTCAATCGTCGCTCTCGGGACATCGGGACTCAGCTGGATCTGGGAACGGGTGTATCGCGCAGATGTGCGTGAAGGGAGGTTATGAGCGTGGGTCTCGACGAGATGTTCAACGCTTCCGCGCGCCTGCAGATCGCAGCAATTCTTCTCCGCGCCGACGAAGCCGAATTCTCGGTCATTCGAGACGTCATCGAGGTGAGTGACTCGGCTCTTTCGAAACATCTCTCGACACTCTCAGAAGCGGGCTATGTATCGATCAAGAAAGCGCCGCGGAACGGCCGCCAGCGAACTTGGGCAGCGCTCACGTCGAAGGGCCGACGGGCCTTTCAGCAGCACGTGAAGGCGCTCCAGGAAATGATCACGGTAGCGGACGAGAAGATCGGTGAGACTGCTTCGGACTAGATGACGCTGAGGACAACTATGAAGCTGTCGAACTAGATGCACAGGTCGCGGGGGCAATTGGGCGGTTTGAGGCCGAAATTGCCGAACGGCGAACCTCTGCCGGTTCACGCCACTTTGGGCTTCCATTGCCAGTTTATGGGAGTGCGCTGGACGTCCGCAACAAAGGGCTGAAGCCGTCATAGAAGAGGACTCGCTGACCGTCTGCTTTTTGGGGCTTGCTTTCCGAAACCGGACAGTCTCCTCCCGGCCCAACGCCAGAAATCCGGCGATCTGCTCGAGGGTCCGCTTTCCACCCAAAATCGGACACTCAAGGCAATCGGATCGATCAGAAAGCGGACGTTCGGATTGGAGCAGAGCGGCTGCTCGAATGGCCGCACCTAGATGCGAGCATGAAGCTTTCGATCGAGCGCTATAGAAATTTCCCAGTGATTTGAGTGCCCATTCTTGTCGTGCCGGGCGCGCTCGCGATCGCGCCGGGCTACGAGCACGCGCGCAACGGCCTGTTCGACCTCTACACCACAATCGGCATGCTCGACCGCGCCGCTGAGCAGGCGACCGACCGCGGCCAGCGTGCCTACGTCGCCGCCTTGAACCGAGAAGCGCTGCCGCCGGAGCCCGGCGAGACGATCTACGATGGCTACGCCGCGCAGCTGACGGGCGACCTTGCGACCGCCCACCGGATCTACAAGGCGCTCGTAGGCCAGTGGGGCGTCGCGGGCGAGGAGCCGATGCCCCAATGGGCCAGCGTGTACGTGGCCGCGATGATCCCCGTCTTCGAGGAAGCCGGAGACCCGCTCGCCGAGACCTTGATGGCCAAGCTCGCCGATTACGTCGAACAGCTTGGGGACGGTGAGTGGGCGGTCTCGGCGCACCTTGCGGCGGCGAGCCTCGCAGCGCTGCAAGGAGATGACGACGCCGCGGTAGCGCACCTCTCAGGCTACGCGGCCACGGGGTATGGGGGACGGCTCAACGTCGAGCGCGACGAGGTCTTCGCCTCGCTCCACGACCGGGCCGACTTTCACGAAGTGATCGCGCGCCTCGAGGCCGACGACGCGGAGGATCGCGCCGCGATCCTCCGATTGTCTTCGGAAGACTGAGGCAGAAGGGTCTTCGAGACCGGCCGCCCTGACCGGCCCCCATCGAGTGGTCCACTTCCAGTGTTAGAGCATCGCTGCCTCCTGCGCTACGGCTGACGGGAGGCGGAA
>NZ_JACHOB010000013.1 GCF_014199615.1 Parvularcula dongshanensis | reverse complement strand
ACGCCCCAATCCTGCTGGCCGTAACCGGTCGTGTTGTGGACCTCCAGCATGGTGACGAGGCCCAACGACTTGGCCTGTCGGATGATCTCGGCGACCTCCGATACCGGCGTCGGTCCCCATGGCTCGCCCGAACTGAGGGCGATGCGAACCGTATTCGCGCCGAACGAGGCGATGGCGGGGAGGGCGGCGTCAGTCGTCTCCGGCAGCCAGGCGTGGGCTTGGTTGACGCCGCGGATCACGAACGGCTGGCCGTTCGCATCGAGAACGGTCCGGCCCGAGACCGAGAAGCCCTGGGCGATCGCGGCCTGAGGTAGAGCGAAGACGGAGGCGAGCAGCGTAGCGATGAGGCGTATCATGCCGCCTCTTAGGAAGACGCGCTCTACTTGTCGCCTTCTCTTCCAGATGCCTTCTCTCGCGATTTGTCTGCAGGCGACCGGATGGGATGAGCTTGAGGGTAGCCCCGTTCAAGCGTCCGTGGGGCGTTTGAACCGCCCCTGTGACATTCACCGTCCCGAGCGCCCGTGAGGCGACGGCGTCATTCCGCTCCCAGCGTCTGATGGAACACCATGTCGCTCAAACGCCCAGGAAGGATACGCCGCCACGCCCGACGAACCGCGCTATGTTGCACTGCACCGACTAGTGGTGTTTCATGTTGCTAAGGTTATAGAGTATGACTCAGGTGCGCATTTTATGGTGCGGCGCGAAGAGGGTTTCTCCTGCGTATGAAGTTGTTGCTGTGGGATCGGACATTCGCGCCCGCGACGCCTCGTTCGGTTAGCGTCTGCCCGGCCCAACCCCTGAATTCGGCCCGCTAAGGTGGAACCTCTCATCACCCCCGAGACGCTGGTCTTGCTTCTCGTCATGCTTGCCGCCGGGGCGGTGACCGGCGTGGCGGCGGGTCTATTCGGCATCGGGGGCGGTTTCATCGTCGTGCCGGCGCTGCTCGCGATCTTCTCGCTTCTCGGGGTCGACCCTGAGCTCAGCGTCCACATGGCGCTCGGCACTTCGCTCGCGACGATCATCCTGACCTCGCTTCGCTCCGTGAACGCCCATGCGAAGCGGGGCGCCGTCGACTTTCATGTTCTGAAGGCCTGGGCGCCATGGATCGTGCTCGGCGTGCTCCTCGGGCTCGTGTTCGCATCGCATACCGACGGACACACGCTGGTCTTGATCTTCGGACTCGGCGTCCTGATCCTTTCGCTAAACTTCCTGTTTCCCCGTGCCTTCAGCCGGATTCAGCTTAGCGAATCGATGCCGCGCGGCCTCGCCCTCGCCGGCCTCGCGACCTTCCTCGGGGGGATCTCGGCGCTGCTCGGCATCGGCGGCGGGACGATCGCGGTTCTCACCATGACCTTCTGCGGCCGTTCGATCCATCAGGCGGTGGCGACCGCAGCAGGGTTCGGCGCCATCATCGCGGTGCCCGGAACGATCGGGTTCGTGCTGATCGGGCTCGGGGCGGAAAGCCCGCTGCCCGGGTCGTTGGGCTACATCAATCTGATCGGCCTCGCCGCGATCGCCAGCACCTCGATGCTGACCGCACCCCTCGGCGCCGCGCTCGCGCACCGCCTACCGCCCATGGCGCTGAAGCGGGCGTTCGGCGGCTACCTCGTCTTCACCGCGATGTTGATGCTGAAGGACGCCTTCCCGGCACAACCAACCGGCATCGCGGCCGAGGAACCGGCGCACGCCGTCGCCGTGCCGATGCCGTCGGCGCCGCGCAGCGACGCTTCTCTCTCCCTGCCCGCCTCAAGCCGAAGGACATCGCCATGACGGTCTCGCTTTCCCGAAGGTCTCTTCTCGGACGAGGCGCCGCGGGCGCCGCCGCTATCGGTGCCGCTCTGGCGCCCGCCGCCCGCGCCCGGGAATGCGGGGCGCTCGCGCCCGGCCGGAAGGAGAGTCTCTACGGTCCCGACCCGCGAACCGCGCACCTCGTCTTCAACGAGAACCCCTTCGGTCCGAGCCCCAAAGCCCTGGAGGCCTTGGCCGAAGCGTCCACGCAAGGCGCCTACTATCAAGGCAAGTCCGTCGCCTACCTCGCTGAGATGATCGCCGAGCGACACGGCGTGGGACCGGAGCAGATCCTGATCACCAACGGCTCGTATGAGGGGCTGACCGCGCTCGGGCTCGCCTACGCCAAGAAGGGCGATATCCTGGGGCCCGAGCTCTTCTGGGATTCGACCGCTCTCTTCGTCGAGAACAACGGCTACGGAAGGATCGTTCGAGCGCCGATGAAGGGCAAGCTCGAGGTCGACCTTGCGGCTCTCGAGGCGCGTGTCGGCGAAGGCACAGGCATGGTGCACATCGTCAACCCGAACAACCCGACCGGCCGCCTGATCGATCCGTCCGAGCTTCGGTCGTTCTGCACCACGGTCAGCCCCAAGACGATGGTCCTGATCGATGAGGCCTATATCGAGCTATCGGACGATCCCGACGGCAACTCGATGATGGATCTGGTCCGGGCGGGGCAAAACGTCGTCGTCGCCCGGACCTTCTCCAAGATCTACGGCATGGCGGGCTTGCGCGTCGGCTACGCGATCGGCCCGGCCGAAGTGATTCAGCGAGCGCAGAACTTCGTCGTCAGCTCCCCCAACGTCGCCGGAATCTCGGCGGCCATCGCGAGCTATGACGACGAGGCGTTTCTGAAGACGTCGAAGTCGAAGCTGCTTCAGGCGCGGCAGATGATCATGGAAGGGACGAAGGCGATGGGGCTGGACCCGTTGCCCTCGCAGACGAGCTTCGTCTTCGTGGACGTCGGAATGGACGCGGACGCCTTCCGTGCCCGCATGGCGGAGAAGGGGGTCGTGATCCGCGGAAAGTACGGAGAGCACACGCCCTACTCCCGCGTCAGCTGCGGCTACGCAGAGGACGTCAAACGCTACCTCGAGGCGATCCCCTACGCGATGGAAGCCTGACCGCTCGACGCCGACTGCCGAAGAAATGTTGCACCAGCACAATAGACAGGCCGAAAATAGCAGAAAACCGTCACAGTGCGCGCGAAAATGCTTGCTTATGACGTAGCGTCTAGCAACCATCGGTGGTGGGCGGCGCCGGCACAGCTGCCCTTCTGAGACTTTTGAGAGGGAAGCCATGAGAAGAACTTCGACCCGTACCGCGTTGCTTCTCGGTACGTCCGCCGTCCTGCTGTTCGGTCCCGGGGGCGCACCGGCACGGTCTCAAGACCAGAACGGCGAAGCGGAGGCCTTCGAACGGGGGGCGGTCGATGACGCGGACGAGATCGTCGTCACAGGCACGCGGCGCGAGGCGCGTTCGGCGTCCGAATCACTCGCCCCCGTCGATGTCATCTCGGGTACGGAGTTCGTGAACCAGGGTTCGAACGACGTTCAGGATCTGCTGCGGACCTCGGTGCCGTCCTACAACGTCAACACGCAGCCGATCTCCGACGCGGCGACAGTCATCCGCCCTGCGAACCTCCGTGCGCTGTCTCCCGACAACACGCTCATCCTCGTCAACGGCAAGCGGCGCCATCGCGGCTCCGTCATCTCGTTCCTCGGCGGCGGCATCTCGGATGGCGCTCAGGGCGCCGACATCTCGGTCATTCCGGCTCTCGCGCTTCAGCAGGTCGAGGTTCTGCGCGACGGCGCTTCCTCGCAGTACGGCTCGGACGCCATCGCCGGTGTCATCAACTTCCGCCTCAAGGAGGCCCCGGACGGAGGCACGGTGGAAGCGGTCTACGGCTCGACCTATGACGGAGACGGCGACAACTACCGTTTCGCCGGGAACATCGGCTTGCCGCTCTACGATTCGGGCTTCATCAACATCACCGCGGAGTACGGCGAGACCGATGGCACCGTCAGGTCGATCGTACGCCGCGACGTCGCCTCGCTCATAGCGGCGGGCAACACGGCGGCCGCCGACTTCTCGGCCATCAACAGCTACACCGGCGAGGTCCCGCAATATTGGGGGCAGCCGGACGTCGACGACAACCTCAAGATCTTCGTCAACACCGGCTACGAGCTGAACGAGAACGCGGAGCTCTACGCCTTCGGCAACTACGCCGAACGGACGGTGACCGGCGGCTTCTTCTACCGGAACCCGACCAATAGGGGCGGGGTCTATGCCGGTCCCGTCGTCGACCCGGAGACAGGCGCGCTTGCCGAGGAAGGCGTCGCGTCGATCCTCGTCGGCGACCTCGACGGGCTCGGCGTCGGCGAGGAGTGTCCGGCCGGCATTCCGCTCACCGGTACGGACGGTCTCATTCCCGATGCGGACATCCTTGCCCAGGTCGCGGCCAGCGCCAACTGCTTCTCCTTCTACGAGACGATCCCGGGTGGCTTCACGCCGCGTTTCGGGGGCGACAACTCGGACTGGTCCGTCGCGGGCGGCATCAGGGGTGCGTTCCCCATCGGTACCGGCCTGTCCTACGACTTCTCCGTCGTGCGCGGCGTCAACGAGACGCGCTTCTTCATCAACAACACCCTGAATGCCTCCTTGGGACCCGACAGCCCGCGCGACTTCGTACCGGGCGCCTACCGCCAGGCCGAGACGATCTTGGACGCGGCCTTCTCCTACGGTCTCGACGTCGGCTTCGCCTCGGATCTCAACGTGGCCTTCGGCGCTCAGTACCGTGAGGAGAAGTTCGACATCAGCCAGGGCGACCAGGCGTCCTTCGCTCTCGGTTCGCTCTCTGATCAAGGCTTCTCATCGAGCTCGAACGGCTTTGGCGGGTTCACCTCGTCGTCCAGCAGCAAGCAGAACGCCTACGCTTTCTACACCGACCTCGAAGCGGACGTGACCGATGCGCTGACGCTGCAAGGCGCCTTGCGTTACGAGGACTACGACTCCTTCGGCGACACGCTCGATTACAAGGTGTCCGGCCTCTATCGAGTCACTGACGCCTTCCGCGTCCGCGGCACCTTCTCGACCGGCTTCCACGCGCCGACCGCCGGGCAGGCCAACGTGACCAACGTCACGACGCAGAACGTCAACGGCGTGCTCGTGGATCAGGGCACGATCCCGCTGACCTCCGGACCAGGGCAGCTCGCCGCCGACTTCATCGAGGCGCGCGACGGCGGCAGGCCTACGCTGGGCACGGAGGAGTCCACCAACTTCTCGGTCGGTGCCGTCTTCGACCTCGGGCCGACGAACTGGACGATCGACTACTTCAACATCGACGTGAACGACCGGATCGCCCTGGCCGCGAACATCAACTTCCTCGAAGCGCTGAACTTCGTCGCCGATCAGAACGGGTTCGACCCCTACGGCACGGTGATCGAGGGGCTGAACGGCCTGTCGGACGCGGGCGTCATCAACCGTTCGGAGTTCGTCGGTTTCGAGGATCTGACCGAGTTCCGGTACTTCTCGAACAGCTTCGATACGACGACGCAGGGCGTCGAAGTCGTCGGGACCATGCCGTTCTCGCTGACCCGGACCGGCGCGTCCGACGCGACCTTGTCGTTCGCCTACATCGACACGAAGGTGGACGATCCTGGCGAGATCAATCCGATCGACGAGACCCGCGTCGCCGCGCTCGAAGAGCTCCTTCCCGAGTTGAAGGGGGCGTTCACGCTGACCCATGTCGAAGACCGCTGGCGCGCCCTTCTGCGGGCGGTCTACTTCGGCGAGTGGGAGGACACGTCGAACGGAACGGGGGGGCAGGGCGACGAGCTGAACTTCGACGCCGAGCTCGGCTTCTTCCTCACCGACAAGCTCGAACTGATCGCCGGTGCGACCAACGTCTTCGACAACTATCCTGATAAGAACCCCGATGCGCTGAGCCTGGGACAGCTCTACCCGGAAGGATCGCCCTCCGGCTTCGTGGGAGGGGCCTACTACTTCAAGGTCCGCTACGTCTTCGACTGACAAGGAGCGGTCGGTCGAAGCGGGAAGGCCCGGTCCTGGGGGGAGGGGCCGGGCCTTCTTTCTTAGAGCGCGCCGTCGGCAGTGAAGCGCAGCACCATCACGTTGCGGTAGGTGTCGCCGGGGTCGAGCCGGGCGGAGGGAAAGCCCCTCTGGTTCGGCGCGTCGGGGAAGTTCTCGGGCTCGAGGCACAGCGCGTCGCTCTGCCGGTAGAGCGTGCCTCCCTTGCCCGCCACCGTGCCGTTCATGTGATTGGCGGTGTAGAGTTGCAGCCCGGCTTGATCCGACAATAGCGTCATCGTCCGTCCGGAGACGGGGTCGTGCACGCGGGCGGCGAGGCGGGGTTCGCCGCCTGCGTCGCCGTCCAGAACGAAGTTCTGATCGTAGCCGCGAGCCTGCGCGATCTGATCGTTACCGCCGTCGCGGATGTCTTCGCCGATCGGCTTGGCTTCGCGGAAGTCGAAGGGGGTGCCTTCGACCGGGGTGACACGGCCCGTCGGGATCAGGCTCTC
>NZ_JACHOB010000012.1 GCF_014199615.1 Parvularcula dongshanensis | reverse complement strand
TCGATCCAAGAGCTTCCGGGCTCCGCCCCGGACCGCACGATCCTCGACGTCGACGTGACCGAACAATCCACCGGCAGCTTCCAGATCGGCGGCGGCGTTTCTTCGGACAGCGGTTTCCTAGTGAATGTCTCCCTGGAAGAGAGGAACCTGTTGGGCCGTGGCCAGTACGTGCTCGTTGACCTGTCGACCGCGACGCGTTCCCAACGGGCACAGGTGACCTTCCGCGAACCACGAAGCCTCAACCGCAATCTCGCGACGGGAATATCCTTGTACACGTCGCGCACGGACTACGAGGAAGAGGCTGGCTACTTGACGGATAGCGTTGGCTCTACGGTCGACATCGGGTTCCCTGTCTCCGAATTCAGTACCTTACGCCTGTTCTACGGTTTGTCGTCGAGCGAACTGATCTACGACAGATTGACCAGTGCCACGATAGGGGCGGACGAAAGCGCCGCTAACGTCCTGCTGCCAGGCGTTGAAGACGACGAGTACGAGGTCATTGCAACGCAATCGGACGGCACGAGCACGATCCAAACCGACGTCTGTAACCTACGCTCCTATACTGGGGATCCGTACTGTGACAGCAGGGGGAGGTACGTCACTTCCCAGGTCGGCTACACCCTTCAGCTCGATCGTCGGAACAATCCGCTGTCGGCGACATCGGGCTTCAACTTGGCACTGTCTCAATCGTTCGCAGGTTTGGGAGGTGACGTCCGTTACCTGAAGACGACGGGCTCGGCGGCATACTATCAACCCCTGCCGTTCGATCTCAGCGCTGCGCTGCGCGCGAACCTTGGCTACATCGAAGGCTTCGGCGGTGACGGCGTTCGCATCAACGACCGCTTCTTTCTCGGCGGCAATCGAGGATTCCGTGGCTTTGACATCGCCGGGGTAGGGCCACGGTACTTTACCAGTTCAGGTGATCAAGCGCTTGGAGCGAAGGCTTACGGGATCGGTACCGTCGAGATTCCGATCCCACTCGAGCTGCCGCAGTACGGCATTAAGGCGGCCCTTTTCACCGACTTCGGCGTCTTGGGCGGCGTTGATGAGGAGGATAAGCTTGTGAATGCCGAGCTCGACCGGTGGGTCGACTACAACGGAGACGGACTCTACGATGCCCCGGTTCAGGACCGCTTCGGCTTCCGCCAGACTGCCGGGATTTCGATCAACTGGAACTCACCCTTCGGGCCCGTCCAGTTCGACATCGCCAAGACTCTGAAGAAGGAGGACTACGATGAAGATCAGTTCTTCCGCTTCTCGGCTGGTCGGCAGTTCTGATTCACATCCGTCAGCTGGACGACCAATCGCCTCCCAGTGCCCGGAAGAGGTCGAGAGCTGCCGTTAGACGATCGAAACGGGCAGTCACCAGCCCTGAACGAGCGCTACTCAGCGACCGTTCTGCGTCGAGAAGATTGAGAAGGTCGTCCGCCCCATCCTCGTAGCGCACCTGAGCGATGCGGAAGGCCTCGGCAGCGGCCTCAGCGGCGGTTATCAAAGCTTGTTCTTGCGCCGCGCTCGCCTGGAGACCGCTCAGAGCACGCTCGACCTCTTGGAAGGCGGTGAGGACCGTTCGGCGGTAATCGGCATCGAGTTCATCTAGGCGCGCCAACCGCTCCGCGAGTTGGCCGCGAAGGCGACCGCCCTGGAAGATCGGCTGGACGAGAGAGCCCGCAAAGGACGCCGTCGCCGCGGGGTCGGAGAGGCTGCTCGTGCCGACGCTGGCGGACAGGTCGATCGACGGGAACAATGCGGCGCGGGCCGCGGCCACGTCTGCATCAGCCGCCGCCAGATTCGCCTGCGCGCTACGGAGGTCGGGGCGTCGCAACAGGAGATCTGCCGGTAGTCCGGTCGCGATGGTCGGTACGTTGAACGACAAGAGGTCACGGTTCTCGAGCGGCGCGGGCGGCACCGCTTCGGCGAGAAGCAGCGCCAGCGCTTGGCGGCTCGCGTCGAGCTGCGCCTCGAGGCTCGGAATCTGACTGCGAGCTTGCGCGACCTCGGCGCGCTGACGCGCGAGGTCCTGGCCGGACACGGCGCCTTCGTCGTAGCGAAGCTGCACGATGCGCGAGATGCGTTCGAGCGCTTCCAGGCTCGACTGCGCGATCGCGAGGCTTTGGGCACCTGCGAGAACCGAAAAGTAGGCCGAAGCGGTATCAGCCGCAGTCGTGATGCGCAGGGCATCATCCGCGTAACGTTGCGCGTCGTAGCTCGCCGCTGCGCTACGACGGCCCGCCCTGTTGGCGCCGAACAGATCCAACTCATAGGAGATCTGCACGCTGCCCGACGTGGCTGTCCGCCAGGATTCGGTCGTAACGAAACCGTCTACAAGACGTTGCTGCTCGGCTCCGCTGTAACTCGTCTGTGCACCGACGCTAGCGTTCACCGATGGCAGCAGGCTGGCGCCCGCGATCCGAAGTCGTGCGCGAGCCTGCGCAACGCGCGCGGTGCTGGCGGTAAGGTCAAGGTTCTGCGACAGCGCCCGCTCGACGTAGTCTGCCAGCTCGGGTTCGCCGAAGGCTCTCCACCATAGAGCTGGCGTAGCGGTGCCGTCGGTCGCGATCCGGTAGCTCGCAGGAAGCGCCGCCTCCGCCTCCGCCTCGCGCCCTGGGGCAGGGACGCTCGCGCAGGCCGCGAGTGCGAGTACGGCAGTGCTTCGAACCAGAACGCTCCGCATTCCTCTACTCCGTCGCCAAGGCGCGCACCGGATCCATTCGGGCTGCCTGGCGCGCCGGCAAATAACCGAAGACCAGCCCGGTCACGACGGCGCAGCAGAAGGCGAGGATCGCTGGCTCTGGGGTCAGGGCAATCGTGGTGCCGAGCCGCGCTGCGCCTAGGGCCGTGCCCACCCCCGCGAGCACGCCGATCACGCCGCCAAGGCAGCCGACGACGAGCGCCTCCGTGCTGAACTGCAGCATAATGTCAGACCGGCGCGCGCCCGTCGCCATCCTCACACCGATCTCCCGGGTGCGCTCGGAGACGCTCACGAGCATGATGTTCATTACGCCGATGCCGCCGACTATCAGTGAGACCGCCGCGACCGAGCCGAGCAGGATCGTGAAGGTGCGCTGCGTCCCCTGAACCGTCTCGAGAAGGGAGGCGGTGTTACGGACTTGAAAATCTTCCGTTCCGTGCCGCGCGATCAAGCTCGAGACGATTTCGCTCTCGGTCTGTGCAATGGTAGCCGTGTCGGCGACCCGAACGGTAAGCGAGGACAGATAGCTACGGCCGAACAGCCTTACGAACCCTGTCGTGATCGGTACTAGGACGACGTCGTCCTGATCCTGTCCGAAGCTGCTCGCGCCGCGCTCTTCGAGAAGGCCGATGATGGTGAACGGGACGCCGCTGATCAGCACGTAGTTCCCGATGGCACCTCCGTTGGGGAACAGGTTGTCTGCGACCGTCCGGCCTAGTACCGCCACTGTGCTGTAGGAGGCAAGGTCGCTTGCCTGGAAGAAGGTCCCCTCGGAAACGTCCCGGCTACGCGCGGTCGGGTAGTCCGCGTTCGTCCCAGTGATGCTGGTGGCGTAATCCGTTCCGTTCGCTCTTAGCGTGGCACGGCCCTCGCGCTCAGGTACCGAGGCCAGCACGTTGTCGAGACCGGCGAGCGCCTCGGCATCGCCGACCGTGAGCGTCGCGACCGCATCGCCGCGGGTGCGGGTGCCGGGTGCGCCCGGCCGCACGAAGAGAAGGTCGGATCCCATCTCTTCGATGCGCGAGAGCACGTCGCGCTGGCTACCCTCGCCGATGGCTAGCATCGTGACGACCGCTGCCACGCCAATGACGACGCCGAGGAGCGTTAGGGCGGTGCGGAACACGTTGGCGCGAAGCGAGCGTAGGGCAGTCTTCACCGCTTCGCTTAGCCGCTGCGCAACGCCGACGGTGCCTCCGTCCTCGGCTGCGTCGGGCCGGTGTGGGCGGACGGCGATCCCGCTTCCCTCATCGCTGATCACCCGTCCGTCCCTGAGGGCGATGCGTCGCGGCGCGAAGGCGGCGACCTCTGGGTCGTGCGTGATAACGATCACGGTCCGGCCGGCGGCGTGCAGTTCTTTGAGGAGGGCCATGACCTCTTCGGAGGACCGGCTGTCGAGCGCACCGGTCGGCTCGTCCGCGAGGACGACAGCGGGATCGTTCATCAGCGCACGGGCGATCGAGACGCGCTGTTGCTGACCGCCCGACAGCTCGTTCGGGCGGTGGTGCGTCCGGTCGCCGAGACCGAGCGTCGCAAGGAGGGTGTTCGCGCGGGACCGGCGCGCCGGGGGCGGCGTTCCTGCGTAGATGGCAGGCACCTCGACGTTCTCCGCGGCGCTCACGTTGGACAGAAGGTTGTAGCGCTGAAAGACGAAACCGAAGGTTTCGCGGCGGAGCGCGGCGAGTTCGTCGGCTTCCAGACCTCCGGCGTCCCGGCCGGCGACGCGGTACCGGCCCGCTGTGGGGCGGTCGAGGCAACCAAGGACGTTCATCAGCGTCGACTTACCGGAACCTGACTGTCCCATGATCGACACGAACTCGCCTTCTCGGATGGTCAGCGAGACGCAGTCCAGGGCCCGTACCTCAGCCGGGCCGCTCCGATAGGTCCGACTAACGTCCTCAAGGACGAGAAGGGCGGCATTCTCCGGCGCGTTCGACCGGTCGTCCGACCGCCGGTCCTGCAAGTTGCTCATGCTAGCGGCCCATCATCGGCGGCGGAAACCCGCCGGGGCGCGCACCGTTCTGCCTGCGCGCCGCAGCCGGGGCGGGGGCCACCTCGCCGATCACGACCGCCTCGCCTACCTTGAGTCCTTCTAAGATCTCGGCGTCGGTCCGAGTCTTGAGACCAACCAGCACCGGGCGGGGGCGGAGCTCTCCGTCGGTCATGACCAGCACCATGCCGACCTCGCCGTCCGGGTGCTGCGCCTTCGCCTCTCGGACTGTCTGAAGCGCTGCGCTAGGCGCAGGCGTCGCCTCGGCCCTCGCAGCGAACGGGCCCGTACGCCGCGCCAAGTCAGGCGCGCTAGCCCCGTCTCCCTCGCCAGTCTGCGGCACTGCGCTCCGCCCGCCCGCCGGTCGGCGCTGGAGCGCCGCCAGGGGCACGCTGACGGCCTGCTCTGCCTTGTCCTCGATGAAGAAGACCTGGGCCGACATCTCCGGTAGGAGAACGCGCCCTTCGTTCATCACGTCGAGCAGCGCTTTGTAGAGGACGACGTCGTTGACGACCTCAGGCTGCGGAAGCACCTGACGAACGGTCGAGGTCCACTGCCGCTCTGCGTCGCCGAGGGTGTTGAAGCGGGCGGGCATGCCGGGCGTAAGGCGGCTGACGTCGGTCTCGGAGACCTCGGCCTCTACGACCATCTCACCGAGGTCCGCGATCTGCATGAGGACCGGCGCGGCCTGGTTCGCGTTGAGGGTCTGCCCCTCGCTCGCCGATACGCTGACGATGGTTCCGCTCATCGGCGCGTAGATCTTCGTGTAGTTCAGGTTCGTTCGGTCCTCGTTGAGGGTCGAGGTGACCCGCTCGATTTGCGCCTCGATCTGTTCCACTTGGGCCGCGGCGACCTCGAGGGCGGCTTCGGTGGCCTCAGTGTCCTGCGCGGAGATGGCGTCCTGCGCGCGCAGCCGTTCGTTGCGCGCCGCTTGTACGCTGGCAAGTCGGTGTTCGGCGCGCCGTTGGGACAAGGTCGCCCGCAGTTCGCGCAGCTGCGCCTCGTCCGCCGCGACCCGCGCCTCGAGGACGGCCGGATCGATCTCTGCGAGGAGCTGGCCCTTCTCGACCTCATCGCCGATCTCGATGGCGATGTTGGTGAGTTGGCCCGACACCTGCGCGCCGACGTCCACTGTCTCGCGCGGTTGGAGTTTGCCGACCGCCGTGACGACCATTTCGAGGTCCGAGACCGTCGCGGTCGCGGTCCGGTAGGCCGATTCACTGCCCGACGAGGCGCCGCGCAGCACGAGGGTTCCTATGAGAACGGCGAGGACGACCGCGCCGACGACCATCCACCCCTTCTGATTGGTGCCCGCAGAGCCGCGAGAGTTTGTCATACCGGAGCGCTCTACGCTGGTTTCGTCGCTCGTTACTGTCAGCATGGGGCTACTTCGTCGCGATGTGTAACGGGGTGGGTCGATCGGGCTTGGGCGGCTCAACGTAGGGAAGCGTTCTGGTTCTTAGCGCCTGGGGGGCATGTCGCCCGGCGGCTGGCGGCGCCCCCGTCCGCCGCCGCCGGGACCTTCGGTACGGATGGCCATCTCGCGCACGAGCTCGCTGCGACTGAGAGCCTCATCCTTGTTGCGATCGAGCGCTTCGAACTCGTCGCGCAGGTGCTGGGCGAACTCTTCAGCATCGACGCTGCCGTCACGGTTGCGATCGAAACTGAAAAGGCCTGGCAGCGCACCCTTGCTTCCCAGGTTCCGCTCCGACCACTCGGTGAAGGCGATACCGGCAATCCGCGCCTGCCCGCCAGCGTCGGCCCAGCCTACAGCGATGCCCGCCTCGGCCTCGGGCCAGGTGACGATTGTGTCATGGTCCTGATCGTATCCGGCAAACAGGAGGGCGACAGGCCGCGCGTAGAACTCGCCGTTCATTAGGCCGCCCCCGCCGCCGAAGGATGGCGGGCCGTCCCCGCGCGGCGGGCCGCGCCGGGTCGAACACCCGGATGACAGGCTCGCTACCGCTGCGAGTCCCAAGATCAGAACGCCCCATGTGCTCCGCACGTCACCGATCCTTCGCCTCGCTTCTCGATGCTACCTCTGTACGTCTTCAATCCTGCGCCCGTATGTCCGGCATGTTTCCGGCCCGACACCGAGTGGCATTCCGCGGCAACGTAGCGGGAGCATCAGACGAGCCTCGTAAGGAACTGCATATGCTCGGTTTGGGCAGGGTGAAGCGATCTATGGGTTTAAGGGCACCGATCCTGGCGCAGGTCGTCGGCCTCGTGCTGTTCAGCGTACTCGTGTCGCAAGCGGTAAACGTCGCCGTCATCCTGACCTCGCGCCCACCGGAGAGGACGAGGTTCGAGGCCGCGGAGGTGGCGAGCGTGCTCCTCGGAGAACCGACCCAGTACGCCCAGGAGCGGCTGCGGGCCCAAAGAGCTCCACACCCTCCAGCGGATAGCGAGGAGGACTTCGTCGAACGCGAGCTGAGGCAGACGCTCGCAACGACGCTGGGACGGGATCCGTCACAGGTGCGCGTCGTGTTGCGGCGCGGGCCGGGACCACAGCTGCCGCCGCTCCCGCCGGACGTCAGGCGCGGTATGCCGCGGCCTTCGGCGCGGCCATACGGGGTTGGACCCCAACGCACCGAGGGGTTCGTCGCCGCCGCGCGCGGCAAGGAGAGCTGGGTGTGGGTCACGCCTCGCCGCGGCGCCCTAATCGAAGCCTGGCAGGCGCGGCTCCTCCTTTGGCTCCTCGCGACCATGTTGCTCGTGCTGCCGATCGCTTACCTCTTCGCGCGTAGGCTGACCGCGCCGATCCGCGCCTTCGCCGACGCAGCGGAACAGCTAGGACGGGATCCGCAGGCCGAGAACATCGCGCTGAGCGGTCCGGCCGAGGTCGGCAAGGCGACTGTGGCCTTCAACGAGATGCAGGCCCGCCTCAGGGCCTACGTCGATGACAGAATACGGATGATCGGCGCGATCGCTCACGATCTCCGTACGCCGCTCACCCGCCTGGCGTTCCGCCTCGAAGGACTCGAAGAGCCTGCCCGGCGCAAGGCGCAAGCTGATATCAAAGAGATGGAAGACATGATCGCGGCAACGCTCTCCTTCGTCCGCGATGCTTCGCGCGTTCCGAGCAAGGAGAGGCTCGATTTGCGGGCGCTCGTCGAAAGCGTGACGGACAATGCCGCCGAGATGGGAGGGCAGATTAAGGTCGAGCCCGGGAACCGGCTCGTAGTGCACGGCGATCCCATCGCGTTGCGCGCACTCTTGACTAATTTGCTCAACAACGCGCTGACCTATGGGGGAGGCGGGGCAACAGTACGGCTGGGCTCAGAAGAAGGCAGGGCGTTCGTAGAGATTGACGATGACGGCGCTGGCCTGCCACCGGACCAGCTCGAGCGTGTCTTCGACCCGTTCTACCGGGCGGAAGGATCACGCAATAAGCGAACGGGGGGAATCGGCCTGGGTCTCTCGGTCGCTCGAACGGTTGCTCGGGCCCATGGCGGCGAAGTGGCACTGAGCAATCTCCCCGAAGGGGGGCTGCAAGCTCGGGTTACCCTGGCGACATGATGCAGCGAAGCGGGCCTATCACCGAGCACCATACATTCAGACTCTGCGAACCCGCGGTGTGAACATGTAGCCTTCGTTTCTGATCGTCCGGATCAGTTCGGAGTCTGCCCCGTTGACCCGCAGCTTGCGCCGAAGTCGGCTGAGTTGCACGTCTACGGCCCGATCATAAGATTCAGTGTCTGCTCCGCGGGCGGAGTCCAGTAGCTGATCGCGGCTTAGAACCCGCTGGGGTCGTTCTACGAAGGCACGAAGCAGACGGAATTCGCCATCGGTGAGGTTGACGATCACACCGTCCGGGTCCCGCAGCGTTCTTCCTAATAGTTCGAGGCGCCAACCTTCAAAGGTCAACGCTTCGCTCGCGCTCAGACCCGAGCCCTGAACGTCCGGACTTTGCAGTCCCTCATGGCGTCGCAGGACCGTACGAATGCGTGCTAGTAACTCTCTCGGGTTGCAGGGCTTTGCGAGATAGTCCTGAGCGCCCATCTCAAGGCCGACGATCCGATCGATGTCGCCGCCGATCGCGGAGAGCATGATTACAGGAGGTCCGTCCCTCAGCGATCTCAAGGCGCTCAGTCCGTCCTCACCCGGCATCATCACGTCGAGTACGATTAAATCGTAGGGGTTCTCCGCCAGCGCTGCCCGCATCTCTCCAACATTGGCGACAGCGTCGGCATCGAATCCGTGCTGGCGGAGGAAGGCATTGACGAGTTCGCGTATCTCCTCATCGTCATCTACGATCAAGATGCGTGTCACTAGGTCCATAACTGAGGAAGATGCCCGGCTGAGTTGAACGCGACCAGATGTTTCATATCCATTTTCCTCCCACTGAACGTGACGTTTCAGATAGACGCAGTGGCATACGATCCGCTGACATTCGCTGGCAAAAAAGAGACATGAAGAAGAACCTAAGATCCTCGGAGGTTCACGATGTCTCGCCAACGTTCCGCCATTCCTCTTGTTACAGCCTCTCCTTTCGTTTCGCTTGATCCCAGTAGTTTCGCCTTGCCTAAGGGCATGTACGAACGCGAACTCCTTCACAGGATGAACAACATCTTCGCGATGATCTCAGCACTGATCGAGGTGAACAGACGGAAGATCGACAACGTAGACGAACTAGCCGATACGCTTCTTTCGCAGACCGCCGCTTTGGCATCGGCTCACCGAACGTCCTCCGGCTTGCACTGCACGGACGGAGACGACGAAGCGCACTCATTAGCTTGGTTCGCGGATTCCATGCTGACTGATTTGGGGCGTGCCTTCTTATCGGCGGAGTGGCGGTCGGACGTCTGTCTCGACGCAAACACGTTTCTGCCGCGGGGCAGGCTCGAAGCGCTATCGATGATACTGTACGAACTCGCGACGAACTCAATCAAATACGGAACGACAACTGGGAACAGGCAACTGATCAACGTCTTTATCGGAAGCGAAACACCGCAAAAAGTGCGTGTATCTTGGACTGAGACGACCCACCTAGGCTCAGGACGTGGAGACGAGTTCGAGTTGAGAAGCAAAACATCGCAGGGTGGGTTTGGGTCAGTATTATTGGCACACTGTGCACGTACCCTTGACGCGACGATCGAACGAATGGTCGAAGGCCATACATTCGAAGTCAAACTTACCTTTCCTGTCCATGCGCACTGATCGCGTACCTCCTTCCCGTTCCGCGCCGCGGCTACGGAATGGCAAGGGGCGGGGCATGACCCTCGTGATATACTGTGAACTTGGATAAGTATTCACTTTGCAAGAGAGCCAATTTTGTCGCAGGTCCTGGAGTGAAAGTCGGAGTGTCCTCAAACTGAACCGTAGTGAACTTTGCTAATGGCGGCGTCAGGCCTGACAAAACACTCCGCTCGCGTCACGTCGATGTCCGCTTCTGCGCCATTCGGGCTTTGATACTCAAACGCTTAACAAACAGGTGAGCTGGAGACCAATCTGCGGCGCTTCTTGGCAAGAAGCAGAATGTACGCGGTAGACTGATAGTGAGGTCGTAGAAGGCACACGATCCGCCCTTCCAGTAGGGTGAGGCGAAAAATGTGCGCGACGTAGCTTCCAGAATGCCCTAAAGGTTGGACTAAGAATGAGGTCTAGATGACAACCTCGGACCGTGCCGCCGCTCTTTTCAGAAGGCTCGAACAGAACCCAGCGGCCCGCGCCGCGCTCGAGGAGGGGCGGATGGCACAGCGGGTTGCTGGTCTCGTCCGCGACATGCGTGAGGCTGCTGACCTCAGCCAATCGCAGCTCTCGGAGAAGCTCGGGTGGTCTGAAGAGCGGGTCGTCGAGATCGAGAACCCAACCGAACCGACGAATCTAACCTACGCGGCGATGAACGAGATCGCCAAAGTCTGCGGCTTCCGTATGCCGACAACCGTCAAGGAGCTACCACACTGGTCACCTCGCGGTCGTCCTCCGGGAATGCTCGCAGGCCTCAAGTCAACGCTGAAAAGCGTGCTACGCCGCCTTTGCGCAAAGTGATGACGGCAACGCTTCGGAAGGTCGTCGTCAGTCTTCGATCTCCTGAAGCCCGATAGCATCTCATTCGAGCGACTCAGTCGTCGTCACCTAGCCGACGGTTCGCTAAAGCATTCGCGCAGGCCACCGAGCACCCCCGAGGAAGCCGTCTTCGACAACCGGAACATCTCGGTCGGTTGGCGCCACGCCCGCTGCGTGCGCCGACACAGAGGCGGTAGGCAGCCATCGCGTCCGAGGTTGGCCGCTTCCGCGCCGAGCATGACCCGTTACGCCAAGTGCCAGTCGGCGGCGAGGTCTAGCTCATCAGTGCTGAGCGCGGTGATCCGCGTGGGTCTACGCGTCGACCGTCCGCGCTCGTCTCGCTTGCGTCGACGTCGTCTAGGGGGTGGCCTCTGAGTAAGGCAGAGCGCCGAGCTTGATGCTGAGGACGTCGTGGGGCGCACCCTCACGCGAGCGCGGATCTCAACGCCGTTCGCTATCTACGCCGATCTCGGCACATGGTATGCTCAACCTTAGGCAAGGAGGAGATCGCGTTGGCCGGTTCGGATATCAGTGGGGCCGACTTTCTTGCGATGCTGAAGAGCGATCCTGTCATTCGCGACGCCATGGAAGAGGGGCAGGTCGCGCATCGCGTCGCATACCTTGTCCGAGAGATGCGGGAAGCCGCCGGCCTTGCTCAGTCGGAGCTTGCCGAGAAGGTCGGTTGGCCGAAGGCGCGCCTCGTCAAGATCGAGAATGCCAGCACGCCGAGCAGGGTTAGCTACGCCGCGTTGAACCGGATTACCGAGGCTTGCGGCTTCCGCATGCCGGCAAACGTCGCCGAGCTTCCGCGCTTGTCGGACCCAAAGCGTTCATAAGCGGCGCCGGCGGATGCGTCGTGCCGATGCCGGAATGCGCGTTAGCGTCAGGAGTCTCGACAGCGTCAGACCCGGACCCTCTGGTGCTTAGAGCCGGGCGCAGTAGCGGATCCCCTTCGTAACGTCTGGATCGCCCTCGAACGTTCCTGCCGGGACGATCTGGTCGATCCGGACCCAGCGGGGCACCTCGGCGTACTGGATCTGCACGATGGGTGGGTCGACCTTGACGACGAGGCCGCAGGCCGTCCGGTCGCCTGGAGCGAGCGACGCCCGCCAAGGGGCAAGGCTCGCCTGGTACTCGGCCTCTCGCTGGGCAGCTTCTTCCCGCTCGAGTTCAGCCTGCCGCTCGGCCTCGACCGCTGCGGCGTCATAGGCGGCAGCAGCGGCTCGCAGCTTATCGGTCTGTTCCGCCGCGAAGCCCGCACGATGTGCTGCCGCATCCGCGTAGAGCCGATCGAGGTCGAGACCGGCGAGCGCTTCCCGCATCCACGGCGGGTGCGCGGCGTAGGAGATCGGGTCCGCCGCTGCGCCTTCCGGCGTGAAGCCGGCCGCCGCGGCGGCAGCGGTCTTGCCGAGGACGCCGCGAGGAGCGGTGAGGACCGAGTTGCAGCCGGTGTAACCGGCGACGCGCCGCGGCGCCTTCTCCTTCACGATGCAAGCGTCGTTGCGGCCGCGGACCCTGTCGCGCACCTCGCCAGCAGCGGCGAGCCCGACCGACTTGTCGCTCGCGCGGAGCCAGACCGCCTCCTGGTTCGGGTCGGCGAGGTTGCCGGTCAGCGAGACCTCCCAGCTGTCCTAGCCCGTATGGCGGAGGTAGACGACCTCCGCGTCCGGCGGTGCGACAAGGCCCCGTTGACCGCTTCGCGGCTCGCCGACGCCGAGGTCGCGGACGATCGACCAGCCGTCTGTCAGGGGCGTCTGCGACGCGCCGGTCGCGCA
>NZ_JACHOB010000011.1 GCF_014199615.1 Parvularcula dongshanensis | reverse complement strand
CCCTCGCCGAGCGTCACGCCGAGCCGCGCCAGCTCGCCGCCGATCGCGGTCCGCCGGTCCTGGCGAGACGGCAGGTTGATCACCACGATCCGGTCGCAAACGCTACGCAGAGCGTGTTGTCCCGGCAGTTTTGCCGCTGTCCGCTTCACAATGATCCCCTCAAAGCCTCTCTCGATCAGCCCCTTACAAAACGTATGCCAGCGCTGATAGCGCTAACGAACTATCATTTAGAATGGCAAAATTGTGGCGGGTCCGCGGTGACGTATCAGGAAATGCTCTCGCTAGGAGATTTAGTCGCGAATGGCTCCGCCACCGGAAGAATGCTGTCGTGACCATCGCAGCTCTCCAGGACACCGTGGTATGATCCTTAAAAATAGAACTGGCACCGAAGGTGGCTCTCCGATAATGTTCTTAGGGTTGTCCCCCTATCTGCCCACACCGCCATCTTTCCAAGGTTCGTCCGAACATATAGTCGCGACCACTCGGGAGGGGGGGGCAAGCCAAAGGTCTACCGCTTCGCGCTGATCCGTTCCGTCAGCGCGCTCGCAATATCTGTGTCCTGCTACGGCGACCGCCGCGCTCGGCGACAAGACCTTCGAGTTCAGAATGCCGCGAATGGCTCGCAAATCAGCATTGTGGCCGCCGGCCGGTACCTCCCAGCGCCTCTCAACGACCGATGCTAATGCTCCTCGGGAGCGATCAGGCCCTCGGTGACGACCCACGTGTCAGGGAAGGCGGTTCTCATCGCGACCAGCCAGGCACCGAGTCGCTCCGACGGTACGCAAGAGACGAAGCAGCCACCGAACCCGCCGCCCGTGAGGCGAGAGCCGAAGGCGCCGGACCGGCAGGCATGCTCGGTCATCTCGTCCATCGCCTTCGGCACGATCTCGAAGTCGTCCCGCATCGAACGGTGACTTTCGTTCATCAAGGCGCCGAAAGACTGAACGTCGCCGTTCGCGAGCGTCTCGATGGCGCGAAGAACTCGGCGATGCTCGGTGATCGCATGCCGGGCTCGTCGTGCGATAGGATCGGGTAGGGCCGCTGCGCGTGCCAAGCCGTCATCGTCGACGGTGCTGAGATCTTCGATGGAGGCCAGTCCCAACGCTTCGGCAGCTTCGGCGCAAGCATCACGGCGCGCTTTGTAAGCCCCATCGGCGAGTTGCCTCTTCAGACCGGAGTGCAGGACCGGAAAGGCGTAACCTGTCGGCAGAGGGACTTGCCGATAGGCAAGCGTCCGGGTGTTCAGCGCCATCGCGAAGCCCGGTTCACCGGCAGCGACGGCCATCTGATCCATGATCCCGCACGGCATGCCGATGTCCTGGGTCTCAACCTCCTGAGCCCAGCGGGCGAGCTGCTCGGGCGGGGTGGTGCGGGCTGTCGTCTCGGCGGCGGCGCGTAGAAGCGCGACGAGAAGCGCTGCCGACGAGGAAACCCCGGCGCCGTCCGGGATCTCACTGTCGATGAGGTACTCGCCTCCGGTCCCAGGGGGCAGAAGCCCAACCGCGATGGCCTTG
The DNA here is from genome assembly GCF_014199615.1 of Parvularcula dongshanensis. Taxonomy (GTDB): domain Bacteria; phylum Pseudomonadota; class Alphaproteobacteria; order Caulobacterales; family Parvularculaceae; genus Parvularcula; species Parvularcula dongshanensis. The sequence goes on along the minus strand of NZ_JACHOB010000011.1, from coordinate 12,590 downwards.
CGATGGCCGGCGAGCAGATAGTCAGACCAATGACCGTCAATTGCTTCTTCAAGCTCCCGCTCGACCGGTTCGGCGAACCGTTGCGAGCGGACCGTGACAGTGGTTCCGCCAGCCGTGAAGAGGAGGCGTAAGCGTCCTGGAATGGGCGTCGGCAAGACGGTGCCGCCCGTGTAGTCGATGTGTTCCCCGATCAGATTCACGCGTCCAGGAACGCTGACTTGGACTGCGGCGCGGCGGCCGAACTCGGACGCGAACGTTCTCTTGAGCTGCTCGTCCTTGGTCGTGGACATCAAATAGCTTCCCTCAAGACTTTCGCGGCGGCTTCCGGCATCACGTCGACGGTAAAGACGCGGCTCGCATGCTCGACGGTCGCGAAGTACTTCAGGCGGTCGGGCGCGCGCAGCAGACAGTAGAACTGTGTGGTGAACTGAAAGTTTGACGCCTGCCCGCCCGGCGCGGCCTGTAACGACATCATTGTAGGGGCCTCGCGGCCGAACAGCGCATCGTAGCGGCGTGTCACTGCCCCGAGGAGGTAGGCGTAGGCCTCGAAACCTTCGCGATCGAACGCCCAAGGACCTTGTACCGCTTGTCGCCCAGCGATCCAGACCTCGTAGGGATAACGGGCGAAGGGCGGCACGAAGGCGCATAGGGGGCCTGCCCGCTCGATGATGTAGTCATCCCAGGACGGAAGAAGCGCAGCTAGGTCGAAGCCGTCAGCGAATGCCTTCGCAGCGCGCGCCTGCGTTTCGGGAACGAAGGGGAAGGCATAGATCTGTCCGTGGGGGTGGGGAAGGGTGACCCCGACCTCGCGCCCCCTGCTCTCGAAGGGCATGACGAAGCGGGCGCCCGCGTCGTGAAGGTGATCGTAACGGTCCGCCCAAACCGAGACGAGAAGCTGTCGCCGATCTTGGTCGAGCGTTCCCAGATTGCCGTCCGAGTCGGGGCTGAAGACTACGACTTCGCAGTCTCCCGACGCGACGCCCATCCTGACGCCATGCGGCCCTTCCTTCAGGTCGGCCTCGGGGTGGAGCCCTGCGAAGCGGTTTTGGAAGACCGCAACCTCGAAATTGGCGAACTCTACCTCCGTCAGAGGGCCGCCTGGCCTCGTGGGGGCGAGGGGATCCTCGGCGGCGGAAGGCATGAAGGTCCGGTTCTGGCGGTGCGCCGCGTAGATCGACCACTCGCCAAGCAGCGGATGCCAGCGAAGCTCGGCGCCTGCGCCGGCGCCTTCGAGGCTTTCGGGTGCCGGTGCACCTGTGGGTTCCGAGTAGCCGAACAAGATCAGGCGCCGTCCATCCGCCTTCGCGTGCTTGCGGCGGAAGACCGTTCGGCCTGAAGGGGAGGTGAACGCTTGAGCGGAAGAGTTCGTCACAGCCTGCTCGTCGTCTTGTTCAAGGTACGCTTCTAGCCACCGCTTGCGACCGTATGCGAGGAGGCTCATGGGTGCAATCCGTTGCGCCGGTATCCGCTCCCCTTTCCGAATGTACGGTTCGCTCCCTGCACCGGACTGAGCCTCTATATCAGAGACTACGCCGTGGGTCCGGCTGTGCCTACGGCGGCAATCCTCTCTGCCTCTACTTTTCCCCCTTGCAATCGGATGGCGCAGCAAACTAGCCTTTGCTCAATCGATTGCCATGGACGATCGAACGGATAGGGAGACGACGAGTGGGCAAGTTGCGAGCGATGCTTTTGGCCGGTGCGGCGGTGACTGCCATCGGACAGGCCGGGGCGCAGGAGAACGACGATCTCGAGCCGACGACCCAAGACGAGTACGAGGACACGATCATCGTCACCGGCTCTGCATATCAGCGCGCGCTCGCTGACGCGCTGAACGAGAAGCGCAACGCCGGCAACATCATCGAAGCGGTCTCCACCGAGGACATCGGCAAACTGCCGGAGATCTCGATCGCCGAGTCGCTGGCCCGCCTGCCTGGCCTCGCGACGAACCGCGACCGCGGCAATGGGACTGAGCTGTCGATTCGTGGCCTGGGACCGGACCTTTCGAACACGCTGCTCAACGGTCGCGAGATCGTCTCGGGCGAGGCGAGCCGGAACGTGCGCTACGAGCAGTATCCGGGCGAGCTGCTGACCGGCGCCTACGTCTTCAAGTCACCGACCGCGAGCCAGGTCGAAGGCGGGGTTGGTGGTACGGTCGACCTGCGCACGGTCCGGCCGCTCTCGTACAGCGACCGGCGCATGGTCGTGAACCTGCGGGGTAGCTACTTCGACCTCGGTGACGACATCGATGACGCGGACACCCTGGGATATACGGGCTCGGTCTCCTTCATCGATCAGTTCGCGAACGACACGATCGGGGTCGCGGTCGGCTACGCGCGCCGCGTTCAGCCGATTACCACGGCGCGGACGAACGTCTTCCCCTACGTCAACAGCTTTTCCGACCTCGACGGGGACGGCGTCGTCTTCGACTTCCCGAACCAGGAGTTCGACGGCGACGCGATCCCGACCGGCTTCGAGTACCTTGTGCGCGGCGGGGAGGATGTGCGCGACGGCGCCGTGGCGGCGGTGCAGTGGCAACCGAACGACCAGTGGGAAGTGAACCTGGACGGCTTCTGGTCCACTTTCGACTTCCGTGAGAACCAGCGCGGGATGCGCGTCCTGCAGCTGCCCTTCGGCAACAGCCTGTTCGACGCTGAGGGCGCGGACGGCTACGTCACGGCTCTGTCCGCCTATCAGAACGAGAACGGCGGGGCGGAGGGCGACGACTTTGGCCTTGCGATCCGTACGGTGAACGAGGAGTTCACCTACAACGACGACCTCTACGCGACGGGGGTCAACGTCGCCTGGGAAAACGAAGGCTGGCGGGTTGAAGGCGACCTCGCCTACTCTTGGACGCAGCGGGACGCTCAGTTCGTCACCGTGCAGACCGAGCCGCACTACATCGACGAGAGCGGCACGCCGAACACCTATGACAACGGGCAAGAGGTCAGCTTCCGCACCGATGGGGGCGTGGGCAGTTTCACTTCGAACGTCGACCTGACCGACCCGTCCATCAACCTCCCCTTCACGGTCGAAGTGCCGGACTCCGACACCACGACCGACGAGCTGCTTTCCGGCAAGCTCGACGTCGCGAGAGAGTTCACCGGGTTCCTGACGGCGCTGAAGTTCGGAGCCCGCTTCACCGACCGCGAGAAGGAACTGGTCGCCCGTTCCGACTATCCATACTTGAACCCGGCCGATAGACGTGCCGTGCCCGGCAACCTTCTCGGCGACCCGCTCGTAGGCTTCGGTAGCTTCGAAAACGTGCCGTCGGTCCTGACTTATGACATCTACGGTGTCATCGACGAGCTTTTCGGCGGTATCGATCCGCAACAGTCTAGCGACGACCTCATTACCGGATGGGTCGTCGAGGAGAACCTCACGGCGCTTTACGGGCAGGCCGATTTCGAGTTCGCGCTGGGAGCCATTCCCGTAACCGGAAACGTCGGTGCGCGGTGGGTGAAGACGGGCGTCACTTCGTCCGGCTACCAGTTGATCGACAATGGCGACGGCAACCCAGCGGCCCCCCAGCCGGTCGTCTACGAGAACGAGTTCAGCGACTGGCTGCCCTCGCTCAACCTGTCCTTCAACCTGACGGACAACCAGAAGCTTCGCCTCGCCCTGGCGCGCGCCATCGCCCGTCCGGCGCTCGACGATCTTCGCGCTGGGATCGGGATCTACAACTATGGCACGGCCGAGGGCTACGCCGGTAATCCCTTCCTCGAGCCGTTTCGGACCGATCAGATCGACCTGTCCTACGAGTACTACTTCCCGAACGAGGGCGCGTTGACGCTTGCGGGCTTCTATAAGGACGTCGACACCTTCATCGTACGTCAGACCGAGTTCGGCGTCCCGCTCGCCGGGCAGCCCGATGCGGACACGAACCAGCTGACCCAGCCCGTCAATGGGACCGGCGGGTACATTCAAGGCATAGAGGCGTCCTACCAGCAGCCGCTGAGCTTCCTGCCCAGCTTCCTGTCGAACCTCGGCGTGTACGGAAACTATACCTACATCGACAGCGACATCTCGGTGAACCCGGCCTTCGTGACCGGCAGCTATCCGCTGCCCGGACTATCGCCACATACCTTCAACGGCCAACTCTGGTACTACGACAGCGGTTTCGAAGCGCGCTTCGGCTACCGTTATCGCGACAGCTTCGCGACGGAGCTTGGGGACGTACCGGGCCAAGTGCTGTTCAACGACTCTGAAGAGATCCTAGACTTCCAGATGAGCTACACCTTCCAGGAAGGCGCGTCGCTCGAAGGGCTCCGGATCCTCTTCCAGGCGAACAACCTGACGAACGAGCCCTTCCAGACCTACTACGCGAATGAGGCGGCAAGGGCGCGCTACGAAGAGTTCGGGCGACGGTTCTGGGCCGGCTTCTCCTACGAGTTCTAAGAAACAACTTCCGCCGGGTTGCTCATCAGGGCGCCTGGCGGAATGCTCCGGGGGAGGACCCGCAATGACTTCCAGTTCGACCTGTCGCCTGCTTCTCCTGCTCATCGCGTCGGCTTGCGCGGCCTCTCCCGAAACGTCTCCGCAGCAGAGCCAGCCGGCTCCCGATCCTCGTGCTGCGCCGCGACCGGCCCCGAGCCTGGATTTCGTGTTCGGCGCGGACCTTTCCTACGTCAACGAGATGGACGACTGCGGTGCCGTCTACCGCGATAATGGAAGGGCCGAAGACCCCTACGAAATCTTCGCGAAGCACGGAACGAACCTGGTCCGGCTACGCCTTTGGAACGATCCGGACTGGACCGAGTACAGTACGCTGACGGACATCAAGCGAAGCATCCGCCGCGCGAAGGACTCTGGCATGGCCGTGCTCCTCGACTTTCATTACTCTGACGACTGGGCCGATCCAGGCGATCAGAAGGTCCCCGCGGCATGGGCGGATCTGAGCGAAGACGCGCTGGCGGAGGCCGTCTACAACTACACGCTCGGAACGCTGACGGAGCTTGCCGGTGAAGGTCTCTACCCGGACATGGTCCAGGTCGGTAACGAGACGAACACCGAAATTTTGCTGCCCGGCAACGTGCCTGAGGACCAACCCATTGACTGGGCACGCAACGCCAAGCTCCTCAATGCCGGCATCCTCGGCGTCCGGGCGGCAGGCGAGCAGGTCGGAGAGACGCCCAAGATCATGCTTCACGTGGCGCAACCCGAGAACGTCGAGCCGTGGTTCGACGACGGCCTGGCGGCGGGCCTCTTGGACTTCGACGTCATCGGCATGAGCTACTATCCGAAGTGGTCGACGCGCGACTTGGACGGGCTCGAGCAGACCATTCGGCGCCTGCGACACAAGTTCGGCAAGGAGGTCGTCGTCGTCGAGACCGCCTATCCCTTCACCCTCGATGGCGAAGACGCGGCGCCAAACCTTCTAGGTCAGGACTCTCTCATCGAAGGCTACCCTGCGACGCTCGATGGGCAACGGCGCTACCTCACCGACCTGACCCAAACGGTTCTGTCTGCGGACGGGCAGGGCGTGGTCTACTGGGAGCCGGCCTGGGTCTCGACCGGTTGTTCGACTCGGTGGGGGAAGGGGTCCCATTGGGAGAACAACACCTTCTTCTCCTATGGCGATACCAAGGCCCACTCGGGCTTCGACTTCATGACGGCTACGTACGCGGCGCCCCAAGAGGTGAAACTCGTGTTCAAGGGCGCGGGCGACGGTACGGCGTACCTTTGGGCGGACTTCCTTGGCGGACGCGACTTCACCCTGCCGCTCGAACCGACGGCGCAAGGTTACACCTATGCGACGCGCCTGCCGGCAGGCATGCCGGTCGAATTCCAACTCTACGCCGATCCGGCGCTCGACGAGCCTCTGCTCGGAGCGGAGATGCAGAGTTTGACGGTCGGCACGGGCAATAACCGCTACGAGTTCGAGTTCTGAGAGCCGATGTCGCCTCCAGGCGGCGAAGCGGCCTAACGAGATATAACGGCGCTCGACGCCGATAATAGAGGAAACGCAGGAACGGCATGCAGCTGACCGCCATCGATCTACTCGTCGTGCTCGCCTACGCGATAGGCCTCTTCGCCCTCGCGCTCTTCGTCAGCCGCGAGCGGCCAGGCCACAAGAAGAATACGGAAGACTACTTCCTCGCCGGCAAGGCGCTGCCTTGGTGGGCGATCGGCGCCTCGCTCATCGCGGCGAACATCTCCGCCGAGCAGATCATCGGCATGTCGGGCTCGGGCTTCGCCGTGGGCCTCGCCATCGCGTCGTACGAGTGGATGGCGGCGATCACGCTCGTCATCGTGGGCAAGTTCTTCCTGCCGATCTTCCTCGAACGCGGCATCGTCACCATGCCGCAGTTCCTGGAGGGCCGGTTCGGGCCGTCGGTGAAGTACGTGATGAGCGTCTTCTGGCTCGTCCTCTACACGGTCGTGAACCTGACGACGATCATGTGGCTGGGGGCAACTGCGGTGAACACGCTGACGGGCCTCGACATGTTCTGGGGCATGGCGGCGTTAGGCGCGTTCGCGGCGGCCTACTCTCTCTATGGCGGCCTCAAGGCGGTGGCGTTGACCGACATCGTGCAGGTGGTCCTGCTCGTCTTCGGCGGTATTCTGATCACTTGGATCGCACTCAACGAGTTCTCGGGCGGGCAGGGTGCGCTCGAAGGCTTCGCCGAGATGCAGGCGCGCCTGCCCGAGCGGTTCGACATGATCCTCAGCCGCGACAACCCGGAGTATCAGAACCTTCCGGGCATCGGGGTGCTGATCGGCGGACTTTGGATCATGAACCTCAGCTATTGGGGCTTCAATCAGTACATCATCCAACGCGCGCTCGGCGCCAAGAGCATCCGGGAGGCGCAGGCAGGGGTGCTGTTCGCCGGCTTCCTGAAGCTCCTCATGCCCTTCATCATCGTTCTGCCTGGCATTGCGGCCGTGGTTCTGGCGCCCGAGATCGACAGACCGGACCAAGCCTACCCCGCGATGATGGCGATGACACCGGTCGGAATCAGGGGGCTCATCTTCGCGGCGCTGATCGCGGCGATCGTCTCTTCGCTCGGCTCGATGATGAACTCGATCTCGACCATCTTCACCCTCGACCTCGTGCGTCCGCTCCTGATGCCGAACGCACCCGAGGGGCGGCTCGTGACCATCGGACGAAGCGTCAGCTTCGCGGCGCTGGTCCTCGCGCTGTTTCTCGCGACGCCGCTCCTCGGCAACTCTCCGCAGGTCTTCCAGAACATCCAGAATTGGACGGGCCTGTTCACGCCGGGGGTCGTCGCGATCTTCTTCCTCGGCATGTTCTGGAAGCGCGCGACCGAGATCGGCGGCCTTTTCGCCGTCGTCTCCTCCGTCGTCCTTTCGCTCGTTTGGCCGGCTCTCTTCCCCGACATGCCGTTCATGGACCGGGTCGGGCTCGTCTTTCTCCTGGCGCTCGGGATCGGGGTCGCGGCCTCCTACCTTCAAAAGCCGCCTTCTGAAGGGAAGGTCGTCGATCTTCGCGGGGTCAGCTTCACCACGGGCCCAGGCTTCAACCTCGGCGCGGTGGTCATCGTCGCCATCCTGATCTTCCTCTACGGCGTTTACTGGTAAGGAACGGCTTCCATGCGATTGCTTCGCCTCCTGACCATCCTTCTTCTGTCGCAGCTCGCGGTGGCCCAAGCCCACGCGCAGGAAGGAAGCGACGAGCTTCCCGCGTGGCGGGATCCTGAGGTCGTAGCGCTCAACCGCGCGCCGATGCGTGCCTACTTCACGCCCTACGAGACGAAGGCCTTGGCCGAGACGGGCGATCCGTCGGCGTCGCGCTACTACCAATCGCTCGACGGGACCTGGTCGTTCGGGTTCTTTCCCAATCCCGATGTGGTACCTCGCGACGTATCGTCGCCGCGCTTCGACGAGGACGGCTGGGGCACGATCGAGGTGCCGGGGAACTGGGAACGACAGGGCTACGGCAAGCCGCACTACGTTAACGCGGACTACGTCTTCGAGGACGATGCCGACACGGTCGCACTTCCTTTGGAAGACAACCCGACGGGCGTTTACCGGCGAACGTTCGACGTCCCGCGAAGCTGGCGCGGGCGCACCGTCTACCTCCGGATCGGCACTGCGAACTCCGGTGCCTACGTCTGGGTGAACGGTAAGAACGTCGGTTACACGGAGGACTCGAAGCTACCGGCCGAGTTCGACGTGACGAGCGCGCTTCGACGCGGGAAGAACCAGGTCACGATCGAGGTCGTCCAGTGGACCTCCGGCAGCTACCTCGAAGACCAGGACTTCTGGTCGATTTCCGGCATCGAGCGCTCGGTCGAGTTGTTCGCGCAACCGCCCGTCCACCTCGGCGACGTCTTTGCGCGTGGCGGGGCGGACGGCGCGTTCGCGCTAGACGTTGCGTTGCGGGGGGAGGGCAAGGCCCATACCCTCTCTTACAGCTTAAAGAAGGACGGTGCGGTCGTACTCGAGGGAATGAGCGATGCCGCGCCCGGCGCCACCGTCACCTTGCAAGGCCAGGTCGTCGACGTCCGTCCTTGGACCGCCGAGACGCCGGATCTCTACGATCTGACCGTGACTCTGGCGGATGTGGACGGAAGCGTGGTCGAGGCGATGTCGGACCGCGTCGGCTTCAGGACTGTCACGGTCGAGGGCGGCCGCCTGCATATCAACGGGATCCCCGTCACCTTGCGCGGCGTGAATCGGCACGAGCACGACCCGGTCAGGGGCCGGACGATGTCCCTAGAGCTCATGCAGCGCGACGCGGCACTGATGAAGCAGTTGAACATCAACGCCGTTCGGACCTCCCACTATCCGAACGATCCGCGTTGGTACGACATCGCGGACGAGGTCGGCCTCTACGTCGTTGACGAAGCGAACGTCGAGAGCCATTGGTACATGGGGGACCCGGACGCGTGGCTCGGGAACAGGCCGTACTTCTACGACAGCCATCAGCAGCGCATTCGCCGCATGGTTGAGCGCGACAAGAACCACCCCTCGATCATCATGTGGTCGCTCGGCAACGAGGCGGGCGTGGGCAAGGCGTTCGAGGACGCCGCAGCCTGGATCCGCGAGCGCGACCCGACGCGCATACCCGCCTTCGAGGGGACGGGACAGCTGACGGGCGCGCACAACCCGCGCGACTTCCTCGACCTCTACACACCGATGTACGACCGCGTGGCGGAGATGGAGGACTACCTTGAGCAGGGCTACGGCAAAGCGATCATTCAGTTCGAGTACGCCCACGCCATGGGCAACAGCCTCGGTGGCTTCAAGGAGTATTGGGACCTGATCTGGGCGGAGCCGATGGCGCAGGGCGGCTTCATTTGGGACTGGGTGGATCAGACCTTCCTCGAAGAGGACGAGGAAGGTCGTCCGTACTGGGCCTATGGCGGCGATTACGATGAGGGGCGGAACGACGGGAACTTTCTCGCCAACGGGCTCATCCAGCCCGACCGGACGCTGAACCCCCACGCCTACGAAGCGCAGGCGGTGATGGCGCCGGTCGCCTTCGAGACGGTGGATCCGTCCAGCGGCGAGGTGACGGTCGTCAACCGCCACGACTTCGTGGGCCTGTCGGGCCTCGATCTGTCCTGGTCGCTTACCGAGGACGGTATCGAGGTCGAGAGCGGTTCGCTTGAGACGCCCGACGTCGAACCCGGCGGGCAGGCTATGCTGAGCGTGCCTCTGCTTGACGCGGCGCCGACGCCCGGCGCCGAGCGGCACCTGATGGTGCGCGCGATGGCGAAGGCGGACTACCAACCGCTCGTGACGGCAGGGCACGTCGTTGGGTGGGGACAGTTCGCTTTGCCAGGCGCCGCTGCGCCGACCTCTTCGCCGCCCGAAGGCGAACTAACGGTCGAGGAGACGGCCGACGAGTTGCGTATCGCAGGCGATAGCTTCGCGGCCGTGTTCGATCGTGAGAGCGGCCTTCTGTCCGGACTGGAAAGAAGTGGCGAGAACCTACTGCTCTCTCCCTTGCGTCCGTCCTTCTGGCGCGCGCCGATCGACAACGACGTCGGCGGCGGCATCGCGGAAGCACTAGGCATCTGGAAGGACATGCATGAGAGCCGGGTCCTGAACACCATAGAGGCCGTCGAGCGCCCGGACGGCGTACTCGTCACCGCTCGGGCTCTCTACGGAGACGGCGTGCTCGCCTACACGACCCGCACGCTCGTGCGAGGGGACGGCGTGCTCGAAGTCGACAACATGGTCGAGCCACTGTCGGACGACCTGCCAGAGTTCTACCGGATCGGCATGACCGCGACGGCACCAGGGCGCCTCGGTACGGTGGAATGGTTCGGCCGGGGGCCTCACGAGAGCTACGCCGACCGGAAGACCGGCGCTGCGGTCGGGCGGTACGAGGGGAGGGTGGCGGACCAGTTCCACGACTACTCCCGGCCGCAGGAAACCGGAAACAAGGTCGACGTTCGTTGGCTCTCCATCCGCGACGCGGCCGGGGCAGGGTTGCTGATAACAGGCAAACCGCTTCTCAGCGTCACGGCGTTGCCCTTCCCCTACGACGACTTGGCCTGGGTTCCCGGCGGTCAGCGTCACGGCGCTGAACTCGTGTCCAAAGACGTAGTGACGCTGAACATCGACGCGGCGCAGATGGGCGTCGGCGGCGACAACTCGTGGGGTTTCTGGCCGCTCGAAGAGTATCGACTGCCGAGCACGAATTATCGGTACGGCTTCACACTTGGCGTGGTGCCACGAGTCGGCGAGTCCGCTCTTTCGCGATAATTGGTGAAGCCCGTTCATTAACCGAGGCTACGGTTCGGCCTGGGTTATCTCTTACTCGTCGCCTGCATCGCTGTCTTCTGCGAGGAGATCTTTCCGCGCGCTATGATGCCTCTGAACCCCTGTGAGGCCGAGCATTGTCGAAGCGTAGCGCATGTTCATGCTAGGAGAGGGGAAAGCGCTTCTTGCTGGGTGCCTCGCCGGCGTTGGCGCGCCGACGAGGGCACGGTCGTTACAGCTGTTTGGGGTAGAATTATGAGCCGATCGAACGCGAAGAAGGGGGACGTGACCATCTACGATCTCGCGGAGCAACTCGGGGTTGCGCCTTCGACGATCTCAAGAGCCCTGGCTGGATCGACGCGGGTCAGCCAAGAGACGCGGGACCGCATCGTGAAGGCTGCCGCAGCGGCCAACTACTCCGTCAATACGAGCGCTCGTCATCTTCGACAGGGGAGAACGAACACCGTCGAAGTCGTATTTCCCCTCGCTGCGTCTAAGCAGCAGAGGATGACGGACCCGTTCTACCTGGACATGCTGGCGGTGGTCGCTGACGCTCTTTCCGAGCGAAACTACGATTTCCTGTTCGTTGATCGGTTGCCCTGGGACGATCACGTCCGCACTCGCCATCACCGCGTCGACGGAATGATCGTGATCGGGCAGGGAAGCGATCAGGAGGCGCTGCGAGAGTTCACCAGGACCTACAAGAAGGTCGTCGTTTGGGGCGCACGTGTGCCTGGCGACGAGCATGTCACGGTGGGAACCGACAACGTGCTCGGAGGGAAGATGGCTGCTGCGCATCTTCTCGGCCTCGGCCGCAGGAAGATCGCCTTCATCGGCGACCCAATCGAGCCGGAGATGGAACAACGGCGGCAGGGGTTCATGCTAGCGCATGAAGAAGCGGGTCGCCCGGTCGATCCCAAGCTCCTGTTTCGATCACCCTTCGACTCCCATCGTGCGAAGATCGCGACGCGATCATTCGTTGCGAGCGGTCGAGAGTTCGACGCCGTGGTTTGCGGCAGCGACGTCATTGCGCTTCACATGATCGACGCGCTGACGAGCGCTGGGCGCCGCGTTCCGGAGGACATCGCCGTCGTCGGCTACGACGACATTTCGCTTGCCTCAGCTTTCGGACAGTCGCTGACGACCGTCAGCCAGCAGATACCCGTCGGTGGACGACTGATGGTCGATCTCCTGTTCTCCGTCCTCGAAGGTGGAGAGGTTCAGCCCGCTGTCATTCCGCCAGAACTTCAAGTGCGGAAGAGCTGCGGCGCGCAATTGGGCAGGTTTCAAAAGTAGGCTCCTGAGTTTGTAATTTTAGGCCTTTCAGTTGGATGGTGCGCTCTCTCGCCTCATCATCTCGTCGTGCCTGCTCAGTAATGGGAATGAGAGGCACCGACTGTCCTCGATCGGTCAGCGGTACATCGTCCGGAGTTCTGCGGTAGGCCCCCTCGAACTGGGGCAAGTGCCCACCGACGTCGGTGAGGACGTAGACTGAGCGGTTGAGCGGTGCAGTCTTTAATGCGAAGTCTTACGGCCCTTTTGACGCCACATAGCACGGCCATGTCCGCATCCTCGTGAGTTAGGATCGTGGTCTGGTACCGAACGGTTTTGCTGAAGCCCACTTGCAGGATGACGCTGACCCTCTCGGTAGAATGGCGCGCGAGCCTATGTCCGGCTGGCTAAGCCATTGACTTATCATATCGATTGGAGATTTGGTGTCATATGCTCCACGAGCCGCGAACATTGCGCGACGACGCGTTCACAGTCTTCGTCGCGGCATCAACTCAAGCGGAGTGTGCCTCCGCGATCGGCTTCGCTTCTGCAGCGCGGTTACGCACGCCGTCGGCGTGAGGGGGTTGGGAGGGCGTGATGTATGACGGGGCGGGGTGTGGTTTGACGACGGCGATCATCGGGGC
>NZ_JACHOB010000010.1 GCF_014199615.1 Parvularcula dongshanensis | reverse complement strand
CGGTGCTGCCGAACCACTCGGCACGCCCGCCGCTCTGACACGCCGAGGACACCCCGCACGTGATCGATCGCGACCCTTCGGCGAGCGGGGCTCAGCGATTCTTCGTAGGCGATGACCGAGGCCGAGGCGATGACGGTCGGGCGGTAAAGATGCGCCACGGCTTTGGCCTGATGCTCGGCGGCGCGCAGGTTAGCCTCGGCCGTCACCGTTCCTGCCGGGGTGGCCTCCATAGCGGTTTCCGCTGTACGGTAATCGAGCGCGGTTTGCGCCAGCCCGGGACTGGCGGCAAAAGCCAGCATCAGGGCTGGCACCAAAGGCAGGGCGCGCTTCATTACGGCCGACCCAGCATCGCGCGCATACAGGGCCGAAAATATCGGCCACCGGAAGGCTCGTGTTGTCGTCGTCATCACGGAGCGCCAGGCCGCGCCACAGGACCAGCAGCGTCTTGACGATTTCGGTCGATCGGAACCGCGGGCTCAGCCCGAAATGCCCGACCAGATCGTCGATCCGTTCGGCAAACAGCACATCGATCCGCTGCTCGGCCACGGCTATTGCGCGGGCCAGGGCAGGGTTGCGCACCGCCTCGAGCCGCAGCTCAATCGCCATCTGCGCCCATTCGCGGCGGCCGGATACGGTCGTCAGCCACGCGCCGATCCGGGCGATGGTCTGGTCGAATGTCATCGCCCGATAATCGAGCGTCATTTCGGCAAGGGTATGGACGCGCTCTTCCATATTGCGCTCCATTACCGCCAGCAGCGGATCCTCGCGCGAAGCGAAATTGGAATGGAACGCACCCTGGGTGAAGCCGGCACGAGTGCAGACCGCACACAGAGACAGACCCGGCATTGAACTTTCAAGGATCAGCGTCTCGACCGCTTCGATCAGCGCCGTTCGCGTGGCCGCCTGCGATTATTCGCGACGGATAGGTTTGGCAGCGGCCATCGCGCACAAATACAGATATCAACTGATATGTCAAGATTTCGTTTTTCGGATGCCGTGCGGAACGTCAGCCTTAAGGAATGTTTGTGAAGTTCAACAGGCGTCGCCCGGCCGAATGAAGTCCATCACGTCGGCAACGTCATGGCTGTTGCTGCCGTCTTGTCCTTGAAGTCGGTGATGACTTCGCCGATCAGCGCCCGTAGCCAGCGGTGGGCGGGATCGTGGCGGTAACGGACGTGCCAGGCCATCTCGACGGGAAAGCTGCCGAGGTCGACCGGGGCGGGCAGGACCTTCAGCCGGGGGTCGTGCATCAGCTGTCGGCAAATGAGCGAGGGCAGGGTGGCGCAATAGTCGGTCACCGCTACCATCTCGGCTGCCGCGAAGAAATTGGTCACGGAGATCGCGACGTCGCGCTTCAGCTGCTGCTGCGCCAGCGCGTGAAACAAACCGGCGCGCATCCGTCCGGGCGGCACGATGTTGACATGCTTCATCGTCTCGAACTGCTCGCGCGTCATGGCATCGCCGATGGCCGGATGATCCGCGCGGACCGCGCAAGCGAGGCCTTCATCCATCAGGTGCTGGACGACGAGGTTGTCGGGTGGATCGACGATGCGGCCCAGCACGAGTGCCGTCGTGCCCGACACGACACCTGTTTCCGCAAGATCGTTGCCGAAGGGGGTCAGGCGGAGCTTGATGCCGGGCGCGACCTTCTCCAGGCGCGCCAGGACAGCGGGGACGATGACGAACTCGACATAGCCGTTCGGCGCGATCGTGAAGAGCCGTTCGGCGTGTGCGGGGTCGAAGGCCTGCTGACCGAGGACCGCGTCGTCGAGCTGAGCGAGTGCCTCGGCGATCAGCGGTGAGAGTTCAAGCGCGATCGGGGTCGGCTGGATGCCATAGCGCTCGCGTACGAACAGCTGGTCCTGAAGCATCTGTCGCAGACGCGACAAGGCGTTAGAGACGGCGGGCTGCGTCATGCCCATGCGCTCGGCAGCCCGCGTGACGCTGCGCTCCTCCATCAACGCGATAAAGATCGGCAGCAGGTTCAGATCGTAGCGCATGCAGTCATCCTGTCAGACGTATATCTGACATTAGAAAGATAAACTTCTAGAATATATCAACGAGGCCCATTTCCCATCCATCGGCGACGGGCGCCGCGAACATGGAGGTTCAGATGAGCAAGGGTCAGGTTCTCGTTCTTGGATCGAACGCGACACAGCTCGGTCTGCGTAGCGGCAGTACCGCAACGGTCGGTCAGTATCTCAACGAGACGGCAGTCCCCGCGCTGGCACTGCTCGACGCCGGCTATGATATTGTTCTCGCTACGCCCAACGGGACCAAGCCGCCCATCGACGCCGGCTCCGACACGAAGGACCACTTCGGCGGTGATGAGGCGGCATACCAGCGCGCCAAGGACTTCTTCGCCAGCCACCCGGCCATGAACGACGTCCGCACGCTGAAATCGGTCGTCGACGAGGGTCTGGACGGCTTCGTTGGCGTGTTCGTGCCGGGAGGTCACGCGCCCATCGTCGATCTGATGCAGGACCGCGATGCGGGCACGATCCTCCGTCACTTCCACGCGGCGGCCAAGCCGACCGCGCTTCTCTGCCACGGACCGGTGGTCGTTATCGCCGCGCTCGACGATGCTCCGGCCTTCCGCAAGGCGCTGGAGGAAGGCGATGACGCCGGGGCGGCCGATCTGGCGCGAGACTGGATCTACGCGGGTTACCGCATGACAGTCTTTCCGGCGAGCGAGGAAAAGATCGCCGAGGAGCAAGTGCTGAAGGGCGAACTCTACTTCGACATGGAAAAGGCGCTGCGGTCGGCTGGTGGCGACGTCTCTGTCACCGACGAGAACTTCGCTTCGAATGTCGTCGTGGACCGGGAACTGATCACGGGTCAGAATCCCGCGTCGGACCGGGCCATGGCCGACGCGTTGATCGAAGCCCTCGATCGCGCCGCTGCGTGAGTACCAGGATGACGGGCGGGACGCTCAGGATGCGCCCCGTTTCGGATATAACCAAGACAGGGTATGGTGCCATGACAGCCAACGTGAAGATCGTCGCCGTCCTAACCGCCCGTGCGGATACCGTCGACCGCCTGCGCGCTCTGCTCGACGCCATGCTGAAGCCAAGCCGTGCCGAACCGGGCAATTTGCGCTACGATCTCTGGCAGGACCAGAGCGATCCGAATCGTTTCGTACTCGACGAGCTGTATGCGGACGCGGATGCAGTCGCCGCCCACCGTGCAACGCCCCACTTCCAGAACTACCTCTCTCAGATCGGCGATCTGTCCGAGCGCGCCGCGTTTGTCCTCAACCCCGCCTCGTCAACCTGAGGATGGCGCCAATGGGCAAGCCTGAAGAATGGGTGGGTACGGCACGGCTCGTAAAGGCGTTCGACACAGACGTGTTGCGGATGACCGGCCTGTTGGCACCTGCGCTTCGCGCGGGGCTCTTGGGCCTCACTGATCTACGCGCCTATCGTTGGCGCGGGGCCGCGATCCGGCGAAAAATCAACAACTGACTTGAAGGAATACAGTCATGACCAAGGGTATCGAAGGCAAGGTCGTTCTCATTACCGGCGGCAGCACCGGCATCGGCGCGGAAACCGCGCGTCTTCTCGCGGAACGCGGCGCTAAGGTAGCCATCGCCGCGCGGCGCAAGGACAGGCTCGACGAGGTCGCCGCGGACATCGCCGCAATTGGCGGCACGGCACGTAGCTACGTGCTGGACGTGACCGACAAATCGGCGGTCCAGTCCGTTGTCGCCGCAATCATTGCCGACTTCGGCCGCCTCGACGTGCTGATCAACAACGCCGGGCTGATGCCGATCCGTCCGATGGCCGAGGTCAACACCGACGAGTGGGACCAGATGATCGACGTCAATCTGAAGGGCACGCTTTACGGCATCGCGGCGGCCCTTCCCGGTTTTCTCGAGCAGGGCAGCGGTCACATCATCAACTTGAGTTCGGTTGCGGGCATCAAGGTCTTCGCACCGGGCGGCACGGTCTACTCCGGCACCAAGTTCGCCGTCAGCGCGATCAGCGAGGGCTTGCGCCACGAGGTGGGGGAAAAGGTCCGGGTCACGTCAATCGAGCCTGGAGCTGTCGAAAGCGATTTGAAGTTCACGACCTCTGGCACGGCTGCCGAGACGGTGCTGGACTTCTACAAGCAGGCCATCCCGACGGCATCGGTGGCGCGTGCTATCGCGTTCGCTGTCGAACAACCTGATGACGTCGACGTCAACGCGATCGTCATCCGGCCGACCGCACAGGAATTCTGATTTCGACGAGGAGGCGGGACCGCTTGTGCTCCGCCTCCTCGGGAACGTACCGGCCCGCTCGTCCGTTACTTTGCCGAACAATATCTGTTCGTTTCACTCGAGGAGTCATTTATGTCCAAACTTGCCCTGTATGTACCACTGAAGGCCAAGCCCGGAAAAGAGCGCGATGTCGCCAATTTCCTGACCTCGGCATTGCCGCTCGTTCAAGCTGAGGCGGGCACTCTGACCTGGTATGCGATCGAGGAAGGTCCCGGTGCGTACGCGATCTTCGATACGTTCGACACAGAGGAGGATCGGCAGGCCCATCTTGACGGCAAGGTTGCCGCCGCACTGATGGACAAGGCAGACGAACTGTTCTCTGAACCGCCGCAGATTCACAAGTTCACTCTGCTAGCCGCGAAATAGCGGAGCGGTCGGCACCCTAAGCTGCCGTTTGACTGCAGGGTAAGGCTCGTGTTTCCATCCGGAATGGATGGCCCCGCGTGCTCTGGCAAGGATCTGGTTGCCCGTGAGCCCGGTTTCGAAGCTCTCGACCAGCGCGTCCTGCACGCGATTGGTCCCGGCCAGCCCTGCGCGAAGGCCGGCGGGCGCTTCGCCGGCTCCCGCTTTCAGATCCGACCCATTCCAACGTGTGGTTGAGATGCACCTGATCGAACGTGCGTTTGGCCAGATTTACGACCTACAGCTCCGCCTTGAGATAGCGGGCGGTGAGACTGCCTTCCGCTTCCGCAACGACGCCAGGGACGCCGCTGGCAACGATACGGCCCCCATCTTCCCCGGCCCCCGGTCCCAGGTCGATGATCCAGTCCGCCTGTGCGATGGCGCGCATGTCATGTTCGACGACTACGACGGTATTGCCGGCGTCTACGAGGTCCTGCAGGTGTTGCATTAGCCGATCGCCATCGGAGGGGTGAAGCCCCGAAGTTGGCTCGTCGAGGATGTAGATCGTGTTGCCGCGTTGAGCGCGTTGCAGTTCAGTCGCCAGCTTGATGCGCTGCGCCTCCCCGCCAGACAGCTCGGTCGCCGGCTGACCGAGCCTCAGGTAGCCAAGACCGATCTCCCGCAACACGTCGAGGGAGCGCATCACAGATGCCTCGCCAGCGAAGAAATCGCACGCATCGTCGACCGTCAGTTCGAGCACCTGGGCGATATTGCGCCCGTTCCATTCGACTTCGAGCGTTTGCGGGTTGTAGCGAGAGCCATGACAGGTCGAGCACGGGGCAAAAACGCTCGGCAGGAACAGCAGCTCCACCATGACGTATCCCTCGCCCTCGCACACAGGGCAGCGGCCTTGCGCGACATTGAACGAGAACCTTCCCGGGCTGTAGTGCCGCCGGCGGGCGAGCGGCGTATCAGCGAAGATCCGTCGCACATGGTCGAACATGCCGCTGTAGGTGGATAGGTTCGAGCGCGGCGTGCGGCCGATCGGTTTCTGATCGACCCGCACCAGCCTGCGAACATGCTCCATGCCTGCGACAATGCGTCCTTCAGTGTCGTTCTGCGCAACATCGAGCAGCGGATCGATATCCTCCTCCTCGGCCACGGGGGAGCCGCCGAGGTGTTCCGTGACGAGCTCGGGCAGCGCCTGACTGACAAGACTGGATTTGCCCGATCCCGAAACGCCGGTGACAGCGGTAAAGCAGCCGATGGGAAACTCGACGTCGAGACCATGGAGATTGTTCCGCCTGATCCCTTCCAGGCGTAGCCATGCCTTGGGATCGCGCGGTGTGCGCTCACTGCGGAGCGGCTCTGCGAACAGGTAGCGGCGGGTGATCGAAGTCTCGACGTCGGCAAGCCCCTCTATCGGCCCGCTGTAGAGGACTTCACCGCCCTTCTCCCCGGCTCCCGGCCCGACATCGACGAGCCATTCCGCGCGGCGGATCACGTCGAGATCATGTTCGACGACGAACAGGGAGTTGCCCGCCGCCTTGAGACGCTCGAGGATGGTGAGCAAGGCTTCACCATCTGCCGGGTGCAACCCTGCCGAAGGCTCGTCAAGCACATAGACCACGCCGAAAAGCTGTGACGACAATTGCGTGGCAAGCCGCAAGCGCTGCAGCTCTCCGGAGGAGAGCGTCGGCGTGCTGCGGTCGAGCGAAATGTAGCCAAGGCCAAGATCGATCAGCGGCTCTAGCCGCTCGATCAATTCGCAGGCAAGGCGTTGGGCGGCGATCCGCTTCTCGTCGGAGAGATTGGGCGTACGGCGTACGTCGGGCGCGCTTTTGTGCGCCGAACCTCCTGCCGCGACCCGCCGTTCGACCGCCGCATCGCGGGCCGCCTTGCCGAGGACATGACCCTTCGGGACCGCCGCGGCGCCCCCGTATTCGCCGTGCGCGACGGGCGTGAGCAAGTCCCGGAGTTTCAACACCGTCAGATCGCCGAACTCGGCGATGTCGAGGCCCGCGAACTTCACGGACAGGGCTTCGCGCTTCAGGCGCTTGCCGTCGCAGGTCGGGCAATCGCGGCCGATGATATATTGCGAGACGCGCTTCTTCATCAGCGCGCTTTTAGTGTTGGCGAAGGTTTCCAGCACATATCGGCGCGCGCCGGTGAAGGTGCCCTGGTAGCTCGGCTCCATCCGGCGCTTGAGCGCCGTCCGGGTCTGTTCGGGCGTCAGGCCCGCATAGACCGGCACCGTTGGCGCCTCTTCAGTGAAGAGGATCCAGTCGCGATCCTTTTTCCGCAAGTCGCGCCACGGCGTATCGACGTCATAGCCGAGCGAAACGAGGATATCGCGCAGGTTCTGGCCATGCCAGGCGGCCGGCCAGGCGGCGATCGCTCGATCGCGAATGGTGAGGCTGTCGTCAGGAACCATCGTCTCTTCGGTCGCGTCATATACGCGGCCGATGCCATGGCAGGTCGCGCAGGCCCCCGCGACCGTGTTGGGGGAGAAATCCTCCGCATAGAGCATGGGTTGATGGCGCGGATATTCGCCGACGCGCGAATAGAGCATCCGCACCAGGCTGGAGAGCGTCGTCACGCTGCCGACCGAGGATCGCGCGTTGGCCGAGCCGCGCTGCTGCTGCAACGCGACCGCAGGCGGCAAACCGTCGATCGCGTCGACCTCCGGCACGCCGGCCTGGTCGATCAGGCGACGGGCATAGGGCGCAACCGATTCCAGATAACGCCGCTGGGCTTCGGCATAAAGGGTGCCGAACGCGAGCGATGACTTGCCCGAGCCCGATATGCCGGTGAACACCACGAAGGCGTCGCGCGGTACATCGACGTCAATATTCTTGAGGTTATTCTGGCGCGCGCCGCGAACCTGCACGCAAGCGGGCGGCCCCGTATGCCCATGATCGGTGGCCGGCGTCGTCGTGTAAATGTCCTTGCTCTTCAATTCAGTCTTCCTGCCCTTTACGCCCGTGCGGCCCGTAGTTCGTCACAGTCGGGTAACAGATGAATGCATTTCCGACTCAATACATCCAACGGCCAGGCTGGCCCGGTGTTCGGTACCTTTGGAATATTCTTCCAGCATTAAGCAAAAGGTTACGACAAAACCATTGTTCCCGTTGGGTCCCGCGACGAGGCCACACACACTCCGCTGGTAAGCGCCTGGGCCAGGCGGCCCTGGTCCGTGCCGCTATCGGCATGTAACGACCGCACCTCCGCGCTTGTTACCGCATCGCGACGCGTTGCCCATTGGCTAGAGCGCGTTTCATCATGGCCGGGGTCGGGCCATGATGACGGCCGAGTTGTCGATCCGAGCGCCTCGCGCCGCTTCGGATCGGCAGGTCAGTAGTGAATGACCGTGCGGATCGACTTGCCTTCGCGCATCAGTGCGAAGGCTTCGTTGATCTCCTCCAAACCCATCGTGTGGGTTACGAATGGGGCCAGATCGATATCGCCTCTCATCGCGTCCTCGACCATGCCGGGGAGCTGGGTCCGTCCCTTGACGCCACCGAAAGCGGACCCCTTCCATACCCGGCCCGTGACGAGCTGGAATGGGCGGGTGGAGATTTCCTCGCCCGCGCCGGCAACGCCAATCACGATCGACTGGCCCCAGCCACGGTGCGCTGATTCAAGCGCGGCGCGCATGACATGGACGTTGCCGATGCACTCGAAGGTATGATCGATGCCCCAGCCCGACATCTCGATCAGCACTTGCTGGATGGGCTTGTCATGGTCCTTGGGGTTGATGCACTCGGTCGCACCGAACTGGCGTGCCAGCTCGAACTTGGACGGATTGGTGTCGATGGCGATGATGCGACCCGCCTTCGCCTGGCGCGCACCCTGAACTGCCGCGAGGCCGATGCCGCCGAGGCCGAACACGGCGACCGAGTCTCCGGGCTGGACCTTGGCGGTATTATGGACTGCGCCGATGCCGGTCGTGACGCCGCAGCCGAGCAGGCAGACGTGTTCGGGGTTTGCCTCGGGGTTGATCTTGGCGAGCGAGACTTCGGCGACGACAGTATATTCACTGAAGGTTGAACAGCCCATGTAATGATAGAGGGGCTGACCGTTGTACGAAAAGCGGGTGGTCCCATCGGGCATCAAGCCCTTGCCTTGCGTTTCGCGGACAGCGACGCACAGGTTGGTCTTGCCCGACAGGCAGAAGTCGCACTTGCCGCACTCGGCGGTGTAGAGCGGAATCACGTGATCGCCCGGCACGACGCTGGTGACGCCTTCACCGACCTCGACAACGATGCCCGCGCCCTCGTGGCCCAGAACCACCGGGAAAACACCCTCCGGATCACTCCCCTCCAGCGTGTACGCGTCGGTGTGGCACACACCGGTGTGCGTCACCCGTATGAGGGCTTCGCCTTTCCGGGGCCGGGCGACATCGATCTCGACGATTTCGAGTGGCTTGCCCGCCTCGAAGGCTACAGCGGCGCGAGATTTCATGTTGGGATACCCTCGTTGAGTTAAACTGATTGCTGGTGCGAGGCCGTTGCGTCAGCGCAAATTCGTCGACATTCTCATACTGGTAGGGAGTATCTTTATAATACTCCCTACCAGTATACAAGAGGTGTCCTAGCGAGGATCTTAAACCAGAGAAGGCGGCAGGGGGCTGGCTTCTAGGTGCGGGAGAACACAGGCAAGAAAATGAGCCTGAAATTGTCATTTAAGATAAGTACGCAGAATCTTCATTACGCCCTCCACGCCGTCATCGTGATCGCCACCCGCGCCTCCGACGGCCCGATCTGCGCCCGCACCGAATGTTTCCCTGAGATGACTCTGCATCACTTCTGCCATCAGTCCATTTGTCGCACCACGCATGGCAACAATTTGCTGCAGCAGGGGAGCGCAATCGGCCCCCGCTTCGATCGCGCGTTCCAGAGCGTCCGCCTGACCCTTGATACGCCGCAAGCGTGTAATGGCTCGCTTCTTGTCCTCTGATGAATATGGCATCGCGTTTTCCCGAAAAATCGCTCCAGCATACTATACAGGGGGGAGTTTCAATCCTGCAGAGAGCCGGGCGTTTTTTATCGGGCGACGTTCCGGTCATGCTCTCAAGCCTGCGCCACGAGCAGCCTTGCATGGGCGCCGAGGGTCCGATCCTCTGTCGGGGAAGGGGGGAGCGATCGCTCACTCCCCCTGGTACGCCGGTCAGACCGTAACGACGACCTTGCCGATCTGGTCGTTCGATTCGAGGAAGCGGTGAGCGTCCTGAATGGCGTCGAGCGAGAAAGTGCGCGCGATCCGCGGCTTAAGCGCGCCCGATTCCAGACCCGCCACGATGAACGCCTTAGCGCGATCGAGGGCGGCATCGTCCGAGACGATCTCGCTGTAGAGATACCCCTTGAGCGTGAGGCTCTTGCCCAGCACGGAGAACAACGGGAACGGCGTCGGTTCGCCGCTGAGCGCGCCATATTGGAGCAGGATGCCGCCGCGTGCCATGCTCTCGGTTAGCGGCTCGAACGACGGGCCTCCGACCGGATCAAGCACCACGCGCGCACCCTGACCATCGGTTATCTCCATCACCCTCGCTACCAGATCGTCTTCCTCGGTCGCGACGACATGATGTGCACCGGCATCGATCAGGGCCTGGCGCTTTGCGCCGGTACGCGTCGTCGCGATTACCGTCGCGCCGACCATCCGCGCAATCTGGAAGGCAGCAAGGCCGACGCTGCTGGAGGCAGCAGTGACGATGACGAAATCACCCTCGCCAAGTTTCGCCTGCTCCACCAGCGCACCCCAGGCGGTGACATATTGCATCCACACGGCCGCCGCTTCCTCGAACGACAGCGCCGCCGGATGCTTGACGACGAGGCGGGCGGGCACGTTGGCGACCTCACCATAAGTGCCCCAGCGCGCGATATCGAGCGGGGGGATGACGCTGACGGCTTCGCCTTCCGCAAACCCGGTCACGTCCGCGCCGACCGTAACGACAGTGCCGGCAGCCTCATAGCCAAGGCGGCTCGGGAACTCGGCTTCCTGAAGGTAGGCATGGTTGCGGAACATCACCTCGGCGCGGTTTATGCCTATCGCCTTCACCGCGATCTGCACTTCGTCGGCCGCGGGCGCGGGGACTGCCACATCTTCAATCCTGAGGACGCTGGCGTCGCCATATTCATGGATACGGACGATGCGGCTCATTGGAGACTCCTTGATTATTGAATGATCGTTCTGTAAGTGAGCCGACCACCAGTTTCAAGATATTATTTATCGATCGTTCCATATCGTGCACCAGAGATGACAGAGACGAAAGCCCGTCGCCGCGCAGGTCGCCCTCGTGGGTTCGATACGGACGCTGTGCTCGACAAGGCGGTGCGGCTGTTCTGGCAGCGCGGCTACGAGGCGACATCGATGGCCGATCTGGTGGCGGAGACTGGCGTCGCCGCCGCCAGTCTCTATGCAGCGTTTGACAACAAGGCGGGGCTGTTTGCGGCGGTGATCGAGCGCTACGCCGCGACGTTCAGCGTCCACCTCTATGCACCCATCAACGATCCGGCGTTGTCCACCTACGAGGCCGTCGAAGGCCTGCTAGAACGAGCGGCGTCATCATTCTCGGAACCTGGAACGCCGGCCGGCTGCTTCATGTATTCGGCAGCGGCAGCCGTTTCGCCGGCGTCCGCCGCCATCGAATGCCTGCTGCGCGACAAGCGTATCGCGGCAGAGGCCCTCCTGATCGAGCGTCTGCAACGCGGCGCCGCGCAGGGCGAGCTTGCGGCCAACACCGATCCGGCCGTGCTAGGCAAATTCATCAATACGGTCATGGAAGGCATGTCCGTTCAGGCGCGCGACGGCGCTACGATCAACGAACTGCTCTCCATCGCGACAATGGCACTCGATCGATGGCCGGCCGCGATATGATCGTTACATGGTGTTCATCTGCTAATTCGCCTCCCGCGACCAAACAGTCGAACCCATCTCATAGGACGAAAGCACATGAAACACGTGACATTGCCCGGCGGGGTAGTGGTTCCTTCAATGGGTCAAGGCACCTGGAAGATGGGCGAACGTGCCGAGCGCCGATCCGATGAGATCGCCGCGCTACGCACCGGTGTCGAACTGGGCATGACGCTCATCGATACCGCCGAAATGTATGGCGATGGTGCGGCGGAAACGCTGATTTGCAAGGCGCTTGGCAGCGTTCGCGACCAGTTGTACCTCGTCAGCAAGGCATATCCGCAGAACGCATCGCGCTCCCGCCTCGCCGGTGCGTGCGAGGCGAGCCTGAAGCGGCTCGGCACCGACCGGCTGGACCTCTACCTTCTCCATTGGCGGGGATCGGTGCCGCTCGCTGAGACAGTGGAGGCATTGGAGGCGCTCAAATCGGCAGGAAAGATCCGACACTGGGGTGTCAGCAATCTCGATACCGACGATATGGAAGAGCTTGTCGCTGCGGGCGGGGATGGCTGCGTGACCGATCAGATCCTCTACAATCTGGTCCGGCGAGGCCCCGAATTGGACCTGCTGCCGTGGCTCGCCGAGCGTAACATACCGGTTATGGCGTATAGTCCAGTCGAGCAGGGACGACTTTCTACCCACCCCGCTCTCGACAAAATTGCAGCCGAGGTTGGCGCAACCCCTGTGCAGGTCGCACTTTCGTGGACGTTGCGGCAAGATGGTCTCATCGCCATCCCGAAAGCGAGTTCAGTCGCACATGTGCGGGAGAACCGCGCGGCCGCCGATATCGTTCTTTCCGACGCTCAGCTTGCGACACTCGACGCGGCATTTCCCAGGCCAGGCGACCGCCGTCCACTCGAGATGCTTTAGCGTCAGATGACGATATTATCGCTCGAAGGAACAGAACGCAAACCGGATCGGCGGTAGGCGCTCAGCGGTGCGGTGGTCGGACCAGTGTCGACACCGCTAGCGAGCGGGTGCTGCGCGACTGACGGTTCGAGAACCAGGCCTATCGCGCCCCTGGCCCCAATCTGCTCTTAGCCTCCACGAATAAGCGTCCGACCGTTCTTAGAGTCCGTACGGAAACTACGTTGAGCGTCCGAGGCGTCTGACAAGCAGGACGGTGGCAGCAGCGTAGAGGAAGGCTTCCGCAGAGGCGGTAGTGGTCTCGGCGTCCTCCCAGAGGCGGCAGTTCCTGCCGAACCAGGCGAAGCTAGGACCCATCGGCGGGGCTGGACTGTGAAGGTGGACTGTCCGCGCGGGCCACGCACGATCTCGAGCGGGATGGGGCAGGCGTTCCGAGCGCGCGGTCCTTGGTAGCCTGCGTCGGCGAAGATGAGGTCCACGAAGGGGAAGCGGGACCGCGAGGCCGTCACCAGCGGTCCGACCGCGTCGCGGTCCTGCACGCTGGCGGGTCCGACCTGTGCGAGCAGAAGCCTGCCGTCCGTATCGACGAGGGCGTGGCGCTTGCGTCCCATGACTTTCTTCGCACCATCGTAGCCTCTCGGTCCGCCTGCCTCCGTGGTCTTCACCGACTGGCTGTCCATGACCGCCGCCGGCGGGCTCGCTTCCCTGCCTTCCCGCTCGCGATCGAGCGCGCCGAGAGCGCGGGCCACGCGCTCGAAAACCCGTTCGTCGCGCAGACGGCAGAACCAGTCCCAAACCGTCGTGCGCGGCGGGAAGTCGAGCGGCAGCAGGCGCCACGGGCAGCCGGTCCGCAGAACGTAGAACACCGCTTCCACGATCCGCCGAAGCGGCCACTTCCGAGGTCGTCCCGTCCTAGCGGGCTGCGGCGGGAGCGGGCTGACAACCGCCCACTCCCCATCCGTCAGATCGGTCTGGTAGCGAAGGTCCAAGCGGCTATGCTGCGCCCTGGTGGCTGGCGTCCACATGGCGATCTCCGAAAGCTTTGACACCTTCTGGAATCATCAGGAAGCCGGCCCCGCAACCGTTTCCGTACAGGCTCTCAGCGATTTAGTCGATCAGATCGTCAACAGTGAAAATTGAACAAAGAGTGACTCAGTTCGTCGCGATGGCGCGAGCGTTGGAGTTGCCGATGATGGTCTCTCGGCGCGTTTCTGCCGAATACTGTTGAGCCGGGACAGCAAGTTTAAGTTATCGGGTAAAAGAACATATTGGACACTGATCAATGGCCGGATATACCCCTCGAGGCCTGGAAAGACACCTGTGCCGCGCGCCATCTGTGTACGCAGTTCATGGCAAGTATCGCCTTGCGCATACGCCATGGGTCAATCATTCCTGGCATACAACGCTTTATGTGAATGCCGATGGCCTCACGACCGGTCTTGTTCCGGATGCTCAAGGCATCACAATACAATTTGATCTGCACCGGCATCGATTGATGGCGTCCTGCCCTGGCGGTATTAGCGACAGTTTCGCGCTCGAACCGATGTCGGTCGCGGATTTCGATGCGCGCTTTTCCGCCATGATCGAACGGCCCGGTGGCTCGGCCATTCATGACCGCCGGCCGAACGAATTGCCTTAAGCAACCCCATTTGGCGAAGACACTAAACAACGCCCGTGGGACGCTGATGCAGTCTCGCGCTCCACCGTGCTTTGGTCCGGATCGACGCTGTCTTCAATGAATTCCGCACCGGCTTCCTCGGCAAGGTCAGTCCTGTTCATTTGTTCTGGGGCAGTTTCAACTTGGCGGTAACGCGGTTTTCCGGAAGGGCCACACCCTCCCATCCCGGCGGCATTCCAAACCTACCGGACGCCGTCACTAAAGAAGCCTACTCGCACGAGGTCTCGTCGGCAGGCTTCTGGCCCGGAAACGGCGGCGCCGGCGAAGCGATGTTCTGCAGCTACGCCTATCCGGTGACGGACGGTTTCAGCGACCGCCTCGTTGAACCCGCCGCGGCGCGCGGGGATCAGACGCTCGGCGAGCTCGTCCTATCTTACGAGGCAGTGCGAGCGGCTGACGATCCAGAAGCAGCACTGATGGCATTCTTGCAGACCACCTACGAAACCGCCGCCGAGTCGAGCGATTGGGATCGGGCAAGTCTCGAGTATCATCTTCAACACTCTTGGATTCCTCGACCTGTTCGATAGACTCCCGCCTCCAGCCGCAACCGTTCCGCCACGAAGCCGCGTGTGCAATTCGCAGTTTTGGGCGGCAACGTCAGCGTTGGCGCTTGCTACTGCCCATCTAACCAGAGCAACCGCATGACCGACGTCTTCTTGATCGCCTTCATCCTTCTGGCGGCAGGCGTGATCGCCGTTCCGCTCGCGACGCGCTTCGGTCTCGGATCGGTCCTCGGCTACCTGATCGCCGGTGTCGCGATCGGTCCGATCTTGAACGCGCTCGGAGTCGACGTCATCGCCGTGCAGCACTTCGCCGAGTTCGGCGTCGTCATGATGCTGTTCCTTGTCGGGCTCGAGCTGGAGCCGCCGGTTCTCTGGTCGATGCGCAACCGCCTGCTGGGGCTCGGCGGCGGCCAAGTGTTCCTGACGGCTGCCGCGATCGGTGGGGGCGCTCTCTTCTTCGGCTTGTCATGGCAGCTCGCCGTCACCGTCGGCTTGATCCTCGCCCTATCGTCGACCGCGATCGTCTTGCAGACGCTGCAGGAGAAGGGCCTGATGCGGAGCGACGGGGGGCAGGCCGGCTTCTCGGTGCTCCTGTTTCAAGACATCGCTGTCATCCCGATCCTTGCCTTTCTGCCGCTCCTCGCACTGCCGGACGCCGCGCATGACGGGGCAGGGCATGAGGGGGCGGATGGCCACGACGCGGGACTCAGCCTCGTCGAAGGGCTCGCGGGATGGCAGGCGGGGCTCGTCACGCTTGCGGCGGTCGCGGCCGTCCTCGTCGGCGGCAGCTACCTGACTCGTCCGCTCTTTCGAATGGTGGCGAGTGCCGGACTCCGCGAGCTGTTCAGCGCCGCGGCCCTGCTGATCGTCATCGCGATCTCGCTTCTTATGTCGCTCGTCGGACTGTCGCCCGCGCTAGGCGCGTTCCTTGCAGGCGTCGTCCTCGCGAACAGCGAGTACCGACACGAACTCGAAGCCGACATCGATCCGTTCCGAGGGCTTCTCCTTGGCCTGTTCTTCATCACGATCGGTGCCGGGATAGACTTCGCGCTGATGAGTGAGAACCTCAGTACCATCCTTAGTCTAACCGTCGGCGTGCTGGTGGTGAAGGGGGCAATCCTCTTCGCGCTCGCGCGCCTCTTTCAAGTCGAGGGAGCGGACAAGTGGCTCTTCTCACTTGGGCTGGCGCAGGCGGGCGAGTTCGGCTTCGTCCTCATCTCCTTCGCATTGTCGAACAGGCTGCTCCCGGGGGAGATCGCGAGCATACTTCAGCTCGTCATCGCGATCTCGATGCTGGCGACGCCTGGCTTGTTCATCCTGTGGGAGCGCGTCTTCGCCGCGCGCGGTGTTACGCAGCAGGAGGCCGAGGCGGACGATATCGATCAGGTAGCGCCGGTGATCGTCTGCGGATGCGGCCGGATGGGCGGCATTATCCAGAACATGATCAAGACGGCTGGTTACGAGACGACCGTCATCGACTACAACTCCAAGCAACTCGAGGCCATGCGCCGGATTGGGTTCAGGGTCTTCTTCGGCGATGCGACACGGCCGGATCTGCTGGCCGCCGCCGGCATCGCGCGCGCCAAGCTCGTCATCGTCGCGATCGACAACAAGGATCAGATCACGACCCTCACGCGCTACATCGTCGAGAACTACCCACAGGTCCACGTCATCGCGCGTGCGGTCGACCGCCCGCACGTCTTCGAGCTGTGGGCGGCGGGCTGCCGGGACGTGATTCGCGAGACCTATGACAGTTCGCTGCGGATCGCCCGTTCCGCCTACGAAGCGTTAGGCATCCCGCGAGAGCAGGCGGAACGCATGGTCGAAGTCCTCGACGAGGCGGACAAGAAGGTGACCCGCGCGATCGCCGAGCACGCGAAGCCGGGAGAACTCTGGTACGAGGACGAAGGCCTCGTGAGAGCCGTCAACCGGGTCAGGGAACCGGCAACGGCTCACGCGGCACGGCAAGTGGAGGAAATCCGACGAGGGCCGAGATCGTAGTAGACCCGATTTGCGACCGCTCACGGTGCAGGAACGGCTTGCGGTGCACCGATGTTATCGGGCACTGCGGGACCGCGTTGGGAAGCGAGTAGGTGGCGGAACTTCGGTGGCGCTTCGCCACGGTGGAAGCACTCGACCGCCTTCTGCGTGTCGGCGTCGTGCCTCGTCGCCCGGTTGTGATGCCGCAGGTGTTCCGCCCAAGACGGTAGCATGAACCACTCCGTCCGGCGGTGCGTAGCTTTCGCATCCTGGTAGACGCTGGGCTGTTCGGGATCGGCGGTGGTGTGGTCGTCGTGCCGGCTCTCTACGCGGTGTTCGACGCGACGGGGGCGGCCGAGAGCGAGCAGATGAAGCTCGCCGTCGGAACGTCGCTCGCGGCCATCATCGTGACGAGCATTAGGTCACTGAGGGGGCATTCGAAGTCTGGACGCGTGGATTGGAGCGTCCTTCGTTGGTGGGGACCGTTCATCGCGGCGGGGTCGCTCGGTGGGGCAGGGCTCGCTCGGATCGTAAGCGTCGACGTCCTAACGCTGATCTTCAGCGTCGGTACGATCTTGATCGCCGTTCAGCGATTGATCTTCGGGCGCGGTGAAGCGAAGCCGGGCGCGTCGTTGCCGTCGCGCTTCTGGCAGGGCGTCCTCGGCGCGGTGAAGGGCGTCGGTTCGGCGCTGATGGGTATCGGCGGCGGCGTGATCGGCGTGCTGCTACTGACCTCGTTCGGGCGATCGGTACACGTCGCCATCGCGACGGCGGCGGGGTTCGGCCTGTTCATCGCAGTCCCCGGCGCGATCGGCTTCATGCTGGCCGGGCAGGGGGCGGTGCTGCCGCCGCTCAGCGTCGGTAACGTGAGCCTTCCCGCCTTCGCGAGTGTCGCGGCGATCAGCGCGCTGACGGCACCGTACGGGGCAAAGCTGGCGCACAAGCTGCGCTCTGCGCTTGAAGGCAAGGGCGACTGGACCCTCCACATCGTCAGGCGGTCCGATGAGGCGAGCGGCTTCATGGTCCTGCCCCGACGATGGGTCGTGGAGAGAACCTTCGCGTGGCTCGGACGATCTCGCCGCCTGGCCAAGGACTGGGAGGCCACCATCACCTCCGCCACCGCCTGGCTCCTCATCGCCAACGCCCGCATCCTCACCCGTCGGTTCGTTCGGCACTACGCCGGGTGACCGACTTCTGAGCCAGGCTCCTAGGGGGCGGCGTACGTCCCGTCGGTATGCCTGGGAACCTTCGTCTTTATCGATCCGGGACTGCTCGCCGGAAAGAACGCCGCCACAGATTGAGTGTATCTCGCCCCCGTAGCATTGATAAGCCGAAATAGCTTACAGAGCGAGACTATTATAGTCCGGCTGATCGTCCTCGGGCTCGTGGCCGTGCCACTCCCAATCTACCCTTATGGTATCTTCGAGATCGCTATTGCTACCAACTTGTACGGTCACGACCCACGCGCCGTCCTTGCGACAGAGGTTGGCGTGCTCGTCGAGGTACTGGTGCCGTCGTCACCTTTGACCTTCGCAAACAGTACGAGCGATCGCTTCGTGGCCGAGGATGGATCAACGCGTCCGGCCCAAATCGGATTTGAGCCGGACGCGCACGAGCAGCGTTTGGTACAGGCGTTGCCACGCGCTCGTTGTTGCTCGAGATCGTTGAGCCTCCCCCAACCCAACCCTCGCCTAGCAACGCTGACAGCGTGCCATACCGTTAACGAATCTACAAACGAAGGTTTTATCTCAGAGTGAGTAGGAGAGAACGGTATGCACATTACTCACTTACGAAGACGAATGAATGTCTACCGGACGAGTTCAATAGCGCAACGATCGCAGAAGCATACTGACACTGGGGCGACAGGCTACGTTCGGGTCAACATAGGAAAGCTGCCGCCCTACTTGCGCACGAATATGCGCTGTGAGAGCGGGGAATGCAGGACGGCAGCAGCATTGATGTAGGTGAAAATCTTGAGGAAATTGTTAACATGGTAAGACAGATCAAAACGAAGAGGGGCATACCGGGGAAGAGAGTATGCCTAGCTCAAAAAACGGCCGGGCATTCCAAGTGCCAAAACTGAAGCCGAACTAGTGCATCCCGAAGCTGTAGAAGACCGTTGTATCTATTAGACGAATGTGTGCGACCTACGTCGCAGCAAGAGTACGATTTTGATGCAACCGGCAGTGCAACGAGTCTCGAACAATTTGCGACAATATATGGCGACGGCATAGACAAAACCATCCATCTCAGTCTGCGCAATGCGGAACGCCCCGACTACCTGAATGGGCTGCTCAAGCTCGCGGCGAGCACGCAAGTTTAGGCAGAGTGTTACGTGGTTGGGCAAGAATAGCCGGCTTCAAGGCTCCAACCAGGCAGTCGCGCATCCTCCTGCTGCCCATAAGCCTATCACTTGGATCACCGAGAACGTCGTAGGAGTCCGGCGCCACCGATCCATACGGCAGAGCGGCGTTGCGTAGCTATTCGGCGGGTACAGTGGGCGGTGCCGCTCCCTTCCCATGACGCTCTCCTTCCATGCTCCATCCGAACATATCCTCCGGACCACTCCGAAGGAGGCAGGCCACCGGACCATGCACGCCAATGAAGGAACTTGGGCACAGCTCGCGCGTTCGTTCGATAACTGCACGAGGGTTCTCATGCTTGAAAACGTTCCCGCTTTCCTCGGACGTTCGTTGAAGAACGTCCGCGCCGGACACGCGAAGCTAATGGCGGCGAAGCCGTCTACCGCGCCCCGTGCGCCTTCCGACCGATTCACCCTGACCAGTCCCGCGTTCGAACCCGGCGGGACGCTGCCGGCCCGGTTCACAGCCGATGCGAAGGAAGAGGCCGTGTCGCCGCCCCTCGCTTGGACCGATCCGCCCGCCGGCACGAAGTCGCTGGTTCTGGTCGTCGAAGACGCGGATGCGCCTAGCCCCGAGCCGTTGGTTCATTGGCTCGTCTGGGACCTCCTCGGGCAAGGGGGCAGTTTGGCCGAGTCAGCGTCGGTGCCGTCGACCGGTCGAAACTCGTATCAGCAACAGGCCTGGCTGCCCCCCGATCCCCCGAACGGGCATGGCGCTCACGACTACGTCTTCCAGCTCTTCGCACTGGACGTCCCGATCGACCTGAAGTCCGGGTCGGGTCGGACAGCGGTCGAAGACGCGCTGACCGGTCATGTCCTCGCAGTCGCGGTGCTGCAGGCGTCCTACGAGCGGCCGGGGTGACGGGCGACAGAGCCGAGTTCCTAGTCGAGAGGAGCGGCCTCTGCCGGCGTGGACCCACGGAGAGTCGCCTACCGGTCCGTTCTCTCTATATAGACTCGAAAGCGGGACGTTGTGTGCGACTGTCCGAGCATACGTCCCCAATGTCCGGTTCTGCGCCAATGTGTTCATGGCCGCAGCTTCTCGGGTTCCGTCAGCCTGCCAAATCGCCCGTGCCACCTCCTTCAACGTTCGGCGATGAAT
Organism: Parvularcula dongshanensis; assembly: GCF_014199615.1. Taxonomy (GTDB): domain Bacteria; phylum Pseudomonadota; class Alphaproteobacteria; order Caulobacterales; family Parvularculaceae; genus Parvularcula; species Parvularcula dongshanensis. The sequence goes on along the minus strand of NZ_JACHOB010000010.1, from coordinate 533 downwards.
AGCGTTACTATGTAGCCAACTGAAATTTTAGCACACGCGCGAATACACGCGACGTCCTGATACCCCTATGTAGCCGTTGTGGAAAAGACAGTCCGATGTACAAATCTGGCGCCATTGCAGATGTAATCGACATCGTGCGTGTAGTCATAACGATATCATATATATAAGCAGAATAATTACCGCCACTATATAGCGGATGATAATCAACACACGCATTGCCGACCTGCGTGTTTTAACGCTGCGCAATATTTCAGTGGTGTGCGTCGCTGACACAAGCGAGCAAAATCTATCGGTTCACTACGCCGCTCTACCGGGCATGACGTCCTACCGTCCTCACAGCGGAAGCCGCTCATTCGTCCGTGTGCATAAGCAGCGTGCTGAACTGGGAACCCGTGCTAGATAGATTTCGTCGTCAACGGCTAGCCTCGACATCTGTTGCGGCGGCTCTGCTGCTCGGCGCGTCCGCGCTCGGCCTCATCTCTCCCGCCGCCGCGCAGCAAGCGAGCGTTCCCGCGCCGCCGCAACAGGCGCAG
>NZ_JACHOB010000009.1 GCF_014199615.1 Parvularcula dongshanensis | reverse complement strand
TGCGCGACCGGCGCGTCGCAGACGCCCCTGACAGACGGCTGGTCGATCGTCCGCGACCTCGGCGTCGGCGAGCCGCGAAGCGGTCAACGGGGCCTCGTCGCACCGCCGGACGCGGAGGTCGTCTACCTCCGCCACACGGGCGAGGACAGCTGGGAAGCGTCGCTGACCGGCAACCTCGCCGACCCGAACCAGGAGGCGGTCTGGCTCCGCGCGAGCGACAAGTCGGTCGGGCTCGCGGCAGCTGGCGAGGTGCGCGACAGGATCCGCGGCCGTAACGACGCTTGCATCGTGAAGGAGAAGGCGCCGCGGCGCGTCGCTGGCTACACCGGCTGCAACTCGGTCCTCACCGCCCCGCGCGGCGTCCTCGGCAAGACCGCCGCCGCGGCGGCCGGCTTCACGCCGGAAGGCGCAGCGGCAGACCCGATCTCCTACGCCGCACACCCGCCGTGGATGCGGGAAGCGCTCGCCGGCCTCGACCTCGATCGGCTCTACGCGGACGCGGCAGCGCGCCGTGAGAGCTTCGCGGCGGGACAGACTGACAGGCTGCGAGCCGCCGCTGCCGCTTACGACGCGGCGGCGGCCGAGGACGAGAGACAAGCCGAACTAGAAAGGGAAGAGGCCGCACGGCGCGAGGCCGAGTACCAGGCGAGCCTCGCGCCCTGGCGAGCGTCGCTCGCTCCGGGCGACCGGACAGTCTGCGGCCTCGTCGTCAGGGTCGACCCACCCATCGTGCAGATCCAGTACGCCGAGGCGCCCCGCTGGGTCCGGATCGACCAGATCGTTCCGGCAGGAACGTTCGAGCCTGCGTCGGTCGACAGGGTTGTCTACTGTGCGCGGCTCTAACCAGGAAAGGATCTGGGGCTGACTTCTCCCAGATCTTAGACGCTGACGTCCATCTCGACGCCGGTACGACGTTTAGGGCCGGTAACGGGTAGCGATCATCTCGGGTCCGACGAGCGCGGAAGCTCGTCGACGCTCGCTGGCATGCGGAAGCCGCAAGCCTCGGCGATCCGGTTCAACGCGGCGTAGCTAACCCTGCTTGGCGCGCTGGCCTTCTCGATCTTGGCGAGGCGCGCCTTCGGCCAACCGACCTTCTCGGCAAGCTCTGACTGGGCAAGGCCGGCGGCTTCCCGCATCTCTCGGACAAGGTTTGCGACGAGATGCGCCACTCGCCCTTCCTCGAGAGCGTCGCGAATGACAGGATCGCTCTTCAGCATCGCAAGAAAATCGGCCCCGCTGATATCCGAACCGGCCATCGTCATGTCCTCCTCTACCCCCGGGTTCAGCATACCATGTGCGAAGAGCGGCGTAGATAGCGAACGGCGTTGAGATCCGCGCTTGCTTGGGGATGCGCACCGCGACGTCCTCAGCATCGAGCTTGACGCTCTGCCTTACTTAGAGCTCCCCCTAGACGATGGCGGCGCGAGCGAGACCGGCGTGAACGGTCGACGCGTAGACCCGCGCAGATCACCGCGCTTAGCACTGATGAGCTAGGCATCGCCGCCGACTGGCAGTTGGCGTAACGGGTCATGCACGGCGCGGAGGCGGCCAACCTCGGACGCGATGGCTGCCTGCAAGCCTCTGCAGAGGGCAGTTCCGGACGGGCCGCGCGCCTCTCACCTGTTACCGTCAGCTACGCGTCTCCCACGATCGCCCCAGCGTGCCCGACCAAGTGCGAGACCATGCTAGCGTTCTCCTAGTTGCCGGCCGGACGGGCCATTGCTGAATGAAGCGTCCGGCACACCGTCAATCCCGCCTATTGCCTCTACGTCGGCGCATGCAGTATGCGCCGCATCCACCAAGCAAGACCTTAAGGTTGTCGATGGCAGCCTCCTTCGGGCGATCAAGCGCAACGCGCGAACGCTAGAGCGGGCCATCGGCTAGGGACGAAGACGACTGAGCCGCTCGAATGAGATGCTATCGGCCTTGAGGAGGCCGAAGACTGACGACGACCTTCAGTAGCGTTGCCGGCATCGCTTTGGCCACGTGCGGCGTAGCACCCTTCCCAGTGATGACGTGACTCCCGCCAGCATCCCCGAAGGCCGACCTTCGGATGACCCGCGCGGCAGCTCCTTGACGGTTGCTGGCATGCCTAAGCCGCAGACCTTGGCGATCTCGTTCATCGCCGCGTAGGTCAGGTCGGTCGGGCCTGGTTGGGTTCTCAATCTTGCTGAGCCGCTCTTCAGACCACCCAAGCTTCTCCGAGACCTACGCTTGGCTGAGGTCAGCGGTCTCACGCATCTCGCGAACAAGACCAGCAACCCGCTGTGCCATCCGCCCTTCCTCGAGCGCGGCGTGGGCCGCTGGATTCTGTTCGAGCCTTCTGAAAAAGGGCGGCGGCGCGTTTCGAGGTGGTCATTTCGACCTCATTTCTTGTCTAAGTTCTACTGCACTTGTGGATCTTAGATCTACGCCAGGCTTTAGGCAGGAAGATCCTGATTGAGTGGGTTCCAGGACGAAGTTTCGTTCGGAAAAGCACCATGCAGATCGTTCGGTACGATCCGGTGCGGTCTCACGAAAGCCCCGTCACAGAGGACGACGTTCCACGCGTCGGCCGCCGGCCGCTGGCGACCATCGTTATCCGCCAAGGCCGCCGAACTCTAACGCCGCCCTCATCATTGAGTCGAGACCGGCCTCCTCGATCGCGATGAGGGTGCCCACGTCGTTCCTGAGAAGGTCGAGGATATCTCCGCGGCAGTGAGTCAATACAGAACCGGCAATGCTGGTGCCGACCTGCGACCGTCGTCTTTAAGGAAACCTCTTGATCAGACAACGATCGCAGGTCCGGTGCTTCGATCGATAGAAGAGCAGGCAAGCAAACGAGGTCTGAACCCTGATCATCCACTTCTGAACGGAATCGGCATGGGGCCCACGGCCGTACCGAAGCACAGGTGCTGCTTACATGTACGTACTTTGTTGAACATCCTGTGGCGCCCTTTCGATGAGTTCTCAATCTAAGCCGATGACCTGCTCATCGGCATACTCATCAATCTCGGCGAGTTCATCTTGCGCAAAGCTCGTGTTCGAGAGAGCACCAACACAGTCCTCGATCTGGCTAACGCGGCTCGCCCCGATAAGAGCCGAGGTGATGCGTCCATCGCGAAGGACCCACGCGATTGCCATCTGCGCAAGGGTCTGGCCTCGTCGTTTGGCGATGTCGTTCAGCGCGTGCAGCCGGCGAACTGCCTCATCGGAGACCGCCGCTTGCGGCAGAGTCTTGCTTTGCGCAGCCCGACTATCTCTCGGTACTCCATCGAGATAGCGGCCTGTCAGGAGTCCTTGAGCAAGCGGAGAGAAGACGATCGATCCGACACCGAGCTCCTCAAGCGTGTCCTTCAGTCCATCGCGTTCGATCCAGCGGTCCAGCATTGAGTAGCGCGGCTGATGAAGCACGAACGGCGTGCCTAGCCGTTTTAAGATCGCCGCAGCCTCTCGGGTTGCAGTGGACGGGTAGGAGGAGATACCAACATAAAGCGCCTTCCCCGATCGTACGATCTGATCGAGTGCGCTCATCGTCTCTTCAAGCGGAGTGTCAGGATCGAACCGGTGCGAATAGAACACGTCGAAATAGTCGAGCCCGGTCCTTCCGAGCGACTGGTCGCATGAGGCGATCAAGTACTTACGTGACCCCCATTCGCCATAGGGCCCGTCCCACATCCGGTACCCCGCCTTTGACGAGATTATGAGTTCATCGCGGTACGGCGCGAGATCAGTTCGCAATACCGTGCCGAAAGCTTCCTCAGCACTGCCGTTCGGCGGCCCGTAATTGTTAGCAAGGTCGAAATGCGTGATCCCGAGATCGAACGCCCGACGGCACATCGCTCTCTTCGTGTCGTGTGGCGTGTCACCGCCGAAATTGTGCCACAAACCCAAGGAGAGTTGCGGCAGGCGCAGGCCGGACCGACCAGCCCGGGAGTACGTCATCGCTTCGTAACGCTTGGCGTTCGCCCGATAGGTAACGGTCATTCGCTATTCCTGCTTCGCCGAGCCGGGATCTGGTTCGATCTCGTTTTCTTGCCGTGTTGGCATTGGTCCTGTCGGAGTCAGCCGTAGCGCGAGGACATCGTGGACCGGCAGACGTTTTCGGATTGGTCGAGACGTGTCCGCAAGATCTTCGCCTGCCCATAGATCGCGGACATCGTAGACCTCCTTCTCGAACGCCGTCCGCCTTCCCGTCAACGCGTCCTCGAAGGCATATTCATTCATGAAGTCGTATTCGAAGTCCTGCGGCTCGTCGGACCGATTTAGGATCGTCATCGCCCAATCGCCGTCCATCAGCGGCTTCACCCAGATCTCCACGTCGGCCGTCTTCTTGTGCGCGTATCCTTGGATGCCTAACGGGTCTTGATCGACCGCGATGATTTCCTCGTTGGTTAGGGTTGTCCGTAGGCTGTCCGATACATCGCGAATGTCGGTGCCCGCAATGAGGGGCGCCGCCAGCATTGCCCACATGGTGAAGTGGGCGCGGTCCTCCGCCGGCGTGCTAAGATTCCCGACCTCCATCATGTCTGGATCGTTCCAGTGTCCCGGACCAGCGTACTCCCGCAGCCCGTCCTGCTTGTCGAGAATGTTCATAATACCGAAGGACGACCAGTTCCCGTGCCCGACCTCGCAGTCCCAGCAGTTGATGATGTCACCCGTCGTCCGCCAGAGATGGCCGATCTCCTCGCCCCACATCCATGGCTCGTTGTCGCCCCACTCACAGATCGACAGCACGATGGGGCGGCCCGCCGCGTACAGAGCGTCCCGCATAGTCGTGTAGGCCTCGACCGGGTTGCGTTGCGCTCCGCCCTCCCCCGTGTTGCACCAGTCGTATTTAAGATAGTCGATGCCCCAGCGCGCGTACTGCATCGCGTCCTGGTACTCGTAGCCCTGGCTGCCCGGGTAGCCCGCGCAGGTCTTCGCACCCGCATCTGAGTAGATGCCGAGCTTCAGCCCCCGCTCGTGGACGTAGTCGGCCAGGGCCTTCATGCCGGAGGGAAAGCGCTCCGGGTCGGGCTGAATGAAGCCGTCCTCGTCTCGCTCGCCGTGCCAGCAATCGTCGATGTTGACGTACTCGTAACCCGCGTCGCGCATGCCGTTCCGCGCCATGGCGTCGGCGGTCTCCTTGATCAAGTCCTCATCGATCTGACAGCCGAAGTGGTTCCAGCTGTTCCAACCCATTGGCGGGGTGTCGGCAAGCCCGTCGAACTTCTGCGCGGCTGCGGGCGAGGCCGCGAGCAGGAGAGCCATCGCGCTCGCCAGTGTCGTAGTGGTCCGCATCATCAATCCCTTCCTTAGCCTTCCAGCAGGCTGACCGCGCAGGCCGGCCGTTCTGCTAGCACCGGCTCGGGCTCTCCGCCCGCGAGCGCGGCGCGCACCTCGTCCGGCACCTCTTCCAGCGAGACGATCGCGTCGCGCGCGAAGAAGGCGCGCGTTTCCTCGGCCGTGTTGCAGTGATCGCAGGTCTCGGTCTGGCGCCAGTCCGCGTTCAGGTACTCCCCGCCCCAGAGCAGGACCCAAGCCGGCTGCGTCTCGGCCACCACGTCCTCGGACGGCGCCCGGCCGACCTCGGTCAGCGCGTAAGGCGCGCCCTCGGCGAGCGGCCGAATGTTCTCGGCCGCGCCGTAGTACTCGTGGCTGTCATTGTCGTTCTCGTAGACGTCCGAGCCGACGACGTCGGGCATGTGCCGCTCGGGGAAGTAGTTCTCCGCGTCCGGCGTCGCCCGGTTGGCAGACCAGACCCAGATCATGTCCTCGGCCACACCCTCCTCGTCCAGCGCGTCGTAGAGCGCGTCCCAGAGCTGCGGGTAGCTCGCCTTCTGGCCCCACCAGAACCAACCGCCGTTCATCTCGTGATAGGGCCGCCAGAACACGAGCACGTCCTCATCGATTAGCCGGCGAAGAGTTTTCGCCGCCGCGGCGACGTCCTCGCGCCAAAGCCGATACTCTTCGGTTCCTTCGGTCAGAACCTTGGCAAGTTCGGCTTCGGACATCGGCGTTTGCGAACACGTGTAGAACTCGCCCCGCGGGCAGATGTGAAGCGGATTGCGTTGGTGCCACACGACGTTGACGAGCCCCCCGCGCTCGCCGTGCCGAACGGCGTGCTCGACGAAGACGTCCTCGTAGGGCGGGTACTCCTTCGCGAACATCAACTCGAGGCCCAGGACTGCAGGCTCTTCCCCGTCGAGCATGGTGACGAGGCGGTCCATCGAATCACATTCGAGAAAGACTTCGTACTCGTTGACCTGCGTGCCAGCCAGCAGCTTCCCTTCATCGCTCAACTGCGCGAGGTACTCGAGCGCGATACCTTGCCTCTCCGCCATCTCACCGGGGTCGGACTGAGCTGTGCTATTGCACGCTCCGAACACCAAGGCAGCGGTGCTGACCGCCGCCAGGGACAGGGTGCGCTTCTTTACCGTAAGAACTCTCATGATCTCGTTTCCTTCTCGTCGACCAGCCAGCAAAACCTCGCGATGGGCGTCTATGGCCTGTGACCGTCCCCACTCATGTCTCGCGCAGTCGGTTCACGCCTCTAGCCTCGCCGGCTCCGCACCTGACGCAGTCATTCGCTTGACCATCTCCATCATCGCGCGCCCGTTATGATAAGGACCCTTCCACAACCCAGCTTTGTACGGCCCTTTCAGAGGCTGTTCCGCCTGCGAGAACCAATGCCATTCACCGTTCGCATGATCGATTACTTCACGGTCGGTGAATGACCAGACCGCCTCGGACGCCCGCCGGAACCGCTGGTCCCCGGTCGATTGGTAAGCCTGGTAGAAACCGACAATTGCCTCTGCTTGTACCCACCAGTGGTGCTCTTTGACCGGACCGGTTGTTTCAGGATGCCGTTCGTAGAGAAGGCCACCAAGTTCGCTAAGACCATCGTTGAGAACACCATTGGCTATTGAAGCAACAGTCCTATGCGCCGCCGCGATCCTTCTCGGCTCTTCGAGCGCTTCGGCTGCTTCGCAGAGAAGCCATCCCGCTTCGATGTCATGACCATAGGAAATGTCGTCCGAGAGGTTCGTCCAATCATTTGCGTAGAACAGGGACAAGTGGCACGCATCCCTCGGCTTAACGAAGAGATCGTTGAAGAGGTCGATGTTCTGCCGCAATATATCGTGGGTAAAGCTACTTCCGACGAGCCTGTGTAGAGATGTGTACGCTTCGAGCACATGGAGGTGCGTGTTCATCGTCTTGGGGGCGTCTACGTCTTTTTCTGAGAGGCGCTGATCTGCGCCCTGGCCCCAATCCTGCGCGAAGGCCTCTAGATAGCCTCCGTACTTTAGCTCCCACGTCTTGTGCTCGAGCAACTGAGCGAGTGCGAGCGCTTCCGCCTTCGCAGACTCGTCGCGAAACGCTTCCGCGTAGGACACCATAGCGTAGATTGCGAAAGCTTGAGCGTAGGTCTGCTTCTTGTCGTCCGCCCAACCACCATCTGCTTTCGCAGACCAGACGTAGCCGCCATGCTTTTCATCCAGGAAGAGCCGGTTAAGATCGCGTCGCAGCCCATGAGCTGCTTCTGCTGCCTCCCAGTCGTCCGGTGCGCGCTTCACGAGTTCGGAGAAGAACCAGAGCGTCCGCGCAGTGACGACGGAACCCTTATCCGCCGTCTTATCTGGCTGGTTGTCGTGCGAGATCGCACCCCAGACCCCGCCGCGGTCGTGATCGAGGCCATAGGCTAGCCACCAGTCGCGGATGTTCGCAAGCTCATCCTCGAAGCGCTGCGGATCGAGCTTATCCGTCATCGCCAGCCTTTCGCTTTCATCAGCTCAAGATTTCGACGCGCAAGATCGGTCCGTTGGCGGACTGAAGCGCCGGAAGTGTATCCATCGGCTGGGGTATTCTTAGCGTAGTCGAGAAGCCTTTCGATGGTGGTGGTGGCGACGTGCGTGCGCGTGTCGGACGAACCATAGTAGATGAACACGCGGTCATCCTCGTCAGCAATCCAACCGTTCGAGAAGACGACATTCGAGACATCACCCACTCGCTCGTCGCCTTCCGGTGCAAGCAGGTGTCCGCCCGGCGCGTACTTGATAATCCACGGGCGGTCCCGCTCCGTGACGAAGAGATAGCATGTATAACGCAGGCCGGCGGCGGTGTTCCTTACCCCGTGCGCGAGATGGAGCCAGCCTTCCCGCGTCTTGATCGGGGCAGGACCCTGACCGTTCTTGACCTCTTTGACGGTATGATAGACGCGCGGGTCGAGGATCTTCTCTTCGCTGACGACTGCCCCTTCCATCGTGTTAGTGAAGCCATAGGCGATGCCGCCGCCCGATCCTGCATCGATGAACCCGTCTTGGGGGCGAGTGTAGAGCATATATCGTCCATCGACGAACTCCGGGTGGAGGACAACGTTGCGCTGCTGCGACGAGTTTGTCTTTAGGTCTGGCAGTCGTTCCCAACGTTCTAAGTCGCGGGTACGAACGATCCCGGCGGCTGCTGTAGCGGCGGAAGGGTCATGCGGCTTCGCGTCGTCATGGCGTTCGGCGCAGAACGTGCCGTACACGTAGCCATCTTCGTGTCGCGTCAAGCGCATGTCGTAGACGTTGGTTGCCGGTTCTGCCGCCTCGGGAAGTTCGATAGGCAAATCACGAAACCGGAACCCTGAAACTCCGTCATCGCTTTCAGCAAGCGCGAAAAAGCTCTTCCGATCCCAACCCTCGGTCCTTACACAAAGGACGTACTTGTGCTCCCACTTGATCGCACCGGCATTGAACGCGGCGTTCACGCCGAGGCGCTCCATCAAGTATGGGTTCGACCGCTCATCGAGATCGTAACGCCAATGGAGCGGCGCATGGGCCGCGCTAATCACTGGATGAGCGTAGCGTGCGTAGATGCCATTGTCGGGCTTGATCGGGGGGTTAGGGCGATCAACGAGCTCGGTGTGCGCTTCCCTCAGCGCAACCAGGCGCGCGTCAAAATTATCCGTCATGACCAAGGTCCTCTCATCGTCGGTCGCCCTGAGGGCAAAGCCGCGGCGGCCGCGGCGGTAGGTCGGTGGTGTCGACAATGGGCGCTCCGCTGGGCCATCGAAGCTCATCCATCGTTACGACTCGATCCAGTGCATAGATCCTCGAGACGTCGGACGTCTCATTGCAGCGCTCGCAGGGCTCGCGAGACAAGTGCCGGTCGATGAACTCGTTCGTCCAGAGCAGGAACCAGGACGGCGCGATCTTCTCAAAGATCTCGTTTGACGGCAGAAGCCCAACCTCAGTGAAGGCAAAGAGCCCCGACGGGTGAAGCGGACGGACGTTCCCTTCCGCCGTTTCGGACATCGGACCATCACTGTCGGCGGCGTAGAGGTCGGCACCGACGAAGTCCGGCTCTCGATCGATTGGATAATACCGTTCAGCGCCTTCGGACTCTTTATCAGGCGACCAGGCCCAAACGAGATCGCGGAGACCGTCGTGGTTGGTCAGTCGATCGTGGGGCCGCCGCCAGAGCGCGGCGAAGCTCTCCGGCGTTTTCTGTCCCCACCAGAACCAGCGACCGCTCATCTCGTGCCACGGTCGGAAGACGGGCGCCATGCCGGCTTCGGTCAGTTGCGTAAGAAGTCCCGCCAACTCATCTACATCAGCCATCCACATCTGATCGGCGCTGGTGCCCGGCGTTACGACGCGGTCAAAGTCCGCTTGATCCATCGTGCCGAGAGAACAGGAATAATACTCGCCCGCTCGGCACCATTCGATCGGGTTTCTTGGGTGCCAGGTGATGGCGATGATGCCACCACGCGCAGCATGCTCGCGCGCGCGGTTGGTGAACTGGTCCCGGAAGAAGGGGTTCCGCTGTACCCCCATCGTCTCCATGCCGAGGACCACCGCCTCTTTGCCCGTTAGCTGGGCGGCCCTCTCATAGCAGGTGAATTCTTCGAAGCTACGAACAGCGTTCACCTGTTGGCCCGACAGGGTCAACCCCGCATCGGCCGTCTTCGTAATCAGCCTGAAGACCGAGTTGCGATCTTGAGCGTCGGCACCATCGGCCCCGGTCCCGCCCAGCAGTAGATATGCCGCGATTGCAACCCGCTTCACACCGTCGCCTCCGCTCGCTTGCGGAGGGACTGGTTACCGACGGGTTCGTCGTGAGTCTGCGACCACGCTTCGGCCTCTGCTGCGCCGACGTCCACGGGATAGTCGCAGATTTTGTCGAACCACGTGAACTTCAAAGCAACTGACAGAACGCCCGCGACCACAATCGCGGTCAGCACGCCAAACGTGTTGCCAATTACAAGGAACATTGGCGCGGCAATGAGCGCGCTCTGCCAACAGATGCCGATGACCACGTTGACGAGGTCTCGAGCAAGATCCGGGTTCGCAGCTATCCGACGGCCTTCAGCTTCGGAGAGCGATTTCCGTACCGGCTCCCACCACCCCCAAGGTCTAGTTCGCTTATAGAAGTCATGCAGCACTTCTCGCTCGGTCGGCGCCGTCGTCAACGAACCCGCCACACTGGCCGCTAGCGTGATGGCGAACAGGATGGGGAAGAACTCCCAGGCGGACAGCGAGGTGATCGCGTCCGGTAAGCCTATACTGTCAGAAACGAGAAGCAGCAGCGCCACGAGAATGCCCGACGCCATGCCCCAGAAGTAGCCGAAGCCGTTGAAGCGCCACCAGACCCATTTGAGCACGTTGGCGGCGGTGTACCCGCCGTATAGGGCAGAGACGAGCCACTGGATCAGCTCGTTCAGATCGCTGACAAGAAGGCCGATCCCGGTGCCAATGACGATGAAAAGCGCCGAAACGAGGATCGAGAGGCGGACATAGAGCTTCTCTTCGCCGTGCGGGTTTACGTACCGCCTATAGAGGTCGTTGACGACGTAGGCCGGCGCAGCGTTCACTGCCGCCGCGAAGGACGACATGAAGGCCGCAAGGAGCCCTGCGATCAGAAGGCCTAGAAGCCCAACGGGCACGAACTCGCGCATGGCGAAGGGCAGGATAAGCTCGAAATCGACGTCGTCGCCCATGGTGTTCAGCGTCGGCATGAAGTGGACGAGCGCGAGAACCGCGAGCCCCGCGATCAAGAGGTAGCGCGGCGTGAGGACGACGTTGACGAGGCCCGACATCCACGCCGCTTCCTTCGGGGTCCGCGCCGAGAGGACCCGCTGCATGTCGTAGTTCGGAGCGGGACCGGCGAGGCTCTGCAGGACGCCCTTCAGAAGCAGCATCAAGAAGAAGAAGGTGAAGAGGTCGTATCCGTCCTCGGCGATCTTCTGGTTCGCCGCGGGCATGATCCCCGTCCAATCGAGGTCAAGTCGCCAGCCGAAGAACGGGTTGCTCCACCCCGCGGGCGTCGCCGCAGCGATCGCTTCCGGCGAGACAGTGTTGATCGCGATGACGCCGATCATGATGCAGGCTATCGTCATGATGAAGAACTGCAAAACCTCAGTCAGGACGACGCCCATCAGGCCGCCCTTAACAACGTAGAGCGAGGTGATAGCGACGATGATGAGGCCGTAGGCGTTCGCGTTCGCCTGTGGGTCGGCGAGAAGCTGGAATGGCAGGAAGGTCGCGGCGAACTTGCCGATGCCGACGAAGCCGTAGGCGAGGTATGCGAGGACGACGACGAGCGCAAAGACGACGACCACGAGGTGCGACAGGCGTGCACCGAGGCCCTGCCCGAAGCGGAAGGTGATCCACTCCGCCCCCGTCACGACGCCGGACCGTCGGAGCCAGACCGACAGGAACATCATCAAGAAAATCTGGTTGAAGACCGGCCATAGCCAGGGAATCCAGATGCTCTTCATGCCGTAGACGAACAGCAGGTAGACCATCCACATCGTGCCGGAGATGTCGAACATGCCCGACGCGTTCGACAGCCCCAACGCGTACCAGGGCAGCTTGTTGCCGCCCAGGAAGTAGCTACGCGTACTCTGCGAGGCGAGCTTCGAGACCCAAAAGCCCGCACCGACCGATAGCGCCAGATAGGCCGCGATGATCGCGAGATCGATTGTCGTGACGCCCATCCGTCCCCTGCCCTTCGGTGATTGAGTGCGGCTACTCGGCCGAGCCGTGAAGACGGCTGGCGTGCCGTTCGATGATCGCGAGTGTCGACGCGTCCTCGTCGAAGATCGAGTTGCGGCCCTGCGGTTCTTGCGGCGGGTCGCCGGTGAAGCTGGTGTCGCCCGGCCGCCACTCGCCGTCTTCGTGCTGAGCGCGGCCGTAACCACCCCAGGCCCAAAGATTGGTGCCGGCAAACGGGCCATCCCCTGCCGCGCTCTCTTCGACTTCAGCGAAAACGAGCTCGAGGAGGCGATCGCGATGCGGAGACGGCGTACCAGCCCTTAGCACCTCATCGGCACGGTCGAGGCCGAACTCTTCGAGAACGATCGGTCGGCCGTCGGCCTTGGCGATCGCGAGATGCCGATCGATGTAGCCCTTCACCTCGGTGACGGTCGTGCCGAAACTGGCCTCCGCCTCGAAGGGGTCAAACCAGGACCAGTTCCGCGGCCACATGTGGAAGGTGAGGTAGTCGATCGAATCGGAAGCGTGCAGACCGGTGACGCAGGCTTCGAGCCCGTTGCAGCCCATCGTGCCTTCATTGCCGGTCGAGACGAGGTGGTTGGGGTCGAGATCCTTGATGAGGTCGGCCGTCTCGTCCGCCCAGTCGTAGAACGCGTCGAGGGCAGGATCCCCCTCCCCGGCATCGGGGTTCGGCCGCGGCTCGTTGGCGAGCTGCCAGCTCATGATGGCTGGTTCCTCCTTATAAGGAACGCCAGTCAGGCTATTTGTGCGAGACAGGAGTGTACGGATATAGTCCTGATAGAGTGCGTTCGCCTGGTCGTTCTCGTAGAAGCCCGAGACGAAGCGGGGAAAGGCTGGCCATGGATGAGCTGAGTCGCCAAGATCAATCGCCTCTCCGCCGTTCACCCAAGACAGATAGGTGCCCATCCCGCCGGACCATTCCCAAAAATTGTTGAGGTAGACGACAGCCGTCATATCGCGCTTGCCGATCTCTGCGAGCGCGAAGTCAAGCCCTTCGAGGAGCGTGTCGTTGTAGTCGTCCGAGGCGTCCCGAAAAGTGGTCTTAAGCGACTTACCGTAGGGGCTGTCCTCAGAGGCACCGAGAATCCGAAGATTCTTCACGCCGAGCGAGTTAAGAAGGTCCAGTTCCGCGACTAACCGCTCTCGGTCTCCAAACGAAGCATCAGCACCCAGGTATGCCGCGTACCACATATTTACGCCCACGAACCGGTAGGGCTCCCCGTTCCGGACGAAGCTGGAGCCCTGCACGCTCACGATGCCCGGATCCTGCGCCTGTCCCGCAGCAGCCGGCAATGCAGAGCAAACGACAACGAGGTTCGTGACCGCAAATCTCGAAAGCACCCGTCGCCAAGAAATAAAAAATGAAGAATACTTCATTGTGTAGCCTCAGTGATTAACGACTGATTGGGGTCGCCTCGAAGCGCAGTGTTGCGCTACGAAATCCGCGTGATCTCGGGAGGATGCAAGGTTTTCTCGGACAACTGCCTGCATTTTCTGGAACGCTGCCTCGAGTTCGTCCTCCTCGAAAAAGTCGGCGAGCGGATCGTGACGGTCCGGCAACAGGTTTAACCCCGCATACAGAGATATCCAGCTCGGGTCTAAGAACGTATCCCACTCGTAGCGAACGATCCGACCGGAGTCTCGGAAAAGCCGAACTTTATGGTCGAGGCGTTCGGGCAGCGGAGCTTCTCGCATCTTGTCCCAAAATTCTTCACCAATGCGACGATTGCCCCAGTAATGAAGGATTAAAAAGTCGCGGATCCTCTCGTACTCGAGAGTCGTCGTTCGGTTGAAATCATCCCGCAGTGCCGGACTTATGGTTTTTGTTGGGAACCGATCAATTAGACGCTCGATAGCTGTCTGAATGAGCGTGATTGACGTGGACTCGAGAGGCTCCAAGAAACCGGCGGCGAGCCCGATACCGATAACATTGCCCACCCAGAAACTCTCGCGATGACCCGTCTGGAACCGGATGGTTCGCGGCTCCGCCAATAGCGACCCTTCGAGCGTACTACGAAATAACCTCTCGGCGGTCTGCCCATCGGTAAACCTCGTTGAATAGACGTAACCGTTACCAACTCGGTGCTGAAGTGGGATCCTCCACTGCCACCCAGCCTCCCGAGCAGTCGATCGCGTATAGGGTGCAAGTTCTCTAGTTCTCTTGGTTGGGGCGGTAATTGCTCGGTCTACAGGAAGGAATTGGCTCCAATCCGTAAACGGTACCCTCATCGCTCCTCCCAACAGAAGCGACGAGAACCCTGTACAGTCTAGGAAGAGATCTCCCTTGATTACTCCATCGTTATCTAGATGGAGCGCAACTAGGTTATCCCCTGCAGCGCATAACTCACCACGTTTGATCTCGGCATCAATGTGCCTAACCCCGCGACGGCGACAAACCTTCTTAAGGACGTCAGCGAATAGACTAGCATCGAAGTGTAGGGCCCAGGAGAAGACCGTGAGATCCCCTTCCGGCTTTCTCAAGGGGAGACGAAAACGGTTCTGCTCAGCAAGCGCTGAGCACAAACTATACCTCTCGAGCCGGTCTGCTCGGCCTGCCGCCCGCATCTTCAACCAGAACTGATGAAAACTCACCCCTCGGGTCGGCGCTCCATAAAGTCCGAACGGGTGAAAGAAGCGATGGCCGTCTTCGAGCCAATCGACGAACTCGATACCGAGCTTGAAAGTGCCCTCGGTCAAACTAAGAACTGCAAACGGGTCGATGTCGATGTCACGAAGGTAGTCCAGGATTGCCGGAACCGTCGCCTCTCCAACGCCAACACTCGGTCGTCGACTGGACTCGACCACCACGATCTCTACTGGCTGTCGCTCCAATGCCGTTGCTAGGCGAGCCGCCGTCATCCATCCCGCCGTTCCACCGCCGGCGATGACGACCCTTTCGATGGGCGCTGTGGACGCGTTAGTCGACATCAGATCACGCTATGGAAGGAAAAAGCGGCTGGCCGCCGAAACGACCAGCCGAGTCATGCGTCGGGAGGGACGCGAGCCTAATCGAGACACGGACATACCGTCGTATCTCGATTAGAACCTAGAACCGGCCTCGAATACCTGCGATGATCCGGCGTTCAAACAGCTGGGTATGCTCGAACTGATCCTCAAACGTAGCGTAGAATTGCTCGTTTTCCTCGGTGAGGTTCGACCCTTGCAAGTAAACGGTGAGGTTGTCGCTTACATCGTAGCTCGCTGACGCGTCGAGGTAATGTGTTGGCTCTTGGTAGAGCTGAAAACCTGGTATCCCCGCGTAATCGGATTGTCCCGCCCTCTTCGACCGGAAGTTGTACGCCACGCGGGCCTGCAGCGGACCGCCCTGGAACCAAGCAACGACGTTGGATTGATGGGCGGAGTTGTCTTGGAACGGTATCGCGTTTCCGTCCAAGTCCTCAGCATCCGTGTCAGAAGGCGAGTACGTGTAGTTAACATCGAAACCAAAGTACGAGAGTGGATTTTCCGACGGTAGAATGTCGGAGAAGGCTTGACGCCAACTTGCCTCTATCCCTTTCAGTGCTGAGCCGTCCCCTTGTATCGGCGAGGTGATAGCAACCTGCCGGCCTCGAACTTCTCCGTCCAGATCCGGCAAATCTGATCGAGTGATCGTTCCACTTTCAATGAAACTATCGACATCGATGTAGAAATAACCAACGTTGATGAGGCTCGCCTCGCCTAGGTAGTACTCCAGTGAAACATCATAGTTGTCTGCCCTCCAAGGGTCGAGCTCTGGATCTCCGTCTTGACTACCACCGTTGACCCTAAAGATAGGTGGAGAGAACGTCGTATCGATCGCGTATGAGAGGTTCAGCCCGCCACCCCACTGGTTCAGATCCAGCAGCGTCATGGTCTTAGCATACGCCATCCGAAGCTTGAGGCGTTCGGTCAGGTCGAAGGCGACATTGAAGGATGGGAGGACATCGACAAAGTCTCGATCCGTTACTACTTCTCCGCCTACGCGGTTGAAGCCTGCGTAAGGAACGGCATCGCCGGTCGTCGTTTGCGTAACGTCCAACTTCGTCTGAATGATCTTAACGCCGGCATTGCCGCTGTAAGGGACACCAGCCGTACCTTCGAAGTTGCCCTGCAGATAGCCGGACCACTGTGATATATCGACGCCGTAGGACCGGCCTCCGAACTCAACCTCGACATTGCCAGGATAGAGAGTGTTCTGGAACTCTTCAACGTCGTCCATCCCCTTAGGATCGAAGACATACAGTCCAGGAATTCCGCTAATATCAGCTAGACCTGTGAAGTACCGCACCCCATCGCCCAACTGCGTTGCCGGCCTGACGAAACCCGCCGTATAGAATCCGCCATCGCCGTCTGGAGCCTGGCAGTCACCAACATTCCCGGAATTCAGACTGACGTCGAATGCTTTCCACTTGACTAGACACCCCTCCGGCGCTGGAGCGAACGCGACAGGAGCACCACTCTCGTCCCGCTCAGTGACGATACGAGCACCGTCGCCACCGTAGAACGGGGCTAGGCGTTCGAAAGCATAATTGGTCGTGTCCCGTTGCGAATACCGGATACCCGCATCGATGCTGAAGCCGTCCTCAAAGGTGTAGGATCCGTCCCACCGAGCAACGAACAAATCCGAGTCACGCTCGTAGTTGTTCTCAGAAGCTGTGGTCTTAAGAGCGTAGCGAGCTGGATCTTCAAGCTGCGTCAACAGCTCGCTGGGTAACGTGTAGACCGGTGTCTCGCCTGTATAGTCAATCGACGCCGGAAGCGTATTTACCCGGTAGCCGTTCGGGTTGAATGCCCGATCCCCGCCGAGGGACGACGGGTAGCTCCCTACGCCGGTGGGCTGCCATTGGACGCCATCGGTCAGGCTGAACTGTAGATAGCTGTTGTCCTGGTCTTGGGAGGCAGTGCCGTAGATGAATCGCCCCGACCAAGTCAGCGGACCTCCATCATCATAGTTCAATTCGACGTTAAAGTTGCTCGACTGCGACTCAACTACGTTATTTTCGGAATAAGAGTCAAAATTTGGCAGATTATAGTCGTATACTTGAGTCGTATAGAAGTTTAATAGTTCGCCTCCTGAGCCAGCATGGTTGTAGTTCGGCAATTGGAGACCAGTATCCCGGAAGACTCTCGGGGTCCAAGTGGCGCCCTGCCAGTTGACGGATTGGAATTGAAAGCCGACCGTCCGGTTATATTCGTCCTGGTTCGTGTAGAAGCCATCGGCGACGAGCTCGAATCCTCCCCCAAGATCAGCTTGAAACGAAGCGTTCAGTCCCAGACGCTGCCGCTGCGTGGCTTGGTCACGGACTAGATGAGACTGCTCACCGAAAAACATGTCGTTTGCGTCGCCGTCGCCGTTTACGTCGAAGCCACAAGGCCGGACCGCGCCCGTGCCTTCATCGCAGGATCCTACCGGCACCGCACGCGACGGAGGGCTCCCCGCTCCGGTCGAGTAGGCCCCAACAAACCCATCGCTACGCGTCGCGTCCTGATAGGTTTCATCGTGCAGATTGCCCCCATACTGAAGGCCTGCATACTGATTGTTCAAGGTAAGGTCTGAATAGGCACCCGAAACAAGTACGCCCCATCTGTCTCCCCGGAAACCTACAAGGCCATTAAGCGACGGGTCCCACTGCTCTGTTACCGATCCGTAAGAACCCTCAATGCCGCCGGCGGCGTTGAAGCCATTGTCGAGATCGAAGGGGCGACGCGTCTGCAAATTGATCGTACCGGTGATTCCAGATACGAGCTGATCGGCAGTTGGTGACTTGTATACGGAAGCCCCGAGAAACAGCTGCGAGGGAATATCCGTAAAGTTGGGCTGGGTGGACGTGATCGAGCCGGCGCTTAGAAATTGCTCACCATTGAGAAGAGTACTGACCTGCGGGAGGCCCCGAACATTGACTGTGGCACCCTCGCCAGCTGATCGACGAATTTGTACCCCTGTTACTCGTTGCAGGGAGTCCGCGATCGTTACATCGGGCAGCTTGCCAATGTCCTCTGCCGCGATAGCATCTAGGACTTGGGCTCCATCACGCTTTGTATCAATTGCCTGTTCCTGCGCGCCCCGCACACCCCGGACGATAATGACGTCCTGCGTTTGATCGCTTTCGACTGACTCCGGCGCTGCATCCTGACCGACCGCCGTCGCGGTATGAAGCGCAAAAAACGATACGCCTAACGCTGAAAGGCGACGAACACCTAATGAATGCTTCATGACCCCTCCCTAGGGCTTATCTTTTCGTTGACACTAGACCAGATGAAACGCCTTTGCAATTCCGCTCGTGCCGTCCGCTGGCGCTGCATGGCTATCCGCTTGGTCCGCAGAATTACTGTGTAATGACAATGCGTTCTGCGATGGTTTCTTTGCATCGAAATTCCCCCTTTTTGATGGGATGTAACCTGTTGCAGCTTGAGACGGTCTCCTTACGCCGAAAGAAGTACGGTTCGAGTTTGTGGCACGCATGCCCGCAGAGCGCAGAGCGCTAGAACAACGGCGAACTTAGAGTCCGTGCGGAAACTACCTCGTACGGCCTAGCCGTCTGACGAGCAGGACGGTGGCGGCGGCGTAGAGGAAGGCTTCGGCGGAGGCGGTCGTGGCTTCGGCGTCCCTCCAGAAGCGGCGGTTCCCGCCGAGCCAGGCGAAGGTCCGCTCGACGACCCATCGGCGGGGCTGGACGGTGAAGGTGGACTGGCCGCGCACGCCTTTGACGATCTCGAGCGGTACCGGGCAAGCATTGGCGGCGCGCGGTCCCTGGTAGCCTGCGTCGGCGAAGACGAGCCCGACGAAGGGGAAACGGGGTCGCGAGGCAGTGACGAGCGGACCGGCCGCGTCGCGATCCTGGACGCTTGCAGGTCCGACCTGCATCACGAGCAGCCTGCCGTCCGTGTCTACGAGCGCGTGGCGCTTGCGGCCTGTGACCTTCTTCGCCCCGTCGTAGCCGCGCGGTCCGCCCGCCTCGGTCGTCTTGGCGGACTGGCTGTCCATCACCGCTGCTGAAGGGCTCGCTTCGCGTCCTTCCCGCTCGCGGTCCAGAACCAGAAGAGCACGGCTCAGGCGGACGAAGAGCCCGTCGTCGCGAAGGGTACGGAACCAGTTCCAGACCGTGCTCCAGGGCGGGAAGTCCTTCGGGATCAACCGCCAGGGGCAGCCCGTCCGGAGAATGTAGAACACCGCGTCCAGCAGCGCGCGAAGCGGCCACTTGCGAGGCCTGCCAACGCTCGAACTCTCCGGTAGCAGCGGATCGACAACCGCCCACTCCGCGTCTGTCAGGTCGGTCTGGTAGCGAAGGCCGCAGCGGCTATGCTGCGCCCTGGTAGCTGGCGTCCACATGACTGGCTCCAAAAGGCTTCGACACCCTCAGGAATCAGCCGGACGTCAGCTGCTCAACGACTTTCCGCACGGGCTCTTAGGTGGCAAGATTGGATTGTTTGGCGTGGCAAGACTGCTTTGATGTTACAATCTTATCGCCGTGGAGAAGCTGCCCCTCCGGACCGCGAGCGGGAAGGACGCGAAGCAAGCCCATCGGCAGCGGTCCTGGACAGCCAATCGGTGAAGCGCACCGAGGCGAGCGGAGTGCGCGACGATGATAGCCAGAAGAAGGTCGTCGGTCGCAAGGCCACGCCCTGGTCGATACCAACGGCAGGTTGCGCGTGATGCAAGTCGGGCCTGCCGATGTGCAGGACCGCGATGCCGCCGGTCCGCTGATGACAGCCTCGCGCACCCGCTTCCCCTTCGTAGGCCTCGTCTTTGCCGACGCCAGCTATCAAGGACCGCGAACCCGAGACGCGTGCCTCGGGCCGCCCGAGATCGTAAAGGATTGCGCGGCAAGACCGCCTTCGTCGCCCAGCCACGCTGGCGGGTCGTGGAACGCACCTTCGCTTGGCTCGGTCGAAATCGACGCTTCTGGACGGACACCGAAACGACCACAGCCTCCGCAGAAGCCTTCCTCTATGTTGTTGCCGTCGTTCTGCTTGTCAGACCGCTAGGCCACGCAAGGTAGTTTCTGCACAGACTCCAAACCTAACAGGATAAGATCGCCACGGAACGCCGGACCCGGTCCTTATACGTATAGAACGCTCTTGTCTCTTGCTGGTCTGATGGGGTTGGGGCGGCCGAGGTCCCGGACCGCCTTTGAAGAGTGATCCGTCCGTTGCCCGGGGCTCGTCCGTCCTGATCTTCACCGACCTGAACAGTTGCCAGAACAGTGGGCAGAGTGGGAACACGGAGCCGAACCCGCGGCTCCTGTGTGTCCCGCAGACAAGGACAGTCCCCATGACCGCACCCGAACAGCTCGTACCGATCTACGCAGGTGTGGACCTCGCCGGGCAGTGG
The DNA here is from genome assembly GCF_014199615.1 of Parvularcula dongshanensis. GTDB lineage: Bacteria > Pseudomonadota > Alphaproteobacteria > Caulobacterales > Parvularculaceae > Parvularcula > Parvularcula dongshanensis. The sequence continues at coordinate 2,051 of NZ_JACHOB010000009.1, read as the reverse complement.
GCGACACGCATCATCCAAAAGGCAGCCACGCCCGCCTACCGACACCCGACTTAGATCGCTTCGCGGCCATCCGCTCGAAGGCGCAATTGTCATCTTCGAGGCCCCCCGAGGCTACCGCTGAGGCGTCCCGTTGTGAAGATCGGCCCCGATACGGACGGTAGCGATTTAGACTACTTACTATCCCTCACAAAGTAAATGAGGACATACCCGTCACTACAGCACCGAATTAAAGACCGGCGCTCAGACTACGACAAAACAAGTTCCCAGCACACCGGTATCTTCCGAATTTCGCGCCCGCAGTTACCCGCATTTATTGTCAAGCCGTCACACTCCAACAAGCCGTCGCGTACTACGCCGAATAACCAGATCAGCGTGTAGCACGGTCTTCGGGCGCGGAACGTTCTGCTTAGCTAGTGTTGCCACAAGCATAGTCATCGACAGCGATCCCAACTTAGATGCCGGCTGCGTAACTGTGGTAATTGTGGGTATAAAATACCCGCTAGCCGGTATGTTGTCGAACCCTACAACAGACAACTTCTCCGGAACTGAAATTCCCAAGTCGAAAGCGCCTTTAATGGCCCCCATCGCGAGTTCGTCGCTCATACAAATTAGTGCAGTTACCTCTGGATGCTGATGCAGGATAGAAACCGCCGAGGCTTCTCCTGAAGCGAGCGTGAAGGGACCATATGCACGAGGAACCTTCGCCCAATCTCCGCCCACCGCCTCGATCGCTTTCTGATACCCCTTCATTCGCGAGACCGTAATGGCGCTCTCGAACGGCCCCCCTACTATTCCAAACTCGCGGTGTCCTAAGGATGTAAGGTGTGTTGCGATCTCCGAAGCGGCGGCAACATTATCAACCGTTACCGTTGGATACGTTGTATCCAAGGTGCTTTCGATCGCATGGATGAACGGTAGGGAACGCCGACGAACATCACTAATCAGTTCTTCGCCAGGACGGGCGCCAAGTTGTATCACGCCATCTACCCGGCGCTTTCCTAGGTGGTCGATGCAGCGCTCCTCGACCGCCTTTTCATCATGAGTATTAACAACCAACATAGCATAGTCATTTTCAGTAGCGACCCGCTCTATACCGGATAATATACTGCCAAAAAAAGGGTTTGATAGATCAGGCACCATGACAATTACGCTCATGGACGACGTTGCAGCGACCGAACGATTAAGGGCGTTAGGTCGGTACCGCATATCGTCAACCGCTGCCATGACCTTAGTGAGAGTTTGCTCGCTCAACTTGTCTGGCTGTGATAGCGCTCGCGACACCGTCGCGGTCGATACGCCCGCCTTCTCTGCAACTTGTCTTATCGTTGTCACGGCACTCGCCTACAGCATCAGGTTGGATATAACGGCGTAATGAGAATGATAGCGAGGTTTGACAATCGACGTCGAGCCTCGTTTAGCCGTCCATCCTTGCCACATCCCAGTAGCCTGCCTTCTCCGCATTGGTCCGGACTGCATCTGCGGATCGAGCTTCGAAAGAGACTGGGATAGGGGTAATCGAGGGTGGCGGTGCATCGAAAACATTTAGCAATATTCTACAGAGCTCCGATCCAACGCATAAGACGATGGCGGGGGGCGTTAGGCAGCGAAGTGCTGCCAGAGACGTAGATTTGGGGCGTAATGTTTAGTTTTAATAGGAGAGTATGGGTGTATAGTATCAAGTTGTGCAAATTATTCTTAATATTGTTCTGGTTTGGCGCTACTCAAATTTCATTGCTTTTATCTGCATCCGCCTGTGCCCAAGGCTTCTCGGTCTCGGGCCGGACCGTTCTCGATGCGAACGGCCGGCCGTTCCTGATCCGCGGCGTCAACCAAGCCCACGCCTGGCTGCCGGAGACGACTGACGCCGCCCTCCCCGCGATCGCCTCGTTTGGCGCGAATACCGTTCGCATCGCTCTGAGTTCGGGCGAGCCCTGGGGGCCGACGCCGGTATTGGAAGTCGCCGAGATCATCCGACAGGCCAAGTCGTTGGGCCTCGTCACCATGCTGGAGGTCCACAACACGACCGGTTACGGCCAGCAGGATTGGGGCGT
>NZ_JACHOB010000008.1 GCF_014199615.1 Parvularcula dongshanensis | reverse complement strand
CCCTCGCCGAGCGTCACGCCGAGCCGCGCCAGCTCGCCGCCGATCGCGGTCCGCCGGTCCTGGCGAGACGGCAGGTTGATCACCACGATCCGGTCCGAGATCGACCGTAGTCCACCTTGATTCGTCATATCCATGTCCCTGCAGTCCCGCTGCATGATCGATAAAGCCAGCCGAACGTGACGGCCTCACTTCACCTCCCGGACGGCCGCGTCACGTGCGGACCGACGCACCGCCGGCTTCTTTGTCCGGGCGGCAATCGTTGATGGCAGCGCCTTCCTTCTTCCGCCGTCGGACTCGCGCACAGACAAACCTGCGACCGCGAACCGTCCCGCAACGCTCGTGCTTCGAAGCCGCTAAGGCGCGGATGGAGACGAGATCAGGCGTTTACGTGAAACTAGTGAGGCAGACTTTCCCGATCGCGAAAAGTTGAGTTCTACCAACTGCGTAGCTTGTTGCTGCCTTGCACCAGCCGACTCCCGAATTCAAGCGGCTCGACGCAGTGAGGTGTGCGGGATCACGGAGGGGCGATGACCGGGGCTGAGCGGCCATCGTCGCCGTGGCGCCTGGCCACGTTGGCAGGCGGAAGGCGACGTTCCCCTCTTGTTCACGGGGCCGTCAGAGGTTAACGGCCTAGACTCACCCCTTTGCCGGCGGGAGGCTGCATGTCCCTCACCCACATTCGTGTCTCTGGCGCGCGTGAGCACAATCTGAAGAACGTCGACGTCACGCTGCCGCGCGACGCGTTGGTGGTCGTCACGGGCCTGTCCGGCTCGGGCAAGTCCTCGCTCGCCTTCGACACGATCTACGCCGAGGGTCAGCGCCGCTACGTCGAGAGCCTCTCGGCCTATGCGCGCCAGTTCCTGGAGCTGATGCAGAAGCCCGACGTCGACCAGATCGACGGGCTCTCTCCCGCCATCTCGATCGAGCAGAAGACGACCTCGAAGAACCCGCGCTCGACGGTCGCGACCGTGACCGAGATCTACGACTACATGCGCCTCCTCTGGGCGCGGGTCGGCGTGCCTTACTCGCCGGTCACGGGTGAGCCGATCAGCTCGCAGACCGTCTCGGAGATGGTCGACCGCCTGATGGCGACGGGCGAAGGCAGCCGCTTCTACCTCCTCGCGCCGATGATCCGGGGACGGAAGGGCGAGTACCGCAAGGAGCTCGCTGAGCTGATGAAGCGCGGCTTCCAGCGCGTGCGCGTCGACGGCGAGTTCTACGAGGTCGCCGAGGTCCCCGCCCTCGACAAGAAGCTCAAGCACGACATCGACGTCGTCGTCGACCGCGTCGTCATCAAGGAAGGGATCGAGAGCCGCCTCGCGGAGAGCTTCGAGACCGCGCTCGAACTCGCCGACGGCCTTGCCGTGGCCGAGCGCGCGACCCGCGGCGACGAGGACGAGCAGAAGATCACCTTCTCCGCGAAGTTCGCCTGCCCCGTCTCGGGCTTCACCATCGAGGAGATCGAGCCGAGGCTCTTCTCCTTCAACTCGCCCCAGGGCGCCTGCCCCGCCTGCGACGGCCTCGGCGCACGCCAGGTCTTCGACCCCGAACTCGTCGTGCCCGACCCCGAGGTGAACCTCAGAAAGGGCGCGATCGCCGCCTGGTCCAAGACGCAGAGCCCCTACTACACGCAGACGCTCGAAGCGCTCGGCGCCAAGTACGGCTTCACGGTCGAGACCAAGTGGCGCGACCTGACCGACAAGCAGCGCGCGCTCATCCTCTACGGCACCAAGGGCGAGAAGGTGCGCTTCGTCTACGACGACGGCCTGCGCCAGTACGACACGACGAAGAGCTTCGAAGGCGTGATCCCGAACCTCGAGCGCCGCTGGCGCGAGACGGACTCGAACTGGGTCCGCGAGGAGATGGAGAAGTTCCAGTCCGCAGCGCCGTGCAAGGTCTGCGCGGGCAAGCGCCTGAAGCCCGAAGCCCTCGCCGTGAAGATCGCGGGCTCGGACATCGCCGACGCCACCGCCCTGTCGATCCGCGACGCGGACGCCTGGTTCCGCTCGCTCGACGGTCAGCTGACGGAGAAACAGCAGAGCATTGCGGAGCGCATCCTCAAGGAGATCCGCGACCGGCTCCACTTCCTCAACTCGGTGGGCCTTAACTACCTAGGCCTGAACCGGGCGTCGGGCACGCTGTCGGGCGGTGAGAGCCAACGCATCCGCCTCGCCTCGCAGATCGGCTCGGGGCTGACGGGCGTCCTCTACGTCCTCGACGAGCCCTCGATCGGCCTGCACCAGCGCGACAACGAGCGCCTCTTGGAGACGCTTCGCCGCCTGCGCGACCTCGGCAACTCCGTCATCGTGGTCGAGCACGACGAGGACGCGATCCGCACCGCCGACTACGTCCTAGACATCGGCCCCGGCGCGGGCGTCCATGGCGGACAGATCATCGCCTCCGGCACGCCCGAAGAGGTGATGGCGAACGACGCCTCGGTGACGGGCGACTACCTCGCCGGGCGGAGGGACGTGCCGATCCCGGACGAGCGGCGCGTGGTCGATCCGAAGCACATGATCCGGATCGAAGGGGCGACCGGCAACAACCTTCAGAACGTGACCGCGGAGTTCCCGATCGGCCTCCTCACCTGCGTCACGGGCGTCTCGGGCGGCGGCAAGTCGACCCTGACGATCGAGACGCTCTACAAGGCCGCCTCGCGCCGCCTGATGAACGCGAAGGTCGTGCCCGGACGCTACGACAAGATCGAAGGCCTCGAGCACCTCGACAAGGTCATCGACATCGATCAGTCCCCGATCGGCCGCACGCCCCGCTCGAACCCCGCGACCTATACCGGCGCCTTCGGCCCGATCCGCGAGTGGTTCGCCGGGCTGCCCGAGGCGAAGGCGCGCGGCTACAAGGCGGGGCGCTTCTCCTTCAACGTGAAGGGCGGCCGCTGCGAGGCGTGCCAGGGCGACGGCGTCATCAAGATCGAGATGCACTTCCTGCCGGACGTCTACGTCACCTGCGACGTCTGCAAGGGCCACCGCTACAACCGCGAGACGCTCGAGGTCGAGTTCAAGGGCAAGTCGATCGCGGACGTGCTCGACATGACCGTCGAGGAGGGCGCGGAGTTCTTCTCCGCCGTCCCCTCGATCCGCAACAAGCTCCGTACGCTGTGCCGCGTCGGCCTCGGCTACATCAAGGTCGGCCAGCAGGCTACGACCCTGTCGGGCGGCGAGGCGCAGCGGGTGAAGCTCGCCAAGGAACTCAGCCGTCAGGCGACCGGCCGCACGCTCTACATCCTCGACGAGCCGACGACGGGCCTGCACTTCGAGGACGTCCGTAAGCTGATGGAGGTGATCCAGGAGCTCGCCGACAACGGCAACACGGTCGTCATCATCGAGCACAACCTGGACGTCATCAAGCAGGCCGACTGGATCATCGACATCGGTCCCGAGGGCGGGGACGGCGGCGGCCGGATCGTCGCGACCGGCACGCCCGAGGACGTCGCCGAGAACGGGGCGAGCCATACGGGCCGGTTCCTCAAGGAAACCCTGCGCCGCTACGACGAGCATCAGGCCGCGCGGGAGAAGGCGGGTAAGACCAAGAAGGGAAAGAAGCGGCTCGCCGCCTGACGAGGCGGCGAGCCGCTGCTCGACCCGGTTCGAGCGACCGGCTCTAGAACTCCTTGGAGAACAGCCGTTTGACGGCGCCGAACATCGCGCCGATGCCGGCGAGCGCCAGGATGCCGAACTTCTTGAGCGCGATGAGCGCCACGGCGATCAGGCCGGACTTCTTCGCCAGCAGCGCGCCGCCGGCCACCATCCCGGCGATGCCGTAGGCAGCGACCTTGTCGCCTTCCTGATAGTCCGCATACCGATTCCCCGCGCTGAAGGAGATCATCTCCATCACGGCCGGTGAGGCCTCTTTGATCTCGGCGAGGTCGCCCATCGTGGCGATGAAGTTCGCGTTCAGCACGCCTTCGCGGCCAAGGGCGCGGACGTTGTAGTTCAACGTGTCGACATCCGTTCCCTCGAAGCGAAGCTGCTTCGCCCAGAACATCTTGCTGGTCGAAGGATCGTAGGACGGCGACTCCGCCCAACCGAGCAAGTGAACCGCGCCGTAGCCGTTCTCTTGGCGCCACGCGTTCTGCGCTTCGGCGCCGTCCTGCATCTGCTGGAGCAATTCGTCGTAATCGATCGACGATGCGTCGTCGTCCGAGACGTAGCCGTCGCGGTCATAGCTGAGGCTTACCCCCCAACTCTCCCGGTCGAGCGGAGAGAAGCGTGCCGGAAAGATCATCCCGAGGATCGCTTCGTCCTCGGGGTTGCCCCACGCCTCTTCGAGGACCGCCGCCGCGTCTTCCGGACCGAGGAAGTAGAAGTCCTCGGGTACCTCGAGGATCGCCACGCCGTCCGCGATCTCGATCCTTCCGGTCCGGCGTTCGAGGCCGTCCTGGAAGGCCTCGGCCCACGCGGCGTCGCGTGCATCGGGCGCCGCCTCGTCCGCCAGCGCCGTTTCCGTATCCTGAGCATGCGCAACAGCGCACAAGGCGGCGAGCGCCGCCACCGCAGCAAATTTTCTGATCATGGAATGTCCCCAGTTCCCGCGCCGAGAATGACGGGTTGCGAACGCCGAGGCAAGCACAACCTTTAGTTTGGCAAACATGGGGGAAACCACAGGTCGGGGCGGAACCAACCGCACCGCGATCCGTGTGTGGGGACGTAGGGCCCGAAAGAGGCCGCCGGGTGAGGCGCAGGCCGGACCGCACCGCTCGCCCCTTTTCCGCCTTACGCCCAGTGGCAGGCAATCGGAGCCGGATCATGAGCGACCTACTCCTCGTCCTCGCATACGCCCTTCTTCCCGGCGTCGGGAACATGGCGGGCGGTCTTCTGGCGGAGCGGACCGACGCACCCCGATGGCTCGTCGGCACGGCGCTGCATGCGGCGGCCGGCATCGCCATCGCGCTGATCAGCGTCGACCTGATGCCGCGGATCCTGCCCTCGGTGCCCCGCTGGGGCGTCGTCCTCGCCTTCCTGATCGGGGCGGGCGTGTCGGTCGCCCTGTCTCGCGGGGTCCGGGCGGTAAGGCGGCACAAGGCGGTTGGCGGCGCGAAGGGCGCGAGCACGAAGGCCTGGATGGTCTACGCGGCCATCGGGGCGGACCTCGTCAGCGACGGTCTCGTCACCGGCGCAGGGTCCGCAGTGGCCCTCGACCTCGGTTTCCTCCTGGCCGCGGCGCAGCTGATCGCGAACGTTCCCGGCGGCTACGCCGCCAACGCCAACCTGAAGCACGAGGGCGCACGGCGCAGGACCCGCCTCCTCGGCCTCGGCGGCATGTTCCTACCCGTCCTCGTCAGTGCGCTTCTGGGCTTCCTGCTCCTCCAGGGCCGCCCCGAGATGGTTCAGAACGCCGTCCTCGCGGGCATCGTCGGCCTCCTCCTCCTCGCGACGATCGAAGACGTGGTGCCGGAGGGCGACGAGCCCGGCCCGCCGCGCTGGGGCTCCACTTTGGGCTTCTCGCTCGGCTTCGCCGGCTTCGCGCTCATCGCGGGCTATGCCGGCTGACGATGCTGCTCTTCGGCGACGACACGCTGGCGGGCCTTGGCCGTTGCCTGCGCGCGGCGGGGCACGCGACGCGCGCGTCTGGACGTGCGAGGCCTGCGACCGCGCCGACCGGACCGGAAGCCGCGCCCGCCGCATGACGGCGCGGCTTCCGGTCTCGGAGGCGCATCGGGACCGGCGCTGCCGCCGAGGCTAGAAGCGCCTAGGGCGGCCCTCCCCGCCCTACTCGTCCGCGCTCGGATGCGCACCCTTGAAGGGGTTGCAGCAGGGCTCGCCAATCGGCGCGAACTCCATGAACTCGGCGCGGGTGCCGTCCGGGTCGTAGAGGTTGAGCTGCCACTTCGCGTCGAGCCCGATCTTCGGGACCTCGTCCTGGCCCGCCAGGCGCTCCTCGTTCCACAGGACCGTGTAGGTGTCCCGCGTGTTCGGCACGCCGAGCGCGAAGTGGTTGAGGACGCCGAGCGTGTCTTTGCTCATGTCTTCGGGGATGCCGTGCCCGTCCGGCTCGCCGACGATCATGTACTCGACCCAGTCCGTCCCGTCGGGGACCTGTAAGGAAACCCAGACCTCCCGCTCGCCTTCGGGCCCGCCGGACCAATAGTCGCGAAAGCCGAGCACGTCCTTGTAGAAGGCGTCCTGCCGCGCGCGGTCGTGGACGATGAAGCCGACATGCATGACGCGGCTCGATATCGGGTTGTCGCGCACGTCGGGCAGCGTTTCGGGCGCTTCTACGAACCGGACCGGCGTGCCCTCGGGATCTTCGACCTCGAACCAGGCGCTGCCGTCGCTCGCCTTCTCGACGCCGTCGGGCACCTTCACGTCGTTCGCTTCGAGGTAGGCGCGCAGGGCCTCGGCGTCCTCCGTCGCGAAGGCCGCATGGGCGAGGCGGTTCTTCTCGCCCGCCTCCGCCGGGAGAGGCAGGACTTCCACGAACTGCTTCGGAGAGAAGTAGTAGCGTACCCCGTCCGGGTCCGTGGGATCCGCGCGCCGGGTCGCGCCGAGCGTCTCGACGTAGAACCGTTCGCTCGCGTCGGGGTCGGCGGCGTAGACGGCGAGGTGCGAGACGCCGGTGATGGCCGGACGTTCCGGAGTTTGCGCAGTCGCTGACCCAAGCATCAATCCCACCGTCATGGCTGGCGCGACGAGCCGCGCGCGTAAGAACTTCACGATCGTTTCCTCCGAAGCGCCGTGGTCTGCCGGCGCGTTTCGCTTTTCAGCGAAGGGCGATGCGGCCCTGAGGTCAACTCGCCCCCACAGCGAAGGGCCCGCCGCGATCCTCCGATCGGCTCCTGCGTCCCGTAGGGCGGTCGCCAATGGCGGCCGCGTGCCGCGACCGCCCGACGACTTATCCCCGCCCCCTTGGGCCCGTGCCATTCTCCCCGCGTCGCGGCAGGGCCGGGGCGGGGCGGACAGCTGACGTTCCTCCTGCCTGCCGCTGCGGGACCACGTGCTGAGGCGTCTGGTAGATGGAATGCTACCCACGTCCTCAGGCCAGACACGCGCCGGGCGAGCTGAAGAACGGCCCCGGCGGATCGCGCTGAGGAGCGTGGAGGGTCCCGTACCGCGCGTCAGGCTACGGTGTGGGACCCTTCACGCCGCAGCACCTCCAAATCAAACCCTTCGCTGCGGCGAGCCGCGCGCGGGACACCCCGGACCATCGTACCACCGCGCAAGCGGACGATGAGCGCTGCCTCGCTTCCGGTCTCGCTGGCCCCGCGCCCGCTGGCGCCCGGGGCCGAAGGCCCGTGCCGCCAGCCAGCGCTCAAGCAGGCGGGCGGTCAGCCCGCCGGTAGCGCCACAAAAGAGATCAAGGACGACGCTGGCTGCCCACCTTCCGCCCTCGCCCTCCCCTCGCTATGTGCCCCCCATGAGCAAGATACACGTCATCGGCGGCGGCCTCGCGGGGTCGGAGGCGGCCTGGCAGGCCGCCGAAGCGGGCCACGAGGTCGTCCTTCACGAGATGCGCGGCGTCCGCAGTACGGAGGCGCACGCGACGGACCGTTTCGCGGAGCTCGTCTGCTCCAACTCCTTCCGCTCGGACGACGCGGAGAACAACGCCGTCGGCCTCCTGCACGAGGAGATGCGCCGCGCGGGCAGCCTCATCCTGCGCTGCGCGGACGCGAACAAGGTGCCCGCCGGCGGCGCGCTGGCGGTCGACCGCGACGGCTTCTCCCAGGACGTGACCGAGGCGCTCACCGCCCACCCCAACGTCACCATCGTGCGCGAGGTCATCGAAGGCCTTCCGCCCGAAGACTGGGACAACGTGATCGTCGCGACCGGGCCCCTCACGGCGGCGCCGCTCGCAGAGGCCATCAAGGGCCTGACGGGCGAGGAAGAGCTCGCCTTCTTCGACGCCATCGCGCCCGTCATCCACAAGGACTCGATCGACTTCGGCACGGCCTGGTACCAATCCCGCTACGACAAGCCGGGGCCGGGCGGCACCGGCAAGGACTACATCAACCTTCCGTTCTCGGAAGAAGAGTATAACCGCTTCCTCGACGCTCTCCTCGAAGGCGACACCGCAGAGTTCAAGGCGTGGGAGAAGGACACCCCGTACTTCGAGGGCTGCCTTCCGGTCGAAGTGATGGCATCGCGCGGCCGGGACACGCTCCGCTTCGGTCCGATGAAGCCCGTCGGCCTGACCGATCCCCGCACGGGCAAACGGCCCTACGCCGTCCTTCAGCTGCGCCAGGACAACGCCCTCGGCACCCTCTACAACATGGTCGGCTTCCAGACGAAGCTGAAATACGGCGCGCAGGGCGACGTCTTCCGCCTGATCCCGGGGCTCGAGAACGCGCGCTTCGCGCGGCTCGGCGGCATCCACCGCAACACCTTCCTCAACTCGCCGAAGGTTCTGGACACGGAGCTTCGCCTGAAGGCGATGCCGCGCCTGCGCTTCGCAGGGCAGATCACCGGCGTCGAGGGCTACCTCGAGAGCGCGGCCATGGGCCTCCTGGCGGGCCGCTTCGCGGTCGCGGAGGCCGAAGGCCGCGCGGCGGACCTGCCGCCGCTGACGACCGCGCTCGGCGCGCTGCACGGTCACATCACGGGCGGGCACATCGGTGACGGCAAGGGCAGCTTCCAGCCGATGAACGTCAACTTCGGCCTCTTCCCCGAGATGGCCGCGCCGAGCCGCGACCCCGAAGGGAACCGGCTGCGCGGGAAGGAGAAGGGCCGCGCCCGCAAGCGCCTCATCACGGCGCGGGCGCTTCAGGACCTCGAAGGCTGGCTCGGCCAGGCACGCGCGGCGGCCTGATCGTCCGATCGGCGATCAGTCCCCTTCCCGGCTCTCTTCGCCCTTGCCCTTCAGGTACTGGTCGAGGAAGGCGAGGTAGGCTTCGGACGCCTCGATGCGGTTGTCCCGCTTGAGGAAGCCGTGGCCCTCGTCGTCGAACAGGACGTACTCGACCGGCACGCCGTTCTCGCGCAGCGCCTCGACCATCTCGTCGCTCTCGACCTGGAGGACGCGGGGATCGTTCGAGCCCTGAACGATCAGGACGGGTTTCGTCACGTTCTCCGCGTGAAAGAGCGGGCTGATCGCCCGGTGCCGCTCCGCATCGGTCGCGGGGTCGCCCATCTCGTCGTAGAGCGCCTCGCGGAAAGAGCCCCACCAGGCCGGAATGCTCTCCAGCGTCCTGACCCAGTTCGTCACGCCGAAGATGTTCACGCCCGCGTCGAAGGCTTCAGGATGGAAGGTGAGCGCCGCCATCGTCATGTAGCCGCCATAGGAGCCGCCCATCACCGCGACCTTGTCGCCGTCCACCCAAGGCAGACCCTCCAGGTAACCGCGCGCGGCCACGATGTCGCGCAGGTCGACGTCGCCATGCTTGCGGTCGTCCATGTGATAGAACGTCTTGCCGTACCCCGACGAGCCGCGGTTGTTCGCCGCCAGCACCGCGTAGCCGTGGTTGACGAGGTGCTGGATCATCGCGCTGTAACCGGTCCGGCTCTGCCCGCCCGGGCCGCCATGCACGAGGACGATGGCCGGAACGGGGTTCTCGGCGCTCGCGCTCTTCGGCTTGTACTGGATCGCCGGAATCGCGAGCCCGTCATAGCTCTCGTAGCGGACCACTTCCGCCTCGACGAGGTCGGCGGCGTTGATCGCTGGGTTCAGCGCGTCGGTCAGACGCCGGGCCTCACCGGCGCCGAGCTCGGCGATGAAGACGTCCGAGGGAGACCGGGAAGAGTCCACCGTGAAGGCGATCTGCTGCTCGTTCCGCGAGAAGCGCACCGAGCCGACGTCGCCCTCCGGCAGGCCGGTCGGGAAGGGAACGGCCTCGCCGGTCCGAAGATCCGTGACCGTCACCTCGGTCGAAGCGTCGGCGTTGACGCCGTGAACGCGGTAGCGGCCCGAAGGCGAGAAGCCGACATAGGCGACGTCCCAGTCGGCCTCGATCAGCGGCGCCTTCTCCCCGCTCTGCACGTCGTAGGTCCAGGCTTGCGTGAACTCGCCGTGTTCGTCCGTCGCGTAGACGAGCTTCTCCCCGTCCGGCGTGAAGTCGTAGACGCCGTGCGCGACGTTCCCCTCATGCTCGGTGATCAGGCGCGGCTCGCCGCCATCTGCGAGGTCGACGAGGTAGATATCGCTGTCCGCGGAGGTCCGCTCCTTCGTCGCCGCGAGCAGGTTGCCGTCCCGCGAGATCACGAGGCTGGCGAACCCCTCGTCGTTCTGGAACATCATCCTCCGCTCGAACGTCTCGGCATCGTAGCGGTAGGCGTCGAAGAACTGCGGGTCCCGCTCGTTGGTCGAGACGACGAAGGCGGCGCCGTCCTCGATCCAGCCGACGAAGCTCGCCTTCAACTCATCCCCGGGCGTCAGGTCGCGCGGCGCGTCGCCAACGCCGCCGAGGTAGAGGTGGTTCAGCTCGTTCCCGCCCTGATCGGCGGTGTAGAGGAAGCCGCCGCCGTTCGGCATGAAGCTGACCGCGAAGCTCGCATCGCTCGCGGATTCGGTCAGCGCCTCCCTGCCGCCCGTCGTCAGGTCCACCGCGTAGGCGTTGAAGACGCCGTTCTCGTCCGAACTGACGAGGAGCGTGCCGCCATCGGGCGAGAAGGCATAGGGATCACTGGCGAGGCCGAAGCTCGTCGTCTCGAAGAAGGCCTTCGCCGGGTAGGTCGTCGTCTGCGCCGCAGCGCCCCCGCCCGTCAGGCCGACCACCGTCATCACCGTCCAAATCGCTCGACGCATTCCCGACTCCTTGCGAACGATGGCAGCCTGCTACGGCGCCGGCGCTTCGACAACGGGCGGGCGCAGCGTTCCGCCGGAGAGAACGATGCTGCGGAACAAACGCGAAACATAGTTGACCGTTCCCCCAATGTTCTGCATGATTCGGGCCATGCAGACCTCGATGACCTTCGCTGTGGACAACCGCCTTCCGGAGATCCTGGAACGGATGCGTGCGCTCTACCCCGCGCGGCCCGCGCGGCTGACCGATCCGCTCAGTCAGCTCGTCTTCTCGGTCGTCGCGGAGGGGGCTGCGCCCGCAGTGGGCCTCGCCGTCTACAACCGGCTGCGCGCGACCTTCCCCCGCTGGTCCGACCTTCGGGACGCGCCCGAGGAGAAGGTCTCGCGGGTCCTCGTGGGCGTGCCCGGCGGGACCGAGAAGGCGAAGGCGCTGCCTGCGATCATGCGCCGGATCGAGGACGAACGCGGCGCGATCGATCTCGACTTCCTTCAGCGTCTCGGCACCGAGGCCGCGGCGCGTTGGCTCGAAACGCTGCCGGGCGTGAACGCGTCGATCGCAGCGGCGACGCTGAGCTTCTCGGACCTGCGCCGCCCCGTCCTCGCGATCGGCAAGGAGGGTGCCCGCCCGATCCGCAGGCTCGGACTTGCAGGCCCGTCTGCGGCTCTCTCCGCCCTGCCCCGCCACGTCGCCGAGAAGGCACCGTCGAGCTGGCGTGCGGAGGACTTCGCCGACCTCGGGCGCGGGCTCGCCCGGCTCGGCCGCACGGTCTGCGGCGAGGGGCGGCCGGACTGCAAGGCTTGTCCGCTCAAGGACCTCTGCCCGTCGGCGAACCGTCAGGCCGCCGAGGTCGTCGCCTTTCCGGGCGTCGGCAAGCGGGCCGTCAAAAGCGCCCGGTCAGCATGACGCGAAGGTAGCGCGCGCGCTTCTCCAAACCGCCCGGCCGGCGCCCCTTCGCATAAGCGTTCGCAAGGCTGAACGGCAGCGCAGCTGGCAGGACTTCGGCGGGTAGGCCGCGGATCTCTCTACGCTGCGCTTCGATCTGGGGCGCCAGCCCCTCTGTTTCGCCCTGAGCGATCAGATCCGCGACCCGCGGCAATCCCCGCCCCTGCAGCGGCGTGCTAAGCTTGGCCGTCGCGACGGCATGGAGCGTGAGAGCCGATCCCGCCCCCGCGGTAACACTGGCACCGAGCCAATCGGTCAGGGCGTCGCCGAGGCGGCCGTAGAGCGGGGTCGCGAGGGTGAGCGCTTCTTGCACCGTGCGCGGCGGCGCAGCGTCGATGACCGCCTCCGCACCGTCGACAAGGGAGAGGAGGCGCGAATGCATCGAGGGGGCAGCGCCGAGCGTGGTCTCGATCGCCAAGGCAAGCGGATGCCGGCGGACCTGCGTGTCGCCGAAGGCCTCCTCCACCGCCTCGCGCCACCATTGAAAGCGGATCATGGCGAGCGGCGGCTCGCTTGCGCGCGCCGGCGCGTTGGCGAGCTCAGCGCCCAAGGCGAGCAGCGTCAGTGCTCCGCCGCGCTTTTCGTCCTCGACGTAGGGCAGGAGGAGACGCCAGTCCTCGGCCCCCGCCAACATATCGAGAAGGCTAGCCGCCGCCTCGGGGGTCAGCGGCGCGAAGGCGTCGGCCCGCACCTACTCCGCTGCGACCGGCTCGGTCGTCTGACCGGACCGCTTCTCCGAAAGGTCGCGGACGCCGGTGCGCATCAGGATCGGGCTCGCGATGAAGATCGAGGAGTAGGTCCCGACCAGGATCCCCCAGATGATCGCGAAGCTGAAGCCGCGCAGCACCTCGCCGCCGAAGAAGTAGAGCGCGAACAGCGCGATCAGCGTCGTGAACGAGGTCATGATGGTCCGCGACAGCGTCTGGTTGACCGACAGGTCGATCAGCTCCGGCAGCGGCATCCGCTTGAACTTGCGCATGTTCTCCCTGATCCGGTCGAACACGATGACCGTGTCGTTCATCGAGTAGCCGATGATGGTCAGGAGCGCGGCGATGATCGACAGGGTGAAGTCGATCTGCATCAGCGCGAACACGCCGAGCGTCAGCGTCACGTCGTGGCAGAGGGCGATGACGGCCCCGAGGCTGAACTGCCACTCGAAGCGGAACCAGATGTAAACCAGCATCAGACCGATCGCGAGCGCGAGGGCCTCGATCCCCGCCCGGACGAGCTCGCCCGAAACGGTGGGCCCCACGACGTCGACGCGCCGGAAGCTGATGTTCTCACCGAGGGTCTCGGTAAGGACGCCGCGCACCTGATCGGCGACCTGCTGCTGCGCGAGCTCTGCGGCTTCGTCGGCTTCGACGCTGCCTGTGTCCTGCCCCGGCCCCTCTTCGGGCGCGGCCGCTTCGCCGTCCTGCGCCTCGACGAAGACGACGATGCCCTCTTGCTCGTCGCCGAGGCCGCCGCCGATGTTCTGCACCCGGACGTCGCCGAGATCCAAGGTTCCGACCGCCTGGCGAACGTCGGTAAGGTCGCTCGCGCTGAACTCCGCCCCCTCGGCGGGACCGACCTCGACGGTGACGCCGCCTCGGAAGTCGATCCCGAAGTTCAGGCCGAAGACGAAGAGGGCAGCGACCGCGCCGATCACCGCTAGAAGGGAGACGATCTGCGCGGGCAGCGCGAAGCGCGTGAATGGGACGTGCGTGTCGTCGGGAATGAAGCTGAAGCCCATGACTGCCTCCTAGAGCGACAGCGTCTTCGGACGCTTCGCGAGGACGTAGCGGCCCGCGAAGATGCGGGTGATGACGTAGGCGGTGAAGACGGAGGTCACCGTTCCGATGCCGAGTGTGATCGCGAAGCCGCGCACCGGCCCCGCCCCGAGCATGAACATGATGAAGGCGGCGATCAGCGTCGTCAGGTTCGCGTCGAAGATCGCCGACCATGCCTGGCCGTAGCCTTGCTCGACGGCGGCGACGGGCTTGCGGCCCGCCTTCAGCTCTTCCTTGATACGCTCGAAGATGAGGACGTTGGCGTCGACCGCCATGCCGATGACGAGGACAATGCCGGCGATGCCCGGCAGGGTCAGCGTGGCGCCGAGGACCGACAGGGCGCCCGCGATCAGGACGACGTTCGCCAGAAGCGCGATGTCCGCGTAGATGCCGAACCGTCCGTAGGACACCACGATGTAGGCGACCACGGCCACGAAGCCGATGATGAGGGCGATCGTCCCGGCCTTCACCGAGTCCGCACCGAGGTCGGCGCCGACCGTGCGCTGCTCGATGACGGTCAGCGGCGCGGGCAGCGCACCCGACCGGATCAGGATCGACAGCTCGGTCGCCTCCTCGGGCGAGAAGTTGCCGGTGATGCGGCCGGAACCGCCCGTGATCGGCCCCTGTATCGTGGGGGCGGAGATGATCTGGTCGTCGAGCAGGATGGCGAACTGCCGCCCGATGTTGTTCCGCGTCACGTCGCCGAAGCGCCGCGCCCCCCGGCCGTCGAAGGCGAAGTTGACTTGGAAGCCGCCGCCGTCCTGGTTCGGCTGCGCGCTGGCGTCCGTGACCATGTCGCCCGTCACCTCGGGGTCCTCGATCAGGACGAGGCTGCCGCCCCCTTCGGCCAGCGGCGCGACGATGCGGCGCGGCGGTACGGGCTCGCCGATCTGCGCGGGGCCTTCGACCATGTGGAAGCTGAGCTGCCCGGTCCGCGCGATGACGGACTTCAGCGCTTCGGGATCGTCGTCGCCCGGCACCTGGACGACGAGGCGGCCCTCGCCCTGGCGGGCGATGGAGGGCTCGGTGGTGCCCAGGCTGTCGATCCGGCGACGGACCACCTCGATCGAATCCGTCACGGCGTTGTCGGTGATGAAAGTGACGGCCTCTTCGGTCAGCGTCAGCGTGAAGGTGTCCCCTTCCCGCTCGACGTGAAGGTCACGCGGGCTGCCCAGCCCGCCCAGACCCCCGCCCACCGGTCCGATGAGGCTACGCAGCCGCTGCTCGGCGCGGTCGAGATCGTCTTCGCTCGGGATCCGTACGACGATGCCGCCATCTAGGCGACGAAGTCCCGTGAACTGGACCCTGCCCCCGTCGCCGCGGTCGCGAAGCGCCGCGCGGACGTCCCGCTCGAGGCCACGAAGGCGGTCGTCGATGACCTTGTCCGTGTCGACCCTGAGAAGCAGGTAGCTCCCGCCCTGAAGATCGAGACCGAGGGTCACCCGGCTGTCCTGGAAACCCCAAGGCGTCTTGTCCTTGGGGAAGAAGTTCGGCGCCGCGAAGTAGGCGCCGAGCAGGACGAGGAAGACGACGAAGCCGACCTGCCAGGGGCGGAACTGCAGCATCGATCAGGCCTTGGTCTTGGCCGGTGCCGCAGCCGCCGTGCCCTTGCCGCGCACGTCGGTCAGGGTCGCCTTCACGACGCGCACCTGAACGCCCTCGGCGATCTCAATCGTGCACTCGTCGCCCTCGGGGGCTTTGACGACCTTGCCGAGGATGCCGCCGGAGGTCAGCACCTCGTCGCCGCGTTTGACCCCCGCCACCATGGCTTGATGCTTCTTCCGCGCCTGCTGCTGCGGGCGGATCAGGAGGAAGTAGAAGACCACCGCCATCAGGACGAAGGGAATGAGCGAGGTGAAGAAGTTCGGCTGTTGCGCGGCGGCGTCCTGCGCATAGGCGGCTGAGAGGAACATGAGGGCTCCGGTGTTAGCGACGGTGGCACCTAGGGGCGCGGGTTGAGCGGCGCTATACCCCCGCCCTCTCCGCGCGGCTAGGCCGCGGGCGGTTTGAAGTTGAAGACGAAGGGCTCGGACAGAAGCCGCTCGGGCACCATGTCGTACGGCGCACAGTCGATGACCGCGCTCAAGGCTCGCTGCCGCGCGACGGCCCAGTAGCGGTTGCCGGAGCGGCTGATCTGGCCATCGTTCAACACGCGAGGAGAGCCGTCCAGGGTGCCGTCCGGGTTCAGCTCGATGCGGACGGACACGATCAGGCGTTCCTGATCGGGCACGCCGAACTGACGGTTCCAGCACTGCTCGAAGGCGGACTGGAGAAGCGCCTCCTCCGAGACCGTCAGCTTGTCGCCAAGGCCGATCTGCTCCTGATCACGCTCTCCGGTGGCCGTGCCCTCCGCGACTTCGCGCGGGGAGGACGGGGCCCGGTCGTCGGGGGTGAGGTCTTTCAGCGCGTCGTCGAGGCTCGCAAGGTCGAGAACGTCCTCCGGCTCTTCGGGCGCGGGTTCGGGCTCGGCCGGTTCGGGCTGAGGCTCTGGCTCGGGTTCGGGCGCCTCTTTGGCCGGCTCCGGTTCGGCCGGGGTCGGCTCGGGCGCGGGTTCCGGCTCGGCCGGTTGCGGCTCGGGCGCGGGTTCGGGCTCAGGCGCCGGGCGTTCGGGAACGGGTTCCGGCTCTGGCGGCAGCGGCTCGGGATCGGGCGTAGGTTCGGGTTCTTCGGCCGCAGGTTCCGGTTCAGGTTCGGGTTCGGGTTCCTCCGCCCGTACCATCTCCTGCACGGAGACCCGGTCGGTGAGTTCGGCTTCCGACAGCAACTCGACCGGAATGATCGGCACGATGTCCGGATCGACGGGTCGCGACAGGAAGCCGGTCAGCCAGCCGAAGACCACGCCGACGAGGACGAGGACGTGCAGTCCGAAGGAGACGAAGAAGGGCCCGGCGCCGCGCATCAAGCTCGCTCAGTCCGTGACCAGGCCGATGCTCGTAAAGCCCGCCGCGTTCATTCGGCCCATGACCCGAGCCACGTCGTTGTAGAGCACGCCCTGATCCGCCCGGACGTAGATCCGCTGGTCGTAGCCGGCCTGCGAGATGGCGGTCAGATGCGCGACCAGGTTGTCGTACTCGATCGGCGTCTCCTGCACGTAGATCGTGCCGTCCGCGGTGAGGGTAACGGCCAGCGGCTCGGTCTGCTCGGTGATCGCGCGGGCCTCGGTCTCGGGGAGTTCGACTTCGATCCCGACGGTCAGGAGCGGCGCCGCCACCATGAAGACGATCAGAAGGACGAGCATGACGTCGACGAGCGGCGTCACGTTGATCTCGGCGATCTGGCGGCTGCGCCCCCGCCCGCCGCGCGGCTGGATCCCGCCGGCCATTACGCGGCCCCGTCGAGGCGCCGCGAGAGGAGGGTCGAGAACTCGCCAGCGAAGCCTTCCAGCCGCACGGCATAGGCGTTGAGAGCGGCCGAGTAGCGGTTGTAACCGACGACGGCCGGGATCGCAGCGACGAGGCCGATAGCCGTCGCGAACAAGGCCTCGGCGATGCCGGGCGCGACGACGGCGAGGTTGGCGTCCCCCGTCTCCGCGATGCCTTGGAAGGCGTTCATGATGCCCCAGACTGTGCCGAACAGGCCAACGAAGGGCGCGGCGGAACCGATGGTCGCGAGGACCGGCAGCTGGCGTTCGGTCTTGTCGAGTTCGCGGTCGACGGTGACGCGCATGACCTTGTCGATGCGTTCCTGCGCGCCCGGCGCGAAGCCGGCGGTCTGCTGGCGCCCCCGCCCGAACTCGCTCATCGCGGCCACGAAGACCTTCGCCATCGGGTGGTCGGCCGAGCCCTTCGTCCGGCTGTAGAGGTCGTCGAGCGGCTTGCCCGACCAGAAGGCTTCCTCGAACCGGCGGGCCTTGGTCTTGAGCTTGCGGAAGGTCATCGCCTTCTCGATGATCACCGCCCAGGACCAGATGCTGGCCACGGCGAGCCCAAGCATCACCGCTTTGACGATCGGATCGGCCTGCATGAACATGCCGATCACGCTGAAGTCGGTGCCGAGCGTGTTCGTCACCGCGACGGTCTCTTCCATTCGGTCCTCCGGGAGGGGGCAGGCGCGCTGCCCCGCCCCGTTCGCGGGCGCCCCTAGCACGCTAGCTGCGCCATTTTGAGACGTGATCTCGACCGATATCCTTAACGATCGATGACCGTTCGCTGCGGTGAGAACGAGGCGGAGGAACCGAGTCTTAAGGCCCGTGTCGTCTGATTCGCCCTCACCGGAGGGAATGACGCCATGCGATCCTACGCCGCCGCCCTGACGCTTCTATGCGCGTTCGCCGCCATGGCCTTCGTTCATCTGGGCGGGACCAGTAGCGATGCGGACAGCCCCACCGTCGGCCGAGCCTACGACGACGAGCGATCGTGGGGACAAGGCGTTGCGGCGCCTGCCTTCGAGGAGCCGGAGCCACCAGCCTATGGCGGTCCGGTCGCGCCGCCCGAGGCGGGGCCCCCCGTCGTCTTCGAGGATGCCGAACCTCTCCGGTTCGAGTAGCCAGCCGCCTTGACGCGGGCGACGGTCCCTTTAAGCCCGCCCGCTGTTCGTCAGGAGCGGTGTCATGAGTTACAACGTCGCGGTCGTCGGGGCGACCGGCATGGTGGGCGGCGAGGTGCTGTCCATCCTCGAAGAACGGCTGTTTCCGGTCGCCGAGGTCTTCGCCCTGGCCTCTCGTTCGTCGCAGGGGCGGGAAGTCTCGTTCGGCGACAGGACGCTGAAGTGCCGGGACCTCGCCCAGTTCGACTTCCGGCAAGCCGACATTGCCATCTTCGCAGCGGGTGGGGACATCTCCGCCGAATACGCGCAGAAGGCCGCCGATCTCGGCTGCGTGGTGATCGACAACTCCTCGCACTTCCGTCTCGATGACGAGGTGCCCTTGGTGGTGCCGGAGGTGAACCCCGACGCCGTCGAGGGTTTCCGCAAGCGCGGCATCATCGCGAACCCCAACTGCTCGACCGCGCAGCTCGTCGTGGCGCTCAAGCCGCTTCATGACCGGGCCGGGATCAAGCGGGTGGTGGTCTCGACCTATCAGTCCGTCTCGGGCGCCGGGAAGGAAGCCTCGGACGAGCTCTTCACGCAGACCAAGGGCATCTACGTCAACGACGACCCGACGCCGTCCAAGTTCACCAAGCAGATCGCCTTCAACGTCATCCCGCACATCGACGTCTTCCTCGAGGACGGCTCCACCAAGGAGGAGTACAAGATGGTCGCGGAGACGAAGAAGATCCTCGACGCCGGCATCGCGCTGACCGCGACGGCCGTCCGGGTACCCGTCTTCGTGGGACACTCGGAAGCGGTGAACATCGAGTTCGAGCGTCCGATCACGGACAAGGAAGCGCGGTCGGTCCTGCGCGAGGCACCGGGCGTGCTGGTCGTCGACAAGCGCGAGGACGGCGGATACGTGACCCCCGTCGAGTGCGTCGGCGACTTCGCCACCTTCGTCAGCCGTATCCGGATCGACCCGACGGTCGAGCACGGGCTGAACCTCTGGGTCGTCTCGGACAACCTGCGCAAGGGCGCGGCGCTGAACGCGGTTCAGATCGCCGAGCTCCTCATCAACCGCGGCCTGATCGAGGCGCGGGACGCGGACTAGGCCGCTGCGCGCTTCGCCCTGCGGCGGAGCGCGGCGCCGCCGAAGAGGACCGGCGCGAAGAGCGCCGCCGCCGCGGGCAGCGGTACGGGATCGGGGTCCACGACCTGCTGCGTCAGGGCGCCGTAGCGTACGTTGGCCTGGCTGTAGTTGTAGAAGCCGAAGCTGCCGTTCTCGTAGACGCCGGGCAGGCTGATCTCGAGCACGTCGTCGACGAAGACCTGGATCAGGCCCTCGGTGAAGACGAGGTCGAAGTTGTAGACCGTGAGGTCTTCCCAGCCGGTGTCGCCCAGGGTGTTCGCGCGGGCGAGTTCTTCGACCCCGTCGGCGGCGTCGTGCCACCAGGCGCCCGAGGCGTCGTCGAGGGCGCCGGTCACGCGGCTGATCGCGAGGCCTGCCCGGCCGAGGCCGCCATAGTAGTTCTGATCGCCCTGCTTCCAGTCGATCAAGATGTAGTTCGCGTCCTCGTTCGCGATGTCGCCGGCGTTGTAGCCGAGGACGAAGCCGATGTAGTCGTCGTCACCGGTCGACTGGACCTCGATCGTGCCCGAGAGCGCCTGACCCTGGCTGTCGACGCCGTTGAAGTAGACGCCCGGAATGCCGTTGACGGTCTGAACGACGCTGTTGTTGTCGGGCGCGTTGGTCCAGGTGCCCTGCCCCTCCGCCGTCCAGCTCGACAAGTCGACCGCGACGGGCGCGGCCGCGGCGGTGCCACAAAGGGCGCTCAGCGCACAGAGCGCTGTCAGCTTGGTCTTCATCGTACTCTCCCCAAGCCCCTCTCCCCGGGGCGCGGTGAGCACGTAAACGGTACGTTAACGGAAAGGCAAGTTCGAAGAGCAGCCGTCCGGCCTCGGAAGGGCAGCGCGCATGCCGAAGCGCCCGCCTAGCGGGGTGTACGATGGGCCGGGTGTCCGGACGTCCCCGCGCTGAGCGGGGAGTTGGATTGATACTGTAGCCCAGAACGGTGAACGTCCGGCGGTGATCTTGCCAAGGGGCCCTCGCAGGGGGCGACCTTTCGGCGCCTTGGTCCGCGATAGCGCTTGAAACCCTCGTCCTTCAGCGATGAGCCATGAGCCCCGATCAGCCACTCATGGTACGGGCCGCTACGCCCGCTCGCCTTAGGATCACCGTCCCCCGAACCGATGAGTAGCGTGCACACCGCCCGGCCTGTCCGGGAGAACGGGGGCAACATGGCAGGAGATGAGGGGGCGGGGATAAGTTCCGCGTTCTTGTTACCTCTCCCTCGGGAGAGGTCCGGCCTTATGTATCAAACGCACCAGGGCTCAGTGACTAGCATGGCGCGGAGTCCACTACTCGCCCGGTATGGGGTACAGCCATGCTATGGCGGCACGTTACCTTACCCGTATCTGGGAACATGCGACGCGCCCGAGTCTACGGTTCATCGACGCGCTGGGTTTCACCGTGCCGCCCATCGCGCAAGCATTCTTCCAACTCTCCGGCGCTGATATGCCGGATCAGATCGCACAGCTTATCCCTGTCTACATCGCGCTTGCGTTCGGCGGGGTGGTTCTGGTTCGCATTCTTTCCGCGCCCTATCAGATCTGGCGAGTAGATCAGCAGCGGATCGCGCAATTAGAACAAGAACTCACCGCGCCGGAAAGAATTCGCACTACCGCTTTGCGCGAGAGGATGGCGATCAGGGAGGCTAAGATACGTGAGTCCATCGTTGATGAATTGAAGCGATTTAGGAGAGAGTCTACTGCTTACAAAACTATGCCTCCTCTTGAAATTATTGAAGGCACTCAAGAATACAGTTCGCTAATGAGAGAGCTTGCGGTTACTTTGCCAGAGGCTGAATATTTTTATCATGCCGTGGTAGAAATGATGTTCGAGCTACAGCGGGTGCCAATCAGAAGCGCGACGCAGATAAGAGAGGAAGGATTCACTGTGGATCAACGGTATACATCATATAGGGCGCTTATTGATCACGTAGTGAGTTTTGCGAAAACCGGAGATTATAGCGTGGAATTCTTGCGCGAACTCCCATACTGTACGAGTCCGGACCGACAAGATTTCGCGCCGCTATTCGCTAATAACGATAGTAGAACAGCCAATAGCAGATAGAGCTTGCAACATGAAAACGGCCGAGAACTTGCCTCGGCTGAGCTTGTTCTTGATGTTAGCCTCCTTCTCGTCAACGCCGATAGCTGCCAACTTCTCAACGAGTTGGCCGTAAGTCACTCCCCGACGCTTCAACTCAGCCTTGAGAAGGTTGGAGGCACGCGCTTCCCAATCGGTCGACGGCATGTAGGTATCTCCTGCGGTACTTTCCGCAGCATATACGGTACTGCCGGCATTGCAAACAGTACCGTATGGTACTATCTATGATGCCGTAAGGCATCGTAGGCAATACCATGGCGCAGCACTTCCTTCTCTCCGCAAAGTCCCGCACGCTGAGCCTCGCCACGATTTACAAAGCCGGTGAGGAGAAGGCGTATGAGACCTTCTGCAAGGTCCGTTGGCCTGAGACGGACGGCGCGCCCGTGTGCCCCCGCTGCGGCTCGCTCTACGCTTACAGCATCACGACGCGCCGCAAGTTCAAGTGCCGCGAGGCTGTCTGCCGTCACCAGTTCTCCGTCACGTCGGGCACGATCTTCGCGAGCCGTAAGCTCGCCTTCACGGACCTGCTGGCGGGCATCCTACTCATCGTGAACGGTGCCAAGGGCCTGAGCACGGTGCAGCTCAGCCGTGACCTCGACGTGCAGTACAAGACCGCGTTCGTCCTGGCGCACAAGGTCCGCGAGGCCATGTCTGGCGAGACACGCGCAATGATCCTTCGCGGCGCGGTCGAGATTGACGGCTGCTACGTCGGCGGCAAGATCCGTCAGGCGAACCGTCGCGAGGATCGGATCGACCGCCGCCTCGCGAAGCACCAGACCGGCAAGCGCCGCGTCGTCATCGCTGTTCGCGAGAAGCAAGGTCGAACGATCACGACCGTCACCCGCACGGAAGCCGAAGGCGTGCCCTTCGCCGCCGCGCGGATCGCGCCGGGCTCTGAGCTTCACGCAGACGAAGCGGGCCATTGGGACGCGCTGGAAGCGGCCTTCCCCATGGCCCGGATCGATCACCGCGAGGGCTACAGCATCGCCGGGGCCTGCACAAACCAGGCGGAAAGCTTCTTCTCGCGTCTGCGCCGGATGATCGGCGGCCAGCACCACCACGTCAGCCCGCAATACCTGCACCAGTACGCAGGCCATGCAGCGTGGCTAGAGGATCACCGCCGCGAGCCGAACGGCAAGCTCGCAGGTCGCCTCGCTGGGCTCGCCATGGCGTCACCCGTCAGCCGCCAGTGGGCTGGGTACTGGCAGCGGGCAGCGTAGGAGTCGGATCGACTCAAAATCAGGATGTGCGTGAACGAAAAGAGTACAAACTTGCACTCTAGTCCGACGCCCGTGTAGTTGAGGGGAGACAAAGCTGTGGCCCGGGAGCGCCAACTACCCGGGCCACGGTGATCGGCCAAATCAGTGCATCGCTGCCGATCAGAGCGCCATAATGCCGGGCTCCTATGTGACCCGTCAAGCTTAGCGTCAAGCGGTGCACGCTCTGTGAAGGAGCCAGCATCATGGCTTGTAAGACCAAGACCCGCGTTGTGCGGACCACCCCTAAACCGGGACCGAAGACCGTACGGGTGAAGACCCATACGCGGTCAAAACCCAAGCCCTGCAAGTAAGAGCAGGTCGCTAGCCGGCTGCGCCCGCTAGCAGGCGGGGTGCCTCCGGGCGCCCCGTCACCGGCGCGACACACCAGTACCAAGTGCCCGCCCTTTCCTCGCTGGTCACTTGCCCCTTTGCCCTCTTCTTGCTGAGGGCACGACCGATCTTCGCCCGCAGCGCCGTCATCCACTTGGCGTCGTCAGTGTCCCAACCTCGCTCGCGGCAGATCAGCCGAGCTATCCCGTCCACGGTGACGCCTTCCGGGGCCTCTCTGAGCGTCGCCATAATCGTCCGGGACAACTCGCCTCGCCGGAACAGGCCTGCCGCCTGTACGCGCTTCGGCGGTGCCGTGATGTCCGAGCCTTCGTAGCCAAGCGAGCGCAACACTTGATCGACCGCGCCCAGCAACTCCGCAGCGTGAGCCGCTTTGTGCCGGTAGAACTCGACCTCGCCCGCGACTTGCGCCCGGTGCTCTAGCAGTCCACTGATCGTGTAGGTATGTTCCATGCCCGAAACGTAAGCGTTTCCGGGCCTCTGCGCTTGGTGCTCTTGCTACATAAGGCCGGAGAGGTCGAAGGCGCGTCAGCGGCTTCGGGTGAGGGCCAGCGGCAGAGCTACTAAGCGCTAACCTCGATAGCCCTCACCCCAAATCGAAGATTTGGACCTCTCCCAGAGGGAGAGGTGAAAGCGGGCGGCGGCGTCGCACCTCCGTTACCAGGCGTGCTTGTCCATCCAGCTTTCGTCGATCTTCGTCCGCACGTGGTCTTCGGCCGGGGTGCGGGGGCGCTGGCCGTAGCCGCCCGCCTCCGCGCGGGCGACGATCTTGGCGATGCGCTGCTTCTTCGCGTGCTCCGCCCGCCTGTCGGCGACGGTGCGGGCGTAGTCGGCCTTCTCCCGCTCCCGGCGAAGCTCGTCCAGGAGGCGGACCTGCTCTCGCCGCGCGCGGGCGCGGATCAGGGCGGTGTAGGGGCTCGCGGGGGGTTTGAGGGTTCTCGGCATGGCGCGAGGGTAAGGCTGGGCGCCCGCGCGGGGGTAAGGTGCCCCCCGCCGCCCCGTGGTCAGCTGTCCATGTCCGGCATCTGGGCCTTGGTCCAGGTCTTGCCGTCCACGACCTCCTTGCGGCCCTCGCAGGTATCCTCCCCGACGACGGTGAAGGTGACCTCGTTGTCGCCCAACTCGTAGGCGTAGGTCGCCGGATCGCCGCAGGGGTTGAAGCCGTCCCTATCAGTGACGGTGATCTCGCCGTCCGAGACCTCGTAGGTGCCCATGCCGATGACGAACCGGTCGCCATAGACGGCGGCGAAGTGGCCGCCCGGCATCAGGTTCAGCGTGCCGTCGCCGTCGGTCCAGGCCCCGGTGAGCTCGCTAGCCGAAGGCGCGTTCGCCATCTCCTTGTGGTGGTCGGCGGCGGCGGTGGTTGCGATGGTGAGCGCGGCGAGGCTCGCCGCGATGATGGAGGCTCTCATGGGCCGGTCCTTCAGGTGACGCGGCCTCCCCCGGCCGCGCCGGAGGGTTTAACATGGATCATCGCGGCGCTTGAGCGCGTTGCGCAGTCGCAGCGTGTCAGCCGGCCGAAAGAACCCAGCCGACGCTGAGAACGTAACGGGTGCCATGCGTGACGGGCGTCACCCGATGCAGCGACTGGTCGGGCCGGAAGAGAACGACGCGCCCCCGCCGCCAGAGCGTCCGTTCGCAATGAAAGACGCCCCCTTCCGCCCGTCGCAACAGGACGTTGAGGCGGTAGTGCCGCTTTCCGGGAACGGGATCCGTATGGGTCGGAACGCCGGCGCCCGGACGATAGCGCAGCAGCCACACATCGAAGGGGAGTGGCCAGCGCCCCCTCGCGAGCAGGCGCTTCTCGTAGCCTGTTCCTTGGCGTCCGAGTTGCCAACCGGCGGGGGGCGAAGAGACGGCGCGGGTCATGGGCCGGTCTTACGACGAAGAGGCGATGGATCGTAGGGGGTCGCGTGATGCCGCCGCGACCCTCGGTGGATCCGCTTCGCTCGATCCACCCTACCCGTCCGACGCTTCGAGCCAGCGCTCGGCAGCTTCGCGGTCGTCGGGCGTGAACGCCTTGATCTCGAGGCCCGGCAGGAGGTGGCCCTCGGCCTCGGCGACCTGGCGGACCCAGGCTTGCGGCGCGACGACGGCGCAGCGCTCGAAGCGGTGCAGGAGCGCGAAGAGGCGCGGCAGGCGGGGCAGCTCGATCAGGAGCGCGCCGGGGGTCGGCACCTCGAAGTCGCCCTCCACGGTGTAGAGCACGCGGGCGTTCTCCATCTGCGCCGCCTGCTCGACCAGCGCGTCGAGCCCGATCGTCATCGCGTTCGCGTCCATCCGCCCCTTCAGGTTCAGGTGCAGCCGGTTCGGGGCGGTGGTCTCGACGTTGAGCATGGCGGCCTTCCCTTGGTTACGGGAAGGATGTGGGGATGGGTGGGGCGGGTGCGTAGGGCGGCTCGCGAAGCGTGCCGCCGATGACCGCGTCAGCGGGCACCCTTGAGCGGAGAAAGGGGGCGCCCTTCGGTCGCCTTGGCGGCACGCTTCGCAAGCCGCCCTACGCCCGAAGCTCAGGGCGCCGCGCCAGCAGTGCCCCTTCGAAGACGTCGTAACCGGCGTAGTATCGGCTCCAATAGACCCGCGTGCCGTTCGCCGTCTGGACGTAGCAGGTGCCGTTGTCCTGCTCTTCGAGGTGGACGATAGCGGTCCAAGGGATGATCGCCTGCTCTGGCACGCGGCTAAGGGACCACGCCTTCGCCGGTCCGCGTACGCCGTCTGCGTCCCAGACTATGTGGGCGCCGGGGGACATCATCATCAAGGTGCCCCAGAATGATCCGAGTCCGAGCGAAAGAATGAAAACCGACGTACCGGCCAAGAGGTAATCTCCGCTGACCAGACCATACACGGTCCCGACAAAGCCGCCGATGCAGAAGGCCACGGTGCATACGGATAGCAAGACGATCGCCGCCCGCCCCGGCCCGATCCGCCCGCTGGTCGGCGACGCCTCAAGCGGCCCCGCCCGCCGGGCGGCGCGGTCCAGAAGGGCGAACGTCAGGGGGACGCCAAGGCCGACGGCGAACAGGGGGAGGAAGTCTCTCATCCGCTACCTTCTGCAAGCCAAGCCCTAACGAAGGAGTCTGTTGCGGTCCGCTACCCGCAGGACCAGCGCGTCCATCCCGATCGTCATCGCGTTCGCGTTGCAGTGCAGAACGCTGCCGCGTGACCCCGACCGCCCTACGTCGGCATTACTTCGCAGTCTGCGCCGATACGTCGGCAAGCTGAGGGCTACATTCGAGAAGTCTACGCTCGAACGCGAACCGGCCGTTGTAGTAGGCGCTCTAATAGATGCGCCGTCCGTCGCCCGCTTCGACATATTGGTACTGCGTGATGGTTTCGCCGGTCCGAATGATGTCGGCCCAAGCGATCGTCGTTCTCTCGCGACCCAACGTCGGCCCGAACGTCTTGCAAGGTCCGGTTAGGCCGTCCTCGTCTTAAGTTACGTCGTGCCATCTACCAAGCGACGGAAGCATGAACCCACCGATTGCCAAGCCCATGAGGGCCAGGCCGATGCCCAAGCCGACGCCCGCCGCCCCATCTCGAACTGTCATCACAATCAGCGCGATACCGCCAGCTGCCATGACCACACCGCCAAAGACGGTGGCCCACGCGATCCACTTCGTCGGCGTGATCCGCCCCGTTGTGGCGGTCTGCTCCGCAGGTTTGCTTCTACCGAGCAGCCAGCTGAGCAGGCCCGTTATAGCCGC
Organism: Parvularcula dongshanensis; assembly: GCF_014199615.1. Lineage (GTDB taxonomy): Bacteria > Pseudomonadota > Alphaproteobacteria > Caulobacterales > Parvularculaceae > Parvularcula > Parvularcula dongshanensis. Next base: position 31,812 of record NZ_JACHOB010000008.1, on the reverse strand, counting down.
AGTGGCGACGGCGATCAGAAGGTAGCGGGACATGGAGGTTCAGTTCGTCGCCACATCCCCCGCCGTCACGCACTCGTCCTCCGCGACCTCTTCCTCGACGTAGAGCCGTCCGCCGACCTCCGCGTACTTCGCGCTCATGGTCTGCATGCCGCGGCGGCGTTCCTCCTCGCTCATCGCTTCGAGGGCGCGCTTCTCGTTGTCGCCGAGCTTGCCCGCGTAGTCGCGCACGTCCTGCGTGATCTTCATCGAGCAGAACTTCGGCCCGCACATGGAGCAGAAGTGGGCGGTCTTGTGCGCCTCCTTCGGCAGGGTCTGGTCGTGGAAGTCCCGCGCGGTCTCGGGGTCGAGCGCCAGGTTGAACTGGTCCTCCCAGCGGAACTCGAACCGTGCGCGGGAGAGCGCGTCGTCTCTTAGGCGAGCCGCCGGGTGGCCCTTGGCGAGGTCGGCGGCGTGGGCGGCGAGCTTGTAGGTGACGACGCCGACCTTGACGTCGTCGCGGTCGGGGAGGCCGAGGTGCTCCTTGGGCGTCACGTAGCAGAGCATGGCCGTGCCGAACCAGCCGATCATGGCCGCGCCGATGCCGCTCGTGATGTGGTCGTAGCCCGGCGCGATGTCGGTGGTGAGGGGGCCCAAGGTGTAGAACGGCGCCTCGCCGCAGACCTCGAGTTGCTTCTCCATGTTGGCCTTGATCTTGTGCATGGCGACGTGGCCCGGCCCCTCGATCATGACCTGGCAGCCGTGCTTCCACGCGATCTGCGTCAGCTCGCCTAAGGTCTCGAGCTCCGCGAACTGCGCCCGGTCGTTGGCGTCGGCGGTGGAGCCGGGGCGCAGGCCGTCACCCAAGCTAAAGGTGACGTCGTAGGCCCGCATGACCTCGCAGATCTCCTCGAAGCGGGTGTAGAGGAAGCTCTCCTTGTGGTGGGCGAGGCACCACTTGGCCATGATCGAGCCGCCGCGGGAGACGATGCCCGTGACCCTGTCCGCCGTCAGGTGGATGTAGGGCAGGCGGACCCCGGCGTGGATCGTGAAGTAGTCGACCCCCTGCTCTGCCTGCTCGATCAGGGTGTCGATGAAGATGTCGAAGGTGAGGTCTTCTGCGACGCCTCCCACCTTCTCGAGCGCCTGGTAGATCGGGACCGTGCCGATGGGGACCGGCGAGTTCCTGATGATCCACTCGCGCGTGTTGTGGATGTTGCGGCCCGTGGAGAGGTCCATCACCGTGTCTGCGCCCCAGCGGGTGGCCCAGACCATCTTGTCGACCTCTTCCTCGACCGAGGAGGCCACGGCCGAGTTGCCGATGTTGGCGTTGATCTTCACGAGGAAGTTCCGGCCGATGATCATCGGCTCGGCCTCGGGGTGGTTGATGTTCATCGGGATGACGGCGCGGCCCTTGGCGACCTCGTCCCTCACGAACTCAGGGGTGACGTACTCGGGCAGCTCGGCGCCGAAGGATTGGCCGTCCTTTAGGGTCGCTTGCGCGGACTTGAGCGCCTCCTGGCGGCCCAGGTTCTCGCGGATGGCGACGTAGGCCATCTCCTTGGTGACGATCCCGGCGCGGGCGTATTCGAGCTGCGTGATCGGCCCCTTGCCGGTGGCGCGGAGGGGGGCGTTGCGCACGGGGAACTCGCGGGCGAGGTACTTGCCGGCGGCGTTCCCGTTGTCCTCGGGCTTCACCTCGCGGCCTTCGTACGCCTCGACGTTCCCGCGCTCGCGGACCCAGGCCTGGCGCTCGCGGGAAAGGCCGGCTTCTACGTCGGGGACGAAGCCTTCCTCGGTGTAGGGGCCGGAGGGGTCGTAGACCGGCAGGGGCGGCTCGCCCGAGGTCGGGTGCAGGTCGATGTAGCGCACGGGGGCCGCGACGCCGGGATGCGCCTCGCTCTCCACGTAGACCTTGCGCGAGGACGGCAGCGGGCCGGTCGTGACCTTCGGGGTCTGGAAGTCGGACTGGAAGGTGGGCTTGTTCATGGCGTCGGTCCTTCGCGCGCGGGCGGAGGGGCGCCGGCTGCCGAGACCGGTCCGCCGTCCCTCCGCCGGTGTGAGCCGGATCAGGTTCTAAGGGTTCTTCTCAGCCCCGTGCGGGACGCCCCTCGGCAGCTCTAGGCGTAGAGGTTCGGCGGGGACGGTGCAAACGGCTTTCCCACGGAAGGGGACCAACGATCCTCTTGCTGCCCGGATCGGCGCTGCCAAGCGCGCTAGCGTACAGACCGACCGGTCGGTATGTTGGTTCGGTGACGAGCACCCTGCCCTCCCCGCCCGACGCCCGAAGCGCCCTTCTCGGCGCCGCCACCCGCCTCATCCGCGAACGCGGCTACGCGGCGACGAGCGTCAACGACCTCTGTCGCGAGGCGGGCGTGTCGAAGGGCGCGTTCTTCCACCACTTCGCCAGCAAGGACGAACTCGCCGTCGAGGCGGCGAAGAACTGGTCGGCGGTGACGGGGGCGCTCTTCCGCGAGGCCGACTACCATCTGCACGAGCGCGCGGCGGACCGGGTGTTCGCCTATCTCGACCTTCGCGAGGATCTGCTGGCGGGCGCGGTTTCGGAGTTCACCTGCCTCGCGGGCACGCTGGTGCAGGAAGCCCACGGCGAGGACGCGATCAGGGCGGCCTGCGCGGAGAGCATCCTCGGCCACGCGGCGACGTTGGAGAGCGACATCGCCCAGGCGTTGGCCGATGCCGGAGTGCCCCACAGCGTCACTGCACAGAGCCTGGCTCGGCACACGCAGGCCGTCCTTCAAGGTGCCTTCATCCTCGCCAAGGCCGAAGGCGACGCAGCGCCCGTGCGCGAGGGCATCGGGCACCTTCGCCAGTACCTGACCACCCTCTTCACCCCTAGCGCCGAAAGGAGCGCGCCATGAAGACGACGCAGGAGATGCTGGACGATCCGAACACGTTGCACGTCGACCGAACGCTGAGCGCGCCGCCCTCGGTCGTGTGGCGCTGCTGGACGGAGCCCGAGCTTCTGAAGCAATGGTACTGCCCCAAGCCCTGGTTCGTGTCCGAGGCGACGCTGGACGTGAGGCCTGGCGGGCCGTTCGACGTAGTCATGAACGGGCCGGCCGGCGAGCGGATGCTGATCGAAGGCCGGTATGCGGGCGTCGAGGCGGGCCGAAGGCTCGTCTTCGAGCGCGACCCGGACCGGGCGACGAGCGAGCCGCCCTTCGTCATGACCGGCTTCGTCGAGCTGAGCGAAGCCGCCGGCGACGGCACGCGGATGATCTGGGGCGCCGCCCACCCGACGCCCGAAGACAAGGCCGCGCACGAGGCGATGGGGTTCGAGCAGGGCTGGAACGCCGCCGCCGATCAGCTCGAGGCCCTCGCCTCCAGCCAGACTTCGTCCTGAGCGAGATCGATAGGAGGATCAGCCGTGACCGACGCTCACAAGGTGCATACCTGCCTCTGGTTCGAGAAGGACGGCGAGGCGGCTGCGGAGTTCTACGTGTCGCTCTTGCCGGACAGCGGCATCGACGGCGTGTTCCGGCCGGACGGAAAGGACGCCGCGATGGTGAGCTTCCGCCTCGCGGGGACGCCCTACGCGATCCTGAACGGCGGTAAGGACTTCAAGCTGACGGAGGCGGCGTCGATCAGCGTCTATACGGAGGCTCAGGCCGAGACCGACCGTCTGTGGGACGCGCTGATCGCCGATGGCGGCGCGCCGAACGCGTGCGGCTGGCTCAAGGACCGGTGGGGCGTGTCCTGGCAGATCGTGCCGCGCCGCTTGCCTGCCCTTCTGAGCGGCGAGGACCCCGGCGGCCGCAAGCGCGCCTTCGACGCGATGCTGTCGATGGGTAAGATCGACATCGCCGGGCTCGAGGCGGCCTATCGCGGCGAAGCGGCGAGCTGAACCCTTCCTTAGCCGAACAGCCAGCGGCCGAGCATGCGGCCGAAGGGGAAGGTGAAGAAGCCCGCGATCAGGAGCGCGCCGGTCACCGTCGCTCTGACCGAGGTGCGGTGCGAGGCGACGCGGTGCCTGCGCGCCGCGACGACGAGGGCGGGAATCGTGATCAGCGTTCCGACCGAGAGGATGTGGATCACGCTGAACCGGCCGTCGTGACTGCGGATGAAGAAGGTCGAGGCGGCGGTCCCGGCCATCGCCGCCGCCCAGATCCAACCGAGCCGCCTGTGCTGTCGCGTGCCGCGCACGCGCAGGAGCAGGATCGGCGTCAGCGCCAGGGCGACCGAGATGGTCGCGAGGTGAAGCCAGACGAAGGGAGGGACGCGCGACCATTCCGGCGCGCCGCGCACGATGGCCGCGAGGACGGCGACGAGCATGAGGACGCTGAGGTAAGCGAGCGCCCGTTCGTACCGGTCAGGCGTCAAAGGCTTCGGCCTCGGCGACGAAACCGGTCCGTCTGCAATCACCGTCATGCGCCCTCTCCCGTGAGCTCGGCAGGAGGTTCGCACCGTTCCGCGGCGCGGACAACGGCTCGATCGCCCTTCAGGACCGAGCGCAGGCGGGGCACAACCTCTTCTTGAAGTCGCCCGAAGTCAGCGAGGCCATGGCGGCGCTTCTGCGGGGGAGAGGGGCCTTCCGGCCACGATCGCGGTGCCGGTGCCGCCATTCGTGCCTAGGGCGTGACCGGGTCTTCCTCGCGCGGAACGGCGACGAGGATCGGACCCATGCGTGCGCCCGGGTCGGAGCGGTTCAGGCTCGGCGCGTTAAGGCGGCTGATCGTGCCGTCGAGGTAGAGGGCGTCGGTGACGCCGAGGCGCTCGCGGAAGAAGGCCGCGAAGCGGTGGAAGTTCACCGGCCTGTCCGAGATCACCGCGACGACCACCCCGCCCTCCTCGACCGCGATGCCGTTGCGGATGTGAAGGCTCGTCGACTTCGGCAGGAAGCGGGGGTGCGGCGCCCCGGCGATCAGCAGCATGGGGCCGGACTGGGTCGCGAGGCGGGGCGTGCGGGGCTCGCTCGCGTACTCGTCCGTCGTCGCGACGTGGGCGCCCTCTTCGTCCACCCAGAAGACCCCGTTCGGCAGCAAGAAGAAGTTCCCCTCCTCCGCCTCCTCGCGGTTGAGGGGCGCAACCTCCGCCCCGCCCGAGACGAAGAGGCCGACCGGACTTCGGTCGCGGTGATACATGCCCGCGTTCATGGCCCAGACCACCGGTCCGGTCGCTGCCGCCATTCGCTTGAAGTTACCGACCGGGCGGCCGTCCTCGGCCTTCAGGAGGAGATGCAGCTGGTCCGGCGCGGCGCGGCAGGCGGTGTAGGGGTAGCCGTCATGCTGGATGGTTTCGCAGGGGATCGCGGCGGCGAGGCTCGCGATGATGGCGGCGGTGAACAGGGCTCTCGTCCTCGGGACTGCGCGAGAGACGTTACGGGGCGGAGCCCACGGTGCAAGACGGTTGCGATCCGTCACTGGAGGCTTTCATGCGCATCCTCGCCCTCCTCATCCTTCTCGCCTGCGCCCCTGCCGAAGAGGGCTCGGCGGCAGCGGTGCTGACGCCGGGCGGGTTCGGGCCGCTGACGATCGGCATGCCGGCGACCGAAGTCGCCCTGGCGGTAGGCGGACCGCCGGGCACCATGCGCCGGGACGTCTCGGCGAGCTGCGAGGCTTACCACCCCGAGGGTCTACCCGAAGGCATGAGCGTGATGATCGAGAACCAGCGCCTGACGCGCATCACGCTGACCGCCCCCTCGGCGGTCGAGACCGAAGACGGCTTCAAGGTCGGCGACGACGGCGACGCCGTCGAGGCGGCGCTGCCGGACGCGGCGGTAACCCCGCACAAGTACGAAGCGGCGCCCTCGCGCTACGTCACCATCTGGGCCAGCGGCGACACGGAGGCGCCTTACGTCACCGACGAGGACGGGCGGGGCATACGCTACGTCGTGGACGGCTCGGGCAAGGTCGCGGCGATCGACGCGGGCGGCCCGTCGATCCAGCTCGTCGAGGGATGCCTCTAGTCCTCGACCGCGTCGGTCAGCAGGCGAACGAACTCCGCGAGTTGCTGGTTGTCGAGCCAGCGGACGACCGCGACGAGGTCGTGCTCGTAGTCGACGAGGACCATGTTGGTGCCGGCACCCAGATAGGCGACCGTGTCCTCGCGCGCGGCGGGGAAGCGCTCCTGATCCGTGTTGAGGAACCAGTTCATGTAGCCTAGCCAGGCTCGGGACCCGTCGGCGTCGTGGCGCGGGCGATCCAGGCCTTGGACAGGATGCGCTCTCCGTCCCACTCGCCGCGGCGCAGGCCGAGAAGGCCCAGGCGTGCGAGGTCTTCTGCGGAGATGAACATGCCGCCGCCCCAGTGGCCTCCGCCCGAGACGACGGTGACGTCCTCGCCGCCAAGATCGATGACGGAGTTCTCGTAGCCTTCCCAGTGCCAGGTGTCCGACGCCCCGATCGGGTCCATGACGCCCTCCTTGAGGACGTCCGGCAGCGGACGGTTCCATAGGTGGGTGAGCGCCAGGGCGAGCGCGTTCACGCGGACGTCGTTGTATTCGTAGGCCTCGCCCGGCACCGGGGGACCTGCGGCGAGGTCCGACCAGGGCTCCTCCCCTCGGGGCCGGTCGGCCCACCAGGGCTTGCCCCACAGGGTCCCGATCCAGCCCGAGGTCTGACGCAGCATTTGGTCCCAGGTGATGGGGGCGTTGTGCGCAAGCGCGAAGTCGGGCGTGGGCGGATCGATCGTCTCGATGACTGCTTCGTCGGGGTTCAGCTTTCCCTGATCGAAGGCGAGCCCGGCCGTGCTGGAGAGGAAGGTCTTGGAGATCGAGAAGGTCATGTCGACCTCCCCCGTCTCGCCCCACTCAGCGACGATGAAGCCGTTCTTGACGATCAGGCCGTTCGCCGCCGCGCGCGGCTCGAACGGGCCGATCGGAGAGGAAAAGGGCTCGCGCGCCCAGGTGAGCGGCACGGTGAGGGAGAGGTCGCGCACGTCGGCAACCTCGGCCAGCTCCGGCGGGAAGGCCGTCTCGTTCTCGATCGCGAAGTCGATGGCCGCCTGGAGCTTCTCAGGGTCGAGCCCGAGGCTCTCCGGCGCCCGTCGCTCCCAATCGGGATGAGGCCCCGGAGTGTAGGGCGTCTGCGCTTCCGCCTGCAGCGAGAGCGCGAGCGCGGTCATGATAGCGAATGTCTTCAGCATGGCTCTGCTCCCGTCGCCCCCAGACCGGGTTCGCACGCCGGGTCGGCAGACGGCAAGGCGCGGTGCGCAGTCGACTTGCCCGCCTGCTCGAGCCGGGCGCCCCGCGCACGCCGGAAGGCCCCATTGGCCACCGATGAACTGCGCCGCCGAATTGACAGGCCTCGCCACCCGCATAGCATCGAAGAACGATAAAGGCGGCCTCGGGCCGTTGGGAGAGAGCCATGATCCGTACGACCGCCGCCCTCGGCGCCTTGCTCGCCGCTGCGCCAGCCCTCGCGCAGGACGTGCCGCTCGTGCCTCGCGAGGCCTTCTTCGGCAATCCGGAGCGCACCATGGGGCGGCTCTCGCCGGACGGCAGCCAGCTCGCCTTCGTCGCGCCGCTGGACGGAGTGATGAACGTGTACGTCGGCACGCGCGAAGCGGTCGAAGACGCGAGCGCGGTCACCAGCGACGACACGCGCGGCATCACCGATTACTTCTGGGCACCGGACGGTGAGAGCGTCCTCTACCTCCGCGACACGGGCGGGGACGAGGACTATCACCTGTTCATGGTGCCCCCGGGCGGCGGCGAGGCGCGCGACGTGACCGACGTCGACGGCGTACGCGCGCAGGTGATGGGCTACTCCTACGCGAAGCCGGAGACGATCCTCGTCGGCCTCAACGACCGCAACCCGCAGCTTCACGACGTCTACGCCCTCGACCTGACGACGGGCGAGCGGACGCTGGTCTACGAGAACCCGGGCTTCGCCAGCGTCCTTGCCGACGACGAACTCAACGTGCGCATCGGCGTGCAGCAGACGCCCGCAGGCGGCTTCACCGTGATGTCGCTGGACGGAGAGTCCCCGACGGAACTCTTCAGCCTGCCGCCCGAAGACGCCCTCGCGTCGGGACCGTTGCAGTTCAACGCGGCGGGCGACGGCTTCTACATGCTGGACACGCGCGGCCGCGACAAGGCGGCCCTCGTGCTCGTCGATGCCGCAAGCGGGGAGACGCGCGACGTGATCGCGGAGTCGGACGAGGCGGACGTCTCCAAGGTGATCTTCCACCCCACGACGCACGAGCCCCTCGCCTACGCCGTCGAGAAGGAGCGGGTGAAGTGGGAGGCGCTGGACAAGCGCACGCGGCGCCAGCTCGCGGCCCTAGACGAGGCGTTAGAGGGCGACTTCGAGGTCGTCAGCCAGACGAAGGACAATGCGCAGTGGCTGGTCTACGAGGACGCGGCGACCGCGCCGGGGCGCTACTGGCACTTCGACGCGAAGAAGCGGCGCGCGACGCCGCTCTTCACCACCCGGCCCGCGCTCGAGGACGCGCCGCTGCAACCGATGCAGGCGGTGACCATTCCGTCCTCGGACGGGATGGAGCTCGTCTCCTACTACACCCTGCCCGAAGGCGCGGATGCGGACGGCGACGGGGTGCCCGAAGAAGCCCTGCCCATGATGCTGTGGGTGCATGGCGGGCCCTGGTCACGGGACAACTACGGCTACAACTCCGTCCATCAGTGGCTCGCCAATCGAGGCTACGCCGTGATGTCGGTGAACTATCGCGGCTCGACCGGCTTCGGGAAGAACTTCATCGAGGCGAGCCACGGCGAGTGGGCCGGGAAGATGCATGACGACCTGATCGACGCGGTCGGCTGGGCTGTCGATCGAGGCATCGCCGACCCCGAGCGCGTGGCGATCGGCGGAGGCTCCTACGGCGGCTACGCGACGCTGGTCGGCGTCACCTTCACGCCTGACGCGTTCGCCTGCGGCGTCGACATCGTCGGCCCGTCGAACCTCGTCACCCTGATCGAGAGCTTTCCCGAGTACTGGAAGCCCTTCCTCGATGCGACCTTCAACCGGGGCATCGGGGACGTCGCGACCGAGGAAGGCAGGGCCGCCGCCGTCGAGCGCTCACCGCTCGAGCGGGTGGACCAGATCCAGGTGCCGCTGCTGATCGGTCAGGGCGCGAACGATCCCCGCGTCACCGTGATCGAGGCCGAGCAGATCGTGGACGCGATGAAGGAGCGGGACCTGCCCGTGACCTACGCGCTCTTCCCCGACGAGGGCCACGGCTTCGCCAGGCCGGAGAACCGCCTCGCCTTCTTCGCGCTGACCGAGGGCTTCCTCGCCGAGAACTGCCTCGGCGGCCGGGCCGAGCCGATCGGCGACGCGCTCGAAGGGTCGAGCCTCAACGTGCCCGCAGGCGCGGAGGACGTACCGGGCCTGCAGGCGGCGATGGAAGGCTTCGAGCCGCGCATCGCGAACTGAGGACCCGGGCGGCGGGGCCTCTTAGTGCCCCGTATCCGTCCGTCCCGTGCGCAGCCGGTAGTCCGCCGCGATGCCGTAGTCCGGATCGTCGGGCAGGACGTCGATCAGCTGGCCCGCATTGCCCAACAGCCTGCGGCAGTCGGGGCTGAGGTGCCGCAGGCGCAGATCCTTGCCGCGGGCGTGGTAGCGGGCGGCGAGGGCGTCGATCGCTTGCAGCCCCGAGTGGTCCGCGACGCGGGCCCCCTTGAAGTCGATAACGACGTGCTCGGGATCGTTCCTCGGGCTGAAGAGGGCTTGGAAGCTCTGCGTCGAGCCGAAGAAGAGCGGTCCCGCCACGTGGTAGGTCTTGCCTTCTGGCGTCTCTTCCACGCGCTCGATGTGCATATGGGTCGCCTGCTTCCACGCGAAGACGAGCGCGGAGACGATGACCCCGACGACGACCGCGATGGCGAGGTCTTCCACGACGGTAACGGCCGTGACGACGATCACGACCAGAGCGTCCGAGCGGGGGATGCGGCCGAGCATGGAGAACGACTTCCACGCGAAGGTGCCGATCACGACCATGACCATGACGCCGACGAGGGCGGCGAGCGGGATCTGCTCGATCGGCCCGGAGGCAACGACGATGAAGAGGAGGAGGAACAGCGCCGCGGTGAGGCCGGAGACGCGCGTGCGGCCGCCCGACTTCACGTTGATCATGGACTGGCCGATCATCGCGCAGCCGCCCATGCCGCCGAAGAAGCCGGTGACGATGTTCGCCGCGCCTTGCGCCACGCACTCCTGGGACGCGCCGCCCTTCTCGTCGACGATCTCGCCGACGAGGTTCAGGGTCAGGAGCGACTCGATGAGGCCGATGGCCGCGAGGATCACCGCGTAAGGAAGGATGATCCACAGCGTCTCGAGCGTGAAGGGCACGATGGGCAGGTGGAAGGGCGGGAAGCCGCCGTCGATCGACGCCATGTCGCCGACGCGGGGCACGTCGAGTCCGAAGCCGATGACGACCGCCGCCGTGAGGCCGATGGCCGCGAGCGGCGCGGGGATGACCTTGGTGATCTTGGGCAGACCCCAGATCACCGCCATGGTGAGGGCGACGAGGCCGAGGGTCATCCAAAGCTGCGGCCCCGACATCCAGGCGTGCTCGCCGTTCTCGCCCGCGACCTTGAACTGCTCGAGCTGCGCGAGGCCGATGACGATGGCGAGGCCGTTCACGAAGCCCAGCATGACCGGATACGGCACCATGCGAATGAACTTGCCCCAGCGCAGGAGGCCCGCGCCGAGCTGTAGGAGGCCCATCAGGACCACGGTCGCGAAGAGGTACTCGACCCCGTGCGACGCCACGAGCTCGACCATGACGACCGCGAGCGCGCCGGTCGCGCCCGAGATCATACCGGGACGCCCGCCGATGAGCGCCGTGACGAGGCCGACCGTGAAGGCGGCGTAAAGGCCGACGAGCGGATGCACGCCCGCGACGAAGGCGAAGGCCACGGCCTCCGGCACCAGCGCAAGCGCGACCGTGAAACCGGCCAGCACTTCGGTCTTCATGGTCGCGGGCGTCAGGTTCCGCCAGCCGCGCGCGGTGCGGTCGGCATAGCTGCGAACGGCCGAGAAGCCGTCCGCGAACAGGGTCGCGGTGGTGTTCGAAGTCATGGGGAGGCGTGCCGGCTAAAGGAGTCGGGAGGGCGAGCGCCGGAGTTAGCGAGTGTTGTGCGATGCAGCAAGCTTGCCGCCGGCGGACGCGATCAGTCCGACACGCGCCAATCGATCGGCTTGAAGGTCCCGCCGTTGGACGCCCCTGCCGAACAGGCCGTGAGGCCGACGATAAGGTCGAGTTCCGCGCGCAGGATCAAGCTGTCCCCCGCCTTCGAGACCGGCGGCTCGACGGACAGCCTTCCGTCCGGCCGGACGGGGACGTTCATGAAGACGTTGAACGCCGTAGGAACCGCATCCCGCGTCACGCCGTAAGGGGCGAGCGCCTCGGCGAGGTTGCCGAGGCAACCCCTGTGGGGCGGCTCGTCCGGGTAGACGATGGGCCACATCTCGCGGCTGCAGGGCGTCAGCAGGAAGTCGTGCACGCCGACATCGTCTCGGGTGATCGTGAGCATGGGCCGCGACCTGTTCGACCACAGGACCGTCCCCTCGCCCGCGACGCGGATCGTCTCGCCATAGTCGAAGGTGCGGCCGTTCGAGAGCCACTCGCCGATGTCCTCGCGCCAGAAGGCGACGAGGTCGGAGACCTGCCCGCCCATCGGATCGGTCACGGTCAGGGTCTGACCGGCCTTCACCTCGAAGGCGGCGCCGCTGCGCGGGGGAATGCGGTTCGTCATGCCCTACCCTACCGGCGTGAAGGGGCAAGACCAGTCCTCGGACACGCGGCGACCGGCGTACTGCCGCGCGGGCGGCGCCTCGCCGTGCTCGGCGATCATCGGGTTCGGCTCGCCCTGAAGCGCCTCGTCCCGCGCCATGATCTTGTCGTGGAGGCGCTGATATCGGCCCGCTTCGCGCAGCATCTCGAACTGGTCGTGCAGGTTGAAGACGAGCGTCGGGTAGGAGAACCGACGCGCGAGGCGGCTTGCGCCGTCGTGCAGGCCGACGACGAAGAACGCCTCTTCGCCCAGGGAGAAGGAGAAGTGCGGGCTGTCAGGATCGCTCTCCACGCGCCCGTCCCAGTCGTGCTCCGCCCGGTCGAGCTCGTGCAGCGCTTGCAGGCGTTCCCATAGAAGCCGCTCGAAGTCGCGCTCGGACAGGCCTGTCGGCCCCTGCCAACTGACCGCGAAGCTCGTGAACAGGGTGCGGTCTTCCCGATAGCGCTTCACGAAGGCGTAGAACGCACGCAGCAGGCGCCGGTCCTCGGCGCCCGAACGCATGTCCTCGAGGACGACGTGCGTGAGTTGTCCCTTGCCGAGCGCGGACTTCGCGCCGACGCAGGGAAAGTCGCGGTCTCGAATGAAGGTGCCGAAGGCGCCCACGGGCCCAGGAACCGGTTTCGTCACGCTCATCTGTTGCGCCTCCCGCGCTCGTCGCCCACGCACGTCCGGCATGGCTCAGGAGTCCGCAAACAGGCGAAAGCCGTGAGAGTTCGGCCGCTTAACCAATGAATAGCGCCACGCACGTCCCTGCGACCGCCCGCGGCGGCGGTCTTGCAGCGACGGTGGGCCCGTCGTGTAGTGCGAGGATCAAAGGGGGACAGTATGTGGCGGGTTCTGGGCGCAGGTCTCCTCGGCGCGCTTCTAGGCGGGGGCGCGGTGTGGGCGGCGCGAACAGGCGCCGAGGCCCCGCCGCCCGTCGAGGCGCCTGTTGCGGCTAGGCCCGTCGCCATACCGCAAGGGCCAAGCGCGCCGCCCCCCGAAGTCGGCTGCCCGGAAGACGAAACCGAGTCCGCCGAGGCACCCGTCCCCCAGTACTGGGCGGACGGTAAGACCGTGGCCTGCCCCGAAGACTGCCTGAACCGGATCGTGGAGACGATCCTCAACGGCAGGCCCGACATCGCCGAGGTCCGGGCCGCGATGCAGCTCAGCGATTCGATCGCCGCCGCCATCGAAGCCGATTCGAACCTTCGCAGACTGTTCCTTCAACGCCTGAGCGGCCTGCGCGAGGACGGAGAACGGGCCGCTGCTCTCGGCACCATCGCGACCAACGGATCGAGAGAGCTTCGCCTCGATGCGTCGGACATCCTGTTGCAGTCCTCGCTCGATGCCAGCCGGGCGCTGGGCGTGACGCTGGCGCTGTACGACCTAGGGGAAGACCCCCGCGCGAAGTCGGCCGTCGAACGGGTCCTCCTGCGGGAAACCGACGGTCCCGCCGTGACGAGACTGCTTCAAAGCGTCTTCATGATCGAACCCGAAACGCTCTCGCCGAACGCGCTGACGGCCATAAGGTCGATGGCCGAGACGAGCAGGGATCCAGCGATCCAAACGAGCGCGATCACCGCTTACGCTCAGCTGACGGACGGATCACCCGAAGCCATCGCTCTCATTGAGAGAGGGCTTCGTGCCGACGACCCCGAACGGCGGGTGGCGTCGCTCTACATGCTGCAACAGTTCGTCCCGATCGGTGATCGGGCCGAACTGTTCGAGCAGTACGAGCGATACGACGACACGGCCAAGGCGGTCGCAGACGATCCGAACGCGTCGATCAACGCCCGGCTGGAGGCGCTGTTCTGGTTGGAGATGCGCAGCCAGAGCGTCACCGACGAGGTGCTCAGCTACTCCGGCAGCTCCGGCATCATCGTCGAGTGACGGCGAAGGTGGCGGTCAGCGTCGCGAGCCTCAGCTTTCGCGTCTCTCCCTTCGGCAACTTGACGCGCGGATCGGCGAGTATCGCCGCCTCTTTGATCAGAAGGGGCCGGAAATGTTTCATCACGCGGTAGTAGCTCGCCCTCTCAAGCGCTTCACGCGCCGCGACGATCTCGGCGTGGAAGGGAAAGCCCTTGAAACCGGAGAGGGCATCGTCGAGCAGCCTTGCGAGGACCGGCGCGGCGATCGGCTCCTCGCTGTCTCCCGAGACGATGGTCTGCGCGACGTAGTAGGCGCGGGTGAGCGGCGTCGTGGCCTGGTCCGGATGCAGCGCTTCTGAGAGCCGAAGCACCCCTGCCCGCTCGTCGACGACGCGCAGCGAACTCCGGCGCTTTCCGTTCTGCAGAACGATGCCGCCGATGACGACCTTCTCGTAGGGGCGAAGGTTGAGGACCAGGCCGGACATTCAGGCCGCCTGCCGTTCCAGCGCGGCGAGGCCGGCGGCGAGGTTGCGGTTGATGGTGACGAGGATCTCGCGTCCGGCCTCGCCCGCCATGACGCGGGGGGTGTGACGCTCGACGAAGGAAGCAAGGGAGAGGAGTTGCGCCTTGAGCGCGTCGGGGCAGCTGTTCGTGGAAGCGGCGATGTCGGTCGCGAGCGCCGCCCAGAGGCGCCGGTTCCCGTCGAGCGCTTGCGCCAGCGCGGAGGCGCCACCCGGAACGCCCTCGTCCGCTGCCTCGATCCGCAACGCGGCGCGGGTCAGCACTTCACGCTCGAGCGCCCGGCCCGAGAGCGTCGCGCGCTGCGCGGCGGCGTAAGGGTTGGCGGAGTAAGCGGTCTGACCCACGGCCGGCTGGTACATCTCTTGGTTCTCTCAGATCGGTCGGCGCGTCGCGCCCGGGAAGGGAGTGAGGGAGAGGCCTAAGCCTCTCCCCCCTGCTCTGCGCTCGGATCAGCGAAAGAGCGCGAGGATTGCTTGCGGCGAGGCGTTGGCGATCGTCAGGGCCTGGATGTTCAACTGCTGCTGGACCTGCAGCGACTGAAGACGCGCGGAGGCTTCTTCGAGGTTCGCATCCGTCAGGGCGCTGATGCCCGCTTCCATCGAGTCGATCAGCGACTGGATGAAGTCGTTCTGAATGTCGACGCGGTTCTGCGCCGAGCCGAAGCTCGCCGACGCGCCGATCGCCGTCTGCATCAGGCCTTCGATCTTGACGAGGGCGTCGTCGGCGCCCGCATCGGTCGAGACGTCCATGCCTTCGAGGTCGGCGAGGCCGCCGCCCGCCGTGCCGCCGGAGTTCTGCGCGACCGCCGTGGTCACGTCCGCACCCGTGTTGTTGGTGAGTGTCAGGACCGCATCGCCCGTCGCGGGTTCCGCCGCTTCCGTGTAGGTCACGTCGACCGCTGCGCCCGACATGCGCGCCGCGAGGTTGCGGACGACGTCGTTCGAGGTGTCGCCGTCGCGGGCCACGTAGTCGTAGTCCGTGCCGTCGACGGTGACGCGGAAGCTGTCGCCTTCGGCGATCTCCTGGGCCGAGAAGGTGACGGTCGTCGCGTTGGTGTCCGTGACCGTCCCGGCGCCCGCGACCGTGCCTTTGGTGATCGCGCCGGCCGTGCCGAAGGCCTCCGCCGCCGTCTGCAGGTCCTGCTTCGAGATCGCGATGTTTGCGACCGAAACCGAGCCGTCGGCACCGCGGTCGAGCGAGGAGAGTAGCTCGATGTTGCCGCCGCCCTTGAGCAGGTTCAGGCCGTTGAACTGCGCCGCGTCGACGATCGCTTCGATCTGGCCCTTGAGGGCTTGAACGTCCGTGTTGATCTTCGTGCGGTCGACGTTCTCTTCCTGCGCCGAGACGATCAGCGTCTTCATCTGCTGAAGAAGGCCGGTCACCTGCTCGGACGCCGAGCGCGCGACGCCGACCGTGGCCGCGCCGAGGTTCAGGCTGTCGGTGATCGCGCGGAAGGACGAGACGTCCGTGCTCATCACCGTCGAGATCGACCACACGGCGGCGTTGTCACGCGCGGTCGCGACCTTTTTGCCGGTCGAGATCACGTTCTGCACACGGCCGAGGTTGGCGTTGATGTCACGCAGGGTGTCGAGCGCCACCATGGCGGACTGGTTGAAGTTGATGCTGGACATGCCAGGTTCCTTGAGTTGACCGCTCGGCTTCCGTCCTGGAGCCCGCGCTTCTCTCGCAACTTCCGGTTGCGATGCGCCTTCAGTAACCCTGAGTTCCTTGCGTTGTGGTTAAGCGTCACAACTTTCGCGAAGCGAGGGACACGGCGTCTGCGACCGACGATCCTTGTGCGGTGTAAGCGATTGCCGGCCTGCGCATCCCATCCGCCTCTTTCAGCCCGGCCGCGACCGAGGCGAGGAGCTTCTGGTTCTCCTCGGCTGCCCTCAGAAGCGCTCTCGAGGGGACATCGAGGGCACGGGGAAGCATGTTGCGGGCTTCTGCCACACCGGCTTCCAGAGCTTCGATCAGCGCGTTGCGTTCGGGCGCCCTCACCAGCGCGTCGCGCACGCGACCCTCACGCAAGGCTTCGTTCTCCGCCTCGATCGCGGCGGCGAGTTCCAGAACCGTCTCTGCGGTCAGGCGGGAGCGCGTCATGAGCCCTCCGTGCGCGCGAGCGCTTCGTAGAGCCGGTCCGCGAGCGCGGGCTGTCCCGCCGCGAGGTCGCCCGCGAGTTCGTGCAGGGCGACGTGGGAGAGCGCGGCGGATTCGTAGGACTTCGCGCCGAGCGCTTCGCCCAACTTCGCGTCCTTCAACATCTGGAGCAAAAACTGTTTGTGCAGGGATTGCGCCGCCTCCTTCAGGTCCTGACCGCCCTTCATAGGTTCGGCGGCGGATAGGAGAGGCGATGTGGAGATGGGAAGCATACGGACCTCATTCAGGGCGTTAACGAGGTATGACCGCTTTCGCGTAAAGGTTCGGTAAACGTTTACCCACTCTTATCGCGTGCATGCTGACCTCGTCGATCTTCCCCGCGCCGGCGCCCGACGGCACGACGTTGCCGCTACCGGTGACCCGCCCTTGCGGCACCGAGACCTCGCCGCTGGCCTTCCTCGCCCTCCTGACGGGCCCCGCTCGCGGCAGCGCGCGCGACGAAGGCGCGACCGAAGAGGTCGCGGGCCTTGCTCTTGGCGATGACGCGTCGCCTGCGAAGGCGACCGGAGCCGCAGCCCCACTCGGGCCGGCGCAGGCGACGCCGCTCTTCGCCGAGGCCGGCGATGCGGTTCTAGGCGGCGCCGAACCTTCGAGGGTCGAGACCGAGCAGCCTGCGCCGCCGGGCCGAAGCCAGGCCGCGGCGTCGGCAAACTTCATCTCAGCGAAGGGGGGTGCCGCCGACGCGAAGGCGGCGGCGCCGGAGAGCGGCCAAGCCGCACCGGTCGCTTCGACGAATGCGGAAGGATCGACGTCCGCTCCTATCCCGCCCCAACCGGTCACGACGGCCGGTTCGGAAACCGGGGGTCCGAGCGTCGGGACGGGCTTCGCCGCGGGTTCGGCGACGATTGCAGCGCCGCCCACAGCGACGCCGTCCCCGGCTGCGATGGATGGCGCTGGCACGGTCGCGCCCGATCCCCCTGCGCAGCAGATCGTTCGCGCCGTCGCCGTCAGTCCGCACGACCGGGCCGTGGAGGTTCGCCTTGACCCGCCGAGCCTCGGCCGGGTGACCGTGGAGTTCGACTTCTCGAACGATCAGGTGAAGGCTGTTATACACGCGCAGGAGGCCGAGACGCTCTCGCTTCTCCGCCGCGGCGTCGGCACCCTCACGAAGCAGCTCGAAGCGCAAGGGTTCGTCGGCGTCTCGATCGAGTTCGCCGAGGGCGGGCGCGGAGAGAACCTTCAGGAGCGCGCTTCACCCCACGCAACGGTCCGCCGCGTCGCGATGAGCGTGCCCGTAGCGAGCGACACGCCCCCCCTTCCCGCCCCTGCCCATCGCGGCGAAGGCCTCGACCTTCGCCTCTAGGAGAGCCTCATGACGACCATCTCACCCGTCGCGAACGGCACGGAGACTTCCGCGCCGCCCGCCGCCGTCGCGACGAACGCCGCGCCGCAGGAGCTGACCCAGTTCTTGTCTCTGCTGACGGCGCAGGTCCAGAATCAGGACCCGATGAAGCCGCTCGACTCAACAGCGTTCGTCGAGCAGCTCGCGACCTTCTCGGCGCTCGAACAACAGGTGCAGACGAACACGCACCTGGGCGAGATCGTCCGGATGCTGTCTGCGGAATGAAGAAGTCGCGGGAGGGCGGGCGCCACCCGCGCTCCCGTTTCGCTCATTCAAACGTTCGACGCCCTGCGCAACGCCCATGAAGAAGCGACGTTCACGGCCGCCGCCGGAGAAGTCAGGCTGCGGTCCGAACCTGGATCGGTTCCCGACCAGACAGCTTCTCGTCTGGGTCACCGACGAGCGACGCCTTGTGGTCACGCAACCAGCGCGTGCGCTCCCACAGAGCGAGGTCTTCGCTCTCCGTCAGCTTTCGACCAAACCACGTCAGTACGTTCGACATCAACTTCATGGCCCCTCACCCCTCTTGCACCGCCGAGTGTGCAGCCTCTCTGGACGAGTCTGCAACCTGAAATTGCGCTATGGTAAACAGTACCGCGAAGGGACGTCTGGAGCAGCAGCGTTGCCACCGGACCGGCTCGCGTGGAGCACTAAACCGCACGCTTGCGGATCTCCGTGACGACGACGTCATGGGCGCCGCCCGGAAGCACCGGCTCGAGCGCGCCGCGCAGCTCGGTCTTCACCCGGTCCAGCATGAGAGGATCCGTTTCCCGGTCGTCGAGCCCGCCCTCGCCCGCGAGGCGGACGAGGGTGGCCGTGATGCGGTCGCGCAGCTTCGCCTCCAATCCGGTGGCGGTCTCGCTAGTTCTTCGGTCGACTTCGACGCCCAGGGACAGCACGATCAGGCTTTGTGCGCGCCAATCGTCCGCAACCGAAACCACGAAGGGGCGGGAGAACTGGATGACGATCGTGTCCTCCGTAGGCGCCTGCGTCTTGACAACTCCGCCTGGGTGTAGGTCCGTTTCGAGAAGACGACCGGTGCCCGCCTCTCCAGGCGTGTGGGTAGCTTCTGCGGTGAGGGGCGCGGCGGCGAGTGCATCGGGCCGCAGCCAAACGCCAGCGGCGGTACCCGCCGCAACGGTGACCAGATTGAAAAGGATCGGAAGGGGACGCATGGCTGGCTCCTCAGAACGGGGTCAGAGCATCGAGAAGGCGGTCGCCGAGGCGGGGGCGGATCGAACGGTCGATCACGCCCCTGCCGACATAGCCGATCTGTGCCTCGGCGATCTTGTCGTGAGTGACGGTGTTGGAACGCGAGATGTCCTCGGGCCGGACGATGCCCGCAGCCCGCAGCGTCCGCTCCTCATAGTTGACGCGTACGGATTGGTGACCGTCGATGACGAGATCGCCGTTCGGCAGCCGCTCGATCACTCGGGCTGCGAGGCGCAAGGTGACACGGTCCTCGCGGCGCAAGGAGCCGCCGCCGCTGCGCGCCTGGGCGCTGTCGAGGTCGATCGCGGGGTCGAGGCCCGCCCCGCCCGGCAGTTGGCCCGCGACGGCCTCGGGGCCGCCGAAGAGGCTGCGGATCCCCAAGGACCGCTGGCTGGTGCGGGCCGTCTCCAGCTCGCCCATGATTTCGGCCTCCTCGTCGATCTCGACGATGACGGTGAGGATGTCGCCGACTTCGCGCGCGCGCCTGTTGCCGAAGAGGCTTTGCGGGTCCTGGTTCCACAGGCTGCCGACGGCAGGCGGGACCGCCGCGCCGTGAACGCCGCGTTCCGGCACGGGCGGTTCAGGCACAGGCTCGGGCGTGCTCGCGCAGGCAGCGAGGAGCGCGAGGGGCAGGAAGCGGCGCGCGGTCATCGGGCGACCTCCACTTCGCCGGGTCCGGTGACGGTGGCGCGCATGGGGCGGCGCTTACCCTCGACGAGGACGGTGACGATGTCGCCCGCGGCGCCCGACGTCATCGCGCGTCCGGGCACGGACAGGGTGAGTCCGCTTCTGCGGAAGACGACGTTCACGGCCGACTGGCGCGCGACGGCGTCGGGCGCTGCGAGGTCGGCGGCTTCGATCGGGCGCCCGGCGAAGGCCGGTCGGCGCAGCTGCTTTCCGAGGAAGGGCGTCAGGTCCGCGCCGCCCTCGGCGACGACGAGGTCCGCCGTCAGCACGGTGCCGCGCGGCAGGGGCTTCGCGGCGAGGACCGCCGGAGCGAGGAGCGCGATCAAGAGCGGGCTCACCGGATCCTCGTCGCGGCGGCGTACATCTCGTCCGCGGCTGTCAGGACCTTCGAGTTGAGGTCGTAGCCGCGCTGCGCCTCGATGAGGTCGGCGATCTCGGAGACGACGTCTACGCCTGAATCCTCGAGGTAGCCCTGTCGCATGAAGCCTGCGCCTTCGAGGCCCGCGACCCCGCCCAACGGCGCGCCGGAGGCCTCGGTCTCGCGGAAGAGGTTGCCGCCGAGCGCTTCGAGGCCCTTCTCGTTCGCGAAGACCGTGAGGCCGATCGTGCCGATCGCCTGCGGCGAAGAGCCGTCGGAGAAGACCGCGTAGACCTCGCCGTCAGTGGCGATCGTCACTTGGCGCGCGTCGGACGGCACGGTGATGCCGCCCGCGACGGGGAAGCCCTCGGCGTTCACGAGGACGCCTTGGGGGTCGAGGCTGAGGCGCCCGTCGCGGGTGTAGGCGGTCTCGCCGGAAGGCAGCTCGACGTCGAAGTAGCCGCGCCCCTCGATCGCGATGTCGAGGTCGCCGCCGGTCGCCGTCAACGTGCCCTGCACGCGGTCCTGGGTCACCGCGGCCGTCCGCACGCCGAGGCCGAGTTGGATGCCGCCGGGGACGAGCGTGCCCGTGCGCGAGGAGACGGCACCGGGGGTCAGCTCCTGCTTGTAGAGGAGGTCGGCGAAGGCGGCCCGGCGCGGGGCGTAGGCGGTGGTCGACATGTTCGCGATGTTGTTCGCGATGGTGTCGACGCGCGTCTGCTGGGCGGCCATGCCGGTCGCGGCGATTCTAAGGGCGTTGGTCATGGGATCAAAGCTCGCTCAGGGTACGGATGAGGGACTCGAGGCGACGGTGCTCGGCGTCGGCGAGGTCGGTGCCCGCCTCGAAGAGCCGCTGCGCCTCGGTCAGGCGCGCGATCTCCATCACGGGGTTCACGTTGGACTGCTCGAGGAAGCCTTGGTGCAGGACGGCCTCGTCTACGAAGGTGTAAGCTTCGGTCGGCTGCCACAGCGTGTCCCCTGCCCGCATGAGGCTGCCGCCCGGCGCGTCGAAGACGCCGAGCCGGGCGGTGGCGAGGCCGTCGATCGAGACCGTGCCGTCGGGACTGACCACGACCTCGCGGCTCTCCGGCGGCACCTCGATCACGCCGCCGCCTTCGCCGAGAACCGGGTGGCCCTGCGGGGTGACGAGGAGGCCTTCGGCGTTCGTCTGGAACCTGCCAGCGCGGGTCAGGAGAACGTCGTCGCCGCGCTGGACGGCGAAGAAGCCCCTGCCTGAGAGCGCGAGGTCGTAGGTCCCGCCCGTCTTGCGCAGGGCGCCGTCCTCCATGACCGCGTAGCGACCGCGCAAGGACCCGAGGGAAAGGCTCCCCTCGTCCCTGCGCGAGACGTACTCGGTGAAGACGGAGGCTTCGCGTTTGTACCCCTCGGTCGAGGCGTTCGCGACGTTGGAGGCGAGGATGCGGAGTTCCTTGAGGAGCCCCGTCTGGCGGGAGAGGCCCGCGGTGATCGCGTCCGACATGCCAGGCCACCTTCTTCAGAGCGCGGATGGCGTCGTCCATCTCCTGGAATGAGGGGCGGACCTTATGCGGAGCGTTCCTCCGGCCGACCTCGACGCAGATGGGCGCGGGGTGGGCGTGCAGCGACGAGACGAGCACCTCGCGGATGAGGCCGTAGAAGTTGTGCTCCTCTTCCCGCAGAGACTTCACGCGGGCAGCGAAGGGGCCGACCATGCCGTAGGCGAGAAAGACGCCCAGGAACGTCCCAACGAGCGCGCCGCCGATCATCTGCCCCAGGACTTCCGGCGGCTTGTCGATCGAGGCCATGGTCTTGATGACGCCGAGGACGGCGGCGACGATGCCCAAGGCGGGAAGCGCATCGGCGACGTTGGAGAGGGCGTGCGCGCCGTGAAGGCTGTCCTCTCGCCGCTGGCCCAGTTGCTTTTCGAGCATCTCCTCGACTTGATAGGCGTTGTCGAAGTTCATGATCATCGACCGGATCGTGTCGCAGATCATGTCGGTCGCGTCGTGATCCTTCTGGATCTTCGGGTACTGAGAGAAGATCGAGGATGATTGCGGGTCCTCGATGTGCGCCTCGATGTCGACCGGGCTCTCGCGCCGGACGCCGAGGAGTTCGTGCATCAGGCACAGAAGCTCTTGGTAGTCCTGCTTCTTCCACTTCGGCCCCTTGATGAGGGTGAGGAGGTCGCCGCCGACGTGCTTGATGGTGGTGAAGTCGTTCGCGGCCAGGAACGCCCCAATGGCGGCGCCCCCGATCATCATCATCTCGAAGGGGAGCGAATGAAGGATGATGGAGAGCTTGCCGCCGGCCAGGATGTATCCGCCGAAGACCATGCAGACGGTGACGCCGAGTCCGAGAAGAGCTATCATGGGTTGCGGTGTACGCAACCCAAGGTTGAGGGTTGGTTAATGAGCGTTAGGAGACGGCGATCGGCCGGCGCCTTGCTTCCGCCCCACCCCTCGGCTATCCGCCGCGTTCCCCGGCTGGACGGCGCCCCGGCTGGCGGATTCTTCACACGGCGCACGAAAGGCACGCGATGTCGATCGCAGCAGAACGCAAGAACGAGCTCATGCAAGAGTACGCCCGCGGCGAGGGCGACACCGGCAGCCCCGAGGTCCAGGTCGCGATCCTGACCGAGCGGATCAACAACCTCACCGAGCACTTCAAAGAGCACAAGAAGGACAACCACTCGCGCCGTGGCCTTCTGAAGATGGTGTCGCAGCGCCGCCGCCTGCTGGACTACGTCCGCGGCAAGGACGAAGCGCGCTATCAGGACCTCATCGGCCGTCTCGGCCTGCGCCGCTAAGCGGTTCCGGCCCGGCGCTTGCAACGGCGCCGGGTTCGCACCCCGAGGAGTTCCCGCTTGTCACTCGGCTACCTCCTCAACACCTACCCGGTCACCTCAGGCACCTTCATCCGGCGCGAGATCCGCGCGGTGGAGGCGCTCGGCCTGCCCGTGACCCGCTACGCGGTCCGGCGCTGGGATCAGACGCTGGTCGAGCCGACCGACCTCGAAGAGCAAGAGGCGACCCATTACCTTCTGAGCGGCAACGCCAAGGGTCTAGGGGCGGCGCTCGCGGCGGAGAGCGCGCGGAACCCCAAGGGCGTCGCCGCTGCGAGCCGCATGCTCGGCGAGATCGCCAAGGGGACCGGCGGCTTCGTCCGGCCCTCCGCCTACCTCGCCGAGGCGGCCTATCTGCGCCAACGGACGGCGAGAGAGGGCGTCACGCACCTCCACTGCCACTTCGGGACCAACGCGACAGCCGTTGCCCTCCTCTGCCGCCTGATGGGCGGGCCTAGCTACAGCTTCACGGTCCACGGCCCCGACGAGTGGACGGACCCGGAAAGCTTCCGCTTCGACCTGAAGCTGGAACACGCGGCGTTCGCGATCGCGATCAGCCACTACGCCAAGATGCAGCTGATGCGTTGGGGCGGGATGCAGCATCGGGACAAGGTGCATGTGGCCCGGTGCGGGTTGCAGCTCAGCGACTTCGCGCCGAGCCCGGTGCCGGACAGCCGAGAGTTCGTCTGCGTCGGCCGTCTTTGCCCCCAAAAGGGGCAGACGCTGATCCCAGAGGCGATCGAGCCGCTGGTCGCCGACCATCCGGGTCTTCGCGTCACCCTGATCGGCGACGGCGACACCCGGCCAGAGATCGAAGCGGAGGTCGCGCGGCGGGGCCTCGAAGACAACGTGAAGCTGGTCGGTTGGCAGTCGGGCGCGGAGGTCCGGGCACGCTTGGCCGCCGCGCGCGCTCTCCTCCTGCCCTCCTTCGCGGAAGGCCTGCCGATCGTGATCATGGAAGCGATGGCGCTCGGGCGGCCGGCGCTGTCGACCTACATCGCCGGTATCCCTGAGCTGCTCGACGAGGAGTGCGGCTGGATCTTCCCGGCGGGGTCCGTCGAGCACATCCGCGGGGCCGTGCGGTCTTGCCTCGAATCGGACGCCGATACGCTGACCGCGAAGGGCGAAGAGGGCCGCCGGCGGGTCGAGGAGAGCCACGACATCCGCCAACTGGCCCAGACCTTGGAAGGCCTGTTCAAGGCGCAGCTTTAGGGCGGCACGCCTGGCGGGCCGCCCCGACGACGCTAGGCGTCAGACGTCGTAGGTCGCGTCCATCGTGATCTCGGCGTTGAGGAGCTTGGACAGCGGGCAGTTCGCCTTCGCGCCCTCCGCCGCCTGTTGCACCTTGCCGATGTCGGCGCCCGGCGCCTTAATCGTCACGTCGAGGTGCGAGGTCTTCACCGCGAAGCCGTCCCCCTCCTTGTCGAGGCCGATCGTGGCCTTGGTCGCGATCTCCGGGTTCTCGATGCCTGCGTCGCCCAGCTCCTTGGACAGGGCCATCGAGAAGCACGCCGCGTGGGCCGCGCCGACGAGCTCTTCGGGGTTCGAGCCGGGCTTGCCCTCGAAGCGCGTGTTGAAGCCGTAGGGCTGGTCCTTGAGCGCGCCGCTCTCGGTGCTGATCTGGCCCTTTCCGTCCTTGATTCCGCCCGTCCAATGCGCGCTGCCGTACTTCTTGATCATCTCGTGCCTCCTTCATGTGAGGGAAAGGCTGCGAACGGGCGCGGCGGGGCCTCGGTTCCCCGGGATCGGCACCGCCGCGAGTTGCATTGCGGGGCCCCGCAGTCCATGAGGCCCCGGTTCGTGCAAGATGAGAAACGAACCAGACAGCGCGGGGGCAATCCGGCCGCCCGCGGCGATGAAAGAGAACGATTTCATGTTCGACATAACCAGGAAGACCATCGAGTGGGCCGGCCGCGAGCTGACCCTCGAGTCGGGGCGCATCGCGCGCCAAGCCGACGGCGCGGTCCTCGCGACCTACGGCGAGACCTCGGTGCTCTGCACCGTCGTCGGCCAGCGCGAAGCCAAGCCCGGCCAGTCCTTCTTCCCCCTCACGGTGAACTACCAAGAGAAGACCTACGCGGCGGGCCGCATCCCGGGCGGCTTCTTCAAGCGTGAAGGCCGTCCCTCCGAGAAGGAGACGCTGACGAGCCGTCTCATCGACCGGCCGATCCGTCCGCTCTTCGCGCCGGGCTTCAAGAACGAGGTGCAGGTCGTCTGCACCGTCATGAGCCACGACCTCGAGAACGACCCCGACGTCGTCGCCATGATCGGCGCGTCCGCGGCGCTGACGATCTCGGGCATCCCCTTCATGGGTCCGATCGGCGCCGCCCGCGTCGGCTACCGGAACGGCGAGTACGTCGTGAACCCGCCCGTCGACGAGATGGAAGAGATGGACCTCGACCTCGTCATGGCCGGCACGCAGGACGCCGTCATGATGGTCGAGAGCCAGGCGTCTGAGCTTTCCGAAGACGTCATGCTCGGTGCCGTCATGAAGGGCCACGAAGCTTCGCGTCAGGTGATCGACATGATCATCGCGTTCGCCGAGAGCTGCGCCAAGGAGCCCTGGGACTACGCCCCGGCGGATCACTCGGACCTCCTGCCCCGCGTGCGCGACCTCGTCGGCGCCGACCTCGAAGCGGCCTACGGCCAGACCGACAAGGTCGCCCGCGTCGCCGCGATCTCGGCCGCCAAGTCGAAGGCGAAGGAGCAGCTCGCTCAATCCGAGTCGAACCCGGACGGCATCGACGAGCAGGTCCTGTCGGGCCTCCTCAAGGGCCTCGAGTCCGACATCGTCCGTGGTGCCATCATCGAGGGCAAGCCGCGCATCGACGGCCGCGACACCAAGACGATCCGTCCGATCCTCGGCGAGGTCGGCATCTTGCCCCGCACGCACGGCTCGGCGCTGTTCACGCGCGGCGAGACGCAGGCGATCGTGGTCGCGACCCTCGGCACGTCCGACGACGAGCAGTTCATCGACGCGCTCGAAGGGACGTACAAAGAGAACTTCCTCCTTCACTACAACTTCCCGCCCTACTCGGTCGGCGAGACGGGCCGCATGGGCAGCCCGGGCCGCCGCGAGATCGGCCACGGCAAGCTCGCCTGGCGCGCGGTGAAGGCGGTCCTGCCTTCCCAGGACGAGTTCCCCTACGTCATCCGCCTCGTCTCCGAGATCACCGAGTCGAACGGCTCGTCCTCGATGGCGACGGTCTGCGGTAGCTCCCTCGCCATGATGGACGCCGGCGTGCCGCTCAAGCGCGCGGTTGCGGGCATCGCCATGGGCCTCATCCTCGAAGGCGACCGTCACGCGGTCCTGTCCGACATCCTCGGCGACGAGGATCACCTGGGCGACATGGACTTCAAGGTCGCGGGCACGTCCGAGGGCGTCACCTCGCTCCAGATGGACATCAAGGTCGCCGGCATCACCGAGGACATCATGAAGACCGCCCTCGCCCAGGCGAAGGACGGCCGGATGCACATCCTCGGCGAGATGAACAAGGCGATGTCGGGGTCCCGCGAGGAGCTCGGCGAGTTCGCGCCGCGCATCGAGCAGATCCAGATCCCCAAGGAGAAGATCCGCGAAGTGATCGGCACGGGCGGCAAGGTCATCCGTCAGATCGTCGAAGAGACCGGCGCCAAGGTGAACGTGGACGACGAGGGCCTGATCAAGGTCGCCTCCTCCGACAAGGCCTCGATCGACGCCGCGATCAAGTGGATCAAGTCGATTACGGACGAACCGGAAGTCGGCGAGATCTACAAGGGCAAGGTCGTCAAGACGATGGACTTCGGCGCCTTCGTCAACTTCTTCGGCCCGCGTGACGGCCTGGTGCACATCAGCCAGCTTTCGTCCGGCCGCCCGGAGAAGACGACGGACGTGGTCAAGGAAGGCGACGAGGTCTGGGTCAAGCTCCTCGGCTTCGACGACCGCGGCAAGGTCAAGCTGTCCATGAAGATGGTCGACCAGGAGACCGGCAAGGAGATTCCGAAGGAAAAGAGCGAAGCGGCCGAGTAAGGCTCTTCCTCCTCGCGAACCAGAAAGGGCGCCCCTCGGGGCGCCCTTTTCACATGCTTGATCGGTCACCGAGCGTGGCTTGGTTTCCCGCCCGCCTCGACGCTGAACGCTTCGACCCACACGGTCCCCTCGCCGCGCAGGATCTCCGTCCCCAACTCGACATCCGCCACAGCGAGGCGGTCTAGGTCTAGCGTGGGAATGTTCGCTCGTCGTAAGAGCGTCAGCGGATCGAAACGCGCCGTCAGGCTTGCCTGCTCGGCGACGAAGGCGAGGTAGGTCCACTCATTCTCGTTCTGACCGGACTGGTCCTGCCAGTCTTCGCGGAGCCAGACCGACCAGCGCTGACCACGCTCTTCGATCATGCCAACGCGCCGTCCGGCCGGCTGGACGTGGCCGGGCGTTGCGTAGGTCCAGAACATGACCTCTGCGACGATGGTCGCCGGGTTCTGAACCTCGCCGATGTCGTCCGTGTCCGTCAGCCAGAGCGTCGTTGCGACGTTGTGCTCGGCGCTGCCCTCGACGGTAAGGGCGTGCGAGACGACGAGCGAACCAAGTGCCTCGACCCGCGCGGGCAGGTCCGTCCCGCCGCGCGGTAGCGGATCCCAGGGAGACGAGCCGGTCTTTACCTGAGGGTACGCGTAGATCGTCGTTCCGCGCTCCGGCCACCGCCAGGACCAGCCGTAGATGGGACCGTACCGCCCTGGCTTCTCGACGATGCATTGCTGCCAATCGCCGCCCGCCGCCTGCGCGTTCCAGACGTTGTTGTAGTAGACGTGCTCCGCTCGCACGAACGACTCGAACGGGGCGCAGCCTAGCGAAGTCGTCTGGACCTTCGGCCGATCTTCCTCGTCAGATCGCCCTTCGTCTATGCAAGCCGACAGGAATGGGGTTGCGAGTAGCAACGCGTACGCCCCCGGCCGCACCGCGTTCTTCCGCAAGAAGCCGCCGCGCGCCATCCAGGCTTACCCTACCTGCGACAATCGCGGCGCCGCCTTTCGAGAGAACTCACTCAGCTCGTCCACGAACACCCGCGTCTTCGACGCGAGGTGTTCCCGGTGCGGATAGATCGCCCAGATCGCGCGGTCTGCGCCCCAGGTGTAGTCGGTGAGGAGCGGGACGAGCGCACCGCTCTCGATCTCTGGGCGGACGACGTAGGCGGCGAGGCGCGCGACGCCTAAGCCCGCGAGCACGGCCTCCCGCACGGCGAGGCCGATGCCGGAGAAGACGCCGTCGATGTGGATGAACTCTTCGTGTTCGTCCTTGCAGAAACCCCAGCGTGAGGTCGTGCGCCGCCGGGCGTGCACGTTGAGGCAGCGGTGCTCGCGAAGCTCGTAAGGCGTCTGCGGCACGCCGTGGCGCTCGATGTAGTCGGGCGAGGCGACGATCACGTAGGGATCGTCCGTGATCTTCTTCGCGATGAAGGAGGTCGAGGAGGGCCGCTCGAACCGGATCGCCACGTCGACGCCCTCCCCAAGCAGGTCCACCTCGCCGTCCCCTTGGGTCGTCGTCACGGAGAGCTGGGGGTGCCGCTCTAGGAACCCTTTCAGGAAAGGAACGAGAACCAGGATCGTGAAGGCGTCGGTCGCCGCGACGCGCAAGCGCCCCCGCGGCGTGTCCGAGTGGTCCCGGGTCAGCGTCTCAGCCGCCTCGACCTCCTCCATGATCCGCTCGCCGCGCTCGAACAGGAGGCGGCCGGGCTCGGTCAGCGTCATCGAACGGGTCGTGCGGTTCAGCAGGCGGACGCCCAGGCGCTCCTCGAGGCGCCCGACCGTGCGGCTGGCGCCGGACGGCGTCATGGCGAGCACCCGAGCGGCGGCGGCGAAGCTGCCCGCCCGCACGACCTCGACGAAAACCCTGATCTCTCCGAGTGAATCCATAGCTCCAGCACATGGCGGCTTGCTGCATTGCACACAAGATAGCGCCGATTCCCTGACAGTCCCGAAAACCGCGCACCGGCCGGTCCGTGCCGTGGAGTCACGAGTGAACTGCCGGGGTGAAGATTGTGCTTGGCCTCGGTATCCTTAAGTTGAGGCCATGGCAGAAGCACCAGAAGACATCGTTAAGAAAAGCTTCACCAAACTCTAGTTGTCCGTTGGAGGCAAAACCGTGACCACTTACTTCGCGCCTACCACGCCCGCCCGTTCCGCGCTGGTTCAGCGTCTTCGCGACCAGATCATGCCGGCTTCGATCGCGGTGGTGACCGCGCTCCTGATCGCCGCGACGCTGATCGGCGTCGCCTATGCGATCGACGCGCGCCTCGCCGTCCTGTTCGTGCTCGGCACGCTGATGATCGCTGCGAACGCCCTGGCGGTCGTCTCGCTGAGCGCACAGCTCAGCCACGCTCTTCACGAGGACCACACGGTCTAAGGCACCCCCCGCCCCCCAGGGGCGAGGCGAACGTGAAACCATCCAGCCCGGCCTCGTTCTGCGAGCGCCGGGTTTCGTGCGTTTGGGCCCGAAAAGCGCGGCGAGCGGCATCTCTTTTGCGCATCTTCACACCTTGCTAACCCTGCGCGCTCAGACTCCCCCCTCCACGCTGACGAAGAGACGCTGAATGACCCTTCGGCCTGCCCTCGCCGCGCTGACGCTCGCCTGCCTGTTCCCGCTGCCGGCCGCTGCCGAGACCGCTGGGGAGTCGATCGCGTCGATCCTCGACGAGAACGACCTTTCGCTCGTGACGCCGCTCAGCGAAGCCGACGAAGAGCGCTATCGCGAGATCTTCGAGCGGCAGGAGGACGGCGACTGGAAGAAGGCCGACGCGCTCATCGAGGCGCTCGGGAACCCGATCCTTCTCGGTTACGTGCTCGAGCAACGCTACATGCACCCGACGGCCTATCGGTCGTCCTATCCCGAACTCGCCCGCTGGCTCGACGCCTATGCGGACCATCCGGATGCCGCCCCCATCTACAGGCTCGCCCTGCGGCGCAAGCCGGCCGGCGCGTCGCCCACGCGGCCAGCCCGCCGCCGCTGGCGCACGGACGAAGCCGCCCCCCTGCCCGCAGAGCTGGCCGAGGACTACGAGACGAACGCCGCGCGGCAGGAGCAGGTGCGCCGCATCGAGCTGCGCTTGCGCGGCATGCTCGGACGGGGCCACGCGGCCCAGGCGCAGAGCTATCTGAACGCGCCGGCGCAGTTCAACGCGTTGACCCGGCCGCAGACCGACCGCGCACGCGGTTGGGTCGCCGAGGGCCTGTACCATCAAGGCCGTCTGACGGATGCGCGCAAGTTGGCCACCCTGGCCTCCGACCGGTCGCCTGACAGCGCGCTGCTCGCCCACTGGATCGCCGGCCTGACGACCTGGCGAACCGGCGACCATGCGGGCGCCTACCCGTACTTCGCGCGCATGGCGGTGATCGAGGAGCAGGAGCCCAAGCTACGCGCTGCGGGCGCCTACTGGGCGGCGCGCGCCGCCCTGGCTGCGGGCCGCGCGAACGACGTCGAGCCGCACCTCGAGATCGCGGCGCGGTTTCCCTTCACTCTCTACGGTCAGCTCGCGCTGGGCCAGCTCGGCCAGGGTTCGGGCATCGACTGGACGCCGCCCGCACTGACCGTCGCGGACTACAACCGCCTCAAGTCGATGAACCCCCGGATCGAGCGCGCCGCGGCCCTGAGACAGGTCGGCCTCATCCGTGAAGCCGAGGACGAGCTTCGCTGGGTCCATGCCGAGCTGCCGAAAGAGGAAGACCGGACGCTCGCCGCGCTGACGCACGTCCTCGAGTTGCCGACGGCGCAGCTGATGATCGCGCTGACGGCGGGGGCGGAGCGCGAGGAGAACGCGCCCCTGAGGGCCGGGCTCTACCCGGTGCCGGACTACGCGCCGAACGGCGGCTTCGAGATCGACCGCGCCTTGTTGTTCGCCCTGATCCGGCAGGAATCGAAGTTCATGACCCACGCCCGCAGCCGCGTAGGCGCCGCGGGGCTCATGCAGCTCATGCCGAGGACGGCCGCGCATGTCGGCGGCGACCGGAGCCTGATGCGCTCGACGAGCCGCGCTTCGGACAAGCTCTACGAGCCGGGCTACAACATGCAGCTCGGCCAGTCTTACGTGGCGGAGCTCCTGTCCCGTCACAATGGCGGTCATGGCGACCTCTTCGAGATGGCGCTCAGCTACAATTGGGGGCCCGGCAACTTCCGCCGCTGGCAGGCGCGCAACCCCATCGACGATCCCCTTCTGATGATCGAGAGCGTGCCCAACCGAGAGGCGCGCGGCTTCGTCGACCACGTGATGACGAACCTATGGCTCTATCGCGACCGCCTCGGCGAACCCGCGCCGGACCGCGACGCCCTCGCGGGCGGCGGCCTGCCCATCTATGAGAGCGTCGAGCACGGCGGCGAAGTCTGAGCCCCGCTTGCCGTCTGCGGTTCCTCAGCCTACACGGCGGTCGTTCGGGGCGTAGCGCAGCCTGGTAGCGCATCTGCTTTGGGAGCAGAGGGTCGCAGGTTCGAATCCTGCCGCCCCGACCAGAAGCCGCGAGGAGACACGCATGTACGCCCGCATCTACCGCCCCTCGCGCACGGCCATGCAGTCCGGCAAGGCGAAGTACGACCAGTGGGTGCTGGAGTTCGACCGGCAATACGCCCAACGCATCGACCCCCTCATGGGCTGGACGAGCTCTTCCGACACGCTGGCCGGACAGGTCCGCCTGACCTTCGAGACGAAGGAAGAAGCGGTCGCCTACGCCAAGGCGAACAAGATCCCCCATCAGGTGATCGAGCGCGGACAGACCAAGCCGGTCGCCAAGTCCTACGCCGACAACTTCGTCACCAATCGAAGAGCGCCCTGGACCCACTGATTGGCGCGGCTAGGCCGTCGCCCTCCTTGCCGAACGCTGCTACGGCTGCGCCGCGGGGCCCCTTAGCTCAACTGGATAGAGCACCGGACTTCTAATCCGACGGTTGCAGGTTCGAGTCCTGCAGGGGTCGCCATCGCGACGAGTTGCAAGCGCCATGAGCCGGCGGGAGGGCGTCAGAGCCTTCTTTGGCCAGCCGGACAGGCGCGGTCTGGGAGGTTTGGATGTCACGTTCTACGACGAGGATCGCCCTGGCGGCGGCCCTGCTTTGCACGTCTGCGCAGGCGGCCGAGGCCACGCGAGAAGGTTTCGGCACGCTGGAGGGCGGCCAGGAGGTCGGCTCGGTCCTGCTTACGACCGAGAGCGGGTA
>NZ_JACHOB010000007.1 GCF_014199615.1 Parvularcula dongshanensis | reverse complement strand
GGTTGGTCATATTCCGGCAATGGCGGCGGTGTCGAAGACCTCGACCTCGTCCTGGACTTCGACCCCGCGCGTCTGTCGCCTTGGGGTGAGCGCCTCGTGAACGGACCGG
This sequence comes from Parvularcula dongshanensis, assembly GCF_014199615.1. Taxonomy (GTDB): domain Bacteria; phylum Pseudomonadota; class Alphaproteobacteria; order Caulobacterales; family Parvularculaceae; genus Parvularcula; species Parvularcula dongshanensis. The sequence continues at coordinate 131,054 of NZ_JACHOB010000007.1, read as the reverse complement.
GCGGCTTGAGAGAAACGTCCCGGCTTGCGAGTGTATTTCTGGCAGCGGAAAGTATGAACGCACTGACCGCCCCAGCCCGCCAGAGGACACTTACACCGCGCCGCATCAAAGGCATGCCCTGGATGAAGTGAGTTTCCGAGTTAGCGACTACGGCCAGTTCTGTGCTAAGAAATCATCGTGCGTTGGCAGGCCGTCCACGCGTTGCTTCACCCCCGCGCGGATACGCATCAAGCGAAAGCGCAGTTCCTCATCTGAAAGACTCTCCGCGACTGGATGGATGTTGCCAGGTAGGCGTCCTTGCCCTGAGAGAATGAAGAACCAATCATCGTCTTTGAAGAACTCTTTATCGTCGGTGAGAACTTCCCCCCGCCGGTCGAACCGGTCGAGCCTCGCTCTCAGCGTGTCCGGAACGTCGTACTGTCTGACGTAGGACCAGAACGGCGAGTCGTCCCGTTCACCCTGATGATAGTGCGCGATGAGGAAGTCGCGAATGGTCGTGAAGTGGAACGTCATCGCCGTGTTGAACTGCGCGGCAAGGTCTTCCTCCTCTGTATAACGGGGAAAAACCTCCATAAGCTTGCCGATCGCTATCTGAATGAGGTGGATCGACGTCGACTCCAGAGGCTCGAGGAAACCACCAGAGAGACCAATCGCGACGCAGTTCTTGATCCACCCTCGCCGACGCATGCCAGTCGTGAAACGCAGCCGCCCCGGCTCGGACGTTGGCGTTCCTTCGATCCTGCTAAGAAGGAGGCGCTCGGCTTCATCGTCGTCCATGAACGAACTGGCGTAAACGTGACCGTTTCCGGTCCTGTGCTGAAGCGGAATGCGCCACTGCCAACCGGCCGGCATCGCGGTCGCCCGCGTGTAGGGCGGCAGCTCGCCGAGCCTCGGGGTTGGTACGACCACTGCCCGGTCGGCGGGCAGCCAGCGGCTCCAGTCAGCATACCCGGCCTTCAAGACCTCTTCGATCAGGAGCCCCCGGAAGCCCGTACAGTCTAAGAAGAAGTCTCCTGATAGCGTCCGGCCATCTTCAAGGAAAAGACTTTCGATGTGTCCCGTCACAGGCGACTGGCGGACCGACGCGACCTTGCCTTCGACACGGCGAACTCCCTTTTTCTCGGCGAAAGTCCGCAGGAACGTGGCGTAGAGGACAGCGTCGAACTGGTAGGCGTAGTTGATCTTTGGCAGGCCGTCCGGTGCGCCCTGTCCTGCCGGGGCAAACTTGAAAGCACGCGCGGCTTCGGTCTCGGCGTTGAAGAGGCCGTAATCATCCGCGCCCGTCATCGCTCGCCAGCGCATCCAGTAGTGAGGGAAACCGATCCCTTCGATGCTGTTTCCCAACCGTCCGAAGGGATGGAAGTACTGTTCCTTCTCCCTGCCCCATCCGCGGAATTCGATGCCGAGCTTGAAGGTCGCCTTCGTCCGTTCGACGAAGTCGCGTTCATTGATGCCGAGCCCCTGATTGAATAGCAGGATCGGCGGTACCGTTGCCTCGCCGACCCCTACCGTCCCGATCGCCTCGGACTCAACCAGCGTAATCGTGTACCGCCCGATGCCCAGAAGGCGAGCGAATGCCGCAGCGGTCATCCAACCGGCCGTTCCGCCCCCGACGATCACGATGTCCTTGATGGGTGCCGGGCCGGCCATCAGCCGAGAAAGCCGCTTGGCGCCGCGTAGAGATCGACCTGCGCCTGTACCGTCGGCATCGATTCGACCGCGAGCGCGATCGTCCTGAGAAGCGACTGAAACGTCTCGATCTGCTTCTCGTTCGCGACGAAGTCCACACGCGGATCGTATCGCTCGGGCATCAGCCCGTGCCCAAGGAAGGAGGCGATCCAATTCTCACGCGCGAAGGTCTCCTGCGACAACATGGGTACGTTGCCGCGTTGTCTGAACAGGTCGAGCTTGTACTGAAGGTCGTTAGGAAGCTCCGCTTCCCGCACGGCGTTCCAGTAGGGATCCTCGAAGCGCCCGTTCAAGGCGTAGTGGGCGATTTGGAAGTCGCGCAGGCGCTTTGCTTCTTGAGTAAGAAGGTCGTTGTATGCCTTTGCTTCCGGCATGACCTCAGCTTCAACCGGGAAAAGAGTGGTGAGTGCCGATAAGCCTGCTTGGACGAAGGCGAACGGCACTGCGTCGAGCGGCTCGAGCGAAACCGCTGCGCTACCGATCGCAAGGCAGTTCGACACCCAATGACGACGACGGCTGCCCGCTTCGAAGGAAGAGACGACGGCATCGCCCTCGACGGGGATACCGGTGATGGCGGAGAGACTAGCGGCCATCTCGTCATCGCTGACAAACTCATCGCTGTAGACTGCGCTGACCGCGGTTCGGTTCTGAAGCGGGTAGAGCCCTGTCCACCCCGCCCGGAAGGCGGCGATCTGGGCAAACGCAGGAAGAGGCACAAGTTCCTTGCCAGACGCTGTGATCATCCTCGTTGCTGGCAGCCAGCGGGACCAGGACTGGAACGTGTCCCTCTCGTCCTCTACCGCACGCAAGAGGAGGGCCTCGCTTCCGCTTGCATCGATAAAGAAGTCACCGGCCGCGTTGTGACCGGACGGCATGTCGATCGAAGCGATCCTGCCGTCGACGAGGTTCACGCGAGACACAGGCGATGCGATCGTTCGCACCCCGCCTTGTATCGCTCTCTTCCTTAAATGCTCCGCGTAAGGAACCACATCGACGTGGTAGCCGTAGCTCGCGTGAGAGAAGGCCTCGGTCTGATCGCTGACTGTTGCGAAACATCCCTGCTTCGCCGCGACCGCACCGAGACAGAAGTCCTCTATCGGTACCGTTAGGCCATTACGGCGCGCTTTGAGCCAGTAGTCGAGGAAGGGGACGCCGTAGAGGGAAACGCCCTGCGCATCGTATGCCTGCATGAAGGGCCTGCCTCCCTTCGCCCAGTCGGTGAAGCGTTGCCCGAACGCGTAGGTCGCTCCGCACCGGCCGATAAAGCTTTCTTCTGACAAACCGATGAGCCGGTGCAAGCCTTGCTGCGACGGAAGGGTCGGCTGCGCATCCACATCCTGAGCCAGGGGCGGCAGCTCAACGACTGATACGTTGACACCATTTCGGCCGACGAGCTGAAGCACGACCAGTGCCGTGAGCCAGACCGTCGCGTCACGTCCCACGAGGACGACGTCCTTCACAGGTCGGCTCACGTCAACCTCCCCGTTAGGGTCGGCTCGGCGGGACAGTAGCTTTGCAGTGTCTCGTCCATCGTCGGTAAGCGTTCAACGTCAGACGCGATCTTGTCGCGCATCTGTTCCATGTGAGCCAGCGTCCGGTCGAGCGGAATGTTATCGGCGACGGGGTCGTATCGCTGCGGCATGACGCCTTGACCGACGTAGACGGCTAGCCAGCTTGGCGCGCCGAACAGACCGTCGTCGTAGTCGTCGATGAAGCCGCGGTGGCGGAAGAGCTCGATACGCTGTTTGAGGCTATCAGGAACGTCCATGTCGCGACAGTATCGCCACAGAGCGGCGTCCCCACGCGTGCTGGCATGGTAGTGCAGGATGAGGAAGTCCCGGACGCGAGCATACTCGAGGTCCACGCGTCGGTTGAACTCCTTCGCAGCGCTGTGATCCTCCGGCTGCGTCGGTAAGAGGTCGAGGAAGTTCAGAACCGCCTGCTGGACGAGGTAGATGCTTGTGGACTCAAGCGGCTCGAGAAAGCCGCTCGCCAGGCCGATCGCGATACAGTTCTTCGTCCACGAGGACGTCCTTCGACCAGCCTTGAAGCGTAAAAAACGAGGATCGGCGAGCGGTTCGCCGTCAAGTCGGGACAGAAGCCGGCTTGCGGCTTCATCATCATCTATGTGCTCGCTTGCATAGACGTAGCCATTCCCGGTCCTGTGCTGAAGCGGAATCCGCCACTGCCAGCCTGCCTCGTGAGCCGTTGCCTTCGTATAGGGTGCGATCGGATCGACGCGCTCGCATGGTACGGCGACCGCTCTGTCGCAGGGCAGCCACTTCGTCCAATCGTCGTAAGCCGCCCCCAACGCCTCACCGATGAGAAGCGCTTTGAACCCGGAACAGTCGATGAAGAAGTCGCCTTCAATCGATCGCCCCCCCTCCAGCTGAAGCCGCCGGATCGTCCCGCGCTGAGAGTCAAGCTCGACGTTCTCGATCCGCCCTTCGGTCCGGAGAAGTCCTCGAGCGATCGCGACCTTGCGAAGATAGGCCGCGTAGAGGTGCGCATCGAAGTGATAGGCGTAGTTGTACGCCTTCTCCGTCCACGAATGCTCCGAGGGGTGGCCGAAGCGGTTCTGCCGACTCGCGACGATGCCGTAGCTGAACTCTTCGAGCGACCAATCGCGCCCCGCCTGCCGGGATCGGACCCATTGCTGATGGAAACGAGTGCCGCCAATGTTGCCGCCATAGCTCGAGAAGGGATGAATGTAGGCGGACCCCTTGTGGCCCCAGTCCACGAACTCGATGCCGAGCTTGAAGGTGGCGTTGCTGTTCGCCATCAGTTCGGCCTCATCGAGGCCGAAGGTCTCATTGAAGGCCCAGAGCTGAGGAAGCGTGGCTTCACCGACGCCAACCGTACCGATCGCTTCGGACTCCACCAACTCGACTTGATACCGGCTCTTTGGAAGTGCGGAGGAGAGCGCAACGCCCGTCATCCAGCCCGCCGTTCCGCCCCCCACGATGACGATTCTCATGGCTGCCTTTCCGGGCGGCGGCACACCGCCTCCTCACGCATAACGTCGTTCTTTTAACTTAGCGCTGCCTGTCAACGCGACCTGAGGGAACCTCGAAACGAACGCGCCGCCCCGGGGGCGGCGCGCTGTTACTCTGTGCAGGGAGGCGGCCTCAAAACTTGGTCCGAAGGCCAAGGGTGTACCGGCGGTCGTTCTGGAAGTACCCAGTTGGTAACAGCAACGCGCCTTCGCTTAGATCGGTAACCTGCTGCCGGGTTTTAGTCTTCGTGTTGAGAAGGTTCTGGGCAGACAGGCTGAGTTCGAAGTTGTCGTTTAGCCGGTAACGTAACGAGCCGTCTAGAAGACCCTGGTCGTCATTCCAAACAGGATAAGCAACACAACAGTCCACGACTGTGACAAGATATTCAGATCTCCAGTTGTAGGCGAGCCGGGCTGCGAATGGACCTTTTTCGTACAGACCGACGAGGTTGTAGGCATGCTCGGACAGACCCTCAAGTGCACCCGTTTCGTAAGTGCCGCCTGAGAACTGTTCGGTACCCTCCCCAGCCGTCGCAGCCGGTTGGGTGTTCTGGATGCCACTGTTGTCGATGTAAGAGTAGTTCGCCTGTACCCCGAATCCATCTAAGGGTGTCGGCAGAAAATCGAAGAACGTTTGATAAGCGACCTCGAAGCCCTTGATCGACGCTCCATCGCCGTTGATCGGACCACGCGTATCAACGGTCCGAGTTATTCCGTTTACCGTAACTTCGCGGTTGTACCGGTCAGTCTGAATATAGTCGTGGAACTTCTTATAGAAGCCAGCGAGCGTAAACGATCCTACGTCCGAGAAGTACCATTCGAAAGAGACGTCGAACTGATCTGCAGTAACAGGCTCAAGGTAGGGATTCTGGCCCGATGCGGTATAGATCGGATCGATCCCTATGATTTCTCCATTCTCGTCTGTGATGTAACTCGGATCGCCCTCGTTTGAAGGAAGGCTAACACCGATACTGGCGTAGTTCCGCAGCTGCCCGAAGTCCGGTCTTGACATCGCTCGTGACGCAGCAAATCGGAGGATGAACTCATCCGTAAGATCGAACTTGATGTTCGCGCTTGGCAGCCAGTGATCGTGTTTCGCTTCGGCTGTCGTGAGCGAGCTACCTCCGAGAGAGAAGCGGATGTCGTCCTCACTGAGGTAACAGCCGTTGCTAAACGGAATCTCGGGCGGCAGCACTTCGCCTGTGGGCTCACCATCAGGTCCAGTTACTTCACGTGGCGGGTTCGGAACGCAGATGACATTATCGACTGCCCGCTCATCAGGTTCAATCGTGCCGCTGAGATCAAGGTCCTGAAAGAGGTCGTTACCCAGTTGCGGAAGATCGATGCCTCCAGAGGACGAGTTGATAGTGTGGACGTACCTGACACCAATGTTTCCAGAGAAAGGTACTCCGAAAAGCTGCGCTTCGGAGCCGCCGAAATTAAGCTGCGCATAGCCAGCATAGGTTTCTTCTTCGACGTTCGCAAGTTCCGCGGGCGTGTAGCAGGTACCGGCCACCTCATCGATCCGATCCCCCGTATTCGAGCAGATTGGATCCCACCCAGCCCCGGCAATATCGAAGCCGAGTGCGCTCGCCCCTAGGGCGCCCGCGAGTTGCTCCTTGTCCTGAGCGACGTCCATGTCGAAGAACATGAAAGCGTTTGCGCCGTTGAGAAGGCCGCCGCCAAAGAAGCCTCCGTCCCACAGGCGGCGGTCGAGGGTATCTGGGTAACCGTTGAAGTTTATGCCGGGAGGACCGTCGACAGTCGAGCCATCCGGCAAGGGCCGCCGTGCGGCATAATTGCCGAAGTCCGCAGGCGGATCGAACCGATTGATATTGTAGATGTGGCCTCGGGCCTGCCAGGTTGCAGCCCCCATGCTTTGCCAGTTGTAAGCTGAGTTCTGAATATCCTGCTGACGATTAGCGTATCGAGTACCGACTTTGATCGAGCTCAGCCACCCATTGTCGATATCGTATTCAGCGTCACCACGAAAAGCGTACTCTTCACCCGTGCTCTCCTCGATATGATCCATAACGTACTGATAGCGGTAGCTGTCAGGCCGCTCGAGATAGCCGTTCGTGACCCCCATGTTCGGCGGTGTCTCGAGCGTCAGAACTGGTAGATCACCCGTGTAGTCGACGGCCTGCTGAGCATAGGTCTCGAACGCAATCTCGATGTCGTAGTTATCGACAGAGGCGTCGATCCACTGCGCATCGAAGTTGAACCGCAACCGGTCAGTTGGCGCGTACTTCAAATTGAAGCCGATATCCTGCGTGACGTTCTTGTTATTGTTCGAACGGGTGCGTGTCCCGAACCTCGCACCTCGTTGCGATAGTGGGCTAACCGGATTTTCACCTCGATCAGTCGAATACTGTCCGTAGCATCCTTGCCAATTGTAGCATTGGGTAAAGAGAGGTTCCCCGCTGTCGAGAAGAGCAAAGTAGCCCGTCCAGTCCCCTGCGTTGGGATCTGGATTGCCCGTCCAGGAGGTGTTGTCGCCAACCAAAGTCCCTGTTTGCAGGAATCCGTCTTCATCGAACGTTAGGTTGGTACCGAGCAAGGCTTGCGGAATTGTGTCGTACCGAGCAATCGCTTCGCCGGGGGTAACCGTGTAGTCCAAGGCTCGGCTATAGGAGATATCCGCACCATACGCCGCCTCGAGGACATACTCCTCCCAGGCGTTCTGATATTCTGATCGGTTGTACTGAAGTGTGGCGAGCCACTTACGGTCGTTGTCTTGCCATTGTCCGGCCAATGCGACGCCGGTCCGCTCGCGATCATATTCGTTATCTCGGAGGATGTGCCGCTCGGGAAGATAAGTAAGGCCATCTTGGAACACATCCTCAGCCAACCACATGCGGTAGAGCTGAACGCCCTCCGTGCGGGTGTTCACCTTAGAATAGGCAACGTTCGCCAGTATCCCGAACTCGCCAATACTGGTCTCAAAACGGTTCGAATACAAACCGGAGACTTCCGGTGTTACCGACTCCGCGAGATCGTTGTAATTTGCACTTCCGGAGATTGATATCAGTTGCCCCGGCTGATCAAAAGGAGTTCGCGTCCGGAGATTGACTGTGCCCGCGATGCCGCCTTCGATCAGTTCAGCCATCTGATTCTTATACGTGTCGACCCCGCCCATGAGCTCAGGCGATACGTCCCCGAAAGAGAGACCACGCGACGAGTTGGCCGAGAACGAATCCCTGCCGTTAAACTCAGATCGAACTTGTTGAAGACCGCGAACAATAACCCCTGACGGCTCCGCCGAGAAGTGTGCCGTGTCACCGGAGGCAGCGAACCTACTAACCGTAACGCCTGCGACGCGCTGCAGAGCTTCGGCGACCGATTTGTCAGGGAAGGAGCCTATGTCCGTCGCGGTGATAGAGTCGACGATAGTATCAGCGTTACGCTTGATGTCCTGTGCGGATTTAAGCGAACTGCGAACCCCTGTAACGACGATGACGTCGGAATCATCAGGCGTGGCGTTGTCGATGTCGTCGACATTCTCGATTTCATCGACATCATCTTGGGCGAGCGCCCCGAGCGGCGCAAATCCGAGCACAGCCGTACCAACGGCAACGCATGACGCAGTCCCCATCATCCACCTACGCGAGTGAGCCAACGATCTAATCCCCTTCATCGATATGTTCTCAACCGCCACACCACAACGATGCAACGTCGTTTCACGCACAAGTTGATTCGGGATCGGATAGCTACGAGTTTAAAGTGACTCGGGCGATGTCAGTCGCAGGTTTCGAGTCTAACAAGTATGCCTTTTCAATACCTTCTGAACTCTAACGGTTCAGCTGGGTACGCTTCCAGCCCCGAGCGCGCGTTGGCGTTCATCACTAGACTCTCGCCGTTTCACCGGAAAGGCAAGCCTCGCCGCGCATAAATGTGCGAGCGTTTCACCCTCTTCGGTTGGTGTGGCTTTGAAGTTACGTCAGGAAGACTGGCGCTAAGTATAGCATCCTTCTCCCTTGCCCCAGATTAGGAGGGTTTATGAAACGAGTTACCTCAAGCGGCGCGACGAATCCGGCGGCCTTGCGCCAGGTCTTGGAGATTGGCGAGCCGGCGATCTTTCGCGGCCTCGTTCGCGACTGGCCGATCGTGCAGGCGGCTCTGCAATCGCACAAAGCGGTCCTGAACTACCTCCGGCAGTTCGACCGAGGGCATAGCCTGACGACCATGCTGGCACCGCCGGAACTCAAGGGAAGGTTCTTCTACAACGAGGACGTCACAGGCTTCACCTTCAAGCACGGCGATGCCCGGCTGAGCGCTGCGCTCGACTTCCTTGCCAACGCCGCCGGCCGAAGTGATGCGCCAGCCATGGCGGTCCAATCAGTTCCTGTACGGCAGAACCTTCCCGGCTTCGAGGAAGCGCATCCTATGCCGCTCCATGACGAGCCGGTCGAACCGCGCATCTGGATCGGGAACCGCGCGATCGTCGCTGCGCATCACGACCACTCGGAGAACGTCGCCTGCTGCACCGCGGGCCGACGGCGCTTCACCCTCTTCCCCCCGGACCAAGTCTCGAACCTCTATCAGGGTCCGTTCGAGCTGACGCCAGCCCGGGCGACGATCAGCATGGTGGATTTCCGCAACCCCGACCGGGAGAAATTCCCCCGCTTCGACGAAGCGCTGGCGCATTCGCTAGTCGCAGACCTTGAGCCGGGAGATGCCCTCTACGTCCCCTACCTTTGGTGGCACCACGTCGAAGCGTTTGACGACGTCAACATCCTCGTGAACTACTGGTGGCAACCCGACGGCAAGGTCAGCGGTCATCCGCGCGACGTGCTGATGCACGCGATGATCACCATTCGGCAGCTTCCCCCCGCTCAGCGCGCGGCATGGAAGGCGATGTTCGATCACTACATCTTCGAAGAGAACGGCCCCGTTGCCGACTACCTGCCGCCTGAGCGGCGCGGTGTGATGGGCGAGTTGGACGATACCATGATCCGCCAGCTTCGCACGGCGCTAGCGAGAAGCTTGATGACTAAGGTCTGAAATTCAGTTTTGACACCCGGTTGATGTTTCAATTGCAGGTTTCCGAAAGCCAGCCTTTTCCCAGACTGGATAGGTAAGATCGCCTTCCGGTACGACCTCCATTTTAGAACATGTACAGTATCCTGTCTCCTTCGCAGTGGTCCCGACTGTATGTTCGGATCGAGCTTGTAACGGAAGCAGCTTGAACGCAAACGGCAGGGCCCGGAGGACATAGGGAAACCCAGCGAGGCGGAGTCTTACTCACGCGAGATCCTACATTTTGTAATCGCATCAGGTCGACCCAACGACGCCGCTCAAGGAGACCGTCGGGGCGCTCGCTCAAATCCCCTGGCAGGGCAAGGCACCCTACGTCGGCATCAACTCCTACTAACCGGAACTCACACGGCGAGCCGCCTCGCTCCTCGCGGAGGGAGGCGTACCGCTCCTGATCTATCAGCCGAGCTACTCCATGCTCAACCGTTGGATCGAGGACGGGCTCCTGGACACGCTCAGAGCGCTCGGCGTGGGCTGCATCGGCTTCTCGCCGCTGGCCCAGGACCTCCTGACAGGCAAGTGCCTGAACGGGACGCCCGACGAGGCTCACGCTGGTGCCGACGGCTCGTTCAGCGACTGCATGCTGAGCGGCGAGAATCTCGGCCAGACCAGGTCGCCGAACGAATCTAGGCGCGGGCGGAGCTTCATGCAGATGGCGATCGCCTAGGCGCTGCGCCCTCCCCCCGCGTGACGTCGGCCCTGTCGGCGCACGGACGGGCGAGCAGATGGACGACGGGCTCGGCGCGCAGGCCCGTCTCGCTTTCTCGGCCGATGGGCTTTGGGATATCGACCGCTACGCGAAAGCTGGCCGCGCCGAACCTCCGGACCGGCAGCCCGGGCATCGCTGAGCTGCCGGCCCGCCCGCGTCCCTGAGGCGAGCCGACAGACCCGAATTATTGGGGCGGATCGTAGCTCGCCGGCAGCGTGCTCGCCGACAGCTCTACCGTCGCCGTCCCGACGATGTCGACGGACGACGTGCCGAGCAGAATGCGATACTCGCCCGCAGTGGTAATCCATCCGCCCCCGTCCGCGTTCCAAGTCGCCAGAAGGCGTGGGTCGACCGAAAGCTCGACCTGCGTGCTGTCGCCGGCCTCAAGCTCGACCTTCTCGTATGCGCCGAGCCGCTTGGGTGCCTCCCACCCGCTGCCGGCGACGTAGACCTGCGCTACGTCCTTCCCGGCCCGTTCGCCTCGGTTCGTCACGGTGAAGCGAACGCTGACGCCCTGTCCGGCTGCCGCCGCCTCGAGCCCGTCATAGGCGAACGCCGTGTAGCTGAGGCCGTGCCCGAACGGGAACAACGGCTCGAGGCCGTTGGCGTCGTACCACTTGTAGCCGACCGCCGCCCCTTCGTCGTAGATCACGTCCCCAGGCTGCGGATGCTGTGTCCGGGGCAGCTGCTCCCGGCTGGCCGGAAAGGTCGCTGGTAGGTGGCCCGACGGGTTCACCACGCCGAACAGCAAGTCGGCGATCGCCGCGCCGCCCTCCGTGCCAGGGAACCATGCTTCGAGGATGCCGGCGACGTCTCCCGCCCAGGGCATGAGGACCGGCCCGCCCGTTTCGAGTACCACGACCGCGCGGTCGTTCGCCTCGGCGACGGCGGCGATCAGCGCGTCCTGGTCGTTCGGTAGTTCGAGCGTCGTGTCCTCAGACTCCGTCGCCCACTGCGTCGCGAAGACGAGCACGATGTCGCTCTCGGCTGCGAGGGCAGCGGCCGCCTCCACGTCCTCGCCCGAGACGAAGCGGACCTCCGCGTCCGGCGCGCGGCGCCTGATCTCTTCGAGCGGCGAGGAGGGGTAGTAGACGACCGGCCCAGGCCAGCTCGTCGGCTCGAGACCCGGCACGGCGTTCCCGCCGACGGGGTAGACCTGTGAGGAGCCGCCGCCCGACAGGACGCCCTTGTCCGCGTGTCCGCCGATGACGGCGATAGAGGCGGCGTCCGGCGAGAGCGGCAGGATGCCGCCCTCGTTCTTGAGCAGGACCGCCCCCTCGGCAGCGCCAGCTTGAGTTATCGCTGCATGGGCATCGAAGTCGATCTCCTCTATCTCGACGGGATCGTCGAACAGGCCCTTATCGATCATTGTCCGGACGATCCGTGTGACCATCTCGTCGAGGCGGGCCTGAGGGACAGTACCCTCGGAAACTGCGCGCTTCAGCGGCTCGCCGAAGTAGGGCTCGTCGTCGAAGGGGAAGCCCGACTCCTGCTCCAGCCCGGCATTCGCCGCGGCGACCGTGCTGTGAACCGCGCCCCAGTCCGACAGCACGTAGCCGCGATAGTCCCAGTCCTCGCGCAGGACCTTGGTCAGCAGGTACTCGTTCTCGCAAGAGAACGTGCCGTTCACCTGATTGTAGGCGCACATGACGGCGCCGGGGTCCGCCTGCTCGAAGGCGAACTCGAAAGCTAAGAGGTCGGAGACGCGCAAGGCCGCATCGTCCGCCACCGAGTTACCGCCCGACCGGTCCGTCTCCTGATCGTTCACCGCGAAGTGCTTGATGGTGGAGATGATGCGGTTGGACTGAATGCCCGCGATCTGCGCACCAACGATCGTGCCTGCTAGAAGGGGGTCCTCGCCGCCATACTCGAAGTTGCGTCCGTTCTCGGCCTCGCGCAGCAGGTTCACGCCGCCCGCCAGCATGACGTTGAAGCCCGAGGAGCGCGCTTCGGACCCGATCATCGCGCCGGCCTTGTAGGCGAGGTTGGGGTTCCACGTCGCCGCGGTCGCGATGCCCGAAGGCAGTGCCGTACGCTCCCGCTTCTTAGCCGCCCCGCCCTGCGTCGCGACCCCGACGCCAGCATCGGTCTGCCACTGTGGCGGCACGCCAAGACGGGGAATGCCAGGCACGTAGCCCGCCGAGCCCTGCCGAGCCTCTTCGGGCGCCTCGTAGTCGTCGGGGGGAAAGTCCGTGCCGAAGTAGCCGAAGACAAGCGTCAGCTTCTCCTCCTGCGTCATCTCGGCGACCAGCGCGCTTGCCCGCTCGTCGGGCGACGAGGAGGCGTTCATCCACGGCTGGTCGGCGCGTTCGACCGAGGGCTGCGGCCCGGCCTGTCCGCCCGTTTGGGGGTCGGCGGTGTGGAGGTGCGCTGCGATCGTAAGCGCTGCGAAGGAAGTAAGCATGATGGCGACCTCGTGATTGTCAGTTCGGGCAGGAGTCGGAAGCGCTCGTCTCGGCGATGGTCGCGTCCGACAAGCCTATCGTCAGGGGGTGTTCGGTTTGAAGGCGCAGGACGGTCGTGACGTCGTCCAGGGCCGCGCCGTTCTCGCCGAAGCAGCGCAGCGGCACACGTAGTTCCGACCACCCGTCCGGCAGACGTTTCACGCGATCGGTTACGTCGAGCATGACAGAATCTTCGCCGCCAACGCCAAGCATGACCGCTCCGCCCGGCGCCACGTCGAGCCTCATTGAGACGGCTAGGACCATAGCGCCGTTGGCCTCGCGAGTGAGATCGATCGGCTCTTCGGCGCTGAGCTCCAACCAGGCCTCGCCCCGCCCGGACCACCGCACCGCCCAGGCGTCCTCCTGCCGATCCCGGTCGATGGCGGTCAGCGTTAGCGACTCGCTGCCATAGGTCGCCACCCTCTTCCCGACCACCGCGATGTGCGGCGCCTGCTCATCGCCGATCGACAGCGCGAAGCCGTTGCGCCCCCGCCCCTCGGTGAGGAAGACGCCAGGAGGCGCATCGTCGACCGGCACCTCGGCTTCGTCGAGCTGTCCCAGCATGATGTCATCTTCGTAGGTAAGCCCGTAGCCGTAGGCGAATTGCGGATCGTATCCCTCGTCGCCGACGTTCAGAGGCGTCTGGCCCGGCCGACGCGGCCAGGAGAATGACAGCTTGCCGTTGAAGTCGTGGCGGACGGCGCCGCCCGGCGCGGCCAAGAGCACGTCCGCGACGCCCGCCCCCTCGCTGCCCGGCAGCCAAGCGGCGACGAACGCGTCCGCGGCGTTGATCTGCTCGTTCACGTAGAGCGGCCGGCCGGAGATCAGCACCGCCGCCGTCGGGACGCCGGCTTCCCTCAGTGCACGAAGCACTTGCAGGCTTTCCTCGTTCTCAGTGTGCAACGCGACGTCGGCTTGGTCGCCTTGGAACTCAGCGTAGGGGTGCTCACCGAAGACGACGACGGCCGCGTCGGGTTTCTCCTTGAAGCTGCCATCGGCGCTGAAGACCGCGGTGCCGCCCGCTTCCTCGACGGCGTCGCGCAGGCCCGCCCAGATTGAGGTCGCGCCGGGGAAGTCCTCGTTCGTGTTGTCGTCGCCCTGCCAACTCAGCGTCCAGCCGCCGGACGCCTTGCCGATGTCGTCCGCGCCTGCGCCTGCGACGAGCAACCGCCCGGTGGGTTCGATCGGCAGCACGCCCGCATCGTTCTTCAGCAGGACGAGCGACTTGCGAACCGCCTCGCGCGCGATGGCGCGGTGGGCCGGCGCGCCCAAAAGGGTCTCGTCGCCCGCATGGGGTCGGCTCGACGGCAATCCCTGGTCGAAGGTGCCCGCGCGGAACTTCACTCGGAGGATGCGCCGAACCGCGTCGTCGAGCCGGTTCATCGGGATCGTGCCGTCCTCGACCTGCGCGACGAGGTTGCCGTGGAGCTCCTTCCAGTCCTGTGGAACGTTGTACATGTCGAGGCCGGCGAGAAGCGCGTCGGGGCAGTTTCCGTTCGTGCAGCCTGGGATCTGGCCGTGGGCGTTCCAGTCGCCGAACAGGATGCCATCAAAACCCATCCTCTCCTTCAGGACGTCGGTGAGAAGCCCCTTATGGGCGTGCAGCTTCGTCCCCTGCCAGCTGGAAAAGCTCGCCATGACGGCCTGCGTCCCTGCGGAGATTGCAGGCGGATAGCCTGCCCCGCCGAAATCACGCAGCCGAGCCTCGGGCGCCGGGTTGTCCCCCTGGTCGCGCCCCCCGTCGGTCCCGCCGTCGCCGAGGTAGTGCTTGGCCGTAGAGACGACATGATCGGGGTCGAGGAAGGTCTCGCCTTCACCCTGCAGACCTCGCACCATTGCGTCAGCGTAAAGCGCAACGATCTCAGGGTTCTCGGAGTAGCTCTCATAGGTGCGCCCCCAGCGGTCGTCCCTGACGACGGCGAGCGTCGGAGCGAAGGACCAGTCCATGCCGAGCGCTCGCACCTCCTTCGCCGTCGCTTCGCCGATCCGGCGGACGAGGTCCGGGTCGCGGGCGGCGCCAAGGCCGATATTGTGGGGGAAGAGCGTCGCGCCGTAGACGTTGTTGTGTCCGTGGACGGCGTCGGTCGCCCACATCATTGGAATGCGGACGGCGCCCTCTTCGACGTCGACCGAGGCTTCCCAGTAGGCGTCGATCATCGAGATCCAGTCCTCCGGTGAGGCGTGCTTGTCGCCGTTCGGGACGGACCCGCCACCGTTCTCGACGCTGCCGATGTGATAGGCGCGCACGTCGTCCGGCGTGACGGACTTCATCTCAGGCTGCACGACCTGCCCGACCTTCTCCTCCACGTTCATTCGGCCCAGCAGCTCATCAATCCGAGCTTCGACCGCCGGGTTGATCCCGATTGGACTCTCTGCGGCGGGCCAGGTTTCGGGATGGACGGGCGGCTCGGCGGCCTGGACCGCGCCGCACAGCAGCGCCGTCCCGGCGAGCATCGATCGCCTCAAAGCTTTTCGTAGCATGAGGACCCTCCCATGGGCTCGTTTAGTTTTTATGCGAACGAGGATCGATGCGTCAGGTCCGCGTGGCGGCTAACGGCGACCACGCCGCAAGGGCCAAAGCCCTTCACGCTCCAGACTGACCGGAGACCGATCACTGAAGCGAGGCGTCTGCTTCCCGCCCCGCCTCTTCGTAGAGCTGGCGGCGGCCCGACTTGTCTCCCTCCAGGATGCGATGGGCGAACTCTGCGACCCGCGTCGCCACGCCGCGCGGCACGACGATCACCCCGTCGCCATCCCCGACTACGACGTCGCCAGGGCGTACCAGCACGCCGCCAACGACGACCGGCATGTTCACGCTCTCGATCTCGTTGCGCCCGGGCCTGATCCCCCGCCCCGGGCCGCGATAGTAGAGCGGGACCTCCTGGGTGATGATCTCGTCCGTGTCGCGCGCCGTGCCGTTCGTGACGATTCCGACCGCGCCCGCCAGTTGCCATGCCAGGATGTTGTACGAGCCGATAGAGCCGACGTCGGCCCGCGGTGCCTCATCGAGGACGAGCGCCGAGCCTTCACGGATCAGCGGCACGAAGGGCTCCGGCGACCTCTCGTTGTACCAACTACCCTCCCAGGCGCGGTAGTCGTCGTAAGATAGATCGCCACCCTCAATAGGGTTCTGCGTCGGCACGTAGCGGGCAGTGACCGCGATGCCGATGAACCGGTGCGCGTAATCGTCGGTATCCTTCCACAGCGGCGCGATCTCGGGATCCATCAGCCCCGTGTCCGGCAGGCCGACGAAGTCCATCCCGTCCGAGACGTCGGCGACGCGCAGTCCCTCGAACGCGTCCAGGATCGCTCGGTCCTCGTCCGCCGTGAAGACTTCAGTCGGCATGAAGCTCTGCCCGCTACGATCAGCTTCTTGCTGAGCGTTTGCGGCGCCGAGCAGGGCAAGGACGGCAGCCCCTGTGCGCAGGGTCAAGGTCACCAATCGATCCTCCCGAACTTGTTGTTGCGGACGGCTTACCGACCCGGCCCCGGTTCGGCCACAGCGTCGCTCATGTGGAGCTGCGCGGACGTTTCGGCATCGAAGGCCGCCTCGATGTCCCCCAGGGGGGAAAGCATCAATCCGCTGGTTCGGCCCGAGGCGAGACGCGCCATTACGGCTGGGTTGATCGGTACCGCTGAGACCCCGCCTGGGGCGGCGGGGCGGAAGTCGATCACCGTTTGCTCGACGACGCGGTCACCTTCTGCCAGCACCTCGCGGATCCGAACGAGGCCGTTATCGGGGTCGTCGCCGTCCGGTGGCGGCGACAGAGAGCGTGTCGTCAGTGTCAGCAGACCCCAGCCCCGCACCCCCGCAAACGCCTCTGACGGAAAGTCGAGTCGCGTGACGACACCCTTTCCAACTGCGAGCTGCGGGGCGCGTGAGCCAGCCTTCAGGTCCGCTGCGACCGATCGGGGCCAGACCGCCGGCGGGGGCAGGTGAGGCCGGTAGGCGAGCGGCATGCCGAGGTCCGGAGGCGCGTCGCGCGGATCGATCAGCTCGGCCGTGATCCAGTCCACCTCCAAGCGGTAGGTCCGCGTGCCCCAGTCCATCGCGGCGATCTGAACGAAGACCTCGTCCTCCTCGCCGGGAGAGAAGCCGTCCGTGGTCATCGAGACCTCGTACCAGGTGCCAGCCTCGGCGAGATCGTACTCCTTGAGGTGCGAATGGAAGTCCGTCGTGCTCGTGTGATTGACGTGCATGTTGATACGGCGTGGAGCGGAGTCCGTCCGGACGCGTGCAGTAATCCGGACCGCCCGGTCGCGCATCGCGGTCACGTGCAGCGGCGGCGCGATACGGTGGCGCATGATCGCCCACCAGACGTTCCGCTCATCCGCAGTCGCGTCGATCTCTAGCACGCCGACGCCGTCCTTAGCTGCGAAGGCGGCGACTGCCTCGCCCGAACCTGTCTGGGTGGTCCATCCATCGGGCGCGTCATCGAAGTGATCGATCCAGAAAGCGTCGGGCGTGGCCCTCACGGCGGGCTCGGACATAGCTGCGTTGCCTAGAACGATGACGACCGCGCCAAAGCGCGTGGCGAGTGATCGAATGGCCATTCTTCGATACCTATGTGGAAACGACCGCTTCACCACCTTGTCAAAGCAGCACCGGCCCGTCGCCACGCTTGCGCCGTGAAGTAGGCAAGTCGCGACGACGAAGGCCAAGCGTAAGGTCCACGCGAGAAGTCATGAGGGCCGAGCGTTGCGCCGGGGAAGAGGCGTGGCGGCGGCAGCGTAGAGGGAACCCGGCGGCGGTGATGCTGTTTGCGTCCTTCCGGAACCTGCGCTTCCGCCCGAGCCAGACGAAGGTTCGCTCAACGATCCATCGGCGGGGCTGGATGACGAAGGCCGACTCGCTCCGTACGCCTTCGACGATCTGAAGCGGGACCGGACTAGTTTCGAGTTCAGGGGCAGCAAGTATGCCCCTGCCGCAGGTGGGACAGAGCCAGTTGGTGAACCCGCTGAACCACTCAGCGAACTGCTTGCGGTCACTTGGCATCAGCTACCAGACCCGCTCGATCCCCGCGAGATGGTCGAACGCTTCATCGCGCGTGACCACCTGTCCGCCGGCAAGGTCGATGGCGGTCGCGGCGATGATCCGGTCCCATGGGTCGCGCTCCTCCCATTCAAGTTCCGCTGCGAGCTGCATGACGGCGACGCTTGGTGCTCGGAAGAGCACACCGAGGTCGAGACACGAGCCGTGGAAAGCGGTCGCGCTGAACGGCATCTTCCCTAAGCAGTGCTTGTTGCCAACCTCGTAGACGGAGGCCGTTGAGGCGAGCAGGAGGTTGCCTCCTTCCTCCATCGTCGCTCGAGCACGCGCCGTCAGCTTCGGTGAGTTGGTTGCGGCAAAGATCAGCGCGTTCGTGTCGATGACGAGGGTTGTCACGACTCAACCCGCTCAACGCAGCTCGTTCTCAAGGTCGCCCTCGAACGCTTCGAGCTCGCCCTCCGTCCAGTCGTCCTCCGCTACAGCGTGAACGGCAACGAGATCGAGGCCCGGCACGCGCGCTAAGAGCGTGCCGAACGCGCGCTTCGCTCTCGGTAGAGGTACTAGCTCGATTACCGGCGTGTCGCCGCGAGCGATAACGACTCGGTCACCGCGCTCGGCCCGCTGAATCAGCTCCGACAGCCGGGCCTTCGCATCGGCGACTCGGACGATGAGGTCGGGCCCGCTCGAGGCTCGTTCTTCGGTGGGGGGTAGAGGTTCGGCAGTCGTCGGCATCGGACGGTCCAGGTTCGATCGATGAATAACCATACCATCTAGAAACGGCTGGACCAAGTGCCTAGACCAAGTGCATAAGCTGCGGCTCACCAGTGATAACAGTCAGGGCCACGTTATCAGATGGTCTTGAGCTATCCCAATCGGTCTGCCTTGGATCGTGAGCCGACCTCACCGGTTAGCCCCAAGCGCCTCAATCGCTGCGTCACAAACATGGCGGTCGGACCACTCAAGAAGAGTAGGCGGTAGCACAAGGACCTTGCAGACTAAGGTCTCCTACTCGCGGCCGCAAAGGCGCAGAAGCGGACATAGCGATCTTTCGCTCCAAGCCCTGCTTCCTGGCTGATCGTCCGGCCGGACCGACGCCGTCATCAGACCGAGAGTTCGCCGAACTCCAGACCGAACCGAGCGAGGTACTTCTTCAACCGGTCCGCGTCGTTCGCGCTTGCCTTCTTCTTGCGAGAGGCCGCGAACAAGACTCGTCCTGCTTCGGAGAGCGTGCGTGACGTCTGGCAGACGCGGATCACGTCAGCGAGTTGGACCAGGTCGAACCGATCGAGCCGCGATGCCGCCTCCGGATCGCCTATCGCGGCTGCAATGACGTCTGCGTCCTCGTCGCGGGCCGTCCCCGCCCATTGCCGCCTGAGGAGGGCGCACTCCTCCTCGACCAGGCCTTTGGTGACGCGGCCGCGCTCGGCCAGCGTCGCCATGCGGCTGGCGGAGGCGGCGAGGTCGCGAAAGTTGCCGCTCCACGGCGCGGCAGGGTCGGTCGCAAAGCGCAAGTAGGCCGCGCGGGCGTCGGCGGCGAGCGCGATCTTCCCGCCCGCCTCTCTGGTCGCCTTGGTCAGCTCCAGCTCCAAGTTAGCCTCGATGTCTTCCCGCCGCTCGGCGAGGCCGGGCAGGCGGAAGGTCCAGAGGTTGAGACGTGCGTAGAGGTCGGCGCGAAAACTGCCGTCCGCCACGAGGCGAGCCAAATTCTCGGAGGTACCCGCGATCAGCTGGAAGCGGCTCTCGCTCGGTCGGTCCGCCCCCAGCGGGTAAAAGCGTCCCGTCTCCACCGCGTCGAGCAGCAACGCCTGGTCGTCCGGGCCGAGCTGCTCGATCTCGTCGAGGAATAGGACGCCTTTGTCCGCGGCGCGCAACAGCCCGCGGCGCTCGGAGGCGGCGCCGTGCCAGCCGCGCTTCTGCCCGAAGAGTTGCGGGACCGTCTCCTCGCCGCGAAGCGTCGCGCAGTTCAGCCGCACGAACTCGCCTTCGACGACGTGCCGCGCCCGCTTCAGCTCGTACAGGCGGCGCGCCAGCACGGACTTCCCCGCGCCCGTGGGTCCGGTCAGCAGAAGCGGCGCGGTCGAGCGAACGGCGACCTTCTCCATCCGGTCGATCATCGCGCCGTAGGCCGCGTTCCGCGTCTCGATTCCGCCACGGAGGAAGCTCGTCCCCTCCTCCCGCTCCGACTCGAAGCGCTGGGCGAGCCGGTCGTACCGGGAGAGGTCGAGGTCGATGATCGAGTAGTTCCCCGGCAGGGCCTCCTTCTTCGCGGGCGGGCTGGACTGGATCAGCTTGCCAGGGATGTGCCGGCTCTCCGCCAGCAGGAAGGCACAGATCTGGAAAACGTGCGTGCCCGTGGTGAGGTGGATCAGCGTGTCGTCGGCGGCCGGGTCGAAGTCCCTCTCCCGTGCGAAAGCGGAGAGCGCCTCGTACACCTCCTCGAAGTCCCAGGGGTCGCGCGGGTCGAAGAGCACGCGCTCGACCTCGGTCTCCGGCGAGACGAGGGCGATGTCGTCGGCGAGGAGCTTCGAGAGCGTCGTGGCGCGTCGGCCGTAGAGAAGGATCGTCCGCTCGATCAGCAGGTCCTCGTGCTGATGCAACGACACGGTCGGACGCCAGCGCGACCAGCGATCGGGGCCCTTCCCGACGTCGAGCGTCGTGCCGATGGCGGAGATGAGGACGTGTCGCTTCATGGGTTGGGGCGCTGGTTATAATATAAGATAAGAGACGATCTTCAAAGATAGCATAGCGTTCGGAATGGACTCGGTCGATTGCTCGTTATCAACATGATAACAGTATATTAGCTAGAATTGCACTTTCCGGTTTCGTCGCCCCGAGCGGTCGGTCATCCTTCATTAGTCGGCGGTTACGGGACAAGGCGGGGCGATCCGGCCCCGCGCCACCGACGGGATCGGGGCGTCGGTGATGTCGCCTCGGTCCCATCCCACCCGAAGGAGACCAGGATGATCGCGGAAGTCATGAACGTGCCGGGCGGGCGTCCGGTGAAGATGTGGACGGACGGCGTGCCGGTCGACGAGAAGGCGCGCGAGCAGCTGCGGCTGACCGCCTCCATGCCATTCATCGCGGGCCACGTCGCAGTCATGCCCGACGTCCACGTCGGCAAGGGATCGACCATCGGCTCGGTCATCCCGACTAAGGGCGCGATCATTCCGGCAGCAGTCGGCGTCGATCTCGGCTGCGGGATGATGGCCGTACGGACGGACCTCGATGCGTCGGACCTGCCGGACAACCTGTCGGCCCTCCGATCGGCCATCGAGAAGGCGGTGCCGCACGGGCGGACCGTCGGCCGGGGGAAGCGCGACAAGGGCTCGTGGTCGGATCCGCCCGCCGAGGCCGATGCGGCCTGGGGCAAGCTGCACGATCGCTTCGAACGGATCGTTGAGAAGCACGGGCGCCTGCGGAGCACCAACAACCGCAAGCACCTCGGCACCCTCGGCACCGGCAACCACTTCGTGGAGGTCTGCCTCGATCAGGACGACCGCGTCTGGTTCATGCTGCACTCGGGCAGCCGCGGCGTCGGCAACGCGATCGGCATGCACTTCATCGCGCTCGCCCAGCGGGAGATGGAGCGGCACTTCATTCAGCTGCCGCACCGCGACCTTGCCTACCTGGTCGAGGGCTCGGAGCACTTCGATGACTACGTCGAGGCGGTCGGCTGGGCGCAGGACTTCGCCATGGCGAACCGCGTGGTGATGATGAAGCGCACGGTCGAGGCCGCCCGCAAGGCGCTCGGCCGTCCTTTCGAGGCAGAGCTGGAAGCGGTCAACTGCCACCACAACTACGTCGAGCGGGAGCGGCACTTCGGCGACGATGTGCTGGTCACCCGCAAGGGCGCGGTGAACGCATCGAAGGGGCGGATGGGCATCATCCCCGGCTCGATGGGGGCGAAGTCCTTCATCGTCCGTGGCCTCGGCAACGAGGACAGCTTCTGCTCCTGCTCTCACGGGGCAGGCCGGGTGATGTCGCGGACCCAGGCCAAGCGCGAAGTCTCCATGACCGAGCACGAGGCGGCGCTCGCGTCGGTCGAGTGCCGCAAGGACGAGGGCGTGCTGGACGAGACCCCGCGCGCCTACAAGGACATCGACGCGGTGATGGCGGCGCAGTCCGACCTCGTCGAGATCGTCCACACCCTTCGGCAAGTCGTTTGCGTGAAGGGTTAATACTGACGCAGCCCTCTTTATCGGGCTGCGTTCCTACGACGGCCGCAAGGGGGCGAAGATGATCACCATCGACGGTAGCGAGGGCGAAGGCGGCGGACAGGTTCTACGCAGCGCGCTGAGCCTGTCCGCCTGCACGGGGCAGGCGTTCCGCATCAAGAATATCCGTTCCGGACGAAAGAAGCCGGGACTGATGCGGCAGCACCTGACCTGCGTCCATGCGGCCGCTGCCGTTTGCGGCGGCAAGGCCGTCGGCGGGCAGCTTGGCTCGACGGAACTCGCCTTCACGCCGGGTGAGCCGCGCGGCGGCGAGTTCGCCTTCGACGTCGGCACCGCCGGCGCGACGACGCTCGTCTTTCAAACCTTGCTGCCCATCCTGCTCGCCGCCGACGAGCCGAGCACGCTCCGCCTGTGCGGCGGCACGCACACCATGAGCGCGCCGACGCTAGACTTCGTCACGCACGCCTTCCTGCCGCCGCTTCGCGCGGTAGGAGCAAGAGTCGACACCTCCCTCGTCCGCCGCGGCTTCTACCCCGCCGCCGGCGGCGAGTGGACGGCGACCATCGCGCCGCTCGATGCACCCGCCCCACTCGATCTGTGCGAGCGGGGCGCCATCGTGAGTGTGACCGCGGAGGCGCTGCGGGCGAACCTGCGCAGCGACATTTGCGAGCGAGAGATCGCCGTCCTTCGCGACGCGCTGGCGCTAAGCGAAGACGCCGTGCGGCACGTCACCTGCGACGGCCCGGGCCCGGGCAATGTCGTTCAGGTATACGCCGAGCATGAGGCGCATACGGAGGTCTTCAGCGAGCTCGGCCGCTACGGCGTGAAGGCAGAGACCGTCGCCCGCCGCGCGGCGGACGAGGCGCGCGCCTATCTTTCCGGAGATGGTACCGTGTCAGAGCATCTCGCCGACCAGCTGCTTCTGCCGCTGGCACTGCTCGCTGGAGGACGCTTCACCGCCACCGTGCTATCCTCCCACTTCCACACGAACGTCAGGACGATCGGGACGTTCCTCGACGTCGACGTTGAGTTCGGTGCGCACGCGCAGAGTCAGATGGTACAGGTCGGGAAAGGCGTCGTCTGACCGATATCCATTTATAAGTTATCACGTCGATCGCTTCGTCGGGCCCCGATCTTGCACCGCATGTCGCGGGAGAGATCGATGGATCAGGCAAGACCGAGGGTCGCCGGTCAGCGAACGCCCTGGAATTAGGGCAAGCTGGTCGGCCAGAAGTCGCCGCTGAAGGCGCAGGCAGTTTGAGAGATCCGGGTCCGTCTGAACATGGCGAGCAAGGTACGCGACCGCGCGCTCTTCAACCTAGCCCTCGACAGCAAGCTACGCGGCTGCGACCTCGTGTGCTTGCGAGCCTCGGACGTCTGCCGTGGCACCGAGCCCCTCGCCCGCGCTAAGGTGGTGCAGTCGAAGACGTCGTCTCCCGTCCAGTTCGAGCTGACCGAGCCGACGCGGAAGGTGATCGCAGCATGGGTCGAGCGGAAGGGCCTGAGGGCACATGACTGGCTGTTCCCGAGCCGCAAGAGGAAGGGTGAGCACCTGCCTACCCGGCAGTATGCCCGGCTCGTCCAGGACTGGACCGAAGCGATCGGCCTGCCTTCCTCCGCCTATGCCACCTACTCGCTGCTCCGAACGAAGGTCACCCTCCTCTACCGCAAGACCGGCAACCTGCGAGCCATCCAGCTACTTCTTGGTCACGCAAAGATCGACAGCACGGTCCGCTACCTCGGCGTCGAAGTGGAGGACGCGCTCGCGATGTCAGAAGGGCTTGAGCTGTAGCTGCGTGGGCGCAGTAGCCGACACTATACCGACGAAGAAGAGGTCGAAACGGGTTCGAGTGCTTGCTCCACCCCGCAACCCTATCTCTTAGCCTGTTCTACGGCATGAAGCAGCGACTTACCGATCCGGCCTGAGGTCACGATAGTAAGCGCCACAGCGTTAGACTGGCGGAAAGCGCCGCAAGCACGGCGAGGTTCGAGTCCTAAGCGGCATGCAACTTTTAAGCGCGCAGGTACAAAGAACACGCCAGCGCCGATCAGTGAACGCTCTGGAACAAGAGCTCTGTGGTTGGGTAGAAGTCGCGCTGTAGGCGCAAAAACGGCCGTTACAACGGGGGCTAGAGCCTAGGCAATCCTGCCCCGTCCGAGAAGGTCTGGTTCCCGACCGCGTATAGGGCCGTGCCGAGACAACCTTCGCGCCGGTCGTGCCTCCCGGCCGACCTACCCGGGGGGGAGATCAGCCGACGCTTCTGCACATTGGACGATCCTTCCTTGCCGACGGTCTGCCCATGGCCTGCGATCGTTGGATGAAGAAGAAGCTCGCACTCACCGATCAGGTCCACACACTGCTCTTCGGTCGCGAGCTTGTCGCGACCGAAGAGCACGCTGGTTCGCGCGTCGTCGGCGATGTTGCGGGTTGTTGGTGCTTAGGAAGTCCTTGGGCCTCTCGTCGTTCTCGATCCTTTCCCTGCCGCCGACGCAGCCGTCCGGGATCGTGTTCGTGCTGAAGGTTAGAAGGCTAAGCGGCCGATCCTACGCCCCATACCCGAACAGACGCGGACGGATGGTTCTCGGTGGCAGCTGGGCCGCCGTGTCGGCAGCGCAGGAGCGGCACGACCGAGCGGACCGGGCATGCTGCTACTGCGCTGCCGTCAGGCCAAGGGCTTCCTCATCGAGGACGGCCGCGTCGTATGTGACGCGCGAAGCCGACCGAGCCAGCTTCGCGCGCGCGAGGCGTACGCGAGCGTCCGCGAGCGCTTCTTCTCGCAAGTTCAGTAAGAAGAAGTCGGACGCGCCGGCCGCGAAGCGTCGTTGTTCCGCGGCTCGCATCGTTTCAGCCTGCCTTACTTCCTGCATCGCAAGCTCTAGCAGCTCTCCTGACGTTTCGAGGTCGAGCACGACCTCGGTCAGTTCGGCGAGGATTCGATCACGCGCCAGGCGGAGCTCTTGGTTAGTTCGATCGCGCTGCGCGTCCGCCGCAGCCACTCTTCCGCGTGCGCCTCGCCGACCGAGAGGAAGCTCGAAGCGCAGACCGGCGATGATCTCGCCCTCGTCGCGGCTCAAGCCGCCCTCCGCAACGGGTCCGAAGTCCTGTGCTACCTCGAACACGGTGTCGAGACGCGGACGGAGTTCGTTCTCCGCGAGGGCAAGCGCGAGGCTAGCACGCTCGGCGGCGAGGTTCAGTAGCGCCAACTCGGGCCGTTCGCCCGTAATCGCCGCGACGTCCGGTGTGGCAGCCGGGGCGACCTCCGGCAGCCTCTTGGGAATCTGCGACCTGTCGGGCGTCAGCATGCGCCCCTCTTCCGTCCGCAGGTACAGAGCAAGGTCGTTCGCCGCGAGGGCGAGGTCGCGTCGCGCCGTCGCGGCCAGTTCCCGTCGACGCGTGAGGTTCTGCGCGTTCTCGGTCAGGAATATCGCGGCGCGAGCCCCCCGGCGCACCTCCTCTTCCAGACCTTCGATCCGCTCTTCGGCTAGCTCCAAAAGGTCCTCGTAGACACTGAGTTCCCGCCCACGCGCGACCCATCTGTGGTACGCCAGCAGCGCCTCCCGCTGAACCGCGAGCCTGGTAAGGCGCACCTCGAGTTCCGCTTGCTGGAGGCCTAGCCGTGCCTCTGCGATGCCGGCCCGCCGATCGTCTATCGTGCGGTCGCGCAACAGCGAGAAGAGCACACCGATCTTCGCCTCGCCGCTCTTGTTCGTGTAAGCCTCGTCCTCGTAGATCGGGAACGTGCCGTCGGAGAGCCGGTAGCTCGCGTAGGCCTTCGCGCCGAAGCCACCGAGCGGCCGCTCCACCTTCACCTGGCCGAAGTCGCCGCTGTAGTAGCCAGCCGTGCGCGCCCGTCCTTCCGCCGTGACGACTACGTCGAACGCTCCCCTTGCAGATAAGAGCTCGCCCGCCGCGCCCCTACGCTCGGCGATGGCGGCCAGGACGGCTGGGTAGTGCCGCGCAGCTGAGATGGCTACGTCTTCGGGGTAGAGGGGGGCCTCGGCCTGTGCGTAGGCACGTGACACGGCGAGGGCGAGGACCAGAAGGGCCGCTACGATCCCCTTCATGACGTGGTGCCTGTCGAGTATTGCGGGGGGAAGTTGTTCAGCTGACGCCACAGCTCGTAGCCGAGCCTTACCTCGTCTAGCAGCACCCATCCGCGTGCGGAGGCACCGAAGCGCACGAACTCTGGTCCCGGCCAAGGCGTCTCGTCGCCTTCAGCTACGAGGACACGGAAGCGTCCGTCAGGCTGCGCTGTTGGGTCGATGCTCAGCACGCGTCCTGGGAAGGTCCCCACGGCAACTGATGGCCAACCGGAGAACTGGACCGCGGGCCATCCTTCGAACTCCAGCATGACCCGACGTCCCGGTGCCACCAGCGCCACGTCGCGTCCGTCGACGTAGAGCTCGACCACGCGTTCGGCGCCTTCGGGTTGGAACATGGCAACGGGATCGCCGGCGGAGACGTAGGTTGCCGAGGCGCCACCGTTTATCCGGAGGATGGTGCCCTCCCGAGGCGCCCTCACAGTCTGAACGGACTGCCGCGACAGCTCCGTCTCCTGCCTCTCGATCGATGCCTCAGCAGCAGCGAGGCTCGCACGCATGTCCTCGACCCGGATCGCCGCCGCTTCGAAGTCCCGCCGTGCGGCGAGGCCATCCTCGAAGAGCCCCCGCGTACGTTCGAGATCGATCTGCGCGGTGCGCAGCGCCGCCCGGGCGGCATCGCGGCCGGCCGTCAGCTGCTCGCGTTCGCGCGAGAGCCGCTCGATCAGTTGCGGATCGTTGTCCGCGATCCGCACGATCGGATCACCCGCCGCCACCCGGTCGCCATCACGAACGTACCAGCGGTCGATACGACCGGAGACAAGGGCGTTGATCTCCTGCACGCGGTCGTTCGGGTCTCGCGTCGACACGACACCTGGACCGCTGGTCGTCTGCACCCAGGGGGTGAAGGTGAGGAGCAGCACTAACATCGCGACGGCGAGCGTCAGCATCAGCGCAACGGCGACGATGAGGCGCGGAGGCCGTATGGAGGCGAGCGTCTGGAAGTGGCCGATATGTTGGTCACGGAATGGCATGGATCAGACCGTTTCGAAGGAGTTGGCGCCGGTTCGTTGGGACCCAGTCAAGGCTTCCTGACCGAGCTGCGCTTCCTCGAAGGCGGCGTAGTCGGTGTAGAGGCGTTGCCGCTCGGGCTCGAGGTAGAGGTAGCTGTCCGCTCCGAGATCGTGCGCTCGGTTGGTGAAGACGACAACGGTGCCGCCGCACGCCTGCTTTAAAGCCTCGATGGCGCGACGCAGCATGTGATCGGGAACGGTGTCGTAGAGCTGGTTCAAGATGAGGATCAGCGGCTTGGAGAGGATGGCGGCGGCTAGCTTCAGTCGCATGATCTCGCTGACCGCCAGCGGCCACCCCGTCGAGCTGAGGGACGTGTCGAGGCCGCGCTCGAGGCTCTCGATCACGCCTGCGAGGCCGACGTCGCGGATCGCGTTCAGCATGTCCGATGAGGAAACGCCGTCGCGCGAGAGCGCGAGGTACTGGCGAATGGTCATCTCGACCATGCTCGGCCGGTCCAGGACGACGATCTCCCGACGAAGAACGTGCACCTCCGTCGCTGTAATGTCGTCTCCGCCCAGTGTCAGCGTTCCGCCGCGCGGCTCCTCGAAACGCTTGAGGAGGTTGGTGAAGAGGCGCTGAGTTCCGTGGAGGCTGGCCGCGGCCTGCACGGTCGTTCCGGAGGGAATGACGAAGTCGAGTAAGGCCGGCAGGCCCCGTGCATCGCCGCGCACGCTGTCGAAGACCAGCTCGGCGCTCGTCCGGGAGGGAGGCAGCGTACTGACGAAGTCCTCCTCATCGACGGCCTCGAACAAGGACAACTCCTCGCAGGCGGCGCAGAGGTCGTAGAAGTAGTTCAGGTAAGTCCCAAGCTGCGCGACGCCGTAGAAGGCCGCCGACAGGACGAGCTCGGCGGCGACGAGTTGCCCCAGCGTCAGCTGTCCCTGGATGACCAGCCAACCACCTAGGCCAAGCAACGTCGCATTCGCCGCGGCGTACAGCACGAGGAAGCTTACGGTCTGAGCGAAGTGACGCCGAAAGTGGCGCTTGTGAGCGTCAACGTAGGCAGCCGTGACCTCCTCGGTACGATGCAGGGCGAAGGTCACGTGCCGGTCGGACTTGAAGTAGCCGTTCGACCCGCCAAGCCCCTCGATCCACGCCGCCGTGCGATGCTTCGAGACGCTCAACGCGACCGCCGTCCTGATCGCAGAGGCGCCCCAGACTAGCCAGATCAACCAGATCGCCGCGACGATCACGGCCACGAACACGAAGAAGTAGGGGTGGTAGAACGAGACGAGCACGAACCCGACCGACGCTTGAAGCAGCACGGTGAAGCCGCCGATGACGAGAACCGGAACGGCTTTCTGTACGCCGAGGATGTCGAAGTAGCGGTTGAAGAGTGCGGTCTGGCCCTCGTCGGCGAAGAACGGGTTCTTCGCGTAGACGGTGCGCAAGGCGATCGCAGCCACGCAGCGTGCGTAGAACCGGCGCGCGAAGATCTCGACGAGGTGAACGCGAAGAGCGTTCAGCAGTGCCCAGGTCAGAAGCAGGCCGAAGAGCGCGATCGTCAGCACGGCGAGCGGTGTGGTCAGGCCCGTGTAGGCCACGGTGTTAATGAGGACCTGCACCGCGATTGGCGTTGCCAGCGAGAGCAAGCTGATGCCGACGCCGTAGATCACCGCCAGCCAAAGGTAACGGCGCTCCGGGCTCAGCGTTTGCCAGACGAGCTCTAGAACGCGACGGGCACTCGGGATCTCGTGCTGCACCATGCTAGGCTATCGCGGGGCGAGCAGCCGGCGCCGGAGCGAGCGGACCGGCGGGAATTTGGGTCATAGTCGAGCCTCTCGCTGCGGACCGGAACCTGCCCGCTCGCTGGAGTAGTTGTTGATGGAGTCGACACGCTTCGTCGGCTGCCACCTAGGTGGTTCGGGCTGCTTGCCAACCCTGATAGCCTATTCCTATCGACTGCTGGCATCGCCGCTATCGACCCTCCTAGAGCGGTCGTTCCGCAATCGCGATTCACCGGCGAGATTCCGCCAAACGAGCCTGCGCTGCCGAAGCACCTCAACGGGTTATAGGAAGTTCCTATCG
The DNA here is from genome assembly GCF_014199615.1 of Parvularcula dongshanensis. Lineage (GTDB taxonomy): Bacteria > Pseudomonadota > Alphaproteobacteria > Caulobacterales > Parvularculaceae > Parvularcula > Parvularcula dongshanensis. The sequence continues at coordinate 101,872 of NZ_JACHOB010000007.1, read as the reverse complement.
GTCTAGTCGTCTCTGAGTTTACGACCATGTCCTGACCATCGTCTTCGAGCAATGGGAAACGAGGTCTTCATGACATTGCTATCCAACTCACCAGATGCGCGTCGCCCGCTAGCGACGCTACTCGCCGCTACTTCCGTCGCGCTTCCGCTGACCCTATCGCCTGCCTTGGCGCAGACCGACACCGGCGCCCGTTCTTCGCCGCGGCACGTCATGTCGTCGCCACAGCCGACGAAGGCTGAAGTTACCGAACGGACCCGCTCCGTCGAACGCGCCGCGCCGCGAGGCCCGCAGCATCACCCGCATCGCTACGCTCGTGCACAACAACCCGTTGATGCCGAATCTGTAGAGTTCGCAGCACAAGAGGATCCGTCGAACGACGGCTGACCCCTCGGCAACACTGTCCGAAGCTGTCGGTCGCGCGTCACCAGGATACCGACCGACAGCTTCGGAATCAGCGCTCCAGCGACAGGTGCGGAAGCTCCGCCGCGACCGCTGTGACGGCATCCCCCAATGCCTCGTAGGCCTCGTGGTTGCCCGACGCACGGCGCCATCCCAGACCGATCGACCGGTGAAGGCCGGCCCTGGCGGGCTTGAGCACGGCAACGTCCCCCTCCCCTCGGACTTCCGAGGCGACGTAGAGCGCTGGCAGGAAGGTCACGCCCAACCCCATCCCGACCATCTGCCGGAGGGCGTCGAGGCTGGTGCCCTCGTAGTCGCGTCGAAGGGTGGCCTCGTTCTCCTCGCAGAGGCGCAGCACCTGCTCGTGTAGGTGATAGCGGGGGCTAAGCGTCAAGACGTCCAAGCCCTTCAGGTCGCCTGGGTCGAAACGCTCCTGCCGCGCGAGCGGATGGTCGCTCGCGACCGCGAGGAGGAGCGGTTCTCGAAAGAGCCGGACGCTCTCGACCTCCGCCGAGGCGAGCGGCAACTGGGCGAGAACGACGTCGTGCACTCCCTCGATCAACTCGCGCTCCAAATCGATCGGCGGCGCTTCGCGGACGAAGAGGCGAAGGTCGGGATGGGTCGCGTGCAGTCGCCTCACCACGTGTGGCATGAGGTAGGGGCCAAGCGTGGGCTTGACGCCGAGACGAAGCACTCCCGTGAGCGGTCCACGCGAGGCGAGCCCGACCAAGGCGTCGACCCGGTCGAGAACATCGATCGCGGTCGCGGCGACCTCACGACCGACCGGCGTCAGGACGACAGAACCTGAGCCCCTCTCCGCCAACCTGACACCCAGAGACGTCTCAAGCGCTTTCAGCTGAGCGGACAGGGAAGGCTGACTGATTCCGCACCGCTCAGCGGCTTTGCGAAAGCTAAGGCAGGAGGCAAGCGCAGTCAGGTATCGCAGCTGCCGGATCGTCGGGTCGGAGGGCATGCCGTTCATTAGCAAGTGCCAGGCGATAGTACGATGGCCGATAGCGTAAGACTATTACCAAAGCGGCCTTCGCCCTAGTGCCGCGGTCGCGGCCCTTCCCCACCTTTCCCTCGTCCCAACGAGAGGAGGTTTCAGTGACGACCGCAATCCACGACCGCTATCTCGCCGCCAGTGAGCGTCGGCATCGCGAGCTCGACGAAGCTATACACGAGGAAGCGCGCCGTCCGTTGCCCGACACCCTCCTGCTTCAGACGCTGAAGCGGCAGAAGCTCCGCCTGAAGCAGCAGTGTCACGAGCGGCGTCGTGAGCTGAACGGGTCCGCCCGCCGCCCCGTAACGGCGTAATCGGAAGAGCGCCGTGGTCCGCATGAACCTCCCACCCGCTGCCCCCCTGCCCCGGTTCACGGCGGCGGTCAGGACTTCGGGCTACGACGCATGGAAGACGTGGATTCCTCGGACCGCGTCGTACGCGCCTCGAGGGCATGTGGCTCTTCTGACCGAGGGACTGGGCTTCCGAGCCGACCAGGCCCCCGTCCCTCCTCCGCCTCTAGCAGTCGCTGACCCCCGGGCGGACGAGCTCTGAGCTGCTAGACCGACAGAACCTGCGCGATGGCGTAGGTGCTCGTGATCAGGATGACGGCGCCGACGAGCAGGAGGAGCCAACGCGGGCTGATCGCGCTAGCCATCAGTGGCTCGAACGGCGCGGCTACCACGCCGCCCAGCAAGAGGCCGACGGTCGCTCGCGTGAACGCGTCGAAACCGATGGTCGCGATGAAGGTGACGGAGACGGACAAGGTAAGGACGAACTCGGACGCGTTGACCGTGCCGATGGTCTTCCGCGGCTCGCTGCCTTGGATGAGCAGGTTGGACGTGACGACGGACCCCACCCCCCGGCCACCCGCAGCGTCTAGAAAGCCACCCGCCGTGGCGATCGGCGCGACCAGGCGCGGGTCCTCGAACTTCTTGGGCGGGAAGCGCCAGGCCCGGTAGAGCATGACTAGGCCGATTGCCGCGAGGTACAGCATGACGACGGGCCGCGTCGCGCTGGCGTCGATCGAGGACAGGACGTGGGCGCCGAGGACGCCGCCGACGACGCCGGGGATGGCGAGGCGGACGAAGAGCCGCCAATCGATGTTGCGCAGGATGGCGTGACTGGCACCCGGCGCGCCGGTCGTGAAGACTTCGGCGAGGTGGACGCTGGCCGAGGCCTGTGCCGGTGAGACGCCGGCGAGCCCGATGAGCAAGGTGGACGAGATGACGCCGAACGCCATGCCGAGAGCGCCGTCGATTAGCTGCGCGGCGAAGCCGATCGCGACGTAGGGTGAGGCCTCGATGAGGTAGGCAACCGTGACCTCGCTCCGATGAAGGCGGGGAGGTTCCCTCGCCCGCTCGTCCGGCGGTGATCAAATCTCGCTGTCCCGCTACAACGCCATCCGTCCTTCTCACGAACCTGTCGTCCGACCGGTACGATACGGCACATCAAGCCTGCGATCCGACCGTCCCGCTGCGACTGTCCGCTTCTGGATACGTTCGGTCATCCGATGTTCGCCACTGAACGGCTGGTGCAGGCGCCTTACTGCTGTTCGCTAAGGTCCTGCCTGCTACAATTTGAAGGGCAACCGGCCTCATCGGTCGGCGAAGCTTGCGCTTAGACCTGAAACCCCTAGGCAAAGAAGGCGCGCTCGCGCGTCATGGGTGACTGGGTTTGCAGCAATTGGTCCTGGCTAGCCGGGTAGGTCTCTTGCTGGTGACCCAACAGGTCGAACCCGCCAAGAAACGAAGCCTAGGGGATGCCGGCGACGTCGCTACCTAGGGCGTGAAGGCGAGACCCCGGCGCTAAGAATCAAGATCGTGCCCTCGTTCGCCTTGACGACGGCGGCGACCAGCCCGTCCTGGTTATTCGGCCAACTCCGTCGTCCACTGCGTGGCGAAGACGAGCACGACTTCGCTCTCGACCGCGAGGGCAGTTCTGGCCTGAGCCAACGTATCGCGCAGTGCGCTTGTCCCTATCACTCACTGACCGCAAACGTCTCGCCGCTCCCTTCGTCACGGACGAGGTCGACCCGCCCCCCGTCCCAATGATAGGCGTAGTGGCGAGCCTGGACCGGCAGGCCGACGACGTCTGGCCAGAAGGCCGCGACCGCCTCGCCGTCCGGATAGCGGACGCTAGGATAGACGAGCCCATCCGACCCTTCCGCTCGAAGGCGCCTCGCGAGGCCTTGAGCTACGCCGTAATCGTCCGGTTCGAGACAGTCCTTGAACCCGCTTCCGCGAAGGTCATGCAGGTTCGCTTCCAACGAGCCGACCAGTTCCCTGAACTGCGAGGTCCAGCCGGGGGCCTCTTCGGTCCGCCGCATGAACTGCTCGTGGTGGTGGATGGTCTCGAACAGGGCGACCTCGATGCGGTCGCCAGCGTAGTAGACGCCGTAGGTGCCGTTGGTGAACCGGCTCGGCCGATCGGTCGAGACGTGCGTGAAGGGCGCCATGACGAAGCTTGCCCCCTCCCCCGACACCCGCCGTTCGGGCGGGACGGCATCGAGCCTTCCGATCGTCTCGTTCACGCGAGGGTTGGTCGCGGCCTCCGCGCGCGCGAGCGCTTCCCAATCCGCTGGGTCCGCGATGTCCTCGAAGAGAGCGATTGGGGGGTACAAGGAACGGACGATCCGGTGCGCCGTCGTCCAGCCGACACGCGCGACCGACGGCGTGTCCTTCACCATCCTCCCCGTTCGGCGTCGAGGTAGGCGCGCACGCGCATGAGGTCGGTCAACTCGCCCCCCTTCATCACGTCCAGAGCGGACCGGCCCCCGAACGCCTCGTTTGGGCGCCCGATCCAGGCGTAGCCGCGCTCGGGCTCGCGGAAGACGATCCGCAGCGCCTTGTGAATGCCGAGGAGGTTCGACATCCGGGCACGCAGATCCCGGCCGAGCCGGGGTGGCTCGCCCTTCTTCCACCGGGCCCAGCTGCGCGACCCGATGCCGCCGAGCAGCACGCAAGCGTCAGCGTCGGTTACCCCCCATTGGGCGAAGAGGCCCAAGACGGCCCGCGCGGCCGCCGCGGCGTCATCGTCGCTCATGCCGCCGACGGGCGGGCGTGCAGGCGCGTCCGGCCGCGTGTGAACGAGTTCGAGAGCGGGCACCAGAAACCTCGCAGATTCATATTGGCAAAACATACGATTTATCCCGCCAAATGGCAAGTCAAGCTGCGAGGGCCTGGCCGTCACGCTATGTCTCCCTCCCCGGCTTCTGCAGCGCGGACGAGGCCCGAGACGGTGCGGTCCATACGCAGCTCGCCCGTCCGCGCAACCTCGAGCATCCGCCTGAGGTCGCTGCCCTCGTTTCGGACCTGCCAGCGGTCAGTCATGGGCGCTCCGGTGATCGCCGCGACTGCGGCCCAGCGGCGCCCGATCGCACCGCGCAACTGCCTGATCAGCCTCTGATCGATGCGCCGGTCGTGGCCCAGCTGTTCGGCGTTCGCCTCGACGAGTTCCTGCGAAGGTTCTCGGCCGAAGTCAGCGAGCCGTGCGGTAGTGATCCAACAGCAGGTTTGGTCTTGCGCTGTACGGCTCGCCCCAAACGACAAGCAGTGGTCCTTACGCATGAACGGGTACTCGGTCCGACTTCGCCCGGTCGAGTTCGCCGTAGACGCTTCCCCCGAGCCGGAGCTGCCCCTCGGCGGCGCGGCGCATCATGGACCGAACGTAGCCGCCGAAGTTCTGGACGTCCCCGCGGAGGGCCCGGCGTTCGGCGATCAGGATCGACAGGACCGCGCCGCGCCGCCCCGCCACCTCGCGGAGGTCGGACCAGAGGCTGTGGGGCAGTGAGCGTTTGGCGACGATCGCCTCGACCTCCCCTTCGATGACCGCCCAGTGATCGGGACGCTCTCGCGCCCAAAGGGAGGGTTCGACCAGGAGCTCGAAAGCCATGGCAGCGGTGATCTTATGATCGTCGATCTCGCCTTCCAGCATGTCCCGATGCCGGAGGAGGGTGCGATCGGTCCGACCACTCCCTCTTCCGAAGAGACCTACAGTAACCCCGTAGGGTTGAGTCTGCGTTGTAGTTGTAATGTGGGTGCCATTCGATTCACCCAAGGGTGTCGTTTCTTCGTTTCGTTCGGCAGTTTTCGGCCGGCAATCCAGATCGGCCTGTTGATCGAACGCGGCCCGGGCCTGAGCGACGATCGTCGTGACCCGAGCGACGAGGTCCTTCAGGGCGTCGAGCGTGCGCGTGCGCCGAGCCCGCTCGGCGAGGCGCTCGGTCTCTTCCAGCCAGTCGCGGAACTGCGCGGCGCCGACCTCGACTTCGGCCGTGCAGATCATGCGGACGTCCCGGCAGAGGCTGCCGAAGGCCGAGCGGAGAGCGCGGCGCTCGGCCTTCCGGGCGTCCATCTCCTCGATGAGCTCGGCGAACTCGACGTAGCGCGTGCCGCAGGGAGCGAGGGAGAAGCCGTAGGCCCGCAGGATGTGCCCGCTCGTCCGATCCCTCGTTCCGTACCGTTTCCCGTTCGCGCTATCGACCGGGCAGATGAGCCCGACGCGGATGAGCTGCCGCAGACAGGCCTGCACCGTTCGCTTCTGAAGGTGCGTCTGCTCGATGAGCTCGTCGTTCGAGGGCCAGACGACGGGACCGATTGGGCTCCCCTCCTCCCAGTCGATCGGCCGCGTGAACCGGAAGAGCGTGTCGAGCACCTTCTCCGCCGAAAGGCTGTAGCCGAGCGCCGAGCGGACGCGCTTGCAGTTCGCGAGGATCTTCCCGGGTTTGAGGCCCGTGCCTTCGAAGGCCTCGGCGTAGAGGCGCGCGCGCGCCATCGTCTCGTCGTAGCGACGAGTTCCTGTCTTTCCGTGTACTGACATGTATGTCGTCAGGATGCACGATTCCCGTGGCACCGGTAGTGCGATTTTCGTTGCCAGCGCGAATCGGTTGGTGTAGGCCTGTGATCGCCAAATCGGGGACGTACCCCAACCAGACTCTGGGAAGCCCCGCCTCCGGCGGGGTTTTTCGTGCGTGCTTTCCTGTCCCTTCCTTCTTCGCGTACCGCCGGCGTGACGGCCCGTTCGCGCGGGACGATGCCGCGCGCGACCTTAGTCGCGGCGTCACGGCGGCTCTTCGGCGCCGGACGCGCGCGTTACTTGCGGGTGTCGAGGGAAAGGCGTACGGTGAGGGTGAGTTTGAGGACGGCCCTTTCTTGGTCGCATCACCTTTCCGGCCCCGCCTCGGCGGGGCCTTTTTTCTACCCGGTCATGACGAGGCCTCCCGTCAGGAGAAGCGCGATCGGCGGCGAGCGCCGGTTGCTGGCGGGTCGGCCGCACGACGAGGGGGCGGCGCGGCAGGGCGTTGGGGCGGAGTGGCGATCCGACGAAGCGGCCCCCCTCCCCTCGCCGACGCCGGAACGAGAGGCGGGGGACACGCGCGGCTGCACGAGACTTCGAGGCGGCGAGGCGGCTCGAACCGGCTGCGCGGCGGCCGCGCTGCTGATACAAAGAGGAGCACGCGCGGGGTCGGGGCGGCGGCACGGGGAGGCGTGGCGAGCACAGGAGTCAGCGGTGGTGGTCGCCCCTTCTGTCATCGTCGCTCCTCGCCTCTCGCACCGGGCTTCTGGTAGGCCTCGTTACAACCGCTCCGATTCTCGAACCGATGCAACATTTCGGGGATCCAGCGGTTAGCGGTCGACTTTTAGGCCGAACGAGCCAAAAAGTCGACCATGATCGTTAAGAGAGCCTTAAGTCTTAACTTTCTGTCAAGAGACGCTGCGAGCCGAGACGAGGACAGCATGAGTGAGAGCGTAGAGCTCGATCAGATTCGCACCATTCAGGCGCGGGCGAGCCGTTTGATGGACCTCGTCGGCGAGCAACTCGCTCTCGAGGACGCAGGGAAGACGCTCGACCTTCGCTTCAGCGTCCGCGAGGCAGCGAAGCTCGTCGGCCGGTCGGAGAACACCATCCGCCGGGCGGAGAGCGAGGGCGACCTGCCCACACCTGAGAAGCGGCAGAGTGGGAACCGCGCCGGCTACACGCTCTCCGACGTCAACCGGATGCGGGACCTCTTCGGCACGCGTCCCTACCGGCAGGACCACGAAGAGCCGGTCGTGATCGCGTTCCAGAACTTCAAGGGCGGCGTCGGGAAGTCGACCAACAGCGTCCACGCGGCGCAGTACTTCGCTCTCCGCGGCTACCGCGTGCTGCTGGCGGACATCGACCCCCAGGCCAGCGCGACCCTCCTCTTCGGCCTCAACCCCGCGCACGACCTCGACGAGGACGACACCGCCCTCCCCTTCCTTCTCCACGAGGCCCCGGACCTGCGCTACGCCGTCCGCGAGACCTACTGGGAGGGTCTCCACCTGATCCCGGCGAGCCTCGGACTCTACAACGCTGAGTACGCGATCGCGGCCGGCGGCGAGGACCCGGCGAACCGCTTCGAGTCCCTGAAGGCGGGCATCGACGACATCAAGTACGACTACGACGTCGTCATCCTCGACCCGCCCCCGGCGCTCGGCATGATCTCGCTCAACGCGCTTCGGGCCGCCTCGGCCCTCGTCATCCCGACGCCGCCGGCGGTCGTCGACTACGGCTCCACGGTGACGTTCCTCACCATGCTCGTCGACGTCCTCGAGACCCTCGAGAAGAGAGGGTTCGAGACCGACTTCCAGTTCGTGCAGGTGCTGGCGTCCCGGGTTGACGAGAACAAGCGTGCGCAGAAGGTCATCCGGGAGGGAATGAAAAAGGTGTTCGGTACTGACATCCTGCCGACGGCGCTGATCGACTCCTCAGAGTACAACACCGCCTCGGCGGAGCTGCGGACGGTCTACGAGTACACCGGGCCGAGCAACCAGACGTATAAGAGGTGCCGGGCGAACCTCGACAAGGTGATGGGAGAGCTTGAGGGCTTGGTGCGAGGAACGTGGCGCAGCCACCAGGGCCAGTTGAGGGCACAGGGCGCGGCTTGAGGCGAGTGGCCACGCGTGGCCACTCCATGTAAGCGACGGAAATCACTCAAGAATGACGGAATTGGCGAAGTAAGCGAAGGGCAGGGGTAGGCGGTCAGGAACGCGCGGTGCCGGCGCGCTCCTGGCTTGCAGGCCCGTTGATCCGGACGCAAGCTTTCGCTGCTGAGAAGCGAGGAACGAAGGGATGAACAAGCGGCTTGGGGCGCTCAACGACGCCCTCGAAGGACTTGACGTCGGCGCAGGGGAGGGGGGCACCGAACGGGAGAAGCCGAGGCGCCGGGGCGTGAGCGTCTTCGAGGACCGCCAGAACGTCGCGAACCAGGTCGCGACGGGCCGGATGCGGTCCGCGTCGCTCCGGACGGTGCTGCCGGAGCAGTGCCGGATGTGGCGCCGGCACAACCGGTTCTACGACCTCCTGACGCCGGAGAACTGCGCCGAGCTTATCGACGACATCCGCGCCAAGGGTCAGCAGACGACGCCGGCGATCGCGCGGCCGCTCAAGAACGATCCGGCGGGCTACGAGTTCGAGGTCATCGCAGGGGCCCGGCGCCACTTCGCGGTGACCTACCTCCGGACGCAGGAGAAGCGGACGGACATCCTCTACCTCGTCGAGGTCCGGCGGATGGAGGACGAGGAGGCGTTCCTCGCCTCCGACGCCGAGAACCGGGGTCGGCAGGACATCAGCGAGTACGAGCGCGCGCGGGACTACGCCTCGGCACTCGAAGAGTTCTACGGGGGAACGGTGCTGCGTATGGCCGAAAAGGTCGGCATGTCCCGCGGTAAGCTTCGGCACTACCTGAACCTCGCGGGGCTGCCGGACGAGGTCGTCGCGGCCTTCCCGGTGTCGACCGAGATCACGCTTCGGGCGGCGACCGCCCTCGCGCCGCTCCTGAACGAGGACGCCGCGCGGACGCGCATCGTCACGCGCGCGAGCGAGATCGCGGAGGCCCAGCGGCAAGCCCGACGCGAAGGGGGAGGGGCGCGCTACGACGCGCGGACAGTTCAAACAGAGCTCCTCGCGGCGGGGGCGGCGCCCCAGCGGCAGAAGGCGAAGCGCGCGGCGCCGGAGCGGGTCACCGCGCCCGATGGACAACTCCTCGTCGAGGTCGAGCGGGGGCGGAAGTACATGACCTTCCGCGTCCCCCTCGCGCCGACCGCGTCGACCGCCGAGACGCTGAAGGAGATCAAGAAGCGGCTCCCGAAGATGGACTAGCGGGTCCGATCCTGCCGCGGCGGGCGAGGACGGCGACCGAGCCGATCGGCCCGCCGTCCGAACGCGCGCGCGGTCGCCCCTTAGATTAATAATCGTTCAGGATTTGGGCGCGGCGTCCTCGGGGCGGGCGCGCGCCAGGAGCGCGTCGGCGGCGGCGATGGCCGCTGCGAGGGCCTCGTCGTGACGCGACCAGTCGATCGGGGGGAGGGGACCGAGCGCGCGGAGGGGGGCCGTGGTCGAGGTCGGCGCCATAGCGACACCCTCGGCTGCGTCGAGGACCGGCGCGAGGCGAAGATCGTTCGCCGCCCAGACGCGCCACTTCCGACGCCCGGTGAGTTCGCGCGCCACGCCGCGCTCGACGAGGCGGCCGATCGCGGTCTGGAAGGTCTGGGCCGAGAGGCCGAAGGTCGCGGTCCCGATTCGCTGCGTGACGACGGGGAGGGCGGCGAGCGCCGGGAGGAGAGGGCGGGCGGCACTGTCCGACCGAAGGTCGCGCGTCGCCGCGACGGCGTCGCGGTGGAAGGCGTGGACCGCCGTCAGGAGCGCGTTCGCCTCGCCGAGCGCGCCCGCGAGCCGGCGAAGGGCCGTCACGTTCCACGCCCCCTCGGGACGGGGGCGGGGCACTCGCCAGCCGATCGGCGGCGGCGGGGTCGGAAGGTAGCCTTCGCGGCTCAGGACCGTGAGCGCGGCGAGGCCCGCCTGCGGGACCGGCGTTCCGCCGAGGACGCGTCGCAGGCTCTCGGCGACGGCGAGGAGGGGCGGGGCGCCGCGGCGAGCCGACTGCTCCTCGAGGCCCTCCGGCAGCAACGCTGAGACGCCCGGACCCGCCGGTCGGGGCGTCCCGGCGGGTGAGGCGTCGGTCGCGGCCGTCGCGAGGAACTCGGCCATCAACACCTCGGCGTCGCGTGCAGCGCCAAGGTCGGCGGGGGAGGGCGCGTTCGCCCCCCGGGGCACGCCGTAGAGACGGGCGTAGGCGCCCGCATGGTCGGGGGTCCGTGCGCGGGAGGCGAGGCGAAGGGCGGATTGGTAGGCGAACCGGTGCTTAAGGAGCGGCGCCAGGGGAGAGGCGGCGTGGGCCTCGCCGAGGCGGGCCGACAGGGCGCCGATCGCCGCGATCGACGACGCCGCGCTCTGCCACTGCGGCACCGTCATCGGGGGGAGGGCGAAGGGGGCGTCGGACAAGAGGGCTCCAGGGGAGGGGGAAGTGTCAAGCTTAGCGCCGTCAGCTTGATTTGTGCAGGGCGTCTCGACGCAGAGTTCTGACCGTCGATAATGCTTCCTTATCGACGATGAGATGACTGCGTTCGACCCGGGTTCGACGATGCCCCTGAACTTTGGAGGAGAAGAGGTGGCCCTGACGATCGAGGTCAACGTTGCGGGGGGCCGTGACGCGGCTCTCCGAGCGTCTGGCGCCGATGGAGGTCGGAGCGGAGTCGTCATTGCGCGCGGCATCGAGGTCGTCGCAGGCGTGAGCGCCCGGCGGGAAGCGCGGCGAGGGATGAGGATCCCCCCGCCTTATGTAGCAAACGCACCTAGCGGACCGGCCACCCGAATGGAGGGCTGGTAACGTGAGCGAACTTCGCTACCGTAGGCATATGGACGAGGCTGGGGCCTAATTAGAGGTGGACATCGATCTCGCTGAACCGATCGAGGTTCGTGAGCTAGGTGACCTATTGGGTTCGTTGGCGAACCAATACGACGACTTCATCCACGAGAACGCGCCGGACGCTGAGAGCACCTCGCGCTTCTACATTAAGTCGATCCGCCAAAGCTCAATCATCATAGAGTTCGTCGCGACCGCCATTGGCGTGATGGATCAGGTCCTCATTACGCGCGACTTCACCAAGCGGCTAACGCGTCGCCTGACATCTCTGCGCGGTCCTGACGGCTAATCGGCGGCCGCGGATATGACGAAGCGGGAGCTATCGCAGGTCGCCGACATTCTCAGGCCGATTGCCCAAGACACAGACGGCAAGCTGCAGATCGCCTACCGCGGGTCGACTGAGAAGCCGGACGGCTAGAAGCGAGAGGTGCACATTAGCATTCAGACCGGTGACGCGGCTGTTGATTGTAGGCCGCGTGATGCGTGCCCAACTGCAGCGGAAGCCGGACGTGACCCACGAGACCCATGAGCAGGTCATCATGCGGTTCTGGCAAACGAACGTTGGCGACGGGAAGCGCGGTAGGCGATCAGGCCATAAGGTCGTCATACCAGCCCTGACCGACCAACCTCGTCCGATCGTCTACCAGTCCGACTACGCCGAAGAGCGGATCAAGCACGAGATCGCTGAGGCAGAAGACAACATCTACCGTAAGGGCTTCCTTGTACCCCTGATCTATGAGCATTATGGGGAACGGTTGCTCGTCTACCACCTCGTCGAGGTGCACGCCGTGTTCGACGTTGACGACCCGACTGAGCTAACGCCTTCCGAGCTGCCTTCGCCGGACGAAGACTAGAGCGGTCCGTTGAGTCCGACCGCCCGACCCTCTTCGTCTACCATGAAGACGATCTCTGCATCTTCGAACGCGTGCTGTAGTGACTTCATGTTATTACCGATCGGCACCCGCCGCCCGGCCTCGAAGTCGCGCACCGTCGATTGGCTCACGCCCGCCTTCTCGGCGAGCTGAGACTGTGACCAACCGAGCCAACCGCGCGCCGCGCGGCACAGAGGAGGAGAGAGCATAGTACGGAAGTAGCGTGGCCAACTTTCTGCATCAAGGCCAACGCTAAGCGTTGACATAGAGGCCATCTAGCCATATATCGTTGGCATCAACGATATAGCACCGCACTTCCTTTTCTCCTGCGCCTCGAAGCCATCTGCAAGGCTGGCGGGGCAAGGCGTATGAGACGTTCTGCAAGGTCCGCTGGCCCGCGACGGATGGTGCGCCGGTTTGCCCTCGTTGCGAGCACGACGAAGCCTACTCGATCGCGACCCGCCGCAAGTTCAAGTGCAAGGCGTGCCATCAGCAGTTCTCGGTCACGAGCGGCACGATGTTCCATAGCCGCAAACTGGCCTTCACCGACCTTCTGGCGGGGATCCTTCTCGTCGTGAACGGGGCCAAGGGCCTGAGTGCGGTGCACCTGAGCCGTAATCTTGACCTGCAGTTCAAAACGGCCTTCGTGCTGGCGCATTGGTCCGCGAGGCCATGAGCGCCTAGACGCGCTCCATAATCCTGCGCGGCGAAGTCGAGATCGCCGGCGCCTATTTCGGCGGCAAGCTACGTCAGGCGAACCGGAAAGAGAACTGCCGCGACCGCCGCCTAGCGCGTCACCAGAACGGCAAGCGCCGCGTCGTCGGCGCCGCTCGTCAGCGTGGCGGCCGGACCCTCACGACCGTAGCGATGGCCGAAGCCCAAGGCGTCCGCTTTGCTGCCGAGCGCGTCGAAGCCGGTTCGATCCTTCACGCTGACAAAGCCTCGCACTGGGATCAGCTGCACGGCTTCTATGACGCACGCCGCGTGACCCATCAGAAAGCGTTTTCGATCCCGGGTGCCTGCACTAACCAAGCGGAGTCATTCTTCTCCCGCCTTCCGCCGCATGGTGCAGGGCCAGCATCACCCCGTTAGCGCGAAGTACTTCACCAGTACGCTGGGCACGCCGCCCGGCTCGAAGATCACCGCCGTGAGGACAACAGGAAGCTCGCCGGGCGGGCGCTTGGCCTCGCGCTAGGCGCGCCGGTCAGCCAGACCTGGTGTGGATACTGGGAAAGTGCAGCGTAAGGGGAAAGGGTTCAGGAACGTGACACCGCGCCCCCTATGCAAACTCGCACATAGGGGGCACATTCGTTGCGTGGTTGATCGGCCACGCCGTAAAGCGGGAACATCGACACGTCGATTTAACCGTTTGCGCTTTCTAACTTGGTGCTAGAGGGCGCGGAGCAAGGTACGTTCGGAGGGAGATGTTATGGCCATACATTCGCACTCATTCGGTAGGGTGGTGCTCACCGAAGAAGACGGCGCGAAGTTCCGTCGTCAGGCTCAGTACGGCCGACCGAACGCCGCTGCGATTGAGTCCGTGCGCGAGGGGCGTGCCCTCGCAAGCCAACTTCGCGATACTGGCTCCGCTTCTTTCAAGCTGAAGACTGCAAAAGCCAAGTAGTACGGTTTGCCAGACACCGACGACGAAGTCGTCATCAGGGCTATTAAGGCCGGTGATAAGCTCACCGGCCTTTCTCTTGGTGACGCTGCATTCACCCCTCTGAAAACATTCTTGCAGAAAGAAGCGAAGAAGTATCAAGATGCGAGCCTTGCTAGAACCTACGCTGCCTTCTTGCGGTCAAAAGTTGTTGGCTACATTACTCTTGTCTGTGGGCAAGTAGATATATCGGAGAATGGCGAGCCCTCTCTTCCGGACGGTAACGACGTACAGTACCGATACGATCACTATCCTGCCGTTAAGATAGCCAGGCTTGCAGTGGCAAAAGACCATCAAGGCTCTGGATTGGGAAGCGCCTTGGTGGATCTCGCCCTTGGCGTCACAGAAGCCAATGTCTGCCCTACAGTAGGGTGTAGGTTCATTGTGGTTGACTCCAAGAGGCAGTCGGTCGGCTTCTATAAGAAGGCGGGTTTTGTTATGATCGACACTCCAGAAAACGAAGAACGCGATCACCCTGTCATGTTCATTGACATGATGAAGGCAGTCAAAGCCGCCAGCGATTAAAGCTTAGCGAGGGTAATGAACTAGGGCGGCGAAGCTGCCATCCTGCGTACTCTCCCTTGCCATCAACGCGCTCGACGGTCCCAGTCTGTCGTAGCTTCGTCAGGCAGGCTCCGGTGCGCTTCCTGAGAAGCACGAACGTCTCGTGATCTGTGGAGAGGCCCCGTTCTCTAACCCAAGCCTTTGTAATGGCCTAGGAGGTTAGAGGGCCTTCCGCTTCTCGTAGCTGACGGAGGACGAAGCGCTGCAGCTCGCCGCGCTTGGCACGGTGAGCAACCGCCGCCCCCCGCAAACGCGGCGGCGTTCCGTTTCCATCGAACAGCCGCAGCGTCGCGTCGATATGATCGATGTTGATGCGAAGGGCCTTCGCCACCTTCTCGGCTTCGGCGAGATCCCACCTCAGCTCGTCACGCTTCGCTAGCAAGCCCGCTACGGTGTTCGGTCGTTCCATATCGGCGACCTCGCACTAAAGCGCTGACGTTGTAGGGCTTTGCGTTGGTGCTTCTGTTACATAAGCCCGGAATTCCCATCCCCCAGGCCAAGATCCGGGCGTAGCGAGACGAGGGCGGGGCGCGACGACGAGCTTCGTCCTCGCTGCCCCTTGTGCGGCACTTCCCCCGCTCCCCAACGAGAACAGGGAGCGCGCGGCGGCGGCAGTCCTGGTTGGTGCGCACGAGCGAGCGCTTGCGCATGGGAGGCAATCCGTCGCCTCCCGATCACGACGCGGCCCCGAGCCAGGGTGGGCCAGCCCTGCCGATCGCGGAACGCTACGGCCTCACGGCCGACGACGCCGCCTAGGCGACTTAAGCGATTGAGGTCGGGGCGCCGCGCGCGACGCGCAACGAGGCGCTTCTGGCGGCGGGCACAGGCGGGGCTTTCGCGGTTCATCCCCGCGGGTGCGTGGAACACGTTCTCCGCACCCGCGGGGATGAACCGGCGGCGTTGACAGCCTCTTCGTACCCGTCAGTGTGCTCCCCGCACCCGCGGGGATGAATCGGGAGAAGGGTGCTTCCCTTCGCACCGGGTCCCGGATCGTAAGCGCAGGGAGGTCTTCGCGCTGGCACGCCGTTTCGACGCTCGAGGCGCAAGGTCCGACGCAGGTCGGTCGAGCTCCTGTCTGTCGCGGCCACGGCGCGAAGGCTAAGAAGAGAGAGCGCACGGGGCCCGGGCGTCCAGCGGAGAGCGGGCGTCGCAGGGGCTGGATCGAAGCGTACCTTCGACCCGGCGTCTCGCGACAGAGGGCGATCACGGATGGCATCGTCGGCCGATCTGCAATCACCACCGTCTTCGGGCGGCCGCCAACGAGCTGCTCGAGGCGTGCTCGGTCGGACAGGAGCTCGACCTGACCGGCAACCTCGGCGAGGCGGCCCGCTACCCGCGACGCGCCGCCCCGATCGTCCGCCCCAACAAAGACGGCGACCGCGAGATCGTTCTGCTCGACTGGGGCGCCCTCACCTCAAGCGAGAGAAGGACGGCTCGCTCGCGCTCAATACGACGGGCGAGCCCGACGCGCCGGTCCCGACGCCCACCATTCGGCACCCGCAATACCCATGCCCGTATTGACCTTAGCGTGAGTGAAACGCCCGCCTCTGCAGTGGTGGCCAGCCTCGCCGTTGGCGTCCCCAGCATGATCTCATCCGGCTCGCCTCGCCTCCTTCTGACCGACGCTGATGCGCGTTGCGATCCCCGCCACGAACGGGGATCAGTCTCAAAAGCGCGCTGCGAGTCCGTAACCCTTGAACTCATCCTCGACCGCAGGCGAGGCATCCCGCGCCGCGCGAACGTCGCTTCGCGCGCCGTCCTCGTTGCCCATCGCCGCCTTAACAAGGCCCCTCCCGTAGAGGGACGCTGGCAGCTCGGGCGCCTTCGCTAGTGCCGCGTCGTAGTCGGCGAGCGCCTTCTCGAGTTGGCCGAGGCGCAGATGTACCAAGCCCCGGCTGTCGAGAAAGGCAGGATTGTCCGGCGCCAAGCTAAGGGCCCTTTCACAATCTTCGAGTGCCGAGGTCAGCGCCAAGTTGTGCGTGCCCTTGAACCAGCACCGTTGGTTCCACAGCCCTGGGCTTCCCCCGTCGAGCGCGACCGCGTCGTCGAAGGCGGCAAGCGCGTCGTCGACGCGTTCGAGCTTTCCGAGGACCTCTGCACGCGAGGCGTGAAGCCAGGCTGACGGTTTCTCAGTGAGGGCATCATCGATCATGGCAAGGGCGTCGTCCGCCCTCTGAGCGTCCAACAGCAGGCCCACCTTCATGCCGATCAGCGAGACGTCGGCAGGCCACTTGCGCCGCAGATAATCGACGTCCGCCAACGCGTCGTCGATGCGATCCGCCCGCTGATAAGCATGCACACGCCACCGCCGGGCGAAGTCGTCGCTTGGCTTCACGTCGAGCGCTTCGGTCAGACGTGCCACCGCGGCCTCGAACTCTCCGCGCTGCGTGTGGATGACGCCGAGCCCATGCAGGGCAACCCAGTTCTCAGGATCTTGCGCGAGGGCAGCGTTCAAATCCCGCTCGGCCTCCTCCGTACGATCGAGCCAGATCAGTGCCATGGCACGGTCGGACTTCGCCGAGACGGACGACGGATTAAGAGCGAGCGCCGCGTCGTAATCGTCGACAGCTTCCTGATAGCGGTTCGATTCGAGGTAGACACCGCCCCGCTGGTAGAAGCCGTCGAAGTCGGTCGGCTGCCGGGTCGCGAGCGAGGATTGCTCCGCAGGCGACTGCTTCTGGGCCGTTGCGTCTGGGTTCGCAGTGAAGGTTGGCTCGTTCCAGTAGGCTTTCTGCAGAAGGCTGACCGCATCACCGATCTCGGCGGCAGGGATCTCACGCGTCACCGCCGTCCAGCGAGCGTCCATGACGAGCTTACTGTCAGAGATCGTTGTCTGCCGTGAGAGCGAAAGGCCCGCGGCTTCCGTCTCGGTGTTGAGACCATCAAGGTAGAAGACGTCGTCGACAGGAAGGTGAATCGTCGTCCTGAACGTACTGGTGCCCCTCTGCCCGTGAAACCAAGGAAGAGTCCGCTTCTCGTCCTCTTCCTGCATGCCTTTAGGTGACCAACCGAGTTCGCCCCCCGGTACGACGTAGCTGCGGGCGAGGGAGTCCCCCCGTTTGGCGAGCGTGACGCTTCCCTTCGCGACGACAAGGGCAGCCCCGGTAGGCGGCGCGTCAATCTCGATCTCGTCCCAATCGAAACTGGCGTCGAGGTCGCTGAACAGGAACCAGAGTTGGCGTTCGCGTTGTTCCTGTCCGAGCGGCACGGAGAGCCGGACCGCCTGCGCGAAGGGGCCGTTCAACCTCTCCTCGATCGTGACGGGGAGGGGGCCGCCGAGCCCTTCGCGTGCGTCGACGTCTATTTCAACCTCACGGATGGGTTTGGTCGTCGGCAGACCTTCGATCGGAACGAGCTCGTCTCTTCCTAAGGTCACCGGCAGCGCGAAGCGGTAGCCGGAGAGGTCGGCGTCCGCGACCGCTCCGCCCTGTTCCGTCCCGTCGAGCCAGTAGGTCTTACCGCCGATATGAGCGCGGACGATGACGTGATCGAAGGCGCGTGGCGTTGGGAAAAGGTCCGGAAGAGCGTCGCCTGCGCTGCTGCTCACGAACGCTGGCACCGCGTCGATGCCGAGGTCGCGAAGAAGCGCGAGGAGGAGGGCTGTCTTCCCCTTGCAGTCACCGAACCGCTTCTCCCAAACCGTCTGCGCCGAGGCCGGGGCGTAGCCGCCGACTTCGAGCGCGCTGAACAGGTAGCGGACCTGGTCCTGCACGAGGTCGAGTGCCAAGTCCGCGCGGACGCGCGGGTCCATGCTGACCTTTTTGATGCGCTCGCTCTCTGCTGCGAGGTCGGAGCCGGGCTCGATCTGAGCTGCGCCTTCGTAGACTCCGTCGAACAGGCGGGTGACCGCTTCCCAGTCTTCGAACGCGCTGAGCTCGAAGCGGGGGGTCAGCACGGCGCGCGGCGGGGCGGCGGCAGGCATCTCCTCGTAGTCCGCTTTGCCCACCTCAAGGACGAGGTCCCGACTGTCCCGCTTCGACGGGGCGGCGGCTCCAAGGTCGCCGACGGTCCGCCAGCGTGCTTCGACGTCCTTGTCCCAGACGTATCTAAAACGAGCGCGTCCTACCGGCAGCTCCGGCCGCGGGAGGAAGTCGCTTGCGATCGCGCCGATGAGGGGGTCGGCCTCGGCGATCGAGTAGGCGAGGTGCAGCGTATCGCCGACCCGCAGGCCCTGGACCTGCGAGGTCGCAGTCTTGATGCCGTACATCATCGCCTGGCCGAGCTGCGGTTCAGCATCGACCACTCGGAAGGTGTCACCGTCGCCCAGGACGTCGATGATCGTGCCGTCGCGTTCGATCGCGAGCTCATGCACGGTAAGGGTCGAGGTGGCTGGGCTCCATCCGAGGGCGACGTTCCCGATCTGCAGACCCTCGGGCGTCTCGATCCGAAGGCGTGAGGCTTGGAAGGTTTCGGTGACGTCTTTTCCGAAGTGCGTCTGCATGTCGTAGGCAAGGATGGTCAGCGCTTCGCCGCTAGCAGGCGCGTCCGACGCAGCCTCGATGGGCAGAACCCACGACGGCACGGGCGCGATGGTTAGGTCCTGGGCCGACACGGCGACAGGGCCGCCGAGCGCGAGCACCGCACACACCGCACTTATCTTCATGGCCATTCCCCCCCGAGTCCCAACTCGTTACCACGGCGTCTTGCAAGCTGACCATTGAAGATTCACGAAGACAGACGGTTACCGCGTGACTCTACCGGCAGCGCGTCCGACCGAAGCTCAATGAGGAGTCCAGTCGGGGGACGTGCCCGGTCATCTCTAACGTTCCAATTCTGCTCTCCAGCTAGGAGGGGGTCGACAGGATGGGTGCGCGCACTGGGAAGGCCGATCGCTGCCGGGAAGAAATTCCGATCTTCAGAAATGACGTACACACAGCAGAGCTCGGGATCGGAGGGGCGAGGCTCGGGACGATGAGTACGGAACCCCGCCGCCTCAGCTTCCGGCTGTCAGACAGGGTAAATGACCTGAACTCGCCATGGAGGCTCGCGCAGGCGAGGCCGCCGAAGATGCGCTGCACGTTGCCCTTATCATCACGGACTGAACCCAGTCACTTCGAACCGATATGCAATCGATGGTCTGATCAGGGCCAGAGGCAAATGAATAGGTCGTGCGAAAGTCGGTCTACCATCACTTGATCGGTAGGCAGAGTTGAGCCCACTTTTTTTCTCGGGGTTCGACCTAATGAAGCTTTCGCGCGTGATAAGGAAAACCGCGAGCCTTCTATGTGAAGGCAAGTCCAGCAGGCTATGAGGTAACGGACTAAGGGACCCTAGCTGCTGCGGGCTCGTCGCGGTCTATTGCGTCGACTTTGCCCCGTCTGTCCTGGTGCCCACCGATCAATCATCTCACGCAGCTCATCAGCTTTGATCGGCTTACTGAGGTAGTCGTTCATGCCGGCAGCGAGGCACCGCTCACGGTGACTGGCGAGCGCGTGGGCCGAAAGGCAGATAATCGGCGTCGGCTCGGTGCCCTTCTTCGTCTCGTAGGCCCGAATGTGCTTAGTCGACTCCATGCCGTCCATCTTCGGCATAGAGAGGTCCATCAGCACGACATCGAACTGACCGGCGCAGAAGGCATCGTAGGCGGCCGCGCCGTCGTCCGCGAACGTGAACTCGTAGTGGTCCTCACCAAGCAGATTTTGCAGGACCAGCTGGTTGACCTCGTTGTCTTCGGCGACCAGCACGCGGCGGCGAGGCACCTCCGCCGCAACCATCTCGGCGGGGGCCTTGCCTGTCCGTCGCTTCGTCTTCGCGGCAACCGGCCCCTTCAGCCCAAAGGCGGAGGTAAGCACGGTGTAAAGTTGGCCGGACCGCACCGGCTTGATGAGATAGTCCGAGGCCCCGTGTGCGCGGAAGGCGCTGATCGCAATATCGTTGTCTACCGACGACAAGACGATGATTTTCGTCGGGTCCAACGCTTCGGTATTGGCGATGTGCTCCGCCACGGCCAAGCCGTCCATCTCGGGCATATGGTAGTCAAGCAGCACTGCCTCAAACGGCTCGGTCGTATCCGCCGCTTGTTCGAGCAGGGCGATCGCCTCCGCACCGCTCTCGGCCCGAACGCAGGTCAGGCCCCACGCGACGCAATGTTCCTCCAAAATGTCCAAGTTGATCGAGACGTCGTCGACCAGCAGCACTTTGCGGCCGTACAGCTTGGCCTCGCCCCGTGGTACGGCCTCGGCATCGTTTGCAGCGCTCAATGGCAGTTCGATCCAGAAGGTCGACCCCTTGGAAAGCTTAGAGTTCACCCCGACCTCTCCACCCATCAGTTGAACCAGGCGACGCGTGATTGCGAGGCCGAGCCCCGTACCGCCGAAGTCGCGCGTCGTCGTCTCTTCGACCTGCGCGAACTCGTCGAAGATGCTGTCCAGTTTGTCCGCCGGTATGCCGATGCCCGTGTCCGTGACCTCGACGCGCCAGTTCCTGTCCGCACCTGGGACAACACAGATGAGGACGTGCCCCTCAGGCGTGAACTTCACCGCATTGCCAGCTAGATTGGTGATGATCTGACGGAACCGGCCGGCATCGCCCTCGACCATGGCTGGCAGGGCCGGATCGCACCTTACGGCGATCTCGATCCCCTTCTCGTGCGCAGTCGCCGCGAGCAGCGTTGCGACGTCCTCGACGGCGCCGCGTAGGTCGAAGGGGACGGGGTCGAGTTCGATCTTGCCCGCCTCGATCTTCGAGAAGTCGAGCACGTCGTTGATGACGGTTAGGAGCGCGTTGCCCGACTTGTAGATCGTCTCGGCGAACATGCGTTCGCGCGCGCCAAGTTCGGCCTGCACGAGCAGCTCGGCCATGCCTAAGACGCCGTTCATCGGCGTGCGGATCTCGTGGCTCATGTTGGCGAGGAAGGCGGACTTAGCGACGCTGGCTGCACGAGCGACTTCGAGGGCGACCTCGAGTTCTCGCGACGTCTCGCGCTGCTCTTCGAGGAGCCTCTCGACCTTCTCCTGGCTCTGCTTCTGATCAGTGAAGTCACGCGTGATCTTGGCGAAGCCGAGCAGCTCGCCCTCGTGGTAGATCGGGTCGATCACGACGCTCGCCCAAAAGCGCGTGCCGTCCTTGCGGTAGCGCCAACCCTGCGCCTCGAACTTGCCCTTCTCTCGGGCTTCGGCGAGCGCCTTCTGGGGCAGGCCCGCCTCACGGTCCTCCTCGGCGTAGAAGGCCGAGAAGTGCCGGCCGACGATCTCGGACGCCTCGTAACCCTTCGCCCGCTGAGCGCCCTCGTTCCAGTTCTGCACGTGACCTCCGGGGTCGAGCATGTAGATCGCGTAGTCGGTCACCCCCTCGACGAGCCGCCTGAACCCTTCGGCCGTCTCAAGCGCTGTCTTTTCGGCCTCATTTCGTTCGGTGCAGTCCTTGGTGATCTTGGCGAAGCCCATGAGCGTGCCGTCTTCGTCGTAGACGGGATCGATGACGACCATGGCCCAGAAGCGCGTGCCATCCTTGCGCACGCGCCAGCCCTCGGCCTCGAACGTGCCAGTGCGAAGCGAGGTCTCCAGAGCCTGTGCAGGATCACCCGTGGCCTGACTGTCCGGCGGATAGAAGCAAGAGAAGTGGCGTCCGATGATCTCGTCGGCCTCATAGCCTTTGGCGCGCTCCGCGCCCGCGTTCCAGCTCGCGACCCGCCCGTCGCGATCAAGCATGTAGATCGCGTAGTCGGTCACACCCTGAACGAGCAGACGAAAGCTACGCTCGGAGCGGGATAGGGCCTCATGCGCATCCCGCTCTGCAGAGCAGTCGCGGGTGATCTTGATGAAGCCGATGAGTTCGCCATTATCGTCGTAGTTCGGGCTTATTACGACCGAGGCCCAGAATAGCTGTCCGTCGCGGCGGATACGCCAACCTTGCGCTTCGTACTCACCGGTCTTGATCGCTTCTTCGAGCGCTTTCTGCGGCTCGCGAGCGACTTGTCCTTCGTGTGGGTAGAAGCAGGAGAAGTGCTGACCTACGATCTGGTCGGCACTGTAGCCTTTGATGCGCGCGGCGCCGGTGTTCCACGTCTGAATGATGCCGACGGGGTCGAGCATACAGACGGCGTAGCTTTTCACGTCGCTTAACGAACGAGCGTGGTTGTCCTTTTCGATCGCAGACATAACCACGCCCTCCAAGCTTTCAGCCTACATGGAGGGAGATGGTTTAGATTTAGAATCCAACCTCCCTTCCATTTTCAAATTCCTAGGTGAGGCGGAGCGAATCTTTGGGCTAAGTACACAAGCTACGACTGGACCGAGGCGAAGGCGCTGCAGCGCCCGTTCCCGGAAGAGCACCTGTCGATCGCAAGCTAGGCGGTTACAGCCGTCTCAGCGGAAGTCCCGCGCGACGAGGAGCCGCTGCCCCTGATCGCGGGGGTGGCCGACGGTGGGCGCCTCCTTCGGCCGCCCTGCGTCACGCCGCGATCCCGGCACCCCGGTCCGGGCATGGTCGGCCGAGGACCACGTAGGGTCGAGCCGGCCGTCAGGACCGAAGTCCGCAAGGGCGTCGAAGAGGTCAGAGCGGTCGAGGATCTGGTGCGCGACGAGGTGGACGACCGGACCGTCGCGCTGCACCTCGCCGCTGACGACGAGGAGGCGTCCCCGGATCACCTCGGCGCGGTGCCGCTCCATCACCTTCGGCCACACGACGACGTTGGCGACGGCGTCCTCATCCTCGAGCGTGAGGAAGACGACGCCCGACGCGGTGCCGGGGCGCTGTCGGCAGATGACGCCGCCGGCGAGGGTGACGAGCCGTCCGTGGGGGAGGTCTGCGAGCGCGCTCGCCTTGACGCAGCGCTTCGGCAGTTCGGGCCGGACGAGGCGCACCGGATGGTCGCGGAGGCTGACGCGGTTCGTGACGTAGTCGAGGGCGACGGTCTCGCCGTGGGTCAGGTCCGGCAGGGCGGGGAGGGGGCCTTCGTCGGCTTCGAGGTCACCGAGTAGGGGGAGGGGCTTCAGGTCCTGGACGGCCGTCGCGTCCCAAAGCGCTTGCCGCCGCGTGAGGCCGAGCGAGGCGAAGGCGTCCGCGTCGGCGAGCTTGCCGAGCGCCCGCTTGCCGAGACCCGCTCGGCGCCAGACCGAGACGACGTCGCCGTAGCCATTGCCGCGCGCGTCGACAAGGAGGCGGCCATCTTCTTCCGAGAGGCCCTTGATCAGGCGGAAGCCGAGCCGCACGGCGAGGTCGCCGCGCGGCCCGGGCTCGAGGGACGAGTCCCAGAAGCTCGCGTTGAGGTCGATCGGCAGGACGGTGACGCCGTGGCTCTCCGCGTCGCGGACGAGCTGCGCAGGCGCGTAGAAGCCCATGGGCTGCGAGTTGAGGATCGCGGCGAGGTAGCACGCCGGGTGGTGCCGCCGAAGCCAGCCCGACGCGTAGGCAAGCATGGCGAAGGAGGCGGCGTGGCTCTCGGGGAAGCCGTAGCCGGAGAAGCCTTCGATCTGCGCGAAGGTCTGCTCTGCGAAGTCGCGGGTGTAGCCCTTCGCCTCCGAGCCGGCGAGGAACCGGTCTTTGAAGGCCGTGATCGAGCCGTCGCCCCGGAAGGACGACAGCGCGCGGCGCAGCGCGTCGGCCTCGCCGGGGTCGAAGCCGGCGACGGTCATCGCGAGCTGCATCGCCTGCTCCTGGAAGAGGGGCACGCCGAGGGTGCGCGAGAGGACGGGCTCGAGGTCCGGGGAGGCGTAGGTGACGGGCTCCTCGCCGCGGCGGCGCCGGAGGTAGGGGTGGATCATCCCGCCCTGGATCGGGCCCGGCCGGATCACCGCCACCTCGACGACGAGGTCGTAGAAGGTTCGCGGCCGCATCTTCGGCAGGAAGGCCATCTGCGCCCGGCTCTCGACCTGGAAGAGGCCGACCGTGTCGCCCTTGGAGATCTGCTCGTAGACGAGGGGGCACTCCTTCGGGAGCGTCGCAAGGTCGTACCGTGTGCCCTTCCAGCGCGCGACGAGGTCCATGGCCTTTCGGATCACCGACAGCATGCCGAGGCCGAGGACGTCGATCTTCAGCATGCCGATGACGTCGATGTCGTCCTTGTCCCACTCGATGACGGTCCGGTCCTCCATCGCCGCGTTCTCGATCGGCACGATCTCGTCGAGCCGGCCGCGCGTCAGGACGAAGCCGCCAGGGTGCTGAGAGAGGTGCCGGGGGAAGCCGACGAGCTCGCGGGCGAGCTCGAGCGTCAGGCGGATCCGACGGTCGCGAAGGTCGATGCCGAGGGCGGTGACCCGTTCGTCGGTCGGCGGCTCGGCCATCCAGCCCCAGCTCTGCGACATGAGGCGGGTGATGACGTCGTCGGACAGCCCCATCGCCTTGCCGACCTCCCGGATCGCAGCCTTCCCCCGGAAGTGGATGACGGTGCAGCAGAGCCCCGCCCGGTGACGGCCGAAGCGCTCGTAGAGGTGCTGTATCACCTCTTCCCGCCGCTCGTGCTCGAAGTCGACGTCGATGTCCGGCGGCTCGTTCCGCTCCTTCGAGACGAAGCGCTCGAAGAGCATGCCGATGAGGTCCGGCGGGACCGAGGTGATGCCGAGGACGTAGCAGACGACGGAGTTGGCGGCCGATCCCCGGCCCTGGCAGAGGATGCCCCGCGACCGCGCGTACTGGACGACCTCGTCGACCGTCAGGAAGTAGCGCGCATAGCCCATCTCCTCGATGAGGGTCAGCTCCTTCGCGATCAGCTGCTGGACCTTGAGGGGCGCCCCGCCCGGGTAGCGGTCGCGGACGCCGGTCTCGACGCGGTCCCTCAACCGTTCGAGCGGGTCCTGCCCGTCCGTCACCTCGTCGGGGTACTCGTAGCGGAGCTCGGAGAGGCAGAAGGTGCAGCGGCGGACCACCTCGAGCGTTGTCGCGCAGGCCTCGGGGTAGTCGCGGTAGAGGCGGCGCATGGCGAAGGGGCTCTTCAGGCGCCGCTCGGCGTTGAGAAGAGCGCGCGTGCCGAGCTGATCGATCCTGACCCCTTCGCGGATGCAGGTCATGACGTCCGCGAGCGGCTTCCGCCCGCCCCGGTGGAGGAGGGGATCGCCGATCGCGAGGAGGGGGACCCGGGCGGCCTCGGCCGCCCGGGCGATCCGTTCCCAACGCTGCGCGTCGAGGCCGTCGTAGCGCGGCGCGAGCAAGGCAAAGGCGTCGCGGCCGACCGCCTTCCGGAGCAAGCGCAGGATCTGTTCGTCCTCCGTCACCGCGCCGAGGACCGAGCCTTCGCACCAACCCAAGAGGTCCAAGAAGCGAAGCTCGCACTCGCCCTTGATGGCCCTTCGTTTGCCGATCGTCAGGAGCCGGCAGAGTCGTCCGTAGGCGGCGCGGTCCTTCGGCCAGGCGAGGACGTCCGGTCCGTCCGTGAAGACGAGCCGGACGCCGACCACGTAAGCGACGCCGACCTGCCGCGCCTGGTCCCAGCCGCGGACGATGCCGGCGAAGGTGTTGCGGTCGGGGATCGAGATCGCGGGCAGCCCGAGCTCGGCCGCCTGCAGCACGAGCTCCTCGGTCCGGGACGCGCCCGTCAGGAAGGTGAAGCAGCTCGTCGCGCCGAGCTCCGCGTAGGCCACGGCGCCTCAGGCGAAGACGCCGGCGACGTACCAGTCCGGCGTCTTCGAGGCCGCGAGCGTCGCGAGCCAGAGCCGCTCGCCCTCCTCGGTCTGCACACGCCAGTAGTCCCGCGTGCCGGACGCCCAGTTGGGATCGTCGCGCCACCACTCGGGCGCGATCCGCTCGGGCCCCTCGGCACGCTGCGCGCGGAAGCTGCGGCCCCGCCAGCGGAAGGCGCGGGGAGGGCGGCCGGGCTCAGTCACCTCCGCGCGTTCGAGGGGGACCGCCTGCAGGGGCCGCGGGCGATCGAAGGCGAAGGCGTTCGCTGAGGTTGCAGCCTCCGCTTCGTGCGGCGCGACCATCGCGAAGCTTCGCTCGGGGAGGTGGCTGTCGCCGCGCACGAAGCTCTGGACCCGGTCGAAGCCGATCCGGTTGCCCAAGGACGCGACCAGGCTCGCCATGTCGCCCTTGGTCTGCGCCTCGGCAGCGAAGCCGTGCTGCTTGCCGGTGTAGGGCTCGGTGACGGTGGCGATGAGGCGGAGGACGTCGATCCCGGTCCGCGCGTCGAGCTTCGCGAGGCGTGGCCGAAACTGGCCACCTATCAGATCGGGATCCCGCGACGGCCAGGCGAGGCCGATCGTCAGCGCTTCCGAGGTGTGGTCCGCGCGGCTGACCTCGAGCCGGAGAGCCCTCGCACCGTGCGAGGCCTCCTCGAGGCGCTTGCAGACCTGCGCCGTCAGGCGGCGGACGCCCTCCGCGACGTCCGCCTCGAGGCCGATGGGATCGGGCAGGGACAGCCTTGCGGAGAAGGAGGACAGCGCCTTCTCCGGCGTCACCGGATCCGGCGTCCGGCCGAGGACCGCGTCCAGCTGCTCGACGAAGGCGAGCCCGAAGCGCTTGGCGAGCTGCGCGGACGGGATCCGGTAGAGGTCGGCGATGACGGTCAGGCCGAGGCGCCGCATCGTCACGGCATCCTTCGGCACCGCGACCGCGTCGACGGGCAGGCTGCCGACCGCCTCGCGGACGCCGCCGACCGGTACGATGCGCGTTTGCGCGGTTGCGCGACCGCTCGGGTGCGCATCTGCGTCACTGCGCGACGGCGCCTCTGCGCTGATCCCCCACCGCGCGACCGCGCGCGCCGCCCCGCGCGTGTCGGCGAGGGCGAGCCGGGCGCTGACGCCGAGCTCTGCGAGGTCCTCCGCCACCTGGACGATCATCACCGCCTCGCCGCCGAAGAGGTGGGCGCACCCGGTGACGTCGAGGACGAGGCCGTCCGCCCCGTCCCGCGCCGCGGCGGGCGTGTACCGCCCGCAGTACCGCTGCATAGAGGCGAGGAGCTGCGCATCGCGCCCCTGATCCTCAGGGACGGTGAGGAGGTCGGCGGCGAGGGCGCGCGCGTCGGCGAAGGTCATGCCGGGGGTTAGGCCGAGGGCGAGCGCTTCGTCAGACAGGACGGCGAGTCGGACGGCCGATCGCTCCTCGCGGGTGACCGCGAAGAGGCCGTCAGCGCCCGGTTGGCCCGCCCGCCTCAGACGGTCGAGGGGCAGGCGCGGCAGGTAGACCGCCATCACCCGTCTGCCGCTCGACCCTGACATCGAAGACCATCCCACTCGTTCCACGTTTGTTCTTATAGAGCTCGCAAACGAGGCGGGACGACTCAAAGCTTTCCACAGGGGCGAAGCGCGCGCGCCAGCGTGTCTCCGCGGCGCAATTGCTCACGGGCTCACGCACGGTAAGGAGGCAGGTCGTGCCGCCGGCTTCCGCCGCCAGCATCAGTCGGCGGCTCTCCGTGAGGTCCGGCCCGCGATCGAGCACCCCCATCACAACGTTCGCCGCCCCGGAGCGAAGGCTGGTCTCGATCGACCAGAGTGCGTCCTTCCGGTCGCCCGAGGTGGCAACCAGGAGGCGGGACGGATCGATGAGACCAGCGGTGCCGTTCGGATCGAAACTGGCAACGTCTCTACGCTCGCCGGTCAGGACCACGTTTCCCTTCCAGCGGCTGGCGAAGAGGAAGCTGAGCAAGGCGCTCGCCGGACCTGTTGCTTCGTGCAAGCGCCGACAGCGGAGGTCGGGAAGGGTGGTAGCGGCGGCAGACATCGGGTCGGATCAGAAGCTAGAACCAACTCCTAACTCGAGGGTTAGGCGAAGGCCTAGGCGCCGTTCTCGACGTCGATCACGGACCGAGCGACGGCCCTGAGTCCGACTTGAGCGCCTCGGCCACTAAGTGGCGAACCCGCAGCACCGTTCGCGGCCTAATTGCGAATCAACCTCAAACGAGCGTTCGTCCTCCTTGGAAGCGGGGTCACGCTGCACCCTCTCCCGCGAACCAAGGCGAGGGCCCCTCGACCAAACGCCGTCAAACGAGCGTCGAACGTCGAACCGATCGGCCCTTCGACCAGCGCCAGGATTGCAAGGCCTTCGGTCCGTAGCCAAGCGACCTCGCCCTCGGTTGGGGCCTGATCCGGTCCGTTCGCGTTCAGTCGAACGCGTCGCCTTCCGCTTCTAACCTCTCGACCTCCTCGCGGAGGTCGAGGATTCGGATGTGGTTGCAAGATAGTCGTCATGCTAGCAGTTCGGACCCCGAAGCGAAGGGCGTCGCGAAGAAGTCGGCCGAAGTTGGACGCCGTTCGCGCTGCTGGCGACGTACCCTGTTAGCACGGTCCTCATTACCCCGATCATTAGCAGAAGCAGGCGCGCTCCTTGGGCCGACGAGCGGTAGCAACAACCCTGGACTCCGGTTACGAACGAAACGTGGGGTGTAGGAACCGCCACCGTCACGTCGACACCCCGTTTGACGTTGAGACGCCCAGTAGATTCCTTGTCGTCGCACCAGGTCGCACGAGAGGGTATCTGTTCCCAGGACGCCGATCGCTAGACTCGACGCGTGCGGCGATCTCTTAGGGAGGCGAGGCGCGGCAGTCGTTCGCGCGGCAAACGAGCCGTCCTACCGTGCGGAAGCGGAGCAGTGAGCTGAACGAGAAGACGAGCACAAGGCCCTTCTGCAGACTGGGCCAGAAGGTGTTGTGAACGCCGAAATCCGAGAAATTTGCCGTAACAGCGAGCTGCGCAGAAATCAGGTTTGCCGCCGCAGGAACCTGTCGCGGCTATACGAAGACTCTGAGAACCCCGATCATAAACCGTTCCCGAAAGTACAAAGTAGCTGCAGCACCGTTGCCATGACCGGGTTGGGCACGTTAGCTTCGCAGCACTAGGAGAACATCGCTAGAACCGAACTACAGAGTAGAAACCGGAAGCTAACGCTGCTCTTGTTTGCCTACCCAACAATTCAACTTAGCATCAACATTACGCTAATCATTGTTTCATTGAATAGCAGAGGAACAGAACGAATCATACCCAGCGAGAATTACAATTTTCTTGAAGCGTGCCTCCACCGCAGATAGCCAAACGGAATCAGGACTAAGCAATATGTTAGTGTACCAGCCGAGAAGGCTTCTACTATTCCAGCACCCGACCAGAAATATGACACGAATAGAACAACAAACAGCACCGGAAGGTTCCAAAGTGCAACAAATAGAAAATCTTTCATCTCTTTGGCTAGATCCTCTGGTAAGAAGGCTGAAATAACTAGTTCTTGTCCGGATCGACCGGCACTTCTTTAGCGTCTGCTGCTGAACTTGAAATACTTTCGACAGTGCCAGAATACGTACTTATACCCGTGACCATCTCGTCAACTTGGGTACTTCCTAAACTCGAAACCTTTCCACCGACACCGCCAGTTACCGTGCCGATCGTAGCGGCTTTTGCCACACTATTAACTGCCTCACCGACCGTTGAACGTCCTGCACTTACGTCGCCGATCTGATTTCCACTTTCAGCAATACCACCACCAAGACCTCCTCCAATTGCCCCAGTAACGGCTCGGCCTGCAACTGTGGTAGCGCTTCCGAGAATCTTCGCGCCCGTGCCAACGCCTAAAGCGCCAGCGCCAGATGCGAGCGCAACTCTTGCGCCTGCTTGAAGGTCTGATCGCTGAATACCGTCGCTTAGGTCCAATTTGCCGCTCCTAACCTCATCGATGAGTTGTAAGCCACCGCCTACGAAAGCGCCAACCACACACCAGGGACATTCGCCATCGGGGTCGGTGACATTGATCGGGTCTCCCCCGACGTAGGCGTATCGGGTGAAGGTTTCTGGTCGCAACACCGAGAAGCGTAGCGGGTCGTTCGCGTAGAACCGCCCGACGATAGGGTTGTAGTATCGGGCCTGCATGTAGGTGAGGTCCGTGTCCTCGTCGTCGACGTGGCCCGTAAAGCCCGCATCGTCGTTCCAGCCGCCGGACCGCGACCACTCCTCGCCGTAGGGCGTAGAGAGTTCCGTCCATAGGACTGTGCCCGCCGCGTCCGTTGCAGCGACCGGCGTACCGAGGTGGTCGTTGTGCATGTAGGTCGGGGTGCCGTTCGTTACCTTCGTGACCAGCTCGCCCCCCGCTCGGACGTAGTCGGTCCGATTGCGCGTCCCGTTCGGCTTGATCTGATCGCGATGCACGAGCGTGCCGTCCATCGTGTAGACTGAGTAGATCACCTCGCCATTGTCGCGCGTTTGCTTAACTCGACGCTTGTGACCGTCGTAGCGGTAGACCGAGCCCCTCCCTTGACCTGTGAACTTGAACGGCTGGTCCGACAGGTCGTACTCGAAGGCGTTGAGACCGTCGCTCTTAACGTTGCCGCGGCCGTCATAGCCGAAGCCTCGCCACGCCCCGTTCGTCGAGCTGCCCTGGTAGGCGCCCTTGTAGCGCCACAGACGGTTCGTCCCGGTGTACTCAAGATCGACCGTCTTGGCCCCGAGCTTCTTCTGCCGAAGGTTGCCGAGCGCGTCGTAGGTGTAGAAGCCCTGCCCCCAGGGGCCGTGCGCGTCGGTCAGACGTCCAAGCCCGTCGTAACCGAAGTCTCGGTCATTGCTCCGGTTCGTGTAGTCGTCGATGTTCGTGACGCGGCCGTTCTTGTCATAGCCCTCCCAGCCCATCGACAGAGCGTAAGTCGTCGCGTTCTTGATGTGCTTGCGCCACAGCTGCTGCCGCTCGTTCAGGTGCTGGTCGAGGACGTAGCCGTTGGCGTACTCGAGGTGCGCGAGCAGGCCGTTCTCGCGGTAGGAGAGGTTGCGCGCGTAGTAGTCACTGGCCCACTTCTGCGCAGTCTTCGGGCGACCGTAAGCGTCAGGGGCGTAACCAACCTTCAAGCCCGTCGGAAAGACCGTCGACGTCGTTGCGCCGTCCGTCGCGAAGCCACGCTGCGTCGTGTAGGTGCGCCCGTCTACGTTGAGAAGTTCGGTCTTGAGAAGCGCCTCGTCGCCGATCCACCAGTAGTCGTAGTGCCAGTCGATGCCGCCCCGTAGGACGTAGCGCAGGCTGCCGTCCGGCCAATAGGTGTAGTTCGTGTCGGGCGTGGTGTCGGAGTAGTCGACCTTCTTCAGCTCGGCGAGTAGGGTGTAGGTGCGCGTGATCCGATCGGCCGGTAGCGTGCCGCAAGTGTCTTCCCAGACGCCCGGCAGAGGTGCCTCATACTGCAAGCTGCTATCGGGGTAGTAGCGGTAGAGGCGCGAGCCGGTCTCGTTCGTCCAGTGTCGGCAGAGCTGCAGCTTATCGTCGTAGCGGTACTTCTGCGTCTGTGCGACCTGACCGCCGCCACCATCGGGGCCCGATTGCTTCGCGGTCCTTAGGTTGCCCCACGGATCGTAAGACATTGAAGTGCGACGGAGGATCGTATGGACGCCGCCCTCAACTTCCACGTCGTCGATCAGCTTGACCACCCCATCATCCGGCCCGCCCCACCCCTTCTTGTAGGTGTACGTGAGGTGGCCCTCGGGGTCCTGCACGATGGCCAGATTACCGTCGAGGTAGCTATGGTGCGTCTGAGCGTAGATCGTGCCTGACGCGCTCGCCCGCTCGCGGACGTAGGTCGGCCGGCCGAGCGCGTCGTAGTCCGTGTAGACGCCTTTGGTCGGTGAGGCTGAATTTGAAGGCAGCGACGTGAACGCCGCCCGCCCAAGCGCGTCGTAGGCGGTCTTGGTGTAAAGGGTAGCACCCCCACGACCCCCGTCGATCGAGCGAGTCCGTACCAAGATTGGGCGCAGCATGGCGTCGTAAGTCGTCTGCGTCTCGAGCGCGCCACGCGTCACCGTCTGCACGATGCCGGAGCCGAGCCCTGAGTAGCTGATCACCGTCGGCTCCCAGCTTCCCGGCCGAGTGATCTTCTTCAGCCGGCCCATGGAATCGTAGGCGTAGCCAGTCGTCACGTTCATCGCGTCCGTGAACGACGTCAGCCAGCCGTTGTCGTCCATGACACGGCTCAGCGTCGTGCCGTCCGCCCGCTCCACGACCTTCGGCGTGCCACGGTAATAGTTGTGCAGCTTCGTGGTCCGGCCGAGCGCGTCCGTGACCGTGTAGAGCGCACCGAGCTGATAGTCCCCAGTATGGTAGCCGTAGGTCGCAACTGTGTACGCGTCCGTGGCCCCGAACCGCTTGTGCTTTGTGACCCGACCCAGGCTGTCGTAATCGTAGTCGTCGAAGAGCTTTCCGTTGCGCTCGACCGTGTCCGACAGCCCAAGAACCCACTTGTCCTTCTTGTGAATGTAGGTCGTGTCCGTGTAGCGCTTGCCCGCCGTATCTCCCGCAGTGTTCGACCACTGCTCGACCTTGGTCGGGAAGCCCCAGCTGTAGGTCGCGAGACTGCGGTCCATCGCGTATGTGTTTCGCGTCTTGTACCAATCTGCGCCCCGCGTAATGGCCGTGTCTCGCTTGCGTACGGATTGAAAGACGTCTTTCACCGGGTTGGAGACGAAGGTCGATCCCGCAGCCTCCGGCTCTAGTATGTACGTATAATCCTTCGTCTCGAGCGGACTCGCCGCGCTAGCCGAGGAGAACAGCTCCTCGCGGCGCAGGTTGTCGTGGTTGCGCGCGACCGAGAAGGAGTAGGGCGTCGGATAGTAGAGGACGCGCTTCGAGTTGTCAGGCGCGATGATAGTCGTTTCGGTCTCATCGTTGTCTGTAACGTAGCTGTACGTCCAAGTCGCCGTCGGAACGCCTGCCGCCGATAGCGTCTTCTTCGTCGCCGCCATGACGTCAGTCAGCTGCGCAGTAGGGTACTGACCACCGGTGGAGTTAGGGCAGTAAGGGCCCGTCTGTCCCGTAGCACCCATTCCGAGGTGAAGCGCGACCTCCGCGATAGTGAACGTGCCTTTGACACCATCCGGATGCGTAACGCTGACGGTCTTCGTCTTCTGCTTGCAGTTGTTACCGCCCGGAACGGCGCGAGCTTGTAGGTTGGCAAGGTCGAGCGACCACTTACGACCGTCGGGAAGGGTGACCGCGCCTAGGGTCGACCAAGTTTCATACCGAGTACCCCATCCCGGTGTCGCGGCGTAGGTATCGTACATCGCCACGCTCTTGGACATGTAGTCATAAGACCAGGTGCGAGCCGCGCCGGCATTGCCTGGATTAGAAGTCACGCTGTCTATGAAGTGACTTGTACGGTTGATCGATATTATCCGTCCGTCGTTCGACTCAATGCGTGTCAACCAGCCGTTGTTGTCATACTTGTATTCGACCCAGTTGCCGTTGACGTCCTCAACCCGCGACACGGCGAGTGTATCGTAGTAGACGCCAACCTCTCGGTAGATCACTTCCTGAGGTGACCCGCCTTCCCACTGAACGGTCCAAGTATCGAACTCAGAGGCACGGGAGTTGCTCTTCACAACGACATCGAAGCGATAGGTGTCGCCGTTCGGGGCGTGTCCGATGAAGCCTTCCGTTCCGGCGCCATCAATGTTCGTCAGGCAGGTGAAGTACCAACCATCCGCCGTTACCTTCTTCGCAGCAGCTGGCCACCCTTTCGTGGCCGTGGGGTTGGGACCAGGTGTCCACTTATCGAGAAGCTGACCTGAAGCTCGGCCCGGGACATCGAGAAGCACGCCATCGCTGTAATGCGATGGTAGGATCGCAGGCGGTGCACTGTTGGTCCCGCGCTTGGGCCAATTGGCCTCAGGAAGCTGAGACGCGAGGCTAGCGGAGCAACGTTGCTTTCCCCAGCGGGTGTTCGCTATCCACTCATCGGCGAGGATCTTCGTTGAGATCGTTGGGATCGCGAGCCGCCAGTCGGCGAAGTCGCCACTCTGCATCTGGCTCGGGTTGAGGCGACGTCGGATCTCGACCGGCAGGTCGGAGTTGCCAGCGATAGAGACATCAACGTGCTCGAAGCTGAGGCGTCCCG
This sequence comes from Parvularcula dongshanensis, assembly GCF_014199615.1. Taxonomy (GTDB): domain Bacteria; phylum Pseudomonadota; class Alphaproteobacteria; order Caulobacterales; family Parvularculaceae; genus Parvularcula; species Parvularcula dongshanensis. The sequence continues at coordinate 67,929 of NZ_JACHOB010000007.1, read as the reverse complement.
ACTGAAGGTCGATCGCATCGCCAAGAAGAGTCTCGTCGTGCGGCGTCAGCCCCAGGTTGGGCTTGTGCCGCTCGGTCCAGTCGGGCGCCTCCTTGGTCTCAGTACCCCATTGCCCGGGCTGTGCTGTGGATTGGTTTGGTCCGAGAACGGACAAAGCCGTAAAGAGCACAACAGCGCTAGTGGCGACAAATTGCAATCGCATGGCGTTCCCCTTCCCTGCGTTACAGGGAAGTAGGCTACGATTTCGAGAGCCTCGTCAACTACCTATGATTGACGGCACTGTTGTTTTTTCACTGCGGACTTGAAATCTGGATACACGCCCCGCGATTTGGCGGACCATCGGCCTACTAAAATGCGTTTTCGACAATTATCATTGTACGACTGAGATGGTGTAGCAGCAACGTAGAATTGTCATCAGGTATCAACTTAGAAATGTCAGCCTCCCCTGTCCAGTCACGGGAGAGCGACATGGGCCTGGTTATCATGAGCGAACGAGAACTGAAACGCATAGAGACCATCGGGCAGATGCAGGCCGGCCGATTGAAGCCAGCGGACGCGGCTTCAATCCTCGGCGTATCGGAGCGGACGGTCTTCCGCATAGCGGCGAAGCTGAAGACACACGGCGCCGCCAGCTTCGGACACGGCCTTCGCGGTCGGCCGTCCAACCGGAAGCTCGACGATGACAAGCGCGAGTACATCCTCGGCCTGGTTCGCCGGCAGTACGATGACTTCGGTCCGACGCTCGCGGCCGAGATGCTGGCCGATCGCGACGGCGTCACGGTCAGCAAGGAGACGCTGCGCAAGTGGATGATCGCAGAAGGCATGTGGACGACGCGCAAGGCTCGGCGTCGCATCCACCAGCCCCGCTTGCGCCGTGAGCGCGTGGGCGAGCTCGTCCAGATCGACGGTTCGCCCCATCGGTGGTTCGAGGATCGGGGACCGTCCTGCAGCCTGATCGTCTTCGTCGACGACGCGACCAGCCGCCTGCTGCACCTGCACTTCTGCGAGTCCGAGAGCACGGCGTCCTACTTCGACGCGACCGAGGCGTATCTGACGACGCACGGTCGCCCGCTCGCGTTCTACTCGGACAAGCATACGGTCTTCCGTCTGGGCCGGAAGAGCCAGAAGTCGGGTCATGGGATGACGCAGTTCGGGCGGGCCATGTCGGAGCTGTCGATCGAGATCATCTGTGCGGACACCCCGCAGGCGAAGGGGCGTGTCGAACGCGCGAACCGGACTTTGCAGGACCGGCTCGTCAAGCTGCTTCGCCTGGAAGGCATCGACGACATGCAGGCAGGCAACGCTTACGCGAAGACGTTCGTCACAGCCTACAACGACCGCTTTGCGAAGCCGCCTGCGAAGTCCGACGACCTGCATCGGCCGCTCGCCCAACCCCCGTACCGGCTCCGCGAGGTTCTCTGCGTAAAGTCCCAACGGCGGGTGACCAAGGACATTACCCTCCGCCACGACAACACACTGGTGATCCTAGAGCGCAACGAGGTCAGCGATGGTCTGCCTGGTAAGTGGGTCGACGTCCACGACTACGCAGACGGGCGGATCGAGGTCCGATGGAAGGGCGCGTCGTTGCCCTTCAAGCAGTTCGATAAACGCCAGGGGCGGACGCTTCATACGTCCATCACCGAGAACAAGCATCTCACCGCCGCCGTCGAACGGATCAAGGCGCAGCGGGACAACATGCCAGCACCGGCGACCTATCGCCCGTCGGCGAAGAATGGTTACGTGAGCAACGGTCGGAGGCAGGGTCACGCCAACGGGACCTCGATCCTCAAGTTGAAACAGGCGAAGCGGCAGCGTGAAGCCGAGGCAGCGGCAACAGCAGCGCCGTCTGAGCCTTCGCTTTCGGCGGTCGAGCAGGCTCGGCAAATCCTAAACGCCCGCAGCAAGCCAGCTCAGACGACCCCAGACGCCGCTGCGTCCGAGAACGTGCTGTTGGAACCGCTCGAGCCAGCTCCGCCTACGGCGAAACAGCGGCCGCGAGAGGCTAGACTGGCTCGGTCGGCGGAGCGCCGAGCGAAGCACAAAAGCTTCGGTAGGCCAGGACGTTGAGCTCGGTCGCACAATGCAGCTTGTCGCAAACAGTTCGCTTACGGAGCATCTGACTTGCGACGAAGCTACTGCTGCGAGCGGTTTGCTCGCATCATCCGCGTCCGCCGTCCGCGACGCCGTCCAGATAGTCGATGACCGCATGGCCGTAGCCCGTGCGGACCAACTCAGCCGCAGTTTTGTTTCGAAACCCCTCGAGCCGCTCGGTCCGATACCACGCGTACGCAGGCAACAACGTCTCGTCGCCGTACCACGTCGCAACTGCTACGATGATCCGCAGAAGCCTGGCGAGGCGGTTCTGCTCGCCTGTCTCTGTCGAGGTGCTCTCGATCGCCAACAGGCCGGCAGTCTGCGCGAGCTCTTCCGGATGGGTCCCAAGGATGTCGGCGGCCTGCTGCGTCCGCAGAGAGCCGACGCCTCCGCATTCAGCAAGGACGGCATGGAGCCGATCTGCGCTGGCTTCGCTCAGGTTGTGCGCGATCGAGTGCGACCCACTACCCGCCGGATGGTCCGTTGGGAGCGGCCGGACGAAAAGCGTGCCGGCTGGGCCGCTACTGATCGCGACCTCGCCGCCGGGCTGGAGACTGGTCAGCATGAGAACGCCCTTCGGCAACGGCAGGCGACCATCGGCATCGACTTTGAGCGTCAACGAGGCGGGGAATGCTAACGGTCTAGAAGTGTTATGGTCGCGTTTGGGTTTGCTATCGATGGGATCCATGTCCGTGCCCTACCCGTATGGCGTTGATGAGATGGCCAGTCGTTTATCATCTCACGTCGACCAGCAGGTGGATACTATCTGACCGTCCATGCCGTGCCGTTCATGCATATGATCTGATCATCTCACGAAACTCAGCAGCAATTCTAAGCCCAGTTGCGTCGATAAGGAGCAACAGCAAATCACTTATCCGCAGTTTGTCCGTGCCCTGCTGTTTCAGCACTTCGTTGATTGCGGGTATTGCTCGGACTGGGTTCCGCAGCAAGAAACTCTGCTCCTCTAACGCTCCAGGTAGCACTGTTCTTGCCACTTCGAACACATCGCTCAGCAGAAGGTCGGCGTTCGGCGACGATCTCATCGTTTCAAAGAGCCTCAGGAACGCCTCGGCAATGAACTCGACTCGGATTTTGTGCCCGGACACTGCCATTGTCAGGACTCCGAGGGAGGCTGCCTGAGTAACTGATGCCGTGACGAGCGTGTCGTCGATCGTTGCGACCTTTCCTTGGAACGCGACATCAAGGACATCGGATACGAGCGGCGGTGTCGCCGCACGCAGATCGGTCAGAAGAGAGGCTATCCCGACGCCGGATCTGTGAGCGAGAAGTCGCAGAGCGATCTGCATCGCGAACGTCGCTGCGGCTTCCTGTCTGATGTGTTGCTCCACATCGGTAAGGTCCCGCGACAAGAGACCTCCACCGGTCATGAACTCACCTGGGTCACCGAGCTCCTGGTCTGCCGGGGTTCTCGGCAGTAAGGATAGAAGGGATGCAGTCGGAACGAATTGCTTAAACCGTTCGACATCCAACTCGCGGACTGACTCGATTATCTCTTCTGTCGCGCATAAGACGTCATAGAGCGGCAGCCGCTCGTCTATCGGCAGCGTATCTCTGCGTTGAGCGTACTCGGCTTCCTGTCCAGCTCGTCGCTCCAGGTCAGCGAGCATGTAAACCGGCGCCGCCCCGGCGACAGGCCGAAAGTCTGCCATCTTCGCGTTGTCGTAGTTCGCACTCGCGAATGCTGGACCGGGAACGTCCTGTGAATCGATAGGCCGTGAACCACCCTTCGCTTGACTCCAAATTAAACAGATCTGCGCGCCGCATAGCCGGATCGCTGCGGCTTCCTGCGGTCCCACGTCAGCCGACATCTCACATGTCACCTCGTAGCCTCGTCCGAGAGGAGCGATCGCACTCGCTACCTGTCCAGCCCGCCAGAACTCGACACCAGCATCGACTAGAAGGCACGCCTTCAGTGGTAAGCCGATCTTTCCTCCGCCCTTCTCAACAGCCTTTAGTAGCGTCGCTGCAGCATCGGCGGGACGGTCGTTTCGGCTCTGTCCGATCGCGACCTCCCTTAAGAAGAACGCTGCCGCGATCGGATTGTTGCTGGCGAGCTTGTCAAGATCGTCTTCGACGAGGGCGAGCTGCTCGTCGATCCGGTCGGCGTGAAGGAGAACTCTGGATCGAACGCGAAGGATTTCAGGGTCGTCGGCGGCGTAGACATTCGCCTTGTCGAGGATGGTCAGAGCGCGGTCCTGATCGCCATTGGTTTCGTCAGCTGCGGTTGCGGCTGCGCAAAAGCCCAGCGTGGCTAGTTTTTTATGTCCTGCATCCTGCAATGCCTCTGCTAGACCGACGTAAGCGTCAGTAGCGGCGTCGTTCAACGGATCCCCCGATTTCACCGCCCTGCTCCATGGGGTCAGGAGGCTTACGTAGAAGTCGTAGACCGGCTCGCGGAGGAGCGTGAGAACGTCCGAAGCCGTTTCGCTATCGCTTTCAAGGAGCGAATGGATAGCTTGCGTTGCGGCTTCAACCGATGGGCTTCCAGATACTTGGAACGAGGCCAGGAAGGGCGTGATTTCGAGCGCCTCACCGTCGGGTCCTTCTATAGTTTTGGGCAACTCGCTAGGTGTTTCCGCCATCCGCTCAAGAGTGTCGACAAAGTTCTCTGACTTAGCGGCGTAGCCAGCACACAGAAGAACTTTTGACCCGATGAGCGCGCGTAGCATATCTCGGAGGTCTGATGCCTCAATCGCCTCTACTTCGTCGTTGAAGGCCGCTTCGATCTCGCGGAATCCTGTCACTGACTGATCTTCGTCGGCTGCGGCCAGGAAAAGCTGTGCGGCCCGCAGCATCGCTGCTACGTAAGGCGACCGGCGGTGCAGCGGCTGATCGGTACGAAGAGTCGCCATCGGCGCGATAACGGCCAACCGCTTAGCTTCGTCGTGATAGAGCGTGAGCAGCCCCATGCTGATGAATGACAGGACGTCTTCCGCGTCCCCCGCCAACCCGTGAACGATGATCCTCGGAATGTCGCCACCTTCGATCTGTGGCCCCTCCACGAGGCTTCTAGCAACTGCCGCATGGGTGGCGACGACCTCCCCCTGCCCGAGCCCTTGATGACCGGCCCGGCTGACGAGCGGAGAGACCCGGTAGCCGTTCGACGCTGGCTCTAACCAGGAGCCTGATAGGGCGGTCGCTGCATCGCCCGGAAAGCGCACCGCGGGGCTGACCCCGGCGATGGCCGACCTGATGTCGTTTGTGACCGTCCCGATGACGATGCTGGACCGGTACAGCATCGCCCGATGCTCGTCGCAGAGCGACGTCATCAACCGCCGACGGGCAACCTCTCTGGTGGCTTCGAGCCCGGCGTTGACGCCGAGCAACGCGTCGAGGCTTTGCACCTCTTCCAATGGCCACCCTCTGTCTCGCAGGTCGATCGTGAGTGCCTGCGCGAGCTGCGGATGCCCTCCGCCGCTGGAGAGGTACACGTACTTCGCCCAAAGGACGGGGTCGCCACCGGCGAGTTCGACCAGGCTTGCGACCTCGGCTTCCGTCAATTCCGGAACGCGATGGACGGCATCTGCTGGCAGGCCAAGTCGGTCGCGGTTCGCTAATTCCGGCGGCAGACCTGATGTGACGATGAATGGCACGTCGTCGGTACGAAGACCATCTGCGAGTCTTGTAAGGGCGTCTCCCACCACGAAGAGTTCTGGCGGCAAATCGTCGATCAGGACGCCACCTGGCACCGCGACAGAGGTCTCGATGCGCGCTTGGTCGAGCCATGCCCTCGCGATCTCAGGCGGCTGCGACCGGAGGCGCAGTACGAACCATGGTCGTTCCAAGGGAGCTGCAACGCGAGTAGCAGTCGTAGTCTTGCCGTATCCGACACCGCCATGGAGCCATAGGCCAGCGGACCCTCTGACCGCTCGCTTGCAGTCCGCTTCCAACGTCGGGCGGGCAATGACGAGGCCGCTGCTCCCCTGATCAGGTAGCGGTTCCAGCACGGATCCCGCAACCTGTAACCCTGTCGCTTGAGCGGGAAGGCTTTGTCCCAACGCGGTTGCTACCCGAGAGACCGTACCGGACGGCACGGTCTCGCGCGTGACCTCGTCGAAGAGGCGGAGAAGGTCGGCGGCCGAGAGCCGCCGCTCCTCGTCCTCCGTGATGAACCGCAGGAGCCATCCGCAGATTTGGTAGGCGGCGCCATCAGCGACCTTCGCGGGGATGCCGCGTGGTCTGCCCAGATCCAAAAGCCCGTCCTGGAACCGCTTGAACAAGGCCTCACTGGACGGGGCACCCGTTGCCCAAGTGATGCGCTGAACTAGGTCGCTTCGAAAGCCGCCATCGTCCAAACCTGCGAGGTAAGCCTTTGTCCCCGGTTTAAGTTCCATCGCTTCTAGCCGGGAACGAAGCGGACCTATGGGACCTCCCTCAGCGACCGAGCGCCAAGCCGCGATGCCCCCTAACCCATCGACCCGGTCACCCAACGCCCGCTCTGTGGTAGGCTCTGCCGTCGTCAGAAACTCGAACTGAACGAGCCGATCCGGGTTATCGCGAACCAGTTGAACGAAATCATCGATGGCCTGGATTACGCCAGGGCTGTTGAGCGTGATTGTGCCTTGTTCTTGCTTGACCTGAGTTCCGGTCATCGCGTCCGCGGCAACGGTCGCGTAGTCTTCGGCGATCTCGAGGAAGAGTACCGCATCGGTTGGTAGCCTGAGCCAAGCCAGAGCCGATGCGTAGAGCTGATAGGCATAGCCACCGAGCGAAGCGACAGCCTGCCGGGCCTGAGGTGCTTCCGGCGCTTCAATCGGTTGGGCGACTACCATCTTCCACCCTTTCGCAGCAATTCCTCGATGGTCTAATCACAAGTCTCAGATCGTTGGGTGGCGGTAGGCCTGCTGGACGATCAACCAGTCGGACTGTGTTCTGAATAGCCTGCTCCGGGTGAGCAACCATGGCTTCGACCAGATACACCGGCCCGGGCCGAAGCTGTCTTTCAATCGAAGAGTGCGAACGTCTCACTCCCGGTCAGGGTCGCACCGCAACGTGCCAGTAGTTGTTTATTGAGATACCCTCGCTAGGTATGTCACCGTGCAGAACCGTCCCGCCCTCCTCGCGATCGCTCTGATCGCGTTCGTACTCGCGCCGCTCCTGGCGTGCTGCGGGGCCGAGGCGGCGTCCTCGCCGCTCGACGCGACATCCGCCAGCCATGATTGCGGTCACGGCCCGGTGCCGGAGCCAGAGCCGACCGAGCACGCCGATTGCGACGGATGCGAGGATTGCGCGCCGGGCGGACGCGACGTCCTGCAACCGCAGAAGACCGTGGATGGAAGCCTCGTCGCGATCATCAGCGACGAGCTGACCTACACTTCCAGTGCAACCTCGCGGGCACCCCGTCGCTTCGTTCGACTCCTATCGACGGCACCGCCGCGCGCGAGCCCGGTCGAGCTTCACGTCAAGATCACGGTCTAGCGGACCGAGCTTAGCCCGCCCGCGCGCTCCCTGCGTGTGGGCCTTCGCTCGTTCAGCTGGACCGTTCCATGTTCTCACACGCTCGCAGGCTCGCCCTGCCCCTCATCGCGATCTTGGTCGCGATCGCATCGCCCGCGTTGGCGCAGCCCTTCGCTGAGGTCGCGGCCCGGCTCGACGACTACCCGACGCTCTCCGCCATCCGGTTGGAAGCGTCGGCACAGCGCGACCGGGCACGGGCCGCAGGCGCCCTGCCCGACCCTGTCCTCAGCGCGGGCGTCAACAACCTGCCGCTCGTCGATCCGGGCTTCGATCGGTTCCTGCCCACCAACAAGGCGCTCGGCGCGAGCCAGCAGATCCCTGACGCCCTCACCCGCCGCGCCCGCACCGCACAGGGCCTCGCCGAGGCATCCGCGACAGAGGTCCGCCTGGCGGCCGAGCGGACGCGGCTCCGCGCGGAGTTGATCGCTTTGCTTGCGGAGCGGACGGCGCTCGTCGAACGCGGCGACGTCCTAGCGCGGCAGGACGCGACCTATGCCGAGCTGGCCGAGGCGATCGAAGCAGAGCTTGCCGGGGGGCAGGCCGTAGCCTTCCGGCTCGGCGCGGTGGACGCCGAGCGGGCAGGCGTCGCGCAGCGACGCGCGTTATTAACGGGCCAGTCTGCGCGCGTGGAAGCGCAGCTAGCCGAACTCGTCGGCTTGGTTCCCCAAGGGACGCAGGCGCCGGACGTGCCGATCCTCGCCTGGTCCGGCGCGGCTCAGGCCTTCTACGACGTGGCGCTCGCCGCGCGCGGCATCGACCGGGCCGAGGCGGGCGTCGATCTCGCGCGCGGGGCCTACCGGCCGGACTGGAGCGTCGGGCTGACCTACCAGCAGCGCGAGGCGTCCGCCGACGGCGCGACCGTTCCCTTCCCTGGCGACGACTGGGTGTCCGCGCAGGTGACGCTGACCGTCCCGCTCTATGCGAGCCGGTCTCAGGCCCCGCGCCTGCGCGCCGCGCGCTCGGAGAAGGCCGCCGCCGAGGCGCGGCTGCAAGCGGCGGCAAGGATGACGCGCGCCCGGTACGAGGGGCTCATCGCAGAGGCGCGTGCGGCAGAAGAGAGCGTGACCGCCCTAGAACAGCAGGCCGAGGCTTTGGCAGACCGCATCGCGGCGCAGCGGCGCGCCTACGAGGCGGGCTACGGCGACTACTCCGCCGTGCTCGACGGCGAGATCGCGCGGCTTGGGCTCGAAGCGGAGGTCGCGACCGAGCGCGCGCGGCGAACGGCGGCGGCGGCCCGGGCGAACGCCTTGCTCGCGATCGATGAGGAGACCGTCCGATGAGAACGCTCCTGATCGTCCTCGCCGCCTTCCTCTCGGTGAGCGCTGCCGCCGCGCAGGAGACGGAGCGGTGGACCTGCCCGATGCACCCCCACTACGTGTCGGACGAGTTCGGGACCTGCCCGATCTGCGGCATGGACCTCGTGCCGGTTGACGTCGAACCCGACGGGACCGGCGAGGGCTACGTCAGCGTCAGCCCCGAGGTGATCCAGACCATGGGCGTCGTCACCGCCCCCGCGGCCGTCCGCGACTTCGGGCGCATCGTGCGCGCCTACGGCACGGTGACGGCGAACGAGCGGACCGAGACGGTGGTCGCGAGCCGCGTGGAGGGCTGGATCGAGGATCTCGCCGTCGCCGCCGAGGGCGACGCGGTGGAGGCAGGCCAGCTCCTCTATCGGCTCTACAGCCCCGACATCACTGCGGCGCTCGCCGACTACCGCGCGGCGCGGGGCGCGCGTCGTACATCGGCCGAGGCGCGGTTGCGCTCCCTGGGCGTACAATCGCGCGCCATCAGCACGTTGGCAGGCGCGGGCGCTGGCGACGGCGTGCCGGTCTTCGCCGAGGCCGGTGGCATCGTCGCAGAACTCAGCGTCCGCGAGGGCAGCTACCTGCGTCCCGGCGACCCGATCATGGTGATCCAGGACTACGCGACCGTCTGGGTGACGGCGGCGATCGAGCCCGGCGACCTGCCCGAGATCGAGGTCGGCACGCCCGCCGTCGTCACCGTCCAGGGCTTCGCCGGGCCGATCGAGACCGTGGTGGACTACGTGCACCCGACCGTGGACCCCGAGACGCGCACGGGCGAGGCGCGGCTGGTCTTGGACAACGCGGCGGGGCGGCTGATGCCAGGCGCCTACGCGGACGTCGCGTTCGCGGTGGACGCCGCACAGCGTCTGGCCGTGCCGTCCGAGGCGGTCCTGCGCGACGGGCGCGGCGCGCACGTGGTGCTGGCGCTCGGCGAGGGCCGCTTCGCGCCGCGCGGCGTGGTCACCGGCCTCAGCGCGCTCGGCCTGACCGAGGTGACGGCCGGCCTGAGCCCCGGCGAGCAGGTCGTCGTGTCCGGCCAGTTCCTGCTCGACAGCGAGGCGAGCCTGACGGAGGGCCTCGCCGACTACGCCTCGCCCGCCGCCGTGGTGGCGGGGCCGGACACGCCGCTCTCGGAGCTGCCCCTCGACGCAGAGGCGCTGGCGGCGGTCACGCACTTCCCTGACGCGGCGCTCTACCTGCACGAGGCGCTGGTGGACGGCTACGACGTCCAGCCGAGCTTCCTGGCCGCGACCGTCGAGGTCGGGGACACGCTGCGGGCCCGCTACGCGGGCACGCGGCTCGAGCCGATCATCGCCGCGTCTCAGGCCGCCGTGCGGCGGGCCCAAGCGGCGACGGACGCGGCCGGGGTGCAGGCCGCGCTGGCCGCGCTGACGGACGCCCAGCGCCCTTGGCTCTTGCAGGGGGCGCCCGCCCGCTACGACGAGGCCGGGCTGACGCTCTACCGTACCGGGGAAGGGCGGCTGTGGCTGCAGGAGGGCGGTACACCCGTGAACCCTTACGGCGAGGAGGCCTTCACGGTCGTCCCCTGGCCCGACCCGATGGCGAGCCCCGAGCCGCGCGACCCCGTAGCTCCCCGCGCCGCGCCCTTGGAGCGCGACGCTGACGCCGAAGCCCCCCTGAGGCACGCGCACTGATGGCCGACCTCGCAGGGCAGGATCCTTCGCGCTCCTGGGTGGCGCGCATCATCGGCTGGTCCGTGCGAAACCGGCTGATCGTGCTCGCGCTCAGCTTCGCCTTGGCGGTCGCGGGCACCCTCGCGGTCCTCCGCACGCCGCTCGACGCGATCCCCGACCTGACCGACACGCAGGTCATCGTCCGCACGGACTTCCCCGGGCAGTCCCCGCAGGTGGTCGAGGACCTCGTCACCTACCCCCTCTCCTCCGCGCTGCTCGGCCTGCCGCGCACGGAGGACGTGCGCGCCGCGTCCATGTTCGGGACGAGCTTCGTGACGATCGTCTTCGAGGACGGCACGGACCTCTACTGGGCGCGCGACCGGGTGGCGAACGCGCTGGCGCGGGTCCGTACGGACCTGCCGGACGCGGCCGACGTGCAGATGGGGCCGGACGCCACGGGGGTCGGCTGGGTCTACCAGTACGCGCTTTTGGACCGGACGGGCGAGCGGAGCCTCGCGGACCTGCGCACGATCCAGGACTACTACCTGAAGCTGGAACTCGTCGCGCTGGACGGGGTCGCGGAGGTCGCCTCGGTCGGCGGCTACGAGCGCGAGTACCAGGTGCTGATCGACCCCCTGCGCCTGCGCGCCTTCGACGTGCCGATCACGCGCGTCGCCGAGGCGGTGCGCTCGGCCTCTGGCGAGGTCGGCGGGCGGACGATCGAGCAGGCCGAGACCGAGTACGTCGTCCGCGCATCCGGCTACGTGAACGAGGTGGCGGACCTCGAACAGGTCGTCGTCAGCGCGCGCGACGGCACGCCGGTCACGCTGTCCGACCTCGGACGGATCGTCGAGGGGCCGGCGCTGCGCCGGGGCGCCGTGGACCTCAACGGCCAGGGCGACGTCGTCGCGGGCATCGTCGTCATGCGCGACGGCGAGAACGCGCTGGCCGTGACGCGAGATGTCCGCGCCCGCCTGGCCGAGCTCGCGCCCGGCCTGCCCGCGGGCGTCGAGGTCGTCTCGGTCTACGACCGGGGGCCGCTGATCGAAGGGGCCGTCAGCTACCTGGAGCACAAGCTGATCGAGGAGGGCATCGCCGTCGCGCTGGTGACGCTGATCTTCCTGTTGCACGCCCGCGCCGCGCTGGTCGCCGTCATCACCCTGCCCTTGGGCGTCCTCGCCGCCTTCCTCGTGATGAACGCGCAGGGCGTGACCGCGAACATCATGTCGCTCGGCGGCATCGCCATCGCCATCGGTGCGATGGTCGACGCCTCCATCGTCATGGTCGAGAACGCGGCGCGGAAGCTGTCCGAGGCCCAATCAGGGAGCGAGGAGGGGCGGGTCGGCGAGCGTGAGCGCCAGCGGATCGTCGTGGACGCGGCCCGCGAGGTCGGGCCCGGCATCTTCTTCTCGCTGCTCGTCATCGTCGTCAGCTTCCTGCCGGTCTTCGCGCTGACGGGCGAGAGCTTCCGCCTGTTCAGCCCGCTGGCCTACACTAAGACCTACGCGATGGCGTTCGCCGCGGCGCTGTCGGTCACGCTCGTCCCCGTGCTGATGGTCCTGTTCCTGCGCGACCGGATCAGGCGGGAGGACGAGAACCCGGTCAATCGGCTCTTCGTGCGGGCCTACCGGCCCGCGCTGGCGCTCGCGCTGCGCAAGCGCTGGGCGACGCTCGTCGTCACCGGGCTCCTCATGCTCAGCGCGCTGTGGCCCGCGACGCGCATCGGCTCGGAGTTCATGCCGCCGCTTTACGAAGGCGAGCTGCTCTACATGCCGACCACCCTGCCCTCGGTCAGCCAGACTAAGATCCGTCAGATCCTGCAGCAGACTAACCGCGCCATGCTGACCGTGCCGGAGGTCGAGAACGTCTTCGGCAAGGCTGGGCGGGCGGACACGGCGACCGACCCCGCGCCGCTGACGATGATCGAGACGTGGATCGAGCTTCGCCCGAAGTCCGAATGGCGCGACGGCGTGGACGTGGAGGACATCATCGGCGAGCTGAACCGCGCCACCCAGATGCCGGGCCTCGTCAACTCCTTCGGCTACCCCATCAAGATCCGCATGGACATGGTCTCGACCGGCGTGCGCACGCCGGTGGGGATCAAGGTGACCGGCGACGACCTCTCCGTGATCGCGGAGGTCGCCCAAGCAGTCGAGCGTGTAGTGGCGGACGTGCCTGGCACCCGCTCCGCCTTCGCCGACCGCGTGCTCGGCGGGCGCTACATCGAGGTCGAGCCGGACCGCTCGGAGCTCGCGCGCCGGGGCATCGACATGGGCACGTTCCAGATGGTCGTGCAGACTGCGCTCGGCGGGACGGTCCTGACCGAAGCCGTCGAGGGGCGCGAGCGTTACGGCGTCACCTTGCGCTACGATCGCCCCTATCGCGAGACGCCCGAGGACATCGCGCGCGTCTTGGTGCCGGGACCGGAGGGGGCGCACTACCCTTTGGGCGAAGTGGCGAGCGTGTCCTACGCGGACGGGCCGCCCATGATCCGCTCGGAGAACGCGCGGCTCACCGGCTGGGTCTTCGTGGACATCGCGGATCGCGACCTCGGGGGCTACGTCGAGGAGGCCCGCGCCGTCGTTGCCGAGGCCGTGGACCTGCCGCCGGGCTACGCGCTGCAGTGGTCCGGGCAGTACGAGCAGCTCCAGGAGGCGCGAGCGCGGTTGTCCATCGCGGTCCCGGCGGCGGCGCTCCTCGTCTTCCTCTTGCTCCTCTTGCACTTCGGCAGGCTGGACCGCACGCTGATCGTCCTCCTGTCGCTGCCTTTCGGCCTGATCGGTGGGCTCTGGGCCGTCTACCTCGCGGGCTACGAGATGTCGGTCGCGGTCGCCGTCGGCTTCATCGCGCTCGGCGGCATCGCGGTCGAGACGGCCGTCGTCATGCTTCTCTACATCGACCAGCAGCTTCGCGAGGCGAAGCCTTCGGACGAGGCCGGCCTCACCCGAGCGGTCACGGCGGGCGCTGTCGCCCGCGTCCGGCCCAAGCTGATGACGGTGACGACGATCATCGTCGGCCTCGCCCCGATCTTCGTCACCGACGGCCTCGGCGCGGACGTCATGCGCCGGATCGCCCTGCCCATGCTGGGCGGCATGGTGACGACCACCCTCCTGACTCTGATCGTCATCCCCGTGATCGTCGGTCTCTGGGTCGGCCGGTCTTTGTCCGCGCGCGCCGGACGGGACCGCGATCTTCCGCGCGATCCTGCCCTACCCATAGGAGAAACGATATGAGAACGATCTTGACGATGAGCGCGGCGACCCTGCTTCTCGCCGCCTGCGGCGTTGAAGATGCGAGCGTCGACGAACCGGCGACGACCGCACCCACCGACAGAGCGGCTGCCATGCCGATGCAGGCAGCCGACATGCAGAACATGGACCGCATGGATCATGACGCCATGATGCGTGGTGATATGTCGATGGGCATGGGCAAGGGCCGCGTCGTCGAGATCGACGAGGATGGTAACCGCGTCCGTATCGACCATGACGCGATTGAGGGCGTCGGCATGGCCGCAATGACCATGTTCTTCGAAGCGAAGCGCGGTGTAGATCTGGCCGCGCTAGAAGCCGGGGACGAGGTTCACTTCATGCTCGAGAAGGGCCGAGACAGTACCTACCGGATCAGCGCGATCTGCGACATCGAAGGCCAAGAACACGAGCGTTGCATGGCGTCGATGCACGAGATGATGCCCGAGGGCATGCGTAACGGGATGGGGCATGATCGCTGAACGCCGGACGTTCCGGCTTCCCCCCCTTTACCGACAATGCAGAAGTTGACGTTGGCTCAGGACACTAACACCGCCGTTGAATGATAACATATAGCGTGTTAGTGTCCGGTTCCAATGTTAGATAGCGAACGACATATCGAACACGACCGGTTGGCGACACCTCTCCGGGCTTACCTGGAGAAGGTGCTTCACACCCGGGTGAAAGTTCGGGCATGGGGCGGCGCAGACGGGCTACCGGTCTTCTTGGCGAGAGGCTACGACTTCGCTGAGCTCGTTATCGAGCGCATAGCCTGCCTGGTGATGAGCTTCCACGGCGACGCAGAACCTCGTCCGTCGAACATCGAGAAGCATGTTCGACAGGTCCGAAACGTCTACGAGGGGCCTGTCGCGTTCGCCTCTTCGTCGATGTCCTCGACTTTCCGTGACCGCCTCATCGAGGCCGGCGTGCCGTTCATCGTGCCTGGCAACCAGCTCTACTTTCCCGAATTAGCGATCGATCTTCGAGAGCACTTCATATCGCCGGCACCGCCGAAGCGCGACCAGATGGCGCCCGCAACGCAAGCCGTCTTCTTCCATTACCTTCTGAACCCTGAGGACTGGCCGATGCCCGTCAGCGAACTGGCGGGCCACCTGGGCTACTCAGCCATGACTGTCGGACGCGCGTTCGACGAGTTGGCCGGCTTCTCTTTGGGCCGGATCCAACGATCTGGCCGTGTAAAGCTTCTGCGGTTTCGGTCCGATCCGAAAACGCTGATCGACAGTGCGAAGACGCTGCTCACCACCCCTGTTCTTCGCGAGCACCGCGTGCGGTGGCGGCGTGATCCGGAACCGCTACAACTTGGAGGGCTGTCCGCACTCGGAGAACTCTCCATGATCGATGCTAACGAATTGCGATGCTACGCGGTGAGTCAACACGAAGCGAAGCGGCTGAAGGGCGATCGCACATGCGAAGAAGTTGATGTCTATGTTGAGGCTGAAGCCAGGCTTGAAGTTTGGCGCTACGATCCGCGATTGCTCTCCCGGGACAGGATCGTGGACCCCCTCTCCCTTTACGCGCAGTTCTGGAACGACCCCGATGAACGCGTGTCGGGCGCGGCCTACGATATGCTGGAGAATTTAGAATGGTGAAAGGGCTTGCTCGCTTCACGGAGCACTTCGCCGACTTCGGTGATAGCTATGCGCTGATTGGCGGCGCCGCGTGCGACGTGCTGTTCGGCGAAGCCGGTATCGATTTCCGCGCAACGAAAGATCTCGACGTGGTCCTCTGCATCGAGGTCGTCGACAGCGCCTTCGCAGCCCGGTTTCAGGAGTTCCTGGACGCTGGGGGCTATAGCGCGAGAGAACGATCTAGTGGGCGCAAGGAGTTCTACCGTTTTCACAAGCCTGAGCGGGCGGACTACCCTGCGATGATCGAGTTGTTCGCCCGGAGGCCAGACGTTCCTCTCTTGCCGGAGGATGCGACCCTATCGCCAATTCCAATCGAAGATGAAGCGCTAAGCCTGTCTGCAATTCTCGTCGACGACGACTACTACAACCTGCTGCTCGAACGACGCGTCGCAAAGAACGGGCTCAGCTTAATCGACGCGGCGACCCTCATCCCGTTCAAGGCCCGGGCTTTCCTTGATCTCTCCCGACGCCACGCAGCGGGTGAACGGGTCGCCTCAAAGGATATCAGGAAGCATCGTGCCGATGTTTTCCGGCTCACCCAGCTACTTCCCGCGACCGGAAAGATCGACGTCGCCGACCAAATCAGAAGTGACTTGACCGCCTTCATAAACGACGTCGAGACCGACGGGTACGATCCTTCTGCGGTCGTCCCCGGTTTGGCGCTGGACGACGGCGCCACATTGTTGGGACGCTTCTACGGGTTGGAGGCGTGAAGGTCTCGGCCGGTATGTGGTAAGGCCGAACGCGTCAGCAAAAGAAGTTACGGCGAGACGAGCTACAAGCACCGGACATCTTAAAGCCCATCGCCGCGTTGATATCTTCCGTCGACCCGCTCCTTGCCGCGAACTTAAGTTTGTGTTGCTGAGTTTGACAAATGCTTTCCAGGCACTCTGCGCTGGGCACAAGATCCGAAAACTGATCCTTTCATCAGACTTTCGGGATCCATTATGCCTCTTTGAGTATTAGGACTCGTAACGTATCAACACCTCGCTCTTGGTGCCTGTCATGAAAGATATCCGCGAAGGGGTGTCATTCAGAAAACGCCTGTGTGGCACCTCGGACCTACCTTCCGCTCAATCGAGCCGCCACGCGACAGCCGAGCCGCCCGCGTTGGCCATGATCTGCCATGCTCTCGATGCGGGGCTCGCGGTCGGCGGCAATCCGCTCTGCCAGCAAATACGGCACCTGCCGAAGCTCCCTTGGCCTTCTCGACCCAGCGCATATACCCAGGTAGGGTTTCCTAACGGGACTGCCGCTCGAATAGCTCAATCAGCTCATCGAACTTCTCGCGGCCCGCTTTGGAGTCCTTCGTAGACAGCGCGCTCTCGACACAAGTCGCTGCGTGATCCTTCAAGATCTGGCTCTCGACCTTACGGAGAGCTGCTTTCACGGCCGTGATCTGGTGGAGAATATCGATGCAATAGCGATCATCCTCGATCATGCCCGAGATACCTCTGACTTGGCCTTCGATGCGACGAAGCCGCTTGATTGTGTCTTGGTTCATTGACGCTACCCGGGCACGGTATATGTTGCTTCTATTGTGAGGAGGGTTGCCGACGTGGGATTTCCCCGCAGTGACAGACCGTTGCTTCCAGCTCTAGCAGCTTTGCTGGTGCTAGGGCAGGCACTGTGCGGCTGTTTGTCAGCGCAAGGTGAGCCTATCGCGTTGCGGGCGTCAGCGACCGTTGAGAAGGCTCGACATGTCGGCGATGGCCATCAGGCCGACCAGGTCGGTCACCACCTAAAGAACAATCAGTTGGCGACTGGCGACTGCCCCCCGGAGGATTGTCCACCCGATGATTGTGAGCACTGCACGGTTGCCAAGGCGCTGGTCATCGCAGAGGCTGCCAGCGCGTCCGATAGTCCGGCAGCTTCCGATGCCATCCTTCCCGCTTTTTCTATAGCCATAGTCGCTGTCCGCGAGGGGTGGGTGCTTCACGCTCCGCGGGGTCCACCGCCGGCTGCACCGACCCCCATCAGCAGGTTCGATGTCCTGATCGCTTGACGCTCGTCTGGCGGCCGTTTGCCGCATGCCTTCCGCCGGACGAATATCAAGCCTCGAGGACATCATGCAAACACGACGCACTTTCATGGGGACCGCTGCCAGCGGTCTCGCTGCTTCCGCTCTTCTGCCCGCTTGGGCGCGCGACGCACGCGGCGGAAACACAGGACTGAACCCGACCACCCAGACGACCTACGACTTCCGCATCGCGCGCTCTCCCGTCCGGATCGATGGACGCGCTGCGATGGGCGTAGCGATCGATAGCAGTCTGCCCGCGCCGCTCGTTCGTTTGAAGGAAGGCGAGACGGTCACCCTGAGGGTCCACAACACACTCGACGAGTGGTCGTCCGTTCACTGGCACGGTCTGCTCGTCCCCTTCGATATGGACGGCGTCCCAGGCGTCAGCTTCCCTGGCATCGCGCCGCGTTCGACCTTCGAGTACCGCTTCCCGCTGATCCAGTCGGGAACCTACTGGTACCACTCGCACAGCGCCTTCCAAGAGCAGCTTGGCCTGTACGGCCCGATGGTCATCGACGCCGCCGGTGAGGAAGCCGCACCCTACGACCGCGAGTACGTCATGGTCCTGTCCGACTGGACCTTCGAAGACCCGCACCGCCTCTTCGCCGAACTCAAGAAGATGGGCGACACGCTCAACTTTCAAAAGCGGACCGTCGGCGACCTCGTCGCGGACGCCCGGGAGGACGGCTTCCGCGCCGCGATCGAGAACCGCGCCATGTGGGGCGGCATGCGCATGACGCCGACCGACATCGCGGACGTGACCGGTGCCCAGTACACCTACCTCGTCAACGGCCACGGCCCGACTGACGACTGGACGGGCCTCTTCGCGCCAGGCGAGCGCGTGCGCCTGCGCATCATCAACGCCTCGGCCATGTCGATCTTCAACGTCCGCATTCCTGACCTTCCGATGACGGTCGTGAACGTCCACGGCCTCGACGTGCGCCCCGTCGAGACGGACGAGTTCCAGATCGGCACCGCCGAAACGTACGACGTGATTGTCGAGCCGAAGGATCGCGCCTACCGTTTCGTCGCCGCGTCGATCGACGGGTCGGACCAGGCGCTCGCCACGTTGACGCCCCGCCTCGGCCAGATCGCCGAGGCCCCTGCTCTGCGCCCCCGCCCCCTCCTGACGATGAAGGACATGGGCATGTCTGGAATGGGCGGCATGGCCGGAATGGAGATGGCCGGCGCGACCCCGAGCGAGCCTGGCATGGAAGGTCAGGGACATGCGCTGACCTACCCGGAGACCGAGACCACGAAAGGGATGAAGCCGGAGCCGCCTTCGAACGGCACGGCGATGGGCGGCGCTATGGCTGGCATGAACATGGGCGGCGGAGAGATGAAGATGGAGGCGCACCGTCACCCCGACGGCCCAGGCGTGGCGACGACGGCGATGAACCCCATCAACCGGCTCGACGAGCCTGGCATCGGGCTAGAGCACGTTCCGCACCGGACCCTCACCTACGCGCAACTCCGCAGCCTGCGTCCGAACGCCGACGTCCGACCTCCGGAGCGGGAGGTCGAGATCCACCTTACCTCGAACATGGAGCGCTACATGTGGGCGTTCGACGGGGTGAAGTTCTCGGACGTGAAGGAGAGCATCAAGTTCTACCAGGGCGAGCGCGTGCGGCTGACCCTCGTCAACGACACGATGATGCCCCACCCGATCCACCTGCACGGGATGTTCTTCGACCTCGTCATTCCCGGCTACGACCGGGATCCGGACGGCGAGCGCTACCTTCCCGGCCTGCACACGATCCTGACCAAGCCCGGCGAGAAGCTCTCGGTGGACATCACCCCGCCCGAGCTCGGCGACTGGGCGTTCCACTGCCACCTCCTCTACCACATGCATGCCGGCATGATGCAGGTCGTCAGCGTGTTGCCGATCGAGGAGAGGCCGCCGCTCGAGATGGTCGGCATGGGACCACCGGTCGCGACGAACCCAGATGAGACGTTGGTCGATCCGGTGAACGGCATGGATCATGGGGGCATGGAAGGGCGACCGAAGGCGTCGGAACCGGCAGGCACGATGACAGACATGCCCGGCATGGGGGGTGGCCGATGAAGCGCCCCCTTGCTTTCACCACAGCGCTCATCTCGTTCGGCTCAGC
This sequence comes from Parvularcula dongshanensis, assembly GCF_014199615.1. Taxonomy (GTDB): domain Bacteria; phylum Pseudomonadota; class Alphaproteobacteria; order Caulobacterales; family Parvularculaceae; genus Parvularcula; species Parvularcula dongshanensis. The sequence continues at coordinate 48,394 of NZ_JACHOB010000007.1, read as the reverse complement.
CGTCATGCCAGCCCATGCCCAGGAGGCACCCGAGAACCCGCCGTGGAACGCGGCCGACGACGTGTACGGTCCAGCAGTCATGGCTCGAGCCCGTGACCGCGTTCTAGAGGAGAACGGAGAGACGCCTTACGGCCTCCTGATGACCGACCGGTTGGAGTGGCAGGACACTGGAGAGGACGGCGTCGGGCTTTGGGACGTGCAAGGCTACTATGGTGGCGACATCAACAAGGCCTGGGTGAAGTCCGAGGGCGAGTACGACTTCGGCGAGAACGCGTTCGAGGAGGCCGAAGTCCAACTCCTCTACTCTCGCGCGATCACGGCGTACTTCGATTTGCAAGCGGGCATCCGGCAGGACTTCGAGCCGTCCGGCGAGACCTACGCAGTGGTCGGACTCCAGGGCCTCGCGCCCTACTGGTTCGAGGTGGATGGGGCGTTGTTCCTGTCCGAGAACGGCGACCTGACTGCCCGGTTCGAGGCAGAGTACGAGGTGCTGCTGACGCAGCGTCTGATCCTGCAGCCCCGGCTGGAAGTCGAGGCAGCGGCCCAGGATGTCGGCTATCAAGACCTGGGTGCCGGGTTCACGGGTATCAGCGTCGGGACGCGCCTGCGCTACGAGATCAGGCGTGAGTTCGCGCCCTATGTCGGTGTCGCCTGGTCGTCCGCGCTCGGAGAGACCAGCCAGATCGCCCAGGACTCAGGCGGCGATCCGAACGACGCCCGTCTCGTCCTCGGTATCCGCTCTTGGTACTGAAGGAGAGCCAGCATGACGCTCGACCTGATCGAACCCAACATCCACCCAGTCCTCGTCCACTTCGCCTACGCGCTGACGGTCGTCGCCGCAGGCCTCTACGGCCTCGCTCTCCTGCCGCGGTTCCGGCAAAGGCCGGGTCTATCGGCCGCTGCGGACTGGAGCCTCTTCCTCGCAGGGGTCTCCGTCGTCCTCACGATCGCAGCCGGGTTCCAAGCCTATTACTCCGTCGCCCATGACGGCCCCAGCCACGAGGCGATGACCACCCACCGGAACTGGGCGGTGCCGACCGGGACGCTCGTCGTCCTGCTCGCCGCTTGGCGGTGGTGGCGGCGGGCTCGGAGGCCGTCGACGGCCCTCTCTTCCGGCGTGATCGTATCGGCGGCGCTTCTCAGCGTCACGGCCTGGTGGGGCGGTCAACTAGTCTACTCCTACGGCCTCGGGGTGGAGAGCCTTCCCGAAGCTGGGAGCGGCGACGGCCACGACCACGACCATGGCGAGGGAACCACTTCCGCCGTCGAGAGCGACGGCCACCCGCACGGTGAGGATGCCGACCCAGGTCACCATGACGACGAGGGGGCAGCCGGGTCCGGCGTGGACGGCCATTCGCACGATGACGAAGGGTTGGGAACCGCGGAGGCGACGCAGCCGGCCACGGTCGACGTCGACCAGTCATCACCCGAAGCGGTCGCTGAGAGCCTCGCCGCAGCTTACGCTGCCGGCGACGAGGTCGCGTTGCGGTCGGTGCTTTCTGAAGGACTCCTCGTCGCGGAGGGCGGCGGCGTCGAGGATGGTCTGGCCGCCTACGCGTCTCACCACATGGGATCGGACCTCGCCGCCTCGACCGCGCGGAAGATGCAGCGAACCGGCCGTTCCGTCCGCTCGCTCGGTGAAGCGGCCGCTTTGGTGCTGACCACCTTCGAGGTGACCACCGTCGCCCGAGACGAAGCGCGACCGCTGGTTGAGACGGCCATCATGGAAGAGACGCCGGACGGCTGGCTCGTCACGCATCTGCACTGGAGCTTTGGAACGCCCGCACCCTCCTCATCCAAAGAAGCCGGATCAATGGCGGACGAGCCAGCGCCACACGGCGAACCGGGACACGCGCACTGATGCCGCGCTCCGAACATCAGGGTTTGGTCGGTGCGGCGACGAGTCGTGGTCCTTTGACCATCCTCACAGCGTTCTCGGTCCTCGTCGTACTGGCAGTCGTCTTCCTCGTTGAACGCGATCGCAGGGGAACTGACACGGAGAAGGTTGGCGCCCACGACAGGACGATGTTGGTACACAAGACGCCATGGTGCGGGTGTTGTGGCGAGTGGGCAGCTTACGCGGATGAGGCTGGGTTCGACGTCCGCGTGGTAGAGCATGCCGACCTGGCCCCCGTGCGCCGCCGCCTCTGCGTGCCGGACGACCTCGCCAGCTGTCACACCGCCGAGGTCGGCGGCTACGTGATCGAAGGCCACGTCCCCGCGCCGGACATTGAACGCCTGCTGAGCGAACGGCCCGACGGCATCGGGCTCGCCCTGCCCGGCATGGTGCCGAACAGCCCGGGTATGGAGGTGCCGGACGGCCCTCGGCCCACATACCGCACCATCCTGTTCGACGGTGCGGGCAACCGTTCCGTCTTCGCGATCCACGGGTCAGAGGGGACACCATGAAGACCGACTACGAGGAAGGCAGCCTGAGCCTCTGGGGCACAATCGCCATGGGTACCGGCGTGATGATCGGAGCCGGCATATTCGTCCTTACGGGGCAGGTTGCCGAGCTCGCGGGCGACCTCTTCCCTCTCGCTTTCCTGCTTGCCGCAGTGATCAGCGGCTTCTCGGCATACTCCTACGTGAAGATGTCGAACGCCTTCCCGTCGGCAGGCGGCATCGCCGCCTATCTCAAGAAGGCGTATGGCGAGGGCACGATGACCGGTGCCTGCGCGCTCCTCATGGCGTTCTCGATGATCATCAACGAGAGCCTGGTCGCCCGGACCTTCGGCACTTACGCGCTCCGTCCCTTCGGCGCCGAGGAAAACGGCCTGTTCGTCGCTCTCTTAGCCGTCGGCCTGATCGGTTTCGCCTACGTCGTGAACGCGGCCGGCAACAAGTGGATCGGCGGCGTCAGCCAGGTGGCGGCGATCATCAAGATCGGCGGCATCGTCGTCTTCGGCCTCGTCGCGATGTGGGCGGCCGGCTTCGAGTTCGTGCCCTACGACGATGGCATCGCGAACGATACGGACGCCTTTGGTTTCGTCGCGGGCACGGCGCTCGCCATCCTCGCCTACAAGGGCTTCACGACCATCACCAACTCAGGCGGCGAGGTGAAGGACCCCACTAAGAACGTCGGCCGGGCCATCGTCTGGTCGCTCGCGACCTGCCTCGCGGTTTACCTGATCGTGGCATTCGGCGTGGCGGCGTCGCTGACGGTCCCTGAGATCGTCGAAGCGAAGAACTACGCGCTGGCAGAGGCCTCCCGCCCCGCGGTCGGCCAGTGGGGCGAGTGGTTCACCGTCGCTGTCGCGCTCATCGCTACGGCGTCCGGACTGCTCGCGAGCGTCTTCGCGGTCTCGCGCATGCTCACCATGCTGACGGAGATGAAGCTGATACCCCACCGGCACTTCCACCTGCCCGGCGACCTTCAGCATCACCTCCTGATCTACACCGTCGTCGCGGCGGGCCTGCTCGCCGTGTTCTTCGATCTGACCCGGATCGCCTCGCTCGGCGCGATCTTCTACCTCATCATGGACATGGCGATCCATTGGGGGGTGCTTCGCCACCTGCGAGAGGAGGTCGATGCGAAGGCCTGGATCGTGACGAGCGCACTCGTCCTGGACGGCCTAGTCCTGGCGGCGTTCACCACGGTGAAGCTGCAGTCGGACTGGGTCGTCGTCGCCGTCGCTTACGGCGGCGTCGCGGCGACGTTTGCGCTGGAACGGTGGTTCCTAGCTCGATCTGAGCCGCACGAGGAGGCCAAGAGCCATGCCGAGGAGCACGGGTGAACCTCAACGACTCCCATACGTCGGATTCCATGGAATGGGTACGGGGGTAGGGTGTTTTTTGGCAGACGGGACCGGCCGGCGACTAAACGGAGAACGACATGATCGACTCGAGCAGCGTTCATCTGAACGTCGAGAACTTCGCGGTGCTTCCGCATCCTGCCTGGCAGCTCGTCGCCGTCCTGCTGATGGTGGGCTTCGGCGCGCACCTCGCCTTCTCGGTGTTCTTCCTGGCGTCTTCGACGCAGTTGGCGCCGAAGTACCGGCTGGGAAGCTGGCTCGGCGCGGTGGTGATGATCGCGGCGGGCCTCAGCCTGTACCGTGAGTACGCCGATTGGCAGTCCGCATACCTGTACACTCTCGGCGGCTGGATGCCGCGCCAGGACGAGGTGTTCTCGAACGCCTATCGCTACGCGAACTGGACCATCACCATCCCGCTGCTGATCGCGCAGCTGCTGCTCGCATTGAACCTGCCCAGGCAACGACTTCACCGTTGGTTCGGGATCCTCACGGTCGCAGCGATCGGCATGATCTGGACCGGCCTGATCGGGCAGTTCTACGAGCACGCGAGCGTGGGCACGATGCTCGTCTGGGGCTTCGTGAGCACCTTGCCTTTCCTCGTCCTGGTCTGGGGGGTCTGGCGCGTCCTGCGTGAGGGGCGCCAGCACACCCCCGATACGCTCCATCCCTGGCTGAAGAACCTGTTCTTCTACTTCCTGTTCTTCTGGGGCCTCTACCCGATCGCCTACTTGCTGCCTGCCTTCGGAGAGGGGGAGGTCGTTATCGTGATGCGGCAGTTCTTGTTCACGACCGCCGACATCTTCTCGAAGCTCGTCTACGGCGTGATCCTCGCGCGGTTCACCCTGCGACGGAGCGCGCTCGACGGGTACGAGCCGGCTACCCAGGCGCTCGGCGATTGGCGGGGCACCCAAGGTACCCGCCAAGCGGCTCGCGAAGGGGATGCATCGTGAACGCTTCGTACGCCGGGTCAGGGCTCGAAGCGAGCGACGACCGTCCCGTCGTCCGAGGTGACCAGGTCACCGAGGGTTACGCTGGCGACGTCTACGCGTGTCCCATGCATCCGGACGTGCGAAGCACCGACCCTGCCGTGTGTGGTAAGTGCGGCATGGATCTCGTCCGCGAGGGCGATGAGGTCGGCGACGTCACGCACGACTGCTGTCACGGCGACGCCGCTGCGCCGGCCGCGCCGGCTGGCGCCTACGACACCCTCCCACCGGGCTACGACGGGTCGGTCTACACCTGCCCGATGCACCCGGAGGTCCGAGCGCCCAAGCCAGGTCCCTGCCCGCTCTGCGGCATGGCCCTGGAGCCCGAGGACGTCACTGTCGGTAAAGAGGACCGGACCGAGCTTCGCGACATGACGCGCCGTTTCTGGGTGTCGGCCGTATTGACCGTCCCGCTCTTCATCTACGCGATGGGCGACATGATCCCGGATCGCCCGTTCGAGCGGTTCATCGCGGACGACTTGGCGCAGTGGATCCAGTTGGCGCTCGCCACCCCGGTCGTTCTCTGGGGAGCCTGGCCGTTCTTCGTACGGGGTTGGCAGTCCTTCCGCACTTGGAACCTCAACATGTTCTCGCTGATCGCGCTTGGCGTCGGCGTGGCCTACCTCTTCTCGATCGTCGCGACTGGAACCCCAGGGGTCTTCCCGCCCGCCTTCAGGAACCCGGACGGAAATGTCGGCGTCTACTACGAGGCAGCCGCGGTCATCGTCACGCTTGTTTTGCTCGGGCAGGTACTCGAGCTGCGTGCTCGCAGCGCCACCTCCGGCGCGATCCGAGCGCTTCTCGAGCTTACGCCGCCGACCGCGACGCGCATCGACCCGGGCGGTGTGGAGACCGAAGTGCCGCTCGACGCGCTGCGCGAGGGCGATCGCCTTCGCGTACGACCGGGCGAGAAGGTGCCAGTCGACGGCAAGGTGCTGGAAGGCAGCTCGTCCGTCGACGAGAGCATGATCACGGGCGAGCCCCTCCCGATCCGAAAGGCCGAAGGCGACACGGTCACCGGCGGCACCGTCAACGCCACCGGTGCCTTCGTCATGACGGCAGACCGGGTCGGCGAGGACACGACGCTTTCCCAGATCGTGCGCATGGTCGCCGAAGCCCAACGGAGCCGCGCGCCGATCCAACGCTCGGTGGACAGGGTTGCCGGCATCTTCGTACCGGCCGTCATCGTCGTCGCCATCCTCTCCTTCATCGTCTGGGCGATCTTCGGACCGGAACCCGCACTGAGCTTCGCCCTCGTCAACGCCGTGGCGGTCTTGATCATCGCCTGTCCGTGCGCGCTCGGTCTGGCCACACCGATGTCGATCATGGTCGGCACCGGCAAAGGCGCCCAGAACGGCGTCCTCATCAAGAACGCCGAAGCGCTCGAAGCCTTCGAGAAGGTCGACACGGTGGTCGTCGACAAGACCGGGACCTTGACTGAGGGACGCCCGGCCTTGGTCGGCGTCGAGCCGACCGAGGCCTTCGACGATACAGAGCTTCTCTCGCTCACCACGGCAGTCGAACGCGCATCCGAACATCCCCTCGCCGAGGCGATCGTTCGTGGCGCGGAGGAACGGGGCGTCCCCAGGCGCGAAGCTTCGGACTTTCAATCGGTTACCGGTGAAGGCGTCCACGCCCGGGTCGACGGCCGTCGCGTCGCGATCGGCAACGCTAAGATGATGGCGCGTGAAGGCGGCCTCCCGCGGGATATCGAGAAGCGCGCGAAAGAGCGCAGGCGCAACGGCGAGACGGCCATGTTCGTCGCGGTCGACGGACAACCGGCGGGCCTCATTTCAGTGGCCGATCCGATCAAGGCGTCGACACCCGAAGCGATCCGCCTCCTCCACGAGGCGGGCGTCAAAGTGGTCATGTTGACCGGTGATGCCAGGGGCACGGCGGAGGCCGTCGCGGCGGAGGTCGGCATCGACGCGGTCCATGCCGACGTGTCACCCGAAGACAAGCACCGGATCGTCGGCGAGCTTCAAGCAGCGGGCAGCAAGGTCGCGATGGCGGGCGACGGCATCAACGACGCGCCCGCCCTCGCCAGAGCCGATGTCGGGATCGCCATGGGTACGGGGACCGACGTGGCGATGGAGAGCGCAGGTGTCACACTTGTCCGTGGTGACCTGCGGGGCGTCGCCGCCGCGCAGCGCCTGAGCCGAATGACCATGCGGAACATCCGGCAGAACCTGTTCTTCGCCTTCGTTTACAATGGCCTCGGCGTACCGGTCGCGGCGGGTGTCCTGTATCCGTTCACCGGCATCCTCCTCAACCCGATGATCGCCGCAGCGGCCATGAGCCTGTCCTCCGTGTCCGTCATCGGAAACGCGCTACGCATGCGGACGAAGTCCCTGTGATCGCCGCACTGCTGATCGCGTCCGTCCTCTTCGTCGGTATCCTGACGACGCACTACGCGGTGCTCGCCGCCTCGGTTCCAAAACTCAGGAACCGTGGTCCGACTGGTTTTGCGGGCCTGTGCCTGGTCTTACTCGCTCTACACTTAGCTGAAGTGGGTGCCTTCGCTGGAGCGTACGAACTCGGCCGGGCCCTAGGACTCGGTGACTTCAAGGAGCCTGCAGAGGCGGATTTCATGGACATCTACTACTTCTCAATGGCGACCTTCACGACGCTGGGACTCGGCAAGGTCATGCCCACCGGCCACCTTGCTTCTCTGGCAGGCCTGGAATCGTTCACGGGCTTCCTCTCCATCTCGATGTCGGCCTCGGCGTTCTTCCAATGGGTCCAGAAGGAGGTCTGACCATGGAGCCCATCCTGATCGGAATCAGTCTTGCCGTCCCGTTCCTCGCGGTATCATGGTGGACAGGCCTCGGAAAGGAGAGAGCTTTTTACGCAACGCTCCTGATGGCGATCGCCTTCTTCTACCCAGTTTTCGCCATCGGCACCGACTCAGCGACGCTGGCCGTGAATACGAGTATCGCAGCGCTCTTCATCGGCGCGGCGTTCTACGGCTACGTCCGGCGTCCCTTAGTGCTGCCTGTCGCTCTTGCCGTCCACGCTGGCTTTGACGTCGGGGTCGCACAGCTCGGAACCCCGGCACCTAGTTGGTGGGCCGGCCTCTGTATCGGGGCGGACTTGACGCTCGCCGTCGGCGCCTTCCTGACACTTAAATCCGACGCAAGTGGTCGTATCGGCTGGAGAACGCGCCCATGAGCAGCCAAAACTTCGACCTCGTTGTCTTCGGCGCAAGCGGCGAGACCGGCACGCACGTCCTCAACCAAGCGGTCGACCGGGGACTGACGGTGCTTGGGCTCGATCACACAGTCCCGGATCGGGCGGAGGATGATGGGGCCGTTCACCGCCAGGTCGACGTCCTGGAAGACGATCTGACCGAGCATCTGAAGGGCCACCCCCGGGTCGTGTCTGCGCTCGGTCTCGGCTTCTCGCCTGCGGCGATGACCGATCCCCCGCCGCTCTACTCGAAAGGAACCGCGAACATCGTCGCCGCAATGACCGAGACGGGTGCGTCACGGCTCTGCGTGATCTCGGCCGCCTTCGTCGAGAAGGACGAGCGCTTGCCTGCGTGGTTTCGCGCCAGCGTGATTCCTGCCCTGTCGGCGATCTTGGAAGAGATGCGGGAGATGGAGGACCAGCTAGAGAACTCTCGCCTCGACTGGACAGCGGTCCGGCCCGGTTGGCTGCTCGAGAAGCCACGCAGCGGAAGCTACGAAGTCCAGGATCGCCGCCTGCCTGCAGATGTATTTCGTACACGGAACGCAGACCTCGCTCACTTCCTCCTCGATGCGGTCGTCACCGATGACTGGGTACGCGCAAAGCCGTCTCTCGGCAGAACGGAGAACGCCTTCGACGAAAGCCCGGCTGCCTTATCCCGCGAGGTCGCCGCAATGGTCGGCATCGAACTCTAGTCCGGAAAGGAAACCCTTATGATCCTCGAGAAAATCAAGTCCGACGGCCTCGCCCATCTGTCCTACTTCCTCGGCTCGGGCAGCGAGGCGGCCGTCATCGACCCGCGGCGCGACATCGAAGCCTATCTGGACCTTGCCCGCCGCAACGGCATGCGGATCGTCCACATCTTCGAGACGCACCGGAACGAAGACCTCGTCTCCGGCGCGCCCGCTCTGGCAAGCGTGACGGGCGCCAAAATCTGGCACGGCCCGAACCCTGCGGAGCCGATCGTTTATGCGGACACCGCCCGCCAGGGTGACGGCTTCGCATTCGGCGACGCACGGATCGAGGTGCTGGAGACGCCCGGCCACACGGACGACAGCTTGTCCTACGCCCTCCACGATTCGTCCTATGACGACGGCGCGGTCGGCGTCTTCACCGGCGACGCCCTGTTCGTCGGCGACGTCGGACGGACCGACTTCTACCCCGACCGGAAGCGCGAGGTGGCAGGACTTCTCTTCGACAGTTTGCGGAAGATCCTGAGCCTCGGCGATCAGGCCATCCTCTATCCCGCCCACGGGGCGGGCTCCGTCTGCGGGTCTGGCATGGCGGACCGGGAGTTCTCGACGCTGGGGCACGAGCGGGCGAACAATCCCCGCCTTCGGATCGAGGACCGGGAAGCCTTCATCGACGCGAAGGTCGCCGAGCATCACTACCAGCCCCCCTACTTCCGGCTGATGGAGCAGCTCAACGCCGAGGGCGGCGGGCGCAGCCCGCGCGACTTGCTGCCGCCGCCCGTGGGGCCCGAGGCGCTCTACGACCTCGGCGGCGCCCAACTCGTCGACGTGCGCGGCGTCGCGGACTTCGCCGGCGCGCACGTGCCCGGCGCCTACTGCATCCCGTCGGACATGATCGCGGCCTTCGCGGGCTGGTTCCTGGACGCGGATCGCGACATCGTCCTGGTCGCGCGTGACGCCGATCAAGCGGCGGGGTCGACCCGCACGCTGGCGCGCATCGGCTACGACCGCGTCGTGGGCTACCACGCGGGCATCGTGCCGGTGGCGACGAAGGACAGGGCGTTCGCGTCGGTCCCCCTCGTAGATACGCAGGCCGTCAACGAGCGCGTCGATCAGCGCGCCGATCGGTGGACGCTCCTCGACGTCCGATCGGTCGACGAGTTCGAAGCGGGCCATGTGGAAGGCGCTCAGCATGCCTATGTCGGCGAGTTGCCGAGCGCGGCGGAGAGCCTCGCGAAGAACGCCCCCGTCACGGTCATGTGCGGGAGCGGCGCACGCGCCTCGATCGCCGCCTCGATCCTGCTGCAGACAGGTTGGACCGACGTCGACGTCTATCTCGGGTCGATGAAAGCGTGGAAGGCCGGCGGCTACCGGACGATCGAAGGACGCTGACGTGATGGCGAAGCGGTCGGTCTTCGACACCCCCGAAGTGCCCGTCGCGCTGTTCGGGTTCCTTCTGAACTTCGTTTGGGAGTTCTGGCAGGTGCCGCTCTACGGCGACATACCTGATGCGCCGCATTGGGAGGCGGTCAAGACGTGCACGATCGCAACCTTCGGCGACGTCGGGATCGTGCTCGTCGCGTTCTGGTGCGCTGCAGTCGCGGGCCGAAGTCGCCACTGGATCGCTTCCCCGGCGACGAAGACGATAGCGACGTTCCTGATCGTCGGCGTGGGGATCACCCTCATCGCGGAGTACCTGGCGACGGAGGTCTGGGATCGCTGGTCCTACGGCGAGCTGATGCCGATCCTGCCTGGCCTTGGGATCGGTGTGTCCCCCGTCCTTCAGTGGCTCCTCGTGCCGCTGGCCCTGATCCCGCTGAGCAGGCGAATGCTCTGTGCCGCGTCGCCGACATGAAACGCTTCGCGGCACCGGACTGTCGCTCGGACCTCCGCAGCGTCTGCAGCTGTGAGAGCATCGAACGCCCGAAACTGGTCGACGCGGTCGACCGCCTGGCGGGCGAGGAAGGCTTCTTCGGGCGCCATCTCGCCGACAAACCGCATCTCTTCGCGGGCTTCTCGGTCCGCGTCCCTCGAACCGACTTCGAGGCGATGACCGACCTCGTCAGCGTCGTCGAAGCCCTCTCGCGCCTGCCGGCCTACCGCGAAGCGGTCTCCCAGTGGGCACCTTCTGCGCTCGACAGCCAGTCGCACGGCGAAGGTCTCTTCATGGGGTACGACTTCCATCTGACCGATGAAGGGCCACGCCTCATCGAGATCAACACCAACGCCGGCGGCGCTTTCTTGTGCGCAGCGGCCGCGGAAGCCGCTTGCCATTGCTGGAACGACCAGGAGCCCGCTGAACGCTTCGAGGAAGGCGTGACCCAAGCCTTCCGTCGGGAATGGTGGCTCGCCGGGCGTACAAGCAGCCTCAAAAGCGTCGCGATCGTCGACGATGCGCCTTCGGCACAGTTCCTCCATCCGGAGTTCGAGCTCGCGAAGGCCATGCTCGAACGGCACGGCATCGCTGTCGAGGTCGCTGATCCGTCGCGCCTCTCGGCGGCTGGCGATCGACTGGTCGGTGGGAAGGGTGCAGTCGACCTCGTCTACAACAGATCGACCGACTTCGGCCTGTCCGACCCAGGGCATGCTTCGCTGCGATGGGCTTATGATGAGGCAACCGCTCTGGTCTCGCCTTCGCCTCGGCACCATGCCCTCCTCGCGCACAAGCGGAACCTGACCCTTCTCTCGGACCCCGATCGTATGCGCGGCCTGGGGGCGAGCGATGCCGACCTCTCCGCTCTACGGCTCATCCCGCGGACGGTCGCCGTCACAGCGAGCGACGCGGAAAGTCTGTGGACAGCGCGGAAGTCTCTGTTCTTCAAACCCGTAGCCAGCCATGCCAGCAAGGGCGTCTATCGCGGCGCGAAGCTGACCCGCTCGGTCTTCAGGGACATCGTCGACGCCGATTACGTCGCCCAGTCCTTCGTCCCCGCGCCGGAACGCTCCGTCGAGCTAGATGGCGAGACCGTGAGACGAAAGGTCGACGTCCGTCTCTACACGCATGCCGGCACCGTCCTTCTCGCGGCGGCGCGCATCTACCAGGGGCAGGCGACCAACATGCTGACCGAAGGCGGCGGTTTCGCACCGGTCTTCGTAGGCTGACATCGCCCTGTGCGCGAACCTCGCGGAGGGGGGAACCAGGAGGGGCTAGGAGCCGTTCCCGCAACAAGGCACTCCTACCTGGTAGGGGTAAGGGCGGCAACGTCACGCGCTCGCACGAAGAGAACGAGGGAACCATGGACCACGGCGATCACGGCTCGGACGAGAAGAGCATCGATTGGAAGAGCTACGGCCGTCTGCTCACGATGGTGCTGACCTCGACGGTGTTCATGTACTTCTTCATGTACCTGAACATCTACCGCTGGGGGGACTTCCACCTCTCCGAGACGCGCTTCTTCATGTCCACGCTGATGTTCGGGACCATGCTGGCGATCATGCTCGCCTTCATGCTGCACATGTACAAGGACCGCCGCGTCAACATCGCGCTGTTCGTCGCGTCGGGCGTCCTGTGGCTGGTGGGTCTGTACTTCATGCGCAGCCAGGTCACGGTCGAGGACCAGAGCTGGATGAAGTCGATGATACCGCACCACTCCATCGCGATCATGGTGTCCGAGCGCGCGGACATCACCGACCCCCGAGCGCGCAAGCTCGCCGATGAGATCATCGCCGCGCAGGAGAAGGAGATCGCCGAGATGGAGTACCTGATCCGGTCCATCCGCGAGGACGGGGAAGCGACTGACGGCTACCCGCTGGGCGAGGCGGAGGGGTCGACGCCGGTGGTTCGGTCCGTTCGGGCAGCCTTGTCGCAGCCCGGCGTCTCGTCGCTCGACGTAGGCGGCATGACGCCGGAGGAGGTCGCACGCGTCGTGCCGAGCCCCGCCTGCGAGTTCCGCTTCTCCGAAGGCCAGCAGGCCCTCGTCGCGATCGGCTCGGACGGTCAGGGCGTAATGAAGCTGATGGGCAACCTCGTGCCGCTGACGGCCCGGGACGCCTCGATCACTGACGGCGCCACGCTCGAGGCGCCCGGCGCGCGGCTCGCGATCGATCGCTTGGACGGTGACGCTGCGAGCCTCGTCTTCGAGCTGGACGCGGGCACGCCGCTCCGCGTCGGCTACGACGGCGTCTACGTCTGCGCGGCCTGAAAGGGGCTAACCTGCCGTCTGCTTGGCTGCCTACGTCCAGCCGAAATCCCACCTTTCAAGGAGGAAGACCATGATGATCCGTACGACTGCCACCCTGACGACCGCCGCATTGGTGCTGACGGCCTGCGCCGCGACGGAGGCGGCAGACGACACGGTCACTCCTGCAGGAAGCTCTGCCGCCGCGACGGCAAGTACGACGCAGCTAACGCGTGACGAACCCATCTCCCGCCCCTTCGAAGTCCGCGCGCTGGCGCAGTTGAACCAGCCTTGGGCGATGACCTTCCTGCCCGACGGTCGGATGCTTGTGACGGAGAAGCCGGGCGAGTTGCATCTCGTCACGCAAGACGGAGCGGTCTCAGCTCCCATTGAGGGCCTGCCAGCGGTCGAGGATTGCGGCCAGGGCGGGCTCGGCGACGTGGCGCTGCATCCGGACTTCGATCGGAACGGCATCGTCTACCTGACCTACGCGGAGGCAGGCGATGGCGACACGCGCGGCGGGGCAATGGGACGGGGACGTTTGGACCTGGACACGATGCGATTGGACGGTTTCGAGACGATCTGGCGGCAGTCCTAGTTCGTCACGGGCTGCAAGCAGTACAGCTACAAGATGGCGTTCAGTCCGGACGGCAGCTACCTCTACCTGACTTCGGGCGAGCGCGCGAAGAAAGAGCCCGCGCAGGATCTCTCTTCGAACCTTGGCGCGGTTTTGCGTCTGACCCCGGGCGGCGAGGCGGCGCCTGGGAACCCCTTCGCGGACCGGGGCAGCCCGACCGACCAAATCTGGTCCTACGGCCATAGGAATCTGCTTGGCCTTGCCTTCGCACCGGACGGGGAGCTCTATGAGACCGAGACGGGCCCCAAGGGCGGCGACGAGTTCCAGCTGATCGAGCGGGGCGAGAACTACGGCTGGCCGGTCGTCTCGAACGGCGACAACTACGACGGGTCGGACATCCCCGAGCACGACACGAGGGAAAAGTTCAGGCGACCCGACGAGTTCTGGAACCCCGTCATCACCCCCTCGGCCATGATCTGGTACACCGGCGGCGCTTTTCCTGGCTGGGAGGGCAGCCCGCTCGTCACCGGCCTCAACTCCAGGGCACTCGTTCGCGTGACCATGGACTGCCACTGGGATGGCCGGAAGGTCTGCGAGTCCGAGCGCTGGGTGTTCAGCAACCGCCTGCGCGAGATCGAGCAGGGCCCGGACGGCACCGTCTGGATCCTCGAGGACGAGAAGCACGGCAAGGGCGGGCAGCTGCTGCACCTCGTGCCGGCCGAGTGACAGCCGGGTGCGGGGCAGACGTCTTCGTTGCTCGCCGCAGGAACAGCCAGGGCGTTATGAAGCCGATGGGCAACCTCGTGCCGCTGACGGCCGGAGACGCCTCGATCACTGACGGCGCCACGCTCGAGGCGTCCGGTGCGCGGCTCGCGATCGATCGCTTGGACGGCGAGGCGGCGAGCCTCGTCTTCGAGTTGGACACGGGCACGCCGCTGCGCGTCGGCTACGACGGCGTCTACGCCTGCGGCGCGGGAGGCGCGCCTAGCGCCGCTGCTTCTCGAAGAGGTCGATCAGTTCTGCGACCTTCTCGCGCTGCGCCTCCGGGTCGCCCGAGCGCACCGCGTCCTCGACGCAGGTCGCAGCGTGGTTCTTGAGCACCTCGCTCTCGACGCGGCGCAGGGCGGCTTTTACGGCGGAGAGCTGGTGCAGCACGTCGATGCAGTAGCGCCCGTCCTCGATCATGCCCGCGATGCCGCGCACCTGGCCTTCGATCCGTCGCAGCCTGTCGATCGTTTCTTTCGCCACCCTGCTTCCTCGCGCCTTCGTGCTTCAACGGTATCACATCGGGAAGAAAGCGCTCGGAACCTATACCCCCCTGGGGTTGTCCTCACTAGATCGTCGCGCGAGCTCGTGAAGGAGCCGACGAACCCTGGAGTAGAGATGAAGGTCTTCGCCGGGAGGGAAAGTACGACTGGTGCCGGATGCATACGGAGAATGTCTCCCGGTGCATCGCCAAGCTCGAGAAAATCGCTGCGATAACGATCGTTCCAGACGAGGCACTACCTGATCAAGGACGGGAGAACAGACCTGCCGCCCCTCTCTCACGCTACTAACGAATCGAGGCGATGCAATGGACGACGGTTTTCTCCAGATCTGGAACGAGAGCGCCATCACGGCGCTTGGCCTATTCTGGACGGCATTCTGGGCGTTCGGCCTAGGCTATCTTATTTCGTCCATGATCCAGGTGCTCGTTACACGCGAGCGCATGCAGAAGACGATGGGTGAAGACGGGCCGAAGTCGGTTGCGTTGGGCACCTTCTTCGGTTTCGTCTCCTCGTCTTGCAGCTTCGCGGCGCTATCAGGCACGAGGGCGCTCTTCGCCAAGGGCGCCGGGCTCGTACCCTCGCTCGCTTTCCTGCTCGCATCCACCAACCTCGTCGTCGAGCTCGGCATCATCATCGGTATCTTCCTCGGATGGCAGTTCGTGGTCGGCGAGTATATCGGCGGCGCTCTCCTGATCCTCGGCATGTGGCTCGTCGTCAGTGTCACCCGGAAGCTCGCGCCGATCGAGGAAGCGCGCGAGCACGCCAAGGAGCAGCAAGGCGATGACGGAGAGGAAGGCGAGACCCCGAACTGGAAGAAGAAGATTCGCTCCAAGGCTGGCTGGCGGCAGATCGCAAACCGCTACCACATGGAGTGGGCGATGGTCTGGAAAGACGTGACCATCGGCTTCACCGTGGCGGGCATCGTCGCGGCCTTCGTGCCGAGAAGCTTTTTCGAGTGGCTGTTCGTTGGCGGAGAGGATCCCGGCTTTTGGGCACTCGTCGCGCAGTCTCTCGTCGGCCCGGTAGCGGCTTTCTTTACCTTCATCGGCTCGATGGGAAACATCCCGCTCGCTGCCGTCCTCTATGGCAACGGCGTCGCCTTCGCGGGCATCATGGCGTTCATCTTCTCCGACCTCGTTGTAATCCCGGTTTTGCGTGTGAACGCGAAATACTACGGCTGGAAGATGGCGCTCTATATCCTCAGCGTCTTTCTCGTTGTGCTTGTCGCAACGGCGCTGATTCTGCACTACGGCTTCGACCTGCTCGGTCTCCTGCCGTCCGCTGAAGACGTGCGCTCGGTCACGGACCGTGAGTTCTTCAAGATCGACTATACGTTCTGGCTGAACGCGGCGTTCCTTACGCTGACGGCCGGGTTCTTCGCGTGGAAGATCGCGACGAAGGGCATCGAGCTGACGACCGGCGACGGCATCGCCGAGACCGTCCTCTTCTACCTCGCGATGTTCGCATACCTGTGGCTTGCCGGCGGGCTCATGGTCGGATGGATCGGCGCTGGATGACGGGGGAACGTTCGCAGCGTCGTCACGGGTAGCACCTCGCCTCTCCTCGCACGAAGCACCGTCCATTACATATACCCCCTAACGGTATCAGAATGTGGAGATAGATCATGTCAGCGATTGCGACGCCCAGCGACCAAAGCGCGCCCTCCGTCCAGACGGACGACCAGGCCGCCAAGAAGGCCGTCCTGCACCGCATGGTGATGGAGAAGCACGTCTGCCCCTACGGGCGGAAGTCCAAGTGGCTGCTGGAGCGCCGCGGCTACGAGGTCGAGGACCACTGGCTGACGACGCGGGAGGAGACCGACGCCTTCAAGGCGGAGCACGACGTGGACACCACGCCCCAGACCTTCATCGGCGGCGAGCGCATCGGCGGCTACGACGCCCTGCGCGAGCGGTTCGGCATCACGACCCAGGCCGACAAGGAGACGACCTACACCCCCGTCCTGGTTATTTTCGGCGTCGCCGCGCTGATGGCCCTGGCGACCTCCTTTTACGCCTTTGGGACGATCTTCTCCGTGCGCGGCGTCGAGTGGTTCGCTGCGTTCTCGATGGCGATGCTAGCGGTGCAAAAGCTCCGCGACGTCGAGAGATTCTCGACGATGTTCTTGAACTACGACGTGCTGGCACAGCGCAGCCCCACCTACGGGTACGTCTACCCGTTCGCGGAAGGGATCGCCGCCGTTCTGATGATCGCGGGCGGGATCCTCGGCCTCATCGGCTCGCCCATCGCGCTCTTCATCGGTACCGTCGGGGCCTACTCCGTGTTCAAGGCCGTCTACGTGAAGAAGCGGGAGCTGAAGTGCGCCTGCGTGGGCGGGGGGTCCAACGTCCCGCTGGGGTTTGTCAGTCTGACCGAGAACCTGGTGATGATCGCGATGGGGCTTTGGATGCCGATCAAGCTGCTCTTCCTTTCGTGACTTGGTTGATCGCGGTGCGTGAACTTCCTCTTCAGCGGATTCGTGCCTAGGTAGCCTCTATGAGCCCTCACGGACGCCTCTTCAGGATCGTCGCGTTGCTGACTGCCATCATGTGGCAGCTCTGCAGCGCGGCCGTCGCTGCGCACGAGACGTCCGAGGCGTTCGCGCATGCGGGCGAGGATCCCGCCGGGGTGCACAGCCTCCTCGATGTCGAGCCTAACGACGACTCGTCGGAAGGTCAGGTCGAGAAGGGTGAGCAAGACCATCCAGCTCACGCACCTTGTGGGCCTTGTCACGGACATGCGCTCGGCATCTCCTCTGATCTCGATCGGATCGGCGCACCGGTCGTCTCCGGCTTTGTGCTCGTGCATCGGGCCGGACCGCTCCCGTCTCGCCCCGACGGCCTCTTCCGGCCCCCTCGCGTCTGACCTGACGCTGCGCCATCTGGCGCGTCCAATGGTCATTCACGCGAAGGAACTTCTATGCCATCCCCCTATCTTGGCGGAGCCGCGATCGCGGTTCTCGCCAACCTGACGGCCGTGCCAGCGGTCGCACAGGAGGTTTGCTCCGGTGCGACGGAACAGATCGGCAACCTCTTGCCGGCGAACGAGCCATATTCCCTGCCAGCGGTTTTGGAAGCCGTCCGCGCCGCATCACCGGAGGTGCAAAGCGCAGCCCTGGAAGCTGTCGCGCAGGGCCATGAGGCTCAGCAGGCCGGTCTGTGGACCAACCCTGTCCTCTCCGTCGAAGCTGAGAACTTTGCCGGTGACGCTTTCGGCGGCGCAAGTCCTCTACCGGGCTACGACTTCGCCGAGACGACGGTGTCGATCGGCCAGACTTTCCGTCTGGGCGGGAAGCGGCGTGCAGAGCGGCGTGCCGCGCTCGCTCGCGCCGCCCTTGCCGAGGCTGACCGCGACGCGACGTTGCGGGCTCTGGAGCGCGAGGCGGCGTCCGTCTTCTACGAGCTCGCCGCTGCCGAGCAGGCAGCCGCACTCGCCGAAGAAGCCGCTGTCTTGTCTGGGCAACTTGCCGACGCGGTCGGCGCTCGTGTCGAGGCCGGAAAAAGCCCTGGCACCGCGCTCGACCGCGCTGTCGCCGCTCGGGCAGACGCAGACGCTGCTGCAGCGGCCGCACGGGCTCAGGCCGAGGCGCTCGCCTTTGCGCTGTCGAGCTTCTGGGGCGGCAGCGAGCCCGCCGCCATCCAGACCGCCGACCTCCTGGCGCCGATCACTCTGCCCTCGCCCAGTCTCGTAGCCGAGCGGGTGCGAGACCATCCAGAGCTGCGTTTCGCTGAGGCCGACCGTGAGGCTCGCTTCACCGAGAGGCGGGCCGCGAGGGCGAACGCTTATCCCGACCTGACGGCGACCCTTGGCGTCAGGCGCTTCGAAGGTGACGGGACGGAAGCGCTTGTCGCTGGAGTGAGTGTTCCTCTGCCGCTCTTCGACCGGAACCAGGGCAACCGGCGCGCCGCAGCGGCTCGCGCCCGCGGCGCGGACTATCGTGCGGGCACTACGGCTGCCCGGCTGATGGGTCAGGCCCAGAGGGCGCTTGTCACCGCTCGCACGACGGACAGGAGGCGCGCGGCGCTGGCCGATGAGGCATTGCCTGCCGCCCGGGCCGCAGCCGACGCGGCCCGGACCGGCTACCGCGCCGGCAAGTTCGACCTGACGACGGCCCTCGACGCGCAGGCGACCTTCATCGGCGTTCAGCGCGCCGTCATCGCTGCTGGCTTCGCTGCCAGGGACGCTGAAGCGGACGTCAGCGCCCTGGCCGGACTACCGCCATTCTCACCTACATTCTGTCAGGAGACGGATCGATGACCGTGCTCAGAACCGCATCCATGATCGCCCTCCTCGTCGCCCTGGCCGCCTGCGGCGACAGCAATTCCCAGGAACCGGAAGCTGACGCCGAGACAGCGATCGGCCAAGGCACGGACGAGGAGCACGAAGAGGGCGGCGACGAGGTCGAGATCGACCAGGCAGACGCCGCGGCGCTTGGCATAGAGATCCAACGAGCAAGCCTCTCCGCGCTCGGCCAGCGGACCGAGCTGCCGGCCGAGATCAAGTTCGCCGCCGACCGGGTCGCCTACATCGCACCGCGCGTCGACGGCGTGGTCCGCTCTCTCGAAGCGACGGAGGGCGACCTCGTCGAGGCTGGCGAGGTTCTCGCCGTGCTCGACAGCGGGCGCCTCGCGGCCCTCATGGCCGACTACCACGGGGCCCGCGCTGCCGAGCGCTTCGCCGACTCGACGCTGGCCCGTGAGCGCGAGCTGCTCGATCAAGCGATCACCTCGCAGGCGGAGTTCGCCGAGGCCGAGCAGGAGGCCGCCATGGCCACCGCGCGCCGGGAGGCGGCCGAGACGGCTCTTCACGCGGCAGGCATCGATCACGATCAGATCGAAAGCTTGGTTAGCGGCTCCGACGGGGCGGCAGGGCGTTACCGGATCACTTCGCCGATTGCCGGCCGCGTGATCGAACGGACGCTCAGCCTAGGCCAGTCCGTCCAGGGAGGCACCGAGGGCGGCGCGCCCGCTTTCGTCGTCGCCGACGACAGCGTCGTCTGGGCGGACGTTCAGGTCTATGCCGCCGACCTCGGCCGGATCGAACCGGGTGCCGGCGTCGTCTTGAACGGCGAGAATGGCCGTCAGATCGCCATCGGCGAAGTGGCTTTCGTCATGCCGCAGCTCTCGGAGGGCTCTCGCACCGCCACGGCTCGCGTCATCCTAGAGAATGAGCAACGAGCGTTGCGACCCGGTCAGTTCGTCACAGCGAGCCTCGAGACCGGCAGTTCAGAGCAGGCGCTGACCGTGCCTAAGGGCGCGGTCGTGGCGTTCGAAGGCGGTGAGGTCGTCTTCGTGCCGACCGATCACGGGTTCGGTGCCGTCGGCGTTGAGACGGGGCGGCAGGTCGGGGACGAGGTGGAGATCGTCTCCGGGCTCGAACGCGGCCAGGCCTTCGTCGCCGAGGGGGCGTTCACCCTCAAGGCTGAACTCGAGAAGGCCGGCTTCGGCGACGGGCACGGCCACTAGGCCAGCAGCCCCGCTCTCTCAACGCATCAGGACACGATCATGCAGAACTTCATGTACCGCGTCGCGGGCGGGCGGCTCCTTGCCGGGCTCGCCGCCGTCGCGATCACCATCGCCGGCATCTGGGCATTCCGCTCCCTGCCGGTCGACGCCTTTCCCGACGTCACACCCTCCCTCGTTCAGGTCTTCACGGAGACTGAAGGCCTCGCGCCGGAGGAGGTCGAACGCTACGTCACCTACCCGCTGGAAACGTCCATGTCCGGACTGCCGAAGGTCGAGGAGATCCGCTCGGTCTCGAACTTCGGCCTCTCCGTCCTCAACATTTACTTCGAGGACGGAACGGACGTCTACTTCGCTCGGCAGGTCGTCGGCGAGCGCTTGGCCGAGGCGAGGAACGCGATCCCCGAAGGGTTTGGCGAGCCGCAGATGGGCCCGATCAGCACGGGCCTCGGCATCATCCTCTACTACCAGCTGGTCGACGAAACCGGTGACCGCAGCCTGATCGAGATGCGCGAGATCCAGGACTGGCTGATCAAGTACCAGCTGCAGTCCGTGCCCGGCGTGACCGAGGTCCTGTCGCTCGGCGGCTACGAGAAGCAGTACCAGGTCCGTATTCGGCCGGACGCTCTTCTCCGCTACGATCTCACCGTCTCCGACGTGGTGACGGCGTTAGAGGCGGGCAACCGCACCGCTGGCGCCCAGTACTTGGAAGTCGATTCGGAGCAGTACGTCGTGCGCGGCATCGGCCTGGCCGAGGACATTCCCGACCTCGGGGCCGCCATCCTGAAGACCGTGGACGGCACACCTGTTCGCGTCTCCGACGTGGCCGAGATCGCGATCGGCGGCGGCGTGCGCCAGGGTCTCGCCACGGCGGACGGAGAGGGCGAGGTCGTCGCGGGCATCGTCCTCAAGCTCTACGGAACGAACACCTCCGACGTGATCGCGCGAGCCAGCGAGCGCTTCGCCGAGATCAACGAGACGCTGCCCGACGGCGTACGCGCGGTCGCCTACTACGACCAAGCGACGCTCGTGAACGCGGCGTCGTCCACGGTGACGACGGCCTTGTGGCAGGGTGCCCTGCTCGTCGCCGTCCTCATCTTCGCGTTCTTGGGCGGCTGGCGGCCGAGCCTCGTCGTCGTCCTGTCGATTCCGTTCTCGGTCGGCTTCGCCTTCCTCGGCATGAAGCTGCTCGGCGTCTCGGCCAACCTCATGTCGCTCGGCGGCGTCGCCATCGCCATCGGGATGATGGTCGACGGCGCGATTGTCATCGCGGAGAACGTCGACCGCGTGTTGCGGGAAAGCCAGGGCGAGGACCGTCGCACGGCCGTCGCCGAAGCCGTAACGGAAGTGATCGGCCCGCTCCTCGCGGCCGTGGCCGTCGTGATCGTCGTCTTCCTGCCGCTCTTCGCCCTGCAGGGCGTCGAGGGGAAGACGTTCAGGCCCCTCGCCGCTTCGGCCGCGCTCGCAATGACCGGCTCGCTGATCTACGCCGGCCTGATCGCGCCCGCCATCGCGGGCTGGGTCATGCAGCCGAAGACCGGAGGCACGACGGACGACGAGGGACGAATCGGTCGCTCTATCCGTCCTTACGCTGCCTTCTTCGTGCGGCGGCGCATGGCGGCGCTCGGCCTCGCAGGGATCATCCTCGTCGCGGGCGCGTTGGTCTTTCCCCGCTTGGGGTCGGAGTTCACGCCGACGCTCGAGGAAGGAGACATCCTCCTGCGAACGACCATGGCTCCGTCGATCTCCCTGACCGAGGCGGAGGCGACGATGACGCGGGTCGAGAAGCGCATCCTGGATGCCTTCCCCGAAGTCGACCGCGTCGTCACCAGGATCGGCAGGGGCGAAGTCGGCGCGCATGCCGACCCGACCAACAGCGGCGAGAGCTTCCTCGCCTTGAAGCCGAGGGACGAATGGCGACCCGGCTTCTCGCCGGACGATCTCCGGGCGGCGCTGTCCGAAGAGCTGTCGGACTTCCCCGGTATCCTCGTCAACGTCAGCCAGCCCATCGCCATGTCGGTCGACGAGCTATTGACCGGCACGAAGGCGGAACTCGCCGTCAAGATCTTCGGCCCTGACACGGACGAGCTGATCGCGGCGGCGGGCACGCTGCAGGGCATCCTGCAGGACGTGCCGGGGGCGGCGGACGTCCAGATGGACCAGGTGACGGGCGCCCCACAGCTTCAGGTCGATCTCGATCGCCAGGCGCTTTCCCGCTTCGGCATCACGGTCGAGCAGGCTCTGTCGACCGTCCGCGCGGCGATCGGCGGCGAGGAGGCGGGCACGCTCTTCGAGGGAGTGCGGCAGTTCCCCGTCGTGGTCCGCTACGAGGCGGCGTCGCGCGACACGCCCGAGGCGGTCGGGCGCCTGGTAATCAAGGCACCGGGGGGCGCGCTCGTCCCGCTCGAGGCCGTGGCGGACGTGCGTCAGGTCGTCGGTCCGCGTCAGATCACTCGCGAGGACGGGCAGCGCTTCATCACGGTTCAGGCTAACGTGCGAGGACGCGACATCGGGTCCTTCGTCGAGGAGGCGCAAGGCCTGACGGCGGATGGACTGGAACTACCGCCCGGCTACCGCGTCGTCTGGGGCGGGCAGTTCGAGTTGCAACAACAGGCCAACAAGCGCTTCGCCGTGGTCATCCCGATCACGCTCGGCATCGTCCTCCTCATCCTGCTCGTGACCTTCGGGCGGCTGAAGTCGGCACTCCTGATCCTCCTGAACATCCCGCTCGCCTTGGTCGGCGGCGCGATCGCGCTGTGGATCGTCGGCTTGCCCGTATCCGTGCCTGCCACGGTCGGCTTCATCGCCCTGTTCGGCATTGCCCTTGGCAACGGCATGGTGCTGGTGAGCTATCTCGACCGCTTCGCGAGAGAGGGCCGCCCGCTCGACGCGCTCGCGGTGGACGGCGCGGTGCTGCGGGCACGTCCCGTCTTGATGACAGCTCTGACGACCGCGCTCGGCCTTGGCCCCCTCCTCTTCGCGAGCGGGGTCGGCGCGGAGGTGCAGCGACCGCTTGCGACGGTCGTGGTCGGCGGCCTCGTCACCTCCACCGTGCTGACGCTGCTCGTCCTGCCGGCACTGCATCGATGGTTCGCGCCGAAGCCGACGGAGGACAATAGTCGAACCCGGCTCGGCCCGGCGCCTCTGCGGACGGCGAACGCCTGAGGAGGCAGACATGGGACAAGGACACGATCACGGCGTCAGCGCCACGGCGAGCAACGAGAGGAAGATCGCCATCGCCGCCGTGCTGACCGGCAGCTTCATGTTGGCCGAGGTCTTCGGCGGCATAGTATCCGGCTCGCTCGCCCTCATCGCTGATGCCGGTCACATGCTGACCGACTTCGCCTCCCTCCTGCTCGCCTGGGGGGCGATCCGTCTCTCGCGGCGACCGGCGACCTGGAAGCGCAGCTACGGCTACGACCGCTTCTCGGTGCTCGCCGCCTTCGTGAACGGGCTGTCACTGTTCCTGATCGCGGCGTGGATCTTCTACGAGGCGGTCAAGCGGTTCCGCGAGCCCGTCGAGGTCTTGGGCGGGCTCATGTTCTGGGTCGCCGTCGCCGGGCTCGCGGTGAACATCGTCGCCTTCTGGATGCTGACCCGAGGCGAGGGCTCGAACCTCAACGTCCGCGCCGCCGCGCTGCACGTGCTGGGCGACCTCCTGGGCTCGGTCGGCGCGATCGTCGCCTCGATCGTCATCATGCTGACCGGCTGGATGCCGATCGACCCGATCCTGTCGGTCTTCGTCACGGCGTTGATCCTGAGAGCCGCCTACCGAGTGGTGAAGGAGAGCGCGAGCATCCTTCTGGAGAGCGCTCCGGAAGGATTGGAGGCGGAGAAGATCAAGGCCGCGATCCTCGAGGGCGTCCCCGGCGTGACGGAAGTGCGGCACATCCACGCCTGGTCCATCACCGAAGAGCGGCCGATGCTGACGCTTGAGATCGACGCGGAGGCGGGCACGGAGCACCGCGCCATGCGCGAGGCGGTGAAGGCCTTGCTGCACGAGCGGTTCGACGTCGATCACGTCACCGCCGAGATCGACGTGACGGAAGGTCAGGGAGCCGGCGCCCGGCTCGGCCCGGCCTGATGGGAATCCTCGATGCTGGACAGGTCCAGCACCTCTACGATCGTCGCGCGGGTCACTACGACGCCCTGACCTTGGCGTTCCGCGCGCTTGGCTTCGGTCGCCATCAGAGTCGGCTGGTGGCGGAACTGGGCCTGTCCGAAGGTGCGACGGTGGTCGACCTGTGCTGCGGCACAGGCGTGAACTTGGAGGAACTCTCGTCAGCCGTCGGGTCGCGAGGCGCCGTCATCGGCGTAGACCTCTCCGAAGGGATGCTCTCTGAAGCGAGAGAGCGAGTGCGCGCCGCCGGTCTCGCCAACGTCCAACTCGTTCAGGCCGACGTGAGGGACTATCAGCTCCCTGACGAGGCTGCGGCGGTGCTCTCCACCTTCGGTCTCGAGATGGTGCCTGCCTACGATGAGGTGATCGAGGGGTTGGCCGAGCGCCTACCTGTCGGCGGTCGAGTTGGCCTTCTCGGGCTGAAGCATCCGGAAGGCTGGCCGGACTGGCTCGTCGAGGCTGGCGTTGTCGCGACGAAGCCGTTCGGGGTGAGCAGGGACTACGAGGACTTCAGGCCTTGGACCGCAGCCGACCAGCATTTCGATAGGCGCTCGTTCCGTGAACACCTCTTGGGCGCTGCCTACAGCTACGTCGGCGAGAAGGCACAGGGCCTGACCTCTCTCGGAAATGGCGAGCCATGATCGTACTCTGGTTCGCCCTCCTCGGAGTCTCACTCTGGGCAGCGCACTGGGGCGCGGAGCAGGCGGCAGCCGTCCTGAAGAAGGCACGCGCTCAGCTCCGCATCTCCGCCGTCGCAGGCGGGGCGCTCGTCGGCCTGGCCTCGGCATCCCCCGAGGTCGGCATCAACCTGGTCAGCGCGATCCAAGGTGTCGGCGACATCGGGCTCGGTGTGGCCTTCGGCAGCAACGTCATCGCTATCCCGCTGATGGTCGCGACCGGTTACGTCGCGACGCGGAAGAAGGAGTTGCCCGGCCACGAAGGTCACGTCCGGCACCGCGATCAGAAGATGATCGCCGTCTCGGAAGAAGCGATCATCGTTCACGCCGTACCCAACACGCTCGTCGTGCTTCTGGTCGGCCTCCTCGTCCTGCCGCCGCCTTGGCAGGGCTTGCAGCCGATCGACGCCGCCATCATCGGACCGGCCTACCTCGCCTACCTCGCCAACGCTGCGTTCCGGAACCGGCCCGACCGCGAGGACGTCTCCTGGGAACGCAAGGAGGTCATGCTTGCCGTCGCCGGCATCGTCGCGATCGCGGTCAGCACCTACCTCGCGGTGACGGCGACCGAGCGCATCGTCGAGGCGCTTGGCATCCCGCTCATCGTCGGCGGGCTGCTCGTCACCGCGCCGGTCGCGACCCTGCCGGAGGTGTTCGCGACGTGGAAGGTCACGCGGCGCGGCGAGGTGGACGCAGGCATCACCAGCACGCTGGGCGACAACTCGGTGACGATGACCCTCGCCCTCGTCCCGCCGGCGCTCGTCGGGCTCAGCTTGCAGGACGTACCGCTGACCGCCCTTTCCGTCGTCTTCGCTGCGTTCATGCCGGCCTACTACGCGGTCGCGATCAAGCGAACGAAGGACGCAACTGGCACGGCAGGGTTCAGGCGGGGGCAGCTATACGCCTTCGGAGGCGCCTTGTTCGTCTACCTCGTCGCCGCACTCATTTTGGGGCTAAGATGACCATGCCGAACAGGACCATCTTCACCGTTCCCGGCATGGACTGTCCGTCCGAGGAGCAAGCGATCCGAATGCGGCTCGCGGACGTGCAAAGCGTTCAGGACCTTCGCTTCGATCTCGATGCGCGCCAGGTACAGGTATGGCACGAGGGCGAGGTCGCGCCGGTCGCCGAGGCGATGCGGACGCTCGGCATGGGTGCAAAGCAGGCGGGCGAGACGGAGGCCGACACGCCGCTACCAGAAGCTGAAGACGCACGCCAGCGCGGCCCCCTCGCCATCGCTCTCGCCATCAATGCCGCCTTCTTCGTCGGCGAGCTGGCGGCGGGCCTGATCGCGGACTCGATGGGCCTCGTCGCGGACTCGCTCGACATGCTGGCCGACGCGCTCGTCTACGCCCTCAGCCTCGCGGCCGTCGGCGGCACGGCGCTGCGCAAGAAGCGCCTCGCCCGGTCCAGCGGCTACCTGCAGCTCGGCCTGGCGCTGTTCGGACTGATCGAGGTTGTCCGCCGCTTCGTCACGGGGGACGAGCTGCCGGGCGTGACCGTGATGATCGTCGTCGCGACCCTAGCGCTGATCGGCAACGTCGTCACTCTCCTCGTGCTTAGGAAGGCCGGTCGCGGCGAGGCGCACGTCGAGGCGAGCTGGATCTTCACCTCCAATGACATCAAGGTGAACGGCCTCGTCATCGCCTCGGCGCTCATCGTCTGGGCGACGGGCGCGGCTTGGCCGGATCTGCTCGCGGGCGCCTTCATCTTCATCGTCGTCGCGAACGGCGCGCGGCGAATCTTGAAGCTGTAACGGCGAGGTCGAACGCAGACACGAATTGACCCTGACCGTCCTGGACGCGCAGCTAGTCCCAAGTGCCTATGGTCTGGTTCGAACTCAGCGCGTCGATGACAGGACAGTCCGGTACGTCGCCAAGCGCGCAGGCGTCGGCGGCGCTCGCAAGCGTCCGTTCCAGCGACCGCAAGTTCTCGATACGCTGCCGAACGCTGTCTAGGTGCCGGATAGCGACCTCGTGGACCTCGGCGCATGACGGCGGGCCATCCTCAAGCCCGAGAAGGGAACGCACGTCCTCTAAGGGGAAGCCAAGCTCGCGCCCGCGTTTGATGAACCGCAAGCGAGCGATATGCGCCGAGCCGTAGCGGCGATGCCCGCTCTGAGTTCGGTCGGGCATCGGCATGATCCCGATCCGTTCGTAGTAGCGGATGGTCTCCACCTTCACGCCTGTCCGCTCGGCAAGGCGTCCGATGGGTAAGCCGTCCTGCATCGCCGCCTCGGTCAGATGGGGGTTGAACCTGTAGTGGCTACAGGTCGTACAGGCGATGGGATGGAAACGACAGATCCCGAACGAAGCGGCCGAAGCGACGGCGGCGCGGCAGCGTCCAGCGGCATCGTGGCTGGCGTCCTGGCTGCTGTCGGCGCGTCGTGCTGCGTGCTGCCGCTGGTGCTGATCCAGCTCGGCGTCGGCGCGGCGCTCGCCGGAAGCCTGACCGTGCTCGCTCCGCTCCGCCCCTGGTTCCTGCTCGCGGCGGTCGGCCTTCTCGGTTGGGCGGCGTTCCGCGCATTCCGGGGTGGGCGGCCCAGGATGCGTGTCATCGTCCTTCTGACGCTCGGCACCGCCGTCCTTGCCGCCGCCCTCATCCTCCCCGCCTTCGAGCGCGACCTCCTGCGGTGGGCCCAGACCCTGTGACCGAGGCCCCATGACCGACATCAAACTGACCTCGACGCTGACCTGCCCGTCCTGCGGGCACCGGAGCACGGACGAGATGCCGATCGACGCCTGCCAGTTCTTCTACGACTGCAAGGGCTGCGGGGTGGTCCTGCGCCCGAACAAGGGCGGTTGCTGCGTCTACTGCTCGTTCGGCGACACGCCCTGCCCCCCAATCCAGGAAGGAAGCTGTTGTGCCTGACAAGTTCGGCCTCGTCGTCATCGGCGTCGGCATGGCGGGCCTGAACGCCGCGAAGAAGTGCGTCAACGCCGGCCTGTCCGTCGCCGTCGTCGACGAGCGGCCCTACGGCGGCACCTGCGCGTTGCGAGGGTGCGACCCGAAGAAGATGTTGCGGCGGGGAGCGGAGGTCGTGGAGGCGGCGCGCCTGATGGCAGGGAAAGGCATCGGCGATACCCCTCGCATCGAATGGGCCGATCTCATGGCGCACAAGCGCTCCTTCACCGATCCCGTCCCCAAGAAGATGGAGGGCAGCCTGGACGAGGCAGGCGTCGTCACGCTGCACGGAGCGGTCCAGTTCGTGGGGCCGGCGGCGTTGCAGATCGGCGAGCGAGAAGTCGAAGCCGCGAAAGTCCTGGTCGCGACCGGGCAGCGACCTCGGTCTCTCGACGTTCCCGGCGCCGAACACCTGACGGACTCGACGGAGTTCTTGGAGCTGGAAGAGCTGCCTCGCCGCATCCTCTTCGTCGGCGGCGGCTACGTCTCGATGGAGTTCGCGCACATCGCCGCGCGGGCCGGGGCGTCCGTCACCGTCGCGGATCGGGGCAAGCGGCCATTGAAGGCATTCGATCCCGACCTCGTCGACCGGCTCGTCGAAAGCTCGAAGGAAGCAGGCATCGACTTCGCCTTCGGCGCGTCGCTCGCGAAGGTCGAACGGCGTGGGGGCGGTCTCGTCGCGACTTTGGACCGGGACCGAGGGAGCATCGAGATCGAGGCCGACCTGGTCGTCAACGGCGCGGGACGCGTGCCGGAGATCGGGCACTTGAACTTGGAAGCGGCTGACGTCGCGCACGGGGATGGACGCATCACGGTGACCGAGCACCTGCGTTCGACAACGAACCCGAACGTCTACGCCGCAGGCGACTGCGCCGCGACGGACGGGCTGCCGCTCACCCCTGTCGCCGTGCACGAGGGTGCGGTCGCCGCGTCGAACGTCCTGAAGGGCGATCACCGGACGGCGGACTACGCGGGCGTGCCGAGCGTGGCCTTCACCCTGCCCGAGATCGTGCGGATCGGCATGTCCGAGGAGGACGCCCGCCAGTCAGACCGCGACGTGGACGTCCGCTTCAACGAAACGTCCGCCTGGTACTCGAACCAGAGGATCGGCGCGAAGGTCGGCGCGACGAAGGTGATCGTGGACAAGACGACGGACGAACTGCTCGGCGTTCACCTGTTCGGCTACGGACAAGCGGAGGTCGCGAACCTGTTCGCGCTGGCCATGCGTTCCGGACTGAAAGCTGCGAACCTTCGGCGCATGCAGAGCGCCTACCCGACGCACGGCTCGGATGTGAGTTCTATGCTAGGCTGACGCAAGGCGGCGACCGAACGGACTGGGGCTCGTACTGCCTCATTTCTCTGCAGAACCTGAAGCCTATCCTGGTGAAAATGCCTGGCAAACAGGGTCGCTTCGCGACGCTGAGGGTTTGGGTCCTATCGTCAGGGCCGCTGCGCGGCACTCGTGCCAGGAAGGCGCCGCGCTGACGCGCGGTCTGCTAGCCGCGTCAGCGGCTTCCAAAATGAAACCTCGTGCTTTGCCGGTCCGACGCTTTCGTTTACCATTCGATCGAGGGCTTCCTCGCCCTCCCCGTATGGCGGTGACACTTCTATTTTGCGGTTAAGCTGTCAGTTCTAACTGGGAGCAACAGACCGGGAAGCTTGTCGGTGCGAGTTCGAGAGCCGAATTGACAGGCTGATCACCTCGCCCCCACACTCCTGGCCGTTCTAGGGGGCGGAATGATGTTCGCAGCGATTGTACAAGTCGAGGAACCGACAGACGCGCAGATGGCGATGTTTGTCGAACTGAGCGAGAAATACAACAAACCAGAAGAAGCTTACGGCGTCGTCGAGCTGTTTGCCAACTGCGCGGCATCGTACCGTGTGGAAGCTGAGTTGTTCGAACCTGATAAGCCGGCGTCAGCGGAGTTCCGAAGGAACCTTGCGAACGGTGCGGAGATGGTCTCGCTCTTCATCGGCAGCCTGCACTACGACGCGCCTGCTCCTATGACGACGGGTATGATCGAAACCCGTATCACACAGTACATCGCGAACTTCGAGATGGCACCGGATGAAGCCGTTGCCGACCTTCAGAACAACCTCTCCATCTGTGTCGACGCGAGCTTGTTCCAGAAGAGCGTCATCGATGCCATGAGGCAAACGCTTCCGGCCTCACAAAATTAGCGTTGCGGAAAGCGTGCTTCCGGCGGCTCTCTACCGTCGCCGTTCGCCCTGCCGTAGTCGTCCGTAGTCGTCGGTCTCCGCTCCTTCTCCGCCGCCATGCCCGCTGTCGGATTGCATAAGTCGATGCGACTGAACACAAGACCATGCGTCCGAACATGTGCAAGGCCCCTCCTTCTATCACGAGCCGCTACGCCGCAAAGAGCACGGACCTTCTCCAGCGCCGTCTCTCTAATCGGCAAGATCTAAAGGCCAATGGTCGCCTCGACTTCTTACGCAGTCGCCTTGAGTGAGGCAGTTGGTTCACGTGATGTTCGGCCGTCAGTCGCATTGACTTCTGCAACTCAACAGCTTCCCTTCTAGGGGAAACCGACGCCTTCGACTTCATCGAGGGGAGTTCTTGCTAGGCTCGCGCAACGGCGGCAGACCATGCCCATGCGCCAGCACCTCCCCCTCCGCCTCTACGTCTCGGTCATGAGCCTGGCTCTCGCGGGCTGCACGCAGCCTGCGCCAGACGGCGCTGCACGCAGCGACGCGCCTCGGAGCGCCCTGCCCTCAGCGGGTCCAGGAACCGCCGGCGGGGATGACGCCGACGACCAGTCGTCGGTCGCCTTCGCCTCGCCCGCCGCCTGCGACGATGCCGTGCGCTCTGGCGCGCGCTTCGAGGGCGGCCGGAACGACGGCGAGCTGCGCCTTGCGACGTGGAACATCCGCTGGTTCCCGGACGGAACGCCGAGGGAGGACGCCGGCACCGACCTGGGCTGGCTCGCTTGCACACTTGCCTTCCTGGATGCGGACGTCATCGCGCTTCAAGAGATCAAGACGACCGCGGCCAGCGATGTCGCCTGGGCGGTCGTGACGGACGCGTTTCGGGACTACGCCGGCGGCGAGTGGCAGGTCGACCTTCAGGACTGCGGCGGCGAAGGACAGCAGCATACGGGCTTCCTCTACGACGCCGACCGCGTCCGACTCGAGCGCGCGTCCGACGCGTGGGAGATGAACGGCGCCTCGCTCGGCCCCATCGATCCCTGCGCCGGCAACCTCCGCCCCGGCCGGGCGGCCTACGTGCGATCCTTGACCGAAGGCGGGGCGGACTTCTCCCTCGTTGCCGTCCACCTCGACAGCGGCAGGGGCGAGAAGGACTTCCGGACCCGCCAAGAGGCCTACGATCGGCTCGACGGGCTGTTCTCCCGCCTCTTCGCCTCTGAGCGCGACCGGGACCTCATCGTCATGGGCGACTTCAACACCATGGGCGCTGACGGCATCATGGAAGGCCCAAGCGAGATCGAAGCGCTGAGCCAGATCGCCGCGAACGAAGCGCCTGGTTTCGTGCTGATGCCGACCGACATCCCCTGCACGGAATACTACCGCGGCCAGTGCGGCGCGCTCGATCATATCGTCGTCGCGGCCGGCATAGCGGAGCGCGAGGCGCGGCTCGTTTCGGTCAGCGGGATCTGCGCGGCGCGAAACGGAGAGCGCTTCCCCGAAGCGTCACCACCGGCCGCCTACGAAGTGCTGTCGGACCACTGCCCCGTCGTGCTCGACCTCGCCGATGAGGACCGGGACTGAGCTGGCCACCGGTTCCGGCGTTGGCGACGGAAGCTCAACGACCGAACGGCAACACCGCTCAGCGCGCACCCGTCAGCTCAGGGGGCGCGGACGACGTCGATCGACCGCGTAAGCACGATCGACCATTCGGAATCACTGCCTACTCTACAACCTGTCCGGCACGTTCTAGCAACGACCGAACGGCCGTTGGCATGTGCTCGAAGGTCGAACGTCGGTTCTCCTCCATAACCTCATACCCCACCTCTTGTGAGCCGACGAGACGAGCGACCCTCGGGCGTTCGAGCCGCTCAAAGCCGCCTTCGCAGTCGCCAGCCTGGGTGGTGACCTCGAAGACCTCCTTCGCTTCCGTATTGATCGTCATGACGGGACGCCGGCACCCTTGCGGCCCGGTGGGTTCTAGGGTCAGGACCGGCGGATTCCACGACGTGATGCGAAGCGTCTCGAGCGACAGCCGCAGATGGTTGGCCTGTCCGATCGTTGCTAGGACCGTCTCGGCGTGCGTGCAGGACCCGCTGGCGATGTCGCAGTCGTAGATGTGCCTATTGAGCGGGAACGCAATCGTCTCGCCCTCGAGGATCCATGTGCCCTGCGCTCTAATCCAACCATCCGCGGCGAACACGTCGGGCCCCTCACCGCTGAGCGGCAAGTAGATCTCCTCAGGCGGAAACGCATCGTCGAGGTCGTCCATCGCCACGATGTCAGCGATCGTGAGCTCGCCTGTCGCTTCTCGTCCGTGCGCCTTTTGCCACTCCCGTACCGCCTCGTCGCGCACAGATCCGTCTTCCCGTAAGATTCCATAGCCGGCGCGACTCAAACGCATCCCGACCTCAAGTTCTCGAGCGCGGAGCACCAAGGCGCGGTCCTCCTCGTTACCGTCGACTTCGAGGATCATCACGTCCGCTAGCGAACAGTGGCCGTACTGCTCGAGAAGTTGGTTCCGGCCGCCCGGGGCGTCGTTCAACGTGCGACAGTCGACGGCCTCTGCCGCCGCGGACTGGAAGAGACATGCTGCCGACAACGCGCCAGCAGCGATCCATGACAATGGCCCCATGCCGGTTCTCCTTCTTTATCTAGCTCTATGAACGCGTTCCTCGGATACCGCAGCCGGCCAGCAGATCCCGGTCCGGCTGTCGATCCCCCCGATCGATCCGAATGAACACCAAATGTCGCTAATGGGCCATTCCGTGCAAAGCGGCGTCGCGAAGTAACATCCTACTTCGGCGAGGAACTCTCATCGCAGCCGGCTCTACCGAACGGGCTTCTTCCTTTCCCGTAGCCGAGCAGCCGATGACCGATGCTGTCCGTCCTCCGGGCGTTCGTTTGCCGCCGGGGAAGCGGTAGGCTAAACATCACAGGGGCGCGAGGGCGGTGGTCGCCTCTAAGGTGAGCCGAGGGGAGGCACGTGTGTTGGACGAGGAGCACGTCGCGACCCGCACGTGGCGGGTGACGCCGGACCTCATGTGCATCGTCGACCGGGAGCGCCGCTTCGTTGCAGTCAACCCGAGCTGGACGCCGACGCTCGGCTGGTCGCCAGAGGAGATCGTCGGTCAGCCCTTCAGCTCCTTCTTGCACTCAGACGACGTCGAGCCGACGCACGCCGCCTTCGCGCGGACCCTGTCCGGTGAGCCGGTGCGCCGCTTCGAGAACCGCTACCGGACCAAGGACGGCGGCCACCGCTGGCTGTCCTGGGTCGCCGTCCCCGAGGGCGAGCACATCTACGCATCGGCGCGCGACGTGACCGAGGACAAGGTGCGCGAGCAGACCATCACCGACCAGCGCGAGGAGGCGGACCTGCGCGAGCAACTCCTCGCCGTGCTTGGCCACGACCTGCGCAACCCCCTTGGCGCCGTCGTGGCGGGCATCCGGCTCCTCGCGAAGGAGGCGGACGGTCCACGTTCCCACGACGTCCTGCGCCAGATGCGAGCCAGCACGGTCCGCATGGAGGAGCTGATCGGCAACATGATGGACTTCGCGCGCGTCCGCTTAGGCGACGGGCTCGGCCTGGACAGGGAACCTTGCGCCGACCTCGATGCGCGCGTCCGGCACGTGATCGAGGAGATCGAGCAGGCCTATCCGGACGCGCGGATCGAACTCGATATGGACCTCGGCGGGGCGCCTGTCTGCGACGGCGACCGGGTGATGCAGGTCTTCTCGAACCTCTTGGGCAACGCGGTCACGCACGGGACGCGCGGGAGCCCGATTGAGGTGACGCTCGGCGACGCCGACGGGCGGCTGAGCCTGTCCGTCTGCAACCGCGGCGAGCCGATCTCGGACCATGCGCGAGAGACGCTGTTCCAACCCTTCTTCAAGGGCGAGGCGAGGACCAGCCCGCAGGGTCTCGGGCTCGGCCTCTACATCTGCGCGCAGGTAGCCGAGGCGCATGGCGGTCGTCTGGACGTCACCTCGGACGAGGCACTGACCTGCTTCACGCTGGACGTGCCCGCCCGGGGGTGAGTGGCGGGACAGGGCGAACGGGTCTTTCCCGGCCGATGCCTGCCGCTTGTTCGGCGAACACGAACCTCCGCCTTCGGCAAGATTCGTAGCTAGCCGTCATCTTTACCCGGCGACCGATGAGGCTCGGAGACCCGTTAGCGACATCAGATGGGATTTCGACATCCGGTAGCGTCGTTCGGTGG
Source organism: Parvularcula dongshanensis (assembly GCF_014199615.1). Taxonomy (GTDB): domain Bacteria; phylum Pseudomonadota; class Alphaproteobacteria; order Caulobacterales; family Parvularculaceae; genus Parvularcula; species Parvularcula dongshanensis. The sequence goes on along the minus strand of NZ_JACHOB010000007.1, from coordinate 14,266 downwards.
AGCCGTAAGCGGGCATCGATGTTCGGTAGAAGACGTCCGCCCTGGCAACATGAGCCGTCGGTGGGATCGATGGATGGATCTGACAAGCGCTCTAGGCCAAGGAGCGTTTGTACCTCGTGACTCACCAACCACGGCGAGCTGCCATTGACCTCCTCCGCCGCGACCGGCGCGAAGAGCCACCCGCCAGCCGCAATGAGAGGGATGGAGAGACGATGTTTCCACATTCCGCCCTGTTCGCCTATCCGAGTGAACAGACGCTGAGCGGACTGGACGGATCACGCCGCGCCGTCCGTATCGCTTAGCGAGACGGGTCGATCGACCGGAGGCCCCGCTGGAGCGCCTGCAGCTTCTCGAAGGTCCGCGGCGCGCGGTTGGCAAGGTCCGCGCGGTCCGTGCCGATGCCGTCGAGGGGCCAGACGACGAGCTCGCCTCGGCGAAGCGCAGCCTCCACTGGGCGGAAGTCGTGCTCGAGGCATGCCACGTTGCGGCTGTAGTCCTCGTCCGACCAGTAGGCGTCATCGGCGCTCGACGGTGTCCGCTTCGTCGCGATGCCGATCGCGTTCGGCTCGTCCCGCATCTCGCGGGCCTGACCGCCCTTACCGGTCCGGGCCTCGTTGTCCCCGAACACGTACCAGACGTGACGGTTAGCGCGCAGGTCCGCGCGGTAGATCCGCTTCTGAAACAAGATCGGCATCGTCCTCTCCCTGTCGGGCTACGCCCCGACGGGCCCCCTCTCCTCCTACTGCGCCGCGGCTCAGCAGCAACGCGCAACCGGTCGCGACCAGCTTCGAGCGCGGTTCGTTCCGCGGGCCCTGTCGAAGCTGCTATCGTACGGAGGAGGCTGGCAACTTCACCGCCGCCGGGACTTGTTGCCTGGCACGCCCAAACGACGGCAAACCAAGACCATGCGCCAGCGCCTCCCCCTCCGCTTCTACTTCTCGGTCATGAGCCTGGCTCTCGCTGCCTGCACGCAGCCTTCGCCAGACGGCGCTGCACGCAGCGACGCGCCTCGGAGCGCCCTGCCCTCGGCGGATTCCGGAACCGCCGGCGGGAATGACGCCGACGACCAGTCGTCGGTCGCCTTCGCGTCGCCCGCCGCATGCGACGATGCCGTGCGCTCTGGCGCGCGCTTCGAAGGCGGCCCGCGCGACGGCGAGCTGCGCGTTGCGACGTGGAACATCCGCTGGTTCCCGGACGGAACGCCGAGGGAGGACGCTGGCACCGATCTGAACTGGCTCGCCTGCACGCTCGCTTACCTCGACGCCGACGTCGTCGCGCTTCAGGAGATCAAGGCGACCGCTGCGGCGGACGTCGCCTGGGCGGTCGTAACCGACGCGCTTGCGGACTACGCCGGCGGCGACTGGCGGGTCGACCTTCAGGACTGCGGCGGCGAAGGTCAGCAGCATACGGGCTTCCTCTACAACGCCGATCGCGTCCGCCTCGAGCGGACAAGCGACGCTTGGGAGATGAACGGCGCCTCGCTCGGCCCCACCGACCCTTGCGCCGGCAACCTCCGCCCCGGCCGGGCGGCCTACGTGCGATCCTTGACCGAAGGCGGCGCGGACTTCTCTCTCGTCTCCGTCCACCTCGACAGCGGCAGGAACGAGAAGGACTTCCGGACCCGGCAGGAAGCCTACGATCGGCTCGAAGGGCTGTTCTCCCGCCTCTTCGCTGCGGAGCGCGACCGGGACCTCATCGTCATGGGCGACTTCAACACCATGGGCGCTGATGGCATCATGGAAGGCCCAAGCGAGATCGAAGCGCTCGCCAAGGTCGCCGCGAACGAAGCCCCGGGCTTCGTGCTGATGCCGACCGACATCCCCTGCACGGAATACTACCGCGGCCAGTGCGGGGCGCTCGATCAGATCGTCGTCGCGTCCGACATGGCGGAGCGCGAGGCGCGGCTCGCTTCGGTCAGCGGAATCTGCGCGGCGCGGAACGGAGAACGCTTCCCCGAAGCGTCTCCGCCGGCCGCCTACGAAGCGCTATCGGACCACTGCCCCGTCGTTCTCGACCTCGCCGACCAGGACCGGGACTGAACCATCGCGAGAGTCGACTGTGGTGGCCAGAACCTCGGCAAGTGAACGCGTATTCGGAGCAACAGACCCAAAAAACCATCAGTCCATATTCATACATTCTCGTTCAACGTCGAACACCGACCTGATATAGTAGTCCCCGTCCACTTGCGAAGACGGTGCATTGGTGTCCTGATCGAGCTTCAGAGGAGGACGAAATGACCGATCGAAGCTTTCCAGTGCCTGAGCTGCCCTTCGCATCCCCCCCCTACGAGTACGATGCCGAAACCCTTCCCGCCGCCTGGCGAAAGCACCCGTTCTCCTGCGAGGACGCGGTCCTCGAACTCGAGCACGCCCGCCGAACCTACCTATCCATCGGCGGCCACCCCCGCGGCCGGAACCACGACGGTCCTTGGTTCTGGTACAAGATGAGCCGCGTTCGTGTTCGCCTCGAAGGGCGCATCGTCCTGACATGTCTTGCTTCTGCCTTCGCTTCGAACGACTTGACGTTGGAAGATCTTCTTTGGACGATCGACGCGTCGCCTCTGCCGCTGGAACACGTCATCCTAGCCCTGACCGACGCTGAACCGGCGGGGCGGCATGCTCCCGCTCCTGCGGGGACGACGGTCGTTCTGCAGCACCTATGGATGGATCCGGCCGTCATACATCCTGAACTCCTTGAGTCCGCGGTGTGCTCCCTGCGCCTGAAGTTGTCTCATCCTCACGAGAACTCCGTCCTCGACCTTCTTACCCTGCAGGTGCTCGATACTCCTGATCGAACGCCGACCTTTCTGCCGCTACTCCCCGGCGGGGTAGAGGTGTGTCGGCGAGGGGAAGCTGAGCCCGCCATCGTCCTTCGTCACCGAACCGCTCCAACCCTCGCCCAGGTCATGGCGTATGCTGAGCCCGATCCGGCCCCCACAGCCTCGGCGTTCCGCGATCAAGCGGAGTTAGCGACCATCCACTGAGCGCGAGCTTGCGCCGTCCTTCCCGGAATGAGTTCGTGCCCGTTGTTAACGTCGCCGCTTAATCGAAACGAACATTGGATGTCGCGAACGGGCCCGATCGGTTGATTTGTACCGTTCTCGCGAACGGACGGTTTGTGTCAGGGATCGTGAGTTCGGCTCACGCCTACCTCGCGCTTCTACCAAACTGCGGCGGACATAAGTGGCGCCCTGACAAGATCGCTCGGTAGTTCGCGGGACCGGCGATTTCAGCTAACGTCGTTCAACGCTTGGTTCGGGGGCCACCATGCAAGAGCGGATCTTTGTCAATCGCGCCGAGGCGAAAGAGTTCTTTAGGAGCGCTATCAACGCGGTGCCGGATGATCGCACGGCATTGCGCGTGTTCCACGGCGAGGGCGGTGCAGGTAAATCGGCGCTCTGTCGGGAACTTGCCGCGCTGGCGAAGGCGAAGGCCTATGACAGCCAGGGGCGGCGTGTCGCCTGCGCCTACCTCGCCTTCGATCGAAACGTCGAGAGTGCCGTTCGTACCGACCCGTTGCGGTTGCTAGCCGCAATCCGCAATGAACTCGCCGATCAGGGCTTCGACTTCCCCGGTTTCGACCTCTGCCTGGCGTTCGTGTGGAACGAACTCCGGGGCATCGAGCAGCCGTTGAAGCTATCGCGCGCATGGCTGTCGAACAGCAGCGACACGATCGCCGAGGGCGTGCGGGACGGGGTCGATTTCGCGCGCGAAGCCATCCAGGAGGAAGTCCGCAAGATACCAGGTCTGGGCATTGTCCTGACGAAACTATCGAAGTGGACCGTGGACAAGTCCAAGCTCGCTTGGATCTGCAAGAGGCAGGAACACGTCGCTACCTTTCTCAAGGGTGCATCGGGCGCCGACGAGAGCAAACTCGTTGAGGAGTTGATCTTGGTCTTCGCGGCCGAGTTGAAGCGGCTTCGCGCAGAGGATGAGCGGCTCGTCGTCGTGCTGTTGCTCGACGAGTATGAGAGCATCTTCACCGGCGGGATTTCCAGCGCGCGCGGTCAGGAGCAGCCGGTGGACCGGGCGCTTCGATCCTTGCTGGAGGAGACCACGCGGTGCCTCGCCGTCTTCTTCATGCGGGGTCCCCTGCCGTGGAGCAACTCCCGCTTCCTCGCCGTCTCGAAAGCCGACCACTACGACGTGACGGGCCTTGAACGGAACTACGCAGAGGACTGGCTGCGCGAAGCCGGCATCGAAGACGAAGCCCTACGCGCCGCCATGATCGACAGCGCGACGGCACTCGAAACCGAAGGCGAGCGGGTCTATCCGGTGCTGCTCGACACGCTGATCGGGCTTCACCGACAGTATGCGCGTCGCGGGCACCCGGTCACGCCGGAGATGGTCTGTGTCCGCGCTGAGGGAATCGAGAGCAAGCTGCGGGAGGTCGTCGAACGGGTTTTGAGAGATCACGGCGACAACCAGGCCGTGAAGCTGACCTTCGGCGTGCTGTGCCTGCTCGGCCGCTTCGACGTCGAGACGGTGCGGTTCGTCGTAGGGTCCTTCCAGACTGGTCTCGCTGGCGATCCCTACGTATTCTTTTCCAACGTCTCCTTCGTTGATCAGGGAGCAGACGGTACGCTGTCCGTCCACGGCAAGATCGCCGAGGTCCATCGGGCCGTCTTCGACGAGATCACCGCGCCTAATCTCGGCATGGACCGGAACGCAGCAGAAGATCGACTGATCGACCACCTGCTTGAACGGGGTGGTGCACGGGACAAGGATAATAGACGGGCGTACAACCCTGTCGAGAGCGAGTTGGTTTTGGAAGCAGCTGCGATCCGGATCCGCCGGGGAGCGGACGGCTACGTCGAATGGCTGAATGCCGTCGTAGGAGAAGAAGCTCGGGATGCACTTTTTCGGCAAGTCGGTGAAGTTTTATGGCGAGGAGCGCTTGGACTTTGCATCGATGTCTTCGGATCGGACCATAAGGACACGGCGACAAGCTACGACAACCTCGCCATCAACCTGACCGCTCAAGGCCGCTACCAAGAGGCCGAACCGCTCCTCCGGACGGCGCTTGAGATCCGTCAGCGGGTTTACGGCAAGGAAGATACCATCACCGCTGCCAGCTACAACAACGTCGCTTCCAATCTGAACGCTCAAGGCCGCTACCAGGAAGCCGAACCGCTCCACCGGAAGGCGCTCGATATATGTCATCGGGTCTTAGGCGAGGGGCATCCCAACACAGCGACGGGCTACGATAACCTCGCCACAAACCTGAGGGCGCAAAGCCGCTACCAGGAGGCCGAACCGCTCTACCGGACCGCACTCGAGATCCGTCAGCGGGCCTTAGGCGAGGAGCATCTCAAAACGGCGACGAGCTACGACAACCTCGCCGGCAACTTGAACGCTCAAGGCCGCTACCGGGAGGCCGAACCGCTCCATCAAAGGGCGCTGGGCATCTGTCAGCGAGTCCTCGGCGACGGGCATCCAGACACGGCGACGAGCTGCGATAACCTCGCTGTCAACTTGGACGCTCAGGGCCGCTACCGAGAGGCCGAACCCTTCCACCAGAAGGCGCTCGGTATCTATCAGCGAGTCCTTGGCGAGGAACATCCCCTTACGGCCAGTAGCTACGACACCTTCGCCAACAACTTGAACGCTCAGGGCCGCTACCGGGAGGCCGAACCCTTCCACCAGAGGGCGCTTGCCATCTGTCAGCGGGTTCTCGGCAAGGAACATCCCAACACGGCCAGTAGCTACGACAACCTTGCCACGAACCTGAAGGCTCAGGGCCGCTACCAGGAGGCCGAACCGCTCTACCGAGTGGCGCTCGAGATCCGCCAGCAGGTTCTCAGCGAGGAACATCCTGTCACCGCTGCCACCTACAACAACCTCGCCACCAACCTGGACGCTCAAGGCCGTTACGAGGAAGCCGAACCGCTCTACCGGACGACGATTGACATCTGTGAGCGGGCCTTTGGCGAAGGGCATCCCAACACAGCGACGAGCTTCGACAACCTCGCCACCAACCTGATCGCTCAAGGCCGCTACGAGGAAGCCGAGCCGCTCCTTCGGACCGCGCTCGACATCTGTCAGCGGACCGTCGGAGACGAACATCCGACTACAAGGAATGTCCGCAGCAACTTGGAGAGCGTAAAGAGGAAACGGTCTTGATATCGACTAGACCTTCTGTCTTACTCGATCCGGGTTGAGGAGGGGTCGCTCGTCGTGTTCGGCTTTCGCTCTTTGTCCGATGACCAGTCGTCATTCCGCGTCCGGATTTGGTTGCACCGAACCGATCAAAAGACCCCATAAATCTGCTATTCGTTATCGTGCCGTGAGCGATTGTCGGACTGCATAAGTCGATGTGACTGAACACAAGACCATGCGTCTGGACATTCGCAAAGCCCCTTCTTCTATGTCGAGCTGCCACGCCGCAAAGAGCACGGTCTTTCCTCAGCGCCATCTCTCTAATCAGCAGGATCCCGAAGCCGATGGTCGCCTCAACCTCTTACGCAGTCGCCGCGAGTGAGGCAGTACGTTTACGTGGCGTTCGGCCGTTAGTCGCATCGACTTCTGCAACCCAACACTAGGATTGCCTTGCGATGAGGAGGCGGAAGGTCCTGCTGACGTCTTCGTCCGTCATCGCCGCCGGCTTCCGCCGAAGCCACTTTGGGAAGGCCTTTGGATTGAGCACCCAAACGTCGCCCGGGTTCCTCGGCGTCCCGCCGATGAAGCGGTCCGGGCACAGAAGGACCGGCTGGACTTCAGGACGCTCGCCGACATCGACGAGCAGCTGCCCGACGAACTCGGCCGATCCTTTGGCCTGCCGCAGAGCGTCGCCCTTCATCGGCGTGCCGCCCATCGTCAGCGTGTCGTTCTCGTAGCGGATCGCGGCGGGGCGTCCTTTGCGGCGCGGCCGCGCAGCTTTCGTCTCGATCGCGAAGACCCCGGCCCTGTGGATGACGACGTGATCGACGTTGAAGCCGTCGCCCTGCAGGTAGTGAAGGACACGCGCGCCGTCCCGCTCGAGGCGGTTCAGGTACTCGCCCACGCGGCGCTCGGCCCAGTACCCGCGCCCGAGAGCGCCGATCCGCCTCAGGTTCCAGAGGTAGATCGCCGCCCCGGTGCTTGTGAGTAGGATCAGCGCAATCCACAAGTGGAGCGTCCCATACCCCTGGTAGCCGGCCAGCCACAAAGCCAGAACGCCGCCCACCGCCGGGAATAGAGCAATCGCCAGACCGAACATCGCGGCGTCGCTCCGTGCGAGGCAGGCAAGCTCCACCGTCTCCCCCGGTCGACGAAGAGGCGTCGGCACGTAGTCGGGGCGGTTGTCGAGGTCGACTTCAGGCTCGAACATGCCCGCATAGCCGAGCGTCAGGACCGACACCCACGTCGGTCTGCGGCGGAAGCTCGCCGTGAGGATCCCCTTCGGTTTCATTCTTCGTTCGGCTCCACCATTGCGTTCGTCGCTGTCCGCATCACTCGTCCTCGCGCATCGTCAGGGGCGGAGGGCGTGTCGAGCGCTGAGCGTCAGGAGGGTCACGATCAGCGCGCTGACGGCCGCGCCCCAGACCCAGTAGGGCAGGAACAGGGCCTCGGCGATCGCGCCCGTGTCGGACCGCGAGAGCCGTCCCCCGATGTCGGCCGACGAGCTGAAGAGGTAGCCGAACTGCTGCCACGCGCTGATCCCGGCCTGGACCCCGACGACCTGGACGCCGAGCCTCTGCCACGTCGCGCTGCCGTAGGTCGCAAGAAGGACGAGCCCGACGCCCATTGCAGGAAGGACCACCCATCCGATCGGCGAGCGGACCCAGATCAGCGTCGAGATCAGAAGCGCGAGCCCGAGCCAGGCGAGGCAAGCCCGCGTCGCCCCGATCCGGCGCGAGGCGAGGATGAGGAGCGAGCCCGCGACGGCCGGACCGAGAGGACCGGCGGCGGACACGAAGGCGCTCGCGAGCCGCCACTCGCCGCCGAAGCGGACGGTCAGCGCGTAGCCCGATCCGTTGGGGAAGATGACGAGGCGTTCAAAGGTTCTGCCGGTGAGCATGCCTGCCAAGCCGTGCCCCATCTCGTGGAACCACGTCGCGAGGATCGTGAAGGGGTAGAGGGCGAGGCGGCCGGTCTCTGTCTGCCACGCCAGGATCGACACGACCGCGACTGCAGCCAGAAGCCAGCCTCGCCCGGAAGGCGACTGCCGCGCGGTGGCCCGGTTCGTCCCAGATCCAACATCGATGCCGACCATTCGCCTCCTCCTCAGTGCCGTTCGTACCGGAGCAGCTCGCAGGCGAACCGCATCGCTTCGACCTCGGACAGACCGAGCTCCTTCATGTGCCGCCTGACGATCGCGGCGCGCTGCCGCGCGGAGACGTTCGAGAAGACGAGCCGGAAGCGGCGCCGCACGGCCGCCTCGTCCCCGGCGGTGAAGACCGTCGGTCCCACCTCCGTCATCAGCACCCTGCCCTTGGCGTCCGACCAGGTCGGCACGCTGCGCCGCCCCGCTCTCACCGAAGCCGCCGACCCGTCAGGTCGGCCGTACCAGTCCAGAAGGAAGACGCCGAGCGCTATAACGCCGATCGTCACGACGTAGAGGAGGAAGACCTCGCCGCCTCCGAACCCGATCTCGTTCATAGGGCGGCCCTTCGAATGACCGTGACCATGGCCGCGATCGACGAGGCGGCGCCGATGAGAAGCACGCCGCTCGCGGCATCGACCGGTACCGGCGCAGCGAGGAACAGGATCGTCAGGCCGGACGCCGGCAACCAGACCCGCCAGAGGCTCGGTGACGGGCCGCCCCACCCGCCCCGCACCCTTACGATCACCGTGCCGATCAGCGACCCGGCGAAGACGCAAGCCACGAGCGTCGGAAGCGCGATCCCGAGCGTCGTCAACCGGAGCGCCGCGAGGACGATGCCCGCCGCGGCCGATAGCCATACGGCGCGCCTCACAGCGCCCTTGGTCCTGGACCATGGTTCGTTGAGGAGCGGGCTGAGCGCGAGGTAGGTTGCCGCCGCGACGCGTCGTTCTTCGTAGCGAGTCTCCGCGGCGATCGGCAGGCGAGCGCCTAGCCCTTCAAGCCCGTCCCGCTCGGCCGAGACGGCAGCGAGGACGCGGGGCGAGCCGTCCGTATCCGGCATGACGGTCGTGACGCCGATCGATCCGGCCACCTGCAGCACGACGCCCAGCGCGAGCGTGCCGAGGAGGAAGAGCGCAGCCTTGATCACGAGCTTGCTTCTTTAACGTCTTCGGCGGTCCCCTCGACCGCATACCGCGCCCACAGCCCCCGCCGAACCTCCCGCGTCAGCACGAACCAGAACTCTCCCTCGAGCGCCGAGCGGTCTTCCCCACTCCCGTGGGTCCAGAGCCGCACGGCGCGCGGCCCCTCGCCTGCCGTCGTGAGCTGCGCCGCGAAGCCGACGAGCTCGCCGTCGCGCCTCCAGTAGCCGGAGCACGTCCGCTCGCCGGTGCCGGGGAGGTCGGTCACGTCGAGGAGCGTCATCATGCTTGGGGTCCGATCGTCAGGTGGCTTCGCATCACACGCTCTGCGCCCGCCAGTCGTCGGGATCGGCGAGCGCCGCGGCGAAGCGTTCCCGCAGGAGCGCCTTCAGGGCGTCCGCCCCGTAGAGGTAGTCGTCCTCGATCCCGAGAAGGATCATCTGGTCCACCTCTGCCCCGCGCCGCTCCGCCTCGCGGGCGTAGCGCTCCTCCATGCAGATGAAGAGGTCCGCCCATCGGATGTCTCGGGGTGGGCGTCTTGGGCAGCCCGGGCCAGATCGCGGCGCAGCGCGTCTCGTAGTCCCGCTCGAAGATGTCCGCCGCCGTGCGGCTGCGGTTCTCGGCCTGGTTGCAGACGAGGAGAACGCGGCGGATGCGGGGCGGGGATGTCACAGGAGCGGGCCCTCCCCTAAGCCCTTGCCGCTCGTGACGGACCAGCGGACCCGCACCACGACCCAGAGCGTGAAGAGGACGACGAGGGGTGTGCCGAGCCAGCGCCAGGCCCAGTCCGCTTCCACGTAGAGGTCTCCGTCTACCACGAGGCCGAAGCCGATCCCGACACCCGCCCCAGCGAGGATGGCGAGGAGCGCGAGGAGGCGCTTCACCTGGTGAGCGTAGGCATGCCCCGCCGTCCGCCAGACGACGACGCCCGCCCCGTTCCTGCGGAGCCAGAGCGCGCGGTTCAGCGCTATGGCGCCCCCCGAAGCCGACCGCGGCGAGGAGCCCCCCGGCGATCGCGACGTGGTTCGCTTCGATGATCATGATGATGTTCCCCCTCGATCGTATTCTCGGTTGAAGGTTGCAGACCTCACGGTGTCTACTGCCCCGGCAGGCAGCTTGGGAGCGCGCGCCGGGCGCGTCGACCTTGCCCGAGCGGATTGCGTGAAGTTGATGGTGCCGCGCGATGGTCTTCTCGTCAGGCTAGAGGAGCACGCGTTCGAAGCTCGTGCCTTCTTTGCCGACGAAGCGGATGTAGGCATGGCTCGCGACGCGATGCGCCTGGCCGTTCGCGCGCGAGCGAAGGAGGTAGGCGTAGCTGTCGAGCTGGATCTGGTCTGAGGGGTAGACGCGTCGTCCGCGTCCCTGCCGGCGCTTCGTGTCGATGATGGTGAGTTCGCCGCCGAGAAGCCGAACCTCGTCGAAGCGGCTGGAGACGTGGGGTCCCTGCGCACCATGTCGTGCTCCGACGCAAAGAGCTTCGAGCCCTGCAGCGCCTCCGGCAGCAGAACGGCCTCCGCCTTCCGGCTGGACTTCAGCAACAGGAAGCCGATCGCCATAGCGCTCTTCGCCCCCCTGACGCGGTCCTCGACCCCGTCCTCGTAGGGTATACAGTCAAGGCCACGCTGGTCCGGCACGAGGGCGAGAAAGGCGTCGTAGACGCGGTTGACGCTCGCCCCCATCCACGCGGTTTCCGCGTCGGGATCGGCTGGCCGATGCCGCCCTAGCGGGTCTCGGATCTCGTGCGGACCGTGTCACAAACAAACGCACTGGTAGCAGAACGACGCGACGATTGTTCGACCTGTGCAAGACCGTTAGCTCGGCGGAAACTACGCAGGCCGAGAGCGCTCGTCGGCGTTGCCGACCTGACCAACTTTGCGGACACGAAGCCCCCATACTGATGCGCGACGGCGGTCGCGGCGCCCTCACCATCGAAGGGATGGCACTGACTCTTCTTCGACAAGACGGTGGGCCTCGATAAGAGCGATATTGAATGTTCGAACCGTCTCCACGAAGGCGATTTCGTACTGAAAATCGGAAGGACGCCGTCCCGCTCGATCGCCGGGATGAGTCGGCAGAATGGTCAACATGACAGCCGTGGATCGCCTTACGACGGAACCGTCGGGTTAGCTCGGAGGGGCGGCTGCCCCGGTCGGTGTTACGCGAGAACTGGTCCGCCGAACGTCATGAAGTGCCGCCCTCATTTCTAGCGGCGAGAGTTTCTCGAGGAGCGCAGCGGCGAGCTTGACGATCGCTTCCGAAGGTTCCTCGCGGGTCAGAATGTCGGCCTCATAGCGCCGCCGAGCGGCTGCGTCGGATCGTCGAACCTCCTCCTGAATGACAGCGAGAAGGTAGGCCGTCAGCGTCATGCCCGCAGACCTAGCGAGCGCCGCAAGCGCGTCGCGGTCGCTTGCTGGAATGCGCGCTGACAGGATCTTCGTCGTGGCCATACCGCTCTCCTACCAGCGAACTCTGTTCTGAGTTTCCATAGAGCGGACGTGTATACAGTCGCCTTAAGCGAGAATTTGTATGCGCGAGTTCGCTCATTCAGACGAGAAAATGTTATACAACCTATCAAAAATGTTTAACACAGAAAGAACAACAGCTTGCTGGAAATTCCGACCGCCTCAAATTTTGCGTTTTTCAGGGAATCAGCAGGTTCGCGAATTTTCTGCAGTAGTAAGTATCTGTTTACATTGAACCTGAGTCTCGGCCGCAGGCAGTGCAAGTGTGCGTTCCTCCTTCGTAATTTAATCTGCTAATCGGTCCGAACTTTGGGGTCGCTAGGCATAGAGACATTATGGACCCGCCGAGGCCCGTCGACGGAGGGCGGAAATTCGGTCGAGCGGTCCGTCTCCATCGGTTTGCGGGCGCAGCTAAACCGCAAGAAGGGTTCAGAAGAGAGCCGAGCCCATTCGCAATTCGCGACGAAAGACCTCGACAGAAAAGGGACCGAACCGACTCGGTTTCCATGCTCGCTGAGGACGGTTTGAACTTGCTGGGACGTCGCAGTCCGGACCCATTCGCTGGTTGCTGAGGGGCGACGTTCGATCGAATTCTGAGCGGTCTTCGAGGTCGGCGATGCGCTCGCTTGTCACCTGATCGGCGATCGCAGGAGCCTCGAGCGAGCTGCCGTACTTTCGGCCGCGAGTGTCGGCTGCAGTCCGCTCTTTTTGCGAAGGATCGACACCTGACTGTTCGCGGAGATCATCGAACCTTCGTCTCTATCACACGCCCTTTTAAGGAAGGTGGGGCCCCACAAGCGCCTCAGAACGGACGGCCGAAGCTACCTCGACGGCCGTTCCTCTATTGGCACATGAAAGGCTCTTCCGGGTCCGAAGAGATCGGGTTTACTGCCTTCTGAACCCCCGCCGGCGCCGCCTGTCAGGGGTGGGCATGCAACGACGTTCTCGAACCACCGGGGGCTGCATTCCGCCCGCCGGCAGGACAGCTGTCTTCACCTAAGGGCGGGCCGAACGCTCACTCAGCGAACGTCTTCACTTGGTCCCGCGAGTTTCCCTCCGGCGCATTTTAGAACCTTCTGGTAGGCGCGTCTCAGCCGACATCGGCAGATCAAAATATCATCTTTGTGAACTGCTCACCGGTCACCCATTGGCGGTCTCGAAGCGCACAAAAGCCGACAGGTTCGGACGGTCGGGGGTAGTGGGAAACTTCGACACGAGGACCCCTTTCGCGCCTTACGAGAGGCGGAGGAAGAAACGGTGGCGGCGCGACCAGGGCGTCTTTTCTCGCTTCCCTAGACTACCAATTACAGGGCGCTTCACGGCGCCTCTGCGCGGCTCACGGCAGGGCAGCTGCGCGTCACGCATGGGGGCCGACGGCGTCCTTCTGACAGTGGACAGCCCTCGCGCTGTTGGCGGTTAAAAGGCCACGGCCGTCAACTCGAACGGGCCGCCGCGCGGTCCCCCGAGAAGTCGCGAATTGACGCGGCAGCGCCGCCAAAAGAGGGTCTCTCAGTCCCCCATAGCGACACCCGTCAGGGTCCACCTACCGTCCTGATTGGAGAATGAACGGCGACCGGACAGCCCCGTTGCTCCCGACTTCACAGAACGCAACGCACCGGTCCCGTTGGTTGGTTGGCTGCCTCGCTCAATGGCATATCCGGGAGGATCGTGCGATCTTAGGCAGGTGCGAGATTACGCAACCAAGACATTCGTCAACGACGAGCTCGAGAAGTTCGAGCGAAGCTTCCAAAAAGAGCTCAGCGAGATGACGGCTGCGATTCAGGCGACGATCCTGCAGGTCGGTGCCTTCCTCCTCGTCCTCAGCACGGCCTACGCGTTCCTCGGCTAACGCCGATGCGGTCCACCTAGGGGCGGAGTTTGTTCCGAACCGCCACTCTCGTCGACTGGGTAGAACCCCCTATGCCTCGTTCGGCGAAAGCGCGCGGCGCCATTCGGCGTTGTCCCCGCCACCGGATCGACGTACGCAGAACGGGCAGTCGGTACGTCCCGACCGTGAGGCGTCGTAACCTCCCGTCATAGGCACCGGTCACCACTCGTGACCGGGTGGCCGCCGCGTATGTCCAAGGCACCGCCCAAAGGCGGCGGCGCCTTGTGCCTATGCAGGGTTACGAACACCCGGTTCGGGACCACCGCCAGGAGCGGAGGTCCAAGTCATGAACGAACAATCTCACCCCGACGGGGACGCCGCGGCGCTGCAGTCACTGACTGACGCCTACGGCGGTCTGCCCGTCCCGACGTCGCTCTACTGTCGGCACATCGTCGCGACGCTGCGGCACGCCGACCTGGCGCGCATCGTCGACCTCGTGTCGCCGATCCTGAGTCGCTTTGCGAAGGACGCCTGCGAGCACGCGGGCCCGAACCCGGAAGCAGCGAAAGACGATGAAGAGGACGACCCGCTAGAGGGACGCTTCGTCATCGACAGGTTCCGATACTTCGCGCTCGCCATGGCCCCCGGCGGCTTGCGATCAGAGCTCGCGAAGGCGGTTTGGGAGGTTGAGGAGGTTTGGCGGGGCGGTCGGGAGGTCGTCAGCTGGGAAGACGTTGCCCTCCTCTTCGAGCAGCCCGTCATCGACCTCACCTTCTCCGCGATCGGCCGCGGCTACCACCTCGCCCAAGGAG
>NZ_JACHOB010000006.1 GCF_014199615.1 Parvularcula dongshanensis | reverse complement strand
GAACACAGGACGCTGGCGGCTTGGCCGGCCGTGTTCAGGCAACGATCTTCGCAGTCCGACATCTACCTCGGCAATTGGAAGGACCGCATCCCCGGCGTCGGACGCCTTCGGCAGCTGAAGGACGCAGTCAGCTAGGCGGAGCGCCACGGTACGAGCGGGGCATCGGCGCGGCTGCCCCGCCGAACCCGATCGTCTGGTCCAGCTTTCCTCGGCGAGGCGTGACACGCTAAGCCTTTCAGGCAAGAGAGAAGTTACCTTCGCTTGCTAAGGCGATGGTGTCGCCGCCGCTTGCCTAGTCCCGCTGCGGGGCACTCTTCGAGGAGCATCTTCGTGCCGTCTCTGCCGACCCCGCCGCGGGCCTTGCCGATCCTCCTTCTCGTGCTTGCAGCGTGTGGCCAGGGCCAGCCCGAGGAGACACCTTCCGTCTCCCAGGCGGCGCTCGACCTCGGACAGCAGGTCTTCCAATCGCAATGCGCTGTCTGCCACGCCCACGCCCCGGGGGCGGGGAACCGCGTCGGACCGAACCTGTACGGCGTCGTGGGAAGAGCGGCGGGAGAGGGCGACTTCGCCTACTCCTTCGCGATGCAGTCTTCCGGCCTCGTTTGGGACGAGCCGACCCTCCGCCGCTACCTCGAAGCGCCCTCGGACGTCGTCGCGGGAACCAGCATGGCCTATCCCGGCCTTCAAAGCGCACAGGACCGGGCGGCGGTGGTGTCCTACCTCGCGGCCGACGCCGCCCCGTGATCAGGGATCTGCGGACACGAGACACGGACGCGCCTCTCGAGGCGGACGTCGTCATCGTCGGGGCCGGGCCGGCCGGGCTGACGCTCGCGCATGAGCTGATCGGTACGGGCAGGCGCGTGCTCGTCCTCGAGAGTGGCGGGTTCGAGCTCGAGGAGGAGACGCAAGACCTCTATCGCGGCGCGCTGACGGGCCATCAGAAGACGGACATCGCCTGGTCGCGGCTGCGCTACTTCGGCGGGACGACCGGCCATTGGGGCGGCCATTGCCTGCCCCTCGACGAGGTCGACTTCGGCACGGTCCCGGGCCGGACGGCGGCCTGGCCCATGTCGCGCGCCGACCTCGACCCTTACTATGCCCGCGCGCACGAGTACTGCGACCTCGGGGCCTACGACTACGCGGTGGACGAAGACTGGACGAGGCGCTTCGGTCCGCAGCTGGATGTCGACCCTGCCGACTTCACGCACGTCATGATGCGGCAGTCGGGGCCGACGCGGTTCGGCGCGAAGTATCGCGGCGTGTTCGAAGATACGCGGGATGTGGACGTGCTTCTGCACGCGAACGTCACCGACATCGTCCCCGATGCCATGGGAACGCGGGTGAAGCGGCTGTCCGTCTCGACGCTGGACGGTCGGAAGGCGGAAGTGCGGGCACGGATCTTCGTGCTCGCGACCGGCGGCATCGAGAACGCCCGCCTCCTCCTCAACGCGCGGACGCTCAGCGATCAGGGCCTCGGCAACGCTTCCGACCTCGTCGGCCGCTACTTCATGGACCATCCGCAGGGCGGGATCGGCTTCCTCCACCTGAACGAGCCGTGGGACATGGGGCTCTTCCTGGGCGAGAAGCCCACCCCTGACGGCGTTCCGAGCTACTACAATCTGCGTCCATCGGACGAGGCCATCCGGCGCGACGGCCTCGTCAACGCCACCTTGTGGCTCACGCCGATCCGCCTTGCCACCGCGCCGCCAACGAAGCGCGAGCAGGCGCGAGACGCCCGCGACGGCCTCAAGAGCCTGTTCGGCAGTACGCTGAGGGGGAAGGCGAACCCAGACTTCAACCGTGACCTCTGCGACGCCCTGATCGGCGTCGACGAGTTGGCGGCGAGCCTCGTCCGCGAGCGGCTGGGCGTCTACGGCGTGGAGCCGGTGGACCGTAAGGTCCTCGTCCGCTTCGAGTCCGAGCAGTCGCCGACCCCGGACAGCCGCGTCTCCCTGATCGGGGACACCGACCCGCTGGGGCTCAACCGCGTGGCCCTCGACTGGCGTCCGGCCGCCTCGGACCTCGAGGCGCTTCAACGCATGGGCGCGATGTTCGGACAGGGCTTCGCGGCGGCGGGCCTCGGCCGGTTCGAGTTCGAGGACAAGGAGGGGCTGCCCTACCTGAACGTCGGCACCGCCTGGCACCACATGGGCACGACGCGAATGAGTGCGAGCCCGCGCCAGGGCGTCGTCGATGCCGACATGAAGCTGCACGGCTTCGGCAACCTTTACGTCGCAGGCGGCTCGGTCTTTCCGTCGGGCGGCCGGTCGAACCCGACGCTGACCATCGTGGCGCTTTCCGTGCGCCTGGCGGACCACCTCAAGAGCATACGGATCAGCAGCCTGTGACATACTCTCCTCGTCGTCTCCTCAGCCGCCTGTGGACAGGCAGGCCGCAAGCCCGGCCCGTTTCCGGCGCCGCGCTTCTGCCGCGGCGCGCCGCCATCACCATCGTCGGACTGGGTGTGCTCGGGACCGCCGGCATCGCCGCCGGGGGGCAGGCGTGCACCGCCAGTCGCGCGCGGGCGCGCGTCGCCCGAACCTTTCCCTTCGCGCCGGACGAGGCGCACCGGATCGGGCTCGCCGCGCTTTCCTCGGGGGCCGTGCCGACCGAGCTGGGTGCTCTGCGCCTCGCGGCGTTGGCCGGATTGGCCGCACGCGGCGGGGCGGGCGGAGAGGCGCGCGCGGTCGAACGAGCCATCCGCGCGGAGTTCACCGAGCGCCGTACCCTTCGGCTCGCCAACTGGGTCGTTTCCGAGACCGAGGCGCGCCTGCTGGCGCTCCACGTCCTCACCATGCGGGCGTCGGCCTAAGGACGGCGCCGCGCTCGGCGCCTGTCAGTCGTTGGCGTAGCGCTCCTCGACCGGCGCGTAGCGGTCCCAGACCTCGCCGTCCGACAAGGAGCGGAGAAGCTTCACGTACTCCGCATGCGTCCAGGCGAGCGGCGTCGCCGAGTTCGTCCCTTCGCCGGTCTCATAGCCATGCGGCGTGTCCGCGCCGACGCCGTCCCAGACCTGTTCGGGCAGCATCAGGCCTTGATTGGCGAACAGCTCCATCGCGCGGACGTAGGTCTGCGCGACGTCCTGTTTGGGCCTGCCGGCGGCGAGTTCGTAGTGGCCGCGCTCCCCGGTGAAGAACGGCCAGACGCGGCCGCGCTGTCCGGGCGTCATGTCGCCGTAGTTCGCGCCCGTATCGACGTCCTCTCCGTAGCCGTCGTTTCCGTAGCGGCGCCAGCCGGGGAAGGGACCGCTCTCGCCCTCGAAGGTGAAGTCGTACTTGACCCGGTAGTGGTCCTCGATCGTCTGGTCGTCGAGCTCGGGCAGGCTCTGCGTGATCGAAGGCGCGTCCGCCGGGCGGACGCCGTAGCGGACGAGCTCGAGGAAGCCGGCATCGAGCATGCGATCCTCCGCGACGCCCGCCTGGCCGTTGGCGCCGTTCGTCGCGCCGTTGTCGTTCGGGTCCTCGTTCTGCGTGATGCGGAGGAAGTAGCGCCCGTCGCCGTACGCCCCCTCCGTCGTGAACATCAGATCCTCGATGCGGGCTTCGTAGTCGTCGGCCGAAGCGAGGAAGCGCGCCGCGTCCTCCGGCCGACCGAGCGCCCGGGCGATGTCGGCGGCGCTGACGAGGCCCGCGACGACGGCTGCGGTCGTGGAGGGCGAGTAGCCGGGCTGCTCTTCCCATCGTTCCTGCTGCGTCCGCGGCGGCGTCACCTCGCCCTGGTTGTAGTCGAGCGAGGTCTCGCCGCCTTCGGTCAGGAAGACGGCGGCGGGGCGAAGCGTCCCGTCATAGGCGGCGGTCAGCTCTTCGTCCGAGAGGACGCCCGCCTGCCAGAGCTTCCAGCCGAGCATGATCGGCATGGCGGTCTGGTCGAGCTGGACCATGACCCACTCCCGCTCGCCGTCGACATGGGTCTTCTGAAGGAACCAGCCCGAGGCGCCCTCGTTGCCGGGCATGTCGTCCGTCACCTGAATGTCAGGCAGGTAGTCGAAGGCGGCGCGGGCCGTCTCCTCGTCGCCGAGGGCGAGGAAGGCCATCGCGACCTGATAGAAGTCGCGGGGCCAGACCGCCTTGTAGCCGGTCGAGCTTTCGGCCGCCGAGACGGTGTCGCCCCACGGGTTCGATAGAGAGGCGATCAAGGCGCCCGGATGCGTCTTGTCCTCCTGGGCCTTCAACACCATGGCGCTCGCATAGGCGAGGGCGCCGCCATCTCGGGCCTCCGCGGCTAGGCGCGGCAGGGCGCCGAGCGAGGCGAGGTAGTCTTCCCAGCCCGCCGCTTCGCCCTCGCCGTTATAGGCGGCGAGAACCGCGTCGTAACCGTCCGCCAGCGTGCCGCGCGCTTCGGCCGCCGCCGCGTCGCGCGAGGGGCCGAAGCCTATCGCCAGGTCGACCGTGACCTCGTCGCCCGGCTGGAGCCGCGCCAGCTGCCCAGTCATCGCCACGTTGCCGGTGGCCGCGCCCGTGCTCTCATAGGCAGCGGAAAGCGATCCTGTCTGCCGCAACTGGGTCAGCCCGTCCGAAGCGCCGACGAAGCCGGCGCTTGCCGCCTCGAAGGGCGTAGAGGGCACGACCGCGAGCGCGGCGTCGCCGTCCGACGCGTAGAGCGCGTCCTGGCCCGCCGCCGCGCTGTCGTCGTCGCCGGTGTTGGCGACGTGGGGGTTCACGAGGAGGTAGGGGGTGATCTCGGCGTCGCCCGTCGCACGCACGGTCACGCGCATGAACAAGGTCTGCCGGGCGGGGTCGGTGAAGACGTCCTTGAGGACCTCGTACTGGCCGTCCGTGTCCGTCGTCGTGAGGCGGTAGGCAAGGGAAAGCGGGCGCCCCGCCTCGTCCGTGTCGAGATAGGCGGTCTCGAAGGTCGCGTCCTCGCCCTCGACGTCGACGAAACCGTCGCCGACGAGGGCGAGCTTGACGTCCTTGATCTGCGCTTGGTGGATGAGGCCCGCCATCGTCTCGGTCACGAAGCCGTCGGCGAGCGAGAACCAGACCTTCGACACCGGTCCGGTCGGCGAGGCACCGCCCTCGTTCCCGTAGGCTTCGTAAGAGGTCCCGATGCCGGTCTTGCCGGAGTAGGCCCAGACGGAAGGCTCGCCCGGCGCGCCGGGTGCGGCGCTCGCGGACGTGTCGTCCTCGGCGGTTTGCGTCGCGCCGCACCCGCAGAAGAGGAGGGCGCTCGCCCCGGCCATCAGCATGGTTCTCATCATCTCGCGCCTTCTTCTCACGTTCTACTCAGCTGCCGGGACGAAGCGCAGGGCGGCCCCGCCGCCCCGCGCGAGCGGCAGGTCCACCTGGTCGGCCGAGGTGACCTCGCGCTGCTCGATCGCGACCGGGTAGGGGTCGGCCTCGAAGTCCGCGCCCTCGCCGTCGCGATAGATCTCGGCCGTGTACGTCCGTCCTTCGTCGAGGAAGGAGAGCGGCACGGAGAGCTCGCGCGCTTCCTCGTCCGTCACGGCGCCGAGGTACCAGTCGTCACCGCCCCGCCTGCGCCGCGCGATCGCGACGTAGTCGCCGACCTCGCCTTGAAGCGCGACTGACTCCTCCCAATCGGTCGGCACGTCCTCGATGAACCGGAACGGCGCGGGGTTCGCTTCGTAGTGCTCGGGCAGATCCGCCGCCATCTGAATGGGACTGTAGAGGACGACATAGAGGGCGAGTTGCTTCGCCAGGGTCGTTTGAACGTTGGGACGGGGGTCCGCGTCCGGCGCGGCCGGCGGGCTGCCCTCGCCCTCTTCGGGCCGGAGCTTGAAGATGCCCGGTGTGTAGTCCATCGGTCCCGAGAGCATTCGCGTGAACGGCAGGATGGCGGTGTGCGCCGGCGGGTTCGTCGGCTCGCCCCAGGCGTCGTACTCCGTCCCCCGCGCGCCCTCGCGGCTGATCCAGTTCGGGTAGGTGCGGCGCAGCCCCGTGTCCTTGACCGGCTCGTGCGCGTTGATCGCGATGTGCCGCTTCGCCGCTTCCTCCACGGCGCGGAGATGATGGGCCACCGCCGCCTGCCCGTCGTGGAACTCGTAGTGCGCGATGCCGTCCTCGCCGACCCGCTTCATCTCGCCCGCATCGGCGACGTAGCCGGTCTTCACCTGTCGTACGCCGAGGCGCTCGTAGAGGTCGTAGGCGGCCTCCATCTGGCGTTCGTAGTTGGTGATGTTGCCCGACGTCTCGTGGTGGCCGATCAGGCGAACGCCTTTTTCATTGCCGTACTGAGTGACCGCCTCGATGTCGAAGTCGGGATAGGCTTCCGTGAAGCTGAAAACGTCGCCGTTCTCGAACCACTCGCCGTCCCAACCTGTGTTCCAGCCCTCGACCAGGACGCCGGAGAAGCCATGCTCGGCCGCGAAGTCCATCACCGCCTTCGTGTTCTCGGTCGTCGCCCCGTGCAAAGGCCCGGAGCCCCAGGTTTGCGTGCCGAGGTGCATGCCCCACCAGATGCCCATATACTTGCCCGGTTCGACCCAGGAGACGTCGCCGAGCCTGTTCGGCTCGTTCAGGTTCAAGATCAGGTCCGAGTTGATGAGGCCGGGCGCGTCCTTCGCGACCTGGATCGTGCGCCAGGGCGTCTTGAAGGGCGCTTCGAGCTTGACCTTGGGGCCGTCCGCACGCGGTGCGAGGTTCGCCTCGAAACGGTTGCCGTGGGCGAGGGTCAGCGCCATGCCCGAGTAGTCGACGAGCGCGGCCTCGTGAATCGACAGGTGCGTACCGTCCCCCAATCGGAAGGTCACCGGCGTGTGGACCGTCGTGACCGCCGAGAGCGGCGTCTCTTCGTAGAGGTACTCGTAGCGGTTCCACATACGAGCCGGAATCCACCAGGCGGTCGTTCCGCGCTCGGGGACCACGAACTCGGTCGTCTCGTCCGTGATCGCGAGCTCGCCGCGAAGAGCGCGCTGTTTCGGGACCTCATACCGGAAGCCGAGGCCGTCGTCGAAGACCCGGACGCGAAGGTCGAAGCGCCGCTTCTCGTCGTCTTCATCCGCATAGGTGACGAGCAGCTCGTTGTGCCGGTCCGCGACGATGCGGCGCTCGCCCCAGGGCTGCTCCCACGTCTCGTCGGCTTCCTCGCGCGACTTCTCCTCGATCGTCATGCCGTCTTCGAACGCCGGTTGCTCGGCGAAGCGCAGGCCGAGATGCGAGGGTTCGATCACGGCTTCGCCCGCGAAGCTGACGGCGTAGGTGGGGCGCCCCGTACCGTCCGTGCCGAGGGTGACGACGATGTTGCCGTCGGGCGAGGCGACCGTCAAATCCTGCGCGCCCGCCGCGGAAGCGAGCAGGGATAGAGCCGCCAGGGCAGGAAAGAACGTTCGTAGCAAGACAACCTCCTTAAACGGTCTCAAGCGAAGCACCGGAGCCCAAGGCTCGCTGTAGCGCGATTTGGTGAGTGGGCAGGCTCTGGACGGTCCGCGCGACGAGCGTACGGGCATCGGTGAGGATCCTGCGAAGGCGTCCGGCGTCCAGCGCTTCGGCGGCCGGGGCCCAGCCCTGCGGCTCGACCCCCTGGCCCAGCATGACCTGGACCCAGCCGGGCTCGGCGAAGAGCTCGTCATCCTCGCGGAAGAAGCGGGCGCCCGCCCGGAAGAGAGCGAGGCGGCGGGCGAGGCTTTCCGGCACGGCCGCCCCGCGCCGCTCGTCCCAGAAGGGCTCTCCGCAGCGCCCATTGACGTGGTAGTGGAGGACGAGGAAGTCGCGGACGCGTTCCCACTCCGTCCGTGTCCGCCGGTTGAAGGCGTCGCGCAGGGCCGGTTCCATCGCCCGGCTCGGAAAGGCCGCGACCAGCCGCTCGACCGCGGACTGGACGAGGTGGATCGAGGTCGACTCCAGCGGCTCCATGAAACCCGCGGCGAGGCCGAGCCCCACGACGTTGCCCTGCCAGGCGCGCGCTCTCGTGCCGGTGCGGAACCGGATCAGCCGCGGCTCAGTCAGGGGTTCGCCTTCGAGCGTTTCGAGAAGGGTGTTCGCCGCCTCGTCGTCCGAAATGTGTCCGCTCGAATAGACGTGGCCGTTGCCGCAGCGCGTCTGCAGCGGGATGCGCCATTGCCAGCCCGCCTTGCGCGCCATCGCCTGCGTGTAAGGTCGTTTGGCGGCCGAAGCCGTGCTCTGGACGACGACCGCGCTGTCGCAAGGGAGGTGGTCGGACCAGTCTTCGAAGGGCACGCCTTCTACGCCGCCGAGCAATAGGGATGCGAAACCGGAGCAGTCGACGAAGAGGTCGCCCTCGATCCTGCGGCCGCCGGACAGGCGCAGGGCGGTGACGGCGCCGGTCTGCGGGTGGCGTTCGGCGTCTTCGAAGCGTCCCTCGACGTGCCGGGCGCCATCCTGCTCGGCGCGTCGCCGCAGCATGGCGGCGTAGCGAGACGCGTCCAGGTGGAAGGCGGCGACGATGCCGCCTAGCCGCGTGTCGCCGATCCGATCGAGCGGTGCGTAGCGTTCCGCGAAGGCGGCCTTCGCCGTCAGGGAGTAGTCCCAGATGCGCGCCTCTTCGCCGAGCGCGACGCCGCGCAGGTGGTAGTGATGGAAGGGCGCGAGGCCCAGGGGCAGGCCGAGCTCGCCGAAGGCGTGAATGTAGCGGTGGCCCGGCGTGCGCCACCCCTCGAAGGCGATGCCGAGCTTGTAGGTCGCGTTCGCCTCGCGAAGGACGCTCGCCTCGTCGAGACCGAGGAAGGCGTGCAGGTGCCTGATTTGGGGGATCGTCGCCTCGCCGACGCCGACCGTTCCGACCTCGCCCGAGGAGACGACGGTGACCGATACGTCGCGGCCCAGCGCCTTCGCCAGGACGGCGGCCGCCATCCAGCCGGCGGTCCCCCCGCCCAGGACGACGATGCGCTCGATGTTCGCTCCGCTCACGGCCTTCTCCTCGAACGCCCGCCCCGGGGCGGGGCGGGCGGACGGTACGGTCAGAACCGGTAGGACGCGCCGATCAGGAAGGTGCGCCCATAGCTCTGGTAGTCGATGACCTGCCGGTCGTCGGCGCCGATGCCGTCGAGCGTCACGAAGGGCTCGTCGGTCAGGTTGAGCGCCTGCAGCGAGACGCTGAAGCCATCCAGCGGCCCGCTCTCGAAGCGGTAACCGATCTGCGCGTCGATCAGGCTCTCCGACTTCGCCGTGCGGAACAGCCTGTTCGCCGAGATGCCGGACACCTCCGCCAGGAAGCTGTCGCGGTACCGGTAGCTGATCCGGCTCTCGAAGCCGCCCCGCTCGAAGTAGGCCGTCAGGTTGCCGACCCACTCGGACAGGCCCGGGACTTGAATGGCCGGGGCGCCTTCGAAGAGCGTGACCTCGCTGTCCGTGTAGGAGACCGAACCGAGAAGGCCGACGCCGTCGAGGGGTTCGGCGAAGTCGCCGAACGGCACGGCGAAGCTGAACTCGGCGCCGAGGATCTCGCCTTCGCCCTCATTGGTGGGGCCCGAGATGATGCCGTCCGTCGTGCCGAGCTGATCGACCAGATCGTCCGGGACCTCGTTCAGGAACTGGGTGAAGTCGGCGACGAACGAACTCGACCCGTTCACGTAGTCCTTGAGGTCCTTGTAGTAGCCGGCCAGCGCGACGTAGCCGCCGGGGCTGAAGTAGTGCTCGATCGACAGGTCGACGCCGTCCGAGATGTAGGGCTTGAGAAGCGGGTTGCCGCCGTTCGCGTTGAAGTAGACCTGGCCGTCTTCGAGCGTGTTGCCGAGATACTGCGGCTGAAGGCTCAAGGAGAGGCTGGCGTTGAGCTGGTCCATCCGCGCGCGCGCCAAGGTCCGCGCCGCGCCGAAGCGCAGCTGGGTGTCCTCGGTCAGCGCGAAGATGAGGTTCAGGCTCGGCAGCCAGTCCGTGTAGCTATCGCCGTCTTCGACGGGGATGAACTGCGCGTCGGTCGAGCCGGCGTCGGTGTCGTCCGAGCCGGGGCGGATGCGCACGCCGGACGAGGTCTGGTCGGTATTGACCATCTGCACGCCGATGTTTCCCGTCACGGGTATCGCACCGAGCGTCAGGTCGAGGTCGGCACGGAGCCAGGCGGTCAGGACCTTCTCCTCGACGGTCCAGTCCTGCGGGAAGTTGAGCGAGGACCCCGCGACCTGGACCTGGGTGTAGAAGTTGTCGACCAGGTATAGGGGGTCGTAGGTCACCTGAGCGGGGATGCCGAGGTAGTCCATGCCCGCCTGCTTATCGAGCAGGGCTTCTTGCGGGATCGGCGCCGAGGTCGCGCCGCCCGGCGGCGTCAGGAAGAACTGCTCGAAGACCCGACTCTTCTCGCGCTTGCCGTAGTTCGCGCCGGCGACGATCTCTTCCAGGAAGCCGTTCTCGATCCGCTTGGTCAGGGACGCTTCGATCTGGGTGAGCTCGTCCTCCGTGGTCGGCGCGTTGATGAAGCCGGCCTGAACGAGCGGGTTGCCCGTGTTCGGGTCGGTGTTGCCGCCGCCCCAACCCTGCGGGTCCGTCAGGACGAAGCGGGACGGGTCGCCGTAGTCGAGGTTCAGCGAATTGAAGTAGAAGAAGTCGTCGCCGGTCTGCTCGAAGGCGAGCGAGTTGCCCGGGTCAGTGCCGTTCGCGCCCTTGTTGTAGCTCGTCCCGGCGTAGCTCTCGAGGAGGAAGTCGTCGCGGTCCGCGCGCGAGTAGCTGAGGTCGGCCTCGATCGTCCAAGTGTCGCCGAAGTCGTAGCCGACGTTCCATCCGGCCGAGAACAGCTCGGCCTCGCGCCGATTGTAGTCGTTCCGGACGACGCCGTAGACGGGCGAGTAGACCCCTTGGGTGACGAAGCCGTCCTCGAGGGTCGTCGCCGTCGCCACGGGCCCGCCGCCCCACAGGAGCGGCAGCTCGATGCCACGCAGGTATTGGTCTTCTTCGAAGTCGGAGTAGTAGAGGTCGATGACGGACGACAGGCCGTCGGTCGGCTCGTATTGGAGAATGCCGATAAGGCCGATCCGCTCGAGGTTGTTGGTCTGCACGTAGGGCTTCGCGCCGCCGATGATCGCGCCGTAGGGCGAGAAGGCCTCGAACTCGTCGTCCGAATCGTCTTCCGGCGTGTCCTGACCCGCGATCTGTCGCTGACTGTCGATGGTCACCGTGCCTTCGGGCGTGATGAAGCTGTCGGGGTAGCCCCAGGCGTTGAAGCGCTCGTTCTGCGTCGGCGTACCCTGATAGGCGACGCCCAAGGCCCAGCCGAGCGTTCCGTCCGTATTCTGATCGGCATAGGTACCCGTCAGGCGCCAGCCGGTGTCGTCCGCATCGGGGTTGAGCGAGCTCGTGCCGTTGAACTCGTAGCGCACGTTCGCCGACAAGATGCGTTCCGACTGTTCGAGCGGACGCAGGGTCCGAAGGTCGACCGTACCCGCCAAGCCCTGGCCGACGAGGCCGGCATAGGGCGTCTTGTAGACGACGGCGGCCTGCAGGAGTTCGGCCGGGTACTGGTCGAACTCGACGCCGCGGTTGTCGCCGGTCGAGACCTGCTGGCGGCCGTTCAGAAGCGCGGTCGAGAAGTCCGGGCCGAGGCCGCGAATGGAGAGGTTCTGTGCCCGCCCCTCGACGCGCTGGGTCGCGAGGCCCGGCAGGCGGCCGAGCGACTCCGCGATCGAGACGTCGGGCAGCTTGCCGATGTCCTCCGCCGAGACCGCCTCGACGATCGAGTTCGCGTCCCGTTTGGTGGCGACCGAGTTCTCGATCGAGCGCGCGAAGCCCGACACAAAGATGACGTCCTGATCGGCCTCGTCCTCCAGGCGGGGGTCGTCGCCGATCGCGATCTGCGCGACCTCGTCCGTTTCGTCCTCCTGAGCGAAGACTGGCGCGAAGAGCAGGAGCGTGCTGCTGGCTGCGCCCAGCATCAAGGTCGCGCGGCGCGGGTGGCGCTTAAGGGTCATCTCGTTCCTCCCGAATGGCCCTCTGCGGGCTCGATCTCGCGTCGCGTGACGGCGACTTCCGGGAGCGACCATAATGCTGGACGACAATTTATGCAAACGCTGTCATTGGCTCTACTGCAGGAATTGCAAACCATTGCAAAATTGCCGCAGTTGGGACAGCGTGAGGGAAACCGGCACCCGATGCCGGACGGAAATGGAAGGGCCAGCGACCGCGCGCCGGTTGCCGGGAGGAGACCGATG
Organism: Parvularcula dongshanensis; assembly: GCF_014199615.1. GTDB lineage: Bacteria > Pseudomonadota > Alphaproteobacteria > Caulobacterales > Parvularculaceae > Parvularcula > Parvularcula dongshanensis. The sequence goes on along the minus strand of NZ_JACHOB010000006.1, from coordinate 237,054 downwards.
AACAAGACCTACGCAGCGGCGCTCGCCGGTCTGGCCTGCTTCGCGGGGGCGGCGTCTGGGCAGGATGCGGCGGGGCAGGGGGCGGCGGCGCTGAATCGTCCCGTCACGGACGACGTCATCTACTTCCTGCTGCCCGACAGGTTCGACAACGCCGACCCTTCGAACGACGAGGGGGGCTTGTCCGGTGACCGCCTCACCACCGGGTACGACCCCACGGACAAGGGCTTCTACCATGGCGGCGACCTCGCGGGCGTCGAGCGGCGGCTCGACTACATACGAGGGCTCGGCGCCACGGCTCTTTGGGTCGGTCCCGTCTTCGTCAACAAGCCGGTCCAAGGCCCGCCGGGCCAGGAGAGCGCCGCCTATCACGGCTACTGGATCACGGACTTCACCCGCGTCGATCCGCACCTCGGCACCGAAGCCGAGTTCGCTTCCCTCGTCGGCGCGGCGCATGAGCGGGGAATGAAGGTGTTCCTCGACATCGTCGTCAACCACACGGCCGACGTGATTCAGTATAGGGAATGTGTGGAGGAGGCCGAATGCGGCTACCGCAGCCTCGCGGACTACCCCTACACGACGAAGGGGCGCCCGAACGGCGACGTCATCAACAGAGGCTTCGCCGGGGACGAGGTCCGTAGCGAGGACAACTTCGCGAAGCTGACGCGACCGGACTTCGCCTTCACCCCTTACGTCCCGAACATCGAGGCGGCTGTGAAGGCGCCTGATTGGCTGAACGATCCGATCTACTACCACAACCGCGGCAACTCCCGCTTCGAAGGGGAAAGCTCGCTCTATGGCGACTTCTCCGGCCTCGACGACCTGATGACTGAGCATCCGGACGTCGTGCGCGGCATGATCGGGATCTACGGCGACTGGATCGAGCGGTTCGGTCTCGACGGCTTCCGCGTGGACACCGCCCGTCACGTGGAACCGGGGTTCTGGCAGCGCTTCCTTCCGGCCATGAAGGCGAGGGCGGAAGCGGCGGGGCGTCCCGGCTTCTTCATCTTCGGAGAGGTCGCGGTTCGCGATCCGGCCGTCCTTGCGGCCCATACGCGCTTGGACGGCTTCGAGGCGGTGCTCGACTTCGCGCTTCAAGAGGCGACCGTCGACGTCATCGCGCGCGGCGCGCCGACGAAGCGCCTCTCCGAGGTGTTCGCCGCCGACGTCCTCTACGAGGGCGGGACGGACGCGACACGGCGCCTTCCGACCTTCATCGGCAATCACGACGACGGTCGCTTCTCGACCTTCGTCGCGCAGAGTAGACCCGACGCGGACGATCGGGAACGCTTCGAGCGGGTGCGCCTTGCCTACGCGCTCCTTCTGACCGCGCGCGGCGTGCCCGTCCTGTATGCGGGGTCCGAGCAGGGATTCGTCAGCGACGGGAACGATAAGGACGCCCGCGAAGACATGTTCGAGAGCCGCGTCGCGGTCTACAACGACAACGACCTCCTCGCGACCGACGCCACGACCGCATCGGACAACTTCGATCCCGACCACCCCCTTTACCGCTTCATCTCGTCGATGGCGAAGATCCGCGCCGCGGAACCGGCCTTGCGGCGCGGGCCGCAGATCGAGCGCCTCGCGGAGGGCGATGGCGGCCTCTACGCCTTCTCGCGGATCGACGAGGAGAACGGCGCGGAGGTCCTGATGGTCCTCAACGCGGGCGACGGCCCCCGGGGCGGGCAGATCTCGGTCGATTCGCGTTCGGCAAGTTGGACAGGACTACAAGGATCGTGCGGCGAGGCGGCGAGCGCCCCGGGAAGCTACCAGGTGAGCGTCCCGGCACGCGATTTCCTACTTTGCCGTTCGGACTGGTAAGGACCACGGAACGGAGGAGGCCGAGACATGCGACCGCCCGAGAGGCAAGAAGCTGAAGAAGAGCGGCAGCCCGCGACGATGTCGCAGATCGCGCGCCGCCTGAAGGTCTCGGAATCGACCGTCTCGAGGGCGCTCGCCGGCTCGCCGCTGGTGAAGGCGGAGACCCGCGAGAAGGTCGAGGCGCTCGCCCGCGAGCTCGGCTTCTCGGTGAACCTGAACGCGCAGCGTCTGAAGCGCCGGCGGTCGCAGACGATCGAGGTCGTCATTCCGGTCGAGGAGTACGGACGGCAGCACATGTCCGACCCCTTCTTCCTCGACATGATCGGGGCGCTGGCGGACGCCCTGACGGACGCGGGCTACGACATGCTCCTGTCCAAGCGGACGCCTTGGGCCGTCGATGCCGAGGGCCGTCCTCGGCCGAACCCTCTCCTGTCCGGCCGCGCCGACGGCGTCATCATCATCGGCCAGGGCCGCGATCAGAGCCAACTTCGCGCGTTCGCCGCCCAGCACCGTCAGGTCGTCGTCTGGGGGGACCCGGAGGTCGCGGGCGACTACCTGTTGGTTGGGGTCGACAACCGTGCGGGCGGAAGGACGGCGACGGAGCATCTGCTGTCGCGGAGCAGGCGGCGCCTGGCCTTCCTCGGCGATCCGAAGGAGCCCGAGATCTCGCAACGCTGCGAAGGGTACAAGGACGCGTTGCGGGCGGCGGGGATGCCCGTCGAGGCGGACCTGATCGTGCCTGCCCGGTTCGATGCCGTTTATGCCCTGGAGACGATCACGGCCTTCCTCGGCAAGGCGGACCCGATCGACGGCATCGTCGCCGCGACCGACGTCATCGCCATGACGGCCATCACGGCCCTTCAACAGGCCGGACTCTCCGTGCCCGGCGACGTGGCCGTCACGGGCTATGACGACATCCACTCCGCCCGCTCCGCCTCCCCGCCGCTGACCACGATCACCCAAAGGATCGCGGAGGGCGGTCAGGCGCTCGTCGCCACCCTGCTCGGCGCGATCGAGGGCGGACCCGCGCGGAGCCGCGTCATCGAGCCCGAACTCATCGTCCGCGTCAGCTCCGGCTGAAGCCTACCAGAAGGCGCCGACGAGCAGCGCGGACAGCGCGAGAAGCGCGAGGAACTGGAAGCGGTAGTTCTGCCACCAGGGCAGGACACGAAGCTCCGCCGTCTCCTCCCGGAAGAGGCGCGGCGTCCAGACGTAGGCATCGGTCTGGGACCGATCCGGTGCAGGCGTCGCGAGGGACACGGCGAGCATGACGAGCGCCGAGACGAGCGCGACCGCCGGGGCGACGTAGAGCCAGTGCCACCCCGCCCAGGCGATCATCGGCCCCGAACCGAGGCCCGGCGCGACGACCTGCCCCGCGAAGAGGCCGAGGCCCGTCAGGGTACCGATGACGAGGGCGGCGTTGGCGCCTTGCCGGTTCGCCCGGGGCCAGAAGGTGCCGACGAGGTAGAGCGCGACGACGGGGCCGACGGTGTAGCTCAGCACCTGCTGGATGTACTCGAAGATCGATTCGAACCGGCCGATCTGCGGCGCCCAGATCACCGCGAACAGCATGAAGAGGAAGGTGACGAGCCGACCGATCTGCATCAGCGCCGCATCGGAGAGCGTCGGGCGGGCGGTCCGCACGAAGTCCATCGTCACCATGGTCGAGGCCGAGTTCAGCGTGGAGTCGATGAGGCTCATCAACGCCGCGAAGAAGCCGGCCAGGACGAGGCCGAGCAGGCCGACCGGCAGGAGGTCGAACATCAACGTCGGATAGACGAGATCGGCCCGGGGCAAGGAAGGGTAGAGGAGGATCGCGAAGGTCCCGGGCAGCACCATGATGAACAAGACCGGCAGCTTGAGAAAGCCCGCGAGCAGCGCGCCCCACCGGGCGTGGTTGGCGTCCTTCGCCGACAAGAAGCGCTGGGCCATGAACTGGTTCGTTCCCCAGAAGTAGAATCCGAGGAGCGGCACGCCGGTTATGAGGGCCGGCCACGGCATGTCCGGATCGTCCGCCGGCCGAACGAGGGAAAGCTTCTTAGGGTCGACGGCGTCCATCACAGCCCCCCAGCCGCCTACCTCCGCGAAGGCGATGGTGGATATCACGCACGCGCCGATGAGGAGGAGGACGGCCTGGATGACGTCGGTGATCATGACCGCCGACAAGCCGCCGAGGATGGTGTAGCCGCCCGCGATGAGCGCGAGGACGGTGACGGTCTGCCAGACCTCCGCGTTCGGAAAGACGAGTTGCACGAGCAGGGCGCCCGCATAGAGCGTGGCCGCGGTGTCGACGACGACGTTGAGGAAGAGGGTCAGGCCCGCGAAGTAGAGCCGCGCGGCCCGCCCGAAGCGGCGCTCCAGGAACTCCGGCATGGTGTAGACCTGGCTACGCAGGACCTGCGGCAGCACGAAGAGGGCGAAGAACGCCAGCACCAGCGCCGCCATCCACTCATAGTTGAAGACCCAGATCCCGGACCCGTAGGCGCTGCCGGCGAGACCGACGATGGTGGTCGAGGAGATGTTGGACGCGAAGAGCGAGAAGCCGATGACGGGCCAGACCATGCGCCGCCCGGCGAGGAAGTAGTCCTCCGCATCATGGCTGCGCCGCGCGGACCACACGCCGAAGCCGATCATGGATAGGGCGTAGACGACCAGTAGTCCGATATCGATCGGATGCAGCACCGCCCGCTCGAGCGTGTCCATGGCCCGGGTTCCCTCTCGCGCTTCGTCCCGATGGGTCGCCGCTTCTGCCGAGCGGCTTAGACCAGTGCGGACGATGCCCGAGCTTGCAAACCATTGCAATGCTGGAAATTCGGGCGGTCCGGTCCTTAGGGCGAGGGTGTGGGCGACCGGTCCTGGGCACGATCGGCGGGCGCAAACGCCGACTACCGCAGGGTTTGCGGGGTCCAGAGGGCGGTCCGATCTTGACAGCGGGCGTTCACGCAGCACCCTGCGCCGAAACCTGCCGCCAGCGCGGGGACCGAACGGATGAGAGGGAACGCCCGATGAGAAGTAGAAGAGCGCTCGCGCTACTGGCCGCCGCGCTGCCGACGAGCGCGATCGCACAGGAAAGCGGCCTGACGCTCGGCGAGCAGGGCTACCTGACCGAGCCCGGCCTCGACGTGATCGTCTTCGACGACATCTATCCGGACGGCCACCAGACCGGCGTGACGATCATTCAGCACGGAAGCCGCGTCGCCGCGAACGGCGACGTCAGGCTCGAGGCGGAGCCCGGCCAGTGGTCTCCGATGCCGGTCGAGAGCGGCGAGCGGGTGGTCGACCGGGAACGAGGGACGATCTCGCAGGCCTTGTCCTATCCCGACCCTTCGAAGAACGGGCACGGCTTCAATCCGATCTTCTATCCCGATCTGGACCTCGACTACACCGTGTCCGTCCGGCCGGAGGGCGGCGACGCGTTCCGCATCACGGTCGACCTCGCCGAGCCGCTGCCGGAAGAGTGGGCCGGACGCGTCGGCTTCAACATGGAGCTGTTCCCGACGCCTCTCTTCGGGCACGCCTGGCTCATGGACGAGAAGAGCGGGCTCTTCACGCGCCAACCCAACGGCCCGATGATCGAGGCCGAGGGCGGCGAAGTCCCCGTACCGAGGAACGTCCAGTCCAACGGCCCGGCGCAGAACCCCAACGGGCAGGCGCTCGCCGCCCCGCTCGCGACCGGCAGCACGCTGACCGTGGCGCCTGAAGCGCCGATGCAGACGATCACCTTCGAGAACGTCGGGCAGGGCGAGCTTCAGCTGATCGATGGGCGTTCCGCCCACAACAATGGCTGGTTCGTCGTCAGGACGCCGATCCCCAGCGGCGTGACGGAAGGCGCGGTCGAGTGGGTCGTGACGCCGAGCGTCGTCAGCGATTGGGAGTACGCGCCGGTCGTGCAGGTCTCCCAGGTCGGCTACGCCCCCGCACAGACGAAGCGGGCGGTGATCGAGGTCGGAAGAGGGGCGGATCTCGGCGGCGAGGCGACGCTATACAAGCTGACGGCCGAGGGGCGTGAAGTCGTCATGAGAGAAGCGCCCGCGGGCTGGGGCGACTTCCTCCGCTACGACTACGGCATCTTCGACTTCACGAGCGTCGAAGAACCGGGCCTCTATCAGATCGCCTACGGAGAGACCGTTTCCCATCCGTTCCAGATCGCGTCCGATGTCTACTCGCGCCACGTGTGGCAGCCGGTGCTCGAGTACTTCCTTCCCGTTCAGATGTGTCACGTCCGGGTCAACGAGAAGTACCGCGTCTGGCACGGCCTCGACCACATGGACGACGCGCTGATGGCGCCCGTGTCGCTCAACCACATCGACGGCTACGTGCAAGGCGACGAGACCATGACCCGCTTCGCGCCGGGCGACGTCGTCGAGGGGCTCGATCGCGGCGGGTGGCACGATGCGGGCGACTACGACCTTCGCGTCGAGTCGCAGATCGGGACGACCTACCTGCTCGCGAAGATGATCGAGGAGTTCGGCCTCGACTACGACGCGACCACCGTCGACCAGGAGAACCGCCTGGTCGAGATCCACGATCCCGACGGCCGGAACGACGCCGTCCAGCAGGTCGAGCATGGCCTCCTGACCGTCCTCGGCGGCTATCGTTCGCTCGGCCGGCTCTACCGCGGCATCATCACGCCGTCCCTTCGCGCCTACGTCATGCTGGGCGATGCCGCGAACCACACCGACAACGAGCGCAAGAAGCCGGTCGACGGACTCGGGCTGGACACGAACGGCGACCCGATCCTTTGGGACGACCGCTGGGTCTTCACCGAAGACAATCCCGACCGCGAGCTCTACGTCGCGGGCGGCCTCGCGGGCGCTGGCCGCGTCATGCGTGCGCAGGGATCGGCCCTCGGTGAGGAGGCGATCGAAGCGGCGGCCGAACTGACCGAGGCTGCGTTCGGCCGGGCGACGAGCGTTCCGAACAAGGTGTTCGCCCTCGCGGAGCTCGCTCAGTCGACGGGCGATCCTGCCTACATCGACCGGCTCGCCGCGATGGAAGCCGAGATCCTCGCCGACATCGAGAACACCGGGTGGCTGCTCGCCTCGATCGAGGAGAAGCTTCCTTCCGAGTTCCGCACTCGCGTGGCCGACGCGGTCGCCGACTACCAGTCTCAGGTCGACGCCGACGCGAAGACCGACAGCCCCTACGGCGTGCCCTACGAGCCGGCGATCTGGGGCGCGGGGTGGGACATCCAGAAGCGCGGCGTCGCGCAGTGGTTCTTCCACAAGGGCTGGCCCGACGTCACCTCGCCCGACAGCTTCCTCGCCTCGCTGAACTTCGTGCTCGGCGTTCATCCGGGGGAGAACAATTCGAGCTTCGTATCGGGCGTCGGCGCCGACTCCCCGCTCGTCGCCTACGGCGTCAACCGCGCCGACTGGTCCTACATCCCGGGCGGCGTGATCTCGGGTACGAACCTGGTCCGCCCGGACCTTCCTGAACTCAAGGTCTGGCCGTTCTTCTGGCAGCAGGGCGAGTACGTAATGGGCGGCGGTGCGACGAACTACATGTTCCTCGCGCTGGCGGCCGATCGAATGTACGCGGACGAAAAGGCAGCGAGGCCTTAGGCTTCGCCGGGTTCCGGCCCCGCCGCGCCCACGGTGGCGGGCGGGGTACAGGCGCCCTCGTCCTGACCCCGAGCCGAGGCGCGTCGCCGGTGCGCCGGACGCCTGTGCGAGGCCGGCAAACCCAGCCCTCTCCGCTGGGAGACCGGTATGCCGGGCTGCCCCATGCGCAGAAAGTGCCTTCGGCGGCACGCCTGCGGACCTGCGCGTCTTACCGAAACGCGCCCGGCCGACTGGTTTGGTGAGCGACCAAGATGCCGATCGATTCAAGGCCCACGCATTCCTATGCGAACCCTGAAAGCCTAGAACAAGCAGAAGGGTAGATCATAACTGATCGGCGGGTCGATCAAGAGGCGAGGGGGAGGCGCCTTTCGAGGACGAATGCAGTATGGTCGAGTATCATGCTGTAGACAGGGGCGGCATTCTCGGCGGGGGAGGGATGAACGAGCCGATCATCACGGTTGTCCTCGAGGGGTACAACCAGTCGCGTGCGCTCGGCGACGCCGACGACACGCTCGCGGCGCTTGCGATGCAGGACTATCCGCTCGACCGCGTCGAGGTCGTGATGGTCGGCAGCGGCGAGCAGACCGCCGCTTGGGACGCCGAGTGCGCAGCGCGCTACCCCTTCCGGAGGGTGACGACCGTGCCGTGCAACGGCGCGCACTACTACGAACTGAAGAATGCGGGCGCTTCGGCGGCTGTCGGCGACATCGTCGCCTTCACGGATTCGGACGTCATTCCGCGGCGAAGCTGGCTGCGGGGCATCGCCGACAACATCGGGGCCGGGGCCGACGTCAGCCTGGGGCCCACGCTCTTCGGCCGGGCAGGCGCCTACGACCCCGACAGCCTGCTCATGCGGATGACCTCGGCAGTCACTTGGGGATGGGTCTACGGCAAGCCGCGGCCCGACGGCCTGCCGGCGGCACGTGGGTTCATGGACCATAACGTCGCCATGCGGGCAGAGGTCGCCCGCGACTTTCGTTACCGGACGGAGTTCGGGCGGATCGTCGCCTCGCCTCTTCTGTTCCGTTCTCTGAAGAACGCCGGAAAGGAGATCCGCATCTCGCCGGATCAGCAGGCCGTCCACGCCTTCTGGTGGCGATACTGGACCATCGGTCTGATGTTCAGATACGGCCACGAAGTCTACAGGTTGCGCCGCCTCGACGGGGACTACCCCGACAGGTGGCTCGTGAAGACCGGCATACTGGAGCCGGTCCTGACCCTGTTCTGGCACGTCTCGCTCGACGTGCCGAAGTGGTTCCGCCTCAACCGCACGCTGGGGCGCCCGGCCGCGATGTCGGTCCTCGCCTTGCCCGCCTTCCTCCTCGTCTCGTTCGCCGCGCGGTTCTCCGAGATGATGGGCATGTACGCCACGCTGCTCTCCTTCGAGCGGACCCGGCTCTGGGCGGAGAAGGTCTGACGTGGAAGAGCCGCGCATCCTCGTCACCGGCGGCACCGGCTTCGTCGGGCGCCACCTCGTCCGTGCGCTGCTGGACGATGGCCGCACGGTCCGCGTCCTCGCCCGCGATCCCGACGCGGCGGCCGACCTGAAAGCGGCAGGCGCCGAGGTCGTGCGGGGCGACCTCCTCGAGAAGGAGACCCTGCCGCCCGCCTTGGACGGGTGTACGCACGTCTATCACCTCGCCGCGCAGATGCTTCGCGAGGGCAAGAAGAAGGAAGACTACTTTCGGATCAACGTGACCGGAACCGCCAACTTGGCGTCGGCGGCGGTCATGGCGGGCAGCGTGGAACGCTTCGTGTACGGCAGCACAGCGGGCGTCTACGGGATTATCACCGATCCGCCGGTGGACGAAGAGAGCCCCCTAGCGCTCACCTCGGGCTATCGGGAGAGCAAGAGGCGCGGGGAGGAGGTTTGCCTCGCGGCCTTCGAGGAAGAGGGACTGCCCGTCGTCGTCGCGCGGCTCTCCCCGATGATCGGCCCGGGCTCGACGAGTTACGTCGGCCTTTGCCGGGCGCTTCTGGCGGGCGGGTTCCGGACGATCGGCGACGGGAAGAACCGCGACCACATCACCGTCGTCGACGACATCGTCCAAGGCCTGCACCGCTGCGCCGACACGCCCGGCATCGAAGGCGAGACCTACCTCATCGCAGGCGATACGGCGACGCCGACGGACGAGGTCCTGCGCCTCTTCGCCGAGGCGGCGGGCGCCCCGCCGGTCGCAGGTCGGCTGCCGGCTTGGCCGTTCCGCCTCTACAACGCCGGGGCGGAGTGGGCCTACGCCTGGACGGGCGCCGCGGTACCGCGCGCCTATCATTATGCCTTCTTCCTGACCGACAAGGTCCTCTCGACCGAGAAGGCGAAGCGCGAGCTCGGCTTCGCGCCGGAGCGCAGCCTTGCGAGCGGCATCGACGAGGCGGTGCGCTGGTACCGCGCCGAGGGCCTGCTCTAAAGGGGCGGGCGGCGCCCGCCCCCCGAAGCCGATCAGCCAGCGATCTCGACGTTGTCGAGGTAGAGATGGCTCGCGCCGGAGCCGCCATTGTCGCCGATGATGCCGAAGCCGATGTCGATCGTCCCCGCTTCGTCGGCAGTCCAGCTTCCTTCCTGCCAGCCCGTGTCGCCCTCGGACGTATCGGTCCGTCCGAGCTCGATCACCTCGCCATCGGCGACGAGGAAGGCCACCGACTCGGCGAAGGGGGACGCGTCGTCGAGGAACCAGTCGAAGGTGACCGTGTCGCCCGCTTCGACGGTGACGGTCTGCTGCAGCCCCTTCGCGACGTTGTCCGGGCCTTGGCCCGCACTCAGGAGATCGAAGAAGACCGCCTGATCCACGCCGAAGAACGCACCGAGCTGCGCGGCGTCAGTCGTCTGCGACGACAGTTGGACCATCGCGCCGCCGTCGGTCGGAAGGATCGCCTGGCCTTCGGTGAAGCCGGGTTCCTCCGTCTCCGCTTCCGAGAGGATCCGCCCGAAACCGAGCATGTCCCATCCGTCCGCGAAGAACGTGCCGTCCTCAAAGCTGCCATTGTCGAGGGTGTAGAGTCCCGTGAGGTCGACACTGATCGTCTCGCTGGCCGAGCCGTCGAAACTGGTCACCGTCAGCGTTTCCGTAGCGGTGATCCCTTCGCCCAGCGTCGCCCCCGCATCGAGCGTGTAGGTCCAACGTCCCTCGTCGAAGGCGAAGCGGCCGTAGGTGCCCTGCAGCTCGCTCGCGTCGAGCGAGGCGAAGCCCGCTTCGCCGGCATCCGCATCGGCGACGCTGAGGACGCCGGACACCGACCCTTGGGCCGTGGTGAGGGCGCCCGCCGCGTCGCCGGAGATGACGGCCCCGTCGTTCGCGCCGGACAGGGTGATGGTGATTGTCTCGGACGCCGAGCCGTCGAGGCTCGTGACGGTGAGCGTCTCGGCCACGCTCTCACCGGCGCCGAGCGCCTGCGCCGCCGCACCGGCTTCGTAGGACCAGGCGCCGGTCGCTGCGTCGAAGGCGAAGCGGCCATAGGCGCCTTCGAGGCCGACCGGCGCCTGGAAGACCGCCTGGCCTGCATCCGCGTCGCTGACGAGCAGCTGGCCGCTCGCGGTCGAGCTCTGGTCCTCGACCACCGCGCCCGCGGCATCGCCGGAGATCGCGGCGGCATCGTCGAGCCCCGTGACGGTGACGGTGATCGTCTCGGTCACCGACTGCCCGGTCTCGTCGGTTACGGTGTAGGCGAAGGTGTCCGTCGCGGTCTCGCCCTCGACGAGGTAGCCGAAGACCGATGCGTCGTAGGCGAACGAGCCGCCCCCGAGGTCGGTCACCGCTCCTCGTAGACCCGTAAGGTCGAACTCGTAGGACAAGTGACCTTCTCCGCCCGAAGCCGACACCGTCGCCCCCGCCGTATCGTCCTCGCCGAGCGTCACCGACAGGGCGCCCGCGGTGAGGGTGGGGGCCGTATCGGTCAGGATCACCTCGACCGCCTCGATCCCCCAGACGGTCAGACCGAGGCTCGAGAAGGCGAAGCCGTTCGCGCTTCCCGAAGCGATGTGCGCATCGAGGCCGGTCAGGTCGTCCGCCGCACCGGCGAACTCGGCTCGGCTGAGCGTCAGGACCAGGGTGTCCGAACCCTGCCCTCCGATGTAGGCGTCGCGGGCGCCGACGTTCTCTGCGGCGGTGTAGAGCAGGCGGTCGTCGCTTGCGTCGCCGTAGACGAGGTCGTTGCCCGCCCCGCCGTCGAGGATGTCGTCGCCCCCGCCCCAAAGCAGCGCGTCGCCCTGCAGGAGGTCGTCGCCCGCACCGCCCAGGACGGTGTCCGCGCCGCTTCCCCCGACGAGGACGTCCGAGCCTTCCTCGCCCTCGATACGGTCGTTGCCGCTGCCGCCGAAGACCATGTCGGCCCCCGTCCCGCCGAGCAGGGTGTCGTGGCCCGCGCCGCCATCGAGGAGGTCGGCCCCGCCGCCGCCCGAGATGCGGTCGTCACCGCGACCGCCGAAGAGAAGGTCGCTTTTCTCCGAGCCCTGATAGGTGTCCGCGCCGCGCCTGCCGAAGATGAGCCTCATCGTGCCTTCCTTTCCGCGCCCCGGCACGGTTCCATGTCGACGGGCGAAGCGCCCCCTTCGCCGTCCGATCGGGGCTGCCGGCCCGAGCGTTCGACGACGTCACACGTCGACGTAAACATGAGCGGAATTGAGAGTCCACGGCTTTCCGAGCCAGGATTAGCGCCGGTTTAAGAGTACCGATCGCTTTCGACCGAACTGTCCGTGACGGTGAGGAAGGAGTCGTCCCTGGCGAGGACGAGGAGTGGCAAACCCGCCTCGGCGGCCCGCTCGATCGCGAGGGTGGTGGGCAGCGAGACGGTGACGAGAGCGGACAGTCCTGCGACCGCGGCCTTCTCGACGAGCTCGTAGCTGCAGCGGGAGGTGAGGAGGACGAAACCGTCCTGAAGGCTGAGCCCTTGCCGCAACCGCGCCCCGATAAGCTTGTCGAGGGCGTTGTGCCGTCCGACGTCCTCACGCACCGTCTCGATCCGCCCGTCCGGCGTGCAGAAGGCGGCGGCGTGAACGGCGGCGGTGCGGCGCCCGAGGCTTTGCCGATCCCGCAGCGTACCGAGCGCCGCGAAGACGGCCTGCTCGCTTGGGCGGCGAGGCGAGGGGACGCGGGGTAGCGGCTTGGCCAACGCTTCGAGGGACGAGACGCCGCAGAGCCCGCAGCTGGAATCTCCGGTGCGCCGCCGCACCCGGTCGAGGGCAGGGCGGGCAGCGCCGGGAATCAGTCCCAGCCGAAGCACGAGGCCCGCTTCGGCCTCGCAGACGTCGACCGATGCGAGGTCGTCCGGCCCCGCGATCAGCCGCTCTGCCAGAGCGAAGCCGACCCCGAAGTCCTCGAGGTCGCGCGGCGTGACCATCATCACGGCGTAGCCGAGCCCGGCGACCTCGACCGCAACCGGCGCCTCGACCGCGACGGCGCGCGTGGTCTCCCGCGAAGAGCCGTCCGCGCCGTGCTCGCCGAAGCGAAGCTCGCGGTCGCCCGCTCGTGGGCCTTGATCGTCATCTCTGCTCAAAACCGGTGACCCCCGCCGCGAAAACTCTAGCTTCCCCTCAAGCTAGCGCCACGCAAGGGAGCCGCCAGCATGACGGACGAGACCGACACCCCGACCCACGACCCGATGGGCCCCGACGAGGGGACGGTCCGTTATGACGGCCCGCATGGGGGCTGGGGTTCGATGGAGGGCATGTACAAGGTCCTCCGCGAGACCGGCGGCGGGCCGGAGGCGACGAAGACCCTCCTGCGCCAAAACAAGCCCGGCGGCTTCATGTGCGTCTCCTGCGCCTGGACGAAGCCCGCGAACCCGCACCCGGTCGAGTTCTGCGAGAACGGCGCGAAGGCGACCTTCTGGGAGCAGACCCCGAAGCAGTGCGGCCCGGACTTCTTCGCGAAGCATACGATCAGCGAGCTGAAGGAGTGGCCGGACTACGAGCTCGAGCGTGTCGGCCGCCTGACCCATCCGATGCGGCTCGACCGCGAGGCCGACCGCTACGTGCCGTGCTCTTGGGACGAGGCGTACCAAGCCATCGGCACCGAGCTGAAGGCGCTCGATCCGAAGAGCACCGTCTTCTACGCGAGCGGGCGGGCGAGCCTCGAGACCTCCTACCTCTACGCGCTCTTCGCGCGGCTCTACGGGCACAACAACCTGCCCGACAGCTCGAACATGTGCCACGAGACGACGTCCGTCGCGCTCAAGAAGGTCATCGGCTCGTCCGTAGGGACCTGCGTGCTCGAGGACTTCGAGCATTGCGATGCGATCTTCTTCTTCGGTCAGAACTCCGGGACCAACTCGCCGCGGTTCCTGCATCCGCTGAAGGCCGCGGTGGATCGGGGCTGCAAGATCGTCACCTTCAACCCCGTGCGCGAGAAGGGCCTGATCGAGTTCGTCGATCCGCAGAACCCGATCCAGATGGCGACGCGCAAGCCGACGCAGATCTCCTCGCTCTACCTGCAGGTTCGCCCCGGCGGCGACATCGCCGCGCTGATGGGCCTCTGCAAGCACTTGCTTGACGCGGAGGACGAGCGCGGCGACGTCCTCGACCGCGACTTCATCGAACAGCACACGAACGGATTCGAAGAGTTCGAGGCGGCTGCGCGGGGCACGTCGTGGGAAGACATCGAGCGCGAGGCGGGCCTGACGCGCGAGATGCTGAAGTCCGCCGCCGACGTCTACCTGGGTGCGAAGAACGTCATCGGCATCTACGGCATGGGCCTGACCCAGCATACGCATGGCTGGCTCAACATCGCCATGTTCGCGAGCTTCCTGATGCTGCGCGGGAACATGGGCCGGAAGGGCGCCGGCATCTCACCCGTGCGCGGTCACTCCAACGTGCAAGGACAAAGGACCGTCGGCATCTCCGAGAAGCCGGAGCTCGTGCCCTTGGACAAGCTGGAGGCGATGTTCGGCTTCGAGGCGCCGCGCGAAGAGGGCATGAATACCGTTCATGCCTGCGAGGGCATCCTGGACGGGAAGGTGCGGGCGTTCATCGGGCTCGGCGGCAACTTCGTCCGCGCGATCCCCGACATCCGCCGGATGGAGCCCGCGTGGGAGCGGATGCGCCTGACGGTACAGATCGCGACCAAGCTCAACCGCTCGCACCTCATCAACGGCGAGGTCGCCTACCTCCTGCCCTGCCTCGGCCGGACGGAGGAGGACCTGCAGTCGGGCGGCCCACAGGTCGTCACCATGGAGGACAGCCTGAGCTGCGTGCACGGCTCGGTCGGCAAGAAGAGGCCGGCGAGCGATAGCTTGCGCTCCGAGATCGCCATCGTCGCCGGCATCGCCAAGGCGACGCTGCCGGAGAACCCCAACGTGCATTGGGACGCGTGGACGGGCGATTACGGCCTCGTCCGGGACCTGATCGCGAAGACCTACCCCGACGAGTTCCACGACATGTCCGCGCGCATGTTCACGCCGGGCGGGTTCTACCGCGGCAACGCGGTGCGCGACCGGGTGTGGAAGACCGACAGCGGCAAGGCCGAGTTCATCGTCCCGAACACGCTCTACTCGGGCAAGGTGCCGGACGCGCCGGGACGCTACCGCCTCATCACCATGCGGTCGAACGATCAGTTCAACACGACGATCTACGGCTTCTCGGACCGGCTGCGCGGGATCGAGGGTAAGCGGGACGTGCTCTTCATGAACCGGGACGACATAAGGCGCGCAGGCCTCGTCGTCGGCCAGCGCGTCGACCTCGTCGGCGACGCCGAGGACGGCGAGACCCGCGAGGTCTGCGGACTCGAGGTCCTGCCCTTCGACCTGCCGGACGGCTGCCTCGGCGCCTACTACCCCGAGGCCAACCCCCTGGTACCGCTGCATTTACATGATGAGCTGTCGCAGACGCCGGCCTACAAGACCGTGCCGGTGCGCATCCGTGCCGGCAACGCCGCTTGAACCGGCCGGGTGTTCCGGCGATAGGAGCCGCCATGCATGTGATCTTCCTTGGCAAGTTCGGCGACCGCTTCGGCCCTGAGGCGGAGATCGAAACCGACGGCCTCTCGACCGTCGCCGACGTCATGAAGCGGTTCGACGAGGACGGCGCGCTGACCGCTTCCAGCACGATCTGCGTCCTCGACGAGGAGGTCGTGAAGCCGAGCGCCGTCATCTTCGGCGCCCGCGAACTCGCCTTCCTCCCGCCCGTGTCGGGTGGCTGAACTCACCGTCGAGATAGGCGAGGCGCCCTTCGCGCCTGAACCGCTGATCCAGGCCTTCCGCGAGGGGCAAGCCGATGCCTGCGGCGCTATCGCCAGCTTCACGGGCGTGATGCGGAGCGAAGGCGGGGCGGCCGAGAGGCTGTACCTGCAGCACTATCCGGGCTTCACGGAACGCGAGGTCAGGCGGATCGCCGGGACGGCGGCGGACCGGTTCTCACTTCAGGCGGTCCTCGTGCGTCACCGCGTCGGCGAGATCGCGCCGGGTGAGCCCATCGTCCTGGTCGCGACCGCCGCGAGGCACCGGCGCGAGGCCTTCGAAGCCTGCGACAGCATCATGGACTTCTTGAAGTCGGCCGCGCCCTTCTGGAAGAAGGAGGCGGGGCCGAAGGGCGAACGTTGGATCGAGCCGACGGAACGCGACCTTGCCGACAGGAAGAGGTGGGAAGACTGATGCCGGGCATCGACGAGAGCAAGACGTTTCGGCCGGTCCGCATCGCGGTCCTGACCGTATCCGACACCCGTACGCCGGAGACGGACAGTTCGGGCGACATCCTCGCTCGGCGGATCGAAGAGGCGGGTCATTCCCTCGCCGACCGGGCCCTCCTACGTGACGACGCCGAGTCGATCCGCGACCTTATCAAGTCTTGGAGCGCGGACCCCGGCATCGACGTGGTGATCAGCACGGGCGGCACGGGGCTGACGGGCCGGGACGTGACGGTCGAGGCCGTCAGGCCGCTCTTCGACAAGGAGATCGACGGCTTCTCGGTCGTCTTCCACATGGTCTCCTACGGCACGGTCGGCCTCTCGACGTTGCAGTCGCGCGCCTGTGCCGGGCTCGTCAACGGTACGGTCGTCTTCTGCCTGCCGGGGTCGAACGGGGCGGTGAAGGACGGTTGGGACAAGGTCATCAGCCATCAGCTCGACGCGAGATACGGTCCTTGCAACCTCCTGGAGGTCATGCCGAGGTTCAAGGAGTGACGACGCTCACGCACTTCTCCGAGGACGGACGGCCGGTCATGGTCGACGTGACGGATAAGGCCGTCACGCGCCGGCAAGCCGTCGCCGAGGGCGCCGTGGTCATGGCACCTGAGACGCTCGACCGGTTGAAGGCGGGCACCGCCAAGGGCGACGTCGCGAGCGTGGCGATCCTCGCGGGCATCATCGGCGGCAAGAAGACTTCGGACCTGATCCCTCTTTGCCACCCCCTGCCGCTGACCAAGCTCGACCTGCGGATCGAGCCCGACGAGGCGTTGCCGGGCGTACGGATCACCGCGACGGCGGTGACCGACGGAAAGACCGGCGTCGAGATGGAGGCGCTGACGGCCGTCACGGTCGCGGGGCTCACCGTCTACGACATGCTCAAGGCGGCGGACCGCGGCATGACCATCGGCGGCGTGCGCCTCGTCTCCAAGAGCGGCGGACGTTCCGGCGACTGGCGCCGAGACTAGAGGGGGCCGAACAGGATCACCTCGGCACGCTCGCCGGTCTCCGCAGCGGGGGCGCCCGCCATGCGGCGGAGAAGCGCGTTCGAGGCGGCGAAGGGCGAGAGGAGCGACGTGTCCTGAGCGCTCTGCGGCGTGACGGCCAGAATGCCGTCCTGCGCACGGACCACCGCCCGCATGTAGTGCTCCCGCCCGCTGCCCTGACCGACCGGTGCCGTCAGCGTCGCCTCGACGATCGGGTTCGCGGCCAGGGCGTCCCGGCCCGTCAGGGCATATAGCAGCGGCTTCAGGAACAGGACCGCGCAGGCGAGGGCGGAGGCCGGGTTGCCCGGCAGGCCGAGGACATACCCTTTACCGCTCTTGCCGAACCAGACGGGTTTTCCGGGGCGCACGGCCACCTTCTCGAAGGCGAGGTCGAACCGCGTCCGGCCCGCGGCCTTGGCGAAGTCGTAGTCGCCGACCGACGCCCCGCCGATCGGCACCACGACGTCGGCGCCCTCGGCCTCGGCGCGGTCGAACATCGCCTCGACGCTCGCGGGCGTGTCCCCCGCCGTGCCGAGGTTCAGAGGTGCCGCCCCCCAATCGCGCAGCAGACCACTCAACGCGAAGGGGGTCGAGGTCACGACCTGCCCCGGTGCGAGGTCGCTTCCGGGCGGGACGAGCTCGTCGCCGTTCGAGAAGTAAGCGATCTTCGGCCTACGGAAGACCGTCACCGAAGGAAGGTTCGCCGCCGCGAGGAGCGCGAGGTCCACGGCGCTCAGCGCGCGGCCGCGGGGCAGGAGCACGTCGCCCGCCGCGAAGTCGCCGCCGGCGGGGCGGACGTTACGCGCCTCGGGCTGCCCGGCGGTGAGGCGCACCTCGCCGCCCGCGCGTTCGGTCTCTTCTTGCATGACGACGTGATCGGCGCCGTCAGGCAGGACGCTTCCGGTGAAGATCCGGACCGCCTCTCCGGGGCCGACCGACCCTGCGAAGGGCGCCCCGGCGGGCGCTCCGCCGATGACCGTGAAGCGGGTGCCGGGCGGGCAGGGGTCGGGCCTGCGGACCGCGTAGCCGTCCATGGCCGAGACCGCGGCGGGCGGGTGGGTGAGGCCGGCGCGGGCGGGTAGGGCGAGCACGCGCCCTTGCGCTTCGGCGAGCGCTGCGGTCTCCTCGCCGAGCGGTCTTGCTGCCGACGCGATGCGCGCCAGCGCCTCTTGGACCAGAATCACGCGAACCCTCCAGCGTCGACGTCGAAGGATCCGCCTCGCATGACCTCTTACGACGGCTCAAGCCTGCAGGCGCAGACGGTCGGCGTCATCTTCCGCGGCGGGCAGGGCCGTAGGCTCGGCGGCGTCGACAAGGGCATGCTTCGGGTCGGCGGCGCCACGCTCTTGGAGCGAACCGCCTCACGGCTCGCGCCGCAATGCGCGACGCTGGCGATCAGCGGCGGACCCGCCGAGAGGGGCGGCCTCGAGGTCGTGCCGGACGACGCCCCCGGCGAAGGGCCGCTTCGAGCGCTGCTGGGCGTCATGCGGTGGGCGGCCAGCCAGACCGGCGCGCGCTTTCTCCTGACCTCGCCGGTGGACACCCCGTTCCTGCCCCTGGACCTCGGCCGCAGGCTTCACGGCGTGCTGTGCGACCGGCCTGCCGGTTCCGCGGTGGCGGCGTCGGAAGGCCGCCTGCACCACCTGAACGCGCTCTTCGCGCTCTCGGTCTTGCCGCTTCTGGAGGACTTGGTCGAAGCGAAGGGAGAGCGGCGCGTCGGGGCCCTTCACGCGGCGCTCGGTTCCGTCCCCGTCCCCTTCGGCGACGGGGACAGCGATCCCTTCATGAACGTCAACACACCCGAAGACCTCGCCCGGGCCGAAGCGCGGGCGCGCGCCGCCGGGCCGGTCGTGACGAGCTAGTCCAACACGCGCAGCGCGACCGCTGCGCGCGCTACCGGCTCGTCCTCGGTCGTCTGCCAGCCTACCGCTTCCAGGAAGGCGACGCGGCGTCCGAGGCGGAGGATCCGCACCCTGGCGGTCATGTCCTCGTCCACCGTGCCGCGCAGGTACTCCGTCTGGCAACTGATCGTACGAAGCTTCGCTGCGGGTTCGGTCCGCGAGGCGATCTCCAGCGTCGCCGCCATCTCGAGGAGCGCCGCGACCACGCCGCCATGGAGCGCGCGGATGGCCGGGTTGCCGATATGCGCCTCGTCGAAGCGCAGACGATAGAGAAGGCCCGTATCGTCCGCGGTCACGGAAAGCTTCAGCCACCGCGCCATCGCGCTCGTGCCGAGGCGTTCGCCTGCGCGCCGGGCGGCCGCCTCGTCCGGCGGGAGGAGGGCAGGCCTCATAGCCGCGAGACCTGGGCGCTGCGGGTGCCCACCATGAACGTCGCAGCGCCCGTCGCAACCAGCGTGCCGTCCTTCAGCCGCACGTCGCCGCGCGTCACCGCCACGTCGTCCGTGATCGCCTCGCAGCGCGCTTCGCAGACGACGCGCGTGCCGGGCGTCACCGCGCGGGCCTGATCGACCTTCAGGTTGATCGTCGCGATCGGCTGCATCACGTCGAGGTCGAGATAGGTGGCCATCGCCAGGATCGAGTCGAGCGTGATCGAGAAGAACCCGCCATGCATGACGTCGCCGTCGGCGAAGGCAGGCGCCGTCGTGAGCTCGAACGCGATCTCGCCCCGCGCGACGCGGGTCGCCTGAAACTCGAGCTTCGAGAAGAACGGATGGACGTGCTCGAGCTGCTGCTTCATGCCCTCGACGAGGCCAGCGATGCCGGGGGCCAGTTCGGTCATCGCGAGGACAGCTTCTCCTGCTCGTGCTGGATGCCCCATCCGATGATCTGCCGCCACAAGGCTTCCGCAAGCGCAGGCGGCATGTCCGTTCCGTCGCAGCGCTCGCGCACCCGGTCGATGACCTGCTGGATGCGCCAGGGCACGGTCGCGTCCTCGGGGCGCTTCTTCAGCTGCCAGGCGCGGTCGACATAGCCCCAGCGCTCGACCAGCAGGTCGACGAGCGCGTCGTCGATCCGGTCGATCTCGACCCGGACCTCGTCCATGGAGGGGCAGTCCTGCGGCGCGACGCTCATGAGGACAGCTCCGTGTCGATGTGCGCACCGCCTTCGAGCGTCTTGTGGACCGGGCAACGGCCCGCGATCTCCAAGAGCCGCTGGCGTTGGTCGGTCGTGAGGTCGCCCTCGAGGCTCAACACCCTCGTGAACCGGTCGGGCTTCGCCGTCCCCTCTGCCATCATCCGTTCAAGCTCCTCTTCATGCACCTTCTCGTGCCGCACCGTGACGACGGCGCGGTCGAGCGGCAAGCCCTTGCGCTCGGCGTACATGCGCAAGGTCATCGCCGTGCAGGCGCCGAGCGCGGTCGCGAGCAGGTCGTAGGGGCTCGGCCCCGTGTCGTCCCCGCCGACCGTCTCCGGCTCGTCCGCGATCAGGTGGTGCCTGCCCGTCGTCGCCAGCACCTGGAAGCGGCCGGCGCCCGTCTCGCGCACGACCACGTCGGGCCTCGCCTCGTCGTCCGCGGCGGGCGCAGGCTCCAAGTAGCGCGACGCCCAGGCCGCGATCACCTCCGCCGCGTAGTCGGCGTCGTGCCGGTCCGTCAGCAGGTGATCGGCGGTGTCGAGGCTGACGAAGCTCTTGGGATGCCGCGCCGCCTGGAAGAGGGCGGCGGCGTTGTCCACCGGCACGGTCTCGTCGCCAGGGGCGTGGAGGACGAGGAGCGGGCGTCGCAGATCGCGCGCGCTTTTCGTCACGCCGATTTCGGCGAGGTCATCGAGGAACTGCCGCCTGATGGTGAAGGGCCGCTGGCCGAGCAGGACCTCCGCCTCGCCCGCGTCCAGAATCTGCGTCAGCTTCTCGCCGAAATGCCCGGTCACGTGCTCCGCGTCGGCGGGCGCGTTGATGGTCGCGACCGCGCGGACGGAAGGCATCTGCGCAGCCGCGACGATCACCGCCGCCCCGCCGAGGCTATGGCCGATCAGAAGGCTCGGCGCTTCGTGCGTCTCCGCGAGGTACTCGGCCGCCCGCTTCAAATCGCCGACGTTCATGGTGAAGTTGGTGGAGGCGAACTCGCCGCCCGACCCGCCGAGCCCCGTGAAGTCGAAGCGCAAGGTCGCGATCCCGCGCTTCGCGAGTGCCTGGGAAACGGCTCGGCTCGCGCTCAGATCCTTCGAGCAGGTGAAGCAGTGGGCGAAGAGCGCGTAGGCCCGGACCGGCCCTGCGGGCAGGTCGAGCCGTGCGGCGAGCTGCGCGCCGGACGCGCCTTCGAAGGACAGGCGGATGGGCTGAGCGGACATGGGCACCTCCGCGCGCGAGGGTAGGGGAGGTGAGGCGGACAGGCCACCTTCCTTCCCTGCCGCGCCTCGCGCTGCTAGGGGCCGGGCCACACGAACACCAAGCTAAGCGAAGAGGCCGCAACATGGCGAAGATCAAGGTCAAGAACCCCATCGTCGAGCTCGATGGCGACGAGATGACCCGGATCATCTGGCAGATGATCAAGGACAAGCTCATCCACCCCTACCTCGACGTGGACCTTCGCTACTACGACCTCGGCATCGAGGAGCGCGACCGGACCGAGGACCAGATCACGGTCGATGCGGCGAACGCGATCAAAGAGCACGGCGTCGGCGTCAAATGCGCGACGATCACGCCGGACGAGGCGCGGGTCGAGGAGTTCGGCCTCAAGAAGATGTGGCGCAGCCCCAACGGCACGATCCGCAACATCCTGGGCGGCGTCGTCTTCCGCGAGCCGATCATCATCAAGAACGTGCCCCGGCTCGTTCCCGGCTGGACGCAGCCGATCATCATCGGCCGTCACGCCTTCGGCGATCAGTACCGCGCCACGGACTTCCTCTTCCCCGGCAAGGGCAAGCTGTCGGTGAAGTGGGAAGGCGAGACCGGCGAGGTGAAGGAGTTCGACGTCTTCGAAGCGCCGTCCTCCGGCGTCATGATGGGGATGTACAACCTCGACGAGTCGATCCGCGACTTCGCGCGCGCCTGCTTCAACTACGCGCTGCAGCGGAACTACCCGCTCTACCTCTCGACCAAGAACACGATCCTCAAGGCCTATGACGGGCGCTTCAAGGATCTCTTCGCCGAGGTCTACGAGACCGAGTTCAAGGACGCCTTTGACGGCGCGAAGCTGACCTACGAGCACCGGCTGATCGACGACATGGTCGCGGCCTGCATGAAGTGGTCGGGCGGCTACGTCTGGGCGTGCAAGAACTACGACGGGGACGTGCAGTCCGACACCGTGGCGCAAGGCTTCGGCAGCCTTGGGCTGATGACCTCCGTCCTCCTTACGCCCGATGGGAAGACCGCCGAGGCCGAGGCCGCGCACGGCACGGTCACCCGCCACTACCGCGCCCACCAGAAGGGCGAGGAGACCTCGACCAACTCGATCGCGTCGATCTACGCCTGGACCCGCGGCCTCGCCCACCGGGCCAAGCTCGACGACACGCCCGAGCTCGCGACCTTCGCCAAGACGCTCGAGGACACGGTCGTGAAGACCGTCGAGGGCGGCGACATGACCAAGGACCTCGCGCTCCTTATCGGCGCCGAGCAGGGTTGGCAGACGACGACCGGCTTCCTCGACAAGGTCGACGAGAACTTCCAGAAGGCGATGGGCTAAGGCTCAAGCGTCCGGACCCGGCGCGAAACGCCGGGTCCGGACGACCGGCCGCCGCGGGCGGCCATTCTTCGATTTCGAACCCGGAGCCTGCATGAAGTTCGTCCTCGCTGCGTCGACCGCCCTCGCTCTTCTCTCCGCGAACGCCGCGCACGCCCAGTGGACGAACCACTACCCCAAGGTCGAAGGCTTCCGCCATCAGGTCTACTTGGAGCAGGAAGACCTCCCGATCCTCGCCTCCGGGCCGATCGATCCCGCCCCGGCGCCGGACGGCGAGCGGCTCGCCTTCGCCCACCAGGGCTGGATCTGGGTGCTCGACCTCGAGAGCGGCACCGCGACGCGGGTGACGGACGGTCCCGGCATGGACGCCCGCCCGCGCTGGTCGCCGGACGGCACCAAGATCGCCTTCGTGCGTGACAGCGGCAGCGACACGGCCGTCATCGTGCGGACCCTGGACGGCGGCGAAGAGACGATCATCGACACGCCCGCGATCGAACTCGATCCTGAGTTCTCCGAGGACGGCGCCTACCTCTATTACACCTCCGCGCAGCCAGGCCCGCTGAACCTCTGGCGGCGGCACCTCGAGACTGGCACGCAAGAACCCGTCACGCGAGACGGCCGCGTGCAGCGGGGCGCACGGACGATCGCGGGCGGCGGCCTCGTCTACGTCGATCACGAAGGGTCGAGCCGGACGATCCGCTATCGCAACGCGCTCGACGCGGTCGATACGGTGCTGAACGAGCAAGGCTGGACGCCGCAGATGGCGCCGGACACGCACCCCGATGCGCGGGCCGTCGTCTACGGCGTCGCCGACGGCAACGCGAACCGGCTCGCCGTCATGGACATCGACAGGCCGACCCTTTCGCGCTGGCTGACCTCAGCTGACGAACGGGCGCTGATGCCCGCCTGGTCCGCGGACGGCGAGCGCATCTACTACGTCGTCGCGAACGAGGACGAGCAGTTCGCGCTTCACGTCGTCCCGTCGGCAGGGGGTGACCCGGCGCCAGTCGAGATCACCGAGTGGGACTACGGCACCGCGACGGGGACGCTGACGATAGAGACGAAGAGCGGAGACGGCGAGGCGGTCCCGGCCCGCCTCGTCGTGCGCGGCGAGGACGGCCACCCGATCGCGAGCCCGGAGGGGCAGACCTTCGCCGACGTCCAGTACGGCGGTGCCTACTTCTATACGGACGGCGAGACGACCTTGACCCTGCCGCAGGGCCGCTACGTCGTGACCGCCATGCATGGCCCGTTCTCGGTACCCACCGAAGAAACGATCCGTGTGCGCGGCAACCGCGAAGCGGAAGAGACCCTGACGATCGAGGAGATCTGGGACGCAGAGGCCGCAGGCTACGCCTCCGCCGACCACCACATTCACCTCAACGCCAGCGGCGCGGCGGACCTCGACCTCACCGACCTCCTACCGCTGATGGCAGGCGAAGACCTCGACCAGGCCGCGCCCATGGCCTGGAACCAGTACAACCGCTTCGTGGATAAGGGCCGGATCGGCCAGACCGAGACGGGCGAGGTGGGTCAGACCGCCGTTCTGTCACAAGAAGTCCGTTCCGACTTTCACGGCCACGTCGGGCTCATCGGCGCGCCTACCGACTACAACCCTTGGTTCTTCGGTCCCTACACGCCGACCTACGGTACGGCCGACAGGACGAATGCCGACGCGGTCCGCTTCGGGCTCGAACACGGCGCATTGCCGACCTACGTCCACCCGGTCGCAGGCGACGCGGACCCCTTCGACGACCTGGCAGCGAACGGCATGCCCTACGAGTTGGTGCTCGACGGCGTTCTTTCCGAAGGCGTCGGCATCGAACTCGTCTGCATGTGGACGAGCCCGCTCGGCACCGCCGAGGCTTGGTACCGCTTCCTCAACATCGGCAAGCCGATGCCGGCGACGGCAGGCACCGACATGATGTCGAACTTCTACCGGACGCCCGCCATCGGCACGACGCGCGCCTATGTGCGCGCGGAGGCGGGCGCCAGCTTCGACGAGGTGCTGGACGCCGTCCGGCGCGGCGAGAGCTTCCTGACGACAGGCCCGGCGCTCCTCTTCTCCGTCGAAGGCACGGAGCCCGGCGGGACGACCGAGGCCGGGCAGCGCAGCTGGACCCTCGACCTGACCAGCGTGCAGCCGGTCGAGACGGTCGAGATCGTCGTCAACGGCGAGGTCGCCCAAACGCTCGAAGGTCTGACCGAACGCGGCAGCCGCGGCTACGAGGGTACGGTCGATCTGCCCAAGGGAGGCTGGGTCGCAGCGCGCGCGTACGGCGGCGAGCCTGCTCTTCCCTCGATGGCGGTCACCCGCTTCGCGCACAGCTCGCCCATCTGGATCGGCGAGGTCGGAAGCCGCGATCCCGCCGCCGCCGAGGCCGCCGCTCAGGACCTCCTCAAGGCGCTCGACTACTCGAAGGCCAAGTTCGACGACGCCTATGGCGAGACCGAGACGCCGAAGCTCGATGCCCGCTTCGAGGAGGCGAGGGCGGTCCTGGAAGAGATCGCGCCGCCAAACCAAGCGGCTGAGACCGCAGCGCCCTAGGCCGCGTCGGTTCCGCCAGGGCGGAACTGCTCCTCGAACTTGTACCGTACACCGATCCGGTGAGACCATTCGCGCATCCGCTGCGCCTGGCGGGCCGGGAGACCCGGGGCATAGGCGGCAAGCGCGTGCTGTTCTCTGCTCACAACGACTTCGGCGCATAGGCGAAGGTCAGGTCCGTGATCGACTGGCTCGGTTTGTTCGGGTTCGGGTTCGGCGCGCGCCCCGCGAAGCCAGCGGGCGTTCGCTCTACCGCCTCGGCCCTCCAAGCCCGGACGAGCGAGGCCCTGTTCCGTGACCGGAGGACAGTCCCTCAACCCTTTGAGCGTGAAGGATACGGACCATGCCCTTCGTGACCACATCGGACGGCGTCGACATCTTCTATAAGGACTGGGGCCCGAAGGACGCTCCGCCCGTCATGTTCCATCATGGCTGGCCGCTCTCGGCGGACGACTGGGACAGCCAGCTCCTGTTCTTCCTGCAGCACGGCTACCGCGTCGTGGCGCACGACCGGCGGGGCCATGGCCGCTCCGCTCAGGTTTGGGCGGGGCACGACATGGACCACTACGCCGCCGACGCGTTCGCCGTGGTAGAGGAACTCGGCCTGACGGGCGTCGTCCACATCGGCCACTCGACCGGTGGCGGGGAGGTCGCGCGCTACGTCGCGAAGTTCGGAGAGCCCTCGGGCCGGACCGCCAAGGCCGTGCTGGTCTCAGCCGTGCCGCCCCTGATGCTTCGGACCGCGTCGAACCCCGAGGGCTTGCCGATCGAGGTGTTCGATGGCTTCCGCGAGGCGCTCCAGGCGAACAGGGCCCAGTTCTACCACGACGTCGCGGCAGGGCCCTTCTACGGCTACAACCGTGAGGGGGCGACGCCGTCGCGAGGCGTCATCGACAACTGGTGGCGCCAGGGCATGATGGGCAGCGCCAAGGCCCACTATGACGGTATCAAAGCCTTCTCGGAGACCGACCAGACGGAGGACCTGCGTTCGATCGGCGTGCCCACCCTCGTGCTGCACGGCGAAGACGACCAGATCGTCCCGATCCACGACGCGGCGTACAAGTCCATCGAACTGCTCGAGAACGGCACGCTGAAGACTTACCAAGGTCTGTCGCACGGCATGCTGACCTTGAACCCGGACGTATTGAACGCCGACCTGTTGGACTTCGTCCGGGCTTAGGGGGACGGCAGGCAAGACGCAGTCGTCTTGCCTCCAGCGTCAGTGCAGCGTGTCCGCCCGCATGTCCTTGTCGAGCTTCTTCATCGCCTTCTGAAGCTTCTCGAAGGCACGGACCTCGATCTGGCGGATGCGCTCGCGGCTGACGCCGTACTCGGTCGAGAGGTCCTCAAGCGTGCGCGGCTCTTCGGTCAGACGCCGCTCCGTCAGGATGTGCCGTTCGCGGTCGTTGAGGCCCGCCATGGCCTGCTGCAGGAGCTCCATCCGGGTGTCGAACTCGTCGTCCTGGACCAGCATGGCCTCGGCGTTGACGGCCTGCTCGTCGACGAGCCAGTCCTGCCATTCGGCAGAGCCGCCGTCCTCGCCCGCGCGCATCGGCGCGTTGAGGGAGTTGTCCCCGCCCGACATGCGCCGGTTCATGGAGATCACTTCCTCTTCCTTCACCCCGAGCTTGGTCGCGATGTGCTCGATGTGCTCGGGCCGAAGCTCGCCTTCCTCGATCGCGTCGATCTGGCCCTTCATCTTGCGCAGGTTGAAGAACAGCTTCTTCTGCGCCGCCGTGGTGCCGATCTTCACGAGGCTCCACGAGCGCAGGATGTACTCCTGGATCGCGGCTCTGATCCACCACATGGCGTAGGTCGAGAGGCGGAACCCCTTGTCGGGATCGAACTTCTTGACCGCCTGCATCAGGCCGACATTGCCCTCGGAGATGACTTCGCCCGTGGGCAGGCCGTAGCCGCGATAGCCCATGGCGATCTTCGCCACGAGCCGCAGGTGGCTCTGGATCAGCTGCTGCGCCGCGTCCGGGTCGTCATGCTCCAAGTAGCGCTTGGCGAGCATGTACTCCTGCTCCTTCTCGAGCATCGGAAACTTCCGGATCTCGGAGAGGTAGCGCGACAGCCCGCCCTCGGGCGTCAGGGCCATGCCCGTGCTCGGCGCGTTCGTCCGCGGCGCCTTCGCGGGCGCGTTGCCGCGCGTTGTGGTCAGTGCGTTCGCCATCTTGGTGTCTTTCGTCCCGGCTCGCGTTCAAGAGTGCAACACGCGAGCGCCCCATCGTCTCGCTGCGACATATGGTGACGAGTGCGGGAGGTTGAAAGGGCGTTCAACGCGGTGCCTCCTCCGCCTCGGCGTTCAGCGCGTCGATCGCCGCCTGGATGCGTTGCTGAACCGGCTCGTAGGCGAGGTTCGGACCGTTCCCGGCGCCCGCCGCGTTGGAGAAGGTCGAGGCGAGGACGAGCTCGCCATCGACCACGTAGAAGGACGGGTTGCCCGAATCGCCCTTGCGCGGCCTGTAGGACCAGTCCTCTGGCAGTGACAGCGGCTCGCTGCCGAGCTTGTAGGTCTGGTAGGTGTAGCCGCGGTCGATGGAGGTCTGCACGTTGAGGGTGGAGATGCTCGCCCGGCGCCGCCTGTTCGTGACGATGACCGGCACTTGGCGTCCGTAGAGGCCGGCAAGCGTGGGGAAGGCGACGTCGAGCAGCGGGTAGACCGCGATCTTCGCCGGGACCGGCTCGTCGAGCAGGCCGACGGTCAGGTCGATGTCCGCCTCGCCCCGATCATCGGCCCGAGGCGCTTTGCCGACCCTGCGCAGCGCCTTCACCGTCCGGTCCACGCGTGAGCTGTCCTTGGCGAAGAAGCTCAGTGTCGCACCGGGCTGACGGGTGAAATGGCCAGCGAACAAGACGTGCCGGTCCGTGATCAAGGTCGCGGTCTGGGGCTTGTCGAAGGCGACGCCCGAGAAGTCGAGTTCGTTGAAGAACGAGACGGAATAGTCCGCCGCGCCGTCCTTGTAGTAAGAGAACAGCTCCTGGTCGTCCGGCAGAACGGAGCCGGGGACCACTCCGCGCATCTCGCCGATGAGGTAGGCCGCCGCCGCGCGGCCGTTATCGGCGTCGATGTGATCCGCGAGGGCGACGAAGCGCAGGCCGTCGCGCGGGGCGGTGTCCGCGTTCGCCTCGGCGTCGGCCAAGGCCCGCGGCGCCCCGGCGCAGGCCAGGGTCAGCAAAAGGACGAAGCCCGCTACCACCGTCTGAGCCCGCATCCTCAACCCCCTTCTCATTCGGGTCACCTGCCGCCCCCGGCGTTAAAGTGCGCTCAACGCCTCGGTCAGGGCCCGGAAGTCGCCGGGCGGCGCGGTTTCGAAGCGGAGGTCCTCGCCGGTCACGGGGTGCTCGAAGCCGAGCACGGCCGCGTGCAGGGCCTGGCGCTTGAAGCCCGCGACGGTCTTGAGCGCGCGTTCTGCCGGTTCGTCTTCGGGCCTCAGTCCGGCGAGGCCCGATCGGCCGTAGGTCTGGTCGCCGACCAGCGGATGGCCGACATGCGCCATGTGCACGCGGATCTGGTGGGTCCGACCCGTCTCGAGCCTGCATTCGACCAAGCTTGCCACCGTCTCGCCGGGCAGCTTCGCGCGCCCTGCGCCGTAGCCTTCGAGGCGGCGGAAGTGCGTGATCGCCTCGCGAGCCCCCTCGTCGTCCCAGCGCGCGACCGCCTGCTTGCGCTTGTCGCCCGCCGCCCGCCTGAGCGGCAGTTCGATCGTGCCGACCGAGGGGCGGGGGCTGCCGTGGCAGACCGCGAGGTAGGCGCGTTCGACGTCGTGGGCCTGCCACAGCTGCGTCAGCCCCTGATGCGCCTCGTCGGTCTTGGCGACGACCATGACGCCGGACGTGTCCTTGTCGAGCCGGTGCACGATGCCCGGTCGCGCGACGCCGCCGATGCCCGACAGGGAGCCTGCGCAATGGTGGAGAAGGGCGTTGACCAGCGTCCCGGTCCAGTTGCCCGCGGCGGGGTGCACGACCAGCCCCGCAGGCTTGTCGAGGACGATGAGGTGCGCGTCCTCGAACAGGACGTCGAGCGCGATGTCCTCTGGCTGGGGCTCCGGGTCCTCGACCGGCGGCGGCGTCACCACGATGGCCTCGCCGCCCTTCAGCTTGGCCGAGGGGTCGGTATGGACGGCGCCGTTCACCGACATCGCCCCGCCCTCGATCATCGCTTTGACCCGGGTTCGCGTCAGCGGGGCGAGCTGCGCCGTGAGCCAGCGGTCCACGCGCTCGCCCCGTGCGGTCTCGTCGGCTTCGAAGGTCCTCGTCTCGCTCATGGCATGGGGGTGCGCGCGGGCGCAGCGCGTGTCAAATGGGCGGCATGACCTCGTCCGACGCGCCAGCACCGCCCCCGCCGAACCTCGCCGTCCTGAAGGGCGTCGCAGCGGGTCTGGGGCTCTTGCTCATCGGCGGGCTCGCCCTGCTCGTCACCTTGCTCGTCACCCGGTCTGGCGGCGGACAGGCGGCGGACCTGCCGCCCCTCGCGCTGAGGGCAGGAGAAAGCATCACGGCGCAGGACCTCGGCGCCGAAACGGCCATGTTCGTGATCGAGGGCGGGTCCGAGACCGGGCGGGGACGGATCGTTTTCATCGACATACGCGACGGTACGCAACGCAGCGTTCCGATTATCGATGCGAACGATCAGGTCACGGATCGGTGAATCTGTTAGCTTAACCAACAGTTAACGCGTAGCGGCCAGCCAGGCCCCTTTCCTTCGTGCCTGGCCGCCCCATCTCGCCTTCACGGTCGGAGCGATCCGGCCCGGCGGGGCGCCGTTCCCCTCGTTCCCCCTCGAGGCGCCCCGCCCAGTTTCCTCTCTCTCTTACGGCCCTCAGTCGACCTCGCCGACAGGCGCGGGCCGCATAGGCCTCGCATGGGTCCGCCAGGCGTCCCAGGCGAAGATCGCCGCCGCGCTCCAGATGAAGCCGAAGCAGAGCTTGTGGGCGAAGGTGAAGGGCTCACCGTCCGCCAGGCCGATCAGGAACTGGATCGTCGGTCCGATGAACTGGAGGAAGCCGAGCGTGGCGAGGGTCAGCCTGCGTGCCCCGATCGCGAAGCAGAGCAGCGGAATCACCGTCGCGGGCCCCGCGAAGGCGAGGAGCAGGACGAGGCCCGGCCCCGCCGTCTCGATCGCCGCGTCCCCCCGCGTCACCATAAAGAACAAAGCGACCGCCGCGATGGGGGCCAAGAGGACCGTCTCGATGAAGAGGCCCGGCATGGCGCCGATCGAGGCTCGCTTGCGCACGTAGCCGTAGATGGTGAAGCTGATCGCGAGGGTCAGGCTCACAACGGGGAAGGTCCCGCCATAAACGGTCAGGATCAGGACCCCCACCGTCGCCAGCGCCACCGCCGTGATCTGACCCGGCCGCAGCCTTTCGCCGAGCAGCACGACGCCGACCAGCACGTAGATCAGCGGGTTGATGTAGTAGCCGAGCGAGGCCTGGAAGATGTGCTGGTGCTGGACCGCGATGATGTAGACCAGCCAGTTCGCCGCGATGAATACCGAAGAGACGGCGAGCGCGGTCAGGATCCGGATGTCGCTCAGGCCTCGCCGCACCTCACTCCACTGGCCGCGCATCAAGATGATGGCGAGGCCGAGGGGCACGGAGAACAGGATGCGGTGGACCAGAAGCTCGGCCGACGGCACCCCGCGCAGCACGATGAAGTAGAGGGGAAAGAAGCCCCACATGAGGTAGGCGGCCGTCGCGGCGAGGACGCCGGTGCGCACTTCGTTCTCGGATTCGGTCGGCATGCTACCTCGCGGCTTGGAGACGCCGCATGCCCCGCGCTGCGATGCGCTGCAACCGGCAAGCGCGGCACGATTGATCGGTCGCGCCTCGCCATGCGAGACCCTCCCGCAGCGGCGGGGGCCGGCGACAGATCGGGAACGGAGCGCAAGAACCGCCATGACAACTCGCACCATCGCGGCGGGAGCGGCGCTCGTCGCGCTTGCCGCCTGTCAGACGACGCCGGAGCGGCCCTCGCCGAGACCCGCGCCGCAGCCGGTCGCCGAGGCGCGAGCACAGCCCGAGCCGGCGCCGGCGAGCGCGATGGCGACGCCGCTCTCTTGTCTTGCGACCGCGATCTATCACGAGGCGCGCGGGGAGGGCGACGAAGCGATGCGCGCCGTCGGCGCCGTCGTGATGAACCGCGTGAAGGCGCCGGGGTTTCCGAGCGACGTCTGCGCCGTGATCAAGCAAGGCAGCGAGACCGGCAGCTGCCAGTTCAGCTGGTGGTGCGACGGCCGCCCCGACGAGCCCACCGAGCCCGAGGCCTTCGAGAAGGCCGAGGCGGTCGCAAAGGCGGTCCTCGCGGGTGCGCCCGATCCCACGAACGGCGCGACCTACTTTCACAACATCGGCGCCACGCCGAGCTGGGCGAACGCCTTCCGCCGGACGGCGACGATCGGTCAGCACGCCTTCTACGCGGAGTGAAGGAAAACCGCTCGGCGACCTCGTAAGGTCATAAAGCCGGGGGGCGGAGGCGTGTGACCTACCGCCGCCGGTCGAACCGCACCGCCCCGCGCTCCGAGACGAACCAGTCGAGGAACTGGTCGTGCGGCGCCACGGGGAACCTGTCCGTCAGCTGATCGCCGTAGCCGTAACCCACCGCGACGACCGCGCCGTCTTCGCGGAGGGCCGCGAGCGTCCGGTCGTAGTAGCCGCCGCCCATGCCGAGCCGGGCGCCGTCGGCGCGGCGCGCGGCGAGGAGGGGGGTGACGACGATGTCCGGCCGACGCTCAGGCGCGTCCGGCCCCGGTTCCCTGACGCCGTAGGCGCCTTCGATCAGCGGCTTGTCGACCTCGAAGAGGCGGAAGGTGAGCGGCTGACCCTTGGCCGCGACGACCGGCAGCGCGACGGCGACGCCGCGCTCCGCGAGGGCCTGAGCCAACGGGGCCGTGTCGAGCTCGTCACCGAGCGGCGAGTAGAGCGCGACCGTGCTCCCCGCCTGCGGATCGAGCGCGGTCAGGAAGTGGTTGGCGGCGAACTTCGCAGCGCCCGGCTGGGCCAGGGCGGCACGGGCGCGCGTCTTCTTCGCACGCTTGCGAAAGACGGCCTTCCAATCGAGCAGGGGGACAGGTGCCAGCATGAGAAGACTATAGGCGCCGCGCCGGCCGTTGGACACTGTTTCGCCCTGGACCACAACGGCCAGGTGGGCGCCGCGTGAAACGGACCACGGTCCAGAACAGAGGCAGCTCCCGAACGAGAACTTAAGGCCCCGGGGAAATCCGTCCTGACGAGCCGGGCAGCTCGCGCAAGGTAGGAAGGCGCGGGACGCGCGGCAAGCGGTCCGGCGACGAAATCGGATGGGTGGCCGCGACGTTTGCGCACCGTTATGCCGGTCTCAGCAGGAAGGAGGCGCGCCGTGAATCGGATCGTGATCGTGGGCGCGGGTCAGGCAGGAGCGCAGGCGGCGATCTCGCTGCGCGCGTCGGGCTATGACGGCGAGGTCGTCCTGATCGGCGAGGAAGCCCACCCCCCTTACCAGCGGCCCCCGCTGTCCAAGGCGCACCTCAAGGGGCGAGACGCGCCCGACCGCCTCTATCTGCGGACGGAAGCCTTCTACGAGCAGAAGGGCATCACGCTGCGCCTCGGCGAGCGTGTCACCGCGATCGACCCGGACGCACGCAGCGTCTCGGTGGGTGACGAGAGGCTGGCATATGACGAGCTTCTCCTCGCCACCGGCGCGCCGCCGCGCCACCTCGCCGTTGCGGGCGGCGAGTGCGGGAACGTCCACTACCTCCGCACGCATGCCGACGCGGAACGCCTGCGTACGCTGCTCGCGGGCGACGGCGCGGTCGTCGTCGTCGGAGCGGGCTATATCGGCCTCGAGGTCGCTTCGGTCCTACGCGGCGCGGGGCGGGAGGTGGTCGTCGTCGAGATGGCGCCCCGCGTCCTCGCCCGCGTCGCTTCCGAGCCGGTCTCGGCCTTCTATCAGTCGTTGCACGAAGAGGCGGGCGTCGCCTTCCGCTTCGGCGAGCAGCTCTCGGCCTTCGTCTGCAACGCGGACGGCGTCACGGCCGCCCGCTTGTCTTCGGGCGAGATCGTCGAGTGCGCCGCTGCCCTCGTCGGCATCGGCGCCGTGCCCGCCACGGGCCTCGCGGACCTCGCCGGGATCGAGACGTCGAACGGCATTCTGGTGGACGAGCAGGGGCGGACCAGCGCGCCGCACGTCTGGGCGGCGGGGGACTGCACCAACTTTCCCTCCGCCCGCTACGCAAAGCGCCTGCGCCTCGAGTCCGTCCCCAACGCCATCGAACAGGCGAAGGTGGTCGCGACGAACATGGCGGGCGGGAACGCCGCCTACGACCCGCTGCCCTGGTTCTGGTCGGACCAGTACGATACCAAGCTTCAGACGGTCGGGCTGTCCGAGGGTTCGGACCACTATGTCCTACGCGGTGAGCCGAGCAGCGGCAGCTTCTCCGTCTGGTACTTCGGGGGCGATGTCCTGCTCGCGGTCGACGCGATCAACGATCCGGTCGCCTTCGTCTCGGGACAGAAGCTCTTGCAGAACGGCAAGCCGGTCGATCCGGCCGTGGTCGCCGATCCGGATACGAACCTTCGCAGCCTGCTCTAGGCGGAGCGGGTCAGCCGCTGCACGCAGGCGATGAGCTCGGCGAGGGCGGGATCGGCAACGGGCTCGGCGATGCAGCGTTCCCGCCGCCGTCCGCCGATCGTCAGGCAGAGCCGATAGGTCCGCGCGTCGGGACGGGCGGGGGCCGGGGTCGTTTCGGCGCCGTCGAAGAACGCGGCCCGCCGCGCGAGCTCCTCGACGGCGCGCGCCTCGGCCACGGGCAGCGCCTCGAGCCGCAAGGTCCGCGTTCGCGACAGGCCCGGAAACACGGCGACGCCCCCCTCGACCGTGAGGCTCGCCTCGCCCGAGACCGGGGTGCCGTCCGTGCCCATCACACCACCCCGACCGCGGCCCAGGCATCGCCGACCGCCGTCGCCTCCTCGCTGTCGCGGCCGTAAAGCCGCTCCGCCACGCGAGCCGTCACCCGCGCGAAGCCCGCGAAGTCCGTGTTCGCCGTGACGAGCGGATCGAGAAGCGCATGGTACCAGACGCGCCCCGCGCCGTCCCAGGCGTTCCCGCCGATCGACAGCGCGGCGAGGTGGAAGGCCTTGTTCGGTATGCCGGAGTTGACGTGGACCCCGCCATTGTCCTCCAACGTGAAGACGAAGTCGTCCATATGCGCCGGTTGCGGGTCGCGACCGAGCACCGGATCGTCGAACGCCGTTCCCGGCTCCGCCATAGAGCGCAGGGCGCTACCGTTCACCGCGTCGGTGAAGAGGCCCGCCCCGATCAGCCAGTCGGCTCGTTCCGCACTCTGACCGAGGGCACGCTGCTTCACGAGGGCGCCGAACACGTCCGCCAGGCTTTCGTTGAGGGCGCCCGACTGATTGTAGTAGGCGAGCCCCGCCTCGGCCTCGATCACCCCGTGGGTCAGCTCGTGCCCCATGATGTCTACAGCAATCGTGAAGCGCCTGAAGTACTCTCCGTCCCCGTCGCCGAAGACCATCTGGCGTCCGTCCCAGAACGCGTTGGCGTAGTCCTGACCGTAGTGCACGGTGGCGTCGAGCGGAAGGCCTTCGCCGTCAATCGAGTTGCGTTCATAGGCGTGCCAGTAGAGGTCGAAGGTCGCGCCGAGCCCCTCATAGGCTTCGTCAACGGCAGCGTCGCCGGTGGGCGCCTCGCCCTCCCGCCGAGCGACGCCGGGACCAGGCGCCTGCATCGTGCCGCCGGCGTCCCTGATCGTCCGCAGCGGCGTCGGGGGCGGCGTCGTGTCCGCCGCGGCACGCAGGCGCGCCACTTGTCCGCGTATCGGCCCCGCCGTGCTCGCCCTGACGATGCGCAAGGTGGGGTCCGCGAGCAGTTGATGCAGAGCGCGCCGCTGCGCGGCGGGCGTTCCGTGCTGCGCGATCCGTGTCAGGATGTAAGGCGGCAGGATGCAGTGTAGGGGCGTTCGGCACATGGGCAGCTCCTCGGTCAGGTCGGCGGACGACGTCGCAGGACGAAGGGGACGAGCGCCACCCACATCACGGTAATGAAGGCGAACACCTCCGTGGTCTGCTCTTCGCCGCCCGGCAGCTGACCGAACCCGCCGAGCGAGGCGGCGTAGAGGAGAAACGACACGATCGCGACGCCGATCGCCGGAAAGTCCGCCCGCCCCTGCATCTCCTCCTGCGTACCGAAATATCGAAGCGCGACCACGAAGGCGCAGATGATCGCGAGTAGGACGAGCCTGACCGCAGCGCTTCCCTCCGCGATGCTGACGGCGAGGGGGTAGAGCGTCACCGCCTCGACCGGAAAGAGCTTCACGAGGCTGGTGTAGTAAGGCTCCGCGCCCCGCCGCTGCGTCGGTGGGCCTCCCGCCACGCTCCGCCCGAGCGGGATGGTCGTCCCGAGCCTCAGAGCGCCTCGCAGATCGTTGGGCGGGGCACCGGGTGCGGTGAGAGCGGCGATCACCCGCTCGACCGCCCGGCCATACTGGCTCAGCGAACTCTCGTCCGGCGTCAGGCCGTCACCGAGCTGCGTGCCTTGCAGCGCCCGGTCCTGAATACGGGCATAGGCCGGCTTCTCGCGAAGGTCGCCGGCGTGCTCCGCCATGAACCGCTCCCGCGCATCGCCGAGCACCGTACGCAGGCCGAAGAGGCGTTCCCGGAACGCCGTGAACCGCCCGTCCTGCAAGGCCGCCTGAAGCTGGGAGGCGAGGGCGTCCACGCTTCGGACCGCTTCGGTCGCACTCGTCATTCGGGACTCCTTATAGAGGGTTTGCGAGGTTCGCGACGAGGCCGAGGGCGGTCAGCACCCGGTCGAGGTTCCGCCGCGCCGCGGCCTGCCTTACCGCCTCCGAGGGTTCGTCCAAGAGGGCCCGAAGCTCCGCTTGCGCTTCTTCGACGAGACCGATCGCGTCGGCGACGGCGGCCGCGCGAAGAGGACCTTCCGCAGCGGCAGCGCGGGCGGCGAAGATCCGAGCGGCGAGCGCTTCTCGGGCCTGGGGCGTCATGTCCTCGCGGTAGCGGTCGTAGGTCCGGAACAGCGCGTTTCCGTAGAGGTCGTCCGCCGTAGAGGCGCTGCCTCGCGCCCAGTCACGGACCTGCGCCTCGAGGAGGGTCAGCGCCTCGTCGACGACGGCGCCGCGTTCCTCGACGAGGGCCCGGACCCGATCGGCGTCGCGGCCCTCACGAGCCAGGTCTTCGACGAAGGCGAACAGCGCCAGGAGCGCTTGACCTTGGTTGCCGCTCACGGCGTCGGCAGGGCTCGGCAGGTCAGATCCGCCGACGAAGTTGGCGAATCGCCGTGTCTCTTCGAGTTTCGCCGCTGCGTCCGCGAGGAGGGCGCTCACGTCGGTCTTCGGGGCGTCGAGGATCGCGGCGAGCGCACCGGCGTAGTCCGCGATGGCCGTCAGGAGTTCGATCCGGGGCGCGAGCACTGCGCGAGGGCTGGCGCCGAGCGTGATCGGGAAGGCTTCGTACCCGGGGGCCGGACCATCCTCACCGACACACAAGGGGGCGGCGCCGGACGGCGGCAGGGGCGCGGCAGGGATCTGAATGACCAGGGGCGAGATCGGCAGGCAGCTCGGATCGCTCGCGACCAGGGCCGCAGCGGCTTCGGTTCTGCGCGCCTCGATGGCGTCGAAGTAGGCATGCGCGGCCGCGAGCGCATAGTTGCTTCGCTCTGCGACCTCATGACCGGCCTCGAGCCGAGCCGCATTCAGTGCACATGCGCCGAGCGCGGCGCCCATCAAAACGGTATGAAGGACGAGGCGACCCAACCGACGAAGACCCCTAACGTGGCTACGCTCAACGCTACGCCTCTTCACGGGGCGGGTCGAACGCGACCTTCAGGCCCCCGGCCGTCGGATCGGGGGCCGACCCAACCCTTGAACTTGACATGCGCGCATCCCACGCTATCCCCAACCCTCCCCGGAAATGAGGGCTTCCCAACCGCGCCGAGCGCACGAGGGCGGCTGTCCGGGCCGCTAAGTAAGGCGAGGCTATGCCGAAGTCGAAGAACCGCCGGAAGACCGAACAGCGCGCCGCTGCCGGCCGGACCGCGCGTGCCAACGTCGCCGCAGCGACGGGCGCGCAGAACCCAGCCCTCGGCGCCGTGGCACCCGTGCCCGCGACCGAGCAGCCGACGCGAAGGACCGGACGGTCCGAGAGCGGCGCGCGGCCCCGCAAGAAGGTCGGGCCGGTCGAGTTCTTCTCTCAGGTCCGTGCGGAGGCCCGCAAGATCACCTGGACCTCGCGCAACGAGACCCTGATTTCGACCCTCATGGTTCTGGTCATGGTCGTGATCATGTCGCTCTTCTTCTTCGCCGTCGATCAGATCCTGCGGACGGTCGTGCCGCTCATCCTCAACATCAGCTTCTAGGAGGCTGCCCGTGTCCGCCAAGTGGTACATCGTCCAAGCTTACTCCAACTTCGAGAAGAAGGTCGCTGACGGTATTCGTCAGTCTGCCGACGAGAAGGGGCTCGGCGATCAGGTCGAGGAGATCCTCGTTCCCTCCGACACGGTGAAGGAGACGCGGCGCGGCCGCACTCAGGAGGTCGAGCGCCGGTTCTTCCCGGGCTACGTCCTCGTGAAGATGGTCATGAACGATCAGACCTTCCACATCGTCAACAACGTGCCGAAGGTCACCGGCTTCCTAGGGTCGGGGAAGAAGCCTCTTCCCGTCAGCCAAAAGGAAGTCGACCGCATCCTCGGCCAGGTCGAAGAGGGCGAGGCGATGCCCGCGCGTCCTTCGGTTCTCTACGATGTCGGCGAGACGGTGAAGGTTATCGATGGGCCGTTTGCGAGCTTCTCCGGCGTGGTCGAAGACGTAGACGAAGCAGCGGCGCGCCTGAAGGTGTCGGTATCGATCTTCGGTCGTGCGACGCCGGTGGAGCTCGACTACAGCCAGGTCGACAAGGTCAGCTGACCCGCTCGCCCGGGCGCGGCTCTAAGCGCGGCGAAGTCCGCGTTAACCCTCAATTCCGTGATCGGATTTTTGTTGTAGAGCAAGAAGGGCGGGCGTAAGCGCCCCTCATCGGTGTGTGTCACCGCACGTCCTTGCGACGTGGGGGGCGCCGCGCCTCTCCCCCAATACGCGGCGCCCCCAATCTGGCGGACCGGATGTCAATCCGGTCTCGCCTTGTACTGCCTTATAGACCGAGAGTGTCGGTGGTCTCGTCGAGCAGTTCCATGCCGCCGATCGTATCCATCATGGTTTTCAGTCCTGACCCGAACGGCGTGCGGTCGGTATTCTTGTTCAGCACACTGCTGTAGTCGTAGACCTTGACGCCGTTTTCGTCGTAGAACCGGTCTTGAAGCTGGCCCCGCCCGATGAGGCGACCACCCTTCTCTTCCTTGAATTCGCAAGGCCGGGACTGAAGGTTGCAGGCGACCACCCGGTTCATGGACTCTTCGTCCCACGCCGCGATGTAGTCCGCGTGCAACGTGCTCCCCTTCTTCGCGTTCATCATCTTGTCGGACGCGAGGTACCAGTCACTCGTGAACGGCGTGTCGTACACGACGTGCATGATCAGTTCGGGAATGCGGTAAGGGTGGCTCTTGGGGCAGGAGTTGGACGTGCCGGTGTTCCCCGCCTGGTAGGCGACGTTACTATTCTTCACCTTCGCCGCATCGCCAGGCATGTCCTGATAGCGAAGGACCGGCTTGCCGGACCCGTCCACGGCTACGCAGGTCGGGAAGCTCAGGACGAACTTCAGCATGCCTCTGCCGTTGGCCATGCTCTGGATGTAGTAGTCTTCGGCGTTCTTCGTCTGCTTCAGGGCCAACATCTCCAGGCCCTCGGGGATCTTCTTGACCATGCCGTCGGGCAGAACGTCCGGCGTCTTCCCCGGCAAGAAGGTCTTGTAGTACATGAAGACGTTCTCGGGGATCATCACCTCGTTCTTGGCGTTGTAGGCCGCCGGCATCCAATAGGACGATTTGAGGTTCGTTCCGCCCTCGCACGAGCTGCGCGGCGCGGCTTTCAACGATGCGTAGGTGCTGTGAGCGTTCGTGCTCGTGTTGCCGATGAACATGTGCAGGTGCGACTTGCCCGGCTGTCCCGGCAGGACGATCGGATCGTCATAGGCGAAGTGAGAGACAGGGCACCAGACCCGAACGCCGTGATTGCCGCGGCTACCCTTCGAACCCAAGATCATCCGCGAGGATCGGTCGGTCCCTTGCGTGACGGAATGGCGGTTCGTGGCGGACTTCTGCGACGGTTCGGACTGAGGTTCGGACTGCGGTTCGGGGGCGGGTTTCGGCGCGGCGACCACGACGTCGTCGTCGATGCGGACCTGGAACTTGTCGAACGTTCCGAGGTATGACGAGTATCTCCACTCGTCCTTCCAGACCCTGATGTTGTAACGGCAATCTTGAGTTGCCGGGATCGCGAGCTCGAAGGGAGCGTCGTCGTCGTCGAACCGCCAATGGCTGCCGTCTTCCGGCCAGCATTCTTTCGACTCGCCGTAGACCACGTCGACCTGGATCGAGCCGATCGTCTGGCCCTCGTTCGGCACGATCTTCATCCGGACTTTGTCCGTACTAGGAAGCGCGACCTCGTTCCCGTCGGCGACGCGCGTGATCAGACCGCCCGTATTCGAATCGTGGAACTCGATCGATGCGAAGTCCGAGGCGGCCGTCGCCGGCGCAACCGACAACATGGCGAAGCTGGAAAGAAGGCTGGCGCCGCACAAGAGCGGTCCGCGCGGCTTCTGCCGCCAGTAGGGGGATAGAAGTGTCATGAGGCGATGTCCTTGGAGAGAGAACCCTACGAA
The DNA here is from genome assembly GCF_014199615.1 of Parvularcula dongshanensis. Taxonomy (GTDB): domain Bacteria; phylum Pseudomonadota; class Alphaproteobacteria; order Caulobacterales; family Parvularculaceae; genus Parvularcula; species Parvularcula dongshanensis. The sequence goes on along the minus strand of NZ_JACHOB010000006.1, from coordinate 197,181 downwards.
GGGTCCATCCACACTGGTTGCATCGCGTCGCGATTTTGTGATCCGAATAGGGAAAGTTTGGGGCAGCAACAAAATTTCGTTGATGCATTGATTTCAAACAGAAATCGCTTGGTAACGAAAAAGCCCCGCCGGGGCGGGGCTTTGATAACTCAGATTTGCGGCGTTGCTTAGGCAGCCACTTCTTCCGCCGGGTCGCGTAGCACGTAGCCGCGTCCCCATACCGTCTCGATGTAGTGCTCGCCATTCGTCGCCGCCGCCAGCTTCTTGCGCAGCTTGCATATGAAGACGTCGATGATCTTGAGCTCGGGCTCGTCCATCCCGCCATAGAGGTGGTTCAGGAACATCTCCTTGGTCAGGGTCGTGCCCTTCCGAAGGGAGAGGAGTTCGAGCATCTGGTACTCTTTGCCCGTCAGGTGGACGCGCTGCCCGCTGACGTCGACGGTCTTGGCGTCGAGGTTCACCGACAGCATGCCGGTGTTGATGACCGACTGGCTGTGACCCTTGGAGCGGCGGACGATGGCGTGGATGCGGGCGACGAGCTCGTCCTTGTGGAACGGCTTGGTCATGTAGTCGTCGGCGCCGAAGCCGAGGCCGCGCACCTTGTTCTCGGTGTCGCCGAGGCCGGTCAGGATCAGGATCGGCGTGTTGACCTTCGCGACGCGCAGTTGCTTGAGCACGTCGAAGCCCGTCATGTCGGGCAGGTTCAGGTCGAGAAGGATGATGTCGTAGTCATAGAGCTTGCCGAGATCGACGCCCTCTTCGCCGAGATCGGTGGTGTAGCAGTTAAAGCCGTCGGACTTCAGCATCAGTTCGATGCTTTGCGCCGTCGCGCCGTCATCCTCGATCAGTAGAACCCGCACTCTCTATGCCCTCCGCTGGTCGATACGCGAGGACCCTGGCCGGTGCGGCCTCCCCCGGATCGGTCATCTTCGTGTGCGCACCGTAACGATGATTTACTTTCGTAAAGATTAACGCCGGTAGCGATTTGAGACGGCAACCTCACGCTTCCGTGAATAAGGTTAACGCCTTCGGGGGGCCGGAGGCAAGAGGTTATGCGGCGAAAACTGCCTCGCCGCTGCACTTACTGCTCCGTGTTCGCCAGACGTTCCTCGTTTCGCCTTGGCCGGGGCGGTAAGGCTCGCTAACGCGACGCTGCGTCAGCGAGGCGAACCGTTCATGCCATCCTTCGATATCGTTTCCGAAGTCGACCGCTCGGAGGTCGACAACGCCGTTCAAAACGTCATGCGTGAGATCGGAACTCGTTATGACTTCAAGGGCTCCCGGTCCGAGGTGACCGTCGACGAGGGCGCCATCAAGATCGAGGCGGACGACGACCTGAAGCTCAAACAGGTCCGCGAGATCCTGCAGGGCCACCTCCAGAAGCGCAGCATCGAGCCCGGTCAGCTCGACTACCAGAAGGTCGAGCCCGCCGCCGGGCAGAGCGTGCGCCAGCGCGTCCTCGTCAAAGAGGGCCTCGACAAGGAACTGGCCAAGAAGATCGTGAAGGACATCAAGGCGACCAAGACCAAGTGCCAGGTCGCGATCCAGGGAGACGAGCTCCGCGTCACCGGCAAGAAGCGGGACGACCTTCAGGAAGTCATCGCCCATGTAAAGGCGATGGGGCTGGAACAGCCCGTCCAGTTCAAGAACTTCCGGGACTAAGCCGTGGCGAGGGGCGATCTTGCGGACCCGGAGACCCTTGCCCGTCTTCGCACGGCGCGGGCGGTCATCTTCGACTGCGACGGGGTGCTCGTCGATTCGGAGCGCCTCTTCGTCGACACCGAGCTCGAACATCTCGCCGCCGCCGGCCTCGCGATCGAGCGCGAGGACTACCTCGCGCGCTTCGTCGGCCTTGCGGACGTCGACCTCTTCCCGGCGATGGACGAGGCGGTTCGGGCGGCGACGGGGCAGGCGCTCGGCAGGGCTGCCTTCGATACGATGACGGCGCGAAAGGTCGCCCGGCTCGAACGCGAACTCGAAGCCGTCGAGGACGCGGTGGAGACGGCGAAGGCGCTCGGACTGCCGATCGCGGTCGCGTCGAACAGCGGCCGCACCACGCTCCGTAAGAAGCTCGAATGGACGGGGCTCGCGCCGCTCTTCGGCGAGTACGTCTTCTCCGTCGACGACGTGGAGAACGCGAAGCCCGCGCCCGACCTCTACCTTCATGCCGCCCGCGCGCTCGGTGTCCCGCCCCATGACTGCGTGGTGATCGAGGACAGCGCGCAAGGCGTGCGCGCCGCCGTTGCCGCAGGGGCGATGGCCGTAGGCTTCACCGGCGGCGGCCATGCCGACAGGGGGCTGTGCGACCGGTTGACGGCGGCCGGGGCGCTCGCCTGCGCGAGTCGCCACAAGGACCTGCCGAACCTTCTGCGCGGGGACGCCTCGTGACGGTCCGCCTCGAAGGAACGCTGACCGTCGCCCCCAACGACATCGAGGCGGCGCGTGCCGCGCTGCCTGAACACATCCGTCTGAGCCGCGCCGAGCCCGGCTGCCTCGCCTTCGAGGTGGAGGAACGCGAGGAGGGCGTCTTCTTCGTACGCGAAGCGTTCGAGGATGAGGTCGCCTTCGCCGCCCATCAGGCGCGCGTGCCCGGAACGCCTTGGGCGAAGGCGACCGAGCGCGGAGAGCGCAACTACAGGCGCTGGTCCGACTGACGGCGGAGCGCGGCCCGCGCGCGGCGAGCCGAACCTCGGTCTTGAAGCCTACTTCTTACGGAAGCGGTCGAGGCTGACGACGTCGGCGCCGCCACCGCCGCCGCCGCCACGGGGCGGCGTCTCGTCCGGCCCCTCATCGTCGCCGGGCTCGTCCGCGGCGTCCCGCTCGACCGCGCGAAGGGTCGGAGCCTTGCCCGGCTTCTCCTCGACGAGGGCAGGGGGGTGGAACTGGAGCGCGAAGCTGGCCGAAGGGTCGGCGAACTGCGTGACGGCGGCGAAGGGAACGATCAGCCGATCGGGCCGCCCGCCGAAGTGCAGCGTCACGGCGAAGCCCTCGGCGTCGACGTCCAGACCCTCGAACTGGTGCTGCAGAACGATGGTCATACGCTCGGGGTACTGCGCCATGAGGGCCTTGGAGATCGAGACGCCGGGCGCCTTCGTCGCGAACTCGATGTAGAAGTGATGCTCGCCGGGCGGCATGCCCAGTTCTTGGGTGACCGACAGAACCTGCCGCACGACGCCGCGCAGCGCGTCCTGAGTCATGTAGGCGTAGTCGAGTTCGACGTCGTTCGAGTCCATCTTCAGGCCCTAGCTTGCCCCGTGCGAAGCGTCCAGCGACGCGAAGGCCGGCAGCGTGGGAAACCGCGCAAGGCCGAAGCGGCCGCTCGTGCCGGTCATGGGAAAGTCCGGAGGGAAGTCCGGAGGGCCCAGGCGCGGCTCGCTCCATTCAGAAAGCAAAGCGCGATGCTGTAGCTGCGGGCTGAGAGCGTCCTCGTCCCTCGACCGCGTGCGGCGGCGGCGGCGGCGGAGATCGGCGACTTGGCTCGTGATACGTGGCTGCGGGGGCTACGCCGCGCGGCCTTGCGTGATCTGGCGGCGTATGATGGTCGATCGATCGTTGCGTCGTCGTCGCCCTCGACCGGCCGACCGGTGCTTGTCGTGTTTCCGTGAGCAAGATCATCGCCTAGAACAGACAGAGCCTCTTCGGACCGCCAGGCTGGTCGGCGCGGGGCGTCGTGGTAGGGGACGGGATGGCAGAAAGAATCGGTCCCGCCGACGAGACGGAAATGACCGCGTTGTTCCGCACCTTCGACTGGAGTGGGACTGCCCTCGGACCCGTCGCCGAATGGCCCCAGAGCCTTCTTACGGCGGTAGACATGATGCTCGCTTCCGGGCACGCCATGTGCCTCGCTTGGGGGCCAGAGAAGACCTTCCTCTACAACGATGCGTACGTCCCGATCATGGGTGCGCGTCACCCCTGGGCGTTCGGTGCCACCTTCAAGGAGGCGTGGCCGGAGGTTTGGCCGGAAATCGAGCCGCTCGTCGATGCCACCTTCCGAGGCGAGACGTCGAGCTTCCGCGACATGCCCCTCCTGATGACCCGCAACGGTTATCCGGAAGAGACGTGGTGGAGCTTCTCGTACTCGCCGGTTCGGGACGACCAGGGCGACATCGCTGGGCTACTCAACGTAACGCTCGAGACCACCGGCCGGGTGCTCGCCCAGCGACAGCGCGATGCGGCGAGCGACGAGCTACGGCGGAGCGAGGCGAAGTGGCGCACCATCTTCGAGACTTTAGAGCAGGGCTTCATTCTGGGCGAGTTCATCCGCGACGAGACCGGCAAGGCCGTCGATTGGCGATACGAAGAGGTCAACGATTCTTGGTACGACCTGGTCGGCGTCAAACGAGGCGCCGCCATCGGTCGGACGATACGCGAAGTCTTCCCTGGAATCGAAGACGTATGGATAGGCGGTTTCGCCGAAGTGACCGAGCAGGAAGCGCCCGTCCGCTTCACCCGCCCGGTCGGCTCGCTGGGCCGTTGGTATGACGGGGTCGTTCAGTCCGCCGGGGGGGACCGCTTCACCGCCATCTTCACGGAAGTCACCGAACGGGTCTGGCAAGAGAAGCGCAAGGCGGCCCTCCTCGCGTTGATCGACAGGTTGACGAACGAGACGACCACTGAAGGGATCATAGCGGCGGTGAGTACGGCGTTGAGCGAAGCGCTCGATGCCGACCAGATCCGCCATGACGCCGAGGGCGCGACGGTCGAACCGGTCGCCGTCGACCTCCGCCCTGCCACGTTAGACGCGCAATCGGTCCCCGCTCCGCTTCGCCGGTTCGTCGAGGACCTTCGCGGCGGGCGGACCGTGGTGGTTTGCGACTGCTTCGACGACGAGCGGACGCAGCCGGAAGCCGCAGCGTTCGAGGTTTCCGTCGGCCGCGCCTTCGTCGGCGTCCCCTTCCTGGAGCGCGGAACGCTCGCGGGCGTCCTTCGCGTCGGCAGCCCTCGCCCCCGGCGGTGGAACGAGGACGAGATCCTCTTCGTGCGGGATGTCGGTCACCGCGGCTGGCTCGCGATGGAACGTTTGCGGGTCGAGGAACAGCAGGCGGTCTTGAACCAGGAACTCTCGCACCGCGTAAAGAACACGCTCGGCATGGTGCAGGCGATCGCGATGCAGACCTTCGGCGGCAAAGCCGAGAGCGGCGCTGTCGACGACTTCGGCAGCAGGCTCCGGGCGCTCTCGTCCGCGCACGACATACTCCTGACGCAAAACTGGTCGGCCGGCGGCGTACGCGAAGTCGTCGAGGCGGTGATCGCATCCTTCGAAGGCGCCGATGTGCGCATGTCCGGACCCGAACTCGCGATCGGACCGCGCGCCACGATGTCGTTGTCGCTGCTCGTCCACGAACTCGCGACCAACGCGGTCAAGTACGGCTCCTTGGGCATGACGAGCGGATACGTGATCATCTCCTGGCAGGTGCGGGAGGAGGGTGGCGCCGAGGTGTTGGACTTCGTCTGGAAGGAACGCGGCGGACCCCCTGCGGTCGAACCGGTTCGGCGCGGCTTCGGCTCGCGCATCATCGCGATGGGGCTTTCCGGCTCGGGCAGCGTCGAGCGGCGCTTTGGCGAGGAGGGGCTGACCGTCGAGATGAGCGCCCCGCTCGCCGCCGTTCAAAGCGCCTGAGCGGCGCGGCGGCCTAAAGCCGGACGCCTTTGAGCCTCACCCTTCTCCCCGCCACCAGCCGCTCCAGCGCCTCGCCGTGCAGCACGACGACGCGCCGCGCGCGCCGGTCCGCCTCCAGGCTCATAGGGCCCATATTGCCGGTGTGGACGAACAAGCCCCGCGCCCGTTCCCGCTTACAGAGCCGGGCGAAGTCCTCGATGTGCTCTGGGCGGATGGCGCGGCGGTAGCGTTTCGACTGGATGAGGTAGCGGCGTCCCCTAATCCACGCCTGGCCGTCCGCGCCGCCGTCGCCGGTGTAGCGGTTCGAGCGACGGATGCGGTGCCCCCGGTGGGCGAGGGCGGTGAGGACGACCTCCTCGAACTCGTGCGGCGTGACGGCGCGCAAGTGGTCCATCGTCATCGCGACGTCCTTGCGGAAACGCCTGGCGATCGCGCGGGAGCGCTCGACGTTGAGGGCGTGGCGCTGTTCCAGCGTCAGCTGTTCCTCTTCGGTGCGCGCCGTGCGCCGAAGCAAGATCAGCGCGCAGGCGATCAGGATCGCGGCGAGCGTGGCCGCGACCCGCACCTCCTGCATGCTTGTGAACAACCCGGTGGAGAACATGGGGAGAATGATTGCCGATTCGGCCGAAGGAAGCGTTGCCGACTGCTGATTCGCTTTGCGGGGGTGGCGGCGGCTTCCCAGCTCCGAGCAGCACGTCAGCTTAGGAGCCTGCCATGATCGTCACCACTACCGAGAGCGTTCCCGGCCGCGAGGCGCTCGAACCTTTGGGCCTCGTCGCCGGCGAGGCGATCCTGGGCGTCAACGTCTTTCGCGACATGTTCGCGGGGATAAGAGATATTATCGGCGGCAGGTCAGGGGGTTACCAGAAGGCTCTGCGCGAGGCGCGGGAGCACGCGACCGCCGACATGATGGACGAGGCGCAGCGCCTGGGCGCCGACGCGGTGGTCGGTGTCGACGTCGATTACGAGGCGATCACCACCGAGAAGGGCGCGATGCTGATGGTGTCGTGCAACGGCACGGCGGTGCGGCTGCGATAGGCTCACGGCGCCGTGTCGCTTCGGTCACACACGGCGCGGTTGTCCACATCTGCCCAGGCCTTGCCGCTTTCCGGCCCCGACCTTGCACCACCCCGTAGTGCTCCTCGAAGGCGGGGGGTCACGTGCCTGCGGGTGGCTCGACGGTGATCCTGTTCATCAGGAACCTTGCAACAGCCGGCGTGCCCGAAGCATGGGACTTGGCCTTCGGGGGGCACCTCCCGCCGCGCGTGATCGCACGCTGCGCGGGACCGGCGGGGGCGCGGGAGCCGCCTCCGCCGGACGGGGCGGGCCGCGCTGGCCACCACCCTTGCCCCGCCGCGAGGCTGAGCGCTAACCGGCGCGAACAGTCACGCGCGGAGCCTCCATGACCCCTTCGGGCCACCCCGTCAGCCTCGTCTGCCCCGGCCAGGGCAGCCAGACCCCCGGCATGGGCAAGGCGTTGGCCGACGCCTATCCCGCGGCGCGTGCCGTCTTCGACGAGGTCGACGAGGCGTTGGGACAGAACCTCTCGAAGCTCATGTTCGAGGGGCCCGCAGACGAGTTGACCCTGACCGCCAACGCGCAGCCCGCGCTGATGGCGCATGCGGTCGCGGCCTACCGCGCGCTCGAGAGCGAGGGCTTCTCGGTCGGTCTGCTGCAAAGCGCGGCGGGGCACAGCCTCGGCGAGTACGCGGCGTACTGCATCGTCGGGACCTTTACCTTGAGCGAGACGGCCCGCCTTCTGCGTGTGCGGGGCGAGGCGATGCAGGCGGCGGTGCCAGCGGGCGAGGGCGGCATGGCCGCGATCTTGGGGTTGACGCTGGAACAGGTCGAGGAGGCCGTGTCCGGCACGGAGGCCGAGGTCGCGAACGACAACGCGCCGGGCCAGGTGGTGATCTCGGGACGGACGGACGCCGTCGCTGCAGCCTGCGAGAAGGCGAAGGCGATGGGCGCGAAGCGCGCGCTGCCGCTGCCGGTCTCGGCGCCCTTCCACTCCAGCCTGATGCAACCCGCGGCCGAGGCGATGGCCGAAGCGCTGTCGGCGGTCGACATCCGCGACCCGCGGGTGCCGGTCTTCGCCAACGTGACCGCCGCCCCCGTGCCCGACGACGAGATCAGCGCGACCCTGATCCGCCAGGTGACGGGCCGCGTTCGCTGGACCGAGACGATCCAGGCGATGATCGCGGACGGCACCGGGCTGTTCGTCGAAGTCGGCACGGGCAAGGTGCTCTCCGGCCTCATCAAGCGGATCGAGAAGGGTGCGAAGACGGTCAGCTTCGGCGAACCGTCCGACATCGAAGCGTTCCGCGACGCACTCTCACACTGAGGAAGCCATCATGGTCACGACACGGACAGTCGAGTATGAAGTGGACGGCGAGACCTATCAGGGTCTGCTCGCCGTGCCGGACGGACAGGGGCCGTTTCCCTGCGTCATGATCTGCCACGCCTGGGCGGGCAGGGCCGAGAACGAAGACAAGTCCGCCGAGAAGATCGCGGGCATGGGCTACCTCGCCTTCGCCGCCGACGTGTACGGCAAGGGCAGGCGGGGCTCCTCCACCGAGGAGAACCAGAAGCTGATGGAGCCGCTGGTCTCGGACCGGACGGGCCTGCTCGCGAAGCGGCTCTCCGCCAGCCTGGAGACGATGAAGGCGCAAGACGAGGCGGACGCCTCGCGCGCCGCGGTGACGGGCTTCTGCTTCGGCGGGCTCTGCGCGCTCGACTGCGCCCGGGGCAACCTCGGCGTTGCGGGCGCCGCCGCGTTCCACGCCATCCTCGGCCAGCAGGACAAGCCGCAGGCGGGCGACATCGAGGCGAAGGTCATCGCCTTCCAGGGCTATGACGATCCGATGGCGAAGCCCGAGGACCAGAAGGCCTTCGCCGACGAGATGACGGCGCGCAAAGCCGACTGGCAGCTACACCTTTATGGGGGCGTGATGCATGCCTTCACCAACGAGAAGGCCAACGACCCGGACTTCGGCACGGTCTACGACGCGCAGGCGTCGAAGAGGGCATGGGACGGCTTCGCGCGGTTCCTCGCCGAGCTGTTCGGGTAAGGAGAAGAGATGTTCGATCTGAGCGGGCGCAAGGCCCTGGTCACGGGTGCGACGGGCGGCATAGGCGGCGCGGTCGCAAGGGCGCTTCACGCGCAGGGCGCGACGGTGGCGCTGTCCGGCACGCGGGCCGAGAAGCTCGAAGGACTGGCCTCGGAGCTCGGGGAGCGGGTCTTCGTGGTCCCGGCGAACCTGTCCGACATGGACGCGGCCGAAGGTCTGCCGGGCCAGGCGGCCGAAGCGATGGGCGGGCTCGACGTGCTGGTCGCGAATGCGGGCGTCACGCGCGACAACCTGATGATGCGGATGAAGCCCGAGGACTTCGACGCCGTCATCGACGTGAACCTGCGCGCGACCTGGCGCATGTCCAAGGCCTGCCTTCGCGGCATGATGAAGGCGCGCCACGGCCGGATCATCGCCGTCAGCTCTGTGGTCGGCACGACCGGCAATCCCGGCCAGACGAACTACGCCGCGTCCAAGGCGGGTCTGACCGGCATGATCAAGTCGCTGGCGGCCGAAGTCGCGAGCCGGGGGATCACCGCTAACCTGATCGCGCCGGGCTTCATCGCCACGCCGATGACGGACGTGCTGACCGACGACCAGAAGGCGAAGATCGACGATACGATCCCCGCGGGGCGGATGGGCACGCCCGGCGAGATCGCTGCCGCTGCGGTGTTCCTCGCCTCGGACGAGGCAGCCTACGTGACCGGATCGACGATCCACGTGAACGGCGGCATGGCGATGGTCTGAGTGGGCTTCCGGCCCGCCCGCCTCGCTTGCACGCCCCCCCCTTATCCCTTAAGCGCCGCTGACAACCCCGTCGCAGGACGGCGCACAACACGACCAGGAGCCACCATGTCCGATATCGCAGAGCGCGTTCAGAAGATCACCGTCGAGCACCTCGACGTGGACGCCTCCAAGGTCGAACCGAAGGCCAGCTTCATCGACGACCTGGGCGCGGACAGCCTCGACATCGTCGAGCTCGTCATGGCCTTCGAAGAAGAGTTCGACATCGAGATCCCCGACGACGCGGCCGAGACGATCCAAACCGTCGGCGACGCGATCAAGTTCATCGAAGAACGCAAGAAGTAAGCTTCGCCCGAAGGCGAGGCCCTTCCAGACTTCCGCACCGGTCTCGGTGCCAGCCCGCCGTTCCCTGGACGGCGGGTTTTTGTTATCCCGCATCCCTCACGTCTAGCCGCCCCACGGAGAGCCCATGCTCAAGCGCGTCGTCGTCACCGGCCTCGGCCTCGTCACTCCCCTGGGCGCGGGCACGCGCGAAGCGCCCGTCGAGGGCCCCTGGCGGCGCCTTCTGAGCGGCGAGAGCGGTATCGGACCGGTCACCCACTTCGACGCCTCCGACCTTGCCTGCCGAATCGGGGGGCAGGTGCCGTTGAAGAGCGAAGAGGGCGCGAACGAGGACGCCTTCGACGCCGACGCTTGGGTCGATCCCAAGGAGCAGCGGCGGATGGAGCCCTTCATCGTCTTCGGCATGGCCGCGGCCGACATGGCGCTCGCCGATTCGGGCCTGCCGCTCGGTACGCAAGAAGAGCAAGAGCGCACGGGCGTCCTGATCGGCTCCGGCATCGGCGGGCTCGACGGGATCGCGCAGACGGCGCTGACGCTGCGGGACAAGGGCCCGCGCAGGGTCTCGCCCTTCTTCATTCCCTCCTGCCTGATCAACCTCGTCTCCGGCCAGGTGTCGATCAAGCACGGCCTGAAGGGGCCGAATCATGCCGTCGTCACCGCCTGCGCCAGCGGCGTTCACGCCATCGGCGACGCCGCGCGCCTGATCGCCTACGGTGATGCGGACGCGATGGTGGCAGGCGGCGCCGAGGCGTCGATCTGCCGAATCGGCTATGCGGGCTTCGTCGCCTGCAAGGCGCTCTCGACCGGCTACAACGACACGCCGGAGGCGGCGTCGCGGCCCTACGACAAGGGCCGGGACGGCTTCGTCATGGGCGAGGGATCGGGGATCGTCGTCCTCGAGGAGTACGAGCGTGCCAAGGCTCGCGGTGCCAAGATCTATGGCGAGATCGTCGGCTACGGCCTGTCGGGCGACGCGCACCACATCACGGCTCCCGCCGCGGACGGTGACGGCGGCTACCGCGCCATGAAGGCGGCGCTCAGCCGAGCAGGCCTCTCGACCGCGGAGATCGGCTACGTCAACGCCCACGGCACCTCGACGCCGCTCGGTGACGAGGCGGAGCTTCGCGCCGTGGAGCGCCTCTTCGGCAGCGACGCGGACGGCCTCGTCATGTCGTCGACCAAGTCGTCCGTCGGGCACCTGCTCGGCGCCGCGGGCGCGATCGAGGCGATCTACTCTCTCCTCGCGATGCGGGACGGGGTCTGTCCAGCGACCTTGAACCTCGACGATCCGTCCGTCGAGACGCCCATCAACCTCGCCCCCAAGGCGCCGGTGGAGAGGAAGCTCGACGCCGTCCTCTCCAACTCCTTCGGCTTCGGCGGGACGAACGCGTCCATCGTGATGCGGAGGGTCTGAAGCTGAGCGCGGTAGCGCGGGGGCCCTCGGCGCGCCAGCGCGGGGGCATCCTCAAGACGCTCCTCCTGACGCTTCTCGTCCTCGGGCTCCTCGGCGCGGCGGCGGCCGGTTTCCTGGCCTACCGCGCGAAGGCCCTGGTCCAGCGGCCTTGCCCGAACGCGCCCGAGGTCTTCTGGGTCGAGCGGGGGATGACCGTCTCCGGCCTCGCCGTGCGCCTCGCCGTCGATGCCTGCGGCCTGCCCGAGGCTTACGGCGCCGAACTCTTCCGCTTCCTCGCCCGCTACCGAGCGCTGGCGCCCTCCCTACGGGCCGGCGAGTTCGAGATTCCGCAAGGCGCGAGCCTCGACCAGATTGTTCGGACCCTGCGAGACGCGAAGCCGCTCTTGCGCTTCGTCACCGTGCCCGAGGGCAGGACGACGGCGCAGGTCCTGCGGATCGTCGAGGCGGCGCCGGTGCTGGAAGGCGAGGTCACGCTCGCGCCCGCCGAGGGCGCGCTCCTGCCCGAGACCTACGCCTATGAGCGCGGCGAGCCTCGCGACGCGGTGGTGCGGCGGATGATGGAAGCCCACGACGCGGCGCTTGCCGAACTCTGGCCGGGCCGGGCCGAAGGCTTGCCCATCGACACGCCCGAGGAGGCCGTCGTGCTGGCCTCGATCGTCGAGAAGGAGACTGCCCTCGCGGCCGAGCGGCCCCGCGTCGCCGCCGTGTTCGTCAACAGGCTCAACAAGGGCATGCGGCTGCAGTCCGATCCGACGATCATCTACGGCCTGACGGGCGGCGAGCCCTTGGGTCGCGGCATCCGCCTGTCCGAACTGCGCGGCGAGACGCCTTACAACACCTACGTGATCCGCGGCCTGCCGCCGACGCCGATCGCGAACCCGGGCCATGCGAGCCTTGCAGCCGTCCTCAACCCGGCGGAAACGGACGACCTCTACTTCGTCGCGGACGGCACGGGCGGGCACGTCTTCTCGTCCACCTTGGCGGAGCACAACCGGAACGTCGCCAAGTGGCGGCGGATCGAGCGGGAGCGGCGGCAATGAGCGTACGGTCGATGACGGGTTTCGCCGAGGGGGAGGGCGCGTCGGGCGCCTTCGCCTGGCGCTGGACGCTGCGCGCCGTGAACGGGAAGGGCTTCGACCTGAAGCTGCGACTGCCGCCGGGCTTCGAAGCGGCGGAGCCCGCGCTTCGCAAAGCGCAGGTCTCGTTGAGCCGCGGGAACGTCTCCGCGACGATGAAGCTCGAGCGAAGCGAGGCCGCATCGAGCCTTCGCGTCGATCAGGACGCGCTGGACGCGGTCGTCGCCGCGGCGATGGTCGCGCGGGCCACCGCGAAGGAGGCGGGGCTCAAGCTCGCGAAGACGCGGCCCGAGAACCTTCTCGGCATGGGCGGGAGCTTGCGGACCGGGCCCGAGGCCGAGGCGCCGACCGAAGACGACCTTGCCGCCGTCCGCGCGAGCTTCGCCGAGGCGGCAGCCGCGCTCGCGCATGACAGGGCGCGCGAGGGGGCCGTGCTGGCCGAGGCGCTTCAGAATCATCTCACCGAGATCGACCGGCTGACCGGCGAGGCAGCGCGGCTGTCCGAGGCCGCGATCCCCGCGCTGCGCGAGCGGCTGGAGCAGCAGGTCCGGGCGCTGCTCGAAGGCGAGCTGCCGAAGGACCGGATCGCGCAGGAGGCGGCGCTCCTCGCCGTGAAGGCCGACGTGCGCGAGGAGACGGACCGCCTGCACGCGCACACCGAGGCGGCGCGTGCCCTCCTCTCGGAAGGCGGTCCGATCGGCCGCAAGCTCGAGTTCCTGGCGCAGGAGTTCGCGCGGGAGGCGACCACGCTGACGACCAAGGCGTCGACCACCGAACTCAAGCGCGTCGGCCTCGACCTCCGCCACGTGATCGACCAGCTTCGCGAACAGGTGCTCAACGTCGAATGACAGATACCCCGCACACGCCCGCCGCCCCCAATGCCGGGATCGCCCGGCGCGGCATCCTCTTCGTCATCTCCAGCCCGTCGGGGGCCGGAAAGACGACCCTGACCCGGCGCCTCTTGAAGGCGGACGACGAGGTCGAAGTCTCGGTGTCCTACACGACCAGGCCGCCGCGTCCGGGCGAGACGGACGGCAAGGACTACTCCTTCGTCGGCATCTCGACCTTCGAGCGCATGCGGGACGAGGGCGCGTTTCTCGAGAGCGCGAAGGTCTTCGGCCACTATTACGGCACGCCGCGCGCCCCGGTCATCGACGCGATCGAGGCGGGGCGGGACGTGATCTTCGACATCGACTGGCAAGGCGCGCAGCAGCTCGCCGAGCGGGCACGGGGCGACCTCGTCACGGTGTTCATCCTCCCGCCCTCCCGCGCCGCGCTCGAGGACCGGCTGCGGCGCCGTGCGCAGGACTCCGAGGAAGTGGTCCGGAAGCGGATGGCGCAGGCGGACGCGGAGATGTCGCACTACGCCGAGTACGGCTACGTCATCGTCAACGACGATTTGAGCCGTGCCGAGCGTCAGCTGCACCACATTCTGGGTGCCGAGCGTCTGAAGCGCACCCGGCAGACGGGGCTCCGCGCCTTCGTGCAGAAGGTGATCGGAGAGCAGGACGGGTGACGCCGGGTGCAAAGCGCGTGTGCCCCGCCGCCTTGTTTGCTCTATCTAAAACCCGCGAGCCTGGAAGGAGATAGGGAATGCCCTACGACGCCGAGCCCCTGCGGCGGCGCTTGAACGTCTTCGAGACGATCTCAGACGAAGCCAAGCGCGCGCTCATGGACGTGCTCGGCCCGACGAGCAACGTACGCAAAGGCGACCAGTTGCGGCAGGTCGGCGGACCGGCGGTGGAGTTCTGGATCGTCGAGCAGGGCTGGTTCTTCGACTGCTCGACGCTCGGCGACGGTGGGCGACAGGTCTACACCGTCTATCAGCCCGGCGACGTCATGGGCCTTCAGGACCTCGGCTGGGAGGTCGCGGTCTGCGACACGGTCGCCGCGACGGACGGGGTCATCGTGCGGATCGGCAAGGACGACTTCAGCACGGTGGTCGCGCAGCATCCCGCGCTCGCCGCCTACTTCCTCACCTACGGCATCTACGACCATACCCGGATGATCGACAGGCTGCGGGTCGTCGGACGGATGGAGGCGGTGAAGCGTGTCGGGCACTTCTTGCTGCAATGCTTCTCCGACCAGGCGGACCCGGACGGCCTGCCTCGGGCGGGGCGCTTCCACCTGCCGCTCGATCAATCGGTCATCGGAGACGCGGTCGGCCTGACGAACATCTCGGTAAGCCGGATGATGAGCGAGCTCGAGAAGCAAGGCCTAATCGATCGGTCGGGGCGGAGCGTACACGTACCGGACGTCCCGGCCCTCGCGAGCTTCTCAGAGTTCACCGAGCGCCGCCGCGCCGTGCCGCTGTCCTGGATGCTGGCGGGCATGCCCGAGGCGGACCCTAACCGTCGACCTGATAGTTGATCACGGGCGCCCGACCCTCGCCGTGCAGCGTTACGGTGAGGCTCGACAGAGGCGGGACGACGTAACGGTAGGGCATCTGGGCGGACAGGACCCAGTAGGTCGTGGTGCCGATCTCTTCCTGCGTGATCTCGGTCGTCACCGCCTCGCCGAAGGAGGAGACGGCGGCGTCGAGACGCGCATGGATCTCCGCTTCGGTCGTCGTCGGCTCGATGAAGACCGTCCGGGCCGCGTCGCGCACCGCGGTCTCGAAGCTGTTCCGGACGAAGTGCGCGTAGCCGATGTCGAAGAGGCAGAACATCAGTAGGAAGATCGGCGGCAGGACGAAGGCGAACTCGATGCTCGTCACGCCGTCCTCGGCGGTCCGGACCCGTCGCCATAGCGAGCGCCTCATCGGGTCTGAACCGTGATGGTCGCGCCGACGGGCCTGTCGTCCAGAAAGATGCCTTCGTAGCGCCGCAGCGCGGTGATCGTCATGAACGCGCTCGGCGGCAGGCTCGTGGCCGAGCAAAGCGTCGTGCAGCTCGACGCCGCCGAACCGCAGCGGCAGGTCTGGACCACCGTGAGGCAGGTCTTGTCCGGTTCGCACATCCCGTCGTTCCGCATCGAGCCGCTTTGCGTCTCTTCGAGCGTCGCGAGCGTCGCCGCCTCCACCGCGTCCTCGTCGTGGACGTTCATCATGATGAGCTGCGTTCCGGTCCTTAAGGCATGGTCGAGTTGCATCCGCGAGGTGCTGGCGAAGCCGAGGTCGAAGATCGACATCAGCGCCATCACGAGCAGCGGGACGATGAACGCCGCCTCGCTCGCGGCGACGCCGTCCTGGCGGCGGGCAAACGACGAAAACCTGGCGGCGAAGGAACGCTTCCGCATCGGATCACTCCACGATCAGAACGACCTGCGAGGTCTCGGGCGCTTCGAGTCCGAGGCCGGTGCAGTCCGAGCCGAAGTAGCTGTTGCCGGTAAACTTGACGGTGTTCGCGATCAGCAGCGTGCACGCCCCGGGCGAGGCGACGTTCGTGCCCTCGAACTCGACGCGGCTGGCGGGAAAGTAGAGCGCGCCCGTGAACGAGGTGGCGCTGTTGCCGTTGAGAACGTGCTCGGCGCCCGACGCGTCGCGGTCGCCGAACATCACGATGCCGAACATCTCGTCCGCAGGGTCGGTCGGCGCGGTGATCTTGACGTCGGCGCCGCCGTTCATGTCGATCTCCGCCCCGTTCAGGAAGACGAGGGTGACGCCCTCGCCGCGCAGACGGGTGCCGGCGTTCACCCGCACGTCGGCGCCGTTGAAGATGTAGGTGCCGGGCTCGAGCGTCAGGTCGCCGTGGATCGTCACGTCGCCGCAGACGGTGCCCGGCGAAAGCGTGCCGCTGCCCTTGAAGCCGCTCTCGAGCGCGCTGTCGCACCCGTTCGGCTGCGGCATGATCCGCTTGCGGAAGGGATCTGGCGTCAGGCGCGCGCCTTCGTAAGCCCGGGCGCAGTCCGTAAGGGTCAGGGAGTTGTGCTCGCCCGTAATGCCGCCGACGGCGGAGGCGCAGTCGGCGACCACGTTGGTCGCGCCGCTGAAGTCCATCGCGTTCGAGGAGATGGAGTTGGCCGCGAGGTCGCAGCCTGCGACGACGACATCGGACGAACCCTGGAAGGTCATCGCCGAGGAGGCCGAGGGGTCGAGCGCGAGGACACATGCAGGCCGTTGACCTGCGGTCCGGGCGACGGAGCGCGCTCTTAGCGTGATCGTTTCCTCGTGGAAGAAGACCTGCGTGAACATCCGGGGCAGGTGGGTGACGATCTCCACCTCGACCGCGCTGTCGTCCCCGGCGAAGGCGCCGGCGGCGGGGGGCGTTGAGATGTAAGGCGTATCGCTCGCGGCCGGGTCGAAGCCGCTCTCGACAGCGGCGCTCTCGGCAGCCGCCCTGATCTCGTCCTCATCTCGGCCCTGCGCCATCTGCGCCGCGGCGGAGTAGGCGGCGGCGTCCGCCGCGTTCTGCAAGGTGCGCTCATTGTACTGCCAGTAAGCGACCTCCGTACCGAGGGCGCAGAAGCCGAGCAGTGCCGGAAGGCTGAGCCCGAAGAGCACGGTCACCGAACCCCGCTCTGACTCCTCGAAGGGGCGTAGCTTCTTGAACATAAGCACTCCACAGCGGCCCCAGCCTCGCTGCGGGAGTTTTCAACCGGTGATGGCTTCGCAAGAGTAAATACCCTCGGGAGAATACTCGGCGTCGCGAGAATACCTTATTCCCGCCACGATCGGCCCCGTCAGCGCCGGCGCACCGTGCCGAAGATGCCTCGCACGAGTTCACGCATAAGCGTGCTCGTCGCGGTCCGAGCCGCCTGAGCGATGACCTTCTCCGTGGTGGTCTGCCGGCTGCGGCTGCGGCTGCGGCTGCGGCTGCGCGGTTTGGCCTTGGTCCGCCCCTTGCGCGCTTCCTCCTTCTCCACGCGTTCGGCCGCCTTCTCGGCTCGCGCCTTCAGCATCTCGAAGGCGGATTCGCGGTCCACCGCCTCGTCGTAGCGGTCGCCGAGGCCGTCCTCGCGGAGAACCCGCCCCCGTTCGGCCGCGGTGAGCGGACCCAGGCGAGAGCTTGGCGGGCGGATCAAGGTTCGTTGGACGATGCCCGGAACGCCCTTCTTCTGAAGCGTCGAGACAAGGGCCTCGCCGGTGCCGAGCTCGGTGATGACGTCCTCCGCCTCGAAGCCGGGGTTCGGGCGGAAGGTCTCCGCCGCGGTCTCGACGACCTTCCGCTCGCGCGGGGTGTAGGCGCGCAGGGCGTGCTGAACGCGGTTGCCGAGCTGGCTCGATACGGAGTCCGGCACGTCCATCGGGTTCTGGGTCGCGAAGTAGATGCCGACGCCCTTCGACCGGATGAGGCGTACGACCTGCTCGATCTTCGACAGGAGCGCCCTCGGCGCGTCGTCGAAGAGCAGGTGCGCCTCGTCGAAGAAGAAGACGAGGACGGGCTTTTCGGGATCGCCGATCTCGGGCAGCTCCTCGAACAGCTCGGAGAGCAGCCAGAGGAGGAAGACGGCGTAGAGGCGCGGCGTCTGCATCAAACGGTCGGCGGCGAGGACGTTGATGACGCCGCGGCCTTCCTCGGTCCGCAAGAGGTCGTCGAGGTCGAGCTTCGGCTCGCCGAAGAAGCGGTCCGCACCCTGATCCTCGAGTTGCAGGAGGCGCCGCTGGATCGCGGCGACGGACGCAGGAGAAACGTTGCCGTAAAGCTGGCTCAACTCGGCGCGGCGCTCGGCCACGCTGACGAGAAGGGCACGCAGGTCCTTCAGGTCGAGAAGCGGCAGCCCTTCCTCGTCGGCGACGCGAAAGGCGAGGGAGAGAACGCCCTCCTGCGTGTCGTTGAGCTCCAGCATCCGCGAGAGGAGGAGGGGGCCCATCTCGGTCACGGTGGCTCGGACGGGGTGCCCCTTCTCGCCGTGGAGGTCCCAGAAGGCGACGGGGAAATCCTCCGCCTCGTAAGGGACGAGGCCGATCGTCTCCGCCCGGGCATGCAGGAAGTCCTTGTCAGCGCCCGGTGCCGCGATGCCCGACAGGTCGCCCTTCACGTCGGCGACGAAGACCGGAACCCCTTCGCGGCAGAACCCTTCGGCGAGGATCTGCAGCGTCACGGTCTTTCCGGTCCCCGTCGCCCCCGCGATCAGGCCGTGGCGGTTCGCCATGCGGAGGTCGAGGGTGACCGGCTCGTCGTCCGCAGCCCCTAGGAACAAGGTCGTCATCGCAGCTTCCTCCACGCCCGAAAGCCGTAAGGTTTCGTGCTTCGCCCGACAAGACGAGAGGGAAGAGCAAGGCCGTGTTAAGCCAGGCCTGTTACAGCGGCACTTGGGCAAGAGGTCCGAAGGAGCAAGTTCCGTGGCGCAGCAACTGATCGATCTCGACCACCTCAATCGCTACGTGGCCGGTGACCGTTCGCTTCGCGACGAGATACTCGCAATCTTCGAAGAGCAGGCCGAGATGTGGACCCGCATGCTGGATCCGCAGGCCGAGGACACCGCCTGGCGCGACGCGGCGCACGCGCTGAAGGGCGCGAGCCGTGGCGTGGGCGCCTGGGAAGTCGGGCATATCTGCCAGGCGGCGGAGCACCTGATCGGCGAGCAGCGCGACGACGCGGAGCGCATCCGGATGCTCAAGAGCTTGCAGGGCAAAGTCCGCGAGACTATCGCCGAGGTGCGCAGGCTTCGCGATCTCTGAAGGCCGGACACGGCGAACGTGATCGCTTGAGCGGTTAACGCCCCCTTCACTTTTGGCATCCTTCGTGCAGACTTCTCCGGGAGCGCAGCCCCCGGAGTGCCTGGTTGACTGCAAGACGCACGATCTCCGTCCTCGCAGCCGCTGCGAGCCTCGTCGCCGGCTTGAACGCTGCGGCGCAGGACGCGCACCAGGACGGTGCCGTGCACCTTCCCCAAGCGCTGAGCGCGGAGGTCGATGCCGCCGGGAGCTTCGCCTGGCTCGATCGCGGCGCGCCGACCCTCGTCCAAGGTTCCGAAGTCGGGCCCGAACAGTCTCGCGGTACCGAAACCCGCTTCTTAGGCGATGCCGCCTTCGGGCCTTCGTCCCGCAAGCTAGGCGCGGTCAGCAGGGTGGTGACGGTCGCGGGGCAGGACCTCGACCTGAACGGCGGGATCGGCAAGCGCGGAGCCTACGCCGAGATGGCCATCGACTTCTGACGTCGACGCGGACGCGAAGATCGCGCCGGTTCGCTTAAACTTTCGTTCACCTTTGGCATCGCTCCTGCAGAGGACGCTCCACGTTCTCTCGGAGCCAGTTCGATCATGACCAAGCGTATCCTCGCCGCCGCCCTCGCGGCGAGCCTGCTCTCGACCACCGCGCACGCCGCACCCGTCGCGGCCGACCTCCTCGCCCAGTACAACCTGATCGTCCTCGGTGACGCCACGGTCTCGTCCGAGACCGAAGGGACCGTCTTCGTCGGCGGCGATTTGACGTCGGACGGTGTCTACGGGGTCAATCCGGACCGGCTGCCCAATGGTGCCGAGTTCGGCGCGAGCCTCGTCGTCGGCGGTGACCTCTTGGGTGCCCAGTATGGCGGCGTCCGGGTGTTCGAAGGCGACATCGTGATCGGCGGGAACGCGAACGGGCGACTCTACAACAATGACGGGGGTACGATCACGAACGCCCCGGTGAACGTCAGCGGCGTGGCCACGGCCATGCACGGCCTTTCCACCGACCTCGCCCGGCTCGTCGATACCGGCGGCTCCATCACGGGCGGCCAGAACGCGGTGCTCACCTCCGCGGCCGGCGCCGACGGGATCGCGGTCTTCGACCTCGATGCGAGCTTCTTCTCGGGCGTCTCCAACCTCAGCTTCGCCACGGGCGGGACCACGACGGTCGTCAACGTGTCGGGCACCGACATCGACCTTGGCGGCGGGTTCAACTTCAACGGTCCGTTCGCCGACGTGATCTTCAACTTCTACGAGGCGGAGACGATCGACATCGGCGCGGCCTTCTCGGCTTCCCTCCTCGCGCCCGACGCCGCCGCGCGGTTCACGGGCGGGCGGATCGAGGGATCGGTCGTGGTCGGGTCGCTCTTCCAAACGGTCGAAGTGGACGGCCCGCTCTTCATGGGCGATCTCGGCGGTGCGCCCGTGCCGCTTCCCGCCCCGGCGCTTCTGATGGCGACCGGCCTTGCGGGTCTCGTCGGCGCCCGCCGGGCGCGGAAGGCTCAGGAAGCCTGAAGCGGCGCTTCTCGCAGCTGGGCGAGGTCGGCGCTGCCGGTGCAGAAGCAGGCGACGCGCAGTTGCGTCGCCAGAGCCTCGAAGCGGGCGGCGACGGCCTCGGCGCTGGTCGTCGCGGCGTTGAGCACCGCGCCCGCGAACCCGGCGAGGTCCGCGCCCAGGCGGATCGCCTTGGCCGCGTCAACCCCGTCTCTGAGGCCGCCCGAAGCGATGATCACCGCTTCGGGTGCGACGGCGCGCGCTTCCCGAACGGCGCGGGCCGTCGGCACGCCCCACCCGGCGAACGCCTCGGCCACGGCCGTGCCGTCCGTGTCCCGCGCGCCCTCGACGCGCGCCCAGTTCGTGCCGCCCGCGCCCGCCACGTCGATCACGACGACGCCCGCCTCGGTCAGTCGCCGGACGACGGCGGCTGAGAGGCCGAACCCGACCTCCTTCACCGCGACCGGCACTCCTGCGCGCGCGATCGCCTCGATCGCGGCGAGGACGCCGCGCCAATCGGTGTCGCCGCCTCGTTGCACGGCCTCCTGCAGGGGGTTCAGGTGCACGAAGAGACCGTCGGCCTCGATCATGTCGAGGGCCTGGCGGGCCGCATCGACCGCGTCCCGGCCAAGCAGTTGCGCTGCGCCGATGTTGCCGACGAGGGGGATCGAAGGGCAGCGGCGGCGCAGGTCCGCGCCGAGCCCCGCAGAGCCTCGCTCCTCGAGCGCGATCCGCTGACTGCCCACGGCGAGGGCCAGCCCCAAAGCTTCCGCCGCTTCGCCCAACGCCTCGTTGATGCCCGCCGCGCGCGCCGGTCCGCCCGTCATGGACGAGATCAAGAAGGGAAGGCGCATCGGTCGGCCGAACAGCGTCGCGGAGAGGTCGACGTCACCAAGGGCGAGCTCGGGCAGGGCGCAGTGCTCGAACCGGATTGCCTCGAGGCCCGTGGTCAGCCCCTTGAAGCCGACGTCGCCGGACAGGACGGCGTCGATGTGGTCGGCCTTCCGCCGGGCGATGTCTGCGCTCATCGGGCCTCTATGTGTCATTCCCCGGCTCTACCGGACGCAGCGCCCGGACCCAACGCCCGCTTTGCCTTGCGGAGGGGATCGCTTCATATTGCTCTGACTGGCGGAGACAGAAACCCCGAATGAGCTTCACCATCGCCGAGAAGAACATACGAGAAGCGGGTGGAGACGGGTTTGCGCAAGACCTTGCGAGCCTGAAGATGGTGATCGAGGTGCGCCTCGATCAGCTCCTGCCGCGCGGCGGCGAGCCGAGCCTCGCGGCACGCTACAGCCTGCTCGCCCCCGCCAAGCGCTTACGGGCGGTGCTGACTGTCCTCGCCGCCCGCCAATGCGGCGGCGCGGAGGAAGCGGCGCTGGACGTCGCGTGCGCGGTCGAGATGGTCCACACGGCGAGCCTCGTCTTCGACGACCTGCCCGCCATGGACGATGCCGACCTCCGCCGCGGCGTGCCGACCCCGCACAAGGTCTATGGCGACGACGTCGCGATCCTTGCGGGGATCGGTCTTCTCAACGGCGCCTTCGGTGTCGTCGCGCAGGCGCAGTCGCTGAGCCCGACGCAGCGGGTCGAGGTCGTCGAGGTGCTCTCCCGGGCCGTGGGTTGGACGGGCCTGGTGCAGGGGCAAGCGCTCGACCTCGCCCATGGCGAAGGCTCCATCGACGACATTCACTACGGCAAGACGGGGGCCCTGTTCGTCGCGGCCGCGCTCGCGGGCGCGGCGTGCGCCGGAGCGCCGGTCTCCGCGCGCGCGCCGCTCGTGACCTATGGCCGCGAACTCGGCCTGGCCTACCAGGCGCTCGACGACGTGCTCGACCACGTGGCGAGCGATGGCCTGGCGGGCAAGTCGACCCGGAAGGATGCCGACAAGCGCACGGCGGTGATGCTCGGTTCCGTCCCGTCGGGCGGCTTGCGGGCGGCGAAGAGCCGGGCGGAGCGTCACCTGGAGGCAGCCGCCGAGGCTGCCTCGGCCGTATGTGACGGTAGTCCCCTCGTCGCCCTGACCGAGCATATCCGCGCCCACTTCGAGAAAGTGGGCGCGTAACGGCCCCGGTCTTTACGAGGCGATCGACGTGACGTCGTCGTCCGGCGCCTCTCGCGGGAGGTGACGATCCTCGATCGGGACGAGGTTGCGCGCCGCGATGACGTCGGCGTTCGAGTGGTAGCCGAGCACGGACTCGACCGCTTCGCCGGCGCGACGGGCCAGGAGCACCGTCTCGTTGGACGCGTAGTTGGTCAGCCCGCGCGCGCACTCCTCACCCTTCTCGTCGTAGATGTGCAGGACGTCGCCCTTGGCGTACTCTCCTTGCACGGCGACGATGTCGTCGGCGCGGATGCCGCGCTGTCCCGTGCCGAGCTGAGCCGCAGCCTCGTTCGAGACGACGAGGCTGCCCGCCATGGTGAGGCGGTCGGCGAGCCAGACCCGCCAGGACGACGAGGCGTCGCCTTGCGCGATGCACCGGGTATGGCGGCGTTCGTTCTTCAGGACCGAGCTCACCGGACTGTCGAGGATGCCGCTGGCGATGTAGGCGGTGACGCCCGCGTTCTGCGCCATGTTCGCCGCCTGCATCTTCGTCAGCATGCCGCCCGAGCCGAGCGTGCTCTTGCCGGTCGTCGCCTCCAGGTAGATCGAGACGTCCTCGACCTCCTCGACGAACTGCGCACCCGGTTCGTCCGGATCGCGGTCGTATAGGCCCTCGACGCCCGTCAGCATGACGAAGTGCTGCGCCTGGATCATCTGGGCGACCTTGGCGGCGAGGCGGTCATTGTCGCCGACGCGGATCTCCTCGGTCGTGATCGTGTCGTTCTCGTTGATGATCGGCAGCATGCCCTTCGCGAGCAGGCGGTCGAGCGTGTTCTTTGTGTTCAGGAACCGCCGGCGGTTCTCCATGTCCTCGGAGGTCAGGAGGATCTGCGCGATGTCGATGCCGAACTCGAGCGCGACCTGCTTGTATGCGTTCATGATCAGCGGTTGGCCGCAGGCGGCGGCGGCCTGCTTGTCCGCGAGGCCTGCGTCCTTCGGCGTGAGGCCGAGCGTGCCGAGCCCGATGGCCGCCGCGCCGGAGGAGGTGAGCACGACCTCGTAACCTTCGGCCCGAAGCGCCGCGATGTCGGCCATCATGCCGTGGAGAAAGGCGTATCGGACCGCGAGGCTCTCCTCGCCGACGAGGAGGCCGGAGCCGATCTTGACTACGATGCGTTTTTGATCGTTCACGGATTGTCCTTGTTATCTCTGCGTTCCTGCGTGGTGTAAGTAGCCAACATTGCAATGCAACAAACAGTCTTGGATCAGCGTAGCAACATCACGGACACGTGATAATAAGACGAACAATTCGAAATAGGGGTCAGACGTTCGTTGCTTATGACGCCGCCACCATAGCAAGATTGAGCGATATCAGGAAATTGTAGAGATATTCGCTTGGTCATGTTGCGATGCGATGGGCCCTACGTTATCTCTTTGCTGATATGAATTTGATGACGAATACTGACAAACGAGAACCGATGCAGACCCCTCCCTTGCGCGTACTCATGGCCGGATGCGGAAAGATGGGCGGCGCGATGCTGTCGAGCTGGGTCGAGGAGGGTGCCGGGACCTTCGTCGCCGTCGACCCGGGCGAGCCCCGGGTTCCGCAAGGCGTCCGCCACGAAAAGAGCCGGGACGCCCTGGGGACGGAACGCTTCGACGCGCTCGTCGTCGCCGTGAAGCCGCAGATGCTCGACGACGTCTTGCCGCCCTACGAAGCGCAGCTCGAAGATGGCGGCTTCGCGCTGTCGATCGCGGCAGGCGTCGCGGCGAAGCGGGTCTCCGAGAAGCTGGGCGGCGCGCCGGTCATTCGCGTCATGCCGAACCTGCCCGCCGCCATCGGCCGCGGGGTCAGCGCGCTCTATGCGGGCGAAGGCGTGACGGACGCGCACAAGGCGGCGGCGACGCGGCTCGTCGAGGCCACCGGCACCGCCGTCTGGCTCGAGGACGAGGACCAGATCGACCGGTTCACGGCCGTCGCGGGCTCCGGCCCTGGCTACGTCTTCGAGATCCTGCGGTCCTACGTCGAAGCGGCGAAGGGCTTGGGGTTCGACGAGGCGACGGCGCGCGAGATGGTGTTCGGCACCGTCCTCGGGACGACCGAGATGGCGCAGCGTGAAGGGCGGCCGCTCGATGAGCTGCGCAACGACGTCACGAGCCCGAACGGCACGACGCAGGCCGGGCTCGATCAGCTGCGCAAGGACGGCCTACTGGAAGGCCTCATGGAAGAGACGCTGCGCGCGGCCTATGACCGCGCGGTCGAGCTGCGCTGAGGCGCGACGACCCAGCGAATGACGGCGGCCTCGCGCCGCACCGAAGACATTTGAGGAGAGATCATGTTGGACCAAGCCCCTGAAACGGAAGTCTCGGACGCCGAGGCCCACATCGAAGAACTCGGCCGTAGAGCGCGCGCGGCGTCGCGCGTCCTCGCCGCGGCGAGTACGGAACAGAAGAATGAGGCCCTGAAAAGCGCGGCCCGTGCGCTGCGCGCGGCCTCCGAAAAGATCGTCGCCGCGAACGAGGAAGACGTCGCGGGCGTCCTCGCCGCCGGCAAGTCGGGCGCCTTCGTCGACCGGCTGAAGCTGGACGAGGCCCGCGTCGAGGGCGTGGCGGCCGCGCTCGACCAGATCGCGGACCTGCCGGATCCTGTCGGGCGCGTCCTCGCCAAGTTCGAGCGGCCCAACGGCCTTCTGATCGAACGCGTCGCGACGCCGCTGGGCGTGATCGGCATGATCTACGAGAGCCGCCCGAACGTCGGCGCGGACGCCGGCGCGCTCTGCGTGAAGTCCGGCAACGCCGTGATCCTTCGCGGCGGGTCGGAGAGCCGCCGGTCGACCGAGGTGATCGTGAACGCCCTGCGCGCCGGCCTCGCCGAGGCGGGCCTGCCGGAGGACTGTATCCAGGCGGTCGGGACGACCGACCGGGCGGCGGTCGCGGCGCTCTTGCGGGCGACGGAGTTCATCGACCTCGTCATTCCGCGCGGCGGACGCGGGCTCGTCAGCCTGGTCCGCGACCAGGCGCGGGTGCCGACGCTGCTGCACCTCGACGGCAACTGCCACACATACATTCACGCAGATGCGGACCTGCAAGAGGCCGCAGAGATCGTCACCAATGCGAAGCTGCGCCGGACCGGCATATGCGGCGCGACCGAGAGCCTGGTCGTGGACCGGGCGGTCGTCTCGAAGTTCGTGCCCTTGCTGCTCGACACGATCGGACAGTGCGAGGTCCGCGGCGACGAGGAGGCGAGGGCCGCCGACGACCGGATCGTGCCGGCGACCGAAGAGGATTGGAACACCGAGTACCTCGACAGCATCCTCTCGGTGAAGACGGTCGAAGGGCCGGACGAGGCGATCGCCTGGGTGCAGAAGCATTCCTCCGGTCACACGGACGCGGTCCTGACCGAGGATGCGGGCGTCGCCGAGCGGTTCCTCAACGCGATCGACTCGGCGGTCGTCATGCACAACGCCTCGACGCAGTTCTCCGATGGCGGCGAGTTCGGCATGGGCGCCGAGATCGGCATCGCGACTGGCAAGGTCCACGCTCGCGGCCCGGTCGGTCTCGAGCAGCTGACGACCTTCAAGTACCGAGTGCACGGGGACGGGCAGACCCGGCCGTAAGGTCGACGAAAGGGCGAGCTGCGACGCTCGCACCGAGGTAGAACCGAGCGCCGTCCGGCCGGGCGGCGCTCTCCCACGTAAGGGGGCAGAATGCAGACCGAACAACTGATTTCTCTCGCCGGCTACTTTCTCCTGATGCTCGGCATCGGGCTCTATGCCTACCTGAAGTCTACGGACGACGTGTCGGGCTACATGCTCGGCGGCCGCCAGCTCAGCCCCGCCGTCGGCGCTCTGTCGGCGGGCGCGTCCGACATGTCGGGTTGGATGCTGATGGGGCTGCCCGGGGCGGTGTACCTCACCGGCCTGTCGAGCGCCTGGATCGCCGTCGGCCTGACGGTCGGCGCCTACCTCAACTACAAGCTCGTGGCGCCGCGCTTGCGGATCTACACCGAGCGGGCGGACGACGCGATCACCATTCCGGACTTCCTCGAGAAGCGCTTCAACGACCGGACGCGAACGATCCGCGTCCTCTCCTCGGTCGTCATCGTCATCTTCTTCACGCTGTACACCTCCGCCGGCATCGTCGCGGGCGGCAAGCTGTTCGAGGCGTCGTTCAACTTCCCCTACGTGCCGGGCCTGTTCCTGACGGCGGGCGTGGTCGTCGCCTACACGCTGTTCGGCGGTTTCCTAGCGGTCAGCCTGACGGACTTCGTCCAGGGCTGCATCATGTTCATCGCGCTGATCCTCGTGCCGGTGATCACCATCACGCAGCTCGGCGGGTTCGAGGGGACGGCGCGAAGCGTCGAGGCCGTCTCGCCGGCGCTTCTGAGCTGGACCGAAGGGGTCACCGTGATCGGGCTCATCTCGGCGCTCTCCTGGGGGCTCGGCTACTTCGGCCAACCGCACATCATCGTGCGGTTCATGGCGATCCGCGACCTGCCCGGCATCAAGACGGCGCGGCGGATCGGCATGTCGTGGATGGTCGTCACGGTCATCGGCGCGGTCGCCACCGGCATCGCGGGGGCGGGCTACGTCGCCTCGACGAGCACGGAGCTCGACGACGCCGAGACGATCTTCATCCTTCTCAGCCAGATCCTGTTCCACCCCTACATCGCAGGGTTCCTGCTGGCCGCGATCCTGGCTGCCATCATGAGCACGATCAGCTCGCAGTTGCTGGTCGTATCCTCCTCGCTGACCGAGGACTTCTACCGGGTGTTCGTCCGCCGCGGGGCGAGCGAGAAGGAGCTGGTGCTGGTCGGCCGGATCTGCGTCCTCCTGGTCTCGCTGGTCGCGATCGGGCTCGCGCTCGATCGGTCGAACTCGATCCTGTCGCTGGTCTCGAACGCCTGGGCGGGCTTCGGGGCGGCCTTCGGTCCGATCATCCTCCTGACGCTGTTCTGGCGCGGCCTGACGCTGAAGGGTGCGGTCTCGGCGATGGTGGCGGGCACGGTGACGGTCCTGTTCTGGCTCTACGCACCGGTCGGGCCTGAAGGCGCCGCACTGTCGTCCGTGATCTACGAGATCGTGCCTGGCTTCATCGTGGCGTTCGCGACCGCGGTCGGCGTCAGCCTTTTCACGCGCCAGGCGCCGGAGCCTGTCCTCGTCCGCCACGACGAGGTCATGGCGGAGCTGAAGGCCGCAGGGGCCTGAGCGCAGGCAGTGTCGGGGCTCAGCGCCCCGACATGCCGCCATCCACGATGAGCTCGGCGCCGTTCACGTAAGAAGCGTCGTCCGAGAGCAGGAAGGCGACGGCGGTGGCGATCTCCTTCGCCTCGCCGAAGCGGCCGAGAGGGACCTGCTTCGTGATCTCCTCTTGGAACTTCTTCTCCTCGTCCTTGCTCATCCCGGCGCGCGAGCCGAAGTCCGTCGAGATCGGCCCCGGCGCGACGGCGTTCACACGGACCTTGCGCTTCGCCATCTCCTTGGTCAGCGTCCGGACGTAGGAATGCAGGGCGCCCTTGGTCGCGCCGTAGAGGCTGTTCCCTTCCATCCCGGCGTACTGGGCGATGGAGGTGTTCACGACGATCGTGCCGCCGTCCTTGAGCTGTCCCGACAGGGCCGACATCTGCAGCATGGGGCCGCGGACGTTGACGTGGAACTGCTCCTCGAACTTGTCCGTACTGACCTCGTCGTGCGGGACCATCACCGCGTAGCCGGCGTTGAGGAAGATGCCGTCGAGTTGGCCGGCTTCTTCGGCCAGCGTCTTGGCGGCGTCAGGGTCGGAGGAGTCGTTCTTCAGCGCCTTGACCCCGGGGATCGCGTCGCGGACCGATTGCAACTTATCCTCGTTGGTCCCCGTGACGACGACCTCCGCCCCTTCGCTCGCCAAGAGTTCGGCCGTGGCGCGGCCGATGCCGCCCGAGCCGCCTGTGACGAGGAACCTCTTGCCTTCGAAGCGTGCCATGAGAGCCTCCGTTCTGTGTCTTCGCGAAGAGGACACGGGAGGAGCCGGCTGCGTTCGCGTTAACGCGCCGCCATGTCGGCCTTGCGCTCGGCTCGCAGCGCGCGGAGCTTCGCTTGAAGCTTCTTCGGGTCGGGCGCGAGGACGAAGCCGTAGGAGACGGCCCCGTGCTTGGACGTCGTCGCGTGGTGGAGCTTGTGCGCCTGGACGAGGCGCTTGAAGTAGCCGCGCTTGGGCACCCAGGCGATCGGCAGCCTTCCGTGCACGAGCCCGTCGTGAACGAAGGCGTACATGATTCCGTAAAGGGTGATGCCGAGCGCGATCCACCAGAGGGGCGGCCAGAAGTAGTAGCCGACGACGAAGAGCACGGTCGAGAAGACGCCGAAGACGACCGCGTAGAGGTCGTTGTGCTCGAGCGCGCCGTCATGCGGCTCGTGGTGGTCACGATGCCAGCTCCAGCCCCAGCCATGCATGATGTATTTGTGCGCGGACCAGGCGACCGCCTCCATCCCGGCGGCGGTGCCGAGGACCAGCGTGATCTTCAGCCAGAGGGGAAGGATCATGTCGCTCATCGGGCCTCCGTACGGCGGCGGGGCAAGCGCCACCAGGGCTCGTGCGGGTAGAGGTGGTGCTCGTGATGGTAGCCGCCGAAGTTGTAGCAGGTGAGGAGGGCGGCGAGGGCCGGCATCCGGTCCGAGCGCGCGTTGTGTTTGTCGGCGAAGGCCCCTTCGGCGTGCCGGTGCGGGCGGAAGGTGCCGAAGTAGAAGAGCTGCACCGCCGAGCCGAGGGCGGGCACGCCGTAGAACAGGACGATGTTGAGGGGGCTCGCTCCGAGGACAAGCCAGTAGAAGAAGACGACCGCGTTCACGAACAGGAACGGCCGCCAGGAGAAGTGGTGTCGGAAGAACTGGACGAACCAGGGCCAGAAGGCGTCGGGGTGGTCCGCCGAGAAGTCGGGATCGTCCGCCGTGCCGGGAGCTGCGTGGTGGCCTGCATGGCTTCGCGCCAGGCGGTCGTAATGGAAGCCCGCATAGAGGGTCATCACCACCCAGCCGAAGGCGCGGTTCACGACCGGGCGGCCCGGCGCGAGGCTGCCGTGGATGGCGTCGTGGCTGATGATGAAGAGGCCGACCGAGAGCCAGAGGAGGGCGAGGATCAGGAGAGGGGCGAGGAGTGCTTCGCGGCTGGAGAGGTCGAGGAAGAAGACGCCGTAGACGTGAGCCGCCAGCCAGGCACCGGTGATCGCCGTCGCCAGCGCGACGCCGATCAGGCCGGTCCTAGCGGGCGCATCCGTCATGCCGTCCCTTCGGTCCGGTACTTCCACAGGTCGCCGCGTGGCGGCAGGGCGCGGAAGACCATGACCTTGGCAGAGGCCCCCTGCATGCAGCCGAGCCCAGCGAGGGCGAGCTTGCGCTTCTTCGAGGTCCGGGCGCGAACGTCCCAGGCCGCAGGTCCGCGCTGGCGCACCACGCGGCCGATGTCCCGGTAGACGCCGCGCGCGGCGGCGACCGCGAAGCCTGCGCGGATCGGCAGGCGGCGCACGCCGGGTCCCGCGCTCTCGTAGTAGCGCTCGGCGACGGCGAGGAGGCGCCGCGCGACGTCCGAGACGCCGTCCCGGTTGGCCGGGTCCAGGACGCCTTCGGGCCCGTCGATCCCGTGCTCGGCGAGCCAGTCCGATGGGAGGTAGACCCGCCCGATCGCGGCGTCGTCGACGACGTCACGGGCGATGTTCGTCAGCTGGAAGGCGATACCGAGGTCGGCGGCGCGGTCGAGCGTCTCCTGATCGTCCGGGTCCACGCCCATGACGATCGCCATCATCACGCCGACGACGCCGGCGACGTGGTAGCAGTATTCGAGCGTGTCCGAGATCGTACGGTAGTCGCGTGCCTCGACGTCCATCTCGAAGCCCCGCAGGAGGTCGAGGGGGTGGTGAGCCGGCATGTCGGTTGCCAGCGCGACCTCACGAAAGGCAGCCATGGGCGCCGAGGAGACCTCGCCGCCGCGCAAGGCGGCCAGCGTCTCGCTCCGCAGCGCGTCGAGATCCGACCGGCGCGGCGTGTGGGCGGCGCCGGCCTTCGAGTCCTCGCCGAAGCCGAGGTTCTGCCCGTCGATCACGTCGTCGCAGTGGCGGCACCACGCGTACAGCATGTGCGCGTGACGTCGCATGGTGGGGCGGAAGAGGAGGCTCGCCAGCGCGAAGCTGCGGGAGCCCTTCGCGATGGCCTCGCTCGCTGCGGCCTCGACTTCTTTCATGCTCGCAGTCTCGTTCACGGCCTCACTCCGCTGCCACTGCCTGCGCGGCCTCGTGCTCACCAGCCGTCGGCGTGAGGCCGAAGTCCTCGATCATGAGCCCCGCCGTCGCCCGAGCCGAGCCGACGACGCCCGGCACGCCCGCGCCCGGATGCGTGCCCGCGCCGACGAAGTAGAGGTTCTCGATCTCGTCGTCGCGGTTGTGCAGGCGGAAGAAGGCGGACTGCGTCAGGACCGGCTCGAGGCTGAAGGCCGAGCCGTGATGGCTGTTCAGCTCGTCCTTGAAGCCCTGCGGCGTCAGCATGTGGTCGGTGACGATGTGCTTTCGCAGGTCCGGGAGGTAGCGCTCTTCGAGGTACTGATAGATCCGCTCCTTGTACTTCGGGCCCTCGACGGACCAGTCGATGTCGGCCTTGCCGAGGTGCGGGACGGGCGAGAGCACGTAGAACGCCTCGCCGCCCTCCGGCGCGAGGCTCGGATCGGTGGCGGTCGGCCGGTGCAGGTAGAGCGAGAAGTCTTCGGGCAGCTCAGGCCCCGCGAAGATCT
The DNA here is from genome assembly GCF_014199615.1 of Parvularcula dongshanensis. Taxonomy (GTDB): domain Bacteria; phylum Pseudomonadota; class Alphaproteobacteria; order Caulobacterales; family Parvularculaceae; genus Parvularcula; species Parvularcula dongshanensis. Next base: position 166,073 of record NZ_JACHOB010000006.1, on the reverse strand, counting down.
CCGAGATCAGCTCGCGGTAGCGCTGGCCGAACAGGATCGTGTGGTGAGCGATGTCCTCGTACTTCTTGTCCGTGCCGAAGTAGATGACGAAGAGGCTCATCGAGTAGCGCTTCTTCTTGAGCGCGCTCGTCGCCTTCTGCCCGCGCGGGGACCGGTGCAGGAGCTTCTCGTAGGTGTGGACGACGTCCGCGTTCGAAGCGACGGCGTCGAAGTCGCCGGTCCAGCCGCTCTTCGTGCGGACGGTCTTGAGGCGTCCGGCCACCTCGTCGATCTCTTCGACGGGATCGCCGAGGATGACCTCGCCGCCGAGGTCCTCGAAGAAGCGCCCCATCCCGCGTACGAGGGCGCCCGTGCCGCCGCGGGGGAACCAGACGCCCCACTCGCGCTCGAGCGCGTGGATGAGCGCGTAGATGGCCGACGTCTTGAAGGGGTCCCCGCCCACCAGCAGCGGGTGGAAGCTGAAGGCCTGTCGCAGGTGCTCGTCCTCGATGAACTTCGACACCTGGCTGTAGACGGACTTGTCGGCCCGGAGCGTCGCGAGCTGCGGCGCGACGCGGATCATCGACCAGAAGTTCAAGAAGGGAACGTGGCCGAGCTTGAGGTAGCCCTCGTCGAAGAGGCGCCGCGTGTAGGCGTGGAAGCGGTCGTAACCTTCGACGTCCTTCGGGTTGATCTTGGCGATCTGTTCCTTGAGCGCGTCCCCGTCCTGGACGTAGTCGAAGGTCGTCCCGTCCTCCCAGCGCAGGTTGTAGAAGGGGCTGACGGGCATCAGCTCGACGTAGTCCGACAGCTTGGCGCCCCCCGCCTCGAACACGGCCTCGAGGCAGGTCGGGTCCGTGATGACGGTCGGTCCGCCATCGAAGGTGTAGCCGTCCTGCTCGTAGACGTAGGCCCGGCCGCCGAGCTTGTCCCGGCCCTCGATCAGCGTGACCTGAAAGCCTGCGGCCTGCAGCCGGCAGGCGAGGGCGAGCCCGCCGAAGCCCGCGCCGACGACGCATGCCTTGGGCTTCGTCCCTTTCGTCATGCCCGCTCCGTGCATCCGTTCGTTCCTTCCCTGCCCAGCCGTTCCGGTCTCAGCGCCCGCATCGCCGCCGGGATCGGCACGGGCGGCCTGCCTGCCAGGACTCGGGCCATGTCGCCTAGCGTCGTCTTTCCCGCATAAAATCGCTCGATGAGGGCCTGCGGCAAGCCGTAGAAGCGTTCTAGGACGACGTAACGCAGGTGCGGCTCGGCCGCGCGGAAGAGCATACGGTTGAGGAGGCGGTAGAAGCGCTGCTCGCGCCAGGTGGTCTTCGCGTGGTTTTCGACGAGCGCGAAGAGCGCTTCCGGTCCGGGCACGCCTTCGCGGCAAGCCTCGGCGACGAGGTCCGCGAGGCGGGCGGCGTCGGGCAGGCTGTAGCCGGTGACGGGGTGGAAGAGGCCGGCGCGAAGCCCGAGCGGAGCGGGGCCATCGCGCGCGTCGTCCCAAAAGCCGTCCACGTCGCCTTCGAGGACGATCGGCAGGATGCCCGTCTCCTCGCGCAGGACCTCGGCGACCTGCCAGCCTTGGCGGGCGGCGTAGGCGGCGATCTCGTCCCGTAGCGTACCCTCCGGCAGGTCCGCGCCGTCGGCGTAGTAGGTGTCCTCGATGAGGAGCGTGTCTTGCGTGAAGGGCAGGACGTAGACGAAGCGGTAGCCGTCGGTCTGCGCGACCGTCGCGTCCATGATCGTCGGCACGGTGACGCCGTGGGGCGCCGCGGTGCGGACCTCCTGGCCCAGGAACTTCTGAAAGCCGAGGGTGAGCCGCGGCGTCGGCTGCGCGCCGCGCCCGTCGAGAACGGTCCCGGCGAGGCGGCGCTGATCGGTCAGTGTGAGCCCGTCCGGGTCCGCCGCCGCGACCGGCGTGCCGGTCAGCAGGTCGACGTTCGCGACGTCGGACAGCACATCGTGCAGGCGCTCGGAGGTGACGCTGCGGTAGCCCGTGCCGAGGGTCCGTTCGCGCTTCGGGAAGCGCACCTTCTGCCCCGGCCAGCGGTGGACGATAAAGGGGTCGATCCAGGCGTGCTGGTCCGCCGTCACGTCGGTCTCGTGGAACGACCAGGTGTGGTTGCCGCCGAGCGTATCGGCCGCTTCGACGAGACCGATCCTGAGGTTCGGGTTCGACACCGCCACCCGATAAGCAGTGAGCGCCGAGGAGAGGCCGCCGCCGGCGAAGAGGAGGTCGTAGGTGGACACGGGGGCAGGCCTAGCCCGATCCGCGGGCGCTACCAATCGGGTTCCCATTAAGGCTTTCGCTCTCTAGAAATGCGAGGCTTGGCGATGCGCGCCCCCAAGGAGCCCGGTCGTGGCCAACAGTCCTGAGAACAACGAGCCGAAGAAGGTGCTGGCGCCGCAAGGCCCGTTCTCGGCGCTGCGCAACAACTTCCTGACCGGCGTCGTGATCTCGGCGCCCATCTTGATCACCATCGCGCTCATCTACTGGCTGGTGACCGGGCCGCTCGCGCGGCTCGACGACTTCATGCAGTCGGCCTTCCCGCAGTCCTGGCTGCCGCCGGAGTGGGAAGGCTTCTACATTCCCGGGCTCGGCGTCCTGGTGGCGATCGTGCTGCTCGTCATCGTCGGGGTAATCGCGAAGAACGTCATCGGGCGGTTCTTCATCGACCTCGGCGAGAAGCTGCTCGACGCGGTGCCGGTGGTGCGCAGCCTCTACGGCTTCTTCAAGAACGTCTTCGAGATGGCGCTGCAACAGTCCGAGCAGTCCTTCCAGGAGGTCGCGCTGATCGAGTACCCGCGCGAGGGCATCTGGACGCTCTGCTTCGTGGTCACGCGCACCAAGGGCGAGGCGCGCCACGCGCTGTCCTCCGTCGCCGACGACATGACCAACGTCTTCGTGCCGACGACCCCGAACCCGACCTCCGGTTTCCTGCTCTTCGTCCAGCGCTCGAAGCTGCGCGTGCTTGAGATGTCGGTCGAGGACGGCGCGAAGATGATCTTCTCGGCCGGCCTCGTCGCGCCGGAGTACACGCCGCTCGCGGAGCGGGTGACGGCGATCTCGGGCGGAACGAAACAGCCTCGTACGCCGGTGAAGCGCGGTCAGGCCTAGCGTTCGGTCAGCGCCGCGAGCGTGGTGCGCAGCTCTTCCATGCCCTCGCCGGTCTGCGAGGAGGTCAACAGCACGTCGGGGTGCGCGGCGGGACGTTTGACGATGGCACCCGCGACCGCCTTCCGCACGCCCTCGGCTGCGGTCGGCTTCACCTTGTCGATCTTGGTCAGAACGATCTGATAGGGAACGGCCGCTTCGTCGAGCGTGTCCATCGTGCCCGCATCCACCGGCTTCAAGCCGTGCCGGCTGTCGACGAGGACGCAGACGCGGCGAAGGCCGACGCGGCCCTTGAGGTAGTCGAGCGTGAGGCCGGTCCAACCCTCGACGTCCGTCCGGCTCGCCTTGGCATAGCCGTAGCCTGGCAGGTCGACGAGGCGAAGCTCTCCGCCGAGGTCGAAGAAGTTGAGCTCCCGCGTGCGCCCCGGCGTATTGGAGGTCCGCGCGAGCGCCTTCCTGTTCGTCAGCGCGTTGAGAAGGCTCGACTTGCCGACGTTCGAACGCCCGGCGAAAGCGACCTCGGGCAGGCCGGGATCGGGCAGCGCAGCGATGCTGGTCACACCGAGTAGGAAGTCGCAGGGTCCCGCGAAGAGCTTTCGCGCCTCTTCTTCTGTCACTTCGCGTCTCCGAACCGGCGGGTGAGCGGCGTCGCGCAGACGCCGTAGGTGATGACGGAGGTGGTAACGAGCGCCGTGACGATCGGCCAGACCACTTCGAGCTCCGTGCGGTGCAATGCGAGCGTCGCGTAGAAGATCGCCGCGACGCCGATCGGGCCGAACCAGCCCGCGAAGCTCGCCGTCCGCCTCGATCCGTAGAGCGGCAGGCGGGCGCCGAACGAGGCGAAGGCGGGAAAGCGCCGAAACAGCGTGACGAGCACACAGGTCAAGACGAGCGGCCAGCCAAGTTCGCCCCACTGCGAGAAGGGCAGGGCGACACCGAGCAGGATGAAGACGGGCAGGGTGAGAACGCGGTCCACCGTGGTCTGGAAGTGCTGCGAGTGCTCGTCGCGTTCGCCGCGGAAGAAGCCGTTGAGGAGGATGCCGGCCGTAAAGACGCCCAGGATGCCGTCGGCCCCCATCAGGCGGACGCCGGCCAGCGTCGCGATCGTTAGGGCGAGGGTGACGGCGGTGACCGTCTTGGCGTCGGTGGCGCCGCGCTCGGCCATCCAGACGAAGGTCCGTCCCGTCACCCAACCAAGGACGCCGCCGAGACCTGCAGCCGCGACCACCTGCCAGAGAATCACCTCGAAGAGGTAGTGCGCCCAGAGCGGTCCGTCCCCCGGCGGCGACAGGAGGAGTGTCGGTAGGAGGACGAAGGGTAGGGCGAGCCCATCATTGATGCCGCTCTCCGCGGTGATCGCATGGCGCGTTCGTTCGCGGACCCGCGCCTTCGCGACCTTCCCTTCGACGATGCTGGCGGCGAGGACGGGGTCGGTCGGCGTGACGATCGCGCCGACCAGGAGGCAACCGAGAAGGCCAAGGCCGAGGGGGGCGACGAGGAGTGCCGAGGCCGCCCACATCGCCGCCATGCCGAGGGTCAGGACGATCGCGAGCGACCGCCAGTGCGCCGTCAGCCATCCAGCCGGCAGACGGAGCGCCGCGCCCATTACGGAGAGGCTGACCGTCAAACGCGCGGTCTGCTCGAAGAGGCTCCGATGCGCCTCCGAGGTCATGACGTCGAACTCGAAGAGGCCGAGGACTGCCGGGCCGACGAGGACGCCGACCGTGAGGCACACCAGCGCCTCCGACACCCAGAAGCGTGCCTTCACCCAGTCGCTTACGAGCGAGAGTGCGAGGATGGTCCCCGCCGACAGCGCCAGGAAGGCGTTGAAGGCCTGATCCGACACCTACTCGGCGGGCGTGTTCGAGTTGGCAGCCTTACCGCGCCCGAACGCGTTCTTCACATTGCCCAGGATGTCCGGCTTCGCCCCGGCCCGGCTCATGATGACGTATTGCTGAATGACGCCGAGCGTCGTGTTCCAGAACCAGTAGAGGACGAGCCCCGCGGCGAAGGGCGCGAAGATGAAGACGAAGATGAAGGGCATGAGGCCGAAGATCTTCGCCTGCATCGGGTCGGGCGGCGGCGGGTTCAGCTTGGTCTGCACCCACATCGCGACGCCCATCAGAAGCGGCAGGATGCCGATGCCCAAGAACGCGCCGACGACCGGCACCACCGACGGATCGTAGGGAAGCAGGCCGAACAGGTTGAAGACGGTGGTCGGGTCCTGCTCCGAAAGGTCCTTGATGTACAAGAAGGGCTGGTGGCGCAGCTCGATGGTCGTGAAGAGGACTTTGTAGAGCGAGAAGAAGATCGGCATCTGCGCGAGGATCGGCAGGCAGCCTGCCGCCGGATTGACCTTGTTCTTCTTGTACAAGGCCATCATCTCCTGCTGCATCTTCGTCGGGTCGTCCTTGTACCGCTCGCGCAGCGCGGAGACCTCGGGCGTCAGCTTCCGCATGTTCGCCATCGACTTGTAGGAGGCGTTGGCGAGCGGGAAGAGGATCGCCTTGATGACGAGGGTGAGCGCCAAGATGGCGACGCCCCAATTGCCGAACAGGCCTGCGAAGAACTGGAGCCCGGCGAAGATCGGCCGGGTGAGGAAGAACAGGAAGCCCCAGTCGATCGCCTTGTCGAACTCGGTGATGCCGTAGGCGTCCTCATAGGCGTTGAGGAGACGGACGCGCTTCGGTCCCGTGTAGACGTAGTTTTGAACCTCCGTCGCCTCGCCCGGCTGCAGCACGGTCGGCGCGAGGCGCGTCGCCGCCGCGATCTGCGGGAAGGGCGCGGTCGTGAGCGACCGGACTTGCGCGGTGAAGGGCTGATCCTGAGGCGGGGCGGTCGCGACGAGCCAGTACTTCGAGGCGAGGCCGGTCCAGCCGCCGGTTCCCGAAACCTCGAAGCCGCCCTTCTTCACGACCGACTTGTACTTCTGCTCCTGCAGGGTACCCCCGGCGACGGCGATCGGTCCTTCGAAGGCGATGCCCCGCGAGGTGTCGGGCAAGTCGCGGTGAAGGACGGTCGTGTAGGGTTCGACCGTGATCGGCGCGCCGCTCTCGTTGCTGATGCTGTAGGTGGCGGTGAAGAGGTAGTCGTCTGCGACCGCATAGGTCAGACGATGCTCGACGCCGCCTTCCCGCCGCGTGAGCGTCAACGGCGTGCCCGGGGTCAGCGTCGCGCCCTCGGGCGCCTCCCAGAGCGCCTTGTCGCCCGGCGCGCCCGCCACGGCCATGCCGGGAAGAACGTACTGCGCGCCCTCCGTCTGACGCGGACTGAGCAGCGTCACGCGCGGCGCCTCGCCGACGGCCTCGATGCCGTAGCGGCGAAGGGTCAGGTCGTCGAAAACGCCGCCGCGCAGGTTGATCGAACCAGTCACGGCGGGCGTTTCGATCGGAACCCGGCCCGGGGCCAGCTTCAGCGCCTCGATCCGATCGAGCGTGGCGTCGGTCGCCGGCGCGTTCAGCGCTTCGGTAAGGGAGGGGCCGGCCTGCTGCGCCGCTTCGATCCCCTGCTGGCGCTGCTGCGCCTCGGCGGCCTCCCGCTGCGGGCCGAGGACCAACTGATCCCAGCCGATCAGGATGAGCGCCGTCAGGACGAGCGCCAGGATGAGGTTGCGGTCCATGATTCTGAGTTCCGTGATGCTCGTACGGCGCGATCAACGCGCCACGCCCCGGTTCGACCGCGGGGCCGTCAGCTCGCGGGCGGGTCTAAGAGGGCGGTACGCATGTCGTCAAGAAGCGACGGCCAAGGTCGCGACGCCGCACCCGGCCGTGCGATCAGGACGTAGTCCGTGCCGACGGCATCGCTGGTGGCGAGGACCTCCCGTGCGGCGGCACGGAAGCGCCTCTTGATCCGGTTGCGCGTGACGGCGCCCCCGATCTTCTTCGTTACGGTGATGCCGAGCCGAAGCTCGCTGCGTCCGTTCGGCATCGACTGGAGGAGGAAACTCTCCGTCCCCCGCCGCTTGCCGCGTCTCAGGCGCACATAGTCCGAGCGTTGTCGCAGAACGACGATTTTGGCGCCCGAAGGAGTCAAAGGGCTCGTCAGGCGGAGAGCTTGTTCCGGCCCTTGCTGCGGCGCGCCGCGAGGACCTTGCGACCGCCAACGGTCGCCTTGCGCGCACGGAAGCCGTGGCGGCGTTTGCGCTTGAAGTTACTCGGTTGGAAAGTGCGTTTCATGACGGTCGCTCCGGCCGGGGGCGGATAGAATAGGATCGAGCCGCGGCGGATAAACGCACGGGTCGCTTCGGTCAAGGCACACCCGTCGCGTAGAGTTGACGCGCCTCCCTGTCGTCAGGATTCGGCAGCCCCCCATCAGATAGTTATGTTCGATATCGAGATGAGCTTCGGCTCTCCTTTACCGCATGATGCCATCAACGGTGGCGAGGCCGCGAAGCGGTCCCAAGGCAGGGGGATGAATGGCGGATGGCGTGACAGGAGGCGGCACCGAAGCGGTGTCTAGGCCGGCACGGACAGAATCGGAGCGGCTGGACCTCTCGCTCAAGGCGATGAAGGTGGTCCGACACGACCTCAGGAACCTGCTGGCCAGCGTCACCATCATCGCCGACCGCATCGCGGCGCTCGAAGATACTCGGCTCGCGGCGGCGGGGCCCCACCTGGTCACGTCGATGGAGCAGACGGTGGCGCTGTCACGGGCCGCGCAGGAGTTGTGCGAAGTCGCCCCTGGGTCGCCCGAGACGCTCGCCCTCGGCGGTGTCGCGTCCGATGCCGTCGACTCGGTCGAAGGAGCGAAAGTATCGTTCGAAGGGTTGGAGGGCGTCAGCGTCAAAGGCGATCGCGAGCAGTTGCGCCGCCTCTTCGCTCACCTCATCGACAACGCCATGCGCGCGACGGGACCCGACGGCAGCGTCACGCTGTCGGCGGTGCCCGGCCCGCAGGCGGTGACGCTGACCCTCAGCGATACGGGGCAGGGCGTGCCTGACTACGCCTTTGCGGACCTCCTAGTGCCGTTCGCGGGCGCGAAGCGCCGCGGGGGGACGGGCCTCGGCCTGCCCATCGCCGCTTCGCTGGCCGCCGCGAACGGAGGCGAACTTCACGTCGAGCGGAGCGGGGCCGACGGGACGGTCGTGATCGTGACGCTGCCCTCGCCTTGAGAAGCCTCAGGGCCTCGCCTTCGGCCAGCGCCGGTGAAACCAGAGCCACTGGCCGGGCGTCGTTCGGATGAAGCCCGACAGCGAATCGTTGATTCGCGTCGTCAGCGCGAGGGTGTCGGCGGCGGTGTCGCCCGTGCGCTCGAAGTCTATGGGATCGTGCACGGTGAGAACGAATCGGCTGCCGGGCTCTCGGACGATCTCTAGAGGAATGACGGGCAGCGCATGACGCAGCGCGAGCCGGGCGGGGGCCGGGGCGGTCGGCGCGGCTCGTCCCAGGAGCGGCGCTTCGATGCCGTCGTTGAGCTTCTGATCGGTGAGAAGGCAAAGGGACAAGCCTTCCTTCGCCGCTGCGAGCAACTCCCGGCCGCCGCGCTTGCCCTTGGGGATCAGCCGACGCGACATCACCTCCGCGCGTAGGCCGATGATCTCCTCGTCGACGAGCGGATTGTTCGCCGCGCGGTAGATCGTGGCGCAACGCAGCCCGCTGCGATGCAGCGCGATGGCCATCGCCTCCCAGTTCGCGAAGTGCCCCGAGACGAAGACGGCCTGACCGCCGCTCGAGACGAGGTTCGCGAGCCGTTCGGCGCCGACGACGCGCGTGCGGTCGCCGATCGCGGCCAGGTGCGCGTACTCGGCGGCCGTCCGCCCGAGGTTCTCCCACTCGTCGCGCAGGATGCGTTCCCTCTCGCCTCGCGACAGCGTCGGCATGACGAGCTCGAGATTCTCCAGGCCACGTCTGTGGACGGGGCGGAGCAAGGGACCGAACCGGCGTGCGAACCGTCCGAACCGGTCGGAGGCCTTCTCAAGGCCGGTCCGCCGCGACCAGGAGAGGAGCCCGCGCGCCGCCAGCGCCTCGACGCGGTGAAGAAGCGTGACCGGCCGATTCGCGCGCGGCGAGGGCAGGGGGATTGCGTCGTCCCAACGGGCTTGCGTGGCCTGCGTCATGGCGGTGTCCCTAGAGCACCAAAGAGCAGAGCGTCGAGCGCGTCCTCGTCCTCCACATGCATGACGCTCGGCAGGGGGCGAACCGACGTCCTGAAGGAAACGGGCAAGCGGACGAAGTCCTTGGCGGTCGTCACGAGCGTCGCCCCCCGCTCCGTCGCGGCCCTGGTGAGCGCCTCGAGTTCCCGCGCCGCGTAGGGGTGGTGATCGGGAAACGCCTTCGTGCCGACGAGCTGCCCGCCCGAAGCCTCTACGGCGCGGAAGAACCGCTCGGGCCGGCCGATGCCGGCGAAGGCGAACAGGGGCAGGTCCCGAGGCAGCGCTGCTGCGTCCAGCCGCTGCCACGCCCGAAGAAGAGGACGGTTCGCGGCGAAGGCACGCAACGTGTCGGGCAGGGCGGCGTCCGGCCCGGCGGTCACTGCGACCACCGCGTCCGCGCGCTCCAGCGCCGCTTCGGGCCGCTCGCGCAGGGGGCCGGCGGGGAAGACGCGGCCGTTGCCGAACCGGTTTTCGGCATCGACCAGAAGAAAGGACAAGGTCTTCGCCAGGCCCGGGTTCTGGAAGCCGTCATCCAGCAACAAGACGCTAGCGCCGGCCTCTATCGCCTCGCGTCCGGTCGCCACGCGATTCGCCCCGACCCAGACCGGCAGCGCGTCGCGGAGCAGGGTCGCTTCGTCTCCCACGCTCGCGGCCGTATCCGCGCGCCCGACGCGGTGCGGACCCTTGATGCGGCCGCCATAGCCCCGGATCAGAACGTGCGGGACGAAGCCGCGGCGCTTCAGCCGCTCGCCCAGGGCGAGAACGAAGGGCGTCTTGCCGACCCCGCCCATGGTCGCGTTGCCGGCGCAAATGACGGGAACGGAGAGGGGAATGGGCGTCGTCTTCGCGATCCGCCGCGCCCCCGCGAGGGCGTAAAGAGCGCCGAGCGGCGCGAGGGCCAGGGCTGCGGGGTGGTTCCGTCCCGCCGCCCAGAACCCGGGCGGGGTCAGCAAGGCACGCGATCCAGGACCGGGGCGAGGGCGCCGGTGATGTCGTCGAGAACGGCCGACGCCGCACCGTCCGACCATTCCTGCGCCGCCTGCGCCATTTGGTTCTGGGTCATCGGATCGTTCATCAGGCGAGCGAGCGACGCCGAGAGGTCGCGTGCGTTGCGGACCAAAGCCGAGCCGCCTGCGCCCCGCATGGCGGCGTAGGTCTCTTCGAAGTTGAAGATCTTCGGTCCTGTCAGGATGGCGCAACCAAGGCGCGCGGGTTCGAGCGGGTTGTGTCCGCCGACGGCGATGAGGCTGCCGCCGATGAAGGCGACGTTGCAGATACGATAGAAGAGGCCGAGCTCGCCGAGGGTATCGGCGATGTAGATCGCGTCTTCGGGACCAGGCAGATCGGACCGGCTCCGCCGGGACGCGCTGAGGCCAGCGCCCCTGACCAACGCATCGACCGAACCGCCGCGCTCCGGGTGGCGGGGCGCGATGATCGTGAGAAGGTCCGGCATCGTCGCCGATAGCCGCTTATGCGCATCGATCACCTCCTCCTCTTCGCCCGGATGCGTCGATGCGGCGAGCCAGCAAGGCCTTCCCCCCACCGCCTCGGTCAGCTTGTGCAGCTTGGAAGCATCGGCAGGAAGCGGCGGGGCGGCCTGTTTGAGGTTGCCGAAGCTCCGCACCTCCCGCCCGGACAGCTCCGCGAATCGGCTCGCATTGGCGCGGTCCTGTCCGAGGATGACATCGAAGGCCGACAGCAGGGCGCGGGCGACCGCCGGCCGCTTTCGCCAAGCATGGAATGCCCCCGGCGACATGCGGCCGTTGACGAGGGCGAGCGGGACCTGCCGGGCCTGCGCCGCGCCGATCAGGCCCGGCCAGAGCTCGGACTCGACGAAGAGGCCGGCGTCCGGCCGCCAGGCGTCGAGGAAGGCGCCGACGAAGGCCGGGTGGTCGATAGGCGCGTACTGATGGAAGGCGCCAGGCGGTAGCCGCTCCGCCATGAGCCGAGCCGAGGTGACCGTGCCGGTTGTCACGAGGATGCCGGCCTCGGGGCGCAGCACGCGAAGCCGCTCGATCAGGGGCAGCACGGACAGCGACTCACCGACGCTCGCCCCGTGGATCCAAAGCAGCGGTCCGTCCGGGCGAGGCCGTCCCGGCACGCCGCGCCGCTCCCCGATCCGGTCCGGATCTTCCTTTCCGGCCTTCAGGCGGCGATCGAGGATGGCGTCCGCGACGGGACGCATGAGGGAGGTGGCGGCGCGATAGGCGCGCAGGGAGAAAGGTTCAGGGGTCATGCGGGCGCGAGGACGGGCCGAATCGGGGCGTGTCCCATCATCTGATCTGCGAGGTCGGTGATTCGGTTGAGTTCCGCTTCGATGGCTCGGCGCGTGGCTTCGAGGTGAACGGGGCCCCGCCCCTCGACCATGACGGGCGTGCCGAAGGCGAAGACGCCGCGGCCGAAAGGGAAGGGCACGAGGAAGCGATCCCAACTCGAAAGGAAGCGCCCGGACGCAACCGAGTAGCTCATCGGCAAGACAGGCAGACCTGTCAGCCGCGCGAGTTGCGCGACACCGAGCCGCGCCTGCCGGGCGGGACCGCGCGGGCCGTCGGGCGTGACGCCTATGTTCCGCCCCGCCTTCGCGCTCTCGACCAGCCCCTTGAGCGCGGCGGCGCCGCCCTTCGCCTTGTCCGGCTTGCGCGGATCGGCACCGGAGCCGCGAGCCGCGTCGATTCCGAAGCGGGCGGCCAGACGGGTGCCCGCCTCGCCGTCGCCATGAGCGGAGATCATCATGGTGAAGTCGCGACCCTGCTCGAGCTTGATGATCGGCATCATCAGGAGCCGGGCGTGCCAGAAGGCGCAGATGAAGGGGCGTCCGCTCGAGATCATGGCCGCATGATGCTCCTCGCCGATCCGCGTCCAGCGGGTCGTGCGGTGCACGAATCGAACGTAGGCTGCGCCGAGGGGCGGCGCGAACCTCAGAAGGGCGTCGTTCAGTCTGTCTTTGCTGGCCAAGGCGCGCTCGTCTATGCGGGCCCGGCCTGTAGCGCGGCGGGGCGCGGCTGGCAAAGCGCGGGGGCAAGTTGTCCGATCGGTCCAAAGTCGCACGAGAACACGGACCGTCCGCAGCCTTCCGGCTGTGGGCCGGCTTCCTTTCGCGTCACCGAGCCAAACTTGTCCTCGGCGTTCTATGCATGATCGGGCTCGCCGTCGCGGAAGCGGGCCTTCTCGGCGTCACGCAGTGGGTCTTCGCCGGTCTCGACGCGGAACGCGAGGCGGGAACGTTCGGCGCGGCGGGTCCGCGTACCGTCATGGTCTGGGGACCCGTCTTCCTCCTGGTGCTCGGTGTCCTGCAAGCGGTCCTGTTCTACGCCCAGGCTGTGCTGACCCAGGGCGCCGCGGTCGGGACGCTGCGCGACCTGCAGCACGCCATGTTCGCCAGGATCGGCACGCTCGACCTCGCTCAGGTGACGGGCGAGGGGGCAGGGCCCTTGGTCAGCCGCTTCACAAACGACATGACCGTCCTGCGCGAAGGGCTGACGCGGGCCCCGAACGGCCTGCGCGATGCGATCAGGTTGGCGGTCGTCACCGCCTACCTCGCCTGGTTGGACCCTGTCCTCTTCGTGGCGGTGCTCCTGGTCTACCCCACGGTAGGCCTGCCGGTGGCGTGGCTCGGCGGCAGGGTGCGGCGGGTCGCACGACGGGTTCAGGCCCAGATCGGCGACATGACCGGTCTTCTGACCGAGAGTTTGCGCGGCCAGCGCATGGTCAAGACCTACGGCCTCGAACGCCGCGAATCGGCGCGCCTCGGCCAAGCCTTCGACGAGCGCGCCTCGCTGCTGATGCGGCTCGTGCGGCTTCGCGCGGCGAACGAGCCTATCATCACCGTCGTGGGCGCCGTGGCCTTCGCCGTCATCGTCGGCGTCGCGGCGTTCCGGATCGGGCAGGGGGATCTGACCGGCGCCGAGCTTGTGACGTTCCTCATCGGCATGGCCCTCCTGTCTCAGCCCGCCCGCGGTCTCGGCACGCTGAACGCGGTTCTCCAGGAGGGAATGGGCGCGCTCGAGCGGGTACTCGGGGTGCTGGACCTCGAGGGGACGATCCGGGACCGGGCGGGAGCGCAGCCGCTGCGGCTCGACGGGCCGCCTACATTGTCGTTCAGGGACGTCACCTTCGCCTACCAAGGCGAACCGGCGCTTCGGGGCTTCTCGCTGGACGTGCCTGCCGGGGCGACGGTCGCGCTCGTCGGTCCATCGGGCGCGGGAAAGTCGACCGTGTTCGCCCTCGTCCCACGCCTCTTCGAGCCGCAAGGCGGAGAGATCCTGATCGCCGGCCAGGAAGTCCGGTCGGTCCGTCTCGCCAGCTTGCGCGCCGCCGTGGCTCTGGTCGGACAGGATGCCGTCCTCTTCGACGAGAGCGTCGCGGAGAACATCGGCTACGGGCGCCTCGAGGCGACCGACGCACAAGTGCGCGAAGCGGCGCGCGCGGCCGCTGCGGAGGGGTTCGTCACAAACCTTCCTCGAGGCTACGACACGAAGGTCGGCGACGCGGGGGCGTCGCTATCGGGCGGACAGCGCGCGCGGATCGCTCTCGCCCGCGCCTTCCTCAAAGACGCACCGCTCCTTCTCCTCGACGAGCCGACCGCCGCGCTCGACGCGGAGTCGGAGCGTCTGATCGAAGAGGCGCTCGCGCGCCTTTCGAAAGGACGGACGACGCTCGTCATCGCACACCGCCTCTCTACGGTCAGGGACGCGGACCTCATCGCGGTGGTGGACGAGGGCCGGGTCGTCGAGCAGGGGACGCATGACGAACTCCTCGCTCAGGGCGGTCTCTATGCCCGCCTCGCTCGCCTTCAGCTCCGTGAGGAGGCCCCCGCGTGAAGCCCGCTTACATCGCTCTGCTCATTGGAATCACGCTGGCCTGGGGCCTGCACTTCACGGTCGTGAAGGCCTCGATCGACGGCATGCCGCCCTTTGCCTACGCCGCGGCGCGAATGGGGCTCGTCGCGCTACTGCTCACGCCGTTCAGGCGTTGGCATCCGGGCAGGATGGGGGGCGTGGTGCTTGCCGGGGCGTGCTTCGGCGGGCTCAACTACGCCTTCATGTTCCACGGCCTCACCCTGACTACGGCAAGCGTGTCGGCGGTCGTCATCGAGTCCTACGTGCCGATCGCGACGCTGTTTTCCATCGTCTTCCTGAAGGAGCGCGTCGGCTGGCGCCGCTTGCTGGGCATGTCCGTCGCGCTGGGCGGCGTCATGGTGATCGCGACCGGACGCTCGGACGCGACGGGCAGCGACAACCTCGCGCTCGGCGCCGCGCTCATCGTCCTCGCCGCGACGTCGGAGGCGGCGGGCGCGATCTTCGTGAAGCGGCTCGAAGGGATCGAGGCGCTCGACCTTCTCGCTTGGTTCGGGGTGGTTGGCTTCGTCCTGACGGGTACGTTGTCGTTCTTCTTCGAGGAGGGGCAGCTCGCGCCCGTGACCGGACAGATCGACTGGCTCCTGCTCGGTGCGCTCGCCTACTCGGTGCTGGTCGCCTCGATCTTCGGTCACGCCAGCTACTACTTCTTGATCCAGCGCGTTCCCGTCAGCCAGCTCGCGCCTTCGGGCCTGCTCTGCTCGTTCTTCGCGGTCGGCTTCGGCGTGCTCCTCCTGGACGAGCCGCTGAGCGGCCGCTTCCTCGTCGGCGGCGCCATGACCCTCGCCGGGGTCGGCTTCGTCCTCCTGCGCGAGTCGGCGAAGTCCGCCCCCCCGCCCGAAGCGCTCGCGGAGGCCCCATGATCGACGCGCCTTCGCCCAACCACGATGAGCGCGGCGTGCCCGTCTCCATGGTGGTCCTGCACTATACGGGCATGAAGACGGGCGCCGAGGCGCTCGCCCGGCTTCGCGATCCCGCAGCGAAGGTCTCCGCTCACTACATGGTCGAGGAGGACGGTAGGCTCTACCGCCTCGTGCCGGAGGAGCGGCGGGCGTGGCACGCGGGCGTCGCCGAGTGGCACGGCCGCCGCGACGTCAACGCGATGTCGGTCGGGATCGAGATCGTCAACCCGGGACACGAGTTCGGCTATCGCGACTTCCCCGAAGTCCAGATGCAGACGGTCCTAGAGCTTCTGCGCCAGATTCGCCGCCGATACGACGTCGCGCCGGAGAACGTCGTCGGCCACTCCGACGTCGCGCCGGACCGCAAGGACGATCCCGGCGAACGATTCCCTTGGGATCGGCTC
The DNA here is from genome assembly GCF_014199615.1 of Parvularcula dongshanensis. Lineage (GTDB taxonomy): Bacteria > Pseudomonadota > Alphaproteobacteria > Caulobacterales > Parvularculaceae > Parvularcula > Parvularcula dongshanensis. The sequence continues at coordinate 150,741 of NZ_JACHOB010000006.1, read as the reverse complement.
GCGAGGGAGGCGCTAGCGCTCGCCCCCTGGGACGGGCGCGCGCCGGACGACGTGCCGGAGGCGCCCGAAGCGCTGCGACGGCTCGCTCGGCTCGGCTACGGCGTCGAGGCGTTCGGCTCTGGGCCTTGCGTCACCGCCTTTCAGCGCCGCTTCGCACCGACGCTGCTGGGCGAGGGGCTCGGGAGACGAACGCGCGCCGCGATCGGGGCGGTGACGAACCGCTAGGCCGCGAGGGCACCCATATGCAGGAGCCCCCATGCCAAGATCGCGAGGAAGAGCACGAAGCCGATCCCATACATGCTGCGCCGTTTCATCGTGCCTCCTTTTCGCCGCTTTTTCGTCCGGTTTAGGCCGACGCCTCGGACAGCCCGATCGTAGCGAACGTTACCCCGCGTAAACGACTGCCGGTCCGCGCGCGAGATGCGTTCGCTCGCCTCAATGATTTTCAACCGGGATTCTCCGCGTTATAGTAAACATCAAGTAAACGCGCATGGGGCAATAGTAATCACGCTAAGGTGTGATGCAATTGGGGCGGCTTTGTGTCACCACTCTTCTCGAGAAGGAAACAAACAAGGGCAGAGACATGACCAGCATTGAAACCGCCGCCGTCCCCTCGATCCTTGGCGTTCCGCGCACCACGGACATGTCCGAAGGCGCGATGCCGATCACGATGCTGACCATGGACGGCGAAGAGCTCGACGGCACGCTCATCCAGCTGAACGACGACCTCCGCACGGTGATCATCCGGTCTTCTCACATGCCGGCCCTCGACGATGCGGTCGTCTTCTATCTGCAAAGCGGTATGCGCTTCGTCGGGGTCTGCGTGTCGGCCGGACGAGGCGAGGCGACGCTTCGCCTCCGCGTCTCGCTTCGCGACAAGGCCGCCCGGCTCGAGGACATCGCGCCGAACGTCCGCCAACTGCGCCGCGAAACGCGTCACGAAGCGTGCGAGGAGGGCTGCGACCTCGTGACGGCAGATGGCGACCGTCACCCCTGCCGCATCCTCGACATGTCGCTCTCCGGCCTCTTCGTCGAGACGGACATCAAGCTTTCGGTCGGCGACAACGTCTCGATCGGCCGCCTAACGGCTCGGGTCGCCCGGCGCGCCACGGCCGGTTACGGTCTCGAAGTGCTCCGCTCGCCGGGCAGCGTCCGCGACGAGGTTCGCAAGGCGGCGAGCGCGTCCCAAGAACGCGCAGCACGCTTCGCGGCCTTCCGCGCGCCGGGAGCCGACATCCGGATCAGTGCATAAGAGTTGCGGTGGGGGGCGCGGCGCTTCGGAGAGAGCGACGCGTAAAGAAGAAGGGCGGCCTCGGGCCGCCCTTCTGATTCCTAGTTGTCGAGGAAGCTGCGCAGCCGCCGCGAGCGGCTCGGGTGCTTGAGCTTGCGAAGCGCCTTCGCCTCGATCTGACGGATCCGCTCTCGCGTCACCGAGAACTGCTGACCGACCTCCTCGAGGGTATGGTCTGTGTTCATGCCGATGCCGAACCGCATGCGCAGGACGCGTTCCTCACGCGGCGTTAGCGAGGCGAGCACCCTGGTCGTCGTCTCGCGCAGGTTCGACTGAATCGCCGCGTCGATCGGCAGGACGGCGTTCTTGTCCTCGATGAAGTCGCCGAGGTGGCTGTCTTCCTCGTCGCCGATCGGCGTCTCCAGGCTGATCGGTTCCTTGGCGATCTTCATCACCTTGCGGACCTTCTCCAGCGGCATGGACAGCTTGGCGGCCAACTCCTCGGGCGTAGGCTCGCGGCCAATCTCGTTGAGGATCTGACGCGAAGTACGGACGATCTTGTTGATCGTCTCGATCATGTGGACCGGGATGCGGATGGTGCGCGCCTGGTCCGCGATCGAACGGGTGATCGCCTGACGGATCCACCAGGTGGCGTAGGTCGAGAACTTGTACCCGCGGCGGTACTCGAACTTGTCGACCGCCTTCATGAGGCCGATGTTGCCCTCCTGGATGAGGTCCAGGAACTGCAAACCGCGGTTCGTGTACTTCTTCGCGATCGAGATCACGAGGCGTAGGTTCGCCTCGACCATCTCCTTCTTCGCGATCCGTGCCTCACGTTCGCCCTTCTGCACGGTCTGTACGATCCGGCGGAAGTCCTTGACCGTAAGGCCCGTCTCCTGGCTGAGCGTGCCGATCTCGTCGCGAAGCGCGACGATCTGCGGCTGGCCCTTCTCGGTGAAGGTCTTCCAGCCGCGGCCCTCGTAAGCCGAAACGCGCTCGAGCCAGTCGGGGTCGAGCTCGTGGCCGAGGTAGGACTGCAGGAACTCCTGACGATTGACCCCGTAGCTGTCGGCGAGCCGCACGAGCTTGCCTTCCAGCGCCATCAGCGAACGGTTGATCGCGTAGAGCTGCTCGACCAGCGCCTCGATCCGGTGATTGTGCAGGCGGACCGAGCGGACGCGCTCGACGATGTCCTTCTGCAGCTTCTTGAGGCGCTTGACCTGGTTCTCCGACAGGTCCTCACCGCCGAGCTGCAGCTCGATCTGCTGGTCCTGAAGGCGGCGCAGCTTCTTGAAGTCGTCGGCGATCTCCTGGAACGTCTGCATGACGCCTTCGCGGAGCTCGGCCTCCTTCGCGGAGAGCGACAGGTCGCCCTCGTCGAACTCGTCCTCGTCCTCGCCGGTCTCGGCCGCGCGCGCTTCTTGCTCGCGCTGAACCTGCTCGGCGACTTCGGGCCGGGTCATGTCGGGGCGGCTCTCCGGCCCCCCGCCATAGGTCGCGTCGAGGTCGATGATGTCGCGCAGGAGGACGCGGCCCTCCTCGAGCTCTTCGCGCCAGACGGTGATGGCCTCGAAGGTCAGCGAGCTCTCGCAGAGCGCGCGGATCATCGACTCGCGGCCCGCCTCGATGCGCTTGGCGATCGCGATCTCGCCCTCGCGGGAGAGGAGCTCGACCGCGCCCATCTCGCGCAGGTACATGCGGACGGGGTCGTCCGTGCGGTCCGAATCCGCCTTGGTGTTGGTGGTGACGGTGGCCGCCGTCTCCTTCTTGGCGACGGCCTTGCCTTGCGGCGCCTCGTCGTCGTCGCCGTCGTCCTCGTCATCCGAAGACGACGACTTCGCCTGCGCGTCGTCCTCGTCGGGCTCCTCGTTCTCGGTCACGTTGATGCCCATGTCCGAGAGTTGGGCCATGATGTCTTCGATCTGCTCGGAAGTGTACTCTTCTTCCGGCAGGACGGCGTTCAGCTCGTCATAGGTAACGTAGCCCTTCTTCTTCGCCGTCTCGATCATCTTCTTGACCGAGGCGAGGTTGAGATCGAGGACGGGGCGGTCGCCGTCCTCTTCGGGCTCTACGGCCTTGTTTGTCTTGCTCATGAAGCGGTCCCGTAGCTCGCGCGGAGGGTGTCACCCGTCCGTTTCGTCGTCGTCAGGCTTGTTCTCGGCGAGGAGCCTGGCTCTATGGTTAAAAGCGTCAAACCAGGTCCTCTCGCGTCCCGTGTCCAAATGGGCCTCGGCAGCGGCCTCGGCGACCTCGCCCTCGAGGTCGCCCTGATACCGGTCGATGGATAGCGCGTTCAGCCATCCTTCCTCCGCCGCGTCGTAAGGCGCCGCCTGAGACGTAAACCGCGCGAGCCGAACGAGCGGATGCTTCGACCAGCGCTGATACACCTCGGCGGTTCCAGGACTCGCAAGCATGTGCGAACGCAGGGCCTCACTGTCAAGCGATCCCGATTCCGTGATTCGTCCCACGGCGTGCATCAGTAAGCCTCTCAGCCCTTCGTCCTGCACGTCGAGATCGAGCACCGCCGCCTCGTGGTTCGTGAAGAGGGCAGGGTGGTGAATGAGGGTGACGATGAGCTGCGCCTCGCGCACCGCGTCCTGCGGAATACCTGCGCCGAGGCGCGCCTTGAGGGCCGGCGAGACGGTGGGCGCGTCACGGCGACGGCGGAACTCCGCCGGTGATAGCCAGGCCTTGCGCCCGGGGGCGGCAGGTGCCGCCGGCGCAGCGCCAGCGCCGAGCTTGCCGCGCAGGAACTCCGCATAGGCCTCGTTGACGTCCTCGTCCTTGATCTGCCGCACGAGGTCCCAGGCGGCGCGCTTGAACGCGGCGGCCTCCTCAGGCGTGCCGCGGGCATGGCTCTCGACGTGGCGCGTCCAGAGGACCTCTGCGAGAGGCTGCGCCTTCTCGACGACGCCGTCGAACGCGGCCTTGCCGTCGCGGCGGATGAGGTCGTCGGGGTCCATGCCCTCGGGCAGGAAGGCGAAGCGTAAGGACTTGCCCGGCGTGAGCAGGGGAAGCGCCCGCTCCGCCGCCCGCCAGGCCGCCGCTTGTCCGGCCCTGTCACCGTCGAAGCACAGGACAGGCTCGTCCGAAGCGCGCCAGAGAAGGGTGAGCTGGCCTTCGGTCAGGGCGGTGCCGAGCGGCGCGGTCGCGGCGTAGCCGACGCCTGCGGCCGCGATCACGTCCATGTAGCCTTCGGTGACGAGTAGCGGCGCGCCGCCGCCGGCGCGTCGGCGGGCGCGGGCGAAGTCGTAGAGGACCGCCGACTTGTGAAAGAGCGGCGTTTCCGGCGAGTTCAGATACTTGGCCTTCGCGTCCTTCGAGAGCGCCCTGCCGCCGAAGGCGATCACGCGGTCCTTGCTGCCGAGGATGGGGAACATCAACCGGTCGCGGAACCGGTCGTAGGTCGAGCCGTCCTCCAGCTGGATGACGAGCCCCGCCTCGATCAGGAGAGGTTTGGGGAAGTCCTTGTTCAGGAGGTGGTCGAGAAGGGCGGTGCGGCTCTGCGGTGCGTAGCCGAGGCCAAACGCCTCGCGCTCGCGCTGCGCGACCATGCGGCGGTCGAGATAGGCGCGCGCGTCCGCGCCCTCGGCCCGGCCGAGCATGACCCGGAAGAAGCGCGCAGCCTCCGCGCAGGCCTCGGCCAGTCCCTTGGCCCGTTCGGCCCGGCGCTTCTCCTCCGGTGTGTCCTTCGGCACCTGCAGGCCGGCTTCCTCGGCCAGGCGCTCGACGGCTTCGGGGAAGCTGAGCTTCAGATGCTCCATGTAGAAGCCGATGACGTCGCCGTTCTTGCTCGACGAAAAGTCGAACCAGCGCGCCTTCTCGTCGTTGACGAAGAAGCTCGGCGTCTTCTCGGAGGTGAAGGGGGAAAGGCCGCGCCACTCGCGCCCCTCCTTCTTGAGCTTCACGTATCGGCCCACGACGTCGGACGCCCGTAAGCGCGACCGCAACTCGTCGAGAAAGTCCGGAGTGAAGCTCGCCATCACGCGAAGTTAGGCGGTCGGGTGGCGCAGCGCGAGGGGCGATCGGTCTGAACAACTCGCCGCCCGGTAGAGACAACCTGAAGTCGCATCTTTACGCCGCGCTAAGACTAAGACCCGTAGCTTACCCCCATGATACCGCAGCGATCTCACAATAAACGCCAGACCGATCGCGTCGCGTTGCACGTCCCGGTCAAACTCCTGATCGACGACGTTCAGTACGAAGGCGAAGTCATCGACGTCTCGCTCAGCGGCGTGTCGGTGAACTGCAACGTCAGGCCGGCGATCGGGGCGAAGGTGATCGCTTACGTCGAAGGCATCACCCGGTTCGAGGGAACCGCTGCGCGCCTGTTCAAGGGCGGCTTCGCCTTCTCCTACGACCTTCCTCAAATGAAGCGTGAGCGCGTCGCCAGGAAACTCGCCGAGCTTTCCGGGCAACCTCTGCCGTTCGAGGCCGCCGCGCCGCAGCCGAAGCCCAAGACGGTCGAAAGCGACGAGCGACTGGTCCGCTTCGCGGATGGGCGCGAAGGCATCTGCCGGATCCTCGATGCCTCCGTCGTCGGTCTCACGCTCCTCAGCCAACACCGCCCGCCGGTCGCATCCGAAGTGATCGTCAACGACAACCCGGCCAAGGTCGTGCGCCATACCCGGGACGGCTTCGTGGTCGAGTTCACGCGCTACTGGCAAGCGGTCGCGAGCCGCTCCTGGTAGAGCCGCGACGGCGCGGTGTCGGGTAGGTAAGCCGCTCCGCCGGATCGAAGGCACCGCGCGTCGCTCGACGCCTCGCGACCTTCCTCAGTCCCGCTTCCCGCTCATTGTTCGGTGGCATCCGTAGCGCTAGCCGCGTGGTCGATGCGCGTTTGATAATTATTCTCAGTTTGGGGGTTGTCGCCGCCACGAGATTGCTTCATCGCGATTGCGAGTAATTCGCATGAACGAGGTGGAGCAATGCCGATCGACAACCGATGCCAAGCCGGCCGAGTCTTCTCGGGCACGGCGCTCGCGCTCTTCGCGGCGGGGGCTGGAGGTGTCGCGCAGGCCGGCGGCGAGAGCAGCGTCGCGGAGGCCCAAGACATCATCGTCGTCGAGGGCGAAGGATTCGAGAAGCTGGCGCCCGATTCGCCGAAGTACACCGCCGACCTCATCGACACGCCCCGGTCCGTCACCGTCATCGGTGAGGATTTCCTGCAGAACGTCGCCGCCTCCTCGCTCACCGACGCGTTGCGGACGGTGCCGGGCATTACCATGGCGATGGGCGAGGGCGGCCAGCCTTTCGCGGACCGTCCCTTCATCAGGGGCAGCGAGTCGACCTCCGGTTTGCTGATCGACGGCCTGCGCGATTCGAGCGCCCAGTCCCGCGACGTCTACAACCTGCAACAGATCGAGGTCTCGCGCGGCCCGAACGGCGCCTTCGCAGGTCGCGGCGCGCCCGGGGGCAGCATCAACCTCGTCACGAAACGTGCGGGGGCAGACGACTTCGTCGAGGCGTCCGCCAAGTACGGGAACGCCGAACAGAAGCGAGCCACGGTCGACGTGAACAAGGCGCTGAACGACGTCGTGGCGATCCGCCTGAACGCGATGTGGCAGGATGCGGAGATCCCCGGACGGGACGGCGTCTACGACGACCGGTGGGGAATCGCACCGACGATCACGGTGGGCCTCGATGGCCCGACCCGCCTCGACGTGTCCTACGAGCACTACGAGGGCGACGGCATCATCGATTACGGGCATCCGTTGTCGCTGGATACCGGAATGCCCGTCGAAGGTATCGATCGCGACAACTTCTACGGCCTCTTCGCGCGGGACTTCCACGAGACCGAACTCGACTCGGGCATCGTCGAGATCTCGCACGAGTTCGGCGACAACCTTCGTCTTCGGAACATCACGCGCCTGGCCCGCTCGTCCAACGCCTACATCGCATCCAACCCGGACGACAGTCAGGGGAACGTCGCGAACGGGCTGGTCGCCCGGATCGTGAAGAGCACCGATTCCGTGACCGACACGCTCGTCAACCAAACCGACCTCACCGCCCAGTTCGCGACCGGCGGCCTCGGTCACAGCGTTGCGGCGGGCGTCGAGTTCTCGACGGAAGATACCGACCGCGCGACCTACGACGTGGAACAGGTGGCAGCCGACGGAGAGCCGATCGGGCGGGGCGAATGCGACCTCGTCGGCGCGGGCGCGCCGAGCGGCTACAGTTGTACCGACTTGTTCAATCCGAACCCGAACGATCCCTGGACCGGAGCGATCACGTTGAACGATCCGACGCGCACCGAGGCGGATACGTTCGGCGCCTACGTCTTCGACACCGTCACCGTCACCGATCAGCTCCTCTTGAACGTCGGCTTGCGTTACGACGACTTCAGTACGCAGACCTCGACCGGCCTGTCGAACGACGACGACTTCCTGACCTATCAGGCCGGGGTCGTCTTCAAGCCCCGCGAGAACGGCAGCGTCTACGCATCGTTCGGCACCTCCGCGAACCCATCGGGGGTGACGGTCGGCGACGGCTCGGAGAACCTCTCCGAGCAGGACCAGAACCTCGAGCCGGAGAAGGGCCGGAACTACGAACTCGGCACCAAGTGGGCGTTCTACGACGAGCGTCTGTCGGTCGAAGCCGCGGTGTTCCGGACCGAGATCGTCGACGACCACGTCGCGATCGAACCAGGGCGCGGGGCGCCGCAGGACGCCGTCGGCAAGACGCGGGTGCAGGGCGTCGAACTGAGCGTGATCGGGCAGATCACGCCGATCTGGAGCGTCTTCGCCGGGTACAACTACCTCGACTCCGAAGTGGTCGATGGCGGGCCCGTCGGCGAGGACACGGAGGGCAACCGCCTGCCGAATACGCCCGAGCATTCTGCCAGCCTTTGGACGGTGCTCGCGCCGACGACGAATCTGAGCTTCGGGGGCGGTGCCCAGTACCAGTCCGAGCGCTTCGGCAACACGGACAACACGCGCAGCGTGGACGGATACTGGCGGCTCGACGCCTATGGCAGCTACCGGTTCACGGACAACGTGGTGCTGCAGCTGAACGTTCAGAACCTGACCGACGAGCGCTACTACGACCGCGTCTACGCGGCCCACATGGCGACGATCGCGCCGAGCCGTTCGATCTCCGGAACGCTTCGGGTAGCGTTCTGACGTCAGGACAACGCCTGTCCGCGCCGCGACGCGGGCAGGCACGATGCGACAAGGAGGCCTCTTTATGCTCGTTCAGGTCCCGGACGTTCTAAGCGCGAAGGAGGTCGCTGCCCTCAGGGGCCTGATCGACGCCGGCGAGTGGGTGGATGGAAACGTCACGTCCGGTGCCCAAGCCGCGTCCGCGAAGCGGAACGAGCAGCTGCGTGACGGAACCTCCGCCGGGCGCGAGGCGGGCGCCTTCGTCCTCGACGCGCTGCAGCGCTCGCCGACGTTCCTTTCGGCGGCGCTCCCGCACAAGGTCTACCCCCCGCTCTTCAACCGTTACGCCGGGGGGCAGCGCTTTGGAAACCACGTCGACAACGCGATCCGTCCTCTGCCCGGCAGCGATCAGCGGATCAGGACGGACGTATCCGCGACGCTATTCCTCTCGGACGCGGACTCCTATGAGGGCGGGGAGCTGCTGATCGATGACACCTACGGCACGCACGCGGTGAAGCTGCCCGCAGGGCACATGGTCGTCTACCCGTCGAGCAGCCTTCACCGCGTCGCCCCCGTGACGCGCGGCGTGCGGGTGGCGTCGTTCTTTTGGGTGCAGAGCATGGTCCGTGACGACGGCGCACGGACTTTGCTCTACGAGCTCGACCGTTCGATCCAGTCCCTCTACCAGCGCCATCCGGAAGAGGAGGCCGTCGTCGAGCTGACGGGCGTCTACCACAACCTCATTCGCCGCTGGGCCGACATCTAAAGGGCCGGCTTGCCCGCGTTGCCGCGCGATGCGGCGCGGGCGTAGCGCTGTGCGAGCGACGCGCAGGCGATGAGCTGGAGCTGATGGTAGATCATCAGCGGCAGGATGACGACGCCGCCGAGGCCCGTTCCTGCGAAGACGACCTGGGCGATCGGCGCGCCGTTCGCGAGGCTCTTTGTCGAGCCGCAGAAGACGACGGCCACCTCGTCCTCTCGCGAGAGCTTCAGCGCCCTTGTCGTCGCTATGACCGATGCGAGCGCCGCTGCCAGGAGCAAGGCGACGAGGAGGACCGTCGCGGCGAGTTCGCCGATGCCGATCGTCGACCACAACCCTGCGGCCGTGGACGACGCGAAGGCGGTGTAGACGATCAGCAGGATGACACCGCGATCGACGAGGGCGATCCGCTTCTTGTGGCGGGTGATGAACCCCCCGATCAGGGGCCGGGCGACCTGACCCGCGACGAAGGGCAAAAGGAGGACGCGAGCGATGTCCGCGACCGCGCTGCCGAGCGAGGGGCCTCCCCCGCCGGAGACCTGAACGAGGCGCAGCAAGAGGGGGGTCAGCACGAGGCCGATGAGACCGGAGAGCGAGGCGTTGAAGACGGCGATCGGCACGTTGCCGCGCGCGACGCCCGTCAGCGCCACGGCGGAGGAGATCGTGGAGGGCAGGGCGGCGAGGAAGAAGAAGCCCAGTCTCAACGTATCGCTGAGAAGGCCGCGCGTCGCGAGGTAGAGAAGAAACCCGATAGCGGGGAACAGAAGGAAGGTCGTCCCCTGGATCAGCGCGTGGATGCGCCACCGCTTCGCGTTTTCGACGATGACGGCTGTGGGGAAAGCCGCACCGTGAAGGAAGAAGATAAGACCGATGCCGATCTGCGTCAGGCGGTGCAGATCGAGAGGGCCGCTCGTCTTAGCGCCCGGGCTCGGAAGCAAGAGCGCGAGGACGACCGCTGCGAGTAGCAGGAGGACGAAGGGGTCGGGCTTGAACCGCCTCGCCAGCGCTGCGGGGGAGCGATTCACCGAGGGATTAGGGGAGCTCGTCGTGGTCATGCCGAAATCCTGTCGCTCCGGGCCGCGAGCGTTACCGACCGCGCTGCCCTTAACAAGGACGACCGCGCGACGGGATCTTTCTCGAACAGACGAACAGATCTCCCTAAACGCCCAATCCGGCCTTGCACCTGCCTCACCACCCCGCTACCTCACGCCCCGGCCAGCGGGGCAGCCCGCGAAGACCTCGCGGAGAGGTGCCGGAGTGGTCGAACGGGGCGGTCTCGAAAACCGTTGTGCGGGCAACCGTACCGTGGGTTCGAATCCCACCCTCTCCGCCATTCATACTTCCTACGTCATCGTTTTGGTTGAGCGAGTTCTGCGTCTCGGCCCAAGCCTTACGGGTCTTACGCTCCCCTTCGGTGCTGCGTCTCGTGTCGGGCACGACCGGATAGCGGGCGCGGTACGCTTCTACGCTGGCGCAGCTACGGCCTCAGTCGCCCAGACGACGCGAACGCGCCTCGGCGCCCCTCGCTGAGCCAGCGGGCCGGACTGCCGGTCTTAGCGTGACCAAGCCGGCAGGAGATCGCGTGCCGGCTGCGGTTCGAAGTCGAGGCGGCGTTTGGAACGCCTGAACCGATGGACCGCATAGGACGAGGAGGGCACGGGATCGTCTCGGTCCAGCCCGAGGAAGACCGAGCGTGCTGCCGGGTTGTCGGAGGCACGTCCTTCTTCTTTCACTACGGGAAAAGCCGACCGCACGGTCTGCGACCTTAGCGCTCGATCGAGCTAGCCGTTGCGACGTGGCCGGACGATAGTGCCGTAGAGTCCCAGCACGGCAACGACGACCGCCGTTGCGGGCACGAGAAGCGCGGCGCCGAACAGCGCCCAATCGGTCTGCCGTCTTGCCGCGGCGGATGCTTTCGGCATGCCGGGCAGGCCGCGCGCCGGTCTGCGCTTCCACCAAAGGACGAGCGCGGATCCCGACAGTGCCAACACGCCCGCGCAGAGGGTCAGGTTCATGACGACGTTGAGCGCACCCGCATTGCCTTGGTGGACCGCGATGCTGGCCGCCATGACCTTGCCGCCGAGCGAGTAGTCCGCGAAGGCCACGTCCCCGATCACGGTTCCGGTGACGGGATCGATGTGCATCGTCCGGTCCCGCATCGGGTTGGCGATGTCGCCCGCCATGGTCGTCGCGCTGACGGTGTAGGTGCCCCCTTCGCCGCGCGGCAGGAGAACGCGGTAACCGTCGAAATCAGCCGCTTCGGCGAAGCGGACGACGTCGCCCAGACCGATCGCGGGCGCCTCTCCGCCCGCGAGGGACGAGCGCGGCAAGGGCGTTCGCTCGAGCGCCCAGGGCACGATGCGGGCCCCGGGGGCGTCGAGCGCGGCGTGGCGAGCGGTGCTGGCGGGGGCGGCGAACCGCTCCGCCGGGAAAGCCCCCCAGGCCTGGGTCAGCTTTTCGCCCCAGACCGGCGTCCAGGCGAGCCCCGAGACGAGGAAGAAGAGGAGGATGAGGGACACCGCCCAGCCCGTCAGACCGTGCACACGTCGCCATGCGGCGCGGCCTACCGGCGGAGCGGTGTCCCGCCCCCGCGCCGGCCAGTAAAGGTAGAGGCCGGTCAGGATCATCAGGATGCTGAAGCCCGCGACGACCTCGATGACGACGTCTCCGAACGCGCCGAGGAACAGCGTACCGTGTAGGGTTTCGGCGAGGTCCGCCAGCGACCGGCCAAGCTCGGTCTCGGCGAGTACCTCGCCTGTGTACGGATCGACGAAAAGGGCCAGCGTGCGCCCTGCGCCGTGTCCACCGGCGTGACTGCCATGCGCCTGGCTGAGATGCACCTGTACGCTGCGGTTCGCCGCGTGCGGCGACAGGTAGGCGGCGGCGCTCGCATGTGGGTGCCGAGCCTGCGCCGCAGCGACGATCTCGGCGGGGGCGAGCCTCTCCGTGCCGACCGGAACGACGAGGCGGTCGCGATTGAAAAACCCGGCGGCCGGGCCTTTCAGCACCATGACCGCACCCGTCAGCGACGCCATGACGAGGAAGGGGATGACGACGAGCCCGGCGAGGAGGTGCCAGCGCCAGACGGCGGCGTAGTGCCGCCGCGCCTTCTGCGCCGTTGCGCTCATCGGCCGAGCCCCGGGCGGGTGCCGCCGAAGACCGATCGGTCCGCGCCTGGGGTGAAGACGTCGAGGCGGACGCTCGGGTCAGTGGCGTCTGCAAGACTAGTGTCGTTCAAAGAGTGCTCCTCCCCCGTCGCCTTTCGCGCCTTCCGGAATACGTTCCGTGACGGCATGCCCTCGTACGGCGCTGTGATGCCGTACACTTCGTAGCGGCGCACGTCGAAGGTGTTTGCGTCGTCGAGCGTGTTGCCGCCTGCCCCCATCGTCACGTTCGGCGCCAAACGGAAGCGGTCGTTCGCCCTGACCCCCTCCAGCGGCTGCTGCCCGGCAACGGCATTTCCACACGGTACTGTGCTCTCCCGTTCGGGGAAGGGGCTTGCCTCCAACGCGCTATCCACTATCTGCTCAGGCACATATTGCCAAAGCAGGTAAAAACCTTGGATCACGACGTCTTCCTTGGACATGAAGAGCCCCGGCGGACGATCGGCTACCTGATCCGCCGCATCGAGCGGCTGGCTGAATCGCGGATCTCGGCGTCTTTGGCCGAAGGCGACATTACGATGACGCAGTGGATCGTGTTGGCGCTGATCAACGCGGGCACCGCCTCGACGCCCAGCCGGCTGGCTAGGAACCTCGGCCACGACACCGGCGCGATGAGCCGCCTGATCGAATGCCTCGTCAATCGCGGCCTCGCCGAGCGACGTCCTTCCGAGTCCGATAGGCGCGTCACCGAGCTGACGTTGACGGCCGAAGGGCAGGCAACCCTTCACGGTCAGGGAGAGCACGTCCGCAACGTTTGGAAAGAGGCGCTGAGCGCCCTCGAACCCGAGGAAGTGGCGCAACTCGCATCCTTGTTGCTGCGTGTCCTGACGCGGTTCGAACAACTCGAAGGGGACGACGAATGACCAAACCCCGCTCCACGCTTCTCGCCGTTACGGCGCTCGTCGGCCTTGCCGGTTGCGTCACGCCGGGCATCGAGCCCGAAGGCCGCACCGTCGATACGGCGTCGCTAGGCCTAAGCGACGTGACGGCGCCGGACGTTGCTCAGGATTGGTGGCGCGCCTTCGCCGATCCGCAGCTCGACCGCATCGTCGAGGATGCGCTCGAAGGAAACCCATCCTTGGACGATGCGTTGGCTCGCCTGCGCCTCGCTTCGGCGCAGCTTCGTACTCGTGGAGCGGATCGGCAGCCGCAGATCGAGCTCGAAGCCGGCGAGCAGCGAGCGCGCCTGAGCGGTGTCTACACGATCCCGCCGCCCTATGGCGGATCGACGCGATGGGTCGGCTCCGCACAGGCGAACCTCGGCTGGAACCTCGATCTTTGGGGGCGGAGCGCCGACGCCGTGCATCAGGCGGCGGCGCAGGCGGATGCGGCGGGGCTCGACGTCGCTGCGGCCCGGTTGGCGCTCAGTGGTGCCGTCGCACAGACCTACGTCGAACTCGCCCGGACCGAGCAGCAGGTTCAAGTCGCGGCGGACACGGTCGCGCAGCGCGAACGAGCGTTGCGCTTGGCCCGGGTGCGCCTGCGGAACGATCTGGCGACGCAGTTGGACGTTACGGCGGCCGAGACGGTCCTCGCCCAAGCGGAGAGGGTGCGCGCCGAAACCGAAGGGCAACGCGCGCTCCTCGTCCACTCGCTGGCACGGCTCGCGGGCAGGGGGGCCGACTACTACCCGACGATCGGCCGGACCGCGCTCGACTACGCCGCGACGCCTCCGATACCAGGAACCTTGCCGGCCGATCTCTTAGCCAGGCGACCGGACGTGCTGGGGGCGCGAACGCGCGTGGAGGCGGCGCTCGCAGGCCGGCAGGTGGCCCGCAAGGCGTTCTACCCCAACATCGACCTCACGGGCCTCGCAGGCGTCCAGGCGGTAGGCCTCGGCAACCTCGTTTCCGACGACGCGCTGACCTACGGCGCCGGCGCGGCCCTGCACTTACCTCTCTTCGACGGGGGCCGGTTGCGGGGTGACTACGAAGCGGCCACCGCCGAGACCGATCGTGCGATCGCCGCCTACAACGAAGCCGTCCTGGACGCGGTCCGCGATGCTGCCGACGCGCTCAGCCGGATAGACAGCTCGCGGCGCGCGCTCGAGGCGCAAGAGGCGGTAACCGCCGGTCTCCGCGAGACCCAGCGTCTCGACCAGGTCCGCGTGCGGTCGGGTCTCAGCTCCCGGCTCGAACTGATCGGCTCCGACGTCCGCCTTCTCCAAGCCGAACTGGAGGACGCGAACCTCAGGGCCGACACCGCCATCTCGACGATCCAGCTCGTCGTCGCCCTCGGCGGGGGCTTCGAACCGCCCGCCCAAATCGACATTGCCACTTCGAGGTCCGACCGATGACCGAAGCCTACGAAAAAGAACGAACGACGGACGAACGTGCCGAGCGCGAGGCGCGGGCCGCGCCCATGCTCGATACGCCGGAGCCGGAAAGAGGCGCCGCGGCAGAGCCGACGAGCGGACCGTCCGAAACGCCCAAGGGGCGCCCCAAGGCGAGGCGCCGCGGTTTCCTCCTGCTCGGGCTCGTGGTCTTGGTGGCCGCCGCAGCTTACGGCGTTCATTCGCTCTTCTTCGCCCCGCCCACTGAAGAGACGGATGACGCCTACGTGGCAGGGGACATCGTCGCCATAACGGCTCGTGATGCTGGGACGGTGACCGCGATCTACGCGGACGACACCGAGCGGGTCGAGGCGGGGCAGCCCCTCGTGGATCTCGACCCGGTCGCTGCGGACGCCGCGCTCGACGCGGCGGCGGCCGAGCTCGCCAGGGCGGTGCGAACGGTTCGTGCGGACACGGCCGACGTGACCGCAGCCGAGGCGGCAGTGGCGCAGGCGCGAAGCGACCTCGCCGCCGCACGAGACGACCTCGCGCGGCGTGGCGAGGCGGCGAACGAGGGCGCGGTATCCGGCGAGGAGCTGGCCCACGCAAGGGACGCCGTGCGGGCGATGAGCACCGCGCTCGACGTCGCCAATAGCCGCCTCGCGCAGGCCCGAAGCCATATCCAGGGCACGGATGTCCGCTCCAACCCCGCGGTGCTCTCGGCAGCGGCTCGTTATCGCCAGGCGGCGATCACGCGCAGCCATATGCACGTCGTCGCGCCGGTCGACGGCATCGTCGCGCAACGAACTGCGCAGCTCGGCCAACAGGTCGGCGCCGGTGCCCCCCTCATGTCGGTCGTGCCGCTCGGGCGCGTCTGGGTGGACGCGAACTTCCGCGAGACGCAGCTTGCCGACCTGCGGATCGGCCAACCGGTGCGCATCACGACCGACACCTATGGCGACGACGTCGCCTTTTCGGGTCGGGTGGCGGGCCTCGGTGCGGGCAGCGGCAGCGCCTTCGCCCTCCTGCCGCCGCAGAACGCAAGCGGGAACTGGATCAAGATCGTCCAGCGAGTGCCGGTGCGGGTCGAGCTCGACCAGGGCCAGCTGGCGGAGCATCCCTTGCGTATCGGCCTCTCCGTTCGCGCGACCGTGGACACCAACGACACGTCGGGCGCGCTGACGCCCCGGCCTGCCCGCGCTCCCTACGTGAGCGACCAGACCCGGACCGTCCTCGCCGAGGCGGACGCCGAGATCGATCGCATCATCGGGGCGAATACGGAAGCACAAGGAGCGTCCGGGGTTCAAACGCAGGCCGCCCTCGGAGCGATGAGGTGAGCGGACCCGGCCAGCAGCCGCTAACCGGGCCCGCGCTCGGCCTCGCGGCGTTCGCGCTCGCGCTCGGCACCTTCATGCAGGTGCTCGATACGACGATCGCGAACGTCTCTTTGCCGACCATCGCGGGGAACCTCGGCGTCGCGCCGAGCAAGGGGACCTGGATCGTCACCTCCTTCGCCGTGGCGAACGGCATTGCGGTGCCGTTGACGGGTTGGCTCATGGGGCGCTTCGGCATCGTGCGGACCTTCACCGCCTCCGTCGCGCTCTTCACCCTGGCCTCCCTCTTGTGCGGGCTCGCCTGGAACCTGCAGTCGCTGATCCTCTTCCGCATCTTCCAAGGCGCGGTCTCGGGGCCGATGATTCCGGGCAGCCAGGCGTTGCTCCTCATGATCTTCCCGCCTCAGAAGCGGTCCACTGCCCTCGGCGTTTGGTCGATGACGACGCTGATCGGCCCGATCGCGGGACCGATCCTCGGCGGCTACATCTCCGACAACTATCACTGGAGCTGGATCTTCCTCCTCAACGTGCCGGTCGGCGTGTTCTGCGCCTTCGTCAGCTGGCGCTTCCTCGCAAGCCGAGAGACGCCGACGCGCAAGCTGCCGATCGACGGGGTCGGGGTCGCGCTCCTCATCGTCTGGGTCGGCGCGCTGCAAGTGGTGCTCGACCTCGGCAAGGACGCCGACTGGTTCCACTCCGCGACCATCATCGCGATGGCACTCGTCGCGCTCGTCGTCTTCGCCGCTTGGATCATCTGGGAGCTGACGGACGGCCATCCCGCCGTCGACCTGCGGCTCTTCGCACGGCGGAACTTCGCGTTGGGGACGATCGCCTTCTGCCTCGGCTACGCCGTCTTCTTCGCCAACGTCCTCCTCATGCCGCTCTGGATGCAGACCCAGCTCGGCTACACGGCGACCTGGGCCGGTCTCGTCGCGGCCCCGAGCGGTCTCGTCGCGGTCGTGCTCACGCCGATCGTGGCGCGGGTGAGCGGCAAGATCGACGCCCGCGCGCTGGCGAGCTTCGCCTTCGTCGCCTTCGCGGTCTCGTTCTTCATGCGGGCGGGACTGACGACCGAAGCGAGCTTCTGGGACTTCACCTTCCCGATGCTGGCACAGGGCGTCGCGATGAGCTCGTTCTTCCTCGCCATGCTGACGATCCAGCTGGACGGTCTGCCGAGCGAGCAGGTTCCGTCCGCAACGGGCATCTCGAACTTCGCGCGGATCACGTCGGGCAGCTTCGCTGCGTCCCTCATCACCACGATGTGGGATCGGCGCGAGGCTCTCCATCAGAGCCGGCTCGCCGACAGGGTGACGCCGGACGCCGCCGGCTATGCCAGCGTGACCGAAACGCTGCGCAGCCTCGGCGCCGACGCCGCACATGGTTCCGCCGTCATTGCGCGGCAGATGGTCGAACAGGCCTACCTGCTCGCGGCGACGGATCTGTTCTGGCTATCCGGCTGGATCGCGCTCGCGATGATCACCTTGGTGTGGTTCACCAAGCGTCCCGGCGGGACCGCGAAGGGAATAGCGGCCGAGTAGCCAGCATGGCGACTTCGCCCCTTTGCGCCCCCTTGGCGTATCGCCCCGAACGGTTCGCCGCGGGCACGGTCCGAAAGGTCCGTGTCTGCATCCTTTCCGCGGTGCCCAGCCGCAAGTGGCGGTTCCTGTGACCAAGGCTCATGCGTGCGGTCCTGATGCTGGTGCCCTAGCCGGCAGGACCTCGCCCGCGTCAGCGAAGGGCGGCGTCGGTTGATCCGCCATCCGACGTCGATCTCGTCCGGTACGATGTCAGGCGCCATGACCTGCTAGCTCGCCAGCCGACTCGGCGTGCAACCTGATCGCTGGCTGCTGAGACGAGGGTGACACTTGCCTACGGAACCATGAGGGGCGAGGCAGGGGTTACCCACTGGAAGGATGCGCATGTCGGGCTGCCCGTCACTGCTCGCATGAGCATAGATCTCGATTACGCCGGCGACGTCCTGGCTTTCGCGGCGGCGTCGTTGCGAGCCGGCATGAGGTGCGTGCTCGGCGTCGTGACGAGCACGACCGGCGGCGGCGTCCGGGCGCCCGGAGCCCTCATCGCTGTCTTGGAAAACGGAGAGATGGCGGGCTACGTCTCGAACGGTTGCGTCGACGCGGACGTCGCGGCGCAAGCCGTCGCGACGCTCGATACGAACGAGCCGAGGCACCTACGGTATGGGGACGGCTCGCCCTTCGGCGACGTGGTCCTGCCCTGCGGCGGATCGGTCGAAGTGTGGATCACCCCCCTCGCTGCATCGCAGGCCATCACCGAGGCATCGCGCGCCCTTGCCCGACGCCAAGCGGTGACCCTTCTCTTCGCCGAGACCGGCGAGGTCCGGACGGCGGGGGCGGACGGCGATGCGAGCGGAGAGGGGTTCGCCGCCTTCACCTTCGTCCCTCGTCTCCAACTCAGGATCGTCGGTCGCGGCGCCGAGACGCTCGCGCTCGCTAGAGCCGCGTTGGCAGCGCGCTACGACGTCGTTATATGGTCACCGGACGAGGCGACCTGCGCGGCTGCGCACCGCCTCGGCGCCGTGCGTACGGTGCGACTTCAGACGCCTTCCAGCCTTCCGGAAGCGGAGGACGATGCATGGACCGCGGTCGTCCTCTTGTTCCACGAGCACGATTGGGAGCCCGCCATCCTGGCGCAAGCGCTCGGCGGCCCCGCCCCATATGTCGGCGCGCTCGGCAGTCGCAGAGCGCAAGCGGCGCGAGCGGAAGCGCTCGCGGAGATGGGTTTGACCCGGGAAGAGATCGCACGGATTCACGGTCCGATCGGCCTCGTTCCCTCCCTGAGGGACGCATCAGCCATCGCGATATCGATCCTGGCCGAAGTCCTCAGCGAGACGCGGAAGCGGTAGCGCGTCGCGACGGGTATGGTTCGCAGGCGAGCCGCCTTTCGTCGAACGCGCCCTCAGTCCGCGCCGCGCTCCTCGCCGCGACGGCCAAGAGCCCAGAAGCGCCCTCGTCGCTCTCCGCCTCGCGCTTTTCGGCCCGCCGCCCGACGGCACGTTCGCCCTATGTCGCCTTGCCGCCTAGTCAGCCTCGATTCTACGCGCCAAGCTGACAGCATGAAGCCCGTTCCCGCGCGACGCCCTTGAGACTCGCCTGCGTTCTCCTCGCGGCCGGGTTGTCTCGCCGCTTTGGCGAGGCAGACAAGCTGACGGCGCGGTTGAACGGCACCACCCTCGTCGAGGCCGCCGCCTCCGCCATTAGGCAGCTCGGACCGGACGAGCTGTTCGCGGTGACGCGGGAGGGCGGCGTACGCCCTGACGGGTTCACCTGCCTCGTGAACCCACGACCGGAGACCGGACTCGGCGCTTCACTTGCCCTCGGCGCGGCCGCAGCGGGCCGAGCCGGCGCGGATCGTTTGCTCGTCGTCCTCGGCGACGTCCCGGGGGTTGATGCGGCCTACCTGCGCGCCGTGGTCGAGCGCGCGACGTCGCTTCGCCCCTCGGCGAGCGTCGTTGGTGACGTTCGGTGCCCGCCGGCCTGCTTTCCCGCCTGTTGGTTTCCCCGCCTTGAAGCGTGCCGCGGCCATTTCGGCGCCGGTTCCCTTCTGCGAGACTTGCCCCCCGAGGCTCTCGTCGCGGCGGGAGGGGACATGCTGCGCGACGTCGATACCGTAAAGGACCTCGAAGCGATCCGACAGCGGACGGTTTGAGGACGTTCGAGGGGCCGCGACAGAGGGCTCGGTGATGGCTTCGGACAGTACGCCGATCGTATGCAAGTCTTCAGGGCCTGCGCCGAAGCCTGCGTCCGGATCGGAGCCAGGAGCGAGTGCGGCACGACACGATGCGGTGTCACCGCCGCTCGGGCGCCGGCGCGCCGCGACGTCGCGACCGGACCAGTCGCCGACGCCGGTCAGAGGGGGGCGGTGCGCGCCCTGAGCCAGCTTGCGACGTCCTCGGGCAGGCGGGGACCGATCTTCTCGAACACCTCCGCATGGTAGGCATCGACCCAGGCGCGTTCCTCGGCCGTCAGCATCTCCGGCACGATCAACTCGCGTTCGTAGGGCGCGAAGGTGATGGTCTCGAAGCCCATCATCTCGCGGTCGCCACCTTCGATCGGGGCTGGCGGCGTAACGATGATCAGGTTCTCGATGCGAATGCCGTACTCGCCCGCCTTGTAGTAGCCGGGCTCATTCGAGCAGATCATGCCCGGCAGAAGCGCCTGCGCGATCGGGTGCTTCGAGATCTTCTGCGGACCCTCGTGAACGCCGAGGTAGACGCCGACGCCGTGGCCCGTCCCGTGATCGAAGTCGAGCCCTGCATCCCAGAGGGGTTTCCGCGCGAAGGCGTCGAGGGCGTGACCCGACGTGCCGCGCGGGAAGCGGGCGACGCTGAGCGCGATGTGGCCCTTGAGGACGAGGGTGTAGCGGCGGCGCATTTCCTCCGTCGGCCTGCCGACAGAGACGACGCGGGTGATGTCCGTCGTTCCGTCCTGGTACTGACCGCCAGAGTCGATGAGGAAGAGGCTGCCGGGGTCCAAGCGGCGGTCGGTCTCGGTCGTGACCCGGTAGTGGGGGCTCGCACCGTGAGGGCCCGCGGCGGAGATGGTGTCGAAACTGATGTCTCGAAGCTCGCCCGTGTCGGCACGGAAGGCCTCGAGGCGCTTGGCCGCTTCGATCTCGGTGACGTTGCCCGAGGGGGCGGCGTGAGCGAGCCAGTGAAGGAAGCGCGTGATCGCCGCGCCGTCGCGCAGGTGCGCCTCGCGGGCGCCTTGCAGCTCGCCTTCGTTCTTGACCGCGCGGGGCAGGGCGACGGGGTCCGGGGCGAGGACGGGCGTCGCGCCCGCTTCTTCCAAGACCGTCAGGTAGCGGACGGGCGATAGGCCGGGGTCGACCATGACGCGCTTGCCGGAGAGCGCGCGGAGGGCCTCTTCGACGCTCGCCTCGTCTTGGGTGGCGACCTCGTTTCCGAGGTGGGCGCGCAGCTCGTCGCCGACCTTGCCGGGCGCCGCGAACAGGGTCCCCGTGCCGTCCGCGTGCAGGATCGCACGGCCGAGCGGCAGAGGGCTCGCATGAACGTCACCGCCTCGGATGTTAAAGAGCCAGGCGAGGGAGGTCGGCGCCGTGACCAGAGCCGCGTCCGCGCCGGCTTCCGCCACGGCCGCTCCGACGCGCTCGCGCTTTGAGGCGGCGCTCTCGCCGGCCATCGCTTCTGGCTGCGGAACGATGGCGGCGGCGGGGGGCGCGGGGCGGTCCTCCCACGCTTCGTCGATCGGGTTCGCGAGCGTCGGGCGCAGGGCGAAGCCTGCCTTCTTCGCCGCCTTCTCGAGCATCCCGAGGCTGCTCTTCGCATGAAGCATCGGATCGTAGCCGATGACGTCGTTCGGGCCCGCGTTCTTCGCGAGCCAGTTCGCGACCGCGTTCTCGTCGTAGTCCTCGTAGACGAAGTGGTTCTTATCGACCTGCTCCCGGACCTGAAGCGTGTAGCGGCCGTCCGTGAAGATCGCCGCGCGGTCCTGCATGACGACCGCCGCGCCCGCGCTGCCGGAGAAGCCGGAGACCCACATCAAGCGCTCGGCGTCGTCGGGAAGGTACTCGTTGAGGTAGGCGTCGTCGTGCGGGACCACGAAGCCGGTCAGACCCTGCGCCTTCATGCGGTCGCGCAAGAGCGGCAGGTGGCGGCCGGCGAAGCCGACGTCGGAACGGGGGTCGAAGGTCTGGAACATGGGCGGCACTCCTTGGCCGCCCCCTTAGCGAGCCGCGCCCGTGCCTAGAACCCCGTGAAGTCGATGTTGAAGGTCAGCGACCGGTTCTGGTCGAGGCCCGCCACCGTCGTGTTGTCGAAGCGGTAGTTGATGGTGAAGATCGTGCACTGGTCCTGATAGCGCAGGAGAAGCGTCTGTGCCGTCGTCGCACCGTTCTCCAGGTCCTCGCGCCAATTGCCCCCGATCGTCCAGCGATCGGTGAGGCGATAGGCGAGGGCGGTCGTCAGATACTCGTCGCGGCGTCCGCTACCGGCCGTCGCGCTGACGTTCTCGAGGTTTTGGGTCTCGACGCGAAGGTAGGAGAGGTTACCGGAGAGGCGGCCGACATTCGCGCGGAGGTTCGACTCGGCCCGGTTGAGGGTGAAGTTGTCCTTGTCGAAGCGGAAGCGGTTGTCGAAGCTGAAGCGAGAGCCGACGCGCAAGTCGAGGTTGCCGACGTAGTCGGACTGCGTATCGCCGAGGCCGGTGTCGCGGTCGAAGGCCGTGGTCTCGGACACGCGGAACTGCTGGCCGAGCAGACCTGAGAGGGTCACGCCGTTGCCGTAGACGGCGGTACCGGAGATGCCGACGTTGAGGCGCTGTCCGTCCTCCCACTGATCGAACCCGGACGACTTCGACCAGTCGAAGAGCGTCACCGTGTCGAACTGGAAGAACTGACTGTCCTCGTTGAAGACGTCGCGGCTGTAGTCCTTGTCAGGGCTGAGGGCGAGCTGGACGCGCGGCTCGATGATGTAGGTCGCACTGTCGGTCAGCTTGACGAGCGGCATCGACCACTCCGCGCCCACCGTTGGCAGGACACGGGTCGTCGTGAAGCCGTCATCGGTGCCTTCGCGAGGCAGCGTGCCGATGCAGGGGCGGCCGCGATTGTCGAGCAGCGGCGCGTTCTCCGCGTCGCTCCTGGGACGGCAGCTTTCGATGCCCAGGTTCGCGTCCTCGAAGCGGTAGACGTCCCCACGCAGCTGCGCGAAGCCGCGAAGGCGGTGGCCCGAACGCGTCGTATAGGCCTTCTCGTAGGTCGCAGACAGAACGCCGCGCGCCGTGTCGAGGCCGGTTTGACGGTTCAGGTAGAGAAAG
The DNA here is from genome assembly GCF_014199615.1 of Parvularcula dongshanensis. Lineage (GTDB taxonomy): Bacteria > Pseudomonadota > Alphaproteobacteria > Caulobacterales > Parvularculaceae > Parvularcula > Parvularcula dongshanensis. Next base: position 128,071 of record NZ_JACHOB010000006.1, on the reverse strand, counting down.
TTTCCGAGCACCGACAACTCGCCACCGATCCGCGGCACGCCGAAGCTGCGCTGGTGGGTGATGCGCGGCAGGGCATCCGCGGAGTAGCTGTCGTCGTCCCGCCGACGCAGGGATTGAAAGGTGATCGCCGATACGTCGGTGAAGCTGTCGGGCCTGCGCCGGGTCAGCGCCAGTTCGGAAGTCAGCCGGTCCGGCTGCAGGATGTCGACCGCGTCGCGTAGCTCGCCTTCGGGCTCGATGTCGTACTCGCGCAGGTAGAGGTCGTCCGACACGAAGTTGACGTCGAGTTCGGCCTGCCAGTCGTCATCGAGTTCCTTGAACGCGTTGCCGAAGAAGTGCCAGCGCGTGTCCGGAATGTCCGCGAGCTGCGTCGTGTCGCCGCCCGACGGATTGATGATCCCGGGCTGGATCACGACGCCGCCGTCATGGGTGCGCAGGCGGTACTCGCCCTTCGCCAGCACGCCGAGGTCGGTCATGAGGCGGGGGCTGAAGGTCACGTCCTGATAGTCGGAGATCGACCAGTAGTAGGGAACCTCCGCCTCGAAGCCGCGGCGGGACGACGTGCCGATGCTTGGCGTCAGGAAGCCCGACTGACGCTCGACCGACGGGTCGGCGATCTGGAAGTAGGGCGTATAGAAGATCGGGACGCCCAAGACCTCGACGAAGGCGTTCCGGAAGCGGATGACCTTCTCTTCCTCGTCCTGCGTGACCCGCAGGGCTTTGATCTGCCAGGTGGGCGTGCGGTCGTTGCCCTCTTCGGTGCAAACCTCGCAGGCGGTGTAGACGGCGTTGTTGAGGTCGTTCCGACCGGGCTGGCGGCTGACGGACGAGCCAGCGAGGCGGCTGTCTCCGGCGAGAAGCGCGGAAAAGTTCGTCGCGACGCCCGTGCCGAGGTCCTCGGTCAGGTCCACTTCGTCGGCGAAGTAGACCTCGCCCGTCTCCTCGTAGATCGCGACGTTGCCCGACGCGGTGACGATCTCGGTCCGAGGGTCGTAGATGACTTGGTCGGCGGTGAGGTACCGGCCGCCATAGTTCGCGCGCACGTTGCCGGTCGCGACGATGGGTCCGTCCGCCGTCTCGCGCACGACGGCGTCGGCGCGGAAGAGGACGGTCTCGCCGCCCTCGGCCGTGACCGAGATGTCCTGGGGACGGGCCGCCGTGGTGCCGAGACCGAGAAAGGCGGCCGCCAGCGCGATCCTGGACACCGCCATGCCGACACTGCTCCTGCGACGCAAAACCTGGCCCCTCGGTTAACGGTTCAAAGGTAAACGAAAGCTGACCCCGGGGCCGCCTAGCCGTCCTCGCGGAAGAGGAGAAGGCTTGTCGCCGCGAGTATCGCGAGGATGGCCGGCGCCCAGGCGGCGAGGGCGACCGGGACGATCGAAGCCTCCGCCGTGGCGGCCGAGAGTTCGGATACGATGAAGAGGACGAAGCCCGCGGCCACGCCGACGCCCATCAGCCGTGCGATGCCGCCCTGACGGGCATTGCCGCTGACCGAGAACGCGCAGGCGATCAGGACCATCGCCGCGAGCTTGAGCGGAAGCGACCAGAGGTCGTGATAGCGCAGGCGGTAGGAGATCGTGGAAAGCCCTGCGCTTTCGAGCACGCGGGTCATGTCAGGCAGCTCCCAAACGGAGAGTGCATCGGGCTTGGCCTTGTCCTCTCGCAGGGCGCGAAGGTCGAGGCCGACGGGAAGGACATAAAGGGCACGCTCGTCCGCCCGGCGAAGCCCGGTCGCGGTGCGGCGCGCCTGGGCCAGGACGAAGGCGTCCTCGGTCACGGCGGCGGTCTTCGCGTCCCACCGTTCGAGGAAGGTGCCTTCGCGCGTGCGCTTCCAGATCGTCACGTCGTGCAGCATCGAATCGGCCGGATCGAAGCGCGCCGCGTGAATGACCATCGTGATGCCCTCTTCGCGTTGGCGGAGCCATATCCCCTCGCGGAAGGCGGCGAGCATCTTGCCGTCCCGCCCGCGAACCTCGTTCTTCAGCGCCTGGGCGCTGCTCTCCATCCGCGCGGCGAGAGGGTCGAGGGCGGTCACGGTCGCGAAGCCCAGGATCACCGCGAGGGCGGCGCCCGGGACGACGAGCCGCCAGACCGAGACCCCCGCCGCCCGCATGACCGCGATCTCGGACGACTTCGCCATCTGGCCGAAGGCGAAGAGCGTGCCGAAGAGGAAGACGAAGGGGCTGAGCGTGAGCAGCACCTGAGGGGCGCGCAGGAGGGTGAGGCGGAGGGCGGTCAGGAAGCCGGCGCCCTCGATCTTGCCGACCTCGCGAAGCGCCTCGATCAGGTCGACGGTGACGATGAGCGCGCCGATCACGAGGAAGAGGCCGGCGATCCCGACGAGGGTGCGGCGCATGAGGTAGCGGACGTAAAGGCGCAGCCTCATGCCGCCGCACCGCTCATGCCGGGGAAGAGACCCGTGTTGGGAACATGCCGCCGCCGGACGGCCCAGAACCGACCGGTCAGAACGCCGGCGCCCCAAACCGCACCGGCCACCGGCACGAGGTACTGAATGACGTTGAGCGCCGGAGTGTCGACGGCAGCCGTCTGCGCCGCGAAGCCGAGCGTGCGAAGGATGATGGCGAAGGCGATCGCCAGCATCAGGCGACGGGCGTGCCCCCGCCTGTTGACGGGCGCGGTCAGGAGCACGGCGGACGCGAGAAGGCCGAAGGCGAGGGCGTAGAGCGGCGTCGCGAGGCGCGCGTGCCCCTCCGCGATGAGTTCGCCCGCTTGCTCGCGGTCGTAAGCGTTCGTCGGGTCGGGGTGCAGAAGCTCGCCGAGGTAGCGCTCGGTCCCCTCGATCGTCCGCTCCCCCGGCGAGCTTTCGAGGCTCGCAAGGTCCACAGCCGTCTCCATGAAGCGGACCACCTCGACGCGGCCGTCATCGGGATCGACCCGCTGGGCCGTCCCGCGGGCGAGGAGCAGGCGGGGCCCGAACTCGGTCACTTTGAAGAGGCCGCTCTCCGCCGTGTAGGTGCGGGCGGCGCCCGGGGTGCGGGCGTCGTGGATCAGGAGGCCCACATACTGGTCGCCGGGCCGAACCTCGTCGGCGTAGATCGTCACCCCGTCCATGACCTCGGTGAAGACGCCGGAGCGGATGAAGGCGCGGGCGAGGTCCGAGCGCACCTCCTGCACCGTGTCCTTCATCGCACGGTAGCTTCGCGGCTGGAGGTCGAGGTTGACCCAGAGGACGAGGACGCTCGCGAGGACGGAGAGCAGGATCAGCGGCCGGGCGATGCGAAGGCGGCTGCCGCCCGCCGCGCCGATCACCGGCAACTCGTTGTCCGTCGCGAGCATGTTCAGCGCGTAGAGGATGGCCGCCAGCAAGGCGAAGGGCGTCACCACGCCCACGAGGCTCGGCAGGAGGAGGATCGTCACGCGCAGGAAGGCGACGAGGGAGCCGCCGTCCTCGACCATGAGGTCGACCCGCTGCAGCACCTGGGTCAGCCAGACCACCGCCGTCGTGCAGATGAGCGTCCATACGAGCGGCAGCCCGGCGGCGCGGAAGAGGTAGAGGTCGAGCCGGGTCAAGACGATGAGCCTCGCTGACGGGGCGGGGTGCGGTGCGGCCGCCGCGGCTTCACGAGCGGGTGACAGGCGGTTAGCACGCGCGCTTAACTGCGCCTAGAAGCCGCCCGTTGCCAATCGTCAAGGGCGCAGCGGCGCTCTGAGCTACGGGAATTTCTATGGACGTCGTATTCGCACCGGACCTGCCCACCACCGGCCTTCTGGCCGTCCCCGTCGCCGAGGACGGCCTCGGCTCGGACGCCTTCAAGACGATAGACGCGCGCAGCTCGGGCGCCTTGTCGCGCGCGGCGCGGGCTTCGGACTTCAATGGCAAGAAAGGCCAGACGCTGAGCGTGGCAGGCCCCGAGGGCCTTGATGAGGCGGTCGTCCTGCTCGTCGGCGTAGGCAAGGCGGACAGCTTCGGTCCGGCCGATGCCAACGCTTTCGGCGGCAAGGCGGCAGCGGCTGCGCAGGCGCGCCATGCGAGCTGCGCGCTGGTGCTCAGCGACGTCGCGCTCGGTGCGCTGACCCCGGCGCAACTCGCGGCGCAGGCCGCGCTCGGCGCCGAGATGCGCGCGTACTCGTTCACCAAGTACAAGAAGTCCGCGGAGCCCGACGACCTGCCCAAGCTTCGCAAGATCGTCGCCGTCACGGACGCGGCGGACGCGGAAGCCGCCTACGCGGACGATGCCGCCGTGGCGGCGGGCGTGCGGACCGCGCGCGACCTCGTCTCGGAGCCGCCCAACATGCTCTACCCGGCGAGCTTCGCCGAGCGCTGCCGCGAACTCGAATCCGTCGGCATCGAGGTCGAGATCCTCGACGAGGCGCAGATGATGAAGCTCGGCATGGGCAGCCTTCTGGGCGTCGGGCAGGGCTCGACGCGCGAGAGCTTCCTCGCCGTGATGCGCTGGAACGGCGGGGCGAAGGACGAGCGACCCATCGCCTTCGTCGGCAAGGGCGTGACGTTCGACACCGGCGGCATCAGCCTCAAGCCGGGCGCCGGCATGGAAGCCATGAAGATGGACATGGGCGGGGCGGCGGCCGTGACGGGCGCCCTCCACGCCCTCGCCGCGCGCAAGGCGCCTGCGAACGTGGTCGGCCTGATCGGCCTCGTCGAGAACATGCCCGACGGCAACGCGCAGCGGCCGTCGGACATCGTTACCTCCATGTCGGGACAGACGATCGAAGTGTTGAACACGGACGCGGAAGGACGCCTCGTCCTCGCCGACGTGCTTCACTACGCGCAGGACCGCTACAAGCCGTCCGCGATCGTCGACCTCGCGACGCTGACGGGCGCGATCATCATCAGCCTCGCCGACCAGTATGGCGGCATGTTCACCGAGGACGACGACTTGGCCGCTGCGCTCATGGCGGCGGGTGAAGCCTCCGGCGAGCGGCTGTGGCGGATGCCGCTGGGCGATGCGCACCGCGACATGATCAAGTCCGACGTCGCCGACATGAAGAACATCGGCGGGCGCGACGGCGGCAGCTCCTCGGCGGCGGCGTTCCTGTCGAAGTTCGTCCAGAAGGGCACGCCGTGGGCCCACCTCGACATCGCGGGCATGGCGTGGAGTGCGAAGGACAAGGACCTCTGCCCGAAGGGCGCGACCGGGTTCGGCGTGCGCCTCCTCGACGCGTTCGTCCGGGCGCGGGCAGAGTAGGATGAACCGCTCTCTCGGCCCTGACGACCGCGTCGCTGCGGTCGAGGGCGGAGGGACGAAGTTCGTCTGCGCCGTGCTGGACGGCGACCTTCGGGTCGCCGAACGCGCGGTGATCCCGACGAGGGAACCCGAAGCCACGCTCGGCGCCGTTCGGGCTTGGCTTCTGGACCGCGGACCGTTCCGAGCGCTGGGCGTCGGCTGCTTCGGTCCGGCCGAGACGCGAGCCGGTCGCCCAGACTACGGACGCCTGCTCGCGACGCCAAAGCCGGGCTGGGCGGGGGCGGACGTGCTCGGCGCCTTGTCCGGCCTCGCGCCCAGGACTGGCTTCGCGAGCGACGTCGACGCGGCGGCCCTGGCCGAGGGCAGGCGGGGCGCCGGGCGCGGCCTCGACCCGGACAGTGGAACGCTGGCCTACGTGACGGTCGGCACGGGCATAGGAGTGGGCGTCGCGCGCGGATCGTCGATCGTCACCGGTGAGGGCCACTTCGAGATGGGACATGTCGGCGTGCCGCGCGGCAGCCATGACCGCGCGGGCGGCGCCTGTCCGTTCCACGGCGACTGCCTCGAGGGGTTGGCCGCGGGGCCGAGCATCGCGAAGCGCTGGGGGGCGCCGCTTTCCGCACTGCCGCGCGACCACGAGGCCCATCGCCTGGTGGCAGGCTACTTGGCCGAGCTCTGCCGCATCCTGTTCCTGGCGCACAGGCCAGGCCGAATCGTGCTCGGCGGCGGCGTCATGAAGACGGACGGGCTGCTAGGCACGGTGGCGGCGGAGACCGAAGCGCGCCTCGCCGGCTACCTTCCCCCGCCGGAGGGTTGCGAAGGCGTAGCCGATGCGCTTGTTCCGCCCGAATTGGGTGACGATGCCGGTGTCGTCGGCGCGGCGCTGGTCGGGCTCGGCGCGCTGGGCGAAGCGGGGTGAGGGAAGAGCGAATGTCGATATTGGTCGCGGACATCGGCGGGACGAACGCCCGCTTCGCCATCGCGGAGGCGGGCGGATCGGTCACCGATGCGCGAACGCTGGCGGTCGCGGACTACCCCCGCTTCGAGGACGCCGTCGCGAACTACCTCGCGGGAGTCGCGGGGGCGCCGGACATGGCCTGCTTCGCCGTGGCCGGCCCGGCGGCCGGGGGGGAGGTCTCGTTCACCAACAGCCCGTGGGTGGTTCACGCCGACCGCACGGCGGGGCAGTTCGGCTTCCAGCGCTGCCTCCTGGTCAACGACTTCCAGGCGATCAGCCGGTTCGCGGCGCTCGCGCGTCCCGAGGACGTTCTCGTCGTCAAGAAGGGGGACGCCATCGCAGGCGCGCCCATCCTAACGATCGGTCCGGGAACGGGGCTTGGGCAAGGCATGCTGATCCTCACCGGGCACGGACCGCTCACCGTCCCGACCGAAGGCGGTCACGTCGTCCTCGCAACCCGTACCGAGGAGGAGGCCGAGATCGCGCACCGCATCGCGCGGCGGATCGGGCGGGTGACGACGGCGGAGGACGTTCTGTCCGGGTCCGGCCTCGTCATGCTCCACGAGACGCTCGGAGAGATGGCGGGCCTGGTGACCCCGCCCATGACCGCCGCGGACGTCACGGCGGCGGCAGCCGAGGGCGACAGCCAAGCCGTGCGGACCGTGCGGGCGTTCTGCTTGTTCTTGGGCACGGTCGCTTCCGACGCGTGCCTCGGGACGGGCGCGCGGGGCGGGGTCATGCTCGCCGGGGGCATCCTGCCGCGCATTCCCGACCTCCTTCTGGGATCGGGCTTCGCGGAGCGTTTCGAAGGCGACAGCAAGATGCGCAGCTACACGAAGGCGGCGCCCGTCAGCCTTCTGACGACGAAGGGCGCAGCTCTACGCGGAGCTGCGGCCTTGCTCTTGGATTCGCTGCGGACCGAGCGCGCCTAGAGGAACTCAGCTGGTCGGCCTCTTCGCGTTCGCGTCCCAGGCACGGCCGCTGCTGCATCCTTGGTCTGTACAGAGGTCCAGCTTCGCCGTGCGACGCGGCAGCCTCAGTTCCTGCACGTTGATCTGGAACGGCTCGAAGATGATGTTCGAAAGGCTCGATTGGAAACTGTAGGTCATCTCGGTGACCACGAGGTGATAGTTCTCCTGCACGACCAGTTCGTCGTCGAGCATCGATTGGTTCGCTTTCAGCCGGTCGAAGATCTCTCCCTCGTTCTGACAGCTGTGATTCTGTTGTTCGTCCTGGTCGTCGGTCTCGGGTGATACCGCCAAACCGTTGAACTCGCACCGCGCCCAGACGACGACCATCTCCTCCTTGTCGGGATCGTAGGTGATGGCTGTCATTCGCGCGTAGATGTCTCGCATGCCGTAAGGATGCAGGACGTTCTCGCCGACGTCGAAGATAGCCTGGACATCGTCCTCGTGGATCCAGTCGTCCATGATGTTGGTCGTCAGGTCACCCATCATGCTGGCAGCCATGTCCACGCGGCGTCGCGCCATGATGGCGTCGGTCACCTCGATCAGGCCGAACATGGTGAACAACATGACCGGCGCGATGAAGGCGAACTCGATCGCCATGACGCCTTCTTCGGCATGGAAGCGTCGGAGTTTGGACAGGAACCCCATGATCAGTTCTCCTCGTCGACGAGGTTCGGGTTCAGTTCCTTCGCGCTGAGGAAGGGTTCGTTGCGCATGATCTGCACGGCGATGATGGAGCGCGTGCCATCGTCGTTCTGTGCCAGGTTCAGCCCGACCGTCGGATTGACCGTTTGCAGGTTGTAACAGACCCGCACACGGATGATATCGTTCTTGTCGCCAGGTTCGTAGAGCTGCTCGTCGAACTTGAACCCTTCATCGTCGCGGCAGTTCATCTCGTCGTTCGGGATGTCCGCGAAGCTGTCGAAGCGGCGCACCTCGACCGCAAGGTTGTCACAGTTCGACGTGATGATGAGCCCGCTACAGATCGAATCGAAGAAGCATTCCATGCCGGTCTGGCACTCGCCCGGCTCAGCGTTGTACTGGAGGCCGGGTTTGAACGCCCGTCCGACCTTGACGCGGCGAGCGTTGATGCTGGTCGATTGCTCGACCATCGCGGTCGTGAAGAACACGTACCCGACTTCGAACGTCGAGAAGACGAGGGCGAAGAAGACAGGAATGATGAAGACCGACTCGATGGCGGTCACACCGTCCGTCTTCCTCGCGAAGTTCTTCAGTACGCGCATGTCGTCCTCCTTACCCCGAGATGTGGAGTTCGACGATCTTCGAGGTGATCGACTCGAACGCATCGGCGAGGTCATCCTCGGACTCGGCGAAGTAATACGCGTCCTCGTCGACTGCGCAGGCTTGCAGCATCTTGTCCGCTCGGCTGCCCGAGTTGATGTCGAAGCCGACCGTGAAGACCTTGATCCCGGATTCCCGCATTCGGTGGCAGATGCGGATCGTCTTCGCGTCCATCTCGTCGTCGAAGGCCGCCCTGGAAGACGATCTGCTGCCCGCCGTGAAGTTCAGGTCGAGCCGGTTCTCGTTCGCGAAGCCGTAGGTCGTGTACAGGCTGAGCATGTGCGAATTCGCATCGGGCGAATCGTTGTTCCCGTCGGTCATCAGCACGACGAACTTACGCCAGAGCTGCCCTTCGGGCGTGTTCGGATCGACCGCCTCGATGTAAGGCGCGCTCGGCGTCAGCGTCCGCCATCCCCAGATCAACCCGACCGCCGTGTTCGTGCTGCCGCTAGCGTTGAGCTTTTGGACGTGGTTCCAGATGGCCTTCTTCTTCGTCGTCAGCGGCAAGACGGGGCCACCGCAGCCTGCGTTCGGCCCGGTCGACGGAAGGCCGTGCGACGAGGGGCTGTTCTGCCCCGTGCGGAAGCTGTCGCTCGCATGTTCGTAACGTCCCACGAACTTGCTGCCGTTCCAGACCCCGACATAGCCTTCGCGGAACTTGTACTCGTCGCTGCGGCAGCCCGAATTGGTATAACCCATCCGATCTAGTGCGCGTTGAAGTTCGGGCGAGTTGCCCATGTTGTAGCCCTGGTCGGAGCAGCCGAGTTGACCACGGGCGTGCAGAACGAGGTTGCGGTAGCGCTCCGCGTCTTCGCGATCGCTCGTCCAGGGCGAGGTGAACTGGTAATCGTACACGTACTGATTAACGTAGTGGCTTTCGGTCCAAGGCCCGACCGTATCGAATAGATCACCGGGGAAATCGACGCGGTAGTTGCCGTATGGATCCCTAAGCCGGTATCCCTGAGGGTCGACGGGCGTGAACGCCCGCATGAAGTGATCTTTGTTGGACTCGTAGTTGAAGTCGTAGCTGCACGCATAGTAGCAATCGACGTCGTCCGGCGCGAAGGTCGGTACGAAGTAGGTTTCCTTGGCGTTCTTCGGGTCCCAAAGCCAAGGCTTTCGCGCCGCGAAGTTGTTCCACGGCTTGCGCGCGTTCCAGTTCATTCCGCTGACGAACGAAGGCTGTTGGAAGATCTGGTTGTAGGCCTGATCCGTCAGCTCGGTGCCGGGCGAGACCGGAACCTCGTCGAGAGGGAAGGGGCGCGCCTCGACGCAGCCTTTCCACGTCGCGCCGTTCGAGGCGACGCTCTTCAACAAGTCGAAGTGATTGACCTTCGTGTCTTTTACTTCGACGTGCGAGGACTGGATCGTCTGGCGGTTCGGCCCTGGAGTTTGACCGAAGACCGAGCCGTTCTCGCGGGCGAAGAAGAAGTTGCTGCCGTGCCAGTAGGACTCTGGTGTCTTGCCGCCGTAACCGTCCATCCAGTTGGTCGCCCGGTCCCGGACGATGCCGTCTTCGTCCTTGCCGACGTAATCGGCATCGACGTTCACCATGGTGTTGAACGGTACGACGCTGATCTTCAGGAACTCGTTCGTGGCGTCGTCGTCGGGCCCGTAGAACTGGTCGTGGTCGAGCATGCGCTTGACCGCGTCCTTGAGCGTTTGGATCTTTCGCTCGCCGTCGACCCTGTTCGACATCGACCCGGTGACGTCGAGCACGAGGGCGATCTCGACCCGGCCGGCACCGGGCAACGAGATTTCGCTCGTCAGGTTCAGCGGAATGGCCCCGACGCCGAAATAGGTCGAAAGGATCCCGCCCATGTCCGAGAACGCATCGGCACGGGCAGTGATCTTCGCGCAGTCCATCTCGAAGGTCAGATGGTTGTCGACGTCGAACTTCGCGTTGAGATTGCCGTTCGAGTAGAGCTGCGAGTAGCCCGGATAGTTCTTACGGAAGAACTCACGGCCGTAGCGGATCAGCGCCTCTTTCTGCTCCCGCGCCTCGTCGGTCTTAGGGGACGCCATGGAGCAGGGCTCGATGTCCTCCAGCTTGTACTGACGGGCTATGCCGAGGGCGGCGGCGTCCATGGCGTCGATCATGCCAGAGCGCTGCTCGGCGAGCTGGCTGAACTTGATCGCTCCGAAGGTGAAGCCGAGCATCGGCACGAGGAGGATGGCGTACCACGTCGTGACCGCGCCGCGCTCGCCCTTCGCAAACGCCGCGATCTTTCCGAAGACCGAGCTTTCGAGCTTCGTTTTCAGGCTCACCTTCGTGTTCGTCATTGCCCGACTCCCCTCGCCAAACGCGAGACGCGCGTCTCCGGCCGATAATCCGGCATGATGGAGGGGTGAGGGATAACGCCACGTGCCGAGACGCGGTTAACGCCCGGGACGCAACGTCAGGCAGGACGGGGGCTTCGCCTTAACGCGCCGAGTGGCATGGTCCTCAAGCGGCGCTCAGGAAGCTTCCGATCACCTTCTTGAGGCCTGCGTGATCGAACTCGACCTCGAGCTTGTTGCCGTCGACGCGGCGAACGGTACCAGTGCCGAACTTCTGGTGGAAGACGCGTTGGTCCCTCTCGAAGTCCGACTGGCCGGGGGCGGAGGATGCGATGAGGGTCGCCGATCCTTCGATCGGTGCCTTCCCGCTGCGGCCCGCGCGCTGCGCCCGGCGCCAGCCCGGCGTGTCGTAGCCGCCGCCGCTCTCGGTCCGCTCGACCACGAGGTCGTGGAACTGGCTGTGCGAGGGCAGGCTTTTGGCCGCGACGCCGTAGAGGCCGGGCTCGGAGGCGACGTCGACGTGTTCCTCTGGCAGCTCGTCGACGAAGCGGGAGGGGAGGGCGGACTGCCAGCGGCCGTAGACCTGGCGGTTCGCCGCGAAGCTGATGCGGCAGCTCTCCCGCGCGCGCGTGATGCCGACGTAAGCGAGGCGGCGCTCCTCTTCGAGGCCGTCCTTGCCCTTCTCGTCGAGGCTTCGTCCCGACGGGAACAGCTCCTCCTCCCAACCGGGCAGGAAGACGACCGGGAACTCGAGCCCCTTCGCGGCGTGGAGCGTCATCAGCCAGACCTGACCGCTCTCCTCGTCGGAGGTGCGCTCGGAGACGAGGGCGACGTGGTCGAGGTAGCCTTCGAGCGTGTCGAACTCGGAGGCGGCGTTGACGAGCTCTTTCAGGTTCTCGAGCTTGCCGGGGGCCTGCGCGTTCTTCGACGCCTTCCAGAAGTCCGTATAGCCCGACTCTTCGAGGACGAGTTCGGCGAGGTCGCCGGGGCGCTTGTCCTTGGCCGCGTCGGCCCATCGGTCGAGGCTGTCCAGGAACTCGCGCATGGCGGACTTCGCCTTGCCCTTGAGCTCGGACGTCTCGAGCAGGAAGCGGGCAGCGCCCGTCAGGCTCGTGCCGTTCATCCGCGATGCGACGTTCAGCATCTGGATCGCCTTGTCGCCGAAGCCGCGGCGCGGCTTGTTGACGATGCGCGCGAAGCTGAGGTCGTCGTCGGGGTTCCGCACGAGGCGGAGGTAGGCGAGGGCGTCGCGGGTCTCCTCGCGCTCGTAGAAGCGGGGGCCGCCGACGACTTGGTACGGTATGCCGGCCGTGTTGAAGCGCTCCTCGAAGCTGCGCATCTGGAAGGACGCGCGGACGAGGACGGCCATGTCGGAGAGCGAGCGTCCCTTGATCTGCTCGGACTCGATGTCGTCGCAGATGACGCGCGCTTCCTCGTCGCCGTCCCATACACCGCGCAGGATTACCTTCGAGCCTTCGGGAACGTCCGTGAACAGCGTCTTGCCGAGCCGGTCCTCGTTGTTGGCGATGACGGCGGAGGCGGCAGCGAGGATCGATGGCGTCGAGCGGTAGTTCTGCTCCAGACGGATGACCTTGGCGCCGGGGAAGTCCTTCTCGAACCGAAGGATGTTCTCGACCTCCGCGCCGCGCCAGCCATAGATCGACTGATCGTCGTCGCCGACCACGCAGACGTTGCCGCCCGTCTTGCCCTCGTCGTCCCGCGCGAGGAGGCGCAGCCAGAGGTACTGGGCGACGTTGGTATCCTGATACTCGTCGACCATCAGGTAGCGGAATCGGCGGTGGTACTCGGCGAGGATGTCGGGCTTCGTGCGGAAGATCGTCAGGTTGTGCACGAGGAGGTCGCCGAAGTCGGCGGCATTCAGGGCGACGAGGCGGGCCTGGTAGGCGCGGTAGAGCGCGATGGCCTTGCCCTCGCCGAACTCGTGCGCCTCGCGACCCGGCACCTCGTCGGGCGTCAGGCCGCGGTTCTTCCAGTCGTCGATCAGCCCCGCGAGCCCGCGCCCCGTCCAGCGCTTCTCGTCGAGGCCCGCCGCCTCGATCACCTGCTTGCAGAGACGGACCTGATCGTCGGTATCGATGATCGTGAAGCTCGACTTCAGGTCCACGACCTCGGCGTGGCGACGCAGGATCTGCGCACCGATCGAGTGGAAGGTGCCGAGCCAGCGCATTCCCTCGACCGAATCACCGACCAGCGCGCCGATCCGCTCGCGCATCTCGCGCGCGGCCTTGTTGGTGAAGGTGACGCAGAGGACCTCCCAGGGGCGGGCGAGGCCGGTCGACAGGATGTGCGCGAGGCGCGTCGTGAGCGCTCGCGTCTTCCCCGTGCCTGCGCCGGCAAGCATCAGGACGGGCCCTTCCGTCGTCAGCACGGCCTCTCGCTGGGGCGGGTTCAGCCCCTCAAGATAGTGGGGCTCGCCCCCGACGAGGGCGGGGGACGGACGGGCGGCGGCGCGTTCGGAGAGGGACGGCATGGGGACGGGATAACCTAAAGGGAACGTCGTGGGAACATCGTCGCGGATCGGGCTGCGGCAACAGCACGGTGAACCTTCACCCCGCCGGTGCGTGTTCGGCGGACCTAAGCAACCATTTCGAGGTTCCCATGCGCTGTGTCCGAGTCCGCGAAGGCGAAGGCCTAGAGAAGCTTTCCGTCGAGACCTGCGATGATCCCGGCCAACCGGGCGCGGGCGAGATCCGCGTCCGCATTCACGCGAACTCGCTCAACTTCCACGACTTCGCCGTCTGCTCGGGGCGGATGCAGGCCGATGATGGCCGCATCCCCATGTCGGACGGGGCGGGGATCGTCGAGGCCGTCGGTGAGGGCGTCTCGGAGTTCGCCAAGGGCGACGCCGTGCTCTCGGTCTTCTTCCCCGATTGGCAAAAGGACCGCGCGACCGCGACGGGATTCGGCCGTACACCTGGCGACGGGATCGACGGCTTCGCCCGCGAGGTCGTCGTCGCGCCCGCCACGCACTTCACCCGCCAGCCGAAGGGCTGGAGCCACGAGGAGTCCGCGACCCTGCCGACGGCGGCGCTGACGGCATGGCGCGCGCTCGTAGTCGAAGGCGGTTTGAAGCCTGGCGACACGGTCCTGACCATGGGCACGGGCGGGGTGTCGATCTTCGCGCTCCAGATGGCGAAGGCGATGGGCGCGACGGTCGTCGCGACGTCCTCTTCGAAGGAGAAGCTGGACCGCCTGCGCGAGATGGGTGCCTCCGAGCTCATCAACTACAAGGAGGACGAGGACTGGGGCCACACGGTCACGAAGCTGACCGGCGGGCGCGGCGCGGACGTCGTGGTCGAGATCGGCGGGGCGGGGACGCTGCCGAACTCCATTAACGCGGTCGCGATCGGCGGGCGCATCGTGATGATCGGCGTCCTGACCGGCGCGTCCGGCGAGGTGCCGACCGCGGCGCTCAGCGGCAAGCAGGCGACCGTTCACGGTGTCACCGTCGGCAGCCGCCAGCATCAGATCGAAATGATCGAGGGCCTGGAGGCGACCGGCATCAAGCCGATCGTGGACCGGACCTTCGACCTCGCCGACCTGAAGGCCGCCTTCGAGTACGAGAAGTCCGGCCAGCACTTCGGCAAGATCTGCACCTCGTTCTGACGGTCAGCCCCGCTGGGCGGCGATGCCGTCCAGCCGCTCGAGGGCGTCCGGCGGCAGGGTCAGTTCCGCCGCCCGGACGTTCTCGCGCAGGTGATCGACGGACGACGTGCCCGGGATGAGGAGCACGTTGGGCGCGCGTTGCAGCAGCCAGGCGATCGCGACGGAGCGGGGGGGCGCCTCTAGATCCCTCGCCACCGCGTCCAGCGTCTCCGACTGCAGCGGCGAGAAGCCGCCGAGCGGGAAGAAGGGCACGTAGGCGATGCCGGCTTCCGCCAGTTCGTCGATCAGCGCGTCATCGCCACGGTTCGCGATGTTGTACTCGTTCTGCACGCAGACGATGGGCGCGATCTGCCTTGCCGCCCGGACCTGGGCGGGGCTCACATTGCTGATCCCGATGTGACGGATGAGGCCCTGTTCCTTGAGCCGGACGAGGGTCCTCAGCGGCCCTTCGAGGTCGCCGTCCTTCTCCATTAAGCGCAAGTTCACGATGTCCATCGCCCGCAATCCGAGGCGGCCGAGGTTGTCCTCTACCGCTTTGGTCAGGCCCGCCTGCGACATGTCGGGAAGCCAAGCGCCCTCTTCGTCGCGATAGGCGCCGACCTTCGTGACGATGACCAGGCCGCGCGGATAGGGGTGCAGCGCCTCGTGGAGGATCTCGTTCGTGACGTGCGGGCCGTAGTAGTCGCTGGTATCGATGTGATCGATGCCGAGGCTGACGGCTTCGCGCAGGACGTCGAGCGCAGCGTCGCGGTCCTTGGGCGGGCCGAAGACGTGAGGGCCCGCAAGCTGCATCGCGCCGTAGCCGAGGCGATGCACCGTGAGGTCGGTGCCGGGGAAGGTGAAGGTGCCGCCGAGGCGCTGTGGCATGGTCGTCTCCGTTCGGTCTGCCAACGAGGTAGAGCGAAACACGCCGACCGTCCCGTCGTCCCGGTCGCCTACTTCTTCAGAACGTCCCGCCACGCCTCATGGCGTTCGATCTGCGCCTTCGCGTAGGGGCAGAGGGGGATGATGCTGCGTCCCTCCGCGCGCGCATCCTCGACGCCGCGCCGGACGAGCGCCTGGCCGACGCCTCGTCCTCGTAGGGCCTCGTCGACCCGCGTATGATCGATGATGATCGTCTTCTCGCCGGCCCGGGAGTAGGTCATCTCCCCGCCCGAACCGTCCAGCGTCGCGTCGTAGCGGCCCTTCGATTCGGTCTCTTCGCGATCTATGCGAAGGCCGCTCGGCGCATCCGGCTCGCCCTCGCTGTTTCTGTTGTCGCTCACGGATTTCTGCCTTTCGCTGACGGCGATACCGACACCGAACAGCGGGTTCTGACCCGAGGTTCGCAGAAGGCTTCGACCCGGCTCAGAACGCAACGCCGTGCTGTCCCGCCTTCGTGACCTTGCACCACTTGTGGAAAAGTCCGACTCGGAACTGGGACGAAACAGGAACGCGCATAAACCCCCTAGTTTCCTAGCTTTCGGCCCCTCTCCGCCGCCCCGGACAGGAAGGCGCCTAACCGGATTGGAGAGAACATCAGGCAAACATTCCTTGCGGCTAGAACAAACCACGAATACGAACATTCGCGGAACAAGTGAGGGATGACGACCATGGCGAACACGATCAAGGACGGCCTGGGCATGATGGTGCAGATCGGCCTCGTGGCGGCGGCGACGGTGCTGGGCGGACCGTTCGGCTGAGGGCGAACCGGGCGGCCCTACGGGCCGTCCCTGTGGATATCTTGAGGCGGCGTTAACCATGTTCACCCAAGCCGGGCGGGCCGAATCGCTCTCCCCTTGGGTCATGCCCGCCAGCTTCATCCACCTCCACTGCCACTCGGCCTTCTCCTTGGCCGAGGGGGCCATGCCCATCGGGGCGCTGCGCGACGTTTGCGTCCAGGCGAAGATGCCTGCGCTGGCGGTCACGGACACCAACAACCTGTTCGGCGCGCTCGAAGCGTCGGAGGTGCTGTCGGGGGCGGGCGTCCAGCCGATCACCGGCATGGAGGTCGCGGTCTGCCCCGAGGATCTGGGGCTCGACGCGGGCGGGCATGACGGCCTGCCGCGCGTGGTGCTCCTCGCGCAGGACGAGGCGGGGTACCGCCGACTTATGGCGCTCGGCTCTCAGGGCTATCTGAACCCGGCGGTCGAGGGGCAGACCTGCATTCACCTCGCCGACCTCTTGGACGAGACGGCGGGACTCCTGTGCCTGACCGGCGGGCCCAACGGACCGCTCGACCGGCTCTACTGCGTGGGTCGCGACGCCGAGGCCGAGGCGTTGGCGAGCCGCCTAGAAGAGGCGTTCCCGCGCCGGCTCTACGTCGAGGTGCAGCGGCACCCCTCCGCAGAGACGACGGACAGGGCAGGGCGGTATCCGTGCGAGCAGCGCCTCCTGCACCTTGCCTACGGCCGCGACCTTCCGATCGTCGCGACGAACAACGTCTACTACGCGAAGCCCTCCGACCACGAAGCGCACGACGCGCTCCTCTGCATCGCGAACGGCGCCTACATCAGCCAGGACGACCGGCGCCGGGTCAGCGCGGACCACTACTTCAAGTCCGAAGCCGAGATGTTGGCGCTCTTCGCGGACCTGCCCGAGGCGTGCGAGGCGACGCTCGAGGTCGCGCAGCGTTGCGCCATGCGGCCGCGCACGCATCCGCCGATCCTGCCCAGCTTCGCCGGCGACCTCGAGGGGGAGACGAAGGAGCTCGAACGTCAGGCCAAGGAAGGTCTCAAGAAGCGCCTCGCCGCGATCGAACTCGCAGGGCCCGAAGAGGACTACTGGAAGCGCCTCGAGCTGGAGCTGTCCATCATCGCGAAGATGGGCTTCCCCGGCTACTTCCTCATCGTCGCGGACTTCATCCAATGGGCGAAGTCGCAGAGCATTCCCGTAGGACCCGGCAGGGGCTCGGGCGCGGGCAGCCTCGTCGCCTACGCGCTGACGATCACGGACCTCGACCCCTTGCGCTTCGGGCTCCTCTTCGAGCGGTTCTTGAACCCCGAGCGGATCTCGATGCCGGACTTCGACGTCGACTTCTGCCAGGACCGGCGCGACGAGGTCATCGCCTACGTCCAGCGCAAGTACGGCCACGACCGCGTCGCGCAGATCATCACCTTCGGTAAGCTGCAGGCACGCGCCGTCCTGCGCGACGTAGGGCGCGTCCTTCAGATGCCGTTCGGCCAGGTCGACCGTCTGTGCAAGATGGTGCCGAACAACCCCGCGAACCCGGTGACGCTCGCCCAAGCCATCGCGGGCGAACCGCGCCTGCGGCAGGAGCGGGATGGAGACGAGCAGGTCGCGCACCTCCTCTCCACCGCGCTGAAGCTCGAAGGGCTCTACCGCCACGCCTCGACCCACGCGGCGGGCGTCGTGATCGGCGACCGTCCGCTCAAAGAGCTAGTGCCGCTCTACCTCGATCCGCGTTCGGACATGCCGGCGACCCAGTTCAACATGAAGTGGGTCGAGCCTGCGGGCCTCGTGAAGTTCGACTTCCTCGGCCTCAAGACGCTCACGGTCATCCGCCGGGCGGCCGACCTTATCGGCGGTGACTTCGACCCGGCGGCGATCCCGATGGGGTGCGAGGCGACCTACGACATGCTCGGCAAGGGCGACGCGGTCGGGGTGTTCCAGCTCGAAAGTTCGGGCATGCGCGCGGCGCTCAAGGGCCTGAACGCCGACTGCCTCGAAGACATCATCGCCCTCGTCTCGCTCTACCGGCCGGGTCCGATGGACAACATCCCGACCTATATCGAGCGCAAGGCGGGGCGCGAGGCGCCGGACTATCTGTACCCGACGCTCGAGCCGATCCTGAAAGAGACGCACGGCGTCATCATCTACCAGGAACAGGTGATGCAGATCGCCCAGGTCCTGTCCGGCTACTCCCTCGGTGAGGCCGACCTTCTTCGCCGCGCCATGGGTAAGAAGAAGAAGGAGGAGATGGACCTGCAACGGGTCCGCTTCGTCAATGGCGCGAAGGACAACGGCGTCGACCCCGACAAGGCGCGCTCGATCTTCGAGCTGGTGGCGAAGTTCGCAGGCTACGGCTTCAACAAGTCGCACGCCGCCGCCTACGCCTGGATCAGCTATCAGACCGCCTGGCTCAAGGCGAACCACACGGCCGAGTTCCTGGCCGCGTCCATGTCGCTCGACATGGGGCTCACGGACAAGCTCGGCGGTTTTCTGTCTGAGGCCAAGCGGTGCGGCGTGACGGTGCATCCGCCTTGCGTCAATGCCTCGGGCATGGACTTCACCGTGAAGGAAGGCGCGATCCACTACGCCCTCGGCGCGCTGAAGAACGTCGGGACCGAGGCGATGCGGCACGTCGAGGAGGAGCGGCGCCGGGGCGGGCCTTTCCGCGACCTCCACGACTTCGCCGAGCGCATCGACGGCCGCCGAATCGGCAAGCGCGGCTTCGAGCAGTTGGCGCGCGCAGGCGCGTTCGACGCGCTCTGCCCGGACCGCGCCGTCGCCTTCGCCGCGGCGGAGTTCCTGTGCCGCTACTCCGCAAGCCACGCCGAGGAGAAGGCGTCCGCGCAGGGCGGCCTATTCGGCGACGCCGGCCCCGCGCTGGCGCGGCCGCCGCTGCCGAGGGCTGAGCCTTGGGTGCCGCTCGAGAAGCTCGATCATGAGCTCGGCTCGATCGGGTTCTACTTCTCCGGCCACCCGCTCGACGACTACGACGAGGTCCTGGGCAGCAAAGGCGTCCGTCCGCAGGCGGAAGTGATGCAGGCGGCGCAGGGCACCAAGATCTCCTGCCAGATGGCGGGCATCGTCCGCGAGGTCACGCCGCGCCGGTCGAAGTCGGGCAAGCCGTTCGCCTGGATCACCTGCTCGGACCGCTCCGGCGACTTCGAGCTGACGGTGTTCTCAGAGGTGCTGGACGCCCAGCGCGACCTTCTCGTCCCGGGCGCGCTCCTCTGCTTCTCCGTGACGGCGGAGGACCGCGACGGCACGGTCCGCCTGACGGGGGAGGGGGCGCGGCGCCTCGACGGCGAGACGGCGTCGAGCACGGCGGCGCTCCGCATCACGCTCGACTCGCCCCTCGCGCTTCCGGCGCTGAAACGCCGCCTCGCGGTCGTCAGTCAGCAGGGCGGGCGCGGCGCCGCGCGGCTTCTCCTGTCGCTGCGCGACGCGGGCTGCGAGGTGGAGCTAGCGCTGCCCGACACCGTGCCTGCGACGGTGGCGGTGAAGGGCGCGATCAAGACGATCGACGGCGTCTGCGGGGTCGAGCTGGTTCACTGACCAGCTCAGCCGCGCATCCCCTCTGCGAAGAGCAGCGTCATCAGGATGCCGATCGCGGCGAGCAGGAACACCCGCTTCCGCGTCCGCCTCAGGAACAGCGCGCCGATGACCCAGGTCGATACGAACGCCGCCCCCGCGATGCTCGCGATCTCGACGGCGAGGTCCCGGGTCATCCAAGCCATGACCTCTGTGCCGTAGCGGCCTTGGTAGATGAAGAGCGCGACCCCGACGAAGAGCAGGTAGCGGAAGGCAAGGCCGATCACCGTCTTCAGAACGACGGCCAGCACGAAGAGGCCGAGCACCACCGCGCCAAGAATGAGGAGTGTGTCCGGCCCGCCCGTCATGCCTCGTTGCTAGCCCGCTCTAGGTAACGAAGGAAAGGGAGGTTTCATGCCCGCGCTCCGCCTCGTCCTCGGTGACCAGCTGACCCGCGACATCCCCGCCTTGCGCGGCGCCGACCCCGCGCGGGACGTCGTCCTGATGGCGGAGGTCTGGGACGAGGCGACCTATGTTCGCCACCACAAGCAGAAGATCGTCTTCTTGTTCTGTGCCATGCGCAGCTTCGCGGAGAGCCTTCGGGCCGAGGGCTTCACCGTCCGCTACGTGACGCTGGACGACCCCGCGAACACCGGCAGCCTGTTCGGCGAGGTCCGCCGGGCGTTCGAAGACGAGAGCGTCGACGAGCTGGTCACGACCGCTTGCGGCGAGGTGCGGCTCGCCGACGACATGGAGGGGTGGCAGCGCCGGCTGAACCGGCCGGTGACGATCCGCGACGACGACCGCTTCGTCTGTTCCCTGCCGGAGTTCCGCGCCTGGGCCGAAGGGCGCAAGGCGCTGCGGATGGAGTTCTTCTATCGCGAGATGCGAAAGAAGACGGGCCTCCTGATGCGCGACGGGAAGCCCGAGGGCGGGCAGTGGAACTTCGATCAGGACAATAGAAAGCGCCTTCCCGACGGCTATGAGCCGCCCGAGCGGCCGCTAAAGCGGGACGACCCGCTGACGCGCGAGGTAATGGCGCTGGTCGAGGACCGGTTCGGCGGCCACTTCGGGACGCTCGATCACTACGCCTTCGGCCACATGCGCGACGACGCGCTGTTGCAGCTCGGCCGCTTCGTCGAGGAGAGCCTGCCGCGCTTCGGGCACTATCAGGACGCGATGGCGACGGGGCAGGACTTCCTGAACCACTCGCTTCTGTCCGTGTACATGAACGCAGGCCTCTTGACGCCCATGGAGGTGTGCGAGGCGGCCGAAGAGGCGTACCGCGAGGGCCACGCGCCGCTCAACTGCGCGGAGGGCTTCATCCGCCAGATCATCGGCTGGCGCGAGTACGTGCGCGGCATCTACTGGCTGAAGATGCCGGAGTACAAGAAGCGCAATGCCCTCGGCGCCGAGGCCCCGCTGCCGGACTTCTACTGGACAGCCGAGACGGACATGCACTGCGTGGCGGAGGCCGTGCGGAACACGCGCGACAACGCTTACGCGCACCACATCCAGCGCCTGATGATCACGGGCCAGCTCGCCATGCTGCTGGGCGTGCACCCCGACCACATCAACGAATGGTACCTCGTCGTCTACGCAGACGCCTATGAGTGGGTGCAGCTGCCCAACACGCACGGCATGGCGATCTTCGCCGATGGCGGGGTGATGGGGTCGAAGCCCTACGCGGCGTCAGGCGCCTACATCAACCGGATGTCCGACTACTGCGGGCACTGTGCCTACGACGTCGGCAAGAAAACCGGGAAGGGGGCGTGCCCGTTCAACTATCTCGACTGGGACTTCCTGATGCGGAACGAGGGGCAACTGCGGCAGAACGCGCGGATGAAGATGCCTTATCGGAACCTGGACCGGAAGGACGAGGGGGAGCGGAAGGTCATACGCGCGGATGCGGAGCGGTTTCGCGAGACACTAACTTACGATTGGGGAGCGGACTGAGCCGTGGGTATCACCTCTCCCTCGGAAGAGATCGGCATCTTCAATGCCGGGTGAGGGGACGGCGGTTCGGCTAATCGCGAGCGCTGTTGGCCCTCACCCCAAATCGTTGATTTGGACCTCTCCCATAGGGAGAGGTGGGGTACGGTGCTACCTCACCACCGTCAGGCGCTCCGCCGCACGCGTCACGCCCGTATAGAGCCACGCCATCTTGTGCTCGCGGAACGCGAAGCTCTCGTCGAAGAGCACGACCTCGTCCCACTGCGAGCCCTGCGCCTTGTGCACCGTAAGCGCGTAGCCGTAGTCGAACTCGTCCGAGCGGCGGCGTTTGGGCCAAGGAAGGTTCTCCGCCTCGCCGGTGAAGAACTCCGGCAGTACCGAGACCTTGACCGAGCGGCCCTCGTCCTCGGGCAGGAGGGTCAGGCTCAGCATGCCCTTCTTCTTTCCGTGCCGCTGTTTCACCGTCCACATGGAGCCGTTGAGGAGGCCCTTCTGCTTGTTGTTCCGCAGGCAGACGAGGCGTTCGCCGACCCACGGGCTGTCGCCGTCGAAGTTCAGCCGCTCGCGCATCCGGTCGTTGTAGCGCTTGCGGTTGCGGTTCGTCCCTACGAGCACCTGGTCGGCGTCCATCACCGCCTGCGGGTCGAGGTCCGCCTTGCGGATGACCTTCGCCTCGCCCCAGTCGCCGTAGTCCGGCACCTCGCCCTCGCGGATCTGCATGGAGAGGCGGACGATGGGGTTGTCCGCGGCCTGCCGGTGGACCTCGGTCAGCATCACGTCGGGCTCGGCCTCGGTGAAGTAGCCGCCGCCCTTCACGGGGGGCAACTGGGCGGGGTCGCCGAGCACGAGGACCGGCGCGCCGAAGGAAAGGAGGTCGCGCCCCAGCTCCTCGTCAACCATGGAGCACTCGTCGATGATGATGAGCGCCGCCTCGCCCGCCGGTGCGTCGCGGCGGATCGTGAACATGGGCTGTTCGTCCCCCTCCTCGTCCTCCTCGGTCTTGGCGGGGCGGTAGATGAGGGAGTGGATCGTCTGCGCGCCCTGACAGCCGCGCTGCCGCATGACGTGGGCGGCCTTGCCGGTGAAGGCGGCGTAGCGCACCTCGCCGTCGACGCCTTCGGCCAGGTGCTGCGCCAGCGTCGTCTTACCGGTGCCTGCGAAGCCGAACAGGCGGAAGACCTGGCTGTCGCGGTTGGAGAGCCAGCGCGAGGCGGCCTTCAGCGCCTCGTCCTGTTGGGGGGACCATTTCATGAACACGGGTGTAGCAGGAGGAGCGGACCTGACCAGTCCTAGGCGATCTCCACCCAGACCGGCACGTGATCTGACGGCTTGGCCTCGGGACTGCCCGTGTTCGGGTCGCGCACGCCCGCGTCGACGCCGCCCGCTTCGAGCCTGTCCGCCGCCTGCGGACTGAGAAGCCAGTGGTCGATCCTGAGGCCGTTGTTCTTGTCCCAGGCGCCGCGCTGATAGTCCCAGAAGGTGTAGTAGGGCTCGCCCATCAACTGCGGCAGCGCATCGGTCAGGCCGAGGTTGAGAATACGGCGGTAGGCCTGGCGCGACTCGATCCGGAAGAGGGCGTCGCCCAACCACCGAGAGGGGTCGTAGACGCCGCTCTCGTTCGGAATGACGTTGTAGTCGCCGCCGAGGGCGAAGGCCTCTTCGGTCGCCAGCAGGCGCTTCGCATGCGCCTCGAGCGCTTCCATCCAGGCGAGCTTGTAGTCGTATTTCGGCCCGGGCGCAGGGTTGCCGTTCGGCAGGTAGAGGCCGCCGACACGCAAGGGCGCGGCATCCTCCGGCACGATCAGCGCCTCGATGTAGCGCGAGTGCTCGTCCTCGTACTCCGGCAGGCCGCGACGCACGTCCTCGACCGGGTGGCGCGAGAGGAGGGCGACGCCGTTATAGGTCTTCTGGCCGTGGACGTGCACGTCGTAGCCTAGGTCTTCGAAGGCTTCGGCCGGGAACTTCTCGTCTACGCACTTGATCTCCTGCAGGACGCAGACGTCGGGCCGCGCCTCGGAGAACCAGTCGAGGACGCGCGGCAGGCGCGCGCCGACGGAGTTCACGTTCCAACTCGCGATCTTCATGGGACGAGGCCGATCTCTTCGGAGAAGTCTTGCTGCGCTTCGCGCGCGAGTTCGTTCGCCTTCATGTCGAAGATCAGGCTGCCGCGCGCCTCGAAGGCGATGGTGAGCCAGAAGATCGCGAGGACGAAGGGGCCGACCGCGAAGGCGTAGAAGCGGTGACGCAGGTTGTTGTTCGTGTTGTGAATGACGGCGTGACCGATCCGCGAGGCGACGAAGAGCCAGGCGAGGAGCCCGGTCCACCAGTTGGTCAGGCCGAACAGGATCGCGAAGACCGCGCCGACGTAGAAGAGGACCGGCAACTCGAACTGGTTCGAGTAGCTCGAAGCCAACCGCTTCGCGTCCTCGGCATAGACGCCCGTGTCGGTCCGCGCGCGCTCCGCGAGGGCCGGGTCCGACTTGAGGTCTCGCATCCTCTTCGTCGGCAGGACGAAGAGGAGGGTGAGGGACAGGCCGACCTGAATGAGGACGGGCAGAAAGATCGAGTACATGGGCGCCTCCGGAGCGATCCCCTAACGGGGTTCGCCCGAAGGCCCAAGCGCGGCGCGCGGCGGGAACCGCCGCATGCGGGGAAGCGAAGCGCTCAGCGCTCCTCCTCTTCGTCGCTGCCGGTCACGACGCCGCTGAAGTCCTCGTCGTCGTCGTCGCTGAGGACGGTGACGTCGTCGTCTTCTTCGATGTCGATGTCGTCGTCGCCGATGTCGTCATCGCCGAGGTTCTCATTGTCCTCGTCGTCTTCTTCCTCGTCGTCCTCGTCGAGGCTCTTCTTCCGCTTGGACTGGGCGGGTTCTTCGTCCTCATCGACCTCGTCGAGGCTCGTCTCCCGCTCGTCCGCCGGGATGTCGTCCTCGTCCTCGTCGTCTTCATCCTCGTCCTCGTCGGCCTCGGTGTCCTTCGACGCCTTGGCCCGGGCCGTTTCTTCCTGCGGCCGCATCCGGCGCGGCTTCAACAGGGCTTCGGGCGTGAACTCCTCGCCGCACTTGGGACAGTGGGCAGGGTCCTTGTTGAGGTCGTAGAAGCGCGCCCCGCAGTTGGGGCAGTCGCGTTTGGTGCCAAGCTCTTCGTTTGCCACGGGGGTCCTTGAATGTTCTTGCTGGTGCAGGGTTCAGGCGGGTCTGCCGCGCGCGGGCGGCGGTTGCAAGAGGGCGGGACGCCTGCCACAGAACGTAAGGCCGGGCAGGCGAGGGGACGCAAAAGATGACGCTGACCGCACACCCGTCGGGACCGCTGCGGGGGATCGCGCGCGTTCCCGGCGACAAGTCGATCTCGCACAGGGCTTTGATGCTCGGCGCGGTGGCCGAGGGCGAGACCATCGTCGAGGGGCTGCTCGAGGCCGACGACGTCTTGCGCACCGCCGCGGCGCTCCGAGCCTTCGGGGCCGAGATCGAGCGCGACGAACGCACCTGGCGCGTTCGCGGAGGCGATTGGGCGGCGCCGAGCCGGGCGCTCTACATGGGCAATGCCGGGACTGGCGCGCGCCTCCTGATGGGGCTCGCCGCCGGACGGCAGCTGCCCTGCACCTTCACGGGCGACGCCTCGCTTCGCGGACGTCCGATGGCGCGGATCACCGATCCGCTGGTCCGCATGGGCGCGCAGGCCGTGACGCGGGGCGGGCAGCTGCCGGTCTCCCTCGCGGGCGGAAGGCTTTCCGGCATCACCTACCGACTGCCGAAGCCCTCGGCGCAGGTGAAGTCCGCCGTCCTCCTCGCAGGTCTCGGCGCCGAGGGCGTCACCACGGTCGAAGAGCCCGTGCCGACCCGCGACCACACCGAGCGGATGCTGCGCGCCTTCGGCGTTCACATCGGTATCGAGCCGATGGAGGCAGGACTGCGCGTCAGCGTCGAGGGTGGTCAGCGCCTGCGGGCCTGTCCCGTGACCGTGCCGGCCGACCCTTCCTCCGCGGCCTTCCCCATCGTCGCGGCGCTGATCGGCGAGGGGGCGGAGGTGACGATCCCGGGGGTCATGACCAACCCGCGCCGGACCGGCCTTCTCGACGTCCTCGTCTCGATGGGTGCCCGGTTCGAACGCCGAAACGAGCGTGACGTCGGCGGCGAGACCGTCTGCGACCTCGCGGTCCGATCGAGCCCGCTGCGGGCGGTGCACGTCATGCCCGAGCAGGTGCCGGACATGGTGGACGAGATCCCGATCCTCGCCGTTGCCGCTGCCTTCGCGGAGGGAATCACGCGTATCGAGGGCCTAGAAGAGCTCCGCGTGAAGGAGTCCGATCGGCTCGCGGCGACGCTCGCCCTTCTGCAGGCGAACGGCGTACCCTGCGAGGCGGGAGAGGACTGGCTGAAGATCGAGGGCGGCACCGTGCCCGGCGGCGGTACGGTCGCGACGCTGCATGACCACCGGATCGCGATGGCCGCGCTCGTGCTCGGCTCGGCTGCGCACAGCCCCGTCGCGATCGACGATCCCGCCCCGATCGACACGTCCTTTCCGAGCTTCCGGTCTCTGATGGAGGGGCTCGGCGTTCGCTTCGAGGGCTGAGTACCCGCCGCGACAGGGCCGCGTCGGTCTTTTAAGACAATCGTCATGGCCGGTCCCGCGAACACAGACTTCCTCGTCCAAGCGGCGACCTATCTCGGCGCGACGGCCGTCGCCGTGCCGCTGTTCAAGCGGCTGAAGCTCGGCACCGTCATCGGTTTCCTTGCGGCGGGGCTCGTCCTCGGCCCGGACGGGCTCGGTCTCCTCCGGCACGAGGAGGACGTGTTCGGCGTCGCGGAGTTCGGGGTCGTCCTCTTCCTCTTCGTCATCGGACTGGAGCTCAGCCTGCCGCGTCTGTGGGAGATGCGCAGGACGATCTTCGGGCTCGGCGTCTTGCAGATGGGGGTTACGGGCGCGCTCGTCGCGGCGGCGTTGACGCTCGTGTTCGGCCTCGACCTTGCCCCTGGGTTGATCGCAGGCTTCGCCTTCGCCTGTTCCTCGACCGCGTTCGTGCTCAGCCTTCTCGAAGAGCGGCGTGAACTGGCCACCCCCTACGGCAGGCGCGCCTTCTCCGTCCTTCTCTTCCAGGACCTCGCTGTCATCCCCCTGCTCGCGGCGATTCCGATCTTCGCCGGTGCGCAGGGCGGGGAGGTCGCGTTCTCGCCGAGCGCGATCCTGTTGGCTGCAGTCACCGTCGTCGGCGTGATCCTCATCGGCCGGTTCGTGCTCGACCCGTTCTTTCGCCTGATCGCCAGTGCGGGCAGTCGGGAGGCCTTCGCCGCTGCCGCGCTGTTCGCGGTGGCGGGCGTGGCGTTGCTCGTGTCGGCGGCCGGCCTGTCCATGGCGCTCGGCGCCTTCCTGGCGGGCGTGCTGCTCGCGGAGTCGAGCTACCGCCACCGCATCGAGGCCGACATCGAACCTTTCCGGGAGCTGCTGCTCGGGCTCTTCTTCATCGGCGTCGGCATGCAGCTGGATCTCGAAATCCTGGCGCGGGAGTGGTTGGTCATCTTGGTGGCGACGATCGGCCTCGTCGCGCTCAAGGGCGGTGTCCTCTGGCTCGTCTGCCGGTTGACGGCGCTCGAACCGTTCGACCGGCTTCGCGTCGCCGCGATCCTCAGTCAGGGCGGCGAGTTCGCCTTCGTCGTCTTCAGCCTCGGAGCGGGAAGGGGCCTCTTCAGCTCCGAGTTCGCGACTCTGGCTGCGGCCGTCGTCACGTTGTCCATGGTGGCGACGCCGCTCCTCCTCCTCGTGATCGCCCGCACTCATCGCGAAGCGCCGGTCGATACGGACGGCTTCCCGAGCCTGCCCGAGGAGAGCCGCCGGGTCGTCCTCGTCGGCTTCGGCCGGTTCGGACAGATCATCGCGCAGGTCCTGATCGGCAGCCGCGTCAGCCTGACGGCGGTGGACACCGACCCGAGGCGGATCGAAGCGGCACGGGCCTACGGACACGAAGTCTACTACGGGGACGGCACGGACCTCTCGCTGCTTCGCCAGGCGGGCGCGTTGCGAGCGGACGCGATCATCTTCGCGGTGAAGGACACCAAGCGGGTGAGCCGCGCCGTCGAGGCGCTGAAGGAGGAGGCGCCCGATCTTCGCATCGTCCTTCGCGCCTACGACCGGATGGCCGCGCTCGAGCTCCTGCGGACCGGGGCGGACGCGGTCATTCGCGACACGCTTGAATCGGCGCTAAAGACGGCGCGGATCACACTCGACCTTACCGGGCACACGGAACGCCTCATCGACGACGTGATCGACGAGTTCCGCGAACGCGACCGGGCCCGCCTCTTCGCGCAGAAGGACGGCGACATCTTCGCCAAGAAGGACGAGATGCTGGCGCCCTTCGCGGCGGTGGGGGAAGAACGGCGGAACCGATAAGGCGCGGGGGCGGTACCGGTCAGTCCGCCTCCAGCACCAGAAGCGATACGCCGCGCCTCGGCAGGGTGAAGTCGACCACCGCCTTACCGTTCTCGACCGCGACCTGCTCAGGTTCACCGAGCGCGCTCAGGCCGGAAGCTTCTTCGAGGGCGCCCGTCTGCGCTGCCGTCGGCTCGGCCGGAGAGCCCATTCGCTGCCACGCGGCGAAAGCGTTGCTGTGCTCCTCGTCGATCCGGTAGTGCTTGAGCGTCGCGCCCTCGGCTTTTGCCGGTAGCCCTTCGAAGGTGAGGGTCACCGCAGCGTCTGGACCGTCCACCATGTCGTCGTGATAGTGCCAGACCATGGCGGTCACGGTGTTCCCGTCGCGCGCGGCGTAGGCGGCGACGTCGGGCTCTTCGCGCACCCCGTCCGCCATGATCGCGTCGAGCGGAACCGCGCCGCTCGACTGGGTCTGAACTTCGTCCCCGGACATCATCGAGAACATGCGGAAGACGTTCAGGACCGGCTTGTCGATCCCGTGGGTGGCAAGGCTGCGGAAGCCAGCGAAGATCGGCTGGTCTTCGAAGGTGAAGGCCCAGGTGAGGGCGCCTTCGAGGTCCACATCGTGCCGCCGCGCCAGTTCGTGCTTCCGCGCGAAGACGGCGGCGGTGTAGGACGAGTACATGGTGCCGTTGCGGTACTGGACGTCTTCGCCCTGACAGGCCGCGCAGCCTTCGGGGTCGGACTCGCCGATCACGATCGGCTTGTCCGAGATCTCGGGGAACTCCTCGATCAGGCTGAACGCCGTGTCGATCGTCTTGAGCTGGTGCCCGATGCCCATACGCAGGACGCCGTCCACGGTCTCGGGCGAGCCCTTGGCGTGAAAGGCAAGGACGTCGAGCTTCGTGCCGGTCTCGCCCGTCGCGTAGTTCTCGCCGCGCAAGGCGTGCTCGTAGAAGCCCCGCGCCACGTCGCCGCCGTCACCGGCCGTGTGCGGGCCCGCGACCCTTGCGGTCGGGAGCGCCCGCAGGAGGCCCGCCACGGCGTAGTCGTTGAGCTTCAGGAACTCTTCGTCCGTGCCCTGCCAGTAGACGATGTTCGGCTCGTTCCAGGTCTGCCAGTACCAGCTCTCGACCTCTTCGCGGCCGTACCGCTCCACGCAGTGCTTCGCCCACTGATAGACGAGTTCTTCCCACTTCTCGTAGTCGGTCGGCGGGTAGGCCCAGCCGGTCTCGAAGGTGCCGTCCTCCTCGCCCCAGCTGTGCCTGTAGGGCTCGGGCTTCGAGGACAGCGCCTCGGGCATGAAGCCGATCTCGACGTAGGGTTTCACGCCGCGCTCGAGGTAGGTGTCGAAGATGCGGTCCGCGATCGTCCAGTCGTAGACGGGATTGCCGTCCTCATCCTCCGTATAGGCGTTCGTCGAGCCCCACTTCAGGCTGCCCGTCCCGTCGCCCGTCGTCAGGAGGTTGTGCGCGCGGAAGTAGACCTCGCCGGGGCGCAGCTCTCCGAGCTCGCCGATCAGCTCCTCGCCGTTCTCGCGGTAGACGTAGTTCGGCTCGTCCGCCCCGAAGAAGCGCCAGATCGGATCGACGGGCGCGATCGAGGTGCTCGCGTCGACCTCGATCTCGACCGGGAAGGGCGGGTCCTGCACAGCGTTGGCGGCACTCCAGGTCGCGAACGTCGTGGTCAGCCCAAACATCAGCAAAGCCGGTGATCCTAGCCCGATCTTCACGCGCCATCCTCCTGTTTTGAAAGACCATGACAGCCTAGACGCCGATCACAACCTTTGGGGTGCGTAGGGCGGCGGCCTGCAAACCTTTGCGGAAGAAGGTAGGCACCTGTCGGCTAGCCGGGTCGTCAGGACCGTGAATGAGCGCTAGACTCCGCCGACGACCACCCGGACAGCTCGTGACAGCCTTCCTCCTCACCTATCTCGGCATTCTCGCCATCATCTGGGTCCGCTACGGCCTGGTGGCGGGGCTGTTCCACGGCCTCCTCTGGCAGATGCCGGAGCATCGCGTGCGGGCCTTCCGCCTCGCCAAGCAGCGCCCCACCGGCAAGGCGATCTGGCGCGAGGCGCGGACCTCGTTCCTCGTCAGCTTCATCTACGCGCTGCCCGCGGCGGTACTGATCGAGGGGTGGAAGCGGGGCGGCACGGCGATCTATGGCGGCGTGCCCCAGGGCGTCCTCGAGTGGGCCTGGGTGCCGGTCAGCCTGGCGCTCTACCTCGTGCTGCACGACGCCTACTTCTACTGGACGCACCGGATGATGCACCATCCGAAGCTCTACGCGCCGACGCACCGGACCCATCACGTCTCGAAGCAGCCGACCCCCTGGGCGAGCTTCGCCTTCAGCCCATGGGAGGCGCTGATCTCGGCTTGGTTCGTGCCCGCGCTCGCCTTCGTCATCCCGATCCACATGGGGGCGTTCCTGGTCCTCCTGACGGTGATGACGGTGCAGGCGGTCTGCAACCACTCAGGCTGGGAGGTCTATCCGCGGGCCTTCCTCGACGGGCCTATCGGGCGGCACTTGATCACGGCGCGGCATCACAACCTTCACCACACGCGGTTCGCACGGAACTACGGCCTCTACTTCCGCTGGTGGGACCGTTGGTTCGGCACCGACGACATGAGCGGCGACCCGATGGCGGCACCTGCGCCGAAACCCGAGCTATCGACGGCCTGAATAACGGCTCTAGGCTCGGCGCGGCTGGACCGGTGCAGGCGGCGGGTTCATCGTCCTAGCGCCGACAAGGAGAGACGATGAGCGACGCCGTGCGCCCCGTCATGCCCCCGACCCCCCCGCGCAACCTGCCGCGCGCCTTCAAGGGCATGTTCGACCTCATTCGCGACAAGGAGGAGACACGCCACGTCTTCACCATCGTTCGCGCGATGAACGGCGACTCGATGCGTCCGGCCTTCGATCGCTTCCACGCGAGCGCGGCGGGCAGGCGCTGGCGCGAGGACCGTGAGCATCTGCTTCGCGCGATGTCGGACAGGGACACCTTGCGTCGGCTGCCGCCGGGCACGCTCGGCCGCATCTACGTCGACTTCATGGACCGCGAAGGGCTCAGCACCAACGGCGTTCAGGACGCGGCGCGGGGGTCCGGTTACGACTACGACGCGATGGAGCGGGACCATCCCGACCTCTACGTCTTCTCTTGGTTCAACAACCTCGCGCACGACCTGCACCACATCGTCACGGGCTACGGCCGGGACGGCTTGGGCGAGGCGGCGCTGCTCGCCTTCACCCATGAGCATACGGGGTCGGCGGGCGCGAACTTCATCGCACACATGGGGGGGCTCAAGGCGCGCGTCGACGCCCCCCGCGTGCCGGTCGGACGCATCCTGCGCGAAGCCCACAAGATTGGGCGGCGGGCGGCCGACTTCATGGCGATCGATTGGACGGCGCTTCTGTCCCTGCCGCTCGAGGACGTTCGCGCGCAGCTTCGGCTGACGCCGCCCGAGACCTACCTTGCGGTTCCAAAACACGTGCTAGACGGAATCGGAAACCCTAAGCCGACGACGAAGCCCCAGACCGCGTGACAGCCGCCCTCTACCTCATCACTCCGCCCAAGATCGACGCCGCGTTCGAAGACGCCCTAACCGAGGCGCTCGACGCTGGGCTCGGCACCGCGGCGGAGGTCGCCTGCCTCCAGCTGCGTCTGAAGGACGTCGCCGACGACGAGGTATTGCGGGCAGGAGAGGCGCTTCTGCCGATCTGCCGCGCCCGGGGCGTCGCCTTCCTCGTCAACGACCGCGCGGACCTGGCGAAGCGCCTCGGCGCCGACGGCGTCCATCTCGGCCAGACCGACGGCAGCGTGCGGGAGGCGAGGGGGCTCTTGGGGCCGGATGCCGATATCGGCGTCACCTGCCACGACAGCTACGACCTCGCGATGAAGGCCGGCGAAGAGGGCGCCGACTACGTCGCCTTCGGGGCCTTCTTCCCGACGGCGACGAAGGAGACCGTGCATCGGCCCGACCCCGACATCCTGACGAGCTGGTCGATGATGACCGTGCTGCCCTGCGTCGCGATAGGCGGAATCACGCCGGAGAATTGCCGCTCGCTCGCACGTGCTGGCGCCGACTACCTCGCTGTCTCGGGCGCCGTGTGGAACCACGCGGCGGGACCCGGAGCGGCGGTCGCGGCCTTCGCCGCCGCCTTGCGGGAGCCCTCCGACGCCGCCTAAGGTTGCGCGAGTCGCCGCCGGGAACCCTTCGCCGTGCAGACCGCACTATTGAGCATCCTCGCGCTGCTGGCGGCGGCCTCCGCCCAGCCCGCCGCGCCGCAGGCCGACGATCCCGTCGAGCGCGCCATCGAACTTCTCGGCGACGGTGCGTATGAAGAGGCCCGCGCGCTCCTCGCCCCGATCGCGGACGGGCAGGACTCGGACGCCGCCTACGTGCTCGCCTACATGGAGGAGCACGGCTTGGGCGCACCAGCCGATCGGGACGAAGCTCGCCGCCTCTACGTCAGCGCCGCCATGGCGGGACAGCCGGACGCTCAGTACGAGCTGGGCGAACTCGCCTACACCGGCGAGGGCGTTCAGCAGGACCTCGACCGCGCCTATGCCTGGTTCAACCTGGCTGCGACCCAGGGGCACGCCCGCGCCACCTACATGCTCGGCCTCATGCACGCCGAGGGACAGTACGTGCCGCAGGACATGGGACGCGCCGCGGCGCTCTACGAACAGGCGGCGGAGACCGGCGTGCCGGAGGCGCAGTTCCAGCTCGGCGTCCTCTACCTCGAAGGGAAGGGGCGGCCCCAGGACGACGAACAAGCCGCGCACTGGTTCGGCCTCGCCGCCGAGCAGGGGCATACCGAGGCTGCGTACAACCTCGCCGTCCTCTACGAGACCGAACGGCTGGCCGGGGAGCCGAAGCTCGAGGAAGCGGCGCGCCTGATGCGGAACGCCGCCGAGGCGGGCCTGACGCAGGCTTCGGTCGCCCTCGGCTACATGGCGCTCAACGGGCGGGGCATGCCCGCATCGGACGAGCAGGCGCGAGCCTGGTTCGAACGGGCGGCGAAGGCGGGCAGCCCGGAGGGCATGTACCTCTACGCCGCGAGCCTCGCCGAAGGCCTCGGTGGCCTGACCAACCTTCAAGGCGCGCTCGACTGGGCCGAGGCTTCGGTCACCGCTTCGCAAGGAGAGCCGCCCGCCGTGATCGAAGAGCGGACGGGGCTTCGCGACGAGATCCGCGTCGCGCTCGAAGATCGGCCGGAAGAGCGGACGATAGAGATTGCGCCGCTCCCCGACCGGGTTGCGACCGCCGCACCGGAGGCGTTGAACGACTTCATCGAGGAAGAGGATCAGGCACCCTCCCTGCCCGACGAAGCCGAGACCGACGAAGAAGAACCCGAGATCGTGGTGCGCGACCGGCCGCGGGGTCTTCGCCGTTAAGGCTGTAAACGCTCGGACGGCTCTGCCATAAGCGCATCCATGGGCACGCTTCGCATCCTCGGCATCGATCCTGGCCTCCGTCACATGGGGTGGGGCGTCATCGACGCGGAGGGTTCGCGCCTTCGCTACGTCGCCTCCGGCACGGTCGATCCTCCGCAAAAGGGGGCGATGGCACAGCGTCTCCTGGCGCTTGCAGGCGGGCTTGAGGACGTCATCGGACGGTACGGGCCGTCATCCGCAGGCGTCGAAGAGACCTTCGTGAACGAAGGCGCGCGATCGGCGCTGCAGCTCGGCCAGGCGCGCGGCGTCTGCCTGATGGTGCTTGCTTCGTCCGGCCTCGTCATCGGCGAGTACGCGGCGACCGTGGTGAAGAAGTCCGTCGTCGGGACCGGGCGCGCGGACAAGCGGCAGGTGCAAGCGATGATCCGCCACCTGCTGCCGCAAGCCGCGCCCGACAGCGCGGACGCCGCCGACGCGCTGGCCGTCGCGATCTGCCATGCCAGCCACGCGCAGACCGGCGCGAGGGTTCAAGCGTGATCGGCCACTTGTCGGGACGCGTGCTGACGGTCGGCGAGGACACGGCCATCGTTGAGGCCGGGGGCGTCGGCTACGAAGTGCAGGGCACGCCGCGCCTCCTCATGCGGCTGACGCCGGGCGAGCCCGCTTCGCTGTCGATCGAGACGCTGGTCGCCGAGACCTACATTCGCCTCGTCGCCTTCGAGAGCGAGACGGAACGCAAGTGCTTCCGCCTCCTGCAGTCCGTGCAGGGCGTCGGCGCGAAGGCGGCGCTGTCCATCCTCCAAGTGCTGACGCCGGCAGCACTCCTCGATGCGATCGCCGTGCAGGACAAGAGCGCGGTGGCGCGGGCGCAAGGCGTCGGGCCGAAGCTGGCGCAACGCGTCGTCACCGAGCTCAAGGGCAAGACGGCGGGCCTCGGCGCGGGCGTGCCGCACGGCGCGCTCGCCGACCGCCTTGAAGGCGAAGAGGAGCGTGCCGCCCCGGCGGGGATCAAGGCCGATGCCGTCACCGCTCTCCTCGGCCTCGGCTTCGACGAGGGCAGTGCGCGGCAAGCCGTGATCGACGCTGGCGACGCGGCCGATAGTGGCCTCGAGGCCCTCATCACTGCCGCGCTGAAGAGGCTGAGCCGATGAGCGATACGAGGGTGACCCACGGCGCGCCGCAGGCGGAGGATCCGGACGCCGCGCTGCGTCCCCGGACGCTCTCGGACTTCACCGGCCAGGCGAAGGCCAAGGACAATCTCTCCGTCTTCGTGCAGGCCGCGAAGCAGCGCGGCGAGGCGATGGACCACGTCCTCTTCCATGGCCCCCCCGGCCTCGGCAAGACGACGCTCGCGCAGATCGTCGCGAACGAGCTCGGCGTCGGCTTTCGCCAGACTTCGGGTCCCGTCATCTCCAAGGCAGGCGACCTCGCGGCGCTGCTGACGAACCTAGAGCGACACGACGTCCTCTTCATCGACGAGATTCACCGCCTGACCCCGGCGGTCGAGGAGATCCTCTACCCCGCGATGGAGGACTACGCCCTCGACATCCTGATCGGTGAGGGGCCGTCGGCGCGCTCGGTGAAGATCGACCTGCCGCGCTTCACCCTGATCGGGGCGACGACGCGCTCGGGCCTTCTGACCAAGCCGCTCCTCGACCGCTTCGGCATCCCGCTCCGGCTAGACTTCTACACCGAAGAAGACCTCATGCGGATCGTCACGCGCGGGGCCGGGAAGTTGGGCGCCCCGATCAGCGAGGACGGCGCGCGGGAGATCGCCCGGCGCTCGCGCGGGACCCCCCGCGTCGCGGGTCGCCTCCTGCGCCGCGTGCGCGACGTGGCGGCGGTCGAAGGCGACGGCACGATCACGGCGGAGGTCGCGGACCGCGCGCTGCGCCGCCTCGACGTGGACGAGCTCGGCCTCGAGACCCTCGACCGGCGCTACCTCACCCGCATCGCCGAGGACTTCGGCGGCGGCCCCGTCGGCGTCGAGACCATCGCGGCCAGCCTCGCCGAGGCGCGCGACGCGGTCGAGGACGTGATCGAGCCGTTCCTCCTGCAACAGGGTCTGATACAGCGCACGCCGAGGGGGCGCATGCTGACGGACAAGGCGTACCGCCACATCGGGCTCGCCGTGCCGAGCCGGGCGGGGGACCTCTTCAAGTGACCCACCGCATGGACGCCCGCGTCTACTACGAAGACACCGACTTCTCCGGCGTCGTCTACCACGCGAACTACCTTCGCTACTTCGAGCGGGGGCGGACCGAGGCGATGCGGGCGGCGGGGGGCAGCCACGCGGCGATGCTCGAGGCGGCGGAGCCGCTGGCCTTCACCGTGCGCGACATCGAGGTCCGGTACCTGCGCCCGGCGCGGGTCGACGACCTGCTGACGATCGAGACGACTTTGGCCGAGATGCGCGGCGCGCGGATGATCTTCGACCAGGCGGTGCTTCGCGACGGCGAGGTCCTGGCGACGGGGCGGGTCACCGTCGCCTGCATGACCTTAGGCGGGAAGCCGCGCCGCATCCCGCAAGAGATGCGGCGCCTGGTCCGCTAGCGGCGCGCGATCTGCACGCTGCCCCGGCCCCCGCGGCAGGCATAGCGGTCGATCGAGGCCCGCCCGCCCGTGCCGTAGCCGTAGCGGCGATTGTCCCACCGGTCCTGGACGCTGGCGGTCAGCACGAGGTCGAAGAAGCCGTTCCGGCCTGCATCGAAGGACAGGACGTTCTGCAGCCGCACGTCGCGCGGGGCGTAGCGGTGTTGCAGCTGCGCCAGGCACTGGCTCACGGCGGCGCGCTGGTTGCCGTAGCCGTAGCCGCCGGTGGCCGCGTAGGGGCGATGGTCGTCATAGTCGCGCCCATGCCCCCGCCCGCGCTGGGAGCCGAGGTTGACCGCGAACTCCGCCCGGCAGCCAATGTCGACCCAGACGCCGTCCGCCCGCGTACCCCAGTCGCGTCCCCTGCGGCACCCGCTGTCGGAGCGGACGTCGACCAGGCGAACGTCGCGGACGTAGGCACCGACGCGGCAGAGCTCGTAGCGGTGGTCCTTCGACGAGCAGCGTATCGTCGCCCACTCGTCCCGGCCGTCGTTCCACCCGCGGCCGTAGCCGCCGCGGTCCCAATCGTCGTGATCGTTCCGCCCGTAGCGGTCGTCGCGCCCGCGACGGTCGTATCCGTCCCGATCGTCGTCGCGACCACTGCGGTCATCGTCCCAGCGCTGCTGGATCGCCGGGGGCGCGACCTTGCCGCTCTCCTGCAGGTCCCTCGGCGCGCTTTGCGCCGGCTTGCCGACGACCTGCGCCGAGACCGGCGCGAAGAGCAGCGGCAGGGCGGTCGCAAGTCCTAGAAACAACGTTCTCATCACCGTCCTCCCTTTATGAGGATAGGGTGACGTAGAATTACGGCGACGTCCAGGCGAACGAAGTGATGTTTCCGTTATCGAAGAGATACACTTCGATACGTTCGGGCATAGTTCAAGAGATAAGCCTGAAGAATCGCTCCTCCAACCGAGCGTTCGTCTTGAACTCTCCGAGGAACGTTCGAGTCACGCAAGAGACCTGGTCCTTATGCGTGCCGCGCGTCGATATGCACTGGTGCTGTGCATCGATGACGACGGCGACGCCGCGCGGCTTCAACACGCGGTCCAGCGTCCGTGCGATCTGCTCGTTGAGGATCTCCTGGCTCTGAAGGCGCTTGGCGTAGACGTCGACCAGGCGGGCCAGCTTGGACAGGCCGACGACGCGATGATCGGGCAGGTAGGCGACATGCGCCACGCCGAGGATCGGCGCGACGTGGTGCTCGCAGTGGCTCTCGATCCGGATGTCTTTCAGGAGCACGAGGTCGTCGTAACCCTCGACCTCCTCGAAGGTCGTGGACAGCACCTCGTCGGGGTCCTGGCCGTAGCCCGCGAACCAATCGTCATAGGCCTTCACGAAGCGCTTCGGCGTGTCGATCAGCCCCTCCCGGTCGGGATCGTCGCCGACATAGGCGAGGAGGGTGCGCACGGCCGCTTCGGCCTGTTCTCTCGTCGGGCGGTCCATGCCTCAGCCCTCCTTGATCGCGGCTAGGGTGCGGGCCGTCTCGACGGCCACGGCGGCGGCCTCCGCGCCCTTGTTGCCGAGCTTGATGCCCGCCCGGTCCATCGCTTGCTCGACCGTGTCGGTCGTCAGGACGCCGAAGATGACGGGCACGCCCGTGTCGAGCCCGACCTTGGCGATGCCCTTGGCCGCCTCGCCCGCGACGTAGTCGAAGTGCGGCGTCGAGCCCCGGATGACGCAGCCGAGCGCGACGACGGCGTCGAACCGGCCCGTCTCCGCCGCCGTCTTCGCCGCGATGGGCAGCTCGAAGGCTCCGGCGACGGTGACGTGCGTCACGTCGTCTTCGGCCACGCCGAGCTTGCGCAGCGTGCCGAGCGCGCCTTTCGTCAGGCGTTCCACGATGAACTCGTTCCAACCCGTGTCGACGACGCAGACCCTGAGGCCCCGTCCGTCCGCGGACGCTTCGATCCGTTTCATGTCTTCGCTTTCTTCTTGCGCGGCTTGGGCAGGGGAAGGTCGCCGAGGGTTCGCCTCGCGGCCTCCGCCATCCAGTCGGCGTCGTCCCAACGCTCCTCGGGTACGAGGAGGTGGGGCTTGGCATTGGGATAAGGTGGTTCTTCGGTCAGGTCCGGCGCGAAGGCGCGTCCGGCTTCGGTCGGTTTGAGGTACAGACGGTCGTCGCAGATCAGCGCGAACATCTTGCCGTCGCAGTAGACGCCGTACTCGCCGAACATCTTCCGCACGGCGACGTCGCCCGCGCCCGAAAGCTGGTCGGTCAGGTACTCGGCCGTGCTGACTTGCGTCGCCATCTCACTCCGCCGCGATCGCGGCGCCCTCGTTGGCTAGTCTGTACCGGCGGATCTGCTCGACGGTGATGACGGGTAGCCCGCCATGCTCGGCGGCGAAGGCGAAGAGGTCGTCCCTTCGCGCCATCGTGCCGTCCTCGTTCATCACCTCGCAGATGACCGCCCCGGGCCGGAGGCCTGCGAGGCGGCAGAGGTCGACCGAGGCCTCGGTCTGGCCGCCGCGCTCCAGCACGCCTTCCTCACGTGCGCGGAGGGGGAACATGTGCCCCGGCGCGACGATGTCCTCGGGACCTGCGTCCTCGTCGATCAGCACAGCGACGGTCCGCGCGCGGTCGGCCGCACTGATCCCGGTCGTGACGCCCTTTCGC
This sequence comes from Parvularcula dongshanensis, assembly GCF_014199615.1. Taxonomy (GTDB): domain Bacteria; phylum Pseudomonadota; class Alphaproteobacteria; order Caulobacterales; family Parvularculaceae; genus Parvularcula; species Parvularcula dongshanensis. The sequence continues at coordinate 89,644 of NZ_JACHOB010000006.1, read as the reverse complement.
GCCTCTACCGACAGAGTGAACGCGGTGCCGAAGCCTGAACCGTTGAGCGCTTGCGGCACCATCAAAGGCAAGCCGAAGCGGTCGAGGATGGACGGCGCGAGCGCGCAGCAAACGAGCCCCCGCGCGAAGCGGGCGCAGAAGTTGATGGCGGCTGCGTCCGCGAACTCGGCCGCGATCACGACGTCGCCCTCGTTCTCGCGGCCCTCGTCGTCGGCGACGATGACGAAGCGTCCCTGACGCATCGCTTCGAGGGCTTCGGGTACGGTCGAAAAGCTCATCGGCGAGCCTCCAGGATCTTCTCTGCGTACTTGGCCATGATGTCGGCCTCGATGTTCACGCGGTCGCCCGGCGCCTTCGTCGGCAGGACGATGAGCGGTTGGGTGTGCGCGACGAGTGTCAGGGTGAACCAGTCGGCGCCGGTCTCGACCACGGTGAGGGAGGTGCCGTCCACGGCGACGTACCCCTTCTCGACGACGTACTTCATCAACGCGGGATCGGTCTCGATCCGCACCCAGAGCGCATCCGCCTCGCGCTCGAACGAGGCGATGCGCCCCGTGCCGTCGACATGTCCCTGGACGTAGTGTCCGCCCATCCGGGTCGTCGGCAGCACGGACCGTTCGAGGTTCACGCGCATGCCTTCGGTCAGGTCGCCGAGGTCCGTCCGGCGGAGGGTCTCAGGCGCCAGACCGACGCGGAACCAGTCCGCGCCGAACTCGGTGACGGAAAGGCAGACCCCGTTGACCGCGATCGAGTCTCCGAGCTTCACATCGTCGAGGACCACGCCCGCGCCGATTTCCAACGTGAAGCTGTCCTCGCCGCGCGTCACGCCGCGGACCGTGCCCATCTCCTCTACGAGGCCTGTGAACATGCGACCTCCTGTGCCTTGGGGACGAGACCGCGGATGAGGACGTCGGGGCCGAGCGCTTCGGTCTCGACGGCATCCAGGCGCAGGACGTCGTCCATCGAACTCGGTCCGTGCCCGTCGATCGCCGGCCGGCCGCCGGTCAGGATGACGGGCGCGATGAAGGCCCAGACCTCGTCCACGAGGCCTCGGTCGAAGAAGGTGCCGAGAACGCCGGCACCGCCTTCGACCATGACGGACAAGCAGTCGCGCGCGCGCAACGCTTTGAGCAGCGCCGGAAGGGAAGGCCGCCCGGCTTCGAGGGGTAGGGGAAGGATCTCCGCGCCCGCCGCTTCGAGCGCCGCGCGGCGGGAGGGGTCCGGTTCCGGACCGCAGGCGATCAGCGCGGCTCCCGGCGTCTTCAGCAGGCGCGCCGTAGGCGGGGTTCGCAGCGGTGTATCCAGCACGACCTTCAGACACGGGGCGGGATCGACTCCCTCCGGCCGTGGATCGAGACCCGGATCGTCCGCGAGGACCGTGCCGACGCCGACGATCACAGCGTCGGAGCGCTGCCTGAGCGTATGAGCGCGGGCACGGGCTGCCGGACCGGTGATCCACTTCGACTCGCCGGTCCGCGTCGCGATCCGTCCATCCAGCGTGCCGGCGAACTTCGCCGTCACGTAGGGGAGGGGAGAAGAGAGGGAGTGCAGCCAGGGGCGGACGAGCGCGCGTGCCTGCGCCTCGCACGGCCCCTGCCGGGCAGGGATGCCCGCCGCGCGAAGCCGCATCGCGCCGCCCGCGGCGAGCGGGTTCGGATCGGCGACGGCGTAGACGACCTCGGCGACCCCCGCCTCGATCAACGCGAGGGAGCAAGGACCCGTCCGGCCGGTGTGGTCGCAGGGCTCGAGCGTGACGTAGGCGGTCGCCCCGCGCGCGGCTTCGCCGGCGGCACGCAGCGCCATGACCTCCGCATGAGGCAGGCCGGGCCCTTCGTGCCAGCCCTCGCCGACGATGCGGCCGCCCTTCGCCAGCACGCAGCCGACCAGCGGGTTGGGGCTGGTCCGCCCCGCCGCCCGTTCGGCCAGCGCGATCGCGCGGCACATCAGTTCTGTCTCGTCCAACACGGACTCCAAGCTCGCGAGCCTTCGGAACGAGACGAACGGCGGCGGCGAGCGGACGCATGGATGCGCCGAACGCACGCGAGGGCAGGCGCAACGCGCCCGTCCTGTCACACCGTAAGCCTTCTACCATCCGGACTTTGACCGTCGGCACCGGATTCGCACCGGTTCCTGCGTCCGGGCCGTAAGGCCCTTCGGCTCGCGGGCTGACGGGGCCTTCGCCCCGATCACCGCCGGTGGGGACTTCCACCCCGCCCCGAAAGCTCTTCGGTTTCGTTCCCGAGACTTAAGGGGCACCGCGGGGCGGGGCAAGCGTTGCCGTGCACCCGCGAACGGCGGCAGCCCTGCGTCTCAGCTCGCGGGCGCCCCCTGCTTCGTGCGGCCGCCGCCGTGCAGCATCGCGACGAGGCCGTAGGACAAGAGCATGAGGAGGTACCAGGAACCCCACTTCGTAAGGGAGACGGGCCGCCACAGGCCGATCTGGTCTGGATAGGTCCAAGTCGCGCTCAACGTGCCGATGTTCTCGGCGAGGTAGATGAAGCCCGAAGTGAGGACGAAGCCGAGGAGCAGCGGCATCGGCACCTCGAACCGCAGCACCCTGAACCGCAGCATGGTCGGCCCGAACAGGAGGATGGAGGCCGCGAAGAGGAGCCAGCGCAGGTCGGGTCCGTGGTGGTGCCAGAAGAAGTTCCCGTAGACCGCCGCTGCCAGCGTCATGACGGCCCAGAGCGGCGGGTGGCGGTCGAACCGGAACTCGAAGGTCCGCCAGGCGCGGGCGAGGTAGGAGCCGACGGCGGCGTACATGAAGCCCGAGAAGAGGGGCACGCCGCCGATGAACAGAACGCCCTCGCCGGGGTAGGTCCACGACCCCTGTGCGGTCTTGAAAACCTCCATCGCCGTGCCCGTAAGATGGAAGACGAGGATGACGATCGCCTCCCGGGGCCGCTCGAGCCGCGTTGCGAGGAAGGCCAGCTGGATCGCCACCGCGTAGAAGACGAGGAAGTCGTAGCGCGCGAGCGGCAGCGCGTCCGGCCACCAAAGCGACGTGACGACGATGCCGAGAAGCAGGAGCGCCGCGAACAAGCATGCCCAGGCCGCCTTGACGCCGAAGGCAACGAACTCCGTCAGTCCGTGAACGAGATGCGTGCTCGTTCGTGACGATAGGCCTCGGGCGGTGAGCCAACGCTCGGCCATCGGCTCCGTCCGTGCCGCGGCCCAGCGCAGGGCGAGGTCGACCCGGCTCTCTTCGGGCAGGGGCGCCGCTCCGTCCCGGGTCGGCACCGATGAGGCCGCGGACGTCACCCGCCGCCCCCGCCGAGGTGCGAGAGCGCCGCCGCGACCACGAGGCCGAAGGCCGTGGCGATCCCGGCGAGGTACGAGTCCTCACGATAGGCTTTGGGGAACACCTCGGTCGCGAGGGAGGCGACGACCGCTCCCGCGGCGAAGCACCGGATGAGACCGAGCGCGGCGTCGCTGGCGCCCGCGAGGAGCAGGTTGCCCGCCACCGCCGCCCCCGCCAGCAAGGCGGCCGTTCCGGCCCAGAGCGCGAAGGCCTGCCCTTTCGAGCGCCCGTTATCCGTCATCGACTTCGCGCCGCCGGCCGCCTCGGGAAGGTTCGACAGGAAGATCGAACCCGCGAGGGCCGCGACGGCCATCGGACCCGCGCCGATCAGGGCGACGCCCAGGGCCAGGTTCTCGGGCACGCCGTCGAGCGTGATCGCCGCGAGGAGGCCGCCGCCGCTGTCCGACCCCCAGACTTCGTCGACCAGCGTGTCCGCGATCGTGAAGACCACGGCCCCCGCCGACACCAGTCCGAGCGCGGGCAACAAGCCGGACGTCTCGATCGAGGGCCGGATCAGTTCCTCCATCGCCGAGACGATCAGCGCGCCGCCGGCCAGGGCGATGAGGAACCCCTCCAAGCCTTTCGGGAGCTTCCCGAACAGGCCCCACGCCGCGCCGAGGAGGAGCGCGGCCGACACGATGACGACGACGAGCAGCATGGTCAGCATAAGCGTGGTCTCGACAAGCGTGCCCGCAGGAGAGAGACAGCCGCTTCACCTTGCAAGGTCAGCGACAGGAGTCTCCGCAGTTGATCCCTCAGGAAAAGCTCGACGCAGTCATCGAACGCTTCGAGTCGGTCGAGGCGCAGATGCAGACCGCGGGCGGCGCCGAGGACATCGTGCGCCTCTCCAAGGAACACGCCGAGCTGCGCCCCGTGGCCGAGAGCGCGCGCGAGCTGACCGCCGCGCGCCGGGAGCTCGAAGAGGCGGAGGAGCTCGCCCACGGCGGCGATCCGGACATGGCGGCGATGGCCAAGGAGGAGGCCGAAGCGTTGCGCGAGCGGATGCCCGGCCTCGAGAAGGCCCTCGAACTCATGCTGCTGCCCAAGGACAAGGCCGACTCGGCGCCGGTCATCCTCGAAGTTCGTGCGGGCACCGGTGGAGACGAAGCCTCGCTCTTCGCCGGCGACCTCTTCTCGATGTACCAGCGCTACGCCGCCTCGCGCGGCTGGCGGGTCGAGGTGCTGTCCGCATCCGAGAGCGATGTCGGCGGTTACAAGGAGATCCAGGCGAACGTCTCCGGCGACGGCGTCTTCGGACGGCTCAAGTTCGAAAGCGGCGTCCACCGCGTGCAGCGCGTGCCGGAGACGGAGACGCAAGGGCGCATCCACACCTCCGCCGCGACCGTCGCCGTGCTGCCCGAACCCGAGGACGTCGACGTCGAGATCAACGAGGCCGACCTGCGCATCGACGTCTTCCGGGCGTCGGGGCCGGGCGGGCAGTCGGTCAACACGACCGATAGCGCCGTGCGCATCACGCACATCCCGACCGGTGTCGTCGTCAGCCAGCAGGACGAGAAGTCCCAGCACAAGAACCGCGCCAAGGCGATGAAGGTCCTCCGCGCCCGCCTTTACGAAGCGGAGCGCGCGAGGCTCGATGCCGAGCGTTCCGCCGAACGGCAGAGCCAGGTGGGCTCGGGCGATAGGTCCGAGCGCATCCGGACCTACAACTTCCCCCAGGGCCGGGTGACCGACCACCGCATCGGCCTCACGGTCCACAAGCTCGACAAGGTCCTCGCGGGTGAGGCGCTGGACGAGGTCATCGACGCGCTCCTCGTCGCGGACCAGACCGAACGTCTGGCGGCGATGGAGGAGGTCTGACCCGGACCCTCGCAGACGCGCTTCGCGAGGGGGCGAGGCGGCTCGGCGGGCCCAGCGGACGCCTCGACGCCCGCTTGCTTCTAGAAGAGGTGACGGGCCTCGACCGTGCGGCGATGATCGCCTGCGAGCGCGACGTCTTGGACGACGGCGCGGACAGGCGGTTCGAGGCGCTCCTTGCCCGCCGGGCGACCGGCGAGCCCGTGTCGCAGATCCTGGGGCGGCGCGAGTTCTACGGGCGAACGTTCCGCGTCACGAGCGACGTCCTGACGCCGAGACCGGAGACCGAGATGCTCGTCGAGGCCGCGCTCGAGGCACTGCCCCCCGGGGGGCGCGTGCTCGACGCGGGAACGGGCTCGGGCTGCCTCCTCCTCAGCGTCCTCGCGGAGCGGCCGGATGCCACGGGAAGGGGCTTCGACGTCAGCGAGGCGGCGCTCGCGGTTGCGGCGGTCAACGCGGCGGGGGTCGGCGTGACCGCCCGCGCGGCGCTCAGCCAGGATCGGTTCGAGACCTTCTCCGAAACCGGCTTCGACGTCCTCGTCTGCAATCCGCCTTACATCGCAGAGGCGGCCGACCTGCCGGCTGACGTGCGGCACTTCGAGCCCGCCGGCGCGCTCTTCGCCGGGACGGATGGCTTGGACGCCTACCGTGTGCTCGCATCGAAGGCGCCCGGCTGGCTGAGCCCCGGCGGCGCAGCCTTCTTCGAGATCGGCGCGGGGCAGGGCGAAGCGGTGGCGGCGTTGATGCGGCGCGGGTTCGGCGCCCCCTGCGACGTTTCGGTCCTCCCCGACCTCGCAGGTCTGGACCGGATGATCGCCGTTCGGACAGGGCGGTAACGCTATCCGAAGCGTTGCTTGCACGCTCTCCGCCCCGGTGGTTCACTGCGGGCCACGCCACTCCCGAGGCTTCGTGTCCGACTTCGTCCTTCGATCCGGCCTTATCGGCGCCGGTCTCTTCGCCCTGACCGCCTGCGCGACCCTGTCCGCTGGCGCACCCGCGGCGACGGCGGACAGCGAGACCGTCGTCGGTGACTACCTGAAGGGGCGCTTCGCGGCGCGGCAACGCGCCCTCGGCGACGCGGCGACGGCGTTTTCCGACGCGGCCGAGGCGAGCGGTCAGGAGCGCCTGACGAGTCAGGCCTTCCAGTACGCCCTGGCGACGGGACGAAAGGACGACGCGCTGCGCTACGCCGACGAGGTGTTGAGGCAGGGCGTGCCAGAAGAGCTCGGCGCCTACGACTTCACCGAGGCCGATCTGCCGCGCCTGACCCTCGCGGCGGGCGCGCTCGAGGACGGTGACGAAGACGAGGCGATGCGCCTCCTCGAGGAACCCTTCGCGACCGGCGTCGGTCGGGCCCTCGGCTTCCTCCTCGAAGGGTGGACACTCTACGCCCGCAACGGGCTCGAGGCTGCGACCACCCACCTTCAGTCGCGTCCCGAGGACACCTTCATCGGCTTCGTGCCGCTGCACCTGGCGCTGATGTTCGACATGTCGGGCGATCCCGAGAACGCGGAGACCGCCTTCGCCGCGGCGATCCAGACCCCGGCCGCCGACACCGCGCTGATCGGTTTCGCCGGCCTTCTGGAGCGTGAGGGCAAGACGGACGAAGCCGCGCGTCTCTACCACCGCATGTCCGAGGACCGCGGCTACCTGCGCCGCGTCGGCCGCATGGGGCTCGCCCGTCTCGGCGAGCCGATCAAGGGCGAGTCGAGCGACTTCATCCGGCTCGCCAAGCAGGCGCCGAAGCGGCTCGCGACCGAGCCGAACGAGGGCGCGGCGATCGTCTTCCTCAACTTCGCCTGGGGCGCTTACGAGCAGGCGATCGCGGAGCAGGAGGCGGCAGCCCGTGCGGGCTTCGGCGACATGGCGCTCTACCTCAACGTGCCGCTTTCCTTCGCTCAGCTCTCCTTGCTCCTCGACGACGAACGCAACGCCGCGCACTACATCGTCGGCGCCATCACGGCGGCCTACGATCAGCCGGCACTGTCCGCCGCGGCGCTCGACCAGGTCGAGGAGACCTCCTGGCTCTACAACTACGCCGTCATCGACCGCGCCGACGCGCTCCTGGATCTGGGGCGCGAGGACGAAGCGATCAGCCTCCTGACGGACTACGCGAAGCAGGACGCGCTGGCCCCGGACGTCTACCTGCGGCTCGCCGATCTCTACGCGTCGGACGACCGCTGGGATCAGTCCGCGCGCGCCGCCACTGAGGCGATCCGTATCGTCGAAACGTTGAGTTCGGACGATACCCGCGCGCAGAACCTGTGGCGCTACCGCTTCGCGCGCGGCGTCGGCTACGTCGACGCCGGTGACTGGCCGAAGGGCGAGGAAGACCTTCAAGCGGCGCTGACCCTCGCGCCCGACGAGCCGCTCGTCCTCAACTACCTGGGCTACTCCTACGTCGAGCGCGGCGAACGCCTCGAAGAGGCTCTCAGCATGATCGAGCGCGCGCTCGAGCTCGAGCCGAACTCCGGTGCGATCACGGATAGCCTCGGCTGGGCGCACTACCAGCTCGGCAACTACGAGCAGGCCGTCGAGTACCTGGAGCGGGCGGTGGAGCTCGAACCCGGTGACGACGTCATCACCGATCACCTCGGCGACGCCTATTGGCAACTCGGCCGGCACAAGGAAGCGTCGTTCGAATGGCGCCGCGTGCTGGAGATCGAGGAGTTGACGCCTGAGCTGCGCAACACCGTGCGGGGCAAGCTGACCGGCGACGCGCCGGCCCCGGGGGCGCTCGCCCACCTCGACCGTGACGTTTGAGGGTCGGCGGCTCGCTCCGATCAAGCTCAACCTGACGCTTCACGTAGGGGCCGTTCGAAGCGACGGTTATCACCCCGTGAGCTCCCTTTGCGTCTTTCCGGCCATCGGCGACGAGGTCGCGTTGGGGCCGGCGTCGGACGACTTCGCCCTGGAGGTCACCGGGCCGTTTGCGGACGACCTGAAAGACGTTCCCTCAGAAGAGAACTTGGTCCTGCGCGCCGCGCGTCTCCTCGCGGGGGAAGTTTCGGTGCCGCCGTGCCGCTTTCGCCTCGCCAAGCGCGTGCCTGCTGCCTCCGGCCTCGGCGGCGGCACGGCCGACGCCGCCGCGGCTCTATGCCTCCTCAACGAGGCATCGGAGGCACCCCTGCCGAGAAGCGAGCTGATCGCCCTGTCGCGCGAACTCGGGGCGGACGGTCCCGTCTGCACCGCCGCGGCGCTGCGGGGCGGGGGCATCCTCCTCGCAGAGGGCGATGGCGATCGCGTCAGTCCGCTGGGGTCCGCCCCGCCCCTTTTCACCGTCGTCTCGAACCCCTTGGTGCCGGTTCCCACCGGAGCGGTATTCAAGCGGTTCGACGCGGCCATGCCGGCCGCTGGCTTGCGTCAGCGCCTGCCGGGCATGGGTGCGGCCGCTCTCGTCGCCGCGGCGGCGAGGGGACGGAACGACCTGCGCCTGCCTGCCCGCACGATCGCCCCGATCATCGGCCGGGTCGAGCGGGACCTGAGCAGAGCGCCAGGATCGCTCTTCGCCCGCATGTCGGGCAGCGGCGCGAGCGTCTTCGCGCTCTTCGCATCGCCGCTCGACGCGGCCCGTTGCGCGCGGGCGGAGCGGGCGCGAGGCCGGTGGGCCGAGGCAGCGCCGCTCTTGCGCGGTATCGCTGGAGGCGCTTGACCATAAAGAAGCGATTCTAGGGGGGCCGATGGACCGCTTCTCCATCCTCATCGCCGCGCTGGCGGTCCTGCCTGGGGCGCTGGCCTACGCGTTTTGCGGTCTGGTGGCGCGCTGGCACGTGCTCAGCGACCCGGTCAGCGAACGTTCGAACCACGTCGCGCCGACCTCCAGGGCCGGGGGCGCGGTGGTGATGGCGGTGCTGTCGCTTTCCGGCGCGGCGGTGGTCTTCCTCCTTCCGGGACAGCGGGCGACCCTCGTCCTCCTAGGCTTCTCGGGCGCCGCGGCTCTTCTCGGCTTGCTAGACGATGCCCATGCGCTGCCGCCGGTACCCAAGCTCGTCGTTCTCCTGTCCGTGTCGATCGGCGCCGCCCTGGCCGTAGGCGGCGTGCCCGGCTTGCCGCTCGGCATCGCCTGGCTACCGCTTCCCGCCTTCCTCGGCCTGCCGATCGCCGTTCTATGGATCTTCGGCTTCGCCAACGTCTTCAACTTCCTCGACGGGCTCAACGGCATGGCAGCGGGAACGGGAATCGTTCTCCTCGTCGGCCTGGGTCTGGTGAGCGACGAACAAGGGCTTCTCTTTCTTGCCGGAGCGTCCGCTTTGCTCGGCTTCGCGTGGCGGAATATCGGCCAGGGCGCACCGTTCCTCGGCGACGCGGGCAGCCTCGGTCTTGGAACGCTGATCGCTGCCGGCGCGCTTCAATCCGCAGGGCCTCGAGACCCCCTACCGCTGTTCCTGATCGCCGCCGCGGCGTTGCCCTTCGTCGCGGACGCGGCGGTGACGATGGCGCAGCGTTTCCGGGCGGGCGCTGCACTGATGACCGCTCACAGCGAGCATGCCTACCAGCGTCTCCGCCGAGCCGGACACTCCCACGACGTCGTCAGCCTCACCTACACCGCGCTCGCGGCGATCGTCCTGGCGCTCGGCCTCGCCCTTCGAGGCTTGGACGCTTGGCTGCCGATCCCGCTCGCGCTGCTGTCTCTCGTCCTCTGGACGGTCGCGGTGCGGCGCCTTTTCAGATCTGCGGCCTATGCCGACCGGACGAAGGAGGAGAGCGCCAACCCTTCGAGCGTATCGCGGAGCGGAGAGGGCGGCAGAACCGACAAGGCATCCGCAGCCGCCTCGGCGTAGCGTTGCGCCTCAGCGAGTGACTGTCCGACCAAGTCGTCCCGCGCGATCAACCGCCGCGCCTGGGCGAAGTCGTCGGGCGTCCGCTCGCCACCGGCGATCACGCGATGCCAGAACCGTTTCTCCTCGGCGTTTCGCGCCTGCGCGAGCGCGAGGATGAGCGGCAAGGTCATCTTGCCCTCGCGGAAGTCGTCGCCGACCGACTTGCCGATCTCGTCTTCGGTGCCTTCGTAGTCGAGGGCATCGTCGACGATCTGATAGGCGATGCCGAAGTTCATCCCGTACTCGGCGAGCGCGCGCTCCTGCGCCGGATCCGCAGCGGCGATCACGGCGCCCGACTGCGTCGCGGCGGAGAAGAGCGCGGCGGTCTTCGCGCGCACGACCTCGACATACATCTCTTCGCTGGTCGCCGGGTTCGCCTGCGTCTCCAGCTGAAGAACCTCGCCTTCGGAGATGGTGCAGCTCGCCCGGCTGAGAATGTCGAGCACGCGCAGCGAGCCCGTCTTGACCATCAGCTCGAAGGCGCGCGCGAACAGGAAGTCGCCGACGAGGACCGACTCCTTGTTGCCGAACACGACGTTGGCGGTCCGAAGACCCCGGCGCAGGGCCGAATCGTCCACCACATCGTCATGCAGCAGCGTCGCGGCGTGGATGAGCTCGACGGCCGCGGCGAGCTGAAGGTGGCCCTCGCCCTCGTAACCGCAAAGGGAGGCGGCGCTGAGCGTCATCAGCGGGCGCAGGCGCTTGCCGCCGGCGCCGATCAAATGGCGCGCGACCTCGGGAATCAGCGGAACGCTCGACGACAGATGGTCGACGATCACGTCGCCGACCGCGTCGAGCGCTTCGGCCTGCTGCGCCTTGAGAGTCCGGGCGAGCGCACCGAAGGATTGATCCACCGGCTCACTCCGCCGTCCTGCCGCCACCGCAAGCGTCATCTCGCCTCCGCTCCGTCGCATCGTGCTTTTCATATAGCGATGTGGCCTGCCCTTTGCGGTGCGTCAAAGGGCTCATGGCACAGAGCGCGCCTGTATTGAACCTCGCACGGGCGGGCGGTACGGGCGTCCATGCCTCTTCTCTCCGCGCTGCGGCGCCGTCTTCCCTTCCTGCCGCAGCCGAAGCCGCTCGTTGCGCTCGTCCACCTCGCCGGCGTCATCGCATCGGACGCGCGGCCGGGCCGGGGCCTCAGCATCGGGCAAGTCGAGAAGCCGCTCCGCAAGGCGTTCGCGGCGAAGCCGAAGGCCGTCGTCCTGACGATCAACAGCCCGGGCGGGGCGCCGGCGCAGTCGCGCATGATTCATGATCGCGCGCGGGCGCTGTCCGTGAAGCACGATGTCCCCGTTCTGACCTACATCGAGGACGTCGGAGCGTCGGGCGGCTACATGATCGCGCTCGCGGGCGAGGACATCCTGGCCGATCCCTTCGCCATCGTCGGTTCGATCGGCGTCATCGCGGCGGGCTTCGGCTTTCACGACGCGATCGCGCGCCTCGGCATCGAACGGCGCGTTCACACGGCGGGCGAGAACAAGTCCCAGCTCGATCCCTTCCGGCCCGAACAGGCCGACGACGTCGCCCGGCTCAAGGACTTGCTCACCAAGTCGCACAAGCTCTTCGCCGCGCTCGTGCGCGACCGCCGCGCTGGCAGGCTGACGGATGAAGAGGACGTCTTCGACGGCCGGTTCTGGCTGGCGGGGGACGCGCTGGCGTTGGGCCTGATCGACGAGGTCGGGGACCTGCCCACCATGCTCAAGGCCCGCTACGGCGACGATGTGCGCATGAAGCGCTACTCGACCGAAGGGAAGGGAATCGTCTCACGCCTTCTGTCCGGCAGGTCTTCGAGCGATCCGCTGACGGCACTGCTCGACGCAGCGGAACGAAGAGCGGACTGGGCGCGTTTCGGCCTCTGAGATGGAACGCGGTCCGCTGTTCAAAGGTCACGGCTTCGGGTACGGTGGGCCGGCCATGTCCGCCGCCGCTACGCTCCTCGCCACCGCCGCCGTCGCCGTCGGGACCGTCACCGCGATGAAGGCGGTGCGCCGCCGCATCGTCGAAGGGGAACGCCGCTTGGCCGCCATGCGCGAACGTCAGGCGAAGCGGCGCGAGACCGAGGTTCTCGACCTCGAAGCCGACGAAGCGACGGGCGTCTACGCCATGCGGGAGCGCCAAAGCGGCGCGATAGGCTGATCTGCCACTTGGCCGGATGGAGCATCCCGCTTAGACCCGCGACATGGACGGAGCCGAATCCCCCCTCGACCCCCCCGCGCCTTCTATGGTGCCGGCAAAGGGGGAGGGCCCTGGCGTCGCCTTCATCGACGTGGAGGCGACCGGCCTTGGGCCCTACTCCTGGCCGATCGAGGTTGGCTGGGCCTTTCATGGTCACGAGCCGCGTTCGGTTCTGATCCGCCCGGCCGAGGCTTGGTCGATGCAGGCCTGGGAGAAGCCTGCGGAGTCGCTTCACCGCATCGATCCCAGCCTACTTCTGACCGAGGGGCGGGCGGCTCGCGAGGTCGCGTTGGGTCTCAACGCGGCGCTCGGTCAGTCCGACGTCTACTCGGACGCGCCCGACTACGACAGCTTTTGGCTCTTCCGCCTGTACGACGCGGCGGGGATCCGTCCGAACTACCGCCTGCGCGATCTCGGCGAGCTCCTCGGGCCGCTCTGGCAGCAGGCGCCGCGCGACCTCGTTCGGCGTGCGGCCGCCGTCGCGCCGCGCACGCACCGCGCGGCGGACGACGTCCGTCACCTCCAGACGATGTACGAGATCGCCCTGCGGGAGCGCGGCGAAGGGGCGACCGGCTGACGGCGGCAGGGTTTGACCCGTCCGGGGGCGGTGCTAGACGCCCCGCACCTTTAAACGCACTACGGACACGCCGAAATGAGCCAAACGCCCCCGGCCGCCGCGCCGACCCTCCAAGGTCAGATGTTCCTGTTCCGCAAGCCGGAGCTCCTGACCCGCGAGAAGCATGCCGGCCTCGGCATCTCCCGGCCCGAGCGGCCTTTCGGCTTCGCCGAGGCGGTGCGCGCGGTCCCGCTGACCGTCTCCGAGGTCGCGACCGCGATGAAGCACTACCCCATCATCTTCGCGGACGTGAAGAACCCGCTGCCCCTCGCCGTGGTCGGGCTGATCGACGACGACAACCTGTTCGTCGAGAACACGGGTGATTGGGACGAACGCGCCTACGTGCCGGGCTACCTGCGCCGCTACCCCTTCGCCCTCGCGGCGGACAGGGGTTCCGATCTGAGCAACCCGCGCATGGCGATCATCGTCGACGAGGCCTATGAAGGCATTCAGCAGGGCGGCACGCTGCCCTTCTTCGGCGACGCCGGCCCGTCGGCCGAGATGCAGCAGGCGATCGACTACTGCCAGCAATACGAGCGCGACCGTGCGATCACGCAGCAGTTCGCGACGCACCTCGCCAATTACGACCTTCTCGCCGACCAGGTCGCGCAGTTCACGCCCGAGGGCGGTGAGGCCAAGCCCTTCGCCCGCTACATCGGCGTCGAGGAGAAGCGCCTTCAGGACCTCGCGGACGACAAGTACCTCGAGCTGCGCAAGAGCAACATCCTGCCGATCCTCTACGCGCAGCTGATGAGCATGGGGAACTGGCGCACGCTGATGGACCGCCGCGCCCGCCGCTACAACCTGACGGGCGACGAAATCCTGCAACCGCGCAAAACCGCGTAGTTTCGGCTTGAACCTTCCGGGGGGCGCCGCTATTGCGTCCCCCTGCCGGGCAACCGGCACGGGCGTATAGCTCAGCGGTAGAGCACTTCCTTGACATGGAAGGGGTCCCAAGTTCGATCCTTGGTACGCCCACCACCTTCATTGCCAGTCTCTGCCGATCAGGCTGGCACCGATTCGCCCGCATAGTCGAACACCCCGCCGCTCGCTTCCGGGCCGAGCGCAGCGAGTACGTCGAGCATCGCGCCTGCGGCGTAGTCCGGTGTGAAGAGCTTTCCTTCCGGCACGCCGCGCTGGAAGGGCTGCGAGAGCGGCGTGTCGACCGTTCCGGGGTGCAGGCCGACGACGACGGCGTTCTCGTTCTTCCGGGCCACCTCGATGCTCAGCCCCCTGATCAGCATGTTGAGCGCCGCCTTCGAGGCGCGATAGCTGTGCCAGCCCCCAAGACGGTTGTCGGCGATCGATCCGACGCGGGCCGAGAGGAGGGCGAGGCGGGACGGGCGCTTCTCGGTCAGGAGCGGCCAAGTGTGCTTCGCGACGAGGGCGGGGGCGAGGGCATTGATCCGCATCACCTCTTCGAAGGCCCCAGGCGTCAGCTGCCCGAAGGCCTTTTCGGGCGCGTAGCCGTCGCCGTGCAGCGTGCCGACGGCGCAGATGACGAGGTCGAGCGGTCCGCCCGCGCGCAGTCCTCCCGCTGCTCCGGCGAGGTCGTCCTCGTTCAAAGGGTCGCAGACCAGGCCCGTGACCTTGCCGACACTCGGGATCGGACGGCGGGAGAAGGCATGAACCTCGGCGACGCTGTCGTCCTGCACCAAGGCCCGCACGAAGGCCTCGCCGATCCCGCCCGACGCGCCGAAGACGGCGGCGCGCGCGCCTTCCGCGAACCGCCCGCTCACGACACACCCGCCTTGCGGCAGCGGTCCGAGCAGTAGCGCACCGCGTCCCAGTCCCGCGCCCACTTCTTGCGCCACGCGAAGGGGCGCCCGCACGCAGCGCAGGTCTTCTCGGGCAGGTCGCGCTTGGCGACCGTTCGTCCGTCTCGCTTCATGGAAGGGAAGCTAGAGCGCGGCGGCCCCAAGTCTCAAAGGCTGAACGACGTGCCGCAGCCGCAGCCCGACGTCGCGATCGGGTTGTCGATCTTGAACGCCGCCGCGATCAGCTCCTCGGCGTAGTCGATGGTCGCGCCGGGCATGTATTGCTGCGACGTCTCGTCGATCAGCACCCGCCCGCCTTCCTTCTCGAGGAGGAGGTCGCCGTCCTCCCGCTCGGTCGTGATCGAGTAGTCGTACTGGAACCCCGAACAGCCGCCGCCCAGGACCGCGATGCGCAGCATCGAACCTTCGGCCTCGCCGGACAGGATCTCCGCGATCCGCCGCGCGGCGCTGTCGGTGAGGGTGATCGTGGGGGTGTCGGAACCGTCGGCCATGGGCGTGATGTAAGCGCTTCGTCGCGCCTTCGCCAGCTTTCGCCGACTCGCGCATCGTGCGAGTGTGGGGAATGCTCGACGCGCTCAGCGAGACCACCGCCCCGGACCCCTTCGGCGTGCCGCGATCGGTCACCGGCCGGGCGTGGGTCCGCCGCGAGTTCTCGGCCCGCGACGCCGAGGCGATCGCGCAGCGTTTCGGCGTGCACCCGGTTCTCGCCGAGGTGATGAGCGGGCGAGGCGTGGGTCTCGATTCCGCCGAAGCGTTCCTCCGCCCGTCCCTGAAGGCGAACCTGCCGGACCCGAACGTCCTCAAGGATATGGATGCGGCCGTGACACGGCTCGCGGACGCCGTCGCTTCCGGCGAGACCATCGGCGTCTTCGGCGACTACGACGTCGACGGGACGACCTCCTGCGCGCTCTTCTCGCGCTACATGCGCGAACTCGGCGTGCCGCACGTCGTCCACCTGCCGGACAGGCTGACCGAAGGGTACGGACCGAACCTGCCTGCCTTCCGGGACCTCGGCGCCAAGGGCGCGCGGCTGATCGTGACCCTCGATTGCGGTGCGCACGCCGACAGCGTCTTAGGCGAGGCGAGGGACGAGGGCTTCGACGTCGTCGTCATCGACCACCACGTCCCTTGCGTGCCGCTGCCGCCCGCATTGGCGCAGGTGAACCCCAACCGGCCCGACGACAGCTCGGGCCTCGGCGGGCTCTCCGCCGCGGGCGTCGTCTTCATGGTGCTGGTGGGCCTCAACAGGGAGCTCCGGCGGCGGGGCCGATTCATCGCCGCACCCGAGCCGAAGCTGCTTCAGTGGCTCGACCTCGTCGCGCTCAGCCTCGTCTGCGACGTGATGCCTCTGACCGGCCTCACCCGGACGCTCGTGGCGCAGGGCCTGCGGGTCATGGGGCCGCTCGACGACGCGGCGGGCGGCAATATCGGGGCGCGGGCGCTGGCGCGGATCGCGGGCGCCAAGGGGCCGCCCGTAGCCTCGCATTTCGGCTTCCAGATCGGGCCGCGCATCAACGCGGCGGGCCGGATCGGCCACGCGCGGACGGCCTACGAGCTTCTGACGACCGACGACCCGGCCAAGGCCGAGGCGCTCGCGCGGCAGCTCCAGTCCCTCAACGGCGCGCGGCAGGGTGTCGAGCGAGAGGTGCTGGACGAGGCGCGGCGGCAGGCGGCGAAGAAGCCCGAGCACGCGCCCATCGTCGTCGCGGGCGAGGGCTGGCACCCCGGCGTCATCGGCATCGTTGCGGGCCGGCTCAAGGAGCGCTTCCACCGCCCGGCGGTCGTGATCGCGACGGAGGGCGGGGAGGGCAAGGGCTCGGCCCGCTCGGTTCCCGGCGTCGACCTCGGGGCGGCGGTCTCGGCCGCGGCGGAGGCAGGCGTGATCGAGGGCGGGGGCGGCCACCCGATGGCGGCCGGCCTGTCGCTCAGGGCCGAACAGGTCGAACCCTTCGAGGCTTGGCTGGCGGCTCACGTCGCGGACGACCTGCGCCGCGCGACGGCCGAACGCAGCCTGGTGCTCGACGGCACGCTTTCGGTCGGTAGCGTCACGCGCACCTTCTGCGAGGCGCTGTCGCCAGCGGGCCCCTACGGTCAGGGCAACCCGGAGCCGCGATTCGCGCTCAAGGACATCCGGCTCAAGGATGTCAGGGTCGTCGGCGAGCGCCACCTCGCCTTCACCATGAGCGACCGCATGGGCCGCACCGCTCGCGCCATCGCCTTCGGCACGCTCGGCGAGCCGCTGGGTACGCTGATTCAAGGCGCTCAGGACGGCACGCCCGTCCACTTGGCAGGCCGCATCAAACCCGACGACTGGCGCGGCGGCGACGCCGCGCAGCTGCACGTCGAGGACGGGGCGTTCGCCTAGAACTCAGGAAAAGAACGTCGCGACGTCCCACCAGCTTGCGCCGACTGCCTGACCCCACTTCGAGTACCCGAACGGAAAGGCGAACGGCGCCACCATCAACCCCGCCCACCATGGCAAGGGTGTGAAGAGAAGCCCTGCGCATGCGAGCAGGCAAGAAAGTACGGTGAAGCTGAACGCATACGCCGTACGCTCCAACTCACTTACTCGGGCTTGCCGCCCATTCTCCTCTTGAACCCCTCGCATGGCCCCTCTATACGCCCCTTCACCGACATCGTCGGCCAGGCGCTCCCTTCGTCTATCGGTTAGGACGCCAGGTTTTCAACCTGGAAAGAGGGGTTCGATTCCCCTAGGGAGTACCACTTCCCCGCGCCTCAAAGACCGGTCCTCGCCGCAAGGTTGACAGCCTTTCACCGTCGGCGTTCGGAACTTGGCGTCGGTGCTTCCCGTTTCCAAAGCACGGACCTTCGAGGTCCACCGCAAGGAAACGGAACACCGTCATGGCCAGCATGAACAGCCTCAAAGACCTCTACGTCGATCAGCTTCAGGACAACTACTCGGCCAACAAGCAGATGGCCGCGGTCGTGTCCGAGTTTCACGGCGCGGCGAAGAACCCCAAGCTCAAGTCCATGCTGAGCACGAGCAAGGACAAGATCGCCGAGCACAACGAGACGCTGAAGTCGATCATCCAGGCTCACGACGCCGACCCCAATGGCGAGCACTGCAAGGGCATGGAGGGCCTCGTGAAGGAGGGCCGTGCCCACGGCCTCGAAGCCCAGTTCGGCGACCCGTCCGTCCAGGACGCGGCGATCATCACGCAGATGCAGCGCATGTCGCATTACGGCCTTGCCGCCTACGGCACCTGTAAGGCGATGGCGCGGCAACTCGGCCTGTCGGACGACGCCAAGCGTCTCGATGAGGGGCTCGACGACATCTACGAAGCCGACGACTACCTCTCCATGCTCGCCGAGACCGACGTGAACGAGGACGCCGCCCACTAACGCGGCGTCAGAAGTCGCCGGGCGCCACCTGAAAGCAGGGAACGCCCCGGCGGCGCCACATGGCGACGACCTTGTCGCGGTCGTCGAAGACGAGGTCCGGCTTGCGGTCCGCCGCGTCGAGCCAGCTTTCCTTGAGGACGTCGTCGGGCGTGTTGTCCCGCGCCCGGCGCATGATCAGCCGGTCGGGTTGGAGGCCATGGCGTTCCAGCCAAGCCTCCGTGTCCGCACGCACCGCGTCCGACCGTCCCGACCAGACCTGAACCTCGTGTCCTGCCGCCTTCATGGCGTGAAAGGCCGCGATGACGGCCGCGACCGGCGGGTCGTCCTTCGCCGCCGCGAAGAAGGCGTCCCACCGCCTGTTGCCGCCCGTGACGTGATGCCGCCGATGCTCGACGTCGGCGAGCGTACCGTCGAGGTCGAAGACGACGAGGAGGGACGGGCCTACTGTCACGACGCAAGCGCCTCGCGCTTCTCTTCGAGCTCGAGCCATTGGTCCTCCGCGCCCGAAAGCTCGCCTTGCGCCGCGTCCAGACGCTTGCTCGCCGCGGCGAAGCGGTCGGGCTTCGCGGTGAAGAGGGCGGGGTCGGCGAGCTCCGCCTGCAGCGCCTCGATCTCCGCTTCCAGGGAAGCGATCGTGTCCGGCAGGGTGTCCAGCGCGTGCTGCTCCTTGAAGGACAGCTTCGCCGTGCGGGTCTGGACCCGCGGCGCGGCAGGCGCGGTTTTCTGGGCCGCCTCGTCCTCGGCGGGCTGCCCGGCTCGCTGCCGCTTCATGTCGGAGTAGCCGCCGGGGTACTCGCGCCAGCGTCCTTCGCCTTCCTCCGGCACGGGAACGAGCGTGCTGGTCACGATCCGGTCGAGGAAGTCGCGGTCGTGGCTGACCAAGATCACCGTCCCCTGATAGGCGTCGAGCGCCTCTTCGAGGACGTCGAGCGTCTCGAGGTCGAGGTCGTTGGTCGGCTCGTCGAGGATCAGGACGTTGGAGGGCCTTGCCAGGGCGATGGCGAGCGCGAGGCGCCCCCGCTCCCCGCCCGACAGCGCCGAGACGGGCTGGCGCGCCTGCTCGGGCCGGAAGAGGAAGTCCTTGAGGTAGCTCATCGCGTGGCGCTGCTCCCCGCCGACCGAGACCATGTCGCCGCGCCCGCCGGTGACGGCGTCGACGAGGCGGACCCCCTCGGTCAGCCCCTCGCGCTGCTGGTCCAGCGTCGTCAACTCCAGCCGCGTGCCGTGCACGACCTCGCCGGACTGCGGTTCGATCTGCCCCGTCATCAGCTTCACGAGGGTCGTCTTGCCCGCGCCGTTCGGCCCCGCGATGCCGATGCGGTCGCCCCGGTCGATGCGGATCGACAGATCCTCCACGATCGGCCGCTCGGCGTAGGAGAACGTCAGCCCCTTCGTCTCGATCACGCGCTTGCCGGACCCCTCGGCCTCCGCCGCCGCCATCGTCACCGCGCCTTGCGGCCGCCGCAGCGTCGCGCGCTTCTGGCGCAGGCCCTGAAGCTCGCCGAGGCGGCGGACGTTGCGCTTGCGCCGCGCGGTGACGCCGTAGGTCAGCCAGTGCTCCTCCCGCACGATCTGCCGGTCGAGCTTGTGCGCGTCGCGCTCCTCCTGCTCGTAGGTCTCGTCGCGCCAGTCCTCGAAGGCGCCGAACCCCTTGTCCAAGCTGCGGGTCTCGCCGCGGTCGAGCCAGACCGTGCGCGTCGTGACCCGCGTCAGGAACATGCGGTCGTGGCTGATGAGGACGAGCGCTGCGCGGGCGCTGCGAAGATGATCCTCGAGCCACTCGATCACGCCGAGGTCCAGATGGTTCGTCGGCTCGTCGAGGAGAAGGATGTCCGGCCGAGGCGCCAGCGCCCGGGCGAGGGCGACACGGCGGCCCTCGCCGCCCGACAGGCCGACCGGCGCGCGCGCAGGGTCGAGGCCGAGGTCTTCCATGACGTGCCCGATGAAGGCGTGGTCGTCCGTGTCGTTCAGGCCCGAGCGCACCGCCTCGTCGATCGTGCGGTAGCCCTCGAAGCTCGGCTCCTGCTCCAGGTAGCGCATCGAAACGCCGCCGCGCAGCGTCCGCTCGCCTCCGTCGGGCTCGACGAGGCCTGCCGCGATCTTGAGGAGGGTCGACTTGCCCGAGCCGTTCCGGCCGACGAGCGCGACCCGGTCCCCTTCGCGAACGTCGAGCGCGGCGCCGGCGAGGAGCGGATCGCCGCCGAAGGTGAGGCGGATGTCTTTGAGGGTGAGGAGGGGCGGAGCCATGCCCGCGAAGTAGAGGGCAAACCGTTCGGCTTCAACGCCGCCAGAAGCTCGGCACGAAGAGGACGAGCACCGTCAGGAGTTCGAGCCGCCCCATCAGCATGGCGATGCTGAGCAGCCACTTCGCGCCCGCGGGCAGGGGGCCGTAGTTCCCGGCGGGTCCGACGATGTCGCCGAGTCCAGGGCCGACGTTCGCCACCGCCGACCCCGCCGCCGAAAGGGCCGTCACCGCGTCGAGCTGGAACAGCGACAGGAGCACGGCCACGGTCGCGAAGGTCGCGAAGTAGATGAAGAAGAAGCTCAGGACCGAGACGACCACGTCTTCGTTCAGCGGCCGTCCGTTGTAGCGCGCGATGGTCACCCGGTGCGGGTGGGCGAGGCGCCGAGCGTAGATCGCGAGCGCCGCGAGGGCGACCTGAAGGCGGAAGATCTTGAGCCCGCAGGAGGTCGACCCGGCGCAGCCCCCGACGAACATGATGCAGAAGAAGAAGCCGATCGCGAACGGGCCCCACAGCCCGTAATCGGTGCTGGCGTAGCCGGTCCCCGTCATGATCGATACGACGTTGAAGACCGACAAGCGGAACCCGTCGAAGATCGAGTAATCGAAGATCGTCATGATCCGCGCGGCGATCACGCCGGTGAAGACGATCGCGACCGCCAGGAAGAACCGCACCTGGGAGTCGCCGATCGGCGCCGATACCCGGCCCCTGAACATCAGCACGTAGGCGCCGAACGGAAGCGAGCCGAGGATCATGAACAGCGTCGCGACCAGGTCGACCGGTCCCCGCACGTGGCCTGCAGACAGGAAGTAGCCGAACGAGGCGTCGTGCGTGGAGTATCCCCCCGTCGCGATGGTGGTCATGGCGTGGTTGACCGCGTCGAACGCGCTCATCCCCATGCCCCAATAGGCGGTGAAGCAGAGCCCGGTCAGGCCGAGGTAGAGGGCGAAGATCGCGCTCGCGAGCTGACTGGCTCCAGGCAGGATCTTGTCGGACTTGTCGGAGGACTCCATGCGGAAGAGCTGCATGCCGCCGACGGACAGGAACGGGAGGACGGCGATCGCCATGATGATGACGCCGATGCCGCCGATCCACTGCAGGATCGAACGCCACAGCAGGAAACCGCGCGGCGCGTCGTCCAAACCGAGGACGACGGTCGCGCCGGTCGTCGTCAAACCCGACATCGCCTCGAAGAAGGAATCCGTGAGGCCGAGCCTGAGCGGGCCGAACGCGAAGGGCAGGGATGCCGCCGTGACGAGGGCGACCCATGAAAGCGTGGTGATGAGGAAGCCCTGACGCG
Source organism: Parvularcula dongshanensis (assembly GCF_014199615.1). Taxonomy (GTDB): domain Bacteria; phylum Pseudomonadota; class Alphaproteobacteria; order Caulobacterales; family Parvularculaceae; genus Parvularcula; species Parvularcula dongshanensis. The sequence continues at coordinate 68,230 of NZ_JACHOB010000006.1, read as the reverse complement.
TCGTCAGGGCCTCGATCCGGCCCCAGCAAGCAGACGCCATGGCGACGCCCGTCGCGACCGAGATCATCGCCGACAGCCCGAACGCCTTGCGGTCGGCCGACGCGCCTTGCGCCTCCGAACCGAGGTCAGCCAGCATCGGCACCGTCATCACCACGCCGAGCGCGGTGAGGAAGATCCCCACGACGAGGAAAACGGGACGAAGCTCTGCCATTCGTTAGAATGGCTAGCCCGTTCTCACGAAGGACTAAAGGAGGCGGTTTCCCGCCCCCTTCCTACGGTGTGCTTACTCGGCTTCGGGCTGCGGCGGCTGCGGCGTCGTCGTGAGGTCCGACTCGGCTTCGTCGTCGAGCGAACGCTCGTCGTCGGTCATCGTGCCGTAGTAGGTGCCGTCGGGATCGTACTCGTCCATCGACCCTTCGGTCAGCGGCTCGCCAGGGTCGTTGTTCGCGTCGCCCTGGGCCTCCATGCCGTCCTCGTACTCGTCGTCATAGTAGGCGCCGTCATATTGGTCGGCGTCGTAGGTGTCCTCGGCACCGGTCTGACCGTCCATCACCTGACGTTCGTCCTGTGAGGTCGGAGAGGCGGAATCGGCCTCCTGCGCGAGCGCGGTCCCGCCGAGCCCGAGGGCCAGCGCGGAGATGGTAGCGAGGTAGATCTTGGTCATGACGTTCCTCCGGTAGGGCGGTGAGATCACCGCTGAAACAGGAGATGGCGCGCCGCTGCCGATCGGGTATTCACGGAAGCGTCAGGCTCGAAATGACCTTGGTTTGGCCATGCTGCGCTACCACCTGGTAAGGCGCTCAGGCCTGCCGTGATCTTTCGATCAGCCCTTCGGTGTTGTTCCAGAGGCGGGTCTGTACCGCGTCCGGATCGGTCGGCAGGTGCGGCTGCTTGGGCTTCGACTTGACGAAGTAGGTGCCGTTGAGCCGCCCGGCCTCGTCCGAAAGCGCGGCGTGCAAGGAGGGCTGTGCGCCCTTCTCGGGCGGAATCTGAAGCGGCTTCGTCAGTCCGAAGACGAGTTGCCAGGGACCGGGAAAATGCTCCTTCCGCCCGAAGCTCGACGCGACGAAGCCAGGGTGCACGGCGTGGGCGCGCAGGCCCTTCGCCCCGTAGCGGCGGGCGAGTTCCCGGGCGTGCAGAAGGTTGGCAAGCTTGCTCTCGGCGTAGGCGTCCCGGGATCTGGGGCGAGGCGAGGGGAAGAGGTCGTCCGGATCGAAGCGCCTGGCGAAGGCGTGGGCGAGCGAAGAGACGTTCACGACGCGCGCCTCGCCGTGGCGCTCCGCCGTGTCGAGAAGGCGGGGCAGCAGACGCTCCGTCAGGTGGAAGGGACCGACATAGTTCGTCCCGACGACGAGTTCGAAGTCGTCCTTCGTCTTGCCCTTCGCCGTCGTGCCGAGGCCTGCATTGTTGATCAGGCCGTCCAGGCGCGGAATGTCGGCCAGGACCTCCTCAGCGAAGCGATCAATGTCATCGAGGCTCGCCAAGTCGAGGAGGTACAGGGAAACCTTGCCGTTACCGGTGCTCGCCCGCACATCGGCGAGGGCAGCGTCGCCCTTGGCTCTGTCGCGGGCGGTCATGACGACGCTGGCGCCGGCGGCGGCGAGGCCGCGCGCCGTTTCCAGCCCGACGCCGGTATTGGCGCCGGTCACGATGAAGGTCTTCTCGCTAGGATCGGTCATGGACGGGAGGTAGCCGCGACCACCCCGTCCTCAAGCCGCCATTGCAGTCGTCAGCTGTAGACGACCTTGGCGATCTCGTAGACATGGGCGCCGCCAGGGGCCGCGACCTCGACCGAGTCGCCTTCTTCCTTGCCGATCAGCGCGCGAGCGATCGGCGAGGAGACGGAGATGCGGCCTGCCTTCGCGTCGGCCTCGAGGTCGCCGACGATCTGGTAGGTCTTCTCTTCCTCGGTGTCCTCGTCGATCAGCGTCACGGTGGCGCCGAACTTCACGTCGGGGCCGGACAGGGTCGTCACGTCGATGACCTGCGCACGGGAATGCTTGTCCTCAAGGTCGAGGACCTGGCCTTCGATCCAGGCCTGGCGTTCTTTGGCTGCGTGATACTCGGCGTTCTCGGACAGATCGCCATGCGCGCGCGCCTCCGAGATCGCCTGGATCACGGCCGGGCGCTCGACGGATTTGAGGTGTTTGATGTCCGCTTCGAGCTTATCGAAGCCGGCGCGCGTCATCGGGAACTTGTCCATGGTCTTCTCTCTCCGAACGGGCGGCGGAACAGACGAAAAAGGCGCCGCCGAGCCAGATAGCCCGGTACGGCGCCCCGTCAGGTCCGAACCCTAATTGTAGGACTGGAGAGGGGCCGCTTCAAGGGCGCCCTGGCGAAGAACCCTGATCGCGCGCACCGCCGCCTTCGCGCCGGAGAGGGTCGTGATACAGGGAATGCGCCGCTGCAGCGCCGTCGTTCGGATCGATCGGCTGTCCGCGATCGAGACGGCGCTCTCCGTGGTGTTGAAGATCATGTGCACGTCGCCGTTGATGAGCGCGTCGACGATGTGCGGCTGGCCCTCGAGAACCTTGTTCACCCGCTTCACCTCGAGGCCTGCCTTGCGAAGCCAGTCGGCGGTGCCGCCGGTCGCCATCAGAGAGAAGCCCATCTCCACGAGCGCGCGCGCGGGCGCAGTGATGCCTTCCTTGTCCGGGTCCTTCACCGAGACGAAGACGCAGCCCGATAGCGGAATCTTGGTTCCCGCCGCAAGCAAGCTCTTGGCCCTCGCGCGGTCGAAGTCCTGGTCGATGCCCATGACCTCGCCGGTCGAGCGCATCTCGGGGCCCAGGACCGTGTCGACGCCGGGGAACCGCGAGAACGGGAAGACGACTTCCTTGACCGCCGTGTGCTTCGGCGGCTCGGAGGGCAGGTCGAACTCGGACAGCTTCGCCCCCGCCATCACCCGGGCCGCGATCCGCGCGACCGGCACGCCGAGCGTCTTCGCGACGAAGGGCACGGTGCGCGACGCGCGGGGGTTCACTTCGAGGAGGTAGATCGTCCCGTCCTTGATCGCGTACTGAACGTTCATCAGGCCGCGCACGCCGAGCGCCTTGGCCAGCGCCACGGTCTCGGCCTTGAGCTCTTCGATCGTCTCGTCGCTCAGCGTGTAGGGCGGCAAGGAGCAGGCGCTGTCGCCGGAGTGCACGCCCGCTTCCTCGATGTGCTCCATCACCCCTGCGACCCAGACGTCCTCGCCGTCGCAGATCGCGTCGACGTCGCACTCGACGGCGGCGGCGAGGTACTGGTCGAGGAGGAGGGGCGAGGCGGGCGTCACCTCGATCTGCGCGGTTTGGAGGTAGCGCTCGAGCGAGGGCCCATCACGGACGATCTCCATCGCGCGGCCGCCGAGGACGAAGGAGGGGCGCGTGACGAGCGGGTAGCCGACGCTCTCGGCAGCTTGCGCGGCTGTCTCCTTGGACGGCGCCGTCGCGTTGTTCGGCTGGTGAAGGCCGAGGCGGGCGACCAGCTTCTGGAACTGCTCGCGGTCCTCGGCCAGCTCGATCGCCTCGACCGGCGTGCCGAGGATCGGAACGCCCTCGTCCGCGAGGATGCGCGCGAGGTTGAGCGGCGTCTGGCCGCCATACTGGACGATGACCCCGAGGAGGGTACCCGCCTCCTGCTCCTTCGCCACGATCTCGAGCACGTCCTCGGCCGTCAGCGGCTCGAAGTAGAGCCGGTCCGAGGTGTCGTAGTCGGTCGAGACGGTCTCGGGGTTGCAGTTGACCATGACGCTCTCGATGCCCGCATCGGCGAGCGCGAAGGCGGCGTGGCAGCAGCAGTAGTCGAACTCGATCCCCTGGCCGATCCGGTTGGGCCCGCCACCGAGGATGATCACCTTCTGCCGGTCCGAGGGCTCCGCCTCGTCGAACCCGCCGGGCTCGTAGGCGGAATACATGTAGGGGGTCACCGCGCGGAACTCAGCCGCGCAGGTATCGATGCGCTTGAAGACGGGCCGCACGCCCAGGGACCGCCGGTGCGCGCGGACCTCTTCCTCGGTCCCGTCCACGAGCTGAGCGAGCCGCTTGTCCGAGAAGCCCATCGCCTTGAGGCGGCGCAAGCCTTCAGCCGTGCACGGAAGCCCGCGCGCCGCCACGTCCTCCTCCGCATCCACGATGCCGCGGATCTGCTCGAGGAACCACGGGTCGTAGGCGGTGATCGTGCGCACTTGCTCGACGGGGATGCCTGCACGCATCGCTTCGGCCGTCACGCGCAGGCGCTCGGGCGTAGGCGCCGCGAGGGCGCGCCTGTAGGCGTTGACGTCGTCGTCCCCGCCGATCCCCTCGATCGCGATGGGGTCGAGGCCGCAGAGCCCGGTCTCGAGGCTCCGAAGGGCCTTCTGAAGCGACTCCTGGAACGTCCGTCCGATCGCCATCGCTTCGCCGACGGACTTCATCGCGGTCGTCAGGACCGGCTGCGTCCCGGGAAACTTCTCGAAGGCGAAGCGGGGGATCTTGGTGACGACGTAGTCGATCGACGGCTCGAAGCTCGCCGGCATCGCGCCGCCCGTGATGTCGTTGCCGAGCTCGTCGAGCGTGTAGCCGACGGCGAGCTTCGCCGCGACGCGCGCGATCGGGAAGCCCGTGGCCTTGGAGGCGAGGGCGGAGGAGCGCGAGACACGCGGGTTCATCTCGATGACGACGAGGCGGCCGTCCTCGGGGTTCACCGCGAACTGGACGTTCGAGCCGCCGGTCTCGACCCCGATCTCGCGCAGGACCGCGATCGAGGCGTTGCGCATGACCTGGTACTCTCGGTCGGTCAGCGTCATGGCGGGCGCGACCGTGATCGAATCGCCCGTGTGCACGCCCATCGGGTCCACGTTCTCGATCGCGCAGATGATGATGCAGTTGTCCGCACGGTCGCGGACCACCTCCATCTCGTACTCCTTCCAGCCGAGCAGCGACTCATCGATCAGGACCTGTCCGACCGGAGAGGCCTCGATCCCGGCGCGCACGATCCGCTCGAACTCCTCGCGGTTGTAGGCGACGCCGCCGCCCGTGCCGCCGAGGGTGAAGGCGGGGCGGATGATCGCGGGCAGGCCGATCGTGTCGATCGCGGCCATGGCGCGCGCCACGCCTTGGTGCCGGTCGTAGCCGGTGATGCGTCCATTCTCGTCGCGAATGGCGGGCGAGGAGGCGATGGTCGCGCGCGGGTTCTCGAGACCGATCGTATCCATGGCGGCGCGGAACTTCTCGCGGTCCTCGGCCTTGTCGATCGCGTCCGCGCGCGCCCCGATCATCTCGACGCCGTGCTCTTCCAGGACGCCCCGGCGCTCCAACTCCAACGCGCAGTTGAGCGCGGTCTGGCCGCCCATGGTCGGCAGAAGGGCGTCCGGCTTCTCCTTGGCGATGATTCGCTCGACGAACTCCGGCGTGATGGGCTCGACGTATGTCGCGTCGGCCATCCCCGGATCGGTCATGATCGTCGCCGGGTTCGAGTTCACCAGGACGACGCGGTAGCCTTCTTCCTTAAGTGCTTTGCAGGCCTGCACGCCCGAATAGTCAAACTCGCACGCCTGTCCGATAACGATCGGCCCCGCGCCGATGATCAGGATCGTGTTCAGGTCTGTGCGCTTTGGCATGGTCGGCGTCCGTTCGAGCAAACGGCGCCGGGTCTAAAGAGGCCTGCGCGACAGGGCAACGTGCTCCGGACGCTTCTTGAAGAATTGCGTCGAGATCGAGGTTCCAACGCCGCTCGAAGTCGATCCCGTGCACGTCGCGCAGCCGTTGGAGGTCCGGTGCGAGTTCTCGGAGGACGGCCGCTTCCTCCCCCTTCGTCATTACGAAACGCCCGGGCATCGCCTCTTTGCCGAGGGTCCGATAAGCGCGGTCTCGAAGCGACGAAGGGACCAGCCGGCGCCAGAGCATGCGCAGTACCGGCAGTCGCCGTAACGAGTCCCACCGTCGGCTCGTACGGGCCCTGGCGCCCTCGTTCCTATGCACAGGCTTCTCGAACGCGAGCGCGTCGATGCCGAGAAAGTCCGTCACGTCGTTCAGGACGCCCTGCGGGTCCGAGATCAGGTCTTCGAAGAAGAGGACCTTGATCGAGGCGTCACCGAAGGCCTCTTTATAGGCGTCGATGTGACGGGCGTATCGAGAGAACTCGATCGCACTTTCGGGGACGCCGTGCTCCAGCGAGTAGTCCGCTCGGTTCGGCGGAATGCCGAGGACTTCACGCTTGGTCTTCTGGACGTGGCGACAGTGGCTCTCGATGCGGCGTAGCGGGTGGCGGATCAGGTAGATGAACTTGTACGCGTAGGGCAATTGGGCCATCCGCCCCGGCACGTAGTCGAGATAGGGAAACTTCGCGTAGTCGGTCGTCGCTTCGAGGGCGATGGCGTGGCGGCTCGGGTCGAAGTCGAACAAGCCCTCGTAGTAAGCGCGGCCCTTCCCCCATTTGTAGAGTGAAGCGAAGAAGATGGGTTCCTTCTCGCGACAGGCCGCGACCTGCGGGTGCGCCGAGAGGTATGAGAACAGCGTCGAAGTACCCCCCTTCATCGAACCGATGATGATGGCGACATGATCGAGTGGCGCAGCGGTTTCGTGGCTCAGCATGGCATTCCCTGGATGGCCTGAAGCCCTCGCAACGAGTTGGAGCGAATTGGGCATCTGAACGAAGCGCGATGCAAGGCGCGCACCGTCCGGATAGCGATCACGTCTCAGGGGGAGCTTCCGCTCTCACGCCAGGTCCGCGCCTGCCGACTCACTGCGCGTGTTACCCAGCGATAAGGTCCCAACCCAACGCCATCCCCTCGCCGATCGCGAGGCCAGCGAGAGCCGCCACGAGGGTCGGAACCTCCCGGCGGAACTGGAACACGTGGTGCCGCTTCAACAGGACGGTGTAGTAGAGAATTGGAAGAAGCTCGACTGCGGTCACCGCCACCAACAGGCCCCAGACGCCGAAGTAGTGGAAGCTTACCCAACCCGCGACCGGCAAGTAGGCCGCCCTCATCACGTCCGCCGTGAACTTCGTGCGCGGATGGCCTAGTGCCACCATCATGTTCTCGGCAGGTCTGCTGAAGGCGGCCAGGATCGGCCTGACGCAGAGGATCGAGAAGAACGCGCCTGCCGTCAGGTAGCGCGGGTCGAAACAGATCTCGAAGAAGGTCGGTCCGAAGGTGACCGCGCCGCCGCAGACGAAGCCGACCAGCGGGCGGATGACCCGGATCGGGTGATGGTAGGTTCGCGGCGTTGCAGGCCCCTGCCGGATCTGGTGCGCGACTTCCGGATAGAAGACACGGCGCGAGAACTGGACGACCAGCTTCTCCGGCATCATCGCGAGGCTCCAGGCCATGCTGTAGAGGCCCACCACCTCCATCGGCATGGAGCCGACGATGAAGAACTTGTCGAATTGGACGATCACGATGGTCAGCGCGCTTGATGCCGCGATGAAGCGCGAGAACCGCCAAAGCTCCATCGCGACGTCGCGATCGATTCTAAGGCGGCGCCACGATCCCTTGTAGCAGACGTAGCTCGCCACCGTCCCGATCGCGCTGCCGCCGATAGTGCCGAGGATCAGCCCCCAATAGCTTCGCAGCCACCATGCGAGGAGCAACGTCAGCACCGTCGTCAAGACGAACACGCCGAACTCGACGAGCGAGTTGTAATAGTCTTTCCGCTCGCGGCGTTGAGTGTTCGCCGCGGGCGATCGTAGGCCCGCGATGAGGAATGTCAGCGCGGAGACTTGCAGGACGGTCGTATATTCGCCCTGTCCGAGCAGAGGCGCCACGAAGGGGGCGATGACGACCCCGATCAAGGCGAGCGCCAAGCCGCGGAGCGCGCTGATCGTCCAGACCGTGTCGAGAACGTGCGGGGCGTTGCCCTTCTCGCTGCGGATGATGAACGCGCCGATGCCGGTCTCGCTCAACAACGCCATGACGAACTGGATGGACGTGATGAAGAGAACGACGCCGAAGGCTTCCGGCGCGAGAAGGCGGCTTAGAACGAGGTTGGAGGCGAAGCGGACGAGGGACGAACCGCCGGCGTTCGCCACAAGAGCGATCGACGAGTTTCGCGTCCAGCCGGTGACGACCGTGCGGAGCCGTCTCGGCTGCGTATTGGTTGCGCTCATACCGACGCGTCCTTGCTCGTCGCAGGTGGGAAGGAGTCGTTGCCCGGAGAGAGCCGTCGATCGGTTCCGTCTAGGGCTTTGGGACGATCGTTGCTAGGCGCTCCACTATGCCAAGACCACTCCATATCGCCTACTACTCTCCCTTTTGGCCACCGGGGGTAGGGCGGCCGAACGGCATCGTGACCGCGCTGCAGCATACGGTGCCCGCCATGCAAGCGCGCGGCCACGAGGTCACCATCGTCACGCGCGATCTACGCGGTGCGTATGACCGAAGCGTTCGCGTCGAGACCGTGAAAGCGGCGCGACGCGGCGGGTTGGCCGGTCTGCTGCGGCGGGCCGGCAGCTTGCTCGGTGCCCCTGCCGAAAGGGAGGACGGCATCGCACGGGCGTTCAGCGCGCTGCACGACGCGAAGCCAGTCGACATCGTCGAGAGTGAGGAGAGCTTCGGCATCCCCGCTTCGATCGGACGGGCCCTGCCCGGCGTGCCCGTGGTGGCCCGACTGCATGGCCCCTGGCGCGAGGCGGTCGAAGCTCTGGGAACGCAGCCGAGCGAGGCGGACCGATCGCGAGTCGCCGACGAGTTGGCCGCGATCCGGGGTGCGCAGGGGCTGACCGCGCCGTCCATGGGCACGATGCGGCCCTACCTCGGCGAGACCGCGCTGTCGCAAGTGATCTTCAACCCGCTTCCAGCCCCTGCGCGTGCCGACACGTCGTCGGTGGAGGCAGGGACGATCGTATTCGTCGGCCGCATCGATCAGCGGAAGGGCGCGGACGTCGCCATCGATGCCGTAGCGGCGCTGATCGCGGAGGGGCTGGATGTTCGCCTCCACCTCTGCGGCTTCGAGACGGGAATCGTCACGGGAGCGGAAACCCTCGGCTTCGAGGAGTACTTGTCGCGGGCGGTTCCCGAAAAGTATCGGGATCGCTTCGTCTATCACGGCGTGCAGAGTCCCGAGCAGATCGCCGAGCTCAGGCGGCGTGCGGCGGTGATCCTGAACCCCTCCCGCTACGAGACGTTCGGCTACACAGCGGCCGAAGCGATGGTAGCCGGCAAGGCCGTCGTCGCGACTGATGTCGACGGCCTGAACGAGCTTATCGAAGACGGGACGAACGGTCTGCTGGTTCCGCCTGGGGACGCGAAGGCCACGGCGGCCGCCTTGCGGGACCTTCTGGCTAAGCCCGACGAGGCCGAGCGCTTGGGAAAGGCGGCGGCGGCGTGGGCCGCGGTACGGTTGGCCCCGGACGTGCTAGCTGCTGAGACCGAGGCCTTCTACGCGAAGGTCATGAGCGAGTTCGAAAAGACCAAGGCCGCATGATCCAGAACATCTACGTCATGAAGGCGGGCCTGTTTGTGCTGGTCGCGATAGCGCTCGGTGCAGCGGCGCGACCGCGGCTGGCGGACGAGACGATCTACAAGACGGCGCTCATTTACTACGTTGGCGCGACCGCCCTGTTGTTCGGCCTCGCGAACCCGATGGTCATCCTGCTCGCGATCCTCGTCTTCGCCCTCATTCTACGGCCGAGGGACAGCGTGGCGGCGGCGGCGCTCTACCCTGCCTTCCTCTTCGTCATACCCGCGGGCTTCAGCTGGCTCGTGCCCTTTCCGGGTATCAACTACTTGTTCGATCTGAACAACGCCCGCGCATTGGCCTTCGCCGTTCTCATACCGACTGCCATCGCCATCATCGCCAGAAGGGAAAAGGGGGCCGGTCTCAGCGCCACGGACAAGTGGGTGATCGCCTACGCGACGTTGACCTTCTTCTTGGGCTTCCGTGCGATCGACACGTTCACGAACACTGCCCGTCTTCGAATATACGATTTGCTCGGCCTGCCGCTCGTCTACTTCGTGCTGTCGCGCGCCCCGCGGACGCCTCGCGACGCGGAGCTCATGCTACGCGGCCTTTTCTATGCTTCGATGTTCCTGCTTTCGATCGGGACGATCGGCGCCGTCCAGCGCTGGAACCACTACTTCAACATCCGTCTATCGAGCAGCTTCAACGCCTCGGCCTTCCGTGGCGGCACGTTCCGGATCTCCGGACCGATGTCACCTGTGGACTTCGGCTTCTGGATCGCGTTCGCCGGGGCCTGCCTGTTGTTGCTGAGAGATCAATTCGTTCGGTACCGAGCCCTCGCCTGGGCGTGGCTGCCGGCGGTGATCCTGGTGATGTTCTCGACCGGGTCGAGAGGCGTGCTGCTGGCGGGCATGGTGATGGTCGCCGCCTACCTGATGTTCCTGCTCAAGACGACGTCGGCGAAGGTCCTGTACGTCTCGAGCGGCGTGGCGGGTGCCTTCCTGCTCTACCAAACTCTATCGGCCACTGGCTTCTCGTCGATCGACGAGTACGGCACCTTCGCCTACCGGGAAGAACTGCTCAAAGCCGCCGTTCGGCACGTGAAGGCCTATCCGATATTCGGGAACACCGACTACGCGACGAGCCCGTTCTTCGCCGACCTCGTTCAGGGGCAGGGCATCATCGACTTCGTGAACGGCTTCATCCAGATCGTTCTGCCCTACGGCCTCGTCGGCCTGATCCTCTTCGTCGGCATGATCGTCTCGGCATGGCTGGGGGTCGTCAAAGCGGTCTCCCGCATCGACCGTTCGACCCCCGACGGCGCGGCGCGATGGAACCGGGGCGTCGCGCTCGGCGTCGCGCTGCCGGGCTTCTGTACCGTCATGGCGACGACGAGCTTCGTCGCGTACATGTATCCGACGCTGCTGATCCTAGTGGCCTGCTCCGCTGCCTACGCAAGGCTCGCCGACCAGATCGTCGCCGAAGACGAGGCGGCCGAGCCGGCGCCGCCAGCGCCCGTTGAGCCTGCGCCGCAAGCGAGCCCGCCGGCCCCCGATCCCGAACGCGGCTTCTGGCCGGACGGCTACGTTCCCGGTCGGACCGGCTGGCCGAGCTAGCGCGCCGCGCTCCCGCCGACGAAGGGGTTGGTGCGCCGCTCCTCGCCGAGCGTGCTCATCGGGCCGTGGCCGGGCACGAAGCGAACGTCGTCTCCGAGCGGCCACAGCTTGTCGCGGACAGAGGCGAGAAGGGCGGCGTGATCGCCTCTTGGGAAGTCGGTGCGGCCGATCGAACCCTTGAAAAGAACGTCGCCGACGAAGGCGAGGCGCATGGCTTCGTTGAAGAAGACCACATGCCCAGGCGTATGGCCGGGCGTGTGCAGAACCGAGAACGCCACGCCGCCGATCTCGACCGTATCTCCCTCGTCCAGCCAACGGTCCGGCGTGCAGTTCCGGTTGTCGCCCGGGAAACCGTACTGAGCGGAAACGGTCTCCAGGCTGTCGAGCCAGAACGCGTCGTCGGAATGCGCCCCTTCGATGATCGCGCCGGTCTTCTCCTTGAGGAGCATCGCGCCGGCGGCATGGTCGAGGTGGCCATGCGTCAGCCAGATCTTCTCGATACGCGCGTCCATCTCCTTCGCGGTCGCGAGGATCCGGTCGATCTCTCCGCCCGGATCGATTACCGCGGCGCTGCCGTCGGCGGCGCGCAGGATCGCGCAGTTTTGCTGGAAAGGCGTGACGGGCAGGATGCGGATGGCGAGGGGTGCGGTCTCGGACATGCGCCCGGCATAGGACGGCCGCGCCGGCCTGCCTAGCGGTGGTGCTCGATGTGGCTCTCGATCAGCGCCTTGTTGTAGGTCCGCAGCGCCCGGATCTGCGTCAGCGTTCCGACGATGCGGTCGTCGTCCACGTCGGCGACGACGGGCATCCCGTCGAGATCGAGGTCCTGCATCCGCGCCAGCGCCTCGCCTAGGCCCTGCGACGCGAGGAGGCGCGGCGCGCCCTCCTCGAGGGGGGCGGCGCTCTCCGGCATCGACCGCATCACGTCACGCACCCGGATCGTCTGAAGGATCACGCCCTGCGGCCCGTCCGACAGGTCGTAGCCGCGCTGGTTCAGCTGATAGTGGAACCAGGACGAGCCGAAGAAGACCTGCACGATCAGGCTCGCCACGCCGACCGCCAGCATGAGCGCCGCCGTCATGCCGTAATCGCCCGTCAGCTCGAACACGATCAGCGTCGTCGAGATCGGCGCGCCGATGATCGCACCCGACACGGCGCCCATTCCCACCAGCGCGTAGAAGGTCGGGTTCGCCACCGCCGGCCCGAAGGCGAGGTTCAGGCAAAGGCCGAAGGCCGCCCCGGACATCGCACCGAGGTAGATGCCGCCGGAGAACACGCCGGTGCCGAAGCGGCAGGACAGGCACAGCACGGTCGCCAGGATCTTCGCGACGAGCAGGATCGTCAGCAGGGTCAGCGTGTACTGACCCGCGATCGCCTGGCTCGTCGCCTCGTACCCGACCCCGAGCGCCTCGGGCAGGAACAGCGCCACGACCCCCATCCCGACGCCGGCGATCGGCGGGAGGAGGGCAGGCTCGACCCTGCGGCGGGAGATCAGGCCGCGGGCGATCCGGCGGCCCTTCGCCGCGAGTTGAAGGAACGTCCAGGCGACCGCACCGCAGATGACGCCGAGAATGGCGCCGAGCGGCACGTCGTAGGCACTGGCGAGCCCGTAGTCGGGAATGACGAAGCGGTGGAGGTCCCCCAGCTGCGCGCGGTTGATGAGGGCCGCGAGCACCGAAGCGAGGACGACCGGGCCGAAGACGCTTAGGGCGTAGTTCGAAAGCACCACCTCGAGCGCGAAGAGCACGCCCGCGATCGGCGCGTTGAACGCGGCCGATACGGCCGCCGCCGCGCCGCAGCCGATCAGCGTGCGCGCCTCCCGGCTCGACAGGCCGAAGCGGTCGGTAAGATAGGTGGCCAGGGCGCCGCCGATGAAGACCGACGGCCCCTCGCGTCCGGCGCTCGCGCCTGTGCCGAGCGCCAGCGCGGTGGCCAGCGTGTTCACCGCGCCGGCCGCGACCGACACGGTGCCCGGCGGGCTCGCCCGCGCCTCGATGACCTCCGCGACGCCTTGGCATCGCACGGTGGCGAGCACCCCGATCCTGTGCGCGAGCCAGAGAAGGCCGCCGACGAGGAAGCCGCCGATCACCGGCACGATGAAGGCCCGTGCCGGGTCCAATCCCCGTGCCCCGCGCGCCAGCGACGCCGTGCCCTCGCCGTAGGACAGCGAGGTCAGGTACTCGACCGACATGATGAAGCCGAGGACGGCGTAGGCGGTGACGACCCCGAGGACGCTCGCCAGCACCCACACCTTCCAAGAGGTGACCGTCAGCGCGCGCTGTCGCGCGTGGCGGAGCCACAGGCGGATGCGGAGAACGGGAGTGGCCATCGCCGCCGCGGCTATCACGCTTCGCAGGCCGGCAGAACAGCTGCGAAGGGTTCGTCACGCAGCGTGATCTGGGCTGCGCCTTTGACCTCCGACAAGACGTGGTAGAAGGCGGCTTCGAATGAGAACAGCCCCGGGGGCAATCATGCGCCACCTTCTTTCCCGTAGTTTCGTCGGCATCGCCGCGTTGACCGTGACCGTGCCGGCCCTCGCGCAGGTCCAGGCGCAGCCTGCCGGCCGCGGTCTCGCCGGCAGCTACGACCGCGCTGCGGACCGGCTCGCCGCGGTCGAGGAGGCGGTGCGCGACCTTCAGGCCAGCGTCTACTCGGTCGAGGGCGGCCAGCGTCCGTTGGCCGCGCAGCCCGCGCCTCGCCAGGCGCCGGCGGCAGACGCCTCCACCGTCATCCGCCTTCAGGAGCTGGAACAGCAGGTCGCCGAGCTGACCGGCAGGATCGAGGAGCTGACCTTCCGCCTCGCGAGCCAGCAGCGGCAGATCAACACCATGCTCGAGGTGATCGGAACGCCGGACCCGATGGCCGGTCCGACGGTAAGCGGCGCCGAAGAGACCGATGAAGGCGCGCAGCCGCAGGAGCTCGCCGAGGCCGTCCAAGCCGGCGAGGGAAGCACGACTTCCGAACCCGCGACCATGGTCGAACTGCCGGACGATCCGGACGAGGCCTATGACGTCGCCTACGAGGCGCTCCTGGCGGGCGACTACCCCCGTGCGGAGGCGTCCTTCGCCGCCTACAGCGCCAAGTTCCCCGAGGGCGTCCGCACGCCGGAGGCGAAGTACCTCCTCGGCGAGATCTACCTTGCGACCGGTGCCTACAAGGAAGCCGCGAGCACCTTCCTCGACCACGTTCGCTCCTACCCGGAGGACCCCCGTGCGGCCGAGGCCTACCTGAAGCTCGGGACGGCCTTCGCCCGCCTCGACCGTGCCGACGAAGCCTGCAAGCTGTTCGCGGCGAGCGAAAGCAAGTTCCCCGATGCGAGCCAAAGCGTGAAGGCCCGCCTCAGCGCCGAGCGCAATCGGGTCGGCTGCGCGGCCGGCTAGGGGCGGTCGAGCCGCGGCCTATGGCGCGGACGGTTCGGCGTCGCCCGTGTCTTTCCCCTCGCGGCGGCCCGATCGAGCAGACCGCGCAGGACGGGCTAGATCGTTCTTCGAAGTCGTCAGGCAGCGACTCGTAGGCCGCGTTTGGCCTGGATGAACTCGGCGTAGCGCTGAAGCCAGACGGCGAGCGCCTCGCCCGGGTCGTGCTCGTTCGAGATCGCCGCGGCTGCCTCGGCGCAGCCACGGAACTCCCGCCGGAACATGGAGACGATCGGATCGGAATGCTGGGGGAAGGGCCGGTAGAGCGTGCCGACACCGCCCCCGCCCGCTCTGCGATGTCGCCTACGGGAGCATGGACACCCGTCCCCACTCACCGTCACCCCGGGCCCGTCCCGGGGGCCAGCGCCCGACTTCCTGTCCTGCGCAGCACTGCTAGCGGGGCACGACGCCGCCCCTCGCGCCTCTTCTGTCGAAGGCCGCGGCGCTCCGAGGCCCAGTAGGGGATGGCCCGCCTTCGGCGGGACGCGGAGAGGCGCTCCAAGCGCAGAACTTATCCCCGCCTCGTTTCCTCATGCCATGCTGCCCCCGTTCTCTCGGACAGGCCGGGCGGTGTGCACGCTACTCATCGGTTCGGGGGACGGTGATCCTAAGGCGAGCGGGCGTAGCGGCCCGTACCATGAGTGGCTGATCGGGGCGCACGGCTCACTTCCGAGGGACGAGGGATTGAAGCGCTATCGCGGACCCCGTCGCCCGAAGGGCGACCGCTTTCTTGTAGGCCCGCCTCCGGCGGGACGGCGCCGAAAGGTCGCCCCCTGCGAGGGCCCCTTGGCAAGATCGCCGCCGGACGTTCACCGTTCTGGGCTACAGTATCACTTTCCCTTCGCGCTCAGCGCGGGGACGTCCGGACACCCGGCCCATCGTACACCCCGCCCTAGCGGGCGCTTCGGCGCGCGCCCTGGTGACAACCTCTCCGGTCGGGTTCACAACGCCCCCGTGACCCGGGGTATCCTTTCATGAGAGTGATCGTCTGCGGCGCGGGGCGCGTCGGCTACGGCATCGCCGCGCGCCTGACGCGCGAGAAGGCCAACGTGACGGTCATCGACCGGAACCCGGCGCTCATCCGCGGCCTGGCCGAGCGGCTCGACGTGCGCGGCGTCGTCGGTTCGGGCTCCTACCCCGACGTGCTCGTCGAGGCAGGCGCGAAGGAAGCCGACATGGTGATCGCCGTCACCGCGTCCGACGAAGTCAACATCGTCGCCTGCCAGATCGCCCATTCGGTCTTCGGCATCCCGACGAAGATCGCGCGTATCCGCGCGCAGGCTTACCTTCAGACGCGGTATGCGGACGTCTTCAGCCGCGACAACATTCCGATCGACGTCATCATCTCGCCCGAACGCGAAGTCGCCGAAGCGGTCCTTCAACGCCTGACGACGCCCGCAGCCTCCGACGTGAAGGCCTTCGCCGACGGGCGGATCTGGGCGGTCGGCGTGCGGCTGCGCGAGGACTGTCCCGTCCTCGAGACGCCCCTGCGTCAGGTGCGCGAGCTGTTCCCCGACCTGCACGTTACCATCGTCGGCGTGCGGCGCGGCAACACGCTCTTCCGGGCGCAGGCCGCCGACCTTCTTCAAGCCGGTGACGAGGTCTTCTTCATCTGCGCGGCGGAGTGGGTCGAGCGGGCGCTCGAGATCCTCGGCGAACCGCAGCCACGGGCCCGGCGGGTCATCCTGATCGGCGGCGGTAACATCGGCTACGACGTCGCCTCGGCGCTCGAGGCGAAGGGCCAGGTCAAGATCCGCCTCATCGAGCTCGACGAGGAGCGTGCCGCCTTCGTCGCCGAACGCCTCGAGAAGACCATCGTGCTGCAGGGCTCGGGCCTCGACCGCGAGGTGCTGCGCGAAGCCGGGGTCGCCGATGCGGAAGCGGTCGTCGCCCTTACCAACTCCGATCAGGTCAACGTCCTCGCCGGGGTCATCGCCAAGCGCGAAGGCGCGCGCCGGGCCAACGTCCTCATCAACGAGGCGGAGTACGGCCCGCTTAGCCACTCCGTCGGCATCGACCGCTACATCGACCCCCGCGCGACCACGATCTCCACCATCCTGCAGCACGTGCGCCGCGGCCGGATCAAGGCGGTCTACTCGCTCATGGACGGCGCCGCCGAGCTGATGGACGCAGTCGCCCTGCAGACGTCGAACCTCGTCGGCACGCCGCTCGGCGAGGCGCACCTGCCGCCCGGCGTCGCGATCGGCGCGATCCTGCGCAGAGGCGAAGTGATCCTGCCGGACTCGACCACGTCGATCGAACCGCAGGACCGGGTCGTGCTCTTCGCCCTACGCGAGAGCGTCGAGGCGGTGCAGAAGCTCTTCCGCGTCGGAATCGAGTACTTCTAGAGAGATGCCGGCGCGACCGATGTCCGCCCGCCCGGCGAGGGGCCGCTAGAACGTCATGTCCTTCGCCCCCATCGCCCGGTTCCTGGCCTACGCCTTCTTCGCCGTCGCCATCTGTACCATCATACCCGGCATCTACTGCGCGGTCACGCGGTCACCGGACCTCGACGGCTATGCGTTCGCCTTCGGTCTCAGCTTGTTCGCGGGCGGCGCCGCGCTCGCCTTCTCGAGCGGCCTACGCGAGCGGCCCGCGGTGCGCGGCGGCCTGCGCGAGCTTCTCGCCGCGCTCGTCCTCTTCTGGGCCGGCGTGCCAATCGTCGCGGCGGTACCCTTCTTCCAGCAGGGCTGGAGTTACGGCGATGCCTGGTTCGAGGCGGTCTCGGGCCTGACGACGACAGGGGCCTGGCTATCGAGCCCTTCCGCACGAGCGAGCGAAGCGGACATGCTCTACCGGGCCTCGCTACAGTGGACCGGCGGCCTAGTCTCTCTCTGCACGGCCGCCGCCATCTTCGTGCGGGCGGAGTTCATGGGCGTCGCCCCGCTCGTTCCGCCCTTCGCGAGGGGGGAGAGCGGCTCCTACCTCCGCGCCTTCGCGGCGGCTTACCGGGTCTTCCTGCCCGTCTTCTCGAGCCTGACCGCGATAGGCCTGCTGACCCTCTTCCTTTTGGGAGTGCCGATCGTCGAGGCCGTGGTGCTGAGCATGTCGCTCCTCTCGACCAGCGGCTTCGTGCCAGACCCTGGCGGCATCGAGAGCTACGGCGTTCCGGTCACGATCGTGGCCGTCGTCCTCATGGCGCTCGGCGCGGTGAACTTCATCGTCGTGGCGCAGGTGTCGACAGGGCGAAGGCGGCGCATGCGGGGGGGCGAAGACCGCGAGACTCTCACTTTCTTCCTCCTCTGCCCCGCGATCGCGCTCCTCTTCTGGCTATCTGCCGGCGCAGGCGACCTCGACCGCCTTCTGCCCCAGCTGTTCAACGCCGTCTCGATCCTCTCCACGAACGGGGTGACGATCGGCGAGCCGCCGCAGCTGACGCCGGTGCTGGTGACGGCCGTGATCGGCGGCGCGGCGGTCTCCACGGCAGGCGGCGTGAAGCTCCTGCGCTGGCTCGTCACGTTCGACCGGGCAGGCGAGGAGCTATGGAAGCTGATCCACCCAGGCGGCGTCGTCCCGAGGCCGGTGACGATCAACGAGTTCGGCGTCTGGATCCATACGATCGCCTTCACGATCCTTCTCGCCGTCTTCGTCCTCATAACCGCGTTCTTCGGAAGCTCGCTCGAGGCCAGCGCGGCGACGGCCGTCGCCATGGTCGCGAATGTCGGCCCGCTGCTCGACCTAGCCCCGCGGATGACCGCGGATTACGTGCTGCTCGACGGCGCCTTGAGGCCTTTGCTCGCGCTCGGCATGATAGCGGGCCGGCTGGAGCTGGTCGTGCTGCTAGTGCTACTGAACCGCCGCTTTTGGGAGAGTTGAGCCAGAAACTCTTAGCGGTTTCGATTGTTGATGTTGCAACGCACATCACGCTGGCGGATCATGCCGAAATGAATCGAAGGGTGTTGCCATGACAGATAAGAAGCCTGCCCTACAGGACGTTTTCCTCAACCAGATGCGCAAGGACAAGGTTCCCGCGACGGTCTTCCTCGTGAACGGGGTGAAGCTTCAGGGTATCGTCACCTGGTTCGACAGCTTCTGCGTTCTTCTGAAGCGCGACGCGCAGGTGCAGCTTGTCTACAAGCACGCCATCTCTACGATCATGCCGAACGGGACGGTGAACCTCCGCGAGGTCGAGGAGGACTAGACGTCCCCCGCCACGGAGCAAGACGACGCCCCTACCAACTACCGAACCCGCGCAGGGCGGGGAGGCACCGATCGCCCCCATCGCGAGGGCCTTCGTTCTCCAGCCCGTCTACGTCCGTGACCCTTCCGGGCTGCGTTCCGAACGAGGCGCCCTCGACGAGGCCGTCGGTCTCGCTGCCGCCATATCGATCGAGGTCGTCGAAGCAGAGATCATCCGGCTGGCGCAGCGGCGGCCGGCAACGCTGTTCGGTACCGGCAAGGTCGACGAGATCAAGGCGAGGCTCGAGGCGGCGGGGGATATCGGGCTCGTCATCGTCAACGGCACGCTGACCCCGGTCCAGCACCGCAACCTAGAGAAGGCTTGGAATGCGAAGGTCCTCGACCGGACCGCGTTGATCCTGGAGATCTTCGGCGAGCGGGCCCAGACCCGCGAAGGCGTGCTGCAAGTCGCGCTCGCCCACCTTACCTATCAGCGCTCCCGCCTCGTACGGTCCTGGACCCACCTCGAACGCCAAAGAGGCGGCGCGGGCTTCCTCGGCGGTCCAGGCGAGCGTCAGATCGAGGCCGACCGGCGTGTCCTCGCGGGTAAGATCGACCGGCTGAAGGCGCAGCTCGAAGAGGTGCGGCGGACGCGGACCCTGCAGCGGGCGAAGCGCAGCAAGGCGCCTCAGCCTGTCGTCGCGCTCGTCGGTTACACCAACGCAGGCAAGTCGACGCTCTTCAATCGCCTCACCGGGGCCGAGGTGATGTCCGCGGACCTCCTCTTCGCGACGCTCGACCCGACGATGCGGAAGGTGGATCTGCCGTCGGGCACCAGGGTCATCTTGTCCGACACGGTCGGCTTCATCTCGGACCTTCCGACGACGCTCGTCGCTGCCTTCCGCGCGACGCTGGAAGAGGTGCTGGAGGCCGACGTGATCCTGCACGTGCGCGACGTCGCGCATGAGGAGACGGACGCACAGCGCGCCGACGTCCTCTCCGTCCTCGGGGAACTGGGCGTTCACGATGAGGACGGGCGGCGGGTGATCGAGGTCTGGAACAAGGCCGACCTCCTTCCGAGCGCGGACCGCGACGTCCTCTCCTCGACAGCCCGAACGAGGGCAGACGACGCGCGTGGTACGCTCGAGGATCCGATCCCGGTCCTCGCCTCAGCGCTGACGGGTGAGGGGCTCGATACGCTCTTTGCTGAGATCGAGCGTCTCCTGACCGCCGAGCATCGGACTCGCTCCGTCGCTCTGCCGCCGGGGGAGGGCGCCGCCCTGTCGTGGCTTCACGAGCGTACGGACGTCGTGTCGGCCGAAACGACGGACGACGGCGGTGTCGTCGTCACGGTCCGGCTGGGCGCAAAGGAGAGCGGTCAGTTCCAGGAGCGCTTCGGCTATGCCTTCGCAACGGCCGAAGAAGCCCACCGGGGACGCAAACGCGCCTGATCCACACGCGCGTCGCGACAAAAAAAGAGGCGGCCCCGAAAGGCCGCCTCGATAGTCTTCGCTGAGTCTAGGTTCAGGCGTTGCGACGGCGGCGAGCCGTCGTGGCGCCGGCCGCAGCCAGACCCGAGAGCATGAAGACGGCCGCACCCGGAAGCGGGATCGGGTTCGCCGGCGTAACCACCGTCACGTCGTCGACCATGCCGTAGTAGCCGTAGCCACCGAACTCGAACAGCAGGTGAGCGGCGACGTAGGAGCCGAGCGCGTCGAGCGCACCGCTCATCGTACCGTCGTTCAGCATGTCGTTCATGAACATGAAGCTGATGTGGAAGTTGCCGATCAGGTCACCGGCCGCGTCCCCGGTCGAGGAGACCAGTTCGAAGTTCAGCTCGTCCATCGCTTGCGACGACGGGTCGGAGGCGATGTCCACGACCTTCGTGAACATGTACTCGGCAGCGCCTTCGCCACCGGCCGCGACCGAGATCAGCGCGGAGTTCACTGTACCCGCGGCGAACACCCCTTGCGAGTCGGCGACGGCGTCGTCGTCGACGTCGAGCACGATGCTGAAGTTGGAGAACGCATAGCCGGGATCAGCGGGCGTCGCACCTTCGAGGCCGGGGCCGTTCGAGGGCATCCCCTCGTCGAGCGTGCCAGAGACAGTGACGGTCGAGGCGCTGGCGGCTGCGAGGCCGAGCGACGCGACGACGCCGGCGGTGGACATGAGTAGCTTACGCATACGTATTAAACCCTCCGAAAGCTTTGGAACCTTGCAACAGGTAAACAGAATTGTACCTCGATCGTTCCAAAACCATGTCGCCCCGTTAATCAACCGTGGTTGATGCGTCGCAGCATAAACTTATCGTGTGTCGCTGGCCGACTCCGGCGCGCCGAGCGCGTGTTCCATGACGTAGTAGAGGACGTTCTGTTCGAGCACGCCCCCGACGAGCCAGGATCCCGGCCCGTCCGCGAAGACGATAACGTCTTGTCCGCCGTGACTTTCGGACGGCGCCGGGATCAATGATTGCTGTTTGAAATCAACGTCCTCGACCTCTTCTTCGGTCAAGACGGGACGTCCGCCGTCGACGTCCGGCAGCATCAACGTGCCGGGACCATTGGCATAAGAGAGGGTCGTATAGGGTTTGCCGTCAGCAGCCGGGACCGGCGTCTCGGCGCCCTCGTCATCCTCCATCACGAGTCCGAGAATAGGGTTACCGCGGCGGGGGTAACCTTGAAGCGCGAGGGTGTGTCCATGGTCCGCGGTGACCATGATGAGGGTATCCTCGAGGCCGGCCGATTCGATCGCCGCCTCGACCGCAGCGTCCAACTCGACGGTGTCTTGGAGTGCGCGCGCGGCGTTCCCCGCATGGTGTGCATGGTCGATCCGCCCGGCCTCGACCAGCAGGAAGTAGCCGTCGTCGGAGCGGCTCAGCTTCTCGATCGCGAAGCGCGTCATCTCGGCGAGGGAGGGGTCGTGCGAGCCGTCCTGACGGTCCGCTTCGTACGCCATGTGGCTCGGCTCGAAGAGGCCCAGGACAGGTGCGTCGTCCGAGGTATCGAGCTTTCGAAGACCCTTGTCGTCGAAGACGAACTCACCGCCGCTTTCTTGCCAGGCCTCGATCAGGTTCCGACCGTCCGCTCGTCCGCCTCGGCGCTTCTCGTACTCGGGATCACGGGCTTCCGCCGGGAGGAAGTTCGACCGTCCGCCGCCCATCGCAACGTCGAGGTTGAGGCCCGGGGCACGCTCGAGGAGCTGGCGGGCGATGTCGGTACACGCATCCGCGCTCTTCGGCATATCCGCGTCGCTCTCCCAGTCCCGGTCGGCGCTCGAAGCATATAGCGAAGCCGGGGTCGCATGGGTCAGGCGGGCGGTCGTGACGACACCGACGCGGCGGCCCGTCCCGGCCGCGAAGTCGGCGATGGTCTCGAGCCCGCCGCCGAGCGCCGCCTCGCAGTCACCACGGGGGACGGTCTGATCGACGTTGATGACGCCCGAGCGGGTCTTGCGGCCCGAGAGGATGGCGGTCGCGGTTCCGGCGCTGTCCGGCGTCTGGTGGTCGGTATTGTAGGTCTTGGACAGGGCGGTGTGCGGCAGCGATTCGAAGGTAAGGACGTTCTCCTCGCCCGTCTCGCCGCGCTGTTGTCCTTGATAGATGCGGGCGGCGGTGATCGTCGTGCCGTCCATGCCGTCGCCGATGAAGAGGATGACGTTCTTCGCCGGACCCTTCTTCGCTTCGACCGACATGCGGGCGTCGAGCGCGGCGCGCCCCTCCGCCTCCCAGTCGGGTGCGGCGGGCGTGGTCTGAAGAAGAGTGGTGGCGAGGAGGGCGAGAAGCATTAGGTCCGTCCGTCTGACTTGAGGGAGGGTTAACGGGGGTTGGCCTAGGGGGGAAGCGAGCTTTCGCCGCAGCGCGGAGAACGAGGACCGATGAGACGACGCGCCGCGCATCTTCTCCTGCTGCTTTGCGCCGTCCTGACGCCGGTCGCGGTGATCTTGTCCCATCGGAACTTCACGGTGCTGCTCGGCCTGCTCGGGCTGGCCGGGCTCTTCTCTCTGCGGCCGAAGGTGCCGTGGTGGGCCGTCCCGGCTGCGCTGCTGGCCGGCTGGGCGGCGCTGACCACGCTCTGGTCGCCTTATGACGACGCGCTGTCCTGGCCGCCCTACCTCGGCCTCCTCGTGCTTTTGACGGCGGGTGCGGCAGGCGTGAGGGGGCGCGGGGCACGGGCGGTTCTGATCGCCGCCGCCATCGGTGTCGCACTGCTCGCCTTCGAGGGCCTCACCGGCGGGGGTATTCGCGACGCGCTGCCGCCGCCGAACCGGGCGGACAAGGACGACGTCGCGACCGCGCGGGGGATCGGCCTCGGCCTCTTCCTTCTGCCGGGCGCCATCTTGTTCCTCGTCCGGGAAGGGCGTCCGCGCCTCGCCGCGGTCATCGCGCTCGGCCTCGCCTACGCCTCGACCCGCTTCGGCATCGCCGCCAATGCCCTTGCCATGCTGGCAGGGGCGGGAGCGGCGTGGACGGCGACTTTCAGGCCGAGGTGGACGCTGCGGCTTCTGACCTATGCCGGTGCCGGTGCGTTCGTGGCGCTTCCGCTCTTCGCGCAGCTCCTGCCGGCACCGGACGTACTAGTGACCCTGGAAGACGGGCCAATCAGCTGGCGCCAACGGCTCCTCATCTGGAAGACGGTTTGGACCGCGACGACGGAGGGATGGCTACCCTTCCTCTTCGGTCATGGCATCGAGGGCGCGCGGATTCTGGGCGAAGGGCTCGGCACGGTCGACTTCGCGAACAGCAACGCCGTCACCTTCGTCGTGCCGACCCATCCGCACGACGTGCCGCTTCAGGTTTGGCACGACCTCGGGCTCGTCGGCGCGGTGCTTTCTATCTGGGCGGTCCTGGCGGTTGATCGGCGGCTCTTCCGCATCCAGGACCGGCGCGTCGCGGCGGCAGCGAGCTTCATTCTCGCGGCGACGATCGTCTTCGCCTTGGTCGATGCGAGCCTTTGGACGTTGTGGCGCGTCACGGGCCCGATCTTCGGCGCCTGGCTCGTCACTGCCGCCGCCGGCCCTCATGCGTTAAGGCGGCATCGTGACCGAGCTTGAGATCGACTGGGACCTGATCGGCGACGCGCCCGTGGCCGTCGCGGTATCAGGCGGTGCGGACAGCTTCGCGCTGCTGCACGCCCTGACGGAACGCGGCCTGCCGGTCGTCGCGCTGACGGTGGATCACGGTCTGCGCGAAGGGTCGGCGGGAGACGCAGAGACCGTCGCCGAGTGGTGCCAGGCGCGCGGTGTGCCGCACGAGACCCTGGCTTGGGAAGGCGAGAAGCCGACGACCGGCATTCAGGACGCCGCGCGGCGGGCCCGCTACCGCCTCCTGTGCGAGGCCTGCGAGCGGCTGGGGCTGGATCGCCTCGCCGCCGCCCACACGCTCGACGACCAGGCCGAGACGGTCTTCATGCGCCTGCGCCGGGGCGCGGGCAGGGGCCTCGCGGGCATGCCGCCCTCACGCAAGATCGCGTCGGGGCCGGGTGAGCCGGTGACGTTGCTGCGGCCGCTCCTGGGCGAACGCCGCGCCGCGACCCGCGCCTACACCGAGGCGCACGGCCTGCCGGTCCGCGAGGACCCGACCAACTTCGACGAGCGCTACGAGCGCGTGCGGGTCCGGGCGTTGCTCGCAGCGCTGGAAGAGCAGGAACTGCTGACGGCGGAGGCGCTGGGGCGGACGGCAGACGCGATTTCGTGCCTGAAATTACCGGATACCGACGACCCCCTTCTCCACCCACTAGCATGGGAGCCAAGCGAAGACGGTACAGCGTGCGTGGACGCAAGCGAGGGCGGAGACCCGTGGACTCCCAATGTTGTCTTTGCGGTTGGCGGCGGCAGCTCGCTCTACGAGTTGCGGCGGAGACAGGAAACAGGTGGGAATGCCCTTGAAATCGGAGGGGTCCTCGACGCGCCAAGTGGCAACTCGTTCCGCGGAACGCTCGTTTACCGAGAACCCGCCGCCCTCCTAGGCCGCGCTGACGGTACTCCCGGCCTTGCGCCCGTCCCGGCGCCGCCGGGCTCTAGGCACCTCTACGACCGGCGCTTCATCGTCCACGTCCCCGCAGACGCACCCGAAGAGCTCACCCTCCGCCCGCTCGGCCAGCTCGTCCCGCGCGACATTGCGACATCGACACTCGCCCGGTCGCGCGTGTCGACCTTACCCTGCCTGTCTCGAGAGGACCGAATCACCCACTTGCCTGCGACCGCGCAGCGCGCCGTTCGCGATGCCCTGAGCGGTTGGAAGGGAGCGAAGGAGTGCTTACCTCCTGACAATGCCACGTTCGAGGTCCGTTCCTTGCTTGCCGAACGGTTCGCGAACGAGGTGATTAGGTACTGATAAGCCGGGTCTGCTACGATGCGCGGACCGCTAGGGACGAAGGACCCGCGAATGAACAACCGCCACTGGATGGTCTGGGGCCTGATGCTCGTCGTCGCCCTGATGATGCTTTACGTGTTCTCGAACGCGGGGCCGACCGGCACGACCAGCGAGCTCGCCTACTCCGACTTCCTCGAGCGCGTCGACGACGGGGCCATCACCTCGGCCGAGATCGACGACAACCGCATCCGCGGCCTGATGGAGGGCGGACGTCGCTACGAGACCACAGTGCCGCGCACGGCGGACGTCTCGGGCCGCCTCGAAGACGCGGGCGTCAACATCAGCGTCGTGCCCGAAGAAGAGGTGCCGCTGCTCCTCGCGCTCCTGTTCCAGCTCCTGCCCATCCTTCTCATCGTCGGCCTCCTCTTCATGGCGGTCCGTCAGATGCAGGCGGGCTCCGGCAAGGCGATGGGCTTCGGCAAGTCCAAGGCGAAGCTCCTGACCGAACGCCACGGCCGGGTCACCTTCGACGACGTCGCGGGCATCGACGAGGCCAAGGAAGAGCTCGAGGAGATCGTCGAGTACCTTCGCGACCCGATGAAGTTCCAGCGCCTCGGCGGCAAGATTCCCAAGGGCGCGCTGCTCGTCGGTCCTCCGGGCACGGGTAAGACGCTGCTCGCGCGCGCCATCGCGGGCGAAGCGAACGTGCCCTTCTTCACCATCTCGGGCTCGGACTTCGTCGAGATGTTCGTCGGCGTGGGCGCGTCCCGCGTGCGCGACATGTTCGAGCAGGCGAAGAAGAACGCACCCTGCATCATCTTCATCGACGAGATCGACGCGGTCGGCCGCTCGCGGGGCGCAGGCCTTGGCGGCGGTAACGACGAGCGCGAGCAGACGCTGAACCAGCTTCTGGTCGAGATGGACGGCTTCGAGGCGAATGAGGGTATCATCCTCATCGCCGCGACCAACCGCCCGGACGTGCTCGACCCCGCGCTCCTGCGTCCCGGCCGCTTCGACCGTCAGGTCGTGGTGCCGAACCCCGACCTCATTGGGCGGGAGAAGATCCTCGGCGTTCACATCAAGAAGGTGCCGCTCGGCCCCGACGTGAACGTCCGCGCCATTGCGCGCGGCACGCCCGGCTTCTCCGGCGCGGACCTCGCCAACCTCGTCAACGAGGCGGCGCTGCTCGCGGCGCGTCGCGGCAAGCGCATGGTCACGAACAAGGAGTTCGAGGACTCCAAGGACAAGATCATGATGGGGGCGGAGCGCCGCTCGACCGTCATGACGGAGAAAGAGAAGACGCTGACCGCCTATCACGAGGCGGGCCACGCCATCGTCGCACTCAACGTCCCCTCGACCGATCCCGTCCACAAGGCGACGATCATTCCGCGCGGCCGGGCGCTGGGCATGGTCATGCAGCTGCCCGAGCGGGACAAGTTCTCGATGTCGAAGCAGGAGATGACCTCCCGCCTCGCCATCCTCATGGGCGGCCGCGTCGCCGAGGAGCTGAAGTTCGGCAAGGAGCACGTGACCTCAGGCGCGAGCTCGGACATCGAGCAGGCGACCAAGATCGCCAAGGCGATGGTCACGCAGTGGGGCCTCTCGGACGAGCTCGGCCCCATCGCCTACGCCGAGGACGAGGGTGAGGTCTTCCTCGGCCAGTCGATCGCGCGGTCCAACTCGATCAGCCCCGAGACGGCGAAGAAGATCGAGGAGGAGATCCGCAAGCTCGTGACGACCGCCCATAACGAAGCGGTGCGCATCCTCGGCACGGACCATCACGACGACTGGGTGAAGCTCTCCGAAGGCCTCCTCGAGTACGAGACCCTGACGGGCGAGGAGATCAAGCGGCTCCTGGGCGGCGAGAAGATCGTCCGCGACGAGCCCCTCGACCTCGGCCCCCCGCCGTCCTCGGTCCCGAGCAGCGGCCGGGAAGGTCCGGCGGCGGGACCTGAACCGGCCGGCGCTTGATAGAGACGACCACGTTCACCCCCGCTCCGGCGGGGGTTTTCGTTTTCGCGGGCCAGCATTACCCTTCGCGTGGGAACGAAGGGGCATCTCATGAAGACTGACAAGCTGCCGGTCGGCGAGACGATCACGTTCGCCTTCCGCTTCGGCACGCGTGCGATACCGACGCTGATGCGGCTGGGGTGGTTGCCTCTGGCCCTGATGGTAGGTGGGTTCGCGCTCGTCGGGTGGGGCCTAGCCGATACCCCGATGATGGCAGCGAAGATCGGATTCGGTGGGATCCTCACCCTGGCCGGAACGCTCCTGTTTGTTCCCATATACGTTATTCTGATCCGAGAAGCCGCTGGCGGCTACAAAGCGCCACCTGGCCTCTTTGTACTGAGTTTCGGCGGACGCGAGGCGCGCGTGTTGGGTGCGGCGTTCATCCTCGGGTTCGTCTTCCTCGTCGTGGTCGTCGGGTTTCAGGTCGCGAAGCTCGCGATCGGCGCCGTCGCCAGCTTCGTCGTCGGTGACGGCGTACTCGGTCTGATATTGAGTGTCGTCATCACGCTAGCATGGTTCGTCGGTATCGCCTGGTTCTACTGCGCCACCATCACCTTCGTTCCGATGGCCGCCACCGAGAACCGGATCGCACTGACCGAAGCGTTCGCAGCAACGAAGGATAACGTCTGGCGGATCCTCGCATGCGTCTTCGTCGTGTTCGGCACCCTCTTCGTACTTGCGATCCTGATCCAGTTGATGAGCTTCGCGATGACCGGCGGGTTGATGGCGGTCGGCAGCGAGGTGGCGCTCGCGTCGATCGTGTACGCCTTGCTGACCGTCGTCGTCTTTCTAGCCCTGCAGATCTACCAAACCCTCGTTGGCATCGCGCTGCCAGGTCGCATCACCGGCGCTCTACGCGGTACGCCGGACGACGCGGTCGAGGATGTGTTCGCTTGAACTCCGTCGTGTCCTGCTAGAATTGTGGGTTGTCAGCGCGGAACGCTTCGTCAAGCCGTCGCTGGTAGTGCGACTGGATGACCAACGGGCGGCCACCAACGCGGCGTATGCCAGCCTTACGCATCGTGGGCAGCGCACTTCTCCTACGATCCCTGCGGAAACGCGCAGTCATCAGGGCGCTTTGGCTGCCCGCGGCGTTGGCGCTCTACAGTGTGACCCTATCCGCATGGGCGTATGGGGTTCACTCTGCCTCGTTCGTAAACTTCCTGCCTAGCTATGTCGGGTATGTTGTCACTGCCCTTGCATTCGTGAGCGCAGGGGTGAACCTCGTTCGCGGGATGGCGGGTCAGTCCACCCCTACGGGCCTTCTCCCGCTTCGGCTGGGACGGCCCGAGTTCCGCACCTGCTGGGCGGTGGGTACGTTGGTCCTCGTCGGGGTGACGATGGCGGGACTTCTTCTGCTCATACCTGGACAGGTGGATCGCGCACTTGGCCTGATCCTTCCTTCTTCTACGCCGTTGGACGGTATGGCGCGGCGGGTTGTTCTCATGATCGCGCTCCTCGCCCTGATCGCGATCATGGTTTGGCCGATCGCCCGATTGGGCCCGCTGCTCATGATTGCGGCCGTAGAAGGGAGCTTCGCCCCCCGCCGCGCCTTGGCTGCCACCAAGGACCAAGTTGGTCGACTTACCGCAGTCGTGTTCTGCGTTTTCCTACTTGCCCAGCTGGTCGCGCCTCTGTCGAACGGATTGATGGCGGTGTCGACGGGACCGATAGTAGAGATGACAGGGAAATCTCACCTCTTGGCGGTGCCGCTCCTAGCGGTAACGAGCCTCCCGCTACGCCTCTACTTCTTCTTGGTGGTGGTCTGCCTGGTCGGAGAGCTTGGTCGAGTTCTGATGGGCTACGGAGAAGTCGACCTCGAAGAGGTTTTCAAATGAACCTCGCGCCTCCCATCCTCATGGGCATCGTCAACGCGACGCCCGACAGCTTCTCCGACGGCGGACGGTTCGCCGGGCAGGCTGGCGTCGAGCATGGCACAAGGCTGGCTGAGGAGGGGGCGCAGGTGCTCGACGTGGGCGGGGAGAGCACGCGCCCTGGCGCCGCCTTCGTGCCGGTCCAAGAAGAGATCGACCGCGTCCTGCCGGTCATCGAGGGGCTGAAGGTGCGCTCGGACGCACGGATCAGCGTCGACACGCGAAAGCCCGAGGTGGCGCGGGCAGCCGTCGCGGCGGGGGCGTCGATCTGGAACGACGTCAGCGCGCTGACCTTCGGTGAGGACAGCCTTGCGACCGCCGCCGCGCTCGGCATGCCGGTGGTCCTGATGCACGCCCAGGGCGATCCCGCGACCATGCAGCAGGAACCGCGCTACGGCGACGTGGTGGGCGAGGTGCTAACCTTCCTGCGCGCCCGGATCGAGGCGGCGCGGGCGGCGGGCGTGGAGCAGGTCATCGCGGACCCAGGCATCGGCTTCGGCAAGACCCTCGACCACAACCTCGCGCTCTTCCGCTCGCTCGAGCGTTTTCAGGAGTTCGGCGTGCCGCTCCTCATGGGCGCGTCGCGCAAGCGCTTCATCGCCAGCCTCGACCGCGACGGCGCGGCGGACGAACGCCTCGGCGGCTCGGTCGCGGCGGTCCTGCGGGCGAGGGCGGCGGGGTTCGGCTGGTTCCGCGTGCACGACGTCGCGGCTACGCGGCAGGCGCTGGCGGTGTGGGAGGCCTCGAATGACGCTGTTTGAGGATGGAAATTATATCTGGCGAAGGCCGGTCGTAGCTTTTGTTCCTCTCTCGATAATTTTTGGTGGACTGACGAACCCAGCCGCTCTTCTGTGGTTAGAGAAGGGTAGCAACGAGTCGTACGTAGAAGCCTATATTCGTACTCTACCCATCTGCGGTTACCCATCGATTCTAGCACTGCTAATCGTATTTACTTGGTTGTCCTTGCTGAAGCCCACGCCGATCAGCCTCTTCTACGCGACATTCTTCACCACTATATTCGTTGCGGCCTTTTGGATTCCGCTGTCGCACTTCTTCGGTTCGGACATAGGAGATTGGAGTCTACGATCCTTCGTAGAGGTTCTGACGGCATCGCTTCTAATTGCAGGCCTGACAATCCTAGGTGGAATGGTGTTCTGGCTTCCAGCCGCCCTTGCGGGCGGTCTTATCTTCCGGTTGATCGCTTTCAGGTACAGACTGTCCGAGTGACGGAGGCCCCCATGCCCGGCGACGACCAACCCTTCGAGCGGCACATCTTCGGCACGGACGGCGTGCGGGGGCAGTCGAACTCCGGCGCGCTGACGCCGGACGGCGTGCTCCGCCTGGGTCTCGCCGCCGGCAAGGTGTTCCAGCGCGGCGATCACCGCCACCGGGTCGTCATCGGCAAGGACACGCGGCTCTCGGGCTACATGATCGAGCCCGCCCTCACGGCGGGCTTCATTGCCGCCGGCATGGACGTGATCCTGCTCGGCCCCGTGCCAACCCCCGCCATGGCAATGCTGACCCGCTCCATGCGGGCGGACATCGGCGTGATGGTGTCTGCCAGCCACAACCCCTATCAGGACAACGGCATCAAGTTCTTCGGCCCCGACGGCTACAAGCTGTCCGACGAGACCGAAGCGCAAATCGAGCGGATCATGGAGGAGGGGACGGAGGACGTCCTCGCCGAGCCCGCAGACCTCGGCCGCGCGAAGCGGATCGAGGACGCGGGCGCGCGCTACATCGAGTTCGCGAAGGCGACGTTGCCCCGCACGTTGAGCCTCGAGGGCATCCGCGTCGTCCTCGATTGCGCCAACGGCGCCGGTTACAAGGTCGCGCCGACCGTTCTCTGGGAACTCGGCGCCGACGTGAAGACGATCGGCGTCTCGCCCGACGGCTTCAACATCAACAGGGGCGTCGGCTCCACCGCGCCCAAGAAGCTTCAGGACGCGGTCCTCGAGTATCGCGCCGACATCGGCATCGCACTCGACGGGGACGCGGACCGGGTCATCATCTCGGACGAGAAGGGCCGCATCGTCGACGGCGACCAGATCCTCGCCACCATCGCCGCCGCGATGAAGCGCACGGGCCGCCTGCGCGGCGACGGCATCGTCTCGACCGTGATGGCGAACATGGGGCTCGAACGGTTCCTGGCCCGCCACAAGCTCGGCCTCACCCGCACCAAGGTCGGCGACCGCTACGTCGTCGAAGCCATGCGCGAAAGCGGCATGAACGTCGGCGGCGAGCCGTCCGGCCACGTCATCTTGTCCGACTACGCCACCACTGGCGACGGTCTCGTCACCGCTCTTCAGGTGCTGGGCCTCGTGCGGGAGGAGGACGCCCCCGTCAGCCGCGTCTGCCACCGCTTCGATCCGTACCCGTCGCTGCTGAAGAACGTCCGCTACAAGGGCGGCGATCCTCTCGAAGCGGACAGCGTCAAGGACGCGATCGAGAAGGCGAACGAGACCCTGGGCGAGCGCGGCCGCACCGTGATCCGCAAGTCCGGCACAGAGCCCCTGATCCGCGTCATGGCCGAGGCGGACGACGAAGCGCTGGTGAAACGGGTGGTGAGAGACATCTGCGCGGCTGTCGAGAAGGCGTCCTAGTGAGGGGACGCGTTCTGATCGTCGCTGGGTCCGACTCCGGCGGCGGGGCGGGCATTCAGGCCGACATCAAGACCTGCACCGCGCTCGGCGCCTACGCTGCGACGGCCGTCACCGCGATCACGGTCCAGGATACCCGCGCAGTCCACGCCGTGCATCCGGTCCCGCCGGACGTCATCGCGGCGCAGATACGGGTCGTGCTGGACGACATCGGCGCGGACTGCATCAAGATCGGCATGATCGGAAGCGCGGGCGCGGGCGAGGCGATCCTGTCGGCTTTGCCCGACGGCGTGCCGGTCGTCCTCGACCCCGTTCTCGTCGCCACCTCCGGGGACGCGCTCGGCGACGGCGAGGTGGCGGCGCTGATCCGCGACCGGCTCATCCCCCGCTCAGCGGTGGTAACGCCGAACCTGCCGGAGCTGGCGGCGCTTTCGGGCCTCACGGTCGACGACGAACCCGCGATGCGTCGCGCGGCGCAGGCGCTGCTCGCTTCCGGCGCGGGCGCGGTCCTCGCCAAGGGCGGCCACATGGACGGCGACGAGGTCGTGGACCTGCTCCTCGGCCAGTCGGACGAGACGGCGATCCGCCACCCTCGGCTCGCGTCGAACGACACTCATGGGACCGGTTGCACGTTGGCGAGTGCGCTCGCCGCTTCGGTCGCTCAGGGCCTGCCGCTCGAGACCGCCGCCCGCCGTGCCGTCGCTTACACGGCGGCCGCTATAGAGCACGCGCCCGGCCTTGGGCGTGGCCACGGCCCGCTGAACCACGCGCTGCGCGAAACGCCCGAGGGCTGGACGGCTGATCGAAGCGTGAGGTGACGGCGCGCATCGGGCGGGGCAGTCTAGATGCGATGTTCGAACTCCTCCTTGCGACGGCGCTCCAGAACGCAGCGGTGCCCATCGAAACCGAAGTCCTCGAAGGCATCAGGGCACCCGCCGCCCCGATCTGCTCCGTCACGCTCCACGTCGGCGTAGACGAGGCGGGCGAGCCCTTCGACCGCTCCGTCTATCGCTACGATGCGCCGTCGGACGAGTGGTCGCTCGTCTCCTTCAACGGCGGCCCGCCGCCCGAAGAGGAGCTGGAGGAGTTCGAGAAGAACGGCCGCGACGGTGGCGACCGCAGCGACGATCCCGTCCTTCCTGGTGCCTTCTACGCGGACAGCGTCTCGAAGTTGAGCGCCGATTGGGTCCGCCTGTCACCGTCCGAGGAAACGGAAGCTGTGCTCTATGGGCTCGAGGACTTGCCGGAGGACACGGTGATCGCGAACGGGCGCGATTTATCGGACAACATCCGCCTGCAGTTCTTGATCGAGAAGGCAGAGAACGGTCCCCGCATCGCGATGGCCTTCGGCCAGCTGAAGAAGAGCTGGCGGATCCCGCTCATCGCTCGCATCGACCGCTTCGACATCGCCCGCCGCTTCGCGCCCGCGTCGCAGGAGACCGGCGTGCCGGGCGCCATGCTGCCCGTCGCCGAGCACGTCGAGATCTCGGCGGACGTCCTCGGGAAGGACCGGAGCGCCGTCATCGACACGACTTATGGGGACTGGGACTGCGAACCGGGCAGCACGGACGAGTCCTAGAGCCCGGCGGCGCTCTTCGCCCGCCGCACCGCGGAGTCGAACATCGCCTCGGTCAGAACGCCGGTGTTCGTGTTGTAGCGAGAACAGTGGTAGCTGGAGACGAGCGTCAGCGGCCCGTTCGGCCCTTGAAGGTCATAGGACGCTTCGTGCCCAAAGGGATGGCTCGCGACGCGGGCGCCGAGGGCGCGAAGGGTCGAGTCGTGACTGATCTTGCCCAGGCAGAGGAGGGCGCGGAGGTTCGGCAGTGCCGCCATCCGAGCCTGCAGGTACCCGCGGCAGGTGTTCGCCTCTTGGGCGGTCGGCTTGTTCTGGGGAGGCACGCAGCGCACGGCGTTGGTCACCATCACGCCGCGCAAGGTCAGCGCGTCGTCGGGGCGTCGCTCGTATGGACCGCTCGCAAGGCCGCTTTCGATCAGCGTCGCATAGAGAAGGTCCCCTGCATAGTCGCCGGTGAACGGGCGGCCGGTCTTGTTCGCCCCCTGAAGGCCCGGGGCGAGTCCAATGATCAGAAGACGGACAAACTCTTCGCCGCCCTCCGGCGCGAAGCTCGGCACCGCGCCGTTGAACCATTCGGGATGCGCCGCTTCGTTCGCCTCGCGGAACGCCACGAGGCGAGGGCAGAGCGGGCAGTCCGGCGGGGCCTCGGGCGGCAGCGCCTTGCCGGTCACTCCTCCTCGTCCACGCGCGCTGGGGACTCGCGGCGGGGGCCGCCCTTGCGCGCGATGACGTCTTCGATCTCGGTCAAGTCGATGAAGACGTCCGCCTGCCGGCGGATCTCGTCCGAGGCCAGGGGCGGTTGTGACTTGATCGTGGAGACGCAGATCACGCGGCAGCCCTGCTCCTGCGCGCGGAGGATCGCGTGGCGGAAGTCGCCGTTTCCGGTGAACAGCACGATGCAGTCGAGCTTGCCCGCCATCAGGACCATGTCGGTCGCAAGCTCGATGTCGGTCGACCCGCGATAGCGCCGCACGCCGTCCTGCCCGACGAAGCTGCGCGCGGGCTTCGTCACCATGGTGAAGCCGTTGTAGTCCAGCCAGTCGACGAGCGGGCGGAGCGGCGAGTAGTCGCCCTCAGGATCCTCCTGCATGGCGGTGTAGTAGCTCGCACGGACGAGGCGGGTCTCGCGGCGCGCGCGGGAAAGAAGGCTCTTGTAGTCGATGTCGAAGCCGAGTGTCTTCGCGGCCTTGTAGAGGTTCGCACCGTCGATCAGGATCGCCGTTCTATCGTCGGGGTCGAGGCCCATCCAGTCTGCCATATTATGCTTTCAGTCTCTGGTGTGTTCGAAAGGCGCGACACTAGAGAAGACGAATGCTCATGAAAACCGTCGTCCTGATCGGGCTCGGCTCGAACAAGAGTTTCGGACCTTTCGAGCCGACGGCGCTGGTCGTGAGGGCTGCACGAGCCCTCCAAGTCCTCGGACCGATCGAGTGCACCCCCTTCTACGGCAGCGAAGCCTGGCCCGATCCCGCCGCCCCCCCTTACGTGAATGCGGTCGCCGCGGTGGAGACCGCTGCGGAACCCGAGAGCGTACTCGAAGTCCTACTCGCCATCGAAGCGGGGTTCGGCCGGCGCCGCGCCGGGTTCGACCGTTACGCGCCGCGCACGCTCGACCTCGATCTCCTGGCGGCCGGCCCCTTGCGGCGCGATACGCCGCGGCTCTGTCTGCCGCATCCAAGGCTTGCGGAACGCGGTTTCGTCCTTCTGCCGCTAAGAGACCTTGTACCGGACTTCGTGCATCCTGTTACCGGCCGTACCGTCGACGAGATGATCGACGGCCTGGTCTCTCCGGGAACCTGGCCGCTCAGCCCGCAGCCCGATCTTCCTCGGTCCAAGACAAGAGCTTCTCGAGCAGGAGCTCGCGCTTGATGGGTTTCGCTAGGTAGTCCGACATCCCGGCCTTCAGGCATTTCTGCCGGTCATCGGCGAGCGCGTGCGCCGTGACGCCGATGATCGGCACGCGCGCCCCGGCGGAACCGCTAGCCCGGATCGCAGCGGTCGCAGCGAAGCCATCCATGATGGGCATCGAGACGTCCATCAAGACGACCTCCGGGGAAAGCTCCGCGAACAGCGCGACCGCTTCCTCGCCATTGTTCGCGAAGTGTACCGCGTAACCCGACCCCGTCAGCATCGTCTTCACGACGAGCTGGTTCACGGCGTTGTCCTCCGCGACGAGAAGGACTCGTTCGCGGTCCGGGGACGACTTCGGAGGCGCGGCGGCGCGCAGGGCGGCTCGGGCCTCGCCTGCGGTACGGACGGCGCCTTCGGTCAGCGCTGCCGAGACGACTTCCTGCAGCACCTGCGCGCGCGCTGGTTTCACGAGGAAGGCGTAAAGGCCGAGACGCGCCTGCAGCGCGGGGTCATCGAGCTCACCGGCCGAGGAAAGGATCATGCGCGGCGTCTTCGCGGTGGCGGGATCGTCGGCGAGGCGTTGAGCCAGCATCACGCCGTCCATGTCAGGCATATGGTGGTCGAGGATGATCAGCGCGAAGGGGTCCTTCGAACTCGCGCGTGTTTGCGCGAGCGTGAGGCCCTCCGCACCCTCGGACGCCAAGGTGACGCGCAGTCCCCAGCCGGAGAGTTGTTCGTGCAGGATGCG
Source organism: Parvularcula dongshanensis (assembly GCF_014199615.1). Lineage (GTDB taxonomy): Bacteria > Pseudomonadota > Alphaproteobacteria > Caulobacterales > Parvularculaceae > Parvularcula > Parvularcula dongshanensis. The sequence continues at coordinate 32,748 of NZ_JACHOB010000006.1, read as the reverse complement.
CCGGTTCACCGCGTTGTCGTCCACGACGAGGACGGGCGCGTCGCCGAGATCGACCTGCGGAAGGGCGCTTGGCTGCTGCGTGTCGGACAGCGGCAAGGTCACAGTGAAGGTGAAGACGGAGCCCTCGCCAACCGTGCTGCGTACGCGAAGTTCGCCTCCCATCAGCTCGGCGATCCGTTTAGAGATCGACAGTCCGAGGCCAGTGCCTTCGAAGCGGCGAGACACCGAGTTGTCGACCTGTTCGAACTGCTGGAAGATGCTCTCGAGCTTCTCGTCCGGAATCCCGCAGCCAGTATCCTCGATCTCGACGGTCAGTTCGACTTCACCGTTGTCCACCTCACCGGTGACGGCGATGAGGACGTGGCCCTTGTCCGTGAACTTGATGGCGTTGCCCGCCAGGTTGGTGATGACCTGACGGAATCGGCCCGCGTCGCCGACGAGGCGCAAGGGCAGGTCCGGTTGGATCGAGACCATCAGGTCGATCTTCTTCTTCGCGGCCGCAGGCGAGACGATGGCCGCGACGTCCTCTATCGCTGACGCCGCACTGAAGGGTTCGGTCGCCACGCTCATCTTGCCTGCCTCGAGCTTCGAGAAGTCGAGGATGTCGTTGATGATCGTCAGTAGACTGTCTCCAGAGCGCAGAATCACTTGCGCCATGTCGGCCTGTTTTGCCGAGAGTTCCGTCCCGATGAGGAGTTCCGCCATCCCGAGGACGCCGTTCAGCGGCGTACGGATCTCGTGCGACATGTTCGCTAGGAACTCGGACTTGGCGCGGGAGGCGGCCTCGGCCTGCTCCTTGGAGACCCGAAGGTCATCCGACAGTTCGCGCAGCTCGTCTTCGCGCCTCAGGTCGCCCGTCATGTCGGTCAACGCCACGACGTAGCCGCCGCCCGTGCGCGGCGAGTAGTTCTCTCGGAACGCCGTACCGTCCGGTCCTCGGCGATAGTGGACGAGCGGCTGGTGGGTCCGGATCGCTTCAGGGTCGAAGTCGTCCCCGACCGATGTCGACGAGACGCCGTCCTCCGTACGTCCGAAGCCTTCCTTGTAGGTCGCCGCGTAATCGACGCCGATCTTCCAAGTGGCGTTCGGCAGGCAGACCGACGCGCGGTCGTTCATCATCTCGATGCGTCCGTCCGGGCGAAGCACGACGAGGCCTTGCCCCATCGTGTCGAGGACTTCTCCGAGCAACTCCGTACGCTCGCGCAGGGACCGTGTGCGCTCGGCGATCCGGCTTTCGAGGAGCCTGTTGGTTTCCTGAAGCGCCTCGCGAGCCTTCTCGGCGGCGCGGCGGGCGTTGTATTGCTCGGTGACGTCGCGGGTGCATCCGCGGAAACCGAGATAGGTTCCGTCCTCGTCGTAGCGCGGCACGCCGTCCGTCGCGAGGACGCGGCCGCCCCTGGTCGTCATCATGTGGTCGGTGAAGGGCTTCCTGCTTTCGATCTGCGTCAGGTATTCTTGCCACCGCACTCGACCGTCTGCGTCAGCGGTCTCGTTCGCGTAGAACGCTTTGAGCGGCCTACCGACGATCGCGTCGGGGGTCATGCCCGTCCACTCGGTCACAGTGTCGGAGATGTAGCTGAAGCGACCCTCCGCATCCGACTCCCAAAGGCAGTCCGCCGCCAGCATGGCGAAGTCGCGGAAGCGCGCTTCGTTCGCCGCGAGCTCGGCCTCGGCTGCGCGACGGTCGGTGATGTCGACGATCCAGCCGCGGTATCCAGAGAAAGCGCCGTGCTCATCGAGGATCGGCACGGCGGTGGTCAGCGTCGTAACGAGCCTGCCTGCGGCGTTGTAGCCGCGGGTCTCGAGGTCGCGGATCCCCGACTGCGTCTCGAGGGCCGCCCTCAGACGGGGCATGTTCGCAGCGGAAACCGGATCGGCGGCGTCGCAGAAGCGCTGCAGCGGCACGCCGAGGAAGGACTCGCACGGTCGGCCGGTGAGCTTCTTGAAATTGTCGGAGACGTGGGTCAGCCGACCTTGCTGGTCGGTCTCGAAGTTGTAGTCCTGGCTTGCGGACAGGAAGTCGGAGAGCGCGATCTGCGTCAGCTCTCCCTGTCTGGTTTCCAGGGCGATCCTCGCTTGCAGGTCGCCGATCAGCCTCTGCATCGCATCGAGGATGAGGTGTGTGAGGCCGATCAGGACCAGCATCGTCAGGCCGATCGCCTGTACGAACCCGTCGCCCTGTCCGAGCAGGTAGAAGCCCGTCGGTGCGATCAGCGTGATCAAGACGAACCGCGAGAGCTTCGGCATCACGTAGAGGCAGAAGCTCGACGCGACGCCGGCGATGCTCAGCCAGCAGGCCAGCAACATGACTTCGCTCATCCCGCCGCGGGTGATGAGGAAGGTCATATGAGCGGAGTAGCAGAACGCGATCGCCGCGCTCGTCACGTGGATGCGCCGAAAGGCCGCATCCGTCTCCTCCTCGTTGAAGCGCTCCACGCCGGCGTGCCGCCAGTGGACGAAGCGCATGGCAGAGTTGATGCCGATGATCGCGGGCAAGATGGCGCTGATGTGGTGCCCGGTCGCCCAGCTCGCCCAGGCCCCGATCATCGATGCGCAGGTGATCGTCGCATAGAGGATCGGCGTGAGATAAACGAACTCACGCAGCAGCCTGACGCGCAACGCGCGGCCGGCTTCGGTCTCGTCGAATAGCCTCGCCATGGTGCCCCGGGGGTTGCCAGCCCCCTGGGCCTACGCGGCATGGGTTAAATGCGCGCTACCATATCCGGACTCGTTCTTCTGGCGGCAGGTATAGGTCGTCATCCGGCCCAACGTCGAACGCTTCGTACCAAGCGTCCATGTTCCTTACGACCCCGTTGGTCCGATACTGTCCCGGGCTATGCGGGTCTGTCGTCAGCCGGTTCTTGAGTTCGTCTTCACGATAGAGCGTCTTCCAGACCTGAGCCCAGGCCGCGAAGAACCGCTGATCGCCGGTCATGCCATCGATAACAGGGGCTTCCTTACCGTTGAGGCTGAGCTTGTAGGCATCGTAGGCCATGGTGAGCCCGCCGAGGTCGCCGATGTTCTCGCCCATGGTGAGGCCCGGGTTCACGTAGAACCCTTCGACGGGAGAGTAGCTCCCATACTGGGCGCCGAGCTGCTCGGTCTTCTCCTCGAACCCGGCGGCGTCGGCCTCGGTCCACCAGTCGCGGAGCATGCCCGTGCCGTCGGACTTGCGGCCCTGATCGTCGAAACCGTGCCCGATCTCATGACCGATCACCGCGCCGATGCCGCCATAGTTCACGGCGGGGTCGGCGTTGGGGTCGAAGAAGGGCGCCTGCAGAATCGCCGCCGGGAAGACGATCTCGTTCCTGTTCGGCGAGTAGTAGGCGTTGATCGTCTGCGGGGTCATGAACCACTCGCCTTCGTCGATCGGACCACCGAGCTTGGAGATCATGTCGTTGAAGGCGAAGAGGTCGGCACGCTTCTTGTTGCCGAGCGCGTCGTCCGGATCGACCTCGAGGCTGGAATAGTCGTGCCACTCGTCGGGGTAGGCGATCTTGGTCGTGAAGGAGGCTAGCTTCGCCTCAGCCTGTTCCCGCGTCTCGGGGCTCATCCAGTCGAGCGTGCGCAGGCGCGCTTCGAAGGCGGTCTTCAGGTTGGCGACCAGACGCTCCATCTGCGCCTTCGACTCTGCGGGAAAGTACCGGTCGACGTAGACCTCGCCGATCGCTTCGCCGAGCGCGCCGTTGACCGCCGCGACACCGCGCTTCCAACGCTCGCGCTGCTGAGGCACGCCGCGAAGCGTCCGGCCGTAAAAGTCGAAGACGGCATCGTCGATCTGGCTCGGCAGAACGTCGGCGTAGGAGACGAGGGCGTGCGCCTTCAGGTAGTCTGACCAGACCTCGACGGGCGTGTCGCGAAAGATCTCGGCCTCTGCGCGCAGGGCATCGTTCTCCTCCGCGATCAGCGGCGTCGAAGGGTCGATACCGAGCTGCTCGAACATCGACCGCCAGGGCATGCCGGGCGCGTACTCGGCCAGCGTTTCGATCGTGTAGGGGTTGTAGGTGAGGTCGCGGTCGCGCTGCTTCGCGGGTTCCCAATGGGCTTCGGCCAGCCGCTTCTCGAGTGCGTAGACCGCGTCGGCCTTCGACTGGACGTCATCCTCGCCGGCGAACGTCAGCATCTGCGCGAGGAACGCCCTGTAGGCCTCCGCCTTATCGGCGAACTCGGCCTTCAGGTAGTAATCCCGGTTCGGCAGGCCGAGACCGCTCTGCGTCAGGTAAACCGCGTATTGCTCGGGGTTCTTCGAGTCGATGTTGACGTAGAGGCCGACCGGGCTCTCCGACGCCGTCCGCACGTTGGCGAAGGCTGCCGCGACGTCCTCATGGGTCTCCAGAGCGTCGTAAGCGTCGAGGTCGGCTTGGATCGGGGCCATTCCCTTCGCTTCGATCTCCTGGGTGTCCAGGTACGCCGCGAAGTAGTCGCCGATCTTCTGCTCGTTCGAGCCGGACTGGACGGTACCGGCCTCGGCCGCCGCGGCGGAGTCGGTGATGATGTCGCGCACGCGGTCCTCCGAGCGTTCGAAGAGGACCGTGAAGGCACCGTAGCTCGAGAACTCGGCCGGAATCTCGAAGGTATCGAGCCAGCGGCCGTTGACGTAGCGGAAGAAGTCGTCGCCGGGATCGACGCTCTGGTCGATGTCCGCCGTCTCGATCCCGAAGGTACCGAGTTCAGGTGCGTCGGTCGTCGCCCTGGCGCTCGTGGTCTGCTCGGGACCTTGCGGGTCCGTCGGCGCTTGCTGAGTACCGCATGCGAGAAGTGCGAGCGTGGCCGCACAGCCGAGAAGGGTTTGCCTTTTCATTCGGTAGGTTCCGTCGTGGCTTAGGGCGTGAAGCGGCCCTCTTTCGCTCGTTAGACCGAACACGCGCCGTTCACAAAACCCCGGAACGTCGAACCCGACCGGCGTCGCGGCTGTTGGACCGTCACATTACTCGCTGCCATAGCTGGGAGGCACGACGCGATGACGATCGGAACGACGCGGCCGCACTGGGACATCCAGCGCCGGGGTGGGCCCGTGCTCGCCACCGCCGTCCACGCCGGCCATGTCATCCGGGAGGAGTTGAAGCCCTACCTCGCCATCTCGGAGATTGATCAGCGACGCGAGGAGGATCCCATGACCGGGATCTGGTCCACGGTCGGGGACGACGCCTTTCGGAGCTATGACAGCCGCTTCCAATGCGACCTCAACCGCCCGCGCGACAAGGCGGTCTACCGGACGCCGGACGACGCATGGGGACTGACGGTCTGGAAGGAGCTACCGCCCGAGGAGATGCTGGAACGCTCTCTGGCTGCCTGGGACGACTTCTACGAGATGATGGCGACTTGGATCGAAGGGCTCATCGCCGAGTGCGGCAAGGTCCTGATCCTCGACATTCACAGCTACAATCACCGCCGCGACGGAGCCGACGCCGAGCCCGCGCCTGGCAAGGACAACCCCGACATCGATCTGGGCGTCACCACGCTCGATCGGGATCGGTTCGGTTCGGTGCTCGAGGCGGTGAAGGGCCCCCTGATGGAGACACCGGCGCGCGGTCACTACCCTGACGTCCGCGAGAACGTCCGATACCCCGACGGTGGCCACTGGCCCGAATGGGTCTTCGCCAATTACGGCGACGACGTCGCGACAATCACGCTCGAGTACAAGAAGTTCTACATGGACGAGTGGTCGGGCGACGCCTTCCTGCCCGTGGTCGAGGACCTGCGAGTGGGCCTCGACCGGGCGGCCGAAGCGGGGCGGCACGCGCTCGCGCGGCTTTGACAGTGCCGGGTCTTCCCCGCGCCAGCTCCGCCCGCCATGCCCTGCCCATGACCGAACCGTTGGACCTGCCGACCGCGCCGCCTCGGTCGTTGCCGCCCGTCGCCGCGCGCGTGGATGCCGCCCTGCTGGAGATCGACCGCGAGGTCGACTGGCTGGTCGCCCTCTCGCCGCTCGGCAACGATGCGATGTGGCACGACTTCGTCGAGAGCGGTTTCGCCGAGGAGCCTGTCCTCCGCTACCCCGCTCAGCGGGAAGACCTGCATGAGTTGAGAGAGCGGTTGCTGTCGCTGCCGGTAGAGGAGATCGAGGAGGGGCCGCTCGAGGCGATCCTGCAGGAGAAGCAGCGCGAACTCGACCGGCAGATCGAGCTCGTCTCGCTGCGCTGCACGGAAGGTTTCGTCGCGGCGTCGATCGACCTCTTCGGGGACGCCGATCCCGATCTTCTGCGTACCGCGCAGAACATTCTCGACTCGGTCGAGCGAGAGGACGCGGGCGAGGAGGGCGCGGACGCCGGCGACTTCGTGCGGGCCGCCGAGGCCGAGTTCGCCGCCTTCGCCAAGGCTGATCCGCGCTTCCGGGCGGAGATCCACGTCCTCGACGACTTGAACTCCTCCGTCATGGTCAATCACGGCGACCTGTACGTCGCGCGGTCCATGCGCGTGGGTTCCGAGCGGGTGGCGCCGCTCATCGCGCACGAGGTCGGCACCCACGTCCTGACGGCTCATAACGGCCGGCAACAGACGCTGCTGCAGTTGTCCGAGGGTTTGGCGGGTTACGACCCGTTGCAGGAAGGGCTTGGCACCTTTGCCGAGTACCTGACCGGCTACCTGCCGCCCAAGCGCCTTCGCATCCTTGCCGCCCGCGTGATCGCGGCGGATCTGGCCGTCCAAGGACTGAGCGTCTGTCAGATCTTCGAACGGCTCTACGAGGGCGAAGGCATGCTGGCCGACGATGCCTTCGACACGGCCGTCCGGGCCAAGAGGGGCGGGGGGCTGACGAAGGATGCCGTGTATCTGCGAGGTCTGCGCGAGCTTCTCGCCTACCTGGCGACCGGAGGCGACTTCGAGTTCCTCCTCCTCGGCAAGTTCGCCATGTCGCAACGGCATATCATCCGTCGACTCCTCGACGAAGGGTGGCTTACCGGCCCAGCGCTCCTTCCGAGCTACCTGAACGACGAACAGGCGCGCCGCCGCCTCGACAGAGCACGCCGGCTGACCGTGGATCAGCTTTTCCAAAGGACGCCCGCCCCCGAGAGGACCCTCCAATGAAGCTGACCTTCGTCATCAACGACATCATGAGCGAGGACGAGACGTACACGACGATCCGCCTCGGTCGCCGGGCGCTGCAGATGGGGCACGACGTCGCCTTCGTCAGCCTCGTCAACTTCACCTATGAGCCCGACGAGAGCGTCTCTGCGCTCGCGTCGGTCCCGCGGGCGCGACACGAGACCGACGCGGAGCTGCTCGCGGACGTACAAGGCGACGACGCGGAGCTAACGAAGATCTGCATCAGCGACCAGGACGTCCTGTTCCTTCGCGCCGACCCTGCGCCCGAACTGGTCGCGCGCCCCTGGGCGCACGTTTCGAGCCTTCTCTTCGCCCAGCTCGCGGCGAAGCGCGGCGTCATCGTGCTGAACGATCCGCAGCACCTGACAGACGCGTCGAACAAGACGTACTTCCAGCAATACCCCAAGGCTATCCGCCCAGTGACGTGCATCACGCGCGATCCCGCCGAGATCAAACGCTTCATCGAGGACCAGGGCGGGAAGGCCGTGATCAAGCCGCTTCAGGGTTCGGGCGGGCAGGGGGTCTTCGTCATCACGCCGGAGACCATGGCCAACCTGAACGTCTCCATCGAGACGACGGTGAAGGACGGCTACGCGATCGTTCAGGAGTACCTGCCGGACGCGGCCGATGGCGACCTTCGCCTGATCACCCTCAATGGCAAGCCGCTTCAGGTCGACGGCACCTACGCCTGTTTCCGGCGATACAACGACACGGGCGATGCGCGCTCGAACTTTTCCGCGGGCGGAAAGATCAAGCTCGAAGCGCCGGATGAGCGCGCGCTTCGCCTCGCCGAGATCTGCGGGCCGAAGCTCGTCAATGACGGCATGTACCTCGCCGGGCTCGACATCGTCGGCGACAAGATGATGGAGATCAACGTCGATACGCCCGGCGGCATCAACCTCGTCGAGAGCCTGACCGAGATCGACTTCGCCGGCGCGATCATCCGCGACATGGAGCGCAAGGTGGAACTTCGCGACCACTATCGCGGGCGCCTGAGGAACGATCAGATCGCCGTCATGTGAGTTTCGCTTGCGGGGGGCGGCGGCCTCCCGCAACACCCGCCCGCCATGACGAATGATACCTCAGACGACGCCCGCCTGCGCCTCGCCGTGCAGAAGTCCGGCCGCCTCGCCGACGACAGCTTCGACCTATTGGAACGCTGCGGCCTCAAAGTCCGCCGCTCCCGAACCGAGCTCTACGCCCGGATCGAAGCGCTGCCGATCGACCTCCTCCTCGTGCGCGACGACGACATCCCTGGACTCGTCGCCTCCGGGGCTTCGGATCTCGGCATCGTCGGCGGCAACGTCTTCGAGGAGGAGCAGTTGTCCGGCGAAGCGAAGGGCGCGCAGCGGATCGCGCCGTTGGGCTTCTCTCGGTGCCGCCTCTGCATCGCCGTCCGCAAGGGCGAGGGCTACGAAGGGCCGAAGGACTTGGCGGGCCTCTCGATCGCGACGTCGTACCCCGCGATCACCGGCCGGTGGCTGGAGGAGAACGGCTCTGACGCCCGCACGGTGATGATGACCGGCGCAGTCGAGATCGCCCCGCGCCTCGGCATCGCCGAGGCGATCTGCGACATCGTCTCGACGGGCGCGACGCTCGACGCCAACGGCTTGCGAGTCGCAGAGACGATCTTCCGTTCGGAAGCGCTGCTCATCGGCTCCGAGCGGCCGCTGTCGGAGGCGAAGAAGCGGACCCTCGACGCGCTGACCGCCCGCATCCAGGGAGTCATGCGTTCCCGCGACGCCAAGTACGTCATGATGAACGCCCCGCGCGACGCCATCGACGCTATCCGCGACGTCCTGCCCGGCGCCGACGCCCCGACGGTGATCGACCTAGCCGGGCCCGGCGAGATGGTGGCGCTGCACGTGCTCTCCACGGATCAGGTGGTCTGGGAGCACCTGGAAGAGCTTAAAGGTTTGGGCGCCAGCGCGATCCTCGTCCTCGACGTCGACAAGATGCTGTCCTGACGAGCCCCGCGCTCGCTTGACGCTCCCCTGCACCGTCCCTACAGGGGCGGCCTTGGTCCGCCGCTGTAGCTCAGTGGTAGAGCGCACCCTTGGTAAGGGTGAGGCCGAGAGTTCAATTCTCTCCAGCGGCACCAGCCTCCAGCACGTAGGCTAAGCGGACCAAAGAGGAGCCAGGAAGGCGGGAGCCTCGATGTCCGAGCGAGACCGCCCTAAGCCTGACGACGCCGATCCCAAGACCGAACGCGAACGCCGCCTCGCCGCGGCGCTTCGTCGAAACCTGCGCCGCCGGAGGGCGCCGAGCACATCCGAGGAGCCCGACTGATGGACAGGCTAGCGATCATCGGGGGGCGCGAGCTCTACGGGGAGGTGCCGATCGCCGGGGCGAAGAACTCCGCGCTCAAGGTGATGGTTGCAGGTCTCCTGACGGACGAGCCCCTTATCCTCGAAGAGGTGCCGGACCTCGCCGACGTCCGCCAGCTGACGACCCTGCTCCAGAACCACGGCGCGAGCGTCGAGCGCGAAGGCTCGACCCTCACGGTCCACGCAAAGGACATCGCTTCCACGACCGCGCCTTACGACATCGTCCGCAAGATGCGCGCGAGCTTCAACGTGCTGGGCCCGCTCCTCGCGCGCGAGCACGAAGCCCGCGTCTCGCTGCCGGGCGGCTGCGCCATCGGCGCCCGCCCCGTCGACTTGCACCTCAAGGCGCTCGAAGCGATGGGCGCCGAGGTCGAGCTCGACGAGGGCTACGTCGTCGCTCGCGCGCCGGGCGGCCTCAAGGGTGCCCGCATCTCCTTCCCGTTCGTCTCCGTCGGGGCAACGGAGCACGCGATGATGGCCGCGACCCTCGCAGATGGGCGCACCGTGCTCGAGAACGCGGCGCGCGAGCCTGAGATCGCGGACCTCGCCGACTGCCTGCGGGCGATGGGCGCGAAGATCGACGGGGAGGGTACGTCGACCGTGACGATCGACGGCGTCCCCCGCCTGCACGGCGCCACACATGAGGTCGTCGCGGACCGCATCGAGATGGGCTCCTACGCGATGGCCGTCGGCGCTGTCGGCGGCGAGCTGTTCTTGAAGCGGGGCCGCCTCGCGCTCCTCGGGGCGGCGGACGGCATCCTCGAAGAGGCCGGGCTAACTCTCAAGGAAGAGAACGGCGGGCTACGCGTCACCAAGTGGGGCCGGCCGACCCGCGGCACGTCGGTCCAGACAGAACCCTTCCCGGGCTTTCCGACCGACCTTCAGGCTCAGTACATGGCGTTGATGGCGATGGCGGACGGCACCTCGACCATTCGCGAGACCATCTTCGAAAACCGCTTCATGCACGTGCCCGAACTGATGCGGATGGGCGCGGACATTCACGTCGAGGGGCGAAGCGCGACGGTCATCGGCAAGCGCCGCCTAAAGGGCGCGCCGGTCATGGCGACCGACCTCCGTGCCTCCATGTCCCTCATCATCGCGGGTCTCTCGGCGGAGGGGCAGACCATGGTGTCACGCCTCTACCACCTAGACCGCGGCTTCGAGCGCTTGGACGACAAGCTGCGAGCGGTCGGCGCCCTCGTCGAGCGTGTTCCGGAGGAGTAGAGGGCGGCGGTTCCGAATGCCGCCTTCCGATCCTTAACGCGCCCTTAACCGCACCGCGTCTCAGTCTGAGACACGGTCAGGAGGGTAAGCGATGAGCGCAACGGAGCCTATGACGCCAGCAGCGAGCCTCCCCGCGTTCCGCCTCGGCGCCAAGCCTGCCATGGCCGTGCTGGGGTTCGCCTCCGGGCTTCCCTACGCCGTCTTCACGGGCACGATCATCGCCTGGTTCACCGCCTACGATGTCGACGCGAAGTCGATCGGCGTCTTCTCGATGTCGAGCCTGCCTTACGTTTTCAAGTTCCTCTGGTCGCCGCTGCTCGGCGCCTACAGCCCACCGGGCGCAGGGCGGCTTCGTGGCGTCAGCCGGCTGCGGTCGTGGATCCTCGTCAGCCTCGCGCTGATCACGCCGGTCCTGTTCCTCCTGCCGAACCTCGACCCGACCCGTTCGCTGGGCCTCGTCGCGTTTCTCTCCCTCATCGCAATCTTCGCCTCGGCGACGCAGGACATCGCGATCGGCGGCTGGCGCATAAGGATCGCGAAGGACGAGGCGGAACTGAACAGCCTCGTCTCGATCGAACAGTTCTCCTACCGCACGGCATCCTTCTTCGGCGCCGCCGTCGCCTTCGTCATCGCGCAGAACGCGTCGTGGGATGCAGCCTGGTGGGCGATCGCCGGGCTCGTCGGCGTCTGCTTCGCGCTCGTCTTCTTCGTGCCCGACCCGGCGATGGATGAGGCGGAGGATACCGAGACCCCCATCGCGCTCGGCGGCAGCCTGAGTTCGGCTGAGCGGCGCCGGTTCTTACTGCCCGTCATCGCCGCCTGGGGCCTGAGCCTCGTGCTCGTCTTCGCCTTCATGTTCTACAACCTCAACAAGGAGGCCGTGGACGCGGTGATCGGCCGGGAGATCATCGGCGTTCGCGACTTCACCCTCAACGTCGGTCCGGTCATCGTGGCGGCTTGCCTCCTCGCGCCCGTCCTCGCCGCGATCGGCGTGATCCGCCGGACGGGCCCATCGCTCGGCACCCAGGCGCCGGGGCAGGGGGTGAGCGACATGCTCTACCGCAACCTGCTCGAGCCCTTCATCGATCTGGTCACGCGGTTCCGGTTCGCGCTGATCCCGATCCTCTTCCTGACCCTCTTCTACCGCTACGCGGACGGGGTCTGGGGCGCTTTCGCCTATCCCTTCTACCTCGGCGCGCCGGAGAACAATGGCGGTCTCGGCCACACGCTGATCGAGGTCGCGGCAGCGTCCAAGACCTTCGGCGTCCTCATGACGCTCGCGGGCGTCGCGGTCGGGGGCGCGATGTTGAAGCTCATCGGCCAGATGCCGGCGCTGGTCGTCGGCGCCGTGCTCGCCGCGGCGACGAACCTGCTCTACGCCGACCTCGCTGTCGACGCGCGCTACACCGACGCCTTCATCGCGTTCGTGCACCTCGACGTCCTCTTCCCCTTCATCAACGCCGTGGTGAACCTGCTTGCCGCCGACCCGGTCGAGATCGGACCGCGCTTGGGGCGCCTGATGGTCGTGATCGCAGCGGAGAACCTTGCGGTCGGCATCGCGAGCGTCGTCTACGTCGCCTACCTCTCCAGCCTCGTGAACAAGGCCTATGCGGCGGTGCAATACGCGATTCTGGCCTCGCTCTCGCTTCTGGTCGCGGTGCTGGGTCGCGGCCTCCTCGGCGAGCTGATCGACGAACGCGGCTTCGCCTACGTCTTCGTCCTGACGGCGGTCCTCGGCCTTCTCGGCGTCGCGGGCAGCGTCATCGAGTGGGTGCGACGGGGGCGGGCGGCACCTCGTCCTGACTGACGGTCCTCGCCGTGCAGTCCTCGAAGGCGGGGGCGTCCTCGCCGCGCGTGGCCGGACCGGTGGTCAGACTCGCGACCGCGCCGCCGGGTGGGGTCACCACGGCGTAGGCGCGGCAGTCCGCACCGACGTCGTAGCGCCGGAACTCTGATCGGCCTTCGCTTCGCGTCAGAGCCGGCTCGCCCAGCACGGCCTCGAGGTCCGCGACCGGCCGACCGAGGAAGCTGTCGGCGCTCGGCCCGCGCATGACGAGGGGCGGCGCTGGCGGCGCCGTCGTCGGCGCGGCCGCGTTGGGCGTAGGGATGGGCGCCTCGGACCCACCCGTCGCGCACGCAGCGAGGGTTGCCAGCAGGGCCGAGGCCGCTAGAGCACGCGGGAACGACATCAAGGGGCTCCCTTAAGGCATGACGACGGTAGTGGACGTGATCGCGGTCGGAAACGCGATCGTCGATGTGCTCGGGCATACGGACGATGCCTTCCTGACGCAACATGAGGTGCCGAAGGGCGGCATGATCCTGATCGACACGGCGAAGGCCGAGGAGATCACGGGCGCGCTCAAGGCGACGGCGGAGGTCGCGGGCGGCTCGGCTGGCAACTCGATGGCATGCCTTGCGAGCCTCGGGGGGCGCGCACGCTTCGTCGGCAAGGTCGGCGACGACGATCTCGGCGGGGTCTACCGCGAATCGATGCGCGCGGTCGGCGTCGCCTTCGACACCGCCGTTCACGCTTCGATCCCGACGGGTCGCTGCCTGATCGCGGTCACCGCAGACGCCGAGCGTTCCATGGCGACCTTTCTCGGCGCGGCGGGCCATGTCGGCGCTGAGGACGTAACCGACGATGCCGTGTCGGGGGCGGAGGTCACCTACCTCGAGGGCTACCTTTTCGAAGGCTACGACCCCCGCGAGGCGTTCAAGCGGGCGTCGAAAGCCGCCCGGGCGGCGGGCCGGAAGGTCGCGCTGACGCTCTGCGACACGGGCGTCGTCGAGCGGCAGATGGACGAGCTGATGGCGTTCTTGAAGGAGGGCGTGGACCTCCTCTTCGCCAACGAGGCCGAGGCGATGACGCTGACCGGCACGACGGACGTGGACGCGGCGGTCGAGGCCCTGCGCGGCCTCGTCCCCTTCGCAGCAGTCACCAGGTCCGAGCAAGGCTCGATCGTCTTCGGACCGGACGAGGCGCCGCAGGCCGTGCCCGCTGTGGCGCCCGAACAGCTGATCGACACGACCGGGGCAGGCGACGCCTATGCCGGCGGCTTCCTCTACGGCTTCACCCGGGGAAGGCCCCTCACAGACTGCGCAAAGCTCGGCAGCTTGGCTGCGTCCGAGGTCATCAGCCACATGGGCCCACGGCCGGAGAAGAGCCTCAAGGCGCTGGCCGAGGGGGCGGGGCTGCTCTAGCCCCCGTAGATCACGTCATCGCCGTCCCCGCCGGTCAGGACGTCCGCGCCGAGGCCGCCGACGAGCGTGTCGTTCCCGCCGCCACCGAAGAGGCGGGTCGCGGTCTCCGCGGTGCCGACAAGGTAGTCGTCGCCGCCGCCGCCGATCGCGGCTTCGAAGCCCGAGATCGAGGTGGACTGGGACGGGCCGCTTACGGAGGAGCGTTCCAAGTCGATCGTGAGGTTCTCCTGAACGTCCTCGAAGCTGACCGTATCGAAGCCCGATCCGCCGATCAGCGTGTCGCGGCCACTGCCGCCGATGACGAGGTCGTCGCCTGCCCGCGCGTCGATGTGGTCCGCCCCGGCACCGCCATACAGAACGTTGTCGGCGGCGTTCCCGAAGATCGTGTCGTCCCCGCTGCCGGAGTAGAACTCCTCGATGGTCGCTTCGAGGTCTCCGATCAGCTTGGTGATCAGGTTGAAGTATGAGAAGCGTTCCGTGGCGCTGTAGGTCCGGCCGTCGGCCAGGGTGAAGTCGAAGCGTACCCCCACCGTCGAACCGGAAAGGTCAGAGACGCTGGGGTTGATCTCGAACCGGATCATCCCGTTCGCCAGCGTGACACGCCCGCCCGACACGTCGTCGATCGACACGATATCTCCCCGTATCGGCTCGCCCGTCAGGAAGTCGGTCGCGTTGCTCAGGTACTCGGCCTCGGAGACCTCCTGAACGAAGTCATTCCCTCCCAGGCGGCTCTTCGCGCCGGGCATGAGGTCAACGTAGTTCGCAGCAACGCCGCTGTAGACCACCACGTCTCGTGCTGTGTCAGTGAGGACAGCTAGCGTTCCATTAGCGATGCTGTCGTTGACGTAGTGCGTGCCCATCTTTCTCCCGCTCCGCGCCGTCTCTGCCGACAGGTAGAGATGGGTTGTCTGAAGCAAGGCTTAAGAAGCGAGGAAGATCAGCGGTTTGATTGGGTTAGCGGGTCGCCTTCTCTTCGTGGCCGCTCTGTCCCGTCCGGCCGGCGAGCTTCGCTGCGACCTCATCCCAGCCGATCTCGTTCGCGGCGAGGAGGACCGCGAGGTGGTAGAGGACGTCCGCCGCCTCTGCCGCGAGCTCGTCCTTCTGCCCGAGCGCCCCGGCGAGGGCGGCTTCGACCGCTTCCTCGCCGAGCTTCTTGGCGCAGCGCTCTCGTCCCGCGCTCAGGAGGCTCGCCGTGTAGCTCTCCTTCGGGTCCGTGCCCTTGCGTGCTTCGACCGTCGCCATGAGGGCGTCGAGCGTCTCGCCGATCCCACTCATAGCCGCACCGGAATGCCGCGCGCCGCGAGGTGGTGCTTCGCCTCCTCGACCGTGTGCTCGCCGAAGTGAAAGATCGAGGCGGCGAGGACAGCGTCGGCGCGGCCTTCGGTGATGCCGTCCGCGAGGTCATCGAGGCTACCGACACCGCCCGACGCGATGACGGGGATCGGCACGGCGGTGGCGATGGCCTTGGTCAGCGCGAGGTCGTAGCCCGTGCGCACGCCGTCGCGGTCCATCGAGGTCAGGAGAATCTCTCCTGCGCCCCGCTCCGCCGCCTCGCGCGCGAACTCTATCGCGTCGATCCCGGTCGGCGTTCGGCCGCCATGGGTGAAGATCGACCAGCCCGCGCCGTCCCTCTTGGCGTCGATCGCGACGACGACGCACTGGCTGCCCGCCGCCATCGCCGCCTCGGTGATGAGGCCGGGGTCGCGCACGGCGGCGGAGTTGATCGCGACCTTGTCCGCCCCCGCCGCGAGGAGGGCGTGGACGCCCTCGACCGAGCGCACGCCGCCGCCGACGGTCAGAGGGCAGAAGGCGCGCTCTGCCGTGCGCGTAACCATGTCGAGAAGCGTCTCGCGCCCCTCATGGCTCGCCGTGATGTCGAGGAAGCAGATCTCGTCCGCCCCGGCGTCGGAGTAGGCGGCGGCGGCCTCGACCGGGTCGCCAGCGTCTCTAAGGCCGACGAAGTTCACGCCCTTTACGACGCGACCGTCCTTGACATCCAAGCAAGGGATGATGCGGGCTTTAAGGGTCACGCCGTCCTCGCGATGCCTTGCGCTTCGCTTGGGTCGATCGTGCCCTCGTAGAGCGAGCGGCCGAGGATCGCGCCCGCGACGCCGTCAGCCTTGTGGAGCGCCAGCGCCTTGATGTCGTCCGCGTCCTTGACGCCGCCCGACGCGAGGACCGGGATCGTCAGCGCGCGCGCGAGTTCCGCCGTCGCCTCGACGTTGACACCTGTGAGGGCGCCGTCGCGGCCGATGTCGGTGAAGACGATGGCGGCGACGCCTGCGTCCTCGAACCTGCGCCCGAGGTCGATGGCGGTCATCTCCGAGCCCTGTGCCCAGCCCTCGGTCGCGACGAGGCCGTCGCGCGCATCGATGCCGACCACGATGCGGCCCTCATGCGCTTTGGCCGCGCCCTTGACGAGCGCCGGATCCTTCACCGCTGCCGTGCCGAGGATGACCCGCGTGATGCCGAGGTCCAGCCACCGGTCGACGGTCTCGCGGTCGCGAATGCCCCCGCCGAGCTGCACCTTGGCGTCGGTCTCGTAGAGGATCGCTTGCACGGCCTCCGCGTTGGCGGGCGCGCCGGCGAAGGCGCCGTCGAGGTCGACGACGTGCAGGCGGTCGAAGCCTGCGTCGCGGAAGCGCCAGGCTTGGGCCGCCGGGCTCTTCGCATAGGTCGTCGAGCGCTCCATGTCCCCGTAGAGAAGGCGGACGCACTCGCCGCCCTTGAGGTCGATGGCGGGCCAAAGCTCGAAGGTCATGGGCGCCACTCAAGGAAGTTCGAGAGGAGAGCGAGGCCGTAGGCCTGGCTCTTTTCGGGGTGGAACTGCGTGCCTGCGACGTTGCCGCGCGCGATGAGGGCGGGGACGGGCTCACCGTACTCCGCGGTCGCAGCGATGACGGCGTCGTCCTCGGGCTCGAAAACGAAAGAGTGGACGAAGTAGGCGTCGCCGTCCGGCGGCAGGAGAGGGTGGCGCTGGCCGCGTGCCCTCACGTCGTTCCAGCCCATGTGAGGGGATTTGAGCGCGCCGGTCTCGAGGCGCCTGACCGTGCCGCCGATGAGGCCGAGGCCGCCCGTCTCGCCGTGCTCGAGGCCGCGGTCCGCGAGGAGCTGCATCCCAACGCAGATGCCGAGGAAGGGGCGGCCCTTCGCGACCGCCTCGTTCATCGCGTCCACGACGCCGTCCTGCGCGGAGAGCCGCGCCATGCAGGCTGCGAAGGCGCCGACGCCGGGCAGGACCAGGCGGTCGGCACTAGCGATGACGTCGGGGTCGCCGGACAGGACGACGTCGTGCGCGCTTTCCGCGACGCGCATGAGCGCCTTTCGCGCGGAGTGCACGTTGCCCGAGCCGTAATCGATGAGGCAGACCTTTGGCATAGCCGGGGGATTAGCCGGATCGGCCGCGCACGCAAGGCTCAGGAGCCGAGCGAGCCCTTGGTCGAGGCCGGCGCGCCGCCCAAGCGCGGCTCCGGCGTCACGGCGATCTTGCAGGCGCGGGCCAGCGCCTTGAACGCGCTCTCGACGACGTGGTGGTTGTTGAGGCCGTAGAGGCACTCGACGTGGCAGGTGAGCCCGGCATTGGTCGCGAAGGCGTGGAACCACTCGCGGAAGAGCTCGGTGTCCATCTCGCCGATCTTGTCGCGCGTGAACTCCACCTTCCAGATCAGGTAGGGCCGGCCCGACACGTCGACCGACGCGCGGCTCAAGGTCTCGTCCATCGGCACGTAGGCATGACCGAAGCGCGTGATGCCGCCCATGTCGCCCAGGGCCTTTTTCAGCGCGAGACCCATGACGATGCCCACGTCCTCGGTCGTGTGGTGACCGTCGATGTGAAGGTCCCCATCACAGCGGACGTAGAGGTCGAAGAGCGCGTGCTTCGCGAAGCCTTCGAGCATGTGGTCGAGGAAGCCGATACCGGTCGCAACGTCCGCGCGGCCGGTGCCGTCGAGGTCGAGGCGGACGGTGATGTCCGTTTCTTTCGTCTTGCGGGAACGCTCGGCGCTGCGCGGTGCAGGCGCGGTGTCGAGGGGCATCAGAAGGTCTCCGGCGGAAGGGTCGACCGCTTACTAGCCGTAGGATGTGAAGAAGGCGAACCCCCTTTGGGCCGGGGTGGAGCGTCAGGCGCGCGAACACCCCCGCCCGGCCGCGCGTCGGCAGGACGGGGGCGCTCGTCCGGGTCAGTCCGTGTAGACGTGGCCGCGACCGTCGCGGTTCTCCATGAACGCCGCCTTCTCCCTCGCACTGAGACCGCGCTGGGACTTCACCCAGTCCTCGAGGGCGGCGGAGGCGTAGCGGTCCTCGCCGCCACGAGCGCAGACGGCCTTCACCGTGCCCATGTCGTCTTCGACCTCCTCCTCGAGCACCGTGGGTTCGTCCGTGCGTCGGGTGTGAGCGCGGCAGCGGCGTCCGAGTTCACCCACAGCCTCGCCGACCATTCCCATCTTCTCGCCCCAGGCGCCCATGCGTTCGCCGAACTCGCCCATGACTTCACCGAAGTGGCCCATGGCTTCGCCGTGCATCTCGGACCAGGCTTCCATCTCCTCCTCGAACTTGGAGAAGTCCTGATCGTTCTTCCCGCTGCCGGGAACGAGGATCCAGGTGCCTTCCTCGTCCTCCTTCGTCCGGACGGCGGGCACGGGCGGCGTAGGCGGCGGGGGCGGCGCGACACGGGCTCGTGCGACGGTCGGCTCTTTCGGCGGCTCGGGGACCAGTTCTTTGAACGGATCGCTGAGCAGGACCATTTCGACGTTGCGGCCATGCACGACGTAGCTTTCGCCGTCGATCACGACTTCGGTCTGGTGCCCGTTCTCGTCATCGTCGTAGCGGTTCACTTCCATGGCCTCTGCGCCGTTGGATTCCGCGCGAGGTGCTTCGCCCAGGTCCTGCGGCGCCGCATCGGCGCCGTCCTGTGCCGTCTGCGTGGCCGCAGCGAGTGGCAAGGCGAGGCCGAGCACCGCGACCGTGCCGAGGAGGCGGCGGGCGAGGGAGGGGAGGGGTCGTCTCATGATCTCGATCCTTTCCTTGAGATCGCTATTCAGCGCGAGGGCGGGCACGGCCGGACCGCGTGCGGCGCACATGAGGGTGGCCGCGTAGTCGGCAGTCGGCGCACCGAGGGCTCGGACGGCTTCGTCGCAGGCGGCTTCCTGGTCGGCGCGGAACCGGTTCACTGAGAGAGCGATCAGCGGGTTCGGCCAATGCAGCGCGGCGAGCGACCGGGCCGCCGTCTGCGTCCACAGGTCCCCGCGCCGCAGGTGCATCACCTCGTGAACGAGCGCGAGGCGCTGCTGTTCGCGTGTGAAGGTCTTCTCGAAGCCGAGCGGCACTGCGATCAGCGGGGCAAAGACCCCCATGACCTGGGGCGACGCGGCAGCGCCGGATAGGATCAGCCGGAAACGCTTCGGGCCGATCTCCGCACTGACCTCGTCGGCAAGCGCGTCGAGGGCTGGGCTCGGTGCGGCGGCTTCGGCGAGGAGCGTGCGGCGCCAGAGCCAACTGCCCATGAAAAGTCGGACGAGCATCACGCAAGCGCCGAAGACCCAAAGGCACAGAACGACGGCAGGAAGCGTCGGAAGAGCGACTTGGAGCCCTTCGCTGACCTCAGGCGGAACGGCGGCTTCTAGCGGGAGCGCCGCTGCCCCCGTCCCGCCTGACGGCGCGACCGTGTAGGCATCTGGACTCTCCGCCCAACCGGGCGCTTCGGCCCCGCCGCCCGGCCAGGCCAGAAGGCCCAGACCGAGAGGCGGAAGGATCAGGCGCAGCCCCGGGGCGAGCCACATCACGACCGCTGCACGCGCGCCGAAGGCTTGCCGGACAATGCGGCGCAGGGTCAGCACGAACCAGCAGAGGATGGCGCCGACGACGTTGGCCACGACGAGCCAGATGAGGAAGGCCTCGGCGTTCATCGGTCTTGCTCCCCACGCAGGGTACGAACCAGCGCCTCGAGTTCATCGAGGTCGGTCTCGGACAGTCCCTGGCCGTCCGCGAGGTGCGCCACCATCGGCGCCGCCCGCCCACCGAACAGGCGTTCTGACAGGCGGCTGACGGCATCCTTGCGATGAGCTTCGCGAGCGATGAGTGGACGATACAGGTAGCGGCGCCCCTCAGGCTCCGCTGCCAAGGCCCCCTTGTCGGTGAGGCGGGCAAGCAGCGTCTTGACCGTACGGTCGCTCCACTCGCTGTCCTTGAGCGCCGCGACGACTTCGGCCGCGCCGAGCGGTGCGGTCTCCCACAGCACGTCCATGACCCGGAGCTCCGCGCTGGTGATGCGCATCGCCGTCCTCCTATTGACTACAAGCGTAGTCGAAGCACGTGACCACAGCTGTAGTCAATAGGGTCCGGCAGTGCGGGCGCGCGTGAATTGATTTGACAGAACCCCGCCCTGCAGGTTGTGCTTCCCTCGTCGGCCACCCCTCAAGCTATCGGTGAACCGGCGCTCAAGGCTGAGACCATGCGTTCCACAGAAGACCGTTCGACTTCGGCCATCATCCCCACCACTGATTAGGAAACACGAGATGGCCACTGGCACCGTGAAATGGTTCAATACCGAAAAAGGCTACGGCTTCATTCAGCCCGATGAGGGCGGTCAGGACGTCTTCGTCCACATCACCGCCGTTCAGCGTGCCGGACTGCAGGGTCTCAACGACGGTCAGAAGATCGCCTACGAGCTCTACACCGACCCCAAGCGGAACAAGACCTCCGCGTCGAACCTGCAGCCGCTCTAAGTCTCCGGCGTCTGTAGGCAAGGGGGCGGTTCCGTTCCGCCCCCAGCACGCCTAGCTAGACGCCATGACCGAAACGCCGCTCACCGACGCCGCCGCTGCCGCCCTGGACCTCGGCGTTCCGAAGGGTTCGCGTGTGGTCGTGGCCATGTCCGGCGGCGTGGACAGCTCCGTCACCGCCGCGCTCGTCGCGAGGGCGGGGTACGAGGCCGTCGGCATCACGCTTCAGCTCTACGACCACGGGGTCGCGATCCAGAAGAAGGGCGCCTGCTGCGCCGGGCAGGACATCGCGGACGCACGTGCCGTCGCCGACCGCCTAGGCATCCCCCACTACGTCCTCGACTACGAAGACCGTTTCGGCGCCGCCGTGATGGAGGACTTCGCCGAGACCTACCTGGCAGGCGCGACGCCGATCCCCTGCGTTCGCTGCAACGAACGGGTGAAGTTCAAGGACTTGCTCGAGACGTCCCGCGAGCTGGGCGCGGAAGCCATGGCGACCGGCCACTACATCCGCCGCGCCCTGGGGCCCGACGGCCCGGAGCTTCGCCGCGCGGCGGATGCTTCGAAGGACCAGAGCTACTTCTTGTTCTCGACCACGCCGGCACAGCTGGACTTCCTGCGTTTCCCCCTCGGCGAGATGCCGAAGGCGCAGGTCAGAGCGCTCGCCGCCGAACTCGGGCTGGTCGTGGCGGACAAGCCCGACAGTCAGGACATCTGCTTCGTGCCCGAGGGCAAGTATACGAGCGTCGTCGAGCGCCTGCGTCCGGGGGCGGTGGAGCCGGGCGAGATCGTGACGCAGGACGGTACCGTGCTCGGCCGTCACCCGGGCGTCATCCACTATACGGTCGGCCAACGACGCGGCCTCGAGATCGGCGGGTTGAGCGAACCGCTCTACGTCCTGCGTCTCGATGCGGAGCGCCGGCAGGTCGTGGTCGGGCCGCGCGAGGCGTTGGCCAAGGCACGGGTGCGACTGAAGGAACTGAACTGGCTCGGCGGCGGTGCCTTTCCGTCCGGGGCGCGCGTTGCGGTGAAGCTCCGCTCCACCCGCCCGCCCGCGCCAGCGGTCACGGGACGGGACAAGCGAGGACCCTTCGTCGACCTGGACGCGGCGCAGGAAGGGGTCGCACCCGGACAGGCGTGCGTATTCTACTCAGCCGACACCCAGCATGATCGGGTTCTGGGCGGCGGCTGGATCGAAGCGGCCGAAACGCTGGCACCCCTTACGGCTTGAACGGATCGGGACCGAGCTCTCTCGGAGGCGTCTTCGGTGCGGGGATCTCCTTAGGCGCCTCTAAACCTTTCGCCGGCGACCGGTCCGGCTTGTAAGCGCTCAAGGCCTCCTTTGCGCGCGTGTTCAACGCAGACGCGAGCGCCGTGCTCGCCGTCTCGGTTTCTTCGGGGGCGATCGCCGGCGGCGTGAAGCCTTCGCTCTCTGGCGGCGGCGATACACCGATCGGGTGCCCACCCAACGCGCTCAACGCAATGGCGGAGACGCCGCGCGTGACCGCCTGAAAGGCGTCGAGCGTGCCGTTCAGGACGACGAAGGGGAGGCGGGGGCTGTGATCGGGCGTCACCTGTCGATCTCCGTGTCAGAAGCGTAGCGAGCCCCCGGATCGTCATCGAGACCGAGGCCATCGGACGGCACCCGGCCGTCCTCGTCTTCTTGCCCTTCGGCGAGCTCGGCTTGAATCGAGTCCTCGAGATCGCCCATCTCGGGAGCGTCGTCGTTGTCGTCCGTGCCGACGCCTCGATGGACGTCGGCAGAAGGCAACTCGACGTCGCCGCGCGGACCACCGCTGTCGCCCTCGGCGAGGTGGCGCGGCTGGGTGGGGGCATCCACTGCATCGGAAGGCGGCGTTCCGGCCACGTCCTCGTAGACGGCGGTATGGGGGGCACCGGCCTCCGAGCTCGGCGTCTTCCCGTCGCCGTCGAAGGTCTCTTTCATCTCTTCCTGGCTGCGCACGTCGTCGGCCTCGGAGACTTCTTCAGGCTTCTTGTTCTTCCAGTCGTGACCGGAGGTGACGGGATCGTCCTGCGGCTCACCGCTCGAGAACGTCGCCTTCGCCTCCGCCTTCCCGCGGCCGATGAGGCCGGTCAGCGCTGTCTTCGCCCGCTCGTAGCTCTTGAGGATCGGTCCAGGTTCGGTGCCGCGATCGGTTTGCTCGTCCATTACGTGCCTCCTTCGTTCGCTAGAGAACAGACACCTGCCGCCCGGCGTTCCGCAAGCACGGTAAACAGGCGTGACGCCCCCGGTTGAGAGGCGCGGCGGGGCGGGGTAGGGCGCGCCTGACTCCTGCGCATCCGAGGCACCGATGAACATTCACGAGTATCAGGCGAAACAGCTCCTCAAACGCTACGGCGCGCCCGTCGCGGACGGCGTCGTCGTCCTGGACGCGAGCGAAGCCGAAGCGAAGGCGAGCACGCTGCCGGGGCCGCTCTACGTCGTGAAGGCGCAGATCCATGCGGGCGGTCGCGGCAAGGGCTCCTTCAAGGAGGCCGAAGCGGGCGAGAAGGGCGGCGTAAGGCTCGCCAAGTCCCCGCAAGACGCCGCGGAGCAGACCAAAGCCATGCTCGGCAACACTCTCGTCACCAAGCAGACCGGGCCTGAGGGCAAGACGGTCGGGCGCATCTACATCGAGGACGGCGCGGACATCGACCGCGAGCTCTACCTGTCCATCGTCGTCGACCGCGGCACGGGCCGCGTCGCCTTCATCGCCTCGACCGAGGGCGGCATGGACATCGAGGAGGTCGCCGAAAGCAGTCCTGAGAAGATCGCGACCGTCACCGTCGACCCCAAGTCCGGCATGACCGACGACGTCGCGAATGAGCTCGTCTCGGCGCTCGCGCTCGACGGACCGGCGGCGGACGAGGGCC
The DNA here is from genome assembly GCF_014199615.1 of Parvularcula dongshanensis. GTDB lineage: Bacteria > Pseudomonadota > Alphaproteobacteria > Caulobacterales > Parvularculaceae > Parvularcula > Parvularcula dongshanensis. Next base: position 9,359 of record NZ_JACHOB010000006.1, on the reverse strand, counting down.
GTCAGCTGATGCATACGCTCTACCAGGCGTTCACCGAGACCGACATGGCGATGCTAGAGGTGAACCCGCTGATCGTGATGGAGAACGGCCACCTCCGCGTCCTAGACGCCAAGGTCGGCTTCGATCCGAACGCCGAGTTCCGCCACGCCGACCTCGCGGAGTTGCGGGACGAGACGGAAGAGGATCCGCTGGAACTCCGCGCGGGCAAGTCCGACCTCTCCTACGTGAAGCTCGACGGTAACATCGGCTGCATGGTGAACGGCGCGGGCCTCGCCATGGCGACCATGGACATCATCAAGCACTACGGCGCGGAACCCGCGAACTTCCTCGACGTCGGCGGCGGCGCCACCAAGGAAAAGGTCACCGAAGCCTTCAAGATCATCACCTCGGATCCCGGCGTCCAAGGCATCCTCGTGAACATCTTCGGCGGCATCATGCGTTGCGACGTCATCGCCGAAGGCGTTCTGGCAGCGGTGCAGGAGGTCGGCCTCAACGTGCCCCTCGTCGTCCGCCTCGAAGGGACGAACGTCGACAAGGGCAAGGCGATCATCGACGGCTCCGACCTCAACGTCATCGCGGCGAACGACCTGGACGACGCCGCGCAGAAGATCGTCAAAGCCGTTCAGGGCTGAACCGGCTTTCGCGCTTTTCGGACGCCTCGAACCCTTCGCAGGGCGGGGCGTCCGTGCTAACGGCACGCCGTTCGCGGGTATAGCACAATGGTAGTGCAGCAGCCTTCCAAGCTGAGGATGCGGGTTCGATTCCCGCTACCCGCTCCACCAACCTGAAGCATTTCGTACGTCCCGCCCGCTGTCCGGCGCTTGAAGGCGCGGGGGGTTGTTATTCTGTCTGTCGATCTTCGGCTCGGACCCCAACGAAGACCGACAGCGGCACCGCGTTTGCCAGGGCCTCGAAGCCCGCGGGCGATGGATGAAGCCCGTCGCCCTCGTCGTAAGCCGGACGAAGCCGGTCGGGCGAAGCCGGGTCCTTGAGCGCCGCGTCGAAGTCGAGGACGGCGTCGAACGTACCGGAACGCCTGATCCAGTCGTTGATCCGCCGGCGCGCCTCTTCGTGCGCGCCGCCCGTCGGGTACACTTCGGTCGAGCCGTAAGGAGCGATCGTCGCGCCGATCGGCGTGACGCCTGCCGCGCGGGCGCGCTCGGCGATCTGGACCAGGCCTGCGGTCATGTCCGCGACGAAGCCGTCCACACCCTCGTCGGTCAGCCCGCTGCCGCCGATGTCGTTAATCCCTTCGAAGAAGATCAAGTAGTCCATGTTGGGCTGTGCCAGCACGTCTCGGTCGAGCCGTGCGAGGACGTTCGGTCCTAGGCAGTTCCTGAGAACACAGTTTCCGCCCAGACCGAGATTGACGACCGACAGGTGATCGGTCGCCTCGTTCGCCTGAAGTCGGCGAGCTAGGAAGTCCGTCCACCGATCGTTTCCGTTCGTCGTAGATCCGCGTCCGTCGGTGATCGAATCGCCGATGACGCCGATGGACGCCGCTTCCTCGCTGGCCGGCACTTCGATCGTCGAAAGCACGTACCAGTGGTCGGTAGACCCCCCATCAAGCACGGCCTCGCCGACGTGTTCACCGCTCTCGAAGTGAGAGGTGGTTCGCGAGCCGGGATGACCGCTCTGCCGGTCCGGGGCCTGCACCACGTGCATGGTGACCGCGACGTCGCCGAAAGCCTCGAAAGAGAAGTCGGCTTCGTCCGTGTAGAAGACTGCCCCTGGCGGTATCGTCACGCCGGCATGTCCTGAGAAGGAAAGCGGAAGGCTCGTTCCCTCGGAAATGGCCGCCGAGCCCGGCCCTTGCGCGACCGCGATAGAAAGCGAACCGATCACGAGCGGCTCTTCGCCGAACTCGTTCGAGAGCCTGACCCGCACCGTCTCGCCGTTCCTCGTCGGCTGCACGGTCTGGCGTATCGTCACGTCCCCCATCGGTACGGGCAGCTCGTTGCGATCTTCGACCAGTTGCTGCGCCGTTCCCCAAGCCGCAACCCAACCGTGCTCACGCGCCTCCTGGGCGAATGCGACCGAGGGCAGAAGAAGGAGGCTGCAAAGGGCGAGGCGCATGATTGAGATCCTTCGTTCGTCCGTTTTCAAGCCCGCTCCTGCTTCGTCGGAAAAGGACACGTCAAAATATAGGCTGAGTCGATCCGCCCATGCGAGGAACGCCGGATGCGTTCACGCGCCTTCGGCGCGACGAAGGGATGGGGACCGTGCGGGAAGGACGCTTGGGTGCGGCCCGTCGTTCTTGGCAGCGTCTCAGTGCTTCTACCGTGCGCCGTTCCGAAGGGACGACCGGACCACCTATCGGCACGTGACGAGCTGGCGCGCCTCGTCGTGCAAAGCGGCACCGCTCGCGAGGATCGAGCGGTGGGGCAGGTCCGCCTCCTCGCCGGAGGCCAGGGTGACGAGGCCGCCTGCCTCGCGGATCAGAAGGATGCCTGCGGCGACGTCCCACGGGCTGAGGTCGTGCTCCCAGAAGGCGTCGAACCGTCCGCAGGCGACCCAGGCGAGGTCGAGGGCGGCCGAGCCGAAGCGCCTGATCCCCGCGAGCGCCTTCATCGGCCGAACGAGCTCCTGCGCGAAGGCTTCGTGGCCGGTCTTGTCGCGGAAGGGCAGGCCGGTACCGAAGAGGCACTGGGCGAGGGGACGGGGCTCCGCGACGCGGACGGGCCTGCCGTTGAGGGTCGTGCCCCGCCCCTCGGCCGCAACGAAGATCTCGTCCGAGGCGGGGTTCAGGACGACGCCGGCGACGGGGCGGCCCCTGCGGGCGAGGGCGATCGAGACGGAGAAGTGGGGGATGCCGCGCAGGAAGTTCGTCGTCCCGTCGAGCGGGTCCACGATCCACTGATGGTCGGGGTCGTCCCCCTCGACGATGCCGCCCTCCTCGAGGTGGGCGCCGAAGCGCGGATAGTCCGCCCGCAGCCGGTCGAAGACGGCACGTTCGGCGCCGAGGTCGGCCTCGGAGACGAAGTCGGAGGGCTTCTTGCGCTCGACCGTGAGGGTGTCGAGGCGGCCGAAGGCGTCGCCGAGGACCGCGCCTGCAGCCCTCGCGGCGGTCGTCATGGTGTGAAGGACGGCGTCGAAGTCTTCGGCCATGAACGGCACTCCCAAACGTGCCGCCGTCCTGCGGGCGAAGGGTCGCGGGCGCAACCGCGCCCGCGCGTTCAGGTCAGGTGGTCCTCGACGAAGGCGCCGAGGGGCTTGTAGCGCTCCTCGTAGACGCGGTCGTAGTGCGCCGTCATCTTCGGGTTCGGCGTGTACTCCGCCTCGAAGCCCTGTCCCATCGCCGCCTGCGCGTCGCCGGTGGAGGCGTGAAGCCCCGCTGCGATGGAGGCAAACATGGCCGCGCCGAGCGCACAGGTCTGCTCGGCCCGCGCGACGCGGATCGGCATGTTCAGGACGTCGGCCATGGTCTGCATGACGAGCGGGCTCTTCTGCGCGACGCCGCCGAGGCCGATCACCTCGTCGATGGCGACGCCTTCGCGCCGGATGCGCTCGACGATGGCGCGCGAGCCGAAGCAGGAGGCCTCGACGAGGGTGCGGAAGACCCTGGGGGCATCGGCGCCGAGCGACAGCCCTGCGATGGCGCCGCGAAGCTCCTGGTTCGCGTCGGGCGTCCGGCGGCCGTTGAGCCAGTCGATGGCGACGAGCTCGGACGTGGTGGGGTCGACCTTCTCGGCCGCTTCCGACAGCATGGCGATGACGCGGCCCGGGCCAAGGTCGGCAGGCGCCGTGTGCCCGGCATCCCCCGCGCCCGGCTTGATCCCCTGAAGCGGCCAGGAGAGGAGCTCCGCGAACCAGGCGTAGAGGTCGCCGAAGGCGGATTGCCCCGCCTCGAGCCCGACCATGCCGGGGACGACCGAGCCGTCGACCTGGCCGCAGATGCCTGCGACGGTCGTCGTACCGAGCTCGTCCTCCCGCACGATCATGATGTCGCAAGTCGAGGTGCCGATGACGCGGGAGAGGGCGCGCGGGCGGATCTCGCCGCCGACCGCGCCCATGTGACAATCGAAGGCGCCCGCCCCGACGACAGCGTCGCGGCTCAGTCCCAACCGTTCGGCCCATTCGGGCGTCAGGTGGCCCACGACCTTGTCGCTCGTCAGCGTCTCGCGCGCGAAGGTGTCTCTGTACCCCTTAAGCCGCGGCTCGATCGCGGTAAGGAAGCTCTCGTCCGGCAGGCCGTCCCACTCGTCCGCCCAGAGGTTCTTGTGCCCCGCGGCGCAGCGCCCGCGCGGCATGGTGCGCACGGCCTCTTGTCCGGTGAGCAGAGCCGGCATCCAGTCGCAGTGCTCGACGAAGGAGACGGCGGCGTCCGCCACGCGGTCGTTGCGGCCAAGGACGTGCGCGACCTTGGCCCAGCCCCACTCGGACGAGTAGATGCCGCCGACATATCTAAGGTAGTCCGTGTTGGACCGGGCGTTCAGCTCGTTGATTCGTGCGGCTTCCTTGGTCGCGGTGTGATCCTTCCAAAGGACGAACATCGCGTCGGGGTCTTCCGCGAACTCCGGCTTGAGGGCGAGCGGCACGCCGTCCTCGCCGACCATGCAGGGGGTAGAGCCCGTGGTGTCGAAGGAGAGGCCGGCGACGCGTGCGCCCGCGTCTTCGCCCCCTTGCGAGAGCGCGCCCGCGACGGCCTCCTCGAGGGCGTCGATGTAGTCCTGCGGGTGCTGACGGTACTGGTCGCGGTCCGGTTCGCACCAACGGCGTTCCGCCCAACGCTTATAAGGCGCGACGGCCGTACCGAGGGTCTCGCCGCTCTTCGCGTCGATGAGGAGCGCGCGGGCGGAGTCGGTGCCGTAGTCGAGGCCGAGGACGAGGGTGCGGTCCGTCATCAGTTCGGGCCCCCTTGGCCGTAATAGGCGTTCGGCCCGTGCTTCCGCTCGAAGTGCTTCTTGACCAGGTGCTGGTTCATTTCCGCCTGCGGGTTGAGCTGCGCCGTCATCAGGCCCATGCGCGCGACCTCCTCGAGGACGACGGAGTTGCGCACCGCTTCGGCCGCGGTCTTGCCCCAGGTGAAGGGCGCGTGGTTCTTGAGGAGGACGCCCGGGACGTGGAGCGGGTCGCGGTTGCCGACGGTCTCGACGATGACGTTGCCGGTCTCGTGCTCGAACGCGCCCTCGATCTCTTCCTTGGTCATGTCGCGCGTGCAGGGGATGTCGTCGGCGAAGTAGTCCGCCTGCGTTGTACCGAGGATCTTTATCGGCCGTCCGGCCTGCGCGTAGGCAGCCCCGTGCGTCGAGTGGGTGTGGGCGACGCCGCCCACGCCCTCGAAGCGGTTGTAGAGGACGAGGTGGGTCGCGGTGTCTGAAGACGGCTTGAGCGTGCCCTCGACCACCTTTCCGTCCAAGTCGACGATGACCATGTCGTCGGCCGTCATGTCGTCGTAGGGAACGCCCGACGGCTTGATCGCGACCAGGCCCTGGTCGCGATCGATGCCGGAGACGTTGCCCCAGGTCAGGAGCACGAGGCCGTGCCGGACGAGAGCGAGGTTCGCCTCGTAGACCTCTTCCTTCAGGGTGCGAAGAGACGCCATGTGAACGCTCCTTCTTAAGAGTAGGCCGCCTCGCCCAAACGGATGTCTCGCTTGAAGGCGGGCAGGGTGGTGGCCTCGTCGATGACGAGAAGCTCGATGCCGAGCATCTCGGCGAGGTCGCGGAAGTGTTCGGTTTTGAGCGCCATGGAGAAGACCGAGTGGTGCGCGCCGCCGGCGTGCATCCAGGCGGCCGTGCCGGTCTCGAAGTCCGGCTGCGTCTTCCAAAGCGCGGCGGCCGTGGGAAGGTTCGGCATGTCGTGGGGGACGTCCACCACGTCGAGCTCGCCGCAGATCATTCGGAAGCGGTCGCCCATGTCGACCATGGCGACGTTGGTCGCCTCGCCCGGCGGGGCGGTGAAGACGAGGCGCGCCGGGTCCTCCTTGCCGCCGATGCCCAAGGGGTGGACCTCGACCCTGGGCCTGCCCGCCGCGATGGTCGGGCAAACCTCGAGCATGTGGGAGCCGAGGCAGAGACCGCCGCCGTCCGGCAGGTGGTAGGTGTAATCCTCCATGAAGGAGGTCCCGCCCGAAAGGCCCTGCGCCATGACCTTGGCTGCGTGGAGCATGACGGCCGTCTTCCAGTCGCCCTCGGCGCCAAAGCCGTAGCCGTCGGCCATTAGGCGCTGCGCGCCGATGCCTGGAAGCTGCTTGAGGCCGTGCAGGTTCTCGAAGGTGTCGGTGAAGCCCTGATAGTCGTGCTCGGTCAGGAAGTCGCGAAGCCCGAGCTCGATCCTGAGGGCGTCGAGGAGCGAGCCGTGGCGGTCGGCGCCCGCTTCGAGGCCGTCCTGAAGCTCGTAGGCGCCGGCGACGACGTCGAACTCTTCGCGCAGGCGTGCGTCAGAGACGGCATCGACGAAGGGGACGAGGTCGCCGAGGCCGTAGCCGTCGACGGTGGCGCCGAGGCGGATCTGCGCCTCGACCTTGTCGCCCTCGGTGACCGCGACCTGGCGCATGTTGTCGCCGAAGCGAGCGATCCTGGCCCTGCGCAGCGCGTCCCGGCCTATGGCGGCGCGGGTCCAGGCGCCGAGCTGTCGCTGGACGCCCTCGCTCTTCCAGTGACCGACGACGACACGGCGCTCGATCCTGAGGCGCGAGCAGATGAAGCCGAACTCGCGATCGCCGTGGGCGGACTGGTTCAGGTTCATGTAGTCCATGTCGATCGTGGACCACGGGATCTCGGCCGCGTACTGCGTGTTGAGTTGGCAGAAGGGCTTCTGCAGCGCCTGAAGGCCGGCGATCCACATCTTGGCGGGGCTGAAGGTGTGCATCCAGAAGACGAGGCCGACGCACGCGTCGTCGTCATTGGCCCGCTTGCAGACCGAGAGGATTTCGGTGGGCGTCGTCACCACGCCCTCGAAGGCGAGCGACGCGGGCATGGCGGGGCTGCCCGCGAGGTGGCCTGCGACTTCCCGGGCCTGAGCCTCGACCTTGGCGAGGGTCTCCTCTCCGTAGAGGTGCTGCGATCCGACGACGAGCCAGACCTTGCGGCTCTTAAGATCGGGGAGGGACATGGACGGGCTCCTGACCTGGACTTGCGCCGCACTATGGGCGCGGCGCTCTTGGGACAGGCCCTGGCGCTACCAGAAGATCAGGTAGACCAGGGCGATGATGGCGCAGATGGCGACGGTGTGGACGACGTCCCACCGGTTCCAGCTCTCACGGACTTCCGCTTCTTGCTCCGGCGTCGTCGAGCCGAAGGTGAGGCCGGCGATGGCGGCGGCGTCCTTCGGCTTGGTGAAGGCGCTGATGCCGACCATGACTGCGATCGTGAAGATGAGCAGCAGGCAGCAATAGTAGAGCCAGTTCATCCCGACGATCCCGGCGAAGAGCGGGTTGGACTCGGCGAGCGGCGGGACGAGGCTCAGGATCAGGCGAAGCATACCGGCCGCGAAACCGATGATCAGCCCCCAGAAGCCTGCCGTCGGTGTGATCCGCTTCGAGAAGATGCCAAGGAAGAAGACCGCGACGATAGATGGAGCGATCAGGCTCTGAACGCTTTGAAGGACCTCATACAGACTCGAATCTTCGCCTAGGCGTCTCAAGACTGGGACCCAAGCAATACCGAGTAGAACGATGACGATTGTCGCAATTCGCCCAATTTGAAGGTAGTGTGCCTGCGTCCGGCCAGGCTTCATCCGCTCGTAGAAGTCGACGGTGAAGAGCGTCGCGGACGAGTTGAAGAGCGAGGCGAGGGAGCTCATCAGCGCGGCGATCGCACCGCCGAGGACGATGCCCTTCACCCCTTCGGGCAGCAGCTCGCGGACGAGGACCGGGAAGGCCGAGTTCGGCCCGGGCAGGTCGATCATGCCTTCCTGCGCGAGCGCGAAGGCGATCATGCCGGGGACGAGGAAGATGAAGACGGGCAGGATCTTTAGGTAGCCGCCGAAGATCGCGCCGCGCCGCGCCTGCGCCATGTTCCTGGCGGAGAGGACGCGCTGGACGATGTACTGGTCCGTGCACCAGTACCAAAGGCCGATGATGATCGAGCCGCCTACGACGGCCGGCCAAGGGAACTCGGGGTCGTTGATGGGGCGGAACAGGTGCATCCGGTCGCCCGAGATTTCCGACATCACCGCCCAGCCCTCGAAGAAGCCGGAGTCGCCGCCCAAGCGCACGAGGCCGGCCACGAAGATGACGATCGAGCCCAGGAGCAGGACCGGCGTCTGGAGGACGGAGGTCCAAAGGACTGCCTTCATGCCGCCGACGACTGTGTAGGCGCCGGTCAGGATGACGAGGCCGATCGCGGCGATCCAGAAGAAGTCGACGCCGAACAGCGTGTCGATGCCGAAGATCTCCTTAATTGCGAGGCCGCCTGCGAAGACCGTCACCGACACTTTGGTCAGGACGTAGGACACAAGGGAAATGAAGGAGAAGAAGGTGCGCGTCTCGGGCGTGTAGCGCCGCTCGAGGAACTCGGGCGTCGTGAAGATCCGCGTGCGCCAGTAGAAGGGCACGAAGGTCCAGGCGAGGATCAGGATGATCCACGATTGAAGCTCCCAGTGGGCGAGGGCGAAGCCGCTCTCGGCGCCCGCGGAGGCGAGTCCGACCAAATGTTCCGAGCCGATGTTGGAGGCGAAGATGGAGGCGCCGATCGCGAGCCAGCCTGCGCTGCGGCCTGCGAGGAAGTAGTCCTCCGTATCCTCTTCCTTCTGCAGCGCGACCCAGACGACGATGCCGAGAAGCGCGAGCATGAAGAGGGCGAGGACGAGCCAGTCCAGGAAACCAAAGCTCACGACGCGTCGCTCCTGCTTGTCTTACCGGCGCCGCTCACTGTCCCGCCTCGGCGGTGAAGCGCAGCACCATCACGTTGCGGTAGGTGTCGCCGGGCTCGAGCCGGGCGGAGGGAAATCCGTCCTGGTTCGGCGCGTCGGGGAAGACCTGCGGCTCGAGGCACAGGGCGTCGCTCTGCCTGTAGAGCGTCTCGCCTTTGCCACTCATCGTCGCGTCGATGAAGTTGCCAGAGTAGAACTGAATGCCGGGCTGATCGGAGAGCACTTCCATCGTTCGTCCGGAGACGGGGTCGTGTACGCGGGCGGCGAGGCGGGGTTCGCCGCCCGCGTCGCCGTCCAGAACGAAGTTGTGGTCGAAGCCCTGGGCGATCCGGACCTGCTTGTCCGAACCGTCGCGGATGTCTTCGCCGATCGGCTTGGCTTCGCGGAAGTCGAAGGGGGTGCCTTCGACCGGGGTGACACGGCCCGTCGGGATCAGGCTCTCGTTCGCGGGCGTGTAGGCGCTGGCCTCGATCGTAAGCTCATGGCCGAGGACCGGCGCTATGTCCTCGTGGCCCGAGAGGTTGAAGTAGCTGTGGTTCGTC
>NZ_JACHOB010000005.1 GCF_014199615.1 Parvularcula dongshanensis | reverse complement strand
CTCCTTGGGCGAGGTGGTAGCCGCGGCCGATCGCGGAGAAGGTGAGGTCGATGACGGGCTGCTCGAAGAGGAGGGCAACGTCTTCCCAGCTGACGGCCTCCCGACCGCCTCGCCAAACCTCCTCGTCCTCCCAAACCGCCTTCGCGAAGTCGGACCGCAAGCCGCCGGGGGCCATAGCGAGCGTGTAGTATCGGACCCTGTCGATGACGAAGCGTCCCTCCAGCGGGTCGTCCTCTTCGTCGTCTTTCGCTGCTTCCGGGTTTTGAGCCGCGTGCTCGCAGGCGTCCTTCGCGAAGCGGCTCACGATTGGCGAGAGGAGGTCGGCGATGCGCGCCAGGTCGGCGTGCCGCAGCGTCGCTGTGACGTGCCGACAGTAGAGCGACGTCGGGACCGGTAGCTCGCCGTAGACCGCAGTCAGCGCCTGAAGCGCTTCCGGGTCTCTGCCGGGTTGAGGGTGTTCGTTCATGACTTGGACCTCCGCTCCTGGCGGTGGTCCCGAACCGGGTGTTGGAAACCCTGCACAGACACAAGGCGCCGCCGCCTTTGGGCGGAGCCTTGGACATACGCGACGGCCACCCGGTCAGCCACGGGCTGAACCGGCGTCTGTGTCTTGAGGTTTCCACGCCTCACGGTCGGGACGTACCGACTGCCCGTCCTGCGTACGTCGATCCGGAGGCGGGGACAACGGGGTCTGAAGCGATCGGCCCTGCCAGATGGGAGGATGCCGGCGGCTTCCCTACGGTCATCCAAGCGTCTGCCCGTCAGTCCGGTTCTCGAACCCCGTGCCGACTGCTCTTTCAGCATGCAGGGAAAGCTGGAGGGGCACACCTGATGCTACCCCGGTAGCGGCGCGTAAGGAGTTGGTCCGTCTAAGAATTATGTTTGTTGAATCGCCCAAACGGTTCGCAGCGATCGCTGGCGAAAAAATCGTTCCTGACCATCCGCGTTCAGATTGGTCTAGGTCTGCCAGTGATCGCCTCATCGCTCGAAGTCGTAGCCGGACGACCGCGAGCCATCCCGTTCCTCAGCCCGGGACGCCTTCTCCTGCAACTTGCCGCCTTTCCGAGAGGCCTTGAGGATCGAATCGAGAGATCGGCCCGTCTTGCCGTCGCGATCTCGTCCTGCCGTGCTGCCCGAGCTTCGGCCATCGTCCTTCCGCTCGTCGTCCTCCTTCTCGAACCGGCGCCGGAAGGCGTCGCTTCGGTCCGCTGCTGCCTTCGCGTCGGCGCCGCGCGCGGCCATACCGGCGACCTCGATCGCGGACAGCTTGGCATTGCCCGCTCTCTCGAGAGTCCTGACGAGTTCGGCGCGGTCATCAGTGATGAAGGTGACGTCGTCCCGTGCGCGGGAGAGGCCGACGTAGAGGCTCTCCTGGGTCGTGAGCCGGCGGCTGAGGCTGTCCATCACGATGACCGCCTGATCCACCGTCCGCCCCTGGAAGGCGTGCGTGGTGTGAGCGTAGTCGTGGTCGAGGGTAGCGAGGGCGGGGTCACCCGGGGCGAGCTCGAAGAGCCGCCCGGAGGTCCGGTCATGTATCAAATGATCGGGTCCGCTCTTGCCGAGGTAGTAGCACCGGCCACCGTTGACGAAGCGTCCCTCGGGATCGTTCTGCGTGAAGCGGAGGTCGTCTCCCTTTGCGATCTGCAGCTCCGCGAGCTCGAAGACCTGAGCACCGACCGCGCCCAAGCGCGCTGGCGCCCACTCAATCCTCCGGTCGGCAGTCGCGAGGGACACGGTGCAAGCGTCACGATCCACCCCGGCAACGAGGTAACGGTCGCCCTTCTCGATCCCAAGCCGCTTGTAGTCCCGCGCGAAGGTCACGACCTGATCGGGCGCGTAGCTCTCGGCGCGTTCGCGCTCGGCCTTGCTGAGGTGGAGGGGCGAGAGGATCGCGAGCGCCGTCTCCTCGCCAGTGAGCGTGCCCTCGGCTCGGAGCCCGGCGCGGATGAAAGCGTTCGCCTCCCGCCGCAGCGCGTTGGTCGGCACGATGACGCCGGTCTCCTCGCGCTGTCGCTGGCCGCGCCATAGGAACGATCGCGCTGCCTGCTCGGCGAGGTCGGAACGCTTCGTCTCGATCAGGACGCCGTCGAGCCTCTCGAGCGCTTCTCGCGCGCTCCCCGTGATCGCCGCCTCGACCGACGCCTTCTGCTCGGAAGAGCGCTGCCGGACGATCTCGTCCATCCGCGCGGTCGCCATTCCTGCGTCCTGCAGCGCCCGGAACGGTGTGCCCGCCCCGACGGCTTGCAGCTGCTGCGTGTCGCCGACGAGGACGACGCGGGCCGCGCGTCCTTCTTCCGCGATCCGCAGCACGTCGCGCATCATCCGCGTCGACAGCATCGAGCTCTCATCAACGATCAGGACGGTGCGGCGAAGATCCGAAGGCTCGGCTGCGTTCGTCTCGCGCAGGGCGAAGCGCTGCACGGTTTCGGTCTCGATCTTCGCCCCCTTCGCGAGCTCGGCCGAAGCCTGATGGGAGGGCGCGAGCCCCCGAACCTCGTAGCCCCCCGCCCGAGCGAGGTCCGCGATCGCTCGAAGCGCGGTCGTCTTGCCGGTGCCGGCGTAGCCCTGCACGCCGACGACGCGGCTGCAGGTGAGGACAGCGTCGCGCACCGCGCTGCGCTGACCGTCCGTGAAGCTGTCCCGTCCGAGGCGGCGGTCCAATTGCCGTCCGCTCGCGAGCGGACGGGCTACGCCACGGCCCCTCGCTTCGAGTGCGATCACATCCTTCTCCGCCAGGACGCTCTCCGCCGTCGTGTAGGTCCAGTCTCCCTTTCCCGTCCGCGCCGCGATCAGTTCCCCGGACCTGACGTGATGGGAGACGGCAGCGGCCACGTCGCGCGACCGTGCCTCTCCGAGCGAGAAGGTGAGCGCCTGCCGAAGGAGATCACGCTCGGCAAACGAGGACTCGGTCTCTAACAAATGCTCGGCCGCCTGCAGAACGGCGTCGCGGGCCGCCTCGAACGGGAGCCGGTCGGTCGTACCTCGGTCCCGATCGCTGAGAGCAGCGGTGTAGTCTCGATCGAGGTCGCGGTCGTGCTCGCTGACCGTCCTGGTCCAACGCTCGCGAAGTGCGTCAGGGTCTGCCTTACCCTTCCGCTGCCGCGTCGCGAGGGCGGCTTCGGCAGACGCCTTCGCACCTGACCGGCCTGTCGCTTCGAGCCGGGCCTCGATCGCTTCGCGCCGCGTGCTGAAGGCGTGGCCGAGCGTCTTGTCGAAGCCTGCGACCTCGAAGGCACCGCGTCCGCCCGTCGGCTCGATCTCAACGCCGAGGTCGCGGAGGTTGCTCGCGAGCTCGGATCGGTAGACCGATCCGAGCAGCATCTTGTCCGAGAAGAGCCGCCGCGAGTCGACGCTGCGCCACTGCCCGTCGTCGCCGAGCGCCATGTTGGCGACGACGCAGTGAGTGTGAAGCTGCGGGTCCTGATCGCGGCTGAGGTCGTGCTCGAAGGTCGCGATGACCGCGCCCTGATCGCCGGTTGGAACCTGCTTCCGCTCGGCAGGGTCCCAGACCCGTGCCTCGACCGAACGCTCCGCCCAGCCGAGCGCCGCGGTCACCGCGTCGCGGTGCGCCTCTCTTAGCTGTTGCCGCTGATGCTCGTCCGTCAGCAACGCCTCGTAGACCGAGACGCTCTTCGGCGCGGAGAAGGTGAGGTCCCATCCAGGTGCATGTTGCCGCTCGCCGGCGATGATCCGGCCGAGAAGCGGACCCCCCGGCACTTGTCCGTCCATGACCTTCGCGAAGTCGTGGGCACGGACGTCGCCGGTCAGTCCCGCCGCCGCGGCGCCGCGGCCGTGCCAGCGGGACGGCGCTTCTGCTTCGCCGTCCCGCCCGTAGTAGTCATCGGCGCGGTAGTACTGCGCCGCGGCGCCTGCCGAGCCAAGCTTGCCAATCGAAAGCATCTGCGCACCCGCGCGCTTGCGCAGCCGCGCCTCAGCGCGACTGGCTCTCGCGGTGCGGCGGCAGGTAGCCGCACCGCATTTCCGGCCAGCCTCGCGACTGACGGATCGCGTCCATGGTCTTGGTCGCCTTCGCGGCTAGGGCCTCGTCCCCGCCTTCGAGCCAGGAGTCGGCCAGGAGCGATCGGATCCAGAGAGAGTTCTCCGCCGCGATCTCGGCATAGGTGATCGCGGGTGGTGAAGGATCGAGGATCCGAAGGGCGGCGTCCGCGATGGCGGCGGCGCAGAAGCTCTGCACCGTCTCTCCGGTTCTGTTGGTAACCGCACTCAGAGCGTCCCGCTCCGTTTTGGTCAGCGTGATCGTCACCTTATGAAGGCTCACGACCGGGCCTCCGTGCGCGAGTCGCCGAACAGACGCTTCTGACGCTCTTCGCGAGCGCGAGCCTGGCGGGCGATGAGCGCCTCGAAGGCGCGTTCTTGAGCTGCTGCGACCTTCCGGACGACTGCCGCCCAGTCCCACCGCTTCGTGCCTCGCCCGATCTCGATCGCGGGCGGCAGCTCGCCGCGGGCGACCATGTTGTAGATGGTCGTTGGGGACTTCACCCCGAGCCGCCGCATCAACTCCTTCTTCGATACGAGTTCGCGGAAGGGGCCGTTGGCCCCCGCCTCCGCCTCGGGCGTGCTCCAGTTGATCGTCATCGTTCGCTCCTGTCGTTTGATGAACAGGACAAGCGGATCAGATCAGAGCCGCGGAATGTAGTTGGCAAAACCGGAGTATACCGGAGGCGATAACCAGCAAATAGGTTGCCGAGCCTTTGCCGTACCCTCGGCAAACCTAAAAAGGTTTGCATATCGGCGCATATGCGCGGCTGCGCGTCGACGCAGGTGTGCGTCCGCGCCGGTGATCAGTTAGGATCTATCGGACGACGGTATCAAATTCGGCAGCGGCAGCATCGAGCCATCGCTGGAACGCGGTGCCGCCTCTCCCCTTGAAGAACTTACGAAGTGTTTCCGGATCGACGTCGATGCCATGCTCGGCGAGCTGACGGGACGCAACCTTCCATCTCGTGCGGTCCCGGACCGGCAGCACCATCAAGACGTGGTAGCGTCGGAGTTGCTCACCAAAGTCGGGAGATTTCGTCGCCGAACAGAGCCGTTCTGCACGCAGGATCATAGCGGTCGCCAGAGCGGGAGACGACTGAAGCAACGCAACGCGATCGGCCGGGCGATCGACTTGATGATCCCCCTGTCGAGGGCGATCGTGAGCAAGGCTACCTCGTGAAGCGGCTCGCGCAGTGCGGCTGGACGGCTCGACCTGCTGGAGAAACGGAACCACTGTAGACACAAAATGAGCGCTCACCCGCCCTACGAGCAACGAAGCGTTCGTCGTCGTCCGTGCGTCCGATCTTTGTTTCCTAGCTGAGGCGTCTGCGCTTGTAAGCGTTAGCCTGCCGTCAAGCTCAGCCCCCTGATTACGGTGCCAATTTCTGCGATCGTCCCCGAATTCTGCGCTCTTCACATGGCGCACAAGCCCGGCCGGTAGCATCGACGTCAACTGACGGGCACGACTGCGTTCGGCGTCATCGAACGACAATCTCAAACGCCAATCACTCCCGATGGTCGCGAGCGCCGCGCAAGCGAGGAAAGCTACAGACCCCGTAGTGGCGAGAGAGGGCAGGAGGGGCCAATCGGTGAAGCGTACGGCAAGGGCGGCGACCGCCGCGGCAGTGACAAGCGCAATGAACGAGGCAGGTAAGTTCTCGCACGAGAGGTTCAATCGGGCGATAAGATTGTAGGCAGGAGCCCAGACAAGGGGTTGCATCCGTAACAAGAAGGACGATACGTGCGCTGATTTGCACGTATCTGCTTGCTGCCGGGCAATCACGGCGAGCGCCCTCTCAGCGAGCCTTTCGTTGCTTCCAGAAGCTCGAGCATGTCGAGGAAGAGTTTGGTGCTCCCGCCATGCTCCATGCCGTAGCGTTCATACACCTGGGTCTTGAACCGCGTATGGACCTCGCACGGCAGGCTGAACTGTAGCTGCCGTCGCGATTGGGGACTCTCCTTGCGCGGCGTCGCTTCGGAACTGGACGGGGTCGCCGTCGGCTCGGCTTCGCGTACGGTGACGGCGGAGACATGCGCCTGTCGCTCGAACGCTCGTGTGGAGGAGTTGCAGGCAGGCTTAACGCGAACCGGCTTCAGACTCGCTTCGTCTTCGAGTCCAGGCAATTGCGGAGTTTCTTCGATCGGCATGGTCTCGCTCCCGAGACCGACCACTCAAAACTCATGCCAAGTCATCACATTCACGAGCATTAGCAGTCAGAGGGTGATGGTGGGTAGAATGGTGGGATCGAAAGATAAATGAGATCTCATAAGCACCTAGAGTGCTGATCTAGCTCGGAGATTTTTCGGAAGCTGGCGGGCAGGAAGGGATTCGAACCCTCGAGACGGGTATAAGCCGCCTACTCCCTTAGCAGGGGAGCGCCTTCGACCACTCGGCCACCTGCCCGTCGCGGACACTGGCGGAGGGGGGCTGGTATTGCAAGACGGTTCTGAGCGGAAAGCGCGCCCGCTCGTCGGTAACGGAATACTCACTGGGCAGGGCTAACCCCGCGCCCGTCAAGTTTGAGAGGGGCAGAGACATGATTCGACTGATTGCGAGCGGATTGGCGGCGTTGAGCCTGATCGGCGTCGCGTCGGCACAGGTGCCGGGCAACGCTGCGTTCGACGTGAGCGCCGGAACCACCGGCATCAGCGGCAACGCGCAGGTCGGGCTCACCAGCCGGCTGGCGCTGCGTGCCGGCTACAACTGGCTCGACTACTCCGCCGACGAGCAGGAGTACGACGACATCCTCTACGACGGCGACCTCGAGTTCTCCGGCTTCGGCGGCTTCGCGGACCTGCACCCCTTCGCCAACGGTTTCACCGTGTCGGGCGGCGTCTTCGTCGGTGACAAGTCGGTTCGCCTCGATGCGGAGCCGCAGACGGACGTCGAGATCGGCGACCGAGTCTTCACCCCCGAAGAGGTCGGCGTCATGACCGGCTCTGCCAAGTTCTCGGACACGGCCTTCTTCGCCGGGTTCGGCTGGGACAACGCCCTCTACAAGCAAGGCCGCCTGTCCTTCATCGCGCGGGCGGGCGTGATGTTCGCCGGGGAGCCCGATGTCGCGCTCGACGCGACGGGCCTCGACAGCGCCGATCCCACGCTCGCCGCGGAGCTTCGCCGCCAACTCGACGAAGAGGCGCTCCAGCTGCAGAACGACATCGACGAGTACGCCTACTGGCCGGTCGTGACGGTGGGTCTCGGCTACCGCTTCTGACCCCCGTGACGCGGCACGCCGGGCAGGGCTAAGCCCCCCGGCGACGCCAAGCACGGAGGCGGCATGTCCGCGAGCGGTATCGAACGAACGGCCTACGGCACGACGCAGACGGGCGAGGCGGTCACCTGCTTCACCCTGACGGGCGCGACCGGCATGCAGATGTCCGTGCTCGACTACGGGGGCACGATCACCGCGTTGACGGCGAGGGGGCGGGCCGGTCACTTCGCCGACGTGGTCCTCGGCCTCGACGACCTAGCGGCCTACGAGGCGAACACCGCCTTCCTCGGCGCGCTGATCGGCCGTTACGCGAACAGGATCGCGGGCGGGCGCTTCAGTTTGGACGGACACGCCTACACGCTCGAGACGAACGACCCGCCGAACACGCTTCACGGCGGGGCGCGCGGCTTCGACAAGCGCGTCTGGGAGGCCGAAGCCCGCGAGGGCGAGGCGGGTCCGAAGTTGATCCTGCGTTACGTGAGCCCCGACGGGGAAGAAGGCTTTCCCGGCACGTTGCAGGTCCAGGTCACCTACCTGTTGCGCGAGGACGACACGCTCGTGGTCCACTACCGTGCCGAGACCGACGCGCCGACGCCCGTCGCCCTGACTCAGCACAGCTACTTCGACCTGACGGGCGGGGCCGGCGATCCGATGGCGCAGGTGCTGCGGCTGGCCGCGGACGCCTTCACGCCGATCGACGAGACGGCGATCCCGACCGGCGAGGTCCGCTCGGTCGACGGAACGCCCTTCGACTTTCGAGAGCCGACGGGGATCGCTGACCGGATCGATGCGGAGGACGAGCAGCTCCGCCTTGCGGGCGGCTACGACCACAACCTGGTCCTGTCAGGAAGCGGCCTGCGGCTCGCTGGCGTTCTGTCGGACCCGGCGAGCGGCCGCGTGCTCGAAGTCCACACGACCGAGCCGGGCATCCAGTTCTACTCCGGCAACCACTTCGACGGCACGTCGCACGGGAAAGGCCGAACGCTGGGCTGGCGCACCGGGGTCTGCCTCGAGACCCAGGCTTTCCCCGATAGCCCCAACCAACCTGGCTTCCCGGACACCGCCTTGCGACCGGGAGAGCTCTACGAGAGCACCACGGAGTTCAGGTTCCGCGTCGCCGAGTAGGGAGGGGCGGGTAGGGGAAGCGGGCGCCGTTGTCCTCATTTGGGACGAGTCCGCCCGAACGCTCGACCTGCGCTACGGATTGCCTGTAAGCAGCTTCCACCAAGCGAGGGGTGCTCATGAAACGTCTGTCTATCCTGCCGCTCCTGGCATGCGCGGTTGCGCTCCTGGCGGGCTGCGCCGCGGGCGGGCAGGGGGACGAGCAGGCGGAGGCTGATCCCGGCTTCGTCGAAGTCGACGACATGAGCTTCATCCGCGACGGCGAGGCCTACCCCTATGTCGGCGTCAACATGTGGTACGCCGCCTATCTCGGCGCGGACGCGCCATACGGCGACCGCGAGCGGCTCGGACGCGAACTCGACCGGTTGAAGGCGCTGGGCGTCACCAACCTGCGCATCCTCGGCGCCTCGGAGACCTCTCCCTTCGGCAAGTCATTGAAGGTCACCTTCCGGGACGAGAGCGGCGACTACGACGAGACCCTGCTCGAAGGCCTCGACACCGCCCTCGCCGAGATCGGCGAGCGCGGAATGACCGCCGTCATCTACCTGAACAACTTCTGGGAGTGGTCCGGCGGGATGGGCACCTACCTGTCCTACGTCAATGGCGGCGAGTATATCGACCTCGGCGACCCGGCCTATCCGTGGCCGGCCTTCCCGAACTTCGTGGCGGACTTCTATTCCAACGACGAGGCGAACGCGCTCTTCCGCGACTACGCCGAGGCCGTCGTGACCCGGACCAACTCGGTGACCGGCACCCCTTACGTCGACGACCCGGCGATCATGGCCTGGCAACTCGCGAACGAGCCGCGGCCCGATCCCGACGCGGCGCAGGGCAACGCGGAGATGGCCGCCTTCCACGCCTGGATCGATGAGACGGCCCGCTTCATCAAGTCGCTCGACCGGAACCACCTCGTCTCGACCGGCAATGAAGGGATGATGGGCTGCAACGGCTCGGCATTCTGCTTCACGGGCGCCCATGACGGCGATGCGATCGACTACGCGACCTTCCACATGTGGCCGCGCAACTGGTCCTGGTTCGATCCGATGGATGCGGACGGGACGATCGACGGCGCGATGGCTCAGGTCGGCGCCTACATCGACCAGCACATCGCGCTGGCCGAGGAGCTCGGCAAACCGATCGTCCTCGAGGAGTTCGGTCTCGACCGCGCCGACGAGGTACTGACCCCCGGCAGTCCGAGCCCGCACCGCGACCGCCTGCTCCGCGCCGTCTACGACCGCGTCGAGCGAAGCGCGGCGTCGGGCGGCCCGCTCGTCGGCACGAACCTCTGGGCCTGGGGCGGCTACGGCCGGGCGCAGCACGCGGACGGCGAGTGGCAGCCGGGCGACACGAGCTACACGGGCGACCCGCCGCAAGAGCCGCAGGGACGCAACTCCGTCTTCGACGTGGACGAGGCGACGCTCGCGATCATCGAGGACCATGCGGAGGCGATCTCCGCGCAGTAACGAAAGAGCGGGGGCGAACCTCGCCGTGATACTTACAAGCGGTCAGGGCCGCGGGCAGGGAAGGGAACACCGATGGGCGTCACGACGATCGACCTTGCGATCATTATCGCCTACTTCGTGCTGTCGGTCGGCATAGGCGTCGTCTTCAGCCGGGCGGCGTCCAAGAGCACGCGCAACTACTTCCTCGGCGGCAACAAGCTGCCCTGGTACGCGCTCGGCCTTTCGAACGCCTCGGGCATGTTCGACATCTCCGGCACGATGTGGCTCGTCTACCTCCTCTTCGTCTACGGACTGAAGAGCGTCTGGATTCCCTGGCTCTGGCCGGTCTTCAACCAGATCTTCCTGATGATGTTCCTGTCGATGTGGCTGCGCCGGTCGGGCGTCGTGACGGGGGCGGAGTGGATCACCTTCCGCTTCGGCGAGGGGCGGGGCGCGCGGCTCAGCCACCTCGTCGTGGTCGCCTTCGCGCTCGTCGTCGTGCTCGCCTACCTCGCCTACAGCTTCATCGGCATCGGCAAGTTCGCGGCGACCTTCCTGCCGATCCACCTCTCCGCCGACCCGAACGTGGATGCGACCCTCTGGGGGCTGATCGTGGTCGCGATTACCTCGCTCTACGTCGTCAAGGGCGGAATGATGAGTGTCGTCATCACCGAGGTGATGCAGTTCTTCATCATGACGGTCGCCTGCGTGGTCATCGCCTGGATCGCGATCGAGGCGGTCAGTCCCGACATGCTCGCCGCGGCCGTGCCCGAAGGGTGGACGAACCCCTTCTTCGGCTGGAGGCTGGACCTCGACTGGTCGAACATCCTGCCCGCGGCGGACGGGAAGATCGCGGGCGACGGCTACTCGCTCTTCACCTTCTTCTTCCTGATGATCCTCGTGAAGGGCGTCTTCGTCTCGGCGGCGGGTCCTGCGCCCAACTACGACATGCAGCGCATCCTGTCGGCGCGGACCCCGCGAGAGGCGGCGATGATGTCGGGCCTCGTCTCGATCGTTCTCAACCCGCCGCGCTACCTGCTGATCGCGGGGCTTTCCGTTCTCGCGCTCGTCTACTTCGCGCCCGAACTGCGCGGCATGGGCGAGGACGTGGACTTCGAGCTGATCCTGCCCTTCGCGATGCGGGAGTTCGTGCCCGTCGGCCTCCTCGGCGTCCTGATCGCGGGGCTCCTCGCGGCCTTCATGTCGTCCTTCGCGGCGGCGGTGAACGCGGCGCCCGCCTACGTCGTCAACGACGTCTACCGCCGCTACCTGAAGCCCGACGAGACGGAGAAGCACTACGTCCGCTTGTCGGTCATCACGGCGACCGTCTTCGTCGTTCTCGGCACGGCGATCGGCCTCTTCGTGCCGGACCTCTCCTCCATCATCGACTGGCTCGTCTCCGCGCTCTACGGCGGTTACGCCGCGGCGAACGTCCTCAAATGGTATTGGTGGCGCTTCAACGGCTTCGGCTACTTCTGGGGCATGGCGTCGGGCGTGATCACCGCGCTTCTCCTGCCCATCGGCGAGAGTTTGGGCCTTGGGGGTGTTGCCGCGCTCGACCCGTGGCAGTTCTTCCCGATCATGCTCGCGATCACGACCGCCGCCAGCATCGCGGGCACGCTGATGACCCCGCCGACCGAGATGCCCGCACTCGTCGAGTTCTACCGCCGCACGCGGCCTTGGGGCTTCTGGGGGCCGGTCCACCGTGCGCTCGAAGAGGCGGAGGGCCGTGCCGTCGAGCCCAACCGCGACTTCGGCATCGACATGATGAACGTCGGGCTCGGCATCGTCTGGCAGACCTCGCTCGTCGCCGTGCCGGTCTTCCTCGTCATCGGCGAGATGGCGATGATGTGGATGGCGCTCCTGCTCGCGGTCGCTCTCACGGTCGTCTTCAAGTTCACCTGGTACGACAGGCTGAAGGACTACCCCGACGACGTGAGCGAGGCGGCCGCCGAGGCGAAGGCCAGCGGCCCCGCCGTCCCCCAGGGCGCGGGCGCTGCGCTCTGAGCTTTTCTTTCCCTTCTTCTCCCTCCTACGGACGAGATCATGACCAGTTTCGACACCCGCATGCAGGCCCTTAGGGCCGAGCACGAGGCGCTGATCACCAGGCGGAACGCAGCCGTCCTGCCCGGCAACGGGATCTACGAGCGCTGGCGCAACCCGGTCGTGACCGCCGCCCACGCGCCGCTCCATTGGCGCTACGACTTCGACCGCCGAACGAACCCGCACCTGATGGAGCGGATGGGCGTGAACGCCGCCTTCAACGCGGGCGCGATCAAGTGGGGGGACAAGTACTGCCTCGTCGTCCGGCTCGAGGGTGCGGACCGGAAGAGCTTCTTCGCGATCGCCGAGAGCGATACGGCTACGGAGGGCTTCCGCTTCCGCGACCTGCCGCTCGAGCTGCCCGAGGCGGGGGCGCCGACCACCAACGTCTACGACATGCGGCTGACGCGCCACGAGGACGGCTGGGTCTACGGCATCTTCTGCGCCGAGCGGCACGACGACGCGAAGCCTTCGGACCCCACGGCGGCGGTCGCGGCGGCGGGCATCGTGCGGACGAAGGACCTTGCGACCTGGGAACGCCTGCCCGACCTCAAGACCCGTTCCTCGCAGCAGCGCAACGTCGTCCTCCACCCTGAGTTCGTGGACGGACGGTACATGCTCTACACGCGCCCGCAGGACGGCTTCATCGACGCAGGGTCGGGGGGCGGTATCGCCTACGGCCTGACCGACGACCTCGAAAGCGCGACGGTGGGCGAGGAGAACATCGTGGACCCCCGCGTCTACCACACGATCAAAGAGACCAAGAACGGGCAGGGGCCGGCGCCGATCAAGACCGAGGAAGGCTGGCTCCACCTCGCGCACGGCGTCCGCAACACCGCCGCGGGCCTGCGCTACACCTGCTACATGTTCATGACCGCGCTGGGCGAGCCCTGGCGCGTGACCCACCGCCCGGCGGGCGCCCTGATCGTGCCCGAGGGCGAAGAGCGGGTCGGGGACGTCTCGAACGTCGTCTTCACCAATGGCTGGATCGCAGAGCCCGACGGCCGCGTCTTCATCTACTACGGCTCGTCCGACACGCGGATGCACGTCGCGACGACGGACATTTCGCGCCTCCTCGACTACGTGAAGAACACGCCCGAGGACCCGCTCACCTCCGGCGCCTCCGTGCAGCAACGCGTCGCCCTTGCGAAGGGCAATCTGGCTCTGATGGAACGGGCGTGACGAACCACGCCTACACGCCTGCCGCCTTCGAGGCGGAGCTGGACCAGATCCGCGACTGGTGGATCGCGCACGGTATGGATGCCGAGGGACGGCTCCACGGCGCCGTCGACGACCAGAACCGCCCCGACAAGAGCGCCCCGCGCGGCTCGGTCCAGCACGCGCGCGCCCTTTGGTTCTTCTCGGCCCTCGCAGGGTTCAGGGACGATCCGAAGGCGGCCGAAGCGGCGCACGCGACGCGCCGAGGCTTCGCCCCCTTCTTCGATCGGGATCACGGCGGCGTCTTCTGGGCGCTGGACGCGGACGGCACGCCGTCCGAGACCCGCAAGCAGACCTACGCCCAGGCCTTCGCGATCTACGCGCTCTCGGCCTATGCGGCGGCGTTCGAGGACGAGGCCGCGAAGGAAGAGGCGCTGACGCTCGCGCGCCTCCTCGAGGAGCGCACGGTCGACCGCGCCAAGGGCGGCTACCTCGAAGCGTTCGCGCAGGACTGGTCGGCGATCCCCGATCAGCGCCTCAGCGCGAAGGACATGAACGCACCCAAGACGATGAACACGCACCTTCACGTGCTGGAGGGGTACACGGCGCTTCACGCACTTTGTCGCAGCGAGTTCACGGCGGGCGTCCTCGCGGACAGCATCGACCTCTTCGCGGACCGCTTCTCGGGCGCACGGGACGACGGCCACCTCGCGCTCTTCTACGACGACGATTGGAACGACCAGGGCGGTGGGGAGAGCTACGGGCACGGGATCGAGGCGAGCTGGCTCCTCCACGAGGCCGCCGTCGCGCTCGGCGACCAAGCGCGGCTGTCGCGCGCCGAAACGCTTGCGATCAGAACCGCCGACGCCGCGCTGACGGCCTACACGCAGGGTGGGGGCCTCGCCTACGAACGGCACGAGGACGGCACGTCCGTCGGCGAACGCCATTGGTGGGTCCAGGCCGAGGCCATGGTCGGCTTCGAGAACGCCTATGCGTTGAGCGGCGAGGCGAAGTATCGCGACACGGCCGCGGGCCTCTGGGACTTCATCCGGGCGGAGGTCATCGACCCCGAGCACGGCGAGTGGGGCTGGTTCTCTCGCGCCGACCTGCCCGCGCGCGGTCCTTACAAGTCAGGGTTCTGGAAGGGGCCCTACCACAACGGACGGGCGATGATGGAGATGATCCGCCGCCTGAAGGAGACGACATGACCAAGCACACGCTCGCCTACGGCTTCTGGCGCTACGGTCCCGGCGAGGCCGAGACGGCCATGCGGATGGTCGACACCGCCCGCTCGCTCGGCATCACCCACCTCGACACGGCGGACGTCTATGGCGGCGGCGAGTTCGGCGCGGCGGAGGTCCTGCTCGGCGAGATCAGAGATCGCGACCCCCGCTTCCTCGACGGGCTCGAGGTCGCGACCAAGGCGGGCGTCGAGTTCGGCACGCCCTACAACAACTCGAAGGACTACCTGACCCGTGCGTGCGACGAGTCCCTGCGCCGCATGAAGGCGGAGCGCGTCGACCTCTTCTACGTCCACCGCCCCGACTTCCTCGCGCATCCGGCCGAGGTCGCAGACGCCCTCGACGGACTCGTCTCCTCGGGCAAGGTCGGCCGGGTGGGCGTCTCGAACTACACGGTAGAGCAGGTCCGTGCGCTGAAGGCACATCTGAAGGCGCCGCTGACCGCGCAGCAGGTCGAGTTCTCGGTCCTAGAGCCCGCCCCCCTCTACGACGGGACCGCGGATCAGGCGATGGCGATGGGCCTCGACCTCTTCGCCTGGTCTCCCTTGGGCGGCGGGCGCGTGCCGACCGGCGAGGGCGAGCGCGCGGCGCGGGTGCGCCCCGTCCTCGAACGCCTGGCGAACGAGGCGGGGATCAGCGTCTCTGCCGCGTCTTTGTCCTTCCTGCTCGCCCACCCCTCCGGCGTCGTGCCGATCATCGGGACCACGAAGGAAGAGCGCCTGCGCGACGCTGCACGCGCGAGCGAGCTCAAGCTCACCCGCCGGCAGTGGTACGAGGTCCTCGAAGCGTCTCTGGGCGAAAGGCTGCCGTGAGATGGAGCGCCGCCCCGAGGACTGGCCGGAGCTGAGCCCTCGTCCCGGCAGGGACGAGGCGGTCGAGGCGCGCATCGACGCGCTTCTCGCCGGGATGACGCTCGAGGAGAAGGTCGGCCAGACGATCCAGGCCGACCTTGCCTCGATCGTGCCGGACGACCTCCTCGAGGTGCCGCTTGGCTCTGTCCTTTGCGGCGGGAACTCCGCCCCTGGCGGCGACAACTATGCGGGCCTCGAAGCGTGGCTCGAGACGGTCGACGCGTTCCATCAGGCGGCCCTTCGGCGCGGGGGGACGAAGGTGCCGATCCTCTGGGGTACGGACGCGGTCCACGGGCACAACAACCTCGTCGGCGCGACGATCTTCCCCCACAACATCGGCCTCGGCTGCGCGGACGACCCGGGCCTCATCCGCCGCATCGGCGAGGTCACCGCGCGCGAGGTCCAGGCCTGCGGCATGGACTGGACCTTCGCGCCGACCCTCGCGACGCCGCGCGACGACCGCTGGGGGCGGACCTATGAGGGCTACTCGGAAGATCCGCGCATCGTACGCGACTACGCCGCTGCCATGGTCGAGGGGCTACAGGGCGCGGCGGGCACGGAAGGATTCCTTCGCGGCCACGGCCTGATCGCGACCGCCAAGCACTTCGTCGGCGACGGGGGCACCGAGGGCGGCAAGGACCAGGGCGACACGCTCTGCGACGAGGCGACCCTGCGCGAGGTCCACGCCGCGGGCTACCCGCCCGCGATCGAAGCGGGCGTCCAGACGATCATGGCGAGCTTCAACAGCTGGCACGGCGAGCGCCTCCACGGCCACCGCTACTTGCTGACCGAGGTCCTGAAGGGCCGCATGGGCTTCGACGGCGTCGTCATCGGCGACTGGAACGGCCATGCCGGGGTCGAGGGCTGCCGCAATGACAGCTGCCCGGCCGCCTACGAAGCGGGCGTCGACGTGATCATGGCGCCCGACGACTGGCGCGCGCTCTTCCGCAACACGCTGGAGCAGGTCCGCGAAGGAGAGATCGCCGAGGCGCGCATAGACGATGCTGTCCGCCGGGTCCTGCGGGTCAAGCTGCGCTACGGCCTCTGGGACAGGCCGCGCCCGACGGAACGGCCCGGCGCGGGGAACGGGAGCGTTCCCGGCCGCGCCGCGCACAGAGCCGTCGCGCGCGAAGCCGTCGCCAAGTCCCTCGTCCTCCTGAAGAACGACGGTGTCCTCCCGATCAAGCCGTCCGCACGGGTCCTCGTCGCGGGCGACGCGGCTTCGATCCAGAAAGCCTGCGGCGGCTGGACCCTGACCTGGCAGGGGGAGGGGAACACGAACGACCGCTTCCCGAACGGCCAGTCGATCTGGGACGGCCTGCGGGAGGCCGTCGAGGCGGGCGGCGGCACGCCTGAGCTCTCCGAAGACGGACGCACCGAGACCCGCCCCGACGTCGCCATCGTCGTCTTCGGCGAGGAGCCCTATGCCGAGTTCCAGGGCGACCGCGAGAACCTCGACTTCACCGACGACGCCCCGCTCGCGCTCCTGAAGCGCCTTCGGGCCGACGGCATCCCTACGGTCTCCGTCTTCCTGTCGGGCCGGCCTCTTCACCTGAACCCGGAGATCAACGCCTCGAACGCCTTCGTCGCCGCCTGGCTGCCGGGAAGCGAGGGCGGCGGGGTGGCGGACGTGCTGGTCGGCGACGCGGACGGACGGCCCCGCCGCGACTTCGCGGGCAAGCTCTCGTTCTCCTGGCCGAGGCACCCGCATCAGACGCCTCTCAACGCCGGTGAAGGCGATGGCGATCCGCTCTTCGCCTACGGTTTCGGCCTCACCTACGCCGATGACGGCGCGCTCGCGCGGCTCGACGAGAGCGGCCGCGACGCGGCCAACGCGCGCGGCGGGACGGAGTACCTGCGCGCTGGCCGTGCCCGCCCGCCCTACAAGATCGTGCTCTCGTCGCAGGGCGAGGACGTCCTACTGACCGGCCCCGCTGCCAAGACGACGGACGGCGCGCTGTCCGTCCGCTCCGTCGACCGGGCGGCGCAGGAGGACGCGCGCGAACTGACCTTCACTGGCCCTGCACGCTTCGTTCTCGAAGGTCCGGGCCAGGACCTCACGCGGGAGGCGAACGGCCGCCTGATGGTCGCCGTTCACTGCGAGGTCCGCGAGGCGCCGGGCGCGCCCGTCCGCATGGGCGTACTGACGGCCTCGGGCGAAGGCGCCGGGGACGTGACGGACCGGCTGCGGGGCGCGGCGGGGCAGGGCTGGGTCCGGCTCTTGCTTCCCCTCTCCGGGTCCGGCCTGCGCGAGGGGGATCTCGCCGAGACGAGAGCGCCGCTCTTCATCAAGACCGCTGGGCGGCTGACCCTGCGTGTCTCCGACGTGCGGCTCGAGATGGAATAGGACGCCGAAAGCGACGAAGAAGCGCGCGGCAGGTTAGGAAGAGACAGGGAAGGGAACCACTCATGCTTCACCGTCACCGGCTCGCGGCACTCGCTGCGGGCTTGAGCCTCGCCGCGCTCGGCAGCGGTTTCACCCAAGCCCAGAACGAACAGGACGCGCAGACGCTCGCCGTCCAGGCGACGGCGCAGGGCCTTACCGGGCAGGAGCGCATCGACTTCCTGATCTCGAACATGACGATCGAGGAGAAGCTCGGCCAGCTCCATCAGATGGCGGGCGGGCGTCAGAAGAACCTCAACTCCCGCCTGGACGACGGCGAGTTCGACCGCGTCCGCCAGGGCAAGGTCGGCTCCTACCTGCACGTCGCGGGCGCGGGCCCGCTCGAAGAGCTGCAACGCACGGCGGTCGAAGAGAGCCGGACCGGCATCCCGCTCCTCTTCGCGATGGACGTGATCCACGGCTACCGTACGATCTACCCCGTCCCCCTCGCGCTCGCCGCGAGCTTCTCTGACGAAGTCGGCCAGTCGACCGCGCGGATCGCGGCCGAAGAGGCTTCGGCGGCGGGGCTGCACTGGACCTTCGCGCCGATGATCGACATCGCGCGCGACCCCCGCTGGGGCCGCATCGTCGAGGGGGCGGGCGAAGAGCCCTATCTGAGCGCTCGCATGGCCGCGGCGCAGGTGCGCGGCTATCAGGGGCGCGACCTGACCGCGCCCGACACGATCATCGCGACGGCCAAGCACTTCGGCGCCTACGGCGCGGGCGAGGGCGGCCGCGACTACAACAGCGCCGACATCTCCGAGCGCACGCTGCACGAGACCTACCTGCCGCCCTTCCACGCCGCGACGGTGGAGGCGGGCGCGGGCAGCGTCATGGTCGCCTTCAACGACATCGGCGGGGTGCCCGCGACGGCGAACGCGCCCCTGCTGCAGGACGTCCTGCGCAAGGCCTGGAGCTATGACGGCCTCGTCGTCTCCGACTGGAACGCCGTCCTCGAGCTGACGAACCACGGCGTCGCAGCGGACAGGGTCGGGGCGGGCACGCTCGCCCTCGAGGCCGGCGTCGACATGGAGATGACCTCTGGCATCTACGCCCAAGACCTCGCCGAGGCGGTGCGCGGCGACGAGACGCTCCAGGCGTCGCTCGACGATGCGGTGGGCCACGTCCTTCTCGCCAAGGACCGTCTCGGCCTCTTCGACGATCCCTACGCCTATCACGACACCGACCGCGAGGCGGCGGTCATGCTGTCCGAAGAGCACCGTGCCGTCGCCCGCGACGCCGCGGTCAAGTCCATGGTCCTCTTGAAGAACGAGAACCAGACGCTGCCTATCCGCGAGGGGGCGGGCCGCGTTGCGCTCATCGGGGCGCTGGCGGACGATCCCTACTCGCCGCTCGGCTCCTGGTCGGCGCAGGGCAGCTCGGGCGACGTCGTGACGATCCGCGCAGGGCTCGAAGCCGCGCTGCCCGAAGGGGTACGGATCGACTACGTCCCCGGTGCCGACGCCCGCAGCATGCCCGACCGCCGCGACCTGCGCGACGCCGTGCGCGCGGCGGAGCGGGCGGACGTGGCCGTGCTCGTCATCGGCGAGGACTGGAACTACTCCGGCGAGGCGCGGAGCCGCTCGGACATCACGCTGCCCGCAGGGCAGGCGGCCCTGGCCGAAGCGATCCTGGCGACCGACACCCCGGTCGTCGTCGTGCTGATGAACGGGCGCCCCTTGGACATCTCCTCGCTCGACGCGGAGGCCGACGCGATCCTCGAGACCTGGTTCCTCGGCGTCGAGACCGGCCCCGCCGTCGCCTCCGTCCTCTTCGGCGAGGAGAGCCCGGGCGGCCGCCTACCGGCGAGCTTCCCGCGCCGAACGGGGCAAGTGCCGATCTTCATGGGCCACTACCCGACGGGACGGCCGGCGGACCCCGACCTCGAGAACGACAGCTCGCGCTACACGGACGTCGACATCACGCCGCTTTACCCCTTCGGGCACGGGCTTTCCTACGCGAGCTTCGACTACGCCGGGATCTCGCAGGACACGCAGACGGTCGGCGCCGGCGGGACGATCACCATCTCCGCCGATGTGACGAACGCGGGCGAGATGGCCGCCGACGAGGTCGTGCAGCTCTACACCCGCGACCCGCTGGCGACCGTCGCGCGCCCCGTCCAGGAGTTGCGCGGCTTCTCGCGCGTCTCGCTCGATCCTGGCGAGACGAAGACCGTCAGCTTCAAGCTGCGCCCGGAGCAGTTCGCCTATTGGGGGCAGGAGGGCGCCTGGCGGGTCGACGCTGGCGAGATCCGCTGGATGATAGGCTCGACCTCCGCCGACATCCGCGGCGAGGGCAGCTTCACGATCGAAGAGGGCGTGACCGCGGACGAGCCCGCCGCCGCCATCGAGACCGTGACCACCGTCAGCGGCGGCAATGCGGAGAGTGAGCCCGTGAGCGTGGGATCGATAGACCGCCTGGACCCCCGCGCGGACGAGGTCATCCCGGAGAACGCCGCCATCGAGAAGCTGACCGACGACACCTTCGGCTGGTCCGAGGGGCCGGTCTGGATGCCGGACCGCAGCGAGGTCCTCTTCAGCGACGTGCCCGGCAACACGCTTTACGGATGGTCCGAAGAGGGCGGGCTCGAAGTGGTCCTGCAGCCTTCGGGCCTTGCCGGCGAGGTGCCGCCCGCCTTCAGGGAACCGGGATCGAACGGTCTGATCGCGGACGGCCCGAACGCCATCCTGATGGGCGATCACGGCAACCGCGCGATCGCGCGTGTCGACCTCGGCACCAAGGAGCGGACGTTCCTCGCGCAGCAATTCGAAGGCAAGCGGTTCTCCAGCCCCAACGACCTCGTCCGGGCGGAGGACGGCACGATCTACTTCACCGATCCGCCCTACGGCCTTCAGGACGGAGACGAGTCCGAGCTCAAGGAGCTCGACTTCAACGGTGTCTACCGCCTCTCGCCCGACGGAACGGTGAGCCTGATCGACCGGGAACTGACCCGGCCCAACGGCGTGGGCCTCTCACCGGACGAGCGCACGCTTTACGTCGCGGTCTCCGATCCGGACGCCGCGAGGCTCTACGCCTACGACGTCGGCGAGGATGGCGACGTGACGAACCGGCGAGTCCTGATCGACCTGACCGCGATGGTGAAGGCAGGCGAGCCCGGTCTGCCCGACGGCATGGCGGTCTCGCAGTCGGGAAACATCTGGCTCGCAGGGCCCGGCGGCATCCACCTTCTTTCCCCCGAAGGCGAGCGCCTCGCGCTCGTCCGCACGGGGACGGCGGCGGCGAACGTCGCGCTGACGGACACGGAGGACGCGATCTACATCACCTCCGGTTCCTTCCTCGCGCGGGTGAAGCTCGGCGGGTAGGGACGTGGTCCTCTTTCCGCTCCTGGTGACGGGGGCCGCGGTCGCGGCCCTCCTCGTCCTCGTCCTGTGGGTCCGGCTACCGGCCTTCTTGTCGCTGATCCTCGTCTCGCTCGGCTTCGGCCTGACGATCGGGATGACGCCGACCGATGTGGTCGAGTCGGTCCGGAACGGCATGGGCGGCACGCTCGGCTTCGTCGCCGTCGTCGTCGGCCTCGGCGCGATGATGGGCGCGCTGCTCGAGCACTCAGGGGGTGTCGACGCGATCTCGAACACGCTCCTCACCCGCTTCGGACCGGAGCGTTCGCCCGCCGCGCTCACCCTGATCGGCTTCCTCGTCTCGATCCCGGTCTTCTTCGACGTGGCGCTGATCATCCTGATGCCCGTCCTGATCGGCCTGTCCGAGCGGACGGGAAGGCCGTTGATCGGCTTCGCGATCCCCCTCCTGTCAGGCCTCGCCGTCACCCACGCCTTCGTGCCGCCGACCCCGGGACCGATCGCCGTGGCGGAGATCCTGTCCGCCGACCTTGGCTGGGTCATCCTGTTCGGCGCGCTCGCAGGGCTGCCCGCCGCCTTCGTCGCGGGACCGGTCCTCGGCCGCGCCTTGGAGAAGCAAAAAGCCTTCGCCGAGGCCGGCGCACCTGCCCATGCGGCCCCGGTTTCGGTCCCTGCCGACCGTCAGGCTGCCGGCTTCGGGGAGGCGATGCTCGTCATCTTCGCTCCGGTCGCGCTGATCGTCTGCGCGACGGTCACCGCCGCCATGGTGGGCGAGGGGACGGCGGGCCCGGTCGCGCAAGGCCTCCTCTTCCTCGGTCACCCCTTCACGGCGCTCATGATCGCCTGCCTCCTCGCTTGGGGCCTCTTCGGCGTCAGGCGCGGCGTGCCCGCGCCCGAGCTGCGCGAGGCGATGACCCGGGCGCTCGAACCCGCGGGCCTCGTCGTCCTCGTGACCGGGGCAGGGGGCGCCTTCAAGCAGGTGCTGGTCGACTCGGGCGCGGGCCGAACCCTCGCCGAGGCCTTGATGAGCGGCGGCATGCCCGTCCTCGCCTTCGCCTTCCTCTCGGCGGGGATCGTACGGATCGCACAGGGCTCCGCCACGGTCGCGATGATCACCGGCGCAGGCCTGACCGCGCCGGTCGCGGAGCTCGCGGGCCTCTCGGGCCCCGAGCTCGGCCTCGTCGTCGTCGCCATCGCTTCGGGCGCGAGCCTGACGAGCCACGTCAACGATTCGGGCTTCTGGCTCGTCAGCCGCTATCTGGGCCTATCGGAGGCGCTCACCTTGCGAAGCTGGACGGTCTGCACGACGCTGATCGGCGTGACGGGGTTCCTCGTCACCTGTCTCATATCCCTCTTCGTGTGACCGAGCCTCGCGCCTGCGCGCCCCATAGTCCGCGCAGGCGTCCGAGGCGTTAGGACAAGCGGCTTCGCACGCTCGCACCCCGGAACGAACGCGGCGTCGTCTCGCTGCGCGTCCTCGGGCTTCTTGAGGGCAGGGGTCGGAAAGGCGCCTTGAGGCAGCGCGGTCGTCCGCGTCACCGTCCGGGGCGCGCTCGCCACGGCCGCGGGGGCCGTGATCGGCAAGCGCGTCGTCTTAGGGCCGAAGGCCTGGGAACGGTCGCCCCCAGGCCTTCGCTTCGTTACTCCGCCGCCGGCGGGCAGGCCGCGCCGTTCTCCGTCGGGCCGAGCTTCGCGTCCGAGACGGTGATCGCGTTGGCGGCGGCCGATTGCAGCACCAGCGGCGTCGCCATGGCCTGCAACTCGGCGCCTTCGTCCGCGAAGCAGGCGAGGCGGATCGCGACGGTCTGGAACTCGCCGACCGTGCCGTCCTGACCGGGCAGTTCGAGCAGCACGTCGCCCATGCCGACGCGGATCGGGCCGCCGGACGCTTCGTCCAGGCGGTAGTCGACCGTCAGGGCGAGGTCGCCGTTCAGCTCGCGGCTCCAGTTCACGGGCTCACCCGACATCATGAAGCTGGCAGGGGCATCGCCCGACCATTCGAGCTTCACGGAGTCTTCCTGGGCGCGGCGGTCCGTATGCGACAGCTTCAGCGCCCCGTCCTCGGTCTGCGCCGTCGGATCGTTGACCTCGACGGGTTCGCCTTCCTCGGAAGCCAGCATCATCTGCCAACCTTCCTCGCCGCCGCCCTCGGCGAAGATCACGCCCGTCTGTTCTTCGGACACTTCGTAGTCCTCGGACAGAAGGTCGAGTGAGCCGTCATCGCCATAGGTGAGGCCGTAGCCGTAGGCGAAGAGCGGCTCGTAGTCCTCGTCGCCGACATTGATGCGCGTCTGGTCCGGCGCCTTGGGCCAGGTGAAGGATAGCTTGCCGGTGAAGTCGTAGGCCGCCTCGCCGCCCGCTTGCGCGACCAGCACGTCCGCGACGCCTGCACCTTCCGTACCCGGAAGCCATGCGGCCACGAAGGCGTTCGACGCGTTCAGTTCCGGGTTCACCCAGAGCGGCCGGCCCGACAGGAAGACCGACACGACCGGGATGCCCTGCTCTTGGAAGCCTCGCAGCGTCTCGAGCGGGCCGGGATCCGCGAAGTCCACGTTCATCCGGTCCCCGCGGAACTCCGCATAGGGCGGCTCGCCGAAGACGACGATGGCCACGTCGGGACGCTCCTCGAAGCTTCCGTCCTCGGAGAGGACGGCCGTGCCGCCCGCCTCGCCGATGGCGGCCTCCAGGCCCTCGTAGATCGTGTCGGCGTTCGGGAAGTCTTCGCGGGTGTTCCCTTCGCCCTGCCAGGACAGGGTCCAGCCGCCGGTCTGCTTGACCATGTTGTCGGCCGCGTCGCCGGCGACCAGCACGCGGGCGCCGGGCTCGATCGGCAGCACGCCGTCATTCTTCAGGAGGACGAGGGACTTGCGGACCGCCTCGCGCGCAACCTCGCGGTGCTCGGGCGAGCCGAGCAGGTCGAAGTCGCCCGCATTGGGACGCGTCGAGGGCAGCCCCTTGTCGAAGATGCCGTAGCGCAGCTTCACC
Source organism: Parvularcula dongshanensis (assembly GCF_014199615.1). Taxonomy (GTDB): domain Bacteria; phylum Pseudomonadota; class Alphaproteobacteria; order Caulobacterales; family Parvularculaceae; genus Parvularcula; species Parvularcula dongshanensis. The sequence goes on along the minus strand of NZ_JACHOB010000005.1, from coordinate 289,235 downwards.
CGCAGGATGCGCGCGGCCGCCTCGTTCAGGCGCGCCTCGCTGATCGTGCCGTCCTTCACCTGTTTGACCAGGTTCTCGTAGAGGCCCTTCCAGCTGTCCGGGGCCATGAACATGTCGAGGCCCGCGTTGAACGCCTTGGGGCAGTCCGTCGCCTCGCAGCCCGCGACCTGGCCGTGACCGTTCCAGTCGCCGACGACGAAGCCGTCAAAGCCCATCTGATCGACGAGGACGTCGGTCAGGAGCGCCTTGTTGCCGTGCATCTTCTCGCCGTGCCAGCTCGAGTAGGACGCCATGGCCGACTGCACGCCGGCCTCGATCGCGGAGGGGTAGCCCGCGCCGTGGATGTCCCGCAGCTCCTCTTCGGTGGCGATCGTCTCGCCCTGGTCGACGCCGCCCTCGGTGCCGCCGTCGCCGAGGAAGTGCTTGGTCGTGGAGATGACCTTGCCCGCGCCGAGGAACTCGTCGGTCCCCGCTTCACCTTGAAGGCCCGTCACCATCCGGCCCGCATAGGCCGAGACGATGTCCGGCCCTTCGGAGTAGCCTTCATAGGTCCGGCCCCACCGGTCGTCCTGCGGCGTCGCGACCGTAGGCGCGAAGGTCCAGTCGAGGCCCGTGACCGCGATCTCGAGCGCGGTCACCGCGCCGATGCGCTCGATGAGGTCGGGGTCGTTCGCCGCCCCGAGGCCGATATTGTGCGGGAAGATCGTCGCGCCCACGAGGTTCGAATGACCGTGCACGGCGTCCGTGCCCCAGATCACCGGAATGCCCGTGCCGTCCTCGCCGGTCGAGGCGCGCCAGAACGCATCGGCAAGGTCGAGCCAGTCCTGCGGATCCGCGCGGAGGTCGCCCCCGGGGGCCGAGTTGCCGCCGTTGAGGACGGAGCCGAGGTGGTACTCGGCGACCTCTTCGGGCGTCACCGAAGCGATGTCGGCCTGGACGACCTGGCCGACCTTCTCCTCCAGCGTCATCTCGGAGAGGAGGCGCTGGACCTCGTTCTCGATCGCGGGCACGCGCTGGACCGGGCTTTGGACTTGCGGCCAGATCTCCGGACGGATCGGCGGGTACTCGTTCGCATCCGCTTGCTGTTCGGTGGCCTCTTGCGCGGCGGGATTCTCGCCCATCGCGTCGGGGCTTTCGTCCCCGCCGCCGCAACCGGCCGTCAACAACGCGCCGAGCCCGCTTGCGAGCAGCAGCGCCCTCTTGATCTTCACGTCCATCCGACACCCCTTCCTGAGCGTTTCCACGTCGAACCATCGGCACTCCGCGCAGCGCCTTCTGTCGGGCGCCTTTCGCGTTTCGGGACGACAGTCCCACGCCGTTCACGACGAGGTTTAGCCGAACCCACTCCCGGATCAACTTGGCTTCCCCCTTTGCTTGCGAGTCACGTCCCGCCCGGGCACTCTTCGTCCAAAGAGTTCGAACGGGCGACGCCCGCCGGGAGGATGAATGACGTTGCGACCCCTCATCGGGGCGAGCCTGCTCGTGCTCGCCGCCTGTGCCAGCGATGGCGCCCCGGACCGTTCGGCGTCCGAGCCGACCGGCCCGGGCGGTTCACCCGTCGCAGAGCGGGCGAGCGCGATCCACGTCAACATGACCGGCTACCTGCCGGCCGGCGCGAAGCGGGCGACCGTGGTGACGGATGCGGCGACCCCCCTGCAATGGACGCTGCAAGATGCCGCCGGCGCGCCGGTGGCGCAGGGGCAGACGGTGCCCTTCGGCGCGGACGACGCCTCCGGTCAGCGCGTGCAGATCCTCGACTTCGATACGGTCGACCGGACAGGGGAGGGCTTCGTCCTGACCGCCGGCGGCGCGCATAGCGAGCCCTTCGACATCAAGCCGGGGCTCTACGGTCCGCTCGCTCGGGACGCGATGGCCTTCTTCTACCATCAGCGGGCGAGCACCCCGATCCAGGCCGCCTATGTGGGCAGCGCGTGGGCCCGCCCCGCCGCCCACGCGCCGGACGCCGCCACCTGCTACGGACCGAAGGACGCGCGCGGCAACGACTGGGGCGGCTGCCCCTACAGCCTCGACGTCTCCAAGGGGTGGTACGATGCGGGGGACCACGGAAAGTACGTGGTCAACTCCGGCATCTCGACCTGGACGCTCCTGAACTACGCCGAGCGGACGGGCGGCGGTCTGCCCGACGGCGCCTTGCGCATTCCGGAGGCCGGCAACGGCATGCCCGACACGCTCGACGAGGCGCGCTGGAACCTGGACTTCATGTTGGCGATGCAAGTGCCGGACGGCACGACGCTGCGCCTGCCGCGCGGCAATCAGTACGCCGATCAGGACAGCCTCGACTTCGATACCGTCGACGCCTCCGGCATGGTCCATCACAAGATTGGCGACGAGCATTGGACGGGCCTTCCAATGCCTCCGCACGAGGACCCCGAGACGCGTTACCTCTCCTACCCCTCGACGGCGGCGACCCTCGACCTCGCGGCGACCGCTGCGCAGTGCGCGCGGGTCTTCCGGGGGGTCGACGATGCCTATGCGGATCGCTGCTTGAGCGCCGCCCGGCGCGCCTACGCGGCGGCGCAGCGCGTCCCGGACGTCCTCGCCTACGACGTGACCCCCGGCGGCAGCGGTCCCTACGGCGACGCCGACCTGACGGACGAGTTCACCTGGGCCGCGACGGAGCTGTGGCTGACGACGAGCGAGGCCGACTACGAAGAGGACATGCGCGCGTCGCGGACCTTCCTCGCCGTCCCCGGCGCGGCCGGTCCGGCCCGCGACATTGGCTGGGGCTCGGTCGAAGGCCTGGCGAGCCTCTCGCTTCTCCTCGGCAGCGACGCGCTGCCCGAGGCCGATCGGGACCTTCTGCGTCAGAGCGTCGTCTCGGCGGGCGACGCCCTCGTGGCGGAGGCCGAGCGCGAGGGGTACGGCGTGCCCTTCGACCGGTCCTATGGCTGGGGGTCGAACGGCGACATGGCGAACCGCGGCATCGTCCTCGCCTACGCCTACGACCTCACCGGCGACGAGCGCTACCGGACGGCGGTCCTCGGAATCGAGGACTACCTCCTCGGCCGCAACCCGCTCGGCTTCTCCTACGTGGCGGGCTACGGCGAGAACGCGCTCCGGCGCCCCCATCACCGCTTCTGGATGGGCGCGACCGTCGAGGGCCTGCCCCTCCCGCCGCCCGGCGCGCTGGCTGGCGGCGCCAACAAGACGAGCCCCGCCGACGACGTCGCAAGGGAGATCGCGGACAGCTGCGCGCCGATGACTTGCTACCGCGACGACGAGCGCGCCTACGCGCTGAACGAAGTCGCGATCAACTGGAACGCGCCGTTCGCTTGGATCACCGCCTTCCTGGCGGAGGACTGACCGTCCGGGCAGAGGCGGTGACATGGGAGGAGAAGGATGAGAGGTAGACTGATCATACTGCTCGCGGGCCTCGCGCTCGCGAGCCCAGCGGCGGCTCAAACCGAGGACGAGGCGCTCGCGGCGCTCGAAGAGGCGCTGCCCGGCACGCTCGTGAACAACCCGCTCGAAGTGAACTGGAACGTCTACGGCGAGGGCGCGAGCGGCCGGGTCGCCAAGGCGGACGTCGCGGGCGGCACCGCCTTCCGGGTCAAGGTCAAGCGTCCCGCCGCAGACGCCTGGCGCATCTCCGCGGCCGCTCCCGTTCAGGGCGGCGTCGAGGCGGGCGACGTGGTCCTGATCGCCGTCTGGGCCCGGGCGGAGAAGATGGATCCGGACCAGGACCGTGCCGAGGCCGACATGCGCCTGCAAGAGACGAGCGAGCCCTGGACGGCGCTCGCCTCGCGCCTCGTTCCCCTGTCCGAGGACTGGCAGCTCCACTACCTGAACGGCACGGCGCAGAAGGCCTACGCGCCGGGCGAGATCGGCATGTCGTTCAACGTCGGCGGCCTCAGACAGACCGTGGAGATCGGTCAGTACTACGTCATGAACATGGGACAGAACGCCGATCCCGCCGGGCTTCCCTCCGGCAGCGTCACGCCTTGACGTGAGGCGGTCCGACCGACGCCCGCTCGATGATCGAGGTCGGTAGCGGCCCTTGCGCCTCCGCGCCTTCCTCGCGACCGAGGATCGACACGGCGCGGGCCGCCATCTCGGCGATGGGCTGGCGCACGGTCGTCAGCTGCGGCCAGACGGTGCTCGCGATGGCGGTGTCGTCGAACCCTGCGATGGACACGTCCTCGGGGACTTTGAGGCCGAGGCGATGCGCGGCGGCGATCGCGCCGGCGGCCATGTCGTCGTTCCCGGCGAAGATCGCGGTCGGCCGGACGGGCGTCCGCAAAAGGTGCTCCGCGGCCATCATGCCCGACCGGTAGGTGAACGCGCCTTTCGCGACGTGGGCCTCTTCGTAGGGCAGACCCGCCGCCTCCAGCGCCGCGCGGTAGCCTTCCTGCCGGATCACGCCCGCGCTGTGGCCGACCGGCCCGCTGATGAATCCGATCCGCTCGTGCCCGCGCTCGATCAGGTAGCGCGTCATGCTCGCCGCTGCCTCCGCGTCGTCTATGCTGACGGCGCCGTCCCCGTGCTCGGGGTTGCTCGGCGCGATGAGGACGCAGGCGATGCCCGCCTCGCGCAGGGCGCGAACGACGCTCGCATCGTCGCTGAGCGGCGGGATGATGATGACGCCGTCGAGGCCGCCGTCACGCGCGCGGTTGACGATGATCGAAGGTTTGGCCGCCTCGTCGCCCGACAGGTCCTCGACGACCAGGTGATGGCCGGCCTGCCGGCAGCGCTCCAGCGCGCCCAGCAGCAACTCGGACAGGTAGCCATGCGAAGGGTTGTCGTAGAGAAGGCCGATGAAGAGCGCTCGACCCCCCGCCAGCGTCCGGGCAAGGATGTTCGGTCGGTAGCGCAGCGCTTCGATGGCTTCTTGAACGCGGGCGCGCGTCTCGGGCTTGACGAGGTCGGGCGAGTTGAGCACCCGCGAGACGGTCATCTGCGAGACGCCAGCGCGCTCGGCCACCTCTCGGATCGTCGCTTGCGGCCTGCGGCCGCCTTCCTGCCCGTCAGCCAACGGTGCCCTCCGTCGTGCCCGGGCTTCGTGCCGTCCCGGCGTTGTCCCAAATCTTGCCTTGGGTTGAAACTTTTGACAACGCCAGTGCGTGAGGGCCGCGCCGGAGCGCGGCCCTCGCCGTTCTTAGAGGAACCGGTTGACCAGGTTCTCGAGGTGCTCCTGACGGCCCGAGCGCGGCTTGGGGTCCACGCCGTCGGAAAGGGCGCGGTCCGCCACGGCGTCGAGCGTCGTGCCCTCGGCCATGATGAACTTGCCGAGGTCGCCGTCCCAGCCCGCATAGCGGTCGGAGAGGAACTTGTCGGCCTCGCCGTGCTCGATGAGCGCCGCGGCGGACAGGAGGCCCTTGGCGAGCATGTCCATGCCGCCGACGTGACCGTGATAGATGTCCTCGGCGTCGATCGACTGGCGGCGGACCTTGGCGTCGAAGTTGAAGCCGCCGGTCGTGAAGCCGCCATTGCGCAGCAGGTGGATCATCGTGCGCGTGATGTCGAGCGGGTCGTTCCAGAACTGGTCGGTGTCCCAACCATTCTGCGGATCGCCGCGGTTCGCGTCGATCGAGCCGAAGATGCCAAGCGCGTAGGCCGCGGCGACTTCGTGATCCATCGAGAGGCCGGCGAGCGTCGCGTGGTTGGTCTCGATGTTGACCTTCACGTCGTTGGTCAGGCCGTAGCGTTCGAGGAAGCCGTACACCGTCGCGACGTCGCGGTCGTACTGGTGCTTGGTCGGCTCGTGCGGCTTGGGCTCGATCAGGAGCGGGCCTTCGAGGCCGATCTTGTGCTTGTAGTCGACCGCCATGGACAGCATCCGGCCGAGCTGATCCATCTCACGCTTGAGGTCGGTGTTGAGGAGGGTGTCATAGCCCTCGCGGCCGCCCCAGAAGACGTAGTTCGCGCCGTTCAGGCGCTTGGTCGCGTCCATGGCTTGGCGGACCTGAACGGCCGCGCAGGCGAAGACTTCGGGGTCCGGGTTGGTCGAGGCGCCGCCCATGTAGCGCGGGTCGGAGAACATGTTCGCCGTACCCCAGAGGAGCTTGACGCCGGTCTCCTCCATCTTCTGTTCCATCGGGTCGAGGATGCGCGCGAAGTTCTCCGTGTGCTCCTTCATGTTCGACGCCGGGGCCATGACGTCGACGTCGTGGAAGGCGAAGAAGGGCAGGCCGAGGCGCGCGAAGAAGTCGAAGGCCGCGTCGAGCTTGGCTTCGGCCATCTCCTGACCGCTCAGCTTCTGCCACGGGCGGTCGAACGTGCCCGCGCCGAAGACGTCGAAGCCGTTCCAGCAGAAGGTGTGCCAGTAGCAGACGGACGGACGGAGGAACTCCTCCATCGTCTTGCCCATGACGACACGGTCCTTGTCGTAGTAGCGGTAGGCGAGCGTTTTGTCCGTATCCGGCCCTTCGAACTTGATGGGCTCGACCGACGAGAAGTACTCGGAAGACTTCGACATCTCAGGCTCCTTTCGGGAAGCTGTCTTTAAGGGTTGAGTAGAGAGCGGAGAAGCGTTCGCGCTTCTCCGCCAGGATCGCGACGTCGTCCTTGTTCGGCTCGACGACGGAGAGGACGGGCGGCGCGGCGAGGACCTTGTCCGCGTCGGCATTCCCGAGGCAGAGCTGCGCGAGCTTCGCCGCGCCGTAGGCCGGGCCGACATCCGCGTCGCGGCGATAGGCGAGCGGCCTGTCGAGCGCCGCCGACAGGATGCGGCCCCAATAGGACGACCGCGCCCCGCCGCCGATCACGGTGACCTCGGACACGCGGCCCGGATCGCGAAGGACGTTGAGCCCGTCCGCGAAGGCGAGGGCGACGCCTTCGAGTACGGCCTGCGCCACCTCCGGCGTGCCGCTGTCATGGTCGAGGCCGAAGAGGACGCCGCGCGCATGAGGGTCGTTGTGCGGCGTCCGCTCGCCCGAAAGGTAGGGCAGGAACAAGAGCGAGGCGTCGAGGCGGCCCTTCTTCTCCGCCGCCGCGACGAGGCTCCCCGCATCCGGCGTGCCCGTCAGGCGCATCGCCCAGTCGAGGCAGGAGGCCGCCGACAGCATCACCGTCATCTCGTGCCAGCGGCCGGGAAGGGCGTGGCAGAAGGCGTGAACGCCCGAGTCCGGGTTCGGCGAGAACGCCTCGCCCGCTAGGAACAGGACGCCCGACGTGCCGAGCGACATGAAGGCGTCGCCAGGGCCCGTGACGCCGACGCCGACGGCGCCCGCCGCGTTGTCGCCGCCGCCGCCCGCGACCGGCACCGCGTTCATGCCCCAGGCCTTCGCGACCTCGGGCAGCAGCGTGCCGGTGGCGTCCGAGCCTTCGAAAAGCTCGGGCATGTGCGCTTCGGTGAGGCCCGTCGCCTCCAGCATGGCGGGCGACCAGGCCCGCTTGCCGACGTCGAGCCAGGACGTACCCGACGCGTCGGACATGTCCGAGCCGTAGGTGCCCGTCATCAGGAGGCGGACATAGTCCTTGGGCAGCAAGACCTTCTCGACCTTGGAGAAGACCTCGGGCTCGTTCTCGGCGACCCAGAGAAGCTTCGGCGCGGTGAAGCCGGGGAAGACCGCGTTGCCCGTGATCTCGCGCGTCTTCGGCTCGCGCCGTTCGAGCTCGACGCACTGCGCCGCGCTGCGCCCGTCGTTCCAAAGGATCGCGGGCCGCAGGACCTCGTCGCCCGCGCCCAGAAGCGTCGCGCCGTGCATCTGACCGGACAGGCCCACCGCCTCGATCTTCGCCCGGCGATCCGGCGAGAGTTGGAGAACCGCCTCCTGCGTCGCCTTCCACCAATCGGCCGGATCCTGCTCGGACCAGGACGGATGGGGGCGGGAGACGGGAAGCGGCGAGACGGCCTGCTCGATGACGTCGCTGTCGTCGTTGGTGACGACGACCTTCACGCCCGACGTGCCGATGTCGATGCCGAGGAACATGTGGAACTCCTTGACTGCTCCTAGGACCGGGACGCCGCCGCGGCCAAGGGGACTGACTGGGTATTAGCTGCGAAGCGGCGTGCGTGTCGGCGCGTCACGGAACGCCTGCGCGATCGCTTCGCGCATCGCCTTGGGTTGGTAGTCGGAAGAGTAGGGGGTGGGACGCTTCTCCACCCCGTCCTCGCGCGGAAGGAACGTCTGAAGCCAGCTGTCCTTGTCCACCATGCCCCAGGCGAGCACGTCCTTCGTCTCCTCGTAGGAGAGCATCATGTCGAGATAGTCCTTGGTGTAGGACGCGATCAGCTCGTCACGATAGGCGGTGTCGGGGCGCAGCCGCGTGTCGTTCACGTCGAACTCGGTCAGGTAGATGTCGAGCCCCATGCCGACGACCTCGTCGACGAAGGCGCGCCACTCGCGCTGCTTCTGCGGCGTGAACTCGTCCGGCATCTCGTAGTTCGAGTGCGACTGGATGCCGAGCGCATCGATCGGCACGCCATTGCCGACCAGCCGCTCGAGAAGGCGCAGCACGCCGCGCCGGTGCGCCGTGCTCGTCGTCTCCCACGACATGTAGTCGTTGTAGGCGAGGGTCGCGTTCGGCGCGTGTTCCTTCGCGATGCGGAAGCAGGCGTCGATCACTTCGGGCCCCATCGCGCGCGACAAAGAGGTCTCGCGCATCTCGCCGGTCTCGTCGTCGATCGTCTCGTTGACGACGTCCCAGGAGTAGAGGAACGGGCTGTACCGGCCCGCCACGCGGCCGATGTAGTCTTGGAGGAAACCTTCCGCCTCGGACGCGCTGCCGAACTCGGTCTCGTTCAGCCATTGCGGCAGCCAGCGGGGATGGTGCCAGATCAGGGTGTGACCACGCATGGCCAGGTCGTTCGACTTCGCGAAGTCGACGATCGCGTCCGCCGGCGCGAAGTTCCACGCGTCCGGCTCGGGCTTGATGACGTAGATCTTGTGTTCGTTCTCGGCGACGAGGCCGCCGCACTCCGCCTTGACGATCTCGGCGTAGCGGGGATCGCGGAGCTGCCGCGCGTTGATGGCCGTGCCGAAGCGAAGGCCCTTCTGACGCGCGAGCGCGTCCAAGGAGACGGAATCGCCCGCGCCTTGAACGGCCTGCGCCGAACCGTCCGGCCTGCCCGTCGCGCAAGCGCCGAGCGCGGTCGCGCCTGCAAGAAGTCCGAGCGTCTCGCGTCGCGAGTAGTTCGCCATCCGTCTTCCTCCCATAGCGCCCGCGCTCTTACCGGCTGCGTGACGCGTAGTTCTTGGAACGCCTTACCAAACTCTGCGACCAAAGCGAGTGGCCCAGCTGTTCAGAAGGTTCCCGACATGTTAGCGCTATCACCTCCCAATGTCGTTGTCCAGGCGACAAACGTGGCCGAAGCGAACCTTGCCGACTATATAGCCGCACGACATCGGCTCCACTCATCGCTCTGCTTACCCGCCCCGCCTGCGGCCCGTGCCGGTGACGACGCACCCGAAGCAGGCGAGGGGGTCGCGGGGGCCGGCGGGAAAGGCCTAATCGGCCAGCCGCTCGAACTCCGCCTTGCCTCCGACGGCACCGACTACGACTTCGCCTGCCGTCCCTTGGGGGAGGGCAAGCGGACGACGCCCTGCATGTATGCGGAGAAGCGAGAGTAGGGGGGCGATCCAGGCTGCAACCGAGATGTTCCCTCGGACGAACCGCCACGCAGCCGACAGCTGACCGTGCTGCAGGCGCAGATTGCACGGCGCGTCGTTCGTGTCAGGCTCTCCCGCGAGGGAGACGATGACGTGATCGCGAAGAACCTGCGAACCCTATCGAAGGCGTCCGCCGTCGCTGTGGTCCTGCTAGGGTCTGCAGCGGCGCAAGAGAGACCCGAGGTGACGCCCCTCGACGCAATAGAAGCCGCCGCGCGCCAAGGTATGGACGCGACCGGTGCGAAGGGTCTCGCCTTCGGTTTCGTCGAGGACGGCGAGGTCGTCGGCGTCCGCGTGCTCGGCGACCGCAACGCGGACGGAGAGCCGCTCACCGGGCGCACCGTCATGTACGGCGCCTCGCTCACCAAGGCCGCCTTCGCCTACATGGTCGTGCAGCTGGCCGAGGAAGGCGTGATCGACCTCGACGAGCCGATCCCGACTTACCTCTCCGAGCCGCTGACGGCCTATGATGGCGATCCCTGGGTCTACGCGCCCTACGCCACGCTCGCGGGCGACGACCGATGGCGGCGGATCACGCCGCGCATGCTGCTCATGCACAGCGCGGGCTTCGCGAACTTCTGGTTCCTGGAACCCGACCGGGGGCTGCACATCCACTTCGAGCCGGGCAGCCGCTACGCCTACTCGGGCGACGGCTTCATCCTCATGCAGTACGTCCTCGAGAAGGGGCTCGGCCTCGACGTCGGCGAGGAGATGGATGCCCGCGTGTTCGAACCGCTCGGCATGACGCGCACCGGCATGATTTGGCGCGAGGACTTCGCGGACGACCTCGCCGACGGTTGGACGATGGAGGGCGAGCCGGTCCCGCACGACGACCGTAGCAAGGTGCGCGCGGCGGGCTCGATGGACACGACGATCACGGACGTCGCCCGCTTCGCCGCTGGCCTGGTTCGTTGCGAGAACCTCTCGTCCGATAGCTGCGCGCAACTCACCGCGCCGTCCCTGCCGATCACCACGCCAGCGCAGTTCCCGACGCTGACGGAGGAACTGCCGGCGGACGAGCGCAGGGCCGACCTCTCCGCCGGTCTCGGCGTCGTCACCTTCGAAGGGCCGCAAGGGCCGGCCTTCTACAAGGGCGGGCACGACGAGAACACGGGCAACACCCTGGTCTGCCTGAAGGAGCGCCGCGACTGCGTCGTCATTTTGTCGAACGACGTCCGCGCGGAGGCGGCGTTCCCGTCGATCGTCGAGGCGGCGCTCGGCGAGACGGGTGCGCCCTGGGCATGGGAGTACTCGTCCCTGAAACTCGAACGCTAGCCTTCCGCCCGCTCAGTCCGCCGCCGTGCCGCAGTCCGGCGTGCCGGCCATCGGGCTTTCCGGCAGGCCGAGATACATCTCCGGCGTCTCGCCCGTCTCGCCCGTCGCGACCGTCAGGTGCTGCACGACGATGCCGGGGTCGACCGCGTAGAGGCTCAGCGTGTGCGTGCCGGGCTCGATCCGCCCGAGGCGCGTCGTCGCCTTGTGCGCGTAGTCCGACACCGCCTGGCCCCACTCCGCCTCGTCGGGCGTGGTGCCGAGCGTGACGGTCTGCGGCTCACCGCCGTTCAGCGAGACGGCGTAGCGCAGGCCCTCGCCGCCATCGGGATCGAGCGTGGGGAAGAGGGTAGCGGTCAGCGTCGCCTCGCCGCCCTCGGTCGTCGTGAACACGTAGTCCATGCGCGGCCCTTCGCCCGGCGCCGCAGGCTCGGCGTCCGCGGGCACCACGGCCACCGCGTCGTCCGTCCGGCCGAGGTTTGGCACGGTCAGCCAGGAGAGGGCGCCCGCGTCGGCCGTACAGCTCGCGCTCGCCGCACCCATCGACACCGCGCCGCCCGCCATGACGAAGCCGGCCGCGTCCTCGGCCGCCTTGTAGAGCGGCAGGGTCAGCGTCAGGTCCTGATCGTCCGGCCCGTCGACGGCGATGAGCGCCTCGGTCGAGCCTTCGTCCACACGGTCCCAATCGACCGTGACCTCGACCGTCTCCTCGCCGGACAGGCGTCCGCGCTTGGTCGAGACCTTCACCGCCCGCTCGGACGGCCGGATGCGGTAGCGAAGCTCGTCCGTGCCCGTCGTGAAGAGGGTGAAGCGGACCGGGCCGCCCCCCTCCGTCATCATCGGCAGGCGTGCGTCCTCGCCCGCGCCGTAGGTCCCAGCATTGCCCTGGACCGCGACCTTCAGCGCGTCCTCGCCCTCGGCGTCCACCCGCGTTACCTCGGGCATAGTCTGCTCTTCGGGCTGTTGCCAGTAGGTGTATCCGATGTGGGTCTGGGACATCATGTGGTCCCACTTCCCGCCCGCGACGTCCTCGTGATAGAGCCGCGTGAGCTCCGCGTCGCGCGCATAGGCCGCCTCGGCGCGGTCCGCCCACTCGTTCGCGGACGGACGGCCCTGCTCGGCCAGCATCCGGTTCATCGCGACGGCGTAGTAAAGGTCGTAGAGGTTCGCGCTCGCTTGGATCGGGAACCAGACGAGTTGGACGAAGGCATCGTCATACCCCTCCGGCATCTCTTCGCGCAGGACATCGGCCCGCTTCGCGAGTTCGTCGTAGTCGCCTGCGACCCGTGCCCACTCGCCCGACGCCGCGTCGTAGGTGTCCGCGTCCAGAAGCTCGGGCTTCCGCCGCGCGTTGTACTTCGTGTACGTCTCGAGAAGCTCGCCGATCTCGTCGGCGTGCTCTTCCCCGAACTGTTCGGCTGCCCAGTCGCGGGCGTAGGTGTCCACCCGCTCGACGGTCATCGCCTCGGGGTCCCAGGCCTGGTCGAGGAAGAAGCTGATCGGGAACTCCATCGGCTTGAGGTCCCCGACGTTGACGATCCAGATCCGGTCGGCGCCGCGGTCCCACGCCACGTCCATCTGCTGCCACGCCCGCTCGATCTGCGTCGTGTTCAGCCACTTGTAGTTCCGCGGACCCCCGACATAGTCGAAGTGATAGTAGACGCCGTAGCCGCCCGGCCGCTCGGCGCCCATTTCGGGCAGCCTGCGGATGTTCCCCCAATTGTCGTCGGCGAAGAGGAGCGTGACGTCGTCCGGCACCTCCATGCCCTGATCGTAGTAGTCCTGGACTTCCTTGTAGAGCGCCCAGACCTGCGGCGTCTCCGCTGCGGGCTTGCCGGTCACCTCCGCGATGATCTCGCGCTGGTCCGCGACGATCGTCTCGAGGAGGTCGATCGCGGTGCCCTCCGTCATCGCCTCGTCGCCGTCGCCGCGCATCCCGACCGTGACGAGCGCCTCCTCGTCACCCATCCGCTCCATGCCGCCGCGCCAGAACGTCCGCAGCGCCTCGGCGTTCGTCTGATAGTTCCAGTCGCCCTCGCCATAGCGCTCCCACTCGACATGGGCGCGCATCAGGGGCTCGTGGTGGGAGGTGCCGATGACGACGCCCATCTTGTCCGCAAGCTGAGGATTCTTCGGATCGTCGTCGTAGAACGCCTTCCCCCACATGGCGGGCCAGAGGTAGTTGCCCTTCGAGCGCAGGATCAGATCGAACACCTTCTCGTAGAAGTCCGCGTTGATCCCGCCGAAGGTCTCGCGCGCGAAGTTGCCGAGCGCGGGCTCCTCGTCGTTGAGGAAGATGCCGCGATACTTGACGCTCGGCGCCTCGACGCGACGTCCTTCGGTCACCGTCAGCGTAGCGTGCTTCTCGGCGGGCACGTCCGCCCAGTAGTGCCAGGGGCTGACGCCCGCGCGCTCGGAAAGGTCGTAGGCGCCGTAGATCGTGCCGCGCTCGTCCGCACCCATCACGACCAAGGCGCGCTCCACGCCGGGGAAGGGGTCTTCGACCGTCTGGATCGAGTACGCTTCCCAGACGCCCTCAACGCCGTCCGTGTCGAGCTTGCCGTCCGAGACCAGCTTCTGGATCATGGGCGACGCGTCGAGCGAGCCGATGATGACCGGCATGCCTTCCCGAGGCACGGCGCCGATCGCGAGCGCCCCCTCTCGGCCTGCCACCGAAGCGAGGTCGCCACGAAGGTTTTCGACCGCGACCCGCACGCCCGAGTGATCCTCCGCGTCCGCATGGATCGCTGTCGGCATACCGTTCGCGATCAGCGCAAACTGCCCTTCGCTTCCTTCCGTGCAGAGCGCGGCCGCGCCGTCACAGGAAGGCGCCGCGAGGGCGAGGGCGGGGGCGGCTGCGAGGGCGGCGGATGCCAGGAGGGCGGCGCGGATGCGGGTCGTCATTCTTCCTCCGGGGGGCGAGGGCCTGTTCTGGAATTTGGCCCTTAAAAGTCGGGGCGGGCCTGGGCCCGCCCCGTTCGTCTTGATCGGCGCTTACAGGATCGACTGACCCGTCCCGGCCCAGTCCTTGGTGAAGGCGTCGAGGCCCTTCTCCGTCAGCGGGTGGCCGAGCAGCGACTGGAACACCTTGAACGGGATCGTCGAGACGTCCGCGCCGGCGAGGGCGGCTTCCTTGACGTGCAGGGGCGAGCGGATCGAGGCGGCCAGGATCTCGGTCTCGTAGTCGAACTGGTCGTAGATCGCGCGGATCTCTGCGATCAGGTCCATGCCCGGCCAGCCCGTGTCGTCCACGCGGCCGAGGAAGGGCGAGATGTAGGTCGCGCCGGCCTTCGCCGCGAGCCAGGCCTGCGTCGCCGAGAAGCAGAGCGTGACGTTGGTGTCGATGCCGTCGCCCGTCAGCTCCTTGCAGGTCTTGAGGCCGTCCCAGGTCAGCGGCAGCTTGACGACCACGTTGCCCGCGATGTCCGCGAGGACGCGGCCTTCCTTGAGCATGGTGTCGTAGTCGGTGCTGGCGACTTCGGCCGAGACCGGGCCGTCCGTCATCTCGCAGATGTCGCGGATGACTTCCTTGAAGTCGCGGCCGGACTTGGCGATCAGCGAGGGGTTGGTCGTGACGCCGTCGACGAGGCCGGTCGCGAAGGCCTCCTTCAGTTCGGTCGTCTCTGCGGTGTCGATGAAGATCTTCATGGCGTGCGCTCCTCCGGAAGCGATCTCTACACTAGGCTATCTGGCCCCGTTGTTAGCGGTAACAAGACAAGACTCTATGACAAGGCGCACGCCTAGCGCGAAAGCGGGGCGGGGGCCATGGCGCGTGCCAGAACCCCCGCATGCTCGGGATCAGAAGCGTTTGCGCACCGTCACGCCCCAGGTCCGCGGCGCGTTCGGATAGCCGTAATAGGTGCCCGCCTGCGCGGTGCCGGGGAAGGCGACCTGCACCCACTCGTCGTTGAACAGGTTCCGGCCCCACAGAAGCGCCTCGAACCCGTTGTCCATGGTCAGGCCGAGCGAAGCGTTGAAGAGGTTCACCTCGCGGCCCTCGACGGTGTCGGGCACGTTGTCGGCCGTGCTGGTGTCGCTCTCGTACTGCCACTCGCCGCGCAGGAACGCTTCGCCCCAGGGCGTCGGCTGGTGATAGGTGAAGGAGGTGCTCGTCGACACCTCCGAGATGCCGTCTGGCTTCTCGCCCGACAGGTCCGTCGGGCCGTTCGGGCCCGGCGCGCCGACGAACCGGTCGTATTCCGGGTCGAGCAGCGTCGCGGCGAAGTTCACGTCCAGCCGGTCGAAGGGCGTGGCGCTGACTTCGATCTCTGCCCCTTGGACCGACTGCTTGCCGGCGTTCGCGAGGACGAAGCCCGTTCCTTGGAACAGGTTCGACTGGAAGCCTTCGATCGTCTGATCGAAGAGCGCGAGGTTCACCGCGCCCCAGGCGAACTGCGCCTTGGCGCCGACCTCCCAGACCTTGGACTCCTCGGGCCCGGCGAAGCGTGTGCCCGCATAGGTGCCGAGCGCCGCCGTCGTCGTGTTCGGCAGCAGGTCCGCGGCCTGCAGCGCGCCGGTGTCGGAGGGGAAGGGCCTGCTGTCGCGGGTCAGGTTCCAGGACGATGCTTTGAAGCCCGTCGCGTAGGAACCATAGACGTTGACCCGGTCCGTCACGTCGTAGGCGAGGCGGAGCGTGTAGGAGAGGTCGTCGTCGTCCGTCTGGCCGCCCTCGACGGCGTTCGGGAACTCGACCTGCGGGGGCAGGAACTGAAGCGGTACGAGGGCGAGGAGGGGGTTCACCTCCGCGTTCGCCGCGTTCGCGTCCGCGAAGGCTTGGGCGCCGGCCTGGATCGCGGCGAGGCCTTGCGGGTTCAGCTGACCGATCAGGGCGATGTTGTCCGGCGTCGGCGCGAGGCCCGTGTTCTCCTGGAAGGCGGTCGCGAAGGCCTGCTGCTGGATCAGGCCGCCGCCGATCTGCACGAGGTTCAAGGAGGAGAAGACGTCCTGGTTGTACGACGTCAGGGACACGTCCTTCTTGTCGGTCGTGTAGTTCAGGCCGACCGTCGCCGTCAGGCGGTCGGTCACGTCGAAGTCCAGCTGCCCGAACAGCGACAGCGACTCGTCATCCTGGTCGAACAGCGTCGCGAAGGTCTGCCCGTCCGCGAAGAACGTACCGCGCGGCAGGCCGAGCGCGCCTTCGATCGTCGTCAGCGGGTTCTGCCCGCCGAGGTCGGACCCCGCCTGGATGGCGGGAATGATACCGGGTGCGGTGATGTCCACCCCTGCGCCCTGCAGCGCGAGTGCGGTGACGTAGGCGCGCTGGTCGGCGCCGTACGCCACGTAGGAGTCCGCCCGCACGTCCTCGTTGAAGTAGAAGGCGCCCGCGAGCCAGCCGAAGCGCTCCGTCTCGCCGGTGACGCGCAGCTCCTGGGTGAAGGTCTTGGTGTTGCTGATCGCGCTCAGCTCACCGATCACGTCGAGCGACGTGAAGTCGCCGTCGAAGTTCTCCTGACCGTACTTCTCGCGATAGGCGGTGATCGAGGTGATCTGCGCCGGGCCGACGTCCCAGTCCGCCTGAAGGCTCAAACCCTTGTTCTCGATGTCGTTCTGCGGGGTGAAGGTGTAGTAGGCGTCGTAGCCGTAGAAGTCTCCGGTCACGACCTGCCCGCCGAGCGCACGGATGACGCCGGTCGTCGGCCCCGCCTGAAGGTTCCCGGTGTAGCAGCACGCCTCCTCGAGCTGATCGTAGTCGGCGATGGCCCGGAAGGTCAGGTTGTCCGTCGGCTCGAAGAGCAGCTGGCCGCGCACCGCCCACCGGTCGCGCTCGTTCAGGTCGTCGCCGTTCGTCAGGTTCTCCGCGTAGCCGTCGCGGCCGTTGATCGAGCCCTGGACGCTGAAGGCCACGGTCTCGCTCAGGGGGCCGGTCAGGTAGGCCTTGACGATCTTCTGGTCGTAGTTGCCGTAGGTCAACTCGACGTTCCCGCCGAGGTCGAATTGCGGCCGCTCCGTCACGATCGAGATGACGCCCGCCGAGGCGTTCTTGCCGAACAGGGTCGATTGCGGCCCGCGCAGGACCTCGATCCGCTCGATCTGTGCGAGGTCGGAGATCGCAGAGGCCGAACGCGAGCGGTAGACGCCGTCGATGAAGACGCCGACCGACGGCTCGATGCCGACATTGTTCGCGCCGTTGCCGAAGCCGCGAATGGTGAAGGTGGTGTTGCCCGAAGACTGGTTCTGGCTGACCCGCAGGGAGGGGACGACCGTTTGAAGATCGAAGACGTCGATGATCTGCGCGTTCTCGATCGTGTCTTCCTGCACGACCGAGACGGCGACCGGCACCTCCTGCAAGGTCTGCTCGCGCTTGGTGGCGGTGACGACGATCTCGTCGATCTGCGCCGACGCGGCGGCGGGCACGGTGAGGGCGATTATCCCGCTGGTCGCGAGGAGCGTTCTCTTCATCGGTGTTTCCTTCCCAGGATCGCGGCCTTGACGCCGTCTGTTGGAAGAAAAGCTATCGTGACCTGTGGGGCCGCACAACTTCTGCGCAGGCGGCGCACGGCATAGGACCGGGCGCCGCGGCGATTCCGCCACAGCGGCGTCCCGTTCTGAAACATGAGGGCCCCGCTGCGGCGGACCCCGCTAGAACCAGGCCCTGACGCCGGCCACCAGCTTCGTATCCTCGCTCTCGCCGCCCGCCGCTTCGGTCCGGGCTCCGCTCTCGCCGGGCGCGACGGACCATTCGACGCCGACGTAAGGCGCGAAGGACCGCTTCACCTCGTAGCGCAAGCGGGCGCCGAGGCTAACCGATGCGACGCCTTCGCCGACCTGCCGCTCCGGAACTTCGCTCGCGGACAGGTCGATCTCGGCGCGAGGCTGCAAGATCAGCCGCTGGGTCAGAAGAATGTCGTACTCCGCTTCGATCCTGGCGCTCAGGTCGCCCTCGTCGGAGAGGAACGCCGCCGCGTCGAGCTCGAAGAAGTAGGGCACGAGGCCCTGGACGCCGAGGACCGCGTAGGTCCGTCCATCGGGCTCGAAGTCTTGCCGGACGCCCGCCTGGAGGTCGAAGTACGAGCTGATCGCGCGGCCGTAGAGGAGCTGCACCTCGGCGTCCTCGACCGCATCTTCGCCGAAGCCGTACTCGCCCTCGGACTTCAGCCAGACGCGGGACAGGTCGCCGCCGTAGTAGCCCTGGAGGTCCCAAAGCGCGGTCTCCTCGTCACCGGACTGCCATTCGAGGCGGTCGGCCATGACCTGCATCCAGCGCTGACCGCCGTGATGGGACTGCACGTGCGCGCGCGCCGCCGCCATGGCGTCCGCGCCGTAGGTGTCGTCGGCCTGGTTCCACGGCGGGTCCTCCGGCCCTTCCTGGGCGAAGGCGGGCGCGGCGAGGAGGGCGAGGGCGGCGGGAAGCATCGCCCGCCGCATCAGTGGTGCCCCCCATGGTCCATGGACCCGTGATCCATGCCGTCATGGCCCATTCCTTCGTGCGAGGAGGCCTCCTCGCGCATCGTCATCGGCCGCCCCCGCTCCTTCGGCAGCACGCTGACGACCTGCATCATGCCGGCGTGCATGTGGTAGAGGAGGTGACAGTGGAAGGCCCAGTCGCCGACCTCGTCCGCGGTGATGTCCACGGACAGCTTCTCGCCGGGCTTGACGACGATCGTGTGCTTGCGCGGCAGGTAACGCTCGCCCACCCCCGGCTCTTCCGCGTCCGGCACGACGACGTCGAAGAACATGCCGTGCACGTGGATCGGGTGCGGCATCATCGTGTCGTTGACCATGGTCAGGCGCACCCGCTCGCCCTCGTAGAAGGTGATGGGCTGCGTGACCTCGGAGAACTTCACGCCGTCGAAGGACCACATGTAGCGCTCCATGTTCGAGGTCAGGTGAAGCTCGACCTCCCGCCCCGGCGCGCGCGTGTCGGGGTTCGGCGCGTGCGCGGCGAGCTGCGCGTAGGTCAGCGTGCGGTGCGGGACGGTCTCGAGGCCGATGCCGGGCTCATCGAGCCTGTTCACCGGCATCATCGCGACCGACGCCACGCCCGGGCCCATCGGGTGGTCGTGCTTCTGCATGTCGTGCATGCCCTTCATGTCGCCCCCCTTGGGCCCGGCATCCATGCCCGCCATCGCCTCATGCCCCATGGCGCCGTGGTTCATGCCCTCATGCCCCATCGCGCCGTGGTCCATCCCGGCCATGCTCGCGTGTCCGCCCTCGCGCGCAGGCTCGGGCTGGTCGTGGCCCTGGCCGATCATGCCGGGCGCGTCCGGATCGTCCATGCCCATCATCCCGGCCATTCCCATGTCCTTCATGGTCAGGAGGGGACGCGGGCGCAGCGGCGGAGCCTCCGCCGTCTCGCCGAGCCGGGGCGTCAGCGTGCCGAGCGCCTGGCCCGACCCGTCGATCGACGCCGCGACGATGCGGTAGGCCCGGTCCTCCGGCTCGACCACGAAGTCGTAGGTCTCCGCCGGGCCGATCTGGAACTCGTCGGTCATCAGCGGCCGGATGAGGTTGCCGTCCGACGCCACCATCCGCAGGGGCAGGCCCGGAATGCGCACGTTCATCAGGCTCATCGCGCTCGCATTGATGACGCGCATCCGCACCCGCTGGCCGGGCTCGAACAGCGCCGTCCAGTCGTCTTCGGGCCCGTGCCCGTTGATGAGGTAGGTGTAGGTCTCGCCCGTGACGTCCGCGATGTCCGTCGGGGTCATCCGCATCTTGCCCCACGCCATGCGGTTCTTCACCGCCGCGCCAAGCCCGTCTTCCTCCGCGTCCGCGAACAGGTCGCCGAGCGTGCGCTTCTGGAAGTTCAGCGAGTCGCTCATCGTCTTGAGCTGATGGAACAGGACGTAAGGGTCCATGTAGGTCCAATCGCCCAGCACCAGCACGTACTCGCGGTCGGCGCCGATCGGGTCGCGGCCCGCGGGGTCGATCACGATCGGCCCGTAATGTCCGATCTGCTCCTGAAGGCCGGAGTGCGAGTGGTACCAATAGGTCCCCGACTGGCGCAGCGGGAAGCGGTACTCGAACGTCTCGCCGGGCTCGATGCCGGGGAAGCTGACGCCCGGCACGCCGTCCATGGTGAACGGGACGAGAAGGCCGTGCCAGTGGATCGAGGTCGGCTCATCGAGCGTGTTCTTCACCCGCATGACGACCTCCTGCCCCTCGCGCATGCGCATCAGGGGGGCGGGGACGCCGCCGTTCACGGTCACGGCTTCGGTCGCCCGGCCGTTCACCCGCAAAGGCGTCCTGGCGATCGTGAAGTCGTACAGATGCTGGTGCTCGGCGGCGATGCCGGTATTGCCGCGCACGGCGCTCCGCGCCCAGGCGGGGACGAGCGCGGAGGCGGCGAGGGTTCCTGCGGCACTGCCGAGGAAGGCGCGTCGGGTCTGCATGGTAATCTCTCCTGATAGAGGGAACAGCGGCGGGCACGCCTCATCGAGGCGGCGAGCCGCTCCTCAGGTCAGGAGGACGTCGTACCGTGCCGTCGGCGTCCGCGCGGGCGGCCCGAGGCTGCGCGGCGGTGCCCGCGCCGAGGCGGCTTCCGCCTCCGCAGGCACCGGCAGGATCGGCGCGATCGTCACGCCGAACACGGGGGAGGGCAGGCTCGCCGTCGGCAGGACCGGGGCGGCGGCGAGCAGGACTTCGCGGTCGGGGCACTGCGCGCAGTGCTCGGCCGGCGCGTCCACGGGCTCGGCCGAGGCCATGTCATGGTGGCTGTGTCCCTGCGCCGCCTGGTGAAGCGGCGGCGCAGCCCGTCCGGCGCCCGGCGCGCAAGCGCAGACGATCGCCGCCGCCACCAGCACGGCCGCGAGGAACGCGGTCAGCGAAGCGCGCAGAGGCGCGGGGGCGGATCGTAGGCCGGACACGCGGAGAAGGTGGCGATCGGAAGGGCGGGAGGCAAGCCGAGCCGGCGCTTCCTTCTGCCGCGTCAAAGCGACAGCCAGCCCGGAACCGCCGCGCGAAGGGCGTAGGCGGCGAGGATGCAGGACGCCAGGTAGGCGAGGTGGATGGCCGCCCGGGCCGGACGCGGCGCCCGCGACAGGTCGAGGCGCGCCGCCTCGCCGAGCAGGACGCCGCCGGCGAAGAACGCGAAGATCGTCGTGAACAAGAAGGCGGTCGAGCCGCGCACCGCCAAAGTCACCGCGTCGTGCAGCGCCCCGCAGGCGAGGAAGGTCACGACGAGGGCGACTGGCCGCGGCACGACCTTCGAAGTGGGCGTATAGACGCGGTAGAGCAGGTAGTAGCCGAAGATCGGGTTCCAATACCGCCAGAAGCCCGCGAACGAGCGCGCGCCGAACGCCCGGCCGAGCATGGCCTCGAGCGAGCCGTTCGCGCCGAGCGGCAGGCCGGTACGACGGCGGACGTACTGTGCGAGTGTCACCTTCCCCCCGTTCGCGCGGCGAGGGGAACACGTCGCTTCCGAAGGTAAACGAACCGTGGTCGGAAGCGCAGCTCGCGAAGCCACTCGGCCTGACGCGGCGATGGTTCGGCCGCGACCTCGTCGGCCGCGGGTTCCTGTGCGCGCAAGACAGCCGATGAACCGTCGCGGGCATCCGCGCGAAGGATCGGTCCGGCGGCCCGACCGACCTTCACGGCCCGCGGATCGACCGTCGACAAACGGGGTTTCTTCTACTCGTCGGTCCCGAGGCGGACGGTCTCGCCGTCCTCCTTGGTCCACGCCGTCGGCGGCGCCTTCAGAACCTCGGCGACGCGCTCGCTCGGCCTCGCGAGCACGGTGCCCCGCGGGCCTTCGACGAGGGGCCGGTTGATGAGGATCGGGTGTCGGGTCATCGCGGCGAGGACGCGCTCCGCATCGGACGAAGGGTCGGCATCTGCGAGGGTGAGGCCCTCCGCTTCGAGGATCGCCTCGTTGCCCTTGGTTCGCAAACCCTCCCGGGGACTGAGGCCAGCGGCAGCGTAGAGTTGCGCCAGGCGCTCGCGGGTGGGCGGCGTCTTCAGGTACTCGATGACCTCGATCCCTCGCGCTGCGTCGCCGCTCGCTCTGACGATGGCGAGCGCGTTGCGTGAGGTTCCGCAGTTGGGGTTGTGGTAGATGGTGACCGTCATGATGGGCGCCCCGCGAACCGGTCCCGCGTGCGGTTGGCGAAGGCGACGAGCGAAAGCATGACCGGTACCTCGACCAGAACGCCGACGACGGTCGCGAGGGCCGCGGCCGAGGCGAGGCCGTAGAGGCTGATCGCGACGGCGACCGCTAGCTCGAAGAAGTTCGACGTACCGATCAGCGCGCAGGGCGCGGCGATCCGGTGCGGCACTTTGAGCGCGAAGGCCGCGCCGTAGGCGATCGCGAAGATGCCGTAGGACTGAATGAGGATCGGCACCGCGATCATCGCGATGACCAGTGGGCGGTCCACGATCACTTGGCCTTGAAAGCCGAAGAGGATCAGGACGGTGAGGACGAGGCCGATAGGCCCGGCGGGCTTCGAGCGTTCGGTGAAGGTGCCGAGCGTGCCACGCTCGATCAGAGCGCGCCGCGTCGCGATGCCGGCGATGAGGGGGACGACGACGTAGAGGAGAACCGAGAGGACTAACGTCTTCCACGGTACCGGAATGTCGGTGACCCCCAGGAGGAAGGCGACGATCGGCGCGTAGGCGAAGACCATGATTGCGTCGTTCACGCTGACTTGGGCGAGGGTGTAGTTCGCATCGCCCCGGGTCAGCTGCGACCAGACGAAGACCATGGCCGTGCAAGGCGCAGCGCCCAGAAGGACAAGCCCGGCGATGTATCCCTCGGCGTCTTCCGGCGGGATCGCGCCTGCGAAGATCCAGCGGAAGAAGAGGACGCCGAGCGCGGCCATCGAGAAGGGCTTGACCAGCCAGTTGACCACCAGGGTGACGAAGAGCCCACGCGGCTCGTCCTTCACGCGTTTGAGGCCGCCGAAGTCGACGCCGAGCATGACAGGGTAGATCATCGCCCAGATCAGGACTGCGACGACGAGGTTCACCTGCGCGATCTGCAAGGCCGCCAACGCCTCGAAGACGCCCGGTACAAGCTGCCCGAGGCCGACCCCGAGGGCGATCGCCACACCCACCCATAGACTGAGATATCGTTCGAACCGTCCCATGGACCTTCCTCTCGGACACCCCATCCTAGGGCGAGAACCTTATTGTTCAACAGTCTTGGAACAATTGAAATGTTGCGGGTCTGGCGTCCGGCGGCATACGAAGCGGGGGCATGTCCAGCGCCGATACCGAGAAGACCGTCGAGCAGCTCTCCGCCCTCGCGCAGACGACACGCCTCGCCGTGTTCCGTATGCTCGTCCAAGCCGGACCGACGGGCATGGCGGCCGGGCAGATAGGCGAACGCCTCGGCGTCGCGAAGAACACGCTGTCCTCGCACCTATCGGTCTTGCAGCACGCGGGCCTGATCGGCAGGCGACGCGACGGTCGAAACCTCATCTACGGGGTCCGGATCGACGAGGTGGCGGGCTTGATCCGGGTGCTCGTTCAGGACTGCTGTGGGGGACATCCGGAGGTCTGCGCGCCGATCCGCGATTTGACGCCGACCGACTGAACCGGACGACGGGTCGGTGTTGGGCGCGCATGGCGCCGTCCGAAAACCCTCGAGGGCGTCCTGATCGTCCCATGAACCCACAAGCGCGGGCGGACTGTTCGAGGCGCGAGCGTCGCGTCACGGCGCTGCTGCGAGGCCCTCGTCGCGCTCGCGGGGGGCGGGGCGGAAGCGCCGGTGCCCAAACGCGAAAAAGCCCCGCCGAAGCGGGGCTCTCTCTTTGAAGCGGTCTAGCTTCGAACGCTTACATCTCGCTCTCGTCCGTGCTGCCGGCCTCGTCCATCATCTCGCCGTCGCTCATGCGCTCGGCCGACCAGTCCATCGTCGTGCCGTCGCCTTGGCTCTCGACCACGCCGTTCATGATCTCGCCGTCCATGAAGGTGCCGGTGAAGGTCATGATGTCTTCGGACTCGACGCCGGGCAGGGGGGCGTCGAAGGTGAAGTTGCCGCCCGTGACCGCGACTTGGATCGGCTCGCCGTTGAAGGTGCCGACCGCCTGGTCGCCGTCGCCCTGGATGTACAGGATGACGTCTTCGGTCGCATCGCCTTCGCCGGTCGGGACCGTTGCCGCGTAGGTGCCGGAAAGACGCTCGGCCTCGGAGCCCGTGATCAGGTTGCCGTCCTGCGTGTAGGCGTCCGTGTTGTTCGCCGTGTACGCCGACGCGGAGAGGTCGTCGTTGCGCGGCGCGACCGATTGATCGGTGCCCGACTGGTTCTGAGCCGACTGGCTACCGTCCATCGACATGCCGTCCATGCCCATGCGGTCGTCCGCCGCGACGTCCATGTCCTGGTCGAGGTCGCTCGTGTAGCTGCCCGACGTCATGCCGCGGTCTTGGGTCTCTTCGGAATCCGCGACGTCGTAGGCCGGATCGTCCGAGCCGACTTCGTAGACGCTGTCCGCGCGTTCGCGTGCGTTGGTGCGGGCCAGGACGGGGTCGTCGAGCGCCGTGGCGTCGTCGGAGAGGGTGTCGTTCGGCGACCCGCTGCGGTCGCGTTGGGCGACCGTCTGGTCGGGCGACATGTCGGCATCGGCGTTCTGCTGCGCGTCCGTGCCGCCGCAGGCGACGAGGGCCAAGGTGCTGGCGGCGATGAGTGCGTAGGTCTTCATAGTCTCTCTCCTCCTGAAATATGCCCGGCCGGAAGGGCCGGGGGCGAATGGCACGCCGCGCTCTGGCCGCGCGCCTCGAAAGGGTTAATGTGCTCTAAACACGGCGGCAGGGCGGCGAGTGGCCAGGACTCACACATGTTTGACTTCGCAAGCCTTCAGCGTCCTCGAACCCCTAACACGGCGCTGTACGCGGACCCGGGCGACACGCCGGGCGCTGCGGACCGGGGGGCCCTGCGCTTCGTCCGCCCCCCGGGCGAGGTGATCGCGGCCTGGGACGCGGCCGCGCGCGCAGAGCCGCGCGTGACGGTCGCCGACTTCGATCCCGAGGCGGGGACCCATGCATGCGTGCAGCGCTCGAGGCTCTTTCGCTTCCCCGACGACGTGCACGCCAAGGCGGTGGCGGAAGGGGAGGGGACGCGGCTTCTCCTCTACTCGGCATCGCGGATCGGTAAGGGCGATTTCGGCGTCAACGCGAAGCGTCTCGCACGCTGGTCGGACGCCCTGCGCGAACGCCTCGAAGGCGCGGGTTCTTGATGCGGTGCGGCGCCGCCCCCAAATGGCGGGTCCGACGTCCTGCCGCACCCGGTTGCGGCCCATCGCAAAAAGCCCAGATAATCGAAGGACGGGGCCGCTCCGGCCCTCGCCATTCTCCGTACCCCTCCTGGCAAGACCTGAAGGACCCATGAGCACCGAAAGAGACGACGACCGACGCGAAGGGGTGGGCACGATCACCAAGACGGCGCCCAAGGTCGCGCGCCCCTCGCTCTACAAGGTTCTGCTGCTGAACGACGACTACACCCCGCAGGAGTTCGTCGTCTGGCTGCTCGAGGCCGTATTCCAGAAGGGCCGGGAGGAGGCGACGCGCATCATGCTGCACGTCCACCAGACCGGCATCGGCATCTGCGGGGTCTATACCTACGAGGTCGCAGAGACCAAAGTCGCGCAGGTGATGGAGCTCGCGCGGCGCAACGAACATCCGCTTCAGTGCACGATGGAGAAGGAATAACCATGGCGACGTTTTCTAAGTCCCTCGAACGCTCCATCCACCGCGCCATCGCGCTCGCGACCGAGAACCGGCACGAGCTCGCGACGCTCGAACACCTCCTCTACGCCCTGACCGAGGACGAGGACGCCAAGGCCGTCCTCTCCGCCTGCTCGGTCTCGGTCGAGGAGCTGCGCGAGACCTTGGAAGAGTACATCGACGAGGACCTCGCCCGCCTCATCGTCGAGGACGTGGACGAGGCCAAGCCCACCGCGGGCTTCCACCGCGTCGTTCAGCGCGCCCTCATCCACGTCGAGACCTCGGGCCGCTCCGAGGTCACCGGCGCCAACATCATCGTCGCGCTCTTCGCCGAGCGCGAGAGCCATGCCGCCTACTTCCTGCAGGCGCAGGGCATGACCCGCTACGACGCGGTCAACTACATCTCCCACGGCCTGACCAAGACCGGCACCGGCCCGGCCCGTGCGCCCAAGGGCGCCGCGGAGGAGCAGGAGGAGGCCAAGGCCGGCCCCGAGGCGCTCGCCGCCTACACGGTCAACCTCAACGAGAAGGCCCGCGTGGGTAAGACCGACCCCCTCATCGGCCGCGAGGCCGAGGTCGAGCGGGCGATCCAGGTCCTGTGTCGGCGGCGCAAGAACAACCCGCTCTTCGTCGGCGACCCCGGCGTCGGCAAGACCGCCATCGCCGAGGGCCTCGCCAAGAAGATCGTCGACGAGGAGGTTCCGGAAGTCCTGGCCGAGGCCACGATCTACTCCCTCGACATGGGCGCCCTCCTCGCGGGCACGCGCTACAGAGGCGACTTCGAGGAGCGGCTGAAGGCCGTCCTCAAGGAGTGCGAGCAGCACCACCACGCGATCCTCTTCATCGACGAGATCCACACCATCATCGGCGCCGGGGCGACCTCCGGCGGCGCGATGGACGCGTCGAACCTCCTCAAGCCCGCCCTCCAGCAGGGCACGCTCAAATGCATGGGCTCCACGACCTTCAAGGAGTACAAGCAGCACTTCGAGAAGGACCGCGCCCTGTCGCGCCGGTTCCAGAAGATCGACGTGTCCGAGCCCACGGTCCACGACACGATCCAGATCCTGCACGGCCTCAAACCGGCCTTCGAGGAGCACCACGGCCTCAAATACACCGACGACGCCCTCAAGAGCGCGGCGGAGCTGTCGGCCAAGTACATGACCGACCGCAAGCTTCCGGACAAAGCCATCGACGTCATCGACGAGGCGGGCGCCCGGCAGAAGGTCATCGCCGAGGCCCTGCGCGTCGACACCATCGACACGCACCAGGTCGAGGAGATCATCGCCCAGATGGCGCGCATCCCGCCCAAATCGGTCTCCAAGTCCGACACCGAGCGGCTCGCCAACATGGGCGCGGACCTCAAGCGCGTGGTCTACGGCCAGGACGACGCCATCGAGCAGCTGACCGCGGCGATCAAGCTCGCCCGCGCCGGCCTGCGCGAGCCCGACAAGCCCATCGGCTCCTACCTCTTCGCCGGCCCCACCGGCGTCGGGAAGACCGAGGTCTCCAAGCAGCTCGCCAAGATGATGGGGGTCGAGCTCCTGCGCTTCGACATGTCGGAGTACATGGAGCGGCACACCGTCTCCAAGCTGATCGGCGCGCCTCCGGGCTATGTCGGCTTCGACCAGGGCGGCGGCCTCCTGACCGACGCCGTGGACCAGAATCCACATGCAGTGGTGCTGCTCGACGAGATCGAGAAGGCCCACCCGGAGGTCTTCAACATCCTCCTGCAGGTGATGGACAACGGCGCCCTGACCGACAGCCACGGCAAGAAGATCGACTTCCGCAACGTCGTCATCATCATGACGACCAATGCGGGCGCGGCGGACTCGACGCGCAACGCCATCGGCTTCGGCGCGGGCAAGAAGGATGACGAGCGCGACGAGGCCATCAAGCGCCTCTTCACGCCGGAGTTCAGGAACCGCCTCGACGCGATCATCCAGTTCGCGGGCCTCTCCAAGCCCATCATCGACCGCATCGTCGCGAAGTTCGTCCTCCAGCTCGAGGCCCAGCTTCAGGACCGCGGCGTCACCTTCGAGCTGACCGAGGAGGCCACGCGCTGGCTCTCCGAACGCGGCTTCGACGAGGAGATGGGCGCCCGCCCGCTCGCCCGCGTCATCCAGGAGCACGTCAAGAAGCCGATCGCCGACGAGATCCTCTTCGGCAAGCTCAAAGAGGGCGGCATCGTCCGCGTCGAGGTCAAGGAGGGAGCGCTCGCCTTCGAGTTCATCCCCGAAGGACCGAAGCGGGAGCCTGGGGAAGAGGGGGCGGAAGGCGTTGAAGAGGAGCGGGTGCGGTAGGGTAACTGTAGGCAGGTGCTACGGAAGGTGCGGTGGCGTTCGCCAGTATTCTGGGCGTCCGTTATCAGCGTGCCCGTCGCTTTATGGGCGGTCGCAATTTTCGTGGGTGGCTGCGTGTGGGCGCGGCCAGCCAACGAAATTGGCGACTTCCTTGCTGGGTTCGCAGGATCACTTTCTTTTTTATGGATTATCGCAACTATTCTTCTGCAAAGAGAGGAGCTCGAACTTCAGCGCGCGGAGATCAAAGCTCTCGCAGCTGAAAGCAAATCGCAATCATCGTATTTATTGACTGGTGCGAAATTTGACTTGATTCAGCGATGGTCTTCTTGGTTGAATATGTTTAGTCAGAAGAACGAGACTGTACTTGCTCGCTCGGCGCATAAGATGATGGTTTCGATTTTTTGATTGCGCAGAGTTTAAACAGAGTGCACTTGCGTACTTAGATATCAGACCAGGTTGGCGCTGTTCAACTCCTCCCCAGCAGCAACCTCATCTTAAACAAGCGTTATCTGATCAATCTAATGTCTTGGATTACAAGATTATCTCGGCATTTAATCGCTTCGATTACGATGAAGAGGTTGCAACTCTTGAGGGTACCGTTGCTCTGTTCTTCCGTATCGGTAGTGCGGCGCTAGAAGAAGGTTCCGGTGGGGGGCGGATCTATGCAGAGCCTGAAGCTTACGACTCCCCGAATGGACCTTGGTTTACTTTAGATTTTACGATCAGTAGCAAAATGTATCGACCGGACGAAATCTCAGCGCATGAGGAGATTCCACGGGGATTGATTGCCGAATTCATTCGCGAGGCTGATACTCTCAGTATACGGAAAGCGATGTTCGATTTCAATACTGATTTCACCGCGCGCAAATTTGGCCACGCTGCGGAGCAGGAAATTGTTTTCTTTCTCCGTACGGTTATTACTCACACTCCTTAATTTGTGTCTGCTCGGCGAGCGCTGTGCGTAGCGCGGGCGTTGCGTGCGGATTGCTCGCTCCGGCGGGAGTGTTGCGCTTCGCAGTAGACGGACGCCCTGCGCCGTAGGGCGGCTGCCCGTGCCTGACGCCGATGGGGACCGTGCGACGTTGCAGGCAGCCACGTGCCGCTCCCACCGTACGCTCCGACGGCTGCGGACGCAGCGACGCGGTTGCCCGTAACGTTTACGCGGCAGCTTTAGCTTCAATGCGGGGCAACTGCCCTACGTTCTTGTCGCGTCGCGAGCGTGCTGCCGTGTAGGCATGCCGCGTCATCAACCAATCGCACCGCACGCATTTCCAATGATCAGTGCCTTTGCGGAAGCACCGGACGGTCCTCTCGATCTTACGGCTGCGGGTTACGACCGGCTCGGCGACGAGTACGCCGCAGCGACCCGTATCTATCGGCCGCGCGAAGTAGAGGTTTACCCGGTACCCCGCCAGGAGCGGAACGCATCCATCCGGGGTATTCCCGTAGAATTGGATACTGCAAATCAGTTGGGAGCTCAGAACCGCGGATACGACGTTTCTGAGCAACCACCAGTGTTGTAGGTCCCTTGTTTAGAAAATTATCCGTACAAAGGAAATATTACGCGATGTCATCTCAGCTTCCAGAATGTCTCGCCATTCGGACCAGTCAGCGTACTCCTGCACGCCGTAATGATCCTGACATTCTGGATCCAAGTCACATTGCAACGCTCGACGGATACCGTCGTGACAGCCTCTTAGATAGCTCGGCGAAACCGTAGAAGCTAGCTTTGTTGCATATTCCGTGTTCATATTATCACCTCCTTTCCAAAAGTGTGGGTGCGGACAGGTATATGGTAACGTGCCCGTGATCTCCACATACAGTATAGTTAGTTTTTCTAGTTGGGCCCTGCCCACCACGCGTAGGATGGATCAAGCGAAGCGGATCTACGCAGGTGCCACACGCCGCAGGGGCGTGACGCCCCGCGCCGGGGGCGTCGCCGTCCCGGGGTGCTCGCCCCGGCGGGGGGGGCGGTTCGGTGGTTCGGGCTTCGCGACGGTGGATCCCCTTCGCTTTATCCACCCTACAGACTCTGCATCAGTTCCGGTTCAGCCCCATCTCGCGGCTCTGCAGCTTCCGCTTCCAGCGTCCCTCCGCCGCCAGCACATCGCCTTCGGTCGCTGTGCTGGCACTCACTTCGAGAATGCTGATTTGATACTCGCTCGGCTCCCGGCTCTTCAGCGCTACGTTCCCCCCGTGCCCGTTCGCGGCGTAGTCGGACCATCGCGACAGGAAGCCGCCCGTGCCACAGGCCGAGCCGACATACTGCTCCTTCGTCCGGGGGCAGGTCAGAAGGTACACGCCCCGCGCGCTACGGAGCACCTCTCGCCAAGAGGCTGGAAGGCCTGGCACGTCCGTCAGCTTAAGCAGAAGCTCGCTGTGGCCAGGATAGGCCGGATCGCGGAACTCACGTCGCAACTCCGCCACGGGCTTGGGCGTCCCATCGCCCCGCTGTATCCAGCTCCTTGTGCCCAGGCCCCAATCGATCGTCAGCCGACCGATGTAATCTGACAGCGTAGGGGCGGGCGCCAGGTCGTAGGCATCGACCTCACCTGTCCCAAGCTCGCGCTCGGTCCGGCCGGTGAGGGGATCGGTCCGGTCCTGATCGCCGAAGCCCTTGCGCTCGGCCCGGTAAACACCGACGAAAAGCGTCTCTCCCGGTGGGCAGACGAAGCATGCCCAGTAGGGCGCCGAGAGCTTGGCCCGATTGCCCAGCGTCTGGACAGCCTGATAATCTTCGAAAGCAGGCCTGTCGTCTCGCCAAAGAAGGTAAGGCGTCATCCCGGTGTCCGCGACCGTCTGATGCCGCAACAGCCGAACCTCAGCCGGATCGAGCCCAGCCTTCGCAAGGAGGTCTGAGAACGTCCAAAGCTGCCGGGCAAGAGCTGGTTCAGTCAAAGCGAGGTCCTTTCGTCGTCGCAGAGCTTACGACGTCGTCGTCAACGAGCGGTTCCGCGACCCGCCCTACGACTTATCCCCGCCCTGTCGTCCCGTGCCATCCTTGCCTCGTCGCGGCAGGGCCGGGGCGGGGCGGACAGCTGACGTCTCTCCTGCCTGCCGCTGCGGGACCACGTGCCGGTCGGCCTGGGTGATGGAATGCATCCCGCCGTATCGGGCCAGACACGCGCCGGGCGAGCTGAAGAACGGCCCCGGCGGATCGCCTCGAGGGAGGTGGAGGGTCCCGTACCGCGCGTTGCGAGGGTTTGGGACCCCTTGCGCCGCAGACAACCTTACCACTCCCCGAACTGCGGCGAGCCGCGCGCGGGACACCCCGGACCTTCTCATACCGCACTCGGGGCGGACGAGAACGGCTGCCCGCTGCGCGCCCGCTGGCGCACAGGCCGAAGGCCCGTGCCGCCAGCCAGCGCTCAAGTAGCGAGCATCGCGAGCGATAGCGCCACAAAAGACTCAGCCGCTTCGGCGTGCGCGCCTTCCGCACTCCAACCTTGAAGGGCCGCCGCGCCCCCGTCACAACGCCTCCAAGATCGGAGGCGACATGGCGAACAAGGTGTACCCCGACGCGAAGGCCGCGCTCGAAGGCCTGACGCGGGACGGGATGACGGTGATGGCGGGCGGCTTCGGCCTCTGCGGCATCCCCGAGACGCTGATCCTGGCGCTCAGGGATTCGGGCGCCAAGGGGCTGACGGTCGTCTCGAACAATGCGGGCGTCGACGATTGGGGCCTCGGGCTTCTCCTCCAGACCCGCCAGATCGCGAAGATGGTCTCCTCCTACGTCGGCGAGAACAAGACCTTCGAAGAGCAGTACCTCTCGGGCGACCTCGCGCTCGAGTTCAACCCGCAAGGCACGCTGGCCGAGCGCATCCGCGCGGGCGGGGCGGGCATTCCCGGCTTCTACACCAAGACCGGCGTCGGCACGCTGATCGCGGAGGGCAAGGAAGAGCGCGAGTTCGGCGGCGAGCGCTACATCCTCGAGACGGGCCTCGTCGCAGACCTCTCGATCGTGCGCGCCGCCAAGGGCGACAAGGCCGGAAACCTCGTCTTCTCCAAGACCGCCCGCAACTTCAACCCGATGATGGCGACCGCCGGGAAGGTGTGCGTCGCCGAGGTCGAGGAGCTGGTCGAGCCGGGCGAGCTCGACCCCGACACCATCCACACTCCCGGCATCTACGTCGACCGGATCGTCCAGGCGGCCCAAGAAAAGCGCATCGAGCAGCGCACCGTCCGCGAGCGGACCTCGCACCCCGAACAAGCCGCCGCAGGAGGCGAGTGATGCCCTGGACCCGCGAACAGATGGCGCAGAAGGCGGCCTCCGAGCTCGAGGACGGCTTCTACGTGAACCTCGGCATCGGCATCCCGACCCTGGTTGCGAACTACATCCCCGAGGGCATGGACGTGACCTTGCAGTCCGAGAACGGCATGCTCGGCATGGGGCCGTTCCCTTACGAAGACGAGGTCGACGCCGACCTCATCAACGCCGGCAAGCAGACGATCACCGCCCTGCCGAAGACGAGCTTCTTCAGCTCGGCGGACAGCTTCGCGATGATCAGGGGCGGGCACATCGACCTCTCCATCCTCGGCGCGATGGAGGTCTCCGAGGGCGGCGACCTCGCCAACTGGATGATCCCGGGCAAGATGGTGAAGGGCATGGGCGGCGCGATGGACCTCGTCGCCGGCGTCAAGCGCGTCGTCGTCCTCATGGACCACGTCTCGAAGTCGGGCGCACCGAAGCTCCTGCACGAATGCTCGCTGCCGCTGACCGGCGTCGCCTGCGTCGACCGGGTCGTCTCGAGCCATGCGGTCTTCGACGTCGACAAGACGGCACGGCGCCTCAAGCTCGTCGAGATGGCGCCAGAGGTGACGCTCGACGTCCTGCGCGAGGCGACCGAGGCCGACTTCGACGCCTGAACGCTGCCCCTGAAGGGGAACCGGGAGGGCCGCCCTCCCGTTCTCCCCCCGAAGCATCAGGGAGGCCTTCATGGTCGATCTCAAGGAAACGCGCGAAGCGCCCGAGAAGCAGTTCTGGGAAGAGGTGAAGAAGGTCCGCGCCGGCATGCTCGGCGTGAAAGGCCTGCCCGACCACATGCAGCCGATGAGCCCGCGCGAGGAGCCCGAGGCCAAGAAGCTGTGGTTCTACCTCCACAACGATTCCGACCTCTGCAAGCAGGTTCAGGCCGGGCACGCCGAGGCGCATTTCTGCGTCGTCGGCAAGGACCACGACTACCACGCCTGCGCCAAGGGCACGCTGCGCGAGAACAAGGACCCCGCCAAGGTCGATCAGTTCTGGGACCCGATCGTCGCGGCCTGGTTCGAGCACGGCAAGGAAGATCCCCGCATGACCCTGATCGAGATGACGCTCGAGCACGCCGCGATCTGGGGCTCAACGGACAGCTCGACCCGGTTCGGATGGGAGATCGCGAAGTCGAACCTGATGGACGACAAGGTGCCGGACGTCGGCGTCCGCACCGACGTGACCTTCTAAGTCAGGCCGCTGGCCGGACGCCCGAGCGTTCGGCCAGCACGTCCTCGTAGACGCCGCGCACGAACTCGGCCTTCGCCTTCCACGAGAAGTCGGCCTCCACCCGGCGGCGACCCGCGAGGCCCATCGCACAAGCGCGTTCCGTATCGCCAAGCTTGCGGATCGCTTCGGCAAGCCCGTCGCGCAAGCCTTCGGGCGAGGAGGGGGCGACCAGGAAGCCGGTCGCGCCGTCCTCAAGATAGTCGGCCGGACCGCCCCAATCCGTCGCGACGACCGGCCGTGCGCACGCCATGGCCTCGAGCACCACAGCCCCCCCGCACTCGTAGACGGAGGGCAGGACGAGCGCTCGGCTGTCCGAGATCATCGACCTGACCCGTTCCTTCGGTTGGAAACCTTCGAACAGCACGCGGTCCGAAAGGCCGAGCGACTTGGTCTGTGCCTCGAGCGCAGCGCGCTGGGCGCCGTCACCGACAATCCGCAGCCTCACCTCGGGAACGGATGCCACCGCGTCGATCAGAATGTCGACGGCCTTCCACTTCACGAGGCGTCCGACGAAGACGAGGTCCCGCTGCGTCTCGGCGAGGGGTTCCGGTGCCTGCCAAAGGGAAAGGTCGACGCCGTTCTCGACCAGCGTGACGACCTTTGCGTCGGCGATGCCGGCGGGCAGGCCGCGCCGCGTCCGTTCGTTGGCGACCAGGAGGCGCGCCGCGTTCGTCTTGCCCGGGAAGGCGGCGTTGAGACCATCCGACAGCGCCCTCGCGGCGCCGACCACCTTGCCGGTCCCTTCGCCCCACCCCGCCTCGAACCCTGCCGGGTAGCTCATATTGCCGTTCATCGGTCCGATCACGAGCGGCAGCCCGGTTCCGGTGACGAAGGACGGCGCTCGCGGCGAGACCGGCGTGACTTGGTGGATGAGGTCGCAGCCACTGCGCTCGGCGAGGCGCCGCGCAGCCGCCCCTAGGCGGTAGTCGGTCAGCGTGCCCGTGGCGATCCCGCCGGCCGAGCGCACGGGGGAGGGAAGGCCCTTCGTGGAGCGCCAGATCGCCTTTTCGGCGGGCGAGTCCTCGATGAAGTGCAGGTCGTAGCGAGCGTAAGGACCCGACGTCAGCTCGGCGCGGCAACGGGCGTGGGTCAGCAGCGAAACGCGCAGACCCATCGCCTCGAACTCGCGTAGGTAGTGGAGCGGCAGCACCGCTTCACCACCCATGCGTTCGGACGCGTTGGGCGCGAAGAGAAGAACCTTCATACGGTCAGTTCGGGACGTAGCGCGGCAGCTTGGGTTCGAGTTCGCGCTGCATCGCGTTTAGCCGCGCCTCGGCGTCGCCGACGGTCTCGCCCGGCATGACCGGCGTCATCAGACGGATCATCGCACCGTCCGAGCGCCGTTTGACGAGGCTGTCCCACATCAGGGCGAACTTCATCATGAACTCGTTCGCGATCTTCCGTCCCCGCTGATCGTACCAGTAGTAGACAAGCATCTGATCGTCGCCTTGCTCGATGACCATGCGGTTGCGGAAGTAGCGTTCGCCGTTGAGGCGCTCGGTCGCCTCGATGTCGTGCCGGACCGGCTCCCACCCGCCGCCCGGCAGGCACTGCGCGGGGGAGTGCCAGGAGCGGCCGTCGCGCTGCGCGTCGAGGTAGGCGATGTAGAGGTTGACGTACTGGCCGTCGGGCCCAGTCATGTCGGCGATGATGTAGTCGTCGGCGCCGAGCGTGGTGGCAACCTCCACGTCGAGGGTCGCCTGCCGGGACGTCCATTCCGGGAACTCGAAGGGCAGCGTGTCGAAGTCCTCGCGTTCGGGAATGAGGATCGTGCGGTTGCCGACGGCGTGCACGAAGACGCCCATGGCGAGGATCACCGCCGTCAGGATCACGCCGTTGCGGACGAAGGCGGGCTGGGTCCAGGTGCCCGTAGGCGTCCGCGCCGGGACCGTCTCGAAGCCGACGAAGGCCAGCGGGCTCTTCTGGCCACGCAGCAGGGTGAAAGCCCAGATGACGAGCATCAGGAAGGCGATGCACATCAAGAAGACGACCCAGCCTTCGAAGAAGTGCAGCGCGCCTTCGGTATGCCCCGTGCCGTAGCGGTCCACGAGGACGCCGGTGACCGCGATCCGGAAGCTGTTCATCAGGATGGTGATTGGGATCGTGGAGAGGAAGATCGCCACGCGCTGCCACAGCGGGCCCTTGTAGAAGTAGCCGGCCAGCGCCCCGAGGCTGAGGAAGGGGAAGAGGTAGCGAAGGCCCGAGCAGGCCTCGACGACCTGCAGGGTCTCGGTCGGCAGCTTGATCACGTTGCCCGACAGCTCGACGGGAATGCCGAACATGCGGATCATGTCCACGCCCAGCGCCGAGGACATGAGCTGGAAGCTGTGGGACATCCGGGTGATCACCCAGTAGGGCGGCGGCACCATGAAGAAGAGGTAGGCGAGGGGCACCACCGAGATCGCGAACAGGGACCAACCGCCGAGGATCAAGGGCAGCGAGATGAGCGTCAGAACGAAGCCGAGGTGGACCGCCACCATGATGTGGGTCAGCGCGCCGAGGAAGAGAAGGAACATCCCCGCGCCAGCGACGACGAAGCCGGAGAGCGCGGGCGCCCCGACGCTCCTCGTAAGGGCGTCGCGCCGCTCCCAGAGCATCCAAAGAGTGATGAGCGGCAGGAAGTAGGAGTGGCTCAGCTCCTGCTGCTGGCCCCATCGCATCCAAAGGTCGCCGAGACCGTCCCAGAAGCTGAAGACGATCGCGAGCGCGATGCAAGTCAAGATCAAGGTCGCGACCCGGCCGCGAGTGTCCTGCAGGACGTTGCTAGCCGTGGAGATCAACGCGTTCATAACCCCTGCCGTTTCCTAGCCGTACAGCGTCTTCTGATTTGCCTGGCGGCACGTCGGGTGCGCACATACCGGACTGCTTAGAGTGCAGCCTCGGGGCTAGCAAGAAAGCCGCCACGCTCGGTTCTCGTCGCACCACGTCTTCTTGACCGCGCTCACGGGCAGGGCGACATCGCTCTTCATGCTGTGCGAGCTTAGCATCCAGGACATCGTGTTGATCGACAAGCTCCGGCTTCAGGTCGGCGGCGGCCTCACCGCGCTCACGGGCGAGACGGGGGCGGGGAAGTCGATCCTGCTCGACAGCCTCGGCCTCGCGACCGGCGCCAAGGCCGAGAAGAGCCTCGTGCGGATCGGGCAGGAGAAAGGCATCGTCTCGGCGACCTTCGACGTCGGCGAAGACCACGTCGTCTGGGACGTAATGAGCGAGGGCGGGCTCGAGACGGACGACGACCTCGTGATCTTGCGCCGCGTGCAGGAGGCCAACGGCCGCTCCCGCGCCTTCGTCAACGACCAGCCGGTCTCGGTCGCGCTCCTACGCAAGGTGGGCGAGGCGCTGATCGAGGTGCATGGTCAGAACCAGAGCCAGGGCTTCCTCAACGTCGCGGCGCACCGCGACCTCCTCGACGCCTATGGCGGCTTGCTCGCGGACGTGCAGAAGGTCCGCGGCCTCTACGAAGAGCGCCGCGCGAAGGAGCGGGCGCTGGCCGAGCGGCAGGCGAGCCGGGAGAAGGCGCTGCGCGAGGCGGACTACCTGCGGCACGTGGCGGACGAGTTGTCGAAGCTCGATCCCAAGCCGGGCGAAGAGGCGCAGCTCGCCGACAGGCGGGCGGTCCTGATGGCGGCGGAGAAGGTGTCGTCGGACCTTGCCGACGCGGTCGAGATGCTGGGCGATGACGGCTTGGAACAGAAGCTTTCCTCCGCCGCGGGCCGGATGGAGCGCGCGGCGAGCCGCCTGCCCGAGGAGGATGCGGCGCCCCTGACGGCGGCGATCACGCGGCTCGACGCGGCGTTGTCGGAGTTCGCGGCGGCGCGCTCGGCCGTGATCGACGCGGCCGACGCCTTCGTCCAGGACCCCGAAGAGCAGAACACCGTCGAAGAGCGCCTCTTCGCGCTGAGGGCCGCGGGCCGGAAGCACTCGCGCGCGCCGGACGACCTCGCCGCCTATCGGGACGAGGTCGAGCGGCAGCTCGCGCTGATCGATGAGGGCGAGGCGAGCTTCGGCAAGCTGGAAGCGGACGTGAAGGCAGCGAGCCGCGCCTACGACCAGGCCGCCGCCGAGCTGTCCGAGCGTAGGCGGCGGACCGCGAAGGGACTCGACAAGGCGGTGAAGGGCGAGCTCGGGCCCCTCAAGCTCGGTCACGCGACCTTCGCCGCGGACGTCGACCCACATCCCGACGAGCCGGGGCCGTCCGGCATCGACAAGGTCCAGTTCCTGATCTCGACCAATCCCGGCGCGCCGCTGGGGCCGCTCTCGAAGATCGCCTCGGGCGGCGAGCTTTCCCGCTTCGTCCTCGCGCTGAAGGCGAGCCTGGTCGCCAAGGACGGCAAGACCGTCATCATCTTCGACGAGGTGGACGCGGGCGTCGGCGGCGCGGTCGCCGACGCGATCGGCGAGCGCCTGTCGCGCATCGCAGACGGCAGCCAGGTCCTGGTCGTCACCCACAGCCCGCAGGTCGCGGCGAGGGGCCGGGACCACTGGCTGGTCTCGAAGGCGGGCAAGAAGTCGATGACGACGAGCGTGACGCCGCTCGACGAGCCCGCGCGGATCGAGGAGATCGCGCGGATGCTTTCGGGCGCCAAGGTCACCGACGAGGCACGGGCCGCGGCGCGGACGCTTCTGTCGGACAGTCGCGAGGCCGCGCGTTCGGCGGCCTGACTTCTGTAAAAGCCCGGCTTGGGCGGCGGTGCGGCCTCGCGCTAGGGAAGCGCCAAGCCTGACGGAGCGCCTTCGTGACGACGCGTGACCTCGATCCAGCCGACCTCTCGCGGGAAGATGCGGCCGAAGAGCTGGAACGGATCGCCGCGCGCATGGGCGAGGCCGATGCCGCCTACTACGCCGACGACGCGCCGGTCATGTCCGATGCCGAGTACGATGCGCTGAAGGCGCGCAACGCCGCGCTCGAGGAAGCGTTCCCGGACCTCGTCCGGCCTGACAGCGCGAGCCGGAGGGTCGGCGCCGCGCCGTCCTCGCGCTTCGCCAAGGTCCAGCACGCCGAGCCCATGCTCAGCCTCGACAACGCCTTCTCGGACGAGGACGTGGCCGAGTTCGTCAAGCGTGTGCGGAGCTTCCTATCGCTGTCCGAGGACGAGACCGTCGCGCTGACCGCCGAGCCGAAGATCGACGGGCTCTCGGCCTCGCTGCGCTACGAGAAGGGTAAGCTCGTGCTCGGCGCGACGCGGGGGGACGGGCGGGCCGGCGAGGACGTGACCGCGAACCTCAGGACGCTGGATGACATCCCGAAGAAGATCGAGGGTGCCCCGGACGTGCTCGAGGTGCGCGGCGAGGTCTACATGACCAAGCCAGACTTCGCGGCGCTGAACGAAGCCATCGAACGAGGCGAGGCGCAAGGGGCGGGGGCGGGCCGCAAGGAGCGCTTCGCGAACCCGCGCAACGCGGCGGCGGGAAGTTTGAGGCAGAAGGACTCCGCCATCACCGCGAGCCGCCCCTTGCGCTTCTTCGCCTACGCCTGGGGGCAGGTGTCGGAGAGCCTAGGCGGTACACAAAGCGAGATCCTGGACCGGCTCGGAAGCTATGGCTTCAGCGTCAACGACCTGACCCGCCGTGTGGAAACCATCGAAGGCGCGCTGGACCACTACCGCGAGATCGAGCGGCAGCGGGCAAGCCTGCCCTACGACATCGACGGGGTCGTCTACAAAGTCGACCGCCTCGACTGGCAGCAGCGGCTGGGGATCATCACGCGCACGCCGCGCTGGGCCGTCGCGCACAAGTTCCCGGCGGAGCGCGCGCAGACCGTGGTCGAGCGGATCGAGATCAATGTCGGGCGCACGGGCGCCTTGACCCCGCTCGCCAAGCTGACCCCGGTCAATGTCGGCGGCGTGGTCGTCTCGAACGCGACGCTGCACAACAAGGACGAGATCGAGCGTTTGGGCCTCCGCGAAGGCGACACGGTGGTGATCCAACGTGCGGGCGACGTGATCCCTCAAGTCGTCAGCGTACTGGAAGAGGCGCGGCCGAAGGGCACGAAGCCCTACGACTTTCCTGATCACTGCCCGGTCTGCGGATCGGAAGCGGTAAACGAGCTGAACCCCCGCACGGGCGCCCCCGACGTCGTGCGACGCTGTACGGGCGGGCTGACCTGCCCGGCACAGGCGGTCGAGCGGCTGAAGCACTTCGTCTCGCGCAAGGCGATGGACATCGACGGGGTCGGCGAACGCCAGGTGGAGGAGTGGTTCGCCCGCCACATCGTCCGTGAGCCCGCCGACCTCTACACCCTCGAGGCGCGGCAAGGGGAGGGCGCCGTCTTCGGCACCTCCGATCTCCGAAGCTATCGCCGCAAGCCCGCGACCAAGACGCGGAGCGAAGAGTGGACCAGCGAGGTCACGAACCAGACCGCCCTCGACAACGTCTACCGCTCGATCGAGGCGAGCCGGACGGCGCCGCTCGCGCGAGTGATCTTCGCGCTTGGTATCCGCCACGTCGGCGAGATCACGGGGCGGCTCCTCGCGCGGCGCTATCCGTCGGCTGAGGAGTTCGTAGGTCTCGGCAAAGCGCTGGCGGCAGGGGACGAGGCGGCACGCGCGCAGCTGATCGACATCGACGGGCTCGGCGAAACGGTGGCGGACGCGCTCGCGGCCTTCTTCCACGAGGCGCACAACCGTGAGGCGCTAGGACGGCTCCTGGCCCAGCTCGACCCCGCGCCGCCCGAGGCCGTGGCGGCGGAGGGGCCGGTCGCGGGCAAGACCATCGTCTTCACCGGCAAGCTCGAACGCATGTCCCGCGACGAGGCGAAGGCGCAGGCCGAGCGTATGGGCGCGAAGGTGGCGGGCTCCGTCTCGGCCAAGACCGACATCGTCGTCGCGGGGCCGGGGGCGGGCTCGAAGCTCAAGAAGGCGCAGGAGCTGGGGCTCGATGTGATGACCGAGGACGACTGGCTGGCGGTCGCGCAAGGCTAGGCGCCTGAGCGCTGTTGAGCGGGCCGCCTGGCACCCCTACCGTTCCGAAAGCCCGACTCGGGCGTAACCGGACCCGGGGGAACACGCATGCTGTCGCTCTTCGACCTGGTCGCGATCCTCCTCGTGCTGACCGCGAGCTTCGCCTGGGTGAATCATCGCTTCATTCACCTGCCGCACACGATCGGCCTTCTCATCATGGGCCTCGCTTCGTCGCTGGTCCTGGTCGGGCTTCAACTCGTGCTACCCGATCTCGACCTTCAGAACCGCGTGGCGTCGGTGATCCGGCGGATCGACTTTCAGGAGACGGTCTTGGGCGGCATGCTCGCCTTCCTGCTCTTCGCGGGTTCGCTGCACGTCGACCTCGGCAAGCTTCGCGACCGGGCTTGGGTGATCGGCTCGATGGCGACGCTCGGCGTCCTGATCTCGACGGCGGTGGTGGGCCTCGGGGTTTGGGGCGCCGCGCAGGTCTTGGGCATCGCCTTGCCGCTGCCCTGGGCGCTCGTCTTCGGCGCGCTGATCAGCCCGACCGACCCCGTCGCGGTCCTGTCGACCCTGCGCGTCACGCCCGTTCCCGAGGTCCTCAAAGCGGAGATGACCGGGGAGTCGCTGTTCAACGACGGCGTCGGCGTCGTGATCTTCACCGCCCTCCTCGCCGCGGCGCTCGGCATGTCGGGGGAGGGCATCGATCTCGCCGAGATCGGCGAACTCTTCGTCGTCGAGGCGCTAGGCGGCGCGCTCCTCGGTCTCGTGACGGGCTACCTCGCCTATCGCGGGATGCGGGCGATCGACGACTACGCGATCGAGGTCCTGATCTCGCTGGCCCTCGTCACCGGCAGCTACGCGATCGCGGACCAGCTTCACATCAGCGGGCCGATCGCGGTCGTCGTGGCTGGCGTCTTCATCGGCAACAGGGGCCCCGTCGATGCGCTGAGCGGGCAGACGGAGCGCTACCTCTTCGGCTTCTGGACCCTGACGGATGAGATCCTGAACTCGCTTCTCTTCCTTCTGATCGGACTCGAGGTGATCGTGCTTCGGTTCGAGCCGTCGCTGCTCGGCCTGACCCTCCTCGTGATCCCGATCGTCCTGTGCGCCCGGCTTGCCGCGGTCGCGGCGCCCGTCACCGTCCTCCGGGTGAAGCAGCACTTCGTCCGCGGCACGATCCCGGTCCTCACCTGGGGCGGCCTGCGCGGCGGCATCTCGGTCGCGCTCGCGCTGTCGATCCCGGAGAACCCCTACAAGGCCGCGATCCTGGCTGCGACCTACGCCGTCGTCCTCTTCAGCATCATCGTCCAGGGCCTGACCCTGATCCGCGTCATCCACCGAACGGTCGACGCCTAGGCAAAGCGCGCCGCGATCCGCTCGACGGATTGCGCGTAGTGTCCGCCGAAGAGCCGCGTGTGCACGAGGAGCGGGTAGAGGTTGTAGAGGTCCCGCCGCTCCTCGAAGAAGCCCGGCGCTATCGGCCGGTGTTCCCGGTAGCGGCCGAAGAATGCGTCCCCGAACGTGCCGGAGAGGGTCGAGTAGGCAAGTTCGACCTCCGCATCGGCGTAGTAGATGGCCGGGTCGATGAAGCGGCAGCGGCCGTCTGCGCCGACCATCACGTTGCCGCCCCAAAGATCGCCGTGGATCAGCGAGGGGACGGAGCCAGCGGGTATGAGCTTATCGACCCGGTCCGCGACGCGGTCGATCGAGGCCGCGGTCTTCGCGCTCAACCGCCCTTCGTCTCGCGCCTTCCTCGCGAACCGGCGCAGGCGGTGTTCGGCGAAGAAGACACGCCAGTCCTCCGCCTGCGGGTTCGGCTGGGGCAGGGGACCGATGACCGTGTCGCGATCCAAGCCGAAGCACTCGCCCGTCACGTCGTGAAGGGCGGCGACCGCATCGGCGGCATTCTCCTGCGCCTTCGTGTCGAGCCCTCCGTTCGAGGGGACGTAGTCCATCACCAGCAGCCGGTCCTCGGCGTGATGGACGGCGGGCACGGGAAGGCCGTGGCTCGCCAACGTCTCGAGCATCCACGCTTCCAAGGTGAGGCCGGAGAATTCGGCTTCCGCCGACTTCGCCACGACGTCCTGGCCGTCCGCGAGCGTGACGCGCGTCAGGACCGCGCCGCTTCCCGAGCTGCCGACCCCCAGCGGATGGACCTTCGTAACGTCGGTATCGAGCAGTACAGCGATGCGGGCAGCCATGTCGGTCATGCAGCATAGCTAAGGGCGAGCTCATCGCGCGCCACCACGGGGCTGTCCCGACCGCTCAGACGCACCGCTATCGACTAAATCGATACTGCGCATGTGCATGATCCGCTTTTCCGTCAGTAGCGTTGGGCCTAGCCTGGGGGCAGCATGAGGAAGGGCACGGGTTTGGACCGGATCGCGAGCGAACGGTCATGTCTCCGCCCCGCAAGCGGGTGGGTCGATGCCTGCCTGCCGTCGCCAAGCACGCAGCCCCTCCCAGCATCTCGATCTAAGCTTTCACACTGAGACGGAGGATATCATGGACGGCGAAGCAAGGTGCCCCGTGATTCACAAGCCGGCCCGCCTGAAGGGCCGGATGAACAAGGACTGGTGGCCGAAGGCCCTGGACCTGGACATCCTTCATCAAGGCGGCGTCTCGCCCAGCCCGATGGATGAAGGCTTCAACTACGCGAAGGCGTTCAGCACGCTCGACTACGCGGCGGTGAAGCAGGACCTGCTCGCGCTGATGACCGACTCGAAGGAGTGGTGGCCGGCCGACTACGGACATTACGGCCCGTTCTTCATCCGCATGGCCTGGCACGCGGCGGGGACCTACCGCGTCTCGGACGGCCGGGGCGGCGCGTCCTCCGGCGCGCAGCGCTTCGCGCCGCTGAACTCCTGGCCGGACAACGCGAACCTCGACAAGGCGCGCAGGCTCCTGTGGCCGATCAAGCAGAAGTACGGCAACGCGCTCAGCTGGGCCGACCTCCTCGTGCTGACCGGCAACGTCGCACTCGAATCGATGGGCTTCAAAACCTTCGGCTTCGGCGGCGGCCGCGAGGACATCTACGAGCCCGAGCGTGACGTCTACTGGGGCACCGAGGCCGAGTGGCTCGGCAATAACGACCGTTGGTCGGGCGACCGCGCGCTCGAGAACCCGCTCGCGGCCTCGAACATGGGCCTCATCTACGTGAACCCCGAAGGCCCGGACGGCGAGCCGGACCCGGCGCGCGCCGCGCACGACATCCGCGTCACCTTCGGCCGCATGGCGATGAACGACGAGGAGACCGTTGCGCTGATCGCGGGCGGCCACACCTTCGGCAAGTGCCACGGCGCGGGCGATGCGAGCCTCGTCGGTGCCGAGCCCGAGGGCGCGGACATCGCGGGCCAAGGCTTCGGCTGGACCTCGACCCACGGCACGGGCCGCGGCGGTCACACCATCACCTCGGGCCTCGAAGGTCCGTGGACGGCCAAGCCGACCGAGTGGGACATGGGCTACTTCCACCAGCTCTTCGACTACGAGTACGAGCTGACGAAGAGCCCCGCCGGCGCGTGGCAGTGGGCGCCGAAGGGCATCAAGCCCGAGGACATGGCGCCCGACGCGCATGAGGACAAACCCGTCCCGACCATGATGCTGACGACCGACCTGTCGCTGAAGGTCGATCCCGAGTTCGAGAAGATCTCGC
This sequence comes from Parvularcula dongshanensis, assembly GCF_014199615.1. Taxonomy (GTDB): domain Bacteria; phylum Pseudomonadota; class Alphaproteobacteria; order Caulobacterales; family Parvularculaceae; genus Parvularcula; species Parvularcula dongshanensis. The sequence goes on along the minus strand of NZ_JACHOB010000005.1, from coordinate 245,460 downwards.
GCCGCTTCCTCGCCAACCCCGACGAGTTCGCTGACGCCTTCGCTCGGGCCTGGTTCAAGCTGACCCACAGGGACATGGGCCCCAAGGTCCGTTACCTCGGCCCCGAAGTGCCGGAAGAGGACCTGATCTGGCAGGACCCGATCCCCGCCGTCGATCACGCCCTGATCGACGACGCGGACGTCAAGGCGCTGAAGTCGCAGATCTTGGATTCGGGCCTCTCGGTCTCCGACCTCGTCTTCGTCGCCTGGGCGTCGGCCTCGACCTTCCGTCAGTCCGACAAGCGCGGCGGCGCCAACGGCGCGCGCATCCGCCTCGCGCCGCAGAAGGACTGGGAGGCGAACGACCCGGCGCGCCTCGCCGCCGTCCTCTCCAAGCTCGAAGCGATCAAGGCTGACTTCGACGGGAAGGCGCAGGGCGGCAAGAAGGTCTCGCTCGCCGACCTCATCGTCCTCGGCGGCTCGGCCGCGATCGAGAAGGCGGCCAAGGATGCGGGTCACGACGTCGAGGTGCCGTTCGCGCCCGGCCGAGGCGACGCGACGCAAGAGCAGACGGACGTCGAGTCCTTCGAAGCGCTCGAGCCGCATGCCGACGGCTTCCGCAACTACGTCCATGCGACGCACACCGTGCCGACCGAGGAGCTGATCGTCGACAAGGCGACCCTGCTCGGCCTCGGTGGGCCGGAGATGACGGTCCTCGTCGGCGGTCTTCGGGTTCTCGGCGCCAATCAGGGCGGCAAGAAGGACGGCGTCCTGACCGACCGTCCGGGCCAGCTGACCAACGACTTCTTCGTCAACCTGCTCGACATGGGCACGGCGTGGAAGGCGAAGACCGAAGAGGACAAGGAGTTCATCGGCACCGACCGCGCGACCGAACAGGAGCGTTGGCTGGCGAGCCGGGTGGACCTGATCTTCGGTTCGAACTCTCAGCTTCGCTCGCTCTGCGAGGTCTATGCGCAGAACGATTCGAAAGAGAAGTTCGTGCGTGACTTCGTCGCCGCATGGGTCAAGGTCATGAACGCCGACCGGTTCGACCTGGCCAAGTAACGACCTCGAAGCGCCGGGCCATGCGCCCGGCGCTTCGATCATGGTCGCAAGGTTGGGCGCTCCCCTCGGCCTTGCGTCCCCGCCCCCCGGGGCTTAGGTCGCGCGTTCCCGAACGGAACTTCGAAGCGCCATGACCGCAATCCTCCTCGCCATTCACACCTTCATCGTCGTCGCGCTCGTGATCGTCGTACTGCTGCAGCGGTCCGAAGGCGGCGCGCTCGGCATGGGCGGTGGCGGGGGCGGCGGCTTCATGTCGGGGCGCGGCGCGGCCAACGCGCTGACGCGCACGACGACCGTGCTCGCGACCATCTTCTTCGCTTCTTCGCTTCTGCTGGCCCTGACCGCCGACCGCGGCACGGACCAGAGCGACATCCTGCGCGAGCTGACCGGCGAGGAGCAGCCGAGCCGGACCGTGGTGCCTGGGGCGGTCAACTCGGGCGACCTTCTCGACGCGATCGGCTCGGACGCGCCCGACGCGGCGCCTCAAACCCAAGCGCCTCAAACCGAGGCGCCGTTGGAACAGATGACTGAGCCGGCTTCCGAGGCAGCACCGGAAACCCCGGAAGACGAGTAAGCCCGTCCCGTCGCGTTGAACCTTACGTCCCGACGCGCTACCGACGGGACGAAGGGCGGTTAGCTCAGTTGGTAGAGCGCCTCGTTTACACCGAGGATGTCGGGAGTTCGAGCCTCTCACCGCCCACCATCACCCGCCCGACAAGAGGCGGAGCGACGCGTGGGAGGATCGATGGGTCGAGTTCTGGGCGCTCTGGGCGCCGTGACGGTGCTTCTGTTCGGCGTAGGGGGAAGCGCTGGGGCCGAGGATGGTTACCGCCTTTGGCTGCGAGCCGAGGGCGGCGGTGCCGATGTCACGCTTCCTTGCGACGAGCCGAGCGAGACCCTGACGATCGCTCGGGACGAACTGTCGGCCGCCTTGCCGCACGGAACCGTCCGCTTCGCAACGTCTTCCTGCCGCGGTGAGGGCTCGCCGCGACTGCCCCGTCAGCGCGACGTCGGCGAGGAGGGGTACAGGATCGCGATGGACGGTGAGGGCTACGTCATCACCGCTCGCTCCGACGTCGGCGCTCTTTACGGCACCTATCGGCTGATCCGCGCTGTCTCGACCGGGGAGGCGATGCCGGAGGACGGTCTGACCGAGCAGCCGGCGAAGCGGCTCCGCCTCCTGAACCACTGGGACAACCTCGACCGGCACGTGGAGCGTGGTTATTCGGGCGAGTCGATCTGGAACTGGCACTTGCTGCCGGACTACCTCGATCCGCGCTACACGGACTACGCCCGCGCGAACGCGTCGATCGGAATCAACGGCGTCTCACTGACCAACGTGAACGCGGACGCGACCGTGCTGACCCCGCCCTTCATCGAGAAGGTTGCGGCGCTTGCAGGCGTCTTCCGGCCCTACGGCATCAAGGTCTACCTCACCGCGCGGTTCTCCGCCCCGATCGAGATCGGCGGGCTCGAAACGGCCGACCCGCTCGATGGGGAGGTGGCCGCGTGGTGGAAGGCGAAGGCGGACGAGATCTACGCCGCGATCCCCGACTTCGGCGGCTTCCTCGTCAAGGCGAACTCCGAAGGCCAACCGGGACCGCAGGACTACGGCCGGACCCACGCGGATGGGGCCAACATGCTCGCGCGTGCCGTCGAACCGCATGGTGGCATCGTCATGTGGCGGGCCTTCGTCTACTCGGCGGAGGAGCCCGAGGACCGCGTGAAGCAGGCCTACACGGAGTTCGTCCCCCTCGACGGGAAGTTCGCGGACAACGTCCTCGTGCAGGTCAAGAACGGTCCCCTCGACTTCCAGCCGCGCGAGCCCTTCTCGCCGCTCTTCGGCGCCATGCCGAAGACGCCGCTCCTGGCGGAGCTTCAGATCACCAAGGAGTACCTGGGGTTCGCGACGCACCTCTCCTACCTCGGTCCCCTCTGGTCCGAGGCGTTGACGGCGGACACGCACGCGCGCGGCAAGGACAGCCTGGTCGCGGACAGGGTGGACGGCCTGGCGGGCGTCGCGAACATCGGGACGGACCGGAACTGGTCGGGCTCCCAGTTCGCGCAGGCCAACTGGTACGCCTTCGGACGGCTCGCCTGGGACCCGAAGGCGGAGCCCGAGGCGATCGCGCGTGACTGGGTACGCCAGACGTTCACGGACGACGCCGAGGCCGTGGATCGGATCGTCGGCATGATGATGCGTTCGCGCGAGGCCGTCGTGGACTACATGACGCCGCTCGGCCTCACGCATCTCATGGGCACGGGACATCACTACGGTCCCGCGCCGTGGGTCGACGACCTCGGCCGTGCCGACTGGACGCCCTACTACTATCACCGCGCCACGAAGGACGCGGTCGGCTTCGACCGGACCGAGAGCGGGTCGGACGCGGTCTCGCAATACCACGAGCCGCTGGCATCGCAGTGGAACGAGGTCGAGACGACGCCGGAAGAATTGCTTCTGTGGTTCCACCGTGTGCCGTGGGATCACGAGGTGAAGGATGGCAGCACCCTCTGGCAGTCGCTCGTCGCCCACTACGATCGCGGCGTCGCTGAGGTACAGGCGATGCGCGAGACCTGGGCGGGCCTCGAAGGGAAGATCGACGAAGATCGCTATGCGCAGACGGCGGACTTCCTCGCCATCCAGGAGAAGGAAGCGCGCTGGTGGCGCGACGCGTCCATCGCCTATTGGCAGAGCGTGAACGGCCTGGATCTGCCCGAGGGGGCGCGGCCGCCCGAGCACGACCTCGCCTGGTATAAGGCGCAGAGCTTCCCCTACGCGCCTGGGAACTGAGGTCGTTCGCGAGTGGGGGAGGAGGCTGACGGAACCGGCGGCCAGTCTGATCGGACCGCTCGGGGTCTCGGCCTCGTGCTTGGTGTCGCGGCGTTCGTCACGCTCCTCCTCCTGCCGCTGCCGGGCGAGCTGAGCTTCGACGCACGGGTCATCCTGGCGCTCCTGGCGCTGATGGCCTGTTGGTGGGTGTTCGAGGCGATCCCGATCCCCATCACTTCGCTCTCGCCGCTCGTCGTCTTGCCGCTCTTCGGGGTGACCTCGATGGGGGAGGCGTCGGCGCCCTACTTCAGCCCGATCATCGTCCTCCTCCTCGGCGGCTTCATCGTCGCGCGCTCGGTCGAGCGGTGGAACCTGCATGAGCGGCTCGCGCTTCTGACGGTCAGCCGGGCCGGGGCGGGCGCGCGGGGGATGATTGCGGGCTTCCTCTGCGCCTCCGCGCTTCTCTCGGCATGGATATCGAACACGGCAACGACGATCATGCTGATGCCGGTCGCGCTGTCCGTAGCGGCGTCGCTCGGCGCGCGGCGGGGCGCGTCCGATCCGCTTTCGGTAGGGTTGATCCTGGCCGTGGCGTACGGCGCGTCGATCGGGGGGCTCGCGACCCCCATCGGCACGCCCACGAACCTGATCGTGCTCGGTGGCCTCGAAGCGGCAGGGCACGGCCACATCGGCTTTCCGGCCTGGATGGCGTTCGGGGTACCGACCGTGGCGCTTCTTCTGGGCGCGGCCTACCTCGTCCTCAGTCGCCTACGCGGCGTCCAGCACGCGGCTCACGGAGGAGAGGCGAGGGCGTTGGTGCGGGAACGGCTCGCCGCGCTCGGCGCCTGGTCGGTGCCGGAGCGGCGCACGCTGATAGTCCTTGGTGTCCTGGCCTTCTTCTGGATCGCCCGCGGCGTCCTGCAGAGCGTCGAGATCGGCGGCGTCGCGCCTCTTGCCGGTCTGTCAGACGCCGGCATCGCCGTCGCCGGCGCCATCGCCGTCTTCCTCGTGCCGTCCGGCAGCATGAAAGAGCGGGGCACCGCGCTCCTCGACTGGGAGGGGGCCGTGCGCCTGCCCTGGGGCGTCGTCCTCCTCTTCGGCGGCGGGCTCAGCCTGGCGTCGGCCGTCACGGCTACGGGCCTCGGCGCGGCGATGGCGTCGGGCTTCGTCGGGCTCGGTTCGTTGCCCGCGGTCCTCGTCATCCTGGTGCTGACGACGTTCGTCATCTTCGCGACCGAGCTGACTTCGAACGTCGCGACGGCCGCGGCGCTGACGCCGGTAATCGTCGCCATGGCGGCGGGGGCGGGCCTGGTCGCCGAAGAGATCGCGATGCCGGTTGCCTTGGCGGCGACCTGCGCCTTCATGTTCCCGATGGCGACGGCGCCGAACGCCATCGCCTATGCGACGGGGGAGCTGTCGATCGCCCGGATGGCGAGGATCGGCCTTCGCCTCAACCTCATCGGCATCCTGATCATCACGGCCGTGGCCAGGTTCCTGGTCCCGGCCGTGACGTGAGGCCTCACGCCCCGAGCGCGTCCTTCAGCTTTGGCAGCGCCTCGAAGAGGTCCGCGACGAGGCCGTAATCGGCGACCGAGAAGATCGGCGCCTCCTCGTCCTTGTTGATCGCGACGATGACCTTGGAGTCCTTCATGCCCGCGAGGTGCTGGATCGCCCCGGAGATGCCGACCGCGATGTAGAGGTCGGGTGCGACGACCTTGCCGGTCTGGCCGACCTGATAGTCGTTGGGGACGTAGCCCGCATCGACCGCGGCGCGGGACGCGCCGACCGCGGCGCCGATCTTGTCCGCGATCGGGAAGATGTACTCCTCGAAGTTCTCGGTCGAGCCGAGCGCACGGCCGCCCGAGATGACGATCTTCGCGCCTTGAAGCTCGGGCCGGTCCGAGTGGGTGAGTTCCTCCGCGACGAAGTCCGACACGGACGGAAGCTCGACGCCTTCGCCGACGGGCTCGACGGGGGCGGAGCCCTCGCCGGACGGCGCTTCGAAGGCGGTCGCCTGAACGGTGATGACCTTCTTCGCATCGGACGACTTCACGGTCGCGACCGCGTTGCCCGCGTAGATTGGACGCAGGAAGGTGTCCGGCCCCTCGACCCCGGTGATGGCGCTGATCTGCATCACGTCTAGGAGCGCCGCGACGCGGGGCAGGAAGTTCTTTCCGTCCGTGCCCGCTGGCGCGAGGATCGCATCGTAGTCGCCGGCAAGGCCGACGATCAGTGCGGCCATGGGCTCTGCGAGCTGCTTCGCGTAGGCGTCGTCGCCCGCGTGCAGGACTTTGGTGACGCCGCCGAGCTTCGATGCGGCCTGCGCGATGGCATCTGGTCCGGCGACGAGGACGTGGACGTCCCCGCCTAGCTTGGTCGCGGCGGTCACCGTCTTCGCGGTAGCATCCGAGAGGTGCTCGCCGTCATGTTCGGCGATGACGAGTGCAGTCATTTAGAGGACCCCCGCTTCGTTCTTCAGCTTGTCGACGAGCTCTTCGACGCTCTCGACCTTTATGCCGGCCTCGCGCTTGGGCGGCTCGGTGACCTTCAGGGTCTCGAGCCGGGGCGTAAGGTCGACCCCGAACTCCGAAGCCGCCTTCTTGTCGAGCGGCTTCTTCTTCGCCTTCATGATGTTAGGCAGCGAAGCGTAACGCGGCTCGTTGAGGCGGAGGTCGGTCGTGACGACCGCGGGGAGGGAGAGGGCGATCGTCTGAAGCCCGCCGTCCACCTCGCGCGTGACGTGCAGCTTGTCTCCGTCCTTCTCGACCTTCGAGGCGAAGGTCCCCTGGGACCAACCCATCAGCGCCGCGAGCATCTGGCCCGTCTGGTTGCGGTCGTCGTCGATCGCCTGCTTTCCGAGGAGCACGACGTCGGGCTTCTCCTCCTCGCAGACGGCCTTGAGGAGCTTCGCGACGGCGAGGCTCTCGACCTCGCCCTCTGCCGTGATGAGCAGCCCCCGGTCCGCGCCCATGGCGAGCGCCTGGCGGATCTGGTCCTGCGCCTTCTCGGGCCCGATCGAGACGACGACGATCTCCTCCACTGTGCCGGCCTCCTTCAGGCGTACGGCCTCCTCCACGGCGATCTCGTCGAACGGGTTCATCGACATCTTGACGTTGGCGAGGTCGACGCCGCTCTGGTCGGGCTTCACCCGGACCTTCACGTTGTAGTCGACCACGCGCTTGACGGGCACGAGGACCTTCATGCGAGCGCTCCTGATCTGTTTTGCCGGGACAGTAGGGAGGGCCGCCGCGCCCTTCAATCCTTGCGGGCAGGGTTCACGAAGCGGCGAAGTCACGCATCTCGAAAGCGTTTCTTAAGGTGCGGGCCGGAGTTTTCGCCAAAGTTTTCCTGGGGATGGGGCATCATGTATCGATCGGTCGTCTACACGAGTTCCGCCATCAAAGGCTTCAGCGAGGAAGCGCTTCGCGAGGTGCTGGCCGTCTCCCGCCGCAACAACGCACGAGACGACGTGACCGGCGTGTTGCTCTTCGATTCCGGCAGCTTCCTTCAGGTCCTCGAGGGCGAGGAGAAGTCGCTCGCTCGCGTTCTGCGCCGAATAAAGGCGGATACGCGTCATCACGGCGTTCAAGTCCTCTTTGACGGCGTGGTGCCCGAACGGTCCTTTGGCGAGTGGTCGATGGGCTGCGCGACGATCGACGAGGAGGGGGCGTTCGCCCTGACGCCGGAGGCGATGTCCCGCAAGCTGGCGATCGACACGCCGCCCGTGATCCGGGTCATGGTCCGGACCTTCTTCCACGTTCAGCGTCGCTACGCGGCCTAGCGCCCACCGAGCCCGAAGAAGAGCTGCGTTTCGGGCCCAGTCAGGCTGAGGCTGTCGCCAGGTACGATCTCGACAGCCCAGGCTTCTTCGGGGCCGAAGGCTTGCCGAGTGAACGTGCCACGCCCCTTCGCGTGGTCCGAGAAGACGGTCTCATTCGCCGCCGTGACCTCGAGGTGTAGGCCGATACCGGCACGCCCCAGCTTGGGCGCGAGGGGGCGCCTCTCAGCGCGAACCACGGCGAGTTCGATCTCCTCGAGATGTCCGGCTTCGATGCGGCAACCCATACGGCGCAGCGTGGTGCCGTCCTCCGTCCCGTAGGCTTCGGTGCCCGTGCAGAGAGACTGGAGCCGGATCATGAAGCCGTCCTGCGGCCCCGGAAACTTGTCGAGCGGGCTGCCTCCACGCGCTTGCCGTGCCGGGGGGTCGGGCGGGGGCAAGGCGGAAGCGGGCGTGCAGGCGGCGATCAGAAGGACGGCGAAGGCGCGCTTCACTCGTCGTCGGATCCGCCGCCGGGGACCCACAACACCTCGCCGCCGGCATCCCGGCTCGCCTTTCGGGCGGCGACGAAGAGGTAGTCCGAGAGCCGGTTGAGGTAGCGGGGCACCGGCGCCGAGAGGTGTCCCTCGTCGCCCGGCAGCGCCCCGACGGCCCAGACCATGCGCTCTGCCCGGCGCGCGATGGCGCGCGCGAGGTGGAGGGCGCCGGCGCCCCCCGGGCCCGAGGGCAGGACGAAGCTTTCGAGCGGGGGAAGCGCCTCGGTGAGTCCGTCGATCGCCTCTTCGAGGCGCGCGACGCGTGCCTCGGCGAGGCGAAGCTCACCGCGCAGCGTCTTGGGCGTCGCCAGGTCCGCGCCGAGGTCGAAGAGGTCGTTCTGAATGGCGAGGAGGACGCCGCGCAGATCCTCATCCTTCACCGCCGAGAGGGCGACCCCAAGAGCCGCGTTCAGCTCGTCGACGGCGCCGATGGCTTCGATCCGCGGATGGGTCTTGGAAAGCCTGTCTCCAGTGACGAGGCCGGTCTCGCCCGCGTCGCCGGTGCGGGTGTAGATCTTGTTCAGAAGGACCATGCCGTTTCCCTTATGCGCCGTTTCCGCGCGAGACGAGGTAGGCGAAGAGCACGAGGAGCGCGATCGCGATTCCCTGGGCCGCCACGCGAGCGCGCATCAGCTTGTTCGAGTTGTTCTTCGCGAAGTCACCGCCCTTGGCGAGCGAGTAGATCCCGAGCACCAGGAACACGGTGACCGCGAGTATGGCGAGCGGGATGAGGACGTACTGCAGGGCGCCGAGCATTCGGATCTCCTTCGGGTTGCTTCATAGGTAGGGGCGACGCGCGTTTCTACCACGCGGCGGATCGGCTCGGTCCCGCCGCCTCGCCATGGGGATGGAAACCTTAACTCCCATGCGCGAGAAGCCCGGGACGAACCGCTACGAGGCCTTCTATGTGGCTGCGCGCTGCCCTGATTCTGCTCGCCCTCGGCGCCTGTACGACAGGGCCGAACCCCGAAGCCGAAGTCCGCAGCCGCGCTTGGCGGCAGGTGGTGAGCCTCACCGAGGTGACGAAGGTCGATTCGAGCACGCTTCGCGTCTCGGCCAGCACGCCCCTGATTCACTCGACCGATGACATGGAGCTCGCGCTGCTGACGCGCGCAGCCGGCGAGGCGATGCGCGCGGAGGCGCCGCGCTTCGCCATCACCTTCGTCGACTACGACGAAGCGCGGCTGCGTCTCGTGCCCGACTTCTCGGTCGCCGAGGCACGCTGGATCGGTAGCTACGCGGCCCTCCTCGAGGCGCGGTCGGAGGCCGACATCGACGGCACGCTCAGCGACCGATATGGCTTCAGGAGCATGGTCGCCGTGATCGTTCTTCTCGACGACGAGGAAGACGCGGGGCGCGCGGCGTTCGAAGCCGAGGACGTCTACGAGTCGCTGCTCGAATCGCGCATCAGGTCGCGCGGCATCAAGCCGAAGAAGCGGCTCGACCTGCCGTTCTGAAGCGTCGCGTTTCGGCACAAGTGCCTGCCGGGGTTGTCTGATCCGGCGAAGCGCGCCCAAGCTGCGCCGGGGCAGTCTTCGGGGGCATCATGGTCACGCGGGTCACAACCTTCGCGTTCGAGGGGGTCGAGGCGAAGCCGGTCTCGGTGCAGTGCCAGCTCTCGGGCGGGAACCCGAACTTCTTCATCGTCGGCCTGCCGGACAAGTCGGTGTCGGAGTCGCGCGAGCGGATCCACGCCGCCTTCAGCGCCATCGGCCTCGGCCTGCCACCGAAGCGCATCACGGTGAACCTCGCGCCTGCCGACCTGCGAAAGGAAGGCTCGCACTTCGACCTGCCGATCGCGGTGGCCCTGATGGTCGAGATGGGGGCGCTGCCGGCCGACGCCGCCGAAGGCTACGCGGTCATCGGCGAGCTCGGCCTCGATGGACGGATCGAGCCGACCGCTGGGGCGCTTCCGGCCGCGGTCGCCGCGAACGGCCTGGGTCTCGGCCTCATCTGCGCGGAGAGGTCGGGGCCGGAGGCCGCTTGGGCCGGCGACGGCGCGAGCGTCCTCGCGCCCGCCTCGCTGATCGCACTCGCGAACCACCTCAAGGGCACTCAGGTCCTGAGCGCGCCGGAGCCGGGTCCGCTCGAGGCGGGCGCGGCCGTGCCGGACCTGCGCGAGGTGAAGGGGCAGGAGACCGCCAAGCGCGCGCTCGAGGTCGCGGCGGCCGGCGGGCACAACCTTCTGATGACCGGCCCGCCCGGGTCGGGAAAGTCGATGATGGCCGCCCGCCTGCCGGGTCTCCTGCCGCCCCTGACGCCGAAGGAGATGCTCGAAGTCTCGATGGTGCAGTCGGTCGCGGGCCTCATCGACGAAGGCCGGCTGTCGCGAATCAGGCCGTACCGCGCGCCGCACCACTCCGCCTCCATGGCGGCGATGGTCGGCGGCGGGATGCGAGCGAAGCCCGGCGAGGCCTCGCTCGCGCATCACGGGGTCCTCTTCCTCGACGAGCTGCCCGAGTTCTCGGCGAGCGTTCTCGACAGCCTGCGACAACCGCTGGAGACAGGCGACGTGATGATCGCCCGGGCGAACGCGCATGTCCGCTATCCGGCTCGCTTCCAGCTCGTCGCGGCCATGAACCCCTGCCGCTGCGGTTACGGCAAGGCGTCCGGGCGGGCCTGCGGGCAGGGGCCGAACTGCGAAGCGAAGTACCAGTCCAGGGTGTCGGGACCCTTCTTGGACAGGATGGACCTCGCCATCGACACGCCGCCCGTCTCCGCCCTGGACCTCGCCCGGCCCGCGGACGGCGAGACGACCGAAATCGTCGCGGCGCGCGTCGCGAAGGCTCGAGCCGCGCAACTCGGACGCCAGGAAGGCGTTCTCAACGCCCACCTCGGGGAGACCGCGCTCGCCAGGCACGCCGCCCCGGACGAAGCGGGGGCAGCGCTCCTCGTGCGCGCCTGCGAAGCGCTGTCCCTGTCCGCCCGGGCCTATACCCGGACTTTGCGGGTCGCTCGGACGCTCGCCGACCTAGAGGGTCACGATGCCGTGTTAAGGCGTCACGTCGCGGAGGCGATCAGCTTCAGGCGGCATGAACCGGGGGTTCCGACGACCGGCCGGACGCTTTCGGCTTAGCCTCGGGCAACCAAAACGTAAGCTGTCCCTGCGAAGGGTGGCGGACGTTCAACGGTGCCCGAATGACGCCTAGCCAAGACCTTCTCGACTCCCTCTCCCTGCTGTCGATTCTGACGGACGAGGAGGACCGGATCGTCCGGATGGGCGCCGAGACGTGGGCCCTCGGCACGGTCATGGCCGGCCTCAAGGGCGAGGTCTTCGGCGCACAGGGTGTGCCCGCGCCGTTGAAGATCACGCGTCGGCAGCGCATCGACGGTCACCGTCACATCGAGGACTTCACCACCGCGCTCGACGCCGGCGAGGGGATGCAGCTCATCCAGTGGCGCGGCTCCCGTCTGAGTACGGGCACGCTTTATCTCGGCTTGGACGTCACGCGCGACCGGGCCGCATGGCGCGAGCTGAAGGCGCTCGCCAAGACCGCCGCCGACGCCTCCGAATCGAAGATGCGCTTCCTCGCGACGATGAGCCACGAGATGCGCACGCCGCTCAACGGCATCCTGGGCATGACGGGCTTGCTGCTCGATACCGGCTTGGACGCGAACCAGACGGCCTATGCGGAGGCGGTACGCGAATCAGGGTCGGCGCTGCTCGGCCTCATCAACGACATCCTCGACTACTCTAAGATCGAAGCGGGGCACCTCGAACTCGACGATCACGTCTTCGACCCGGCGGGGCTGGTGCAGTCGGTCAGCGAGCTGCTGAGCCCGAGGGCCGCTCATAAGGACCTCGAGATCGCAGCCTATGTCAGTCCCGAGGTGCCCGCGCGCCTGCGCGGGGACGAGGGACGCTTGCGTCAGGTGCTGCTGAACCTCGGCGGCAACGGCGTGAAGTTCACCGAGGAAGGCGGCGTCTCGATCGAGGTGAAGTCGAAGGCCCTTGGCGACGGACGGCACTCTTTGCGGGTCGAGGTGCGCGACACGGGCATCGGCATCTCGCCGCAAGCCACCCAAACGATCTTCGAGGAGTTCGCACAGGCCGACGAGACGAGGGCTCGGGCGCACGAAGGAACGGGGCTGGGCCTTTCCATCGCACGACGCATCGTCCGCGCCATGGGCGGCGACGTGACGGTCGAGAGCACGCTCGGACAAGGCAGCACCTTCGCGTTCGAGGTGCCACTCATGGCCGAAGGGAACGCCCGCCAACCCGTAACGACGCCTCCGCGCGCGCCCGTGGTCGTCGCGACCACGAGCGACATCCTCGCGCGCATCCTGAGCCTTCAGCTCAGGGCTCTCGGCGTCGGCGGCTTCGACATCGCCGGAAACGCCGACGAGGCGGCCAAGTATCTGCAGCGGTCGCCCGGCGCGATCCTCCTATGCGATCTGCCGATCGCAGCCGTCGCCGGTCAGCGCCTCGCAAAGTTGGCCAGCCGCGCGATCGTCATGCTGTCCCCCGTCGCGCGGGGTCGCCTCGAAGCGTTCCGGCGCGCCGGCTTCGACGGCTACCTCATCAAACCAATCCGCCAAGCGAGCCTGGCCGAGAGGCTCTCGACAAGGGATGCTGTGCCCGACAAGCCGACCGAACCCGCACGCCTCGACGCTCCAGCGCTGGCTGCGAAGCCCACGGGCGACAAGAAGCGAATCCTCTTGGCAGAGGACAATCAGATCAACGCCGTCCTGGCGACGGCGATCATCCGGCGCGCCGGGCATCACGTCGACGTCGCCGGTAACGGGCGCGAAGCGATCGAGGCGTTGGAGCAAGCGCCCTACGACCTCGTGCTGATGGACATGCACATGCCGGTCATGGACGGGCTCGAAGCGACCAAGCGCATCCGCGCGGCGGGCGGCGAGGACGCGAACCTGCCGATCATCGCCCTGACGGCGAACGCGATGCGGACTGACCGCGAGATCTGCCTCGAGGTCGGCATGGACGACTTTCTGTCGAAGCCCTTCGACCCCGCGGACCTGATCGCGGTCATCGATCAGTGGACGACGGGCGAAAAGGCGAAGGCGCGCGGCGCCGCCTAGAGGATCTCGGCGAGAAGGGCGTCGAGGACCTGTCGCCCTGTCCGCGTCGCCATGAGATGACCGTCGACGATCTCGAGCAACCCCTCGGCGGCCCACGGCCTCGCTGCGTCCAGAAGGCGGGGCGCGGCGGGACCGAGCGTTGCGATCTCGATTCCCTTCACGCGGCGCAGGCCCGCCGAGACGCGTTCTGTCAGCACGGCGCCGTCGTCTAGCATCTCCTCGCGCAGGCGCTGCCGGGACGGTGCGTCGAGGTAGGCATGAATGTTGCGCGTGCCTTCAGTAGCGACGCGCCCCTGAGGCGTCGTCAGGCGTCCGTGCGCGCCCGGTCCGATGGCGAGCCAGTCCGCACCGGTCCAGTAGAGGCCGTTATGCACCGCTTCGTTCCCCGCCGCGGCGTGGCTCGACACCTCGTAGGGCGGCAGTCCCGCCGCCGTGGTGACGTCATGGGTCAACTCGTAGAGGTCGGCATCGAGACCTTCGCCGGGCGGCGCCCACTCGCCGCGTGCGACTTGGCGGCCGAAGGCCGTGCCGGGCTCGACCGTCAGCTGATAGATCGACAGGTGCCGTGCCCCCGTCGCGAGCGCTCCTTTGAGCTCGGTTTCCCAGTCATCGGACGTCTGGCCGGGGAGGGCGTAGATGAGATCGAAGCTCGATCGCGCGAAGACGCGCAAGGTGAGATCCACCGCTCGGCGCGCAGCGCGGGCGTCGTGATCGCGGCCGACGAAGCGTAGGCTGGCGTCGTCGAAGCTCTGCACACCGAGCGACAGCCGGTTCACGCCGGCCCCCTGCCACTGGGCGACGCTCGCCTCCGTCACGTCGTTCGGGTTCGCCTCCAACGTGACTTCTGCGCCGGTTTCGAGGCCGAACAGCCTGTTGGCCGCTTCCCTGATCCGGCCGATGAGATTCGCGGACATCAGGCTCGGGGTGCCGCCGCCGAGGTAGAGGCTGACGAGAGGGCGGCGTCCGAAGCGGGCCAGAAGGTGGGTGAGGTCCGCCTCGAAGGCCTTCGCCCACGCCTCCTCGTCCACGCTGCGCGCCCGGACGACGTTGAAGTCGCAGTAGGGGCAGATGCGGGCGCAGTAGGGCCAGTGAACGTAAAGGCCGGTGGGCGGACTCACGAGGGCACGAAGACCTTCTCCATCATTGCCGTCATCGCGTGAGAGCGATGCGAGAAGGCGCGCTTCTGGTCGGGGCCCATCTCACCGAAGGTCCGCTCGGCGCCTTCGGGGACGAAGATGGGGTCGTAGCCGAAGCCGCCTTCGCCGCGCGGCGGGAAGACGAGGCGGCCATGGCACTCGCCTCGCGCCGTCTCGACGTGGCCGTCCGGCCAAGCGAGGGCGAGAACGCAGACGAACCGTGCCGTCCCGTCCTGCTCACCGAGCTCCCGTTCGACGCGGGCGATCGCGGGGGAATGGTCGCCGTCCGGCGCAGCCCAGCGGGCGGAGTAGACGCCCGGCGCCCCGCCCAGCGCGTCGACCGAGAGGCCCGAATCATCCGCCAAGGCGGGCTGGCCGGTCGCCTCCACCGCCGCGCGAGCTTTTAGCGCTGCGTTTTCTTCGAAGGTCTCGCCTGTCTCGTCGGGGGCTTCGAGCCCGGCGTCGGCAGCGCTCAGCACGCTGATTCCCAACGGATCCAGGAGCGCGCGCAGCTCTGCGAGCTTCCCCCGGTTGTGGCTGGCGAGGACGAGGCGGTCCCCTTCGAAACGACGCGTGTGCGAATTTTTCATCCGCCCCCTCTTTTATCGAGAAACGGCAATTCCATATCGAATAGCAACGAAGGACGGATTGGCCGGCCTTCGGATCTTAGAAGAAAGGACCACATTCCAATGTCGCCGTTCAAGCTCTCCGCGATCACCTCGGGCCTTGTTACCCGGGTCCTGCCGGCGGTCGCGACGATCTTCATCGGAGTTGCCATGATCGGCGCCGTGAACGATCTCAATGTTCTCATCTAGTGATGATGGCCACCTTGCGGGCGCGCGGCACTTCCGCGACACCTGGGTGTTACCGGAATGAAAGGAACGCGCCCGCCTTGGCCATCACCGTCCATCTCGATCGGATGCTCGCCGAACGGCGTATGTCCTTGACCGAACTATCGGACGCCGTCGGCGTGACCATCGCGAACCTGTCGATCCTCAAGACCGGCAAGGCGAAGGCGGTCCGCTTCACGACCCTCGAGAAGATCTGCCGGGCGCTCGACTGCCAGCCCGGCGACATCCTCCTCTACGAGGAGCAGGACTGAGGCCGTTCCGGCCGCACCGCCCCCCGACGCCTTCTCGCTCTCAAACGCGTGACCTTCGTCGCCGAGCCCGCTAGAGGCCTTGGAGTCTCAGGGCAGGGATCGCGACGCATGGACTTCACCGCCATCGGACCACGGCTGCAAAGCGTTCTCGGGCTCTTCGCCTTCTGCGGGATCGCGTGGGCGCTTTCCGAACGAAAGAGCGCCTTTCCCTGGCGTCAGGTGGCGATCACCCTTCCACTTCAGATCGTCCTCGCCGCCTTCTTCCTGCGCGTGCCTGCGGCGCGGAACTCGCTCGACGCGCTGAACGGACTCGTCGCAGCCGTCTCCGCCGCGACCCAGCAAGGGACCGAGTTCCTGTTCGGCTATGTCGGCTCGACGGACACGCCCTTCGCCGTCACGGGCGAGAATGGAGGCCTTCTCTTCGTCTTCGCCTTCCAGGCGCTGCCGCTCCTCGTGGTGGTCTCCGCGCTCTCGGCGGTCCTATGGCATTGGGGGATCCTCAAGCTCGTCATTCGCGGCTTCGCGCTCGTCCTCTCCCGGGTCCTCGGCACCGGTGGGGCCGTCAGCCTAGCGGCGTCCGCCAACGTCCTCCTCGGTCAGACGGAGGCGCCCCTTCTCATCCGCGCCTACCTCGCGAGCCTCACACGCGCAGAGCTCTTCGCCGTCATCACCTGCGGCTACGCCACGGTCGCGGGCACGGTGATGGTTCTCTACGCGACGATCCTGGGGACCCTGCGGCCCGACGTCCTCGGCCACATCATCGTCGCTTCCATCATCGCCGTCCTCGGCGGTCTGCTCCTCGCCCGCATCATGGTGCCCCCGCGCGAGGGCGAAGAGGCGACCACGGCAGCGGCCGGCGAGGGGTTCGAGTACGAGGACACGATGGATGCCTTCGTCACCGGCGCGACCGAGGGCGGCAAGCTCTGGGCGAACATCATCATCGCGATTCTCGCCTTCGTGGCGTTGGTGGGGCTCCTGAACATCATCATGGGCGCCTGGCTGCCGGACGTGAACGGCGCGCCGCTGACGCTCGAACGGATGCTCGGCTGGCTCTTCGCGCCGCTCGTCTGGCTCGCCGGCATCCCGGCGGGCGAGGCGATGGACGCGGGCGAGCTGATGGGCATCAAGACGGCCGTGAACGAGGTCGTGGCCTACATCGCGCTCGTTGGGTCGGAACCTGGTACGTTCGACCCCCGCTCCGAGCTGGTGATGATCTACGCCCTATGCGGCTTCGCCAACGTCTCCTCGATCGGCATCGTCATCGGCGGGCTCTCCGCCCTCGAGCCCTCGAGGCGGCGCGACGTGCTGGACCTCGCCCCGAAGGGCATCGTCGCGGGCACGCTCGCGACGCTCGGGTCGGGGGCTTGCGTCGGGCTCGTCTACTGAGGCTTGCATACCCCTCCTGTGACTGACACCTCTTCGGTCATGACAGAGAGCCTCGCCCAGCGCGCCGAAGCCGTGATCCGAGAGGTCGCTGAGGAGGCGATCCTGCCCCGCTTCCGCGCGCTCGGCGGCTCGCAGATCGACGAGAAGACCGGTCCCGACGATCTCGTCACCGTCGCCGACCGCGAGGCCGAAGCGCTGCTGGCGCGCCGCCTGCTGGACCTCTTGCCGGGTTCGACGGTCGTCGGCGAGGAGGCGGTCAGCGCTGACCCTTCCGTGCTGGACCGGCTCGATGCGGATGCGGTCTGGATCGTCGATCCGGTCGACGGCACCGGCAACTTCGTAAAGGGCAAGGAGCGCTTCGGCGTCATGGTCGCGCTCGTTCGGCGCGGCGAGACCGTGCTCGGGCTCGTCTACCCACCGACCACCGGCGACTGTGCGGTGGCGGAGAAGGGAGCGGGCGCGACGTTCGGTGGCAGGCCGATCTGGACTCGCAAAGGCGTGGGCTTCGAGCGTGCCTATGGCGACTATTCTCGGCAGTACGTGGATGAGCCGTTGCGGAGCCGCTTCGCCGACGCGCTGGAAGGCGCGGGAGGCAGCCATGCGGGCCGCTGCTCGGCGTGGGCGTACCTCGAGGTCGCAAAGGGCGAGGCGGACTTCGTCTTTCAGTATCAGATGACGGTGTGGGACCACGCGCCGGGCGTCCTCCTCGTGGACGAGGCGGGCGGGCGGACGGGCATGCTGCCAGGCGGCGAGCCCTACCGGCCGATCAGACAGGCCAACCGCCCTATGCTTTGCTGCGGCGACGCGGCGTTGTGGGACGCCTACGCGGAGGCGCTGTTGCGATGAAGCCGGACCTCGAGACCTTCGGTAAGATGGCGCAGACGGCCTATGACGAACTGCCCGAAGCGTTCCGGCGAATGTCCGCCGACGTGATGATCCGAGTGGCGGATTTCGCCGAGGACGACGTGCTCGCGGACCTCGAGATCGACGACCCTTACGACCTGCTCGGCCTCTATCACGGAGTCGACGTCACGCAGAAAAGCCTCTGGGACGTGCACGCCCAGCCGGACATGGTGTTCTTGTACCGCCGTCCGATCCTGCGGTTCTGGCAGACGGGACCGGACACGCTGGACGAGATCGTGCGGCACGTCCTCGTCCACGAGATCGGCCACCACTTCGGTCTCTCCGACGACGACATGTACGGTCTCGAGGACGACGCCTACGGAGAGGACGGCTGAGGCGTTCTCGTCGCTGCGGCGAGCGCGGTGAGGAGGTGCGGGGCGAGGCTCGCCGCGCCGACAGCGGTGCGCTGAAGGGGGACCGAGGAGAGCGCGCGGGAGAGAAGCGCTGCCCCCTTCACCCGTGCGTAGACGAGGCGGCCGAAGCGCGCCTGGAAGGCGGTTGCGTGCTCGCCAGCGAGGATCGCTTCGGCGGCTAGCCGTCCCGAGCGTAGGGCGATGCCCATGCCTTCGCCGCAGAACGAGGGAATGACGGCGGCTTGGTCGCCGACGTGGAAGGCGCCCTCGCTCCGCATCCGGACGTAGCCGTAGGGAATGGCGCTGACGGCGAGCGGCTTGCCCAGCGTTGGCGTTGCACCTTCGAGGAGGCGGGCGGCGTGAGGGGCATGGGCCTTTACGTGGCGGAAAACCGCCCAAGGATCGCCGCCGAGCCTTGCGAGCTCGGCCTTGCTGACGACGAGGCAGGCGTTGGCCTCGCCGCTCTCGACCGGCTGCAGGCCCAGATAGCCGCCCGGGAAGAAAACGACGTCGACGTGTCCGGCGAGATCGGCCGCCAGGCGGGGGACGAGGCGGAAGTAGGCCTTGAGGCCGACGAGGTCGCTATGAATCCCCGCCGGGCGCCGGTGGCCGCGAAGGTCGTGCTTTCCGGTCGCGAGGACGAGGTGCTCGGGACGCAGGCACCGACCGTCCGACAAGCGAACCTCACCACCGTCGGCCGTTCGTGCCGACACGCCGCGAAGAACCAGAACGCCGTTCCCGCTCGCACGCTCCAAGAGGGCCTCGTCCAGAAGACGTCGGGTGACGGAAAGGGCCGGGAAGGGCAGGAGCGCCCGCACGGCGTCCCCGCCTGCACAGGCGCGCACGGCATGAAGCGGAACCGCGCCGAGTGCCCGCGGATCGCAGCCTAGCGCGGTGAGCTCCGCCAGTGCCTCTCCGGATAGGAACTCGCCGCAGACCTTGTCATGGACCGCCTCGCTGCGCTCCACCAACGTCACGGCTGCGCCCCGGCGGGCGAGGGTGATCGCCGCAGCGCTACCCGCAAGGCCGCCGCCCACGATCAGGACGTCAGGCATGCTTCTCGACGCAGAGACGGAAGGGCGCGCCGATGAAGATGCGTGCCCCCTCGACCTTCGCCTCGCTCAAGTAGCGGTCCCAGTCGGCGCGGCGGAAGCTGCGCGCGAAGCTGACCGGCCCGTCGTGCCGGACGTAAGGATGCTTGCCGAGAAGCGTCGAAAGTACCCTGAAGCCGGCGGCGGCGACGCGGCTGCGGTAGAGGTCGTTGACGAGCCAACCGCGCGACGCCGTGCGGTCCATCCATGAGAGGAGGCGCACGACCTCCTCGTCCTCAAGATGGTGCGTGAACAGGGCGCAGGTGACGAGGTCGGGCTGCGGCGCGCGCTGCGCGTAGTCGAAGACGTCGGCGGTGACGTAGGAGATCGTCACGCCCTCATGCTCAGTATCCTGCGCTTCCCGGGCCGCCATCGCGGCATGGGGGTTGAGGTCGACGCCGGTCAGCTCGGCCCGCACGCCTCTCTCCGACAAATAGCGCGCCGCCGCCCTCAACCCGTCACCGTAGCCCGAGCCGAGGTCGAGGAGTCGCAAGGGCCGTTCGGGCAGTCCGCGCTCCAGCACCTGGTCCAGGAAGGCGCGGATCGGCGCGTAGCCGGAGGTGAGACGGTTCACGCTCGCGAGGCTCGACAGCGTCGCGCGGAAGGTCTCGTAGTCGGTCTCGCCGTCCATCCGCTCAGGGAGGGTTTGGGGCGCCGCGCGGGCGCCGTAATCGCGGCGGATCGCGCCTGGCATCAGACGGCGGTGAAGCGCATGGCCTCGGCGGTGAGGCCGGGGCCGAAGGCGAGGGCGAGGCCGGGCGTGCCGGGCGCCGCGCCCGCGCGCAGCATGGCTTCGAGCACGAAGAGGACGGTCGGCGAGGACATGTTGCCGAAGCGGCGCAGGACTTCACGCGAGGGGAGGAGTGCGTCGCTCGGCAGCGCCAGCGACGCTTCGACCACGTCCAAGATCGACCGCCCGCCGGGGTGGACGGCCCAGAGGCCGATCTCTTCGTGCCCCTCCGGCACGATCGCGCGGGCAGCTTCCGGCAAGCTGCGCTTGAGCGCGGAAGGCACCTCGCCCGACAGCACCATGTCGAAGCCCTGATCGCCGACATGCCAGGTGATGAGCGAGCGCTCGTCCGGCATGACCTGCGTGCGGAACTTGTCGAGCGAGAAGCCGAAGGGGTCGGCGGTCACGAGCGCGGCTGCGGCGCCGTCGCCGAAGATCGAGAAGGAGAGGACGGTCTCGAGGTCGTCCGTTTCTTGAAGGTGGAGCGTGCAGAGCTCGACCGAAACGCAGAGCACGCGCGCGTCGGGTTCGGCGAGGACGATCTGCCGCGCGAGGCGAAGCGCGTTGATCGCCGCGTAGCAGCCCATGAAGCCGATCAGCGTGCGCTCGACCCCGGGATCGAGACCGAGCCGGTCCACGAGCTGCAGGTCGACGCCGGGCGCGGCGAAGCCGGTACAAGAAGTGACGAGCAGGTGAGTGACGCCTGAGAGATCGGTGCCGAGGCCCCGCGCGGCCCGCTCGGCCAGCGTCGTCGCCTCGCGGTCGTAGACCCGCATGCGCTCCGCGGTGCTCGGGAAGCTGCCGAAGCGGTAGAAGCCCTCGGCGTCCATTCCCGCTTCGGACGGCGCGGGGGTGAGGGTCGACCAGCGCGCCTCGATGCCGGAGCGTTCCATCATGCGGTCGAGGAGGACGCGCCGCCGGTCGGTGATCTGCCGCCGGGCGAAGTCCTTGAACAGGCCATGCACCTCGTGATCGGGCACGGCGACAGAGGCAGCGTTGAGATGGGCCCGGGTCACTCGGCTCAAGCTAGCGTAACGCGGAAGATTTGCGAGCGGCGTCTGTCGCGTTCGTCGTAACGCCGTAAGCCTCTAAGTTCCGAGGGAAGTCGGCAAGGGCACCGCGTACATGCTGGGTATCGAGGACCACGGCGTCATCGGCGACCTCCGCACGGCGGCGCTCGTCGGCACGGACGGTGCGATCGACTTCCTCTGCTGGCCGCGGCTCGACAGTCCGAGCGTCTTCGCGCGCCTCCTGGATCACGAGAAGGGCGGTGCGTTCGAGATCTCGCCGCAACTCGAAGACACCCGCTGCCAGCAACTCTACCTGCCCGACACCAACGTCCTGCTGACCCGTCACTTGGCCGAGGAAGGCGTCAGCGAGATCTCGGACTTCATGGCGATCGGCGACGAGGACGGCGGCCAGCGCATGGTACGGCGGGTGAAGGCGATCCGCCGCGAGATCAGGTTCGACGTGCGCTGCGCGCCGCGCTTCGACTACGCCCGCGCCGAAGCCAAGGTGACCCGCGAGGACGGCGCCGTCATCTTCGCTTCGACTGGCGACGACGCTACGCGGTTGCGCCTGCGGGCTTCGGTTCCGCTGTCGGCCGGGAACGGTGAGGCGACGACTACGTTCACGCTCAGGCCGGGAGAGGCCGCGACCTTCGTCCTCGAGGATGGGGGGCTCGCTCTCGGCGGCTGTTCGTCGGTCGAGAGCTACACGGCGGAGGCGTTCAAGCGGACGACGAACTACTGGCGGGACTGGGTGTCCCGCTCGACCTATCGCGGGCGCTGGCGGCCAGAGGTCATGCGCTCGGCGCTGGTCCTCAAGCTGTTGACGTCGGCGGAGTACGGATCGGTCTCGGCCGCTGTGACGTTCGGCCTGCCCGAGGCGCCGGGGGCGGGCCGGAACTGGGACTATCGCTATGCTTGGATCCGGGATTCCGCTTTCACCATGTACGCCTTTCTACGCCTCGGGTTCTACGAGGAGGCGACGGCGTATCAGGTCTGGCTGCGGGGGCTGAAGGTCGAGGGGCCGCCAGGGCCGCTCCCGCTTCTCTTCACGCTGGACGGAAGCCCGGCCCCGGCGGAGCAGGAACTCGACCATCTTTCCGGCTACAGAGGGTCACGGCCGGTCCGTACCGGGAACGCTGCGGCGGGACAGCTTCAGCTCGACATCTACGGCGAGCTGATGGACGCGATCTACCTGTCGGACAAGTACACCAACCCGATTTGGTCGGCGGACTGGCAGTACCTGTCACAGATGATGGACTGGCTGGCGGAGAACTGGAACCAGCCGGACGAGGGCATCTGGGAGCCGCGCAGCGGGCGGCAACACACGCTGCACAGTCGGGTCATGTGCTGGGTTGCCTTCGATCGCGCCGTGCGTCTCGCGAACAAGCGCGGCATCCCGGCGCCGATCGAACGGTGGCGGCGCGAGAGGGACGCGATCTACGAGGACGTGCACGAGAACTTCTGGAACGAGGAGTTGAAGGCCTTCGTGCAGACGAAGGGCGGGTACGCGCTCGACGCGGCCTGCCTGCTCATGCCGCTCGTCCGCTTCGTCAGCGCGACGGATCCGAAGTGGCTGTCGACATTGCAGGCGGTGAAGACGCATCTGATGGATGACAGCCTCGTCTATCGCTACTCGGCCGACACGACCGAGGACGGGCTCGATGGACTAGAAGGCACCTTCAACATGTGCAGCTTCTGGTACGTCGAGTGCCTCGCGCGGGCGGGCGACCTCGCGCAGGCGCGGTTCTTGTTCGACAAGATGCTCGGCTATGCGAACCCGCTCGGCCTCTTCGCGGAGGAGACGGGGCCGGCCGGCGAGCCCCTGGGCAACTTCCCCCAAGCCTTCACGCACCTCGCGCTGATCAGCGCGGCGTTCACGCTCAACCGGATGCTCGGCGACTAGAGGCCCTTGGCTTTGGCGTCGGTCCAGTAGGCTTCGAGCTCTTCGAGGCTGTGATCGTCCATCGGCCGCCCGGCCGCCTCGGCGGACGCTTCGAGGTGCGAGAAGCGGCGCTCGAACTTGGCGTTGGCGGCGCGAAGAACGGTC
This sequence comes from Parvularcula dongshanensis, assembly GCF_014199615.1. Classification (GTDB taxonomy): domain Bacteria; phylum Pseudomonadota; class Alphaproteobacteria; order Caulobacterales; family Parvularculaceae; genus Parvularcula; species Parvularcula dongshanensis. The sequence continues at coordinate 222,535 of NZ_JACHOB010000005.1, read as the reverse complement.
TCGCCTTGCAGGCCGAGCTTCCGCGTCAGCATCGCGCAGGCGAAGAGCAGGTCGCCGACCTCGGAGGCTAGATGGTCCGGGTCGCCGTCGAGCGCTTCCTCGATCTCGTCGGTTTCCTCGCGGACCTTGGCCAGCACATCACGGCGCTCGGTCCAGTCGAAGCCCGCGCGGCTCGCGCGCTTGCCGAGCTTCTCGGCCCTGGTGAAGGCGGGCAAGCCGACCGGCACGCCGGACAGGGCGCTCTCGTCCTCGCCCTTCTCGGCGCGCTCTTGCGCCTTGATGACCTCCCAGGCGCGCGTCTGGCCCTCCGCGTCGCGTTCCTCGCCGTCCGCGAAGACGTGGGGGTGGCGGCGGACCATCTTGGTCACCAGCGCCTCGCAGACGTCCGCGAAGGTGAAGGCGCCGCGGTCCTCGGCCATCTGCGCGTGGAAGACGACCTGGAGGAGGAGGTCGCCGAGCTCGCCCGCCAAGTCGGCGTCGGTGCCGTTCTCGATCGCGTCGACGACCTCGTAGGCCTCCTCGATGCAGTAGGGCGCGATCGACGCCGAGGTCTGCTCGAGGTCCCAGGGACAGCCGCCCTCGGGGTCGCGTAGGCGCCGCATCATCTCGAGGACGGCGTCCATGGACCGAGGGTTCTTCGGCGGATCGAAGGGCATGTCGTGTCTTTCGCTGCGCGCAGTGAGCCGCTTGCGGCGGCTTCCGGCGGTGTTACACGGAGAGGCCGGAAGAAGGAGTCCCGCCGTGCCGATTCAGGAAGCCAAGTTCATCTGGAAGAACGGTGAGATGATTCCCTGGGCCGAGGCGACCACGCACGTCCTCACCCACGCGCTCCTCTACGGCACCTGCGCGTTCGAGGGCATCCGCGCCTACGACACGCCGCATAAGGGCACCTGCGTCTTCCGCCTCGAGGAGCACACCAAACGGCTCTTCTACTCCGCCCGCATCTACGGGATCGGCATCGACTACTCCGAGGCCGAAGTGAACGAAGCGATCCTGCGCACGGTGCGGGAGAACGAGCTCAAATCCGCCTACATTCGCGTCAACGCCTATCTGGGCTACGGCGAGATGAGCCCCTCGGCGACGGGCTGCCCCGACGACCTCGTCATCGCGGCCTTCCCCTGGGGCCGCTACCTCGGGGCCGAGGCGATCGAGGAGGGGATCGACGCCTGCGTCTCCTCCTGGCGCAGGACGGCTCAAGGCACGCTGCCCGCCGGCGCTAAGGTCGCGGGCAACTACCTCTCTTCCCGCCTCATCACGACCGAGGCGAAGGTGCGCGGCATGGTCGAGGGGATCGGACTCAGCCATGACGGCACGGTCTCGGAGGGCGGCGGCGAGAACCTCTTCATCGTCAAGGACGGCCGGGTCCTGACCCCGCCGCTCGCCTCTTCGATCCTCGGCGGCATCACGCGGGACACGGTACTGACGTTCCTGAACGACATGAACGTCGAGGTCGTCGAGCAGGCGATCCCGCGCGAACTCCTCTACGGCTGCGACGAGCTCTTCATGACCGGCACCGCCGCGGAGGTGACGCCGGTGCGCTCGGTCGATGGCCTCGCGGTCGGCGGCGGCAATCAGGAGCGCCCGGTGACGAAGGAAGTCCAGAAGCGCTTCTTCGGACTCTTCGACGGAACGACCGAGGACGAGCACGACTGGCTGAGGCCGGTGAAGGGCTAGGCAGGCCAGACCCTATCGGCGGCAGCGATGACCTCCGTCAGCGCGCCGTCGAAGCTGCCTGACGAAAGGATCAGGACGACGTCCTCGTCCGGATCCGCATCGCGCACGATCCGTTCCGCTTCGTCCCTCTGAAACGTCCGGACGTCGGCGTGCGCTTCGCGGGCGACCGCCGCGATCTCGTCGAGCGTCACCTGGTCGTGCGTGCCCGCGCCTTGGGTCGGCGGGCTGTAGAGCCAGACCTTCGCCGTGTCCTCGAACGCCGTGCCGTACTGGCCGAGCGCCGCGCGGTTCCGCCAGGTGAAGGTGTGGGGCTCGAAGAGGACGGTCAGCTTCTTTCCCGCGAAGTGGTCGCGCATGGCTTCGATCGCGGCGCGAGCCTTCTCGTAGGAGGAGCCGAAGCCCTCGTAGATCGTCAGGCGTGAGCGGTCCGTCTTCTTGTCGAGGCGGCGGGTGAGGCCTGAGAAGCTGGCTATGCCGTCCTGAAGTTCCTCCGGCGTGAGGTAGCCGCCGCCCAAGAGGACGGCCGCCGCGCCGACCATGTTCTCGACTGCGTGCCGCCCGATCTGCGTCGTCGTGAAGCCCGGATAGGTCACGCCGCCGCCGACGAGGTCGAAGCGGGTCGGGTTCCCCGAGACCACGTTGACCGCCCGCCAATCGCGGTTCGCATCGAAGCCGTAGCGGGCCCTGGGGCCGTGATAGCTAGAGTAGAGACGCGACGCTTCCGCTTCGTCCGCACACGCGATCAGCGTCCCGCCTCGCTCTTCGAGCCCTTCGAGCAGCGCCAGGAACGGCGCGTGGTAGTCGCGCAGCGTCGGGTAGATGTTGACGTGGTCGTGGGTCGCGCTCGTCAGGACGACGGTTTGCGGGGCGTAGTGAAGGAACTTCGCCTGGTCGTCCCAGTTCGCGGACGGATACTCGTCGCCTTCGAAGATGAAGGGGCCATCGCCGCCCAGGCTCGACGAGGTGTCGAGGTCCTTCGGGATCGCGCCGATGAAGAAGCCGGGCTCCTTGCCTGCCCGCGCGAGGCAGTGCGTGATGATCGAGGTCAGGGACGACTTCCCATAAGAGCCCGCGACGACGATCCGGTCGCGCTCCGCCGTCAGCTCGGCCAGCACCTCGGGGAAGGAGCGGACGCGGTCCCGGTAGCGTTTCAGCGCGACGCGGACCTCGTCATTGGTCTCGGGCACCAGCTTCGCGTTCTTGCCGATGACGACGAGGTCCGGATCGTCCGGCAGGTTCGCGGCGGCGTAGGGCGTAGAGCAGGGGATGCCGAGCTTGGTCAGGTAGTCCGACACGGGCGGGTAGAAGCCTTCGTCCGAGCCGGTGACGGCGTAGCCCGCCTCTTGAAGAAGGTGAGCCACGGCGGACATGCCTGCGCCGCACAGGCCGATCATGTGAGCGGTCTTTGTCATGCTCGTCCGTTAGCCCGCTCGTTTGCGCTTGACGAGAGTCTCGGCACCCGGCACCCCGATTCGGTCAGACGGCTGGGCGGCCGCGAGGGCTTTGGCTCTCGAGGAAAGTCCGGGCTCCATGACGGCAGGGTGCCGGGTAACGCCCGGCCGGCGCGAGCCGAGGGAAAGCGCCACAGAGAGTAGACCGCCGCGGGCCCGCCCGCGGTAAGGCTGAAAAGGTGGGGTAAGAGCCCACCGCCGCCCCGGCAACGGGGCGGGCATGGCAAGCCCCGCCCGGAGCAAGACCGAGTAGGGACGGCATCGCAGCCCGCAAGGGTTGCAGGGCCCGCCGTCAGGCCCCGCCGTCCGGGTGTGTCGCTGGACCCGTCCCGCAAGGGGCGGGCGAGAGGAATGGTCGCTCAGGGGTCGAAAGGCCCCGGACAGAACCCGGCTTACAGGCCGTCTGACGCCACGTTCCGCCCCAGAACACGGGGCCGGGACATTACTTACCTATTCTCGATCACCCTTTGTTCTACGCCTTAACCACTTATCCACACCTTCTGACTCACGTTGACCGTCCACGAAATCCCATGATATCCCATCGATCACCACGAAGGGGCATCTCGGGCAGGTAGACGATCACGCAGCGGGGCTGTCCCGCGCGCAACGGGAGAGGTGTGTCCTCATGCAGGCGGTCGCGACGGAACGAGGCGGGGAGGCGGCGAGCGCACGCTCGGCCGCGCGCTTCGTCGGCCGCGCCGAGTGCAAGGTGGACGCGAAGGGCAGGGTCTCCGTGCCCGCGGACTTCCGCCGCGCGCTCGGCGAGGGCGAGCCGCTCTACGCCTTCGCTTCGCTGACCGATCCCGTGATCGAGTGCGGCGGGGCAGACCTCGTCGGCCTTCTCCTCTCCGTCGTCTCGAACCTCGACGTCTACGACGAGGACCGCTGGGCGATGGAGGAGGCGATCACGGAAGAGACCCAGCGCCTCGCCTTCGACGACAACGGCCGCATCGTCTTGCCGCCGAGCCTGCGTGAGCATGCCGTCATCGAAGGGCAGGCGAGCTTCGCAGGGCGCGGCCAGCGCTTCGTTCTCGCGGCGCCGAGCTTCCTTGCGGACCGCCGAAGCCTTGCGCGCGCCGCAGCAGCGCGCCATCGCGACACGCTGAAGGCCCGCACGCTTCCCTCCGTGGTCGAGGGGAGGCGCGGATGAGCGGTCACGTTCCTGTCCTCGCGGAAGAGGCCGTCTCCGCGCTTCGCGCGCACGAAGGCGGTGCCTTCGTCGACGCGACCTTCGGTGCCGGCGGGTACACGGAACTTCTCCTGGCAGGGGGCGGGCGCGTCTTCGCCTTCGATCGCGATCGCACCGCGATCGAAGCCGGACGCGTGCGCGAAGCATCGAGCGACGGCCGCCTGACCTTGATCGAAGCGCCCTTTGCCGACATGCGAGCCGCTCTCGGTGTCCAAGGGGCATTGCCGGTCGACGGCGTCGTCTTCGACCTCGGCGTGTCGTCCATGCAGCTCGATCAGGCGGAGCGCGGTTTCTCGTTCTTGCGCGACGGCCCGCTCGACATGCGAATGGGCGCAGGCATCGCCGCCGCCGCTTTTGTGAACGAGGCGGACGAAGCGGACATCGCGAACGTCATCTATCAGTATGGTGAGGAGCGACGATCGCGCAGACTGGCCCATGCGATCGTGCTGGCTCGCCAGGAGGCGCCGATCGAAACGACCGGGCGCCTCGCCGCGATCGCCGAACGTGCTCTTGGCACGCGGGAGAAGATTCACCCCGCGACGCGCATGTTCCAAGCGATCAGGATCCTCGTGAACGACGAACTCGGGCAGGTCGTCCGCGGCCTCGTCGCGGCGGAGGCCTGCCTTCGGGCGGGCGGTCGCCTCGCCGTCGTCACCTTCCACTCCCTCGAAGACCGGATTGCCAAGCGCTTCATCGCCGCGGCGTCGGGATCCGCGGAGAGCCGGTCGCGCCACCAGCCTGCCGCCCAGGCGGAGGCCGCGACCCTGATCCCGATCGGACGCAAGCCGATCGCGCCGAGCGAAGCCGAAGTCCGCGTCAACCCGCGCGCCCGCTCGGCCAAGCTTCGGGTCGCCGAGCGGACCGAGCAGCCTCTTCGCGAGTGGTCGGACGAACGCTTGAGCGCGCTTGGCGCGCCGCCAATCACCTTTTCCCCTTTGCAAGCACGTTGGGCTTCATGATCCGTGTTCTGACACCTGCGCTTTGTCTCATGCTCGCTGCGGCGGCTGCGGGCCGCTACCACGCGGAAGCGAGCGTCCGCGAAGCGCGGGTCGAGCTCTCCTCCGTGCGCAGCGCGCTTGCGGACGAAGAAGAGCGCGAGCGCCGGCTGCGGATGGAAGTCGAGGTGCTCGAATCCGCCTCGCGCCTTACGAGCCTCAACGCCCAGACCGTCGGTCTCGGCGCCGCCCGGCCCGAGCAGATGACCACCCGGGAGGACTTCGCGGCCATGATCGGCCGCGAGGCGAAGCCCGACCATCGTCTGGACGCCCAGGCCGATACGATCGGCAACGCGATCACGATGAGCGACCCTGACGCTGTCCTTCTTAGCGGGGGGCGGCAATGAACCGGGCCGACGCCGATGCAGGGCTTCGTCCCCTCGCGAGGGTGCGCGTCCTGTCGCAAGATGGAGGTGTGGGCGACGCGCCTGCCCTGGAAGGCCGAGAGATGACCGGGCGCATTCGCCTGGTCCTCGGCGCGTTCCTGTGCACCTTCTGCCTGCTCGGCCTCCGCTTGGCCTACGTCTCCTTCGGCATGAAGGACGAGGTCGCCCTGGTCCGTGCGGAAAGAGGAGAGGTCAGCCGTCCCGACGTCCTGGACCGGCAGGGCCGGCCCCTGGTGATGAACCGAGAGACCGAGGGTCTGGCGATCGACGGCCGCGACGTCTGGGATGTGGAGGAGACGGTGCAAGGCGTCGCCTCGGTCCTGCCGGGCGTCGACACGTCCCGCCTGCGCCAGCGGTTGTCGGAAGGCCGCTATGCCTTCGTCCGTCAGAGCCTGACACCGGACGAGAAGGCGGCGGTCGTCGCCCTTGGCCTGCCGGGCATGCGCTTTCCGCAGGGCGAGGCCCGGGTTTATCCGCACGGCAGCGTCGGTGCCCACGTGCTCGGCTACACGATCGCCGGGCGAGGCGGCGTGGTGGGCGTTGAGCGTATCCTGAACGATACGAAGGAGGGGGCGTCTGCGGTCCGCCTCACTTTGGACCTTGCCGCCCAACAAGTCCTCGAGGACGAACTGTCCGTCGCGATGGACACCTTCTCGGCGAAGGCGGCCTGGGGCGTGCTGATGGACGCCCGCGACGGCTCGGTGGTCGCGCTCGCGAGCCTGCCCGACTACGACCCCAACATGCCGGGCGCATCGCCCGCCGCCCATCGCCGCAACCGGGCGATGTCCGACGCTTACGAGCTCGGTTCGGCGTTCAAGACCCTGACCATCGCCGCCGCCGTCGATGCGGGCCTGATCAAGGAAGGCGAGCGGTTCGACGTCTCCAAGCCGATCCGCGTCGGCGACTGGTCCATTTCCGACTTCACCGCAAAGCCGCACCCCCTGACGGCCGGAGAGGTGCTGCAGTACTCTTCGAACATCGGCACCGTACAGATCGTTCAACGCCTCGGCGCTCAAGGGTTCGAGACGATGTTGGACGAGCTGGGTCTCAAGACCCCGCTCGAGACCGATCTTCCGGAAAGCCGCACGCCGATGCTTCCCGCCCGCTGGGGAGAGGCGGAGCTCGCTACCGCGTCTTACGGGCAGGGCATCGCGGTGACGCCGCTCCAACTTGCCGCGGCGACGGCCGCCGTCGTCAACGGCGGCGTCTATCATACGCCGCGCTTCTTGATGGACACGCCGGTGAGGGGACGGCAGGTGTTCAGTCAGCGGACCGCCGCGTCGATGCGGATGGCGCTGCGACGGGTCGTCACCGACGGCACAGGCGGCAACGCGGAGGCCGTCGGTTACCACGTGATCGGCAAGACCTCGACCGCCGACAAACCCGGCTCCAAAGGCTATGGCCGCAACGGGGTGATCTCCAGCTTCGTCGGCGCCTTCCCCGGCTACGATCCCGCCTACGTCATGATCGTCTCGCTCGACGATCCCGAAGGCATCGCGGAGACCTACGGCTTCAGGACCGCCGGCTACAACGCGGCGCCCGTCTTCCGCCGGGTGGTAGAACGGGTCGCGCCGACGCTCGGCCTCATGCCGGTCGGTGACGAAGTGGCGTTCGACGGTTTCGTCGGCCTGCGCCGGTCGGACGAGCCGATCGAGGGGGAGGGCGAGCCTCTCGACGCGCTGGCGGCGCTCCTCGCGGAGGCCGCGCTATGAAGCTGCAACACCTTCACCCCCTGGCGGCCGAGCTGCCGGATGCAGAGGTTACGGGCGTGACGGCGGACAGCCGTGCCGTCGAACCGGGTTTCGTCTTCGCCGCTCTGCCTGGCAGCCGGGCCGATGGTCGCCGTTTCATTCCGCAAGCGGTCGAAGCGGGCGCCGTGGCCATCATCGCACCGACGGGTACGAAGGCGGACGTGCCCGTGCTCGAGAGCGAGGAGCCACGCCTCACGCTCGCCGAGATCGCGAGCCGGCTTCACCACGGCCAGCCCGCGCACGTCGCCGGCATCACGGGTACGAACGGCAAGACCTCGGTCGCGCGGTTCACCGGGCAGCTCTGGAATGCGCTCGGCCACAAGGCCGGCACGCTCGGCACGCTCGGCGCGGTCGCGCCCGGCTACGACTACGCGCTTCGCCACACGACACCGGATCCGGTCGAGATCCACCAAGTCCTCTCGACCATGGCCTCGCTCGGCACGACGCACCTCGCGATGGAGGTCTCTAGCCACGGCCTCGCTCAACACCGCGCGGACGGGGTCGCGTTCTCGCAAGGCGCGTTCACGAACATAACGCAGGATCACCTCGACTATCATCCGGACTTCGAGGACTACTTCAAAGCGAAGCTCCGGCTCCTGACAGGCCTGCTGCCGGAAGGCCGGACGGCCGTGATCTGCGCGGACGGTGCCGGGGCGGACCGGGTCATGGAAGAGACCCGGGCGGCGGGCCGGACCGTCTTTTCGACCGGACGAGAAGGATCCGACCTCAAGCTTGTGGACCTCGCCCCAACGCCGACGGGTCTTCGGATCGTCGTCGAGGCGGACGGCCGCAGTCACGAGTTGCACCTGCCGCTCATTGGGGCGTTCCAGGCGGACAACGCCCTCGTCGCAGCGGGGCTCGCGGTCACGAGCGGACATGACCTCGCTGCGGTCTTGCCCTGCCTCGCCGAGATCTCCGCCGCACCCGGCCGCATGGAGCATGCGGGTACGAAGAGGATGGCAGGGGGAGAGGCGGCGATCTACGTCGACTATGCGCATACGCCCGACGCGGTTCGCACCGCGCTCGCCGCCGCCCGGCCGCACGCCGAGGGCCGGGTCGCCGTCCTGCTCGGGGCGGGCGGGGACCGCGACCGCGCGAAACGCCCCCTGATGGGCAGGGCCGCCGCCGAGGGCGCGGACCTCGTCTTCGTCACCGATGACAATCCGCGCACCGAAGAAGCCGGACCGATCCGCGAGGCGGTAGCCTCCGGCGCGCCGGGTGCCCGCATCGTCGCGAACAGGGCCGAGGCGATCGGCGCCGCCGTGGACGCGCTGGAGCCCGGGGACGTTCTCATCGTCGCCGGCAAGGGACACGAGAAGTACCAGATCGTCGGGGACGTGACTTACCCCTTCGACGACGTGGCCGTGGCAGGGGAGGCGGCGAAGGCCGCCTCCGTCTCCGCATGAGGGTGTGGGAGGGTGACATGAGTGGACCCGGAACTTCGAGCCTGTCCGCGCGGATCCTCTGGACCGCGTTCGAGGCCGCCGCGGCGACCGGCGGTCATCTCGGCGCGGTCGGGGAAGCGGCGGCCTGGGACGCGGAGCGGCTGCCGGAAGAAGATTGGGCGGCGACGGGCTTGTCGATCGATACGAGGACGCTGCGCCCCGGCGACATCTTCGTCGCCGTGCGGGACGCCCGGGACGGACATGACTTCGTGCCCGACGCCTTCGCGGCAGGTGCCTCTGCGGCCCTCGTCTCCAAGGCGCCGATGGGCGCGCCGAAGGACAAGCCGCTTCTCATCGTTCCCGAGGCGCTCGGCGGGACGATGCACGGCCTTCATGGCTTGGCGGCAGCGGCGCGCGACCGCTGCTTCGGCAAGCTGATCGCGGTGACAGGCAGCGCAGGCAAGACGTCGGTCAAGGAGATGCTCCGTGCCGCGCTGACGCCCTGCGGCGAAGTGCACGCAGCGGCGGCGAGCTTTAACAACCATCTCGGCGTGCCGCTGACGCTCGCGGCGCTGCCTGGCTCGGCACGCTACGGCGTCTTCGAGATCGGTATGAACCATCCCGGCGAGATCACGCCGCTGGTGAAGCTCGTCTGGCCGCACGTCGCCGTCATCACGACGGTCGCTGCCGCGCATCTCGAGTTCTTCTCTTCCGTCGAGGAGATCGCGGCAGCGAAGGCCGAGATCCTCACCGGCCTGCGCCGAGGCGGCGTGGCCGTGCTACCTGCAGACAACCCGTACTTCAGCTTCCTTCGTGCCGAGGCGGAAAGAAACGGCGTCGCCCGCATCGTGCCCTTCGGGGAGACGGCGGAAGGCGAGGGTGCCGTCAGGCTTCTGTCCTGCATGCCCGAAGCGTCGGGCTCGAAGGTGACGGCGGACGTCGCGGGCCGTGAAGTCAGCTTCGTTCTCTCCGCTCCCGGACGGCATCAGGCCGTGAACGCGACGGCCGTCCTCGCTGCGGCCTTGGCTGCCGGCGCCGACCTCGATCGCGTCGTTCGCGGGCTCGAGACCTTCCGTGCCGGGGGCGGGCGCGGGGCGCGCCACGAGGTCACGCTCGGCGGGGCGCGCGTGACGCTGATCGACGAAAGCTACAATGCGAATCCCGCCTCGATGGCCGCCTCGCTGCGTGTCCTCGGCGAGGCGAACCCCTCAGATAACGGACGACGCATCGCGGTCTTGGGCGAGATGCGGGAACTCGGTCGCGACGGGGCAAAGCTGCACGCCGCCCTCGCCGAACCCGTTCAGGCCGCTCAAGTCGATCTTGTACACACGGCGGGCGAAGGAATGCTTGCGCTTCGCGACGCGCTGCCCGAAGCGAAGCGCGGCGTCCACGCCGCCGCGGCGCTGAGCCTCGCGGACGACCTCACTTCCACCTTCCGCGACGGGGACGTCGTGCTCTTCAAGGGATCGAACGCGAGCCGTGTCGGCGCGCTTCTTTCGGAACTTTTGTCGCGTGCCGAGGGGGCCGCTGCCTGAATGCTTTATCACCTGCTCTACGAACAGCTCGCCGGGACCATCCCTGGCTTCAACGTGTTCCGCTACATCACCTTCCGCACCGGCGGCGCGGTGGTAACGGCGCTGTTGATCGCGTTCGTCTTCGGCCCCGGAATGATCAACTGGATGCGGAAGAAGCAGGGCAAGGGCCAACCCATCCGCAAGGACGGTCCGCAGAGCCACATCGTCGAGAAGGCCGGTACGCCCACGATGGGCGGGGTACTGATCCTCGTCTCCATGCTCGTCTCCACCCTCCTTTGGGCGCCGCTCGACAACGTGTACGTCTGGGTCGTGATCGGCGTGACCGCAGGTTTCGGCCTGCTCGGCTTCTATGACGACTACCTGAAGGTCACGAAGCAGACCGCTACCGGCGTCGTCGGATCGGGCAAGCTCGTCTTCCAGTTCGCGCTCGCCTTCGCGGCGGGGGCGGCATGCGTCTTCGCCCTCCGCGCGACCGAAGGGCTCGATCCGCAGATCGCGACCGGCGTCGCCATCCCCTTCTTCAAGGGCGTGTTCCTGCCGCTCGGGCTCGTGGGCATCATCGTCTTCGCGGCGTTCGTCATCGTCGGGAGCTCGAACGCGGTGAACCTGACGGACGGCCTCGACGGCCTCGCCATCGTGCCCGTCATGATCGCGGCCGGCAGCTTCGGGATGATCGCCTACCTCGTGGGCAACGCAATCTACGCGGACTACCTTCAGATCACCTACGTGCCGGAGGTCGGCGAGCTTGCGGTCGTCTGCGGCGCGATCCTCGGGGCGGGCCTCGGCTTCCTCTGGTTCAACGCACCGCCCGCGATGATCTTCATGGGCGACACGGGCTCGCTGTCCCTCGGCGGAGCGCTCGGCGCGATGGCCGTCGCGACCAAGTTCGAACTCGTCCTCGCCATCATCGGCGGTCTCTTCGTCTTCGAAGCCCTGTCCGTGATGATTCAGATCGCCAGCTTCAAGCTGACCGGCAAGCGCGTCTTCAAGATGGCGCCGGTCCACCACCACTTCGAGCAGCTCGGCTGGAAGGAGCCGACGGTCGTGATCCGCTTCTGGATCATCGCCGTCATCCTAGCGCTGGTCGGGCTCAGCTCGCTGAAGCTGCGATAGGGAGAGTCGCATGTTTCCTCTGCCTCAGATGAAGGGCACGACCGTACGCGTCCTCGGGCTCGGTCCTGCGGGGCGGGCGGCGGCGGAGGCGTTGCGGGCGGCGGGCGCCAAGGTTTCGGTCTGGGACGACGACGCTTCGCGGCGCGAGGCAGCGTCGTTCACGGTGAAGGGGCCGCGAGCGAGCCTGGACGGGCTCGACGCGATCGTCCTGTGCGACGGCGGCGTGTCGGGCGGCGCCAAGATCGTCCTGCCCAGGGCCAAGGCGCAGCGTATCGCCATCCTGACGGATCTCGACCTGTTCTCGAGCACCATCGAGTCCCTGCCCAGCCGGGAACGGCCCCGGGTGGTCGGCGTGACCGGCGCCGCCGGCAAGACGGTAACCGCCACCTTGATCGCGCGCGCCGTCGAGGCGAACGGCAGCAAGGCGGTCCTCGGGGGCGGCGGCATCGCACCCTGTCTGTCCCTACCGGCGCCCGAGGCCGGGATGACCTACATCGTCGAGCTTCCGGTCGCGCGGCTGGCAGCGGCGCGGCGCTTCCGCTGCGACGTGTCCGTCATGCTCAGCCTCGGCCCCTGCGGCGAGATGGACGGGTTCGATGCCGCTTTGCGGGCCGTCATGCGCCTCTTCCGTCAGCATCAGCACGGCGACGCGGCGGTCATCAGCGTCGACGACGGCATCGGTCTCAAGGTCTGCACGGCCCTTCAGTCCGGCGACGCGGCGAAGGTCGGTCGGGCCCGTGTCATCCCAGCATCGGGGGAGGCCAGCCTCGGGCACGGCGTCTTCGCCCTCGAAGGCCTCGCCTTCTCCTCGCGGGAAGGCAAGACCCACGCCGTCGGCGACTTCACCCGCGTCGGGGCGCTCTCAGGCAAGCATTTGAACCAGGACGCTGCCGCCGCCATCGCAGCGAGCCTCGCCCTCGACGTGCCGCCTCAGCTGATCATCAAGGCGCTGCATCGCTACAAGGGGCTGGAGGGGCGGTTCCAGGCGCTCGGTTCCGAGGGCAGCGTGCTGTTCGTCGACGATCACCGTGCCCGCTTGCCCGTCTCGGTCGGCCTCGCCATCGACAGCTGCCCGGACGTCTTCTGGATCGGCCAGGCGGCGGGGGCGTCTTTGAAGGGTGCACACCCGACGTTGCGCGCCGCGTACCTATTCGGACCGGGCGAGGCCCGCGGCGGTATCGAAGTTCCTTGTTCGCGCTTCGACAATCTAGGCGCCGCGCTCGAGGCGGCCCGCCGCGATGCGCAGGCCCTGGCGCGCGGTGAGCCGCATTGTGCACCCGTCGTGCTGTTCTCGCCGGGCGGACCGGCGAATGCGCAAGAGTTCCGCGAGCTGCTGGGTAACGGCATCGAAAAGGCGGTCCAGCATGGCTGACACGATGAGAACGACACGCTCCCACAACGGTTCTGCGCCCATCGCCTGGCGTTCCGTTCGGGCCTGGTGGGGCAGCCTCGACCCCGCCTTGGTGACGGTCACGGCCGCACTGATCCTGATCGGGCTCGTCCTCTGCCTCGCTGCCGGACCGGTAGCCGCGGCGCGGATCGGCATCTCGAACCCGATGCACTTCTTCGAGCGGCAGATCGTCTTCCTCGTTCCTGCGCTCCTCGTCATGGCGACGCTGTCGACGCTGGACGCCCTGACCGCACGGCGTCTCGGCGTCGTGCTCGGAGCGGGGGCGTTCTTCGCCATGTGGCTGGCCCTTCTCGTAGGCCCTGAGATCAAGGGCGCACACCGCTGGCTCGACCTTGGGCCGTTCAGCCTTCAGCCGTCGGAGTTCATGAAGCCGGGCTTCGTCATCGCGAGCGCCTGGTTCCTGGCCGAGGGCGCGAGGGATAGGAGCTTCCCCGGCGGCATCGTGAGCCTCGGCCTGTACCTTGCGTGCTCTGCGACGCTGCTCCTGCAACCGGACTACGGCCAATGGATCCTGCTGACCGCGATCTGGGGCGTCATGTTCTTCATCGCCGGCTGGTCCTGGGCCTGGATCGCGGGCCTCGGGACGGCAGCTGCCGGTGCGCTCGCGCTCGGCTATCGGATCGCACCTCACGTGCGCAGCCGGATCGACCGCTTCCTAAACCCGGAAGGCAACGACACCTATCAGACCGACAAGGCGCTCGAAGCGATCTCGGGCGGTGGGGCGCTCGGCCATGACCTTCACGGAACCGAAGGGGTAAAAGCATCGCTCCCGGATGCGCATACTGACTTTGTCTTCGCCGTAGCGGGCGAAGAGTTCGGCTTCCTCCTTTGCGCGCTGATCCTGGCCCTCTTCGCCGCGATCGCGTTCCGCGGGTTCAAGTTCGCGGGCGAAACGCGCTCGGTCTTCCTTCGATGCGCGGTCTGCGGGCTCTCGGCGCAGCTCGCCTTCCAGGCGACGGTGAACATCGGGGTGAACCTCTCGGTCCTGCCGGCCAAGGGCATGACACTGCCCTTCGTCAGCTATGGCGGCTCCTCGCTGGTTGCGACCGGCATTGCCATGGGCCTCCTCCTGGCGCTGACGCGGCGGCGCACGTGACGCGAACGATCGCGCTCGCAGCGGGCGGCACGGGCGGGCACATGTTCCCCGCTCAGGCGCTGGCCGAGGAGATGAAGCGGCGTGGCTGGTCCGTCCTCCTCCTGACCGACGCGCGCGGCATACGCTTCGCCGATGGCTTCCCGGCCGACGCGATCGTCCAACTCTCGGCCGCGAACCCCAACGTGCGCGGCCCCGCAGCGAAGCTGTCCATGGCCAAGGCGATGGCGGCCGGCTTCCGCCAGGCCTCCGCAGCCCTGCGGCGGCACGACCCGGCGCTGGTCGTCGGATTCGGCGGCTACCCGTCCGCGCCTGCCATGCTCGCCGCAAAGCTGCAGCGCCGCCGTCATGGCGTGCATGAGCAGAACGCTGTTCTCGGACGCGTCAATCGCCGGATCGCCCCGGGGGCCGACTTCGTCGCCCATGCCTTTCCCCGCCTCGACAGGCTGGGACAGGTCAAGGGTGAGGTCGTGCAGACCGGCAACCCGATCCGCGACGGTGTGCGCGCCGCGCGAAAGCCCTTCGATCCGCCAGGCGCCGACGGCACGATCAACGTCCTCGTCTTCGGCGGCAGCCAGGGGGCGAGCCTCTTCAGCCGCGTCCTGCCCGAGGCCCTCGCGACGCTGCCCGAAACGGTCCGCCGCCGCCTGCATGTGACGCAGCAGGCGCGGGACGAGGAGAAGGACCGCGTCGCGGAGGTCTACGCCAACGCAGAGATCGAAGCGACGCTCGCGCCCTTCTTCGCCGATCTTCCGGCGCGCATGGCCGACAGCCATCTGGTCGTCGCCCGCTCGGGCGCGTCCAGCGTGACGGAACTGGCCGTCCTCGGCCGCCCCTCGCTCCTCATTCCGCTCGGCATCGCGATGGACGACCACCAGCGCGCCAACGCGGAAGTCTTGGAAGCTGCGGGCGCCGCAGACGTTCTGCTCGAAGCGGGCTTCACCGTCGACGCGGCGTCCGCCTCGCTCGAGGGCCTACTTGGCGAAGAAGGAAGGCTCGCTCGTATGGCGGACGCGGCGACGGGGCGGATGCCGGACGATGCGGCCGGGCGGCTAGCCGACCTCTGCGAGAGGCTGCTAGAGGCGCCGCTTCCGAAGACGTGAGGTCCGCCTTGACAGAAGCGCCCCCGATCCGCTTGCCGTTCCCGATCGGCCGCATCCACTTCGTCGGTATAGGCGGCATCGGCATGTCCGGCATCGCGCGGGTGATGAACAACCTCGGCTACGAGGTGTCGGGCTCCGACATCGCGGAAGGGGCGCAGGTCGCGCGCCTGCGCGAGCGTGGCATTCGGGTCGAGATCGGGCATGACGCCTCCAACGTCGGGGACGCCACCGCCGTGGTCGTTTCGACCGCGATCAGAGGGGACAACCCAGAGCTCGCGGCTGCCCGCGCGCGGCACGTGCCGGTCGTCAAGCGCGCCGACATGCTGGCCGAGCTGATGCGGCTCAAGTGGAACGTCTGCGTCGCGGGCACGCATGGAAAGACGACGACGACTTCGATGGTCGCAGCGCTCCTCGATGCGGGCGGGCTCGATCCGACGGTGATCAACGGCGGCGTCATCAACGCCTACGGATCGAACGCGCGGGCGGGGGAGGGCGACTGGATGGTCGTCGAGGCCGACGAGAGCGACGGCACCTTCATCCGGCTGCCATCGACCGTATCGGTCATCACCAACATCGACCCCGAGCACCTCGACCACTACGGTGACTTCGACAGCCTTCGCCGCGCCTTCGACCAGTTCGTCGAGAACACGCCCTTCTACGGCTTCGGCGTCGTCTGCCTCGACCACCCTGAGGTGCAGGCCCTGGTCGGGCGCATCACCGACCGCCGCCTCGTCACCTACGGCCTCAACCCGCAGGCCGACGTGCGGATCGAGCGGATCGAGCCGGGAGCGGAGGGCACGCGCTTCGACGTCGTGTTCCGCGGCAAGGATCCGCACCGGATCGAAGGGCTGCGCATTCCGATGCCTGGCACGCACAACGTCCTCAACGCGACCGCCGCCGCGATCGTGGCGCGGGAGCTCGGGATTTCCGACGAGGCGATCCGCGAAGGCTTCGAGCGTTTCGAAGGGGTGGGGCGCCGCTTCACCGAGGTCGGACGTGTGGACGGCGTACGGATCATCGACGATTACGGGCATCACCCGGTGGAGATCGCAGCCGTCCTCAAGGCGGCGCGCAGCGTGACGGACGGCAAGGTCGTCGCCGTGGTCCAGCCGCACCGATACTCGCGGCTCGCATCGCTCTTCGACGAGTTCTGCGCGTGCTTCAACGATGCGGACACGGTGATCGTCTCGGACGTCTACGCCGCGGGGGAAGCGCCGATCGAAGGGGCTAGCAAGGAGGCGCTCGTGGACGGTCTGACGGCCCATGGTCATCGCGACGTGCGCCCGCTCGGCGGCTGGTCGGACCTCGCGGAACTGATCGCCGAGGCGACGGAACCGGGCGACCTCGTCGTCTGCCTCGGTGCGGGCGATGTGACCAAGCACGCCGCCGCCCTGCCTGCCGCGCTCGCCGGGCGGGGGCGGGGGTGAAGGGTCGCGTCACCGAGCGACAAGCGCTGGCGCCCTACACTTGGTTCCGTGTCGGCGGGCCCGCGGACCGCTTCTTCATGCCGAAGGACGAAGCCGAGCTCTCCGCCTTCCTCGCGGATCTGCCTGCGGACGAGCGTGTGAGCGTCATCGGCGTCGGCTCTAATCTCCTCGTACGGGACGGCGGGATCGAGGGAACGGTGATCCGCCTGGGCCCAGGCTTCGGACGTATCGCCGTCGACGGTACGCGCGTCACGGCCGGCGCAGCCGCGCTCGATGCGAACGTCGCCAAGCAAGCGGCCGCGGCGGGGATCGGTGGGCTCGAGTTCTACAGGGGCATCCCCGGCACGATCGGCGGCGCTCTGCGCATGAACGCGGGTGCCTATGGCGGCGAGACGAAGGACGTCCTCGTCTCGGCCCGCGCGGTGGACAGGCAGGGGCGCCTCCACGACTTCGCCGCCAGTGACCTCGGCTACACCTATCGCCATTGCGGTCTGCCGGAGGAGTTCATCTTCATGGGCGCCGTCTTCGAGGGGCGGGAAGACGATCCCGAGGCCGTCACGGCACGGATGGACGCGATCATGCAGAAGCGCGAGGCAAGCCAGCCGGTGCGTGAGCGCACCGGCGGCTCGACCTTCAAGAACCCTAAGGACCAGACCGACCGGTCCTCCTGGCAGCTCGTCGACGCGGTCGGCGGTCGGGGACGCCGCGTCGGCGGCGCGCAGATGTCCGAGCTGCACGCCAACTTCATGATCAACACGGGCGACGCGACTGCGGCGGACCTCGAAGCGCTGGGCGAGGGCATCCGCGAGGACGTTCAGCGCCAGGAGGGCGTGCGGCTCGACTGGGAAATCAAGCGGATAGGACGGGCGGCATGACGAAGCGGGTGGCGGTGCTGATGGGCGGCTGGGGCGCGGAGCGGGGCGTCAGCCTCGTCTCCGGCGGGGCGGCGGCCGATGCGCTCGAAGAGCAAGGCTTTGCGGTCGAGCGCGTGGACGTCACCCGAGACCTCGCTGCGGACCTCCGCGCGACCTTCGGGGGCGAAGGCCCCGAGGTCGTCTTCAACGCCCTTCACGGCCCCTTCGGCGAGGACGGCACGGTCCAGGGCATGCTGGAGATCATGGGCCTGCCCTATACGCACTCCGGCGTCCTCGCCTCGGCCGCCTGCATGCACAAGCAGCGCGCGAAGGCGATCATGCACGATGCGGGCCTGCCCGTGCCCGGCGGCAAGATGGTTCCGGTCGGGAGCTTCGACGGCAGCCACCCTCTGCCCGTGCCTTACGTCGTGAAGCCGGTGGGCGACGGCTCCTCCTTCGGCGTCCACATCGTCAAGAGCGAGGCGGACAGCGGTCCGCACGCAGACCTGTTGGAGGACTCGCTGTTTCACGGCCTCGCCCTCGTTGAGCCCTTCATTCCCGGACGCGAGTTGACGGTGGCCTGCATCGGCGACGAGCCGCTCGCCGTGACCGAGATCATTCCGACGGCCGGCTTCTACGACTACGCGGCGAAGTACCAGGCGGGCGGTTCTCGCCACGTCGTGCCCGCCGAGCTCCCCGAAGAGATCACCGCCACCTGCCTCGACATGGCTGCACAGGCGGCGCGCGCGCTTGGGTGCCGGGGCGTCTCGCGCACGGACTTTCGTTGGGACGACGAGAACGGGGTTAACGGGCTCTTCATCCTAGAGGTGAATACCCAACCCGGACTGACGCCGACCTCCCTCGCGCCCGAACAGGCCGCCTACAAAGGCATGAGTTTCGGCGACCTCGTCCGCTGGATGGTGGAGGACGCTTCTTGCCTAAGGTGACCAAGCGCAAGCCTGCTGCGAAGACGACCGCGAAGCGCAAGGCCCCCGCCAAGCGCCGCGGCACGACGGCAGCGCGTACCCGGAAGACGGCGCCCAAGGGCGGCGCGATGCAGCGCACCGGCGCGCGCCTCGACGATGTCTTCAAGCGCGCCTGGTCGGGCTTCCTCACCTACGCAGCGGCGGGTGTCACCGCGATGGGCCTGATCGCCCTCTTCGCGCTCTTCGCGGGCGGCTACTTCGTCAACATGGGCGAGCGCCTGGGCGGCATCACGGCGGGCGCCGCGCGAGCGGCGGGCTTCTCGGTCAGCCGCGTCACGCTCAAGGGGGGGCACAGCCTGACGGAGCGGGAAGTGCTGCGTGCACTGTGGACGGACGAAGAGGGCTCCGTCCTCGGCCGTTCTCTGGTCCACTTCGATGCGGAGGCCGCGCGCGGGAAGCTCGAAGCGCTCGGCCCCGTTCGCTACGCCGCAGTTGCCAAGCTCTGGCCGAACACGATCCACGTCTCCGTCATCGAGCGTAGCCCCGAAGCGCTCTGGCAGGATAGCGGTGGGGTCTTGCACCTGATCGACGGGGAGGGCGTCTCCCTGCGTCCCGTAGCGCCTGCGGAGCGTACGGACCTGCCGGTCATCGTCGGCACCAGTGCGCCGGGCGCCGCGATCCCGGTCCTCAGTGAGCTCAAGCGGCATCCTCAGCTTCTCAAGACCGTGGCCGCCATCGTCAGCGTCTCGGACCGCCGCTACGACCTGCGTTTCCGCAACGACTTCACCGCCAAGCTGCCCGAAGAAGGGATCGAGGAAGCGTTGCAGCGTCTGGAGGGTCTCGGCGCGGGGACGGGCAAGCTCGCCTCGTCGCTCGACTACATCGACCTTCGCGACCCGAAATGGGCGTACTACAAGCCGAAGGCGGACTGATTTCGATATGACACACGCCGTCGCCAGGCTCGGCCGGGCCGGCACCGCCGTCCTTACCTGCGAGGCGGGGCGCGGCGGCACGCTGAGCATCCTTCGTCACGCGACGAGCGACCGGCCAAGCCTTACGCGCCAAGGAGGGCCGAGCGAGGCGGCTGGCACGGTCCTGCGCGACCTGCTGACCCAAGCGAAAGCACCGGGCGGACTCATCCTCGTTCTGCCGGGCGGCGTTGCCGCGCCGCGTCGCATCGAAGTCAACCTCCCAGTCGGTGGGTTGATCACGCATAGCGTGCTGGACGAGGGGATCGGCCGTGCACGCGACGCCGTCGCGACCCCCGGCACCGCAGTCCTTTCCTGCCGCCCAGCCACCTATGTCCTCGACGGTAAGACCGTGCCCGATGCGATGGGACGGAAGGGGCGGGACCTCACCCTCGACCTCATCGCGCTGACGGCACCGATCGCGATCCTATCGGCCTTCGACGCCGCTGTCCGCTCGGCGGGGGCGAGGCTAGACGGCGTGATCCCAGCCGAAGAAGCCGCCGCGGCCGCGTTCCTTCCGAGCGGCGAGGGCGTCGCCATCCATCTCGGCTACGGCGACTGCGTCATGGTACGCGCGACCGACGATGGCCTCACCGCAGCGGCGCGCGTTCCGATCGGCCGTCGCCATCTGGAGCAGGACGTCGCCCAGGCCTTCGGGATGACGGACGGGGCGGCCGCCCGCGTCGACAGGGTACTGTCCGGTCGGCCGGACGACGAAGCCGAGAAGGTGATCGCCGCGCGTTTGGAAGAACTCGACGACCTTCTTCAGGAAGCTGCGACCAGAGCCGGCGTCCCCACTGGCACCTCCGCGGTGATCAGCGGGCTACCGGCGAACGCGCTGCGGTCATGGCGGGGGGAAGCATCCGTGCCGAGCGCGATGCCGAGCGAACTCGCGCGCGATCCGCTTTTGGCCGGGGGCGGTTTCATCGTGTCGGGACTTCGCGGCAGCCGAGATCGCGCGGTCGCGAAGCTACCGACGCCGAACCGCCCGGGCCTTCTGGACTGGCTCAAGGAACGGTTCTGACGCGTTGCAGCGGCGGCGCGCGTTGGGCAGACCGGCGTCATGGACATGATCGAACCCGGCACGCCGCTTCCCGCCGCCCATCCCTCCGACGAGACGCTCGCGCTCCTGGCGCGGCGCCGATCGACGCCGCTCCAACTCTTGCACGAGCCGGGGCCTGACGCATCGCAGCTCGACGTGATCTTGCGGATCGCCGCCCGTGTGCCCGACCACCGAAAGCTCGTGCCATTCCGTTTCGTCGTCTTCGAAGGAACGGCGCGCGGCGCCTTCGGCGACGTGCTTACCAAGGCGGCCCTGGCGCGCGACCCGGACCTGTCGGAGCGTAAGGCTGGCAAGGACGCCGCCCTCTTCGTTCAGGCGCCCGTTACCGTCGCGGTGGTTTCGTCGGTCGACCGCGAGCACAAGACGCCGGAATGGGAGCAGGTGCTGACGGCCGGCGCGGTCTGCCAGAACCTCCTGATCGCTGCTTCCGCCTATGGTTTCGCGGGGCAGTGGCTGACCGGCAGCGCCGCTTACGATGCGACCGTCCGTGAAAGCTTGGCGCTCGAACCGAACGAGCGGATCGCAGGCTTCCTGCACCTCGGTACGGCTGCCGAGCAGCCGCTGGAACGCGACCGCCCGGACATGGACGCCATCGTCACTCGCTGGGAAGGCTGAGGGCGCTGACGGCCTTTGCCGTGTACTGATAGCCTGTGACCGCCGTCAGGGCCGCTGCCAGCCACAACAGGACGAGCCCGACGACGTTCGGTCCGAAGCACAAGAAGAGGAAGGCGGCGAACTGTGCCGTCGTCTTCCACTTGGCGAGCGGAGTGACCGGCAGCTTGATGCCGTCGGACGCCGTCGCTTCCCTCAAACCGCCGATCAAGGCTTCGCGCAGCGCGATGACTAGGGCTGCGACGAGGTGCCAGCCCGCAATCGCGCCCGTCGCCGCGAAGAGAATCAGGGCGGCGGCCGTCAGCATCTTGTCGGCGACCGGGTCCAGCGTGGCGCCGAGGGCAGACACCTCGCCGCGCTTGCGCGCGACCCAGCCATCGAACCAGTCGGTCAATCCTGCCAGCGCGAAGACGATCGCCGCGATCCACGGCAAGCCCGCAAGCAACGCAGCCGCGAAGGGCAGGATCAGCACGATCCGCCCGATCGTCAGCCAGGTCGCGACGGTCACGAGTCGCCGGCCCCTTCCATCCAATGCTCGAGCCAGTGGATGTGATAGTTGCCGGAGAGGAAGTCCGGCTCGTTCAGAAGGCGCTCGAAGAGGGGCAGGGTGGTCTTCACGCCGGTGATGACCGTTTCGGACAGGGCCCGACGCAAGCGGGCGAGGCACAGCTCCCGAGTGTCGCCGAACACTATCAGCTTACCGATCATCGAGTCGTAGTAGGGCGGGATCGTGTAGCCGTCATAGACGCCGGAATCGAACCTGACGCCTGGGCCGCCGGGCGGGTGGAAGTCGGTGATCTTGCCAGGGCTCGGGGTGAAGGTCTGCGGGTCCTCGGCGTTGATCCGGCATTCGATGGCATGCCCGCGGAAGGTGATCTGATCTTGCGTCTTCGAGAGCTTCTCCCCGGCCGCGATGCGGATCTGCTCGCGGATCAGGTCCGTGTCCGTCACCTGCTCGGTGATCGGGTGCTCGACCTGAATCCGGGTGTTCATCTCGATGAAGTAGAAGCGGTCGTTCTCGTAGAGGTACTCGATCGTCCCGACGCCCAAGTAGCCGAGCTTCTCGATCGCCGCGCGGGTGATCTCGCCGATCTCGGCCCGCTGTTCCTGCGTCAGGGCAGGGGACAAGGCCTCTTCGACGACCTTCTGGTTGCGCCGCTGCAAGGAGCAGTCCCGCTCCCCGAACTGCACCACGTTGCCGTGGCTGTCGGCGGCGATCTGAATCTCGATGTGGCGGGGAAGCTCGAGGTACTTCTCGAGGTAGACTGCGTCGTCGCCGAAGGCCGCCTTCGCCTCCGACTTCGCCGTCAGCATGGCGTCGTCGAAGTCGGCCGGCGTCCGCGCGAGCTTCATGCCGCGTCCGCCGCCGCCGGAGGCCGCCTTGACGAGCACCGGGTAGCCGATGCTCTCGGCGACCTTCCGTCCCTCCTCGACGCTGCCGATGCCGCCGTCGGAACCGGGGACGAGCGGGATGCCCGCTCTGCCCATGGTGTCCTTGGCGGCGATCTTGTCGCCCATGACCCGGATGTGGTCGGCGGAGGGACCGATGAAGGTGATGCCGTGCGCCGCGACGATCTCGGCGAAGCGCGCGTTCTCCGACAGGAAGCCGTAACCCGGATGGATCGCGTCGGCGCCGGTGATCTCGGCCGCCGCGATGATGCGGCTGATGTCGAGGTAGCTGTCCTTCGCCGCGGGTGGCCCGATGCAGACGCTCTCGTCGGCGAGGCGAACGTGCATGGCGTTCGCGTCGGCGGTCGAGTGCACCGCGACCGTATGAATGCCGAGCTCCTGACAAGCCCGATGAATGCGAAGCGCGATCTCGCCGCGGTTCGCGATGAGCACCTTCTGAAACATCAGGCTGTCCTCGTGCCGGTGGCGTCGTAAGCCTCGATCATCACGCGATGATCAGCAGAGTCTCGTCGTACTCGACGGGCTCGGCGTCTCGGGCGAGGATCTCCTTCACCGTACCGGCGTGAGGCGCCTTGATCTCGTTCATCGTCTTCATCGCCTCGACGATCATGACCGTCTGACCTTGAGAGACTTGCGCGCCCACCGTGACGAAAGGCGCCGCACCGGGCGATGGGGAAAGGTAGGCCGTGCCGACCATGGGCGAGCGGACGGCCCCGGCCTCCGGGGCTGCTGGCACCGCCGCGGGCGTGCCCGCAGGCGCAGGTGCCGCTACACTGGTTGCGGCGGCAGGCGCGGCGACCGTGCTGACGACCTGGCCCTTGCTGACGCGAAGACGCAAGCCGCCCCGCTCGATCTCGACTTCCGACAAGCCCGTCTCGTCCAAAACGCCTGCGAGGGCGCGGATCGCTTCGAGGTCGCGTTCCATCTTTTCTGCTTCGGACATCCCGTCCCTTCTCAACTCTTGTCTCTGTCCATGAGGCCGAACAGCGCATTCAGTGCCAGCGTGTAGCCGTCCGCTCCGAAACCGGCAACGATACCCGTCACGACCGGTGCGGTGAGCGATCTGTGCCGGAAATCCTCGCGGGCGGCGGGGTTCGACAGGTGAAGCTCGATCACCGGGCAGGGGCAGGCCGACAGCGCGTCGCGCAGGGCCACCGACGTATGCGTGTACCCGCCGGGGTTGATGACGATGCCGTCGCCTGCACGGGCTGCCTGAACAAGGTCGATCAAAGCGCCTTCGCCGTTGGTCTGCGCGAAGGTGAGGTCTATCCCCTTGGCGTCACAGGCCTTCTTGCAGGCGCTCTCGATCTCGCCGAGCGTCGTCCGGCCGTAGATGTCCGGCTCGCGTTCGCCGAGCAGGTTCAGGTTCGGGCCGTTCAAGACGGCTACGCCCATGCGAAGCCTCCCGCTTGCGAGGCCACACGGCCTTCAATACATGCGGGTTAGGCCGATCCGGGCCGCCCGGGCAAGGAGGCGTTCATGCAGATCACCGTCAACGGAGAGGGAAGGGACGTCGAGGCTGGGCTGACCGTAGCCGGTCTGCTGGGCGTGTTCGGTCTGCCTGAAAGGAAGGTCGCGATCGAGCGGAACCGCGAGATCGTGCCGAAATCGACCTACGCCGACACGGCGCTCGCCGACGGCGACAAGATTGAGATCGTCGCCTTCGTCGGGGGCGGCTGATGGACGGTTTCGAACGCCGGGTCGAGGATAAGCCCTTCACCGTCGCGGGCCGGACCTTCACCTCCCGCCTCATCGTCGGCACGGGCAAGTATGCGGACTTCGCCGAGAACGCGGCCTGCGCCGAGGCGGCGGGGGCGGAGGTCGTCACCGTCGCGGTGCGCCGCGTGAACCTGACCGATCCGACCCAGCCCATGTTGGTCGATCACGTCAGCCCCGAACGCTTCACCTTCCTGCCCAACACGGCCGGCTGCTACACCGGCGAGGACGCCGTGCGCACGCTGCGCCTGGCGCGGGAGGCGGGGGGCTGGGACCTCGTCAAGCTCGAGGTCCTTTCCGATCCGAAGACCCTCTACCCGGACGTCTTCGAGACGATGCGGGCGCTCGAGATGCTGGTGAAGGACGGCTTCCAAGTGATGGTCTACACGACCTCGGACCCGGTCACGGCGAAGAGGATGGAGGAGGCGGGCGCAGCCGCGATCATGCCGCTTGGTGCCCCGATCGGCTCCGGCCTCGGTCTTCAAAACCCGCTCGACATCCGCCTGATCGTCGAGCAGTCCGAAGTGCCGGTCGTTGTCGATGCGGGCGTCGGCACGGCCTCGGACGCCGCCCTCGCCATGGAGCTCGGCTGCGACGCGGTGCTGATGAACAGTGCGATCGCCGAAGCGAGAGAGCCGGTTCGGATGGCTCAGGCGATGAAGCACGCCGTGGTCGCGGGACGCGAAGCGTACCTGGCGGGGCGGATGCCACGCCGAATGTATGCGGATCCGAGCAGCCCGTTGGCTGGGCTGATCTGAGAAAAGAAAAGGGGCGGCCGCAGCCGCCCCTTCGTACTTTCATCTTCTAGCAAGCGTCAGAAGAGTTTCTCGACGTTGATGAAGAACGTCCGACCGATCCGATCGTAACCCACCCCGAGCGGTACGTCCCGCGGGCTGAGAGTAACGCCGCCCGTGTCTTCATCGATCGTCTGCGGTTCCTTATCAAAGATGTTTCTGACACCGACCCTGACCGTGAAGTTCTCGGGCGCGTATTGGAACGACACGTCGTGGTAAACAGTATCGTCGGTCGAGTAGCAGTTCGGCACGAAGTTCATCGTGTCGCCCTCGTCCGGATTACAGTTGTCCGGAATATCCGTCAGGTCGCGTTGCTCCTGGCCTGCGATGTAACGCAGTTGCCAGAACGCTTGGAAGTCGTTCCATTGTACCGTTTGGTTGCTCGTGATGCGCCACTGGGGGTTGCCAATGAGACCTGCGAAGTCCTCGTAGTCCGGATCGCTTCCCTCGAAGATGATCGTCTGACTTAGTTCATCTTGATAGGTAGCGAGCGTGCTGAGGCTGACGTCGAACGACTGTCCGAACGCCTCGAAGTCGGTGCTTGCACGCACGTTGTAGTCGACACCTTTCGCGCGTTCCTCGGCAATGTTGAACGGCGTAGCATCAATTTCTTGAAGATAGCCGGTCGTCGCGTTGCGGAGGCGACGGGTACAGAAGGGATCGTTCGGGAACGTGTCGGACGTGTAGCACTCACCAACCAGGAAACCGGCGGTCGGCTCGTACACCGAGTTGGAGATCTCGATGTTCCACGCGGTGACGGCCAGTTCGAGGTCGAAGCTGTCGAACCAAGGCTGCGTGAAGACGGCCCCGAAGGTGTAGGACTTCGACGTCTCGGGATCGAGGCCGATGTTGCCCGCGCTGAGCGTCTCGACCGAGCCAGTGTTGACGCCGAGCGCTAGGCTGAACGGATCGAGACCCTCCGCCTGACAGTTCGAGAGCACGACGGGATCACGAGGATCGTTGTCAGGGCGACCGTCACCATCATTGTCGTCACCTGGATTGTAGGAGTCGAGAACGCCGTCGCCGTCCGTGTCGATCTGCGCAAGAACCGGGACTTCACAGGGATCGTTCACGGCCTGGAAGCCCGACTGACCAGCAAGGAAGAGTTCCCGCAGGTTGGGGGCACGGAACGACGTACCGTAGGTGCCACGGACGGTCAGTGAGTCGACCGGCTTGTACCGACCTTTGAAGGAGTAGGTCTCGTTCGAGCCGTAAAACTCGTGGTTCACGTACCGACCAGCGGCTTCGACCTCGAGAACCTCAGCAAAGGGCTGTCCAGATAGGATAGGTAGGAGGACCTCGCCGTAGAGTTCCCAAAGCTCGACGTTGCCTTTCGTCGGCCGGTCGAGGAAGAATCCGTCGCCCAAGCCACGCGAAGTTACGTCGTCAGAACGCGTATCGATGGATTCTTCACGCCACTCGTAACCGAACACCGTCTCGATCGGACCCGCAGGGAGATCGAAGACCGGACCGGTGATATAAGCGCCGGCGATCCGCTGATCGACGAACGTGGTCGAAGAACGAGAACCCTCAAGGTAGTCGCGTAGCAGAGGGTCCTCAAACGTCGGCGCACTACCGTCGAGCGGATAGAGCCCGGCATAGAACGGGTTGAAGGGAACGCAGGGCTCACGCGTCACGCCCGAGTTGAATGGCGCCGTGGGGTTGGGAACGTCCGCGCAAACGATGGCGCCAGTGTCCGGATCGACGGTGGTGTTCAGCGAACGTACTAGGTTTTCTTCGAGGATGACCGGGCGGGTCGAGTACCCTTGCGAGCGCGTGTAGCCGACGAAAGCTTCGTAGTTCCAGTCTTCCGAACCGATGAAACCGAGATCGCCCTGAAGGCCGGTGAACAGGCGATATTGCTGAAGTTCGGCTTCGACGCCCCCGCGGACCGGATTGACCGGACGCATGTCGAAGTTTGCGTTTGGCCCTTCGCCGCCAATCGTGAACCCTTCGGTCTGGATGAACGGGTTGTCCGGCTGAACAACGACCCCAATAACCCCATAGTCATTCTGCGAATAACTTTGGCGATTGGCGAAGTTGAACTCGGTGAAAAGGTTGGTGCCGGGTACGTAGTCAGACAGATCATAGTCTGATTTGAAGAACAGCGTTACACGCTCGAACTCTGGCACGACCATGACGTCCTCGCGAAGAGGGACGCTGAGCCTATAGAGGCCGTTGAAGTTTCCAGCCAGGTCGGCGACTTCGAAGTTCGGAATGCCCGCCGCAGGGTTGTCCGTCCCCGGCCGGCCCAAAAGGATGGCGCCGAAGGGGTAGGCGACGAAGCTTTGGAACTGTCCGGCCGTCCCGAGAGAAGTGCTCTCGCCGGTGACGTCGCGAGAGCCACAGAATTGCTGGCCCGTGGCGAAGTCAGGGTAAATTTCGGGATCGACATCGACACACATCCAACCGCGGTCGTTGCCGTAAAGGGCCTGCTGGTTGAAGTATTCACCAGCGAAGAGAAAATCGAAATCGTCGTTCGATGAACCCATGATGAAGTTGACAGAAGAAGACTCGCCGTTCCCGAACTCGGGCTGGTTGTGCTGCCCACCGATCGAGATGCCCTCGAACTCATCGCGGAGCACGATGTTCACGACGCCCGAAACTGCGTCGGAGCCGTACACGGAGGACGCACCATCGAGCAGCAGGTCCACGCGCTCAACGATCGAAGTCGGGATAAGGCCAGCATCCGGGTTCGAAGGCGCCCCCTCGATACCGGCAGGTGCAAACCGGCGACCGTTGATAAGAACAAGGGTACGGTCTTCACCAAGGCCGCGCAAACCAATGTTCTGCGCGCCCGGACCGTTGTCGGAAATGAACTGCGAAGAGACCGTAGCGGTAGTCTGAACGCCGTTCACCACAGGCGTAGTTTGGAGCGCCTCGCTAAGGTTGATAAAACCTGCGGCGGAGATCGTCTCGCCTTCAACGACTTGAAGCGGAGCGGTGGAGCTGAAGGCGTCGCGGCGAATACGGGAGCCCGTGACGACGATGGTGTCTTCGCCTGGACTTTGTTGTTGCGCCTCTTCGATGAGATCAACATCGTCATCCGTCGGCACTTGCTGTGCCCAAGAAACGCTGGGTACGAGCGCCAGCGCCGATGCACCAGCCACAAGTAGGGCCTTCAAGCCCGCTTCGTTCTTGATCGTCATATCAATCCCGTGGAAACGATCCGACTGCGTCGGATTCCATTAGTGGGTTGAGTTTGCCCACACTGATCTGCTCAGTTTTGCAGTGCAAAAACTGTAAGATGACGATCAAGAAACTGTCAACGGGGGGGTCTATCCAATCGTACAGAAAACGAACGGCCTAAGTTCGTTCTCTCTTGGCATGACATTTATGTCACACGCTGTGCTAGCGAGATGCCCTCAACGGGAAATATTTTATCGCTCGCGTAGGCTCGCGACCGCCCGTTGGATCTCGTCAGGTCCGTAGCCGGGCACGAGAACGACGCGCTCGGCGTTCGGACTTGCGATGATGAAGGCGGGTGTTCCTGCGACTTCCATCGCTTCGGCAATAGCCTCGGACTGCGCGATCTTGGCGTCGTAGCGGGCGACCGCCGCGGCGTCGTCGAGTTGGCGCAACGGCTTCGCCCCGGCGCGCCGAACGGCCTGATCGATCGCCTTTCGGTCCAGCGTGCCCGACGTTCTTAGAAGCTGTCGGTAGACTGCCTCGAACGAACCTTGCTCCCCCGCCGCGAGTCCGGCCAGGGCTGCGGTTCGGCTCTCTTCTTTCAAGATGGGCAGGTCCTGGAAGACGACGCGCACGCCGTCTTCCCTGGCAAGATCCAGGACGAAGTCACCCGCCCTGCGGCAGTACCCGCAGTGGTAGTCGAAGAACTCGACGATCACGACTTCCGCTTCGTCCTCCTCCGCGCCGAGCGCGTTGCCGTAGGCGGCGGACTTCAGTTGCGGCCAGTGTCGGCGGACCGCGGCCTCGGCACGAGCCGTGGCGGCGTTCGCTTCGCGTGCCTGGTAGCCCTCAAGCGATTCGATGATCAGCTCGGGGTGGGCGAGGAGGTACTCGCGAACGACCTCTTCGATCTCGGCCGTGGTGCGCGGAGCGTCTTGCGCCGCCAAGGGCAGGGGGGCGAGGGCGGCGAGGCCCGCGAGGGTAAGCGGCTTCATTTCGGTTCCTCTCTAGCCGCGACCGCGGCTGCGCCGTG
Source organism: Parvularcula dongshanensis (assembly GCF_014199615.1). Lineage (GTDB taxonomy): Bacteria > Pseudomonadota > Alphaproteobacteria > Caulobacterales > Parvularculaceae > Parvularcula > Parvularcula dongshanensis. Next base: position 193,517 of record NZ_JACHOB010000005.1, on the reverse strand, counting down.
CTTTGCGGGCGGCGTCCTCGCTGGCATTCATGATGTCGAGGGCTTGCTGATGCTCCGGCGTACCGGCTTCGAGCTTATCGCTGGCGCGGCTCGCGAAGCGGTGCGCCGAGGGAAGGTCGCCGGCCGAGAAGAACGCCTCGGCTTGAGCGAGGCTCGCGAGCGCCTCCCGGCCCAGACGAGCTTGCGCGCGGGCGAGCTCTGTCCAAGCGAAGCTGTTGTCCGACTCCATCTGCAGCGCCACTCCCAGGATGCCGACCGCCTCCTCGACGTCCTTCTGGTCGTCCATCGCCACGAGGGCCCGGGCGAGGTTGATCTTCAGAAGAGGCTCATCGGGCGCGAGTTCGGTCGAGCGTCGGTGAGGCGCGATCGAGTCGGCGATCTTTCCGTGTTCGAACAGCATCTGGCCTTTGAGCTCGGCAAAGTAGGGGTTCTCCGGCTGCTCCTCGATCAACCGATCGATCTCCGTCGACGCCTTATCGAGGTCCGACATCCGGTAGTAGGCGACGGCGCGTGCATAGCGGGCCGGTGCGCTCTGATCCGACAAGGGATAGCGGCGTAGGGTCGTGTAGGGGGCGTCCATGAAGCCGTTGATCTTGCCCTGAATCATCTGCAGGCGTTCAATCTCCTCCGGCGTGTCCCTCACCTCCCAGTGGGCCATCTGCGATGCGCGGTCCCGAAGGCGAGCGACGCGGTCCCGGCTGAGGGGGTGGGTCTGCATGTAAGGATCGATCGCCCGCGAGCTGAGCAGCTGACGGTTGCCGAGCTTGTCGAAGGTCTCGATCAGGCCCTCGCCGGAGTGGCCGACCCGGTCGAGGTAGGAGAGGCCGGCCTGGTCGGCCGCCGACTCCTGACCTCGGCTGTAGGCGAGGTAGTTGCTCACGCCCACGGTCTGGCCGAGGCCGACCGCGGCCATGCCCGCTTCGGGCGGCGCGCCCGCCGCGATCAACGCCGCGCCGAGGACGAGGCTCAGCATAGCGGGACGTCCGGCCTGCGCCATGGCCTCCGCGCCGCGCGCGAGGTGAGCACCGGCGATGTGGCCGGTCTCGTGCGCGAGGACGCCTTCGATCTGGTTCGGCGTGTCAGCGGTCGTGATGAGTCCGGTATGCACGAACATGTTCGAGCCGCCCGCCACGAAGGCGTTCAGCGACGAGTCGCCGAGGATGTAGATGTCGACGCTGCCGGGCGCGAGGCCGGCCGCCTCGACGAGCGGCTCGGTGTACTCCTCGAGCCACTCCTCGATCTCCGCATCGCGCAGCAGGGTCTGCGCGCTTGCCTGTGCAAGCAGAGCGCCCGCGCAGGCGAGCGCGCCGAAGGCGCTCAGGATGGCGCTGCGAATGGGTCGTCGTCGGTGCATGCGGGCCCCCGCTCGGTCACTCATGGCCCAGGCTAGCAGGGCCCGGGCCATCGCAAGGTGAGAAAGGGGCAAGGCGGTCGCCTTGCCCCGATCTTTACCGGCCGAGCGCGCGTTGCCACCATCCGCCACGCTTCGGACCCTCGGGCTTGGTGTCCTCCCGGACGACGCGCGGGCTCTTCGCGGTGTCCGGTTCCGGCGCGGACTGACCTTCACGCTCGGGTGCCGCGACCGGCTCGGCGGCAGGCGCGCTATCAGGCGTCTGTTCCGCGTCTTCGGAAGAGACGGACCCGGCATCCTCTTCCGAGGTCGTGTCGGACGACTCGGCCTCGCCGCTCGTCACCTCTTCCGGTTTCGAAGGCTCGTCGTCCGTCGCCTCGTCTTGCACCGGTTGGGTTGCGCTCTGCGGTGTCGCTGCCTCGACCTTCGTTTCATCGTCCTGCTCGGCGAGGACGGGCTGTTCGGCGTCCTTCGGCCGGTTGGCGGACGGCGTGTCTGGGGTCTCGCCTTTGTCGTCACCGGACGCCGCCGAGGATCCGTCCTCGTCCTGGCCACCGTCTTCGCTGCGCCGGTTGCGACGACCGCCACGACGGCCGCGGCGTCGACGCTTCTTATTGCGCTCTTGCGCCTCGTCGCTGTCGTCGTTCGCTTCGGCTTCGGCTTCGGCCTTCTCGACCTTCCCAGCGACCTCTGCGGGGCCGTCATCGCTGTCGGCCTTCGCCGGTTCGTCGTCGTCCAGCGTCTCGAGCTCCGCGCGCGGAGCCTGGCGGAGGCTCTGCGGCGTGCGCGGCTCGCCGCGCGTCGTGATCTCGAACTGGTCGCCGTTCTTGTGCGGATCACCCGTCACCTCGACCGACAGACCGTAGGTCCCTTCGATCCGGTTCAGCCAGTCACGCTTCTGGTTGAGGACGTAGAGCGCCACGTCCATCGCCGTCTGCACGGTGATGACGCCAGCCTTGCCCTTGATCGCCTCTTCTTCGACCGAGCGGAGGATGCGCAGTGCCGCCATCTCGACCGAGCGGATCGCGCCCGCGCCCTCGCAGAGGGGACATTGGCGGGTCGTACCGTCCACGATGCCGGAGCGGCGGCGTTGGCGGGAGAACTCCAGCAGGCCGAAGTTCGAGATCGAGCCGAGCTGAATGCGTGCCCGGTCGGTCTTCATCGCGTCCTTGAGCTTCTTCTCGACGGCGCGGTTGTTCTTGCCCTCGTCCATGTCGATGAAGTCGATCACGACAAGCCCCGCGAGGTCGCGCAGCTTGCACTGACGCGCCACTTCCTCCGCGGCCTCGAGGTTGGTCTTGAGCGCCGTCGCCTCGACGTTGCGCTCCTTCGTGGACTTGCCCGAGTTCACGTCGATCGAGACCAAGGCCTCGGTCTGCTGAATGACGAGGTAGCCGCCCGACTTCAGCTTCACCGTCGGGGAGTACATCTCGTCGATCTGCTGCTCGACGTGGTATTTGAGGAAGAGGGGAACCTCTTCGCGATAGGGCTGCACGTTCCGAGCGTGGGACGGCATGAGCATCTTCATGAAGTCCTTGGCCTCGCGGTAGCCCTCTTCGCCCTGGACCAGGATCTCGCCCGTATCCTTGTCGTAGAGGTCCCGGATGGCCCGCTTGATGAGGCTCGCCTCTTCGTAGATCAGGCACGGCGCGACCGATCGCATGGTCGTCTCGCGGATCGTGTCCCACAGGCGCGACAGGTAGTCGTAGTCGCGCTTGATCTCGGCCTTGGTCCGCTTCGCCCCGGCCGTGCGGATGATGAGGCCCTGGCCGGACGGGATGTCGAGCTCGCTCATCGCCTTGCGAAGGCGCTTGCGGTCGGCGGCGTTGGTGATCTTGCGGCTGACGCCGCCGCCGCGCGCCGTGTTCGGCATCAGGACGCCGTAGCGGCCGGCGAGCGACAGGTAAGTCGTCAGCGCGGCGCCCTTGTTGCCGCGCTCTTCCTTGACCGCCTGGACCAGCATGATCTGGCGGCGCTTGATGACTTCCTGGATGCGGTAGTTGCGCAGCAGGCGGGCGCGCTCGCGCTTGGCTTCTTCGTAGCGGCGCTCGAGGTCGGCGATCTCCTGCGTGCGAGGGTTGGACGAGCCGCTCTTGCGGCCGGACGGCGCCGATTCGGGGGCGTCCTCCTCGTCCTCGGCGACGTGACGGGCGACCGTCTCGCCCTCGTCCTCGTCTTCCGAGTCGGTGTCCTCCGCATTGCTGCCGCGCCGACGGCGTCCTCGGCCGCCGCGGCGGCGGCGGCGGCGGGGACGGGCGTCGCCATCTTCGCCGCCCTCGGACTTCTGATCGGTCTCGTCGCCGTCTTCGGCCTTCGCCTCGGCGTCTTCGTCCTGATCGGCGGGTGTTGAGACCCGCGCATCTTCCGTACGAAGCGCCTCGGTCTCGCTCGTTCCGGTAGACGCGCCCTTGCTCTGCGCCGGGGCTGCGGGCTCGTCGGCCTCGGGACCCGGGGAGTGGCTCGCCTCTTCCTTGGGCAGGCCGGCGATCTCCTCTTCCTCGATCGCGTGCCAGCCTGCGTCTTCCGCCGACTCCTCACCGGCATAGTCGGCCGGTGCGTCCTCGGCCTTTACGGGCGTGCCGGCGTCGCCGCCGTGTTCGGCCTCTCGTTCTTCTTCCTCTTCCTCTTCCTCGGCGGGCTCGTCGTCGTCGTCGTCATCATCGACCTCCGCGTCGGCATCGTCGCTGAAGGCGCGGATGTCGTCGTCATCCTCGTCGAGCTCTAGAGCGTCGGGCTCCTCGTCACCGGACAGAGCCGCGAGCTTCTCGGCGAGCTCAGCCTCGATCGCTTCGGCCTTGCGAAGCACTTCGCGGTCGGACACCGGGATCTGGTAGTAGTCGGGATGGATCTCGCTGAAGGCGAGGAAGCCGTGGCGGTTGCCGCCATACTCGACGAAGGCGGCCTGGAGGCTCGGTTCGACCCGGGTGATCCGGGCGAGGTAGATGTTCCCTCTAAGCGGCCTGCGGGACAGCGACTCGAAGTCGAAGTCCTCGACCTTGCCGCCCGACAGGACGGAGACGCGAGTCTCCTCCGGGTGGCTCGCGTCGATCAGCATCTTCTTTGACATGATATCTCGCTTCCCGGCGCGCGCTCGCGCTGCCGGGCGAAGGAGCGGTGGTGTGGGGCCGCGCGGAGTCCGTTCCCTGCCGCGCGCCGGAGCTCGCGGTCATCAGGAGAAGGGAGAGGGCGGCAAGCACCACAGGCTCGGTTTCCAATTCTTGCCCCGAAGGGCGGCGCCCTTGCAGGCGGATGGGTCGCGGGGCGCGTCGCGCCCGATTGCGCTCCTCAGGTCCGGGGGGAGGCGCCTTCGAAGCGCCTTGTCCGTGCCGGGCCGACCGGCGGAGCGGCCGGATCGACGACCGGTCTCGCTTCGCTGCGTGCCGGCCTCAAGTTCACGTTCTGCCCGAAACCGGCGCTCGCCTCAAGCGAGAGGCGCGGCGCGTAAGGGCCGGCGAACGCCGTAGCGGCAGCCGATACGCCCGGCATGTCGGGCGCAAGGCGATAGTTCGCAAGCCTTCATGGACCGGCAGGGTGAACGGGACGTGAAGTCGGTTGCGCCGGGTTAACACGTCCTTAACGACGCCGCGCCAAACCGGTGCTTCCCACTTGCGCCCGCCTTTGGCATCTGACGACGGGCAAAGGGCAGAGGAGATATCCATGGGCTGGGCCGTTCGGCTTCTGACGTACAAGCCGGCGCTCGTCGCCGCGCCGCTCGTCGCCGGCCTGTGGGCGCTGCTTGCGGCTGCCGAGGAGGCGATGACGACGCCGACGATCGAAGACGTTCGCCTCGGTGTGGACGCGCAGGGCCGCACGCGGGTCGTGCTCGACATGGATGCGCGCCCGCATTTCACCGTAACGCCGCAAACGGGCGAACGCATCCGCATCGCGGTGGACGGTGCGACCTACGAAGATGCGAAGGGCGAAGGCCTCGGCATTGTCGCTTCCTACGCAGCCGAAGGCGGCATGCTGACCCTTAACCTGGGCGGCCCCGCCTTGCCGGTGGACAGCTTCGTCCTACCCCCCGCGGGCGGCGTCGATCACTACCGACTGGTCATCGATCTCGGAGGCGTCTCGCCGGAAACCTTTGCGGAGGCGAGCGCCGCTCCCGCCCCGACGCCCCGGGCTGCGGACACGCCTACCGAGCTTGCCGATCTGGTCCCCGCACCCAGCATCAAGCCGGCGAGCGAGGAGACGCCGGCGGCCGTCGCCGAGACGGACGCCCCGCTCCGCCGCACCGCCAAGCTCGTCGTGATCGACCCTGGCCACGGCGGCTTCGACCCTGGCGCAGCAGGGCCTTCGGGATACGCCGAGGAGATGGCGACGCTGGAAGCTGCGAAGACCCTGCGCACCATCCTGACGGCCCGCGGCTACGAGGTGATCCTGACCCGGGAGGACGACTCCTACGTCGAGCACGAGCAGCGGATCGAGATGGCGCGGCGCTCCGGTGCGGAACTCTTCTTGTCGCTGCATGCGGACGCGCACGAAGATCACTCCTTGCGCGGTGCGTCCGTCTACACCCTCTCCGAGAAGCGTTCCGCTCGCTTCGCAGCGGAGGCGAAGGACGCGGGAAACTTCTCTCTCTACGACGTGTCGCTAGCCGAGGACGAGCGCGACGTCGGGGCGATCCTCTTCGACCTCGCCAACGAAGCGACCCAGAACGAGTCGGGACGCCTCGCAGGAGCACTCGTGTCCTCGCTCTCGGGCTCCGTCCCGATGATCAACAACACTCATCGCAAGGCGAGCCTGAAGGTGCTCCTTGCCGCGGACGTGCCGGCGGTCCTCGTTGAGATGGCATTCATCTCGAACCCCGAAGACGAAGGAAACCTTCGCTCGCCGCGCTGGCGACGGATGGCGATGGGCGCTGTGGCGGACGGTATCGACGACTACTTCGGCGAACGGATGGCGGCGCAGGCCATCAGCGCCGTCTCGGGGGGGTGAGGGGGCCGTCCTCTCGCCATCTTTCCGGACCAGCATTCCTAACCGAAAGCTTGGTTGTCGCTCGGGGGCATCCGGGCAAGAGTAATCGCACACGCAGGGGCGGAGCATGACGATCACTGATTCGCGCCGAAGGGCGTATGACGAGCCCGAAGAAGACCTCTTCGCGGCAGAGCCCCTCTACGACGAACCGCAGCGCGCGCCGCGCAAGAAGAAGAGCAAGCTGCGGCTGGCGCTGCGCATCTTCGGCGTCTTGTGCATCCTCGGCGTGATCGCTGCGGTCGGCGCCGGGTTCTACGCCTGGTCCTACATCAGCAAGCTCGACGTGCCGGACTACGAAGTCCTCGCCGACTACGAACCCGCCGTGACCACGCGCGTACACGGAGGCGACGGTAGCCTCGTCGCCGAGTTCGCACGGGAGCGGCGCCTCTTCGTGCCTGCCGAGGCGATCCCGGACGTGGTGAAGCAGGCTTTCATGTCGGCCGAGGACAAGAACTTCTACGAACATTCCGGCATCGACCCGCTCGCCTTCGTCAAGTCGAACCTGCCGCGGGTCATTCAGGGGCAAAGGGTCGTCGGCGCATCGACCATCACGCAGCAGGTCGCAAAGGTCTTCCTTCTGACCTCCGACCGCAAAATCGAGCGGAAGGTCAAAGAGGCACTGATCGCGCGGCGCATGGAGCGGGCCTTCACCAAGGACCAGATCCTCGAACTTTACTTGAACGAGATCTACCTCGGGAACCGCTCTTACGGCGTCGCGGCAGGGGCGCTGAACTACTTCGACAAGCCGCTCGACGAGCTGAATCCCGCCGAGGCGGCCTACCTCGCAACGCTGCCGAAGGCGCCGTCGAACTACCATCCGGTCCGGCAGGCGGACCGCGCGATCGCGAGGCGCAACTGGATCCTCGGACAGATGGGTGAGAACGGCTACCTCAGCGAGGCGGAAGTCGAGGAGTACCAGGCGGCACCGCTCGGTGCGCATATCTCGCCGCCCCTAGGGGCGCGGTCGTCGGACTCCGAGTACTTCGCGGAGGATGTGCGGCGGCGGATCGCAAGCCGTTATGGCGTCGAAGCGCTCTACGACGAGGGGCTGTCGATCCGCGCGACCTTGGATCCGCGCCTTCAGGACGCCGCGCAACGCGCGCTGCGTGCGGGGCTCGAGGACTATGACCGGCGCCACGGTTGGCGGGGGCCGCTGACAACGATCGATCTGCCTGCGAACCTCGGAGAGCACGCCGAGCAGACCGGCGAGGAACAACCACCCTTCGTCTGGCAACAGGCTCTGAACGAAGCGCGTTCGGACCTCTACGAGAACTGGAAGGCCTCGGACGACCTCGCGCCGTGGGAAGTGGGTGTGGTGCTCGAAGCCGGCCGCGATGCCGCTCGGATAGGGTTGCCGGACGGCCGTACCGGCACGCTTCCGCTCTCGGATCTTACTCGCTGCGAGAGTTGCCCGGACGAGGGCGATCATTGGGCGCGGGAGTATGCCGGGCCGAACGCACGCGGCCCCATGCTGACGGCGGTGACGGACGTTCTATCCGAAGGCGACGTGGTCTACGTCCTGCCGACGGAGACGGCGGGCAAGGTGACGCTCTCCCTGCGGCAGGTGCCCGGCGTGAACGGCGGCATCGTCGCCATCGATCCGCACACGGGGCGCGTCCTCGCCATGGTCGGTGGCTACAGCTTCGGCCTTTCCGAGTTCAACCGGGCGACCCAGGCTTGGCGCCAGCCCGGCTCGACCTTCAAGCCCTTCGTCTACGCTGCCGCCCTCGAAGCGGGCTACACGCCGTCCTCGATCGTCCTGGACGCGCCCTTCGTGGCGCCGGGTCTCAATGGCGAGTGGTGGAAGCCGGGCAACTACGTGGCCGGCCGCTTCTACGGCGAGTCGACCCTGCGGCTCGGCATCGAGAAGTCGCGCAACACGATGACGGCCCGCTTGGCGCAAGATCTCGGCATCGGCCGCATCATCGACGTCGCCGAACGCTTCGGCGTCTCCGATCAGCTGCCGCGCGAGCTCGCGATCTCGCTCGGCGCCGGTGAGACGACGCTGATGCGCTTGACGACGGCCTACGCGCAGTTCGTCAACGGCGGGAAGGCAATCGATCCGGTTTTGATCGACCGGGTCCAGGACCGTTACGGTCACACCGTCTACGCTCGCGACGAGCGCCACTGCGAAGCGTGCAACGTCGAGGAGTGGGACGATCAGCCGGAACCCCTTCTGGCGGACGACCGCAAGCAGGTGATCGATCCGCGTACGGCCTATCAGATGGTATCCATCATGGAGGGCGTCATCGACCGCGGCACCGGCACTCGGGTGAACAACTATGTCGACCGCAACGTGCCGCTCGCCGGCAAGACGGGGACGACCGACGACTACCGCGATGCGTGGTTCGTCGGGTTCAGCCCCGACCTGGCCGTGGGTATCTATGTCGGCTTCGACACGCCCGCGACGATGGGCGAGGGCGAGGGCGGCGGCATCGTCTCCGCGCCGATCTTCGGACGCTTCATGGCCGACGCGCTCGAGGGAGAGACGGTCGTGCCCTTCCGCGCCCCGTCGGGCATTCGGCTCGTTCGGGTGAACGCCCGGACCGGCCGTCCGGCGCAACCGGGCGAAACGAACGTCATCCTTGAAGCCTTCAAGGCCGAGGACGATATATATGGTGACCGGCGCTTCGACAGCGGGGCGAGCCTCGCCGATCAGGGCCGCGGCGACGAGAGCATTACCGACGATCTTGGGGGAATATACTGATCATGCCGGGGGAGGGACCATCGATCCTCGTGATCGAGGACGACATGCTGATCGCCATGGGGCTCGAAGATGCCCTCTACGATGTCGGTGCCCGTAGCGTCGAGATCGCGGGCGACTTCGACACCGCGCGTGCGAAGCTCACGGACGGGACCTACGATCTCGTCGTCTTCGACCTCAACCTCGACGGTATCAGTAGCGTACCTTTGGTTCAGGACTGGGTCGGCCGGGGCGGCCGAGCCGTGGTCGCCAGCGGTTACGACGAACGGAACGCGCGGCTCGACAGTCTCGGCGTCACCGTGCTGCCCAAACCCGTGCCGCAGGACGCCCTCGCCGAGGTTCTCCGCCAACCGAACGGTTGATGCCGAACGGCTTGCGGCGTCGCCGTCGGCCTTCTACCTCACGCCTTCTTAGACAGACGGAGGACGCGTCTTGCGCGCCGAGATCAACCACGAAGCTGAGCAGGTGAGGCAATCGCTGTCCCTGCTGAGGAGGCGTCTTTGACTGGGACGTCGCCAACACCCGCCTCGCCGAGCTGAACGACCTCGCAGAGGACCCCTCGCTCTGGGACGACCCCGATGAAGCGCAAAAGCTGATGCGCGAGCGGACCAAGCTCGAGAACGCGATCACCGCGCTCACCGGCATCGACACCGAGCTGTCGGACAACCTCGAGCTCGCCGAGATGGCCGACGCGGAGGGCGACGGCGGTGCGCTCGACGAGATCCAGGCTTCGCTGACCGACCTGCGCATCCGTGCGCAGGCAGCGGAGCTTGAAGCGCTCCTCTCCGGCGAGGCCGACGCCAATGATACCTACCTACAGGTCAACTCGGGCGCCGGCGGCACGGAGTCGAACGACTGGGCCGGGATGCTCCTGCGGATGTACGTCCGCTGGGCGCAGCAGCACGGCTACAAGGCCGAGGTCATCGAGGAGTCCGCGGGCGAGGAGGCGGGCATCAAATCCGCGACCGTCCTCGTCAAAGGCGAGAACGCCTATGGCTGGCTCAAGACCGAGAGCGGGGTTCACCGCCTCGTCCGGATCAGCCCGTTCGATTCGAACGCCAAGCGCCACACGAGCTTCGCCAGCGTCTGGGTCTACCCGGTGGTCGACGACGCGATCGAGGTCGAGGTGAACGAGAGCGACTGCCGCATCGACACCTACCGCGCGTCCGGCGCTGGCGGACAGCACGTCAACACGACCGACAGCGCCGTCAGGATCACCCACATCCCGACCGGCATCGTCGTTCAGTGCCAGTCCGAACGCTCGCAGCACAAGAACCGCGCGACCGCCTGGAACATGCTCCGCGCGCGGCTCTACGAGCAGGAACTGCAGCGGCGCGAGGAGGCGGCGAACGCCGAGGCGGCCAGCAAGACCGACATCGGCTGGGGCCACCAGATCCGATCTTACGTCCTGCAGCCCTACCAGATGGTCAAGGACCTCAGGACGGGCGTCGAGAGTCCGAGTCCGGACAACGTCCTCGACGGCGATCTCGACCCCTTCATGGCAGCCGCGCTCGCGCAGCGAGTCGGCGGCGAGAAGAGCGCGGAGGAGTAGCTCCGCCACCGGGCGGAACGGACCAGTCCGCTCCGCCCGACGGACCCGCGATCAACTCGTCTCGCGAAGAAGGCTCAGCTGCTCGATCTTGGCGGAACGCGAGAGCGCATCCTGATCGGTCAGGGCCGTCGGGTAGTCGCCGGTGAAGCAGTGATCGGTGAAGGCGGGCTCCTGCGAGGAGCGCGGTCCCTTGCCGAGCGCGGTGTACAGCCCGTCGAGCGACAAGAAGGCGAGGCTGTCCGCGCCGATCATCTCGCACATCTCGTCGATCGAATGGTTCGCGGCCATCAGTTCTTGCTGGCTGGGCGTGTCGATGCCGTAGAAGTCGGGGTAGACGATGGGCGGGCATGCGATGCGGAAGTGCACCTCGCGTGCGCCCGCCTCGCGGAGCATCGAGGTGATCTTCCGGCTGGTGGTACCGCGCACGAGGCTGTCGTCGATCAGGACGACGCGCTTGCCGGCCACGACACCGGTGTTGGCGGAGTGCTTGCGCGCCACTCCGGCTTCCCGGATCTGCTGCGACGGCTCGATGAAGGTCCGGCCGGAGTAGTGGCTGCGGATCAACGCCATCTCGTAGGGAAGCCCGGAACGTTGCGCGTAGCCGATCGCTGCGGGCACGCCGGAGTCCGGGATCGGCGCGACGAGATCCGCTCCGCTGGGGCTCTCCTCGGCGAGCTTCCGTCCGAGGCGTTTGCGAAGGTCGTAAACGCTCTCGCCGTCGATGAAGCTGTTCGGCCGCGCGAAGTAGATCAGCTCGAAAATGCAGGGGCGGGCCCGCCGCTGAGCGAAGATGTGGCGGCTTTCGACCGTGCCGTCGGCTCGGCAGATGACCATCTCCCCCGGCTCGACGTCACGAACGAACTCGGCGCCGATCAGGTCGAACGCACAAGACTCCGAAGCGAGGACCGGCGCGTCGCCGAGCTTGCCGAGCACGAGGGGACGAATGCCCTTGGGGTCGCGCACGCCGAGGAGGGCATCTTGGGTGAGAACCGTCAGCGCATACGCGCCTTCGACCGAATGCAAGCTGTCGGTGACCTTGTCGACCATCGACATCCCGCGTGACAGCGCGGCGAGCTGCACGAAGAGCTCGGAGTCGGAGGTCGTGTGGAAGATCGAGCCCTTGCGAATGAGGTCGGCTCGAAGCGTATGGGCGTTGGTCAGATTGCCGTTATGCGCGACCGCCAAGCCGCCCCGGTCCAGGTCGGCGTAGAGTGGCTGGACGTTGCGCATCTCCGACCCGCCAGTCGTCGAGTAGCGCGTGTGCCCGATCCCGGCCGAACCCCGAAGCTTGTCCAAGGTCGAAGCGTCGGTGAAGCCGTGAGCGACGAGTCCCAGCTTCTTGTCGGAGTAGAAGCGCTCGCCGTCATAGGTCGTGATGCCGCACGCTTCTTGCCCGCGGTGCTGGAGCGCGTGCAGACCGAGCGCGACCTTCACCCCCGCGTCGTCGTCCGGTGCGCCGATGATGCCGAAGACCCCGCACTCCTCGTTCAGCGCCCGGGGAACGGCGAACTGCCTAGCGGCCGCGCGGGCCTCGCGCCGCAGGAAACGGGCGGCTGCCTCGGACGGGCGGGGGCGGGCCATGTCGGTCCGGGGCGTCGCGGTTCGCGCTGTCATGGGCAGAGCTCCGTGCTGGGGGCGTGAGGTATGGACGCGAACGGCGAAGCACGCATTATCATTCCGAAACCTCCCGGAGGACCATTCAGAGGGGTGTGAGTTCATCCTCCGATTCGGCCTCGGGTGCGCGCCCGTCAATCCCAAGCGCGCCTAGCGTGTCCGCGGTCGACGTGGCGAGGTCGCCGAAGGCCGCCTCGGAAAGGAAGGCGGGCAGGTCGTTCCGGTCGTAATAGGCGAGGACGCCTAGCGTCGTCAGCCCGACGAGAAACCAGCCGCGAAGCGCGCCGAAGACGGCGCCCGTCAACCGATCCATACCGCTCGGATGGACCGAGCCGAAGCGCCGCAGGATGATCTCCAGCGCGAGGGTAACGGTCAGGAATCCCAGGGTGAAGAGGACGAGGATCACGACGACCGACACCGGTAGGCTTCCCCCGAGGATGCGAACGCTCCGCGTGGCGAAGGCCCAGACGAGAAGGGCCCCGCCCGCGATCGCGATCAGCGTCACGCCTTCGCGCAGCACGCCGCGGATCCAGCCGAAGCCGATCGACATGACGAGGACGCCGAGGATGAAGAGGTCGTAGAGCGTCAAGGCGGCGTTCCGTTCCCGAAGCTCGGGGCTAGCAGAGCCGATCGGCGGGGTCATCACCGCCAAGACCATCACGGCTTCAAGCGCTCAGCGCCGTTCGCTCCTCGTCCTTCTCTCCCGTCCACATCTCCAGCAGAGCGAGCAGGTCTTGCCGCCTGATCGGCTTTGAGAGGTAGTCGTCCATCTCCGCACGCAGGCAGGCGTCCTTCTGGTCGGCCATGGCGTGCGCCGTCAGGCAGATGACCGGCGTTCGTGACAGGCCGTTGTCCCGCTCGAAGCGTCGTATGCTGGCGGTCGCCTGGTAGCCGTCCATGATCGGCATCGATATGTCCATCAGAACGGCGTCGAACCGGTCCATCTTGAACGTCTCGAAGGCGATCTGCCCATTCTCCGCGAAGACCAGGTCGTAGCGCTCGCGATCGATGAGGCTGGCGAGGACGAGACGGTTCACCTCGTTATCTTCTGCGACGAGCACACGGGCGTGTTTGCACGGTACGGCTACAGTGTCGGGCGCGGCGTCAGCCGACACCGGCCGGGGCGCCCCGGCCGGGGCACTCTTCAGGAGCCGCTGCAACTCTTGGCGTAGCGTCTTGGTCCGCACCGGCCGGAACAGCACACTCGACGCCCCCGCTTCGCGAAGCGGGGCAGAGCCCGCGCCCCCATCGGTCGTGAGGATGAGAACGCGGGTCGAGCGATCGCCTTGGGCCGCTCTGACCGCCTTAAGTTGACGCAAACCGCTCTCTTGCCCGTCGGCCCATAGAACGAGAAGGTCGGCATCGACGCTCCCGTCGGGCTGCTCCGAGTACTGCTCGACGCGAGCGCCCCAACTACTCAAGCGCTCTGCTAGGATCTCGCGACGTTCAGGAGAATTGGTGAGGAGCGCGACGTCGAGGCCTTCGAGGAAGGCCTCGTTCGACGTCGTGTGCGCATCGGCAGGCGCCACCGGCAGCGGCAGTACGACGCGGAAGCGCGAACCGACATTCAGATTCGAAGTCACGCCCACGGTGCCGCCCATCAGCTCGACGAGCTTGCGCGTGATGCTGAGCCCGAGCCCGGTGCCGCCGAACTTGCGCGTCGTCGACTGTTCGGCCTGAGTGAAGGCCTCGAAGATGCGCCGCTGCTGATCTTCTGGAATGCCGATCCCGGTGTCGACGACCTCGACGACACAATTCGCCGTTTCCTCGTCGACGACGCTCGAAACTTCGACCAGGACGTGTCCGGACTCGGTGAACTTGATCGCGTTGCCGAGGAGGTTGGTGACGATCTGCCGAACCCGCCCGGCGTCGCCGACGACGCGCTGCGGCAGGTCGGGCGCGCAACGCACCAGAAGGTCGATCCCTTTCTCCCGCGCCGGCACGCTCAGCAGCGTGGCCACGTCCTCGACGGCTTCTTGCAAATCGAACGGAGCGGCCTCGACCTCGAGCTTGCCCGACTCGACCTTTGAGAAATCCAGTATGTCGTTGATGACGTCCAGAAGAGCGAGGCCGGAGGAACGGATAGTCTCGCCGAACAGTCGCTGACGCTCGTCGAGCGGCGTTTCGAGCAACATCTCAGACATGCCCAGGACACCGTTCATTGGTGTGCGGATCTCATGGCTCATCGTCGCCAGGAACTCGGACTTGGCGCGGCTTGCCGCCTCGGCCTTCTGCGTCGCCTCGGTCAGGTCGCGAGTTCGCTCCTCCACACGGGCCTCGAGCGCCGTGACGAGGCCACGAAGCTGGTCGGCCATGCCCGCGAAGCTGCGAGCGAGGGACCCGAACTCGTCCTTCCGTGCGATGCCGGGAACGTCGATCGACCATTGCCGGCCGTCGTGCGAGCGCACGGCTTTCTCCAACTCTCTGACCGGTCCGACGATCGAACGGACGGCCCAGACGACGACGGCCGACAAGAGGCAAAGGAGAACCACGATCTCGACGGCGAAGGTCCGTGCTGCGTCCGACAGCTCTTGCCTGATCGCGCCGTCGGTGAAGGTCACGGTCAACTGGCCGATGACTGCACCGTCCGGCGCCAGGATGTCGGCGGTCTCGACGTAGTGCCCTGCGGCATCGTCGATCGTTCCGTGCCGGATGATCGGCTTCCCGGTGAAGTCGGCGATCCTCACCCCCTCGACGGCGGGGTGGTTGAGAAGGGCCTGGACCGAGCCTTCGAGGATATCGACGTCGAACTCGTAAAGGGGCACCGAAGCGGAGTGCGCGGTCGTCTGCGTCAGGAACGTCCGGTCGCCCGCGAATTGCGTGGTAAGCGCCCGCTGGCGCACTTGAATGTTGACGATCGCGGTGATGCCGACGATCAACGCGATCGCTAACAGAGAGGGGACTACGACGCGGATGCCAAGCTTCGATTGGTAACGGTCGAGAAAGCCCGTCACGGTGCGATCTCCATCCGTTTCTGAAGGCGTCCGATCGAGAAGGGCACGTCGTTCGACGCTTGCACTTCCGCCATGGTGGCCTGCGTCAAGGCCGCTCGGTTTTGGTCGCTCAACGCCTCGTCCATGAAGAGCGTCAGATCGTCGATCGTCTCGGCAGTCATCGGTACCAGTACCGTGCGTGATCGCGTGGCCGTCGATTGGACTCCCCGCGCGTCTTCTGCGATCAAACCGAGCGCGTAGGCGAGGTCGTACTCGTGACCGCCCATCGCGACGGCAAGCTCACCGCGTCGGATCGCTTCCTGGGCGTCGTCGCTCCAATTGATCCCGCCGATCAGCACGTTCTGCTTCGCAGCCGATGCGGCGTGCCGGACGCCTAGGGCCATTCCGTCATTGGCGGCCCAGACGATGTCGATCCGCCCGTAGCGGTCGGTCAGCAGCGAGAACTTCTCCGCTGCGACCTCTGGCAGCCAACGGGCAGCGACGATCTGAACCAGCTCTACGTCTGGGCTCTCCGCGACCGCGCGCTGCAATCCGGCCGTTCGGGCGTTGGAGACCGTACTGAGATAGGAGCCTGCAAAACCCGCAACACGAAGCTCGCCTTCGGGCTTTTTAGCCCGGGCTTGCGAGATCAGTAGCTTGGCGAGGTCGTAGCCCGCCCGTTCGTCGTCGGGTATGATTTCCGCGATCCAGGTCGGCAACTTCGTGCCCGGCGCGCCGAGCGCTGCCTCTTCTTCCTTCGTCAGCGGTGCATTGAAGAGAACCGTCTTAACACCGGCCTCGTCGAACTCTTCGAGGGCAGGGGCCGCGACGCCTCTGTCGTTGACGACGATGGCATAATCCAAACGTGCTGCGGACTGAAGGCGGTCATGCATCGACTGGCTGGCTTCGTGGCGGCCGCGTCCCGAGAGGACGAGTTCGAAGTCGAGGCCGAGCTCCGCAGACACGGAATCGCCGATGCGGCCCAGGCCGTGCGCCCACGGATCGCCGGGCACGTTCTCGACGACGAACAGAGCGACGACCGGGCGATCCTGCGCCGCGGCAGGCGCCATGAGGGCGGCTGCGACGGCGAGGAGCCCGGTGACCGCTTTGCGACCCGGACGGAAGCAAACAAGGCTCGCCGCGATCGAAGTGCGGACGGTCTCCGCTGCTCGTCTACGGTCTACCTTCCCGTCAGACCGTACCAATCTACCCCGGCCCATCTGCCCCTCCGCGGATCGTCTTCTTGTTCTGCCTCGGAGGTTGCGGGTAGCGCAGATTAGTTAAGTTTGCCCTCGGCAAATACTCAAATACGGCGAAAGAGGGGCAAGGATCCCTGAACCAACTAGATCGGCAGTGACATCAGGCCATTCGCTTGAGCCATACGACGGCGTCCGCCAGCGTCTCGAAGTTCGCGACGCCGAGCTTGCCGCCCTCGACCCCGCGCGGCGCCATCAGACCCTTGAAGCCGAGCTTGCGGGCCTCCGCGGCGCGGGCCTCCATCTGCGGGACGGGCCGAACGGCTCCCGATAGCCCGACCTCGCCGAAGACCACGGTCTTCTGGGGCAGGGGGGCGTCGAAGAGAGAGGAGACCAGGGCGGACGCCGCCGCGAGGTCGGCGGCGGGCTCGGTGATCTTGAGGCCGCCTGCGACGTTCAAGAAGACGTCGTGCCGTCCGAAATCCAACCCGCAGCGCGCGTCGAGGACGGCGAGAAGCTGGCTTAAGCGCGCCGAGTCCCAGCCGACGACCGCACGGCGCGGTGCCCCGAGCGTCGAAGGGCTTACGAGGGCCTGCACCTCGCACAAGACGGGGCGCGTACCCTCGATGCCGGCGAAGACGGCCGAGCCGGAGACGTCCGCTTCGGTTTCGGACAGGAACAGTTCGGAAGGGTTCGTCACCTCCCGCAAGCCGTCGCTCGTCATCTCGAAGACGCCGATCTCGTGCGCCGCACCGAAGCGGTTCTTGACCGCGCGCAAGATCCGGAACGACCGCCCAGCCTCGCTCTCGAAGTAGAGGACGGCGTCGACGAGGTGTTCGACCACCCGTGGCCCCGCGATCTGCCCGTCTTTGGTCACGTGCCCGACGAGGATCAGCACGCAGTTCACGTTCTTCGCGAAGCGAACGAGTTCCTGCGCGCAGGCCCGGACCTGCGTGACCGTGCCGGGTGCGGCGGGGATGGTGTCGGTCCAGAGCGTCTGGATGGAGTCGATCACCACGACCTGCGGCTTCTCCGCCTTCAGGGTCGCGAGGATGTCCCGGAGGCTCGTCCCCGCGGCGAGCCCGACCGGCGACTTCTGCAGGCCGAGCCGCTTCGCCCGCATCCGAATCTGCGCCGTCGCTTCTTCGCCCGAGATGTAGGCCGTCCTGACCCCGCCCCGAGCGAGGCCAGCCGTGACCTGGAGGAGGAGAGTGGACTTGCCGACGCCCGGATCGCCGCCGACGAGGAGCGCGGAGCCCGGAACGAGCCCACCGCCGACCGCGCGGTCGAACTCGCCGTTTCCGGTGGCGAGGCGCTTCTCCGCCGGCGTCTCGCCGTCGAGGCCGTCCAGGCGCAACGACTTGCCGCCCTTCGCCGCTCCCTTCGCGGGGCCGGGCGGCGCGCTGTCCTGCTCCAACTCGATCGTGTTCCACTGGCCGCACGCCTCGCAGCGTCCCATCCACTTCGAGTAGACGGCGCCGCAGGACTGGCAGACGTAGGTTTCGCTGGGTCGGGCCATGCGCGGGTTCCAGGAATCGCTGTCGGGCCTTAGCATGTAGCGATGGGTCGGGGCTTGCGCATCCTTTTTGTTCTGTTTCTGTTCGCGTGCGCGACGCCGCGCTACGCCGTGCCGGGCCTCGACGAAGAGCTGACGCAGAGCGAAGCCGCGCGAGTGACGCGCGAAGCCTACGACCTCGCGCTCGCCCGTCGCGCGCGCGTCTACGACCTCGCTTGGCCGGTCCTAACCGCGAACGCCGCCTTGTGCCCCGATGCGAGCGTGAGAGCGGGGCTCGTCCTCGCGGACCGAAAGCTGCTCGCAGAGATGGCCGGCGGGATGGAAGAGGCGGCGCTCGCGGTCATGGGCGTCGAGGAGGGCCTGCGCCTCGTCCACGTCAACGCCGGAAGTCCGGCGGAGGCAGCCGCCCTCGTCTCGGGCATGATGATCGACGCTGTCGAAGGGGAGCCGGTGGGTGATCCCGAAGAAGCGGCGAAGTTGATCTCTTCCGCCCTCAAAGAGCGAGGCGAGGCGACGATCGTGGCCGACGGGCGGACCTATACGTTCGGCGGAACCGAAGCCTGCGACGTACCAGTGAAGATCGGTACCAGTCAGGAACTGAATGCTCACGCCATCGACGGCGTCACCATCTACACCGGCCTCGTACGGTCGCTGGGTGACGAGGCGCTCCGCTCGGTCATCGCGCACGAACTCGCTCACGTCGCGCTCGGGCATAAGGCCGCGTACATCCGCAACTCGGTCGTCACTGGCGGCGCGGTGCTCGCCCCGGCCCTTTACACGCTGGGCGGCTTGATCGATCGCGCGCTCGGCCTCGTCGGGGCCGAGCCGGACCGATCCTACGCAGGCCGCGCTCTGCGCCTCGTCGTGCCGTGGACGGAGGACTTCGAGGCGGAGGCGGACTATGTCGGGCTGTACATGCACGCCCGGGCGGGCGGCGATCTCGAAGCGGCGGCCGCCGCCTTCGAGCTTTTCGGCACGGAAGCGCCGAAGAGCCTTACCATACGCTCGACCCATCCGCTCGTGCCCGAACGCCTGGCCCGCCTGCGTGCCACGATAGAAGAGATCGAGGAGAAGCGCGCGGCGGGTGATCCGCTCGTGCCGGAGCTCAAGAGGTGAAGCGGGCCGGTCTCGGGCTCACCCTTCTCGTCTCGGCGCTCTACGGCGTTCTCAACGCGATCGTGCGTCTTCTCTCCGGCACGCGCCTCGATATGGACGACGCCAAGACGAATCTGTTCACGCAGGTCTGGCAGTGGGGCTATCAGGCCGACAACCCGCCGCTCTTCGAATGGCTGATCAAGCTCCTGCACCCGCTGGCCGGGGGCGGCATCTATTCCTTCCTCGTCCTGAAGTACGCCGCGCTCGCGGCGGCGGCCGGCTTCCTCTACCTCGCCGCGCGCCGCTTCGCCTCGCGAGAGGTCTCGTTCGGGGCGGCAATGGGCATGGTGCTCCTCTATCAGGTCGGCTGGAACTACCATCAGGCCTTCACCCATTCCGCCCTGCTCCTCACGGCCGTATGCGGAGGAATGTGGTCGGGTCTCGTCCTCGCGCGGCGGGGCAGGGCTTCCGACTTTGCGGTCTTCGGCGCGGCGCTGGGCGTCGGCTTGATGACCAAGTACAACTACATCCTCTTCGCCGTGCCCTTCCTCGTCGCCGGCTTGACGCTGCCCGAGGCGAGAGGCCGGCTCCTGAAGCCTGCCGTCCTGCTCGTCCCGCTGGCGGCGATGCCCTTCCTCCTCCCTCACGCGCTTTGGCTGCTCGAGCGCGGCACCGCCTACAGTGCCACGCTCGAGGGCTCGCTCGGCCTTGCGGGCACGCGGCTTGAACGGTTGGGGGAAGGGGCCGAGCAGCTCGTCATCGCCTGCGTGAGCTTCTTTCTGCCCTGGGCGCTCATCGCCGTTCCGTTCTGGCGGCGCGGGCATGCCGAAGCGACGTTCGAGAGCCGGATCCTCGTCCGCACCTCCCTGATCGCGATTGGACTCATCGGCCTCGGCGTCGCCTTCGGCGTCGGCAGCGTTTCCGAGCGCTACGTCATTCCGGCCCTTCTGCCCGCCTACCTCGCCTGGACGGTCCGCCTCTTGAAGGCTCCCCGTCGCCTGAGCCCATACCTTACGGCCTCGGCAGGCTTCACTGTCCTCGTTCTCGCGATCCGCCTAGCCGAGTTCGCCTTCCCGGGGCCGCCCTTCTGCGAGGACTGCCGCCGGTTCACGCCTTACGAGGCGTTGGAGGCGAAGCTGGCCGAAGCGACGCCTTCCGGCAGCGTCTACCTCTCACGCGAGGAGAACACGGCCGGTAACCTCGTCGCCGCCTTTCCCGACGCGAAGGTGCGGAGCCTCAACCTTCTGCCGTTCATCAACCCGACCGACGAACTGTCGCGCCCTTGCTACTACGTGTGGTCCGAGGACACGGTCGGCGGCGTGCCGCTAGAGGACGTCTTCGCCTTCGCCTATGACGATCCGCATACGATCTACGTCGATGCGCCTTGGCGACACCCTTTGAAACCGGACGGTTGGCGCCGTACGCGATGGGGCGTCACGCCACTTACCGGACGGCTCTACACACAGTTTTGCACGCCCGGGCGTCCTTAACCGAACCTTACCGAACCGGTTTCCACAGGTTAAAACAAGGAAAACGAGAGGTCACTGAACAGTAAAAGTCCGTTTTACTTCATGTTCATGAGCGCGTGGTCATCATCGTCTCAAGGTTAATCGCACAGGCGCCGCCTGTAACCAGAACAGTAAGGAATGTGAACGATGTCCGTGTCCCTCGACCACACCGTCCTCGCCGAGGCCGAGAAGATGGTTCTCACCTCTGAAGAGATGTACCGCCGCGGCCTCGAAGCCTCGACGCCGCTCGAAGGCGCCTCGCCCTGCCTCGTTACGGCGCACAAGTGGTTCAACCTCGCCGCGCTCGAAGGCAACGATCAGGCTCGCGTCTATCGTCAGCAGCTGACGCTCGAGATGAACCACCGCGAAGTCGCTGAGGCGCAGCGCCAGGCCCGCGAGTGGGTGCGTTCGCGCAAGGCCGTCCTCGCCACTGTCTGACCCCGCCGCTCGCAACACCAGCCGCCCGCCGCTAGCCTGCCTCGGACGGTAGTAGCGGGGCGACGAGAGTGAAGCGGGCAATCCTTGGACTTCTGGCGCTCGGCGCCTGCGCGACCACCAACGACGAAGCGGCAGCACCGCGAAACGGCAGCGCCGCACTACAAGCGCTCCTGGACGAGCATTGGGCGCTCGTCCTTTCCGAGAACCCGGTCTTCGCCACCACGCTCGGCGTGCGCGACTACGATGACCGCCTCGGCGATCCTTCTTTGCCGGCGATAGAGCAGGGGGCCCGGGCCAGGACCGACCTGCTGGCGAGACTTCGTGCGCTCCCCGATGACGGCCTCGCCGAAGAAGACCGTCTCAACCGGGATCTCCTCGTCCTGGACCTCGAAGGTGAGGTCGAGGAAGCGCGATACCCGGCGCGCGCCATGCTGTTGACGAACCGGGGCGGGCCACACCTCGATCTGACCGGTCTGCCGGACCGGCTACCGTTCCGCACGGTGGCGGACTACGAGAGCTATCTTGCCCGCCTGCGCGCCGCCCCCGACTACCTCGCCGCCGCGACCCAAACCCTTCAAGAAAGCATCGAGACGGGTTGGACCCAGCCTTGCGAGCCGATGGCGGGCTTTGAGGACTCGATAAACGTCCACGTCGTGGACGATCCGGCCGACTCGATCTTCATGGCGCCCTTCGAGAAGCGTCCCGCCGCGATCCCCGAGGCCCGCTTCGGCGCAATGAAGAGCGAAGCCGCTGAGATCGTCGCAACCGCCGCCGTTCCCGCGCTCCGCCGCTTCGAAGCCTTCTATAACCTGGAATATCAACCGAACTGCCGCGAAGAGGTCGGCATCTCTTCCTTGCCGCAAGGCCAGGAGTACTACGAACACCGGGTGCGGATGTTCACCACGACCGATACGGACGCGGAGACCGTTCATCGGACCGGCCTCGCCGAGGTAGCCCGAATCCGCGCCCAGATGGAGGAGATCGCCGCGGCCGAGGGCTATGACAGCCTCGCAGACTTCCAGACGTACTTGCGCACCGAGCCGCGCTTCTATCCGAAGTCGCCCGAGGAGCGCATCGCCGCGGCGAGCGTCATCGCCAAGAAGATGGATGGACAGCTCGTCAAGCTGTTCACCCGGCTGCCGCGCATGCCCTACGACATCAAGCCGATCCCCGAGGACATCGCCGAGAAGACGACGACGGCCTACTACTCGCGGCCGGCAGGGGACGGCAGCCGGTCCGGCACTTACTGGGTCAACCTGACCAAGCTCGACACGCGGCCCCTGCACGAACTCGAGGCGTTGACGCTGCACGAGGCGGTGCCTGGCCACCACCTGCAGATCGCCCTGGCCCAAGAGCTCGATATGCCGCCCTTCCGCCGTTACGGCGGCTTCACCGCCTTCGTCGAGGGATGGGGTCTTTACGCCGAGAGCCTCGGCGAAGAGGTCGGCTTCTACGAGACGCCGTACACCAAGTTCGGCCAGCTCTCCTACGAGATGTGGCGCGCCTGCCGCCTCGTCGTCGACACCGGCATGCATGCCAAGGGCTGGACCCGTCAGCAGGCGATCGACTTCATGGCGGAGAACTCGGGCCTCTCGATGAACAACATCGAGACCGAGGTCGACCGCTACATCACTTGGCCGGGGCAGGCGCTTGCCTACAAGACCGGTGAGATGAAGATGAAGGAACTGCGTGCCAGGGCGGAAGCAGCGCTCGGCGAGGACTTCGACCTCCGCCGCTTCCACGACGCCGTTCTCGCGGACGGCGCGGTGCCGCTCTCTATCCTCGAAACGCGGATCGCCGCTTGGATCGAGGAGCAGCGCGCCCGATGAGTTGGCTTCAGGAGCTCGGCGGGCGCGCCGATGTCACGACGGCTGCACGTGCGGCCGAGGCAGCCGAGGCGGGGGGTGTTCGCGCCGTGGTGGAAACGCTGATCGAGCAGGCCTCCTTCGTCGTCGAGTTCGTGGCGGCGGTGATCCTGCTGATCGGTGCGGCGCGCTTCCTCCTCATCGTCGTGACGATGGGGCTCAGCCGGCGAGAGCACCTTTCACGCGCCCTCCAGGCCGCGCGCCTGCGGCTGGGCGCGTACATCCTCGCCGGGCTGGAGTTTCTCATCGTGGCGGACATCCTGTTCACCATCGTCAACCGCACGCTTCAGGACCTGGTCGCGCTCGCGATCGTCGCGAGCGTTCGCACGCTGATCAGCTACTTCCTGGGCAGGGAGCTGGCCGAGCTTCGGGAATCCGACAGGCCCGGCGCGGCGGAAACCGCCAAGTCTATGTCGCCTAGCGCGGAGTAGGCAGGCCGCGGATGACGACGGCGTCCCGCCATGGAACAGGCTGCGGGACGCCCGTGCCGTCGAAGTCGCCCTCGGCGCAACCGGGACGTGTTGCGCGGCGCGATCCTTCCCGAATAACGGAATGGATTCGTTAACGAATGCACGCATAGCTGTTAACATTCCTTACCAAAACACCTGATTGGGGAAAAATACAGACCAAGTACAGCGCCGAAAGTTGTGACCGGCGTTGACGGCGCTCCCTTTGCAGTTGAACGTTTTAACGTTCGGTTAGGAGAGTGCATTGGTCAGGTTCACCCTCATCGCAGTCGCGTTGGTGGTGTTGTCTACATCGCTGCTCGTTCTGCCGTTTTCAGGCCGCCTTTTCGGCATGACCGGTAGCCTGCCCAGCGATGCGGAGCGCCAGCACGGCTCGTCTGATCCTCTCGCTGGCCTGACCGTCCGGGAAGGTCTCCGGCCGAGGGTCGCCAGCGAAAGGGCTGTCGTTTCTCCGACGTCGAACGGCGAGGAGACGAACATCGCCTCGGAGGCTCCTGCCATGGCCGGGGAGACGTACGCGGTACCTTCCGTCGCGGATTTGGTCAGGGATACGGTCGTCGCCACGGCGGCGGCGTTCGAGGCCGGCGAGGCGCCTGCCTTCGAACTCTCCGCAGGACCGGTTCAGGGCACGGCGGCGAAGGCAGCGGGACCGAGTACCTCGTTCGGTCTGCCCGTAAGCCCGGTCTTCGCCGCCGCGTCGCCAAGCGGTTTCTTGGGCGGCGTTGGTGGGGGCGGGCAGGCCGGCCCCCGTCCGGCAACGCCGCCGCTCGTCGATGCTGCCGTACCGGTCCCGCCCGCTGGCGTCCTCTTCGCCACAGGCATCGCGGCCACCGCGTTAGGGCGCCGCCGTCGTATCGCCACGGGTCGATGCTCGGTTCACGGGGGCGGCGCCTCCTGCTAGGCCGTCGTCCCTGAGAAAGGGCAGGTCATGCGCATCGCGATCCTCACCTTGTTTCTGGTCCTCGGTGTCTCTCCCGCCGCTGCCCAGACCGAGATCTTCACCGTCCCCCGTGTTCCCGTTTACGCCGAGGCGAAGGACGGCGCCGCCGCGCAGGCGCAGGCACAGGAGCAGGGGCGCCGGATCGCAATGGACCTGCTGCTTCGCCGCCTGACAGCCGAGGAGGACTGGGTCTACCTGCCTCAGCTGTCCGCCTCGGAGGCCCCGCCAGCGGGCGACGCCGAGCCCGTCATGCAGGACGACGGCAGCTTCAGCATGGACGTGAAGCAGCCCGTCGCCCTCGACGCCTCACAGCTTCCCGCCCTCGAGCAGAGCTTCGCCGTCTTCGACGAGAAGTCCTCCCGCACGACCTACCGTGCGTCGATCACTTACCGGTTCAAACCGGACGCCGTGCGCAACCTCCTGTCGAGCGCCCACCTGCCGTACTCCGAAGCGCAGAGCCGCAAGGCGCTCGTCCTGCCGCTGCTCGAGACCGAGAAGGGTCTGTACCTTTGGGAGGCGAAGAACCCGTGGGCGCGCGCATGGCTTGCGCGCCCGCTCGAGAACGAGTTGACCCCGCTCGTCCTGCCGCGCGGCGATGCGCGCGACGTCGACACGATCACGCCGTTGGAGGCTCAAAGGTTGAATCTGGAGCCCCTCGCTGCGCTCGCCGAACGCTATCGGGTGCCCCAAGTGTTGATCGCGCTCGGTCACCTCGCGGAGGAGGACGGACAGTTTCGCCTGACCGTCACGCTGATCGACGCCTACCTCGATGGCCGCGGATCGAACCGCCGCCGCATCGATGCGGGCACCGCTGCCGAACTCTACGACGATCAGGGCGGCTTCGGCACGTCGGGGCCCGTTCGCGTCAGCGCCAACGAACCGGGCACTTTCCTCGCCGAGGCGTTCTTCCGCGGGAAGGGGGACGACTTCCCCGCCCTCGCGCAGCGGGCTGTCGAAGGGACGGTGGCCGCCTATGCGAGCGACTGGAAGAGCCGGACGCTCGTTGACCATGCCGCCACTCGGGAGTTCCCGCTGACGGCCTGGTTCAGCGGCCTCGGAGAGTGGGCGGAGATCCGCGCGGCCCTCGAAGGGACTTCGCTCGTGAGGCAGATGGAGACCGGCGTCTTCAACAACGAGAACGCGGTCATCGACGTCACTGCGATCGGCGACGAGCAGCAGTTCATCCTCGCCATGCGGCAGGAGAACCTGACCGTGTGGCCGAGCGAGACAGGCTGGAACATCGCGGAGGCCGAAAGAGCCGAGGACCTGCAGGCCAGCGAGGAGCCGCTCGAGCCGGAGCTTGGCAGCCCGAACGAGCGACGGGGCTTCCGGAACCCGTTCGCACCGGAGCGCGCGGATGCCGAGCCGAACGTTGGTAGGGCTCGCCGCGGCGAAGAGGACGGCTCCGGGCGGGGCACGTTCCTCGAACAGGCGCCGCAACCAGGCTCGGACGAGGAGGAGAGCGATGACGGCTTCTTCCAGGACGGCGAGCCGGAGGAAGCTACGGAGACAGAGGAGGACGAGCTTTCAATCGACGATCTCCTGCTGCGTAGTGATTGAGAGGAATGCCAGACCCGAACGACCCGATGCCGCATCAGGCACCGCTGCCCTTTCCGCCTCGCCGGCGCCGACCGCTCCCCTTCATCGAGGGGTCGGCGAACCTGGAAGCGATCGGGAGGCTGAAGGCTTGGCGCAGTGGGCTGCAAGCTCATGGGGGCAGGCCGCTCAGCGTGGTCGCCGCCGTCACCGGTGCGCCGGGTGCCGGGAAGACGATGCTGCTGGAACGCGAGGCCGAGGCTTTCGGCGTGCCCGTTCGCGGGCCGGGCGCGGACTTCGAGGCGGTCATCGGTGACGGCGCCGTCGTCCTGGACGACGTGCAGGAGCTCTCTCCGCTCGATCTCTTCGCCCTGATCGAAGCGGCGGCGGGCCGCAGGGTGCCGCTGCTGATCGCGGGGCGAGGCCGGCTGACCTCTTGGGCGGGGCAGGGGGAGGATAGGCTGCCGGACCTCGAGAACCGCTTGAAGAGCATCGCCCATGCCGAACTCGGCATCCCGGACGAGGCGATGTTGGCGCAGGCGCTCGGCGCCGACCTTGCCTCGCGCGGCCTCAAAATGCCCTTCGGTACCGTCGTCGAAGCGGCTTCTTCCCTCCGGCGAGAGTTCGCTGCGGTGGCAGGCTTCGCTGCCCTCGTCGAACGCGTCGCGGCGCGGGGGTACAGGCGGCCGGGTCCTTTGTTGCGCGACGCGCTGGCAGAAGCCGACGGCTTCACGCTATGAGCGCGCCGAGCAGACGGGAGGACGCCGTGGACGGTTCCGCCGACATCCGGCCCGAGGCAGGCGAACCGGAGGGTGAGCGTGGCATCACCACGGACAGCCCCGAGCGGTTCATCAACCGCGAGCTGAGCTGGCTCGACTTCAATACGCGCGTGCTCGAAGAGGCCGACAACGAGCGGCATCCGCTCCTCGAGCGCTTGCGCTTCTTGTCCATCTCGGCCTCGAACCTCGACGAGTTCTTCATGGTCCGCGTCGCGGGCC
The DNA here is from genome assembly GCF_014199615.1 of Parvularcula dongshanensis. GTDB lineage: Bacteria > Pseudomonadota > Alphaproteobacteria > Caulobacterales > Parvularculaceae > Parvularcula > Parvularcula dongshanensis. The sequence continues at coordinate 166,827 of NZ_JACHOB010000005.1, read as the reverse complement.
TCGTCGGGCAGCTTAGAGAGGGCGTGAACAAGCGTAGCCAGGACGGCCTGACACCGAAGCAGCAGCTCGCTGCGATCAACGATCGCGCGGCGGCCCTGATGAGCCGCCAGCAACATGCCTGGAATGGTCTCCTTCCGCTGATGCGAAAGGCGGGGGTCGAAGTTCTGACTGCGGAGGAGCTGACCGACGAGGAAGTCGATTGGCTGGAAGCCGAGTTCCTGTCCGGGATCTTCCCCGTCCTCACGCCGCTCGCGCTCGATCCGGCGCACCCGTTTCCCTTCATCCCGAACCTGGGCTTCGTCCTCTGCTTCAGCCTGGACGGGCCGGACGGACATCTGGACGCCTTGTTGCCGGTGCCGAACAAGATCCGCCGCTTCGTCCGCCTGCCGAGCGACGATGCCAACGGACAGGTCCGCTTCATCAGCCTGGAGCGTGTGATCATGCGCTTCTTGCACCATGTCTTCCCTTCGCGGGACGTGGTCTCCGCGGGGGCTTTCCGTGTCATCCGGGATTCGGACGTCGAGGTGGACGACGAGGCGGAAGACCTCGTGCGTTCCTACGAACGCATGCTGCGGCGGCGCCGGCGTGGCGACGTCATCCGTCTCAAGATCGACGCGGGCACGCCATTCGCCCTTCGTGAGTTGATCACCTCGAAGCTCGGCGTTCACGCCTCGGACGTCGTCCTGATCGACGGCCTCCTAGGCCTGGCGCAGACCTCGGAGCTGATCCCGAAGGATCGCCCCGACCTCGTCTTCGAACCCTTCGAAGCGCGCTTCCCCGAACGCATTCGCGAGCATGGCGGCGACTGCTTCGCGGCGATCGCCGCCAAGGACATCCTGGTTCACCATCCGTATGAGGACTTCGATGTCGTCGTACAGTTCCTCAAACAGGCCGCGCGCGACCCAGACGTCCTTGCGATCAAGCAGACGCTCTACCGAACGTCCAAGCAGTCGCCCATCATCGAAGCGCTGATCCAGGCGGCGGAGAGCGGCAAGAACGTCACCGCTCTCGTCGAGCTCAAGGCGCGCTTCGACGAAGAAGCGAACATCGGCTGGGCTCGAGCGCTCGAGCGCGCAGGGGTCAACGTCGTCTACGGCTTCGTCGACTATAAGACCCATGCCAAGCTCAGCTTCGTCGTGCGCAAGGAAGGCGAGGGGACCCGGAGCTACTGTCACATCGGCACGGGCAACTACCACCAGTTCACCGCTAAGGTGTATACGGACCTTGCGCTCTTCACCTGCGACGACGCGATTGCGCGCGACGTCGCGCGGATCTTCAACTACGTGACCGGCTACGCCGTGCCGCAGGAGTTCGAACGCCTGGTCATCGCGCCGCTCGCCCTTCGCGACACGTTGATCGACCTCATCGACGGCGAGATCGAGCATGCCCGGGCGGGCGAACCTGCGACGATCTGGGCCAAGATGAACTCGCTCGTGGACGGCACGCTCATCGATAAGCTGTACGAGGCGAGCCGCGCGGGCGTGAAGATCCTCCTCGTGGTTCGGGGCATTTGCTGCCTGCGGCCCGGCGTGCCCGGGCTGTCCGAAACGATCGAGGTGAAGAGCGTCGTCGGCCGCTACCTCGAACACTCCCGCATCGTCTGCTTCGGCAACGGCTACGAGCTGCCCTCGGACCGCGCCAAGGTGTTCGTCTCCTCGGCCGACTGGATGCCGCGCAACCTCGACCGGCGGGTGGAAGTCCTCTGCCCTATCGAGAACCCGACGACGCATAATCAGGTCGTCGATCAGATAATGGTCGCGAACCTCAAGGACGAGGCGCAGAGCTGGTGGCTCGGGGCGGACGGCGCCTGGCGGCGCGACGAGGCGGCGCGGGAGCCTGACGCCTTCAACCTGCACGACTACTTCATGACCAATCCCAGCCTTTCGGGCCGCGGCGCGGCCCTCGCCGAGTTCGGCCCCCGCCTGCTGACGGTCGAGGATTAGCGGGTGGAGATCGTCTCCCCCCGCCGTGCCGTCATCGACATCGGCTCGAACTCCGTCCGTCTCGTGATCTTCGAGGGACCGGCCCGCGCGCCGATCGCTGTCTTCAACGAGAAGTCGCTTTGCGGCCTGGGCGATCGTGAGCCCGACAGCGGAGCTTTGCGCGAAACGTCTATGGCCGACGCTCTCAAGATCCTGCGCCGGTTCGCGTCGATCCTAGCGGACGAGAACCTGGCGAGCCTGAAGGTGATCGCGACGGCGGCTTCGCGCGAGGCGCCGAACGGACCCGACTTCTTGAGCGAGATCCGCCGGATCGGCTTCGAACCGACGCTCTTGACCGGGGAAGAGGAAGCGAAGCTGGCGGCCTTCGGTATCCTTTCCGGCGCGCCCGAAGTGATGGAAGAAGAAGGGGGCTGCCTCGCCGGGGACATGGGTGGTGGGAGCCTGGAGCTGTCGCATCTCGACCGCGGCGCCCCCGACGGCGTCGCCGACCTCGTCAGCCTGCCGATCGGTGGCCTTCGTCTTGCGAGCCGGTACGAAGGCAATCTGCGCGACGCGAAGAAGGCCGTGAACGCCGCCATTGCGGACGTGCCCTGGCTGAAGGGCCTCGAGCCGACCACCTTCTACATCGTCGGCGGGGCGTGGCGGGCGCTCGGTCGGTTGGCAATCATGCAGACCGGCCATCCCATCTCGATCCTGGATCACTTCTGGCTGCCGGCCGAAAGGGCCATCGAGTTGTGCCGCCTCGTCGAACAGCAGAGCGTGGAGAGCTTGGCCTCGACGCCGGGCGTACCGTCGCGCCGGGCGCCCACTCTGCCCTTCGCGGCCATGGTCCTGCGCAAGATCGTCTCGAAGTCCGGAGCGAAAAGGGTCGCGATCTCGTCCTGCGGCGTGCGGGAAGGGTCGCTCTACGCTGAACTCTCACCCGAAGAGCGCGCCGAGGATCCGCTCGTCGCGCTCTCGCAGCACTACGCCGAGCGCCTCTCGCCTGGGGGCATGGAACGCCGGCGGGCGATCTTCGATTTCCTCTCGCCCGCCTTTGCGAACGAGACATCGCGCCAGGCGCGGTTGCGACGGGCGGCTGCGAAGCTCACCAACGTCGCAGGCCTCTTCCACCCCGACAGCCGGGGAAACGAGGCGGCCGTCTCCGTACTGAACATGCCCTTCATCAGCGTCGACCATCCGGGCCGCGTCGCGCTCGCCGCGATCCTCTTCCAACGGCATACGGCGTCCGAAGCGGACTTCCCCGCCCACCTGCATACCCAGCTCCTGGACGACGACACGCTGCGTTGGACACGCCAAGTCGGACTTGGGCTTCGCTTCGCCTCGGACTTCGACCCGGTCGGTCGCACGGTCCTTCCGCGAGCACGCCTGTCGGCGGATCAGGACACTTTGAGGCTCGAACTCGAACGTGGCGACCGAGACTACCTCGGCGACTCGCCGCGGCGCCGGTTCGAGAAGTTCGCGGGCTCGCTCGGACTCGCGCCGAAGGTATCGAGCGGCGCCGACTGGCTCTAACGAGCCGGCCGGCGCTCGATCAGCGTGATCTGCTTTCCGTTCAGCGTCATGCCGAGCTCGCCCGACTTCAGGCGCAGCGCGAGGTCGCCAAAGACCTGCCGCCGCCAGCCGCGCAGAGCAGGCACGTCCGCATCGTCATCGAGCGCGATCGCCTCGAGGTCGGCGGAGGAGGCGAGGAGTCTTGGGGCGACGCCGTGCTTCTCTGATTGTCTCTTCAGCAGCACGCGAAGCAGATCGACCACGTCCGCCGGTGCAGGCTGACGCGGCCCGTCACCGCGCAGATCGGGAAGCTCGTCGCGGGGGAGCGACTTCCCTTCGGCCACCGCCTGAAGGATCGCCTTCGCTTGGTTCGACCGTTCGAACCCTTGCGGGATCGAGCGCAGGCGGCCGAGCGCCGCCTCGTCCTCGGGGGCCGCCCGCGCGACCTCGAACAAGACTTCGTCCTTGAGAACCCGGGCCCGAGGAAGGTCTTTCTCCTGGGCTTCCGCTTCGCGCCATGCGGCGAGCTTCATCAGCGGACCGACCTCGCGGGGCCGGACGCCACGGAGCTTCAATCGGCGCCAAGCCTCGTCCGGCTCGGTGAAGTAGAGCTGCTCGTCGCGGAGCGCTTCCATCTCTTCGGCGACCCACGGGCCGCGCCCGGACTCGTCGAGAACCCGCGCCAGCTTCAAGTAGACGTCGACCAAATGCGTCACGTCGCCGAGCGCGTAGGTGAGCTGCTTGCTGGAAAGGGGCCGCTGCGCCCAGTCGGTGAAGCGCGAGCCCTTATCGACCTGGCCGCTCGTGACCTGCCGGACCAGCGGCTCGTAGCCGATCTGGTCGCCGTAGCCGCAGGCCATCGCCGCGACCTGGGTATCGAAGAGCGGTGCGGGGACCTCGCCCATCAGCTTGTAGAAGATCTCGAGATCCTGCCGCGCCGCGTGGAACACCTTCAGGGTGCTCTCATCGGCGAGTAGGTCGAGAAACGGGCTAAGATCGATTCCCTCCGCGAGGGGATCGATGATCGCCGCCTCATCCGTGCTGGCTGCCTGGATGAGGCACAGCTTCGCGTAGTAGGTCTTCTCTCGCATGAACTCGGTGTCCACCGTGACGAAGTCGTGGGTGGCGAGCCGGGCGCAGAGGTCGCGAAGCGATTGAGTGTCCGAAATTACCTGCATCCGGAGGGGGCTAGCAGGGTTCGAGCCCAACTGCGAAGGCCGTTCACATCCGTGAGAGAGTTCCTCGCTCAGCGTGCCGTTCCAGCAACAGAATCGGCCAAACATTGCCGCCGCGTAGGGTAACGGCGAAGCCTTCGGCCGCGTAGGCTTCGATCACCGCCGCCTCTTGGCGGTCGAGAAGCCCCGCCAGGAGGATGCGGCCGCCGGGCGCGGTGACTGCCGCGACGTCCGGCGCGAGGTCGACAAGCGGTTCCGCGAGGATGTTCGCCATGACGAGATCGAAGGGTCCTTCCCGTCGCACGGACTCGTCCACGCCGTCGGCGACGCGGAAGGTGATGCCCTGCGCCCCGTTCAGCTCCGCGTTCTCCTCGCCGATCGCGACGGACGGCTCGTCGATGTCGGTGCCGAGCACCGTCGCATGCGGCCAGAGGCGGCGCGCGGCGATGGCAAGGAGGGCGGAGCCTGTGCCGAGGTCGAGGATGCGTGACGGAGCGGCGGTTTCGACCTCGGCGAGCATCTCGAGGCAACCGGCCGTCGTCGGATGGTGTCCCGTCCCGAAGGCGCGGTTCGCCTCGATCTGGATGTGGTGACCCGGCAACGCCGCGGCCTTATCGGCGTCGTGACGTCCGTAGACGACGAACGGCCCCGCCTCGACGATGCCGAGGCCTTCGAGGGCGTGGGCGACCCAGTCGCGGTCTTCCAGCACCTCCCGCTCGCCCGGGCCGATGTTAAGGCCGAAGGCGGCGAAGGCCTCGGTGACGGCGTCCGCGTCTGGATCGTGCTCGAAGTAGGCGTGCAGCGTCCAGGGCGTGTCCGAATCGGCCTCGGAAGAATCCTCCTTCAGGAGGCTGACCGCGTCGGCGGGCGGATCGAGCACCTCGGACAGCGCGTTGTCTGCGGCGTGGACGGTGGCGGCGTCGCCGCGCCAGGTGATTCGGATCGTGCTCATGAGGATCGTACCAGTCCGTGCTTCTTCTTGCCGACGGAGAGGCGAACCTGGCCTTCCTGAAGGTCGGCGTGCGTGAGGTTGCGTTCCTCGGCGATCGGCTCGCCGTTCACGCGGACGGCGCCCGCTTTGATGTGGCGCCGCCCCTCGCCGTTCGATGCGATGAGGCCGAGCGCGCGCAGGGGTTCCAGGATCGGCAGCCCCTCGTTCAACGCCGCGGCGTTCGTCTCGTAAGTCGGAAGGTCACCGCCGGCGCCCCCCGCGAAGGTCTCCGCCGCCGTCGCCTTCGCGCGTTCCGCCGCGTCCCGGCCGTGCAGCATCGCGGTCGCCTCGGTCGCGAGCACGACCTTGGCATCGTTGACCTCTCGGCCCTCCAGCGCTTCGAGGCGGGCGATCTCGTCGAGGGGCAGGGCGGTGAAGAGGCGCAGCATCCGGCCGACATCCGCATCTTCCGTATTCCGCCAGTACTGCCAGTAGTCGTAAGGGGGCAGCTTGTCGGCGGACAGCCAGACGGCGCCGCTCTCGGTCTTGCCCATCTTCTTGCCCGACGCCGTCGTCAGGAGTGGCGTCGTCAGGCCGAAGGCGCGCGCGGTCTCGTCACCGCCCGCGATCCGCCGGATCAGCTCGGTCCCGTTGACGATGTTCCCCCACTGGTCCGACCCGCCCATCTGCAGCGTGCAGCCATAGTCGCGGTGCAGGACGTGGAAGTCGTAGGCCTGCATCAGCATGTAGTTGAACTCGAGGAATGTCAGCGGCTGTTCCCGCTCCAGCCTCAGGCGGACCGAATCGAAGGTCAGCATCCGGTTGATGGTGAAGTGGACGCCGTAGTCGCGCAGGAACTGGACGTAGGACAGGCCCGACAGCCAGTCGTCGTTGTTCAGCATCAACGCATCGGTGCCGCCCTCGCCGAAGGTCAAGAAGGGCTCGACGTTCCGCCTGATGCCCGCGAGGTTGGACTCGATGTCGGCATCGGTCAGCATCTTGCGCTGCGTGTCCTTGCCGGACGGGTCGCCGACCTTGGTCGTCCCGCCGCCCATCAGCGCGATGGGACGATGGCCGGTCTGCTGCAGCCAGTACAGGAGCATGATCTGGACGAGGCTGCCCGCATGTAGGCTGTCCGCCGTCGCGTCGAAGCCGATATAGGCGGTGACGATGCCCTTGCTCGCCGCCTTGTCGAGGCCGGCGAGGTCCGTTCCCTGATGGATGAATCCGCGCTCGTCCAGCACGCGCAGAAAGTCGGACTGAAAGCTCGGCATCGTCTTGAGCGTCCTTAAGGCCACGGTAAGTCTCGTGGCTTCTAGTCACGCGTCCTTCGGTCCGTCCACACGAGAGCAGGGCATGGCTTCGGATAAGGTCCTTACCGCGATCGGCCTGATGGCCGGCACCTCACTCGATGCGGTCGACGCCGCGGTCCTGCGCACCGACGGTGAGTGGGTCCTCGAGCCCGGTCCCTCGATCTCCGTCCCCTACAGCCGCGTCGCCAAGGCCGAGATCCGCCGGGCGACCCGCGCCGCGCTCGAAGGCCGCAACGAAGCCGCCGACATCGCTCGCGCCGCGGACGAGGTGACGAGCGCACACATCCACGCCGTGCGGGAACTCCTCGATCAGGCGGACCTCGCGCGCGACGACGTCGATGTTATCGGCTTCCATGGCCAGACCATCCTTCACCGCCCTCCATCCGACGGTGTCTCGGTCGGGCGCTCTTGGCAGATCGGCTCGGGCCGCACGCTGGCCGACGAACTGCGTATCGACGTGGTCGACGGCTTCCGGCAGGCGGACATCGCCGCGGGCGGGGAGGGCGCGCCTCTCGCACCCATCTACCACGCCGCCCTCGTCAAGCAGCTGGAGAGGCCGCATGCCGTCGGCGTCCTGAACCTCGGCGGCGTCGCCAACATCACCTTCGTTCCGGCGAACGGCGCGTCGGCTGGCCTTGTCGCCTTCGACTGCGGGCCCGGCAACGGCCTCGTCGACGAGTGGGTGCAGATGCGAACGGGCGAGTCGATGGACCGCGACGGCGCCCTCGCCGCCGACGGAACGGTGGACGAGCAGACCGTCCGCCTGATGTCGCTCGCCCCCTACCTTCGCCGCCCGGCGCCGAAGTCGCTCGATCGCTACGACTTCAAGCTCAAACCCGTCGAGGGCATGAGCGTGCCGGATGGCGCTGCGACCCTCACCGCGTTCACCGCAGCCTGCGTGGCCCGCTCCGTACCGTTGCTGCCGAGCCCGCCCGGCGAATGGATCGTCTGCGGCGGCGGGCGCCACAACCCCGTTCTGATGCAGGAGCTGCAGGACCGCCTGACGGCGGACGTCCTGACCGCAGAGGAGGCGGGCTGGCGCGGCGACGACGTCGAGGCGGAGTGCTTCGCCTACCTCGCCGTGCGCTCTTTGAAGAAGCTACCGATCAGCTTCCAGAAGACGACCGGCGCCCCGCGCCCGCTGACCGGGGGCGTCTACAACCGCAAACCGGTCTAGCTCGCCCAGTAGCGCACGACCTCGCAGAGGCTTGGCCGCGAGACCTCTACCCCGGCGAGCGCAGGCAGGCTCGGCGACAGCCGGTCGAAGATCCATCGCGCGATGACTTCGAGCGTCGGCCGCTCGAGTCCCTCGACCCGGTTGAGGAAACGGTGATCGAGCACGCCGCGCACCTCGTCGCAGGCGGCGCGAACGACCGCGAAGTCCTCGATCCATCCTTGCGGTCCGGGCGCGTCGGCGCGTAACGTCACCGTCACGCGGAAGCTGTGGCCGTGGACATGCGCATAGTCGTGACCGGGGCCGACATTGTCGGCCAGCTCATGGGCGGCTTCGAAGCCGAAGCTGTAGGACTGCTCGTACACGCGGGCGCAGCTAGCGCGTGAGGACGCTCGGGTCCACGCGCGTCATGCGGCAGCCGACCGCGCTCGCGTCCTCGTAGACTGACAGCTTCCGCGTCTCGACCACGGCGCCGTAGACGCCGGGCAAAGCGGTGAGGCGGTCCAGGATCGCCTCGCACAGCGTCTCCTGCAGTCCGAAGTGCCGCTCTGCGGTGAGCGCCAGCACGGCGTCGCGCAGGTGGTTGTAGTCGACCACGTCCTCCATGCCGTCGCCCGCATTCTCGCGCCGCAGCACCATGGCCAGGTCGAAGCTGACGAGCTGCGGGTCCTTCTCGTGCGCGAGGACGCCCAATCGGACCTTCCGGCGGAGATCCTCGAGGAAGACGAAGTAGTGACCGGGGGCGAGGCCTGGCAGCTGCATCATGGCTTGAACGCCACGTCGCGAGCCGAGGGGACGAGGTGCTCGCCATTGTCGGCGAGCACGACCGTGCCCGTCACGGCCGGGTTCTCGAGCGCGAAGCGCACGGCGTCCGCCACGTGCTTTGGTTCGAGGCGCCGCCCCAGCGGGTTCTGCGCCGCGGCCTTCTTCTCGAACGCGGCCTCGTCCTCGCCGGGGCCTGGCAGGGCGTAGCCGGGCGCGACGCCGACCACGCGGACCGTCGGCGCGTAGGCCTGAGCGCACAGCGTGGTCGCCTCGCGCAGCGCCGCCTTGGCGAGGGTGTAGGACAGATGATCGGGGTTGGGGTTCCAGAGCTTCTGGTCGAGCACGTTGACGATCGCCGCTCCTGCGGGCGCCTGCGCCGCGAAGCGGCGGGACAGAAGAACGGGCGCCGCCGTGTTGACCGCGAAGTGCCGAAGCAGAGCCTGCGGCGTGACCGAGCCCGCGTCGTCGTGCTCGAAGATCGAGGCAGAGTTGACGAGCCCGCTCAAAGGACCGCCTGCCGCCGTCGCCGCCGCGTCGATCAAGCTCTCGACGTTCTCGAGAGCCGACAGGTCGCGACCGACGGCGTGTCCGCCTAGGGACGACGCGAGCGCTTCGGCTTCTTCCCTCGAGGCGTTGTAGTGGATCACCGGGGTCCAGCCCGCCTCCGCCAACGCGCGGGCGAAGGCCTCGCCGAGGCGCTTGGCCCCGCCCGTGATCAAGACGGACTTCACGCGACCCCCATCCCGAGCGCGGCGATGTACGCCACGTAGGCGAGCGTGAAGAAGATGCCGAGCAGACGACCGATCCGCGACCGGCGGAAGATCAGGAACGAGAGGATCAGCGCGGCCCCCACCATGACCGGCAGGTCGAACCGCAGCGCTTCGCTCGAGAAGGCGCTCGTCCCGACGAGACCGGCGACGCCGCCCACGAAGAGAAGGTTGAAGATGTTGGAGCCGACGATGTTGCCAACGGCCACATCCGCCTCTCGTTTCATCGCGGCGGCGATGACGGTGGCGAGTTCCGGCAGGGACGTGCCGAAAGCGACGACCGTAAGGCCGATGACCTCTTCACGAACGCCGAGCGCCTCCGCGATAGCAGCCCCGTTCTCGACGAGGAGCTGCGCGCCGATGGGCAAGCCGACGAGGCCGACGACGAGGTAGAGCGGCGGCTTCCACCTCGCTGTCGCGGCTTGGCCGAACTCCTCGACCTCGGCGACGAGCTCGGCATTCTCGCCTGCCTTCGCCTCGCGCCAGATCAGCACGAGGTAGGCGGCGATCAGCGAGAGCAGCACGGCGCCCGCGAGCGTATCGATAGCGCCGCGCGCATAGACGAAGGCGCAGAACGCCGCCGTCGCGATCAGCATGACGACGGCGTGCCGTCCGAGCCGCGGCGTCTTCAGGCTGATCGCGGAGATCACCGCCGGCAGGCCCAGCACGAGCAGGATGTTCGCGATGTTCGATCCGACGATGTTGCCCATCGCGATGCCGTTGTCGCCTGACAGCACCGCCTGGATCGTGACGACGAGCTCCGGCGCCGACGTGCCGAAGGCGACCACGGTCAGGCCGATGAGCAGCGGCGGAACGTTCAGAAGCTTCGCGAGCCCGACCGCGCCGCGCACGAGGAAGTCACCCGCGACCAGCAGGAGAGCGAGACCCGCGAGGAGAAGGAGTGTCTCTGTCAGCAAGGTCGGCGGTCCCGGGAAGGGCCGCTCAGTCCCAGCGGCCCTTTTCCAGCCGGTTGAGCGCGCCGAAGGCGAGCACGAAGAGGAAGATGACGATCAGGCTGACGGGCATGGATCCTCGGGGGCGATGTCGCTGCGGCGGGAACGTGTCGCCGCCTCTAACCGAACGCTTCTTTGCCGTCACCCCCGCTCGGCGCATCGGCCTTCGCAGGTGCGAAAGGAACGGTTGCCCGTCGGGTAGGCGACGCATAGACCCCCCGGTTCGAAGCGGAGTGACGCTCATGGCTTACACCACGATCAAGACGCGGACGGAGGACCGGGTCCTCCTGATCACCCTAGCGCGCCCCGAGGCGATGAACGCGCTGAACACGCGGCTGATGGAGGAACTCTCCGATGTGATCGAGAAGGCGGACGTCGACCCCGGCATCGCCGTCATGATCCTCACAGGGTCGGAGAAGGCCTTCGCTGCGGGCGCCGACATCAAGGAGATGCAGGGCAAGACCGCGATGGAGGCGTTCTCCGAGAACTTTATCAGTGCGAACTGGGAAGCGGCGGCGCGCTGCCGCAAGCCGATCATCGCCGCGGTCGCTGGCTACGCGCTCGGAGGCGGCTGCGAACTCGCCATGATGTGCGACTTCATCATCGCGGCGGACACGGCGAAGTTCGGTCAGCCCGAGATCACGATCGGTGCGATTCCCGGCGCGGGCGGCACGCAGCGCCTGACTCGCGCCGTCGGCAAGTCGAAGGCGATGGAGATGATCCTGACCGGCCGCATGATGAAGGCCGAGGAGGCGGAGCGCGCCGGCCTGGTGGCCCGCGTCGTCGCGGCGAGCGATCTTCTCGACGAAGCCTTCAAGACCGCGAGGAAGATCGCGAGCTACTCTCGACCCGTCACCATGATGGCGAAGGAGTGCGTGAACCGCGCCTTCGAGAGTTCCCTCGCCGAGGGGGTCCTCTTCGAGCGCCGCGTCTTCCATGGCGTCTTCGCCTCCGAAGACCAAAAGGAAGGCATGGCGGCCTTCGTCGAGAAGCGCGATCCCACCTTCAAGCACCGTTGAGCCTCTTCGCGCTCGCAAAACAGGTCCTGCACGCTAAGTTGCCTCGGGGCGCCGAGCTAGGGCGCGGGTAAGACGGGTCGTCAAATGCAAGAACACCTCGTCTTCTCGATCACGCTGATCGGCGTCGTCGGCATCGGCGCTCAGTGGCTGGGCTGGCGGTTCAACCTGCCCGCCATCGTGCTGATGGCGATCGCCGGCCTCTTCCTCGGTCCCATCCTCGGCATCATGCGGCCGGAGGAGACGTTCGGCGACTTCTACCAGCCGATCATCGCGGTCGCGGTCGCGGTCATCCTCTTCGAAGGTGGGCTCCAACTCCGGCTCGACGAGCTGCGCGGCCTGGGCAAGGGCGTGCGAAGGCTCGTCTTTCCCGGCGTTCCGATCGCCTGGCTCCTCGGGGCCGGCGCGGCTCACGTGATCGGCGGCCTCGGCTGGTCCGCCTCCGTTCTGTTCGGCGGCATCATGGTCGTCACCGGACCGACCGTGATCATCCCGCTCCTCCGCCAGGCGAAGCTCTCCTCGCGTCCCGCGGCGTTGCTGAAGTGGGAAGGGATCGTCAACGACCCGATCGGCGCGCTGGCAGCCGTCATCGCATACGAGTTCTTCTTCGCGCCGAACACGGGCGAGCACGACCTGACGACGGCGCAACTCGCCGCGAGCCTTCTCATCGGGTCGGTTCTTTGCCTCCTCGAGGGGATCGCCTTCGGTCTCGGCATAGCGCGGGCGTTCCGGAAGGGGTGGGTGCCGGAGTACCTCAAGCCGCCGGTCCTGCTGGCGGCCGTGCTGCTCTGCTTCGAGCTTGCGAACCTGCTCCAGGAAGAGGGCGGCCTGATCTCGGTCACGGCGATGGGTGTCACCATGGCCAACGCCAAGATGCCGTCCATCAACCAGCTTCGGCACTTCAAAGAAAACATCGCCGTGCTCTTCGTCTCGGGCGTCTTCGTCCTTCTTACGGCGAACCTGACGCCGGAGACGCTGATGCTTCTCGACTGGCGGGCGGGCGCCTTCGTCCTCGCCATGCTGTTCGTCGTGCGTCCGCTCACCGTATGGATCGCTACGATCGGGACCGGTCTTCCCTGGCAGGAGCGCGCACTCGTCGGCTGGATCGCGCCGCGGGGTATCGTCGCCGTCGCGGTCTCGGGCCTCTTCGCGGCCGGTATGGAGCAGCGCGGCGACGCGGACGGCGAGATGCTCGTCCCGCTCGCCTTCGCCATGGTCTTCGCGACGGTCCTTCTCCACGGCTTCACCATCGCGCCGCTCGCCAAGCTCCTGGGCCTCGCGTCGACCAGGCCGCCCGGCGTCCTCATCGTCGGCTCAAGCCCCTGGTCGGTGAAGCTGGCCGAGAAGCTGAAGGAACTCGACCTGCCGGTGCTGATCTCGGACGCGAGCTACCGCGCTCTGCGGCCCGCCCGGCAGGCCGGGATCGACACCTTCTACGGTGAGATCCTGTCCGAGGTGACGGAGCACCACATCGAGTTCGTACGTTACGGCTACCTGCTGGCACTCGGCGGGAACGAGGCCCACAACGCGCTCGTTTGCACGGACCTCGCCCCGGAGATGGACCGAGCGACCACCTATCAGCTCTCGATGCAGGGTACGGAGGACAGCCGGAAAGGCATCTCCTACAGCTTGCAGGGCAAGACGTTCATCTCCGAGAAGACGAGCCTCGATACCCTGCTGCAGAAGCACTATTCCGGCTGGACGTTCCAGTTCACGCGCCTGTCCGAGGCCTACCCGCCCGACCGCTACCGCGCGGCCCTGCCGACGGAGGCGATGATCGTCCTGGTCGTTCGCCGCGACCAGCTCCTCTTCCAGTCCGCCGAGCAGCGCCTCGAACTGACCGTCGGCGACCGCGTCCTCGCCTACGTCCCGCCCGGGACTGGGACGAAGCCGAAAGAGGAACCGTCGCAAGAGAACCGGTCGCCGGAGATCGAGGCGTTGGAAGAACGCAAACGTGCGGCGCTCGAAAAGGTTGGCGGCTGAGCGGGCCCGCCCGCCGAGCTGCCTCTAACCGATCGCTTCGAGCGCCTGGCGGAAGAAGGTCGCGCCGTCCTCGCCGCCGAGGAGGGGGGAGATCACGCGCTCCGGGTGCGGCATGAGGCCGAGGACGTTGCCCGCTTCGTTCAGGATGCCGGCGATGTTCCGTGCCGAGCCGTTGACGTTGCCGACGTAGCGGAACGCGACTCGGCCTTCGCCTTCGATCCTGTCCAGCGTCTCCTCGTCGGCCTCGTAGTTGCCGTCGTGGTGGGCGACCGGGAAGCGGACGTAGGCACCGCTCTCATAGGCCTTGGTGAAGGGGCTGTCCGTGCTTTCGACCTTGAGCGTGCGCATGCCGCAGACGAAGTCGATGCCTGCGTTCCGAAGAAGCGCGCCCGGCAGGAGGCCCGCCTCGGTCAGGATCTGAAAGCCGTTGCAGATGCCTAAGGTCGGCGTGCCGGCCCTGGCCCGGTCCGCGACGGCCCTGAGAACGGGGCTGCGGGCCGCCATCGCGCCCGAGCGCAGGTAGTCCCCATAGGAGAAACCGCCGGGCACCACGATCAGATCGGCCTCGGGCAGCTCTGTGTCGGCGTGCCAGACCATGTGCGGCTCGCGGCCGGTGGCTTGGCGCAAGGCGACCTTGGCGTCGCGATCGCAGTTCGAGGCGGGGAAGACGATGACGGCGGTCTGCATAGGCGGCCTCTAGGCCGCCTCGGTCGGCGCCGCAACGCAGCTTTGCCCGCGCCTGTCCTTGCCCGCGCGGCGAGGCGCACGACCTATCGCTCCGCAACACCATGAGCGGAGGCTCCATGACCAAGGTCGCAATCGTTTATCACTCGGGCTACGGCCACACCGCGCTGCAGGCAGAGGCCGTGCGCGACGGCGCGGCCGGAGCGGGAGCCGAGGTCCTCCTTCTCACCGCCGAGGAAGGGCAGGCCAGGCTCGACGAGTTGAAGGAGGTGGACGCGATCGTCTTCGGCGCGCCGACCTACATGGGCGGCCCCTCCGCACCGATGAAGGCGTTCATAGACGCGACCTCCAAACCTTGGTTCGGCCAAGAGTGGAAGGACAAGATCGCCGGGGGCTTCACGAACTCGGGCAGCATGTCGGGGGACAAGGTCGCGACCTTGCAGCAGTTCGCGATCCTAGCCGCCCAGCACGGCATGATCTGGGTGCCGACCGGCTATCTGAACGAGACGCAGCAGGAAGACTGGACCAACGGTCACAAGGACGGCGTGAACCGGATCGGCGGCTACATCGGCGCGATGGCCCAATCCGACAACGCCGCGCCGGGACCCGACAACCCGCCCCAGGGCGACATCAAGACGGCGAAGATGTACGGGGCGCGGATCGCCAAGGCGGCGATGCGCTGGGGATCGGGTCAGCTGGACTGACCAAGTAGAACACCGAACAAGCGAAAAGGGGCGCCCGAGGGCGCCCCTTTCTCGTATCGGAAAGGCGAGATCTTACTTGATCTTGCCTTCCTTGAAGTCGACATGCGCGCGCGCGATGGGGTCGTACTTCCGCACGGTCATCTTTTCGGTCATCGTCCGGGTGTTCTTCTTCGTCACGTAGAAGTAGCCCGTGCCCGCCGTCGAGTTCAGGCGGATCTTGATGGTGGTCGGCTTGGCCATCACGGCCTCCCTCTTGAGGGTTGATCGGAACGCGCGAACATAGTGGCGCGCCCTTGGCTGTCAACGCCTCACGCCTCTTGCGTTTGAGAATGCTTTTCAAAGTATCTGCAAACGATTTGCATAATAACGAGCAAACATAGTTTCGAAAAAATCTGGACGGCGCAGAACCGATCCGCCATAGACGTGTTCGACGTGTGTTATTGGAATATGGAGGCTGCGATGCACTGCAAAACTTGCGCTCACTACTACGACACCGACTCTGAGTGCCGCCGCTATGCGCCTCAGCCCAGCGAGAGCGACGCGAAGGCACAGTGGCCAACCGTCAGCGCCATGGATTGGTGCGGCGAGTACCAAGCGGACCACGCCAAGGAAGAGAAAGCCGGCGCCGCGTAGGCCGCGTAGGCGACCACTCTTACGGTGACCAAGGGCCGTCCTCCGGGGCGGCCTTTTCTTTTGCGCGCGTTAATCACGCGTCAGGTCGTGGGGAGGTGTTGCGCTCGAAGTGAGAATGATTATCATTCGAGTATGCAAATCACCCAGGACGACCTCGCCGCTTTGCATCACCTCCGCGCCCACTGGGCCGGGGGCCCCGACGCCGCCCGCTCTTCGGAGACGCTGGCGCACTATCCCGGGCGGGCCGAAGGGCGCGTCGCGGCTTGGGCTTACGGCCGCACCGTGAAGGCGCTGAGCCGTCATGCCCGGCGGCGCCTGCACATCGGGGAAGGACTCGTACCCAGCGCGGACGAACGCGCCGTGCTACGCATCGCGCGCCTGCTCGGCCAGCGCGACTGGACGGGGGCGGAGTCCGCGGCTGCGTGGGTCGTGCGGCGGGACGGCGTTGCGCCGCTACTCGACGCGCTCGCACCCGCCGCCTGTGCTGCCTACGGAAACGCGCTTCCGCGCCGCAAGAGGGCCGCGACGGCGTAGAGCACCAGCGCGACGACGATCCCGCCCATCATCGCGTCCGGTCCGCCGGCATCCCGCATCAGGCCCGCCGCGGCCGGACCCGTGACCGCGCCGAGGCCCCAGGCGAAGGCGTAGGCTGTCCCGGCCGCGGGCAGACGGCTCCCTGAGAACCGGTCACCGAGAAGCGTGAGCCCGCAAGTCGAGATGCCGTTGATGAGACCGCCAAGCGCGAAGGCGCAGGCGAAGAGCGTCGGCAGACGGTCGTTGGCCAGAGGCAGGAGCGCGGCGCTGACGGCGGCGCCCGCCGCCATCGCGAAGAGCATACTCATGATGCCGACGACGTCCGCCGCCCGGCCGACCAGATACTGCAGTGCCAGCGAGCCGAGGCAGTAAGCCGTCACGGTCTGGGCTGCCACCCGCTCCCCGAACGCCGCGTCGAGCGCGAGAAGAGGGAGGAAGACGAGCATCGCGCTTTCGACCGCGCCGAACATGGCCGAAGCGCCGAAGGTGACCGGCGCCCGCGTCAGCAGCGGGAGGATACGGTCGGCACCCGAATCGGGATCGACGCTCGGCGGCGGCGCGAGCGCGATGGGAATGGCGGCCAGCGCGAAGACGAGGGCACCGGCGATGAAGGGGGCCGCGCCGTCATAGCCGGTGACGTTGAGCATCAGAGGACCGAGCGCCAAACCGAGGGCGAGGCAGGTCGAGTAGACTCCGATGACACGCCCTCTGCGGGCGGGGTCGGCTGCGGCGTTGATCCAGATCTCCGAGCCGACGAAGAGGCCCGACGCGCCGACCGAGAAGACGAAGCGCAACGGATACCAGAGCCAGATCGCCTCCTCGGCGACGTAGATCAGGCCGTAGCTGACCACCATGAGGACGATGCTGGACACCAAGAAGCGCCGCATGCCGACCTTGACGATCAAACGGGGGTAGATTGGAGCACAGACGAGCACGGCGAGCGCGCCGACGGCAGTGTTGAGACCGTTCGCGAAGCTGCTTGCGCCGTAGCGCTCGAGCAGGACCGAGAAGAGCGGGATCGAGTGGCCGAAGCCGATCCCGGCGACGGAGATAGCCGCGATGGCGGCGATGAGGCCGAGCGTGCTTCCCCTGTCTCCCGCCGCCGCCCCTTGCGTCGTGCTCATGAGCGCAGAACGTCTTCGGGGTCGTCCGGCGTCTGCGCGAAGCCGTGCATCCGGTTCGCCCATTGAAGGCCGATCAGCGCACCCTTGCAGACCGGCAGCAGAAGGATCGTCAGCACGATCGCAAGGGCGCACCACCCGAGGACCTGCGCGCCGAGCGGCGGGTCGAACCGGCGCTTCACCTCGACCACCGGGACGGCGATCAGGTGACCGACGACGAAGATGGTCAGGTAGGGCGGCGCGTCGTCCGCCTCGTGTCCCGAGAAGTCCTGCCCGCAGACCGCGCAGGCGTCGCGCACCTTTACATAGTCCCGAAGAACCCGGCCTTGGCCGCAGCGGGGGCAGCGATTGCGCGCGCCGCGCAACACCGACCGCCAGAAGGGGCGGCGGTCGTCGTCTTGAAGGGCGGTGCTGCTCATCGCGGCTAGATGGACGGCGAGCGCCATGGCGGCAAGCCGGTGCGTCCTGGTGGCGCGACTAAGGGGCATCGGCCTATGGACGGGGCGATGCGCGCTTCTCTCCTCGCCGTTCTCGTAATCCCTGCTTGTACGGGTCACCTGCCGGACGCGCCGCCCGAAGAGGCCGTGCGTCCGGAGGTTCTCTTCGCCGGGGTGGGGTGCGGCCGCGGCGTCCTGACCTTTCGGAACGGCGCGCTCGACGATGCGTTCACGGTGACCAGCCGAGGCCGAGAGAGCGAAGATGGCTTCGTCCTCGATCAGACGGTGCGCTTCGGCAGCGGAAAGGTGACGGAGCGGCGCTGGACGATGCGGCCCTCGGGTGAACGGACCTACGAAGGAACGCTGACCGAGGCCTCGGGCCCGGTGAAGGCGGTCGTCGCGGGGGGCACGCTGCGCCTGACCTATCCGATGGAGGATGTTCCCGGCGGGCGGATGACGCAGCATCTACACCTGCTCGACGACGGCAACGTCATGAACGTCGCGACCGTCACCGCCTTCGGCATCCCCGTCCGGCGGCTTTCCGAGCGGATCGAACCGCACGTCGCACTGGAACCGGACGCCGAAGCGGCGTGTGATAGCTTTGAGGACGAGGGAGGACCGACGTGAGGAAGCTCGCCATCATCGCCGCGCTGCTGATGCTGACCGGCTGCGGCATCAACGACGTGCCGGACAAGAAGAACACGGTCGATGCGGCCTGGGCCGAGGTACAGAACCAGTATCAGCGCCGCTCGGACCTGATCCCGAACCTCGTTCGCACGGTCGAGGGCTACGCGAACCAGGAGCGTGAAGTGCTGACCGAAGTGACGGAAGCGCGGTCGCGGGCCTCGTCGATCCAGCTCTCCGCCGACGACCTCTCCGACCCGGCCAAGGTCGCGCAGTTCCAAGCCGCACAGGACCAGCTCTCCGGCGCGCTGTCGCGGCTGCTGGTCACGGTCGAGGCCTATCCCGACCTCAAGTCGAACCAGAACTTCCTGGCGCTGCAGTCCCAGCTTGAAGGGACCGAGAACCGCATCGCGGTCGCACGGCGCGACTACATCGCCACGGTGCAGGACTACAATCGCGAGTTCATGGTGCTGCCCGACCGGTGGGTCGCGAGCATCTTCAACGGCCAGTACGAGCGTGCCGTGCCGTTCGAAGCGGTGCCCGAAGCGCAGACCGCGCCAGAGGTGCAGTTCGGGGACGAATGAGACGGGCCGTTCCAACCGTTCTTGCTCTCGTCCCCCTCGTCACGGCGGCGTGGGGGCAAGACTTCCCCGCCCTGACCGGCCGGGTCGTGGACGCCGCGGAGGTCCTCAGCCCGCAGACCGAACGGGCGCTGACCCTCCGCCTGCAGGACTGGGAGTCCCAGTCCGCCGACCAGATCGTCGTCGCGACCGTGCCGAGCCTCGGTGGCCTCGAGATCACGGAGTACGGCTACCGCCTCGGCCGCGAGTGGGGGATCGGCGTCGCGGAGGGCCTGGACGAGCGCAGCCTCGATAATGGCGCGATCCTGCTCGTGGCGCCGAACGAGCGGGAGGTTCGGATCGAGGTCGGCTATGGCCTCGAAGGCACGCTGACCGACGCGCTGTCTTCGACGATCATTCAACGCGCCGTCCTGCCGGCCTTCCGCGAAGGCGACTACGACCGCGGCGTGACCGAAGGGGTGGTCGGCATGATCGCGGTCCTGTCGGGCGACCCCGTGTCGTGGCAGGACCGCCGCGAACGGGCCGGCGAGCGGCCGATGGCGGATGGGGAGGGCGGCATCCCCTGGCCGCTCCTTATCTTCGTCCTGTTCGTCCTTCTGTCCTTGTGGCCGCGACGCCGGGGGCGGGTCTTGTTCGATTCGGACCGGCGTCGTCGTCGCTACGATCCGGGCGCTGACGCCCTCGGCTGGATATTCGCGAGCCAGATCGGGCGGGGCGGCTACGGCAGTGGCGGGGGCTTCTCGGGCGGTGGCTTCAGCGGTGGCGGCTTCTCCGGCGGGGGCGGCAGTTTCGGCGGCGGGGGGGCCTCGGGCTCGTGGTAGAGGATCTGTTCGAAGAGGAAGAACGCGAGCGGATCGAGGCCGCGGTCGCGGAGGCCGAGACCAGGACAGGCGCGGAGATCGTCGTCATGGTGGTCCGGCACGCGACCGATTACCGGACGGTCGAGATGACGGCGGCAGGGATCGCCGCGCTGACCTTGCCTGCGGTGCTGCTTCCCTTCCCCTCCGTTCCCGCCCTGATGATCTGGCTCTGCCAGCTCGTACTCTTCGCGATCCTCGGCGTCGTTCTGCCTGCCGTCGGCGTCGGGCGCCGCCTCGTCGGCAAGGCGCGGCTGGCGAGAGACGTCCGGGCCGCGGCGGAGGCCGAGTTCTTCGCGCACGGCCTTCGCGACACCGGCGAGCGCGCGGCGGTCTTGATCTACGCCGCGATGGCGGAGCGGTCGGTCGAGGTGCTGTGCGACACGCGGGCTTCGGAGGTCATCGGCCGCGGCGAGTGGCGAGGCCTCGCCGGCGACCTCGCCCGGCGCCTGAAGGCGAAGCAGCCGATCGAGGGGCTGACCGAAGCGGCGGCGAGGGCGGGAGATCTTCTCGCGCCGCACTTCCCGCCGGGGTCCGGCACGGGCAACGAACTGCCGGACGTCATCGTCAGCTAGCGGGCGCGGTACACGTCCTCAGCACGCTGAGGTAGCCCGGCGCGATGGTCATCGCCTCGGCGAAGCCCCGGTCCCGCAAGATGCGGTGCGCCTCGGGCAGGCGGTAGCAGGGCACGTACATGAAGAGGTGGTGCTCGGCGTGGAAGTTCACCCAGTAGGGCGCGATCAGCGCACGCTCCAGGCGGTTGGCTCTCGTCGTCCGGGCATGGGTGAAGGGGTCGGCGACGTCCGTCTCCACGCAGGCATGCTCGGCGATGTTGCGGATGCGCGTCGCTAGCGGGAACCAGGTCGCCATCGCCGCGAGCCAGACGAGGAAGGCCCAACCTGCGCCCGTGACGAGTAGCAGAGCGAAGAGCACGGCGTTGGTCCCAAGGAAGGGCAAGACGGGGTAGCTCGACCCGCCGACCGCCGCCGCGTGCCGCGTCTCCTTCAGCTTCATCGCGGCGAGGCCCAAGCGCTGCTTGAGGAAGGTCTGCCCGGTCAGGTCCCGGACGATCTTGCGGCGTAGGCTGGCGCGGGCGACGGGGAAGGGGGCGGAGAGGGCGAGGTCGGGGTCGCCCGTCGTCTGCGTGTGCTTGTGATGGCTGAGGTGGTAGGGGCGATAGACGCCGAGCGCGCTGCCGACCGGGGCGGCGCAGAGCCAGTGTCCGACCGCGTCGTTGACCGCCTTGTTCGGGTGCAGAAGGCCGTGCGCCGCCTCGTGCATCAGAATGGCGAGGCCGAGCTGCCGCGCGCCGATGACGACGACGGCGCCGAGCCAGACGAGAGGGTTCGGAAAAAGCACCGAAGCGGCGAGGCAGACGCCGATCACGCCCCAGGCGTGACCGACGAGCCAAAGGCCACGCCAGGGCGAGACGCGGCGCAGACGGTCCCAGTCGGCCCCGAAGGCCGCCCGGGGATCGGCGCGGCGGCGTGTCGTCATGCTGGGATGATGCGCCCGCAACTGCGACCCGGCAAGCCGTACGGCTTGAAGGTTTCGCTGCCGAACCTTACCTGACAGTCATCGAAAGGGAGGGTCGTCATGTCTCTCGGTAACCTCGCTCTCGCCGGCATCTGCGTGCTGGCGCTCGTCTATGCGGGCTTCATCGTCGGCGGTCTCATCGCCGCGTGGCCTTGGGGCATCATCGGTCTCGCCGTCCTCGGTTTCTTCGCCTTCCTGTTCGGCGCGGTCCTGCGGCAGCGTCTGCGGAACCCCGAAGACCGCTACTACGAGCGCGAGGTGAAGGAGTAAGCCATGCTGATCGTCACGACGGAAACCGTTCCTGGCCACAAGATCACCGAGGCGTGCGGCCTCGCCCGGGGTAACGTCATCCGCGCCAAGCACATCGGCAACGACTTCGTCGCGGGTCTCCGCAACATCGTCGGCGGCGAGGTGACCGAGTACACCAAGATGATGTCCGAGGCGCGCGAGCAGGCCCAGGACCGAATGATCGCGCACGCCGAGCGCCTGGGCGCGAACGCGGTGGTCGGCGTACGCTTCACCACCTCGACCATCAGCCAGGGCGCGGCCGAGATCTTGGCCTTCGGGACGGCGGTGCGCCTCGAGAAGGCCTGAGGACTCTCCTTCGTGGCGCTACCGCTCGCTCGCGCTCGCTACTTGAGCGCTGGGCTGGCGGCACGGGCCTTCGGCCCCGGGCGCCAGCGGCGCTGGGCCGGTGGGTTTCGGGCACGCCGAAGCGCCGACCTGTCGTCGGTGTCAAAGTCGCCGGGTGTCCGGACGTCCCCGCGCTGAGCGGGAAGTTGGATTGATACTGTAGCCCAGAACGAGAACGTCCGGCGGCGATCTTGCCGAGGGGCCCTCGCAGGGGGCGACCTTTCGGCGCCTTGGTCCGCGATAGCGCTTCAATCCCTCGTCCCTCGGGAATGAACGGCAGGCCCCGATCAGCCACCTGCCGCACGGACCGCTACGTCCGCTCCCCTCAGGATCACCGTCCCCCGAACCGATGAGTAGCGTGCACACCGCCCGGCCTGCCCGGGAGAACGGGGGCAGCATGGCACGTCGCGAAGAGGCGGGGATAAGTTCGCAGGGCGGCGCGCCTTGCGCAATCGCCCTACGGAGCGGTCGGGCCGCAACCTGTTGAGGGTGTGCCTTCTTTCGCCTTCTGGCGGGTCACTGGCGGCTATCTGGCGGGTCGCAGTCTGATTGCCGACCTGGCAATCGGCCCGGTTCGCGCTCAGTTTCAGGGCACGAATACAACCAACTCGAGGAGAGCGAGATGCAAGTCAGTCCCGATGCCGAGAAGGTCCGGCAGTTGCGCGAAGAGCGCTGCTGGTCGCAGGAGCACCTCGCCCAGGCGGCGGGCGTCAGCCTTCGGACCGTGCAGCGCGTCGAGAGTGGCGAGCGTGCGTCGAGCGCTTCGATGATGGCGATCGCCGCAGCCTTCGACACCGAAGTCGGCTCGATCGCGATGGATCCCGTCGCGGCGCCTGTCGCTCGGAACGACCCGGAGAGGGCGAGGGCGGCGCTCCGCCTCTCCTTCCTGATCGTGCTCGCGAGCTACGTCTTCTGTCTGTTCGTCTTCGCCGCCATCAGCTTCGGCGACGGCAACGGCCGGTTCGAGATGTTCTATCCGACGGTATGGTTCGGGGTCGGGGTCGCCGGGCACGGCCTGACGGTCGTGATCGTGGAGCTGGTCACGCGCTTCAAAACCGAAACCGAGACGGCGAGCAGCCGAGGCGCTTCAAGTTAGTCAGTCGCAACGCTGACGACCGCGACGGCGTGCGGCGCGAGTTCGATTCGCGCCGTTCCGTCGACGATGGTGACCTCCGCCGGGGTCGGCACGACGGAAGTGGGCTGCTCGAACGTGTTGTGCGCGTCGATTGCGGAGGATCGCAACGTCTCACCGGCGGCGGACACGATCGCTCCCTCACCGAGAGCGAGTTCCATCGTCACCGGACGGGCCGCGTCCACGTTGGCGAGGGCGACCCAGAGCTTACCGTCCTCATCCCGTGCCGCCACCGCATCGACGCGGGGTAGGCGGACGTCGCCGACGCGGTAGCTTCCCGGCCGGAAGCGGACGTCGAGGCGCGTCGCGTCCTGGAAGGGCACGTACATGCGGAAGACGTGGTAGGTCGGCGTTAGGACCATGCGGTCCTCGTCGGTCAGGATCATCGCCTGAAGCACGTTCACCATCTGCGCGATGTTGGCGCCTTTGACCCGCTCGGCGTGCTTGGCGAAGATGTTGAGGTTCAGCGCCGCCAGGACCGCGTCACGCTGCGTGTTCTGCTGGTAGAGCGTGCCCAGGTCGCCTTCGTACCAAGTGCCCCACTCGTCGACGATGATGCCGACCTGCCCATCGGGATCGTAGCGGTCCATGATCTCGGCGTTGGTCTCGATGAACGCCGTCATGCCGAGGGTCTCTTCGATCACCGCGGCGTACTCGTCCTCGCCGAAGCCGGTCGCGGCGATTTTCGGTGGCCACTCGCCCCTCGTGTAGCGATGCAGGGAGAGCCCCTGGATGTCCCAAGCCCAGCTCCGCTCCGCCCAAGCGCTCATGACGGTCTCGGTGTAGTCGACGAAGCCGCCGCCGTCGGGACCGACCGCGACCTGCCGGACCGGCTCGGCTTCGTTGTAGTTGGTGCTGAAGTTGGAGAAGCGCTTCATGCGCGACAGGTACTCCTGCGCCGATAGGGGGCCGCCGCACCCCCACATCTCGTTGCCGAGGCCCCAGAAGGCGACGGCGTAGGGCTCGGGGTGGCCGTTCCGCGCCCGCTCCTCGGCGAGGCTCGTTCCTTCGGCGGTCAGGTATTCGAGCCAGTCGGCGGCTTCCTGAACGGTGCCCGACCCCATATTGGCGGAGATGAAGGCCTCCGCGCCGATCTGGTCGAGGAAGTCGAAGAATTCGTGCGTGCCGAAGGCGTTGTCCTCGATCCGGCCCGCCCAGCTCGCGTTTCGCCGCTTCTTGCGGTCCGCAGGCTCGCCGATGCCGTCGCGCCAGTGATACTCGTCGGCGAAGCACCCGCCCGGCCAGCGGACGTTGGGAACCTGAAGGGCCCGAAGGGCCTCGGCGACGTCGTTCCTGATGCCGCGCGTGTTGGGAATGTCTGAATCGGGACCGACCCAGACGCCGCCATAGACGCCGGTGCCCAAGTGCTCGGCGAACTGGCCGAAGATGTGCCGGCTGATCTTAGGGCCTTCGCTCGAGGGGTCGATCTCGACGCGGACCGTGTCCTGCGCGGCGGCGGTTCCGAGCGCCCCCAGCAGGGCGGCCCCGGCGAGGACGAACGCTTTGAACTTTCCGGACACCATACCTTCGCCCCTACGAATCGACGTCGCGAGTGGAGCGCACCGCCGGAGGGCCCGGCAAGCGCAGCGGGCTGCGTTCCGCCTTTGAAAAGGATTGCGGCCCCGTCACCCCGACCGGAGCAGCTTCACCGCGTCGTTCTGGCCGAAGAGGTAGAGGAGCGTCCGCAGCGCCTCGCCGCGTTCGGTCTGAAGCTCGGGGTCGGTCTGGACGACGAGCTGCGCGTCGTCGCGGGCGACCTGAAGGAGCTCCGCATGGTCGGCGACGTCGGCGACGCGGAACTGGGGGAAGCCCGACTGGGCCGTGCCGAGGGCGTCGCCCGCGCCCCGCAGCGCGAGGTCCTGCTCGGCGATGACGAAGCCGTCCTCGGTCTCCCGGAGGACGTTCAGCCGGGCCTTCGCCGTGTCGCCGAGCTTTCCGCCTTCGCCCGCCTTGTAGAGGAGGATGCAGGTGGCGGGCTTGTCGCCACGGCCGACGCGGCCCCTAAGCTGATGAAGCTGTGCGAGGCCGAAGCGCTCAGCGTGCTCGATGACGATGACGGTGGCGTCCGGCGCGTTGACGCCGACCTCGATCACGGTCGTCGCAACGAGGAGCTTGATCTCGCCGCGATAGAACGCCTCGACCACGGCGTCCTTCTGCGGGCCCTTCATCTTGCCGTGGACGAGGCCGACTTGCCCTGGAAAGCGGGCGGCGAGGGCCTCGTAGCGTTCCTCGGCCGCCGTCTGGTCGAGCATGTCGTTCGCCTCGACGAGCGGGCAGACCCAGTAGGCTTGCTCCCCGCGCAAGATGGCGCGGCCGATGCCTTCGGTGACCTGATCCAGGCGGGCGAGGGGGACGGCACGGGTGTCGACGGGCTTTCGCCCCGGCGGCTTCTCGCCGATCGTCGAGACCTCCATGTCTCCATAAGTGGTGAGCGCGAGGGTGCGGGGGATCGGCGTCGCGGTCATGACGAGGAGGTCGGCGCGCGGGCCCTTCTCCTGCAGCGCGAGGCGCTGGTGCACGCCGAAGCGATGCTGCTCGTCCACGACGACGAGGGCGAGGTCGTCGAAGGCGACGTCGTCCGAGAACAGCGCGTGCGTGCCGACCACGACCTTGACGTAGCCCTTGGCGACGCCGGCGCGTTTGGCCGCGCGCTCCTGGCCCCTGTCACGGCCGGTGATGAGCTCGCAGGCGACGTCGGCGGCGTCGCACAAGGGTTTGATCGTCTCGAAGTGCTGGCGCGCGAGGATCTCGGTCGGCGCCATGATCGCGGCCTGGGCGCCCGCCTCGACCGCGGTCAGCATGGCCATCAAGGCGACCACGGTCTTGCCGGAGCCGACGTCCCCCTGGACGAGGCGGACCATGCGGGAGGGGGCGGCCATGTCGGCGAGGACTTCCTTGAGGGCTTCTTCCTGCGCGCCGGTGAGGGCGAAGGGCAGGGCGGCGCGGACGTCGTTCGTCAGGTGGCCGTCGCCGGTCGTCCGGCGCCCTGGGCGCTCGGTGCGGCGGTGGCGGATGAGGGCGAGGGCGAGCTGGTTCGAGAGGAGCTCGTCATAGGCGAGGCGCTGGCGCGCGACGCTCTGCGGGTTGAGGTCGCCCTTGTCCTCGGGGTTGTGCACGCGGGTCAGCGCCTCGTGCCAGCTCGGCCAGGCGCGGGCATGAAGGACATCGGGGCGCTGCCACTCATCGAGCTTCGGCGCACGGTCCAGCGCGGCGCTGGCCGCGCGGCGCATGACCTTGGAGGTGAGCCCGGCGGTCAGCGGGTAGACGGGTTCCGCGGGGGGCAGCTCGGCGTCACCGTTCACAGGGAGGATCAGGTCGGGGTGCGCCATCTGGCGCTGGCTGCCGTAGGATTCGACGCGGCCCGAGACGAGGCGGCGCTCGCCCTCGGGCAGCTGCTCGCGGATCCAATCGCCCTTGGCGCGGAAGAAGACGAGGGTGAGGAAGCCCGTTTCGTCCGAGCAGAGGACCCGCCAGGGGACGTTGAGCTTGCCCTGCGGCGGGGGGTCGTGGCGGTCCACCGTCACCTCGATCGTCGCGAGGCGGTCCTCCTCCGCCATGGCGATGGTCGGACGGTAGGAGCGGTCGATGAGGCCGACGGGCAGCGTGAAGAGGAGGTCCACGACGCGCGCGCCCGCGACCTTGCCGATCAGGGCCGCGAGCTTCGGGCCGATCTTCGGCAGGGCGGTGATGTCCGCGAAGAGGGGGTTGAGGACGGTGGGGCGCACAGGGACGGTTTATGGTGGTGCGGGGGGGAATGCACGTCTTCGTGCTTCGCCTCTCCCTATGAGGCAGGCCCGAATCGTAGCGGCTCAGAACAGGCCCTCGCTCTCGAGCCCGTCACACCCTCGCTGCGCCTGCTCGGATCATCCGCCCGCTGCCGCGCGGCGGACGGCTTCGATGAGGGCGCCCGCCTTGGCTTCGCATTCGGCCTGCTCGGACGCGGGATCGGACTCCGCGACGATGCCGGCCCCCGCTTGGACGTGTACCTGGCCGTCCTTCACGATGGCCATCCTCAGGCCGATGCAGGTGTCGACGCTGCCGTCCGCGGCGAAGTAGCCGATGCAGCCGCCATAGGGGCCGCGGCTGACAGGCTCGAGCTCGTCGATGATCTGCATGGCGCGAATCTTCGGCGCCCCGGTCAACGTGCCAGCGGGGAAGCCGGCGGCGAGGGCGTCGAGCGGGCGTAGGTCTTCTCTCAGCTTGCCGGTCACGTTCGATACGATGTGCATGACGTGGCTGTAGCGCTCGATGGTGAAGGTCTCGGTCGGCGTCACGCTGCCGATCTCCGCCGCGCGGCCGACATCGTTGCGTCCGAGGTCGAGGAGCATGAGGTGCTCCGCCCGCTCCTTCGGGTCCGCGAGCAGTTCAGCTTCGAGCGCCTTGTCCTCCTGCGGCGTCTTTCCGCGTGGCCGCGTGCCGGCGATCGGGCGGATGGTGACCTCGCCGTCGCGTACGCGGACGAGGATCTCCGGGCTCGCGCCGAAGAGGGTCGCCGGGCGGAAGTCGAGATGGAAGAGGAACGGAGACGGGTTCAGCCTGCGCAGCGCCCGGTAGGCGGCGAAGGGGTCGCCCGGCAGCGCGGCGCTGAAGCGTTGGCTGAGCACGACCTGAAAGATGTCGCCCGCCCGGATGTACTCCTTCGCCCGCGCGACCATGTCGGCGTACTCCGCCGCCGTGAGGTTCGAGGCGAAGCGAGGAACCTCGTCCGGTGGCCCGGCGCGTTCGGGCACCGGCCCGGCGAGGACGCCGAGGGCGTTCGAAAGCAGGTCCGACGCCTCGTCGTAAGCCTGCTTCGCGCCGAGGCCGGGCCGGGGCCGCACGGGCGTGATCAGCACGACCTCGTGGCGGACGTTGTCGAAGATCGCGAGCAGGGTCGGGCGGACGAAGTAGCCGTCTGGCAGGCCGAGTTCGTCGTGCGGCCTGTTCGGGAGCCGTTCGACGAGGCGAACGAAGTCGTAGCCGAAGTAGCCGAAGACCCCTGCCGCCATGGGCGGCAGGCGTGACGCGAGTTCGGCGGGCACGTCGATCCGCGACTCGGTCAGAAGCCTATCGAGGGAGGCGAGCGTTCCGAGCGCCTCCGGTTCGAAGGCGTCCGGGGACTGCTGCGGGCGCCGGTTGATGGCTGCCTGGTTTCCGTGAGCCTGCCAGACGAGGTCCGGCAGCAAGCCTATGAAGGAGTAGCGACCGAGGTTTTCTCCGCCCTCGACGGATTCGAGGAGGAAGGTGTCCTTCCGGCCCGCGGACAGCTTTAGATAGGCCGAGACCGGCGTGTCGAGATCGCCCGCCGTCCGGCGATAGACGAGTTGCGGGCGTCCTTCGTCATAGGCCGCCGCGAAGGCCGAGAAGCCCGGCGCGGGGGCGTGAACGCCGTCATCCATCGCCGAACTGGACCGCGAGTGCGGCGTCGTTGCGGCGCACACCGAACTCGTCGCGAAGCGCCTCTAGGTAGGCTTCGATCAGCTCCTCCGTGAGGCTCTGACCGAGTTGTTCGCGCGCGGCGTCGCGCAGGGCCCCACCGGTCGGGTCGGCCCCGAACCGCACCTCGTCCACCACCGCGACGACCGCGCTGTCGCCCGTCGCGGTCGGCTCCGCGACGACCGTGCCCAGGTCGGCGAGGAAGAGCGCTCTCAGGAAGGCCGGAGGAAGCGACGGGTCGGGCCGCGCGACGGAGAAGCTTCGGGTCTGCACGTCCGAGCCGATCGCTTGGGCCGCGTCCTCGAACGCCTCTCCGCCAGCGACGCGGGCTTGGAACGCCTCGACCGCGGTGCGCAGCGCCGTCCGGGCGGCTTCCTCGCGCTGATCGGCGGCGACTTCCTCCCGCACCTCCTCGAAGGGCCTGGTCGCCTCGGGCTGTACCTCGTCGACGGTGACGAAGGCGTAGCCGCCCTCATCGAGGTCGATGGCTTCGGAAAGCTCGCCTTCCTCGATCGTGAAGGCGGTTCGCTGCACGGCGCCGGGGGCGTCCTCGATCGCCCCTTCGGGCGTGAAGAGGTCGGCATCGACGGGCCCGTAGGTCCGAGGTGCGGCCAAGCCGGCCGCGGAAGCCGCCTCTTCGAGGGTCGCGCCCTCGTCGAAGGCCGACTCGACGTCTTCGACGGCCTGGATGAAGGCGCGCCGGGAATCCTCGTCGCGCAGTTCTTGCCGCAGCTCGGCTTCGCTGTCTTCGAAGCTCGTCGTCGACCCCGCTTCGATGGCCTGGAGGTCGGCGAGAACGGTCCCGAACACGCCATCGATGGGGCCGACGAGGCCGGGCGCGTCGGCCGTGAAGACGGCGTCGCGGACCGCCTCGTCGACGACTTCGCCCCGCCGGCGGGTCTCGGCCGGAGAGACCGTCACGCCCAGTTCGGCCGCGACCGTGTCGAACGCCTCTCCGCCCCGGATGCGTTCGGCGGCCGTCTCCGCCGTCGCCTCATCGCGGAAACGGGCTTGGCGGAAGGTGCGGGTCTCCGGCGAGGCCAGACCTTCGCGGCGAGCTTCGTAGAGCGCGCGGACGTCCTCGTCCGACACTTCGATCTGATCGGCGATGCTCGCTTCGTCGATCAGCAGAGCGCGGTAGCGCCGATATTCGGGCCGCTGATAGCTGGCGGTATGCGCATCGTAGTAGGCGCGCAGCGCCGCCTCGTCCGCCTCGGCCGGGGCCTCGGCCGTGATGACGGCGGTTCGGACCGTCCGCTCTTCCGCTTGCCGCAAGAGGAGGTAGCCGGTCATGCCGTCAGGCGCGCTCGCCGCCGCAGAGATGGCGCCGGCGATCTGGCTGCGAATGATGTCCTCGCGCACATCGTCACGGAACTCGGACGGCGCGATTCCGCTCTGATTGAGTGCGAGGGCCAAGCGCTGCGCCGAGAACTCGCCGGTCTCCGGGTCGTTGAAGGCGCCGGACTCGCGCACGGCCCGTTGCACCATCGCATCCGTCGCGGTCAGGCCGAGACGGTCGGCCTCCTCGGTGATGAGGGCGGCGGTCGTCATCTCCTGCAAGGTCGAGTCGAGCAGACCCGCGCCGATGGCGTCCTGCCGCGAAGGCACGGTTTGGCCCTGCGCCTGCGCCTCGGCCTGCGCCCGCGAGAGGCGCCGCTGGAACGCCGCGTCCACGGCCTGCGCGCTGAAGCTTCGGTCGCCGACCTTGAGCGCCGACTGAGCCCGGAAGTTGTCGAGCCGCGGTACGCCGAAGAAGGCGAAGGCGAGGACGAGGAGGCCGCCGACGATCCAGGCGCCGACCCCATTGAGCATGTTGCGGAAGGTGCTGAGCATGACCCCTTGAGCGGCGTGCCGCGTAGCCGAACGGTGAGCGTCGGGTTTGGCTAAGCGGCCCGTCCTTGGCAAGAGCGGGAGCCCCGAGCGCTCCGCCGAGCGACGCCGGGGCAGGGAGATGGTGGATGAGACGGCTGATCGTCGGCAATTGGAAGATGAACGGGCTCAGGGGAGCGGAGAAGGAGATCACGCGGTTGGGCGAACTGCTTACGCCGGACGATCGGAAACGCGCCGACGTCGTCGTCTGCCCCCCCGCGACGCTGCTGGGTTGCCTCGTCGAGGAGGCGGCGGCCGCAGGAATCGAACTCGGCGGCCAGAACTGTCACATCCGCCCGTCCGGCGCGCATACGGGCGAGGTGAGCGCGGAGATGCTGGCCGATGCGGGCGCCAAATGGTGCATCGTCGGCCACTCCGAGCGGCGTCAGGACCATGGTGAGCGCAGTGCGCTCGTCCGTGCGAAGGCCGAAGCGGCGCTTCGGGCGGGGCTAACGCCGATAATCTGCGTCGGTGAGAAGCCCGAGGACCACGAGGCGGGCCGGGCCGAAGCCGTGGTCGGCTCTCAAATCGAGGTCGCTATGCCCAATATCGGAATCTCTGGCGGGCGTTTCGTCACCGCCTACGAGCCGATCTGGGCGGTGGGGACGGGCGTCGTGCCCCGGCCCTCGCACATCGAGGCGATTCATGCGCGCATCCGGAAGACCGTGGGGCCGGACACGCCGATCCTCTATGGCGGGTCGGTGAAGGGCAAGAACGCGGGCGGCATCTTGTCGATCCCGAACGTCGACGGCGCGCTGATCGGCGGGGCGAGCCTGAAGGCGGAAGACTTCCACGAGATCATCTCGGCGCGCTGGACCGATCACGGCTGACCTCGCATGCGGCGACGCGACCGCGTTGCCTCGAACGCCAGCGGCACTTAACTCCGGCCTTCTCTCTCCTCGCGTGGCGACCGTTCGGCCGCCGCGTTCTTTCCGCGTGGACCTATGGCCGTTTCGACCCTGACCCCGATCATCCCCGCCAAGACCGCGTGGAGCGCCGACGAGGCGGTCACCGTCTACGGGGCGCCGGAGGGGGCGGACGCGCTGGCCGTCGCCGAGGCCGCGCAGGCCCATGCCGGAGTCACCTGCGTCATCGCGCGGGACGCAGGCCGGGCGGCGGCGATGACGGCGGGGGCGCGCTTCTTCGCGCCGAACGTGCCGGTGATGCAGCTGCCCGCCTGGGACTGCCTTCCTTACGACCGGATGAGCCCGAGCCCGGACGTGGTCGCGAAGCGCATGGCGGCGCTGTCGGCCCTCGCAGGGCGGAAGAAGGGCGAGCGGCTGGTCATCGTCACCACGATCAACGCGGCGACGCAGCGCGTGCCCGCGCGCGAGATGATCCGTACGGCCTCGTTCTCGGCCAAGCCCGGCGCGAGCGTCGAGACGGACGACCTGATCGCCTACCTCGCCGCGAACGGCTACGCCCGCGCCTCGACGGTGCGCGAGCCCGGCGACTTCGCCGTCAGGGGCGGGCTGATCGACCTCTTCCCGCCGGGCTCGCCCGAGCCGCTGCGGCTCGACTTCTTCGGCGACACGCTCGAATCGATCCGCAGCTTCGATCCCGTCACGCAGATGACGACGGCGCAGAAGCCGTCGATCGACCTCGCCGCCGCCTCCGAGGTGCTGCTGACGGACGAGACGGCGAGCCGGTTCCGCACGAACTACCTCGCCCGCTTCGGCGCGCCGGGCGACGACCCGGTCTACGAGGCGGTGACGGCGCAGCGGCGCCAGGCGGGGATGGAGCACTGGCTGCCGCTCTTCTACGAAGGGCTCGGGACGATCTTCGACTACCTCGAGGACGCGCTCGTCTTCACCGATCACCTCGCGGACGAGGCGACGGAGGAACGCTTCGCGCAGATCAAGGACTACTACGACGCGCGGGCCGAGGACGCGCAGGCGAAGGAAGGGAAGGGGGCGATGGACGTCGTGCCCTACCGCCCGCTGCCGCCCGATGCGCTCTACCTTTCGCGGAAGGAGTACGCCGGCAAGCTGACCGAGGCGAAGCTTCGTCCGCTCACGCCCTTCTCGCCGCCCGAGAACCAGCGCGCCTTCGACTTCGGCGCGAAGCAAGGGCGCAGCTTCGCGGCGGAGCGGGCGGCGAACCTCAACGTCTTCGACGCGGTCGCAAAGCACATCGCCGAGAAGCGCCGCGAGAAGAAGGTCGTGGTCGCGGGCTGGACCGAAGGGTCCGCCGAACGCATGCGGTCCGTCCTCGCCGATCACGACGTCTCAGGCCTCTGGATGGCGCCGTCCTGGTCGGGGGTGAAGGTCGACGACCCGAACCGCGTGCCGGTCATGGTCCTCGGCCTCGAACGGGGCTTCGAGACCGACAAGCTTTGCGTCGTCGCCGAGCAGGACATTTTGGGCGACAGGCTTGTCCGTCGGACGAAGGCGAAGCGGGCGGAGAACTTTCTGACCGAAGCGTCGTCGCTCTCGGTCGGCGACCTCGTCGTTCACATCCAGCAGGGCGTCGCGCGCTATGCGGGCCTCAAGACCCTGGAGGTTCAGGGCGCGCCGCATGACTGCCTGATCCTGGAATATCACGGCGGCAGGTTGTTCCTGCCGGTCGAGAACATCGAGCTGCTCTCCCGCTTCGGCTCCGACGATCCGAACCACCCGCTCGACAAGCTCGGCGGGGCGTCCTGGCAGGTGCGCAAGGAGAAGATGCGTGAACGCGTTCGCATGATGGCCGATCAGCTGATCGGCATCGCCGCGAAGCGCGCCGCGAAGAAGGCGGAGATCCTGTCCCCGCCGTCCGGCGCCTATGACGAGTTCTGCGCCCGCTTTCCGTATGCGGAGACGGAGGACCAGCTCAACGCCATCGACGACGTGCTCTCCGACCTCTCTGCAGGGCACCCGATGGACCGCCTCATCTGCGGCGACGTCGGCTTCGGCAAGACCGAGGTCGCGCTGCGCGCCGCGTTCGTCGCGGCGATGAACGGGCGGCAGGTCGCGCTGGTCGCGCCGACGACGCTGCTCGTCCGTCAGCACTACCGCAACTTCGCCGAGCGCTTCGGCGGCTTCCCGCTCAACGTCCGCCAGCTGTCGCGGTTCGTCTCGTCCAAGGAGGCGTCCGAGACGCGCAAGGGTTTGAAGGAGGGTACGGTCGACGTCGTCATCGGCACGCACGCGCTGCTCGCCAAGACCGTCTCCTTCCGCGACCTCGGCCTTCTCATCATCGACGAGGAGCAGCACTTCGGCGTGAAGCACAAGGAGCGTTTGAAGGAGTATCGCGGCGACACGCACGTCCTGACGCTGACGGCGACGCCGATCCCGCGGACGCTGCAGCTGTCGATGACGGGTATCCGCGACCTCTCGCTGATCGCGACGCCGCCCGTCGACCGCCTCGCCGTGCGGACGACCATCGGGCCGTTCGACCCCGTGGTCGCGCGCGAGACGCTGCTGCGCGAGCACTATCGCGGCGGGCAGAGCTTCTACGTCTGCCCGCGCGTCTCGGACCTCGACGGGGTGGCCGAGTTCCTGACCGCGCAGGTGCCGGAGGTGAAGTTCCGCGTCGCGCACGGACAGATGGCCGCGGGCGAGCTAGAGGACATCATGAACGCCTTCTACGACGGCAAGTTCGACGTCCTGCTCGCGACCACCATCATCGAGAGCGGGATAGACGTGCCGACGGCGAACACGCTGATCGTTCACCGTGCGGACATGTTCGGCCTGGCCCAGCTCTATCAGATCAGGGGCCGCGTCGGCCGGGCGAAGCAGCGCGCCTACGCGTACCTGACGACGAGCCCGCGCAAGAAGATGACCGACGGCGCGCAGCGGCGCCTCAAGGTCCTCCAGTCGCTCGACACGCTGGGCGCCGGCTTCACGCTCGCCAGCCACGACCTCGACATCCGCGGGGCGGGCAACCTTCTCGGCGAGGAGCAGTCGGGCACGGTCAAGGAGGTCGGCGTCGAGCTCTACCAGCACATGCTCGAAGAGGCCGTGGCCGAGATGAAGGAGGGGGGCGAGGCGTCCGAGGAGACCTGGTCGCCCTCCATCAACATCGGCACGGCGGTCCTGATCCCGGAAACCTTCGTCGCCGACCTCGACGTACGCATGTCGCTCTATCGTCGCTTGTCGGACCTGACCGCCCAGGACGAGATCGAGGCCTTCGGCGCGGAGCTCATCGACCGGTTCGGCCCGCTGCCGAAGGAAGCCGAACAGCTGTTGCAGATCGTCGGCATCAAGGCGCTCTGCCGGAAGGCCTGCGTGGCCAAGATCGACGCGGGCGCGAAGGGCGCGGTCGTCACCTTCCGCGACACCTTCCCCAATCCGGGGGGGCTCGTTCAGTACCTCTCGACCACGCCCTACGACATGAAGCTGCGGCCCGATCAGAAGCTCGTCTTCAAGCAGGAGTGGCCGGACGAGAAGGCGCGCCTGAAGGGCTGCCGACGCGTACTGAACATCCTGGTCGAGGTGGCGGAGGCCGGTGCCTAGGCGGGCTGACGGACCCGCGCCGCCGCATCGAGCGTCCGCAGCGCGCGGGCGATAAGGGTCTCCGGCTGATCGGTCGCGCGCCAGGCGACGGCGGTTGCCCTCGTGTCGAAGGTGGTGAACGCGTCCTCGTCGCCGAACTTGAGGTCGCCGATCAGCGTCGCGAGCTCGCGCATGGCGCGCTCGGCGCCGAGCGCCTCGGCGCCGCTGACTTGGAAGAGGAAGAGGTCCGGTGCCGGGCGGGCCATGAGGTCTTCGGGACCGACGCCGAAGGAGAGGTAGCTCGCGGCCTCCGAGAGGGCCGGCTCGGCGATCTCGACCGGTACGTTCGGCGGCGGCGTCAGGCGGATCGCGCCGATCGAAAAGGGGGCGGCGCCGCGGCGGCAGCGCTCGGTCAGGCAGGCGTCGAAGAGGCAGGAGCCGACGATCCGCGACTCGGCGCCGGTATCGGAAAGGACGGTACGCGCCAGGAGCCCCGTCAGGCGACGGTTCATCGCGCGCCTCCGCAGGCCGCCTTCGATCAACGCCTCCAGGAGATCGCCTTCCTCGGGCAGGAGGCAGGCATCGGCACCGTTGCGCATCCAGTAGGCGACGTGCCGCGCGGTCCTGCGCCGTTCGACCACCAGGATCGGGACATCCCGCAGGACGCTTTGGCGCCTGACGAGCCGAATGAGGGCGGCCGAGTCGCGGCGCAACTGGCCTGCGACGATGACGAGCGCGCCCGCGTCGCCCGCCTCGAGCGCGCGGAGCGCTTGCGCCCGCGTCAGCACGCCGTCGCAACCGAAGGCGGGACGCAGGACGTAGAGCGTCTCGAGCGCCAGCGGTCCCGGAGAGGCGAGTAGCGCCACGCGGCGATCGGCGGACGGCTCGTGATCTTGGCCGAGGGGATGTTCGAGCGCGGTCAGTCCGGCGATCCGCAGACCCGCTTCACGAGCCATATCGGCGGAGCGCACGGCGCGACCGAGCGCGCGGACGACGGGCCGTACGTCGCTGGTGACTTGAACCAGTCCATGCCGTGCGATCGCGCTTGCGATGTCCGGATTCGGGTTCGGCCCGGTCACGATGAGGACCGGGGTGGCACCGGCGTACTGCCGCGCCCTGTTGATGAGCGCCAGCGGTTGTTCCGCCCCGCGCAGGTCGACGACGAAAGCATCGGGCAGCGCCGCCTTGGCACTGGTCATGCCGAACGGCGTCACGGCGCAGCCCGCTTCGTTCAGCGCGGCCCGCAAGGAGGGCTCTGCGCCGCTCTCGGTGAGCCGTACGTCGAGGATGCGTCGGAAGGGCGGTTCGAAGCGCGGCATCGTCTCAGCGAACCCGCCGGTGGGTCGTCGTCAGGCCCATTCCGGTCAGCGTTCGCATGCGCATCTTCCTTCGCGAAACCTCATGACAGCCTATCTGTCGGCCGCCCGCGGCGCAACAAGAGGCGGCCTGCCGAACTGTCCGAGTTCGGCACGGATGCGTCACGATCGCGGTCTTTTTGACCTCGGCTGGCGCGCCCTTACATCCTCGCATCGGACGTTGTGCAGGGTTGGGTGAATGATTCGGTCGAGGGTCGCCATCATCGGCGCCGGCGTCGCAGGTCTTGCCTGCGGCCGCGTCCTGTCGGACGCCGGTGTCGACGTGGCCCTTTACGATAAGGGCAGGGGACCGGGGGGACGATGTTCGACCCGGCGCACGCCCTTCGGCTCGTTCGACCATGGCGCGCAGTTCTTTACCGTCCGCGACGAGGGGTTCGAGCGGGCCGTCTCGGCGTGGCGGGACGCCGGGCACGTCTCCCGCTGGGACGGCCGTTTCGTCCGGATAAAGAACGGTAACGAGTCGCCCTATGACGGCGACCACCGTTTCGTCGGTACGCCGCGTATGAACGCCTTCGTCAAGGCCGAGGCCGAAGCGCTCGGTGCGCATTTCGGCCTGAGGATCGCGACGCCTCGGGGGCGGGAAGACAGGTGGCAGCTCTATAGCGAACACGGACAGAGCGCCTGGGAAGCCGAGTGGCTCGTCTTCGCGACGCCGGCCGAGCAGACCGCCGCGCTCTTGGCGGGAACGGGTCGTCCGACCAGCCTTCTGGGAGGGGCGAGGCGAGCGCGATCGTCGCCGACCTGGACGCTGATGGCCGCCTTCGAGGGAGAGGAGCCGGTTCCGTTCGATGCCGCCTCTCTGTCCGGTCACGACATCGCCTTCGCCTCCTTCGAGCCGTCCAAGCCGGGGCGCGGCGGCGCGCATCGCTGGGTCGTCCATGCGAGCACCGACTGGTCACGCGCGCACCTCGAGGAGGCGCCGGAGGACATCGTCCCTAAACTGACCGATATGCTTTGCGATCTGATCGAGGCGCGGAGCCGTCCGGTCCACGCGGTCGCCCACCGCTGGCGATACGCGCAGGTGGATGAGACGGCGCCCGAAAGCTTCGCCCTCGACGCCGATGCTCGGCTCGCGACCTGCGGGGACTGGCACGTGGCGCCGCGGGTGGAATCGGCTTGGGTGAGCGGGCACCGCCTGGGTGCCGCGCTCATCGACGAGTTGCGGTGATCGTCCTCAGTCCGAGCTGAGCGCTGCGGCCGGGTCCGTGTCCCGGGTAAGGGCCTCTTTCAGCGCGTCCGACTCGAAGGCGCTCCGGCGGAAGCTCGGCGCCACCATCTTCCCGCTCGCGGCCTCGTAGTCCGCGCCCGCGGCAAGCACGCGGCCGTCGTCCCACTTCGCGCCTAAGAAGGAGACACCGACGGGAAGCCCCTGCACCGTTCCCATCGGCACCGTCAGGTGCGGCGTGCCCGCCATCGCCGCCATCCAGCCCGCGCCGATGCCGCCTTCGTACTGGTCGCCAGCGATGGGATCGATGAGGAAGGCGGGTGCGCCCGTCGGCGCCACGAGGATGTCGACCTCGTTCTCGGCGAGGAGCTTCTCGATCCCGTTCTGCCTGACGGCCGTCAGCATGCGGGCTACGGCCTCCTTGTAGGCGGCGTCTTCCATGCCGCCGGTCGCTTCGGACGTCTCGAAGATGTCCTGACCGAAGAGGGGAAGCTCCTGCGCCTCGTTCGTCGCGTTGAAGGCAATGAGGTCGGCGAGGGTTCGCGTGGTCACCGCTTCCGGCGTCGTCGCGAGGTAGTCGCCGAGGGCGGTCTTGAACTCGGCCTGCAGTACTAGGAACTCGTCTTCCCAGAGCGTGTCGGGCGGCGTCCACTCGGCGATCTCGACCAGCTCGGCGCCTTGCGCCTGCAGCACGCCGAGCGCGTCCTCGAAGAGGGCCGAGACGCGCGGGTCGTCCCCCTCGGCGAACCGAAGGACGCCGACGCGCAGACCCTGAAGGGCATCGGCGGGAAGGTCCGCGGGGGGCAGGTGCGCGTCGGCCTCCGCCGTGGCGGCATCGGCCGGATCGCTTCCCGCCATGACCGCGAGGAGCAACGCCGCGTCCGCGACGCTGCGGGTCATCGGACCGATCGTGTCTTGCGTCGGGCTGATCGGAACGACGCGGCTGCGGCTGACGAGGCCGACAGTCGGCTTGAAGCCCACGATGCCGTTGGCGTTCGCGGGGCAAATGACCGAACCATTGGTCTCGGTCCCGAGCGCGGCTGCGGCGTAGCCCGCTGCGACCGCCGCGCCCGAGCCCGAGGAGCTGCCGCAGGGCGTGCGGTCGAGGCTATGGGGGTTGCGCGTCTGCCCGCCCATGCCGGACCAGCCGGAGACGGAATCGCTCGACCGGAAGTTCGCCCACTCGGACAGGTTCGTCTTGCCCAGCACGATGGCGCCCGCTGCCCGCAGCTTCGCGACGGCGGGCGCGTCCCTGCCGGCGGCGTTGGCCTTAAGGGCGTAGGAGCCCGCCGTCGTCGGCAGTTCCTTGGTCTCGATGTTGTCCTTGATCAGGATCGGAACCCCGTGAAGCGGCGCGTCGCGCGCCTCCGCCTCCGCCTCCGCCTCGTCCGCGGCCCGCGCCTCCTGAAGCGCGTTGGGGTTAAGCGCGAGGACGGCCTGAGTGGTGCCGTCGCGCTCGGTGATGCGGCGCAGGTAGAACTGCGTCGCCTCGGCGCTCGGCACCTCGCCGGACGCGATCGCCGACAGCTGTGGGGCGTCGGGCGTCTGCTGGGCCAGCGCGGCCGCAGAGAGGAGAAGGGCGGGGGGCAGGGCGCGCAGCATGAATCGCATGTCTTCGTTTGATCAGGCTTTCCTGACCTTGTCATGTCCCCAAGCTGTCCCACAGCGCAGCTCAGTTGCTTTCGGCTTTTCCCCCTGCGACGCTCTCTTCGATTCAAGAAAAGGCGCACAAGCGCCGTAGGGAGCGAGAATGACGTTTGGATTGGTGCCGGTCATCTTGGCCGGCTTGATCGCGGTCGCTTACGGCGTAGTGACCACACGGCAGGTCATGGCGTTGCCGCAAGGCAACGAACGGATGCGCGAGATCGCAGGCGCGATCCAAGAGGGCGCCAAGGCCTATCTCGGGCGGCAGTACACCACCATCACCCTCGTCGGCCTCGTCGTCCTCGTCGGCCTCGCCTTCTTCTTCCGCGACTGGATCCCGGCGACCGGCTTCGCCGTCGGCGCGATCCTCTCCGGCGCTGCGGGCTATGTCGGCATGCTGATCTCGGTCCGCGCGAACGTCCGGACGACCGAAGCGGCGTCGCGTTCGCTCGCAGGCGGCCTCGACGTCGCGTTCAAGTCGGGCGCCGTCACGGGCATGCTCGTCGCGGGCCTCGCCCTTCTCGGCATCTCCGTCTTCTTCCTCGTCCTGACGGGGCCGGTCGGCCTTGAGCCGGCGGACCGCCGGGTCATCAACGGCCTGATCGCGCTGTCGCTCGGCGCGAGCCTGATCTCGGTCTTCGCGCGCCTGGGCGGCGGCATCTTCACCAAGGGGGCGGATGTCGGCGGCGACCTCGTCGGCAAGGTCGAGGCCGGCATTCCCGAGGACGACCCGCGAAACGCCGCGACGATCGCGGACAATGTCGGCGACAATGTCGGGGACTGCGCCGGCATGGCGGCGGACCTCTTCGAGACCTACGTCGTGACGATCGCCGCGACCATGGTTCTCGGCTCCATCCTCTTCGCGGACACGATCCTTCTCGGCGTGAACGGCGAGGTCTCGGACTTCACGGCGGTCGAGCGGTTCATGCTCTATCCGCTCGCGATCGGCGGATCCTGCATCCTGACCTCGATCGTCGGCACCTACTTCGTGAAGCTGTCGAGCGGGTCCACCAACGTCATGGGCGCGCTCTACAAGGGGTTGATCGTCACTGGCCTCTTCTCGATCCTCGCCCTCGCCATCGTCACGGCGCTGATCACGCCGTTCGGCGAGACCTATGACGTCGTCTCCGCCGACGGGGAGGGAATGCGGAGCTTCACCGGCTTGTCGCTGTTCCTGTGCGGGCTCGTCGGGCTCGTGGTGACAGCCCTGATCGTCTGGGTGACGGAGTACTACACCGGCACGCGCTACAAGCCCGTCCGGTCGGTCGCGCTCGCTTCGGAGTCCGGCCACGGCACGAACGTCATCCAGGGCCTCGCGGTGGCGATGGAGGCGACCGCCTGGCCGGCGCTGATCATCATCGCGGGCATCATGACGACCTTCGGCCTCGCGGGCCTTTACGGGATCGCCGTCGCGGTCACGACGATGCTGGCGCTCGCGGGCATGATCGTCGCGCTCGACGCCTTCGGTCCCGTCACCGATAACGCCGGCGGCATCGCGGAGATGGCGGAGCTCGACGGCGCCGTCCGCGACACGACGGACGCGCTCGACGCGGTCGGCAACACGACCAAGGCCGTCACCAAGGGCTACGCCATCGGCTCGGCGGGGCTCGGCGCGCTCGTACTCTTCGCCGCCTATGCGGAGGACTTGCGCTACTTCGCGGCGAACCCGGACCGCTACCCCTTCTTCCAGGGCGTCACGCCGGACTACTCGCTGATCAACCCCTACGTCATCGTCGGGCTCTTCGCGGGCGGGCTTCTGCCCTTCCTCTTCGGCGCGATGGCGATGAAGGCGGTCGGCAAGGCCGCGAGCCGGATCGTCGAGGAGGTGCGGCGGCAGTTCCGCGAGAACCCCGGCATCATGGACCGGACGGTGAAGCCGGACTACGCCCGGGCAGTCAGCATCCTGACGGGTGCCGCCATCCGGCAGATGATCGTACCCTCCCTCCTGCCGATCCTCGGGCCGCTCGTCGTCTACGCCGTCGTCGGCACGGTCGCGACGAAGGCGGACGCGCTCGCCGCGGTGGGCGCCATGCTGATGGGCGTGATCGTCACCGGCCTCTTCCTCGCGCTGTCGATGACCGCCGGGGGCGGAGCCTGGGACAACGCCAAGAAGTACATCGAGGACGGCAATCACGGCGGTAAGGGGTCCGAGGCCCACAAGGCCGCGGTCACCGGCGACACGGTCGGCGATCCCTACAAGGACACGGCCGGTCCGGCGGTGAACCCGATGATCAAGATCACGAACATCGTGGCGCTCCTGCTTCTCGCCTACCTCGCGAGCCTCGGCGCCTGATCGAGGCTTCCTTACGCGGCGGGGGCTGCTAACCCCCGCCGTATGAGCTTTCCCTTCGATGCGATCCTTTTCGACTGCGACGGCGTTCTCGTCGATTCCGAGGTCGTCGGACTCGAGGACGCGGCCGCCTACCTGTCCGGCCACGGCTTCGCCTGGACGACCGAGGACTTCATCCGTCGCTTCAGCGGCATGCGCTACGACCGCTTCGCGGCGGGGCTGCGCGAGGCCTATGGGCAGATCCTCGGACGCGATGCCGACGAACGCGAGTTCGAGGAGCTCATCGACGGGCTGATCGAAACCCGGCGGGCGAAGCGGCACACGATGACGTTGGTCACGGGGACCGAAGACCTGCTGCGCATGGTGCAAGGGCTTCCCGGCGTCCGGATCGCGGTCGCCTCGTCATCCGGACAGGCGTTTCTGGACGACAAGATCGACCGATACGGCCTGCGGCCCGTCTTCGGTCAGCATGTCTACTCGGCGGACCATGTCAGCCACGGAAAGCCCGCCCCGGACATATTCCTCTTCGCCGCGACGAGGCTCGGCGTCGCGGCCGAACGCTGCCTCGTCATCGAAGACAGCGCGCATGGCGTGGCGGCGGGGGTTGCGGCCGAAGCGACGGTCTGGGGCTTCACGGGAGGCGGGCACTGCTTGCCGGACCACGCCGAAGCGTTAATCGATGCCGGGGCCGAACGTGTCTTCGCCACGCACGAACAGCTGACCGACGAGTTCACGAACCTGTTATCGCGCCGCGAAGCGGCCACATAATCGTCCTCACTTGGCACGGTTTGTGCTAGGATTGTGGCGCGTGGCGGCACCTGCCCAACCTCATGTCGCCGCGCTTCGGGGGGAGTGTACCTGCCCACATTCCCACTCAGGAACTTCGGTTCCGGTGGTGGCGGCGTCCGCCAAGGTCCCCTTCGGGGGAGAGAGTAGAGACCTCGCGCTCAGTCCGTCAGGACGAGCGCCACGGACGCCGCCACTGCTTCACTTACGCCCTTTCCAAAGCGTTCCAAGGCGATACGCGTGACAAGCGGGAGAGGGGGCATTCCGCCGCACCCGGCCTTCGCCTGTCAGAAACCACCGCAACCGAAGGCCGCCTGACGGGCGAAACGCAAGGTGACCGCCTTGCGGCGAGCGCCCGAAAGCTTCCTCAGTTCGCCTTCGCGCAGGATCGCGCCGCCGAACGCGTCCGCGACGATGAGGCCCTCGTCTTCCGGGACCATCTCGAGCGGGAAGACCTCGTTCACGGCGAAGTAGAAACGGTCGCAGTAGTCCCGGTACTCGGGCCACTTCGTGTCTACGGCCAGGTCCGCGCGGCACGACTTCACCTCGACGATGACGAGTTCGCCCTTCGGCCCCAGCCCGGCGAGGTCGGCCCGCCGTCCGTTCGGGAGCTTGAACTCGGCGATCACGGCAAGCCCCATCTGCGTCATCAGCCGCGCGACGCCGCGGGTGAGCGCGAGCGTCGTGTCCGGACGTCCGGTCGCAGCGGCGCTGGCGTCGATGGGCAAGTCGTCAGTCGGAACGGGCTTGAGGGCGGCTTGGTTCATGTCCTTATGAAGCGCGAGAAGCGATTCGCTTGTCAACGTCCTGATCAGCCTTGCCTTCGGTGGCAGCACAGCGGAAGTCGGACGGATGACGACCACGGATGACGATCCCGCCGCGCGCTACGACTGCCTGAAGTGCCCGGCCTATTGCTGCTCCTACCAGCACATTCCGGTAACGGAGGAAGACATCCACCGGCTCGCGGCGCATTTCGGGCTCGACTTCGCGGGCGCCCGCCGCCGCTTCGTCAGGAAGGGTGACGCGGAGAGCCCGCTCGTGCTTCGGCACAAGCCCGACGAGCACTTCGGTACGATCTGCCGAATGCTGGATACGGAGACCCGCGGCTGCAGCATCTACGAAGCGCGACCGGCGATCTGCCGCGACTTCCCCGCGCAGAACAGGTGCGGTTACTACGACTTCCTGACCTTCGAGCGCGAGGTGCAGGACGATCCAGACTGGGTGGCGACGACCGGCAACTGGTAGTCCGGGCCGGAGAGGAA
Organism: Parvularcula dongshanensis; assembly: GCF_014199615.1. Classification (GTDB taxonomy): domain Bacteria; phylum Pseudomonadota; class Alphaproteobacteria; order Caulobacterales; family Parvularculaceae; genus Parvularcula; species Parvularcula dongshanensis. The sequence goes on along the minus strand of NZ_JACHOB010000005.1, from coordinate 123,615 downwards.
CAGCGCCGCTTCGGCGGCGCGGCGCCGGACCAGTCCGGGCAGAGTCCGCTTGCGTCCCGCCACCGTCGCCTTGTTCCACCACGTCATGGCGGACGCCGCGCCGACCACGTCGCCGGCGTTGAGACGGCGCAGCGCCGTCGACCTGCCGAAGGCGGCCAGCCCAATGTTGAACGCGAGCGACACGAGCGCGTCGAACTGATTCTGATCGACCGGAACGAGCAGGCGTTCGGCGACGCCCTCTTCGAAGCGCGCGAGGTCCGATCGGAGGAGCGCTTCGGCATCGGCCTCTCCCAGCGAGCTGCCCTGCCGCGCGGCCTCGCCCGTATGCCCGTAGCCGATCGTCCAGACGCCGGCGGCATCCTGATAGGCCCGAAGCGCCAAGCCTTCGAAGCGCCTGATCAGCGCTCTTCCGTCCTCACTCACCTTCATCGCGTCCTCCCGGCACTCTGGGGGGCACGATGGCGGCGTCGCGGCCGAGGGGGACAACTTTCCGTAAGGTCTCGTTTCCGCTTACCGATCGTTCACGGCTCCTTCACACGCTGGCGTGAGAGTATGGAGTTGTTCCTGACCCCCAGTGCCGGTATCAGCCGCGCGGGGCAGACGGGCGGGTAAGGGGTGGCGTGGGCCGCTGCCCTACCGCCGAGAGGGCAGGAGAGATCGACGTGACGGCGACGAATACGGTAGACTATCGACCGAGCGACAACGAGCCGTTCATGAACGAACGGCAGCTCGACTACTTCAAGAAGAAGCTTCTGGCCTGGCGTGAGGACATCCTCCGCGAGAGCAAGGACACGATCGGCAATCTTCAGGGTCAGAGCCTCCACCTCGCCGATCCGGCAGACCGCGCCTCGTCGGAGACGGACCACGCGCTGGAACTGCGTACGCGCGACCGTCAGCGGAAGCTGATCTCGAAGATCGACGCCGCGCTCCGCCGCATCGAGACGGGCGAGTATGGCTATTGCGACGAGACGGGCGACCCCATCTCGCTCGGGCGTCTGGAGGCCCGGCCTACGGCGACGTTGAGCCTCGAAGCGCAAGAGCGCCACGAGAAGCGCGAGAAGGTCCACCGCGACGACTAGGTCGGCGGTTCGGGCCCGGTATCCGCGAACGAAGACCACGCCGCTGCGGCGCCTGTCGGGCGGGCGCTATCGTGCGGCGTCTTTCCCGCCTAGGATCGTCCGATATGAGGGGTCGGCCCGGCTGGGCCTGTCACCGTTTCTTGCAAGGTCGCGACCGCGCGGGGGCCCGCGCGCGCGGCGAATGGAGTGAAGAGATCATGCTGCTTCAAGCTCGCCTTTCCGCAGCCGGATTCGGGGCGCTGGCCCTGCTGGCCCTCGCCGCCTGCCAAGCTCCGATCGGACCGCAGGCGCCGGGTGCCGGCGCCTTGCCGGGTGGCGACGGGGAGGGGGCCGTCGAGCTCGCGCCGGACTACCTCATCGGCGCCAACGACGCGCTCCAGATCTTCGTCTGGCGCGCCGCGGAGCTCAGCACCAACATCGTCGTCCGCCCGGACGGGCGCATCTCGACGCCGCTGGTCGAGGACATGATGGCCGCCGGCAAGACGCCGACCCAGCTTGCCCGCGACATCGAAGGGGTCCTGTCGGAGTACGTGAAGAACCCGGAGGTGACGGTCATCGTCGACCGGCCGACCGGCGACATACAGCAACAAGTCCGCATCATCGGCGAAGTCGTGCAGCCGACGCCGCTGCCCTACTCCTCCAACATGACCGTGCTCGACGTGATGCTTCAGGTCGGCGGCCTGACGGAGTTCGCCTCGGGCAACAGGACGAAGCTGATCCGCGGCGATCAAACCTACCGCGTTCGCCTCGACGACCTGCTGCGGCGCGGCGACGTCAGCGCCAACGTGCCGGTTCAGCCCGGCGACATCATCATCGTGCCGGAGAGCCGGTTCTGACCGGACGATCCGAACGAGACTAACGATAAGGCTGGGGAGCCGGAGCGCGTGCGCCGCGACCGATGAGAAGAGGGACGCTCATGACCACCCGAAGACACCGACCGGCTCGCCGCGCCCTTCTCTGCGCGGCGAGCGGCTTGGCGGTCGCCGCCCTTCCGGCGGCGGCGCAAGACACCTACCGGCCTGACCGCGAGGGCCAGGACGTGCCCAACCGCCGGGTGCCCGCCGCGCCCCGGCGGAACTTGGTCTCGAGCTGGAACCTCGACCTCAGGGCCACCTACTCGGACAACTTCCGGCGCCTTTCCGATCAGCGGGCCCGCTACTTCCTTCGGGCGGACGAGACGGGCGACGAGTCGACAGTCGGCGTGCTGGTGCCGCGTATCGACGACGAGGGCGCACCGGTCGTCGACGAGGAGACCGGCGAGCCGATCATCGACTTCGTCCCGACCCTCCAACTCGTCGATGTCGAGCCGCCCGACAACGTCGTGCTGAGCGCCTCGCTTCGGGGGGCCACCGTCTACGAACGCGCCGGTCTGACCGGCGTCGTGAACGGCGGCGTCCGTGTCGGCACCTACGCCGACAGGGCCTCGCTCGATCAGCGCCTCCTCGATTCGATCGATCCCAACGTGGCCTTGCCGGACGGGGTCCTCGCCACGGACCGGCCGACCTTCGGTTTGAACGACCTCGACGAGGTCTTCATCGAGCCGAACATCGCGGGGTCCGCGACGGCCCGCATCGTCGACGACCTCTTCTACGTCGACGCCTCGGCGGTCGCCGAGCAGCAGGCCTTGTCCACCCGCAACAACCTGAGCGCGGAGAGCTCCGGCGCCCTCGACAACCGGATCGTCTTCGCGGGCGGCTCGCTGAGCCCGTACATCTTCCGCAACGTGGCCGAAGGCGGCTCGGTCGAGGCGCGATACCGCTACACGGGTGTCTTCGTCGTGGACGAGAACCTGGACCAGTCGGAACGCTTCACCGGCGAGCGCCTCTTCCTCGTCGACGAGGGACAGAACTACGCCAACGACAGCACGGCGCACGAAGGCATCCTCGAGTACCGGAGCGGCGATCTTCTCGACAAGATTGCCTTCCGCGTGACCGGCGTCGCCAACCGCACCGAGGAGAGCGGCAGCGACATCCTCGCGGAGTCGAAGATCGAACGCCTCTCCGCCGAGGTCGAAGGCGCCTACGAGATCAACTCCGTCTTCGCGGCGACGGCGAGCGTCGGCTATGACGACGTCTCGGTCGAACTGACCCCGCAGGGGTTCGTCGATTCAGTACCGCCCACCGACAATACCGAGAGCGGCCTTTCGGGCGTCTGGTGGACCGTGGGCTTCACCGCCGTCCCGAGCCGGCGAAGCAGCCTCCAGGTCCGGCTGGGCGAGCGGTTCAGCGGAACGCTGCTCGAGGTCGAGGGCCATTACCGCCCCAGCGCGCGCATCAACGTGACGGCGTCGGCCGAACGTCGCCTGGACACCGGCACGCAAGGCACCTTCCGCGGGTTCCGCGGCTTCAACAGCCGCACCGTCCGCGTCCTCGATCAGCTCTCGAACGTTCAGGCGGGGTCGGCCGAACGCCTGCTCGAACAGGCGGTCAGCTTCCAGGGCGGCTTCGACGACGTGACGCGGCAAGGGTCCGGGGCAGGGGCGTACGACCGATACTCGCTCTCGGCGACGTACTTCCTTCGCCGGACCAGCGTCTCGGCGAGCGTCAACTACACCGGCAGCGATCTCTTCGGCCTGGGCGGCGGCACGGACGACAACAGCAACAGCATCGTCTCGCTCAACGGCCAGGTGAGGCGGCAGATATCCCGCCGCCTGTCGGCCTACGCCAACGCCCGCTATCAGCGGAACGACGGCCGCTTCTACGAGGACGTCATCGTCGGCCTCGAAGGCAACCGGGACCGCAACTCCAGTCAGATCTTCGGGGCGGTCGGCGCGGCCTGGCAGCTCGGTCCTCAACTATCCGCGACCGGACAGATCTACCATGCCGAGCGCAGCTCGACCGGCACGCAACTTGATTACAAGGAGAACGCAGTGAGCGCCGGCCTCCGCTGGACGTTCTAAAACCCTGAAGGCGAAAGCCATGATCGAAGAGCACTTCGGACTCGAGCGGACGCCGTTCCGACTGAGCACCGATGTCGGCTTCTACTACGAGAGCGACCCCCACCGCCGGGCCATGGCGCATCTGCGCTACGGCCTGCGGCAGGGCGAGGGCTTCGTCGTGATCACCGGCGAGCCTGGCGTCGGAAAGACCATCGTCGTCGAGCGGCTCCTGATGGACCTCGACGAGACCGAAACGATGGCGGGCACGCTTCTCCCGGATGCCGTCTCGGCCGAAGCGCTGCCGGTACAGGTGCTTGCCGCCTTCGACCGCCAGCCGATCGAAGGCGCGGATCCGATGCGGTCGCTCCACGACTTCCTGCGTGACGAGCGCGAACGCGGGCGCAAGGCGTCCCTGCTCGTCGACGAGGCGCAACGCCTGGACGACGACGCGCTCGAAGCGCTGCGCCTCGTCTCGAACCTGTCCCATGATGGGGAAGCGCTGCTTCAGTTGTGCCTAATCGGGCAGACGAGCCTCCGCAGCGCGCTCTACCGTGCCGAGATGGAACAGTTCCGCCAGCGGGTCGTCGCCTCCTACCACCTGCCGGCGCTCAGCGCGGCGGACACGGAGGCCTACATTCGCCACCGCCTGCGTATCGCCGGCTGGACCGGCGAGGACGTCTTCACGCCCGAAGCGGCCGGCAGCATCTACCGGGAGACCAAGGGCGTCCCCCAGCGTATCAACGCGGTCTGCTCGCAAGTTCTCATGAAGCTCGCGCTCGATGGAAAGTCGCAGGCGACCGCAGAAGACGTCCACGCGGCGTTGTCAGATGCCGAGCCGGCGGAGGTCGAGGCCGAAGTCGAAGTCGAAGCCGGGGAGCGGCGGGAACCTCTAGCGGACGCCGTTTCAGCGGCGGATGTCGAGGCCGCGGCGAGCGCCGAGGAGGAAGCCGAAGCCGAGCGCACGCTCGCGCTTCTGACGGCGAGCCTCGGAAGCATGGCGGCGGCCGGACCCCCGCCACGGCCGCGGCCCCGAGAGGATGCGCCGACGGCGAAGGCGCCGTCTCGCGGAACATCGGTGCCGGACGATGCGCGCGCCGGCGGGCGGACGGTCTCCGTCAAGGACATCAACGCAGCCATCCTCGAGATACAGGCAATGCCGCATCAAAGGGCGCGGGGCTTCACGTCGCCGGACGAGTTGATGAGCAGCGCTCAGAGGCCGGCCAACGATGAGTCTCGTCCCGCGCCGCTGGAAGATCCGGCCGCGGCCGCCGATCCGGAAGAGGTTCGACCGACGGAGGACAACGGAGCGGCCCGCGCCGCACTCGAGTCCTTCCTCGCGGAGACGACGGAGGCGCTCGACAGCCTACGCGAGAGCCTAGCGCTCATCCGCCGGGAGACGGATGCGATGGATGCGCGGCGGCGCGCACGGCGCGATCGTATCGACGAGGACCTGGAACGCCAGGCCAAACGCCTTCATGCCTTGCGCATCGAGAACGCATCGAAGGAGGCGTGAGGCTGATCGCCGGTCCGGTGCCAGACTATCGGCGCCCTGAACGATGATCCGGCTTCTCCTCGCCGTCGGCCTCGCGATCAGTGCTCTCTTCGCGCCGTGGGAGGCGGGGGGACGGACCGGCGCCGTGCTCCTTTCCCCGGTCGGACGATGCCTGCAATCGGCCCGGTGGCACGCCTCGCCTCTCTGCCTGCCGGAGGGCGGCGTGATCGGCCTGACGAGCCTGACGGTCGCTGTCCTCGCGCTCTTCTGCGCGACGGTCCACCTCCTCGCGCTCGTGAAACCCTTGCGGGGCAGGGGCGGGGTCACCGCGATCGTCACGGGGGCGGCGGGCGTCCTCGGCGTGATCCTGATCCTCGCGACCGACCAGGACTATGGTTGGGGGGTCTGGGCCGCAGGCCTGTTCGGCTCGCTCCTCGGGGCCGCCGGCGCCGTTCGCCTCAGGGCCAGGTCGCGAGGGGCGGCAGGCTCGAAAGAATCGACTCCACGTTCCCTCCGGTCTTGAGGCCGAACGTCGTGCCGCGGTCGTAGAGAAGATTGAACTCGGCATAGCGGCCGCGGCGGAAGAGCTGATGCTCACGCTCCGCCTCGGTCCAGGGCTGATGCATCCGGCGACGCACGAGGCGAGGATAGACGTCGAGGAAGGCGCGTCCGACGTCCTTGGTGAAGGCGAAGTCGTCCGCCCAGTCGCCGGTGTCGTGTCGGTCGTAGAAGATGCCGCCGACGCCCCGGGCCTCGTTCCGGTGCGGCAGCCAGAAGTAGCGCTCGCACTCCTCGGAGAAGCGCGCGTAGTAGTCCGGCCCGTGCCGGTCGCACGCCGATCTCATCGCAGCATGGAAGTCGAGCGTGTCTTCGTGCTCGGCGTTCCGATAGGCGTCCATCATCGGGTTCAGATCGCCGCCGCCCCCGAACCAGCCCTTGGTCGTAACGATCATCCGCGTGTTCATGTGCGCGGCGGGCACGTGCGGATTCCGGGCATGGGCGATCAGGCTGATGCCGCTGGCCCAGAAGCGCGGGTCGTCCTGCGCGCCGGGAATGGCCTTCGCGAACTCCGGACTGAACTCGCCATGAACGGTCGAGCAGTGGATGCCCACCTTCTCGAAGACCTTGCCGCGCAGCATGCCCATCACGCCGCCGCCCGCCTCCACCGCAGGATCGTTCGAGCGGTCCCACGGCGTGAGTTCGAATCGGGCCGGCGTACCCGCCCCGTAGAGAGCCGTCTCGGCCTCCTCCTCAATCGCCTCGAAGGCGGCGCAAAGGTCGTCCCGCAGGCTCTCGAACCAGCGTCGCGCTCGCGTCTTCCTGTCTGCCCAGTCGGTCATCGTGCCGGGGTAGGGGCGTCGCGTCCGAGCGGCAATACTTCCCGCCGCGACGCTTCGCGCAGTGGAACCGGCGCGCTTTCCGGCGTAACTCGCCTTTACCGCCAAGCCGGTGCGTGGCACACGCCCGGGAAAATCCATACGGGCACGAGACGCATGAGTTCCACGACGGAAGGCCGCCCCCACGACGTCGAGATCGAGGTCGACGAGGGACGCCGCGACTTTATTCACCTCCTCGCGGGCGGCACCGCCGCCGCGGCCGTTGTCGGCGTGGCGATCCCCGTGATCACGCAGCTCGCCCCCGACGCGGCCGTTCGCGCCTTGGCGACCAAGGAAGTCGACATCGGCGCGGTCGAGGCCGGACAAGCGATCAAGGTCGTCTGGCAGGGCAAGCCGGTCTTCATCCGGCACCTGACCGAGCGAGAGCTCAACGAGGACGAAGAGACGCCGATCTCCGCGCTCAAGGATTCCGAATCGCGCAACGACGCGATGCCCGGCGAGGCGACGGTCGAGAACCGTCTGCAGCAGAACAACTTCGTCATCGTGCTCGGCGTCTGCACGCATTTGGGCTGCGTGCCGCTCGGCACCGACAGCGGTGACAACAGGGGCGATTACGGCGGCTGGTTCTGCCCCTGTCACGGCAGCCACTACGACAGCCTCGGCCGCATCCGTAAGGGCCCGGCGCCGCAGAACCTCGCGGTTCCGCCGCTCGAGTTCCTCTCCGACACCAACATTAGGCTAGGGTAACGCGCCATGGCTCACGAGAGCACCTACGTCCCCGGGACTGGCTTCGAGCGTTGGGTCGACAAGCGTCTGCCCGTCATCCGCCTCGGCTATGACAGCTTCATCGACTTTCCGACGCCGAAGAACCTGAACTACTGGTACACCTTCGGCGGCATCCTCGCGATCATGCTGGTGGTGCAGATCGTCACCGGCGTCGTGCTCGCGATGCACTACACGGCGCACGTCGAGCATGCCTTCGACTCGGTCGAGATGATCATGCGCGACGTGAACTACGGCTGGCTGATGCGGTACGCGCACGCCAACGGCGCGTCGATGTTCTTCATCGCGGTCTACCTGCACATCGCCAGGGGCCTCTACTACGGTTCCTACAAGGAGCCGCGTGAGATCCTTTGGGGCCTCGGCGTGGTCATCTTCCTCTTGATGATGGCGACGGCCTTCATGGGCTACGTCCTGCCTTGGGGTCAGATGTCCTACTGGGGCGCGACGGTGATCACCTCGCTCGCCTCGGCCGTGCCGCTGGTAGGGGACCCGATCAAGACGCTGCTCTGGGGCGGCTTCTCCGTCGACAACCCGACGCTGAACCGCTTCTACGCGCTTCACTACCTGATGCCGTTCCTGATCGCGGGCGTCGTGATTCTGCACATCTGGGCACTGCACGTGCCGGGCAACAACAACCCTTCGGGCGTCGAGGTCCAGACCAAGAAGGACACCGTGCCGTTCCACCCGTACTACACGGTCAAGGACGGCTTCGCGATCGTCGCCTTCATGATCCTCTACGCGGCGTTCGTCTTCTACATGCCGAACGTTCTCGGCCACACGGACAACTACATCGGGGCCAACCCGCTCGTGACGCCGTCGCACATCGTGCCGGAGTGGTACTTCCTGCCCTTCTACGCGATGCTGCGGGCCATCACCTTCGACATCGGCATTCCCTTCACGGACATCGTCATCATCAACTCCAAGCTCGGCGGCGTGCTCGTCATGCTGGGGTCGATCCTGATCCTGTTCGTCCTGCCCTGGCTCGATCGCTCGCGGGTACGCTCCATGCGCTACCGCCCGATCGCGAAGTGGTGGCTGATGATCTTCTTCGCCGACGTCTTCCTGCTGGGTTGGCTCGGCGGGCAGGTCGCGGAACAGCCCTACATCCTGATCAGCCAACTCGCGACGGCGTACTACTTCGCGTACTTCCTGATCATCCTGCCGGTCCTCTCGGTGACAGAGACGCCGAAGCCGCTGCCCCGCTCGATCTCCGAGGCGGTGGTTGCGGACAAGGCTGGCAGCAAGAAGCGCAAGAGCCCGCTCGGCGTGACCGCCGGCGGCACACAGCCCGCCCCGGCCGAGTAAGAGTGACAATGATGAGAAGAGTTCTCCTGACCGCCGGGCTCGCCGCCCTTCCGCTCCTCTTCGCCGGGAACGCGCACGCTGCCGGCGGGCATCCGAAGGAGCCGATCGAGCACGAGTGGCACAGCCAGGGCCTGTTCGGCTCCTACGACCAACGCCAGCTTCAACGCGGCTATCAGGTCTACCGAACCGTCTGCTCGAGCTGCCACTCGATGAAGCTCGTCGCGTTCCGCCACCTCGGACAGCCGGGCGGGCCGTACCACCTGGACGCATGCCCTGAGGAACTCGGCCTCGCCGACACGGTCGACTGCTCCGATCCGGCGGCGAACCCGTTCGTCAAGGCGATCGCCGCGGACTTCACCATCACGGCGGGGGTCGACGATTCGGGCGATCCGCTGTCGCGGCCCGGCCTGCCGTCCGACTACTTCCCCAGCCCCTATGCGAACCAGCAGCAGGCGATGCTGGCCAACGGGGGAGCGAATCCGCCCGATATGAGCCTTCTCGTCAAAGCGCGCGAGGACGGTCGGAACTACATCTACAGCCTGATCACCGGCTATCCCGGCCTGCCGAAAGGACCCGCCGAGATTCCGGAAGAGATCACCGTCCCCCCGGGGCAGTACTACAACCCCTACTATCACGGCGACACGCTCAGCCTGATGAAGGCGGAGTACCTGGACGAGGACGGCCATCTTCTGCCCGGCGTTCACGCGCCGGACGGCGGCTCGTTCAAGATGGCGCCGCCGCTGTCGCAGGACTGCCTCGTCACCTACGAGGACGGAACGGACTGCACGGTCGAGCAGATGGCCGAGGACGTCGTCGCCTTCCTTCAGTGGGCTGCCGAACCGGAACTCGAGCAGCGCAAGCGTATGGGCGGGTTCGTCCTCCTCTACCTCTTCGCCTTCGCAGGCATCGTCTATGCCAGCTACCGCCAGATCTGGCGCAACGTCGAGCACTGACCCGTTCTTCGGTTCGATCAAAGGCCCGCCCTGGTGGCGGGCCTTTCTTTATTCGGTCGCGGTTTCCAGCCGCTCGTCCGCCCACCTCGCGGCGTCCCGAACCTGTTCGCTCTCGTCGGACAGGAGGGGGATCAGGGCAGGGCGGAACGAGGCGTCGCCGCTGTTCCCGATCGCATAGACGACGTTGCGCACGAAGCGGTCGCGGCCGATCCGTTTGACCGGACTCTTCCGGAAGAGCGCCCGGAACCCCGCGTCGTCCAAGGCGGCGAGCTCGGTTAGGCGGGGAGCGCGCAGCTCGTCGCGCGCCTTCAACTTCGCCTCCCGAGCCTCGCCCGCGAACTTGTTCCAGGGGCAGGCGGCGAGGCAGTCGTCGCAACCATAGATGCGATTGCCCATCGCGGCGCGAAACTCTTCCGGCCACGGTCCGTCATGCTCGATCGTGAGGTAGGAGAGGCAACGCCGCGCATCGAGCTGGTAGGGGGCGGGAAAGGCGTTGGTCGGACAGGCCGTCTGACAGGCATCGCACGAGCCGCACCGGTCGGGGTGCGGCGTGTCCGGCTCGAGTTCGAGGGTCGTGTAGATGCAACCGAGGAACAGCCAGGAGCCGTGCTCGCGGCTGACGAGGTTCGTGTGCTTGCCTTGCCAACCGATCCCCGCCTGCGCGCCGAGCGGCTTCTCCATGACCGGTGCCGTATCGACGAAGACCTTCAGCGCGCAGTCGTAACGCGCCGCCATCCAGCGCCCCAACTGCTTGAGGCGCTTCTTGATCACGTCGTGGTAGTCGTCGCCCTGCGCGTAGACGGAGATGTTCCCCATGCCCGCGTCGGCGAGACGCGCGCGTGGGTCCTGGTCCGGTCCGTAGGAGACGCCGAGCGCGATGACGCTCGCGGCTTCAGACCAGAGCGCCCGCGGGTCCGCGCGTTGCTCCGCGCGCGTTTCGAGCCATCCCATCGTGCCGTGATGGCCCGCATTCAAGAAGGCTTCCAGGCCCTCGCGTGCCGAAGGCGGCAGGTTCGCTCTCGTCACGCCGAAGGCGTCGAACCCGAGAGCTGCCGCCTGTGCGGCGATCTCCGATCTGGAGTCCGTCACTCCCCCCAAGCGATGAAGTGGGGGTTGTCGTAACCCCGCTCGGCCTTTCCGTAGCGCAGAGGCTCGCCCTCCGTGCCGCTCGAATCGAGCACGTGGACGCGCCCGCCGGCCGCCTCGAGAACGGCCTGGCCCGCCGCCGTGTCCCATTCCATCGTGCGGCCCAGGCGGGGGTAGACGTCGGCTTCGCCGGTCGCGACCAAGCAGAACTTCAGCGAAGATCCAGCCGGTTCGAAGTCGGTGACCCCGAGGTCCGCAAGGAGGGTCTCGGTCTCGGCCGAACGGTGGGACCGGCTCGCAACGGCGACCAAGCCTTGCGCCGGGCGCTTGCGTGTCTTGATCTCGGTGGCGTCAGCGGCGTCGCTTCGGGTCTGCTTCGCGTCCAGGCTTTGTAGCCACGCACCGCGGCCGGACGCGCCGGCGTACATCTTCGCCATGGCGGGCGCGTAGACGACGCCCATCACCGGAACGCCGTCCTCGACCAGCGCGATGTTCACCGTGAACTCGCCCGTCCGATTCGAGAACTCCCGCGTGCCGTCGAGCGGGTCCACGAGGATGAACCGGCCGCCGAGCTCGGGGATCTCACCGCGCGCAGCCGCCTCTTCCGCCAGGACCGGGACGTCCGGAAAGGCCTTCGCAAGCCCCTCGAGGATCAGCTTCTCCGCCCTTTCGTCGGCCTCAGTAAGTGCTGAGCCATCCTCCTTCTCGCGCGTCACGAAGTCGCCTTCATAGACGTCCATCACGAGCTTTCCCGCGCGGTGGGCAAGGTCGATGAGGGTGTTGAGATCGTGATCCATAGAAACTCTCGGCGAAGCGTGGCGACGTGGTAAGCTTCTTGCGTGCGAAGGGAAGAACGCCGCGTTAACTCGGTTCCGGACCGGCCAGGATGGTGGGCGGGGGCGAGGAGGGGCTCAGTCGGGAGCGCTGTCGCTCGTCCCTGGAGAACGACGTTAAAATGTTCGAGTCACAGTTGCGTAAGGAGGAGACCGCAGGGGCTGCCATAGTGATCTCTCCCGAGTTGGGGGCGAGTGTTGGTGCGGGTGTTGCGGTCGGCGATGGGATGAAGCAGTCGACGCTCAAGCCTATGGGCAAGGCCAGCATCGAGGGCAGCCGTGCGGCGATGACCCCGCCGCGGCGCAGACCCGTCTTGTCACGGGAGATGGCCGGCGACATCGCGCAGGCCCTGACGGTTCTGATCGTGACGGGCGCCGCCTTCGCGGCGGTCGCGGTCGCGGACTACGGCAAGCCGATCAACGGGATGACGGCGCAGAGCGATCCGGTCATCCTAGTTTGCACCGGCTTCCTCGGTGGCCTCGCGCTGGTCGAGGCGCTGCGTCAGGGCGGCTACTTCCGCTTTGATCAGCTCCTCGAAACCTGGGCCGCGCTGCGCGGCATCGTGTGGCGCTGGGCGCTGACCCTGCTTAGCCTGATTGCGCTTTGCTATGCCTTCGGGATCATCGGCCTTCTGCCGCGTCCATGGCTCGCCGCCTGGGCCGGGGGCACGACGGTCGGGTTGATCGTCGGCCGCTTCGTAACGGCGAGCGTCCTCAAACGCCTCGCCGCGGAGGGCGGCAGCCTGTGCCGCAAGGTCGGTGTCGTCGGGGAAGGGCACGCGGCCGACCTCTTCATCCGCCACGCGACCGAGCGGGAGAGCGGTCTCAGCGTGGTGGCGAGGTTCTCTGCGGAAGGCTTGGACACGCCCGGCCACGGGACGCTGGCGCGCGCGAACGCGATGATCGAGGCCGGTCAGCTCGACGACCTCATCCTCTGTCTTCCGCCGCAGGAAGAGGGCCGGATGGAGCATCTCATGCACCGCCTGTCCGCGCTGCCCTGCCACGTCGCGATGTGCCCCGACCCGCTCTGGCTGGAGCGCGGCATGGGGCAGGTGACGACGATCGGCGCGATGCCCCTCCTGACGCTTCACCGCCGCCCGCTCGAAGGGTGGGGCGGCTTCGTGAAGACGGTCGAGGACAAGATCATCGGCAGCCTCATCTTCCTGCTGGCGCTGCCGGTCATGATCGTCTGCGCGATCGCCGTCCGTCTCGACAGCCCGGGACCGATCTTCTTCATCCAGAATCGCCAGGGCTTCGCCGGAGAGATCTTCCCGATCGTGAAGTTCCGCACGATGCGCGTGATGGAGAACGGCGAGAAGGTCATCCAAGCCCGCAAGGACGACGACAGGATCACCCGCGTCGGACGGATCTTGCGCCGCTACAGCCTCGATGAGTTGCCGCAGCTGTGGAACGTGCTTCGTGGCGACATGAGCCTGGTCGGGCCGCGGCCGCACGCGATCGCGCACGACAAGTACTACATGGACGTGATCGCGGACTACGCCGGCCGGCACAAGGTGAAGCCCGGCATCACCGGCTGGGCGCAGGTCAACGGCTTCCGCGGCGAGACCTCCGAGGATGGCTCCATGGCCGAACGGGTCCGCTACGACCTCGCTTACATCGAGAACTGGTCCTTGTGGTTCGACGTCAGGATCATCCTGATGACCGTGCTCGCCGTCGTCCTTCCCAGGAACGCCTACTGAGGCCGAAACGACGAAGGGAGCGGCCTTCCCGGGCCACTCCCTTCCGCGGACGCGCTCTGCCAGCCCCCTGTCCGGCTCGGTGGTTATCACATCCGCGTGAGAGCGACAAGTCTATCTCTTCCGCAGCGCACCCCGTGCCAGTTGCCGGATACCCCCGCGCTACTTATGACCAAAGGCAAGATTCGGAGGCTTACCCGATGAAGGTCATGATCCTTGGCGGTGACGGGTTCTGTGGCTGGCCCACGGCGTTGCACCTGTCTGCGCAGGGGCACGAAGTGATGATCGTCGACAACCTCGTCCGTCGGAAGACGGACGTGGAGCTGGAGACGCAATCCCTGACGCCGATCGCGCCGTTGTCCGACAGGGTGTCGGCATGGCACCGCGTGACGGGCGCGAGCATCGAGACGTCGACGATCGACGTCTCGCAAGACTATGCGGAACTCTTGGGTCTGCTCCGCCGGTTCGAACCGGACAGCGTGGTGCACTTCGCCGAGCAGCGCGCGGCGCCCTACTCGATGAAGTCGAGCTGGCATAAGCGCTACACCGTCGACAACAACCTGAACGCCACGCACAACCTGCTCGCCGCGATCGTCGAGAGCGGCCTCGACGTGCACATCGTCCACCTCGGCACGATGGGCGTCTACGGCTACGGCACGGCGGGGATGTCGATTCCGGAGGGCTACCTGACCGTGAAGGTCGATGCCGGCGCAGCCGGCGAGGTCAGCCAGGAGATCCTCTACCCGGCCAATCCCGGCTCGATCTACCACATGACGAAGACGCAGGACGCTCTCTTCTTTGCCTACTACGCGAAGAACGATCATCTTCGCGTCACGGACCTTCACCAGGGGATCGTGTGGGGCACCCAGACCGAGGAGACGAAGCGGGACGAGGCGCTGATAAACCGCTTCGACTACGACGGCGACTACGGCACGGTGCTCAACCGCTTCTTGATGCAGGCGGCGATCGGCTACCCGCTGACGGTTCACGGCACGGGCGGGCAGACGCGGGCCTTCATCCACATCTCGGACACGGTGCGCTGCGTCGAGCTTGCCCTTCTGAATCCGCCGGCGCGGGGGGACCGGGTGAAGATCCTGAACCAGATGACGGAGACCGCCCGGGTCCGCGACCTGGCGAAGATGATCTCTGACAAGACCGGCGTGCCGATCGACCGCGTCCGCAATCCGCGCAACGAAGCGGACGAGAACGAGCTGCGCGTCGAGAACAAGCAGTTCCTCGACATGGGGCTCAATCCGATCACCCTCGATGAAGGGCTGATGGAAGAGGTCACGCAGATCGCCCGCAAATATGCCGGGCGTTGCGACAAGCGCCGCATCCCCTGCGGCTCGTACTGGAACGCCGGGACGCGAGCGGACCGTCCCTGACGATCAACCGTTCCGCGCCGGCATCGGGGCGGCGCTCTTCGCCGCCCTGACAGCCTGCCGCCGCCGCAGAAGCATGAAGCCGAGAAGGCCGACCTGGAGGCCTGCGACCGCCAGGTAGGTCCCGGTCGGACCGACGCCGACGGGCCTCGCAAGAGGCACGAGGAGCGCGCCGAGGGTCGCGAGCCCGCCATTGGTCATGTTCGAAGTGCCCATGATGCGGGCTCGCTCGCCTGCCGGCGCGCGGTCGTGCAGGGTGGCGATCACCGGCACGCCGAACACGCTGTTGCCCGCGGCGGTCAGGACGATCGCACCGAAGAGGGCAGCGTTCTCCATCCGGAAGACGGGTCCGGCGCCAGGGTCGTAGGGCGCGCTCGTCAGGAAGACGAGGACCGCCCCTAGGATCGTCAGCACCACACCGACGCCTGCCACGGTCATGGGCGCACCGCTGCGCGAGGCCGCGATGCCGGCCGTCACCGAGCCGACGCCTGCGCCGACCGCGAAGAGGACCATGAACAAGCCGAGGTCGAGATCGCTGCCGCCCAGGCTGACCGAAACCCAGGTCGGCAGGTTCGCGAGGATGATGGCGCCGCCCATCCAGAACCATCCGACGCCCATCATCGGCCAGAAGACGCGGGGCATGTCCGCCACGCGGCGATAGAAACGTCCCGCCACCCGAAGCACGTTCCAGTCGATGCGGGAGAGGCCGGGCGCCGGGGCGGGCGGCGTGAAGAGGGCCATAAGCGTTCCGCCCACGGCCGTCGCCAGGAGGAGCGCCGACACCACGAGGCGACCCCCTTGCGGGGAACCGAAGGCCGGAGCGTTGGTCAGCACGCTGCCGAGAAGAAGTCCCGCGACGATCGCGGCGAACTGGAGCGCGTTGAAGTAGCCGTTGACCCGCGGCAGCTCGTCGCCCGCGAAGTACTGCGGCACCAGCGTGTTGCGGAGCGGGCCGAAGAAGGCCGACTGCGCCCCCATCAGGAAGAGGGAGAAGAGGAGCAGGAGGCCGCTTCCGAACCAGAAGCAGAAGGCCGAGAAGATCATGATCGGGATCTCCGCCCCCTTGACGAAGCACAGGAGGCGATGACGGTCGACCTTGTCCGCGACCTGACCAGAGATCATCGAGAACAAGAAGATCGGTAGGGTGAAGCCCATGGAGACGAAGCTGCCGGCTTCCGCGCTCCATCCCAGCGGCAAGGAGAAGTCGGCCGTGCCCCACGCCGCGCCGGCCGCCGACGCCACCGCGACGATGGTCGCGGCCCGCAGGACGTTGTCGGCGAACGGGCCCAAGGCCTGAACGCCGAAGAGCGGCCAGAATCGACGCGAGGCGAGTAGCGACGGCACGAATCGAGGCTGCTGCGCCGTCGTCAGAACGAGGGCTCGATGCTGGTACGCAGGCCGTCGGACTCGAAGAGGTCGAGCAGCCCGAGCGTTCGGACCAGGTCGGCGTCGATGCCCTGCTCAGCCAAGAAGGCGTTCATCATCAAGTCGAACCCGCCGTCGATCTCACAGAAGTCCGCGATCCGCCGCGCCTCGGGGATGACGTTGCTGCGGAAGTCGGCGGCGACAGCCTCGAGGTCGCGCTTGGCGGCGACCAGCGCGAGGGCGGTGAAGACATCCGGACCGCTATCGGCGCGGAGGTCGTCGCGCAGTGTGCGAAGGCGCCGAACCTCGCTGCGGTTACGGCGGACGAAGTGGTCCTGCATGCGGTCGGCCTGATAGGCGAAGTAATCGCGCGTGCAGGGTTCTGGCGTCAGGGCGCAGGCGCCAAGAAGGAGGAGCGACAGCGCGAGGATGGGGAACCGCATGGACGCTCCTTGACGACGGAGGGCGACCTTAGCCCTAGCGGCGCTTCTGCGCCACGTACTCGTCGTAGCGTCCCGTCGACTTCAAGGCGTCGGCGACTTCGGGCGCCATATAGAGCTCGTCGTGGCGGGCCGCGACGAGCGTCGCCTCGAACGTGCCATCGGAAGAGACGGTCCCCGTCACGACCGCGCCGTCGCCCTCGGCGACGAGGCTGGGCAGGAACCCGTCGAAGCGGACGGGAACCGTCGCGGCGCCGTCCGTCACGGCGAAGTAGACCTCGGTGCCCGCGCCGTGCCGCAAGCTGCCTTCCTCGACGAGGCCGCCGAGCTTGACGGTCCGGCCCGCGAGCTCGTCCGACGCCGGAAGGGCGGACGGTGCGTAGGCGTAGACTTGCGTCCGGCTGATGGCGGTGACCGCGAGCGCCGTCGCGCCCGCGAAGGCCGGAAGCACCAGGCCGAGGAGGAGCGCCCGGCGCTGGCGGCGGCGGAACGGAAGGGCACGGCGGCTAGGGGCGGTCGCCTTCATGAGCGCCTCGCCCGCAAGAGGGCTTGCACCGTCATGCCTCCCAAGACACCGAAGGAGAGGAGCCAGGCCGCGGCGATGTAGGGCGTGGGATCGGCGGTCACGAAGCTACCTCCGGCGCGGGTTCCAGCACGGCGCGGGACGGGCGGGCCGGAACGCCGGCCCGACGCCGCGCCAAGGCGCTGCGCATCCGCAACAAGAGGACGAAGACGAAGAGGGCGGCGTAGCCGAGGGTCATCAGGCCCAGCGGCCACAGCATCGATGCGGGCATCGCCGGACCGTCGGCGCGAATCACCGTCGCCTTCTGATGCAGCGTATCCCACCACTCGACGGAGAACTTGATGATCGGAAGGTTCACCGCGCCGAGCATGGCGAGGAGGGCCGCCGTTCGCGCCGCCTGGGCCTCGTCCATCACCCGCCAGATCGCGAGGTAGCCCGCATAGAGGAAGGCGAGGACCATCATAGACGTCAGCCGTGGGTCCCAGTCCCAAAAGACGCCCCATGTGACCTTGCCCCACAAGCTGCCGGTCACGAGGGCCAGGACGGTGAAGGCGAGGCCGAGGGGCGCCGCCTCGCGTGCGGCGACGTCGGCGAGGCGATGCCGCCAGACGAAGCCGATCAGCGAGGCGATCGCGACGAAGGCGTAGGTCTGCAGCGCGCCCCACGCGGCGGGGACGTGGACGTACATGATGCGTACGCTCTCGCCCTGGCGGAAGTCGGGCGGCGAGCCGAAGAAGGCGAGCCAGCTGCCGACCCCGAGGCAGAGAAGCGCGATCACGCCCGCCGCCGGCAGCACGGGGCGCGTCACGCTCAGGAACCGAGCGGGGTTGGAAAGCTGGGTAAGCATGCCCATGACGCCGCTAGATAGTCTGCGGTCGCTCCCGCGTGAAGGGCGGCACATCGCGCGTCAGCGCGGCGAAGCCGGGCCACGCGGCGAGAAGGGTAGCGGCACGGCTCAGCATGAAGAGGCCGAAGGCCGCCCACACGCCGTGATTGCCGATCAGGTCCGGCAGCAGGAGGATCAAAGCGGTGAAGACCACGCCGCTGACCAGCATCGCGTTGCGCAGCGCGCGCCCTCGCGTCGCGCCGATGTAGAGCCCGTCGAGTTGGAACGCGGCTGCGAGGACGAGCGGGCTCGCGATCGCGTAAGGAAGGTATCGCCTCGCCTCGCCTAGGATCGCGGCCGCGTCGCTGCCTGGCGGAACGATCAGGGCGAGCGCCGCACCCCCCAGGACCAGCATGACGAGGAACAGCGCGCCGGCGAACAGGGCGGAGAGGGTCGTCGTCGCCCGGACCGCGGCGGCGAAGCGGGCAGGGCGCTCGTTCTTCGCGCCCAAGGCTCGGCCAGTGAGGGTTTCCGCCGCGATCGCCGGGCCGTCCAGGAAGAGGCCTGGGACGAGGACGAGGTTCAAAAGCACCTCGTTGGCTGCAAGGGTCACGTCGCCGAACTGGCCGCCCGCCCGCACGAACCAGGCGAAGACGAGAGAAAGGACCAGCGTGCGCAGAAAGATGTCGAGGTTGAGCGACAGGACCGCGCGCCAGCCCTCCGTCAGGCGAGCCCTGTTCCAGCCAAGCCGCACGCCGCCTCGCCGTTCGAGCGCCCTCAGAACGGCGAGGCCGGCGAGTAGGGCGCCCACGGTCTCCGCGATGGCGGTGCCGAGCGCGATGCCTGCGACGCCCATGCCCATGCCCATGACGAAGACGACGTCGAGCAGGGCGTTGAGCGCCGTCACGCTCAGCATGACGATCATCACCGCCCGCATCCGCCCCTGACCGGTCAGCGAACCGACGAGCGCGTTGGTCACCATGACGCAGGGCGCGGCGAAGAGACGGATCGCGAGGTAGGTCCGCATGGCCCCCGCCGCACCGTCCGAGGCTTCGGTCCCATGCGTCATCGCCACTTCCGACAGGGCTGCGATCGGGCTCTTCAGGAGGAGCAGGCTGAAGCCGACCGCCGCGGCGATCAGGAGGCCCTGGACGACCGCGACCCGAACCCCGCCTTCGTCGTTCCGGCCGTCGGCCTGCGCGGTCAGCCCGGCGACGCTCATCCGCAGGAAGCCGAAGGACCAGTAGAGGAGGGAGAAAACCGCCGCGGCGAGCGCGACGCCAGCCATGTCCGTCGGCCCGGCCGCCCGCGCGAGGACGGCGGCGTCGATCAGCCCCAGAACGGGCGTGACGATTGCCGCTAGGCTCGCCGGCCAGGCAAGCGCGAAGGCGGATCGGACGGTGGCAGAACGGGCGGCCATGAACGGGCCGCTAGCAGCAAAGCCGACGCGGCTGAACCAGCCCAAAAGAAAAGGGCGCCCGGAGGCGCCCTTTCCGATGTCGTTGCCGACAGAGATCAGAAGTCGACCGTCGCGCCGACGAAGAAGTACCGGCCGAGGGCATCGTAGACCGTCGGGTAGGTGTTGCCGTTGCCGGGCGCAGTGCCGGCAACCGAGCTGATCGGCGGGATCTTGTCGAAGACGTTGTTCACGCCCACGCGGAGCCGCGTGCTGTCGTTGAGCTCGTAGCGCGCCGACAGGTCGATGTAGGTCTGGTCGCCGAGGGCGAAGTCGGGATCGCCCGAATCGTCGCCTTCCTGCGTGACGTTGTCGAAGTAGCGCCACGTCGCCGTCAGGCCGAGACCGAAGGTCGTGTCCCAACGGGCCGAGAACTTGTGGCGCCATTCCGGGTTCGGCGTGCCGCAGCGGCCAGCATAGAAGCCCACGCAGTTGTAGGGTTCGAAGCCCGGGATCGGTTCGGTGCTGAGGTCGTCCAGCCACGTGCCGACGAAGTCCAGCGTCACGTCGCCTGCGTTGGCCACAGCGAACGAGTAGGTGCTGAGCACGTCGATACCCGACGTGGCGAGCGAGCCCGTGTTCAGGTTGGTCGCCTGAATGAAGCCCGTCTGGTTCGCCCAGAGCGTCGCACCGTTACCGCGGTTGATGAGACCGCAGAAGTACTCGTCACCCGTCGTCGCGCACTCGTCGAGCGCGACTTGTTGCGGCACCGTACCGATGAAGCCGTCCACCTCGATGTTGAAGTAGTCGACCGAGAGGATGAAGCCGTCCAGGGCTTCAGGCTCGATGACGACGCCGATCGTGTAGGTGTCCGCCTTTTCAGGATCGAGGTCGGGGTTACCACCGAAGAGCGCGTTGAACTGGCCCGCCGGGTTGTCGACGATGGTGCCGTACTGCGTCGAGCTGACGCCGGTGTTGGCGCACTGTGCCGCAGTGTAGAACGGCGCAGGCGTCGCCGTGGTCGCGTCTAGATCGCCCGCGCACGGGTCATAAAGACCGTTGGCGTACGAATCGAGGTCGAACAGGCCGATGCTCTGTGCGTCGAACAGGTCGAAGATGTTCGGCGCACGGACCGCTCGTTGGTAGGAGCCACGGAACCTGACGTCCGCGATCGGCGCCCAGTCGGCACCGATCTTGTACGACTCGGCCGAGAAGCTCGTGTTCTGCACGCCGACCGACGAGTTGGTGTAGCTCGAGGTACGGAACGCCCCGTCGATACCGAGTTGTTCGGCGAACGGCTTGTTCTGAAGGATCGGCACGTTGAGCTCGACGAAGAGTTCGTAGACGTCCTGCGCACCCTCGATCGGGGTCGTCGGGCCGCCTTGACCCGCACCGTCACCGGTCTGGAACCCGCGGTCGGGGTTCGAGTCGAGCCGGTCGCGGCGGTACTCCGCGCCGACCGCGAAGGCTACCGCTTCGTCTGCGAACGGCGAGACGACGCCGACTTCTTCGAGGGTGCCCGAGAGGACGCCCGACACGACGACCTGTTCGACCGTGCCGTCCCGGTTCAGCGGGCTGACGACGTAGTCGAGGGAAGCCCGGCTCGGACCGGCACCGGAGAAGATGTCGTAGGGCGCGCAGCTCGCGTCGTCGTTCACCGGATCGGAGTCGACGTTGATCTTACACACCGTATCGCCCGTGTCCGGATCGGTCACAGCGTACAGCGCGTTCGAAACGTTGATGATCGACAAGTCGTTGTTGTAGACGTCCGCGCGGTGCACGTTGGAGTACATGCCGGAGACGTCCCAGCTCAGACCCGTATCGCCGATCTCGCCCCGCAGGCCGACGACGCCGCGATAGGTCGTGTGGCGGATGTCCTGGTTACGGTTGCCGCCTTCGACGTTGCGGCGAAGGAACAGGATGTCACCGACACCGGCCACAGGGCCAAAGCCGTCACCTTCCGGATCGTCAGCCGGGTCGAGGCCGCGGCTGCCGCAGATGAACTCGACCTGCTGATCGGACAGGAAGGGGTTGTCGCAGTTGATCCCGCCATTGTCCCCGGCAACGCCGTAGCCGAACACGCCGGACGGCGCGATCTGCGCGTTGGTCCGGTTATCCATGAACATGAGTTCGGTATACACATCGACGCTGTCGGTGAGCTCGTAGTCGGCAAAGGCGCCGAACTGATAACGCTCGGACGGACGAATGTAGTGGTTGTAGGGGTTGAAGTTGAACGTGTCGGTCACCCCGTCGCGCGCGATGAAGGTGTCGTTCGTCGGATCGACCCGTGCGGACGTGCCGGTCGGCAGCAGCCCCGCGAAGTCCAGGATGTTGGTGAATTGGTTCGTGCTCGAGCCGGAGCAGGTGAACTCGCCACCGCTCGTGCCGAGCGCGCACTGGGAGTAGTCCCGGCCGTCCTGAAGAACCTCTTCTTGGTTCTGATAGCCGACATAGGCGGTCGCGTGGCCACGGCCTTCACCGAACTCGCCACCGATGATCGCCGTTACGTCGACCGCCGCGCCGTCCCAGGTCGAGCCGTTCGGAACGCGGAACTGGCTCGGGTTGAGGTCCTGGTAGCCGCTCAACAGGTCCTGGAAGGTGTCGCTGTTGTTGTTGTGCTGGAAGCTCGACAGGTTTCCATCGATGCGGAAGCCTTCGAAGTCCGTGTCGAGGACGAAGTTGACGACGCCCGCGACCGCGTCCGAACCGTAGGTCGCCGAAGCGCCGCCCGTCAGGACGTCGACGTTCTGGATCAACTGGGCCGGGACGAAGTTCACGTCGGGCGCGGCGATGTTGATCGAGCCGTAGGGCATGCGGCGGCCGTTGATCAGGACCAACGTGCGGTTGGAACCGAGGCCGCGCAGGTTCAGCGAGGCCGTGCCGGTACCACCGTTCACCACCGTCGAGCCTTGCGCACCGAAGGCCTGCGGCAGCGTGTTGATCACGTCCTCGACCCGCACCACACCGCGCTCGTCGAACTCGGCCGCACCGATCTGGGTGACTGGGCTCGTTTCCACGAGGTTGCCGTCCCGCTGAATGCGCGAACCGGTAACGGTGATGACGTCCTGCGGAGCGCCATCGCCGGACTGGGCGGTTTCCTGCGCGAGGGCAGGAGCAGCGGCGGCCATCGCACCTGCGACGATCGTGGTCTGGAGCAGGCGCTCCATCAGCTTAGACTTGGACATTTGTCCTCCAGTTGAACGGATGGCCCTCGAAGGTGCCGTCCCTCCCGATTCGGTGCGCTTCTTCGAACGGTCGCTCTGGGGCTGCAGGTCTGTCGAGATCCCACTGACGCCAGCACCGCACGACGCACGTCTGCGGGCACTATGTCCGGGTTTACCAAACGGTCAAGGAAGCGTTCTGCACCCGCGAACATCGGCGTTTACGATGTTGCAGATACGTCACGCAGGCGTTCCGCGCGACTCTCCGCGAGCAGGAATGGCCGCACCGAGCGGGCTTTACCCGGGCGAGGGGGATCGGCTAACCGGCGCGCAACTCAAGTGAGGGGCGACCGGTCGGTGCCGCCCCGTAACCCGAAAAGCGCTTCGCATGAGCTTCGTCGAACTCGCCTTCAACGTGTTCGCGGTCCTGACCGTGGGATGCGGGTTGGGGGTGATCCTGTCGCGCAACCCGGTTCACTCGGTCCTGTTCCTCATCCTCGCCTTCATCTCGACGGCGGGCCTCTTCGTGCTGATG
Source organism: Parvularcula dongshanensis (assembly GCF_014199615.1). Lineage (GTDB taxonomy): Bacteria > Pseudomonadota > Alphaproteobacteria > Caulobacterales > Parvularculaceae > Parvularcula > Parvularcula dongshanensis. Next base: position 100,544 of record NZ_JACHOB010000005.1, on the reverse strand, counting down.
GGCGCCGAGTACCTCGCCTTCCTCCTGATCGTGGTCTACGTCGGGGCGGTCGCGGTCTTGTTCCTCTTCGTCGTCATGATGCTGGACGTGGACTTCGCCGAGCTTCGGTCCGGCTACGCGCAGTACCTGCCCATCGGCTTCGTCGTGGCGATCGTGCTCACCGTCGAGATCGGTTTCATCGTCGCGTCCTGGCAGATTCCGGACGAAGCGATGGCCGTCCGCCAGGTCCCCGTCGTCGAGAGCGTGCAGGTGGTCGAGCCGGGCGCCGATAACGAGGTCGATCAGGGCGACCGCGTGCTGCAGGCGCCGAACAACGCCGAGCAGCTCGGCATGGTGCTCTACACCCGCTACGTGCACTTCTTCCAAATCGCAGGGCTCATCCTCCTCGTCGCCATGATCGGCGCGATCATCCTCACCTTCCGCGAGCGCCGCGGCGTCAAGACGCAGGACGTCGGGCGTCAGGTCGGGCGCAAGCGCGAGGAGGGGGTGGAGGTCGTCTCCGTTCCGAGCCGCAAGGGGATTCAGCTATGATCGACCTCGGACAATACCTCCTCGTCGCGGGGATCCTCTTCGCGATCGGCGCGGGCGGCATCTTCCTCAACCGGAAGAACGTCATCGTCATCCTGATGTCGATCGAGCTGATGCTGCTCGCCGTGAACATCAACATGGTCGCCTTCTCGATCTACCTCGGCGACCTCGTCGGCCAGGTCTTCGCCTTCATCGTGCTGACCGTGGCGGCGGCGGAGGCCGCGATCGGCCTCGCGATCCTCGTCACCTTCTTCCGGAACCGCGGCGACATCTCGGTCGAGGCCGCCGATTCGATGCGGAACTGATTTCATGGAAGTCCTGATCGTCCTCCTGCCGCTCCTCGGCGCGATCCTCGCCATGCCGCTCGGCCATACCGGCGGCGCCCGCGCGGCCGAGGTGGTGACGAGCGTGCTCGTCGGCATCGCCTGCTTCCTGGCCTGGATCACCTTCTTCGGCTTCTGGCTCGGCGACGCGCAGCCGCACGTCCTGAGGCTCTTCACCTGGATCGCGGTAGGGGACCTCGTCGCCGACTGGGCGGTGCGGGTCGACACGCTGTCCGCGGTGATGCTCATCGTGGTGACGACGGTGTCGACGCTCGTGCACGTCTACTCGATCGGCTACATGCACGAAGACCCCTCGCGGCCTCGCTTCTTCGCCTACCTCTCGCTCTTCACCTTCGCCATGCTGATGCTGGTGACGGCGGACAACCTGATCCAGCTCTTCTTCGGCTGGGAAGGGGTCGGTCTCGCGAGCTACCTCCTGATCGGCTTCTACCACTTCAAGGACAGCGCCAACGACGCGTCGATCAAGGCGTTCGTGATGAACCGCGTCGGCGACGTCGGCCTCGCGCTCGGCATCATGGCCTGCTTCTTCGTCTTCCGGTCGGTCGAGTTCGACGTGATCCTCGACGCGGTCCGCAACAACGCGGCCGTCCAGCCCTTCGGCGCGGAGGCGGCGGTGCCGCTCGACCAGCTGCAGATCGGCTTCCTCGACCGCACGCCGCCGGCGCTCGAGATCATCGGCATCCTTCTGTTCATCGGCGCGATGGGTAAGTCCGCGCAGTTCCTGCTGCACACCTGGCTGCCCGACGCGATGGAGGGGCCGACGCCGGTCTCGGCGCTGATTCACGCCGCGACCATGGTGACGGCGGGGGTCTTCCTCGTCTGCCGGATGTCGGATCTCTACGCCGCGGCGCCGGGGGCTTCCGCATTCGTCACCTTCATCGGCGCGACGACGGCTATCTTCGCGGCGTCCGTCGCGCTGGTGCAGCAGGACATCAAGCGGGTCATCGCGTACTCGACGGCCTCGCAGCTCGGCTACATGTTCTTCGCGGCGGGCGTCGGCGCTTACGGCGCGTCGATGTTCCACCTGACGACGCATGCCTTCTTCAAGGCGCTCCTCTTCCTCGGTGCGGGCGCGGTCATCCACTTCAGCCACCACGAGCAGGACATGCGCCGCATGGGCGGCCTGCGTGAACAGATGCCTGCGACCTTCGCGCTGATGCTGATCGGCACGCTCGCGATCACGGGGGTGGGCATCCCGCTCGTCACCCTGTTCGGCGCGCCGTTCGGCTTCGCCGGCTTCGTCTCCAAGGACATGATGATCGAGGGGGCCTACGAAGGCATCGGCGAGGGCGCGGGCTTCGCGACCTACGCCTTCGTCATCGGGCTCCTCGTCGCGGCGCTGACCAGCTTCTACTCCTGGCGGCTCGTCTTCCTCACCTTCTCCGGCAAGTGGCGCGCCCCCGAGTCGGTCCGCAAACACCCCCACCACGTGCCGGGCGTGATGATGTTCTCGATGGTGCCTCTCGCCCTCGGGGCGGTGGTTGCGGGCATCATGTTCTACAGCTCCTTCGTCGGCGACGGCGCGGGGCGCTTCTGGGCGGCGTCGCTGAACACGGGCGACACGTACGAATCGATCGCGTCGACCGCCGATACCGGCGGAGAGGAGCCGGTCGGGGTCGATACGGAGCAAACAGAAGGCGCGGCCGAGCCGACCGGCGTCGGCGGGCACGCGACCGACACGGCGCATGCCGACGAGTCGCACGGAGCCGAGGCTCATGGCGAAGAAGCCGGCGGCCATCACGAGTTCCCGACCTGGGTCCTCGTCTCGCCCTTCGTCGCCATGCTGGCGGGCCTCCTCGCGGCCCTGTTCCAGTACCGCGGAGGCGATCCGTTCCGGCCCGGCCTGATCGGGCAGGGGGGGCTGCTCTACGGCTTCTTGTCGAACCGGTGGTACATAGACGGCCTCTACCGCCGCCTGTTCCTCGAGCCAGCGCGCATCCTCGGGCGCTTCTTGTGGAAGAAGGGCGACGAGGCGACCATCGACGCCCTCGGTCCGGACGGCCTGTCGCGCATCACCTCGGGCGGCGCTCGTGCCGTCGTTCGTGGCCAGACAGGCTACGTCTTCCACTACGCCTTCGTCATGCTGATCGGCGTGACGGTCCTCCTCCTGATGATCCTGCTTTAAGGCCCGTCCGTGATCGCTGAATCCCCCTCAGACGTCCCCTGGCTGACGCTCATCACCTTCCTGCCGTTGGTGGGCGCGCTCTTCATCCTGCTTCGCCGGGCCATGAGCCGCGACGACGAGCAGCACCTCGTCGACCAGGCCGCCCGCAACGTGGCGTTCTGGACGACCGCCATCGTCTTCGTCTTCACCATGGGGATCTACTTCCTCATCTACGACAAGGACGAGACGGGCTTTCAGCTGGTCGAGCAGGTGAACTGGCTGGGCCAGGGCATCACCTACAAGATGGGGGTCGACGGCGTGTCGATCCTCTTCGTCGTCCTGACGGCGTTCATCATGCCCGTGTGCGTGCTTGCGTCCTGGGACTCGATCAAGACGCGCGTGGCCGACTACATGACCGCCTTCTTGGTCCTCGAGACGATGATCATGGGCGTGTTCTCTTCGCTCGACCTCGTCCTCTTCTACGTCTTCTTCGAGGCGAGCCTGATCCCGATGTTCCTGATCATCGGCGTCTGGGGGTCGAAGGGCGAGAAGGTGCTCTTCGGAAGGACGATCTCGAGCCGGGTCTACGCCGCCTTCAAGTTCTTCCTCTACACGCTGCTCGGTTCGCTGCTTATGCTGATCGCGCTCGTCTACATGTACCTCGAGGCGGGCACGACGGACATCGTCCAACTCCTGCAGTACGACTTCGCCCCCGGTGTGCAGACTTGGCTCTGGCTGGCCTTCTTCGCGAGCTTCGCGGTCAAGATGCCGATGTGGCCCGTGCACACCTGGCTGCCGGACGCCCACGTTCAGGCGCCCACCGCCGGGTCGATCGTGCTCGCGGCGATCCTTCTGAAGATGGGCGGCTACGGCTTCGTACGGTTCTCGCTGCCCATGTTCCCGGACGCCTCGGTCGACTTCGCGCCGCTCGTCTTCACCCTGTCGATCATCGCGATCATCTGGGCGTCGCTGGTCGCCTTCGCGCAGGAGGACATGAAGAAGCTGATCGCCTACTCCTCCGTCGCCCACATGGGCTTCGTGACGATGGGCCTCTTCACCGGCACGCAGCAGGGCATCGACGGCGCCATGTTCCAGATGCTCAGCCACGGCTTCATCTCGGGCGCGCTCTTCTTGTGCGTCGGCGTTCTCTACGATCGCATGCACACGCGCGAGATCGCGGCCTATGGCGGCCTCGTCATGCGCATGAAGTGGTTCGCGGCGTTCTTCTTGTTCTTCACCATGGGGAACATAGGCCTGCCTGGCATCTCGGGCTTCGTCGGCGAGATCCTGCCGCTGATCGGCGCGTTCCGCGTCAACACCTGGGTCGCGGCGCTCGCGACGCTCGGCATGATCCTGTCCGCCGCCTACGGCTTGAGGCTCTACCGTGAGGGTGTCTTCGGTGTGATCAAGAACGAGGCCCTGGAAACCATTCCCGACGTCAACAAGCGCGAGGGGGGGCTCCTCGCCGTCCTCGCGGCGCTCGCGCTCTACCTCGGCGTCAACCCGACGCCGACGTTGAACGTCTTCGAGACGGGCACGGACTACGTGCTCGCACGCTTAGAGGCGGGCGTTGCGGTCGCCGAGACCGACGCCGCCGAGCCTGCAGCTACAACCACCGAGCCGGAGGGCGTACATTGACCCTGAGCGATAACGTGACGCTCCTCCTACCGGAGCTGTTCCTCTCGATCGCAGCGATGGTTCTGCTGCTCGTCGGTGTGTACCTTCGCGGCGATCGCGCACGCGAAGTCGGGCTCGGCGCCGCGGTCTGCCTCGTTGCGGCCGTGTTCATCGTGCTCGTCACCGGCCATGCGGAGACGGTCAGTGCGTTCGAAGGCGCGTTCGTCGACGACACGCTCGCGCGCTCGTCCAAAGCCTTCATCTTCGTCGCGGCGCTGATCTCGCTTCTGCTCGCGGACCGCTTCTTCCAGCGCGAGCGGCTCGCCAGGCCGGAATATCCGGTCCTCATCCTGCTCGCCTGCGTCGGCATGGCGCTGATGGTGTCGTCGACCGACCTGATCTCGCTCTACATGGGCATCGAGCTTCAGTCGCTCGCGGCCTACGTCATGGCGGCGTTCAACCGAGACAGCCGCCGCTCGACGGAAGCGGGCCTGAAGTACTTCGTGCTCGGCGCCCTGTCCTCGGGCTTGCTGCTTTACGGCGCGTCGCTCGTCTACGGTTTCACCGGGTCTACGCAGTTCGACGCCATCGCCGCCGTCGCCGGCGGGGTGGAGAGCCCGGTCGGCCTGACCTTCGGCCTCGTCTTCCTGATCTCCGGCGTCGCCTTCAAGGTGTCGGCTGCGCCCTTCCACATGTGGACGCCCGACGTCTACGAAGGCAGCCCGACGCCCGTCACGGCCTTCTTCGCGGCGGCGCCCAAGCTCGCAGGCATGGTCCTGTTCGGCCGGGTCCTGGTCGAGGCCTTCCCAAGCCTGATCGATCAGTGGCAACCCATCGTCTGGCTGCTGTCGGCGGCGTCGATGATCGTCGGTGCGCTGTCCGCCCTCGTTCAGACCAACATCAAGCGCCTGATGGCCTACAGCTCGATCGGCCACATCGGCTACGCCCTGATGGGCCTCGCGGCCGGGACCGAAGCGGGCATCTCCTCGGTCGTCATCTACATGGTGATCTACCTGATCATGACGCTCGGCACCTTCGCCTGCATCCTCTCGATGCGGCGGTCGGAAGGGATGGCGGAGAACATCTCCGACCTCGCCGGCCTCTCCCAGACCCAGCGCGGCCTCGCCTTCGCCTTCACCTTCCTCTTCATCTCGCTGGCGGGCATCCCGATCTTCATCGGCTTCTTCGCCAAGTTCTTCGTCTTCATGGCCGCGGTCGGCGCGGGGCTCTACGTCCTGGCGGCGGTCGGCGTGATCACCTCGGTCGTTGCGACCTACTACTACCTGTCGGTGATCAAGACGATCTGGTTCGACGAGCCGCAGACGGGCTTCGTGCGGGAGAACGGTCCGGCCGTTCGCCTGACCGCGGCGCTCGCTTCGATCGTCACGGTGGTCGGCATCCTCGTCGCGATCGGGCCGCTCCGCGCCGTCGCAGAGGCGGCGGCGGCGCCGCTGTTCTGACGCCGGTCCGCGCCCTCGGCGAGGTCGGTTCGACCAGTGCCGAGGCCCGCGCCGCGTTCGAGCGTGGAGAGGACGGCCCCGTATGGTTCCAGGCGGATCGTCAGACCGCCGGCTACGGCCGGCGGGGGCGGCGCTGGCACGGTGGGGAAGGGAACCTGTTCGCGACCTTGCTCATGCCCCAAGCCTTGCCTCTTCGGGACGGCGCCCCGGCTGCTTGGGCCTTCTCGACCTCCCTCGCGGTTCGGGACGCTTGCATCTCGGCTGGGATCGAGCCCGCCACGCTCACGCTCAAATGGCCCAACGATGTTCTGCTGCGCGGCGCGAAGGTTGCGGGCATACTGGTCGAACTCTTGACCGCTCAACCGAGGGCCGCATCGGCCTTCGGCATAGGGATCAACCTCGCTTCGGCACCCTCGGTCGCAGCCTACCGGACAGCCGCCTTGGCGGTGGGCGCCGACGCGGGGCAGGTGCTCACCGACCTCGACGGTAGTCTCCACGGCTGGTTGGCGCGCTGGAACGAGGAAGGTTTGGTACCGCTGCGGGAAGCTTGGCTCGACGCCGCGCACGGCCTCGGTGAACGGCTCACCGCCCGCCTGCCCGGGGCGGAGATCTCGGGTATCTTCGAAGGCATAGACGCTGACGGGACGCTCCTTCTGCGTACCGGCGCCGGTCTTCATCGTGTGACGGCGGGAGACGTGTTCTTTTCTGGACGCCCGGCCTAGGTACGAAGTGAAGCTGCGGCCGCAGGCGCCGCGAGGTAAGGACTGATGCTGCTCGCCGTCGACGTCGGCAACACCAACACCGTGTTCGCGCTCGTCCGGGACGGCGAGGCGATCGCTCAATGGCGCACCGCGACCGCGCCGCAGCGGACGGCCGACGAGTACGCCGTCTGGCTGTCGCAGCTCATGGCGATGGGCGGGCAGGGTGCGTTGACGGACCTGTCGGCCTGCATCGTCTCGACCGTGGTGCCTCAGGCGCTCTTCAACCTGCGCAACCTCGCGCGCCGCTACCTTAACTGCGAGCCGATGATCGTCGGTCCGGACATCCCCGGCATCGAAGTACGGATCGAACGCCCTTCGGAGGCCGGGGCCGATCGCCTCGTCGGGGCGGTCGGCGGCTTCGTCGCCTATGGCGGCCCTTTGATCATTGTAGATTCCGGCACCGCCACCACATTCGATGTCGTCGGCACCGACGGCGCCTTCGAGGGCGGCGTCATCGCCCCCGGCATCAACCTCTCGGTCCAGGCGCTGCACACCGCCGCCGCACGCCTGCCGAGGATCGAGATCGCACGCCCCGACAGGACGATCGGCACCGGCACCGTCGAGGCGATGCAGTCGGGTGTCTTCTGGGGTTACGTCGGGCTGATCGAGGGGCTGATCGGCCGGATCAAGGCCGAGTACGGCCGTCCCATGACGGTGGTCGCGACGGGGGGCGTCAGCTCGCTCTTCAGAGGCGCGACCGATGCCATCGACCACTTCGACCCCGACCTCACGATACGGGGCCTGACAGAGATCGCGCGCCGCCTGGCGCCTGACGAATGATGAGAGGGCGCGGACGTCGCGCCGAACGGAAGACGAACTTATGGACGACGAACTGATCTTCCTGCCGCTCGGCGGGACCGGCGAGATCGGCATGAACATGAACCTCTTCGCGCTGGGTCCGCCCGACGCGCGCAAGTGGATCATGATCGACTGCGGCGTGACCTTCGCCGACGACAGCGTGCCCGGCGTGGACCTCATCACGCCCGATCCGGGCTATCTCCTGGACGAGCTGGACGAGGGCGGCGACCTCCTCGGCCTCGTCCTGACCCATGGCCACGAGGACCACATCGGGGCGGTCGCCCATCTTTGGCCCGACCTCGATTGCGACATCTACGCGACGCCTTTCACGGCCGAACTCGTTCGGCGAAAGCTGAAGGAAGTCGGCATCACCGACGCGCCGATAAAGATCATCGACCTTCAGGCGCGCTTCAAACTCGGTGACTTCGACATCGAGTTGGTCACGCTGACCCACTCGATCCCCGAGCCCAATGCGGTCGTGCTGCGCACACCCTTCGGCACGATCCTCCATACGGGCGACTGGAAGCTCGATCCGAGACCGGTCCTTGGCGACCGGACGGACGGGGACCGGCTCGCGGAGATCGGACGCGAGGGCGTCCTCGCGATGATCTGCGACTCGACCAACGTCTTCTCCGAAGGGCGATCGGGTTCGGAGGCCGATGTCGCCGAGACCTTGAAGCAGGTGATCGGTCATCAGACCGGACGGGTCGCGGTGACGACCTTCGCCTCGAACGTGGCCCGGCTGGTCTCGGCGTGCCAAGCGGCGAAGGCCGCCGACCGCTCCGTCTGCCTGCTCGGCCGGTCGATGCTGCGCATGATCGACGTCGCGCGCGAAGTCGGTCTCCTGCCCGAGGGCATCAGCTTCGTCGAACCGAACGAGGCGGGCTACCTGCCGAAGGACAAAGTGCTCTACCTCTGCACCGGCAGCCAGGGCGAGGATAGGGCGGCCCTCGCGCGGATCGCCCGGGACGACCACCCCGAGCTCACCCTGTCGAGCGGCGATACCGTCATCTTCAGTTCCAAGATCATTCCCGGCAACGAGAAGCCGATCTACGCCCTGATGAACATGCTGACCGATCAGGGCGTGGCGGTCATCACCGAGGCGGACGCCTTCGTTCACGTGTCCGGCCACCCCTGCCGCGACGAGCTCAAGGACATGTATCGCTGGGTGAAGCCGCAATGCGCGATTCCGGTGCATGGCGAGGCACGCCACCTGCGGGAGCACGCGAAGCTCGCCCGTTCCCTCGGCACCGAGCGGACGATCGTTCCTCGGGACGGCGACGTGATCCGCTTGGGACCCGGCACGCCCGAACGCATCGACGAGGTTCCGGCCGGCCGCCTCTACGTCGACGGCAAGATTCTCCTGCCCGAAGGCGACGGTGTGATCCGGGGCAGGCGCTACCTTGCCAATGACGGCATCATCGTCGTCGCGGTCGCGTTCGATGGCGACGATCGCCAGCGGGGCGGCGCTCAGGTCCTGATCAAGGGCGTGCCGCGCGAGGACAATGACGGCGACGATCTGCACGCGGTCATCGAAGAGGCCGCGGAGGACGCGCTGGCCAACCTGTCCAAGGCGAAGCGCGGCAGCGACAAGGACATCGAGGGCGCCGTTCGTCGAGGTGTTCGAAGCGAACTCTCGGCGCGCTGGGGCAAACGGTCCGACATCGCCGTGATGATCACGAGGGGTTAGCCATGGGTCCGGTCGGCGGCGTCATCGTCTACCTGCTCTTGTGGTGGACGGTTCTCTTCGCCGTCCTCCCTATGCGGGTGCGCGGCGTTTGGGAGGACGAGGCTAACCATCCCAAGGGTGTCGAGCGGGGGGCGCCCGTGTCGCCGGAGCTATGGTTCAAGGTAAAGAGGACGAGCCTCATCGCGGCGGTTCTCTGGGTCGTGGTCTTCGCGGTGATCAGCACCGGCGTGCTCGAGCCTGACGTCTGACCGCAGCGTGTTAGCGCTACCAACTGTAGGCGGTGCGGTCGGCGTGGAACCCAACCTGCGCGTGTGAAAACGCTGAGATTCGCCATTTCGGCGCAACACGACCGACGAACTTAACTTTTCTGCAACGCAGCGGGGCGAAGCCGGTTGCGCTGCGGACTGGGGCGAGTTCATGCGGAGCGAACGAGCGAAGAGGCCGCTGGGGCGGCAGCTGGGATGGATGTTGGCCGGCGTCGCGGCCGTGACCGGCATCGCCGCAGGTTGGGTCTGCTTCGTCCTGTCCACCGACTACATCGCCGACCGCGCTGTCGCGGTCGAGTCGCGCTTCATGATCGAACGCGGACGTCGGGCCGACCGGCCCTTCGCACGCGTGTCGGACGCTCACGCGACGGCCAACGCCGAGTACGAGGATCTTCTTGCCGGGCTGACGGACGCGGAGGTGGAAGCGACCTTCGCCGACGCCTTCGAACTGCGGCCCGACGGCACCACCAGGCTTTCCGACCGCTACTACGAAGGCACCACCCTCAGCGGTCGCCACTACGAATCCTTCGCTGCCTTCGTCGCGCCGGGCGAGGTGACCCTCGACCGCAAGCGCCGGATGGTCGCGGCGCTGGAGGCGATCAGGACCGCCGCGGCGGCCTTCGAGGGCAAGGTCGAGAGCATAGCGCTCGCGCTGCCCGACAACGACATGGTCGTCTTCGCGCCGGACCGGCCGGACAGGCTATCCTACTATCGCTACGACGCGCCCTCCGACTTCGCCGTGTGGGGATACGTCGTCGAGAGTTTGGATCCTTCGGGGCGGACCGTCTGCGAAGGTCCGGTCCAGGTCGGGTGGGACCCTACGGGGCGTTCGCTGGCCGCAAGCTGCCAGACCGCGATCATCGAAGGCGACGAAATCGTCGGGGCCTGGGACACGACCCTCGCGCTCAACAGCCGCCTGCTCTCCCTTCTCGAAACCGAGGCCGAGGTCGCCTCGAGCCTGGTTGCGACCACGGACGGCACGGTCATCGTGGCGCCCGAACTCGGCTTCTCCGCAACCGCGACGCCCGAGCAGATCGAACACCTGGGAAGACTCTATCCAGTCGCGACCCTGACCGACGAACTCGAAGCCCAGGAAGAGGGCGCGGGCGCCTTCGTCTCGGCGGACGGGCGATGGATCGTCCGGTACCACCACTTCACCGGCCCGGACTGGGTGCTGATCGATCTGATCGAGCGGCGGACGATCATGATGTCCCTGCTGCGCGCCCCGCTCTTCGTCACCTTGCTGCTTCTCGGAAGCCTTCTGGCGCAGGCGTTCCTCGTCGGGCTCTTCATCCGCCGCCGGTTCATCCGGCCTTTGGGCGACATCGCCGCCGTGTTCGGTCGTCCCGTCGACGAGCAGCGGCTCGACGATCCGAAGCTCGTCATGGCGTGTCAGAAGCCCGACGAGATCGGCATCCTGGCCGGCACGCTCGTCGCGGCGAAGCGCGATCACGACGCGCTCATCGAGACGCTCGAAGAGCGCGTCCGCGAGCGTACCGAGAAGTACAAGGCCGCGAGCAAGGCGAAGTCGGACTTCCTCGCCAACATGAGCCATGAAATCCGCACGCCGATGAACGGCATCCTCGGCATGGCCGAGCTTCTCTCGCAGACGGAGATGACCGAGCGTCAGCAGCTCTTCGCCGACACGATCTTCAAGTCCGGCAACGCGCTCCTGACGGTCATCAACGACGTGCTCGACTTCTCGAAGATCGACGCAGGCCGGTTGGAACTAGACCCCCATCCCTTCGACCTGCGCGAAGCCGTCGAGGACGTCGCCACGCTGCTGACGACGACGGCGCAGGACAAGGGCGTCGAGATCGTCGTGCGCTGCGACCCGAACCTTCCCGCCTCGCTGATCGGCGATGGCGGCCGCATCCGCCGGATCGTCACCAACCTGACCGGCAACGCCGTGAAGTTCACGCCGGAGGGCTACGTCAAGATCGACGTGCGCAAGGCCCGAGGCAGCGAGTCCCGTTGGCGTATCGAGGTTCGCGACACCGGCATCGGCATTCCCGAGGACAAGCTGGAGACGATCTTCGAAGAGTTCGCTCAGGCCGAAGAGTCGACGACACGCATCTATGGCGGCACGGGGCTAGGCCTGACGATCTGCCGCCGCCTCGCCGAGATGATGGGTGGGCGCATCGGCGTCGACTCGACGCTGGGCGCAGGATCCACCTTCTGGGTGGAGCTTCCCCTTCCGGTCGCGGACGATACGGGCACGGCCCCGATCGGCATGCAGCAGCTTCCAACGGCCCGCGTGCTTCTCGTCGACGACGTAGACGTCAACCTCGACATCCTCGAGGAGCAATGCCGCTCCTGGGGTCTCCTGCCGACCCGCGCCGCCGGGGGGCGCGAGGCGATCGAGCTTCTCGACCGCACGGCGACCGACGGCCATCCCTTCGAGGCGGTCGTTCTCGACTACCACATGCCCGAGGTCGATGGCCTCGACGTGGCCCGGCACATCGCCCAGTCGGAGATGCTCAGCATGACCAAGGTTGTGGTCCTGTCGTCCGCCGACGACGACGCCTCGATCGCCGCGTTCCGCGAGATCGGGACCGAGGGCTACCTCGTCAAACCCGTCCGCGCGCTGCAGCTCTATCGTGCGCTCACCAATGCCTTCGCGCGCTCGAACCCGGCGCTGGAGGCGGTCGCGGCGCCCGTGGGCACCCCGCCGGCCATGCCTGACGAGGCCGGTGCGATGCTGCGCATCTTGGTGGTGGACGACAACGCGGTGAACAGGCTGGTGTTTGGGAACCTCCTGGGCGAGGGCCGGTACGCGGTCTCCTACGCCGAGGACGGGCAGGAAGCTTACGAGGCCTACAAGGCCGACCGGTTCGACATCGTGCTGATGGACCTCTCCATGCCGCGAATGGACGGCTACGAAGCGACGGCCGCCATCAGGGCACTCGAGCACAAGGAGAACCGTCCGCGCACACCGGTCGTCTGCCTTACGGCGCACGCGCTCCAGGGGCAGCGGGACGAGTGCCTCGCTCACGGGATGGACGACTACTTGTCTAAACCCATCCGCAAGGATGCGCTCCAGACGATCCTGACGCGTTGGGCTGGCGGGGACGATACCGGTAAGGACGAGGTCGCCAGCGCCTGACGGGGCGGCGCCCTTGCTCGAAGGCGCGTTTCGTGGCAGCCCAAAGCCGCCGCCCCAACGCCTACTTTAGAGCCCGGACTTGACCGACGAGCCCGATACCCGCCTCGTGCCTGGCGACGACGCATCCGCCGACGCCCCCGCCGAGGAAGCGGTCGTCGAAGAAGCGCCGCTCGACGAGCGCATGTCGCTCAATCCCGACTTCGTGCGGGCGGTCGACGACGCCGTCGAGGTAGAGGACGCCGCGGAAGTCAGGCGGCTGACCGCGGAGCTGCACCCCGCCGACGTCGCCGACCTGATGGAGCAGATGCAGGAGGGCCACCGCGGCGGCCTCTTCACGCTCCTCGGCGACGCCTTCGACGCCGAGACCCTCGTCGAGCTGGACGAGGACGTCCGCGATGCGCTGGTCGAGGCGATCCCGAACGACCAGCTCGCCCTCGCGGTCGCCGAACTCGACACCGACGACGCCGCCTTCGTCATCGAGAATCTGGACGAGGACGACCGCGCCGAGGTTCTCGCCGAGATGCCGGTCCGAGACCGGCTCGCGCTGCAGGCGGCCTTCGACTACCCGGACGACTCCGCCGGGCGGATGATGCAGCGGGAGGTCTTCGCGGCCCCTGCCTTCAGGACCGTCGGCGAGATCATCGACCGCCTGCGTGGTCAGGACGACCTTCCCGAGCGCTTCTACGAGATCTACGTCGTCGACCCGACCTTCCGCGTCGTCGGGGTGGTGCCCCTCTCGCGCTTCTTGAAGGCGCCCCGCGACACGGTGATCGAGACTCTGATCCTCGAGGATCACCCGCTCGTCCGTGACCTGATGGACCAGGAGGAGGTCGCCTACCTCTTCGAGAAGTACAACCTGATCTCCGCGCCGGTGGTGGACGAATCCCAGCGGCTCGTCGGGATGATCACCGTCGACGACGTGGTCGAGATCGTCCACGAGGAGCGCGACGAGGACATGCTCGCCCTCGCCGGTGTCGACCGGGAAGAGGGCGGCCTGTCGATCCCTGTGCGTCAGGTCGCACGCTCGCGCTTCACCTGGCTTTCGGTGAACCTTCTGACCGCGATCCTGGCGAGCTTCATCATCGGCCTCTTCGACGCGACCATCGCGCAGGCGGTCGCGCTTGCCGTCCTCATGCCGATCGTGGCCTCCATGGGCGGCAATGCGGGCACGCAGACGCTGACCGTCGCCGTTCGGAACCTGGCGACGCGGAACCTCACAGGGGCCAACGCCATCCGCGTCGTCACGCGCGAGACCATCGTGGCCCTGATCAACGGCATCGCCTTCGCGATCCTTCTCGGCGTCGCGGCGGGCTTCTGGTACGACTTGGCGGGCTATGGGGAGGCAGGCGACGGCCTGATCCTGGGGTGCGTCCTCGCTGCGGCGATGATCATCACCATGGTCTGCGCGGGCCTCGCGGGGACGCTGGTTCCCCTCGGCCTGCAGAAGGCCGGCGCCGACCCCGCGGTCAGCTCGGCCGTGTTCGTCACCACGGTCACGGACGTCGTCGGCTTCTTCGCCTTCCTCGGCCTTGCGGCCGTGTTCCTCGTCGGTCGCTGAAGCGGAACGAAGCGCCGGGCCAGCGGGTTAGCTAGCCGAGCAAGCGAGCCCTCTCCATGGAACACAGCCTCATCGACAACGCCTTCTCCTGGGCGGCCACCGGCACTGGGATCCTCGCCGCGGTCCTGGTGTCGCTGAACCTCGGCGTGCGCGTTACCGGGTGGGCCTTCGTCGTGTTCACCGTCTCGTCGGTCGCCTGGATGGTCACGGCGCTGATGCGGGAAGAGGGGACGGCCTTGTTCGTTCAGAACGCCGTCATGTTCGTCATCAATCTCATCGGCATCTATCGCTACCTGCTCCACCCGAACCGGCAGCTGCGTGCGCAGATGGCGAAGGAGGCGGGCGAGGGGCAGGGCGCAGGGTCGGCGGGCGCTACGGCTGCGGCGTAAAGTCCGAAGCTTTCCGAACGGCTTAGCGAACCGGTCGCGGCGCCAAGACGTTTCCGGAGGGCACTCGACGAGAAAGCCTCTCCATGTCCAACGATCACCTCTCCCGCCGTCACGTTCTGGGCGCGGCCGCGGCGCTCGGCGCCGGCGCTTCGGTCACCGGGGCCCGCGCGCAGCAATCCGGCAGCGCGCAAGGCGCAGCGACCGCCGCCCCGATGACGGACCCGACGACGAAGTACCCCCAACCGCCCTTCGAGAAGCAGAAGCAGCCCTTCCCAGGCCTCGCCAGCAAGATGAAGCCGCGTCCCGACCATGGCGAGGAGAGCTACAAGGGCTCGGGCCGCCTTATGGGCCGCAAGGCGCTGATAACGGGCGGGGACAGCGGCATGGGCAGGGCGGCCGCGATCGCTTACGCCCGCGAGGGCGCGGATGTCGCCATCAGCTACCTTCCGGACGAAGAGCCGGACGCGCAGGAGGTGGTCGCCCTCATCGAGAAGGCAGGGCGCAAGGCGGTGACCTTGCCCGGCGATATCCGGGACGAGGAGCACTGCACGGCGATGGTCGCGCGGGCAGCCGAAGAGCTCGGCGGCCTCGACATCCTGGTCAACAACGCCTCGCGCCAACAGACCAAGCCGACGCTTCAGGACATCACGACCGAAGCGTTCGACGCGACGATGAAGACGAACATCTACGCGATGTTCTGGATCACCAAGGCGGCGCTCGACTACCTCAAGCCGGGCTCGGTGATCATTCAGACGACTTCCGAGCAGGCGACCGATCCGTCGAAGGACCTCGTCGACTACGCGATGACGAAGGCGGCGATGCTGAACTTCACGCGATCGATGGCGAAGCAGCTCGGTCCGAAGGGGATTCGCGTCAACGGCGTCGCGCCGGGCCCGATCTGGACACCGCTGCAAGTCGCGGGCGGCGCGACCATGGACAAGCTGCAGGAATTCGGCGGTGACGCGCCGCTCGGGCGGCCAGGCCAGCCCGCGGAGCTAGGGTCGATCTACGTGCAGCTCGCGGCCTCGGATGCGAGCTACGCCACCGGTCAGATCTACGGCGCGGCGGGCGGCAGCGGGCAGCCCTGATTGATCGCTTAGCGCCGATGGGCGGAACGACGGGCGGCCCCCGCTAGGGCGCCGCCCCGCTCCTCCCGTCAGAGGGTCTGATTGAACTCGCCGACTTCGGGGTGCTCTGCGAGGACGCCTTGCAGCTCGCGGAACATGGCGTTCCGGTTCTCCTCCGAGGCCGGGCTCTCGACCACGCAGACGAGCTCGGGCTTGTTCGAAGAGGCGCGGATGAGGCCCCAGGTGCCGTCCTCCACCGTGATGCGGACGCCGTTGACGTCGTTCACGTCCACCACCTTCTGACCGATCATGTCGGAGCGGCCCTTCAGCTCCGCGACGATCTTCTCGACCACGTCGTACTTCTTGTCGTCGTCGCAGTGCGGGGACATGGTCGGCGATTGGTACGTACGCGGCAGGTCACGGCGGAGGTCCGCCATCGTCTTGTCGGGGTTGCGGTCGAGCATGTTGAGGATCGCCGCCGCCGCGACGAGGCCGTCGTCATATCCGCGGCCGTAGGGCGGGCGGAAGAAGAAGTGCCCTGACTTCTCGAAGCCCGCCAGCGCCTGGATCTCGGTCGTCTTGCGCTTGATGTAGCTGTGGCCGGTCTTCCAGTAGACGGTTTGCGCGCCCTGATCCTTCAGGACGGGGTCGGTCGTGAAGAGGCCCGTCGACTTCACGTCGACGACGAACTTCGCGTTCTCGTGCTGGGCGGAGATGTCCCGCGCCAGCATGACGCCGATCTTGTCAGCGAAGATCTCCTCGCCCTCATTGTCGACCACGCCGCAGCGGTCGCCGTCCCCGTCGAAGCCCAAGGCCACGTCCGCGCCCTGTTCGCGCACGGCCTGCTGCATCGCGTGCAGCATCTTCATGTCTTCGGGGTTCGGGTTGTACTTGGGGAAGGTGAAGTCGAGCTCGGCGTCCATCGGCACGACTTCCGCGCCCATCCGCTCGAGCGCTTCGGGCGCGTAGGCGCCAGCGGTGCCGTTGCCGCAGGCGGCGATGACCTTGATCTTGCGCGAGAGGTTCGCGCGGCTCGTCACGTCGGCGATGTAACGCTCGCGCATGTCGGTGACGTAGGTGTAGCCGCCGCCCTCGCGACCCTTGAACGAACCCGAGAGAACGATCTCCTTGAGGCGACCCATCTCTTCCGGGCCGAAGGTCAGGGGGGCGTCGACGCCCATCTTCACGCCGGTCCAGCCGTTCTCGTTGTGGCTGGCGGTCACCATGGCGACGCAAGGAACGCCGAGTTCGAACTGCGCGAAGTAGGCCACCGGCGACAGGGCGAGGCCGATGTCGTGGACCTTCACGCCCGCGCTCATCAGACCGACGATCAGCGCTTGCTTGATCGAGGAGGAGTAGGAGCGGAAGTCGTGCCCGACGACGCAAGCCGGCTCCTTGCCGAGTTCGTGGATCAGCGTGCCGAGGCCGGCGCCGAGCGCCTGGATGCCGAGGCGGTTGATCTCCTCTTCGAAGATCCAGCGCGCGTCGTACTCGCGGAAGCCCGTCGGTTTGACGAGCGGCGTCATCTCGTAGGCGAGCGTGTTCGGCTTCAGGCCGGTCTCGGGTTTGGGCAGCATCGCGTCCTCCTAGGGTTCGCCGAGACTTACTGGCCTGATGGAGCAGAGCAAGCATGCCGGTGAGTGAAGCCAGTACAAAACGTGAGTAACGTTCGTGTGACGGCGCTGCTAACCTTCCGCTCGATGAACGAACACCAGACATTCCCGTTGCCGTCTCCTCTCCCGGGGGATCTGTCGCAGAAGACGCTGGCGAGCTTCCCGCTCGCGATGGTGCTGGCGGACCCGAACCAGGACGACTGTCCGATCGTCTACGTGAACTCCGCCTTCGTGCGCGATACGGGCTACAGCGCCAACGCCGTCGTCGGCAGAAACTGCCGCTTCCTTCAAGGACCCGGAACGAGGGAGAGCGACCGTTCCAAGATCCGCGCCGCGATCGAAGGCGGGGAGGAAGTCTCCGTCGACATCCTGAACTACAGGGCGGACGGTACGCCGTTCCTCAATCGTCTCCTCATCACGCCGCTGCGTGATCCCTGCGGAAAGGTCACCTACTTCCTCGGCGTCCAGACGAGGCGGCAGACCTCGGAGGATCACGAGGAACGCGCCCGCGAACTCGACGAGCGGCTGCGCGAACTCCAGCACCGCGTGAAGAACCACCTCGCCATGATCCTGGCGATGATTCGCCTCGAAGCGGCGGAGCAGCGTCAGGCACCCGAGTTCGCGGAGACCATCAGCCGGCGCGTGGAGGCGATCAGCCTACTCTACGACGAGTTCGCGACGCGGACAGGCGGCGAAGAGAACGAACGGATCCATCCGGGCGCTTACCTGTCGCGAATCGCGTCCGCCGTACACGAGATCGACGGTCGCCCGGAGGTCAGGCTGAACGTCGAGATCGCGAAGGCCAGCATTGCCATCGATACGGCAGCGCGCCTCGGCCTCTACCTCTCCGAAGTGCTGACGAACGCCTTCCGGCACGCCTTCGGCGAACGGGACGAGGGCGAAGTCCGAATCGAGCTGACCTGCCACGAGAACACCGCCGAGCTTCATGTCCTCGACGATGGCTGCGGAACGCCCGACGGCGCCTGGCCTCGGGCGGATAGTCTTGGGGGACGGATCGTCCTGTCCCTCGTCGAGCGAATCGGCGGCGACGTCTCCGTCCAGCCTCGTTGGCCCGATCAGGAGAGGCCGGGAACTCGGGTGACCTTGCGCTTCGAGACGTAAGCCTCAGCCGCCGTAACCGCGGCCGCCCGATCGTCCGCCGAAGCCGCCGCGCCGCGCCACCGAGGTCCGCTGCGCGTTCGCGCGCGTGGGCGTCGCGCGGAGCTGGCCCGTGCGGGCCTTGACGGCATTGGTCCGACCGGTCGTCACGGTCTGCGTCTGCCGGTAGGCCTGCTGCGGCACGTAGGTGCCGCGGCCCCGCCCGTCGAAGCCGTAGCCGCCGAGCGTCCGGTAACCGCCGCCATAATAGTCGCGATAGTAGGGCTGGGGCTGCGCGAAGATGCCGTTGATCGCCGAGCTGACCAGGAAGCCGGTGAAGAAGGGGCTCCAATAGCCGCCGCCGCCACCCTGGACCGTCTGCCGGCCGCAGCCTTGCGGACCATAGTCCGCCTCGCAGGCCGCGACGTTGTCGTAGGAGGGCGCGTAGTCCTGGCTCAGCTGCAGCGCCTCTTCGTACTTCGCGACGCAGTAGTCGTCCTGGAAGTAGTCGTCGGCGCGGCACTCATCGACGCTCGCGTAGTTCATCGCCTGCGCGGGCGGCGCCTCGCGGCCTTCCTGCACGACGAGGTCCGCGCAGGCCTTGGCCGCGAAGACGCCGGTGTCGAGGCAGGCGGCTTCGGTCGGGAAGGTCGGCGCGGGAGGCGCGTCGCGCGCGGCCTGGTCGGCCCCGTCGCAACCGGCCATGCCGGCAGCGCCTGACATGAGGACAAGCGGTACGGCGCGCGAGCGTTTCATGGGAGCCTCCTGGATCCGAATGTGGACGCTTCGCTGCGCCCTATCAATGTTCTGACCTCAGTACGTCAGGCTCGCCGCGTTGATGAGGCCGATCACGACGTGCGTCGCGGCGAGGGCCACCGGTGCGGCCATCTCGCCGCCCTCGATCCTTACGCTGATGCGCGGGAAGACGAGGCGGAACAAGAAGAACGCGGCAAGCTGCACGAGGCCTGCCGCGATTCCCCAGAAGAGGAACTCGAACACGGTCACCGCCTGCGCGATCAGGTGCGCCATCGGCAGGGCGAAGCCGAGAAGGGCGCCCGAGAAGCTGACCGCGGCGGCGGCGTTGTTCGACTTGATGAGCTTCAGCTCCTCGTGCGGCGTCACCGCCGCGTAGAGCGCGGCGAACCCGCCCGTCAGGGCGAGCCCGACGATGAAGTAGACGAGGAAGGGCAGCAGCCCCTGTCCCAGGCTCGAAAGCCCCGTGCCGACGTCGAACATTCCGTATCCCCTCTTTTAGACCGTTACCTGATGGGGCCGAAGCCCCGTGCCGAGCATGCGCTCGAAGCTCGCCTCCTCGCCTTCGCCCATGACGAGGGCGAGGAGCAGCAGTTCGCCTTGCGCGGTGTCGCGGGCGTAGACCATGCACTCCTGCGGCAGGTTCCGGCCCGTCTGTCCGGTCTCGTCCTCGTAGACGAGCTCGGTGAAGCGCACCGGCGGCTGTTCGCGCGTGTCGTCGTCGTACCAAGTGCGCTCGAAGCGCTCCCCGTCGTGCTCGATGTGGGCGCGCGAGAGGCGGGCGGTCCAGTCCGACACGCTGGTACCGGAGGCGAGGTACTCCGACCCCGCCGGTACGTAGAAGGACCACTCGAGCGCATCGCCGCCGTCCTCGCTGTCGGTCAACGCCTGCAGCATGCGGTCTTCGTCGTCGTAGAACCGGTGAAGGTAGGTCGTCCCCGCATCGTCCTCCATCGCGATCAGGCCCTGGCCGGTGATGACGAGGTCGGGGGAGACGGGCTCGCCGAGCGCGCCTTCCATCGCCGCGAGCATGGAAGGGTCGAGGCGGACCGAGCGGCCGAGCGTGGCGGGGCCGACGATGGGAAGCGCGCGCTTGGGCGGCTCGCTGCCGAAGGAGCGAATGAGCTTGCCGAGGACCATCAGGCGACCCTCGAGCGGGCGACGTAGAAGACGACCGTGTCCACGGCGACATCCTGCTCGGGGCCGAAGCAAAGAGCAGGGGCGCCGCCGTCCTGCAGCGCGAGCAGCGTCGCGCCCTTGTCGCGGAGGAAGTCGGTAACGCGGGCGGCGGTCGTCGGCGCGCCGACCCGCTCGCCCTTGGTCGAGTAGAGGGCCCCGGCCTCGTCGGTGGCGGAGACGAGCGCCATCAGGACCGCGCTCGCGCCGGGGTCGCGCGCGGCGCGGACGACGAGTTCTTCGGACGGGGACGTCACGGTCTCCAGGTGCGGGCAGTGGTGGCGGGCGAGGGCGGCCGTGTCGCCGTCCTTGAAGTAGGCGACGGTATGCGCCTCCCCGTTCACCGCCGCCGAGGCCAGGCACGCCGCGAGCGTTACGTCGTCGCTATCCGCGTAGATGATGATCCGGTCGGCGCTTTCGAGGCCCGCTCGCTTCAGCGCGTCGGTGTCGGCCAGGCGCTCGGTCCGAACGAGCCGTACGTCCTCGGGCAGCTTCGCCTCGCTGGTCGAGACGACGACCATCTCCGCGTCGTCCGTGCCGCCGGCCGCGCCGTCGTCCGCGCGCAGCTCCGCGATCAGGCGCTTCGTCCGCCCCGGCTCGTAGCCGATCAGGACGGTGTGCCCTTCGAGCTGCCCGTGATCTCCGTACCCTTCCATCCGCCGCCTCCACGCCGCGCTGACCGTTCCTAGCACCTTCGCGAGCACCGTCGTGAAGAGCGCGATGCCGCCGACCATCAGCCAGAGGCCGGCGAACCACCGCGCCGCCGTGCCTTCGGGCGAAAGGTCGCCATAGCCGACCGTCGTGACCGTGGTGAGGTAGTAGTAGCCGAAGGCCTCGCCGGTCAGCGCCGTCTCGCCGAGAAGCCGCAGCACGAGCCAGGTGACGCCGATATGGACAGCCGCGGCCAGCGTCATGACCCAGCCATGCGCCTCGATCGTCGCGATCACGAGCCGTCTTAGGATGATCGGCAAGCCGCGTCCCCTCGATGTTCCCACTCCCTTGCTAATCTTGACAGGCGGTCACATCAACAACAGGTCGAACCTCGCGAGGGACGACGCGATAGAGGGAGTGCGATCCATGGGGTTCCTGTCCAAGCTGCTTACGGCGCTCAGAGGCGCGACCAACGAGGCGGGGCAGAAGGCGGTCGACGCCAACGCGATGCGCATCCTCGACCAGGAGCTTCGCGACGCCGAGGTCTCGAACGGCAAGGCGAAGGACCAGCTCGCCTCGATCATGGCGAAGAAGAAGTTGGCCGAGCAGAAGCTCGACGGCCTCCAAGCGGACTACGAACGCCGCATGGGACAGGTTCGCGCCGCGCTCGACAAGGGCGACGAAGACCTTGCCCGTGACGTCGCCAACGCCGTCAAGCAGATCGAGGAGCAAGGCCAGACCGAGCAAGAGGTCATCGCCACTTACGACCGGACGATCGAGGATCTGCGCGGCGCGATCCGCGACAACGACCGCACGATCGAGCAGCTCCGCCGCGAGGTCGACACGGTGAAGGCGAACGAAGCCCTCGTTAAGGCGCAGTCCGCCGCCTCCGTCAGCCATGGCGGCGCGAACTCGTCTTTGGGCAACGCGGCCGACAGCCTTCAGCGGATCAAGCAGCGCCAGGCGGAGACGCGCGCGAAGATCGAGGCCTCGCGCGACCTCGCGCAGCAGGGCGGCGACCTCGACGAACGCCTCGCCAAGGCAGGCATCACCGACCAGTCGTCCTCGACCGATGACATCCTGGCCCTGGCGAAGTCGGGCGAGCCGAAGAAGCTCGGCAGCTCCTGAGCCTTTCGCGGCGCGGCTCGCGTCCCCACATGCGCGATGATTCGAAGGAGCCGCCCTTGCGACGCCGTCTTGCCGCTTTGACCCTGCTGCCCTTCCTCGCCGCCTGCGGCGGGGACGACGAGGTCGGCGAGTTCAAGAACGACTTCCTCGGCAACGAGATCAAGGTCGAGGCGATGGCGGACCCGGACGTGGAGGGCGTCACCTGCCACATCACCTACTTCGACAGGGGCGTGCTCGACCGTGCGAAGAACGGCAACTGGTTCGAGGACCCGTCCAACAGTTCGATCGCCTGCCGTCAGACAGGTCCGATCGTCATCGGCGACATCGACATGGGCCGGGGCGGGGAGAGCGTCTTCTCGCAGAGCCGGTCGATCGTGCTGAAGTCGATCATCGTGCGGCGAATCTACGACCCGCAGGCGGACACGCTGATGTACATCGCTTACTCCCGTCGGCCCGTCGAAGGGTCGGCGAAGATGTCCCTGTCCACCGTCGCCCTTTACGGGCAGGACGTCACGTGGACGGGCGGAAAGCCGGAGGCCTCCTGATGCAGACCAACTCTCCCTTCTTCGACGGCATGGCGCGCGTCATCGCCGAGGCGGCGGGCGCCGCCGACGGCGTTCGGCGCGAGGCGGAGACGGTGCTTCACAGCCAGCTTCAGCGCTTCGTCGCCGACATGGAACTCGTCCCGCGCGAGGAGTTCGAGGCGGTCAAGGAGATGGCCGCCAAGGCGCTGGCGGAGGTCGAGCGGCTGTCCGCCGAGGTCGCCGAGCTGAAGGGCGGAGCGCCCGAGGGCGGCGAAGGGCGTTAAGGAAGCCTTAAGGTTTTCCACACGCCTTGGAAGGATGATTCACGCGCTGAGCGCGTGTGTTGCGCCGCAGACTCAACCTGTCCCGCTTCGGGAAAAATCTTTCGGTTCGGGGCGACTTCTACACAGACTGTCCGGTGCGGGTTGGCGACAACGGCAAATCAGGCCCCTATATCTTGTGTCCGGAGGGCGTTCGTCCCTTCGAGTCGCACAAGTCGCGCAACGATCAGGACCGCCCATGGCCTTCACCTCCGCCGAGTTCGAACTGGAAGCGATCGGCCCCCTCGATACGATCGAGCGGCTGGCGCTCACCTCCGACCTCGACGCCCAGCGCGTTGATGCCACCGAGCTGCACGTGAACATCACGGGGCTTTGGCGAGACGTGGCGGTCTGGTTCGCCTGGCGCGAGGAGGCGCAGGTCCTGCAGATCGGTGCGCCGCTCGAGATCAAGGTGCCCGCAGCGAAGCGGGCCGAGGTCTGCGCGCTCCTCGCCCTCGTCAACGAGCGGCTCTGGCTTGGCCACTTTGACCTGTGGGAGAGCGGCGGCGGCCTCATCTACCGCAACGGCGCGGTCCTGCCCGCGGGGCAGTCCATGGATCCGAGCCAGGCGGAGATCCTGCTGCGCGGCGCGGTAGAGGCGTTCGAGAAGTTCTACCCGGCCTTCAACTACGTCATGTGGGGCGGAAAGACCGCCGCCGAGGCGATCGAGGCCTGCGTGCTCGAGACCGTCGGAAACGCCTGATGTCCAGCGCTGGACCGGCAGGGTAGGGGGCCGTCACCGGCCCCCTTCTTTCGTCAACCGACGAAGGCCTTCTCGACCACGAACTCCGCCGGCTTGGCGTTCGAGCCCTCGGTCAGGCCGTGCTCCATCGTCAGAGCCTTGGTATCGGCGATCATTTCCTGACTGCCGCAGATCATCACCCGGTCGGTCTCGGGGTTGAGGCGCGGCACGCCGAGCTGCTCGAACAGCTGCCCGCTCGTGATCAGATCGGTGATCCGTCCCTTCGTCGCGTGGTCCTCGCGGGTGCACGACGATACGTAGCGCAGCTTCTCCGGTGCTTCCTCGCCGACGAGCGGATCCTCCGGCAGGCTGCCGATCACGTCGGCCGAGTACTGCAGTTCCGCGCCGAGGCGGCAGGTATGGGTGACGATGACCTCGTCGAACTTCTCATAGGTCTCGGGCTCGCGGACGAGGCTCGCGAAGGGCGCGAAGCCGGTGCCGGTCGAGAACATGTAGAGCCGCTTCGCAGGCGTCAGCGCGTCGAGCACGAGCGTGCCGGTCGGCTTGCGGCCCAGGATCAGCTCGTCGCCCGGCTCGATCTTCTGGAGCTTGGAGGTCAGGGGACCGTCCTCGACCTTGATCGAGAAGAACTCGAGCTCCTCGTCCCAGGCCGGCGAGGCGACGGAGTAGGCGCGCACGAGCGCCTTCTCACCCTCGGCGGGCTTCATACCGATCATGACGAACTCGCCCGACCGGAAACGGAAGGTCTGAGGCCGGGTGATCCGGAACTTGAACAAGCGGTCGGTGTAGTGGTCGACGGAGAGCACGCGCTCGGTCGTGAAGGCGCTGGACATCGGCAAGCCTTAGAGTCTTTGGAAAGGAGTCCGGCCTTATTTGGCCAAGCCGCCGCTTTGATCAACCCTCTGCGCGTTGCGGCGCACAATGCCTATATGTAAGGGGCGACCCACGGAGGGCCTCAATGCTGCTGAACATGCTCAAAGCGAAGATCCATGGCGCGACGCTGACCATGACCGATCTTCACTATGAAGGCTCGATCGCCATCGATCAGGACATACTGGACGCGGCCGGTATCCTTCCCCACGAGCACGTCGACATCTGGAACGTCACCAACGGCGCCCGCCTCGCGACTTACGCCATTCCGGGCGAGCGCGGCTCGGGGCAGTTCATGCTCAACGGCGCGGCCGCTCGGCTCGCCCATGCGGGCGACAAGGTCATCATCGCCGCCTTCGGCCAGGTCGATGCCTCCGAAGCCCGAAACTACCATCCGACGGTCGTGCTCATGAACGACGACAACACGATCAAGAAGATCGTCTGATCGGGCCGGGAGTTGCGCCTCGGGCAGAAGCGGTCAATCTAGCCGCCTGAGTTTCCCAAGGGCGATCATGAAGCTTCTTCCCCGTACCGCGTCGGTCCTGGCGCTCCTCACCGCTGCGGCCTGTGCGACCACGGGCGGAAACGACGCCGAGAGGCGGTTCAAGGCCGACCTGACGACCCTGGCGAGCGATGCGTATGAAGGCCGCGAGGCCGGGACTCGCGGTTACGACCTGGCCGTGGACTACGTCGTCGCGCAGTTCCGCCAGATGGGCGTCGAACCCGCAGGCGAGGACGGCTACCTCCAGGACGTCCCGCTTCGCAGAGCCTATCGCGGCGCGCCCGGCACGGCCTTGGCGACGTTCGAGGGGCCGGACGAAGACCTGACCCTGACAGACCGCGAGGACTTCCTGCTCGACGCGCCGTCGTTGTCGGACCCGGGCGCCGAAGACGCCATCGCGACGGCCGAGGGCGGCGTGGTCTTCGCAGGCTACGGCATCGACGCACCGTCCCTCGGCATCGACAGCTATGCCGGGATCGACGCGGCCGGGAAGGTCGTCCTCCTGCTGCAGGGCGCCCCTGACGGCCTGCCGTCGGAAGAGGCGGCGCACTTCCAATCGACGACCACCAAGATCGCCGCCGCCGCCGCCCGCGGGGCGAGCGCCGTCCTCGTTCTCGGCAGCGCGGCGGAGGAGACGCCGGAGATGCGCGCCCGTATGGCCCGCTACGCCGACATGCCCGCCAACACCTTCGCCGGGCGCGACGCCGGTCACGAGGACGTCGTCACCGGTCACTTGTCCGGAAGCGCGGCGATGCGCCTCTTCGAGGCGGCGGGCGAGGACCTCGATGCGGCGGCGACGCCCGATGAGGCGGGCCGGATCGCGGCCATCGACCTTGGCGGCACGATGACCCTCCGTGCCGAGGGTCGGTTCGAGAACTACACCGCACCGAACGTCGTCGGCATGATCGAAGGGTCCGACCCCGAGCTGAAGGGCGAGTACGTCGTCCTCTCCGCGCACCTCGACCACGTCGGCATCGACGATGGCGAGCACGCGAAGGGCGCGGATGTCATCCACAACGGCGCGATGGACAACGCCTCGGGCATCGCAACCATGCTGGAGGCGGCCCGCCGCTTCACGACGGACGAGGAGCGTCCGCGCCGCTCGGTCCTCTTCGTCGCCGTCACAGCGGAGGAGAAGGGGCTCTTGGGCTCGGAGTACTTCGCGTCCAACCCGACCGTGCCCCAAGGCGCGATGGTCGCCGACGTGAACCTCGACATGCCCATCCTGATGCACGACTTCACCGACGTCATCGCCTTCGGCGCGCAGCACTCGACCTTGCAAGACATCGTCGCGGAGGCGGCCGAGGGTATGGACGTGACCCTGGCGCCCGACCCTGTGCCCGAGATGGTCCTCTTCGTACGCTCGGACCACTACAGCTTCGTCAAGGAAGGGGTGCCCTCGGTCTTCCTGTTCCTCGGCTTCTCGAACGGCGGCGAGCAGAGCTTCCGCAACTTCATGAGCACGCACTACCACCAGGTGTCGGACTCACCGAGGCTGCCGATCCGCTACGACGTCGGCGCGCGCTTCGCGGAGCTGAACTACCGGATCGCCAAGGCGATCGCGAACGCCGACGAACGGCCCGAATGGAACCGGGGCGACTTCTTCGGCGATCTCTATGCGGGTGACGAAGCGGCCGTCGGGGCGGACTGAACTCAACCGAGCCGAACGATCCTCCAGCCGAAGGGTTCGAGCGGCCCTTCGGCGGAGGCGTCCAGAACCTCGCCTTCGGGCAGTTCGGGCGCGATCTCGACGTCGGCCAGGCGGAATACCGCTTCGACCGCCTCGCCATCGTGCTCGCGGCGCAGACGTAGCAAGCCCAGCGCATCGTCGGCGTCCAAGACCGTCATCGCGCCGTAGCGCAGGGCGGGCGTCTCTTGGCGGAGGCGCAACAACCGCCGCCAGGCGTTCAGGACGCTCGCTTCGTCTCCGTCCTGCGTCGCCACGTTCAGCCGGGCGACCTCTTCCTTCACCGGCAGCCACGGCGTGCCGCCCGTCGTGAAGCCGGCCATCGGCGTCCCGTCCCAAGGGAAGGGGTGCCGTATGGGATCGCGCCCCCCGCCCATCGGCCAGAAAGCGATGCCTTGCGGGTCCTTGAGCTCTTCATAGGCGTAATCGGCGTCGGGCAGGCCGAGTTCCTCGCCTTGGAAGAACGAGATCTGACCATCGAGGCAGGTCAGGATCGCGCAGCCGAGCTTCGACACCTTCGCCTTCAACTCGTCGTCGGCCCCCTGCGGCGCCCAGCGCGACACCATCCGGCTCGCATCGTGGTTCGTCACGGCCCAGACGAGGCTGCGCAGGCTGGACTCCCGCTCCACGCTCTCCGCGATCCGTGCGAAGTTGGACGGCAGCAGGGACGAGGCCATGAAGTCGGGCGTGTAGGCCGCGTTGAATTCCTTCCCGCCCGTGTACCGGCCGAGGCTGCGATAGGCGTCCCAGCGGACGTCGATCTCCGAGAAGGTGAAGGTGCAGCCGGCGCATTCGACCTGGTCCTGGAGTCCCGCGACGAACTTTGCGACCGGCTCGCCGTTGCAGTCATGGACGTGCTTTTGCCAGGCGAAGGGGTTGAAGCGCCCAACCGGCGTCACTTCGTCGTCGTCCGGATCGGCGGGCGGATTGTCCCGCAACCCTTCGTCGGCATAGTACTCGGCGACCGCGTCGAAGCGCAGGCCGTCGACGCCCCGGTCGAGCCACTTGTCCACGAACTTCAGCCGCGCCTCGACGACGTCGGGGTTCGACAGGTTCAGCGCCGGTTGGCTCGGCAGGTATTGGTGACGATAGTACTGCTCGCGGACCGGACACCAGGTCCACTGGGGCGCCCCGTACCGGTTCAGCCAGTTGTTCGGCACCGTTCCGTCCGGCTTCGGGTCCACCCATTGATACCAGTCCGCCTTCGGGTTCGTCCGGTCGAGGCGGCTCTCCTTGAACCAGAAGTGCTGATCGGAGGTGTGGTTCAGAACGGCGTCGATGATGACCTTCATGCCGAGTTCGTGGGCCCGTTCCACGAGCGCGACGAGGTCGTCCATCGTGCCGAAGCGCGGGTCGACGTGGCAGTGCCGGGTGATGTCGTAGCCGAAGTCCTTGTCCGGCGAAGGGTAGAATGGCGACAGCCAGACCGCGTCGACGCCGAGGCCGGCCACGTAGTCGAGCTTCCGCGTGATGCCCGGAAGGTCGCCCAGCCCGCTGCCCGTCGTGTCGAGGAAGCTGCGCGGGTAGATCTGATAGATGGCCGCGCCATGCCACCAGGGGCGGCCCGCGCCGCCCCCGTCGCTCTTCTGCCCCATGCCCCGTCGCTCCTAGATGTCGAGCCCGATCACCGCGCCGCCGTCGACGCGATAGTTCGATCCGGTGACGAAGCTT
The DNA here is from genome assembly GCF_014199615.1 of Parvularcula dongshanensis. Lineage (GTDB taxonomy): Bacteria > Pseudomonadota > Alphaproteobacteria > Caulobacterales > Parvularculaceae > Parvularcula > Parvularcula dongshanensis. Next base: position 72,160 of record NZ_JACHOB010000005.1, on the reverse strand, counting down.
GCGAGTTCGGAACAGAGGAACGCGATGACGGCGCCGACCTCGTCGGGTTGGCCCCGGCGGTCGAGCACGAGGTAGGGGCGTTCCTCCTTGAGAAAGGACTGTACCGCCTCGTCGAAGCTGGAATCCTGCTCCTTCATCCGTTTCTCCATCATGCCGTCGGTCATGTTGGTTTCGATGAAGGCGGGCGCGACGGAGTTCACGAGCACGCCCTTGCTCGCGACCGTCTGACTGACGCCCTTGATGAAGGAGAGGACGCCGACCTTGGCCATGTTGTAGACGACCTCGTCCGGATAGGACTGCGCCGCGTTCTCGGACGTCACGAAGACCGCTCGGCCCCAGCCGCGCTCGCCCATGGGAGGGATGAAGGTCTTCGCCATGCGGACGGCGGACATGAAGTCGACCTGGAAGGCCTCGCTCCAGTCCTCTTCCTTCATCTGCAGCGGATCGCCCTTGGCGCCTGTGATGCCGGCCGCATGAACCAGGATGTCGACGTCGCCGTCGATCGCCGCCAGCACCTTGTCCGCGCCGTCCTGGGTGGAAAGGTCCGCTTCGATGACCGCTTCGACGTCGCCGAGCTGGTCCTGGGCCACCTCGAGATCGTCTTTCTTGAGGTCCGTCAGCACCACCTTCACGCCCTCCGCGAGGAGGAACCGTGCCGCCGCCATGCCGATGTCGCCCGCGCCGCCGGAGATGACCGCCCTGCGGCCGCTGATCCCGAGGTCCATGTTCAATCCGTTCGTCTGTCGAGCCGCTCGGCCCATGCCGGGCAGGACATGGCGCTCGGGGGGATCTTGGCGAGTCGCGGCCCCTGCGACCGATCGCGGCGGTTCAGACTCGCGTTGCCTGCCCCTCGGGCATCGGCCAAACTGGCCGAAAACAACGTGAGTCAGGGAAGGAAGCGCCATGCAGGGCTTGATGATGAACGACCCGTTGCTGGTCACGGGCATTCTCAAGCATGCCCTTCGCAACCATGCGGACCAGGAGATCGTGACCCGGCTCGTGGAAGGCAGCATCCACCGTTACACCTATGCAGAGTTCGGGCGCAGGGTCGCGAAGCTGGCTCATGCGCTTACCCGCATGGGCGTGAAGCCCGGCGACCGGGTCGGGGTGATGGGGTGGAACACGCACCGGCAGCTCGAGCTCTACTACGCCGTGGCCGGGCTCGGTGCCGTCTGCCACACGATCAATCCCAAGCTCGGTCCCCAGAACGCGGGCTTCGTCATGGGGCATGGCGGGGACCGCTTCGTCTTCTTCGACATGACCTTCGCTCCGCTCGTCCTCGGGATCGCGCCCTACCTGCCGATGGTGGAAGGCGTCGTCGCCATGACGACGGCGGAGGAGGCGGCGAAGCTGCCCGGGGAGGTTCCCGACTACGAGACGCTGATCGCAGGCGAGGACGACGTCTTCGATTGGCCGAGCTTCGACGAGAATACGGCCTGCGCGCTCTGCTACACCTCGGGCACGACAGGCCAGCCCAAGGGCGTTCTCTACTCCCACCGCGCGCTCGTCCTGCACACCTTCGCCTCCCTGCTGCCGACCTCGATCGGGGCGGCGGCGGACGACGTGATCCTGCCCGTCGTGCCGATGTTCCACGTCAACGCCTGGGGCATTCCGTACTCGGCGCTCCTCGTCGGCATGAAGCTGGTGCTGCCGGGCCCCGGTATGGACGGCGCGAGCCTGCACGAGCTGATCGCGAAGGAGCGCGTGACCTACGCCGTCGGCGTACCGACGGTTTGGCTGAACCTGCTGGCTTACGTGAACGAGAACGGTTTGGACTTCGGCGCGCTGAAATACACGCTGGTCGGCGGCGCCGCGCTCTCCCGCAAGATCATCGAGGGCTACGAGGCCTACGGCGTCCGTACGCGTCAGGGATGGGGCATGACGGAGATGTCGCCCATCGGCACGACGAACTACGAGGAAGAGGGCTTCCACGACCTGCCGACCGAAGAGCGCATGAAGCGTCAGCTACGCCAGGGCAAGGCGCTCCCCTTCGTCGACATGCGGGTCGTGGACGAGGCCGGCTCGCCGCTTCCTTGGGACGGCGAGACCGACGGGAACCTGCACGTGCGTGGCCCTTGGGTCGTCGAGCGCTACTATCGCGAGGACGAGACGGCGACGACGGAGGATGGCTGGTTCGACACCGGCGACGTCGCCGTCATTCACCCCGACGGCCGGATGCAGATCACCGACCGCGCGAAGGACGTGATCAAGTCGGGTGGCGAGTGGATCTCGACGATCGAGATCGAGGACGTCGCGCTGCGCCATCCGAGCGTCTGCCAGGCGGCCGCGATCGGCATGCCGCACCCGAAGTGGCAGGAGCGACCGCTCCTGATCGTGCAGGCGGCGCCGGGTGCCGAGATGGATACGGCGGCCGTAAAGGCCTTCGTCAACGAGAAGCTGCCCCGGATCTCGCGGGTCGACGATGTCCAGGTGGTCGACGAGATCCCCCTGGGCGCGACGGGCAAGGTCCTGAAGACCGAGCTCCGCAAGCGCTTCGAAGGCTACGTCCTGCCGGAAGACGAGGGGGCCTTGGACCGCGATGCGCCGCTGGAGTCGGTCGCGGGCGATACGAAAAAGAAGGGCATCACTGACCTTTTCCGCCGAAGATAGAGTCGAGGCCCCTGGAGATCGGGTCGGCCTCCTCTTCCTCTTCTTCCTCGGTCTCGTCCGTCTCCTCCTCCGGCGCTTGCGCGTCCGGATCCTCGGTTGCTGGCCGCCCGCGTCCGAGGATGCGGCCGACCTCGTCGCGGGCGCGGTTGGTGACGCCCTCGCGCACGGTCTCACCCTCGCCGAGGTTGATGCCTTGCCCGCCGAGCACGTTGCGTAGCGCGCCGCTCGCCGCGGCCTGCGCCAGCGGCTGCGCGTCGACGCCGATCTTCGGGTTCGAGAAGGTGCCGGAGACGAGGATGGGGGCGGGCAGGGTCCGCCGCGTATCGGACTGAGGACCAGCGACGCTGGGCTGCAACGTCATCCTCATGCTCTGCTCGGGCAGGTTCACCGTGCCGTCGCCCGTGACCTCGTAATAGGGTCCATCGAGTGCGATCTGCCTCGACGTCGCGATGCCGTCCGCGATGCCGAGATCGACCACCAAGGAGGCGAAGTCGGTCTGCTCCGCAGGTCCGCGCGCCTCGGTCGCGACGGTGTTCAGCGAGGAGGCGATGTTCGCGACGTTGAGGCCGCCGCCCTGAAGTTGGTCGACGACGCCGAACGCGGCCCGGCCGATCTTGCCGAGGTTCACGCCCTGGATCGCGCCGTTGGCGAGGCTCGCCGTCACCGTCCCGTCGAGACCGCGAACGAAGTCGGCCTGGCTGTTGCCGGCGGTGGTGAGGTCGAGGGCGACGTCGCCGGAACCGCTGAGGCGCGAGGTGTTCATCACCTCCGTCGCGAGCTGCTGTGCGTCGACGCCGGAGAGGTTGAACTGCGCGGCGACGGTGGGCGTCTGCCCCCGGGCGTTCACCGTCAGCGCCCCGGTCCCGGAGCCGCTGTAGAGGCCCATGCGTTCGAGCCGCATCGTCATCAGACCGTTCTCCAGCGTCAGGCGCGCCGCGCTCTGTCCGACCCGGATCGTCGGCAGGACGATGGCATCGGCAGAGAAGGAGAGGTCGGCGTCCGCCGTCCGGAGGGCCGAGAGGTCGATCGGTTCCTCGGACCAGGGCGGGAAGCCCGCGCCTTCCGCCGGTTCCTCCGCCGGCGCCTCGGGCAGGTAGGGCCGAAGGTCGAGGACGCCCGTCTGCACCGCGCCCGTCGCGGCGGGCCGCTCCCCTGACAGGTCGACGGTCAGGTTGCCCGTCCCCTCGATGGCGTCGAATTGCAGCTGCGTCCCCTCCGCGAAGGTCACGCGCTCGGGCGTTCCGTTCACCTCGCCGGAAAGGGCGAGCCGCTCGAAGCCGGGACCGGCGGGCGGCTCCGTCCCCGCGAGCGCCATCAGGTCGCGCAGTTGCGGCACGGCGACGGCCAGTTGCCCGCCGAAGGCGAGGCCCTCGGACAGGCGGACCTGCGCGTCGACCGTGTTCTCGCCGACCTTCGCTTGCAATCCAATGTCGGCGGCGCCCTGCTCGGCGAGGCTCCTCGGGCTCGTCACCTCCGCTTCGAAGCTCGCGGGACGGCCTTCGAGGGTCATCGTGCCGTCTGCCTCCAGCGTATCGTCGAGGCTCGGCAGCTTCAGCGTGATGTCCGCGTCCGTCGCCGCGTAGGTCCGCCCGGTGCCGCCGTCATAGCTGATCGCGCCGTCATTGATGTTCACCGTGCCGAGCCGAAGATCGGGGAGGGGGCCTTGCTCCTGCGCCTCGGTCTGCTGCGTCAGCGTCCAGTTCGCCTCGCCCTCGGGCGTCGCCTGGAGGTGGATGTCGGGCGCGTCGAGGTCGAAGCGCGTGATCTCGATGCGCTTCGACAGGAGCGGCAACAGCTTCACGCCGATGTTCGCCTCGCCGACCTGCAGGAGGTAGGGCGCATCGAAGCCCTCGGCGTTCGCGACGGTCAGGCCGCGTACCTGGAGCGACGTTCGCGGGAAGATGCTGATGTCCGGCGCGCCGTCGATCGTCACTTGTCGGCCGAGCGCCTCCGATGCGCGGGTCTCGATCTGTGCCTCGAGCGTGTCCTTGGGGATCAGCATCGGCGCGACCAGGGCCGCGACGATCAGGAGAGCGACGAGGACGCCGAGCCCGACCAGAATCTTCTTCATCGCTTGGTCCTTCCCATGCGCGCGGCCTTGGCGGCGGCGATCAACTCCTCGGCGATCGCCTCGGCATCGTCAGGATCGAAGTCGAGCGGTACGTCGATGCGGTCGGAAAAGACGTAGATGCGGACCATGCCTTGATCGGTCGGCCCGATCGTCAGGTCCGCTCCTTCGTCGCTCTGCGTGTTCAGGCCCATGGCGTTTCGTCCCGAGTCATGAGAGGCGAGGATAGGTCGCTTGGCGCTCGCGCACAGCCGAGTTCGGCAGTGGCGTCAATGGTGCTGCTCTACGGCCATACCGGGCGGAACAGCCGGAGAACATTTTTCCAGAACCCGCGTGATTACTCGCGTTCCGAACTTGCAGAATGAGAACAAACGAGGTACATGAGATTCCGGTTGACGGAAGACAGAAGCCCCTCAGGTTAGGACGCGGTATGGCGCAGAATCTCAAAGTTGTGGACGGCGGAATGGACAAGGCGAAGGCGCTCGAGGCGGCGCTGTCACAGATCGACAAAGCGTTCGGCAAGGGCTCCGTGATGAAGCTCGGCTCGGCCGAGAACATCGTGCAGATCGAGTCGATCTCGACGGGGTCGCTCGGCCTCGACATCGCGCTCGGCATCGGCGGCCTGCCCAAGGGCCGGATCGTCGAGATCTACGGGCCGGAGAGCTCGGGCAAGACGACGCTGGCGCTGCACGCCATCGCCGAGTGCCAGAAGAAGGGCGGCACGGCCGCCTTCATCGACGCCGAGCATGCGCTCGATCCGACCTATGCCAACAAGCTGGGCGTGAACCTCGAAGAGCTGCTGATCAGCCAGCCCGACACGGGCGAGCAGTCGCTCGAGATCGCGGACACGCTCGTGCGCTCGGGCGCGATCGACGTCCTCGTCATCGACTCGGTCGCGGCGCTCACCCCCCGCGCCGAGCTCGAAGGGGACATGGGCGACTCGCTGCCCGGCCTTCAGGCGCGTCTGATGTCGCAAGCGCTTCGCAAGCTGACGGGCTCGATCGCGCGCTCGAACTGCCTCGTCATCTTCATCAACCAGATCCGGATGAAGATCGGCGTCATGTTCGGCAGCCCCGAGACGACGACGGGCGGCAACGCGCTCAAGTTCTACGCCTCGGTCCGCCTCGACATCCGTAGGATCGGTGCGATCAAGCAGCGCGACGAGGTCGTGGGCAACCAGACCCGCGTGAAGGTGGTCAAGAACAAGGTTTCGCCGCCCTTCAAGCAGGTCGAGTTCGACATCATGTACGGCCAGGGCATCTCCAAGACCGGCGAGCTTCTGGACCTCGGCGTCCTCGCCAACGTGGTCGAGAAGTCGGGCGCCTGGTACTCCTACAACTCGGAGCGGATCGGCCAGGGCCGCGAGAACGCGAAGCAGTTCCTCGCCGACAACCAAGACATCGCGAACCAGATCGAAGCGGCCGTCCGCAAGAATGCGGGTCTCATCGCCGACGACATGCTGGTGGGCCCCGACGCTCAGGACGACGCGGCCGAAGCATAAGTCCGGCGGCAGGCCAGAACCGAAACGCCGCCCTCCGGGGCGGCGTTTTCGCGTTCAGCGCCCGCGCATCTTGAGGAGGCGGGTAACGAGCCAGATCGGGAGCACGACGACGGCGCCCGTCGCGATCAGGCCGAGGACGAGCGCGATGCCGTCCGTGCCGAAGTCGAAGACGTTGCGAACCCCCTCGACCGCGGCCCGCCATAGGCTCTGCCAGAGCTCGACCGGGTTCACCCCGAGAAGGGCGAGCAGAAAGCCGACGACCAGGCAGGCGACGATCAGCTTGATCAACGTCACCACCGTTCCCCTGACGGCGTGCGAGCGGCGAGGCGCGGCGTAGCGCGACCGGTCGCTCGGCGGGGGCGGGGCTTGCGTCTCGTAGGTCTCGCTCATCCTTGGAAGGTAAGCGCGGCCACGGCCCGGCGCTAGCCTGCCGCGCCGAGGCGGCCCGTCTGCGCTCGGTGCCGCAGCGCCTGATCGGCAAGCACGCAAGCCACCATCGCCTCGGCGACCGGCACGCCCCTGATGCCGACGCAGGGGTCGTGGCGGCCCTTCGTGACGACTTCGGTCTCGGTCCCGTCCGCCTTCACCGTGCGTCGCGGCGTCAGGATCGACGAGGTCGGCTTGATCGCGACGCGGGCGACGAGGTCCTGACCGGTGCTGATCCCGCCCATCACCCCGCCGGCATGGTTGGAGAGGAACGAAGGGCCGCCGTCCCCGCTGCGCATCTCGTCGGCGTTCGCCGTGCCCGAAAGCCGCGCGGCCGCCATGCCTTCGCCGATCTCGACGCCCTTGGCCGCGTTGATCGACATCAGGGCACCCGCGAGCTCCGCGTCGAGCTTACCGTAGACCGGCGCGCCGAGCCCGGCAGGCAGGCCGGACGCCGTGATCTCGATCAGCGCGCCGAGCGAGTCGCCGGACTTGCGGGCCGAGTCGAGCAGGCCTTCCCAATCCTGCGCCGCCAGGGGATCCGGGCACCAGAACGGGTTGTCCGCCGCCGTGTCCCAATCGACCCGCGACCGGTCGATCTCGTGCGGGCCCATGGCGACGAGGCCGCCCCGGATGCGGACGGCGCCGTCATAAAGGTGGTCGAGAACCGCGCTCGCGACGGCGCCCGCAGCGACCCGGCAGGCCGTTTCCCGCGCGCTCGATCGGCCGCCGCCCCGGTAGTCCCGCAGGCCGTACTTCGCGTCGTAGGCGTAGTCGGCATGGCCGGGCCGGTAGGTGTCGCGGATCTCGGCGTAGTCCCGGCTGCGCTGATCGGTGTTCTCGATCAGGAGGGCAATCGGCGTACCCGTCGTGCGGGGGCCGTCCGTGCGCTCGTCCTCGAAGACGCCGGACAGGACGCGCACCGCGTCGGCCTCCTGCCGCTGCGTGACGAAGCGCGACGTGCCGGGCCGCCGCCGATCGAGCGCGGCCTGAATCGTCTCGGTGGGCAGGGGCACCCCCGGCGGGCAGCCGTCGACGACGCAGCCGATGGCCGGACCGTGGCTCTCGCCGAAGGTCGTGACGCGGAACAGGTGCCCGAAGGTGTTGTGAGACATGATCCCTCCTTGCGGGCCTCAGCGATCCTTCTAGCTATCCCGCATGACCGAAGACACCCTCATCCCGCGCTCGCCCACCGACGAGGACTACACCCGCGAAGCCAAGGCGCAGGAAGCCTTCGCCGTGGACGACGATCAGGGCGAGGTCTTCACGAAGAACGACCCCTTCGCCCTGTTCCGCGACTGGCTCGAACTCGCGAAGAAGCACGAGGCGAACGATCCCAACGCGCTTTCCCTCGCGACGGTCGATGCGGACGGGCTGCCCGACGTCCGGGTCGTCCTTCTCAAGGATCTGGACGACGGCTTCACCTTCTACACCAACAAGGACTCGGCGAAGGGCAGGGAGCTCTCGGCGAATCCGCGTGCCGCGATGGCCTTCCATTGGAAGTCGATCCGGCGACAGATCCGCGTACGGGGCATGGTCGAAGAGGTCGCGGACGACGAGGCCGATGCCTACTTCGCCTCCCGGTCCCGCGGCGCCCAGACCGGAGCCTGGGCCTCGCGGCAGTCTCACCCCTTGGCCAACAAGAAGACGCTGGAAGGGCGGGTCGACGAAGTCGAAGCGCGTTTCGACGGACAGGACGTGCCGCGCCCGCCGTTCTGGGGCGGCTACCGCCTCAAGCCGATGAGCATCGAGTTCTGGGTCAACCGGCCGTACCGTCTGCACGACCGCCTGCTGTTCGAGCGGGACGGTCCCGCCTGGCGGAAGACGCGCCTCTACCCCTGAGGGCGACCGATATCGGTGCGATAGAAGCCTTGCGGCCAGTCGATCGCGCCGATCCCGTCATAGACCGCTCGCGCCGCGTCCCCGACGGTCGCGCCCGTGCCGGTGACGTTGAGGACGCGCCCGCCATTCGCGAGCAGGCGGTCCCCGTCCGCCTTCGTTCCGGCGTGAAAGACGACGAGTCCCTTCGCCTCGGCGTCTGCGAGGCCTTTGATCTCCGACCCCTTCTCATAGGTGTCCGGGTAGCCCTTGGTCGCCATGACGACGAGGGCGCAGGCCTCGGTGTACCAGTCGAGTCCCACCCCGCCGAGGCGCCCCGTGGCGGCGGCCCAAAGCGCCTGAAGGATGTCCGAGCGCAAGAGGCGCATCAGCACCTGGCACTCCGGATCGCCGAAGCGGCAGTTGAACTCGATCAGCTTCGGCCCGTCCGCGGTCAGCATGAGCCCGGCGTAGAGGACACCCTTATAGGGGGTGCCGCGGCGACGCATCGCGTCCAGGGCAGGGCGGATGATCTCGGCGTAGGCTTGCTCTTCGATCCCGGCGTCGAGGTTGTCGGGCGGCGCGTAGGCGCCCATCCCCCCGGTATTCGGTCCTTGGTCGCCGTCGAAGGCTCGTTTGTGATCGCGCGCCGCGCCGCAGGGCAGGATCGTGTCGCCATCGGTCAGCGCGAACAGCGACACCTCGGTGCCTTCGAGGTACTCCTCGATCACGACCTGCGCACCCGCCTCACCGAACCGGCCGGACAGCATTTCGGAGACCGCCGCCTTCGCCTCGTCGAGGCTTTGCGCGATGACGACGCCCTTGCCGGCCGCGAGGCCGTCGGCCTTGACGACGTAGGGCGCGGACCGCTCGGCGAGGTAGGCATGGGCCGACGCCGCGTCCGTAAAGGTCTCTGACCGCGCGGTCGGGATGTTCGCTTCTCGGCAGAGCGCCTTCACGAACGCCTTCGACGTCTCGAGTTGCGCTGCGGCCTTGCTCGGCCCGAAGCAGGCCACCCCCGCCGCCTCGCAGGCGTCGGCGAGCCCTTCGGCGAGGGGCTGTTCAGGGCCGACGACGACGAGGTGGAAGCCCTCTGCCTTGGCGTAGGCCGCCACGTCCTCCGGAAGGGGAACGCAGTCGGCGACGTTCGCGATCCCGGGGTTGCCGGGCGCACAGACGAGGCGTCCCACCAGCGGGCTCTTTGCGATCTTCCAGGCCAGGGCGTGCTCCCGGCCGCCCGAACCGATCAGCAGGATGTCCATGCCAGCGTCCCCTTTTGCGCGATTGTCAGGTGCGTTCCGTGTGGCGGCACCGCACTTTGCGCGCAATGGGACGATTCGGGGGAAGTGACGGTCTGGCGGCGCGCGCTCGGCGCCGGGGCGGGCCGGTCGTCGGCGCGCTCGCGATCAATTTCGGCCTCGGCGCCGTGCTGCTCCTCGCCTTCGATCCCGAGCCGCCGAAGCGCCGGCCGGACGCGATCCCGGTCACCATCGTCGCCGTCGTGCCCGAAACTCCCCGATCGGCCGTCGTCCGGGCGCGCGAGGGGGAGGGCGCCGAACCGAACGAGGCGCCCCCGGAACCTGCGGAAGACCGACCCGATCCCGCGCCCGCGCCGCCCCCCGCGCCGACACCGCGGAGCGCCTTGCCCGACGTCTCCCTGCCGGACGCCGACGTCACGCAAGGCCCCTCCGGCCTCCTCGGCATCGACTGCAACGCGGTCTTCGAAGAGGAAGAAAGAGCGGCCGCCTGCGCGGGCGGCGCAGAGGTGCCGGGCTGGCAGAACGCGATCCGGCACGGCGAGGACTGGTCGCGAACGGCCGAGGACCGCTGGCGCGGCGGCGTGCCGCGTCCGGCTTACGGGCCGGACCCGTTGGAAGCGTTGGGCGAAGCGTGGACCGTCTGGGAGAATGCGCCGCAGGCCGGCGTACCGCCGGACGAGGCGAGGGCGCTTCGCGAGGAAGCGAGGGCCAAGGCCTACCGTCAGCGCCAGAGAGGCAACTCACCGATGACCTCGAGCGGCGCGAGCGCGCTCAACAATGGCGGCGCGTCGGACTACCTCACGCCGCAAAACTTCATCGGCAGCGGGCAGGACGGCGCCGAAGGGGAGTGAAAGCGGGCCCCGTGCGCCCGAAGGCGCACGGAGTCCGTAAGAGGGCTACTTGCCCTTCAACGCGTCCTTGACGTTGCCCGCCGCCTTCCGGAGCGAGCCTTCGGTCTTGTCCGCCTTGCCCTCGGCCTCGAGGTCGCGGTCGCCGGTCAGCTTGCCGGCCCCTTCCTTGATCGTGCCGGAGGTGCGTTTCGCTTCGCCCTTCGCGTGCTGTTCGTCTGCCATTGGACGTCTCCTTGAGTTTCGCTTGCCGCCGCTACGCCGGGTAAGCGCGGTGGGAGTGGGACGCACCGTCCTCGGGATCGGGGATGATGCGGTAGCGGGCTTGGATGAAGCCGAAGAGGCCGAAGGCGACGAGACCGAGGCCGACGACCGCCAATAGGATACCGCCCCAAGCCTGGGACTGGAGCCAGTCGAGCGCGCCGCCGACGCCGCGCGCCTGGTCGGGATTGGCTGTCAGGCCAGCATAGACGAGGAACCCGCCGACGATTCCGAAGACCACCGCCCGGCTGAGGACGCCGATCTTGATGCCGCGGTTCACCCAGCCACCCTTCTCGGGGATGCGGGTCCGCTTGCGATAGCGTTCGCGGATCGCCTTGTCGGCCTGCTCGAGGGCGACGATCACGCCGATCACGCCGAGCGCCAAGACGATCCATCGCCCGCCCGGCCACTCCATGATCCGCGCCGTCAAGCTTTGGGCCCGGTTGCCGCCGCCACCGCCGGTGAGGCCGAAGGCGAGCATGAACGCATAGACCGCGAGCACGAAGTGGAAGAGACCGCTGAAGAAGTGACCGATCCGTCGCGCCTTCCCCTTGGCGCCGCCGCCCTGATTCTCGAGATCGAGCGCGGCGGACAGGCAGCGCCACATGCCGTAGCCGAACAGGCCGACGCCGATCAGGACCAGAAGAACGGTGCCCCAGGTGGAGTCTGCGAGCGTCCGCAGCGCCCCCGTACTGCCCGTCGTCTGCCCGCCCGAGCCGATCGCCGCGGCGAAGGCCAGCCCGCCGACGAGGCAGTAGGTCACGCCGCGAGCGGCGAAGCCGGCGCGCGCTATGTTCTGGTAGAGGTTCTTGCGGTCTGGCGTCATCTGTTCCCCGTGCGTTGTCAGCGCGGAAGGAACACGTGCGGGGGCCGGACTCTCCCAATCCGCACTGCGTTTTGGTCAACGACCCCGCTAAGCGGCGGCCCCGAAGAGGTCGGCCTGCCGAGGTTTGGGCTTGAACCGCATCTCGAGGCTCTCTTGGTCGAGAAGACCCCCGGGCCGCCAGTCAGGCGTGACGACGAAGGGGGCGACCCGCTTCACGCTGGCCGCAAGTCGCGTGAGGTCCGCATAGCGCAGAACGCCCTTGGACCGCGCAGCCAAAATCTTCTCGACGCCCTTCTCGCCGAGGCCCGGGACGCGAAGAAGAGCCTCACGGTCCGCCATGTTGATGTCGAGAGGGAAGAAACCGCGGTTCTGCAGGGCCCAGACCGTCTTCGGATCGAGGTCCAGATCGAGCATGCCGCCCTTCAGGGTGCTCGCGACTTCCGAAGCTTCGAAGCCGTAGAACCGCGTCAGCCAGTCGGCTTGATACAGTCGGTGCTCCCGCACCAGCGGCGGCGCGTCGACCGGAAGGCCCGCCTTCGCATCGGGTATGGGAGAGTAGGCCGAGTAGTACACCCGCCGCAGTTTGTGCCGGCCGTAGAGCGAAGCGGCGGTCTCGATCACCTGCGCATCGGTCTCGGCATCGGCGCCGACGATCATCTGGGTCGATTGTCCGCCCGGCGCGAACAGCTTGCTCGCCGCCTTGTGGCCGGCCCTCGCCGCGGACTTCGCCTCGTCCTTCGCGCCGTCGATCTGCGCCCGCACCTTGGCCATGGCGCCTTCTATCCCGGGACGCGACTTCTCGGGCGCCAACGCCTCGAGGCTGCGGACCGAAGGCAGCTCGATGTTGATCGACACGCGATCGGCATGACGTCCCGCCGCCTCGATTAGCGTCGGGTCCGCCTCGGGTATCGTCTTGAGGTGGAGGTAGCCGCGAAAGTCGTGCTCTTCGCGCAGGATGCGGGCTGCCTCCACGATCTGTTCCATCGTGTGATCCGGCGAGCGGATGATACCGGAGGAAAGGAACAACCCCTCGATGTAGTTACGCTTGTAGAAGTCGAGGGTAAGGTCGGCGACCTCGCGTGGAGTGAAGCTCGCCCGCTCGACGTTCGAACTCACCCTGTTCACGCAATAGGCGCAGTCGAACATGCAGTAGTTCGTCAGGAGCACTTTCAGCAGGCTGATGCAGCGTCCGTCCGGGGCATAGGCGTGGCATATGCCCATGCCTTCGATGGAGCCGACGCCGGAGCCGCCGATCGAGTTGCGCTTCGTCGAGCCGGACGACGCGCACGACGCGTCGTACTTGGCCGCATCGGCGAGGATGCGGAGCTTCTCGACGGTCTTACTGCTGAGCGGCATGACCGGTATTTGGTGCGGAAAACCCAAACGTTCAATAAGGTTAACCCAAAAGGCATACCGATTAGCCTAGGGCAAACGCACTACTGAGGAGGGAGTTTCGTGCCGTCCGTTTCATCGTCCGGTTGTCGTGACGGGGCGTTAACTTCACAAACGCTGCAGTTAAGGACGATTCCACACGCTCGCCTCTTACCGACCACTTTTACGTTGTGTTAGCCTTTCACTGAGTTGGCGGGACAGCCGTCCCCTGGTTCTTGTTGCGAAGTTGCAGAAGGAGGGAAGCAATGAAGTTTGCGAAGAAACTCGGCGCGATCGGTGCGGTCAGCGCTCTGGCGCTCGGCATTGGCACCGCGGCCCACGCGGAGATCGTCGTCGTGAGCGACAGCAACGTCGTTACCTCGACCTCGCCGGTGCGGATCGAGAACAACGACGTCAACGATGGCGGCGTCCTCGTGCCTGCCAACAACACGATCGATATCGTGGCCGGCGCCGATGTCGGGCTTCTGACGTTCAGCTTCGACGTCGATCAGTCGATGCCGACCCCGGAAGGCGTTGGGATCTACGACTTCATGCTGTCCGTGAACGGCGACATGGGCACGACCGGCATGTTCACGATCACGGATGACGAAGCTGGAAACGGCAACCAGATCCTGAACCTGGCGACCCTGGGCGTCATGCCGGGTGAGACCCTCACCCTGGTGTTCAGCGGGACGGGCTTCTCGAGGGACAACCCCTTCTCGCCGCAGTACACGGCAATCATCAACGGTGACGCCATTCCGGTGCCCGCTGCGGGCCTTCTCTTCCTGACCGCGGCTGCCGGCGGCGGCCTGATGCGCAAGAAGAAGAAAGCCGACGCGTAAGCCTCGGCATACAGGATCACCGAAGCCTATGAGGGCGCGTCCAGTCGGACGCGCCCTTTTTCTATCGTCCAGCCGCACGGCCAAGATCGCCCATACGCATAGCCAAGATCGCGCAGGGGAGACCCTTCGGGTCCGGCTAATGGGCCGACCCTCTTCGAGTTTCCCGGCAGTTGGGGCGGAGAGGTGAGCGCGGTCGCATCGTCCCGAACTGAACAATCGCGCTGTACCGGATTCGAACCCGACCCTCGGCCGGTTCTCCTCATCCTCGCGAATCACCGGTCTGCTGCGAAACGTGCTTAACAGATGTTCGATTCGTCGTTACGAACCGTCGGCGTTCGTGAGGTGAGGTCACGAAAACGTCAGAAATCTTCGCCGGTTGACAGGAACTCCACACCTTTTAGGCGATTTTGGGTCGCCTACGACTTGTCCGGCTTGTATCAACGAAAACTTGACCGGACTTGGTTTCCAAATCGCTTGCGTCGGCACCCTCCATGCTTTCCAAATGATTACTGCGGGGCAGCAAGACGGGTCGTCCGTCTCGTTCCCCGGAGCAATGATGGGAGCATAGAATGAAACTGCGTAAACTCAGCCTCGCGGCCGCCGCTTCGGTTGCCGCCCTCGGCTTTGCCGCCGCCAACGCTGGCGTCGTCGTCTACAACGAAGCTGGCTACTCCGGCGCCGTTGAGGTCGATCCGCTTCTCACGGTGGACGGCGCGATCAACATCCTGAACGGTGACCTGTCGAAGGGTCAGGACGACTTCTTCAACGGTGAAAGCTTCACCGACACCGGCTCGTTCGAAGTCGATCCGGGCGTCATGCCTGGCGGCATCTTCTTCGATGTCGACTTCGCGGGCGGCGTGCCGGCTGGCATCCTGAACATGATGGCGACCTTCGAGACGTCCAGCATGTCGCAAACCTTCGAGATCACGGACGCCGCTGGCAACCTGATCCTCGAAAGCGCGATGCTGATGCTCGATCCCGGTGAGACCGTGACCTTCACGATCATGGGCTCGGTCTTCGAGAGCAACGGCGCTGACGCCGCGTACAAGATCACCATCCTTGGTGAAGCGGTTCCGGTTCCGGCGGCGGGCGTGCTCTTCGGTACGGCTCTGGTCGGTGGCGCGATCGCGCGTCGTAAGCGTAAAACGGCCTAAGCTCTTACGAGCCGGTCGAAACGAAGCGCCCCGGCCGAAAGGCCGGGGCGTTTTTTTGTCTTCGCGCGGTAGGTGACCCCGGACCGGTCGCAGTCGATCAGCTCGTGCCGTCGATGATGAACACCTCGTCTCCACCGCTCGCGTAGATGTACCCGTACGGTTCGCCTGGTATCCAACTCGGGGTCTGATAGTAGACGTCGAACTGTGGATCGCCGTGGAGGGCAGCAAACTCGGCTTCCGTCGAGACGGTCCGCCCCCCGAACACGAGCGTATCCTCTCCGTAGGTGAAGTCCGTGACGGCGGCGACGGATTGATTGCCCGCCAGGACCTCGATCAAGTCGGCACCGGAACCGCCGCTAATCGTGGCCGTCCCACCGGCGATGATGAACTTGTCGTTGCCAGCGCCCCCGTACAGGTCATCTGAGCCGTGCGACGCGATCAGCGTGTCGTTTCCCCGCCCCCCGAACAGCGTATCGTTTCCCTTGCCGCCGTCGAGTACGTCGTTTCCGACGCGCCCATAGAGCAAGTCATGGCCGTCGAGGCCGGATAGCCGGTCGCTGCCCGACGTGCCCTCGATGGTATCGTTGCCGTTCGTACCGCTTAGAAGTGCCATTTCGTCATGCCCGTGGCGTTCCCCGTCCCATTTCGGCACGGGGGTCGGAAAACGTAAAGGCAGGACTGCAGAGGTGCCGCGCTTCGGTCCGGATTAGTTGCCGACCTGCACCTCTTCGGTGCTCAGCAGGTCCAGGGCGGCGGCCGTCAACGCGCTCGCTCCCGTCAACAGCGTCGGACGGGGATCCGGGGCGAAGAAGGGCGAATGCAGCGAGGGCAGGGCCTCACCGCTTTCCTGTGCGGCCGCGAAGCGGTCTTGCGGCACCGCCCCGATCCAGAAGATGACCGTCGGCAGGTCGTCGCCCATCCGCGTGAACTGGCTGAAGTCCTCGCCCCCCATGACCGGCGGCACTTCGCGCACGCGGTCCTCGCCGAAAGTCCGGCGAAGGGCGCCGGCGACCCGGCCGGTCAGATCGGGATCGTTGTAGGTGCTGGGGGTGTAGGGCTCTTCGACCGTGACGGTCGGCAGCATGTCACCTTCGAGGCCCGCCGAGCGCGCCTGCGCCTCGGCGATGCGTTTGATGCCCGACAGCAGCTTCTCGCGGGTCGCGTCGTCGAAGCTGCGTACGGTGATCTGAAGGTGCGCTTCGGGCGGTATGATGTTGTGCTTGGTGCCCGCATTGAAGGCGCCGACGGTGATGACGGCGCGATCGAGCGGCGAGATCTCCCGAGAGACCAGAGTCTGCAACGTGTCGACGATGCGCGCGCCGATCACCACGGGGTCGACCGTCGTGTGCGGATAGGCGCCGTGCCCGCCCACGCCCTTCACGTGGATGTCCACGCTGTCGACGTTGGCGAGGGCGTAGCCCGGCGTGTAGGAGATCTGCCCGGCAGGCAGGCTGGCCGAATCGTGCAGCGCGATTCCGACGTCCGGCTTTGGGAAGCGCTCGTAGAGCCCGTCCTCGATCATCGCGACAGCGCCGAGCCCGATCTCCTCGGCAGGTTGCCCGATCAGAACCAGCGTTCCCGACCAGCTGTCCCGCATCTCGGCGAGGCGCCTCGCCGCCCCGACCAGGCTCGTCATGTGCACGTCGTGACCGCAGGCGTGCATGGTGGGAAAGACCTCGCCTTCGCGGTTCGGCCCGGTCGCTTCGCTCGCATAGGGAAGACCGGTCTCTTCCTTGACGGGCAAGCCGTCCATATCGGCACGGACGAGGACCGTCGGACCCTCGCCGTTCTTCATCACCGCGACGACGCCCGTCCCGCCGACCCCGGTCGTCACGTCGTAGCCGGCCTTCTTGAGCTCCCGTGCCAAGCGCTTGGACGTCTCCTTCTCTTGGAAGGACAGCTCGGGGTTGCGGTGCAGGTCCTTGTAGAGCGCTTCGAGGTAGTCGTAGTCGCCTTCGACGGCGGCCGTCACGCCGTCCTGCGCGAAGGCAGGCGTGGCGAGGGCGAGGACCAGCGCGCTGGCGCCGAGGAGGGGACGGATCATGACTACTCTCGCTTCGTGTGTCGCAACGCAGCGTAACGCGCGGGGTTGGCCGTCGATAGGTTCTTCCGCAGGCCGCATGCTACGGTACGGGTCAAGCAGCCTTGACAGCCCCACCACACGCCGCCAGCCTTCATTCGAGGGGCGAACGCTTTGGTAGGATGCGCCCCTTAGGGGGCACCGCATGACCGAACCTGTCCTGAGCCTCGAACATGCGACGCGCCGCTATGGCGGCTTCACTGCTGTCGACGACCTGTCCTTCGCGGTTCGCCCTGGCGAGATCTACGGTTTCCTCGGCCAGAACGGCGCCGGCAAGACGACGACGCTGCGCATGATCATGGACATCGTTCCGCCGACCAGCGGCACGGTCCGCGTCCTCGGCAGCACGAGTCCCCGCAACGTCCGGCGCCGGGTCGGCTATCTGCCCGAAGAGCGCGGCCTCTACCGCAAGATGAAGGCGGCGGACTCGATCGCCTACTTCGCGCGTCTCAAGGGCGTGCCGCGTGCGGAGGCGAGGTCGCGCGCCGACGCCTTGCTCGAACGCTTCGGCCTCGGCGAGTTCCGCAAGACCAAGATCGAGGCGCTGTCCAAGGGCATGGCGCAGAAGGTCCAGCTCCTCTCCGTCATCGCCCACGAGCCAGAGCTTCTCATCCTGGACGAGCCCTTCTCGGGCCTCGACCCCGTCAACCAACAGCTCCTCGAGGACATGATCGGCGAGCTTCGCGCGGGCGGGCGGACCATCGTGTTCTCCACCCACGTGATGGAGCACGCCGAGCGGCTGTGCGACCGCTTCTTGATGATCGCACACGGAAAGAAGGTGTTCGAAGGAACCCTGGCCGAGGCTCGGGCACTCGACGGCGAACGCCTCGTCCTCGTGACGCCCGACGATCCCGCCCCCTTGCGCGGCGTGCCCGGCATCGCCTCGATCGCACCCTTGGGCGGCGAACGCTTCGCCCTGCTTCTGAACGAAGGGGCGGACAGCCAAGCGATCCTCGCGGCCTGCCTTCAGCACGGCGTCACCGTCAACGGCTTCGGTGCGGACGCGACGTCCCTGCACGAGCTGTTCTTCCGCTTCGCCGGCGCCTCTCCCGCGCCCGACGTCCAGAGGGAGGCCGCGTGATGGCCCTGTGGCAACTGATCGCGCAGGAGTACCGCAAGTACGTGCTGACGCGCGGCTTCCTGCTCTTCTTGCTGATCATCCCGGTTTCCGCCCTGTTCGGTGTGGCCGCCGGCTACCTCAACGCGGTGTCGCAACCCGTGCGCGCCTTCACCGTCATCGATCAGACCGGGCGCTACGGCGCCGAGATCGATCAGGTGATTGAGAACCGGCGGGTCCGCCGCGAGATCGAGACCTGGGACGCCTATGTCACCGGCCTCGAAGCGGTGCGTGATCGGGAGTTCGACCTGCCGGAGGCCTTCCGTCCGACGGAAGACGACCTGACGCT
Organism: Parvularcula dongshanensis; assembly: GCF_014199615.1. Taxonomy (GTDB): domain Bacteria; phylum Pseudomonadota; class Alphaproteobacteria; order Caulobacterales; family Parvularculaceae; genus Parvularcula; species Parvularcula dongshanensis. The sequence continues at coordinate 53,690 of NZ_JACHOB010000005.1, read as the reverse complement.
CGACCGCCGCGCGGCCTTCGCCGAGGCTGGCGGGATCGAGGCGGCGAACGCGGCGATCGCGGAACAGCTGCCGCCGGGCACCCCGCCCGCCGAGGCGCCGCGTCACACCTTGCGGCGGATCGAGCCGCCCGCGGACGTTCCTCTATCCGGCGACCTCGCCGCGGCGGCCGCCGCCTTGCGCCCTTATCTCAACGGCGAGCGGCAGCTTCCGGCGAACGAGGCGGAGGACGCGTCCCAACTCTTCGCGGCCCTGCTGATTCCGGCTGACTTCGATGCGGACGGCGAGGACGCCCAGTTCTGGACCACCAACCTTGCCGATGTCGATCTGCGCGAAGCCCTTCGCGAGGCGCTGACATCCGCGCTCAAGCGGTCCGCCTACGCCGAGCAGGGGTTGCCTGCGGACGCGGTCGCCGAGATCGAAATGATCGACGCGCCGCTCGCGACCTACAAGTCCGATTCGGAAGGCGACGAGGAGGCCGGCTTCGCAGAGTTCGCCGCGCTCTACATTCCGCTGGCGCTCGCCTACCTCCTCCTGGTCATGATCATGTCCGTCGGCGGCATGTTGCTCACCTCCACCGTCGAGGAAAAGTCGAACAAGATCGTAGAGGTTCTTCTCTCCTCGGTATCGGCAGGAGAGCTCATGGCAGGGAAGCTGATCGGCCTCGCGCTGGTCGGAGTGACCGCGCCCGTCCTGTTCCTCCTAGCGGGCTTCGCCGGTCTTACGCTCTTCGGCGGTGCGGACGAGGCGGTCGTAGCGATCAGAGACGTGCTCTTCGGCTCCCCGCTCGTGCCGCTGTTCTTCTTCTACTTCGTGGTCGGCTACGTGATGTTCGCCTCGCTCTACCTCGCGGTAGGGGCGATGTCGTCCTCGATCCAGGACGCGCAGAGCTTCGTCGGGCCGATGACGATCGTCCTGATCCTGCCGCTGCCCTTCCTTCAGCAGGTGGTACAGGATCCGAACGGCCTCGTGGCGCGGATCCTGACCTGGATCCCGATCTACACGCCCTACGCCGTCATGATGCGCATCAATCAGGGCCTGCCGCTATGGGAGCTGCTCGGCGCGACCTTGCTGCTCGTCGCCTTCACCGGCGTGATCCTGTTCTTCATGGGTCGGATCTATCGCAACGGCGTCCTCAGCAGTGGCGGCGCGCCGAAGCTCAAAGACGCCGTGCGGCTGGCGAGTACGTCGGCGTGACCCAGCGCCGCTAAGAGGTCAGGTAGGCGCGCATCGGCATGGCGCGGCAACAGGCCGCCGAGCATCCGCCAGGCGTCTTCGACCATGGCGGCCTGATGCTCGAAGGGCCGCCCGACGAGCGGCGCCGGCGATGGGTCGTAGGCGTAGGCGCTTCTTCCGAGAAAGCGCGCGCTGGCGTGGGCGCCGATCCCGCGGGGAATGAGGTCCATTCCGGCTTGCGCCTGCGCGCAGTGGGTCATCTCGTGGAGAAACACCGCCTGAACGCTCCGCGGCGCGTCGGCGTAGTCGGGTCGCAGATGCGGACCGAAGAAGATCGTCTGGGCAGGCGCGACGATAAGGCCGAACGGCTGGAAGGGCAGGCGGCGATCGCTCAACTCGACCCTACGGGCGTCGAGGCGGTCGCCGAAGACGGTGGCGGCCAGCGCCAGCTCGTTCTCCGTCAGTAGGCGAATTACGGCTCCAGCTCCACGTCCCAGTAGAGGTAGTCCTGCCAGCTCTCATGCAGGTAGTTGGGCGGGAATGCGCGACCGCGTTCGTTCAGTTCGAACATGTTCGGGCGGCGCGGCGCGTGATGCGGAAACATCTTCGCATCCCTCGGCATCTTGCCGCCCTTCTTCAGATTGCAGGGGCTGCAGGCGGCGACGATGTTCTCCCAGGTCGTCTTGCCGCCCTTGTTGCGCGGGATGACGTGATCGAAGGTCAGGTTCTCGCGCTCGGCGGTGCCGCAATACTGGCAGGCGAAGCCATCCCTTAGGAAGACGTTGAACCGGGTGAAGGCGGGCTGTCGCGCGTGGTTCACATAGGTCTTGAGGGAGACCACTGACGGCAGGCGCATGGCGCGGGTGGGGCTGTGAACTTGGGTTTCGTACTCCGCGACCACGTCGACCCGGTCGAGGAAGACCGCCTTCAACGTGTCCTGCCAGGACCACAAGGAGAGCGGGAAGTAGGAGAGGGGCCGGAAATCGGCGTTGAGGACGAGGGCGGGACAGCCATCGGGCGGCATCGCCTGGAACGCGGGCAGCCGCCTTACGGCCGCAGCGGAAGAGTGTTGCACGCCTAGCGCCTCCTTTCCGGGGGAGACGCGGGGGGCGTGCGGCCTATTCGGCTGCTGACGCCTTGTCTGGTCTGTGCCGCGAGCGAAGCGAAGACGCGTACTCCCGTGAGGTCGGCGCGAGAGAAAGACTCGCGCCTTCTGCCGTAGCTTAGCCGATTCTACATGACGCGAGCATGACGGCAAGGCGACGCAGGTTCTACAATGATAGGACTTGGCTGGGCCTGCGCGAACGCTCGAGGAGGGACCACCTTGCCGAAGCTGGACTTGGATGCGGCGCCGGCCGTCACCGGGACGGGCTATCCGAAGCCCTATGACGAAGCGGTCCGTGGCCGCTCCAAGCGCCGGGTCGGCGACCTCGCCGGCCTGACGCAGTTCGGCGTGAACCTGACGACGCTCGCTTCCGGCGCCGCTTCCGCCCATCGCCATTGGCACGAGAGCGAGGACGAGTTCGTCTTCGTTCTCGAAGGCGAGGTGGTGCTCGAAGAAGACGACGGCGAGACCGTGTTGCGCGCCGGCGACGCGGCGGGGTTCAAGGCTGGCGTTCCGAACGGTCATAGGCTGGTAAACCGCTCGGACCGGAAGGCGCTGCTCTTGGAGGTCGGAACGCGGGCGGCGGCGGACGCGGTGACCTATACCGACCCGGCGATCGACATGCGGGTCTCGAAGAGCCCGGGCGAGGGCTGGCGCTCACGAAGCGGGACGGCAGCCAGACCGATTGAGACGAAGGCGCGCGCTGAAACGTGCCGCCTCTCCCGCAGCCGTCTTGTTCCGCAGCCATCCAAAGCGGCTCGCCTCTAACAGGACGAGGGAGGCCGAGATCGTCGATTTGGAGTGAGGGACAGCAACGGCGCGGCGAAGCGCAAACCATTCCCCACTCACCGTCACCCCGGGCCCGTCCCGGGGTCCAGCGCCCGACCTCTCGTCCTGCGCAGCACTGCTAGCGGGGCACGACGCCGCCCCTCGCACCCCCTCTCGCTCAGGCCGTGGCGCTCCGAGGCCCAATAGGGGACGGCCTGCCTTCGGCGGGACGCGGAGAGGCGCTCCAACGCCGAACTTATCCCCGCCCCGTTTCCCCATGTCATGCTGCTCCCGTTCTCTCGGACAGGCCGGGCGGTGTGCACGCTACTCATCGGTTCGGGGGACGGTGATCCTAAGGGGAGCGGACGTAGCGGTCCGTGCGGCAGGTGGCTGATCGGGGCCTGCCGTTCATTCCCGAGGGACGAGGGATTGAAGCGCTATCGCGGACCAAGGTGCCGAAAGGTCGCCCCCTGCGAGGGCCCCTTGGCAAGATCACCGCCGGACGTCTCCGTTCTGGGTTACAGTATCACTTTCCCTCCCCGCTCAGCGCGGGGACGTCCGGACACCTGGCCCATCGTCTCACCGCCCCGGCGGCCAAGGACGGCTGCGCGGCGTTCGCAGCGTCAGTCCAACCGGTAGAATCGGTGGCTGCCGATCTCGGCGGTCATCGAAGCGTGCTGTGCCCAGTAAGGCGTGCTGCGCGATGCGTGGAACATGGTCGCTCCGTCCGTCGGATCGGGCGCCTCGCCGTTCATCACCGCACGCGCGACGGTTAGGGCTTCTGCATAGCGGGCGAGGTTCTTCGGCTGGTCGGGCTTGCCGTCGCAGTACCAGCTGAACTGGCAGGAACGGCCCCGCCGCTGCGTGACGACCGCGCAGGGGGTGTCCGGATAGGCTTCGCTCTCTGCCCTGTTCATGACGACATGAGCGACCGCGGCCATGCCTTCCTCGCCTTCGCCGCGTGCCTCGAAGTAGGCGGCCGTGGCGAGGCAAACGAGCTCCTCGGTCGGCAGCGCCGCATCGGCGCGTTCGGTTTGCGGGACGGGGGAAGGCGCGGGCGCAGGCTCTGGGTCCGGCGAGCACGCCAGGAGCAGGAAAAGAGAAAGGATCGCGGCGCGGCGCATCGTGCTATCCTCGCTCAGGCATGCTTCACGCGCTCTTAAACTCCCCGCAACGTCGTTCGGCGGTCTTCGGGCCTTTGTTTGCCCGGCTTGTCAGGCTAGCTACCGGACAGAACACGGAGACCTTCATGCCTGCAGACGCTTCCGCCCCGGCCAAGAGCAACCTGTCCGCCACCGCCGACGAGCTGCTCGAATACTACCGGATGATGCTCCTGATCCGCCGGTTCGAGGAGCGGGCCGGGCAGCTCTACGGCATGGGTCACATCGGCGGCTTCTGCCACCTCTACATCGGCCAGGAGGCCGTGGTGACGGGCCTCGAGGCGCTGCGCCAGGAAGGCGATCAGGTCATCACGGGCTACCGCGACCACGGCCACATGCTGGCGTGCGGCATGGACCCCAACGGCGTCATGGCCGAGCTGACGGGCCGCGAAGGCGGCTACTCGCGCGGCAAGGGCGGCTCGATGCACATGTTCTCGTCGGAGAAGAAGTTCTACGGCGGGCACGGCATCGTCGGCGCGCAGGTGCCGATCGGCGCGGGTCTCGCCTTCGCCAACAAGTACCGGGGCAACAACAACGTCAGCTTCACCTATCTGGGCGACGGCGCGTCGAACCAGGGTCAGGTCTTCGAGGCCATGAACATGGCGAAGCTCTGGAACCTGCCCGTGATCTTCGTGATCGAGAACAACCAGTACGCCATGGGCACGAGCGTGAAGCGCGCCTCCGCCGAGACGCACCTCTACAAGCGCGGCGCGAGCTTCGGCATCCCCGGCAAGGAAGTGGACGGTATGGACGTCGTCGCCGTGCGCGAAGAGAGCCGCGAGGCTGTCGAGCGCGCGCGGGCGGGCGAGGGGCCTTACGTCCTCGAGATGAAGACCTACCGCTATCGCGGCCACTCCATGTCGGACCCGGCTAAGTACCGCACGCGGGACGAGGTCGACGAGTACCGCAAGAAGTCCGACCCGATCGAGCGGTGCAAGGCCCGCATCCTCGACGGCAAGCACGCCGACGAGGACGCGCTGAAGGCGATCGATTCGGACGTGAAGGAGCGGGTGAAGGCGGCCGCCGACTTCGCGCTCGAATCGCCCGAGCCCGATCCCTCGGAGCTTTACACCGACGTCCTGGCCGAGGCGAGCTGACCGGCGCGTCCGCCCCGGGATGGTGACCTTCTCCGTCCCGGGTCTCGGCCGCCTCTACGACGCCTATCTCTACCCCGACGACGGCCCGCGCCCGCGCTTCGACGCGCCCCTGGGCGAGCCGGCGCTGACGCCTGCGGACGGTGTCTCCTGGCGCGTGTTCGCGAACCCTGTGACCCTCTTCGTCGGCGGGGTCCTCGCCGTGATCTTGGAGCTATCACTGCCGAGCGTCCGGCACGGGGTCTGGGATCACTCCACCTTCGCGCAGGATCCGCGGGAACGCCTGCGGCGGACCGGGCTCGCCGCGATGGTGACGATCTACGCCGGGCGGTCGGTCGCGCTGCCCATGATCGGGCGTGTGAACCGCATCCACGCGGGAATTAAGGGCGTCACGGACCGGGGCGAGCCCTATCGCGCCGACGACGACCGCCTCCTGACTTGGGTCCACGCGACGGCGGCGTTTGGCTTCGCCCGCGCCTATGACGCCCTTACCATGCCCCTTTCGCCGTCCGAATGGGACGCGCTCTTCACAGAAGCGAAGCCCGTCGCGACCGCCTACGGCGCGCTGTCCGCGCCGGCGAGCTTCGCGGGGTGGGAAGACCTCCTGACACGGACTGCGCCCGACCTCGAAGGCTCGGACGTTTTAGATACCTTCCTGGGTCTGATGGCGAATCGCACCGTGCTTCCCCGCGCCGCGAAGCCGCTCCAAGCGCCGCTCGTCCGCGTCGCGGCGAGCCTGGTTCCGGCGCCGGTGGCGGGTCGGATCGGCCTTCCCAGGAAGCTGAAGGTCCGGGCAACCGATTGGTCCCTCGCAAGGTTCGCCGCCCGGACGGCGGCGCAGCTCGCCCTGCCGGAGAGCCCGCCCGCCCTGGCGCGGCGCCGTCTCGGCATCGTGCGCTCGACAACCGGAGGAACACCCCCCACTGTCGCGGCGCGCTTGGGAGGCGACCGGAAATGACGAAGTGGCGCGCCGCGCTTCTCGGGTTTGCTTTGCTCGCGGCGTGCGAGACGACGCCGCCCCCATCCGAAGGTCCGCAAGAGCCGTTGCCGGAGCCGGCGGACGTCGCGTCGGGTTGCGAGGCGCTCGTCCCGATCGAGGCGCAGGACACTGCGGCGGGCAAGGCCGCGGAGCTGAGCTGGCTCGGCGAACGCTATCCGGGTTTCGTCATCACCAACCAGACCACCCTTCGCTGCGACGGCGTACCGGTCGACCGGGTCGCGTTCACGCAGGACGGGCAGGACCACGTCGTGATGTTCGATACGTCCGCCTTCTTCGGGAAGGTCGGCGAGGACGACCTCAACGACCTCCTCGAAGGCTGACTTCTACTTCTTCGGCAGTTCGACGGAGCGGGCACCGGAGCGTTCGTCCTCTTCCATCATCACCTGTTCGGTCTCGGTCGTGACCGCGTCGTGCAGGCGCTCGTCGAGCTTGCCGATGTGGGCTTCGATGGCGGCCTTGCTGAAGCCTTCCTTCTCTGCATCCGCGAGGAGGTCGGCGCGGTAGTCGCGCGAGTGCTCCGAGCGGCCTTCATAGCCCTCGGCGGTCACGTGCTGGGCGATCCACTTCTCGACGAAGTGCTCTTCGGGGCTTTGCATGCTGCTTCCTCCTGTCGGGGCACGAACACCTCGCGCGTCCACTCTGTTGCACGGGGGTGCGGTGAGCCTTACAGCCCGCGCCCATGCCCGACCTCCTGCTAGAGCTGTTCTCCGAAGAGATCCCCGCCCGCATGCAGCGCCGCGCCGCCGCCGACCTAGAGCGGCTGATGGGGGCGCGCCTTCGCGAGGCGGGCTTTCCCGCGAACGATGCGCGCGCCTTCGGCGGACCGCGCCGCCTGACCTTCCTCGCGACCGGCCTGCCGGAGAAGACGAAGGATCGCACGGAGGAACGCAAAGGTCCCCGCGTCGGCGCGCCGGAGAAGGCGGTCGAAGGGTTCCTGCGGGGCGCTGGTCTCGACAGCATCGACCAGGCCGAGACCCGCGAGGACAAGAAGGGCGCGTTCTACGTCGCCATCATCAACGAGCCGGGCCGTCCGACCGCCGAGGTCATCGCCGAGGCCGTGCCCGCCATCGTGCGCGACTTCCCCTGGCCGAAGTCGATGCGCTGGGGGGCGGGCGAGCTTCGCTGGGTCCGCCCGCTGCACCGCGTCCTCTGCACCTTCGGCGGCGAGGTCGTGCCCTTCGAGGTCGAGAACGGCGGCCAGCCGATCAGATCGGGCGACCTGACCGAGGGGCACCGCTTCATGGCGCCGGGCGAGGTCCAGACGCGTAGCTGGGAGACCTACGAAGAGCGGCTTCGTGCAGCCAGGGTCGTCCTCGACCCGGACGAGCGCGAGGAGCGCGTGCTGGGCGAGGCGAGGGCGCTCTGCCAGGCGCAGGGGCTGGCGCTAGTCGAGGACCAGGGTCTGCTGGCGGAAGTCGCAGGCCTCGCCGAGTGGCCCGTGCCGCGGATCGGCAAGTTCGATCCGGCCTTCCTTCAGGTCCCCGACGAGGTTCTGACCGCCGCCATGCGCGGGCATCAGAAGTACTTCTCCGTCCGCGATCCTTCCACGGGCCGCCTCGCGCCGCGCTTCGTCACGGTGGCGAACGTCGAACCCGAGGACGGGGGCGCCGCGATGATGACGGGTTACGAGCGCGTCCTGACCGCGCGCCTGTCCGACGCGCTGTTCCTCTACCGCCAAGACTTGAAGACGCCGCTCGAAGAGCACGCCGAGCGCCTGTCGGGCATCACCTTCTTCGAAGGGCTCGGCACGATCGCGGACAAGGTGGACCGCGTCGCCGCCCTTGCCCGAGAGATCGCACCGAAGGTCGGCGCCGACCCGGGCCATGCGGAGAAGGCCGCGCGCCTCGCCAAGGCGGACCTGCCGACCGAGATGGTCGGCGAGTTCCCTGAGCTCCAAGGCGTGATGGGGCGGTACTACGCGCTCGAAGCGGGCGTGGAGCAGGACGTCGCTGACGCTATCCGCGACCACTACAAGCCGCAGGGGCAGGGCGACGAGGTGCCGACCGCGCCGGTCAGCGTGGCAGTGGCGCTGGCGGACAAGCTCGCGACGCTGGTCATGTTCTGGAGCATCGACGCGAAGCCGACCGGCTCCAAGGACCCGTTTGCGCTTCGCCGCATGGCACTCGGCGCCGTACAGATTCTACTGAGCGGTAGCCTCAAACTACCACTCCTCGAAACGTTCGGCGGCTCGAACGCAGACGCGGCGAAGGATCTACTCGGGTTCTTCCACGACCGCCTCACCGTCTACCTCCGCGACCAAGGCCACCGGCACGATCACATCGCTGCCGTCCTGACGCCGGACGCCGACGACCTCGTGCTCGTCGTGCGCAAGCTCGAAGCGCTCGAAGCGTTCCTTGGGACCGAGGACGGGGCGAACCTCATCACCGCCTACAAGCGCGCGGCGAACATCCTGCGGGCCGAAGCGAAGAAGGGAACCGAGCCGTCCGAGGCCATCTCGCCGGACGCCTTCGCGCAAGGTGAGGAGAAGGCGCTCTACGACACCCTCGAAGAGGTCCGGGTGCAGGTTCTGCCTGCCCTCGAAGAGGAGCGGTTCACTGACGCCATGTCGCTGCTGTCGAAGCTGCGCGGGCCGGTCGATGCGTTCTTCGACGAGGTGACGGTCGTCACCGAGGACGAGACGCTGACGCGGAACCGCCTGGCGCTCCTGAACTCGATCAAGGGCGTCTGCGAGCGGATCGCGGACTTCTCGAAGCTCGAAGGCTGAGCTTCCGGCGCCCCGGGCCGGGCCCGGGGTGACGGGGCGGGGGGCGTGTGAGCGCTCTCTTCGGCGGCTTTCGCGAAAATTCCCGCTGGTAGCGCTACCGTACTGCACTCCTTGCAAGACGCTCGCTCCAGACGCGTTATGACGCGTCTATTGCAACGCAGCATGGACCGTCCGGCGCATCGGGGCGGCCCGAGGAGACGGAATGGCCGAAGGCAGCACCACCCCTGGAAAGCTCGTCTACGCCTTCGGCGGCGGGGACGCCGAGGGCCGCACGGGCATGAAGGACCTTCTGGGCGGCAAGGGCGCGAACCTCGCCGAGATGGCCTCGCTCGGCCTGCCGGTGCCGCCAGGCTTCACGATCACGACCGAGGTCTGCACCGCGTTCTACGCCAACGGCCGGCAGTACCCGGATGGGCTGCGTGAAGAGGTCGCTTCGGCGCTAGCGAAGGTGGAAGAGGTCGTCGGCGCGCGCTTCGGCGACGCGTCGAACCCGCTCCTCGTCTCCGTCCGCTCGGGCGCGCGGGCGTCGATGCCGGGGATGATGGACACGGTCCTGAACCTCGGCCTCAACGACGAGACGGCGAAGGGCCTCGCCGAGCGCTCGGGGGACGAGCGCTTCGCCTATGACAGCTACCGCCGCTTCATTCAGATGTATGCGGACGTGGTGCTCGGCATGGCGCACCACGACTTCGAGGAGATCCTCGACGACTACAAGATGGACCGTGACTACGTTCTCGATACGGAGCTGTCGGCGAGCGACTGGCGCGGAGTGATCGCGGAGTACAAGCGGGCGGTCGAGCACCGCTTGGGCGAGCCCTTCCCGCAGGACCCGCAGGCGCAGCTTTGGGGCGCGATCGACGCGGTCTTCGGCTCTTGGATGAACGAGCGGTCGAAGACGTACCGCCGTCTCAACAACATTCCCGAGGCGTGGGGAACGGCCGTCAACGTGCAGGCCATGGTCTTCGGCAATATGGGCCAGACCTCGGCCACGGGCGTCGCCTTCACGCGCGATCCGTCCACCGGCGAGAATGCGATCTACGGCGAGTACCTCATCAACGCGCAAGGAGAGGACGTCGTTGCGGGCATCAGGACGCCGCAGTCCCTTACGCGGGACGGGCGGGAGCGTCAGGGGACGGACGGCCCTTCGCTCGAAGAGGCGATGCCCGAGACCTATGCCGAGCTTCTGTCGGTCTTCGAGACGCTCGAAAGCCACTACCGCGACATGCAGGACATCGAGTTCACCATCCAAGAGGGCACCCTCTGGATGTTGCAGACGCGGACTGGAAAGCGGACGGCCAAGGCGGCGTTGAAGATCGCGGTCGACCTCTGCGAGGAGGGCAAGATCGACGCGCGCGAAGCGGTGATGCGCGTGGACCCTTCGGCGCTCGATCAGCTCTTGCACCCGACGCTCGACCCCGACGCGCCTCGCGACCTTCTGACCCGCGGCCTGCCCGCGAGCCCGGGCGCGGCGTCGGGCGAGGTCGTCTTCTCCGCCGACGAGGCCGAGGCGGCGGCGAACGCGGGGCGGCGCGTGATCCTCGTGCGGGTCGAGACGAGCCCAGAGGACATTCACGGCATGCACGCGGCGGCGGGGATCCTGACCGCCCGGGGCGGGATGACGAGCCACGCCGCCGTCGTCGCGCGCGGCATGGGGCGGCCTTGCGTCTGCGGCGCGGGCGATCTGCGCATGGAGAAGGACGGTGAAGCGGTGATCGCGGGCGGGCGGCGCATCGGGCGTGGCGAGGCCATCACCATCGACGGGGCGACGGGGGAGGTCTTCTTCGGCGCCGTTCCGACGGTCGAGCCGGAGCTGTCCGGTGACTTCGCGACGCTGATGGGCTGGGCCGACGGCTTCCGCCGGATGGGCGTGCGTGCCAACGCCGAGACGCCGCTCGACGCGAAGACCGCGCGCGGCTTCGGGGCGGAGGGGATCGGCCTTTGCCGCACGGAGCACATGTTCTTCGACGCCGAGCGCATCCTGGCGGTCCGCGAGATGATCTTGTCGGAGAGCGAGTCGTCCCGGCAGGCGGCGCTCGCCAAGCTCCTGCCGCATCAAAGGAGCGACTTCACCGAGCTCTTCACGGTCATGCGCGGCCTGCCAGTCACGGTCCGCCTCCTCGATCCGCCGCTGCACGAGTTCCTGCCGCAGAGCGACGAGGAGATCGCGGAGGTGGCCCGGGCGGCTGGGGCGGACCCGGAGGCCTTCTCCCGCCGCGCGCGCCAGCTGGAGGAGCAGAACCCGATGCTGGGGCACCGGGGCTGCCGCCTCGGCATCTCCTACCCCGAGATCTACGAGATGCAGGTCCGGGCGCTCATGGAGGCCGCTTGCGACGTCGTCGCGGAGACCGGCGAGGCGGTCGTCCCCGAGGTCATGGTGCCGCTCGTCGCGACCCGCGCCGAGCTCAGCCGTCTGCGCACCCGAATCGAGGCGGTCGCGGACGCAGTCTTCGAGGAGAAGGGCCGCAGGCTCGACTACCTCGTCGGGACGATGATCGAGCTGCCGCGGGCTGCCCTCACGGCAGACGAGATCGCAGGCGACGCCGAGTTCTTCTCCTTCGGGACCAACGATCTGACGCAGACGACCTTCGGGCTCAGCCGAGACGACGCGGGCAGCTTCCTGCCGGCCTACGTAAAGAACGGCCTCCTGCCGCAGGACCCCTTCGTCAGCCTCGACAAGGAGGGGGTGGGCGCGCTCGTCCGGATCGCGGCCGAGAAGGGGCGGGCGGTGAAACCCGACCTCAAGCTCGGCATCTGCGGCGAACATGGTGGAGACCCGGCCTCGATCGCCTTCTGCGAGGGGGTGGGGCTGACCTACGTTTCCTGTTCGCCCTACCGCGTGCCGATCGCCCGGCTCGCCGCCGCCCAGGCGGCCATCGCGACAGCCGCGTGATGGTTTGCAGTGAGGAAACCCCATCAGGAAATAGCCCTGAAGAGGTCACGGATTGTTCATAACTTTTTAACCCTTTGATGAGGCTTCTTTCTTCACTCTGACGGCTGCATCCCCTGCTCTCACGGCGTTGTGAGTCCCCGCGTGCCCTTCTAGCTCTCTCCGCCGCGGGCCACGGCCCGGAGCTTGCCAGAGACACCGCACGGATTTGGGCCGGAAGAGGGCGGTAGGATGAGACGACCGATCGAGGTGCTCCTCGCGCTTAGCGCTAGCATGGTCGCAGCGTTCGCGACGGGCGTCGTCCCGGCGGAAGCGGAGGTGGCGTCGCCGCCCGAGGCGATACCGCTCGCTCTTCCCGAAGCGTTCGGGGAGGCCCCTGCGCCGGGCGCCGAGATCGCCCAGGTTGTCGTGGAGGCCGATCCCTTCACGCAACTCGACGAGGCCGGCCTCGACGGCGAAGGGCTGCGCGCGGCGGCGGGACCGCTGCCCGGGCGCCTCGCGGCCTTCGACCTGCGCGCCATCGACCTGACCGCGATCGACGATGACGACCGCCGGTGCCTTACCGAGGCGATCTACTACGAAGCCCGCAGCCAGACCCTCGCCGGCCGTATGGCGGTCGCCGACGTGGTCCTGAACCGCGTCGAGAGCCGTCGCTATCCGAACACGGTCTGCGGCGTCGTCTTCCAGGGCGCGGCCAAAGGCTGGGGGTGCCAGTTCAGCTTCGCCTGCGACGGCTCGATGGAGAAGGCGGTCGAGCGGCGCGCGATGATCAAGGCGCAGGCGGCGGCGACTGCGGTCCTCGGCGGTTTCCGCCTGCCGCTGTCGGGCGGCGCTACGCACTACCACGCCGACTACGTGCAGCCCTTCTGGGTCGGGGCGATGGAGCAGACGGCCGTGCTGGACGATCACCTCTTCTACCGCGTCGCCAAGCGGCAGGTTCGGCTCGCTTCGAACTAGTCCCGCGGGGCGGCCGCACGGGCAAGGCGGTCGTTTATCGCGACGCCCAGGCCCGTATGGGGTATCGGGGCGACCGCGATTACCGGCGCGAGGCCATCGAGGCGGCGTAGGGCAGCGAAAAGGTTCGCGGCGGCCTCCCGCAGGTCGCCGGTCGGGGACAAGTCGAACGCAGCCCCTGCGGTTCCCCCGAATCCGAGCAGCACTTCGCCTCGGCCCAGCGACCGCGCGTTCAGCCTGACGGCGGAGGCAGGCGCGTAATGGCTCCGCATCATGCCGGGCGCTTCGACGCCGCCGGACGGCTGGGCGAGCGGCATGCCGAGAACGGCCTCGACGTCGGCAGCGAGCACGCTGCCCGGCCGCAGAAGGGTCGGGCGTTTACCGGCGAGACCGACGATGGTGCTCTCGACGCCGACTTCGCATGGTCCGCCGTCGAGGACGGGCACGTCCGGCAAGCCTTCGGCAACGTGCCGCGCCGTCGTCGGACTGACGCCGCCGGAAGGATTGGCGCTCGGCGCGACGAAGGGCCTGCCGAACCGTGCGAGCAGAGCTCTTGCGACTTCGTGGGCAGGACAACGGATGGCGAGGCTCGGCAGGCCCGCGCTCGCCAGGGAGGCGATCGGCGCTGCGGCTTTCGTCGGAAGGACGAGCGTCAGGGGCCCCGGCCAGAAGGCGCTCATCACACGCCGCGCCTCGGGGGAGGTGTCGACCAGCGCTTCCGCTGCGGCCGGATCGGCGACGTGTACGATCAACGGGTTGAAGCGCGGGCGTCCCTTCGCCGTGAAGACGCTCGCCACCGCCTCGCCATCGCTCGCATCCGCCGCGAGGCCGTAGACCGTCTCCGTCGGCACGCCGACGAGGCCGCCCGTCGCGAGGCGGCGCGCCGCACGTTCGATCCCCTCGTCATTCGCCTGCCAGATTCGTGACATTCGCGCGCGTTAGCCTGGCTTGCAGTTCCGTTCACTCCCCATCCACCGCTTGAGCGGGCATAGTGGCGAAAACAAACGACTCCGGGAGAACGCCATGGCCTACCGCACCCCCGTCCGGGACATGCACTTCCTTCTCGAGCATGCCGCCGGGCTCGACGCCGTGCGGGCGACCGGCGCGTTCGACGACCTGTCAGACGACCTTGTCGCCAGCATCCTCGAGGAGGCGGGCCGCTTCGCCGACGAGGTGGTCGCACCGCTGAACCCCGTCTCGGACCGTCAGGGCGCCCGGCTGGAGAACGGGCAGGTCGTAACCACGCCGGGCTTCAAGGAGGCCTATGCGCAGTACGTCGAGGCGGGGTGGAACGGGCTCGCCTTTCCCGAGGCGTGGGGCGGGCAGAACCTGCCCGCGACGCTAGCGCTCGCGGTCTTCGACGCGCTTTGCGGGGCTTGCTTGTCCTTCACGATGGGCATGAGCCTGACCCAAGCGGCGGTGAAGGCGCTTCTCGCGCACGGGTCGGACGAGCAGCGGACGCTGTACCTGCCGAAGCTGACGACGGGTGAGTGGACGGCGACCATGAACCTGTCCGAGCCGCAGGCGGGCTCGGACCTGTCGAACCTCAAATGCCGGGCGGAGCCAGTCGGCGACGGAACCTACAAGATCACAGGGACCAAGATCTGGATCTCCTACGGCGACCACGACATGACGCAGAACATCTGCCACCTCGTGCTCGCCCGCACGCCGGACGCCCCCGAAGGGACGCGCGGCATCTCAATGTTCCTAGTGCCGAAGTACCGGGTGAACGAGGACGGCAGCCTCGGGGACTTCAACGATGTCCGAGTCGCGGGCATCGAAGAGAAGCTCGGCCAGCACGGCAGCCCGACCTGCGTCATGTCCTACGGCGATGCCGGCGAGTGCCTGGGTACGCTGGTCGGTGAGGAGAACGCGGGCCTCAAGAGCATGTTCGTCATGATGAATGCCGCCCGCATCGACGTCGGCATGCAGGCCGCATCGGTCGGCGAAGCCTCGTTCCAGCACGCGCTCGCCTACGCGCAGGGCCGTGTCCAAGGGCGCCCCTACGGCGTGAAGACGGGCCAGCAGAACCCGATCTACGATCACCCGGACGTGCGCCGGATGCTCTTCACGATGAAGGCGCTGACGGAGGCGTCGCGCGCTCTCTGCTACGCCAACATGGCAGCCTACGACGTTGCGCACCGGTCCTCGGACGCCGAAGCGATGGCTCAGGCGAAGCGGCGCGAGGAGCTTTTGACCCCGCTCTCCAAGGCGTTCTCTTCGGACCGCGCGATCGAGACGACGAACCTCGGGATTCAGGTCCATGGCGGCATGGGCTTCGTCGAGGAGACGGGCGCGGCGCAATTCTATCGCGACTGCCGCGTTGCGGCGATCTACGAGGGCACGAACGGCATCCAGGCGATCGACCTCGTCGGGCGGAAGCTCGGCATGGAGGAGGGCGGGCTCGCCTACGACTTCCTGGACGAAGTCGAAGCGGGCGCAGAGGCGCTCCGAGCGTCCGGTCATGAAGGTCTCGCGGCGGCGGGCGAGAGGATGGCGGCGGAGGCGAAGCGCCTTCGCGAGACGACCGCCTGGATGCTCACCGCCATGCGGACCGAGACGGAGGCGGGCCTTACCGGCGCCGTGCCCTATCAGGACCAGTTCGGCTACGTCGCCGCCGGCCACTACCTTCTTCGCGCCGCCCTCGCAGCGCTAGGCGAGAAGGGCGGGGCGGTCGATGCCTACCTGGAGGGCCGCATCGCGATCGCCGCCTTCTACGCCGATCACATCCTGCCGCGTGCCGAGGGGCTGGCGGCGGTCGTGACGGCCGGGGCAGGAAGCGTCGCGCCGATCGATCCCGAGCTTCTCATCGCGTGACGGGTTCGCCGCCCTGGCGCGCGGCGACGGTCGCCGCTAGCAACCCGCTCAGCGAACACGGCAAAGGGGCAGGCATGGCGCAGGATAAGCGGGGAGGGCGATCGTGCCGCACGTGCCGGTCGTCCTGAAGATCGTCCTCTTCTACGCCTCCTGGCTCGCTCTCCCAGTCGCTGCCCTCCTCTTCTGGAACCTCGCGCGGGGGTGGCACCGAACGAGCAACCTCATTGCGCTGCTGCCGGTGCTGGTCTTCGTCTACGCTCGGTTCGTGGAGCCGCGCGTGCTTCTCGTCTCGGAGCACGAGGTCACCTTGTGCGGCCAGGGGCTGCCCGGAACGCTGCGCGCAGGGGTCGTCTCCGATACCCACAACGGCATCTTCGCGAACGCCGTCTCGATGAGGCGGATCGTCGATCGGTTGCGGCGGCTCGACCTGGACTTCGTCCTGATGCCCGGCGACTTCACCTACTATCCGAAGCCTGAGGCGATCGCCGGCAACGTCGAGGCGCTGCGCGACGTCGGCGTCCCGGTCTACGCCGTCATGGGCAATCACGACGTCGGCTATCCCGGTCCGGACCTGACTGAGCCGCTAACGGCGGCCCTGCAGAGTGTCGGTGTCACGGTGCTCAACCCCGGCGAGGCCGTCTTCTCCGAGGCGGGCAAGTACGTCCGGATCGCGGGGCTGCGAGACCTCTATCAGGTTCGCGGAACCGACACGCCGCTCGAGGTGCCGGAGCCGTCGCCGCTGCCGACGATCTACCTCGAACATAACCCCGATACGATCAAAGCCGGCGATCTCGGCACGTTCGACCTGATGGTCTCAGGTCATACCCATGGCGGCCAGATCAACGTCCCGTTCTTCACCTGCCGCATGACCTTCGCCTGCGACACGCTGCGCTATGGTTACGCGGACAACCCGGTCGGCAAGCTCTTCGTCACGTCCGGTACGGGCATGGTCGGCCTGCCGGTGCGGTTCGGCGTGCCGCCCAAGGTCGACGTTCTGAACCTACGGCTCGACCGCTGCCGCACGCCGGAGCCTAGGACGCGGCTGACGCCGCGCCTCGGCGCGCACTCGACATCATCGCCCCGAACGAAGACATAGGCGCGAGGCAAGCGGCAGGCAGGCATGGACATCGCGACGACAGAATCGCCCGTGCGCAGCGAACGCCTACGGCCCAGCGGTGCGCGTCCCTTCGGGGCTTTCGAGCGCATGGTGGCGCTTCGCTACCTCGGCGCGACGAAGCGCGGGGCAGGCATCAGCTTCATTACCGTCGTCGCCTTTGCGGGCATCGCGCTGTCGGTCGCGACGCTGATCGTCGTGATGAGCGTGATGCAGGGCTTCCGTACGACGCTCCTCGACCAGATCCTCGGCGTGAACGGCCACGTCATCGTCTCGGGGGCGGGGCCGGGGCTCGGTGATGCCGAAGGCATCGCGGACGCGATTCAGCCGTTGCCGCGCGTCGTGCGCGCGAACCCGATCCTCCAGGTCCCGGCGGGCGGTACGAACGGCGACGAGCTGATCCCCATCGACCTCGTCGGCATTGCGCCGGACGCGCTTCGCGGCATCGACGAGGTGGCGGGGCCGGATCACCTGCTGTCCGGCAGCTTCGACACCTTCGGGGAGGGGCGAAAGGGGGGCAACGAGGTCGCCCTCGCCTCCGGCGTGGCCGCGCAGCTCGGCCTTCGGGCGGGGGACGTCGTCACCTTCCTCGTCGCGGGCGGGGCGGAGACGGTGATGGGATCGCAGCCCTTCACGACCAAGGACTATCGCGTCGGTGCCGTCTTCTCGATCGGGAACTCGCAGTACGACGCGCTGCGCGTCTACATGCCGATCGAGCAGGCGAGGGTGCTGACCCGCGGCCGGATCGGCGAGCAGGTCGAGGTGCGCATTACCGACCCGCAGAACCCGACGGCGGTACGCCATGCCGTTGAGCAGGCGGTGGGGCCGGGGCTCTACGTCCGCGACTGGCGAGACTTCAACGCGGGGTACTTCCACGCGCTGCAGGTCGAGCGGTCCATGGTGCGGATCATCCTGTCGCTACTCGTGCTGGTCGCGGCGCTCCTGATCGTCTCGAACCTCGTCATGCTGGTGAAGGACAAGACGGCGGACATCGCGGTCCTGCGCACCATGGGCGCGACGCGGGGCGGCGTCCTTCGCATCTTCTTTCAGTCGGGCATGATGATCGGAGTCGGCGGGACGCTGATCGGGGTACTCCTTGGCGTCCTGATCACGCTCAACATCACCACGATCGAGAACACGTTGTCCGCGCTTTTCGGGATCGCGCTGTTCAACCCCGAGGTCTACTACCTCGACGAGATCCCGGCCGAGCTTCAGGGCGGCGAGATCACCTTCGTCGTCCTCTGGACCCTCGTTCTGTCGGCCGCCGCCTCGCTCTATCCGGCGTGGAAGGCCGCGCGCCTCGATCCGGTGGAGGCGCTTCGTTATGAGTGAGCGAGTTCTGGAGATCGCGGGCCTGGTCCGGCGCTATGGCGACCTTACGGTCCTCGATGGCGCCGACCTGACGGTCGCCGCCGGTGAAACCGTGGCGCTTCTGGGACCGTCTGGGTCGGGAAAGTCCAGCCTGCTGCACGTCGCCGGGCTGCTCGAGAAGCCGACGGCCGGGGAGGTCCTCATCGAGGGCCAGCCGACCTCGGCGCTGCCCGACCGTGCCCTGACAGCATTGCGGCGTGACCGCATCGGGTTCGTCTATCAGTTTCATCACCTGCTGCCGGAGTTCGACGCTCTTCGAAACGTCGAGATTCCGATGATGGCGGCGGGCGTGCGCCATGACGAGGCCGGGCGGCGGGCGAAGGCGCTGCTCGAATCCATGGGTCTCGGCGAGCGCTTGAGCCATCAGCCGGCCCAGCTTTCCGGCGGCGAGAAGCAGCGGGTCGCGATCGCACGCGCGCTCGCCAACGAGCCGGCGCTGCTGCTGGCGGACGAGCCGACCGGCAACCTGGATCAGGACACCTCGGGCCGCGTCTTCGAGGCGCTGAGGGGAATGATCGCCGCGCGGGGCCTCTCGGCGCTGGTCGCGACGCACGACCGGAACCTCGCCTCGCGGATGGACCGGATCCTTACCATCAAGGGCCGGAAACTCGTGCCTGCATAGAAAAACGCCCCGGAGGGGGCTCCGGGGCGTCAGTCCGAGGTCGATCTGAGCTTAGTGGCCCGGATCGTTCAGCTCGTCTTCGGCGTCGTCCATCGAGTCTTCGAGGTCGTCGCCGGCTTCGTCCATCTCGTCGCCGATCTCGTCGACGCCGTCTTCGATGCTGTCGCCAAGTTCCTCAGCGTTCTCTTCGATCGGCTCGTCGCGTTCACCGCAGCCGGCAAGGACGCCGAGACCGAGCAGCGCCGCCAGGGTGGTGACGGCCATTTGCTTCTTCATGGTGGATTGCTCCCTTCGTTACCCGCCATTCATCTAAGCGGGCGCAGTACCCTCGGCAACAAGCTGGCGCCGTCGCGCCGAGCAACACACGAACTCGTCACTCCGCAGCGGCCATCTCGGCCTCGTAGGTCTCGGACGCTGCGAGCCAGTCCTCCTCTGCCTCCGCGAGCGCTTCGGACGTCCGCGCGCGGGTCTTGGAGAGCTCAGTCGCCCGATCGATGTCGCGGTCGAACAGTCCCGGTTCGGCAAGCGCCTCGTCGATCTTGGCGATCCTTGCTTCGGCTTCCTCCATGCGGCGCTCCGCGGCGCGAACCTTGTCCTTAAGCGGCTGGAGGGACTTCCTGCGCTCGGCTGCGGCGCGGCGAGCGTCCTTCTGACTTGTGCGGTCGTCTGCCTTCGCCTCGGACGACCGGTCGCTCGCCGCCGTCCTGTTCGCCGCGAGGACCCGGTCCCGGTAGTCGGTGATGTCGCCGTCGAAGGGCGTCACCGCGCCGTCCTTTACCTCCCATAGCCTGTCCGCCGTCGCCTCGGCGATGTGCGCGTCGTGGGTGATGAGGAGGACGGCGCCCTGATACTCGGCCAGCGCCTCGATCAGCGCGTCGCGGCTGTCGATGTCGAGGTGGTTGGTCGGCTCGTCGAGGATCATCATGTGGGGGCCGTCGAAGGCGATGAGGCCGAAGAGGAGCCGCGCCTTCTCGCCGCCTGACAGCTTCTCGACCGCCGTGTCCGCCTTGTCGGGGCCGAAGCCGATCTGCGCCGTCCTGGCTCGGACTTCGGCTTCCGTGCCGTCCGGCATAAGCTCGCGCACGTGATCGTAGGCGCTCCGCTTCGGCTTCAGCTCGTCGACTTGGTGCTGGGCGAAGTAGGCGACCTTCAGCTTCTTGTGCTTGTAGACGTGGCCGTCGAGCGGGCTCAGCCGCCCCGCGATCGCCTTCACCAGCGTCGATTTGCCCTGACCGTTCGCGCCGAGGATGGCGATGCGATCGTCCTCGTCGACGCGCAGGTTCAGCTTCCGAAGGACAACCGTGTCGCCGTAGCCGAGCGTCGCTTCGGCGAGCCGAACGAGGGGCGGGGCCATGGCAGGCTTCGGGTCCGGGAAGACGAAGGGGATCGTCCGCTCCGCGACGGGGATGTCCACCGTCTGCAACTTCTCGAGCGCCTTGAGACGGCTTTGCGCCTGACGCGCCTTCGACGCCTTGGCGCGGAAGCGGTCGACGAAGGCCTGCATGTGCGCCCGCTGCGCCTCGACGCTGGCGGCCTGCGCGGTGGCGAGGCGCCGCTGCTCGACGCGGCGCTGCGCGTACTCGTCGTAGGTGCCGGGCTGAATGGACAGTTTGCCGTGCTCCAGCGCCAGGATGTGGCTGACCGAACGGTTGAGGAGGCCGCGGTCGTGGCTGATGACGATGGCGGTGTAGGGATATCGCCTGAGGTAGCTCTCGAGCCAGACCGCGCCTTCGAGGTCCAGGTAGTTGGTCGGCTCGTCGAGCAGCAGGAGGTCCGGCTGGGCGAAGAGGACGCCCGCCAGGGCGACGCGCATTCGCCAGCCGCCCGAGAACTCGGCGCAAGCACGGCCCTGATCCTCGTGGCCGAAGCCCAGGCCCGACAGAACGCTCGCCGCCCGCGCCTCGGCGGAGTAGGCGTCGATGTCGGCCAGGCGGGTCTGGATCCGGGCGATCTCGTGCCCGTCGGTCTCGGTCTCCGCCCGCGAGAGGAGGCTCGTGCGCTCCGTGTCGGCGGCGAGGACAGTGTCGAGAAGGCTGGCCTGGGAGGCGGGCGCCTCCTGCGCCACGAAGCCGAGACGGCGGCCTTCACGCAAGGTGACGCTGCCGCCATCGGCGGCGATCTCGTCGCGGATGAGGCGGAACAGGGTGGACTTGCCGGTGCCGTTCCGCCCGGTGAAGCCGACCTTCCAGCCGTCCGCGATCTGGGCGGTGGCCTGATCGAAGAGCGTGCGCCCTTCGATCCGATAGGTCAGGTCGTTGATGTTAAGCATGGGGGGCAGCTAGCCCCCCACGGTCACTTCCGGAAGGCTCTGCCTTCGTTGACCCGGGTGAGCCCCTGGACCGAACGGATCAGCACCCAGAGCCAGCTCAGACCGAGTATGACGACGCCGATGCCGAAGACCGGGATGGTGAGCGTGCCGACCACGACCCAGAAGACGCCCCACCAGAAGATGGCGATCTGCTTGTCGTAGTGGTCGCGGAGCCAGTCGGGCGCGTTGCCACGGAAGACGTAGGCCAGCACGGCGCCGATGACGAGAGTGAGGCCGGTGAACAGCGCGACCAGGTAGAGCACCCAGATCGCCGTGACCTTGCCGCGCTCGTCCTCTCGCCGTTCGGCGAGTTCGCGGTCGGCACTAAGGGTGGGATCGGTCACAGCGACTCCTTTCATCGTTAGTCGATAAGGAGGTGGGATCCGAACCCTAGATCTTCAAGAGGTGGCAGCGCCTATAGCTGACGCTGCTTACATGCCGTATAATTCGACTGAAAAAGTATTACTCAAGAACCGCTATATTCAGATGTCGTTCGTCGCGACGGTCTGCGCTAGGGTTTGGACAGGTTCGTTAGGATTGGCGACCGCGTCCTCTTTAGCTGAAACCCATGCCAACATGAATGTGGCGACGAGGGCGGCGGCAGCGGCGGTAAATGCTCTATCCATAAATCGTACTCCGTTTGAAAGCTACTCAGTGATTGCTTGCGTTTTAGCACGATATCGCGCGAAGTTCAAACTCCCGTTACGACCGCCGGGGGCATTCGAACTAAACTCGGACGGCCGCTCTGTCTCATAGGCGTTGCTGCTGTGTCGCATCGTGGTAGTCAGCGCGGCGAAGCCTGGTTGTTCCGGAGTTTAGTCTTGCCGATCCCCGTATTGATGCCCGCCCTGTCCCCGACCATGGAGGAGGGGACGTTGTCGAAGTGGCTGAAGAAGGAAGGCGACGCGGTCGCCTCAGGCGACGTGATCGCCGAGATCGAGACCGACAAGGCGACGATGGAGGTCGAGGCGGTCGACGAGGGGACGATCGGGAAGATCCTGGTCGAGGAGGGCACGGAGGGCGTGAAGGTGAACGCGCCGATCGCCGTGCTGCTCGAAGAAGGCGAAAGCGCCAGCGACATCGATGAGAACGCCCTCGGCGGGACGGCTACCGGCAGCGAGCCGGAACCGGTCACGCAGGAGAACGAAGGCGAGGGAAGCGGCAAGCCAGAGTCGGGCGGCACGGTCGCCGAGACGCCCGAAAACGCACCCGCCGCCGCGGTCGGCCCCGAAGTGCCCGAGGGCACCAAGATGATGGACATCACGGTCCGCGACGCCCTGCGCGACGCCATGGCTGAGGAGATGCGCCGCGACGAGGCCGTCTTCGTGATGGGCGAAGAGGTCGCGGAGTATCAGGGCGCCTACAAGGTGACCCGCGAGCTGCTGCAGGAGTTCGGGCCCGAACGCGTGGTCGACACGCCGATCACCGAGTACGGCTTTGCGGGCCTGGGCGTCGGCGCGGCCTTCGCTGGGCTCAAGCCCATCGTCGAGTTCATGACGTTCAACTTCGCGATGCAGGCGATCGACCACATCATCAACTCGGCCGCGAAGACCCGCTACATGTCAGGCGGTCAGATGGGCTGCCCCATCGTCTTCCGCGGGCCCAACGCCGCGGCGTCGCGTGTCGCCGCACAGCACAGCCAGGACTACGCGCCGTGGTACGGCCACGTGCCCGGCCTCCTCGTCGTCGCGCCCTACAGCGCCGTCGACGCGAAGGGCCTCCTCAAGGCCGCCATCCGCAACCCGAACCCGGTCGTCTTCCTGGAGCACGAGCTTCTCTACGGCGAGACCGGCCAGGTGCCGGACCCGTCCGAGTTCGGCGACGACTTCATCTTGCCGATCGGCAAGGCCAAGGTCGCGCGCGAAGGCAAGGACGTGACGATCGTCTCCTACGCCCGTGGCATGATGTTCGCGCTCGCCGCCGCAGAGCAGCTGGCGAACGAGGGTATCGACGCGGAGGTCGTCGACCTTCGCACGATCCGTCCGATGGACACTGAGACCATCGTCAAGAGTGTCCAGAAGACGAACCGCCTGGTCACCGTCGAAGAGAGCTGGGCGCCGATGGGTGTGGGTTCCGAGGTCGCTTGGCGTGTCGTCGACGCGGCTTTCGACTACCTCGACGCGCCGCCCGCCCGGGTGACGCAGAAGGACGTGCCGCTGCCCTACGCCGCCAACCTCGAAGCGATGAGCTTGCCTGACGCGAATCGTGTCATCGAGGCGGTCAAGAAGGTCATGTACCTCTAGCCTGCGAGGATCGGGGACCGTGTTCGACTTCCTGTTCAATCCGAACGGCCGGATCAGCCGGAAGGGTTTCGTTCTCGGTTTCCTGCTGCCCTGGCTCGCACTGACGGTGTTGCTGCCGTTGGTGCTGCCCAGGGGTGGCCTATTCGCGCTCCTGAATACGGCGATCAGCCTCTTCTACCTCTGGCCCTCATTCGTCGCGGTGCCGGTGCGGCGTCTTCACGACCTGGGCCTCAGCGGGTGGTGGCAAGTCCTCGTCCCCCTGTTGGGCATCGTCGGCATCGGCATCGCCTTCACCGGAGCGATGGGGGCCTATGACGGGACCGCGCAGGAGTTCACGCAGGAGATGCAGGGCATGACCCGCATCGAGCAGCGAGCCTACCTTGCCAACATGGTGAAGGCGTCGCCGCTCGGCTGGCTCGGACTGATCATGCTGCTGACATGGATCTTCGAGTACCTCGCCTTCGCCGTGCTGCGCGGGAAGCCAGCGGAGAACCGCTTCGGCAACGATCCGCTGCTCGGCGGACGCGGCTTCGCGGACTGAGTGGAGCGTCTCGCGGCGGCACTTCGGTTCTACGTCTCGCCCCGCGGCCGGGTCGGGCGCAAGGCCCTCTTCTTGTGGTGCTTCGTGCCATTCGTCGTGCTGGCCGCACTCGCAGATCGCGCGAACAACGCGGCCGTCAGCACCGCGTTCTGGCTCCTGGTCGCCTGGCCGCTCTTCGTCGCGCTGCCCTGGCGGCGAATGCACGACATGGAGCGGCGGGGCGCCTGGAACCTCGTCTTCTACGTCTTCTACGCCGTCGGCTTCGCCTTCTTCCTCGGGGAGTACGCCGCGTCGGAGGGCGGATGGGCCGCCCTGTTCGACGGTACCCCGCCGCACACCGTCGACCGTGACCTGACGGCGTCGGGAATGGGCGGTTTCTCGACGGTCCTGATCTTCCTGCCGATTCATCTCGTCTGGCTCTACGCCATCTCCGGACGAGCCGCGGAGAAGGGCCGCTCTGTCTCATAGGCGTTGCTGCTGTGTCGCATCGTGGTAGTCAGCGCGGCGAAGCCTGGTTGTTCCGGAGTTTAGTCTTGCCGATCCCCGTATTGATGCCCGCCCTGTCCCCGACCATGGAGGAGGGGACGTTGTCGAAGTGGCTGAAGAAGGAAGGCGACGCGGTCGCCTCAGGCGACGTGATCGCCGAGATCGAGACCGACAAGGCGACGATGGAGGTCGAGGCGGTCGACGAGGGGACGATCGGGAAGATCCTGGTCGAGGAGGGCACGGAGGGCGTGAAGGTGAACGCGCCGATCGCCGTGCTGCTCGAAGAAGGCGAAAGCGCCAGCGACATCGATGAGAACGCCCTCGGCGGGACGGCCGCGGAGCCGAAGCCGCAAGCGACGACCGACAGCGGCGAAGGCAAAGGCTCGACCGAGCCCATGGCCGCCGCCGGCGCCGGGACGCCGACCGCAGAGGGCGATACCGGTCCGGTCAGTCAGGAAGGCCGATCGAGCGAAGCCGTGCGATCGTCCTACGGTTCGGGCGGCGGCAACGAGGCGTCCTCTCATACCTCCGTCACGAACGGCGCCAGCGGGCGTCCAGCGCAGCAAGGGCAGGGGGGTCGCGTGATGGCGTCCCCGCTCGCAAAGCGCATTGCGAAGAACGAAGGCGTCGATCTCTCGGGCGTTCAAGGTACCGGTCCCCATGGCCGGATCGTGCGTCGCGATGTGGAAAAGGCGCTGAAGGAAGGGCCGACTAAGAAAGCACCGAGCGCGGGCGCGCCGTCTCCCTCGCCGATCCGCACGCCCGCGACCGGCGTCGACGAGCGGCTGTACCCGGCCGAGGGCTACGATCAGATCAAGAACGACGGCATGCGCAAGACGATCGCGCGCCGCCTCACCCAAAGCTTCCAGGAGGTACCGCACTTCCCGCTGACAGTGGACTGCGAGCTGACGGCGCTCATGGCTGCGCGCGAACAGCTCAACGCCGCGGCACCGGCAAAGGGCGAACCAGGCTACTACAAGATCTCGGTGAACGACTTCGTGGTGAAGGCAGCGGCCCAGGCGTTGATGGCGGTGCCCGGCGCGAACGCCAGCTACACGGACGAGGCGATCCTTCGGCACAAGCATGCCGACATTGGCGTCGCGGTCGCGATCGACGGCGGCCTGATCACCCCGATCGTCTGGAAGGCCGAGACCAAGGGCCTGAAGCAGATCTCGGAGGAAGTCCGCGACCTCGCAGGCCGCGCGCGCTCGAAGAAGCTCAAGCCCGAGGAGTACCAAGGCGGCACGTTCTCGGTCTCGAACCTCGGTATGTTCGGCATCAAGAGCTTCAGCTCCATCGTGAACCAGCCGCAGGGCGCGATCCTGTCGGTCGGCACGGCGGAAGAACGCGCCGTCGTGCGCGGCGGTCAGGTAGTGCCACGGGTGATGATGACCGTAACGATGACCTGCGACCACCGCGTCGTAGACGGTGCGATCGGTGCCGAGTTCATCTCGGTCTTCAAGCGCTTCGTCGAGGCGCCCGCATCGATGCTGCTCTGACCCTCAAAGGTCGTCGACGAGGCGCGCCACGCGCTTCGCGACGGCCTTGGGCGGCTTGGTGCCGTCCACCCGGTCCACATCGGTCATCTTGTCCATCGCGGCGATCTGGGATTCCAGCATCGCCGCACCGGCGAAGTGATGCTGTCGCTGCGTGAGGCGCCGTCGCAACTCTTCGGGGGGAACGTCCAGCAAGACGAAGCCGATCTCTCCGGGCAGCGCGGTGCGGAGCGCGGCCCGGATCGTCAGGTTCAACGCGGAGCACGCAAGGACGGCCTTGTCGGGCGCTTCCGCCGCGATGGCTTTACCGATGCGCGCGATCCACGGCAGCCGCTCTTCGTTCGTCAGCGCGCCACCCTCGCTCATCTTCTCGACGGCGGCTTCGGAATGATAGGCGTCGCCTTCGAAGAACGGCACGCCGGCGATCTCCGCCGCGCGCGTGCCTATGGTGGTCTTGCCGCAACCGGACGGCCCGATGACAACGAGCGTCTTCACCAAGCTACGCTCGGGATCGTTTTCGACAACATAGATTGTGCGATCATCGCGCAGTAGGCCTTCGGTAGTCGTGGCGGCACCTTGCCGCTTCCTAAAGCCGGTTTCCAGGCCGCCTGCGGGCCGATGACAGTCAGAGTGACTAGCTTGCCGCACATTGGCCCGAGCGACCTTGCCTGTGAGAGACTCCTCGAAACCACCGCCGCCCGGGGCGCGGTCGGTATGTACTTAGCTTGCAGGCCGATCGGCACGGCTAGCGAACCCCACTCTGCTCAACGCAGGTTGGCAGTGATTGCATGAAGCCAAGCTTGAGCCCAGTCATAGGCATACGGAGCGTGACTACGCCAGGATCGCCAGACCCGAGCGCAACGGTAGCGGTCCGTAGGCGGTTCAGGCACGAAATCGCCGGCGCAGCGGGACCGCATAGGTCCCGTTCAGCGCGCTTCCTCCAAGTACCTTCGATCTTATCATTACAAAGATCGAGGTCAGCATGATCCATCTTCGGATCGAGACGTCGAGAGGCGCTGCGAAGACTGCTGAGATACTGATCTCTGATCTTTGCGTCGCCAGATGCATTTTACCCAGCCGTTGAGCTTCTCTGTCCCTGCGATCAAATGGCGATATGCCAACGCCAACGGTTCGGTGACTGACGAATACGGCCCCTGCCCGGCCGGTGCTTGCCTGGGGGTACTCTCCCTGATTTCCGCTACGAAAACGGGTTCATGCTTTTCGTTGCGTCGTCGCGAGCGAGCGACAGCAGTCCGGGGTCCGCGAGCAGTTGTTAGATCGATCTCTATGACGTCCTGCACGACAACGTGCAGCGGCTTTCGCTCTTCTCTTGCGACAGTGGCGCTGTAGTTCCTGAACGTCGGACAGTTCGAGCGTGCAGGAACCTTCTGCTGTAAAGGATTGCAGCACATGGACCAGTCATTCGGGTTCATCGTAGTATTCGAGGACGCACTTACCGCTTGCCGCGATCGACCTCCCGTCATTTGCGGCTTTACTGGTCCAGACGCCCGTCAGCGTCTGGACCATTTTTGGCTCAGAAGCGAGGGGTAGCACACCGATCTGAAGAATCTACGAATACTGTTGGTGCACAGACGTTGCTCTGATATCGCCAGAAGCGGTTCGAGAAAGCCTAGGACGGTCATTTCGGTGGCGAAAATCACGTAGTTCGGACGACCGGTTCGGAGGTTTGAACACGTTGCCTATCGTCGAACCGCATTCCACGTAGGAAGAGCTCTGGCTCTGAAACATAGTCCCGATGGATAGGCTCTAGGCCGATGGACAAGCCTACTCGAAGAGACGCCAGACAGTACCGATTGCAATCTGCATCGACGCGATCAGGTTAGAGCTATCGAGACCTTGAGGGCAGGCGGTCATTCGCCTTCGTTCTGCGCCTCGACCGCCTCGATGATCGTGCGGGCGGAGAAGATCTGGGGGGGCGAGGTCACACCGGGAAACGAAGCTTCGTCCCCCGATCCGGTCTGTATGATCAAACGAGTTTGGTAGAAGGTAGGTCGTCTCCAACGTTCTTGAACTTGGTAGGGAACGCCGCTGCCGCCGAAGCCACCGAAGTCCTGACCAGTCATGACGTCGGGTGTGTCCCCGATATCGCTGCTAGAGTCAGCGGTCCTGCTGTCGGACGCGCCTTCATCGTTCAGGAAGGGCCCTGTCCGCGCCCGGAGGTCACCCCCCTTCCCTCGCTCGAACATCCTTGTGTTCGTGTTCAAGACCGCGAACCACTCCCCGCCCTGTTCGATAGTGAGCTCGGCGGCGCGTCTCAGCGCGTAGCGCGCCACGACGTCCTGCGGCATCTTCGGCGTACCGACATACGCGATCTCGAAGCGGTCCTGGTCGCCGATCTGCGTCGAGCTGTACCCAGCACCGCCAGCTCGGTCAGCCTCACGGTAGGCATTTTGGTTTCCGGTGGCACAGGCAGACAAGGCGATGACGATCGTTGCGGTCGTGAACCAACGCATGGTGACCTCCTTCTTCCACTACCCTCAGGCCGTATGACCCAGTGAACCGATGTTCGAGCGACGGGAGGACCGATGCGGTTCCCGTCGCCCAAGTCACGTAGGTCAGTACTGATACCGAAGACCGAACACGATCCGCCGGTCGTTTAGGAAGCTGAACCTGTCCGCCATCTGGCCATCCGGATTGATCTGAACCTCGGCCTTGTTCTTGGTATCGAGGATGTTCGCGATCGAGGTCCTGAACTGGAAGTGATCGTTGAAGTCGTACTTGAACGATGCGTCCAGGAAGCCCGCCGCCTTGTTGAACACCGGTGAACCCGTCACGTAGCCACGGTAGCTGGTCAGGTATTCGTCCCGCCAGTTGTACGCCAATCGAAGCTCGATCTTCTCGTCTTGATAGATGCCGACGACGTTCGCCACGTTGCTCGACTGGCCCAACAGGTCGTCCACGCCAAAGCGGAAGATCGTCGCGAAGTCGTCCGGTTCACCATCGCCGTCACCGTCCACGAACGGCTGGGGCGGTTCGGCCGAGGCATCGATGAAGGTGTAGTTCGCCTGCATGCCGAGGTTTCCGAGGATGCCGGGCAGAAAGTCGTAGAACTGCTGGTAGGCAACCTCGATGCCTCGTACCGTCGCGGAGTCCTGGTTGACCTGCCCGCTGTAGGTGACCGGTATCGTTCGGCCGTCGATGGTTGCGGTTCCGATAGACTCCGCACCGCCCACAATGATGTTCTCAAGCTCTTTATTGAAGCCCGCGATGGAGAAGTACCCGCCGTCGAAGTACCATTCGTACGAAAGGTCCAGGTTCCATGCCGTGGTCGGGAGCAGTCCGGGATTGCCCCCGGAAGCGCCGATCGCCGACAGTTCGATGTTCTGCGCGCCGCGGTCGACCCCGAACAACGGATCGTCTTCGTCGAGCGCTGGGAACGGCGTCCGTGTGGTCCGCGCAGAGTACGTCTGACCGGCTCTGAGATCCTGAACGTTGGGCCGGCTGAGCGCACGGCTAGCGCCCACCCGGATCAGCATCTCGTCGTTCAGGTTCCACTTCGCGTTGAACGACGGAAGCCACTCTTCGTACTTGTTGTCGAACCCGTTGGCCAGGCTGCCTTGGTTGAAGTAGGCAACCGCAGCCGGTTGGAAGTCCGCCAAGTCATCCCTTGATTCGGCATCGTCGGTACGGAGACGTTCACCCGTTTCCGGGTCGAAAACCGGCTGTTGAGCATCTGCCGGGATGACTTGATAGTCGATGAAGCCGCTCGACGCTAAACTCGTCTGAACGTAGCGGACGCCGACGTTACCGTCGATCGACATCCCGTTCCCGAACTCCTGACCGAAGTCGAAGCGAACGTATGCGTTCTCAGTCTTCTCTTCGATGTCGGATACCTGGTCCGGGTTGAAGGCGAACGCCCCCCTACTGCCCCGAACCGGTGCCCACGGCTCGTCGTCGGCGTCCGGGTTGTCGGCATCGAATTGGATGTCGGGCTCGGTTTCCAAATAGCTGATGTAGGAGTCGTAATCGAGCAAGAGGTCCGAGCGCACGTAGAGGAACTCGGTGTTCGATCCTTGCACGACTCCGCCACGATAGAAGTCGGAGAAGTCGACCGCTTCGAAGGCAGGTTCGTTGAAGAACGCACCGAGACCGAGCCCGCCGTTCCAGGCCGGCTTGATCGCACCCCAGTTCAGATTGGCGACACGGTTGACTTGGTCGCGCTCGGAATACCGTACGCCGAACTTGACACCGTCGAACCAGCTGTCACCGGGGCTCTCATACTGCACATCCGCCTGATATGCAGAGAGGTCGCCGTCGCCCTGCCGGTAAGAATCGGCGGCGAACTGCCACCAGGTGCCCATCGGATCCGCCGTCGAAGTCGGGTACATCCATTCCGGATTGTTGCCGGCAGGATCGGCGAAGCTCGTAAGCGCCAGGCGAGGATCGAAGTTGAACTCGACTTCCGGGTTGTCGAGGTCGGGTCTGATCAGGACCTGAAGCGGTGTGTTCAAGCCGCCCCACAGTTCGGAGAACGACGCATCCGCCTTGGTGTGATGCATGTCGAACTCGGCGAACCAGTTGTCCGTGACGTTCCATTGGAAGTTGAAGCTGATGTCTTGGGTCATCGCCTCGTCGTGCTTCCCGATGCCAAGGCTGGTCACCGGAACGCCGTACGCACCGTAGTAGCTTTCGGTCGCGGCGCTCACGACGCCCTCTTCCATCAAGCCCGCGGATACGGGGATCAGCTGCTCGCATCCGGCCCGGTCACCGACCGGCGCTTCAGGCCCGCAGATCGGAATACCCGCGGAAGAGAAGCTAGGATCGAACACGACATCCGAATACTGGAGGCGGTTTGCGGTCGCGTAGCTCGGGAAGTACTCGGTGGTATGCTCGAGGCTATCGGTGTCGTTCTCCACCCGAACGAACTTGATCGTCGCTCGGAGGAAGTCGTTCTGCCACTGCGCGGCGGCATAATAGCTTTGACGGTCGCGATCGACTTCGTTCGTCCTCAACTGAAAGCCCGGTACGAGGGCACCGATTTCGTCGGGTCCGTACCCTTCGAAGATGACCCCCACGCCGGGCGCCTCCCCAGTGTCCGGATCAGCGGCCGCTGGATCGCCGGAATCCGTTCCAAGGAGGTCGAGGGGCCGGGGCGTCGGCGCTGCCTGTTGCCAGCCGTTGATGTCTGACTTCAGCTTCGACGTCGATACAGACACGAGGAGACCGAACTCGCCGACGTCGGTATCCCACCTGTTGCCGGCGATGCCGGCAATGGTCGGCGACCACTCATCGCGAAGATCGGTGTAGGTGTAATCGCCAATGAGGGCGAGGACCGGTCCGGATCGATCGAACGGTTCGAGCGTACGGAGGTTGATGGTCCCGCCGATGCCCCCTTCGATAAGGTCGGCGGACTGGTTCTTGTAGACGTCGACCGCACCCACGAGTTCGGGCGGAATACTCGCGAAGTCCAGCGCCCGGCCGCCGTTCGCGGTGAACGCATCGCGCCCATTGAACTCGGACCGGACGAAGCCAAGGCCGCGAATTAGGTTCCCTGCCCCCTCAGGAGACGGAAAGTCCGGACTCGCACCACCAGTCGAGAAGCGAGAAACGGTGACGCCGGGAATACGGCCGAGGGCTTCGGCGATGGACAGGTCCGGAAGAGTGGAAATGTCCGACGCCGTGATCGAGTCGACGAATGTGTCGGCGTTTCGTTTGGTTTCAGCTGCAGTTTCGAGCGATTGGCGGATGCCTTGGACGACGATGACGTCCGCTTCTGCTTCCGTTAAGCCAGATTCAATAGGTTGTTCAGAGGGTTCGTTGAAGTCTTCCTGCGCGAAGGCTCCCTGCACACCAATAATGCAAGCTAGCGCGGAAACGCCCAGTAGCATTCCGTTCTTGTGACGCAGTTGCCCTGTGGCGTGGCGATAACGCATGCGATGCCCTCTCTTTGCGTGTCCTCCCGGGACACTTTATGAATTTGTTGACACGAACGGTATCGCAAGCGTTGGCTGGGTGTGAAGCGGGACGGACAATGTAATCGTTTGTCACCGTCCAGAAGAGTCCGTCTTCGTGCTAGAACGGCTTGCAAGACGGCTGCAAGATAGCGCTAACAATAGATGCGATGGCGGGGGTAGAACGTGGGGAAAACGTCCGGCAGCGAGGAACTCGACTCCATCTGCATCGTTGGGGGCGGTACGGCTGGCTGGATGGCCGCTGCGGCGTTGGCGCAACGGTTAGGACGGAGCACCACGCGCGTTTTCCTGGTCGAGTCGGACGAGATCGGTACGGTTGGCGTCGGCGAAGCGACCTTGCCACACATTCGGAGCTTCAACGAAGGCCTTGGGATCGACGAGGCTGCGTTCATGCGTGCGACTGAGGCGACCTTCAAACTCGGGATCGAGTTCCGTGATTGGGGCAAGCTCGGCGACCGATACACTCATCCGTTCGGGGATTACGGCCGAATGGAGGATGGGCTCTCCTTCCATCATCTATGGCTTCGTCTGCGCTCGCACGGCTCGCCGTGTCGGCTAGACGACTACAGCTATGCGGTGCGTATGGCCGAAGAGAACCGGTTCACTCGTCCGCAAACGGATCCCGGCACCCTGCAATCGAGCTTCGGCTATGCCTATCAGTTCGACTCTACGCTGTACGGGCGATTTCTGCGCGATCGCGCGGTAAGCGCGGGGATCGAGCGCGTCGAAGGCAGAATTGTCGATTGGACCCTCGACGGTGGTACCGGACATGTCACCTCGATTCAGCTCGCCGACGGTCGCTCCGTGGCGGCGGATCTCTACGTCGACTGCTCCGGCTTCCGGGGGTTGCTGATCGAAGGGGCGTTGGAGACCGGCTACGAGAATTGGCAGGACTGGTTACCTTGCGACCGAGCCCTCGCCGTGCCGAGCGAAGTCCGCCGTCCCCTCCCCCCATACACGCAGGCAACAGCGCGGTCAGCAGGCTGGCAGTGGCGCATCCCGCTGCAGCACCGGACCGGAAACGGTTACGTCTACTGCAGCGAGTTCGTCGACGAAGAGAGCGCCCGGGAAGAGTTGCTCTCGAACTTGGACTCCCCCGCCCTCGCGGATCCGCGCCAACTGCGCTTCACCACGGGACGTCGCCGCAAGTTCTGGAACAAGAATGTCGTCGCGCTCGGCCTCGCGGGTGGTTTCCTCGAACCGCTCGAATCGACATCGATTCACCTCGTACAGGAAGGCATCGCCGAGCTGATCGAACTGTTCCCCGATCGCGACTTCCATCCCGGGGACGAGAGCGAGTACAATCGGCGCATGGCGCTGAACTTCGAGCGGGTTCGCGACTTCCTTCTGCTGCACTACGTGGCGACGGAGCGCAGCGACACCGAGATGTGGCGATACTTCCGGGCCATGCGACTACCCGATAGCCTCGAAGAGAAGATCGAGGCCTGGCGACATCGGGGTCACGTTGTCGCCTATGAGTTCGGCGTCTTCCTCCCACCGAGCTGGATCGCGGTCTTCATGGGGCAGAACGTCCTGCCGCGTTCCTATGACTGCCGTGCGGAGCGGTTGCCTATCGACGCTCTGCGATATCGTATGAAGAGCGTCCGTGAGGACGTCTCGAAAGCTGTCGGAGCAACTCCCGCGCACGAGTCCTTTATCAGTGCCTGCGGGGCAGCCTCGGAAAGTTCGGCCGCGCACGTCCGGACCAACCCCTACGACCTATGATGAACGCGAACGATCCGAACGCCCAATCGCTCGTGGTCATCTGCGGCAGCGGTCTGGCCGGCCAGATGTGCGCGGCTGCGCTGTCCCGCCGCTTGCCGGCCTCCGTCGCGATTGAGGTCGTTCCCACACCTCGGGACCACGACGCAGACTTCTTCTATGGGCAAGTCACCGGTCCGTCGGCCTACGCATTCAACCTCGCCGCGGGCGTGAGCGAGCCTGACCTCGTTCTACGAAGCGCGATGAGCTTCGCCTACGGTACGCACTACGAGCGATGGGGCGATCGTTCCTGGCATCAGTGCCACCACCTACCCCTCCCGGTCATAGGCAACGTCGCCTTCCACCACTTCCTTACCCAGACCGGTCGAACGCAGCTCGAGCCATTCCTCTTACCGGCGATAGCCGCCGCGCGGGGTGCGTTCGCTCATCCGCCGGAACGTGGGGCGTCCCCTCTCGCCCGTGCGGAATACGGCTACCAGATCGAGCCGAGTGCCTACGCCGGGCTGTTCGAAACGGCCGGCGGCCTTCGGTACGACCGCACGAAAGCGCTGTTGAATGACGTCGAGGTCGCATCCGGCCGCATCGCCTCACTGCGGCTGAGCGACGGATCGGTGGTTCGTGGCGACTTTTATGTCGACGCGACCGGACCGCAGGCCTTGCTTCTGAGCGCCGTCGGCGTGCCGCAAGAGCGATCCGGGCGGCAGGTGCGCGGAGAAGCATTCCGTAGGTCGTGCGAACGTCTAGGGCCCCCTGTCCGCGTCGTAAGGGCGGGCGGGCGCGGCTGGACCTCCGCCGCGCATCTGCGCGATGGGGTCCACTTCCTCGAACTGAGTGAAGAGGACGAGAGGCGGTCGGACGCCACGCCGGACTTCGAAGATCTTCGACAGAGCTGCACGTTGACGCTCGGCAAGCGCACGATGGCTTGGCGAGGTAATTGCGTCGGTATCGGCCATTCGGCCGCGGTGCTTGAACCGATCACGCCAGCACCGATCATGATGCTCGAGCGGGACATCGAACGCGTGATCTCGCTGGTACCGGTCGCCCCCGAGATGTCCGTCGAGGAGGAGCTCTACAACCGACGGCATAGGGACGACTTCGAGAACGCATTCGCTTTCAACGCTTCGCTTTACGGAACTCCGCACCTTCCAAAAGGCGCCTTCTGGGCGACGGCTCGCGATCAGCTTCTGCCCGAGCGACTGTCTGCGAAGCTTTCGGCTTTTACCCGTCGTGGGGTCAGCGTGACCTTCGACCACGAACCGTTCAACGAGGAGGATTGGTTGATCCAGCATTTCGGGATGGGGCGTGTACCCGAACGATATGACCGTTTCGCGGAGGGAGCTGGAGGCGCCAGACTTTCGGCTCAGTTGGATGAGATGCGCGATTCAATCGCCCGGTTCGCGCGTACGATGCCGCTCCACCATCAGTACATGGACGGTCTCGAGCTCTATATTCGGCGGAACGCGGAAACTAATGACAACGATACTTAAACGCTTTGTCATCGTCGGAGGGGGATCGGCGGGATGGATGACCGCAGCGGCGCTGTCGAGCGTGTACGATCCCAATACGGTCGAGATCGTACTGGTGGAGTCGGACGCAATAGGCACCGTCGGCGTCGGCGAAGCGACGATCCCCGATATCCTGAAGTTCAACGCTATGCTCGGCCTGCGCGAAGACGAGTTCATGCGGGCGACCGATGCGACCTTCAAGCTGGGCATTCAATTCGTCGACTGGGGGCGGAAGGGGGACGTCTACGTTCACCCGTTCGGCGAGCACGGGGCCGATCTCAACGGCATTGATTTCCATCACTACTGGCTGGCGGCACATGAGACCGGCGACGTGCCGGCCATCGAAGAGTTCAGCCTTTGCGCGGTCGCGGCGAAGGCCGGGAAGTTCGCTCTGCCGTCCCGGGACGCACGGTCGGTTCTGTCGCAGATGGGCTACGCCTACCATTTCGATGCGAACCTCTACGGCCGGTTCTTGCGACGGTTCGCCGAAGGTCGGGGCGTTCGGCGTATCGAGGGGGAAGTTCGCGAGGTTGGGCGAGACCCGTCGTCTGGGTTCGTCACGGAGGTCCGCCTCAGCGATGACCGCGCCGTCTCGGGTGACTTCTTCTTCGACTGCTCCGGGTTCCGGGCGTTGCTCCACGAAGGGGCCTTAGACGTGCCGTTCATCGATTGGTCCCACTGGCTCCCGTGCGACAGAGCGCAAGTGGTCCCCAGCGCTCACGTCGGGCCGATCAAACCACTAACGACATCGACGGCAAAGACCGGAGGTTGGCAGTGGCGCATCCCGACGCAGCGGCGGATCGGAAACGGCCACGTCTACTGTAGCGCGTTCATGGACGATGTGTCGGCGGCAGAGGTTTTGCTCGAAACAGTGGATGGTCCTCCCCTCTCCGAGCCGCGGAGAATTGCGTTCCGTACGGGCCATAGGCGATCGTTCTGGGAAAAAAACTGCGTCGCGATCGGACTGTCGGCCGGCTTCATCGAGCCGCTCGAGTCGACATCGATACATCTGATCCAGCAGGGCATCAGCCGCTTCATCGCGCTGATGCCGGACACTAGCTTGCCCGAGACGCTCAGGCGGGAGTACAACCGATCGATGCGCGCGGACTTCGAGGAAGTGCGCGACTTCATCGTGCTCCACTACAAGGCTACGGAGCGCAATGACAGTCCCTTCTGGGATTACTGCCGGACGATGGACGTCCCGGATAGTCTGCAGCGTAAGATCGATTTGTTTCGGGAAAGCGGTCGAGCTTTTCGTCATGGCGAGGAGCTGTTCGCGCGGCCGAGTTGGGTTGCGGTTTTCCTTGGGCAGAACATATTGCCCAGTCGGCTTCACCCTGTGGCGTCGCAAGTGCCTGAACAGAAGGTGCGGCAGAGCCTCTCTTCGATGAGGCGCGCGATCACCACCACTGCGGATACCATGCCGAGCCACGAAGACTTCCTGTCTCGTTACTGCGGCTGGAAGCCGAGTCTCCAGTAGGCTCTATACGCCGAGGCCTCATTCGAGCTGTCGGCGCTGGGATTGACCGCCGACGTACTCGAACATGGCGATGCTGCTCGGATCGCCGCGCAGTCCGTCCGCAGCTGCGTTGAATCCTTCTTCAGATACGACCGTGAGCGCAGGCTCGCCTGCGACGCTCTCTGCGGCGGGGGCGTCGAGCTCGGTTGTAACGCGCCAGGACGGTTACGCGCCGATCAAATCGTAAGGGTACAGCCACTATTCCACGCTGACTGAGTCGAACTCTACCGCTCCCCAGACCGGGTCCACGACCGTTCGGTGGTGGTCGTGATCCCAATCGCCCTCCGCCAGTCCTAGGCCTACGCGAAGTTTCCGCTCGGTATAGGCAGGAGCCGCAAGTGCAAAGAGCGCACGTCGAGGGTGTCGGCGCCGAAGCTTGCGGCGTTGTCCTCCCAAAGCGAAGAAACGCACCCCACTTGCACGCTGCCGCAGCGGGCCCTGCCGGAACCTATCGCTTTCTTCAGCACGGAACCGACCGCGGCGTAGCAGTTGCGGTCGGCAGGAACAGCGCTCCGAAGGCTTTGTTAGACGAGGTCGCCGACGTGTTCGGCGAACCCGCCATAGATGTGGAGCGAGACCGCAGGAAGGAACGGGACGGCCGCGGAGCGGAAGAGGACGAGACGCCGCGGTGGGTGGTTTGCCGGATGGTTTCCTTCGGTCATGTCGTCGTTCGCACGACGTTCTGAGCGGCGCGGCCGGGTAGCGGCGGCTTCGCTTCAGCGCAAGAGCCGCGCGTTCCCCCAAACGACAGGCAGGCTGAGGCCCGGCGTCCCTTCGGCCCGCACGACCAGTTCGATTACACGGACGCCGTCTACGTCGGCCTCGATCGGAGTGACGCTGTCACCGAAGGCGATTGCTTCTGTCGAGGCCAAGAGCGATCCGTCGCCATAGACTTCGAAACGGACAGGACCCGCAGAAGCCGCGCTGTCGTCGATGCCGACATTCGCTGCAAACCGCTCGAAGCCCTCGTTTCGTACCTCAAGCCGTGAGTTCGCCAGGACGCCAAGGCCGCTGTCGAAGACGATTCCGCCGATCCGCAAGGGCTGACTGAACGGGGTCCGGTCGGCCTGCGCGCCCCCCCACCCCGCATAGGTCGGCAGCTCGTAGGCGCCCCGCGTTCCCGTCCACGGAATGATGCCGTGATGGATCGTGGGATCGTTGGTCGGGAAGGGTACGCCGTCCTCGGCGACGTTCACATCGCCTGGGACTTCGGAGAGGTAGATGCCGTCCGGCAATGCGCGACTTCCCTCGGCACGAAACACGAGCGTTTCCCGCGCATCGACCTTGTGTTCGATCTCGTCACGGAACTCGCTCGTCTCACCCGTCCAAAGGTCGGTAAGCCTGATCGGCGCGTCGTCGCGCATCTTCAGATGATCCGCCGTCAGGACAACGTCGACTGGCGCGAAGCCGCGGTTGAACAATGCGACCGCCTTGTCGCCGTCGGAGAGCGTCTTCACCAAAATCTGCACGTCTTCGGACAGGAAAACCGGTACGGCCTGATGACCGCCTTCGTCCTGATTGAGGGCGATCAGACCCTCGTTCGACAGGAGGGTCACCTGGTCCGCGTTCGCTTCGCGCAGATCGTAGCCGATGAGGAGAGGCGCGTTCGTGATCGCCCAGAGTGCGAAGTGGGACCGCGCCTCCTTCATGTGGTCAGCGTCGAAATCCCCCTGCCCGACGAAGAGCATGTCAGGATCGTTCCAACTTCCTGGTTGTGCGTAGAGCGCGCGGGTGACGGTCGTATCGAAGTTCGTCAACATACGCGTCCAGTCGGGCGTGATGTCGTTGCTGGTACGCGAGACGTTTCCGACCTGCTTCCCCCAGAAGCGGACATCGGACGAACCCCAAAGGCATACGGAGAAGACGTAGTCCTGATCGGGGCTATGGCGGTGCAGCGCCTCCGACACATCAGTGAACAGGGACCTGACCGCCGGGATGTCCGTACGGGCGACGGAGTTCATGTCTATGAGCGGCTCGAGCGGACGGTAGGTTCCCGCCGCGACCCTCGGCGCGTCGGCACCGAACGCGCGGATGCCACAGCCGTCCACCTTCACGTAGTCGAAGCCCCACTCAGCGAAGTAGAGTTCGATGTCCTGGTCGATGTGGCCGAAGAGGCCGACCTCGCGTTCCTCCAAGGTGCCTTGGGGAAGGTTCGCATCGTCCGAGCCGTACGCCTGGCCGCAGGTGTTGCGACCGATGTCGGAGTAGATGCCCGCCTTCAGGCCGAGCGCATGCAAGCCGTCAGTAAAGGGGCGAAAATCGGTCTGCTCGGGATCGTCGGTCCTCGCCGACGGGAACCGCTCCGTGTGAACGACCATTCGCCCGTCCGGCTGGCGACGATGATGCCACCATCCGTCGTCGAGGTTGACGTAGCGATAGCCCGCATCGGCCAAACCCGTATCGAGAAGGATCCGAGCAGACGCCATGACCTTCTCCTCGTCGATGTCGTAGAAGAAGGCGTTCCAACTGTTCCAGCCCATAGGCGGAACGGGGGCGTTCCCGGCCTCGTTCGCTGTCCAACGTCCGGTTGCGACGAGCGGGTCGGTAGCGCTCTTGTCCTTGGCTGCGGCTGGCGCGGCCAACGTGACCGTCCCTGCCGCGGTGACGCTGATGACCAGGCTGCGAAGGGCGGCCGTGGATGCGACGTGGCGGGCGTGAGATCTCTGCATCTCTTACGACGCGTCGGTGAGCCAGCCGTTGACCTCGACCCAATGCATGAACGCCTCGAACCACTCGTTACTGGTGCGGTCGGGGTTGCCGAGACCGAAGCCGTGGCCGCCGTTCTGGTAGAGGTGGAACTCGACGGGCACGCCGGCATCGTACCAGGACTTGATGACCCCGAACTCGCCGCCGAACAGGAAGTCATCGGACGCGATCGCCGCGAACATGGGCGGCGCGCCTTCCGGCACCTCCACCTCCCCCATGCCGCCGTAGATCGGCGCGATGAAGGCAAGGTCGGCGACGTCGGACTTCAGCGTCGTCTCCATGGTCAGGCCCGCCCCCGCCGAGAACCCCATCATCCCGATCCTGTCCGTGTCGACATGCCACTCATCGGCTCGGTCCACGATCATGCGGTAGGCGGCCTCTGCGTCCGCAAGCTGGTTCGAAAGGTCCCAGCGCGGCCGCTGCGGAGGCTCGGCGTCGCCCCCCGCCCCGCTACCGTCTTCAGCCTCTTCGAAGCGCCGGTTCATCTGCCCCTCGAAGTCTGCGAGCTTGTCGGCCGTCGGCTGCAGGCGGTACTTGAGGACGAACGCGGCCACCCCGCGTTCGTTCAGCGCCTCGGCGACCTCCCATCCTTCGTTGCCCATCGAGAGCCACATGAACCCGCCGCCGGGCGCTACGATGACCGCCGCGCCGGTCGCCTTGTCCGGGTCGGGCAAGAAGGGGGTCAGCGTCGCCTCGGTGATGTTCCGCGCCATGGGATCGCCCCACTGGCGGAACCAGGACTCTTCGGCAGGCTGATCGTCGACGCCGCCCGTGCCGAGCGGGATCGCGTTCGGTTCGTTCGGCGCCTCCATCGGGTACATCGTCCCGTCCTGCGCATTCGCTAAACCGTTCACCATCGTCAGAATCACGGCCACAGCCATACCGGCAAACCCAACTGATCCTGCTCGCAGCATAACCCCTCCTCCATCGGTAATTTTCCGCGAGCTTGATTAGCGCTATCATTCCGGTCAATCCGGACTCGCAGGTGCGTGGTACCCGAACCTTCGCGCGCCTGTTCGGACAACGGTTGTAAACGTTTGCAACTCGGCGGGTGGGCCGGACCTCTTCGATGTGCTTGCGTAACCGGGCCGCGTCACCTCAGCACGAGGCACTCTGATTACACTGGTATGGGTCGATCAGCGCAACGTCTTCGGCGCTGCGCGGGTAGCGTGTTGGGTATGGTGATATGATGATGCGTACACCCTTCGTTTCGTTGGCCTTCTCCGTCATGTCCGCGACGGCGGGTGTCGGCGACACGAACCCATAGCTTCCTAGCGTCGAAACGCCGGTCCATAGTTAGAGCAATCACCCCTGCGAGGGGCTGGTGCACGAGCTCGTCGACCGAATGACGCTGAAGGAGAAGGCTACCCAACTCGTCAACGACGCTGCCACACCCCGCCACGCCACTGGCGAGTACGACTGGTGGAACGAGTGTCCCCATGGTGCCGCGGCGGATGGTTGCGCCACCCTTCTTCCACAAGCCATCGGCTTGACGGCGACGCTCGATCGAACAGGGCGACCGAAGCCGACTGATCGCTTCGCAGCCGCTTCAGAACCCGCGATCTGCTCGCAGTCCGTTCGTACAGTGCTGGAACATACTCGCTCCGCGACCTGTCGGCCTTTAGCGCCCCCCCTGCCCTCCGGGCCTTCGTGGTAGGCCCGAGGAAGGGTTGGGTGGCCACGTGCCGCGGCCGCCCTACGGTTGAGGATAGCGGTTACTCCCCCTTCTCTGCATACATGCCGAGCGTCGCGCCGACGAACCCACCTGCGACGCTGGTCGAAAGGATCTTGCCGTCCACGCCCTCGGCGAGCGTCGTCCATCGGCCGCCCTCGGGACGGTAGGCGAAGTCGTAGTCTGCACCGTCGAAGGTGACGCGGAGTTCGAGCGGCTGGCCCGCGAGGCCTTCGCCGTCGGCTTCTGCGACGACCTCGCCCGCTTCGGGCGAGTCGGCACCGGCACGGCGGCGCAGGCGGAGGACGGGGCCGTCTTCTGACCCGGCTAGGCCGAGCTTGTACCAGTAGGCGTCGGACTGCATCGCGACGAGGCCCGCCTCGTCGCCCGCCTCCTGCGGCGTGAAGGTCACGCTCGTCGAGGCGTCGCCCGCGATGTGCTGCTGGCGGCGGACCCACAAGGAGGGCTGAAGCGTCTCGCCGAGGGCCTCGGGCCGCGCTTCGATCGTCAGCGCGCCGTCGCCCGCCGACCACCACTCGGTCTTGGGAATGCGGACGGTCATCCACTCGAAGCCGAGAGGCTCGTCGAACTCCTCGGTGACGGTGAAGTTGCCGTGCATGGGGAGGTCGGGCGTGCCAGCGTCCGGCAGCGCCGGTCGCTTCGCGACGTATGGCACCTCCTCGTCGCCCTCGGTCATGATGGGCCAGCCGTCTTCCCACCGCACCGGCATCAGGAAGGTCTCGCGGCCCGTGTTGAAGAACTCGTCCTCATACGGACGCACGCCGAGGAATGTCGCCCACCACTCGCCCTCGTCGTCCTGCACGTAGGCCGCGTGGCCGACATAGGCGATCGGCATCTCGCGGTCGGGGTCGAGGTGACGGGCGGTCAGGATCGGGTTGCCCTCATAGGGCTCGTAGGGGCCTGTCACGCTGTCCGAGCGCAGGACCACCTGGCTGTGGTTGACGGCTGTGCCGCCCTCAGCCGCCGAGAGGTAGTAGGTGCCGTCGATCTTGTAGACGTGCGGACCCTCGATCCAGATCGGGTTCTCTTCGGGCCTCACGCCGCCGTCAAGGAGGACCTGCTGCTCGGTGAGGGACTCGAAGGTCTCGGGGTCGACCTCGCGGATCCAGATCGCGCGGTGGCCTTGGTAGCGCGGCTCGCCTTCCGGCCCGTCATTGTTGATGACGTAGACCTTGCCGTCGTCGTCGAAGAAGACGCTCGGATCGATCCCGCCGACCTCGGGCATGAAGATCGGGTCGGACCACGGCCCTGCGGGGTCGGTCGCGGTGACGATGAAGTTCCCGCCGCAGTCGACGCAGGTGTTGGCGACGTAGAACGTGCCCTCGTGCTCTTCGATCGTTGGCGCGAAGACCGCGCGCGACAGCTCGAGCCCGTCGAAGTCGAGCATGTCCGGCCGGTCGATGACGTTGCCCACTTGCGTCCAGTTGACGAGGTCGGTCGAGTGGAAGACCGGCAGGCCCGGATAGTAGGCGAAGGTCGAGTTCACGAGGTAGTAGTCGCCGCCGACCTGGGTGATGCCGGGGTCGGGGTAGAACCCGGCGAGGATCGGGTTGAGGTACTCGTCGGGCCCGACCTCTCGCTCGAAGGCCGGGTCGCGCCCCTCATAGGTGAAGCGCTCGAAGCGCGCCGTCAGTGGGCCGTCCGCCGCGGGGGCAGGCGCCTCCCCTTGCGAAACGGTGCCTGCACATGCGGCGAGG
The DNA here is from genome assembly GCF_014199615.1 of Parvularcula dongshanensis. GTDB lineage: Bacteria > Pseudomonadota > Alphaproteobacteria > Caulobacterales > Parvularculaceae > Parvularcula > Parvularcula dongshanensis. The sequence goes on along the minus strand of NZ_JACHOB010000005.1, from coordinate 11,050 downwards.
AGAAGCGCAGTCGACCCCATCAAGCCGTAGTAAGAGCTACAACGCGTACTGTGTTTCATTCGCTTACCTCTGGTATGTTCGATTATCGTCGGCAGGCCGCGGACGGCGTAGACTTGGCAGGGCCCGAACGGTTGACGCCGTTCGAGGGATGGTTCGGCGATGGATCGTCATGTCACCACAACTCGATCGCCCTCGTTCATGTCGAGCGTATGCGCGCGCCCGTTCACATGGACCTTGCGCCGTACACGACTGGAAGCTGCGAAGCGGGCTTCGGTGACGTCGCCCCTCATCCAGTTCAGGTCGAGGGTCAGACCGCCACGTAGGCGAACGCCGCGCACCCACCCATCGGGCCATGCGTCCATGGGCAACGCCGGAAGCAATTCGATCTCCTGCGGCCTGTCCCTCACCAGCATCTCGACGACACCGGCGGCGCCGCCGAAGTTGCCATCTATTTGAAACGGCGGATGAGCGTCGAACATGTTCGGATAGGTTCTGTCCGGCCCGAGAAGCTTCCGCAGAACGGTGTAGGCGCGGTCCGCGTCTCCGAGGCGAGCCCAGAGGTTTATGCGCCAGCCGATCCCCCAACCCGTCGCATCGTCTCCGCGAATAGCGAGTGAGCGACGGGCGGCCTCGTACAATGCAGGCGTATCGGGACCGATCTCGTGACCTGGATAGACGGCGTAGAGGTGCGAAACGTGCCTATGCTGAATCTCAGGGGCGTCGAGATCCCAGTCCTGGAGCCACTCTTGCAACTGCCCGGCCTTGCCGATCCGGTCCGCCGGAAGCCGGCTCCGGGCGGACGAGAACTCGGCGCGAAGGTCCGAATCGAGGCCCAATAACTCGCTCGCTTCGATGATGTTTCCGAACAGCTTTCTTAGTATCTGGCGGTCGCAAGCCGGACCGGCACAGATCGTCGTTCCCGGGTGGTGGGCATTCTCCGGTGAAATCGATGGACAGGTGACGAGCCCTTCCCCGCCGGGATGCTCGACGAGCGTATCGAGAAAGAACAGCCCCGCGTCTCGCAACGTCGGATAAATGCGCTTCAACACCGTCAGGTCTCGACCGTAGTCGTAGTGGTCCCACAGGTGCTGGCATAACCAGGCACCCCCCAAGGGCCACATGCCCCAGAAGGCGCCATCGATCGGAGCCGTCGCCCGCCAAATGTCGGTATTGTGGTGCGCCACCCACCCACGCGCGCCGTAATGCACCTGGGCCGTTCGACGACCGCTCTCGGCCAAGTCCTCGACCATAGCGATCAGCGGTTCGACGCAATTAGGAAGAGCCAGTGCCTCCGCCGGCCAATAGTTCATCTGAGTATTGATGTTGATAGTATACTTCGAGCCCCACGCCGGGTTGCTGCTGTCGTTCCAGACGCCCTGAAGGTTCGCTGGCTGCGAGCCCGGCCGGGACGACGACAGAAGGAGGTATCGTCCGTACTGAACGTAGAGCGCGGCGAGGTGGCCGTCATGACGGTTCATCTCGTGACTGTACCTGATACGTTCGTTTGTTGGGGTGTTCGCGAAGAGGTCTTCGCCAAGATCGAGATCGAACGTCTCGAACGCTTCTCTATGCGCGTTCGTCGCCGCTCTCTCGATCGAGGCAGGCTCGTTCCTGGAAGCCGCGCTGAGCCGGTACCGTACGTCTTCGGTTGGATGGCCTGAGACGTCCTGCCAGCTCCTGTGGCTCGTTCCCGCTGCGATGACGAAGGCAACCTCTTCGCGCCCGCGCATGACGAGGCGCCCGCCTTCGGATTGTACCGTCGTGCCGGGGCAAGGAGCTATGCCCAACGCGAAACGCAGCCTGCCGTCCACACCGGCTACGCCCTCGTTCTTGCCCGTAGCAAGCGCACACTGATCGTCGAGGTCGAACGCTAACCGTTCGTGCGACACGGTCAACGCCAGATCGCCTTGGTCGACGCGGTGGCGTACTAGGATCACCTCGTCCGGCACGCTTGCCAGCACGGTGCGCTCGTGGCGCCTTCCGCCAGCCGTCCAGCGAGTGACGGTGGCTGCCCGCGCGAGGTCGAGGAAGCGTACATAGTCCTCGCGCTCGTTCCCACCGTCGCATTCCAATACCAGGGAGCCAAGAGTGAGGTAGGGCATCTGCGTTCGCGGGACGCCGATGAGTTCCCGGTCCGCCAGGGCTTGCGCCTCGCGATAGCGCTCCTGCCAGATCAGGTCCCGCACCTCGGCGATGGCGTCGAGAGCCCCGGGTACAGCCGGATTGTACGGCCCACCGGCCCAGAAGGTATCTTCGTTGATCTGAAGCTGCTCGCGGTGGGTACCGCCGTAAACCATGGCGCCGAGGCGTCCCGTCCCGACAGGCAGCGCTTCTACCCAGTATCCCGCCGGGGCGGTGTACCAAAGGCCGTAGCGGGACAGGCCCGCCGGCCGCTCGCTGGTCCGAGCAGAAACCTTTCCGCCGAAGAATAGCCCTGCAGCAACGGCCGTCACGATCGTCTCGCGTCGGCTGATGCCGGCCGATCGGAACGGCCGTGCCGGATCTCCCCCTTCAGTCAACGGCCGCGGTCTCCGCGTCCGCTACGAGGTGCCGTGCGAAGAACGGGAGGACGTGGCGTTCGAAGCGGTCCGCAACGCCGCTGACATGGTCGCCCTCGTAAACTTCGTACGTCGCCGGGATGTTCCGATGCTGCAGGTCGCGGGCAAGGATCTCGGCGTCCGCGCGTAGCCCGTCCTTGTCTCCGACATCGATAGCGATCGCCGAGTAGCTGCGCAGTTCGGGAACGTACTGATCGACCATGGCGATAGGCGCGTTCGCGGCCCAACGGGCGAGAACTTCTGTCCGGTTCTCGCCCACTGGCAAACGGAGGTAGAAGGGCGGCGCGTTCGGATCCGGAGACCACGCCGCTGCCGAGGCCAGGGTCGCCCGCTCGAAGAAGCCAAGCGCCGCAGCGTCCTTCTCGGTTCGCACGCCCTCCAGCCGTTCGAGAAGATCCGCAGGGGGTTGGGCACGCGCCGACAGGCAGCACGGGCTCATCGAGTAGAGTGCACCGAATACATCGGGGCGCTTCATCCCAATTCTGATCGTCCCGTATCCGCCCATAGAATGACCGGCCAACCCCCGACTCTCGCGAGCTGCGAGCGTACGGTAGGTGGCGTCGATCTTCTCGACGAGCTCGTCCGCGATGAAGCTCTCCCAATCGCCCACGGTGACCGAACTCGAGTACATTGAACCGTTATGGCGCGTGCGGGAGTCGGGCAGCACGACGATCATCTGCGCTGTGCCGTTCGCGAAGGCATCCTCGATCCCTGCCGGCGTATCGATCTCGTTCGTCCAGATGTCGTTGTCGATCGAGTAGCCATGCAGTGCGTATACGACCGGAAAACGACGCTCGGGCTCGGCGTCATAACTGGGCGGAAGGTAGACGATGACGTCCCGCTCCGCCGCGTTACCTTCGAGGTTTCCGGCTATGGCGTGGCTGTCCACGACGAGACGCTCGGTCCGTACCTTGCCCGCCGCGTCGTCCTGCGCTGTGCAAACGCCGGTCATCGACACGACGCTCGCGAGCAGAGTGGCTGCCAGGAGAGGACCGGTAGGCGCTTTGGACGCAGCGCGGTAACTCTGGCTCCCGTGGGATCTAGCGCGCCGTTCGCCGGAACGGTTTTTGACTTCCCTCATTCAGCAATCTCCCACTCGAAGCGCACTCCGTCTCGACCGTCCGGGTCCGGACCGGGACTGTCCGCGGTTAGACGCCCATCGGACATGCGAAGGTATCTGTTGGTAAGCCGCGACATCAGCACGACCTCGCCGGTGGGGGTCTCGCTCCACTGAAACCGTTGCGCGGCCGATCCACCGGTCCTTGCCATACGAACGGTGCCGTCTTCTCGAACTGTCAGTGACTTGCCGCCGCGTTCGAAGCTGACCTGTCCGACACCTCGGGCCCTGACGTCGAACGGAACGGCTAGGGGGCCTCCGTCGGTACCGTCGTCGACCGCCGCTTCAGATAGCAGGACGGTTCGTCCGTACGGTATCGGCGCACGACCGTACGGGTCGGGCTCGAACACGTCGATGCCGTCGAAGTCTGCGACACCGGTCTCGCCGCTGTCCGGATTGAACGCGAAGAGTCCGTAGCGCACGCCCTGGAAGGTGTAGAGCTGGTAGACAAGGGGTACGGGCTTTCCGATCTTCTCGAACCGCCTACCGTCGAGCGAGTAGCTGAACTGCGCCTCCTCATGCATGAAGTCCGCTTCGGCGCGTAGCCAGATCCGGTCGGATGGCACCGGTTCCCGATCGATGGCGCCGCTTTGCTCGTCATACCGGGCGACGAAGAGGCCATCGGCCGTTCGTTCGGTCGCGAGCCAGGCGTAGGGGCGCCCGAACAGCGCGAGTCCAGCCCGGTCACCGCGCTTCATCCCGCTAGCGTCGAGCACGACGGTCGGATTTGAGCGCGGGCCGATGGCACGTTGTGTAAGGGTGGTTCTTGATTGCAGGAGGTCAGAAGCATTGTCGGCGTGGATCCGCAGATAGCCGCGGCGGTCCGTCAGCGACCAGTCCTCCGCGACCGGTACGTGATTCCACTGCCATACCGGTTGCAGGACCGGTTCAGAGAAGTCGTCAGAGCGAGCGTATGGAGCCCTCGGCTCCTGTACGGACCCGGTTTTCGGCTTTTCATACGTTCGCGGCGTACGTCCCAGATTGCCAGGCAGTCCGAAGTACGGCCAGCCTTCCGACCATGTGACCGGCGACAGCGCAGTCAGCCTACCGATCGAGTTGGCGTCATACATCGAGAAGCCCCACCACTCCCCCTCCGGCGTTTGCACCACGCCCCCCTGGTGAAGCGACAGTCGGTCGCGAGAGGATGGGTCCGGCGGCACCAGGTCGAATGGTGGTTCTACGCCTTCGAGGAAGGGGTCGGCATCGATGCTACGTCCCTTCATCAAGCCGAAGTCCTCGTGTTCCGAGATCGCGCGAGTGACCTCCCAGGGCCCATACGGACTCGACGCGCGAGCGGCTGGCATGCGCATGCTGTCGCGGTACTCCGCGCTGATCAGAAAGTACGTATCTCCGAACTTGTAGAAATGGATACCTTCGCCGAGGCCGGACCCCTCCTCCAGGATCACCCGCTCGGTTCCGGGCACGATGTCCGTCAGTGCATCATTCAGCTCAGCAACCCTTATCTCCTGGTACCCCCAAACGATGTAGGCCTTACCGTCATCGTCGAAGAGCACCGACAGGTCGTGGAAACTTCCGGCCATCTCCTCGTGCATCCAAGGACCGGTCGGATCGGTAGCGGAGAACTTCTGGGTTTTGTGCCGGTTGACGTTGCTGAAGATGTAGAAAGTGCCGTCGCGGTGCCGGAAGGTCGGCGCCCATAGACCCTGACCGTACTCCTCTCCGTCCTCGAGCCTGAACGAGGGGCCCAGGTCCAGTCGCTCGGCGGCGTAGGATAGGAACTCCCAGTTGACGAGGTCCGTCGAGCGAAGGACCGGCAGGCCCGGCATGGAGTGCATGGTCGTGCCGGTAAGGTAGTAGTCGGATCCCACTCGAATGAGATCTGGGTCCGAGAACTCGTCGTAGAACAGCGGGTTAGTATACGTGCCGTCGCCGTTGTCCGCGGTCCAGGTCTGGCGGACCTGATGACCCGCCTCCTGAACGGCCGCCCCGGACGGACCGCTCACCGCGACCCCGACGGTCGCCGCTAGGGCCACCAATGCCAACCGCTCGGTGTACGACCTTGCGAACGTCATTGGACGAGCTTCAAGACTGTGACCGACCTCGCCGGCAGGCCGAGTTCGAATGTACCGTTCTTTGCACGGACGCTCATCTCTTCGGGCTGCACTTCGTTCGGAGACGCGAAGGTGTTGTGAGCGTCGATCTCCTCGGCACTAAGAACTCTGCCCTCCGCCCGTCGTGCGTCCCCTGCCTGGAGCGTCACGCCGTGCGCGGCCTCGGGGTCGGCGTTGACGAACGCCAGCACCAGCGTGCCGTCTTCTGTCCGGGCGGCCGATGCACTTAGCGCTGGGAACGCATCATCCCCGGAACCATAAGTCGGGGCTTCGAACGACACGGGCAGAGCGGTAGCGCCTTGGAACGGCCGGTACATGTCGAAGACGTGGTAGGTAGGCGTGAGAACCATCTTGCCGCCGTCGGTCAGGATCATAGCCTGCAGCACGTTGACCATCTGTGCGATGTTCGTCATCGGCACGCGGTCGGCATGCTGATGGAATAGGTTGAAGTTGAGAGCGGCGACGACGGCGTCGCGGATCGTGTTCTGCTGGTAGAGTGCGGGGGCGCCCTCTTCCGTATTCACCCACATGCCCCACTCGTCGACGTAAAGGTCGAAGTCGTCTTCGAAGTTGTGAGAGTCGATCATGGCGAGGGAACGCTCGATCGCGTCTTCCATTCGCAAGGTCCGCGTGATGGTCTCGGCCCACTGCGCCTTCGAGAAGTCCGTCGCTTCGCCTTTGTCCGCCCAGTCGCCGTTCGGAAGCGTGTAGTAATGGAGGGAGATCCCGTCGGCGAGGTTACCCATGCCAGGGTGGTCGAGTACTTCGTCGGAGTAGTCGATATTGCCTTCGTGCGAGCCGGAAAGGATCCGCTTCGGTGCTTCGCCCGCCGTCTGCAACAACGTGGCCCACTGCGCGTACAGATCCGCGTAGAACGCCGGCCGCATGTTTCCGCCGCAGCCCCACGTCTCGTTTCCGATCGATAGGTAGTCGATCTTCCAGGGCTTCTCCCGTCCGTTCGCCTTGCGCTCGTTCGCTAGGTCCGAACCTTCGGGTAGTGTGATGTACTCGAGCCAAGCTTGGGCCTCACCAGGCGTGCCCGTCCCGAGATTGACGTTGAGGTAGGTCTTCGCGCCCAGGCGTTCGGCGAGGTTGAAGAACTCGTGTGTCCCGAACTGATTGCTCTCCGGCGTGCCGCCCCAAGCCATATTGACGGTGCCGGCCCGCTCGTTCCGAGGCCCGATGCCGTCGCGCCAGTGATATAGGTCCGCGTAGCACCCGCCCGGCCAGCGCATCACCGGAATTTCAAGACGGTCGAGCGCGGCGAAGACGTCATCGCGGATACCGTCCGTGTTGGGGATGTCAGAGTCTTCACCCACCCATATTCCGTCGTAGATACCCGCGCCGAGGTGCTCTACGAACTGTCCATAAACCTCCGGTTGGATCGTGCCGATCGGCGCACTCTGATCGATGGTCAGTTCGGTTTGCGCATGCGCCGCCGATATGGCGGTTACGCTTACGGCGAGGGCGCGAAGTTGGGCAGCGAGTTTCATAGAGGCCTCAGGCTAGGTTGCGCGTATGTCATTGGGCGTCGGCGAGCAGCGTACGGACTTCATAGACCGGTGCGTCGCTTCCCCTTGTCTGGAAGCGGATGGTGACCTTCGACTTCCCGCGGGTAAGCTCATCCGGCACCTCATAGTCGACAGCGACGAACTCGCTGGCGCTCGGCGTGTCGCGCCGCTCGCGCGCGATGGTGGTACCGTCGACCGAGATGTCGAAGTCCTTACCGGTCTCCTCGCCCCAATAGAGGGCGCGCAGCACGACGGGGCCTTCGCCTACCGCGAGGTCGAACTGGATGTAGTTGCCGACACCCCACCAAGCCGTCCGTCCGTTACGGCCGCCGAAGGCGATGACGTCGGCGTGGCTCGCTTCGAAGTCATGGTCGCGCTCTGGCTGCATCTCGCCGAGATAGATGACATCGAAGGTTCGTGCTTCTAGCGCGCGCTGAGCTTTCTGCTCGGCGCGGAAGGCAACTTCCTTCTGCTTCCACGCTTCCGCCGTGAACCGGGGGAAGTAGACAGCCGTACGGTTGTCGTACTGATCGAAGAACGGCCGCAGGACGATGGGTTCGGGGACTGCTCCGGTCAGGCGGTAGCTGAAAGGCTCGCTATCGATGGGTTCAAGCGAGCGCTCGGCATCGGCCGTAACGAGTGCCGGAGGCAGAACGACGGAGCGGTCGTCCGGTCCGAGGTCCGCAGCGAGAACCAACGGTCCATGAAGAAACGCGATCATGCTCTCGTCGTCCGGGGTCCTTTCGACGGTGGTTCGCATCGGGAAGCGTGCCTCGATCCGGTCACCTGGCTTCCAGCGACGCGCCAACCGGGCGTAACCAGGCCCGGGCTCCACCGGCACCCGTTCTCCGTTCAACGTAACGTGCGGCGCCTCGCACCAACCCGGCAGCCTAACGGCGAGGGTCCGTGCACGGCGCGGCGCATCTTCGACCACGAGCGATACCGTCTCATCCCGCGGGAAGTCCGTTTCCATGCGTAGCCGCATGTCCCCTTCCCGCCACCTCACCTCTGCCGGGACGAACAGGTTGATGTAGAACGCCTCGCCGCCCTGCTGCCAGAACGCGCTGTCGCCATGCTTCGCGTGGCTCTCCATGCCGGTGCCCATGCAACACCAGAAGCTGTTCTCTAAAGTGGAGTAGGTCCGCCGCGATCCCGATCGCAGCGGCATGAAGTAGACGTACATGCCCGACACGGGATGCTGGTGGGCGAGTATGTGGTTGATGTAGGTGCGTTCGTACTCGTCGAAGAGCTTCGCGTCGGGCTCCCATTGCCAGAGGTGGCGCGCCATCTTCAGCATGTTGTAGCTATTGCACGCTTCACACGTCCGGTCGGTGATCGCCTCAGCGATGACCCCGGGTGCACGGAAGTGTTCCCGCTCGGAGTTGCCGCCGATGACGTAGGAATGCTGATCTGTCACGGTACGGTAGAAGAAGCGCGCGGTATCGCCGGCGGCGTCTTCGCCGGTCAGTTCATGGAGCCGCGCCAATCCCAGTAGCTTCGGGATCTGGGTGTTCGCATGCAGGCCCGGAAGAATGTCCTGCCCGCGAGAAAGGGGGTCGAGCACCGCTCTGTGCCGGAGCCGCTCCGCCAGTGCCAACCAGCGCTTCTCGCCTGTCAGCGCGTATAGCTCCGCGTAGGCGCCGTTTAGACCCCCGTGTTCCGCGGCGAGCAGCGTCTGCATCTGCTCGTCGTCGAGTTGATCCAGGACGTCGGCGAGGTAGCCGGCCATGCCGATCAGGACCGGCATCGCCGCCTCCTCCCCCGCCAGCCGATAGGCGTCTATGAGACCAGTCTGCACCTTGTCCCACGTGTAGAGCGGCACCCACCCGCCATTGATGTCGAAGCCGGAGGTGCGGATGTCCCCTCGCCTGATCTCCTCGAAGATCACCTTGCCGTCGACGATCTCATCGTCCCGCTCGGCGGTCGTCCCGCCGACGTAACCATCGCCATGCGCAATCTGGCACGCCGCCATCTCCGCCACGATGTAGCGCACCCGATCACGCGCTTCGGCGTGGCCGCGCTGCGCGGTAATCGCGAGTGCGGTCAGGTAGTGGCCGAGCGAATGGCCGGCGATGCCGCGGGCCTCCCACCCGCCGTAGAGTTCTCCCTTCGGCTCCAGGCCGGCAAACTTGCGGAAGTTGTGCAAGAGACGATCGGGTTCAAGCTCGAGGAGGACACGCGTATTCGTTTCGACCGAGCGCGAGAAAATGGACGGGGTAAGAGCGACGTCTTCAAGCGGTACCGCTTGCAGACTCTCCACGCCCTTCGCCGCGGCGAGGGTCGATCCGGCGAGCGCAACGGCGCTAGTCGAGATCAGGAAGGCGCGGCGATCGACTTGCATGTTGTGCCCCTCCTCCGGATCCTTCGCCGCCGATGCGGACGTTTCTTGTTCGATGGGGAAACGGTATCTTCCGTCAGGCGACGGTACTTTCCCGCACGATTAGCTCAGGAGGCAGCAGCGTCGTTGACGCCGACCCGCCGTCTATGATCGTCAGTAGAAGGTCGACCATCGTCTCCCCGCCCTGCTGGATCTGCTGGCTGATGGTCGTCAGTGCCGGGTCGAAGTTCGCCGACATTCGAATGTCATCGTAGCCGACAACCGCGACGTCATGCGGCACCCGGATCTCGGCGCGGCGTAGAGCGGTCACGGTGCTCATCGCGATCACGTCGCTCGCGCAGAAGAGCGCATCGAAGCGGACGCCCCCCTCGATCGTCGCTTCGGCGGCGATGCGGGCTTCGCGCGCGTCGAACGGTGCTTTGTAGATGAGACTTTCGTCGAGGGTCATGCCGTTCTCGGCATGCGCTCTCTTGTAGCCCTCGAGCCGCAATGCGATCTCTGGCTCTGCAGGGTCGCCGAGGAAGGCAATCCTCTTCCGCCCGACCTGCATCAGATGTTCCGTCGCCATCTTGCCGCCGACAACGTTGTCGGTGCCGACCACGACGTAGTTATGGTCAGGCAAGTGGCCGCCCCACACGATGATCTGCGGATACATCGACGCGAACCGGTCGAGTTCTTCGAGGTCCTGCCCCTGCCCCATGATGATGATGCCGTCGGCGCGACCGCATTGGATCGAGTTCTTCTCGACACCATCGAGCCAAGGCGCCCTCTTCGTCAGAAGGAGGTCGTAGCTTCGCGCTGCGAGTGCGTCGGCAAGGGCGCCGAGCATGTCGAGGTAGAAGGGGTCGGACATGTGCTGGCGACCGCGCGTCGCGAGCGGGATCAGAACCTCGATCGACCGGCTCCGCTTCTGACGCAGGCTGCGGGCGTTGATGTTCACCTGGTAGTTCGCGCTGCGGGCAACTTGCAGCACACGCATTCGGGTCGACTCAGCGATGAGAGGAGAACCCGACAACGCGCGGGAGACGGTCGCTTCGGACACGCCCGCAAGCTGCGCGATGTCGAACATCGTCATTTCTGCCCGAGGGCGGCGTCGGCGTTGCTGTTCCATCGTGCGATGAAACGCGTGGTTGCAAGATTTTGCAACGCGGGAGGTGGGTGAAAAGGTTTGCAGCCGGACGCCAACCTCAGAATGCACTGAGTGATCTGGGCGGCGCCCGCTGTCTTAGACTAAGCCTCGTCAAAGAGTCGTGCTGACACGACCAAGATAAACAGTGTGGGCCGGACTCACGGCTTTGGGAGGGTGTTATGTTTCGCTTCGGTTCCGGCGTCGCTCTGTCGGTCGTCTTCATGGTCGGCTCTGCGCAGGCGGCCGAGGCCACGCGAGAAGGTTTCGGCACGCTGGAGGGCGGCCAGGAGGTCGGCTCGGTCCTGCTTACGACCGAGAGCGGGTA
>NZ_JACHOB010000004.1 GCF_014199615.1 Parvularcula dongshanensis | reverse complement strand
GGTTGGTCATATTCCGGCAATGGCGGCGGTGTCGAAGACCTCGACCTCGTCCTGGACTTCGACCCCGCGCGTCTGTCGCCTTGGGGTGAGCGCCTGGTGAACGGACCGGGCGGCCTGCGGGATACTTCGCGAACCGCGAGCGTGTTCCCGGCCGAGGAGAAGGCCGCCGAACGGAGCGCCCGCAGGCAACGGGCGCCGGTCACGCCGCGTCAGATCAAGGGCATGCCCTGGGTCAGGTAAGGGCGGCCGCCGCGCAGTGCTGCTCGATGAAAGCCTCGTGCTTCGGCATCTGCGCCACCCGCTCGGTGATGCCGGTGCGGATCCTCGATAGCCGCAACCTCAGCTCATCGTCCGAAATGACGTCCGCCACCGGATGATAGCTTTCGGGCATCAACCCCTGCCCGGCCAGCACCGCGAACCAGCTCGTCTCCTTGAAGAGGTCGTTGTGCTTCGCCATGACCTCACCACGCTGCGAGAACAGTTCCAGCTTCTCCTGCAGGGCATCCGGAATGGCCATGCTGCTCACGTATCGCCAGAAGGGCGTGTCGTTCCGTTCAGTGACGTAGTAGTGCGCGATGAGGAAATCGCGGACGTTGTCGTACTCGAACCGCATCTCGTCGTTGTACCGAGCCACCATCGAGCGGTCGATGCGATCGCGCGGGAACATCGCGAGAAGCTTGGCGATGGCGACTTGGATGAGGTGGATCGAGGTCGATTCCAGTGGCTCCAGAAAACCGGAGGAGAGACCGATCGCGACGCAGTTCCTGACCCACGTCTTTCGCCGGACGCCGGTGACGAAGCGAAGGATTCGCGGATCCGCGAGGGGCGCGCCGTCCAGCCGCGACATGAGCTTCTCGGTCGCCTCGTCCTCGGAAGTGAACTCCGTGCAGAAAACGTATCCATTGCCGGTGCGGTGCTGCAGCGGGATTCGCCATTGCCACCCTGCCTCCCGGGCCGTCGCGCGGGTGTAGGGGAGCGGGGGGGCGTTCTTCTCGCACGGCACCGCGACGGCGCGGTTCACCGGCAGCCAGTGGCTCCAGTCGTCGTATCCGGTAGCGAAGACCTCTTCGATCAGAAGGCCCCGAAAGCCCGAGCAATCGACGAACAGGTCGCCGGAGACGCGGCGACCATCTTCCATGACGATAGAACCGATGTCGCCGGCATCGTCCTGTTCAGCACGGACGACCTTGCCTTCGATCCTCCGAACGCCCCGCTTCTCCGCGAAGCGGCGGAGGTAGGCGGCGTAGCGCGCCGCGTCGAACTGGAAGGCGTAGTTGATGTTGGGCAGAGCCCCTGCCCCCTCGGGCGTCCGCATGAACTTCTGTTCCCGCGCGGCCTGCGTCTCGGCATTGAAAGACGCGTAGCCGAGGCTGCCGCCTTGTTTCGCCCAGCGTAGCCAGTAGTGGACGAATCCGATGCCGTCCATGTCCACCCCGAGCTTTCCGAAGGGGTGGAAGTAGCTATGGCCCAACCGACGCCAATCCGCGAACTCTATGCCCAGCTTGAAGGTCGCGTTGGTCTCGCGAACGAACTCGTCCTCGTTTATTCCGAGCACGCTGTTGTAGAGCATGATCATCGGAATGGTCGCTTCGCCGACGCCCACCGTGCCGATCTGCTCGGACTCTACCAGCGTGATCGTATAGAGGTCTGTTCCAAGGATCTTGCCGAGCGCCGCGGCGGTCATCCATCCGGCCGTCCCGCCGCCGACGATGACGATCTCCTTAATCGCATTCTTCTGCATCGAAGGTTCCGACAGTTAGAAGTTGGCTTGGAAGGATGGGAGCGAACCGTGAGTTTCCAGGTAGGCGTCTACCGAGTCCATCTCGGCGATCTCGGCGGCGATGAAGCCAAGCATCTGTTGGAAGCGCTGCATCTGTTCGGCTTCCGGCATCGCATCGACCATCGGATCGTATGTGTCAGGAACGACGCCATGCCCGATCAGGCTCGCCGTCCAGTCCGGCTCCTGGAACGTCTCGTTGTCGTAGAGTGGTACGATGCCGCACGCGGCGAAGGTCTCGATCTTGTAGGCCAGTTCTTCGGGCGGCCGGGCGTCCCTCGCCCGGTCCCACAGGGGATCGTCCCGCCGCTTGTTCAACGTGTAGTGAAGGATCTGGTAGTCCCGAACGCGACAGACGAGATCGAAGACCAGCTCGTTGTAGCGCCTGGCCTCCTGCATGTAGTCCGCATCGACGGGGAAGCGGGTCACCAGGTGGCTGATGCCGATCTGCACGAGGTGCAGCGGCACCGCATCCAAGGGATCGAGCGCGGCGGCCGCCTCGCCGATCGCGACGCAGTTGCCGATCCACGGCCGGCGCCTTGCGCCCGGCACCAACTTCGCCGAGGCGACCTCTCCGCTGACACGTAGACCGGTGAGCGCCGGCACCGTTTCCAGGACGCTCTCCGCTTCGTCCTCTTCGTCGTCGAAGGCCACGCTGACAGCGGTACGATCCTGGAGCGGAAGAACCGAGATCCAACCAGCGCGGAAGGCTTGGTTCTGGGCGAAGGCCGGCTTCGGGGTAAGCGGTTGGGCGCTGCCGGTCAGGACGCGATTGGTCGGAAGCCAACGGCTCCAAGGCTCGAACCCGTCGCCGGGAGCGTCGCGCAGGAGAAGCGCTTCGGGACCCGTCGCATCGACGAATAGATCCGCCTCGACCTGCCTTCCGTCGTGAAGACGGACGGCTTCCAGGCGCTCTCCCTCCCACTTCGTCGCTTGGACTACGCCTCTTTCGACCTTGACGCCCGCTTCGACCGCAAGCTGACGGACGACGCCTAGATAGAACATCGCATCGAGGTGATAGCCGTACCCGGCGCGGGAGAAGCCGGCGGCCTGCTCGCTCAGCAGAGCGCGCTTGCCCTGCTTCGCTGCGACCGCGCCGAGCGAGAAGTCCTCTAGCGGCAGGTTGAGACCGGCCTTGCGCGCCTTCAACCAATACTGAAGAAAAGGTACGCCCAGCATCGGCGCACCGTAGGTGTCGTAGGCGTGCATGAACGGCGGCAGGCTCCGCGCCCAGCCGCTGAAGCGCTGGCCGAACGAGAACGACGCCTTGCAGTGCTGAACGAGGAACGACTCCTCGACGCGCAGCATGCGATGCAAGCCTTGGACGGTCGGGAGCGTTGCGAAGACGTCCGACCGCGTGAGCTGGGTCGGCAGCTCGACGACGCGGACCTCGACGCCGGTGTCCCCGAAAGCACGCTGCAGCGCCAGAGCCGTCAGCCAACAGGCAGCGTCGCATCCCATGATCGCGACGCTCTCGACCGGACGCGTCATGCTCCCCTCCCCGGCGCGGGCGCCGCCCGGCAGTAGTCATCGACGAAGTCGGCATGCGCGCCCATCCGGGCGACTTGCGCTTCGATCTCTTCGCGTTGCTGCCGCATCTCAACTGCCGAGCGGCTAGGCGGTATGTTGTCCGTCACGCGGCTGTAGGCCGAAGGCACGAGGCCCTGTCCGAGCAGTACGGAGAGCCAACTCGCCGGCGTGAAGAGACCATCCTGATACGCCTCGACCTCACCGCGATGAACGAAGGCTTCGATCTTCTCCGCGAGGCTATCTGGAATTTGCAGCGCTCTCATATCTCGCCAAAGGGGGGCGTCCTCACGCTGGTTGAGATGATAGTGCAGTACCAGGAAGTCACGGACGCGGTCGTACTCGCGCGCCATCAGGCGATTGAACTCGAACGCTGGACGATGATCGCCAGCCGAACGCGGAAGCAGTTTCAGGAGGTTCACGATCGCCATCTGAACGAGGTGAATGCTCGTCGACTCGAGCGGCTCGAGGAAACCGCTCGACAAGCCGATCGAGACGCAGTTGTTCACCCACGCTCGCTGACGCCGTCCCGTGCGGAAGCGCAGCATGTTCGGCTCTCGGATCGCCTCGCCCGCCAAGTTGCCCAGCAGGACTTCCAACGCGCGCTCGTCGTCCGTGTAGCGACTGGAGTAGACGTAGCCGTTGCCCGTGCGGTGCTGCAGCGGAATGCGCCACTGCCACCCGGCTTCCCTCGCCATCGCGCGGGTGTAGGGACGTGGCGGTTCGGTGGACGTCGACGGCACGGCGATCGCGCGGTCACAAGGTAGCCACTGGGACCAATCTTGGTACGGCTCGGAAAGCGCCCCCTCGATCAGCAGCCCCCGAAACCCCGAACAGTCGACGAAGAGGTCTCCCTCGACGCTTTGGCCGGACTCGAGGTCGAGACGGGCGACATCACCTGTCTCGGCGTTCCGGACCACGTCGACGATCCGGCCCTCCGTCCTGGTCACCCCCCTCTGCTCGCAGAAGCTGCGCAGGTACCGACCGTAGAGCGTGGCGTCCAAGTGGTAGGCGTAGGTGTAGGTCGAACTCACCATCGTCGGATCGACGCTCGGCAGATCGAAGCGACCGCCGCGTGCGGCCTGGATCGCGAAGGAGAACTCTTCGATGTCGGTTCGGTCGCCGTTCAAGGCAGCGCGGATCCAGTGCTGATGGAAGTCGATGCCGCCGATTGGTCGTCCGTGCACACCGAAGGGGTGGATGTAGGACGATCCCGCGAAGCCCCAATCCACGAACTCGATGCCGAGCTTGAACGTGGCTTGGGTCTTACGCATGAAATCGGCTTCCAGGATGCCGATCATGTCGTTGAAGTCGCGAAGCTGCGGCAAGGTCGCCTCGCCGACCCCGACGGTTCCGATCTCTTCCGACTCGACGACCCGGACCCTGTGCATGCCCTGCGGTAGGCAGCCGACGAGCCCGGCCGCCGTCATCCAACCCGCGGTGCCGCCACCGACGATCACGATGCTCAAGGCTTGAGTCATTCTGCTCTCCCGCAGGCGAACTACAGCAGATCATACACGTTTCCGCGAGCAAAGTCCTTAGTCGGAAACGCCGCAGAGGTGACAAAGTGGGGGCTGAAACGAAAGCGCCGCCCCGAAGGGCGGCGCTTTGCTCTTACGCTCTAGAAGCCGTTAGTACTTCAGGCGAACACCAAAGGTGAAGCGCACGTCGTTCTGGAACTTCGCGGTCGGCAGGCGGAACCCACCGTCTTCGGCGTTCTGAACCTGTTGCTCGGTCACCGTTTTGGTGTTGAGCAGGTTCTGGCCCTGCACGCTAAGCTCGACGTTGTCGCTCACGCGGTACCGGATCGAGGCATCGAGGAAGCCCTGGTCCTGCGTCCAGATGGGCGACGCGACGCAGCAGTCGATCACCGTGACGAGGTACTCCGACCGCCAGTTGTACGCGGCACGAAGCGCGAGCGGCCCCTTCTCGTAGAACCCAACGAGGTTGAACGAGTGCTCGGACAGTCCTTCCAAGGCATTCACCGAGACTGCGGAGTTCTCGGCATCAAGCTGCGCCGTATCGGTTCCGTCCCCGGATTCGCCGGTATTCGGAACGCGAGAGTTCGCGATGCCTTGGTTGTCCACGTAGGTGTAGTTGCCCTGGAACCCGAGGCCGTCGAACGGCGCCGGCAGGAAGTCGAAGAAGCGTTGATAGCTGACTTCGAGACCCTGGATCGAGGCGCCGTCGCCGTTGAGCGGACCGCGGATCTCGACCGTCTCGGTCGTTCCGTTGTTCTCGATCTCGCGCAGGTAGCGTCCGACTTGAATGTAGTCCTCGAACTCCTTGTAGAAGACCGCGAAGGAGAACGACCCGACGTCGGCGAAGTAGTGCTCGAGCGACACGTCGAACTGCGTCGCCATGACCGGAAGCAGGAACGGGTTCTGGGCCGACCCTTCGTAGAAGATGTCGATGCCGGTGATGTTCCCGTTCCCATCACGGATGTAGAGCGGGTCGTCAGTCCCCTGTCCCTGCGGGAAGCGGGCCCCGAAGCTGAGGTAGTTCCGCAGGTTGCCGATGTCCGGACGCGACATCGCACGCGACGCGGCGAGGCGGAGCAACCACTCGTCCGTCAGGTCGAACTTGATGTTGAAGCTCGGCAGGAACCGGTCGTACTCGCTATTCGCCGTGGAGTTCAGCTGCGCGTTGTCCAGGAAGTTGTACTGCGCCTCGGACAGGTAGCAGGCCTGCGTGAACCCGACCGATGGCCGTTCGACGACGCCCGTCTGCTGGTTCTCGCGAGAAGGCAGCGGGGCGCAAGCGCGTGCTTGATACTCCGCGAAGCTGAGCTGCGTGGTATCGAGCGTGACGCCCGAGGGCTCGTACTCCTGCTCACCAGTCAGAGGGTCGATGACCGGCGTACCGTCATCCTCGAAGGCAAGCTGATACTCGGTCCGCAGCCCGTCCGGCAGCTGAGGAACGACGATGCCGCCCGTACTGCTGTTCTTCGTGTTGACCCAGCGCAGGCCCAGATTGCCCGAGAACGGGACGCCGAAGATCTCCGCGTCGGCCCCGCCGAAGTTCAGCTGAGCGTAAGCCGCAAGCGTCTCTTCTTCGACGTCCGCGATCTCGGCGAGCCTGAAGCAGGTCCCGTCGATCTCGTCGTCCCGCTCGCTGCCCGCGCCGTTGCCGTTGGAGCAAGTCGGCCACCAGCCGTCGGCGCTGACGAAGCCAAGCGCCGGCGCACCGTAGGCCGCCGCGAACCCTTCCTGGTCCTGCATCAGGTCCATGTCGAAGAAGACGTACTCGCGGGGCGACACAGGGCTGTCACCGAGGTCGAGGTCGAAGATTCGATTCTCGAGACCCGAAGCACCCGGATAGCCCAGGAAGCCGTCAGGACCGAAACGGCCCGCGATCTCCGGGTTCAAGTCCGCCTGCGAGACGGGCCCCGCGAGCGGGCTCGCGTAGTCCGCGTTCTGCGTCCAGTTGTTGGCGACGTTCTGCCAGTTGTAACCGGACCAGCGGACCGTCTGATTACGGTCGGCATAACGCACGCCGACCTTCAGCGAGTTCAGCCAGCCCGAGTTGTCGAAGTCGTACTCCGCGTCGCCGCGCAGCGCGAGCTCGTCGCCCTCGCTGTCCTCGACGTGGTCCATGATGTGCTTGACGTAGTAGTTCGCCGGGTTCGTCAGGCCACCATCGGAGTAGTTAATGTTCGTACCCGGACGGAATTCCGCCTGCGGGTAATCACCGGTGATGTCGAGCGCGAAGTCCGCATAGCTGTTGAGCGCGGCTTCGATGTCGTAGTTCTGTACTTCGGACTGCACGTACTGCGCGTCGAAGTTCAGGCGGAAGTTGTCGACCGGCGCGTACTTCAGGTTGAAGCCGAAGTCCTCGGTGACGTTGTTGTTGTTGTTCGAGCGCGTAACCGTCTGGAAGTCCGCGCCGCGGGCCCGCGGAGCGCAGCCGTCCCAGCCGTAGCAATCGTTGACGAGACCTTCGCCTTCGCCGTTCTGCAGGAACAGCGCGTTCTCACCGCTGTTGTCGTTACCCCACCAGCCGATGTCGTTGGTCAGGACGCCGCTCTGGAAGAGGCCTTGATCGTCGAAGACGAAGTCGCCCGTTCCGACGGCAGGTTGCGGAGGAATCGGGTTTCCGTCTGCGTCCGCGTTCTGAACGATGTAGAAGATGCTCTGCCCGTAGGACAGGTCCGCTGGAAGGCTCGAGAGGACGTACTCTTCCCAGGACTGATCGTATTTCGACCGGTTGTACTGGACCGTGGCGAGCCACTTGCGGTCGTTGTCCTGCCACTGCGCAGCCGCAGCGATGCCGGTCCGGTCGCGGTTGTAGGTGTTGTCGCGGAAGATCGTCGCGCCGGGGATGAAGAAGATCCCCTCGCTGGCCTGATCGATCGTACCGTCTTCGTTGCAGTCCTGATAGATCGCGTGACCCGGCGCGTCGTAGGTGACTTGGCGACCGTCCGCCGTCAGGTAGTCGACGTTGCAGAAACGGTTCATCCGGTAGAGCTGGATGCCCTCGGACTTCGTCTCGACCTTCGAGTAGGCGGCGTTCACCATGACGCCGAACTCGCCGATACCGGTCTCCCAACGGTCGGAGAACAGGCCGGAGACCTCAGGCGTCGTCGATTCGGCGAGGCTGTTGTAGTTCGCGTTGCCGGAGAGCGCGAGCAGGCGGCCTTGCTGATCGAACGGCACTCGCGTGCGCAGGTTGATCGTGCCGGCGATGCCGCCTTCGATCAGTTCCGCCATCTGGTTCTTGTAGGTGTCGACGCCGGCCATCAGTTCGGGCGAGATGTCGCCCCAGGAAAGGCCGCGCGAGGAGTTGGCCGAGAAGGTGTCTCGTCCGTTGAACTCGGAGCGGACCTGCTGAAGGCCGCGGACGATGACGCCCGAGGGCTCCGCCGAGAAGTGCGCGGTGTCAGAGCTGGCGGCGAAGCGGTTCACCGTGATGCCGGCGACGCGCTGCAGCGCTTCGGCGACCGACTTGTCCGGGAAGGAACCGATGTCGGTCGCAGTGATAGAGTCGACGATCGTATCGGCGTCGCGCTTGATGTCCTGAGCGTTCTGAAGCGCTTGCTTCACGCCCGTGACGACGATGACGTCGCTATCGTCGGCGACTTCCGTCGAGACCTCGTCATCGGCCTCGACATCTTGCGCCAGCGCGCTGCCGACAAGGCCGAGCGCGAGCACGGAGGCGCCCGTCAACGCCCACGTTTTGGTGGTTCTCTTCCGCAGTTTGGTCATCCCTGACACCTCCCTTAGCGCGAGGGACGTTGCCCCCACAGTCTCAACCCGGTCGGGCATTATGGTCACCGCAACAGGGGAAGCGCTCCCCTGCCCCGCCAACGCTTTATATCGTCACGCCGCCCGCGCCGCCGAATTCGTTTTCAAACCGGTTCCCCCGGTCCGTGAAACGTGATGATAGCGCTTACAATACGCTCATCAACCACGAAGTTGCGTCGTAGCGCGTTGTTTTCGACGTTTGCTATAAGATCGCCGGGCGAGACGATCATTTTTCTATTGTGAAGCGAACGGGTCACACCCATGGACCGAAGGCCCGAGGCGTGATTGCCCTGCGTCAAAGCGCGATTGGTTACGACCGTTCGAGAAGGGCTTCGATCTGTTTGCCATCGACGCAGAAGGGTGCTTCTTCTTCGCCGTGATGCAGAACTCTACGCCGCAACCGATCCCCGAACGCCAGAACGTCACGCCGAGCGAGTTTAGGGAGGAAATCCTTCCGGCTGGTCGTCCCGTGATCATGAGGGGTCTGGTCGCTGATTGGCCCATCGTCGCGGCGGGTCGGCGGTCCCCGGCCGCTCTGTGCAGCTACATCCGAGGGTTCGACAGGGGCCAGCCGGTCAGTACGGCATTCGGCCCGCCCTCTCTCAATGGCAGGCTCTTCTACAACGACGACGTCAGCGGGCTGAACTTCCGATCCAACAAGGCGAAGCTCTCGGCCTCCCTCGATTACCTGATCGAACACCAAGACGACGACGACGCCTCCGCCTTGGCGGTGCAGTCGGTGCCGACGCGCGGCGCCCTGCCCGGCTTCGAGGAAGCCAACCCGAACCCGATCCTCGGGGGCGTGGAGCCAAGGGTCTGGATCGGAAACAAGGTCATCATCGCGCCGCACTACGACCCGTCGGAGAACATCGCTTGCGTGGTGGCCGGCCGCAGGCGCTTCACCTTGTTCCCGCCGGAGCAGATCGCGAACCTCTACATCGGCCCGTTCGAACTGACGCCCGCGGGCGCCACGATCAGCATGGTCTCGCTCGAAGACCCTGACCTGGAGCGCTACCCGCGCTTCGCGGAGGCGATGAAGGCGGCTGTCGTCGCGGACCTGGAGCCCGGTGACGCGATCTACGTGCCCTATATGTGGTGGCACCACGTGCGTTCGCTCGGAAACGTGAACGTCCTCGTCAACTACTGGTGGTCGGACCACGATAAGGCCAGGGGCGAGCCGCGAGATGCCCTCCTCCACGCCATGCTGGCGATCAAGGCCCTACCGCCCCGACAACGCGCGGCGTGGCGCGCGCACTTCGACCACTACGTGTTCCAGACGACGGGCGATCCGGGCGCCCACCTGCCCGAAGAGCGGCGCGGGATCATCGGCACCCTGACGAACGATGCCATTCGAAGCATCAAGGGCGCGTTGGCGACGAAGATGACACGCGGCTAGTGCCGCTTCGGCCGGGCGCCGACATGCGAGAGCAAAGAGCGGCGTCGCGGCCCAACGAGGCGATGACGAACCCCTGCCTAGGCCGCCCGCTCGCCGACGGACGGCATCGCAGAAAGGCGAAAAAGGTGCGGGCGCAGCATGAGCGGTGGCGCCGGATCGCCCGAGGCGCACCGCCGAGCGTATCGAGGCGGAAGCCAACGTAGCGAGGAGGTATCGCGGTCCGGAAGCCCTGCCGCACTCCCCAGCCGTCCGTCTTGCCTTCGCGTCGGAAGAGGGCCTGCCGCCGGGGTCCGGATGGTGGGCGCACGTGGGTTCGAACCACGGACCCCTGCCGTGTGAAGGCAGTGCTCTACCACTGAGCTATGCGCCCGGACGGCGCGGGTTACCCCCGCCCATCGTTCCGATCAAGCGATAAGGTAGGTCAGGCCGCGGCCAGCATCCGATCGACCTCGTCGACGAGGTCCCGCAGGTGGAAGGGCTTGGAGAGAACCTTGGCGTCCTGCGGCGCCTTGTTCGCCGGGTTGAGGGCGACGGCCGCAAACCCCGTGATGAACATGATCTTCATCGCGGGGTCGATGTCGGCGGCACGTCGAGCGAGCTCGATCCCGTCCATGACCGGCATGACGATGTCGGTCAGCAGCAGGTCGAACTCGCGCAGCTGGAGCTCGGTCAGGGCCTCGTCGCCCTGGCTAGCGTCAACGACCACGTGCCCAGCCTTCTCGAGGGCCTTCTTCAGGAAGCCCCGCATGCTGTCGTCGTCTTCTGCGAGAAGGATCGCCGCCATAACGTTTGTCGCCTCAACCTGAACGAAGGCCTCGCCTTATCCTTACGGACTTACCGCGGCTTTAACAAAAACCGTTCCGAGATGGTAGGCACCCGCCGTTTGAACGGCTTAACTAGGCCGCAAGGGCACGTCGTCCCGCAAGGCAGAGGTCTTGGTCGCGAGCATCGTCAAGGACGGCTATCCAGGCCACAGGATCACGCGTCCTACCGCGTGGACTGCGCCTTACGTCTTCGCATGCCCGCATGCGGGCCGAACCTATCCTACCGCCTTCGTCGAGGGCACTCGGCTCAGCCTGCTCGACCTGCGCCGGTCTGAAGACGCCTATGTCGACCTCCTCATGCCCGAGGCGGAGACGGCGGGCGTTCCGGTCCTGACGGCCGACTTCCCCCGGGCCTTCGTGGACGTGAACCGCGCGCCCTACGAGATGGATCCCCTCCTCTTCGACGGGCCCATCTCCGCGGAGCGTACCCGGTCGAACCGCGTGCTGGCGGGCTTCGGCGTGATCCCGAAGCTCGCCGCGGAGGGCCGGGCCATCTACGCGCGCAAGCTGCCCGCCCAAGAGGGCCGCGCCCGCATCAAGTGGTGCTACGAGCCCTATCACGCCGCGCTGCGGACGCTGATCACCGAGTGCCTGACCTTGTTCGGGATCGCGACGGTGATCGACTGGCATTCCATGCCGTCGGCAACGGCTGGGCGCTCCCTCCCGGACATCGTCTTCGGCGATCGGTTCGGCGCATCCTGCGGCGCGGGCGTCGTGGCAGCTTGGGAGAAGAACTTCCGCGACGCGGGCTTCGGCACGGGCCGCAACAGCCCTTACGCTGGCGGCTACGTCACTTCGCTCTACGGGCGACCGACCGAGGGCGTTCACGTCCTGCAGGTCGAGGTGAACCGCGGCCTCTACCTAGACGAAGGCCGCGTCGCGCGAAGCGAGGGGTTCGAACCGTTGCGAGCCCGCCTCGGCGAGGTCGCGCGAGGCCTCTTAGAGGGCAGCACGACCTACTCCTTCGCGGCGGAATGAAGCGTTCCGGAACATCCCGACCCCCCGAAAGAAAAACGGCCGCAGCACGAGGCTGCGGCCAGTTTAGGGAGGAAACGCCCAGAAAGGGCATGACGGCCGAAGCCGTCGATTGAGTAGATAGCGAGCACGAAACCGGCTGGCAAGTATTTTTTTGCGGCGCACAAGCAAGTGAGCAGAAACGTTCAGAGCTCTTTCCGCCGGTCTCGCGCGGCGTTGTGGGGGGCGGCGCCTTCGCCTAGAGCGACGAGATGACGAACGACTCGATCGCTGAGAAGCCCGATCCGCGGCCACGTCCAGGCCGAGACCGGCTGAAGAAGATCGGCGGGCGGGTCCGCCACCCCTGGCGCGCGTCGCAGAAGTTTCCGATGCCGAACCCGCAAAGCGGGCTCAAGATCGTGATCGTGACCGACGCCTGGAAGCCGCAGATCAACGGCGTCGTGACGACGCTTGATACGCTCGGCCGGATCCTGGAGCGCTTCGGCAACGAAGTCCTCTACATCACGCCGGAGAAGTTTCGCTCCGTCCCTATGCCCGGCTACACGGAGATCCGCCTGTCGCTGTTCCCGAACCGGCGCGTCGCGGGCATGATCAACAACTTCAAGCCGGACGCGATCCACATCGCGACGGAAGGCCCTTTGGGGCGGGCGGCACGGCGGTTCTGCCGACGGCGGAAGTACCCCTACACGACGAGCTTCCACACCCGGTTTCCCGAGTACACCTACGAGCGGATCCGCTTCCCGATCGAATGGGGCTACGCGCTGCTGCGCGACTTCCACAAGCACGGCGAGGCGATGATGGTCTCGACGCCGGCGCTGATGGAGGAGCTGACCGCCAAGGGCTTCGAACACATGCGCCTTTGGGAGCGCGGCGTGGATACCGACGCGTTCCGGCCGATTCCCTCGGACGTCTACGACGCCCTGCCCCGTCCGATCTTCACCTATGTCGGCCGGCTCGCGGTCGAGAAGACGATCGAGGACTTCCTCGATCTGGACCTGCCCGGCACCAAGGTGCTCGTCGGGACGGGACCGCAGGCCGAAGAGCTTCGCGAGCGCTACGGCAAGCGGAAGGATGTCGTCTTCGACGGACCGCAGTTCGGTGACGAGCTCGCCAAGCGGTACACGGCGTCCGACGTGTTCGTCTTCCCCTCGCGGACCGATACGTTCGGCCTCGTCAACGTCGAGGCGCTGGCCTGCGGCACGCCGGTCGCTGCCTTCCCCGTCCGCGGTCCGCTCGAGATCATGGAGCACGCCCCCAAGGGTGCCGGCTGCCTCGACCACGATCTGCGCAAGGCTTGCTTGACGGCGCTCGAGGAGGCCGACTCCGCGGTCTGCCGGCAGCATGCGCTTCAGTTCTCCTGGGACAAGTCGGTGCGCCAGTTCATCAGCAACTTGGAGATCCCGGGCTTCGACGAGGCATTCTGGCTCCGAAGCGCCAAGATGGTCGAGGATCCGTTCCTGCCCTGACCTTGTTTCCCGACGCAGCTTGACAGGCCCCGCCCCCCCGTGGACAGCCGGGCCCGAGCGAGAAGAGGCTTCTCCAGCGTGAAGATCGAAGAGCTTCCAAGGTCGGACGCCGTTCTCGCGGTCGACGTGATGGGCGCCGATGGCGGCGTCGAGACGGTGATCGAGGGCTGCGTCCGAGCCCGAGCGGCGGGCCTGCGCGCGCACCTCAAACTCTACGGCCGCGAGGACGAGGTCCGCACCGTCCTCGAAGGGCGCGACCTGACAGGCTGCACGGTCGAACACGCCGAGGACGTCGTCACCATGGACGACAAGCCGACGCGGGCGGTGCGCCACGGCAAGAACTCCTCCATGTGGGCCGCGATCGGCGCCGTGAAGGCGGGCAAGGCGGGCGGCGTCGTCAGCTCGGGCAATACCGGCGCCCTGATGGCGATGTCCGTCCTGCAGCTTCGCATGATCGAGGGCGTCGACCGCCCCGCGATTACGGCCACCTGGCCCACCGTGAAGGGGCAGACCGTGGTGCTCGACGTCGGCGCCAACGTCGAGGCGAGCGCCGAGCAGCTCGTCCAGTTCGCGATCATGGGCGAGGCCTACTACGCCGCGCTCAAGGGCAAGGAGCGTCCGACCGTCGGCCTCCTCAACGTCGGCGAGGAGGAGGCGAAGGGCCACGCGCTGATCCGCGAAGCCGCCCGCATCCTGCGCGAGGCGGATCCGGACATGGACTTCCGCGGCTTCGTCGAGGGCGACGACATCTCCGGCGGCGAGGTCGACGTCGTCGTCACCGACGGCTTCACCGGCAACATCGCGCTCAAGGCCGCGGAGGGCACGGCGCGCATGATCGGCGGCTGGATGCGCCAGGCGCTGATGACCGACATGCGGTCCAAGGCCGGCGCCTTCCTGCTCGGCCCCGCGCTCCAGCACCTCAAGAGCCGCATGAACCCGTCGAGCGCGAACGGTGCCCCCCTTTTGGGGCTCGGGGGACTCGTGGTGAAAAGCCATGGCGGCGCCGATGCCGACGGCGTCGCCAGCGCGCTGCAAATCGCGGAGGACCTCGCCGTGCACCCCTTCCAAGAACAGATCCGCTCGACCATCGCCGAGGTGAACGCCCGCCTCGCCGCGAAGGACGACGCCGCGAACGAGGCCGCGGAGTGAGGCGCGCCGTCGTCCTCGGCTCCGGCTCGGCCCTGCCCGACCGCATCGTCACGAACGAAGAGCTGTCCCAGCGCGTCGAGACCTCCGACGCGTGGATCCGCGAGCGCACCGGCATCAGTGAACGGCGCGTGGCGGCCGAGGGCGAACTGACCTCGGACCTCGCCGCCCGGGCGGCCCGCGCCGCGCTGAAGGATGCGGACCTGACGCCGGAGGACATCGACCTCGTCATCGTCGCGACCGCGACGCCCGACCTGACCTTTCCGTCCACCGCCGCCTTCGTGCAGGCGAAGCTCGGCATCAAGAAGGGCGCGGCCTTCGACGTCGCCGCCGTCTGCACCGGCTTCGTCTACGCGCTGTCGACCGCCAACGCCTTCCTGTCGACGGGCCAGCATAACCGCGCCCTCGTCATCGGCGCGGAGACCTTCAGCCGCATCGTCGACTGGGAGGACCGCGGCACCTGCGTTCTCTTCGGCGACGGCGCGGGGGCCTTCGTCCTCGAGGCGCAGGACACGGAAGAGCGCGGCCTGCTCGGCAGCGTGCTGCGCTGCGACGGCTCGATGACGAGCCTCCTCTACGTCGATGGCGGCCCCTCCGCGACCGGCACGACCGGCCACCTGCGCATGGAGGGCAACAAGGTGTTCAAGGAGGCGGTCGGACGAATCGCGAGCGCGATGGTCGAAGCCTCCGAGGCGGCCGGCGTCGGCCTGTCCGAGATCGACTGGTTCGTGCCCCACCAGGCCAACCAGCGAATCATCGCCGGCGTGGTGAAGAAGCTCGAGCTCGATCCTGCTCATGTGGTCTCCACCATCGCCCGGCACGGCAACACTTCCGCCGCTTCGATCCCCCTCGCCTATGACGAAGCGCGTCGGGATGGGCGCATCCGCGATGGCGACCTCGTGATGATCGAAGGCATGGGTGGCGGCTTGACTTGGGGCGCGGCGCTGTTCCGAGCATGAGTTCGGATTGACCTTGCGAACGACTCGCGTAAAGCAGTCGCTTAACTCAGGTCAAAGAGGTCACCATGGCACGCACCCGCACCCGCGCCGACTTGACCGAGGCGGTCTACAAGGCTGCCGGCCTGTCCCGCACCGAGTCCGCTTCGCTCGTCGAGAACGTCCTCGACTCCGTCGCTGAGGCACTGGAGCGAGGCGAGACCGTCAAGCTCTCCTCCTTCGGCACCTTCCAGGTCCGCTCGAAGAACGAGCGCATCGGCCGCAACCCGAAGACCGGCGAAGAGGTCCCGATCACCCCTCGCCGCGTGCTGACCTTCCGGCCGAGCCACGTGCTGCGCGCCAAGGTCACCGACTGCCACGCCAAGTCCAGCTGACGACCCCCAAGAACCGGTTGCGCCGCTCCCCTGCCCTGCCTATAGGGGGCTTCGGTCGCGAAAGCGGCCCGGTCGGAGTGTAGCGCAGCCTGGTAGCGCACTTTACTGGGGGTGAAGGGGTCGTCGGTTCGAATCCGGCCACTCCGACCATTTAGACTCTTTTCCTTGGCGCTACCGGCGGGCTGACCGCCCGCCTGCTTGAGCGCGGGCTGGCGGCACGGGCCTTTGGCCTGTGCGCCAGCGGCGCGGGGCCAGAGGGCGTCGGGTTGGGTGATGGGCGCGCGGAAGCGTCCGTCCGAGCCGGGTTTGAAGAAGTCCGGGGTGTCCCGCGCGCGGCTCGCCGCAGCGAAGGGTTGAGTAAGGTTTGCTGCGGCGTGAAGGGTCCCACACCGTAGCTCGCACGCGGCACGGGACCCTCCACGCCCCTCAGCGCGATCCGCCGGGGCCGTTCTTCAGCTCGCCCGGCGCGTGTCTGGCCTGAGAACGTGGGTAGCACTCCATCTACCAGACGCCTCAGCACGTGGTCCCGCAGCGGCAGGCAAGGGAGACGTCAGCTGTCCGCCCCGCCCCGGCCCTGCCGCGACGAGGAGAGGATGGCACGGGGCCGAGGGGGCGGGGATAAGTCGTAGGGAGGTCGCGGCACGCGGCCGCGATTGGCGACCGCCCTACGGGTGACGGCCAGCGGCGTCTCCGCCGAGCGCCGCCCTCGCCTACCCTCACCCCAAATCGGCGATTTGGACCTCTCTCGTCCCGCCAAAGGCGGGTCGCTTTGGGTAGCCGCCCTACGCCGCGGCCACGGGAGAGGTGGCGGCGGCTCGCGTCGCGAGCCGCCCCTTCGTCAGTCGAGGTCGCCCGCCGAATCGAGGCCTTGGCTGCCTGCGCTCTCTGCCGGAACCACCGCGTCCGTCGGGAAGCCGCGTTGGCGCATCAGCGCGTTCACGTCGACCTCGTGGCCGCGGAAGGCGGCGTAGCCTTCGATCGGATCGACCGTGTTCCCCACGCTGAGGACATGATCGATGAAGCGCTGCGCCACGTCCTGGTCGTAGGCGCCGCCCGGGGCCTCCGCGAAGGCTTCCCATGCGTCCGCCCCGAAGGTGTCCGCCCAGAGGTAGGCGTAGTAGCCCGCCGCGTACCCTTCGCCCGAGAAGATGTGCGCGAACTGAGGCGTCCTGTGCCGCATCGGCAGCTCGTCCGGCATGCCGAGCTCTTCGAGCGTCTCCTTCTCGAAGGCGTCGGGATCGACGTTCGAAGCGTCCTTCAGCGTGTGGAGCTTCATGTCGACGAGCGCCGAGGCGAGGTACTCGGTCGTCGCGAAGCCCTGGTTGAAGGTCGAGGCCTTCTTGATCTTCGCGACGAGTTCTTGCGGGATCGGCTCGCCGGTGTCGACGTTCAGCGCGTATTGCTGAAGCACTTGCGGCGTCGCGAGCCAGTTCTCGTGCACCTGGCTCGGGAACTCGACGTAGTCGCGCGGCACGGCGGTGCCCGCGAGGCTCGGATAGGTCACGTCGGACATGAGGCCGTGGATCGCGTGGCCGAACTCGTGGAACATCGTCTCGGCGTCGTCCCAGGAGACGAGCACCGGCTCGCCAGGCGCGCCTTTCACGAAGTTCGCGTTGTTCGAGACGATCGGCATCGTCTCCTGCCCGCCCAGCTTGTCCTGCGTGCGGTAGGCGTTCATCCACGCGCCGGACCGTTTTCCCTCGCGCGCGTAGGGATCGAAGTACCAAAGGCCGTGCAGCTTGCCGTCCTTGTAGACCTCCCAGACGCGCACGTCGTCGTGGTAGACGGGAACGGTGTCGATCGGCCCCTTGAAGGTCAGGCCGTAGAGCTCGCCCGCCATCCAGAACATCCCCTCTCGGAGGTTCTCGAGTTGCAGGTACTGCTTCACCTCGTTCGCGTCGAGGTCGTACTTCTGCTTACGGACCTTCTCGGCGTAGTAGCGGTAGTCCCAGGGCGCGATCTCGATGTCCGCGCCCTCGGCATCGGCGACCGCCTGCATGTCGGCGACCTCTTCGGCGACGCGCGCCTTGGCGGCCGGCCAGACCCGCATCATCAGGTCCATCGCGGCTTCGGGCGTCTTCGCGACCTGCTTCTCGAGCGCGCGGTCCGCGAAGGTGTCGTAACCTTGCAGGTGCGAGCGCTCTTCGCGCAGGCGGAGGATCTCCGAGATCAGCTCGTTGTTGTCGTACTCGTCGCCGTTGTCGCCTCGGTCGTAATAGGTCCGCCAGACCTGCTCACGCAGGCCGCGCTCGTTCGAGTAGGTCAGGAACGGGTCCATGGACGAGCGGGTGTTCGTCACCGCGTACTCGCCTTCGCGCCCCTTGGCCTCGGCCGCCTGCGCCATGGCCTGGACGAGGTCGTCCGGCAGGCCGCCGAGCTGGTCCTCGGACACGTAGGTGACGTAGGCGCCCTCGTCGTGCAGCAGGTTCTGGCTGAACTTGGTGTAGAGGTGGTTCAGACGCTCGTTGAGGTCGGCGATCTTCGCCTTGGTCTCGGCGTCGAGCGCCGCGCCCGACCGTTCGAAGTCCGTGTAGTAGTCCCAGACGAGGCGTTGCTCCTCGGCGCTGAGCGCCGCCATCTGGTCTTCGTCCTCGTAGACCGTCTTGATCCGTTCGAAGAGGGCCTCGTTGGCGGTGATCGTCGCTTCGTAGTCGGAGAAGATCGGCACGAGCGCGGTCTCGATCTCCTGGAACTCCGGGCTCGACAGGTTCGACGACCAGATGCCGTAATAGGTGCCGAAGCGGTCGAGGGCCCCGCCCTGCTCCTCCATGGCGAGGATGGTGTTCTCGAAGGTCGGCGCCGCGTCGTTCCCGGTGATCTCGTCGATCTCGGCGAGGCCTTCGTCGACGGCGGCGAGGAGCGCGGGCTCGAAGTCCTCGAGGCGCACCTGGTCGAAGGCCGGCACGCCGCCGTAAGGCCCCTTGAAGGGCGCGGTCAGCGCCGTGTCCGGGTTGGCCTCGGGCGTCGCGGCGTCGGTTTGGTTCGCTTCTTGAGCGTTTGCGTCCATGCTGCTTTCCACTGCCCCACAGGCCGTCAGCGCCATCAGGGCGGCGCCGAGCAAGAGTGCGTTTCTCATTCTAAAAATCCCAACCGTTCACGGGCTTCGGTCTAGCTCAGACCGAAGCCAACCCCAAACGCCGCCTGGCGGCCCGGCGTCAGCCCTCTTCTTTGAGCTTGGCGAGCACGTCGAAGGGCGTGATGCGTCCCCCCGCCCCCGGATCCGCGGGCGGAACGGCGCCGTCCTTTCGCGGATGGGGGTCGATCGCCAGGACAAGCTGCTCGAGGAGGACGTCGCCGAGGTCGATGGCGCCGCCCTCGACGGGCTCTGGCGCCTCGAGATCCGCCTCGAACTCGCCCTCCTCGATCTCGCCGGCATCCTCGGTGTAGGTGACGAGGAAGGGCTCCTCGATCACCTCGGACATCTCCTCGAGGGACACGACGCATTGGCGGGTGAGGCGGGCCCGCACGACCCCCTCGACCTCGATCAGGCCGCCCGTCCGGGCCGCCGTCGCCTCGCCGGAAAGCGCCTCGACGCCCGGCAGGCCGAACGCCTTGGCGAGCGCTTCGCGGTCGGCCTCTTCCATGGTCAGCTCGACGGCGAAGGGCTGGCCGGCGGCCAGCTTCGCGGTCTCGATGCGGCGGGTGAAGCTCTTATAGGGCGAGGTCATCGAGGCTCCTCCATCGACTCTTGCGTGGTCTCGGGGTCGGGAAAGGTCACGTGGCCGGACTTGAGATCGGCTATGGCTTGCGTTCCGAGCGCACGATCCGCCGTCCGGGTGTAGGCCGCGAGGCGCGGCGCCGCCGGGGACGCGTCCTCGCCGAACACGTTGCGCGAGATCGCGTCGTCAAGCGAGCCCTCCGCGTCGAGCGCGCGCTCATAGGCGCCGAGGCGGCCGTAGAAGTCCTCGGCCAGCCCCCGCACCTTGGCCCCGACCTTGAGGTCGCCGACGCCCATCTCGCGAAGGCTGTCGTCCATGTTGCGGAACATGACGTCGAACAGCTTCTGCGCGAAGGGCTTGGTCTGTCCCGCCTCGCGCTTGAGGCGCCGAAGGACGAGGAACATGTGCAGGGTCAGGAGGTCGTAGCGGCCCTCCACCGTGTCGGGCACGCCGTAGTCGGTGTAGAAGGCAGGCTCGCGCGCCTGCGCCACGATGCGCGTGTAGAGGTCCACCGCCGCCGCCTGTTCGGGGTCGTGCCCGAAGGCGCGGGCGAGCCTGTCCTTTAACGTTGCGAGAGCCAAGAGCGTCCGATCTTGCGAAAGCGGCCGCGTCGTGCGACCCAACGAAGCCGTGATATGGCGTGCCTGACCGCGCGTTCCAAGCTCGACCCCGCCGGAGAGACTCCATGCGTACGCTCCTCCTCCTCGCCCTCACGCTGTCCCTGACGGCCTGCGTCTCGACGCGGGCGCGGCATGGCTACGTGATCGAGCGGGGCGAGGACTCGCTTCAGGCCGAAGTCGGCATCGACACGCGCGAATCCGTGCTGGCGCGCTACGGCGAGCCGTCCGTCCGGCCGGCCATGTCGAACGACGTCTGGTACTACGTCTCCTCGGCGACGAACTCGCGCGCCTTCTACGAGACGCAGACGACGCAGCGGCAGGTGGTCGCCTTCAACTTCGACGACGAGGGCCGGGTCGCCTCGATCGACAACTACACGCTGGCGGACGGGCGGGACGTGAACATCGTCGGCCGCGAGACGCCGACGCGCGGCAAGGAGCTGAGCTTCCTCGAGCAGCTGATCGGCGGGGTCGGTCAGATGCCGGGCATTCCGCAGGGCGCCGATCCGGGCGGGACGGGCGCGCCGGACCGGTAAGCGAACCCCGGACGGGAAAGCGGCGAAGCTTTCGCTCCGCCGCCCTCCCCCAATCTCCGGTCGATGCGCTGCCTTACGCGGCGGTCGTGCCTTCGTCGGGCGTCCCGTCGATCGTCGAGTTGCGACGACGTTGGAAGCTCTCGAACTCCTCACGGTCGCGGGCCTTGCGCAGCTCCGAGACGTACTCTTCGAACTCGGCGCGGGCTTCGTCCAGCTTGCGGCGCTCCTCGTCGAGGCGGGTCATCTCCTGATCGCGCCAGTCGTCGAAGGCGGCGTTGCCGGACTTCGGTTGCGCCGAGCGCTTGACGCTGCTCATCAGGTGCGACCCGGAGCGCTTCGCCTTGCCCCAGTTCGAAAGGTCGATCCCCATCTCACGGCCGTAGCTCATGTAAACGATGGCAGCGAGACCGAGGGGCCAAAGACCAACGACGAACAGAAACACCATCAGCGCAATGTTGAGCGGTGTCCACGCCGGACGTAACTGGCGTGTAAACTCCCGCTCGTCGAAGACGCGGGGCGAATTATTAGACGTAGTCTCCATCAGGACTCCTCCGAGGCTAAGGCGGCGGGAAGTTGCCGTGTCCTGAAGGTTGGAAGGCTCACGCTTCCTTTCAAGTGGTTTAATCTCGAAAATCGATAAATCGGCCGTGAGTCCGCTGCACGTCAACCGTAGCGTCGTGCCGCCTCGGCTTCGAAGGCCTCGACGAGCTTCAGGAAGCCGCGCTGCATCAACTGCCCCGCCGCCGCCTCCATCAGGCGGTTCTTGAAGGCGAAGTCGATGCGGAAGTCGACGACGCAGCCCGCCCCGTCCTCCTCGAACCGCCAGTCGTTCGTCAGGCGCTTGAGAGGTCCTCGGACGTAGTCGACGCCGATCGTCCGCGCGCCGCGGTCGAGGCGCACCTCGGACCGCATGGTCTCGCGGAACATCTTGTAGCCGACGACCATGTCCGCGAGCAGACGGCCCGTGCCGTCAGTCACCGCCTCCTCGCGCACCCGCAGCGCCTCGATCCAGGGAATGAAGCGCGGGTAGTCGCGAACGTCCGCGACGAGGTCGAACATCTGTTCGGGCGTGTAGGGAAGCGCCCGCCGCTCGTGATGGGCGGGCACCCGTCAGCCTCGGGCGGCGCGGGCCGCCTTGAGCGCCGCGAAGTCGGCGTCCGCGTGGTAGGAGCTGCGCGTCAGCGGGCTCGCGGAGACCATGGCGAACCCCTTGGCGCGAGCGACCGCCTCGTAGCCCTTGAACTCCTCCGGCGTGACGAAGCGGTCGACGGCCGCGTGCTTGCGGGTCGGCTGCAGGTACTGGCCGATGGTCAGGAAGTCGATGCCGGCAGAGCGCATGTCGTCCATGACCTGCATGACCTCTTCGCGCGTCTCGCCGAGGCCGACCATGATGCCGGACTTGGTGAAGGCGTTCGGGTCGCGCTCCTTGACCCGCTCCAAGAGGCGCAGCGAGTGGTAGTAGCGCGCGCCGGGGCGGATCTTGAGGTAGAGCCGCGGCACCGTCTCCAGATTGTGGTTGAAGACGTCGGGCCGCGCGTCGATCACGCTCTCGACCGCACCGAGCGGCTTGCGCAGGAAGTCCGGGGTCAGGATCTCGATCGTCGTGCCGGGCGAGGCCGCGCGGATGGCTTCGATCACCTCGACGAAGTGCTGCGCGCCGCCGTCCTCGAGGTCGTCGCGGTCCACGCTCGTGATGACGACGTGGTTAAGGCCCATCTCGGCCACGGCGCGGCCGACGTTCTCCGGCTCCTGCCGGTCGAGGCCCTGCGGCATCCCGGTCTTCACGTTGCAGAAGGCGCAGGCCCGCGTGCAGGTGTCGCCGAGGATCATCATGGTCGCGTGCTTCTTGTCCCAGCACTCGCCGATGTTCGGGCAGGCGGCCTCTTCGCACACGGTGACGAGGCCCTTGGAGCGGACGATCTCGCGCGTCTCGGCGTAGCCCTTGGAGACCGGCGCCTTGACGCGGATCCATTCGGGCTTGCGCAGCACGGGGCTGTCGGGGCGCTTCTGCTTCTCGGGATGGCGCAGCGCGGCGCGGCCCGTGCGCTCGTCGATGAGGGTGACCATGGACGGCAGATAGAGGCTCGAAGGCCCGGTGTCACGATGGCGCAAGGCAAGAGCGGCCCCCGCCGCGCAAGACAGTTTGCCGCCCCGTGGCGTGGTCAGCCCCCGCACTGCGCCTTAGCTCGGTCAGGTCCCCTACCGAGAGAGGCCCTCATGACGCTCAAGACCCCCGCCCTTCTGACGACGTCCCTCGCCGCGCTGCTCCTCGCCGCCTGCGGCGGTGAGGCAAGCGAGGCGCCCGCTCAGAGCCGACAGACAGCGGAACAGGCCGCGAGCGCCGACGAACCCGTCGACCAGCAGGTCATCGAGGCGGAGGCGGAGAGCGTCGAAGAAGAGAACCCGCTCGCCGCGATCCCGGCCGGGACCTACGTCGTCGACCCCGGCCACGCCTACATCACGATGAGCTACAGCCACCTCGGCATGTCGCACCCGGTCCTGCGCTTCGACTCGTTCGACGCGACGGCGGAAGTGAACCCGGACGCCCCCGCCGCCAGCACGCTGCGCGTCGAGATCGACCCGACCTCCATCAACTCGGCGGTCGAGAAGTTCGACGAGCACCTGCAGAGCGCCGACATGTTCGACGTCGCGCAGTACCCCGAGATCACCTTCGTATCGACCGGGATCGAGATGGAGAGCGCGACGAGCGGAACGTTGACCGGCGACCTGACGATGAAGGGCGTGACCCGCCCGGTCACGCTCGACGTGACGCTCAACGGCGCGGGCATGCACCCGATGGCCGAGATCCCCGCCTTCGGCATCAGCGCGACGGGGACGCTCGACCGGACCGAGTGGAACCTCGGCTACGCCGTGCCGAACGTCGGCGCGGAGGTGGACCTCAGGATCGAAGCGGAGTTCCAGCAGGCGCAGGACGAGGCGGAGTGAGATCCTCTGGCGGGGCGGGGGCCTGTGTGACCTCGCCCCGCGGCGTGAGGCTCGCCGCCCGTTTGATCTGGGCGCTGGTCTTGCGGCTGCCGTCGTGGGACCAGCCGGGGCGCGCGAAGGCGTAGGCGAGCCTCTGGCGCATCGTCAGGCCCGGCCGCCCGACGTCCCGGCCGATAGAGACGTACTCGTGCACGGCCACCCTGAGCGGGTTGAAGGTCGCGATGTCGGAGACGAGCCCGTAGGCCACGGGTTCCGTCTCGTCCTCGGGCACGAAGGTCCCGAAGAGCCGGTCCCAGACGATGAGGACCCCGCCATAGTTGGCGTCGAGGTAGCGCGGGTTGCGTCCATGATGGACGCGGTGATGCGAGGGGGTGTTGAACACCGCTTCGGCCCATCGCGGCAGCCGCCCCACCGTCTCGGTGTGAATGAAGAACTGATAGAGCAGATTCAGCGAGCTGCAGAAGGCGATCAGGCCCGGATGGAAGCCGATCAGGACGAGCGGCACCTTCAGGACGAACAACCCCGTCGTGAAGCCGAACCAGGGCTGCCGAAGCGAGGTCGTCAGATTGTAGTGCCGAGAGCTGTGGTGGACGACGTGGTTCGCCCAGGCCCAGCGGACCTCGTGGCTGAAGCGGTGGCTCCAATAGTAGGCGAGGTCGTCGAGGACGAAGCAGGCCGCGACCGCCCAGAGGCTCAAGCCTATGTCGAGAAGCGCGAAGCGATGCAGCCAGAGAAGGCCTGCGTAGATCGCGGCGTAGACCGTGCCTGCCAGCAGGAGGCCGAAAGCGACGTTCCCCGCGCCCATGAAGAGGCTGGTCGTCGCGTCCTTCGATTCGTAGGCCCCGCGGGCCCTAGCCGTCGTGATCAGCGCGATCTCGAGCAGGATGAAGGCGATGTAGACGGGCGCCGCGAAGGAGGAGAGGTCTGGCAGCTCGTCGGGGCTCATGCCCCTACCCTAGCGCCGGGCCGCCCCGCCCGACAGCGCCTCGGGTAGTGGTCCCGGGACGACGCCCGCCTCGGCCAGCCACCGAGACAGCGCCTCGGGATCCTCGGTGCGCAGCGTGACGACCGGCTCCTCGAAGCTCCTGAGGCGAAGCCGCAGCTTGTGGTCCTGCGCGTCCGCGCGGCGGAGGTCGCCGGGCACGAGGTTGCGCAGGTGGGTGTGGCTGCCGTGCGAGCGGACGATGCAGGCGCCTTCGCGGGTACGAAAGAGGACGGCGTTCTCCGTCTCGAAGGGCGGGCCTTGCGGCGGCGCGCCGGTCGCCTCCTTCACCAGCGCGGCGGCGGCGTCGCGCGTCGGCAGGGCGGCCTCGGCGTGGCCCAGCCTCTTGAGAAGCCAGCCTATCCCGCCGATCGCCGCGAGGACGAAGAGGCCGTACAAGAGCAACGCTATCGGGCTCGTCATGCCTTCTAGCTAGGGATCGCGCTCGCTTCCGCCCGCTGAACTTCTCTTCAGAATGCAGCCTTGCGCATCGCCGCGTTGACCCTCCTTCCTCAGCCGATAGGTCAGACGCTGGAGAGGAGGTGCACGCGATGAACGCCGAACGAGCCCTGACGGTCAGAACGCTTCGCGGGGGCGAGGTCGAGCCCGCCCTCCCGGCCATCGCGGCGCTGCGGATCGAGGTCTTCCGGGACTATCCCTACCTCTATGACGGCGACGAGGCGTATGAGCGCCGCTACTTGGAAGGCTTCGCTCAGGCCAAGGACGCGGTCGCGGTCGTGGTGGAGGACGAAGGCCGCGTTGTCGGCTGCGCGACGGCCTCGGCCATCACAGACAGGGACGAAGCCTTCGCCGCGCCGATCGCGCCCCTCTTCGACCTCGCCGCTGTCTACTACCTCGGCGAGTCGGTCCTTCTGCCCGCCTATCGCGGCCGAGGGATCGGCCACGCCTTCTTCGACGGCCGCGAAGCCGCCGCGCGGGAAGGCGGCTACGCGCGCGCCTGCTTCTGCGCCGTTGAGCGGCCCGAACGCCATTCCTTCAAACCGGCGGGTTACCGCCCGCTCGATGGGTTCTGGCGGGCGCGGGGCTACGAGAGGCTCGACGGCGTGAGGACGGCCTTCGCCTGGCGCGAGGTCGGTCAGCACGAGGAGACCGAGAAGCCGATGGCTTATTGGACGAAGGCGTTGGAGCCGGAAGCGTGAACGCGCTTCGCCTCGCCCTCGCCCAGTACCCGATCGAGGAGCCAGCGACGCTCTCCGCCTACCTCGGCAAGTTGACCGCCTGGTGCGAGGAGGCGGCAGGCGCGGGCGCGCAGCTCCTGGTCTTTCCCGAGTATGCGGGCGCCGAGGCGATGGCGGTGTTCGGGCGGGCGGCGAACCGCGACCTCTCGGGCGCGACCGAGAAACTCCAGGACCTGCTGCCGGCGGTGGACGACCACCTCGCCGCGCTCGCGGCCCGCCTGGGGGTATGGATCGTCGGGCCGAGCGCGCCGCGGCGGACGGGCGACCGCCTGGTCAACCGCGCGAGCGTCTTCTCGCCGGACGGCATTCTCGACGTCCAGGACAAGGCGATCCTGACGCCTTTCGACCGGGAGGAGTGGCGCTTGTCCGGCGGCGACGCGCTGACGCTGTTCGAGACGCCCTTCGGCAAGGTCGGGGTGCTGATCTGCTACGACGTCGAGTTTCCGCTCCTCGCCCGCGACCTCGCCGCGCGGGGGGCGGCGCTTCTGGTCTGTCCGTCCTGCACGGACACGCTCGCGGGCTACTGGCGCGTGCGGATCGGGGCGCAGGCGCGAGCGCTCGAGAACCAGTGTGCCGTGGTGCAAGCGCCGACCGTGGGCGAGGCGCCGTGGACGCGGGCGCTCGACGTGAACCGGGGGGCGGCGGGGCTGTTCTTGCCGCCCGATCAACGGAGCGTGCCGGACGGCGTCGCCAAGCTCGGCCGCATGGACGAGCCGGGCTGGGTCCATGCGGAGGTTGGCTTGGACGCCGTGACGGCGCTGCGGGAACGCGGCGAGGTGCGCGGCTTTCGCGACTGGGACGAGCAGGCGCGGGTTCTGCCCGACTAATCGCTACTGCGGCCCGCTGCCCGAGGTCGCGCCCTGCCCGGTCTGACCGGAGGCGAGCGGCGCCGTCTGGCCGCTTGCTGCGCTCGGCGAGGCCTGACCTGCCTGTTGCGCGCCCGGACTGAGCGTTTGGGTCTGTTCGCCACCCCCGCCGGGCGTCATGGCGCCGCCCTCGCCGCCGCTTCCGGAGGGGCCGGACTGCGCGCCGGAGCCCCCACCGCCCATCTCTGCGCCGCCCGTGCCCCCGCCGCCGGCGGAACCAGCGGCGTAGTCGGTGGCGTACTCCTGGTCGGTCGGGATCGTCTGACCCTTCGGCGCGTCCTCGAGCGGGTCGGAGCAGGCGGCGAGGAGCAGGATCGCCGTCAGGGAAAGTCGTCTCATATGTCCTCTCCTTCTTTCGTCGCGTCGTCCGCGGGCCAGCCGCCGCCCAGGGCCTTGAACAGCGCGGCGGCGTCGATCGTGACGGCGCCGCGCGCCTGGGCGAGCTGATCCTCGGCGCTGACGAGGTCCTGCTGCGCCTCGAGCACGTCGAGCAGGGTGACGAGGCCCGCGGCGTAGCGTTCGCGCGCAAGGGCGAGCGCGCGGCGGTTCTTGTCCGCGAGGGCCTCCACCGTCGTGAGCCGAAGGCGATCCTCGCGCAGGCCGACGATCGCGTCCTCGACCTCGCCGATCGCGGTGAGGACGGCAAGGCGGTAGGCGGCGAGCGCGCCCTCGGCCTCGGCCCGGCGCTGCTCGACCCGCGCGCGCCTGCGCCCGCGGTCGAAGATCGGCGCGAGGACGTCCGCGCCCAAGGACCAGGTGCGGCTGCCCCAGTCGAAAAGGCTGTCCGCGTCCTGGCTTTGCAAGCCGACCTGCCCCGTCAGGGCGATGTTCGGGTAGAGGTCCGCCTGCGAGGCGCCGATGGCGTAGGTCGCCGCGCGCAGCTGCGCCTCCGCCGCGCGGATGTCGGGGCGGCGGCGCACGAGGTCGGCGGGCACGCCGACGGGGATGGCGCCGTCCTCCGGCACGGGCGGCGGGGCGGGATCGAGGAGGTCTGCGAGGCTGCCCGGCCGCTCGCCTGTCAGGATGCTGAGGCGGTGCCCGGTCTGCGCGATCGTCGCGCGAAGGGGCGGCAGCTGGACGCTGATCGCGTCGATGGCGGCGGCCGCCCTGAGAGAGTCGAGCTCGGTGACGAAGCCCGCATCGGCGCGCTCTTCGACCAGGGACGCGACCTCCTGCGCCGCTTCGAGGTTCGCCTCGGCGGCGCCCAACCTCGCCTGCGCGATCCGTAAGCTGACGTAGTCGCGAGCGATCTCGGCGACGAGGCTCGTGCGGAGGTCGGCGAGCTCGTAGGCCGAGGCCGCGACGCGGGCGTCCGCCGCCTGGAGGGTTCGGGTGAGCCCGCCGAAGAGGTCGAGCTCCCAGCGGGCGTCGAAGCCGAGCTGAAAGATGTTGATCGTGTCGCCGGGCGTGGGGAAGTTGCTGCTCGCTCCGCCCGGCGCGGCGCCGCCAGTGTCCTCGGCTTGCGCGGAAGCGCTCTGCTTTCGCGAAGCCGCGGGGCTTTCGGTTCCGCCCCCTGCGACCCCGCCGCCCGTCGCGCCGCCGAAGGGAAAGCCGTTCTCGCTGATCCGTGTACGGGTGGCCGAGCCTGAAGCGTCGAGGCTCGGTCCCGCCCCGCCCCGCGCCTGCGCCCGTTCGGCCCTGGCGGCGCGCAGGCGCGCTTCGGCTTGGGCGAGCTGCAGGTTGCCGAGCGCACCCTCCTCGATGAGGCGGGTGAGGGCCGGGTCGCCTAAACCGCGCCACCAGACGGCGAGGTCTTCGCCCGTCGCCCGCCCCGTCGCGGTGCCTGCCGATCCGCTCACGGCCTCGAAGCCGCCCTGGGGCGCGGGCGGCGCCTCCGGCTCGGGCCCGAGGGTCGTGCAGCCAGCGGCCAGGGCGGCGAAGAGGAGCGCACGCCTCATCCCGCCTCCGTGCCGCTCGGCTTGCCGCGGAGGAAGAGGACGAGGACGGTGGCGGACAGGGTCAGGACCGAGAAGATGAGAACACCTGCTCGTAGGCGAGGATGGAGACCTGCGCCTGAAGCTCGCGGTAGACGGCGCCCGGCCCGCCGAACTGCTGCGCGGCGCGCACGTACTCGTCATTGTAGGGGCTGGCGTAGACGGACAGCGTCTCCTGGAAGCTCTGCCGCCCGCGCGCGAGCAGGGTCGTGCCGAGGGCGACGCCGACCGAGCCGCCTAGATTCCGGGCGAGGTTGATGAAGGCGCCGACCTGCTCGCTCTTGTCGGGCGGCACGCCGATATAGGCGTGGCTCTGCACGGGCACGAAGAGGAAGGCGAGGCCGAGCGCCTGGACGAGGCGTACGCCGACGATCTGGGTGAAGCTCCACTCGAGGTTCACCTTCGAGGTCAGGTAGAGCGAGAAGGTCAGGATGAGGAAGCCCGGCAGGATGAGCGTCCAGGTCGGCACCGACCCCGTCAGCCGCCCCGCCACCGGGATGAACAAGAAGACGAGCACCGCGCCGAGCGCGACGGCGATGCCGGCCTGCGTCGCCGAGTAGCCGAAAGCCTGCTGCAGCATGAGCGGCAGGACCGTCGTCGCGCCGAAGAGGTTGAGGCCGATCGCGAAGAGCAGGCAGAAGGAGATCGCGAAGTTCGGGTTCTTGAAGAGCCGGATGTCGAGGATCGGGTTCTTCTTGTTCAGCTCCCAAAAGGGCAGCACCCCGAGGAACAAGATGACGACAGCGAAGGCGACGCGGATCAGCGTGCTCGCGAACCAGTCCTGGGGCTGCCCCTCATCGAGGAAGATCTCGAAGGCCGCGAGGCCGCCGACCGCGAGGAGGACGCCGAACCAGTCGACGCGCTTTAGGCCGAGGTCGCGTACCCTCTTGGTCTCGCGCTTCACGGCTGGGGTGTCCTGGATCACGAGGATCATGGCCGTCGCCGCGATGATACCGACCGGCACGTTCGACCAGAAGATCCAGCGCCAGGAGTACTCGTCGGAGACCCAGCCGCCGAGGATGGGGCCCGCGGCGGGCCCGACGACGACGGCCATGGAGTAGATCGCGAAGCCGAGGCCCCGCCTCTTCGGCGTGAAGCTGTCGGCGATGATCGAGCTTTCGGACGCCGCGTTCCCCGCCGCCGCCGCGCCTTGGATGATGCGGAAGAAGATCAGGCTCTGAAGGTTCCAGGCGACCGCGCAGAGCATGGAGGCGGCGGTGAAGAGGATGACGCAGGTGATGAACCAGCGCTTGCGCCCGAAATAGGTCGCGGCCCAGCCGGAGATCGGCATGACGGCGGCGTTGGCGACGAGGTAGGTCGTGAGGATGAGGTCGCTTTCCTCCGCCCCGACCCCGAGATTGCCCGCGACGGTGTTCAGCGAGACCGACAGCGCGGTCGAGTCGAGCGCCTCCACCAGCGTGCCGAAGCTGACGAGGGCGGCGACGAGCAGCGGGCTGACGCCGGGCTTCGCCGCCGAGCGCGGCAGCGCCTCGCTCATCGGACCTTGGCCTTCACCTGCACCGACATGCCCGGCAGGACGGGGGCTTCGCTAGGAAAGCCCGAGAAGGCGCCTTCCTCGAAGCGGATGCGGACGGGCACGCGCTGGGTCGTCTCGACCCAGTTGCCGGTCGCGTTCTGGGGCGGGAAGAGCGAGAACTCGGCGCCGGTGCCGACCTGGAAGCTCTCGACATGGGCGGGCAGCTCGAAGCCGGAAAAGGCGTCGATGGTGACCGTGACGGGCTGACCCGGCCGCATCAGCTGCAGCTGGTCCTCCTTGAAGTTGGCGTCGACCCAGCGGGCGCGGCCGACCAGCGCAAGCACGGGCTGGCCCGTGGTCACGTAGTCG
The DNA here is from genome assembly GCF_014199615.1 of Parvularcula dongshanensis. Taxonomy (GTDB): domain Bacteria; phylum Pseudomonadota; class Alphaproteobacteria; order Caulobacterales; family Parvularculaceae; genus Parvularcula; species Parvularcula dongshanensis. The sequence goes on along the minus strand of NZ_JACHOB010000004.1, from coordinate 292,333 downwards.
CCGGGCACGGCGTCGAAGTTCGTCACCTGTCCGGTGATCGGCGCGAGAAGCACCGTGTCGCGCTGGTTGAGCTGCGCGTCGGAGAGGGCGGCGGCGGCTTGTTCCCGCCGCGCTTCGGCGGCCTGGACGTCGGCTTCGGCTTGGGTGACGCGGGCGTTGGCCGAGCGCAGCGCCGCCTGCGCCGCGTCGAGCTCCTGCCCCGCCCGCGCCGCGGCGGAGACGCTGAGAAGCCGGTTCACCTCCCGCTGCGCCCGCTCCTGCTCGGCGGCCGCGACCTCGACGGACGCGCGGGCCTGCGCGGCCTGCGCGTCGGCTGCGGAGACCTCCGCCTGCGCTCGCGACAGAGAAACCTCGTAACCGCCGCCCGCGAGGGTCAGGAGGGGCTGGCCCGCCTGGACGGTCTCGTTGTTCCGCACGTGGATGCGGGCGATGTGGCCGCTGACGCCGGGGGAAAGGTCCACCACCGGCGCGGCGATGTAGGCGTTCTTCGTGCTTTCGTACTGCCGCGCGTCGAGCCACCACAGGATGGCGAGGGTGACCGCGACGACGAGCACGAGGAGGATACCCCCCGCAACGATTTTGCCGCGCCACGTATGAAGCCGGTCGCGAATGGTCGGGCCTTCATCGTCGTCCCCTTCGTCGCCTTCCTCGTTCCCGTCTTGTCCGTCGTCCTTCTGCGCAGCGTCCTCGTCCCGCTCGCCGGCAGGCTTGCGCTTCGCAGGGGGCTCGTCTCGGTCGGCCGGGCGATCCTCGGTCTCCCGCTCTTCTTCGCGGTTCGAAGGCGCCGCGGCACCGTCGTCGCGCTCGCGCCGATACAGGCGGCGGTGGTCGTCGAGATCGGTCGAGGCCTGTTCCGCCAAGCGCTGTGCTCCTCTGCGGGCGGTGAGGATCAAGAAGAGGATTTTGCAGCCGCTAACATCGTGCCTCGGCGCTGGTTCCCGGGCCGTTGAATAAACGTTCAAGGAACCGGGCTCCCAGCGTCACTGTCACCCGACAGCTCGGCGCTCGGTCCAGGCGGGCCCGCGCGGCTAGGAAGAAGGGCGGGCATGGCGGACAGCGAACGACCCCTCGTGATCATCACCGGCGGCGGCGGCGACATCGGTTCGAGCCTCGTGAAACGGCTTCAAGACCGCTACCGCGTTGCGGTTCTGGATCGCCACGAGGCCCCTGGCGTCGCGATCTCGCAAACCTTCGACCTGACGAAGAAGGAGGCGGTCGAGGATGCCCTGGCGGGCATCGCCGAGAAGGGCGGCGATCACGTGGCCGCCGTCATCCACCTCGCCGGCTACTTCGACTTCACGGGCGAGCACGACCCGAAATACGAGGCCGTCAACGAGGACGGCACGCGCTACCTCCTCCAGGCGCTGCAGCGCTTCGAAGTCGAACGCTTCGTCTACGCCGGCACCATGCTCGTGCACGAGGCGAAGCGCCCGGGCGAGCGGATCGACGAGGACACGCCGCTCGATCCCGGTTGGGCGTACCCGGAATCGAAGGCGAAGACCGAAACGATCATCCGGGAGGAGCGGGGCGACATTCCCGTTACCCTCCTCCACCTCGCCGGGCTCTACGACGAGGAGACGGCGGTTCCGACGCTGTCCCATCAGATCGCGAGGATCTACGAGAAGTCCCTGAAGTCGGGCTTCTACTCGGGCGACCTTAGTGCCGGCCAGGCCTTTCTGTACCGGGACGACATGATGGACGCCTTCGCCGCCGTCGTCGACCGGCGCGAGGCGCTTCCCGACGAACACGTCGTCCTGATCGGAGAGCGCGAGGCGGTAAGCTACGAGCGGCTGCAAAACCGCCTTGGCGCGCTGATCCACGGCAAGGACCATTGGGGCACGCTGTCGGTGCCGAAACCCCTCGCCAAGGCCGCCGCCGAAGCGCAGCTCAAGACCGAGCCGCTCGTCCCCGACGAGATCGACCGGGGGCAGAAGCCGTTCATCCGCCCCTTCATGATCGACCTCTCTTCGGACCACTACGCGCTGAACACGGACGAGGCGGAGCGGCTCCTGGGCTGGCGGGCGAAGCACTTCATCCTCGACGAGCTGCCCGCCATGATCGCTCGTTTGAAGGAAGACCCGGCGGGCTGGTACGAGCGCAACCACATCACCCCGCCGCGCTGGCTTCAGATGGCGGAAGAACGCGGCGCGCAACCAGACCAATTGCGCGCGCATGCGGACGAGAAGGCCACGGCGCAGCATCGCGCGAACCTGTGGGCTCCCTTCGCGGTCATGTTCGCGGGAACCTGGCTTCTGAGCGCGCCGGCCTTTCTGGGTTACGACAGCGCCTTCCTCGGCTGGTCGGACGTCCTGGCCGGGCTCGCCGTCATCGTCCTCGGCGCGCTCTGCCTGAAGCGGCGCCTCGGCGTTTTGCGATGGGCCGTCGCGCTGGTCGGCATTTGGATCATGTTCGCGCCGATCGCGGTCTCGACACCCTCGGCGGCGGCGTACCTTCACGGGACCCTGGTCGGGACGGTCGTCTTCGGCCTCGCCGTCGCCCTGCCCCCGCCGCCCGGCCTCTCGCCGCTCGCGAAGGAGACGGGACCGGCGGTGCCGCCCGGCTGGTCCTTCAACCCTTCGGCCTGGCTTCAGCGCCTGCCGGTCATCGTGCTCGCCATCGTGGGGCTACACGTCTCGCGCTACCTGACGGCCTATCAGCTCGGGCACATAGACGGCGTGTGGGAGCCCTTCTTCGGCGGCGCTGCGGCCAACCCGCAGAACGGGACCGAGGAGATCATCACCTCACGGATCTCCGAGGCCTGGCCGGTCTCGGACGCGGGGGTCGGCGCGCTGACCTACATGCTGGAGATCCTGACCGGCCTCGTCGGCTCGACCCGCCGCTGGCGGACCATGCCGTGGCTGGTCCTCCTCTTCGGCATCATGATCGTACCGCTCGGTGCGGTCTCGATCACCTTCATCATCATCCAGCCGATCCTGATCGGGACCTGGTGCACGCTGTGCCTGATCGCGGCGGCGGCGATGCTGATCCAGATCCCCTACTCGGTCGACGAGCTGGTCGCGACGTGCGGCTACCTCTGGCGCAAGCACAAGGCGGGCGAGCCGACCCTCCGCATCCTGTTCACGGGCGGCACGGACGAGGGTGAGGACGAGACGCCGGAGGACGAGTTCGCCCGGCCGGTCGGCGCGCAGGTCAGGGACGTCTTCACCGGCGGCATCACCCTGCCCTTGACGCTCATGGTCTGCCTCGCGATCGGCATCGCGGAGATGTTCACGCGGCTGACGCTCGGCGCGGCGGGCGGCCTTGCCGATGCCGACCACCTCATCGGCGCGATCGTCGTGACGGTCACGGTGACGGCGCTCGCGGAGAGCGTGCGCGCGGTCCGGTTCGTGAACATCCCCCTCGGCCTCGCGCTGATGATCGTGCCCTTCGCCTATGGCGAGGACCTCCTCGGCATCGCGCTGCGCGTGCTGGCAGGGGCGGCGCTGATCGCGCTGTCGGTGCCGCGGGGATCGATCAAGAACCGTTATGGCGGGTGGTCGAAGGCGATCGTCTAACCAGACGCTAGGCCGCCGCCCGCAGAAGGGGGGCCGGCCTACGGATGTTCTCTTCCCGCTTGCTCGTACGGGAAGAGCCGTGAGCGCGACACGGAACCTTCCCGAAACCATGCGGGCGGTCGTCATCGGCCGCTTCGGCGCTCCCGAGGAACTGAGCCTTCGGATCGTGCCGGTCGCACCCCTCGACCCGGACGAGCGCCGCAACGCACTGGTCGGGAAGGCGCCGTTCAAGGTCAGCGTCACGCAGCGCTTTCCGCTCGACCGGATCAAAGAGGCCGAGGAGGCGGTCCGAGGCTCCAACGTCGGACGGGTGATCGTATCGGTTTGAGCCGGGCCGCCGAAGGTGGCAGGCGTGCTTGCTCCCGCGGCGGTGCCTTCTAGATGGCTGATGAGGGGAAGAAGGCCGCATGCCGGTCGTGAAGGAGGCGGAATGGGCGAACTGGCAGGCGCTAAGGAGCGTGACGCCCGGCCTGGGCCCGCGCTCCGCGTGCCGGCGGGGCGGACGGTTCTGTTCGCCGTCCTTGCCGTTGCGGGCCTCTCGCTCCTTGCCTGCCTGCCGCTCGCGACGGGGCACCTCTCCCGGCACATGATCGTGCACATCCTGCTGATGAGCGTGGCCGCACCGGCGCTCGCGCTCCTCGGTCAGACTTCGCGCTCCCGCCGCTTCGACCTGCCGCTTCTGCCGGCGACGCTCCTGCAGCTCGGCGTCTTCTTCGCCTGGCACTCGCCGCCGGGGCTCGCCCTCGGGATGAGCGGGCCGCTCGCCATGCTGGCGATGCAGGGCTCGCTTCTCCTCGTGGCCTTCGTATTCTGGCGTGCGGTCCTGCGCGCCGCGGACCGGCACCCCTTCGGCGCGGTGGCGAGCCTCCTCGTCACCGGCAAGCTGATCTGTCTTTCGGCGGTCATCTGGGTATTCTCGCCGAGGGTGCTGTTCGGCGCCGCGAGCGAGGGCGCTCTCGACGATCAGCACCTTGCGGGCCTCATCATGCTCACCGCCTGCCCCCTTACCTACATCGCGGCGAGCACGGTCCTCTGCACGCGCTGGCTCCGCCGCCTCGACCTCGGGGCGGGGGCGTCCGTTCAGTGAGGTTCAGGCCGCCGAGACCCGACAGCCCTAAGCGGGTTCTCGGCTACCTCGCGGGGCTCGTCCTCTTCGGTATCGTCGGCGCGATCGCCCTCGCCTATACCGGTCTTTACAACATCGCCGCCGACCACGGTCACCCGCCGCCGGTCTACTGGTTCTTGGAAGTCGGCATGACCCGCTCGATCGAGCTTCATGCGGACAATGACGAGGTGCCGCCCCCGGCGGCGCCCGGCCTCGCGCGCCTCGGCGCCGGGCACTTCGCGGGCGGCTGCGAGTACTGCCACGGCAAGCCGGGCGTGCCGCCCGATCCGATCTCGCGCCGCATGCTGCCCATGCCGCCCAAGCTCGAGCGGGCGTCGGACCACTGGACGCAAGGCGAGCTCGCCTGGATCCTCGACCACGGCATCCAGGCGTCGGGCATGCCCGCCTGGCCGAGCCAAGTGCGGGCCGACGAGGTCTGGGCGGTGGTCGCCTTCCTGGAAGAGCTGCCGAACCTCAGCACCGCCGAGTACGAACGGATGGTCGCGGGGAACGCACGCCTCGGCGCACGGTCGGCGGACGAGATCACCGATTGGGGAGAAGCGGAGGCGTCGCTGACCGGCTGCGCGCGCTGCCACGACACGCCGGACGCGCCGCCCGTCAGCACGCTGGTACCGCGTCTCGGCGGCCAGTCGCGCGACTACCTGCTCGCCGCGCTCAAGCAGTACCATCTCGGCGACCGCGAGAGCGGGTTCATGATGCCGGTGGCGGCGGCGCTGGACGCGGCGCAGCGCTCGCGCCTCGCGGACTACTACGCGGCCCTCGAGACGCCGCCCCACGAACAGGCGCCGCCCGACGAAGGCGCCGTCGCGCGCGGCGAGCAGCTCGCCCTGTTCGGCGACAAGGACGGAATGATTCCCTCCTGCCGGTCCTGCCATGGCGAGGGGGCACGGGCGGACTATCCCAAGCTCGACGGGCAGTCCGCCGACTACCTCGCGCAGCAGCTGCGGCTTTGGCAGGACGGCGTGCACGGACGAAGCGAGGCGGGCCGGATCATGGCGACGATCGCGCAGCGCATGAGCGCCGAGCAGGTGAAGGACAGCGCGGCCTACTACGCGAGCCGGCCCGCCTTCGCGCCGGGCGGCGGCACGCGGCAGGCCAGGGCGGACGGGGCGCCGTGAAGCGGGCCGGGCCGCTTCTCCTCCTCCTGCTCGTCGCGGCCTGCGCCGGGCCGCAATCGGCCTTGAGCGGCGCCGGGTCGGGGTCCGGCCGCGCTCTCCTGCTGACGATCGTCATGACCGTCGGCTTCACAGCCGTCTTCGCGCTGGTCCTCGGCCTGACCGCGCTCGCCATCTTCGGGCCGCAGGGTTGGCGGGAGCGCTTCGGACGCGAAGGCTGGGTCTACGGCCTCGGCATCGCCTTTCCGGTCGTCGTCATCGGCGCGCTCCTCCTGTGGGGCTTCGCGATCCTGGGGGCGGACGAAGCGCTGGCGGATGCGGAGGACCCCGTTCGGATCGAGGTGACCGGGGAGCGGTGGTGGTGGCGCGTGACCTACCTGACCGATGACGGCCGAAGGGTCGAGAGCGCCAACGAGCTGCGCGTGCCGGTGGGCCGCACGGTCGAGCTCGCGCTGAAGAGCGCCGACGTGATCCACAGCTTCTGGCTGCCCGCCTATGCGGGGAAGACGGACATGATCCCGGGGCGGACCAACACGCTGCGCTTCGTCGCGGACGAGGCGGGCCGCGTCCGCGGCCAATGCGCGGAGTATTGCGGCGGCGCGCACGCCTTCATGGCGTTCTGGGTCGAGGCGATGCCGGAGGCCGCGTTCGAGGACTGGCTGGAGCACGAGGCGGGGCCGCCCCCGGAAACGTCTTTCCCTGACGGGGAGACGGTGTTCCTGTCGAGCGGCTGCGGCGGCTGCCACGCCGTGCGCGGCACGCCCGGGGCGAGCGGCGAGATCGGCCCGAACCTCAGCCATGTCGGCAGCCGGACGTCGCTCGGCGCGGGCATCATGCCGAACGACCGGGAAGCGTTCGTCCGATGGGTCGCCGACCATCAGGAGATCAAGCCGGAGAACAACATGCCGCCCTACGACATCCTGAACGACGAAGAGCTCGCGGCGCTCGGCGCCTACCTCGAAGGGCTTCAGTGATGCTCGACCGGACGACCGACGAGGACCGCATCCGCGCCTTCGGCGCGCTGCCGCAGAAGGGCCTGCCGAACCCGGGGCCGCGGCCCGAGGGCGAGGAGGAAGAACTCCTGAAGATCTGGGCGACGCCCACGGGCTGGCGCCTGCCGACGGCGGTGAACAACACCGTCATCGGCATTCTCTACATCGGGGCGGCCTTCGTCTTCTTCGTCCTGGCGGGCATCCTCGCGCTCGTCATGCGCACGCAGCTCGCCGTGCCGAACAACGACCTTCTGACCCAGGACCTCTACAACCAGCTCTTCACGACGCATGGCACGACCATGATGTTCCTCTTCGCCATCCCGTCCATGGAGGCGCTGGGGGTCATGCTGCTGCCGCAGATGCTGGCCGCGCGGGACCTGCCCTTCCCGCGCCTGTCGGCCTTCGCGATCTGGGCCTACGTCGTCGGCGGCGCGGTGTTCTTCACCACGGTCTTCTACGACCTCGCGCCCAGGGGCGGCTGGTTCATGTATCCGCCCAACACGCTCAAGGAGTTCGCGCCCGGCGACAACGCGGACTTCTGGCTCCTCGGCATCGGCTTCATCGAGATCTCCGCCATCGCGGGCGCGATCGAGATCATCGTCGGCACGCTGAGGACGCGGCCGCCGGGCATGTCGCTCGACAAGCTGCCGATCTTCGGCTGGGCCATGCTGATCTTCGCAGGCATGATCATGGTCGCCTTCCCGGCGGTGATCCTCGCCACCATGCTGCTCGAGATCGAGCGCAGCTTCGGCTGGCCGTTCTTCTCGCCCGAAGGCGGCGGCGATCCCCTCTTGTGGCAGCACCTCTTCTGGTTCTTCGGGCACCCGGAAGTCTACATCATGTTCCTGCCCGCGGCGGGGCTCGTCTCGATGATGATCCCGACGATCGCCCAGACCAAGCTCGTCGGCTACCGCCTCGTCGTCCTCGCCCTCATCGCCACCGGCTTCTTCAGCTTCGGGCTGTGGGTGCACCACATGTACGCGACGGGCATTCCCGGGCTCAGCCTCGCCTTCTTCTCGGCGGCGAGCGCGGCGGTCGCGATCCCGTCGGGCATCCAGGTCTTCTCCTGGCTCGCGACCCTGGCGAAGGGAAGAAGGCGCATCCGCTTCACCCCGCCCGCGCTCTTCCTCCTCGGCACGGTCTTCATCTTCGTGCTCGGCGGGCTGACGGGCGTGATGGTGGCGATGGTGCCCTTCGACCTTCAGGCGCACGACACCTACTTCATCACCGCGCACATGCACTACGTCATGATCGGCGGCATGGTCTTTCCGCTCTTTGCGACCTTCTACTACTGGGCGCCGATGGTCTCGAGCCGCCTCCTGTCGGAGCGCCTGGGCCAGGTCGCCTTCTGGCTGATGTTCATCGGCTTCAACGTGTCGTTCTTCCCCATGCACATCACCGGCCTTCTCGGCATGCCGCGCCGGGTCTGGACCTATCCGGACGAGGTCGGCTGGGGCGGCTACAACATGGTCTCGACGATCGGCGCCTACATCATCGCGGCCGGGGTGGCGGTGTTCATCTGGGACCTGATCAAGAACTTCCGGGTCGGAAACGCGGAGGAGGACAACCCCTGGAACGCAGGCACGCTCGAGTTCCTGCCGCAGGACGACTACTCGACGCGCTCGATCCCGCACGTCACCACCCGCGACCCCCTATGGGACCAGCCCGGACTGGCCGAGGAGGTGAAGGCGGGCCATCACTACCTGCCGAACGCGCCGACGGGCGGACGCGAGACGATCGTCACCTCCGCGATCCACGCCGTGCCGCAATACGTCATCCAGATGCCGGGGCCGAGCTGGACCCACGTCATCGCCGCGGTCGCCACGGCCGCGACCTTCCTTTTGCTGACGGTGAAGGTCGTCACCCTCGCGATGATCTGCGCGGTGGTCGCCGTCGCGGCGATGTTCTTCTGGCTCTGGGACGTCGACCGGGGGCCGGACAAGGGGCCGGTCGAGATCGGGCACGGCATCGAGCTGCCCGTCTACGTGACGGGCCCCGTCGCGCACGGATGGTGGGCGATGATGGTGCTCTACCTCGTCGGGGGCTCCTTGTACCTCTCCTACCTGTTCTCCTACCTCTACATGTGGACGGTGAGCCCGGAGACCTGGCCCCAAGGCGGCGCTGGCCTAGCGAACCTCGGCTGGCCGCTCCTGTCCGCCCTCTGCCTGATCGGCTCGGCGGCCGCCTTCTACTTCACCAAGCGGGTCCTGCCCGAGCGGGGGCGGATCAACCTCGCGCCGGCCTTGCTGATGGGCGGCGGCGCCCTCCTCGCCTGCGCGGGCGTCGCGGCGGAGATCTGGGGACACGTTCAGGCGGGGCTTCGGCCGACGCAGTCCGTCTACGATGCGATGGTCTACCTTTCGCCCGTCCTGACGGGGCAGATCGTCGTCGCCATCTGCTTCATGACGCTCTTCGTCCTCCTGCGCCACGCGCGCGGCAAGCTCGATAACGTCCGCTACGCGAACTACGAGAACACGGCGCTCCTCGTCTACTTCGCCGTCGGCCAGGGCCTTCTCGGCCTCCTCTTCATCCACGGCTTTCCCCGGATGGTCGGCTGATGGCGGGAACCGAGACCCCGCGCGTCCGCGAAGGCTTCTGGCGGCTGACCCTGTTCTCGCTGGCGGGGCCTTTCCTCTGGGCGCTGCACTTCGGCGCGCTCTACGGAGTGCAGCACACCGCCTGCCTCGCGACGGGCGTCGCGCGCGACGGCGGCGGGATCACGGTCTACATCGCGGTCGCGACGGCGGCGTTCCTCGTTCCCCTCCTCGCCCTTGTCTTCAAGCCGCGCCTCGTCGCGAGGCTGTTCAGGGCGCGCTTCGCGGACGAGGCGCTGGAGCGCTTCTTGCTCTCGGCCGCGCGCTTCATGGCGGGCCTGTCGGCCTTCGGCGTCCTGGGCGCGGGGCTCGCGCCCTTCTTCCTTCGAGACTGCCCGCCCCTGGGCTGACCCGGGTTAACCCCAACTACATGCGGTGCTAGCGTCCCGGCCAAGGCCGTGCGACGGATGTTGCACGCTAACAGATCGCGGGCCGACCGCGGCGACAACCGAACAGGGATGGAACGATGACGACGACCACCGCCCGCCGCCTCGCCGCGGCCCTCCTCGCCACGAGCGCGCTGGCGGCGCCGGCCCTCGCCTTCGCGCAGGACGCCGCGCCCCAAGAGGCGAGCGCCGATCAGGACCGCGCGCCCTACATGGACGCTTCGCTCTCGCCGCAGGAGCGCGCGGCCGACCTCGTCAGCCGCATGACCCTCGAGGAGAAGGCGGCGCAGATGTACGACAAGGCGCCCGCGATCGAGCGCCTGGGCGTGCCCGCCTACAATTGGTGGAACGAAGCGCTGCACGGCGTCGCGCGCGCCGGCCACGCCACCGTCTTCCCCCAAGCGATCGGCATGGCCGCGACCTGGGACGAAGACCTGATGCTCGAGATCGCGAACACGATCTCCGACGAGGGCCGCGCGAAGTATCATCACTACATCGCCGAGGACGTACGCGCGATGTATGGCGGGCTCACCTTCTGGTCGCCCAACATCAACATCTTCCGCGATCCGCGCTGGGGCCGGGGTCAAGAGACCTATGGCGAGGATCCGTTCCTGACGGGCCGCATGGCGGTGAACTTCGTTAACGGCCTCCAGGGCGACGACGAGAAGTACCTCAAGACCGTCGCCACCGTGAAGCACTACGCCGTACACTCCGGACCCGAGCCGTCGCGTCACCGCGACGACTACTCCGCCTCCGACGCGGACCTGCACGAGACCTACCTGCCCGCCTTCAAGATGGCGTTCGACGAGACCGAGGTCGCCTCGGTGATGTGCGCCTACAATGCGGTCTGGGGCGCGCCCGCCTGCGGGTCGGAGCGCCTGATGGTGGACCTCCTGCGCGGCGAGCTCGGCTTCGACGGCTACGTCGTGTCGGACTGCGGCGCGATCGGCGACTTCTACTACCCCGAGGCCCACGCCTACGTGGAGACCGAGGAGCAGGCCGCCGCCGAGGCCGTGAAGATGGGCACGGACCTCAACTGCGGCGACGGCAGAGGATCGAAGTTCGACGCGCTGCCGGCGGCGGTGAGCGAAGGCCTGATCGACGAGGCCACGATCGACCAGGCGGTGACGCGCCTCTTCAAGGCCCGCTTCGAACTCGGCATGTTCGACGACGACGCCGACGTGCCGTTCACGGACATCCCCTTCTCGGAAGTCGCGAGCGAAGAGAACATCGCGCTGTCCGAACAGGCCGCCCGTGCCTCGCTCGTGCTCCTCAAGAACGACGGCGTCCTGCCCCTTCAAGAGGGCACGAAGGTCGCGGTGATCGGGCCGAACGCGGACAATTGGTGGACGCTGGTCGCGAACTACAACGGCATCCCGACGCAGGCGACGACGGCGCTTGCGGGCGTGCGCGAGAAGGCGGGCGAAGAGAACGTCACCTACTCGGCCGGCTCCGCCATCGCGGGCGACATCTACACGACCTACGACGCGGTGCCCGCCTCGGTCCTGTTCCACGAGGACGAGGACGGCGAGATGCAGCCGGGGCTTCAGGCCGCCTACTACGACGATCCGGCCCGCGAGGGCGAGCCGGCCAAGACCCAGGTCGACGAGAACATCGACTTCTATTGGGAGCGCACGCCGTCGAACGACGCGCTCGCCGACGAGTTCGGCGCGACCTGGGAAGGCGTGATCGTCCCCGAGGAGAGCGGGTCTTACGCCTTCAAGGCGTCGCGCTGGCTCGAAGTCACGGTGGACGGGCAGGAGATCGGCACCGAGCCGATGCAGCTCGAGGCGGGGCAGCGCTACCCCCTCACCGCCACCTTCGGCCTCGACAGCGGCTGGACGCGCGACGCGCTCGAGAAGTTCGCCGAGCTCGAGTGGACGCGGACCGACATCGACCTTCGCGCCGAGGCGATGGCGGCGGCCGAAGAAGCCGACGTCGTCCTCTTCTTCGGCGGCATCGACGCGAACCTCGAAGGCGAGGAGATGCCGGTCGAGATCGACGGCTTCCTCGGCGGGGACCGCACGAGCCTCGACCTGCCCGCCCCGCAAGAGGAGCTGCTCGAAGCGCTGAAGGGCACGGGCAAGCCGCTCGTCCTCGTCAACTTCTCGGGCAGCGCCATGGCGCTCAACTGGGCGGACGAGAACGCCGATGCGATCGTGCAGGCCTTCTACCCCGGCGAGAAGGCGGGCACGGCGATCGCCGACCTCCTCTGGGGCGAGTTCAGCCCGTCGGGCCGCCTGCCGGTGACGTTCTACCGTTCGGTGGACGACCTGCCCGAGTTCGGTGACTACTCGATGCAGAACCGGACGTACAAGTACTATACCGGCGAGCCGCTCTACCCGTTCGGCTACGGCCTCAGCTACACCGAGTTCGGCTTCGGCAAGATGAAGACGCCGCGCAGGCACGATGCGAGCCAGCCCCTGCCCGTCAGCTTCACCGTGACGAACGAGGGCGAGCGCGAGGGCCGCGAGGTCGTGCAGGTCTACCTCTCTCACGAGGACCGCGCGAACGAGTCGGTGCCGATGAAGGAACTCGTCGCCTTCGACGTGGTCGACCTCGCCCCCGGCGAGAGCAAGACGGTCGAGTTCGAACTCGCCCCCGAGCGCCTCGGCTACTTCGCCGAGGACGGCAGCTTCGTGACGCCCACGAGCGGCCGCGCGACGATCACCGCGGGCGGCGGCCAGCCGGGCACGGAAGGCACCGTGTCCAAGCGCGTGACGTTCCGGGGCGAGTAAGCCTCAATCCGACGACGAGAAGGGGGCGGCTTCGGCCGCCCCCTTTTTTGTCAGCCGCGGTCGCCCATCGGCACATAGGCGCGCTGCGCCGATCCCGTGTAGTGCGACAGCGGACGGATCAGCTTGTTGTGGCCGAGCTGCTCGACGATGTGCGCCGTCCAGCCCGTGATCCGTGCCATGACGAAGAGCGGCGTGAACATCGGGATCGGGAAGCCCATCAGGTAGTAGGCGGGCCCTGCGGGGAAGTCGAGGTTGGGGTAGATCCCCTTCTCCGACACCATGGTGTCGTCGAGGATGCGCGACATCTCCCAATAGGTCCGCGCTTCCTCGGTGTCCGTGACGTCCACCATCCGCTTGAACGCGTCCGTCATGGTCGGCACGCGGCTGTCGCCCGAGCGGTAGACGCGGTGGCCGAAGCCCATGATCTTGCGCTTCTCGCGGAGCGCGGTCAGCATCCAATCGCGGGCGCGGTCCGGCGAACCGACCTCCTTCAGCATGTCCATCACCGCCTCGTTCGCCCCGCCGTGAAGCGGCCCCTTGAGCGCCCCGATGGCGCCGGTGACGGCGGAGTAGAGGTCCGAGGTCGTCGACGCGATCACCCTCGCGGTGAAGGTCGAGGCGTTGAAGCTGTGCTCGGCGTAAAGCGTCATCGACACGTCGAAGGCTTCGACGACCTGAGGTGCCGGCACCTCGCCGAAGCACATGTGGAAGAAGTTCTCAGACCACGGCAAGGACGCGTCCGGCGCGATGGCCGGCTTGCCTTCGCGGTGGCGATAGTCGGCCGCGATCATCTCCGGGATGTTCGCGAAGAGGCGCAGCGAGAGCCGCTGCAACGCCTCGGCGTCGAAGCCCGCCTCGCTCATGCCGGAGCCGAGGTTGGCTTCCGCATCCTCCTGCCCCGCGAAGGACACGGAGGTGCGAAGCGTGTCCATCGGATGGGCGTGCGCCGAGTAGCGCTCGATCACCCCGCGCAGCGCCGGGGAGAGGCCGCGCGCGGCGCGCTCCTCCGCCTCGAACGCTTCGAGCTGCGTCTTCGTCGGCAGCTCGCCGTTCCAGATCAGGTAGGCGGTCTCCTCGAACCGGCCCTGCGTCGCCAAGTCCTGTACGGCGTAGCCGCGATAGGTCAGCGAGTTCGTCTCGGGCACCACCTTGGAGACGGCCGTGTCGTCGGCGAGCACGCCTGCGAGGCCGTAGCGGACCTCTTCGTTCGTATCGGTCATCCGTGTTCCTTCCTACTCGGTCGGCGTATCGCCGACCTCGAAGTTGAAGAGGTCCTGGTCGAAGCGGCTGTACTCCTCGTAGCGGAGGAGGTCGTAGAGGTCGCGACGGTGCTGCATCCGGTCCAAGATGCCGTTCTGGTCGCCGACCTCCTTGATGTGGTCGAGGCCGCGCAGCGCCTCGCCCATGGCGAGCCGGAGGGTCGTGACGGGGTAGATGACGACGTTGAAGCCGAGGTCGGTCAGCTCCTGCTTCGTCAGCAGGCGGGACTTCCCGAACTCCGTCATGTTGGCGAGCATCGGCACGCCCAACTCCCGGCGGACGCGCTCGAACTCGCGCTCGTCCTTCATCGCCTCGGGGAAGAGCATGTCCGCGCCCGCGTCGACATAGGCCTTCATCCGGTCGATGGCCTGGTCGAGGCCCTCCACCGCCCGCGCGTCGCAGCGCGCGATGAGGACGAAGTCGGGATCGAGGCGCCCGTCCGCCGCGGCACGGATGCGCTGGACCATGGTGGCGGTGTCCACCACCTCCTTGCCGTCGAGATGGCCGCAGCGCTTCGGCATGACCTGGTCCTCGATGTGGCAGCCCGCGAGGCCCGCCTCCTCGACGAGGCGGACCGTCCGCGCCGCGCTCATCGGCTCGCCGAAGCCCGTGTCGATGTCCATGAAGGCGGGAAGGTCCGTCACCCGCGCGGTCTGCTGGCCGCGCCGAATGAACTCTTCCTGGTTCGCGATGCCGATGTCGGGCAGGCACAGGTCCGCCGCGATCACGGCGCCCGAGACGTAGACGCCGTCGAAGCCTTTGCGCTCGATCGCCTGCGCGCAGAGCGGGTTGAAGGCGCCGGGGAACTGATGAAGCCCCCCGTCGCCGAGCATGTGGCGGAACGCCTTGCGCTTCTGGTTCGCGGTCTTGCTCGTGAACAGCATCAGAAGATCCCTCTCAAAGCGTTCTCGGTCAGATAGCCTTCCGGCGCGACCGGGTTGAGCGCCAGCACCTCTTCGGCCGAGAGGTCCGGCAGGCGCTGGACGAGGTCCAGGAACCGGGCCGCTTCGGCCTCTTCCAGTATGCCCTCGGTCAGCGTGCGGAACTTGCCGACATAGTCCTCGCGCACGAAAGGCGAGGCCCCGTCGGGGTGGGCGTTGGCCAGGGCGATCTCGTCCTCGATCGTCCCGCCGTCCTTCATCGTCACGACGACGCGCGCGCCGAAGGCTTTCTCCTTCGGGTCGCTCGCGTGGTAGCGGCGCGTCCACTCGGGATCCTCGGTCGTCTCGATCTTGTGCCAGAGGCGGACCGTGTCGTCCCTGCGGGCCCGCTCCGGCGCGTAGGAGCGCTCGTGGTGCCACTCGCCGTCCTGAAGCGCGACGGCGAAGATGTACATGATCGAGTGGTCGAGCGTCTCGCGCGACGCGTTCGGGTCTCTCTTCTGCGGGTCGCCCGCGCCGGTGCCGATGACGTAGTGGGTGTGATGCGAGGTATGCAGAACGATCCGTTCGACCGCATCGAAGTCCTCGATCCGCTTGCCCATCCGGAAGGCGAGGTCGATCAGCGCCTGGCTCTGATACTCGGCCGAGTGCTCCTTGGTGTAGGTCTCGAGGATCGCGCGCTTGGCCTCGCCGGGCGCGGGCAGCGGCACGCGGTAGGTCGGAGCGTAGGGGCTTTCCCCCCGGTCGCGGGCGGTCCTGCCGTTCAGGATCCAGGAGATCACCGAGTCCTCGCCCTCGTAGATCGGGCTCGGCGCCCCCTCCCCCCGCATGGCGCGGTCGACGGCCTCGATCGCGGCCTTGCCCGCATAGGCGGGCGCGAAGGCCTTCCACGAGCTGATCTCGCCCTTGCGCGACTGACGTGTCGTGACGGTCGTGTGCAGCGCCTGCTGGATCGCCTGGAAGGTGATTTCGGGATCGAGGTCCAGAAGCGTGCCGAGCCCCGCCGAGGCGGACGGGCCGATATGGGCGATGTGGTCGATCTTGTGCTCGTGCAGGCAGATCGATTTGACGAGGTTCACCTGCACTTCGTAGCCCGTCGCGATGGCGCGGACGAGCGCGCGGCCGTCCCGGCCCGCCTGCTGCGCGACGGCCAGGATCGGCGGGATGTTGTCGCCGGGGTGAGAGTAGTCGGCCGCCAGGAACGTGTCATGGAAGTCGAGCTCGCGCACCGCCGTGCCGTTGGCCCAGGCCGCCCACTCCGCGCCGACGCGCAAGCCGGCGGGCGCGCCGAACAGCGTCGCGCCGCCTTGCCGCGAATGCGCCTTCGCCTGCGCGCGGGCGGTCTTGATCGGCCCGCGGTTGAGCGAGGCGATGGCGACGGCGGCGTTGTCGATGATGCGGTTGACGATCATCTCGGCGGTGTCCGCCTCGACCTCGACAGGGTCGGCGGCCAGCGCCGCCAGCTTCCAGGCGAGCTGCTCTTCGCGAGGAAGGTCGTCCTTCGACGGGTGGGCGCGGACTTCGTGTTCGATCATGGGGCTCCCTCTTTTTCTCCTCCTTTACGGCGGATGGCGGGGGGGCGGCAGGGGCAGGATCGTGCGAAGACACACGGCGCGGCGCGAGGCCGTCGCGCCTAGCGCTTCTTCTGTGCCTTCACCCGGTCGGCGAAGCGGATCGCGGCGGCGACCGCCGCGAAGTGCTCGCGCTTGATCGGCGCGCCGACCTCGACGGTGGCGTGAAGCGCGCGGGCGCAGGAGACGTCGCGGTGGATCGGCACGCCCGCCGCCTCCGCCCGGCGCCGGATGGCGAGCGCCATGCCGTCCACGCCCTTGGCGACGCAGCGCGGCACGTCCCCGCCCTTGCGGTCCCAGCTGAGGGCGACGGCGTAGTGCTCGGGGTTGACGATGACGACGTCGGACTTCGGGACCTCGGCGAGCTGCGCCATCCCGGCGATCTCCTGCGCCTTTCGCTGCCGGGCGCGCTTTTGCTCGGGGTCGCCTTCGGACTCCTTCGCCTCGTCCTTCACCTCCTGCCGGGTCATGCGCAGCTTCTTGGTGTGCCGCGCGTGCTTCATGGGCAGGTCGATGGCCGCGGCGCCGAGCGACAGGAGGACCGCGATCAGGAGCATGCCGGTCAGGAGCGTGCCGATCTCGATCGGCAGGACGCCCGGCGCGCCGCCCGTGCGGGACAGGATGCGCGGCAAGGCCGTGACGGCGAAGCCGACGCCGGCGCCTGCGAAGACGAGCATCTTTATGCCCGACTTCGCGAACTCGGCGAGGCCTGCGGGGCCGAACTTCTTCTTCGCGTTCCCCATGGGCGAGAGCCGCTTGAGGTCGGGCTTGATCTTGGACGGCGCGAAGACGATCGCCTGCTGCGCGATCAGCGAGACGAGGGTCAGGAAGAGCGGGGCCACGAGGACGGCGATGACGGCGAGCGCGGGCTTGCCGATGACGGCGAGCGGCGTGCCGCCCGTCATCAGGAACTCGGACGCGGCGTCGGGCCGGGCGAGGATGCCGCCGAGCGCGCGGGCACAGAGAAGCGCGAGCGTGCCCCCGCTCGCCGACAGGACGATGAGGAGGCCCGCGTAGCGCGCCAGGGTCTGCACCTCGGGCGAGGAGGGAACGTCCCCCTTCTCGCGCGCCTTGCGCAGGCGCTCGACGGACGGCGCAAAGGCCTTGTCGTCGTTCTCCGCGCCTTCCGCCACCTACCAGAACCCTAAGGGTGCTTCGTCCATGGCGCCGAGCCAGGCGGTCATCATCGCGCCGAGGCACAAGGACAAGAGGAAGAGGCCGGCGAGGACGTTGGCGGGCACGCCGACGAAGGTGACCATCATCTGCGGCATGGCCTGGTTTATGAGGCCGAGGACCACGTTGTAGAGAAAACCGATGAGGACGAAGGGAAGCGCGATCGAGACCGACAGGGCGAAGGCGTCCGCCGTCCGGCTCATCGCCCACTCTCCCAACCCGTCCGTCGCGGGCACCCCGCCGAGCGGGAAGACGGCGTAGCTGTCCGCGAGCAGGCGCACGGCCTGAACGTGCAGGTCGAGCGTCACGAAGAGCGCCGCCCCGACGAGGGTCAGCAAGGTGGAGACGGCGGGCGTCGCCTCCTCGGTGACGGCCGCCCCGAGGATCTGCGACAGGTTGATCGCCTGCGCAATGATCACGCCCGCGATCGTCAGGGCATGGATCATCACGCGGAAGGAGAAGCCGAGGCCGAAGCCGATCAAGGCCTCGCCCGCGATCAGGACGAGGATCGGCGTGTCGGCGCGGGCCGCCGAGGCCGGCAGGACGACCGGCAGGATCGCCCCCATCAGCGCCAGCGCCGTGATGAGGCGCACCCGGACGGGCACGGCGCGCTCGCCGATCCCGGGCAGCAGGAACATCATCAGCGAGAGCCGCGTGAAGACGGCGAGCGCCGCGATGACGAAGGCGCCGAGAACGCCGGTCACGCGACGGCCAGCATGGCGGGCTTGCTGCCCGGCCCGATCTCCTCGAAGGCGAGAACGGGGTTCTTGAGACCCCGGCTCCTGAGCACGTCGCGAACGATGCGCCGGCGGCGGGCCGTGACCGCGACGGCGGCGTAGGCCCCGCCCGCGGCGGCCTTGTTGAGCGCCGTCTGAATGTCCTCGCCGAGACCCTTGACGTCGGCGGCGGTCAGGGCGCCGCCCTCGGGCGTGAGGCGTTCCTTGAACGTCTCTTCCCAACGCGGAGAGAGCTGCACGAGGGGCAAGGAGCCGTCCGGCGCCCGGTAGCCCTCGATGAAGGTGAACGCGATCTGGCGCCTGACGGCCTCGACGAGGTCTTCGGGGTTCTGGCATCGCGGCTGGTGCTCCACGATGGCGTCGAGGAGGAGCGGAATGTTCCGGACGCTGATCCGCTCGGCGAGGAGCCCGCGCATGACCCATTGCAGCGTCTCGGGCGCGACCTTCTCGGGCATGAACTCGTCGAGAAGGCGCTTGTTCGCCGCGGCGCGCTCCTGATCGGTGAGGTCGGTAAAGGCGCCGAGCGACTCGCGCAGGGCGCGGCGGGTCATCAAGCGCTCGAAACCGTTCTGGACGGCCTCCAACAGGTGGGTCGTCAGCACCTCGACGGGCTCGATGACGGTGATGCCTTCGTCCGAGAGCTGCTCGCCCGACGGCGCCGACACCCAACGGGCCTCCGCGCCGTAGACCGGCTCCTTGACCAAGCTTCCTTGGATGTCAGGCCGTTCGTTGTGCTTCACGAGGGCGAGGACGCTGCCCGGTTCGAGCTTGTCCGTGCCCGCCACCGCGCCCTGAACGACGATGCGGTAGGTGCCCGGCCCGAAGCTGCCGTCCGTCACGCGGATGGGCGGCATGACGAAGCCGTAGCGCGTGATGACGAAGTCGCGCAGCTTCTCGATGCGCTTGTCGAGCCCGTCCTCGCCGCGACTGACGAGGGCGCTGAGCGAACGGTCGAGCTCCAGGTGGATCTCGTCGAGGTCGAGGCTGTCGCCGGGTTTCGGCTTGGCCGGCGCGGTCTCGACCTTCGGCGCTTCGGCCTTCGGCTTCGAGAGCGTCTTCTGCGCGGCGTAGGCCGCGTAGCCGAGCCCCCCCGCGCCGAGCATGAAGGGAACGAAGGGCAGGCCCGGCAGGAAGGCGAAGACCGCCATGAGGACGCCGACCGTGCCGAGCGCGAGCGGGCGCGCGGTGAACTGACGGATGAGGGCCGCATCGACGCTGCCTTCGCCCCTGCCCTTGGACAGGAGGAGCGCGGCGGCGATCGAGATGATGACGGCGGGGATCTGGCTGACGAGGCCGTCGCCGACCGTCAGGATCGAGTAGTTCTGGATCGCCTCGACAAGGCTGATCTTGTGGACGACGAGCCCCATGATCAGGCCCGCGACGATGTTGAGGAGCGTGATCAGGAGGCCGGCGACCGCGTCGCCTTTGACGAACTTCGAGACGCCGTCGAGGGAGCCGAGGAACGCGGTCTCTTCTTGTTGAAGATCGCGCAGGCGCCGCGCCTCTTCGTGGCTGATCGCGCCGGCCGCGACCTCGGCGTCGATCGCCAGCTGCTTGCCAGGCATGGCGTCGAGCGCGAAGCGGGCGCCGACCTCGGCCATCCTTCCTGCGCCCTTCGTGATCACGAGGAAGTTCACGATGATCAGAACGCAGAAGACGATGAGGCCGAGGAACAGGTTCCCCCCCATCACGAACATCGCGAAGCCTTCGATCACCCCGCCCGCCGCGGCCGTTCCCGTGTGCCCCTCGCCGATGATCAGCTTGGTCGAGGAGATGTTGAGCGCGAGGCGCAGAAGGAGCGCGATCAGGAGGACGCTCGGGAAGGAGGAGAAGTCGAGCGGCTTCTCGATGAAGAGCGCGATGGTGAAGATCAGGATCGCGAAGGCGAAGCTCGCCGTCAGCCCGATGTCGAGCAGGATCGGCGGCACGGGCAGGATCATCATCACGATGATGACCATGAGACCCAGGGTGAGCAGCACCGTAGGCTGACGCAGAACGTCGAGCCGGAGGGGAGAGGCCGCCGCCGTCGCGCTCATTCGGCCCGCATCCTTACGGTGCGATCACCGGCAGGACGGCCGTGTCGAAGAGGCGCATGCACAGACCGACCATGAAGCTCGCCGTCAGGCAGAAGACGAGCAGCATCGCGGCGCCCTTGGGCACGAAGGTCAGGGTCATCTCCTGAACCGAGGTCAGCGC
This sequence comes from Parvularcula dongshanensis, assembly GCF_014199615.1. GTDB lineage: Bacteria > Pseudomonadota > Alphaproteobacteria > Caulobacterales > Parvularculaceae > Parvularcula > Parvularcula dongshanensis. The sequence continues at coordinate 272,049 of NZ_JACHOB010000004.1, read as the reverse complement.
CTGGAGAAGGCCCACGACGACGCCCGCGACGAGGGCCGTCAACAGAAGGGGCGCCGCCATCATCGCGGCCGTCAGCATGGCCTGGCGGGCGAGGTCGATGATCTGCGCGTCGCTCAGCATCAGACCGGCATCCGCAGGATTTCCTGATACGCCTCGACGACGCGGTCGCGGATCGTGACGGCGGCGTCGAGCGCCAGCTCGGCCTGCGCCATCGCCTCGACCACGGCCTGCGCCGTCCCCTCGCCCTTGGCGAGCTGCGCGACGGCTTCGTCGGCCTGATCGAAGACCTGCGCGAAGCTCTCGGCGGCCTGCTTCGCGGCGGGCTCGGCGCTTTGCGTCTTGGCGGGGGCGGCCGGCTTGCCGATCTGGGCGTAGCCGTTGAGGGCGCCGAGGGCGGAAAGGTCTGACATCTATCGCCTCAGAAGTCGGATGAGGTTGGAGTAGGTTTCGCGGGCCTGACGGAAGGCCTCGAGGTTGGCTTCGAAGCTGCGCTTGGCTTCGCGGGCGTCGGTCACTTCGACCAGCATGTCGACATTGCTCATCTCGACGTAGCCGTCCGGGTCCGCGAGCGGATGGCCGGGGTCGAGCACGCGGTTGAGCGACTTCTGGTCGAGGCTGAGCGCAGCGACCGACACCGCAGCGTCGCCCTGCCCCGCTTCGAAGGTCAAAAGCTTGCGGTGGTAGCCGGGCGTGTCGACGTTGGAGAGGTTCTCGTGGACCGTCCGGAGGCGGAGGCTCTGCGCACCCATGCCGTCGGCGGCGGCGCGCATGGCGGCGGTGATGGGATCGACCATTAGCGGCCCCGCCCGAGAACGGTGCGGTAGAGGCTCAGCGCCTGGTCCCAGACGCCGAGCGCCAGGTCGTGCTCGCCCCGCGCTTGCGAAAGCGCCATGACCTGCGCTTCGAGCGAGACGGAGTTGCCGTTCGGATCGGAGGCCGCGGTCTTGTCGATCGAAACCTGCGGCGTGGCGCGCCCCGCCCGGTAAGCCTCGGCGAAGCTTTCAGCCGCACGAGCCTTGTAGCCTGGCGTGTCCGCCTGCGCGATGTTGGTCGCCGCGACCCGCTGCGCCTCGGTGGCATGGGTCGCCATCGCGCGTGCGATGTCGAGCATGCCGAGCTTGGATCCGATCATTCCGCCCCGCCTGCCGGGCCGGGCCCGGCGTTAACGTCGCGGTCAGAATGCTTACGATCGGTTGAACATATGGTTAACGTTACCGCGAGGCGATGGCCTTACGTTCTTCCGAATCGCAGCCCAGCATCTCGTCCTCGACCGTGAAGAGCGGCTTCAGCGCCATCAGCACGCCGTGAAAACGGCCCGCCGAGGCGAAGGCGGCGGCACGGTCGACGTCCTCGATGTGCGGCGTTCCGGCGAACACATCGGCCAGAGCGGCGAGCTGCACCTCCAGGGCGGCTTTTCCATCCTCCGGCGAGCACTCGTTCGCGAGGATCAGCTGCGCGGCGTAGTAGGCACGGCGCACCGGCGTCTTCACCGCGTTCGGGTGCAGCGCATCGGACAGCCTGAGGACGAAGGTCCCCTCATCCATGACCGTGATGGCGGAGCGCTTCGGGCCGTTCTCGACGAGGCAGCCGCCGACCAGGAAGCGTTCGTTTGGACGGAGGGTGAGGGTCAGTCGTCCCATTCTAGGCCGCCTTTTCTCGAGTGGGAGCCGCAAGCCCGGCCGCGACCTGGCGATTGATGTCAGCGAGAACCTTCGCGTCGGCGCTCTCGCTCAAGACCCCGTTCGAGTGGCGGAGCACGAAGCCCGCCAGGCTGAGGAGGGATCCTCTGATCTCGGGAGGAAGGGCGTTCTGAGGGCTGGAGAGGTCGGTCGCGAGCGTCGTCCAGAGCTGTACGTTGCGGTGAACCGCGTCGGCGAGGGCCGTAAAGGGTTGTTCGTCCCGTCCCAGCTGGCCTGCGAGCTCGAGAAGGAGCGCACGCTCCGCGCCGCGGGGGGAGAGAGTCTGCCGGCGGGCCTGCGCGTAGCCAGCCTGGGCGTCTGAGTACATCGGGTCGTCCAATCAGGAGAGAGGCCGGCGCGCTGACGCGCGCCGGCCAGTTGGATCAGCGGAACAGCGACAGGATCGACTGCGGCGCCTGGTTGGCGATCGACAGCGACTGAAGGCCGAGCTGCTGCTGGACCTGGAGCGCCTGGAGGCGGGCCGAGGCCTCTTCCAGGTTCGCGTCGGTCAGAGCCGACACGCCGATCTCCAGCGAGTCGATCAGCGAACCGATGAAGTCGTTCTGGATGTCGACCCGCTTCTGCGCGGAGCCGAAGCCAGCCGAGGCGTCGATCGCCGTGTTCAGCATCGTCTCGATCGAGGTCAGCGCCGCAGCGGCACCTTCGGTCGTCGTGACGTCGATGTCGGCGAGGCCCGAGAGGCCGCCCGCAGCGGTACCGCCGGTCTTGGCCGTCGCGCTGTAAGCGGAGGTGGCCGCACCGCTGTTGGTGACCGTCAGGACCGTATCGTCGCCAGACGTCGAGATCGCGAGCGCCACGTCGGCGGAGAAGCCGGCGTCCGCTTCCGCGGCGGTCTTCAGCGCCGAAGCGACGTCAGCCGCCGTGTCGCCCGCCGAGGCGGTGTACTCTACAGTGACGCCGCCCGCCGTCAGGCTGAACAGATCACCCGCCGCGAGGTCGCCGCCCGTGAAGGTCAGCGTAGCGGTGGTCGGCGTGCCGGAGCCGTCTGCCAGCGTGCCGGACCCGGAGTCCGTCACGAAGCCCGCCTCGCCGCTCGCGATGTTCGTCGTCGAAGCGACGCCGGCCGTCTCCGTCAGGTCGACGCGGTTCACGGCGATCTTGTCCGCCGTCACGTTGTTGCTCGCATCGCGGTTCAGCGAGGAGAGGAGCGAGACCGAGTCGCCGCCCTTCAGAAGGTTCAGGCCGTTGAACTGCGCAGCATCGACGGTGTCGGCGATCTGGTTACGGAGCGCCGTGATGTCGGTCTGGATCTTCGTCCGGTCGACGTTCTCTTCCGCCGCGGACACGATCAGGCTCTTCATCTCCTTGAGGAGGCCGGTCACGGTCTCGGAGGCCGAACGCGCGACGCCCACGGTCGCGGCGCCCAGATTGAGGCTGTCCGTGATCGTCTTGAACGCAGCGACGTCCGATTCCATCGTCGTGGAGATCGCCCACACGGCGGCGTTGTCGCGGGCCGTGTTGATCTTGCGGCCGGTCGAGATCTGGCTCTGAACCGTCTGCAGGCTCTTGTTGATGTTCTGCAGCGTGTCGAGCGCGACCATCGCGCTCTGGTTGGTATTGATGCTCGTCATGAGATCCTGCCCATTCACTCAAACTGACGAGTCCGTCCTTCTGACGAAACCGGGGTCGACCCCGGCGCAACATCTCTGAAGTTGCCCCGAGGAAGCCTTACCGCGCCATGCGATAATATTCGCTTAAACGCGCGTCCCTCTTTCCACTGCCTGATCCGTATGCGTGAGACGGCCGCCCGCCGCCGTGTAACCGACCGTGCGCGCGCGCTGTTGCAGGGATCCGAGCCGGTCGGAGGCCGAACGGCAGGCCGTCAGGGCCAGGCCGAGGAGGCGATGGTTCTCCTCCACCGCGCTGCGCACGGCGTCGAGGCTGTTCGCATCGGCCCCGCGCGTCTCGAGCACCGTGGCGAGGCGGGCCTTCTCTTCCTGGTAGGCGGGCAGCGTGTCGAGGCGGCCACCGAGCAGCGCCGCCTTCTCTTCCGCCAGCAGCGTCAGGAGCGCCTTCGCGGTCACAGCGTGGCGTCCGTCGAGGCCGTGTCGTCCTGCCGGGCCGCAAGCTCCGCGTAGAACCTGTCGGCCAGGCCGATGCCGCCGTCCTGCGCCATCTGGTCCGCGACCGCCTCGAGCAGGAAGCTGGAGAAGGCGTCGCCCTCTCCCGTTCCTTGCGCGCCGAAGGCTTCGGCGACGCCCGCATGTTTCAGCATCTCCGCGAGGAAGGCCGACTCCAGCTGCTCGGCCTTCTCGCGCAGCGGCGACGCGCCGGCAGGCGACGGCGTGGCGACTGCACTGATGCTTGGTATAGGTATGATCGCCTCCTGCGTTGCAAGAGACGTAACGAGACGCGTGTAAAGGGTCGGTAAACCCTGTTGGACGATAGTCCCTCAAGACTCACCTGCCGCCGGGACCATGCCGAGCCTTCTTCTTCCTCTCACGACGACCAATGCCGGCGCTGCGCCCCCCGAGGGTCAGGCGATCAAAGGGGACGCGCCCTCGGCAGCGGAGTTCGCCGCCATTTTGGGCGGTTCGGAGGGCGGCCTTCTGTCCCTGGCGACGGCACCCGCCACCCGGACCATCGAAACGGGCGTGGTAGACGGACCGTTGAAGACAGAGGAGGCGTCGGCGGACGCCCTCGTCCCGACCGACGCTTCGCAGACCCTCTCGGTCATCCTTCCGCAGGCGAACGCAGCGGCTTCGGGCGAGACGAGCGATTCTGAGGCGTTGGTCGCGGACGCAGCCGAGGCCGCGGAGGCCCGGAGCCTTCCTTCTCTTCCGGGCGGAAGGAGCGCGCCGGTCCCAGTGCCGGTAGCGGGTGGCCGCCAGGCGGTCAGCCCGGCGGGCGAACCGGCCGAGAGCCCCACCCCTGCCGCGACCGCAGGAACGGCCGAACCCATCGCGGCGGTCGGATCGAGCGAACCCGACCAGCCGTCCGGCCTTCTGGATATCGAGAGACCCGCGCCCTCGCGCGCGAACCGCGACGCCGCAGCCTCGGCGGAAGCGGAGCTGGCGCACCCATCGGCGGACCGGTCCGCCTCGGCCACGCAGAAGCCGGCAGACCTTTCCATGGCCGGGCCGAGCGCCCTGCCCGAGGGCTCGAGGGTTCCCCTCGGCACCGAACCGATGAACGCCCCGCCGACCCAGACGAGCGGCGTCGGCAACGCCTCCGCGCCCTCGCGGCTCGAGACCCAGGCCGCGCCTGCGCCCGGCGAACCGGCCATGCAGGTCCTCGACGCCGTTCGCCTGCGAAGCGACGAGCGGTCCGTCACGGTGCGGCTCGACCCCCCCGACCTCGGTCGCGTCCAGATCGAGTTCGACTTCCACAAGCGCGGTGCCGTTACCGCCCTCGTCTCGACCGACAACCCCGATACCGGCGCGCTGCTGCGGCGGCACGCGGACTGGCTTCAGCGCGAGTTGACCGCCGCCGGGCTCGGCGACGCGACGTTGAGCTGGGGTCAGGCCTCGCAAGGCGGCGGCGATGATGCCGACCGCCAGCGGATGAGCCAGCTCGCTTTCCACGTTCACGATCTGCCGGCGGCGCCGGCGGCCGCCCGCCCCGCTCCCGCGAGCGGCCGGATCGATCTCAGGCTGTAGGAGCTACCCCATGTCCGTCAACGCCGTCACCGCCGCCATGAGCCAAGGCGCCGATACACCCGCCGCTCAGTCGGCACCCAAAGCCGACTTCGACGCCTTCCTCACCATGCTGACGGCGCAGGTCCGGCATCAGGATCCGCTGGCGCCGCTCGACTCGACGCAGTTCGTCGAGCAGCTGGCGACGTTCTCGTCCGTCGAGCAGCAGGTCGAGACGAACAAGCACCTCGAAGCGATCGCCGAGATGCTGTCTCTCGCCCTTCAAGATCAGGTCTGACGCCGGTCAGCGCCGGCCGTCAGCGTTCCTGTCGAGCATAGTCGAGGATCAGAACGCTGACGACCGTGTCGCCCAGCGTGAGCTTCGCTTCCTCGGTCAGGCGATCCCGGACCGCGTCGTAGGTCTCGATGTTGCTGATGTCGCCGGTGAAGTAGCCTTCGTTGGAAAGGCCGAGCAGGGCCCGCATCAAGCCGTCGCGTACCTTCGGCTCGCGTGCGAGGTAGTCCTTGGCCGCACCCGCATCCATCTCGATCGAAAGGTCGATCATGACGAGCGACGTGATCTTCTCCTCCGACACGACGGGCACGATGAAGGGACGCTTGAACTTGAAGTAGCCGGCCTGCTTCGGCGCTTCGGCGTGGTGGACGTCGACCTTCGCCTCTTCGCCATGCGCCTTCGGCTTCTTCGTCATCGTCATCATCGCGCCCGCCCCGCCCCCGAGGACGGCGATGAGGACGATCAGGGCGGGAAGAAGCTTCTTCATCAGAACGGCACCAGGATGTCGAGGAGACGCGAGCCGACCTTCGGCTTGGTCGTACCGGCGACCTGTCCGTGGCCGGAGTAGACGATGTCGGCGCTCGCGATCTTCTCGTGGCTGATCGTGTTGTCGCGCGTGATGTCCTCGGGGCGCACGACGCCGCTGACCTTGAGGTCGCGGGTTTCCGCGTTGACGCGGATGCGTTGGGTGCCCTCGATGACGAGGTGGCCGTTCGGCAGCTGGTCGACGACGACCGCTGCGAGTTCCAGCGTCACCTTTTCCTGGCGGGCGATGCTGCCCGACCCTTGAGCGGCCTTGCTGCGCGACAAGGCGACCGCAGGGTCTACGCGAGCGCCCAGGGGCAGGACGCCGTTCGCCCACTCCGGCAGGCCGAAGAGCGCGTTGACGGAGAAGTCCTCCTCGTTGGTGCGCGTCGCATCCATGCTGTTCTGCATCTCGGCCTCGTCGTCGACCGAGACGATGACGGTGAGGATGTCGCCGACCTCGCGCGCGCGCCTGTTGCCGAAGAGGCTCTGGGGATCCTGGTTCCACAGGCTCGCGGTCGCGGGGGGCTTTCCGTAGTTGCGGGTCGCGACCTGCGGCAGCGGCTCTTCTACGGGGTAGTCCGGCCTCGAAGCGCAGGCGACGAGGACGAAGGCGAGGACGAAGGCGAGGACGAGGATGCGCTTCATGGGCGCACCTCGACGAGGCCCGAGGCGAGGACCGTGCCGCTGACGACCCGGCGGGTCGCCGTGTTCATCACGCTGATCTCCTCGCCTTCGCCGCCCGCGCCGAGGGCGCGACCTTCGGCTTCGAGGCGCATCGCGCCCTTCCTGGCGACGAGGGTGACGAGGGCGTTGCGCTGGACGAGGTCGGGCATCTTCGTGTCGCCGAGCACGACTTCGCGGCCTTCGAACACCGTGCGCGTCAACTGTCGCCCGACGAGCGCGCAGGGTGCCTGGCACCCCGATACGTGCGACGCCTCGATGACCGTTCCGGCGGGCAGGCGGCTCTCCGCGAGCACGGCGCCCGACATCAGAAGAACCAGCGCGATCATTATCTTATCCTCGTCGCGGCGGCGTACATCTCGTCGGCGGCGGTGAGGACCTTGGAGTTGAGCTCGTAGCCGCGCTGCGCCTCGATGAGGTCGGCGATCTCGGAGACGACGTCGACGCCCGACTCCTCGAGGTAGCCTTGGCGGATGAAGCCGTTGCCGTCGAGGCCGGGCGGCGCCGGGTTCGGATCGCCAGAGGCCTCGGTCGCGCGGTACAGGTTGCTGCCGAGCGCCTCGAGGCCGCGTTCGTTGACGAAGGACGACAGCGTGATCACGCCGATCGATTGGGGCGGCGTGCCGTCCGTGAACTCCGCCATCACCTCGCCGTCCGGCGTGATCGTCAGCTTCCGGGCTTCGCGCGGCACCGTGATCCCGTCCGCGAGCGGAAAGCCCGACGAGGTGACGACCTGACCGTCGGCGCTGACTTCGAACTTGCCGTCGCGCGTGAAGGCCTGCTCGCCGGAGGGCAGCTCGACCTCGAAGAACCCTCGGCCCTCGATCGCGAGGTCGAGGTCGCCGCCGCTCGCGCGAAGACCGCCCTGCCCGATGTCCATCGCGATGGCGGCCGTCCTGACGCCGAGGCCGAGCTGTACGCCCGCCGGCACGATCGTTCCCGTACGCGACGAAAGCGCGCCGGGCGTCACGTCCTGCCGATAGATGAGGTCCGCGAACACGGCCGAGCGCGGCGCGTAGGCCGTGGTCGACATGTTCGAGATGTTGTTCGCGATCACGTCCACCCGCGTCTGCTGGGCGGCCATGCCGGTGGCGGCGGTGCGAAGGGCGTCCATGGCTCTACTCCTGCCTGATCGCGGCGATCAGGGCGCTGAGGCGGTCGTGCTCTTGTTGCGAGAGCGTCTGTCCGGCGTCGAAGAGACGCTGCGTGGCGATCATCTCGGCGAAGGCTTCGACGGCCGAGACGTTGGAGCGTTCGAGGAATCCTTGCAGGACCTGCGGCTCCTCGATCAGGTCGTCGCCATTGGGCGCCTGCCAGTGATTGCTTCCCGCACGAACGGGTTCCCCGCGCGGCCTGAAGACGCCGATGTCGGCGTAGGCCTCGCCGTCGATGCTCATCGTGCCGTCGCGCGCGATGGCGACGTCCTTGGCCTCCGGCGGCACCTCGATCGGCGAGCCGCCGCCATCGACGAGGGGGAAGCCGTTGGGATCGACGACCAGACCGTCCACGTCGAGCGTGAAGGCGCCGGCCCGCGTAAGCCGCGGCCCGGCCGGCGTCTGAACCTTGAAGAAGCCCTCGCCGTCGATGGCGAGGTCGAACGTGCCGCCCGTGCCGTCGAGGCCGCCGGGCGTGAAGTCGGTGTCGTGCGCGACCAGGTGGCCCATCGACATGGAGGGCGTACGCCCGGTCCGAGTGACGTGCTCGGCGAAGACCGTGCCTTCCGCCTTGAAGCCTGGCGTGGAGGCGTTGGCGATGTTGTTCGCGGTGACGGAAAGGGCCTTCATGAGGCCCGACTGCCGCGCGAGGCTCGCGATGCTGGCGTCGGTCACGCCGCCTCCTTCAGCGCGGTCTCGAGCTCGGTGAAGCTCGGGCGCAGACCCGAAGGAACGCGGCGGCGTCCGACCTCGACGCAGATGTTGGGCGCGTGGCGGTGAAGGGTGGAGACGAGCACCTCGCGGAACAGCTCGTAGAAGGCGTGCTCCTGCTCGCGCACCGTCCGAACGCGGGCCGCCAGCGGACCGAAGACGCCGTAGGCGAGGAAGACGCCCAGGAACGTGCCGACGAGCGCGCCGCCGATCATCTGTCCGAGGATCTCCGGCGGCTTGTCGATCGAAGCCATGGTCTTGATGACGCCGAGCACGGCCGCGACGATGCCGAGCGCGGGCAGCGCATCGGCGAGCGCGCCGAGCGCATGGGCGCCGTGCAGCCGCTCCTCCTTCAGCTGCTCGAGTTGCTTCTCGAGCAGCTCCTCGACCTGATGCGGGTTGTCGAAGTTCATCATCATGCTGCGGATCGTGTCGCAGATGATCTCGACCGCGACCCCGTCGGATTGGATCCGGGGGTACTTGGAGAAGAGAGCGGAGTTCTTGGGGTCTTCGATGTGCGCTTCGACTTCGACCGGGCTCTCGCGGAAGAGGGCGATGAGCTTGTGCATTAGGCAGAGGGCGTCCTGATAGTCGGCGCGCTTCCACTTCGGCCCCTTGATGACCGCGACGATGTCCCCGCCCGTCTGCTTGATCGCGTGGAAGTCGTTCGCCGCGAGGAAGGCGCCGAGCCCGGCGCCGCCGATCATCGTCATCTCGTAGGGCAGAGAGTGCAGGATGATCGAAAGCTTGCCGCCGGCGAAGGTGTACCCGCCGAAGACCATGACGACCGTGACGGCGAGACCGATGAGGGTAAGCATACGGGAATGGTTACCCGCGTCATTATGTATGAAAGGTTAAGTGCTCGCGCAGCGGGAACGATCAGCCATTGTTCGCCGCGCTGGACGGCCACGGCCTCTCGACCGGCAACGATGGATCGCGGCTCAGTAGGCTGAGGAGATCGCTTCGGGCTTCGGGCGACATCTCCGCGAGGCGACGGCAGAGGCTCGCGAAGACGTGGTCGTCCAGGAAGTATAGGGTTTGGAGCACCAAGGCTTCGTCGCCGCAGCGCTCGATGAGTGCCCTGATCGATGCGTCCATGAGAACCTGCCGTCCCAGCTGGGCAGTCAGAGAGCGCCCGGAAGCGGCGGCATAGCACATCGCGAACGCCTCACTACGCGTTTGCGATACGCTGGCGATGCCGAGGATCGACCGTTTCGGTCCCAGCGACCCGCATCGACCAGGGCGCTCGCGTGTGAGGGGTGCAGCGCTTCAACCTAGGGTTGATCTTCGTGGCCTCGACAAGTAGAGGTAGATCGCCGTTACGAAGGGGCCTCGAGCTTGGCACGTACCGCAACGCCCTGCCCCGCCACGCCGCCCCACGAAGTCGATCTGCGGGTCGGCCAAAACCTGCGCAGTGCGCGCAACATGCGCGGGCTGACGCAAAAGGCGCTCGGTGAGGCGGTCGGCCTGACCCTTCAGCAGATCCAGAAGTACGAGAACGGCTCGAACCGCATCAACGTCTCGCGCCTCCATCAGTTCTCGGAGGTGCTCAAGGTTCCGGTCTCTCACTTCTTCTCCGGCCCGGCGGCGGACCTCTCACCAAGATCCGCTGAGCCTGCGCCCGGCGCAGGCGCCCCCGGCGGGCTTCGCTTCTCTGCGGAGGATTTCGAGCTCTTGACGCTCTTCAAGACCCTTTCGCCGCGGCTGAAGCGGCGAATGATCTGCCTCGTCGAAGAGATGGCCGAGCCGCGCGGTTGACGCGCCGATCAGCTCCCGGGCGCCTCCGGCGCCGACAGGATCGCCACCGCTTGGGGCGTCTCCATCTCGCCGAGGACCGCGCTCGCTCGGCGTTCGGGCAAGCGCGAGAGGATCCGGCTCGCCTCGACGGGCGGCAGGGCCACGAGGATGGCGGCGGCCTGCGCGGTGGGCATCGCGGCGTAGAGCCGCATCAACCGCGCTTCGGCGTCCGCCCCCGGGGCGGCGGGCGCCTCGGCCTCGATGGCCGCCCTCTCCCGCTCGATCAGCAGGCGCTCGCGTTCGAGGGCGTGTAGCGACTCCTCGACATCCGCGACCTCCTCGGAAGCGGACGTTTGAAGGCTCGGCAGGGGAAAGCCGGCGATCAACTCGCCGCCCGTCCGCGCGACCGCCGTCAGCGCGACGAGGAAGGCGAGGCTCGGTAGGATCGCCGTGCTGTTCACTCGCCCCCCGCGGCCCGGCGGGCGAAGGGGTTGGGACGGCTCGGCGCGGCAGGGGCGACCCTGACGACGTTGTCGGCGGGGGCGGCGCGGCTGGGGACCGGGCTGCCCGCCGGTACGGGTGCGCTTCTGGCGCTGCGCGTCCTAGCCTGCCGCTCCGGCTCGTCGTCCTGGGCGTTCTTCAGCACCTGCTCGTTCATCAGCTCGATCAGGACGCGCATGTCGGCGGCCAGCAGCGTCACCTCGGTGCGCGTCGCCTCGATGCGGGCCCTGTTCTCGCGCCAGGTCTCGCGGGCCTGCCGGTCCATCGTCTCGAGGAGGAGGTCGACTTTGGGCTCGCACGCATCGATGCGGCCGAGGAGGCGCTCGAGCCTCTCGGCGGCACCGGCCGTCTTCGCCGTCAGCGTCGTCGTCTCCTGCCGGACGGAACCGGCGGCCTTCGTCATCGCGACCACGGCCGCACCCAGGCCATGCTTGAGGTCGTGCAGCCGGCGCAAGCGGCGGCTCAGGACGGCGCAGTAGATCGCCGTGAACAAGGAGAGGCAGAGAAGGGCGGCGTCGAGAAGGGAGATCATAGCCTCAGGTCATCATGAAGTCGGTGATAAGGATCTCCGCGACCGCGCCCGGCCCGAGCACGCTTCGCGCTCTGTGCAGGAGTTGTTCGCGCAGGGCCGGCAACGCCTCCGGGTCGCTGACCGTGTCGGGCGTCACCGCCCGCAGATCGCCGAGGAAGCCGTCCTTGAGCCGCAGGACCTGCGCCTCTTCGAGCGCGGCGTGATCGTCCGTCATGCCCAGCGCGATGCCGATCCGAAGCGAACGCGCGCCGATGCCGGGCCGCAAGCTCACGACCACGGGTTCGAGCGCGACGTAGGCGGCCGCCGGCACGTCGTGGTGCTCTTCCGCCGCGATCGGTCCGGCCTCCGCCGCGCAGCTGGGCGCGAGGCCGCTCGATGCGATCTTGACCATGGCGAAGGTTCCGCCCCCCGCGATCAGCGCGAGGGCCGCGATGCCGAGCGCTCCGCCTTTCTTGCCTTCCGCCATGCCTCGCCCCGTCGCCTCAGACCCACCGGCACGCGGCCGCAGGCCTATCCTGAGTTGGTAGGAATGGTTAAACGCCCGTATTGGTAAAGGGTTTGTTAAGCGTTCCCCATCTACCCCGTTAGGAAAGATGAACGGGGTCTAAGGGGTGGCATCGAGCCTGGGCACAAGCGGGATCCTCGCAGCCTTGCGGGCATTGACGCTCAGGCAACGGATCGTCGCTGGCGGCGCCGTCGCCGCCGTCGTCCTCGCCATGGTCGCGATGGTCGGCCTCTCTCGTCACGAGGACCAGGCCTTGCTCATGTCCGGTCTCGCGGACAGCGCGGCCGGCGAGGTGATGGCCGAGCTCGACGGGCTCGGCGTCGCCTACACCGTAAAGGGAACGTCGATCTACGTGCCGCAGAGCGAGCGGGACCGTCTGCGCCTGGAGCTCGCGCGGCGCGGCCTGCCCCGCGACGGCGAAGCGGGCTACGAACTCCTCGACGACCTCGACGGCTTCTCGACGACCGCGGACATGTTCGATGCGGCCTACTGGCGCGCGAAGGAGGGTGAGCTCGCCCGCACGATCCGCGCCATGCCCGGCGTCCACGCGGTCCGCGTCCATCTGGGCGTCGGGCGCGAATCCGCCTTCCGCCGCAACGCGACGCAGAAGACGGCGTCGGTGACGATCGAGGCGCCGCTCGGCCTGACGAAGGAGCAGGCGAGAGCCGTGCAGACGCTGACGGCGTTGTCCGTCGCGGGACTCTCCCCGGATCAGGTCGCGGTGATCGACAGCCTTCGCGGCGTCGTCGCGGGCCCGGGCACCCGCGAAGGGCTCGCGAGCCTCGACGAGGACTCCCGCGCCGCGGAGATCGAAGGCCGTCTCGTCCGCCTCCTCGAAGCGCGCGTGGGCCCCGGCAACGCGCGGGTCTCCGCCTCGGTCGAGATCGATCGCGACGCGGTGCGTGAGACCGAGCGGGTGGTCGACCCGGACGGTCGCCAGATCGCGCAGCGTTCCTTGAGCGAGGAAAGCGACACCCAGAACGCGTCCGGCGGGGTGGTCACCGTGGCCAGCAACCTTCCCGACGGGGATCTCGACGCCGAAGACGGCAGCGAGACCCTGCGTCGCAGCCGGCAGGAGGAGGTCGTCTATACGGGGACCGAGATCGAGCGGCACACGGAACGCCTTCCCGGCGCCATCTCCCGCCTTTCCGTCGCGGTCCTCCTCAACGAGGCCGACGGCGAAGCCGCCCGGACGCCCGAAGAGCTCAGCGCGCTCAGAGCGCTCGTGGCGAGCGCCGCCGGCATCGACGAGGCCCGCGGCGACACGCTCGCTCTGCGCACCTTGGCCTTCACCCAGCCCGAGCCCATCGTCACGCAGGTGCCGGGCTTCGTCGAGGCCGAGGTCCTGCCCCGCGCGGTGAGCCTCCTTCAGATGGGCATACTGGGCGTGGTCGTCATCGTCCTCGGCGTCTTCGTCGTTCGGCCGCTCCTGTCCCAACGGGCAGAGACCGTCGCCGAGAGCGAGCCCGGCGCCCTGCCGAAGGACGCCGTCGGCCTTCTGACCGTGCTGGTCGAGGAGAGCCCCGACGACGCCGCAGCCGTGCTCGACGCGTGGCTCGAGGACGACGCCGTCGTCCGCGCCGCCTAGAGCCTCAACGGAGGAACCGAACGCCATGAGCCAGACAGCCGCGCCCGCCCCCGCCAACCTCTCGGCCAAGCTCGCCGACGTGCCCGTCACGGTCAGCGTGCTGATCGGCGAGAAGGCCGTCTCCCTCGACGAGCTGTCGCGCTGGGCGCCGGACACGCTCGTTCCGCTCAAGGAAAGCGCTCAGGCGCCGCTCCGCCTCCTCGTCGGCGGCATCGAGATCGCGACGGCGGAACTTTGCGAAGGCGAGGAAGGCCCCGGCAGCCTCGCCATCCGCATCCTGGACGTCACCGGCGGCTGAGCGTGCGGGCGGCCCTCGCTCTCTTCCTCTTCGCTCTCCTCGCGCTCGGTCCCGCCGCGGCGCAGGAGCCGGAGGGGCTCGGCACGGCCCTTCAGGCGCTGGCGCCCGAGGAGGGGACGAGCCTGCGCGCGGAGCTGATCCCGCTCTTCCTCGTCGTCACCGTCCTCAGCCTCGCGCCGGGGCTGCTGATGATGGTCACCTGCCTGCCGCTCATGGTGATCGTCTTCTCCTTCCTCAGGCAGGCGATCGGGCTTCAGCAGGCGCCGCCCAACATGATGATCACGAGCCTCGCGCTCTTCCTCACCTTCTTCGTCATGGAACCCGTCTTCACGACGGCCTGGGAGGTCGGGATCGAACCCTTGCGCAATGGCGAGATCACCGAGGTCCAAGCCTTCGACGCGGTCATCGTTCCGTTCCGCAGCTTCATGGAAGCCCGCACGCATGAGAGCACGCTCATGACGCTGAGCGAGGCCCTGCCGGGCCGTTGGGACGGAGTCTCGGACGACGTGCCGCTCTCCCTCCTCGTGCCGTCCTTCATGCTGTCCGAGATCAAGACGGCCTTTCAGATCGGCTTCGCGGTCTTCTTGCCGTTCCTGGTCATCGACCTCGTCGTCGCCTCCGTCCTCATGGCGATGGGCATGATGATGGTGCCGCCCGCGGTCGTCTCCCTCCCCTTCAAGCTCGCCTTCTTCGTCCTCGCCGACGGCTGGACGAAGATCGCGGCCGCTCTTCTTCGAGGCTACGCCGGATGAGCCTGACCCCGCGCGACGAGACCTTGCCGGCGACGAAACCCGCCGCGCCCGAGACCGCCCTGCCGCCGCTGAGCGCCGACGAGCAGGCCGCGGTGATCCTCGCGCTGCTCGGCGAGAAGGGGGCGGCGCAGCTCTCGGGACGCCTCGGCGCGCACCACCGGCCACGCCTCGAGGCGGCCGTGCGCAGCCTTCGCACGCTGAACGTCCGTCAGCAGCGTGCCCTCGCAGCGCGCTTCGCCGAGGCGCTCGCGATCCGCAAGGCGGGTCCGCGCGGCGGCGAGGAGGCGGCGACCGCTCTGACCGACGCGCTGTTCGGGCCCGCAATGCCCGCCCTGCCCCCTGCGGAGGCGGAACCGCCCAAGACGTTGTGGGACCGCCTCGCGGGCCTCAAACCCGAAGACGTAGCGGCGTTCCTGGCGGAGAAGGGGCCGACCATAGCGGGCCTCGCGCTCTCGCACCTGCCCGAGGCCTTCGCGGCCGAGGTTGCCGGTGCCCTGCCCGAAGGAGACGCGGCGAAGGCGGTGGCGCGCGTCGCCGGAGACGAAGTCGGCGAGCCCGCCATGCGCGCGGTATGCGCTGTCCTCGAGACCGCCTTCTTCAGCGAAGGGCCGGGCGCATCGCGCGGCATCGACGAGCTCAAGGCGGCGCAGGTGGCGGGCCTCCTCAACCGTCTGCCTACCGCCCGACGCGAAGCGGCGCTCGCCGTCCTCGCCGAGACCGTGGAGCCCGCCTTCTTGGCGGCGATCAAGAAGCGCGTGCTCGGCTTCGACGCGCTGGCGACGCGCCTGCCGCGCAACGCCGTTCCCATCCTCTTCCGCGAGATGGAGGAGGCCGCCCTTCTCAAGGCGCTCGCCTACGCCACGGCGCGCGGCTCGCAGACGCCGGAATACTTCTACGGCAACATCTCCCAGCGCCTCGCAGGGCAGCTCAAGGAACGCATGGCGGCCCATGCCGGGATCGCGGAGACGGCCGGAGAGAAGGCGCAGGCGGAGGTCGTCGGCTTCGTCCTGACCGCGTCCGCAGACGGCCGGATCAGCCTCCTCGACGAAGAGGCCTGACCGGCGCCTTACTGAAGGACCAGGTCGGCGTGGAGCGCGCCGGCCGTCTTCATGCTCTTGAGGATGTCGATGATCTCGCGCGGCGTGACGCCGAGCGCGTTGAGGCCCGAGACGAGGTCCGACAGGGTCACGGTCTCGGGCATCAGCGCGACCGAGCCGGGGCGGCCCTCGTCGACTGCGATGCTCGTCCGCGGAAGGATCGCGGTCTGACCGCCCGCGAAGGCGCCGGGCTGCGAAGCGACGGGGGTCTCGGCGATCGCGATCGAAAGGTTGCCCTGGGCGATCGCGACGGCGGAGATCCGTACCTCGGAGCCGAGGACGATCGTGCCCGACCGCTGATCGACGACGACCCTGGCGGGCGTGTCGGGCGTCAGCGTCAGACGCTCGATCGCGCTCATCACCCGCGCCGGGTTCTCGCCCCCCGGGAAGTGAAGGTAGACCGTGCCGGCGTCGAGAACCTCGGCAGTGCGCTCGCCGAGCGAGGCGTTGAGTACCTCTTCGATGCGGGCGGCGGTCGTGAAGTCGGGGTTCTTGAGCGCGAGGTCGACCCCGCGCAGGTCGCCGAAGCGGAAGTCCACTTCCCGCTCGACCCGCGCGCCGGCCGGGATCGTCCCGACGGTCGGCGTTCCTTGCGTCACGGACGCGGCGCCGCCTTCGGCCTGGAAGCCCGAGATCAGGACCGGCCCTTGCGCCACCGCGAAGACCTCGCCGTTCGCCGCGGTCAACGGCGTCATGACGAGCGTCCCCCCGCGCAGGTCGTCGGCGTCGCCGATCGAGCTGACGGTGACGTCGATCTGGCTGCCCGCACGCGCGAAGGCCGGAAGGCTCGCCGTGACGAGGACGGCGGCGACGTTGTCGGGGCGGAAGTTCTCCTCCGCCACGTTGACGCCGAGCCGCTGCAGCAGGCTCTGAAGCGCTTCTTCCGTGTAGGGCGAGTTTCGTAGCGTGTCGCCCGTTCCGTCGAGGCCGACGACGAGGCCGTAGCCGATGAGGTCGTTCCCCCGCACGCCTTCCACCGTGACGAGGTCCTTGAGGCGGACCTCCCCCGCCTCGGCGCCGAGGGGCGCGAGGACGGCCAGGAAGCTAAGAAGAGCGAGGCAGAGTCTCATCGCATGTAGTCCGTGAAGCTGAGGCGGCTGAGGCGCGCCGTGACGGTGTAGGCGGCTTCGAGCTGGGCTTCGAGGCGCTGGACCTCGGCAGCCGCTTCGAAGGCGTCGCGGCCCGCGAGCGACTCGCGCGTCGCGGTCAGGACGAGGCGCTCGGCGGCCTTCGCCTCGGCCTCGGCGTCGAGCCGGTTCGCGGCGAGCCCGTTCGCCGCCGCCTCGGCGACCAGCCCTTGGCCCGCCGCCTCGAGCTTGCCTGCGGCAGCGCGCGTCCACTCGACGCCGCCCTCCCCCAGTTCGGGCCCGAGGGCGAGGCGGACGAGGCCTTCGATCGTGTTTCGTACCGCCTGACTGTCGGCGCGGGCGGCGAAGGGGACGACCGAACCGTCCGACAGC
The DNA here is from genome assembly GCF_014199615.1 of Parvularcula dongshanensis. Taxonomy (GTDB): domain Bacteria; phylum Pseudomonadota; class Alphaproteobacteria; order Caulobacterales; family Parvularculaceae; genus Parvularcula; species Parvularcula dongshanensis. The sequence continues at coordinate 254,935 of NZ_JACHOB010000004.1, read as the reverse complement.
GCGACGCCCCCGGCGCTGCCCGTCCCGCCCATATAGACCTGCGTATCGAAGCCGCCCCCTTCCGCGAAGAAGGCCGTCAAACGGGCATCGAGTTCCGCCGCGTCCGCAGCGCCTGTCAACTCGGCGCGGACGCTGTCGAGGATCGCGCCCGCATCCGCCAGCGCCCGTCCGTCGGTGGCGTCGCCAGCGAAGAGCGTCCGCCCGCCATGCTGGACGTTCAGCGTCGTGACCGTCTGCGAGAGGAGAGCGCGCGCCGTGTTCGAGGTCTCGATGAGGCCGGCGGCACCGCCGAGCGTCACGTCCGTCAGGGCGCGGGCGCCGTAGCCGTCGATCATCTCGCGCACCGTGCCGACCGCGTCACCTGCGAGCCGGAGCCGGTTCTGCGCCAGCGCCATGCGCGAGGCGGAGGCATCGACGTCGCCGAGCGCCTTGTTCACGAGCGCCAACTCGCCCGCCCGCGCCCCGAGCGTCCGCGAGAGGTCCTGCCGCTCGCCGCTGACCATCTCGGCCGAAGCGCGGGACAGCTCCGTGCGAAGCCGGGTGCTGGTCCGGTGCAAGGACCCGAGGAACAACGCGTCGGGGAGGCCGACCGACGTCATCGGACGGCCGCCATGAGCACGTCCATCATGTCCGAGACGGTCTGCAGGACCCGCGCGTTCGCGGCGTAGGCCTGTTCGATCAGCATCATGTCCTGAAGTTCCTTGTCCGTATCGACGCCAAGCGCGCCGATCTCGGCGTCCGACGCACCGCGCTGCCGGATCGCGGCCGCGACGGACCGTCCCTCCGCCGATTGGAGCTTCGCGCCCTGGTCTGCGGACAGCGCGCTTGCCCGGACCGCGGGACCGCCATCCGCGGTGAGCGTCGAGAGGAAGCGGCCGAGCTGATCGCCATTGCCGATGGGGCCGGTCGCCGCGGCGCCGAGGCCGTCGCGAAGACGGGTCACCGTGCCGCCCTGCGCCGGATCCACGGCGGCGGCCAGCCGAAGGCGTCCCGCGATCCCCGCGCCGAGCCCGCTCGGAGAGGGATCGCCGCCGTCGGTGAAGAGGCCAGCCTCCCCCGGCGTCTTGGTCGGATCGCTCTCATCCGCCGCGAAGCGCGTCACGAGGTCGACCGCGACTTCGTCGAGTGCGTCTTGAAAGGCCGGAACCTCTCCGTCCCGCTGCGAGAAGAGGGCTGCGATGCGGCCCGAGCTCGAGCGCTGCGGCCCCGTCCCCGTCGGCGTCAGGTCGACGCCGTCGACGCTGATGCCCGAGAGCGGCGCGCCGAGCGCATGCGTCCGGCCCACGCTCCCCATCGGAGTGAATTCGACCGTGTGCGCGGTACTCGTCAGCAGGAAGGCGCCGCCCTCCGTCACGAGGTGGACGTCGTCGCCCTGCCTGAGGACGGTCACCGGCAGGTCGGCATTGATGCCGTCGATCAGGCGTTGGCGCTCGTCCTCCACCGCCGGCGTCGTCTCGCCGGCGGGCAGACGGTTCAGCGCTTCGAGGCGGGTCAGCGCGTCGTTGATCTCGACGACGGCGATACCGATGTCGCGGTCCGCTTCGCTTCGCATCGCGTCCGCGCCCTCGGAGGCTTCCCCGAGGCGCGTCGTCAGCGCCTGTCCCGCGTCCCGAAGGCCGAGAAGGAGCGTCTCTGACTCCGGCGTCGCGGCCGCGTCGCGCAGCGACCGCTCGAAGTCCGCCAGCGCGGCGAGGACGCCCGTCTCGTCGTTCGGGCCGCCGAAGAGTTCCGTCAGGCGCCGCGCCGCCTCCGCACCGCTCGAGGCGGACGAAGCCAGCGCGTCGGCCCGCATCCGCTCGGTCGTGAGGTGAGAGGCGCCCGCGCGGGTCTCGCCCAGGAGGCGGACGCCCGCGCCTTGCGTGCCGATGACCCGCTCGGAGAGCGCCGCCGCCCGGCGGACGTAGCCTTCCGTATGCGCGTTCGCGACGTTGCCGGCCGCCACGTCCGCGCGCGCGCGGGCGGCCGCGAGGCCGGAGGTGGCGATGTTGAGCGCCGCGCTGACGGTCATCAGCTACCCTACCTTTTGATGTTGGTGGTTTCCTGCAGCATCTCGTCCACCGTCTGAATGATCTTGGCGTTGGACGCGTAGGCGCGCTGCGTCTCGATCAGGCCGGTCAGCTCGGAGGCGATGTCGACCGTCGACTCCATGAGGCCGTAGCCGACCGTCTCGCCGACGGGGCCGGTGCCTGCGTCCCAGAAGTACACGTCGCCGCTCGACTGGGACATGCGGAAGGCCCCGTTGTTGGCGGCGCTGAGGCCGTTCGGGTTCGGAACGTCGCCGACCGGGATCCGGTACAGCGTACGGCGGAAGCCCGTGTCGTAGATGGCGTCGAGGTTGCCCTGTTCGTCGACCTCGACCTTGAGGAGGTCGCCGATCGCGGCGCCGTCGCGCTGGATCGCGTAAGGCGCGAAGTCCGCTGCCAGCTGCGTCAGGCCCGCGTTCTGGCCGGTCCGTCCGACGAAGAGCTGAACCGGACCCCGCGGCAGGTCGACGGTGATCTCGCCCGTCGCGGCGTCATAGGTCGGGTTGTTCGTCACGGCGTTGATCATGCCGCCGCTCGTCATGTTGTCCTGGAAGTCTACGTCGAAGGAGGACAGGCTGACAGGCACCCCGGTCGAGTTGTCGAACAGCTCGACGGACCAGGCGTTGCTGCTGCCGGTCGCGGGCACGTTGGGCGTGTAGACGGCGGTCAGGATCTGCGTCCGCCCGAGGTTGTCGTAGTACTCCATCGGCACTTCGTAGGGCTCGCCCGGCGCGCCCGCTTGGGTCGCGTCGGCGGGCAGGTTGACGCCCATGGAAATGCGCTCCGTAGGCGTCGACGTGTATCGGTTGACCAGCACGTTGACGGGCTCGAGGCTGGCGCTGCTCTCCCTCGTCACCGCGCCGACGTCCCCGGTCTCGTCCGTTGGCCAGCCCATCAGGAAGAGGCCGGTCGATGTGCGGAGGAAACCGTTCTCGTCCGGCGAGAAGGAACCCGTCGGCGTCAGCATGAAGGTCCGCCCGACCGCGTTCTCCGCCGCGCCGGAAGCGGTCGTCACGGGCAGCATGCCCCGGCCCGCGACCGCCAGGTCGGTCGAGTTGCCCGTCGAGATGAGCGAGCCTTCCTCGTTGACTTGGCGATACGCGTTCACGCGAACGCCGCCCGCCGCGTAGGCGTTGTCGCGCTGCTGGATCACCATGGAGGAGAAGTCGGCGACCGCTCGCTTGTAGCCGTAGGTATCTGAGTTCGCGATGTTATCGGAGATCGTGGCGAGGCGCGTCGCGTTGACGGCGAGCCCCATGATGCCCGCATTCATCGAGGAAGAGATCGTCATGCTATGGCCTCGCCTATTCGTTCCCGTCTCGGTTGGTAAACGAACAGGCTTAACCGAAGGTTTCGTCAGCGAAGGCCTGCGCGCATTGGCTGAGACGGCGTCGGCATCGCATCCGCCTTCTTGCCTAGAAGGGTGATGGCGATGCGCCGATTGGCCGGATCGTGGCGATCTTCTGCCAGCGGCGCACGGTCGGCCCTGCCGGAGACCTCATCGAAGCTCGTCTCGTCCACGCCTTCCGCCAGGAGGAGGCGGCGGGCCGTGTTGGCCCGGTCGGCCGACAGCTCCCAATTGGTGTAGTCCTGGTCGTCGTAGGTGTAGCCGTCCGTGTGCCCTGTGATCTTCACCGGGGCCTTCGCGCCGTCGATCACGCCCGCCACGCCCGAAAGGAGCGCGCGGAGCTCGCTCGACGGTGCGGCCGATCCCTTCGCGAACAGGGCGTGACGCTGGGCTTCCAAGAGTTCGATCACGATGCCCTCCTCCGTCTCGGTGACACGGACGCGGCCGTCCGCATCGGCGAGACCCTGGGCTGCCGCCGCTTCGACGATCGCCGCTTCGATCTCGGCCGGGTGGCGCTGTATCGCCTCCTCGTCGCCGCCCCTGGTCGGAAGGTTCTCCGAGGTGGCGATGCTGTCGCCCTCCAGCATGTCGGTGCCGCCGCCGGAGATCGGGCTGATCGGGATCGAAGGATCGAAGTAGTCGGCGAGGCCCTTGCGCTGATCCTCCGTCGTCGCGTTCAGGAGCCACATCAGGAGGAAGAACGCCATCATCGCGGTGACGAAGTCCGCATAGGCGACCTTCCACGCCCCGCCGTGGTGGCCGCCGGCGACGACGACGCGTTTCCGCTTGATGATGGTCGCTTCGCTGCTCATCCGCCCGCCCGTCCGTGCGGACCTACCTACTCATGCGAGCGTAAATCCGATTTTAACGCGCAACGAGACAGTCATTAGGGATGGAGACGTGAATGACTGCGACTGGTCTTGCCCTGCTGGTGAACGCCCCCCGCGCCTGGCCCGACCGGCTCGCGGCGCAGCGTTCGCGCGGCGAGGCGCAAGGTCCTCTCGCTGCGGAGCTTCTGACCGAGAGCCTGCGCCGCAAGGTGACGTTCGGCTCGGTCCGGTTCGCCCGCCGCTCGGCGGACGCGCCGCCGTCCGACGAGGAGGTTCTGGTCGTCTGGCCGAGCGCCCCCGCCGCGCCGCGCCTGCGTTTCGCCCTGCCCGCTGCGACGGCGGAGAAGCTCGTCGACGCCGCCTTTGCGGGGCCGGTCACGGACGAGGCGCTTCGCGCCGCGGTGCTGGCGGAACTTTGCGGTGAGGCTTTCGGCGGTTGGAGCACCGGTCAGACGATCGAAGAGGACGGCGTTCCTCTCGCCACCGCGTGCTTCGTACTGACGTTGGAGGATGACGACGAGATCGTCGTGAACGTTCAAACCCCGAGCGAACGGCCAACCGCGAAGGGCATCTCTGCGGGCCGCCTTCTGACGGCGAGCCTGCCCGTCGAAGCATGCCTCGGCGAGCTCGACCTTCCTTACGCGAAGGTGTCCTCTTTGAAGCCGGGCGATACGCTTCCGCTGCCCCCCGCCGCGGCCGAGGGCATCGCGATGCGCCTGCGCGGCCGCCTGCGCCCCCTGGCGAGGGGCGAGATGGGAACGGACAGCGGCGTGCGCGCCGTTCGCCTGACGGGCACGGCTGCCGCCTGAACCAGCCTTACCCGGCTTCGTGCCAGTCTTTGCGAAGCCGCGGCGCCGTCACGAACATCAGGACGGCCGCGATCACGTAGAAGCTGCACCCCGACAGGATGGCGTAGCGCAAGGACTCCGCGCCGAGCCTTGCTGTGAGCCCGTCCGAGATCGCTCCGATCGCCGCCTGCCCGACGCCGATGCCGATCAGGTTGTTCACGAACAAGAACACCGCGGAGGCCGTCGCCCGCATGTGCGGCGGGACGAGGTGCTGGAAGGCCGAGATCACCGGGCCGAGCCAGACGAGGCCGAGCGCGGTCGGGATCAAGAAGACGACGAAGGCGACGCCGAGCGACGGGGTGAGGAGGCCGATCGCGAGGAACGGCACGGTGAGGACGAAGGCGCAGGCGGGCACGACCGCGTAGGCCGAGCGGCGCGTCTGCCCGTAACGGTCCGCGAGCGCGCCGCCCATCCAGATGCCGACCACGCCGCCGATCAACAGGATCGCGCCGTAGAAGTAGGCGGCGTAGAGGAGCGGCCCCGGGTTCGGCGGCAGGAGCGCGTCCGGCATGAAGGAGAAGAAGCCCGGCAGCGCCTCGCCGAAGCTCCGTACGAAGAAGGAGGGCAGCCACAAGAAGAGGCCGTAGCCCATCATCGACGCCGAGGCCGCGCCGAGGCTCAGCCCCCAGAAGCTCGGCTTCCTCGCGAGGGTCGCAACGACGTCCTTGATCGAGGTCCAGACGTCCGAGGCGGGCGGCGGCACGTCCTTGTCGAAGCCGCCCCGCACCGGCTCGCGGACGGTCAGCTTCAGAAGCGGCGCCGCGAGGAGCCCTGCGCCGCCGACGATGAAGAACGCCGCCCGCCAGTCGAGGAGGCTCGCCAGGATGCCGCCGAGGATGATCCCGATGGCGCTGCCGACCGGGATGCCGAAGGAGTAGACGGCAAGCGCCCGGGAACGCTCTTGCGGGGGGAAGTAGTCGGCGATCAGCGAGTAGGCCGGCGCGACGCCGCCCGCCTCTCCGACGCCGACGCCGAGCCGTGCGAGGAAGAGCTGGCCGAAGGACTGCGCGAGGCCGCAGGCGGCGGTCATGGCCGACCAGACCGTCAGCGCGACGGTCATGATGACCACCCGGCTCTTCCGGTCGGCGAGCATCGCGATCGGCACGCCGAGCAGGGTGTAGAAGAGCGCGAAGGCGAGCCCGCTCATCAGGCCGATCTGGGTGTCGGAGAGTCCGAGTTCCGCCTTGATCGGCACGGCGAGGATGCCGACGATCTGCCGGTCGATGAAGTTGAAGGTGTAGACGATCACCAGCACCGCCAGCACCCAGGCACGGGTGCGGTTGCTGGCGCGGGGCGCGGGGGTCAGGCTGGCGGCGGGCGCGTCACTCATGCCTCAACGTCCAGGATTCGCGTCGCGGAGGAACCCCTCGATCGCCGCTGCGACCTCTTCGGGCGCCTCTTCCTGCGCGACGTGGCCGACGCCGTCCAGGCGGACGAGCGTGGCGTTGGGTATCACTTCGGCCAAGCGCGCGCCGTCGGCGGGCGGGATGATCTGGTCTTCGGTGCCCCACAGGATCAGCGTCGGCGCCTCGATCGTCCGCAGGACGGGTTCTGGGTCCGGCAGGGTGAACTCTTCGAGGGACGCAACGAAGGCATCGCCGTTCCCCTCGCGCCGCATCATCTCGCGCAGGGTCGCGAGGCGCTCTTCGGGCACCTTGCTCGGATCGGCATAGATGCGCGCGATCGACGCCTCGAAGGCGGGCGCCGGCACGGTGCGCAAGTAAGCCGCGAGCATCGGCGGCACCGGGGCGGGCACCTCCGTCGTCCCGTTCATAGGGTAGGCGCCGGGGTCGATGAGGACGAGCGCCGACACCTTCTCGGGCGACATCGCCGCCAGGCGCCAGGCGGCGAGGCCGCCGAGCGAGTTGCCGACGAGCACGGCCCGCTCGATGCCGAGCGCCTCCATCAGTTCGCCCGCGAAGGCGGCCCGCTCCTCGGGCGCGTATCGCGCTTGGGGGTCCGGCCCGGTCATGCCGTGGCCGAGGAGGTCGTAGCGGACGACGCGGTAGTCCTCCGTCAGGAGCGGGGCCAGCGCGTCCCAGGTCTCGAGGCTGAAGGTGAAGCCGTGCATCATCAGGAGGACGGGGGCGCCCTCGGCCCCCTCTTCCCGCACGCGCACGCGCGCGCCGTCCACCTCGACGTAGCGGTCGGCGCCCTGCGCTTCGGGCCCGGCCTGCTCGTCGGAAGAGGCCTCGCGAGGCTCGTCCGTGCAGGAAGCCGTCAGGCAGGCGAGGAGGACGGCACAGGCCGCCGATAGGGCGTGTCGCATAGAGACTATCCTTGACGGGGCGGCGCGACCGCGCCGCCCGCTGACTTCAGAACCGGGCCGTCACCGTCGCGAAGACCTGCCGCGGCGCGCCGTAGAAGGTGGTCGCGACCCCATCGAGGCCGAGGGTCGCCGTGATCGGCTGCACGAAGCTGCCGTCCGCGTTCTGGCTCAGGAAGTTGTAGCCCGAAACGCGGTACTGCCGGTCGAAGAGGTTCTTGCCGTGCAGGCCCACCTGCCAGCGCCCGCTCTCTTCGGTCCAGACGAGGCTCGCGTCGAACAGGAAGTAGGAGGGCTGATCGATCAGCGAGTTCGGCACCTCGAACTGGTTCGTCGAGTCCTTGAACGAGGTGACGGTAAGGAAGCTCAGCTCCCCCGCCCCCACCGGCCGCGTGTAGTTGGTCTGCAGCGCGCCCGACCATTTGGGCGTGTTCTGAACGACCCGCTCGTCCGCGACGTCCTCGCCCGCGACGACGAACTCGGTGTAGTCCGCATCGATGTAGCCGAGGCTGTAAGACGCCGACAGCCTGTCGCCCGCGCCCGTCAGGTCCTCCGAGAACACCGCGGTGCCTTCGAGCTCGACGCCGAAGAACTCCGCTGCGCCCGCATTGGTCGTGATCCCGACGAAGGTCGGCGCCCCGGTGACGGGGTCCGTGCCGCCCGCGGACCCGGGGATCTGCACGTTCTTGTAGTCGGCGAAGAAGACCGCGACGTTGTTCGTCAGCCGACCGTCCATCGCCTGGGACTTCCACCCCGCCTCGTAGGAATCGACCTCTTCGGGCTCGAAGAGGAAGAAGTCGAAGATGTCCGCGTCGTCCACGTCGCCGTCGCCGTCGAAGTCGATGGCGTCCGTGCTCTGCCCCCGCGGGTCGAACCCGCCGCCCTTGAAGCCCTGGCTGTACGAGACGTAGAGATCGTTGTCGCCATTGGGCGCGTAGGAGAGCGACACCCGGGGACTGAAGTCGTCGAAGGTCTCGGCGCCCTGGAAGTCCGAGGTCGTCGCGATGAGGGTCGGGTTCATCCCGCCGAGGGGCTCGGTCCGGCCGCCGATGAAGGTCCGGCGCAGAACGTCCGCGGACCGCTTGTCTTCGGTGTAGCGCCCGCCGAGCGATAGCTCGAAGCCCTGCCACCCCATCATCCGTTCGAGGTCGAAGCTGAAGTCGCCGAAGACGGCCCAGCTCTTCGTATCGACATCGCCGGTCGTGTTGGCGTTGAGCCCAGGCAAACCGAGCGCCAAGCCGGTCGTGCCGAGCACCACGTCGAACGTGTCGTAGGCGTTGGCGTCTATGTAGTAGACGCCGGCGACGCCTTGAACCGCATCGCCCTCATAGGTGAGCTGAACTTCCTGCGTGAACTGATCGTTGTTGTAGATCGCTGGCACGTCGACGTCGACCTGCGGCAGCGCGTCGAAGTCGATCTGCGTCTCGGTCTCGTCGTCACGCCAAGCCGTGATGCTCTTGAGGCTCAGCGCGTCCGTCAGCTCGAGCTCGGCCGACAGCGAGATGCCCCAAGCCTCGGTCTCGTTCGGCCCTTCGATGCCGCCGCGCGTGTCGTAGACGTCGTCCAGCACCGGTGCGCCGGAGACGAGGCCGACGATCGGCCGGTGGCCGCCGCGCGGACTGGACGTGTCCTTGAGCCAGTCCGCCGTCGCCCGCAGGAACAGGACGTCCGAGGGCTCGAACTCGACCGTGCCGCGCGCGCTGAGGATCTCCTTGTCGTAGTTCTCCTCGCCCGTCGTCAGGTTCTTGCCGAACCCGTCGCGGTTGAACGTGCCGAAGGCCGCCCCGACCCGGAGGGTGTCCGTCAGCGGCGCCTCGGCCTTGGCGACGAGGTCCGCCTGGTTGAACGTGCCGTAGGTGCCGCGCAGCTCCAGCGCAGGCTCCGAGCCCAGCCGGCGCGTCACGTACTTCACCGCCCCGCCGATCGTGTTGCGGCCGTAGAGCGTGCCTTGCGGCCCGCGCAGGACCTCGATCCGCTCCACGTCGTAGATGTCGAGAACGGCGCCCTGCGGCCGGTTGAGGTAGACGTCGTCGACGTAGATCCCGACGCCCGCCTCGAAGCCCGCCACGGGGTCCTGTTGGCCGACGCCCCGGATGAAGGCGGTCAGGGTCGTGTTCGTCCCCCTGCTGACCTCCAACGTCGTGTTCGGCACGGTCTGGGCGACGTAGGTGATGTCCGGCGTGCCGAGCGCTTCGAGCTGCTCGCCCTGAAGCGCGGTCACGGCGACGGGGACGTCCTGAAGGCTCTCCCCCCGGCGCCTGGCCGTGACGAAGATCGTGTCTTCCACCCCGGCGGCGCCTTCGTCCGGGACCGTCGTCGACTGGGCGAGCGCCGAGCACGGCAAGGCGCCGAGGGTCGCCGCGACGATGAGCGCGAGGCGGCTCGCGCCGCCGGTCTTCTGAGCCATGTGTTCCTCCGAATTCTATTTTTTCGGCAAGGATACATGGCGGCCCGGCGCTCGCCTACGACGCGAGCGCGCAAGCCCAGTGAACAGTTTCGCTCAGCGCAGGCGTCGGCGCGCGGTCGCGGGGGTCGCCCCGGTCCACGCCTTGAAGGCTCTGTTGAAGCTCCTGACGTCCGAGAAGCCCAACCGCGCCGCGATGCTCGGCAGAGGAAGATCGCTGCGCAGGAACGCGGTGGCGCGGGCGGTCAGCGCGGCGGCGCGCAGCGCTCTGAAGCTCGTGCCCTCGGCCTGCAGGTGACGGCGCAGCGTCGCGGGGCTCATGTCGAGGGCGAGCGCCACCTCTTCCTGGCTGACGTCCTCCGCCGCGAGGGCCTCCCGCACGGCGTCGGTAACCGGCGCCGGCGCCTCCTGCAGCAGCCGCGCCTGCTCCTCGCCGACGGCTTCGAAGGTCAGCGCGCCCGGCGGCGGGAAGCGGACGCGCTCGCCCTCCGCCGCCGCCCGGTCGTAGACGAGCGCATAGGCCTTCGCGCCGTAGCGCACCTCCGCCAGCCGTTCGAAGGGGACCGCCGCGGGCCCCTTCGGCCTGCGCAGCCGGACGCAGTGCAGGCTCGGCCCGGCCACGCCCGGCGCGATCAGGCGCAACAGCGCGTGCGCGAAGAGGAGCGTCGCCTCCATCACCACACGGACCTCCGCCGGCTTCTCGACGGCGAAGGGAAAGCCGCGCTCGTCGGTGACGAAGGCGACCTCCCCGCCATGACGGACGATCCGGTTGAACGCGCCGCCATGGAGCATGTTGTAGGCGTTCGCGACGATCTCCATCGCCTCGCCCAGCGTTCCCTCGGGCGGCAGCTGGGAGAGGACGAGGCGTGTCGAGCCCGGCAGGAGGCCGCGCCGGGAGAGCGCGCCCGTCTCGTCGCGCGGCGCCGCTTCGCGCCACGCGTCGAGCCAGTCGGTGACCGGCGTCGTCCCTGTCAGGCCCGTTGCCGTCTCCTGCCCCCTCCTCGAGGCGGGCCTAGTCTAGTCCGCGTCGCCGGGGCGGACCACCCGCCCCGGCTTGAGCGCTTACGCGATCTCGACGGCGGCGCTCTCGCCGAGCTCGAGCCCGATGATCAGCGGGTCGTGGTCCGACGCCGAGAAGGGCGTGTCGCCGTAGAAGCCCGCATCCGTGAACTCGCTCGAGTAGCCGAGGAGATCCGGCTCGTCGGCGTTGATGTGCCACTCCGTCACGCCGGTGACCTGGTCGGCGAGCGAACCCGTCGCGAAGCCGTGGTCGAGCGTGCCGCGCTGACCGTCGAAGGTGTAGGAGTAGGCGTTCTCCTGTCCGATGAAGCTATCGATTAGGTCGACGAGCCCTTCCGAGCGCAGGAGCTGGATCGGGTCTTCCTGCGCGTAGGCGTTGAAGTCCCCGACGATGACGTAGTCGCCGTCCCCCGTGCCGAGCGGATCGGTCGCGATCCAGTCGGCGAGCTGCTGGGCGGCGTCCGTGCGCGTCTCGTTGAACGCGCCCTGCCCGTCGCCGATGTCCGCGTCGCCGCCGGAGCCGCTGCCGCCCTTCGACTTGAGGTGGTTCACGACGAGCGCGAAGCTCTCGCCGCTCGCGATCTCGACGAAGGATGCTGCGACGGCCGGGCGGTTCTGCTGGCTGCCGCCGTCGTCGAAGGTGAAGACCTCCGACGCGTCGAGCGTCACCGCCGTCTGGTCGTAGACGATGGCGTTGGTGATCGCGTCGGTACCGATGCGGCCGTCCGCACCCGCACCGTCGGGGATGACGAAGGCGTAGCGGTCTTCGCCGACGGCCGCGTTGAGCGCCTCGACCAGCGTACGGATCGCCGACCCCTCGCCGAAGCCGTTGTTCTCGACCTCCTCGAAGCCGAAGACCTCGCCCCCGGAAGCCAGAACCGCGTTGACGAGCTTGTCCGTTTGCCGCGCGAAGTCCTCCGCCGACGTTGCACCCCGGGCCTGCCCGGCCGGGTTGTCGGCGGACGCGTCGGACAGGCTCGTGAAGTAGTTCAGCGTGTTCATGCTGACGACCTGCAGCGAGCCGCCGACGTCCGACGGCGTCGCTTCGCGCGCGCCCGTGTTGGTCGCCTCGTCGATCGGCAAGGTGCCGTCCGGCAGCAGGCGGTACTCTGAGAAGCCGTAGCCGAGGACGCCCTCGACGGGCCCGGACATCTCCGCGCCGAGGCGGAGCGTCGGGCCTTCGAGGCCGAAGTCGTCACCCGCATCGATGTAACCATTGCCGTTGTCGCCGGGCGCGGTGGCCGGGGCGTAGCCGAACTCGGACGGGTTCTGGCTCGAGACGCCGTCATCGATGATCAGACGGTTGAGGGCGTTCGCCTCTTGCAGGGCGTCGATCTCGTCCGCCTGCGTCTGCGCGTCGAAAACTTGCGTCGGCTGCACCTGCGTGCCCGCACCGACGACGACCTCGCCGTAGCGGTCGAAGTTGAAGTTCTCGATGACGGTGATCGGCGCGTCCGTGCTGCTCGTCAGCGAGACCCGCATGCCCTCGAAGCGCTCGAGCGAGCCTTCCGAGGCGAGCGGCAGGGTGACGCCGACATATTCGGGCAGCATGATGCCGGTGCCGGTCACGTCGATGCTCGTGACGTTCGTCAGCGACGTCAGGCCGAAGCGTTCCTCGACGGTACCGGAAACCGTGATGAGGTTCCCCGCGTCGACGGCGCCGTCCGTATTGGCGATGAAGATCCCCTCGGACGTCGCCTCGTCGCCGTCGTAATCGGCGACTTCCTCCTGGACGTAGAAGCCGTCGTCGACGACGCGAGTCACGACCGCAGAGATGGTGACAGCCTGGCCGACGAGCATGGACTCGTAACCATTGCCCTGGATCGTCGAGATCAAGACGAGCTCACCCGGCGGGGGCGGCGGCGGCGCGCCTGCGTCGTTCGCGGCGCCGGGCGTCGCGTCCTCGGGCCCGGCCCAGCCCCCGTCCTCGGTCCGGTAGAGCGACTGGCCTTCAGGCGTGCTGCTGGTCTCGGCGACGCCCATGTCTGTCGAGGTCAGGCCTGCGGCCGCGCCTTCGGTCGCCTGGAACGTGCCTTCATAGCTGAAGAACTCGAGCGCCGTGCCGGCCTCGGCCAGGACCAGGCCGTCGGGGCCGTTCTGAATGCCCGAGACGTCCCACACGTAGTAGTCGTAGGTCCCGTCCGAGGTCATGGAGAGACCGGCGACGCCGGTGCTCTCGTAGACGACGCCGCCATTGCCGTTGAGAAGCTCGACCGTCAGGCCGCTGACGTCGGCGCCCGCGCCCACGCGGACCTCGACGAACTCGCCCGTGTCGGTACCGGCATTGTCGTAGTGCACCTCGTTGAGGCGCGGCGGTTCCGGCGGGGCACCCGCATTGTCCGCCCCCGCCGTCGCCTCGCGCGGGCCGGTCCAGCTGCCGTCGTCCTCGCGTTGCAGCGACAGGCCTTCGGCCGTGTCGGCCGCCTCGGAGACGCCGATGTCGACCGAGGTCTCGCCTGCAGCCGCCCCGGCGGACGCGGTGAAGATGCCCTCATAGGAGAGGAACTCGATCAGCTGACCATCGATCGACAGCGCGAGGCCGTCGGGGCTGCCGTTCTGGATGCCGTTCGAAGGCAGCTCCCAGACGTAGTAGTCATAGGCGCCATCGGACGTCATCGTCAGGCCCGCAACCGCCGTGGTGCCGTAGACGGAGCCGCCATTGCCGTTGACGAGCTCGACCGTCAGGCCGGAGACGTCCTCGCCGGCATTCACACGAACCTCGACGAACTCGCCAACGTCCGCGCCGTCATTGTCGTAGTGCAGCTCGTTGATCCGGGCGCTCGTCGCCACGGGCAGCTCGTTCGCCGCGCCGCGCGTCTCAGACGCCGGACCGGCCCACGAATCGTCCACGCCGCGCTGGAGCGACTGACCCACTTCCGTGTTGCTGGTCTCCTCGACGCCGATATCGATCGAGGTCTGGCCCGAAGCGGCCCCCTCGGCGGCGGCGAACTCGCCTTCATAGGATAGGAACTCGACGAGAGTGCCGTCCACGGACAGGGCGAGGCCGTCCGGGCTGCCGTTCTGCAGGCCGTTGGTCGGCAGCTCGAAGACGTAGTAGTCGAACTCGCCGTCCGTGGTGACGCTCGCCTCGTCGGCCGTCAGCGCGTCGTAGACCGTGCCGTTCGAGCCGTTCAGAAGCTCGACGAGGAGGCCCGAGGCATCCGCGCCCGCCTTCGTCCGCACCTCGACGAACTCGCCGACATCCGTGCCCGCATTGTCGTAATGCAGCTCGTTGATGCGCGCTTCGAGGGGGATGAAGTCGTTGTCGTAGCCCGCCGTCGCGTCGCGCGGCGCGTCCCAGCTGCCGTCCTCGTTCCGCTGCAGCGAGAAGCCGACCGACGTGTCGCCGGGCTCGAAGACGCCGATGTCGGTCGAGGTGACGCCCGCCGCCGCGCCTTCGGTCGCCTCGAAGCTGCCTTCGTAGGAGAGGAACTCGACCAGCTGGCCGCCGTCCGACAGGGCGAGGCCGTCCGGGCTTCCGTTCTGGAGGCCGTTCGTCGGCAGCGCGAAGACGTAGTAGTCGTAGGCGCCGTCGCTCGTGACGCTCGCGCCCGCCGCCGTCAGCGCGGCGTAGACGCCGCCGTCGTTCCCGTTGACGAGCTCGAGGACGAGGCCGCTGACGTCGGCACCCGCCGCCGTGCGAACCTCGACGAACTCGCCGACGTCGCCGCCCGCATTGTCGTAGTGGAACTCGTTGATGCGCGCGGTCGATTCCAGCACGTCATCGACCGCGACGCTGATCGCCTCGCTCGACGAGGCGCCGTTCGCGTCGGTCGCCGTGACGATCAATTCGTAGGCGTTGTCGCCGTCCGCGTCGGCCGGGCTCTCGAAGTCGGGCGCCTCGGCGAAGCTGACCTCGCCCGTCGCCGCGTCGATCACGAAGCGGTCGGCGTCGTCCCCGCCGAGAGAGAAGGTGATCGCGTCGCCCTCCGCGTCCGTCGCGGTCGCGGTGAAGACGCTCGTCTCGCCCTCATCGGCCGCGACCTGGGAAGGCACGCTCAGGACCGGCGCGTCGTTCGTGCCGGTCACCGTCACGGTGACGGTCGCGACCGAGGAGCCGCCGCGGCCGTCAGAGACGGTGTAGCTGAAGGTGTCCGTGGCGGTCTCGCCCTCGGCCAGCGCATCGAAGACGCCCGCCGGGTCGTAGGTGACGACGCCGTTCTCGAAGCTGACGCTCGCCCCGGCTGCGCTGACGGCATCGACGCCCGCGATGCCGATCGCATCGCCGTCGAGGTCCACGTCATTCGCCAGCAGCGCGTCCTCGCTCAGCGACAGCGCGTCGTCTTCGCCCGTCGCGGCCGCCTCGCCCTGGACGAAGGGATCGTTGTTCCGCCCGTCGAGGTAGTAGGTGTAGCCGTCCTGCGCGAAGGTGATCGCCTCGACGTCCGTGAAGGTGTGCCGGTCGCCCCTGCCCTCCCCTTTGTCGGTGACGAGGTAGATGTCGCTACGGCCCAGACGATCGATCTCGTAGCCGAGCACGCCGCCTTCGAGCACCACCGTGTCGAAGCCCTTGCCGCCGAGCACCACGTCGCCGCCGGCGCCGAGATAGACCGTGTCGTTCCCGGCCCCCGCCTGGATCAGGTCGCGCCCGGCGCCCGCATAGATCGTGTCGTTGCCTCCCCGGCCGAGGATAAGGTCGGACCGATCCGTACCGTAGAGCGTGTCGTCACCGTTCGTACCGAACGGAAGGCGGGGGAGTTTGAAGACCACGGGGAACCTGCCTGGCTGTAAGCGCGCGCTGCGCATTGCCAGAGTTTGTTCACACTTTTGTGTCGTTAGAACCCCGTTAACCTGTCAATTCGGCAAGGAGATTTCCACACCGAGAGGACCGAGCGCCTACGACTTCGCGGTGAGCGTGTGTCCGGGTTCGTTTCGTCAGCGCGACCTCCTCACCGGCTAGGGCGAAGGTCGACCGATCCGGCGCGCGGCACGAAAAAGCCCGCTTCTTTCGAAGCGGGCTTTCCTGGTCTCGTAGGGGCGTGCGTCAGTTCGACTGCCGGCCCGGCTCCGCCATGTGGCGGTGCATCTCGGCGAGGACCGTGTCGGGGATGATCCCCGTGAAGGCCGCCTGGACCTTGTTCATGAAGCCGGAGACCACACCAGCCTTGCCCTTCATCATCGCGTCGTAGCCGTGCTTCGCGGTCTTGGCGGGGTCCTCCTTGGAGTCGTCCTGACCGACCGGCGTGCCCTCCATCTCGGCGCGGTCGAAGAACTCCGTATCCGTCGGGCCCGGCATCAGGCAGGTGACCGTGACCTCCGTCTCCTTAAGCTCGTTCCTGAGCGCGTAGGAGAGGCTGTCGAGGTAGGCCTTCGTGCCGTTGTAGACGGCTTGGAACGCGCCGGGCATCAGGCCGGCGATCGAGCCCGTGATCAGGATGCGGCCCTTGTTCCGGTCGCGCATCTGGCGGCCGACCTTGTGCAGGAGCGAGGTCGTCCCCGTCACGTTGAGGTCGATCACGTCCTTCGCCTTCTGGAAGTCCTGATCGAGGAAGGCGCCGCCGAGGCCCTGCCCCGCATTGGCGAGCAGGAGGTCGACGGGGCGGCCCCCGATCGCCATCCAAAGCTGGTCGAGGCCGTGCTCGGTGCCGAGGTCCGTCTGCACCGCCGTGACGGTGACGCCCTGGCCGCGCAAGCTGTCGGCGGCGTGCTCGATCTCGGCCTCGTTGGCGACGATGAGAAGCTCGTAGCCGTCGGCGGCGCAAAGCTTGGCGAGTTCGAGCCCGATGCCAGTCGAAGCACCGGTCACGACGGCGAGTCCAGTATGAGCCATGATGCAATCTCCTAGATTATGGAAGCGTACCTTACAGGGCGCCGCCGCCCGGTCCCGGGCGGCGGCCGGCCCCGATCAATGAGGTTTCAGAACGACCTTGGTCCATTCGTCCTGATTGTCGTGGAAGTTCTTGTAGCCTTTGGGCGCCTCTTCCAGCGGCAGGTGGTGGCTGATCAGGAAGGTCGTGTCGATCTCGCCGTCCTGGATCCGTTTCAGAAGATCGGCCGTGTACCGCTGGACGTGGGTCTGGCCGGTCTTCACCTGCAGGCCCTTCTCCATCAGCGCGCCGATCGGGAAGTCGTCCACCAGACCGCCATAGACGCCCGGCATCGACACCCGGCCACCCTTGCGCACGCACATGATCGCCTGGCGCAGCGCGTCGGCGCTGTCGGCGCCGATGCCGAAGCGCTGCTTGACCGTGTCGAGCATGTTGCCCGCCGTGAAGCCGTGGGCCTCCATACCGACCGCGTCGATGACCGCGTCCGGCCCGAGCCCGCCCGACATCTCCATGAGCGCCTCGCGCACGTCGGTCAGCTTGAAGTCGATGACCTCGGCCCCGAGCTCCTTGGCGAGCCGCAGGCGGTTCGGGTAGTGATCGATCGCGATCACCTTGCCCGCACCCATGATCATCGCGGACTGGACCGCGAAGAGGCCGACCGGGCCGCAGCCCCAGACCGCGACCGTGTCGCCGGGCTTGATGTCCGCGTTCTCCGCGCCCATCCAGCCGGTCGGCAGGATGTCGGAGAGGAACAGGACCTCGTCGTCGCTCATCCCGTCTGGGATCACCTGCGGGCCGACGTCGGAGAAGGGCACGCGGACGTACTCCGCCTGACCGCCCGAGTAGCCGCCGGTGAGGTGGCTGTAGCCGAACAGCGAAGACATGGCGTGCCCGTAGAGCGCTTCGGACGCGTCCTGCTTCTCGACGGGGTTCGAGTTGTCGCAGGCCGAGTACAGATCGTTCTCGCAGAAGAAGCAGCTGCCGCAGGCGATGGTGAAGGGGATCACCACCCTTTGTCCCTTCTCGAGCGTACTCTTGGGCCCGGTCTCGACGACCTCGCCCATGAACTCGTGGCCGAGGACGTCGCCCTTCTTCATGCCGGGGATGACGGCGTCGTAGAGGTGAAGGTCGGAGCCGCAGATCGCGGTCGAGGTGATCTTCACGATGGCGTCGCGGGGGTTCACGATGGCGGGGTCGGGGACGTTGTCCACGCGGACGTCGTGCCGCCCGTGCCAAGTCAGTGCGCGCATGAGTTTTCCTTCCGTGTCTTACGGATGCATCTGGGAGGTGGCGATCTCGCCCGTCTCCATCAGCATCTTGAACCGCTTGAGGTCGCGGCGGGCTTGGATGTGAGGCTCGGCCTGCATCACCTTGGCGACCATGCGCCCGGCCGCGCCGAAGGGCGCGTCGTAGGCGATGACGAGCTCGACCTCGGTGCCGCGTCCGGCCGGGGCGTCCTTGAACGCGACGTGGCCGGTCGTCTTGATGTCCGAGCCCTCGACCGACCGCCAGCCGATCATCTCGCCCTCGCGGTCCTCCGTGACCTCGGTGATCACGTCGACCGTGCGGCCGCCGGGCGCGCGGATCTGCCAGTCGTGACGCGTCGCGTCGCCCTCCGCCCGCGGCGTGATGGCGCGCACGTTCTCCATGAACTTCGGCAGGTTCTGGAAGTCGCGGAAGAAGGCGTAGAGCTCCGCCTTCGGCTTGTTGATGGTCACCGTCTTGCCGACCAAGGCGTAGTCGCCCATGCGGTTGCGCACCGCCGTACGCGCGGGCGCGTCGTCGGGCGGTCGCCGGTCGCGGTCGTGCTGACGCGCCCTCGCGGTCGCGACGCCGATCGCGGTCGCCGCCAACGCTCCGGTCGCGATCAAGCCGAGGACGGTGCCCGGATCGTTCGTCCCCTTGCGGTTCGGTTCGTCATGGGCGCTCCGTGCGGGCAGCGCGCCCGACGGACCGCCAGGATGGGTTGAATATGACGCCATTCTTGGCCTCCCATGTCCTAAAGGGTCATGGGTAGAACGCGGCGTAGGCCCGTATCGTTCCGGGACAGCGGTATGACAGGGCCGCGAAGAGCGGCGGAACCGGCGAGCGCGCGGCCCGTCCGATCCGCTGGCCCGGGGTCTCTCCGGACGGCCGAAGGCCGATCGGGAATAGCTGCACCGGGGCTCGCTCGTTTGAACGAGGACGCCCGATCAGTCTCGGCCAGCCGCTTCGTCGGCAAGGAGGACGAAGCCGCTCCGGGCGGCGCTTCCCCGCGGGACGGTTCTAACCCCGATCACTACCGCGCTTCGGTCAGACGACCTCGGACCAGCCCTTCGACAGCCGCGTCGCGGAGTTGATGATGCCCACCATGGAATAGGTCTGCGGGAAGTTGCCCCAGAGCTCGCCCGTCTCCGTGTCCATGTCCTCCGACAGGAGGCCGAGGCGGGTCCGGCGGGAGAGGACGTGCTCGAACAGCGCGCGCGCCTCGTCCTTCCGGCCCACCGCGATCAGCGCGTCGACGTGCCAGAAGGTGCAGGCGGTGAACGCCGTCTTCGGCTTTCCGAAGTCGTCCGCCGCCTTGTAGCGGTAGACGGCGTTGCCCTCGCGCAGCTCCTTGTCGATCGCATCGACCGTACGGCGGAAGCGTTCGCGCTCTTCGTCCGATTGCGGATAGCCGACCTCGCACATCAGAAGCACGCTGGCGTCGAGGTAACCACCGTCGAAGTCGCCCGTATAGGCGCCCTTCTCTTCGGACCAGGCGTTCGCCTCGATCGTCGCGCGGATGGTCTCCGCCCTATCGTGCCAGTAGGCCCGGCGATCCTCATGGCCGAGGTGCTCGGCCACGTTAGCGAGGCGGTCGCAGGCCGCCCAGCACATCAGGACCGAAGAGGTGTGGACCGCGGCCCGCGTGCGGTACTCCCAGATCCCGGCGTCGGGCTGATCGTGCATGGCGAAGGCCCGCTCGCCGATCTTCTCCATCAGGCGGAAGTCGGTCTCGCCCGCGGGCGCCCGCAGGCGCCGGTCGAAGAAGGCCTGCGCAGCGCCTAGAATGACCTGTCCGTAGACGTCGTGCTGGATGTGCTCCGACGCTTGGTTGCCGCGACGCACGGGCGGCGATCCGCGATAGCCCGGCAGGCGGTCGACGATGTGCTCCTCGAGCTTCATCTCGAGACCGACGCCCAGGACCGGCTGAATGTGTCCGCCGTCCGTCAGCGCGGCGACGTTCCTGAGCCAGCGCAGATAGTATTCGAGGGTCGAGACCGAGGAGAGGCGGTTGAGCGCGGTGACGGTGAAGTAGGCGTCCCGGATCCAGCAGAACCGGTAGTCCCAGTTGCGCTGCGATCCCGCGTGCTCGGGCACGGACGTCGTCAGCGCCGCGATGATGCCGCCCGTCTCCTCGAAGACGCAGAGCTTGAGCGTGATCGCCGCCCGGATGACGGCGTCTTGATACTCGAACGGGACGGCGAGCCTGCGCGACCACTCCTGCCAGTAGTCCGTGGTCCGCTCTTCCCAGTCGCGGGCAAGGACGTCGGTCGCGTCCGACAGCGACTCGTCCGGTCCGAAGACCATGTGGATCGGACGGTCGAGCGTGAACTGCGTCTCGGAGAGGACGTAAGAGATCGGCGCGTCGGTCGTGACGCGGAAGCGGCTGCCGTCTTCGGAGCTGTATCGGATGTGGTTGGTGCCGCGCGACATGCGAAGCTCGCCGCCCTTCCAGCCATCCGTGGGTTTCAGCCGGACGCGGATGCGCGCGGTCCCGGCGCGCGGCACGATGCGCCGCACGAAGCTCGCAGGACGGAAGGTCCGCCCCTTCGCCGAGAAGCGCGGGCAGAAGTCGTAGATGTCGAGGACCGCCCCGCCCTCGGCATGCAGCGTCGTGCGCAAAACGGCCGTGTTGCGGATGTAGGTCTGCTCGGACCGGGTGTGCCCGACCATCTCGACGGCGAAAGTTCCTTCCCCGCCCATGAGCGCGTCGAAGACGGGCTCTCCGTCGAAGCGCGGCAGGCACAGAAAGGCATAGGCGCCGTGCTCGTCGACGAGGCCCGCGATCGAACCGTTGCCGACGACGCCGAGTTCAAGAGAGTCCATTCAGCGCCTCTTTCAGGAAGGCCCAGACGTCGTCCGGGTCGTCTAGGCGGTAGCGGGCGATCGTATCGCCGTCACCGACTTTGACGGCTTCGCCTCCGAGGCGCTGGACGACGGCGAAGCCGTCCTCGTCCGTCGCGTCGTCGCCGAAGAAGACGGGGCGGCGTCCGGCGAAGGGGGCGTCTTCCATCAGCCTTTCGATGGCCACGCCCTTGTCCATGCCGACCGGTTTCAGTTCGATCACGCGCTTGCCGTGCTGCAGCTTGTAGCCCTCGGTCTTCGCCGCGAGGCCGCGAAGCGCGTCCAGGACTGCGGGTTCCGCCTCCGGGTTGGCACGCGTGTGGATGGCCAGGACCGCGGCCTTCTCTTCGACGAAGACGCCCCTGTTCGCGTGGGCGATGGCCTCGGCGGCGCGAAGAAGGTCCGCCGGCGCCTCGGGCAGCGTGCCCGGTTCGCTCACGCCGGGCGCGAGCACCATGTTGCCGTGATTGCCGGCGCGCCAGAGGCTGGTCGGCACGCGGCGCGAGAGGTCGCGGCCGTCGCGCCCCGAGATTAGCGCCAGCGCGCCGCCGAGCGCCTTCTCGAGCGCGTCGAGCATCTCCGCCCCGCCCTCCGGCAGCCAGACAGCGTTCGCGTCGTCCTGGAGCGGCGAGAGCGTACCGTCGAAGTCCAAGAAGAGGGCGGCGCCCGATAGGAAGTCGTGCGGCGGCGCCTCCGAGGCGAGCGCGGCTTGCGGCATGAACGAGGCCCCTTGGTCGTGAAGAGCGGCCGGACGGCCCCTCGTCTTAACGGTTGAGCGCGACGACGCTCCCTGACCCCGCCTTAGCGGGGCTCGCGCTCGACCCCAAGGGCCGATCCGGCGACAGGTCCGCGATGAAGGACTCGCGCCACCAGGTGATGTCCTGCTCGTTCACCACCTTGTTCATCGCTTCCCACCGGCGGCGCCGCTCCGGCAGCGCCATGCGCAGCGCCTCGCGCATGGCGTCGGCCATGCCGGACAGGTCGTGCGGGTTGACGAGGAGCGCGCCGCCCGAGAGCTGCTCCGCCGCGCCCGCGAACTGCGACAGGAGGAGGACGCCGGGGTTGGCGGGGTCCTGCGCCGCGACGAACTCCTTGGCGACGAGGTTCATCCCGTCATGCAGCGGCGTGACGAGGCAGAGGCTCGCGATGCGGTAGAGGCCCGCCAGGTAGTCGCGCGGATAGCTACGCGCGAGGTAGCGGATCGGGATCCAGTCGAGGTCGCCGTAATCGCCGTTGATGCGGCCCGACAGCTCGTCGAGCTCGCCGCGCAGGTCGGCATACTCCTCGACCTTGGTGCGCGAAGGCGGCGCGATCTGCGTGTAGGCGATCTTGCCGTGAAGGTCGCGGTCGTGATCGAGCAGCCGGCCCATCGCCTCGAAGCGCTGCGGGATGCCCTTGGAGTAGTCCATCCGGTCGACGCCGAGGATCAGCTTGCGGTTGCCCAGGAACGGCTTGATCCGCGACTGCGCGACCTGGGCCGCGTCGCCGACGGACAGGCGCGCGAACTCGTCCGCGTCGATGCCGATCGGGTAGGCCTTGATGGTGATCGCGCGGCCCTGGACCTCGTAGCGGCAATCGCCGAGCGCCTTCGCGCCCATCTCCTCGAGGATGTACTTCTCAAAGTTGCGCCGGTCGTTCGTCGTCTGGAAGCCGATCACGTCGAAGGCCGCGAGGCCGCGCACGAGCCGCGCGTGGTCGGGCAGCGACTTGAAGATCTCGGGCGGCGGGAAGGGGATGTGCAGGAAGTAGCCCATCCGGCCGTCCCAGCCGAGCTCGCGCAGGTCGCGGCCGAGCAGCATGAAGTGGTAGTCGTGGACCCAGACGACGTCGTCGCGCTGCAGGCGCGGCCGGATCAGCTTGGCGAAGCGGCGGTTCACCTCGGCGTAGATCGCGAACTCGCTCTCGTCGAAGTTCGCGAGGTCCACGCGGTAGTGCATGACCGGCCACAAGGAACGGTTCGAGTAGCCGAGGTAGAACCCCTGATGCTCCGCCTCGGTGAGGTCGGTCACGGCGAACTCGACGCCGTCCTCTTCGAAGAGCTCGACGCCGCGCGGGGCGGTCTTCGTCACCTCGCCGGACCAGCCGAACCAGAGGCCGCCCGACTCGGCGAGCGCCTCCCAAAGGGCGACGGCCAGGCCGCCCGCCTTCGACCCCCCGGCCGCGGTGCGGTTGGAGATGCCGATCAGCCTAGGCATAGGAGAAGCGCTCTCGCGGTTGCGTCCTTCCGGAAACACCGCCCCAAAGGGGAAGTTCGGAAGCACGGAAGGATTTCAGCTAGCGTATTCAGTATCACGTTCCCTCATCCTGACGCCTCGCAAGCTGCCTGACCACCCCGCGAAACAGTCGCGTTTCCGCCTCGGTCAGCTTGGCATGCGTCAGCATGGTGCGCAGGTTCCGCTCCAGTGTGGGCCTTTTCGCCTCCGGATAGAAGTAGCCAGTGGCTTCTAGGGCGTTGAACAAATGCGTGATCATGCCCTCCGTGCTCTCCCGGCCCGCGGGCGTCTGGTCGTAGGGGCTCTCGAAGCGCTCCCCCGATCCTGCGGCGCGGGACCACTCATAGGCGACGAGGAGCACGGCCTGGGCGAGGTTCAGCGAGCTGAACTGAGGGTTCACCGGCACGGTCAGGATCGCGTCGGCGAAGGCGAGGTCGTCGGTCGACAGTCCCGACTTCTCGCCGCCGAAGAGGACCGCCGTGCGCAGTCCGTCCTGGGCATGCGCGACGAGCCGCCCGGCCGCGTCTTCGGGCTCGTGCACCGGCACGAAGACCCCCCGCTGCCGCGCCGTCGTCGCGAGGACGTAAGCGCAGTCGGACACGGCCTCTTCGACCGAGCCGAACACGCGTGCCCCGTCGATCACCTGGGACGCCCCCGCCGCCATCGCTCCCGCCTTGGCGTTCGGCCAGCCGTCCCGCGGCTCGACGAGGCGTAGCCCGGTCAGCCCGAAGTTCAGCATGGCCCGCGCGCTAGCGCCGATGTTCTCGCCCATCTGCGGGCGAACGAGGATGACGAGAGGGGTGATCATGAAAGGCGCTTACGCCGAGCGGGCGGCAGGATGAAGCGGTTGGGCGGCCGGCGCGTTCATGTCGCTTCAACGGCCGGACTGACGCTAGCGGCGAGCTACGGCGCAATCAGGCCCGAATCGAACGTTCTGCCGCTCGCGCATAGGGTCCGGTCCTATCCAGAAGGCGACATAAGACCCGTTTCTCCTCGAATAGTAAAAATCGCGATTGAAGGAGCGGAGGGCAAGCGATTCTCAATCGCTGATTGTTTCCGCGCCGGCTACCACCTAGACCGCAAACCTCAGGAATCGCGCGATGTTGGAAGCAGGTCGACGATAGGCGCGCGTAACAAACAGGGGGTGCATCATCACCGTGCCGAAAGCCGCCACGATTTCGATTGCTGAGACGCTCTCGCTTCTGGATGGCGACTTTAGGGCCTTTGCCCAAGGCGTCGCTGAGGGCCGTTACGCGTTTTGGCTAGGCTCGGGCATTTCCTTGTTCCGGTACCCGGGCCTCAAAGAAATCATCATCAAGGCGCTGGAATATCTCCGCACTCGCGTCGATCACACTCAGAACACTTGCCCGTTCAAGAAAGCGTTGGTCCGCGCCTACGGGATTGCTGATCTGAGCGCCGATGAGAGAGACTCCATCGATCTGACCTTGGCTGTTGAGGATTGGCCACTCGCTGACCTTCTGAAGGAACGGCTTAGCGGCAAGTATGCGCAGTTTCTTAACATCGACGTCGACGATGAGCCGCTAGACCTCATGATTTGGGACGCGGTCAATGTGGTAGGTACCTACGCCAACGATGATGTAATGCCCGATGCTGAGCATTATGCGATCGCCGTGCTCGTCAAGGAAGGTCTAGTCAGGGAGCTCCCCTCGGCAAATTGGGACGGGCTGATCGAAAAAGCGACGCGCGAGCTAAGCGGCGACAACGACGGCCTAAAAATCTGTGTGCGCTCGGAGGACCTGCAGGCGCCAGATCAAAAGGCAACGCTGACCAAGTTTCATGGCTGCGCGGTGCGCGCACGCGACGATGAGGCGCTCTATCGACCGTATCTTGTGGGCGCACAGCGTCAGATCGATGGATGGGCCACAGACGCGAAGGTCGCGGGGCTGGTCCAGCATTTAATCGACGTTGCAATCTCTAAACCAACTCTTTTGCTCGGCTTCTCCGCGCAGGACGCGAACATCCGAACGATTTTTGCGCTGGCTGCAGACAAGCAGAGCTGGGACTGGCCCGGCGACTTGCCGGCGTACGTCATGGCTGAAGAGGCGGTCGGAGAAGCACAGACTGCGCTCCTAGCAAATGTCTACCGCAACCAGTTCGCAGGAGCCGATCGAGCACAAATCAAAACGAGCGCCCATTTGCAGGCTTACGCTAAGCCTTTGCTGACGGCGCTGTTGTTGTGGACCTATGCCGCCAAACTTCAGCGTACGGCCCGACTCGGGACTTTTGATCTGTCGGACGAACTCGCTGCGTGGGTAGACGAAGGAGTGATCCTGTTGCGCGATCAAATGGCAGCGGCGAACACAGGTAACCATTTGGCGTTCGTGGAGGCGTTGATCGGCGGTCTGTCGCGCGGCAAGCGCCTGTTCCTCGCGGGCCGAAGCGATCCGACAACGACGCGTTACGAGGCGCTCAGCCCAATACCGCTGAGTCAGATGGATCAGAACGTCGAAACAGAGACAGATGGGACGCCCGAGGCTGCGGTAATTGCCGCTACGCTCGCCAAAGGCGTCCATGTCGGCGATTGGACGCTCAGACCAACGTTGAACACGGACGATCGAGCTGGTGTCGCCGAACTGACGAGTGGCGGGCGGACCAACCGGGTGTTTATGGTTGGCAAGCCGGACGCGGAGCTTGCACTTCATGACAGCGAAGCGGTCCTGGAAGACGACGAAGACGCCATTCTTATCCACGCCCGATCAATCCATGAGAGAATGCAACGGTCGCCCACACGCGCGCCAGGCCGGACCGGCGGCCCTGTGGGGCCGCGTCGAGTCAGCATGGCTAGTCTTATCGCGGAGGTGGCCGAGCCCTCGGCGCTGATGGAGCGCTTCAAACAGGAAGCGGGTCTGTAACGATGAGTGCGCCTGTTGAGCGAGTGGTGGCGTTCCTAGCGAACGCCGGCTTTCACGAGCTTCCGCTACCTTTAGTTATCCGTCAGAGCACGTTTGAATTCGCCGCTGTGATGATGGGGCCGGGCGATGCGAGTGACATCGTCCTCATCGCGGACACTGTGGACGCCAGAGACGCCGACGTTGTTAGAAGGATACAAGGGGTCGCCCGGGCGCTTGATCTAGCGCGCTCACGCAATCCCCTGACGTGTGTGTTGGTCGGTCCAAGGCCGCACCCGGACCATTTGTCCAGGCTCATGCAGGTGTGCCGCGTCTTACCAGTCGGCACGATTCCCTCCGGCGAAGAGCACAGCGAGGAGCATCTCTCAAACTGGCTCGCAGTGCTCACCCCGCTTGACCAAATCGACACCGAAGGCGCCGTCGCCGATCCGATGGCGGAGCTGATGTCGCGGATCGACGATTTAACTCCGGACGTTCAAGCTCTCTGCGAGAATGTCCCGAACGGTCCGAGCGCCGTCGAAGCTGCGGTCAACGAGTTGCTGACTAAGAGCCTCAGCGCCGCCTGGGGGGACAAGGCATGAGCGCTCGGCTGACGCAGGTACAGGTAACGGACTTTCGCAGCATTCGCGGAACCGTCACCGTGCCACTCGATGCACCGGTGGTCCTTGTCCACGGCCCAAATGGCAGCGGAAAGACGAGCTTGCTGTCTGCGATCGAGCTTGGCCTCACCGGGGCGGTGGGATCGCTCAAACGATTTGACGACGCTTATACAGACAATCTCGTCCACTATGACGCTGTCAAAGCGAGTATTTCGGTCAACGCTTCGCACGACGAGATTCCAAACACTCCCGCCGAGGTGAGAGTTCGGGCCGGTGAGATCGAGGGCACGCCGTTATTATCGCGGATGCAAAGCCGTTTCTTCACGGAACGCTCTTTACTCTCTCAGGCAACGTTGAGCCGTCTTCTCGAGATCTATGAAGCAAGCGATGCGCGCAAGACGGCGAGCCCCCTCACCAGGTTCGTCAACGACCTCTTGGGGCTCGATCAGCTTGATTCGCTCGTGGAGGGCCTTCATCCCACCGGTGACAAAAGACGTCTGGTTAAAAGCTTGCCGCTTTATGGCGAGGCGATCGACGAGCTGGCTGAACATGATAAATATGTTACAAGGCTCGCAGACGCGATCACAGAAGCGAGGACAGCGCTTGGGAGTAAAGCGGCCGAGCTGACCGAAGCGCTCGGGCCTTTCGGTGTTCAGTCAATCAATGATCTCGATGACGACCGGTCCCAACTAGGCGACAGCAACGCGGAACGCCGTGCATCTGTCGAAAAAGCAGCGCTTCGCCGTGATATTGAAGCCGCGCTGTCCGTGTGGCGACGGATTGAACAGCAACCGGGTCGTGAGCAACGGGCCGCGGCGGAAGCCTTTGTCCAGGATCGCCAGGAGACGCTAGCAGCGTGGGAAAATGATGAAAGGCTGGCGCTCGAGGTGGCGTTGAGCGGAGCCGCCGCGCTCTACGCAGACCTGCCGCCAGCCCGATCGGTGGGTTGGGTCGAAGCACATCGGGAAGCGGTCGAAGAACTAAGCGATGAATTCGCTAAGGCGGACGGAAGGCTGACCCGCGACGAGATGGCCCGCAAAGAGCTTATAGATTTTCGCGAGGCCTTAAATAAGGCAAAGGCCCGTGAAGGCCGACTTGATGAAAGCCTCGGGACGCTCGCGACGAGTAGTGGAGAGATGGCGCAGGCTCTTTCACAACTCGCACCGCTCGTCGACAGCGAGATTTGTCCTGTCTGCCGAAGGGATTTCTCTGAAGTAGGAACGACATCTCTCCGAACCCATCTCGCC
This sequence comes from Parvularcula dongshanensis, assembly GCF_014199615.1. Lineage (GTDB taxonomy): Bacteria > Pseudomonadota > Alphaproteobacteria > Caulobacterales > Parvularculaceae > Parvularcula > Parvularcula dongshanensis. The sequence continues at coordinate 227,409 of NZ_JACHOB010000004.1, read as the reverse complement.
ACACACATCTCGTCCCTGTCGCAAACCGCAAGTCGTTTGCGTTCTGTGGCTGAGGAGCGCCAAACAGTCCGCATGCAGATTACGCAACATCAGAGAAATCTCAGTCGATTGGAAGAAACGGTTCTGGACGGCGGAGATCTTGCAGCGCTCAGGCATCGCCGCGCCAATCTCGGCGAAGCGCTTCGTCGATTGCAAGACACCGCCGACGCTGCGCGACGGGGCGATGCTTTGTCGAAAGAGACAGATCAAGCGTCGCAGCGTCTGGCAATTTTGAGGCGTGATGAGGAGGCGCTGCGGGGTTTGCGAGCTTCGGTCCTAGGCTTCGCGCAGCAGCTCAGCCTTCAAGAGCCGTCCGAGAGCGAGGCGCTCGGAACAGTTTTGGAGCGTTATTTGGTAGCGCTCGACCAAGTCCTCGCCGCAGCGCTGCGTCGCGACCAGGAGCGCAGGCGGGTTGAGGCGGCACTCGAGGCCTATGCCAGCGCCCATGCGCGACTTAGCGAGCTTGAACGCGATCATCGCGACGCGAGCGCGAAACACAAGAGCTTCAAAGATGCCATTAAGGCCACCAACGGAGTCCGTGGGGAGATCCGGAAACTATCGGATCGCGCCGTGGAGGCGCGCACGGCTGTTGTGCGCGAGGTGTTCAACGAGTCTCTAAATCGAGTGTGGAATAATCTCTTCATCCGGTTGGCACCGGAAGAACCTTTTCTTCCCGTATTTGAACTGCCGGATAAGGGAAGAGGGCCGGTCGAGGCGAAGCTTACCACGCGCTATCGTGGCAAGGACCAGGGCGGAAATCCGAAAGCCATGCTCAGTGCTGGTAATCTCAACACGGCGGCGCTGACGCTCTTTCTATCCCTACATCTGTCTGTGAAGCCGCTATTGCCCTGGCTCGTGATCGATGATCCGGTTCAGAGCATGGATGAGATTCACATCGCGCAGTTTGCGGCGCTCCTCCGTACGCTAGCAAGACAGCAAGGCCGCCAGGTCGTTATCGCTGTTCATGAACGTCCGCTCTTTGAGTATCTCGCGCTAGAGCTGAGTCCGGCATCGCCTGGCGACAAGCTCATCACGGTTGAGTTGTCAAAGGACGCCGAAGGACGGACGATCTGTGATCCAAAGCCGATCACGTGGAACGCGGACGCAGTCTATCGGGCAGAAGCTGTTTGAGATCGCAGAAGCTCGTGCATGCAGCTAGGCGCAACTGTCCGATGTCCGCTCCTACACCTGCGCGGTCAAACGGTTCATCCGAAGGTGCCTCAAGGTCGACTTGTCCTGAGCCCCGCCGCCGTCGCGCCTGCTTCCGCGCACTCGATATCTTGCTCCTGGCTTGCGCCCGACGCGCCAACGCCGCCTAGCGGTTCACCCGCTTCGGTGAACAGCGGCACGCCCCCGCCGACGGTCGCGATGTTCGGGACGTTGGGCGCGTTCCACTCCCGCATCGTCGCCGTCGAGAAGCGGAACGTGGCCGCCGCGTGGCCTTTCCACCGAGCGACCTCCGTCACGGCAGGGATCGCGTCGTCCATCGCCGCGAAGGTCACAAGGTCACCGGCGCCATCATGCACCGAGACGGCCATGTTCCATCCCTCGGTCTCCGCCAACGCGAGGCAGCCGTCGCGTACGGCGGCAGCCGCGTCGTAGTCGAGGTGCGGCCGCGCGGTCTGAGCGCAGGCGGCAAGGGGGAATATAGCGGCGATCGACGCCGCGACGGCGATGGTGTGTCGGAACATCGGACGGTCCTCGGTTCGCTTGCGTTGAGCGTGGCATCGCCGATGAGGAAAGGCATGTCGCGAACGGGTCCCTTGCTATCGCCAAGGGGCCAGGGTGCGCGCGAGCCGGTTGTGGTCCGGCCGCCCAGGTATAGCGTGCAACCGATGGAAAAGACGTCACCTGGATCGCCTTCGCGCGTCGGTTGGGGGTTGATGGTTGTAGCGGCGAGCTTCATCGGCCTTGCCTCGGCACGCTATGCGCTGCCCGAGGCGCCGTCCGCCCCCTTGCCTAACTACGAGGCCCGGAAAGTCACATTCGTCACGCATGCCTTGGCGGGCGGCATGGCCTTGATGATCGGGCCTTGGCAGTTCCGCGGCCCGACGCGGAGCGCGTGTCATAGGTTTCGCGGGCGGGCCTACGTGGCGGCCATCGCGGTTGCGTGGTTGGCGTCCCTACCGATCGCAGTCACGGCCGAAACAGGCAGCGTCGCGGCGCTCGGTTTCCTTTGCCTCGGGTTGGCTTGGATCACGACGACGATGCTCGGCTTCGCCGCAGCGCGCCGTGGCGAGATCGCCGAGCACCGACGCTGGATGGTCAGGAGCTACGCGCTCGCCTTCTCGGCCGTCACGCTGCGGCTCTACCTCGCTGGTGCGCTCGGCGCGGGCGTGGCGTTCAGCACAGCGTACCCCATCATTGCTTGGGCCTGTTGGGTGCCGAACCTTCTGCTAGCCGACGCTTGGCTGCGCAGGCCGGGCGGTTCAGGCGCGAGGGTGCCCGCATGACCCTTCGGGAGTCCAGCACCGTACTCGGCACGATCACGCTGCCCGATATCACGCTCGGCCGCGCCCCCGTGCCCGGCGTGCCGTCCGTCTATGCGCACCGGGCGGACGAGGACGGCGACCGTCTGATGATCTCGTTCTCGACCCACGCGCTGTCGTTCGTGCTGAGCGGCCGCAAACGGCTCTTCAGCGGGAAGCGGTACGTCGAGGTCGAGGAGGGCGGGGCGGTGCTGTTCGCGGCCGGCCATTGCCTCTCCACGGACACGCGACTCGGCCCTGAGCCCTATCGGAGCCTGTTATTTTTCTTCGACGACGTCTTCTTAGAACGAGTGCTGGCGAAGCAAGGCGCGCAGCGTCCGGCACCGCGTAGCGAAGAGCAGTTCCATACGTTGCATCCGAGCCGCCAGCTGGCGGCGCTTCGCGACGAGACCGCACGGACCCTCGCAACCTTTCCGGCGATGTCTCCCGCGCGGATAGCCCTGCGTTTGGAAGAGGCGTTACTCGTCCTATTGGAGACGGAGGGCTCGGATGCCTTCACCGTCCTTCGCAGACCAAACGGTGACGATCCGGTCGCCCGGGTCCAGCGCACGGTAGAAGGACAGTGGCAGCGGGGCTTGTCTACCGAAGAGATGGCTTTCCTCTGCCACATGAGCGCGTCGAGCTTCAAACGGCACTTCCGTACGGCGTACGGCGTCACGCCGGGCCGATGGCTCGTCGAGCGGCGACTTGGCTACGCGGCCCACCTTCTTCGCGTCGAGCGCAAACGCCCGGCTGAGGTGTTCGAGGCGGCAGGTTTCGCCTCCGCCTCGTCCTTCACGCAAAGCTTCAAAGCCCGGTTCGGCACGACACCGAGCGCGTACAGAGAGGGGAACGAGCCATGAGCTTCACGAGACGCGGTGTCCTAGCGAGCGGTGCGACCATGGTGGCTTTGCTGGGTCGGGGGGCGCGGGCCGCTAACGCCGAACCTGCGTTCAGCCCCGCTTCGGGTCGCCTCTTCCCCCTCGGCGAACTCAGCTCGGATAGGGTTGTACCGCGGGCGGTCGATGTCTGGGTGCCGGATGGCGCGACCGCGGAGAACCCTGCGCGCGTGGTCTACGTTCACGACGGCAAGAACTTCTTCGATCCAGCGCAGAGCTATTCAGGAGTCGCGTGGGAGATGGACGACGCAATGACGAAGCTGGCGGGTGAAGGCATCGAGCCAGCCGTGGTCGTCGCCATCGCCAGCCCGTCCGATGCGGACAGGCCGCGTGAGTACAACAGCCGCCACCTGTGGGACCGGCTGACGCCCAAGACGCGTGCCGTCATGGCGCGCTCCTGCGGCGGCGAGGTTCGCTCGGACGACTACCTCGCCTACCTGACTGAGACCGTCATGCCGAGGATCGAGGCGGACTTCCCCGTGCGCCGGAGCCGCTCGGATACCTTCCTCCTCGGCTCCAGTATGGGCGCTCTGATCTCACTCGAAGCGTTGGCGAGCCATCCTGACCGCTTCGGCGGGGCCGGTTGCCTGTCGGCGCATCTGATGGGCTTCGGACCGTTCGCACAGGACGAAGCGTTGCGGCCGACCGACGAGCAAGTCGCCGAGGTGACCGCGGCGGTCGGCGCCTTCGCGGCGAATGACCTGCCGGCGCCAGACCTGATTAGGCTATGGATCGATCGAGGTACGGAAGAGCTCGATGAGCACTACCCGCCTTTCCAGGAGTCGTTCGAGGCCGGTGCCGAACGCGCGGGCTTCACACCGGGCGACGGCTACCGCGCTCAAGTGTTCAAAGGGACGGGCCACCACGAACGATACTGGGCCGCGCGCCTGCCTGAGGTTCTGCGCTTCCTGCTCGGCTGACCTTCCTTCGACAGGATCAGGTCCGCTGCCGGAAGGTCGCGGACCGTCGCGGTCTCTACCCTGACCGAAACGGACAGGGGAAAAGCAATGCGGGTACTGACGACGGCCTTGATCGCGATGAGCGTTGCGGCCGGCCTTCCGGCCGCGGCACAGGAAGCAGGACCCGAGAGCCTGGTCGCGCGTACGATCGACCTCGCTGAGGCGCCTGACATAGACGGCGCGATCCTGGAGCCGGTCTGGCAGCAGGCTGACGCACTGACCGGCTTCGTCCAGATCGAACCGGTGCTCGGCGCGACCCCGACGATGGAGACGCGAGCTTGGGTCCTACACGACGACCGCAACCTCTACATCGCCGTCGAAGCGCTCGACCCGCAGCCTGACGCGATGCGGGTTCGGCGGCTCGAACGCGACCTCGCCATCGACGCGGAGCCGTCAATCCGCGTGCTGCTCGACCCACTATCCACCGGGCGGGACGGCTACGCGTTCGGCCTAAACGCCGGCGGCGCGCGCTACGACGCGCTGATCGAGAACAACCGGACCGAGCGGCCCGAATGGGACACGATCTGGCAGGGCCGGGCTCAGCTGACGCCGGATGGCTGGACGGCGGAGTTCGCGATCCCGTTCCGGTCGCTAGGGTATCGTGCGGAGGCGGGAGACTGGGGCTTCCAGATCACCCGCATGATCCCGCGCTTGGGCGAGGAGATCCGCCTATCGAACGTCGACCGCTCCCGCGAGATCATGGACCTGACCGACGTCGCCCGGCTCAGCCTGACCGCGCCGCCGCGCGACGGTTTGGGCGTCGAGGCAATGGTCTACGGCATCGTCAGAGTCGAGCACGGTACCGGCGAGGATACCGACACGAAGGGCGTGCTCGAGCCCAGCGTGGACGCCCGCTGGTCGATTACGCCCTCGCTGAACGGTACGGTCACGCTGAACACGGACTTCAGCGATGCGCCGCTCGACGAGAGGCTAGTCAACACGGGGCGCTTCGCGCTCTTCCTTCCCGAGACCCGGGACTTCTTCCTGCAAGACGCCTCCGTCTTTCAGTTTGGCGGCGCGGCCTTCACAGGCGACGTCAACGGCCGCCCGTTCTTCTCGCGGAGGATCGGCCTCGAAAGCGGAGCGGCGGACGGCATCGCGGCAGGTACCAAGCTATCGGGGCGGGTGGGGCGCTTCGGGATCGGTGCGCTGTCCGCCTGGACAGAGGAGGGGACGGCGGAGCCGCAGCTGCTGTCCGTCGCGCGCTTGTCCGCCGACGTGACGGCTGGCACCCGGATCGGCGCGATCGCGACGAACGGCGATCCGTCAGGGCTGACGGACAACACGGTGGCGGGGGTCGACCTCCAGCATATCTGGACAGGCTTGGGCGGCGGCAACCTTAGCGTCGACGCAGCCGTCTTGCGCTCCTGGCAGGGCGGCGAAGCGTTCGACACCATCGGCTCGGAGGTCGCCTATCGGTCGAGCGCTTGGACGGGCTTCCTGCAGTACAAGGACATCGAGGCCGGCTACGACCCCAAGCTCGGCTTCGCGAACCGGTCCGGCATTCGGCGAATGAACGGGTACGGGTGGAAAAGCTTCTACCTCCGTGACCTGCCGATCAGCTACGCCAGCCTTGGGGTCGCGCGCGGCGTCGTCGGTGATCGCGACGGCACGGTTCTCGATGGCCACTTCGCGACCTTCCTGACGCTGAGGACGCCGCGCCAGGACCAGCTGTTCCTGAACCGGCTCGAACGCAAGACGACGGTCCTCGAACCCTTCTCGATCTTGAGCGAACTGCCGGTCGCACCGGGGGTCTACGACACCGAGAACTACGAGGCGCATCTCGACCTGGCGCCGTCGCGGACGGTCGGCGGGCGGCTCTACGTGGATTGGGGCGGTGCCTATGACGGCGAGACGATCAAGGTGAACCCGATCCTGCGGGTCCGCCCGAACCGGCACCTCGCCTTTGAGGCTGGCTACACGCGTGAATCCTTCGACCTGCCGACCGGCGATCTCACCGTTCAAGTCGTCAGTGCGGGCGCTGAGTTCAACGCGACGCCGAACCTGCGCATCGCTGGCCAAGCCCAGTACGACGACGCGAGCGATCGGCTCGGTCTGCTCGGCAAGCTTCGGTGGGAGGTCACCCCGGAGACCGAACTGCTCGTCGCTCTGTCTCACGGTCGCGACCTGGCCGGCCCAGTGAAAACGGCAACCTCTCAAGAAACCGACACGCGGTTGACCGTTAGGTTCGGACGCGTGCTTCGCTTCTGATGTCCGGTCCTGCGCCGAAGTGGACGTCGCAGTCCTGCAATCAACGTCCCTTATCGGTGACGAACCGACTTTCCGGTCGCTGCTGAAAGCGACCTTACCGCCACACTTATCCCCGCCCCCTTGGGCCCGTGCCATTCTCTCCTGGTCGCGGCAGGGCCGACAGCTGACGTCTCTCCTGCCTGCCGCTGCGGGACCACGTGCCGGTCGGCCTGGGTGATGGAATGCATCCCGCCGTATCGGGCCAGACACGCGCCGGGCGAGCTGAAGAACGGCCCCGGCGGATCGCCTCGAGGGAGGTGGAGGGTCCCGTACCGCGCGTTGCGAGGGTTTGGGACCCCTTGCGCCGCAGACAACCTTACCACTCCCCGAACTGCGGCGAGCCGCGCGCGGGACACCCCGGACCATCGTACCACCGCGCAAGCGGACGATGAGCGCTGCCTCGCTTCCGGTCTCGCTGGCGCCCGGGGCCAAAGGCCCGTGCCGCCAGCCAGCGCTCAAGCAGGCGGGCGGTCAGCCCGCCGGTAGCGCCACTAAGAATGCAGCGAGCGACAGCGCCACGAAGAATGTGCATCCCGACCGATCTTCTCTTATCTCTCCGCTATGACCTCGCTTCCCCCCGCCGTCCTGCCCGGCCGCCGTGTCCTGTCGCTGACGGGGCCGGACACCGTGTCCTTTCTGCAGAACCTCCTGACCGCGAACGTCGCGCGGCTTTCGCCCGGCGAAGCGACGCATGCGGCGCTCCTGACGCCGCAGGGCAAGGTGCTCTGCGCCTTCTTCGTCCACAGGACCGAGGAAGGCGTCCTTCTCGACCTGCCGCCCGGCCAGGACGCGGCGATCGGACAGCGGCTCGGCCTCTACAAGCTGCGCGCGAAGGTTCAGATCGAGGCGCGCGGCGACCTCGCCGTCCATGTCGGCGACGAAGGGCCGGACGGTGCCGTGACCGACCCGCGCCTGCCCGCGCTCGGCAAGCGCTGGCTCGCCGGGCCCGCCGCGCCGGAGAGCGACGCCGGCTACGACGCTCGCCGCCTCGACCTCGGCGTGCCGGAGTTCGGGCGCGACTACGAGGCGGGCGCGGTCTTTCCGATGGACGTGAACCTCGATGCGCTCGGGGCGGTCGACTACAAGAAGGGCTGCTTCGTCGGACAGGAGGTCGCCTCGCGCATGTTCCGCAAGGGCGAGGTGCGAAAGCGCAGCTGGCAGGTGCGCGGCGACGCCCTCGCGCCCGGCGCGCCGGTCACGGCCGGCGGCAGCACGCTCGGCGAGGTGACCAGCACGCGGGACGGCGTCGGCCTCGCCCTTTTGCGGGTCGACCGGGTCGCCGCGGCGGCCGAGCCACCGATGTGCGGCGACGACCCGGTGACGCTGACCCCGCCGTCCTACCTTCCGTGAGCGGGCATCCCGACGGCCTGTCCCGCTGCGCCTGGGTGCCGCCGAACGACCCGCTCTACACGCGCTATCACGACACCGAGTGGGGCGTGCCGGAGTACGACGACCGCGCGCTCTACGAGAAGCTGGTGCTCGACGGGTTCCAGGCGGGGCTTTCTTGGCGGACGATCCTGCACAAGCGGGCAGCGTTCCGCGAAGCCTTCGAAGGCTTCGAGCCGGAGCGGGTCGCGCGCTTCGGCGAGGCGGACGTCGCGCGGCTCCTCGGCGATGCCCGCATCGTGCGCAGCCGCACCAAGATCGACGGCGCCATCCGCAACGCCCGCGCCTGGCTCGCGGTGATGGAGGAGGAGAGCTTCTCGGCTTGGCTCTGGTCCTTCTACGGCGGCGAGCCCTGCCGCAACGCCTGGGCGACGACGGCCGAAGTCCCGGCGCAGACAGATGAGAGCCGCCTCATGGCCCGCGCGCTGAAGAAGCGCGGCTTCGTCTTCTGCGGTCCCGTCATCACCTACGCGTTCTGCCAGGCGGTCGGCATGGTGGACGACCACCCCCTCACCTGCTTCCGTCACGGGGCGGCGAGCGCCTGACGGCGGAACGTTCGATGACGGCGCTCGTCGATACGTCTGAACGAAGCAACCTTGGGGAGGATGCGATGGAGGGGGAGAAAGCACGGCAAGGGAAGGTCATCCTTCGCCGCCGATGGCAGCGGATCGTGTTCGTCGGCGGGCTTGCCGCGATCGTGCTCGTGGTGATCCTGCTTCGCCTGACCTGAGCGGAACGGCTCGATTCGCGACTCGGGCGCAGGCTGTGTATGACTCCGGCATCGACCCCGGGCCGGAGGAAGCGGGCGGATGCGCAACATCGTAGTCGGCGTAGCGGGCGCGCTGCTCCTCGGCGGCATAGCGCTCTACCTTGGCTACCTCCTCGCCAGGACGACGAAGGCGGAGGCGCCTCCGCCGGTCGCGGAACAGTCGCCTGCGGCCGCTGCCGGGCCTTCGGCCTCACCGGAAGAGGATGCCTCTCCGCCCGAGGCCTTCTCCGAGCGCATCGGCGAAGCCGCCCTGCCGGGCGGCGCGGGCGGTCGCCTGGGGCCGGTACGGCCTGAGCAGCGTTCGGAAGGGGAACGGGAAGGAGAAGAGGAGACCGGCGTGCCGCCCTCCCCGCGCCTCTTTCAGCGAAACACGAAGCTGACCGACAAACCGGACGGCTCGCCCTACTACACCCAGAGCGAGCGCTTCACGACGGAAGAGCGGGAAAAGCTCGCCTCGAACGCCGCGCCCCGCCCCGCGGCTCCAGTGGGATCCCCACCCGCGCCTTCGCTCTTCGAGCGGACCGGCAAGCCCGGTTCGGGTCGGCACCGGACAGGCGCCGGGGACAGGGACGCATCCCGCATTCGCTGAACGGCGCGCCCCTCAGGCGGCAGCCTGCGCCGCTTCGACCTCGTCCAGCGCATCTAGAAGCACAGGCGATCCGCCCGCCCTCGTCTCCTCCGACAGCCGCCGCCGCCAGGTGCGCGCTCCGGGCTCGCCCGCATAAAGACCGAGCATGTGCCGAGCGTAGCGCCAAACGGGCGTGCCGGTTCGCTCGGCTCGATCTGCGACGGTCCGCACGACCATAGCGCGGCTCGGCGCAGGCACGTTCTCACCGAAGAGCCGTTCATCGACCGACGTCAGCAGGTAGGGCCGCTCATACGCGGCGCGGCCAAGCATGACGCCCGCGAACCGGCCGAGATGCGCCTCGGCCTCGTCCAGCGAGCCGATGCCGCCATTGAGGACGACGTGGAGGTCACGCCGTTCCCGAGCCAGCTGCGCGACGAGTTCGTAATCCAGCGGCGGTACGCTCCGGTTCTCCTTCGGGCTGAGCCCCTGAAGCCAGGCCTTGCGCGCGTGGACGATGAGCGTCTCGCAGCCCGCCCCCGCCATCGCGTCCGCGAAGGCGGGCAAGACCGCGGCTGGATCCTGGTCGTCAACGCCGATGCGGCACTTCACCGTGACCGGTACCGAGACCGCACGCCGCATCGCCTCGACCCCGCGTGCGACGAGGCTGGGATCACGCATCAGGCAAGCGCCGAATGCGCCCGACTGCACCCTGTCCGAGGGACAGCCAACGTTGAAATTGACCTCCTGATAGCCGTACCCCTCCCCGATCCGAGCGGCCTCGGCCAACCGGCCGGCGTCCGACCCGCCAAGCTGCAACGCGACCGGCCCCGCCACGCTTCCAGGATCGAGAAGGCGGTCTCGGTCCCCACGGATGATCGCCTCGTCAACGACCATCTCCGTGTAGAGCCGCGCTTTGCGAGTAAGCAGCCGATGAAAGAACCGGCAGTACCGGTCCGTCCAATCGATCATAGGCGCAATACAAAATCTATGGGATTGATTTAACGGCATTTTCTCAGTAGGAAGAACGGACCAACAGCGAACGTGCACATGGCATGTGCACCTTGTCGACTGCACAGCCTGTTTTCCTTGTTCTTACTTTACATAACTGCGTACGAGAGCGGTGGCTACGGCCCGTTCGCGACCGGCCGGGACGGTGACGTTCGGCAACCTCCTTTAGATCATGAGCTCCGCTCGCACTCCGACTCTGCCTTCGCAAGATCGACTATCATCGTTTCATCGATCGGGAGGACGAGGATTCCTATGAAGTTCGGCGCAAGATGGCGCAGATCGCCGAAGCAGGCCGGGATGTCTTCGCCAACACGACCTAGGCCGCACGATTGCCGGAGAAGGTCCGATCGGCATGGAGGGCTGGACCGGTATACGCGGTAGAGCCGTAACGCGCTCTCAGGGCGCGATCGTCTTGATCGTACTCGGCAGGCCCGCCGGCTTCGGTGGAAGCGTCTGTGATTTGAAGCCGTCGAGATCTGGACCTTAGTCCCTCTAGGTACTGATGCCCGTGTCCCTCGCGACGCTCCTTAGCAGCCTGTGTCACCGATCCGAGTACCGGCACGGCTCGTGAGACGATCGAGCCTCGCACAGACGCGCGCCACCGAAGTCCGCCTCGTTGCCTTTAGCGGACTGGTCCGCGTCGCAGAGATGTTCGGGTTGACTACGACGGACATTCTGTTCCGAGCTTGGGAAGAAGGACGAGCAGCATGTTGGAAGACGGCCACCTCGAGTTGCGGGCCTTCTCGGAGGGTGGCCGAAAGAGGTATGTTGTCGAAGAGTTCTCGGGCCCAGCGCCTCGATCCGCCATCGTTCACTTCACCATCTCGCCGGTCTCTTCCCGTGTCCGCTTCTCGTCCCATTGCCTCTCCCGTTCCGAAGAGCGTTCTGATCCTCTCAGGCGACGGGATCCTGCCGACCTTCTCCTGGGGCCTCGCCCACGAACTCCGGCGGCGAAACGTGTCGGCCGACATCATCGGAGCGTTCGCGCACTTCCTGAAACGACGGAGCGAAGCGTCCCTGGCGAAGCACGTCGCAAGCCGGCTCGAACGCTTCGATGCTACTGCCTCAATTACGCTGGTTGGCTACTCTTTCGGCGCGGTCATCGCCTTCGCGGCACCGCGACTTCCCGATTCGATGAAGCGGCGGATAGAACGTGTCGTCCTCATCGCCCCGGCTACGATGACAGGCTTCCAGTTCCACCCGGCAGGCTGGCTCGACGGACACGGACCCGACGATCTCCCGACCGCTCCGGCGATCGGACGCTTGGTCGAGGAGGGGTTCGAGGTGAGGTTGCTCTACGGCGCCCAAGACCGTGTGCGTGCTCGCGCACCGGATGGCGTCGTCGTCGAAACGGCGACGCTGCCTGGCGGCCACGATCTTGGGAGCCGCTTCCGGTCGATTGCAGAACACGTCGTAAGGCCTTCACGTGAGCGACGCCGCGACTCGTAGACCCCTCGCCCGCACACCGCGGCGATGGGGCGTCCGGGGCGCGCTCCTGGTTCGGCGGAGCGCTGCGGCGCTCGGTCTTGGCCGCTTGCCAGGCATTCTCACGGCTGCGGTTATGGTCCTCGCCCCTGCCGTCTTCGCCGTCCTCAGCTTCGGCGCCGGCGTCATCTTACTTTGGTCGCTCGCCCTCCCCTCACTGCCCGAGGAAGTCGCGCGGCTCGTGCCGGTCGTTCGGGTCAACGCGTCGCACTTCTTCAGCAGCCTCGCCGGCGTGCTTCTCCTCCTCGTCGCGGCTGGCCTCCGGCGGCGATCGCGAAGCGCTTGGACCTTGGCCTTCGGCCTGCTGATCGTTTCGACCGTCCTCAATGCCACCCGTTCAGGCAGCTTGGTGGAGAGCGCGGTTCTCGCGATCCTAGCCGCCGCACTTTGGCTCTCCCGGGGCGCTTTCTACCGGCCCGGCGGTCTGCGCCGAGCGTTGCACGAGCGCGGCTGGTTCCTCGCAGCGATCGCAGCCTTTGCGACCTTCGTCTGGTTGGGCTTCGTCTTCTTCGAAGACGTTCCTTACTCAGACGAGCTCTGGTGGCGTTTCGTCCTCGAAGACGGCGGCGCCTCTCGCTTCCTGCGCGGCGCGGCCGGCGGGGCGATCCTCCTTGCGGGCGTCATCGCCTGGCGCCTCCTCGCACCGGCGCCGCTCGAGGAGGCTCCTCCCCCGCTCGACGAGGACCGGATCCTTCGAGTTCTCGATCGAGCGTCCTTCGGACGGTGTGATGCCAACCTCGTTTGGCTCCGCGACAAGCACCTCTTCTGGAGCGAGAGCGGCGAGACCTTCTTGCAATACGGCGTCAGGGGACGGCGTCTGATCGTAATGGGCGAACCTTGCGGACGAGAGAACGACATCCTTCCGACGCTGCGCGGGTTCCGCGACTTCGCAGACCGGCATGGGATGGAACTCTGCTTCTACTCGGTCGGACGGGACCTCTTGCCAGGCCTCGTCGAGCTTGGCCTCATCATCCAGAAGATCGGCGAGGCAGCCCTCGTTCCCCTCCCGTCATTCAGCCTCGAAGGGAGCGCGAGGAAGCCTCTACGGCAGATCAAGCGGAGAGTGGAGCGGGAGGGCTTTACCTTCCGTATCGCTCCGATCGACGAGGTGCCGGCCCTCCTGCCGAAGCTGAGACCGATCTCCGATGCTTGGCTGGCGCGCCATGAAGGCGAAGAGAAGGGCTTCAGCCTCGGTTCGTTCGACGAGGCATACCTCTCCCGCTTCCCCGTCGCCTTGGTCGAAGGGGCGGACGGACCGGTCGCCTTCGCCAACGTCTGGACCACGACGAGCCGACGGGAGCTTTCGGTCGATCTGATGCGTTATGCCGAGGCGACCCCGCGCGGCGTCATGGACTACCTCTTCACCGAGCTGGCCTTCTGGGGAAAAGAGAACGGCTACGGCGTCCTCGACCTCGGGATGGCGCCGCTGTCGGGCCTCGAAGAGGATCGCTTGGCGCCGCTCCTCTCTCAAGTCGGCGCCTTCGCCTATGAGCATGGCGGGCGCTTCTACGGCTTTCAAGGCCTTCGGATGTACAAGGACAAATTCGATCCGGTGTGGGAACCGCTCTACCTCGCCGCAGCCTCCCGGCTCGGGCTTCCCTTCGCCCTCGCCGACGTCGCTCTGATGACGAGCGGCGGCGTCCGCGGCGTGATCCGCCGGCCCCGTTCTGCGAGCGGCTCCGCCGGCTCTTGATCTGCCTCGGATGCGTGCAGCGCCTGAAGGGCCAACGGCTCTCCATGCCCGGCAAATTCGTCGCTTCAGACCGACGACGCGCAGGTGACCGATCAGTGCCACGTCGCCATGGTCGAACCCGCTCGCCTCGAACCGACAGGCGAAGCAGCTTCGAACTCGAGACCGCCGATCATCGGCTCGACACGCAAGCGGCGCCCGACAGCCAGCGTCTAGAACGAGCCGCTGACAGAGAAGCCGAAGATCGGTCCGATCAGGCGGTCCCGGTCCTCGAAGTAGGCAACGGGGCCCGTTCGGCGTTCTTCGTAAACGATGCGCTCCCAGCGGCTTCGTCCACCGAGGATGTTGTCGACCGAGAGACGCATCGTCAAACCGAACACGTCCTTGTTCTCGGCGAACAGGGCGAACCAGACCGGCCCCTCGTAAAGACGTCCCAGCTCCGTCAAGCGGTATGACTTCGCCGCCCTCTCGTAGTAGAGATCGCTACCCCATGCCCAGTCCGTATGCGGCACGTCATGTCGGAAGTTGAGTTCGATCAAGCGCTGCCGCTCGTCGCTGATGGGTCGGGCTCTACCGGTCAGAGGGTCGTCCAGGCGACTGTCCTGCAGCACGATGAGCGCGTCCAGCTTCATGCCGGGAAGGCCTGCCGGGTCGAGCTGCAGCGTACTCGCCCACTCCGCGCCGCGAATCACGGCGTGGTCGATGTTACCAGGCGATTCACCAGCCTCGCCGATCGGCACGAAGTCGACGATGTCCTGTATCGACTCGGCGTAGACGCGGAGCGTCGTGGAGCCCCAGGGGCCCAGCCCCCTCTTTCCTTCCGCCTCGAAACTCCAACTCTGCTGCGGCACGATGTCGGGGTTGCCCGCGTTCTCGTTCTCTTCGTCGAGATCGACTTGGGCGAGGAAGTCGATGAAGTCGAGCTGCCCCACGGCCCGCTCCGCTCGTAGCGAGATGTCAGTCTTCGCGGACGGTTTCCAGGCGAGGGAGACAGAGCCCTTCGGCCGGAGGAAGCTGCGCTCCTGTCCTCCGTTTCCGATCTGGCGCAGTTCGGAGTACTCAGCGCCGCCCGCAAGCTGAAGGGTGACGCTCGGCGACAGCGGTCGGCCGTAGCTGACGATCGTCTCGTAACGCTCCTCTTCGACCCGGCCGGTCCCCTCCGGGTACGGGACCGCTTCGAACGCGCCGTCAGTACCGAGCACGTAGAGGGCGGAGACGTTGTCGAGGGCGTTGAAGGCGACTTCTCCCGACAGCTGCCAGTCGCCGCCCAACGCCCTCATTCGGTACTCCGCCCGGCCGATCCGCTCGGTGCTGTCGCCCGTGGCCACGAAGCGGTCTCCGGCGAGCGCGCCGGCGAGGGGGCGGGTGAAGATCGTTTGGCGGAACGGCTCGTGCTCGAAGCGGTCGAGCCCGATCAGCTTCAGCCGCCCGGTACCGAGCGAGAACTCCCAATCGCCCCCGATCTCGTAGTCGTAACCGTTCTGCTCGACCACGACGTCCCGATCGCGGTCGTCGCCATCCGGCCTCGTCCGCTCTCCGTACTCGACGTAGTCGTAGTAGAGGCGCCCATAGGAGAAGTTCAGGTTCCCGACGCTGCTGCCCGGGCCGTCGATCGCGAAGCGGCTGCTGATGCGGGGTTGTTCGGCATGGGTCGACCAGACGTCGTCGCGATACTCGACCGGCACGCCGAGAGGCGAAGTGATCACGGTCCCGCCGCCTGCTCCGCTGCGCGAGCTGCGATTTTCGAGGCCTAAGGTGTAGTCGACCGGCCCGAGCGTTCCGCTCAGAGAGAGACTGCCGCGCGTCAGCAGCGGATCGGTGTGGTAGGGCCGCGCCTGTGGCTCCCAGGCGAACTGTCCGTTGATGCGGCCACTCTCGGTCACGACGTTCGCGACCTGTCCCGAAAGGCCCGGGATATCGAGCGTCGCCCCGTCAAGGAGTTCGATCCGCGTGACGGTCGCGGCCGGCACACGGGTAAGCTCCGTGACGACATCGTTGGACTTCGTCGAGACACGCTTGCCGTCGATGAGCACGTTGGTGCTCGCCTGTCCGAGCCCTCTCTCTTCCTCCTCGGCCTGGCGGATGACGAAGCCCGGCACCTGCCGCAGCATGTCGAGCGCCGTTCGCGGCTTGAAGCGGGCGAAGTCCTCTGCCGTGTAGGTCTGGGCCGCCGCGACCTTGCGGGCCTGCGGTGCGGCCAGCGCGGGCACGTCTCCGCTCGGGGCTTCGTCCTGCGCATAAGCAGGCTGGAAGCCGAGGAACGTGAGCGCGGCGAGAGAAGCGCCAAGCGCGCGGTGCCGTTGGTCGAGGGCGCTGCGGTGCGGTGTCATAGGGGCGTCTCGTCGGACGTTGCCGGTTCAGTCACGCTTCTTCATGCGACCCGGGTCGAAGCCCGCGATGCGCATTCGGACGAGTTCGTCCGCGTCGGGCCGCCTCAGCCCTGCCTCCTCGAACGCCTGCACATAGTCCGGATTGACATCGTGGATTCGTAACCTAACGAGCTCGTCCGGCGAGAGGTCGTCATAGCCGAGCGCGGCCATCGCCGCCGCGAACTCAGGCGTGACGCCGTGGATACGCATCGTGACGACCTCTTCTGCCGAGAGTTCGGCGAAGCCAGGACCCATGCCGGCAAGAGCAGCGACGTAGTCGGGTGTCACGCCGTGGATGCTGAGGGCGAGGATCTCGTCCGCAGGCAGCGCGCGAAAGCGTGGGCCGATCTGCGCCATCTTCTCGACGTAGGACGCGGTGACGCCGTGAATGCGGAAGGCGACGAGATCGTCCAGATCGTCGAGTTCGTACCCGGTGGCCGCCAGCTCTCCGGCATAGGCCGCGTCGGCGCCGTGAATCGCGACGGCCATGAGCTGATCGAGGTCCGGGCGGCCAAAGCCGAGGGCCTCGAGTTCCTCGATCATCCGGGTGTCCGCCCCGGCCAACATGAGGTGATACTGCTCGTTCGCATCGGGACGTTCGAGACCGAGCTGTTCGAGCCGGTCGGTAAAGCCGAAATCCGGTTCGAAGATGCATTCACCGCCACCGCGCCCATTCTGTACGCGGCCTTCGCATTCGAGGGCGCCCGGTTCGCGCCGAATGACGAATGCGGTGTCGGTCGCCGATTCCGCCATGAGCTGTTGCTGAGACAGGCCCTCGAGGGCAGCGAGCGGCCAGCTGCGGGTCGTGCTCGACGTGCCGCCGTCGCTGGAGATCTTGCGGATGGCGAGGTCGAGCTCGGATGAGGCATTCTCCTCTCCCATAGGCAGGATACGCCAGTCGATGACTTCTCCTGCGGCGACGGGATGGAACGTTCCGGCGATAAGAAGGCTACTGGCGGCGAGGGTCAGGACGATCTTCATGGCGCTTCTCCCAAAGCTGTCGGTTGACAAGGCTCACCCGTTCACCCGGAAGCGGGCGTCAGGACACGGACGGATCGGATAGGTGGCGGGCGGCGGCCCTAGCGGCTCTCCCCCCGCTTCAGGTCGTCGAGGTCGATGCCGAAGAGAGCGAGTTCGGTTACCTCGTCCACGGTGAGGTCTCGGTAGCCCGCCTCCCTGAAGCTGCGGACGTAGTCGGCGCTGACACCTGCGATCCTGAGGTCGGTGAGGTCCTCAAGGCTAAGGCCCTCGAAGCCCACCTCCGCCATCTCGCGGACGAACGCCGCGTCGACCCCCTGGATCGCTGCGGGCGCAACGTCGCTTGGATCATCGATCGCGATGCCTGCTCGCTTTAACTCGCGAAGGAAGTCGCCGTCGACGCCGTGCATACGGAACTCGATGAGGTCGTCGGTGCCGAGGTCCGCGAAGGCCGGCTCTGCCGCCGCGATCTCGTCGGCATATTCGGGCGTCACGTCGAACATTCTCATCTCGATGAGCTGCTCGACCGAAGGGCGGCGTTGGCGACTGGTCCGCTCGATCCGGTCCGGGCGGGCCTCCGCGTCGGCTTCGGCTTGAGCGGGCTCCCGCACCGAGCGCAACGACGTGGCCGTCGCGTCGCGCCCGGCAGCGACCGACTGAGCCTCGACGGGCGACAACGCTGCGAGCGGGCCGACTACGAGGACCACGAGCGCCGAACAGCCGGCCGTCCAGACGCCGCGGGCGGGTACGCGGGAGAGCCGGGCGTCGAGCACGCGTGCGACGCGCCTCTTCAACGAGTTGCGGCCCGGCGCGACGCCGTGGGCAGCGAGAGCGAGCGACCGGTTCTCGTGCCGTGCCGCGCCAACGAGGAGGCTGGCATAGTCCGCGCCATCGACGTCGGCGCGCAGGACGGCGTCGTCCGCCGCCTCCTCGCGTAGCTGATGCGCCTCCGCCGCAAGCCGCCAGGCGAACGGATTGAACCAGAAGAGCGCCGTCACCAGCCGAGCGATCAGCATGTTGGCCCAGTCGAGCCGCGCCACGTGGGCCAACTCATGCGCGATGATCGCTTCGGCCTCTTCGCGCGCCTCGACAGCCCTCGGATCGAGTAGGATGACGGGACGCATGAGACCCCAACTGACCGGCGAACGGACGTCCTCGCTGACGAGGAGCGCGGTGCCGTCCTTGAAGCCCATGCGCTGCTGCGCGCGAGCGAGCGCCGTCAGCCATGGACCGTCGACGAGGACCGAGGCGCGGGCGCGCAGGGTGAAGAGCCTTGCGACCGCGAGGAGCGTGAGGAGCGCAAGGACGGCTGCAGGCAGTGCGTAGGCGAGCAACCAAATAGCCCCCTGACCCGAGGCGACGGGCGCCGACCTTTGTGTTGCATCGCCGAGAGGAATGCTGGCGCCCTTCGATCCTGGCGGACCATGAACCTCGGTCGGAGGCGACAGGCGCGCCTGACCGAAGGTGGGCGCAGCTGGAAGCTCGACCGTCAGCGCAGGCAGGCGCAGGACGGCGAGCGGCAGGAAGAGAGCGGCAAGAAGGCCCGCATGAGCCACGAAGGACCGCTCTGCGGCGGACCTGCGACGGAGGAGGCGAAGGGCGATCAGAGTGCCTCCCGTCAGGGCCGCCGACTTCCAAGCGAACTCGATGAGAAGATCCGTGGTCATCGCTTCTCCTCCCGCGCCTTCGCGATCATCCGTTCGAGCTCGTCCAGTTCTTCCTCCTCGAGGCCCTGGGACATGCCGAGCAGCGCCGTCGCCGCGCCGGCCGGCGAACCGCCGAAGAAGACCCGGACCACTTGGCTGAGCGCGGAACGGGAAGCCGCCTCCTCGGCGAGGACGGGCGCGTAGAGGTAGCCGCGTTCGGAAGGGGAGCGGCGTACGAAGCCCTTCCGTTCCAGGCGCGAAAGCATGGCGCGGACGGCGGACCCGCTGAGCTCGTCCGGCAGCGCCTCGCGAACTTCGGCGGCAGCCAGCGCGCCCCGCTCGTAGAGGATATCGACGATCTGCCGTTCCCGCGGGGGTAGGCTATCGAGCATGACCGGAACTCCTCACCGCGCCGCATGCGCTACATTTGTAGCTGTGCTACATCTGTAGCGCATGCGGCGCAAGCGGTTTCCGCAGACGGGAGCCTAGGCCGCCGGCCGATCTGCGACGGACAGGGCGGCGGACGGCAGCGCTCGAGCGAGGTGAGAACCAGAGGCTGGTGGAGCCCCTGGCGCACCTAGGATTCCTACTTTCTAGCATTACGTACTGCAATGTGGTCGCCACCTTGCTAGGATGGGCTGCCGCAATCGAACGACCTGCCCTATGCTCGAGACTGACCGACGACGCCTCCTCCAGACCCTGCCGGCCGCCGGCGCCGTTTTGGCAGCGGCGCCGCTCATCGCCCATGGTACCGACCAGGCGGCTTCGGGGCTCGGCGATCTTGCTGCGGCGCGAGGACTCCGGTTCGGCAGCGCGGTCAGGAACACGCAGCTCGCCGATGAAGACTACGTCGCACTCGTTCGGCGGGATTGCAGCGTCGTCGTCGCGGAGAACGCGCAGAAGATGTACGCGATCCTGCCTACGCGCGACGCTTGGCGGTTCGACGAAGCGGACGCGCTCGCCCGCTTCGCCGAGGCGAACGCGCTTGGGCTCCGAGGCCACGCGCTCTTGTGGAACCACCCGGACTACCTGCCGGACTGGCTGACAGACACGGCGTTCGACGGACCGCGCGACACGGAGAGCTTCCTGCGCGGCTACATTGGCAGGGTCGCGGGGCGCTACGCGCCGCAGATCTACGCTTGGGACGTCGTCAACGAGACGTTGGACCCCGAGACCGGTGCCCTGCGTCCCACGCCATTCACGAAGGCAATGGGCCCCCAGGTCGTGGACGTCGCCTTCGAAGAAGCGAAGGCCGCCGCGCCCGGCGCGACGCTCAGCTACAACGACTACATGAGTTGGGAGGACGGACACGAATCCCATAGGGCAGCCGTGCTGCGCCTCCTCGAGCGGATGGTTTCGGACGGCGTGCCCGTGGACGGTCTCGGCATCCAAGGCCACGCGAAGTGGACAGACAGAACGGCCGAGTTCTCCTCCGCGCGGCAGAAGGCTTGGCGCGGTTTCCTGGACGAGGTGACGGGCATGGGACTCGAGCTGTACGTGACGGAGCTCGACGTGAACGACGGCGACGCGACGGGTACGGACACCCAGCGCGACGCGGAGATCGCTGCCTACACGAAGGACTACCTCGACCTGATGCTCGACTATCCACAGACGAAGGAGGTGCTGACCTGGGGCCTCGTCGACCACGACAGCTGGATTCAGGCTTTCGTCGACGAGGGCGAACTGGTCCGCCGCCCCCTCCCCTTCGACGACGCGTACCGGCCGAAGCCTATGTACGAAGCGATCGCGAAAGCGTTTCGCGCAGCGCCGGAGCGGTCATGAGCGTCGCCCCCGCCGCCCTCCGCATACACCCGGACGACAGCGTCGCCGTGGCGCTGCGCCCTCTCTCCGCCGGCGAGACCGTCGAGGTTGCCGGACAGCGTATCGCCCTCTCCCAGGACGTTCCCCAGGGACATAAGATCGCTCTTCGTCCGCACCGGGAGGGCGAACCCGTGACCCGCTACGGTCATCCTATCGGACGAGCGACGGCGCCGATCGAATTCGGTGAGCACGTCCACTCGCACAACTTGGCGACGGCCCTCCAGGCGGGCGGTGAGTACGCCTACGAGCCGCAACCGGCACCTTCGTCTCCCGCTCCCGCCCGGGCCTCGACCTTCCAAGGATACCTGCGTGCGGACGGGCGTGTCGGCACCCGCAACGAGATCTGGGTGCTGAACACGGTCGGCTGCGTCAACGCGACCGCCGCCCGCGTCGCGAAGGCGGGCGCGCAGATCGTCGAGAAGCGGGGCGGCGCCGACGGCGTCCACGCCTTCGCTCACCCCTTCGGCTGTTCCCAGCTCGGCGACGACCTCTCCGCAACGCGCGACGTTCTACGCGGGCTTGCCGTGCATCCCAATGCGGGGGGCGTCGTCCTGATCGGCCTCGGCTGCGAGAACAACCAGCTCGACGCGTTCTTGGACGGCCTGCCCGAGGCGGCGCGCGAACGCGTCGTCCCTTACGCTGCCCAGTCGGTCTTCGATGAGGAGGAAGAGGGCATCCGCGCCGTCGAGACCCTGCTCGAGCGCATGTCCGGCGACCGGCGCGAGACGCGGCCCGCCAGCGATCTCACGCTCGGCATGAAGTGCGGCGGCTCCGACGCCCTCTCCGGCCTGACGGCGAACCCGCTGGTCGGGCGGATGACGGACCGCGTCACGGCAGCGGGGGGAAGCGCCCTACTCACGGAGGTGCCGGAGATGTTCGGTGCAGAGCGTCTCCTCATGAACCGGGCGGAGAACAAAGCGGTCTATGACGAGATCGTCCGTATGGTAACGGGGTTCAAGGACTACTTCGTCCGCCACGACCAGCCGGTCTACGAGAACCCGTCGCCCGGCAATAAGGAAGGCGGTTTGACGACGCTGGAGGAGAAGTCCCTGGGCGCGGTGCAGAAGGGCGGGTCCGCCACCGTGACGGACGTCCTTTCCTACGCACAGCCAAGGCGACGCCCCGGCCTGTCGCTTCTGACCGCGCCCGGCAACGATGCGGTCTCGTGCACCGCCTTGGCGGTGTCCGGCGCGACGGTCATCTTGTTCACGACGGGCCGAGGCACGCCGCTCGGCTTCCCTGTCCCGACGCTCAAGATCGCCTCGAACTCTACCCTCGCCGAGCGCAAGCCGCGATGGATCGACTTCGACGCCGGGCCCGTCGCGACGGGCGAGGCGACGGTGGAGGAAGCCGCAGACGCGCTTTGGGACAAGATCCTGCGCACCGCGTCGGGCGAGGCGGCGCGCAACGAAGAGAACGGCTACCGCGAGATCGCCATGTGGAAGACCGGCGTCACGCTCTGAAGCCTACTCGTCGTAGGCTTCACGGATCCCGTTCAGCGTCTCTCGGTCGATCGGCAACACCGTGCCGTGCCGCGTGCCGTCGGGGAAGGACAATTCGTCCGTGATGTTCTCCCAATGAACGAGGTCGGGCGAGCGTGCGCCCATCATCTGGTGCTCCATATAGGCGTCGTAGTAGACGTAGAACTCGCCATCGATCTTGACCGCGGTCGGGCCCTCGACCCAGACGCCTTCGGGCGTGAACGGCGGCGAGGCCGGGCCATAGGGCCCTTGCGGGTCGGCGGCGATTGCGATGCGGACGTTCTTTTCCGGCTCGGGCCGCTTGGTCTCGTCCTTGACGAACATCACCGTCCGCTCGCCGTCCTGTATCAAGCTCGCGTCGATCGAGACGAAGCCGCCATCGTAGAAGAGTTCCGTTGGCGTGTAGGTCTCGAAGTCCTTCGTCTTCACATAGTAGACGCGGTGGTTGATACCGACCCCGAGGGTCGAGCGGATATCACCCCTATCCTCGGTCTCGGGAAACCGTCCGGGAACGGCCGAGGACCAGAAGATCAGGTACTCGCCGGCTTCTTCGTCGTAGAAGATTTCCGGCGCCCAGGAGTTGAGGGTACCACTACCGCGCATGACCGGCAGCTCGGTTTGGTCCGACCAATGAACGAGATCGTCCGAGTGCGCGATGCCGATGTTGTCTGTCCACCATCCGGTCGTCCAGACCATGTGATAGCGGCCGTCCGGCCCCTGGATGATGCACGGATCGCGCATGAGATCGTCACCGACCTTCGGCTTCAAGACCGAGTCGCCCCCGTTGATGGCGTTCCAGGTCAGGCCGTCCTCGGACCAGGCGAGGTGTAGGCCCGTCTCGCCGTCGTTCCTGAAGGAAGAGAAGAGGTAGACGGTATCGTCGCCGCTTTGCGCCTCGTCCTGCGCGATGGCGGTGCCGAATCCTGCCGCAAGCACTGCGAGCGCAGCGCCGATCGTCCTTTTCATTTCGTTCCTCCTCGTCTTCGGGGCTTGCCTCATGGCAAGGGGTTCAGTCCTTCGTGCCGGACGACCCAATCTTCGGGAAAGCCCGGCGCGTCGCCTTCGGATCCATCCCACCCCGCCGCCATCAGCGCCACGGCCGCCAGAAGCGAGCCGTTGGAGGGGAAGTAGGTGTCGGCGTCGCGTACCCATCCCGTCTCGGCGAGATGGTAGCGCGGCGTCATGCCGGTGACGCCGTACTGGTTGTTGGCGGCGTCCATCATCAGGTAGTTCAGCGCCCGCTCCGGCTCGCCGAGACGCGCGGCCGTCATCGCCAGCATGGGGAAGTCCCACCCCCAAGTTTGACGGAAGTCCCAAAGACGGTCCGTCGCATCCATCGTCCGCCGCATCGCCTCCGCGTCGACATCCGTTCCCGGGATCATTCCCACCGCCATCAGGAAGGAGGGGTGGTCGCGGTTGTGGCAGTCATGGTCGGGCGCAGGGCCCGACATCGTCGCGCCGCCCGTCGTACCGATGCCGTTCGCGCAAGCGTCCTTGTCGACGTCGGTCCAGAAGCTCTCCTCGCCGCCGACGGGCAGGTACAGACCAGCAGCCATCGGCAGAGGCGGCAGGCCGTCGAGCGCCGCCTGCCATGACGGCTCCGGCTCTCTTCCTATCCTCTCGCGCCAGACCTGCGCGGTGCGAAGCCCATAGGCCCAGTAGGCAAGCTCGAAGGCAGGATCGTAAGTCGTCTTGGCCGGCCAGTTCTCCTGCACGGGGATGACCGGCGGGCCGAGACGCAAGACTCCTTCTTCCGTCTCGGTCAGGAAGGAAGCGAGTAGGTCCGCCGTGGCGAAGACGACCTCGGCGTTCTCCTCCAGTACGGAGCGGGAAGGGCTTGCTCTGTACAGAAGCTCTGCAAGGGCGATCGGGTGCGGCTGCTGCCACATGATGAAGGGATTGATCGTGCTGGGGCTCTCCCGCGCGTCGTCGCCTGTCATCTTCGGCCACCAAGCGCCCTCGCGGCGGTAATGCGCCGCCCGCTCCCGCGCCATGGGCAGCGTCTCTCGGTACCAATCCAAACTCGGCGCCAAGAGTTCCTCGCGGCCCCAGAGCGCGAAGTGCGCGGCGTGCCACCAGTGCATCTCATGGTGGAACTTGCCGTTCCAACTGTTCGAGTAGAGCCCCTCCTCCTGGGGGATGAGCTTCGTCCCGCCGTTCACGCGCGTGAGGTACTGCGACAGAACGATCCGCCGTTCGAGTTCCGCCGCGCGCGGATCGTCCGTACCGGAAAGGTCGACTGCGCCGCCCTCTTCCCAGAACGCCGCCCAGGCCGCGTCCGACGCCGCCACCATCTCACCGAAGTCCTCGACAGTGGGCAGGGCCGCTGCATCGGGGCCAAATGCCAGTGCGATCCGCAGCGTATCCGTCTTGGCGTTGGGCCGTATGGCGACGCGGTGCGGCTCCGCGAGGCGCGGTGTCGTTGCCCCCTCGGTGACCAAGCTCGCGGCGTAGCCGTCGGCATCGAGCCGCCGTTCGAGCAGTATCCGCCCGTCCGCCTCCTCCAACCTCGTCGTGTGGCGGTCGGGCGACGACCAATCGGCCGGGTCCGGGTTCAGGTTCTTCGCGACGTAAGGAAAGGCGAGGTCGATGCCGAGCTGCCGCGCTTCGATCAGGGGCGAGGAGATCTCGACCAGCACCACGTCCGCATCCGGGTGAACGCGGGTCGACACGACGACAGGCTCGCCTTGGATCGCGAACGTGCTCGTCGCCGTCCCGGACCAAAGATCGAGCGTTTGCCGGGCGTCCTCGACGTCTTCTTCGGACAATGCCCGCCCTTCGCCCTCCGCGCCGTCGGCCAGGCGAAAGCTCAACCGGCCTAGGGAGTAACGGTGGGGATTCTCGCGCAGCCAGCCGATGGCAGGGTTGGCGTCGGCCTCGGCCCAGTCCTCGATGTAGGGGTAGTCGTAGCTCCGCCCCCCCACCTCGATCGGCTTCATCGCGTCATCCAGCGCGTAGCCTTCCGGATTAGGAAAGCTGTGCCACGCCCACTGCGCCTCGGTCAGGAGCGGCGAGTGCTCTGCGTAAGCGTCGCGAAGGCCTTGAAGGCCCGTCACGTCCAAAGACAGTGCGAGGCTACCGTTCCCGACCATGACCGCCGCATGGGGATCGATTCGCTCGAGGGTAACGGCGTGCCGGGCGACGAGCGCCTCACGGTCGATCGGAGACGTCTGTGCCGCCGATATGCCGACGAGCGTCGTCAAGGCCCCGCCGATCGCCAACCCAACGCGCTTTCGGCGCCTCAGCCGTTCGAACTCCATCGCATCCCTCCCGCACCGGGCCTCTACGGACCCGTGTGACTTACTCTCTCATAATGTGAAGCGATCACCAAATGGAGCGCTCCGAACGTGAGGCGGTGCACCGTTCCCGTTGCGCTGTGTGAGTGTCCCTCGGAACGTTGCCGATTTAGCTCACACTGCGGAATAGGTGCCCACCAAATGATATTCAGCTTTACATCCTCGTAGGGCGGGGGCAACCATTCGATCATCGCGTACCGGTCGGACACAGACCAGGCGCGTGGGAGACGCGACGCTCTGAAATGGGAACTCAACCACCAGGTGAGCTCGCGTTCTTCTTCTTGGAGGCAGGGACGGTTCGATGAACCGTGCGTCCGCCTACCGAGGACCGACAATGAGCGGGCCGTCTCAACCCCGGCCCCTGAGGACACGTCGCACGGAGAGAAGGGACGAGGGCATGAAACGAACAGATCGGCCACAGAACCAGGGCGGACGAGCGCGCCACAAGGCGCTGCTCCTCGGGACGGTAAGCGTTCTGATGGGCACATCGCTCGTCTCGATCGCTCAGGCGCAGGACGGGACGTCTGGAACGGGCGCACAGACCGCGCCGCAGCGCGAGGCGAATGAGGACACGATCATCGTCACGGGCTCCCGCCTCGCCCCGCGCGGCGTCGACGCGCCGACACCGGTCAGCGTGGTCGGGGAAGAAGACTTCACCCTCTCCGGTACACAGAACGTCGAGAACCTGCTGTTCGAGCAGCCTCAGTTCAGCGCGAACCAGTTGGACGGGCCGAAAGCCAACACGGTCCAGGCGGGTCAGCCCGTCGGCATCTCGACGCTGAACCTGCGTAACTTCGGGCCGACCCGGAACCTCGTACTCGTCAACGGGCGCCGATTCGCCATCTCCGGCCCGGCGCTGACGACCGACGTGAACACGATCCCCGTCGCACTCATCGAGCGGACCGAGATCGTCACCGGCGGCTCTTCGGCCGTCTACGGCTCGGACGCGATCACGGGCGTGACCAACTTCGTGCTGCGGGACGACTTCGAGGGCGTGGAGCTGAACGGTCAGTTCACGATCGACAGCCCGACCAGCACCGAGACCTACAGCGCCGACCTCACCATGGGCGGCAACTTCGACGGGGGCCGCGGCAACCTGACCGCCTCGCTGAGCTACCTCGACCGGGGCGGCTTCACCAACGCCGACCGCGGCGACTTCGCCGTACCGTCCTACTCGGACGGCTGCGTGACGGCGGCGTCGTACAGCGACGAGCGCGCGGGCGTGCCCCTCGCCGTGCCGGCCGGAGAGACCTGTCTAAGCGCCGGAGGCCGCCCGGGCCTCGTCACAGGGGGGTCGAGCGCCGTCCCCAACGGCCGAATCGGTAACATTCCCGCCTTCGGCACGGATACCGAGATCGACGCCGCGCTGACCGCGCTGGGCCTTCAGAACGCGGCCGGCCTGGGGGCGGTCTTCGACGAGGGCGGCACGAGCGTGCGGCCCTTCACCGATGCCGACCGCTATGACTTGGGCCCGAACACCTTCCTAGTGACGCCGCAAACGCGGTGGATGGGCAACGCCTTCGGTCACTACGACTTCAACGATCACGCCACGGGCTACCTCGAGCTGCACTTCAGCAACAACAAGGCAGAGGTCCAGATCGCGCCGACGAACGCAACGGGCAACTTCCTCATCGAGACGGACAATCCTTACCTCAGCCCGGACCTGCAGAACCTCTTCGGCCTGCTCGACGCGCGCGAGGAGGGAACGACGGAGATCACGAGGGGCCTCCTGTCGCTGACAACCACGCCGAACGACGGCCTCGCCATCATCAACTACAACCGGCGCTTCAGCGACCTGCCGACCCGCTTCGCGACGTCGGACCGCTCGGCGTTCCGGACGGCGGTCGGCGTGCGGGGCGACATCGGCGACGCGTCGGACTCCTTCCTCCGCGACCTCGCCTACGACGTCTACTACACCTACGCGACGACCAGCGAGACGGACGTTCAGATCGGCTCGGTCTCGCTCAGCCGCATCCAGAACGCGATCTTGTCGAGCGGAGACCAGCCCCCGCTCTTGAACTTCTTCGGGCAGAACATCTCGGCCGAGGCGGCGGACCTGATCGGCTTGACCTCGGTCTCCAAGATCGAGGCGGAGCAGGAAGTGATCGTCGGCACCCTGACCGGCGTCGCGTTCGACATGCCCGCAGGCCCAGTCGACTTCGCGGCGGGCTTCGAATGGCGCCGTGCCGAGGCGTCCTACACGCCCGATGCCTATCTGAGCTCCGGCGACGTATCGGGCTGGAACGCGGCGGAGGCGACGAGCGGCGATCAGAGCGTCAAGGAACTCTTCGGCGAGGTCCGGGTGCCGATCCTGGCCGACATGCCCTGGGTTCAGCGCCTCAACGTCAACGGCGCCTTCCGCTACTCCGACTACAACCTCGAAGGCGTCGGCAGCGTGTGGACCTACTCGGCCGGTGCCGAGTGGGCGCTGAACGACGATCTGTCCTTCCGCGGCCAATTCCAGCACGCCATCCGCGCGCCCAATGTCGGAGAGCTCTTCGGTGGGCAGGGAACGGACGGTCCGCTCGCGACCGACCCATGCTCGGCGCGCGTCTCGGCCGATCAGCAGACAGAGACCCTACGGGCGCTCTGCATCGCCACCGGCGTGCCGGCGGACCGCGTCTTCACCGCGGGGGTCCAGCCCTCGCCCTTCTTGAACCAAGTGCGCGGCGGCAACCCCGATCTCAGCGCGGAGGAGTCCGACACGGTAACCCTCGGCCTCATCCTGGAGCCGAGCGCCATTGACGGCCTCGTCCTCAGCGTCGACTACTTCGACATCGACCTCGAGGACGCCATCGCGCCGCTCGGCGGCGGCGGCATCCAGAACGTCCTCGACCTGTGCTACAACACGCTTCAGGACGCGGGCAGCGTTTACTGCCAGGCGATCAACCGCGATCCTCTGTCCGGCGAGATCGCCCCGCCGCGCTACGTCTTCACGACCAATGCGAACATCGGCGGCATCAAGACCAAGGGCATCGACGCCATGCTCCGCTACGGCTTCGACACCGAGTGGGGCCTGTTCGACGACGGCAGCCGCTGGCAGTTCGACTCTTCGTGGACCTGGACGGACGAGTTCGTCGTTACACCCATCCAAGAGCTGCCGGAGATCCAGAACTCCTGCGTCGGCGCCTGGGGCGGCACCTGCGGACAACCGCTGCCCGAGTTCAAGGGGACGACGCGCCTCACCTGGACGACCGGACCGGCGCTCTTGTCGCTCAGGGCCCGCTACCTCGACGGCGTGACGATCGACTCCGTCGTCGTCCCGCGGGAACGCGGCGAGACGCCGCCAGACCTCGCCACGCTGACGAACCCGAAGATCGACCCTTACGTCTACCTCGATCTGACCGGCGGCTACGAAGTCTCGGACAACACGCGATTGACGGTCGGCGTCCGGAACATGCTCGACAAGGACCCGCCCGTGCTCGGCTCCTCGCAGCTGCCCGGCTCGAACACGATCCCGGCGACCTACGACGTGCAGGGACGGGTCTTCTTCGTCAGTCTGAACCATCGGTTCTAGACGCATCATGGAAAGGCAGCGCGGTCCGAAATGGCCGCCCTGCCCTTCTTACGAGGTCGAAACCGTAGTGAACTCCCCCTCCCGACGTGACCTCCTTCGGCTCGGCGCCGTCGTCGGCGGGGGGCTTTTTCTACCTCGCACCGCGCTGGCCCTGCCGGACGATCCTTGGTCCGGTGCTCGGAGGATCGAGGCGGCCATCGTCCCGCCCGCATTTCCATCCCGGACCTTCACCGTCACGACGCACGGCGCGGCGGCGGACGGTGAGACGTTGGATACGGAGGCGTTCGCCCGCGCGGTCGAAGCTTGTTCCGCGAGCGGAGGCGGGCGGGTCCTCGTGCCGCCCGGCCGCTACCTGACGGGCGCGATCCACCTGCGCTCGAACGTCGAGCTGCATCTGGAGGAGGGCGCGCACCTCCTCTTCAGCATCGACCCCGCTCACTACCCGCTCGTCCTGACACGCTATGAGGGCGTCGAGTGCTACAACTACTCGCCGCTGATCTATGCCTACGGCGCGACGAACGTCGCAGTGACCGGAAAGGGCCTGCTCGACGGTCAGGCGGGCAACGACGCGTGGTGGCCCTGGTGCGGCGCGGAGCGTTACGGCTGGTCCGAAGGTGAACCGAGCCAGTCCGCAGACCGCTTGCGCCTCTTCGGAATGGCGGAAGAGGACGTTCCCGTCCGCGAGCGGGTCTTCGGCCCCGGCCACTACCTCCGCCCGAGCTTCATCGAGTTCTACGGCTGCCGGAACGTCCTGATCGAAGGCGTCACCTTGAAGGACGCGCCGTGCTGGAACCTGCATCCGGTCCTCTGCGAGAACGTCACCGTCCGGAACGTCACCGTCACCGGGCACGGTCCGAACAATGACGGCTGCAACCCGGAATCCGTAAGCGGAACGCTGATCGAAGGCTGTCGCTTCGATACGGGGGACGACTGCATCGCGATCAAGTCGGGGCGCAACGCGGATGGACGGCGCGTCGCGGTCCCTGCGAGCGACATTCTGATCCGGCGCTGCGTGATGAGGGCGGGCCACGGGGGCGTCGTGATCGGCAGCGAGATCTCGGGCGGCGCCCACCACGTCTTCGTCGAAGACTGCCGCATGGACAGTCCCGACCTTTGGTACGCGCTGCGGTTCAAGAACAATGCGATGCGAGGCGGGGTCGTCGAGGACGTGTACGTTCGCGATGTCGATGTCGGCCGGGTGGGGCGCGCTGCGATCACCTGCGACTTCAACTACGAGGAGGGGGCGGACGGCCCCTTCGTTCCGGTCCTGCGGCGTCTCAGGGTCGAGCGGATGCATGTAGCCCAGGCCGTCCGCGTCCTCGACGTCCAGGGTCTGCGCGGTGCGCCCATCACCGACGTCGCCCTGCGCGACTGTACGTTCAGCGGGGTGACTGAGCCGAGCATCCTTGCGTATGCGGAGGGGCTCAGCCTCGAAGAGGTGTTCGTGAACGGCGAGCGCGTGACGGCCTTCTGAAGGACGCTCAAGCGCTCGAAGGCATCTCTTCGGGGGTCGGCCGCCAGCCGAGCTCCCGGCTGATCGCGTAGGTCGTCTCTTTGACGAGGGGAATGAGTTCCCCCATGCGCTCGTCGTCCATGTACTGCGCCGCACTCGACACGCTGACGGCGGCGACGATGCTCCCCTCGACGTCGCGGATCGGGGCTGACACGCAGCGTACGCGGTCCTCATTCTCCTCTAGGTCGAGCGCGTAGCCGCCCGCGACGTAGGCCCGCATCCTGTCGAGCCAGACCGGCAGGCTGCTCGACGGCTTGTACGCGTTCAGGCGGAAGAGTTGCCGCCAGCGTTCCTCCGTCTCGTCGAGGATCAGTGCCTTGCCGAGCCCGGTCGTCGCGACCGGCTGCCGCTCGCCGACATGGGAGCTGATCAGGATGCGGCGACGCCCCGGAATCTTGTCGAGGTAGAGGACCTCGTCTTGGAAAAGGACGCCGAGGTGGACGATGTCCGAGGTCGCCCTGGCGAGGTCGTCGAGGAAGGGGCGTGCCGTCCGGGTGAGCTGCACCTGCTGACGTGCGCAGTGCCCAAGCTCCAAGATGCGCGGCCCCAGGCTGTAGCCTTCGCGCGGCTTGAAGGACAAGAAGCGCCGCTCGGTCAGTGCGGTGGCCAAGCGGTGGGCCGTGCTCCGCGTGAGGCCGAGCTGCTCCGAAAGCTCGTTCAGCGTCATCGGACCGTCTTGGACGAGGTCCATCACATCGAGCCCGCGGAACAGGGTCTGCGCGCCGGCCACGCCCTTCTCGTCCCGCGTGCTGTTCTTGGGCGTGTTCTGCTTGAGCTTGGGCATGCGCCCCCCATATCGGACCGCCTGTCGGTCTAGGCCGCTGAGCGCCGTCCCGCAACGTGGGACGGAAGCTCCAATTACTGCAGGTTCACGAACATGCCCCCATCGACCAGCAGCGAGGCGCCGGTCACGTAGGCCGCCATGTCGGAGGCGAGGAAGACGGCGGGCCCGGCGAGATCCTCCGCCCGCCCAAGCCGGCCGAGGGGCACCCGGCCCTCCATGTACCGCCGCTTCTCCTCGTCGGCGAGATCGTCCTTGTTGATGTCTGTCGCGATCGTGCCCGGCAGGAGCGCGTTGCAGCGGATGCCGTGCCTGCCAAGCGCCACGGCTGCGGACTGCATCAACGACAAGACGCCCGCCTTGGTCGGCGTGTAGTGGGTTTGGAACTCTCCGCCGACGAGGGCGGAGATCGAACTCACCGCGATGATCGATCCGCCCCCGCCCTGCTCGACCATCCGCCGCGCGGCCGCCTGGACCATGTAGTACGCGCCGTGAAGATTCACCCGCATCGTCCGCTCGAGCGTCTCCCGCGGCATGTCGAGAAAGCCGTGGAACGGACAGATGCCTGCGTTCGAGACGAAGACGTCGACGCCGCCGAAGGCTTCCTGCGCGGCCCCGACGAAGGCGGGCGCCGCGTCCGGGTCGGCCACGTCGCTTCTGACGGCGAGGGCTCTTCGCCCGGCCGCTTCGATGCCCGCGATGGTCGCCGCGGCCCCCTCTTCGCCCCGATCGTAGTTGAAGGCGACGTCCGCACCCGCCCCCGCCATGCCGATCGCGATCGCCTGGCCAATGCCGGCCGAAGCGCCGGTGACCAGCGCCCTCTTCCCTTCGAGCAACACCTGCGTTTCTCCCTAACCCTACCGCCCGATCTCGTTGACGGGCCTTTGGCCGTTATCTAGACATAAGTTTCATATTGTAAAAGTTCGGGCGACAGACCCGGCGTCGAGGGAGCCAGCGCGATGGCGCATCCGAAGGTCCGCGAAGTCCGTGCTTTCGTCCTGAGGGGCGGCGGTGCCGACTACCACGACCAGGGCGGCGGTCACTGGATCGACGACCGCATCGCGACGCCGATGTCTCGCTACCCGGACTATCGCGACAGCCGCCAGAGCTTCGGCATCAACGTGCTCGGTACGCTCGTCGTCGAGGTCGAGGCCGAGGACGGCACGATCGGCTTCGCGGTGACGACTGGCGGCGAGCCGGCCGCCTTCATCGTCGAGCGTCACCTCGCCCGCTTCGTCGAGGGACGCGATCCACGCGAGGTCGAGAAGATCTGGGACCAGATGTACTTCTCGACCCAGTATTACGGCCGGAAAGGCCTCGTCGTGAACGCGATCTCGGGTGTGGACCTGGCGATCTGGGACCTCCTTGGCCGCCTGCGCGAAGAGCCCGTGCATGCGATGATCGGCGGCGCCGTCCGCAACGAGCTGCAGTTCTACGCCACGGGCGCGCGGCCCGACCTCGCCAAGGAGATGGGCTTCATCGGCGGCAAGATGCCGCTGCGCCACGCGCCGGCCGAAGGAAACGAAGGTCTTCGCGAGGCGGTGGATGCCATTGGTGAGATGCGCGCTCGGGTGGGCCCGGACTTCTGGCTGATGCTCGACTGCTGGATGGCGCTCGACCTGGACTACGCGACGAGGCTCGCGCACGCCGCGCATGAGCACGGCCTCAAATGGATCGAAGAGGCGCTGAGCCCCGACGATTACTGGGGCTACGCGCAGCTGAAGCGCGACGTGCCGAAGGGCATGCTCGTGACGACCGGCGAGCACGAGGCGACCCGCTGGGGCTTCCGCATGCTCCTCGAGATGGAGTGCTGCGACATCATCCAACCCGACGTCGGGTGGTGCGGCGGTCTGACCGAACTTCTGAAGATATCCGCCCTCGCCGATGCGCACGGAAAGCTCGTCATCCCGCACGGATCGTCCGTTTACAGCTATCACTTCGTCGCGACACGTCACAACAGCCCCTTCGCCGAGTACCTCATGATGGCACCCAAGGCGGACGAGGTGGTGCCCATGTTCTCACCGCAGCTGATCGGCGAACCCGTCCCGAAGGATGGCCGCTTGAAGATCGCCGAGCTCGACAAGCCGGGCTTCGGCGTCGAGCTCAACCGCGACCTCGCCATGGCGAGGCCCTACGCCCGATGATCGAGGAACACTCATGAAGCTCTGCCGTTTCGGCCCGCCGGGAAGAGAGAAGCCGGGACTCGTCGACGGTGCGGGGACCGTCCGTGACCTGACCGGCATCGTCGCCGACATCGACCCGGCCGTCCTCTCGCCCGCTGGCCTGTCGCAGCTGTCAAACCTCGACCCCGCTGCCCTGCCCCCCGCGCCGGACGGCGTGCGCCTCGGCGTGCCCTTCATGGGGACCAGCAAGATCGTCGCCGTCGGCCTCAACTACGCCGACCACGCGAAGGAGGCGGGCTTGCCCGTACCCGAGGAGGTCATCACCTTCATGAAGGCGGTGTCGAGCCTCAGCGGCCCCTTCGACGACGTCGTCCTGCCGAAGGACTCGGCGCACGCCGATTGGGAGGTCGAGCTTGGCGTCGTGATCGGCCGCGAGATGTCCTACGTCGACGAGGCCGACGCACTCGATCACGTCGCGGGCTACGTCGTCGCCAATGACGTCTCCGAGCGCTTCGACCAGAAGGAACGCGGCAGCCAGTGGTCCAAGGGCAAGGGCCACGACACCTTCTGTCCGACCGGCCCCTGGCTCGTCACGAAGGACGAAGTCCCCGATCCGCAAGACCTCTCCATGTGGCTCGAGCTCAACGGCGACCGGATGCAGGACGGCAGCACACGAACGATGATCTTCTCCGTCGCCGAGTCGCTCGCCTATATCAGTCGCTTCGTCACTTTGATGCCGGGAGATCTCGTCATCACCGGCACCCCGCCGGGTGTCGGCGAGGGGCAGAAGCCGGACAAGATCTTCCTCAAGGAGGGTGACGTCATGCGCCTCGGTATCGAAGGCCTCGGCGAGCAGCAGCAACGGGTCGCCTCCTGGCGGCCGCGCAACGAGCGAGGCGCGTGATGTTCGAAGGACGCTTCGCGGGCCGCACCGCTGTCGTCACGGGGGCGGGTTCCGGCCTTGGCCTCGCCGTCGCCGCCCGCATCGTCGCAGAGGGCGGCAAGGCCGTCCTGTGGGACCTGAACGCTGACGCTCTCGAAGAGGCGGCGCGGTCGTCCGGCGCGACGGCGACCGCCGCGCTCGACGTCTCGGATGCCGACGCCGTCGAGCGCGCGGCGAAGGACGCATCCGAAACGCTTGGCCGCATCGACATCCTCGTCAACAGTGCCGGGATCACGGGCGCCACCGCCCCGGTCCACGAGTTCCCCGTCGACAGCTGGCGCCGCGTCATGGCGATCAACCTCGACGGCACCTTCCTTTGCTGCCGCGCCATTCTGCCCTTCATGCTTCAGGGAGAGTACGGACGGATCGTCAACGTCGCCTCGGTCGCCGGCAAGGAGGGCAACCCCAACGCCTCGGCCTACTCCGCCTCCAAGGCGGGCGTGATCGGCCTGACGAAGTCGCTCGGCAAGGAGTATGCGGGCAAGGGCGTGATCGTGAACTGCATCACGCCAGCGACCTTCGACAGCCCGATCTTGGATCAGCTGCCGCAAAGCCAGGTCGACTACATGCGCTCCAAGATCCCGATGGGCCGCCTCGGCCGCGTCGAGGAGAGCGCGGCGATGGCCTGCTTCATGGCGTCGGAGGAGTGCTCCTTCACCACGGGCGCCGCCTTCGATACCTCCGGCGGCCGGACGACGTTCTGAGGACGGTGGGTGCGGTGAGAGACATTCCCTTCGTCGACGCTCACGTCCACTTTTGGGACCTCTCGCATCTGTCCTATGCGTGGCTGACACCGCCCTTCACGGATGAAGGGGTCAACGGCAATGTCGAGGCCATCGCGCATGACTACGGCCCCGGCGAGTACCGCGCCGACGCGCAGGGATGGACCCTCGCGGGTGCGGTTCACGTCGATGCCGGGGCGGACGCTTCGCAATCACTCGCCGAGACCGACTGGCTCGAAACCTTGGGTGACGAGGCAGGCCTGCCCACAGGCATCGTCGCCTTCGCCGCGCTCGAACAGCGGGACGTGAGAGAGAAGTTGGCGGCGCAAGCCGACCGTCCCCGCGTCCGCGGCATCCGGCAGATCGTCAATCATCATCCCGACCCGAACCGGACCTATCAGCCGTTCGACCTGACGCAGTCGGAAGACTGGCGCCGAGGGTTCGCGGCCCTGGCCGAGCACGGGCTGAGCTTCGACCTGCAGATCTACCCGCACCAGCTCGGCGGCCTGGCGCCCTTCCTCGCCGAACACGACGACGTCTTCATCGTCCTCAACCATGCCGGCATGGCGTTCGCGGACGAGCGTGACGCCTGGCAAGAAGCGATGATCGCGCTCGCCCCCCTGCCGCACGTCTCGGTCAAGCTCTCCGGCTTCGGCATTACCGATCACGACTGGACGGAGGACAGCATCCGCCCGTTGATCCTTCGCCTTCTCGACCTCTTCGGGCCGAAGCGCCTTCTCGCCGCGAGCGACGTGCCGACCGACAAGCTGCACGGCAGCTTCGACCGCTGCCTCTCCGCCTACGCGTCGATCCTTTCTGACCTGTCGGACGACGAGAAGCGCGACGTCTGGGGCCGGAACGCGAACCGCGTCTACCGGCTGGGGCTGGATCTGTGAAAGCCGCCTCCGCCCTCGACTACCGCGCGCTCGCCAAGCGCCGCCTGCCGCCCTTTCTGTTCGAATATATCGACGGCGGCTCCTACGCCGAGGTGACGCTGCGGCGGAACATCGAGGACCTGGAGCGCGTCGCGCTACGCCAACGCGTCCTCAACGACGTCTCGAAGGTCGACACTTCGGCCACCCTCTTCGGTCGCCGCTGCGCCCTCCCCCTCGCGCTCGCGCCCATCGGCCTTGCCGGCATGAACGCGCGACGCGGCGAGGTCCAGGCGGCGCGCGCGGCGGCGGCGGCGGGCGTGCCCTTCTGCCTCTCCACCGTCTCCGCATGCCCGCTCGAGGAGGTCGCAGCGGCAAGCTCCGCGCCCCTCTGGTTCCAGCTCTACGTGATCCGCGACCGCGGCTTCATGCGCGACCTTCTCCAGCTCGCCAAGGATCACGGTTGCGACGCCCTCGTCTTCACCGTGGACATGCCGGTGCCGGGGTCCCGCTACCGCGACTACCGGTCAGGGCTTGCGGGCAGCGCCGACCGGACAGGCCAGCTTCGGCGAATGTGGCAGGCGATGCGCCACCCCGGCTGGGCGTGGGACGTTGGCGTGCACGGACGGCCGCATCAGCTCGGCAACGTCGCGCCCGTCCTCGGAAAGTCGACGGGGCTCGAGGACTTCTTCGCTTGGATGCGGAACAACTTCGACCCGACCGTCACCTGGGACGATTTGGACTTCGTGCGCTCGATTTGGGACGGCCCCCTCATCATCAAGGGCATCCTCGACCCGGACGATGCCATCAAGGCGGCCGAGCTCGGTGCGGAGGGCATCGTCGTCTCGAACCATGGCGGACGCCAGCTCGACGGCGTCCCCTCCACGGCCGAAGCGCTGCCGCCGATCGCCGACGCCGTCCGTGATCGCCTGACCGTCCTCGCGGACGGCGGCATCCGCTCGGGCCTCGACGTCGTGCGTATGCTGGCGCTCGGTGCAAGCGGCGTCCTTCTCGGCCGCGCCTGGGCTTACGCGCTCGCCGGCGGCGGCGGCGAGGCGGGCGTCGCGCACGTCCTGAAGCTCATAGAAGCCGAGATGGGCGTCGCCATGGCGCTGACGGGCGCGACGAGCATCGACAAGATAGACAGGTCCATCCTGGTCCAGAACAGAGGCGCGGAGCGCCCATCGGAGGAAGCATCATGGTCCCCAATCCGTTCCTCGGGTTGATCTTCCACTGGCTGGGCGGCCTCGCCTCGGCCAGTTTCTACGTCCCCTACAAGGGCGTGCGCCTTTGGTCCTGGGAGGTCTTCTGGCTGACCGGCGGCGTCGTCAGCTGGCTGATCGCGCCGTGGCTCTTCGCGTCCATCGGGTCCGAAGACACGCTCGGCGTCCTCGCCCGCACTTCGCCCGGAACGCTCTTCTGGTGCTACCTCTTCGGCGGGCTGTGGGGCTTCGGTGGTCTCACCTTCGGCCTCTCGCTCCGCTACCTCGGCGTCTCGCTCGGCATGGCGATCGCGCTCGGCTTCACGACCGCCTTCGGCACGCTCGTCCCCCCGATCTTCGCAGGCGAGTTCGCCGAGACGCTGCTTTCATCGACCGGCGGCCTGGTCGTCCTCCTGGGCATCCTCCTCACCCTGATCGGCATCGGCGTCGTCGCTGCGGCTGGGCGGGCGAAGGAGCGCGAGCTCTCGCCCGAGCTGCGGACCCAGGGCGTCGCCGAGTTCGACTTCCGTAAAGGCCTCCTCGTCGCGGTCTTCTCCGGCATCATGTCGAGCTGCTTCGCCTTCGGCCTCGCCGCAGGCGAGCCGATCCGTCAAGCCTCCCTCGCCGCCGGCACGGGCGTGCTCTGGCAGGGTCTGCCGGTCCTCTGCGTCGTGCTCCTAGGCGGCTTCACAACCAACTTCGTGTGGTGCGCGATCCTGATCGCGAAGAACGGCTCGGCGGGCCAGTGGTTCGGCCGCAGGCGCCCCGCCGTCGCGCTCGGTGCGGACGCGGCCGAGGCGCCGCCGCGAGACGCCCCGCTCGCTCTCAACTATGCCCTTTGCTCGCTGGCGGGCCTGCTCTGGTACCTACAGTTCTTCTTCTACACGATGGGCGAGAGCCAGATGGGCAGCTTCGGCTTCTCGTCCTGGACGCTCCACATGGCGTCCATCATCATCTTCTCGACGCTATGGGGCTTCGGCCTTGGCGAATGGAAGACGTCGAGCCGCCGGACCAAGACGATCGTCTGGATCGGCATTGGCCTCCTCGTCGCCTCGACGGCCGTGATCGGCCTCGGCAACAAGCTTCAAGGGTAGAGGGAAAATCATGATCGACAGACGCGCCATGCTGCTCGCGGGCAGCCTCGGACTCCCCGTAGCGAGCCTTACGCAGCCCGCGCGGGCGCAAGGAAACGAAGCGCCCACCGCATCCGTCGACGTCCGCCGCTTCGGCGCGACGGGCGATGGACGGACGATCGACACGGAGGCGGTGAACAAGGCCATCGACCACTGCGCGTCCATGGGCGGCGGCACCGTCGTCTTCCCCGCCGGGCGCTACGCCTGCTACACGGTCCGTCTCAAGAGCAACGTCACCTTGCACCTGTCGGACGGCGCCGTCCTCCTAGCGGCGCCGAACCCCGAGCCGGGCGGCAGGGGATACGATCATCCAGAGCCGATCGACCCCGCAATTCAGGGCTATCAGGACTTCGGCCATAGCCACTTCCAGAACTCGCTGATCTGGGGCGAAGGCCTACACGACGTGGCGATCACCGGCCCCGGGCTCATCGACGGGACGAACCTCTCCCGCGGCGACGGCTCCTACGGCTATATGGACGATCCGCACCATGACGGAACCGGCAACAAGGCCATCGCCTTGAAGGAGTGCCGCAACGTCCTCCTGCGCGACTTCCGCGTCTACAGGGGCGGCTGGTTCGCCCTCCTCGCGACGGGCGTAGACAACCTCACCATTCAGAACCTGCTGGTCGACACCACCCGCGACGGCTTCGACATCGACGCCTGCCGCAACGTTCGGGTCACGGACTGCACCGTCAACTCGCCCTGGGACGACGGCATCTGCCTCAAGTCGTCCTACGCGCTCGGCTACGCGCGGCCCTGCGAGAACGTCACGATCACCGGCTGCTACGTCACCGGCAACTACGAGATAGGCTCCGCGCTCGATGGTACCTGGAAGCGTATGCCCGCTTCCTTCGCGCCGCAGGTCCACGGACGGATCAAGTTCGGCACGGAGAGCAATGGCGGCTACAAGAACGTCACCATCACCAACTGCGTCTTCGAGGAGAGCCAGGGCTTCGCGCTCGAGACCGTGGACGGCGGCGACCTCGAAGACGTCACGATCTCGAACTGCGCCATGCGCGGCAACTACTCCTCGCCCTTCTTCCTGCGCCTCGGCCGCAGGATGCGCGGGCCCAAAGATGCCACGATCGCCAAGTTCCGCCGTATCCTGATCAGCAACGTGACGAGCTCGGGCAGCGCCATGGCCCTTCCCTCGATCATCGCAGGCATCCCGGGCCACCCCGTCGAAGACGTCAAGATCGCGGACTGCTACCTCGAACAGACGGGCGGCGCGCCCGAAGCGCTCGCAGACCGCATGCCCCCGCTCGAAGAGCTCGGCTACCCCGAGCCCAACATGTTCGGCGACCTGCCCGCGACGGGTTTCTTCATCCGCGACGCGAAGAACGTCGAGATGTCGAACGTCGAGGTCGCTGTCCAGAACGCCGACCCTCGCCCGGCCTTCTGGCTCAAGGACGTCGACGGCGCCGACTTCTTCCGCCTCCGCGTGCCGCAAGGCGAAGCGTTCCGGCTCCAGAACGTGACCCGCTTCCGTACTTTCGGAAGCCTCTCCGTGCCCGATCGGGCGGCGGCGGCCATCGACAAGACGCGCTTCTGACCCTCCGCTTGGCGCGGGGTCAGGCACGCCGTGGGAATGACGTCTGGCCCTAGGCCCTCTCTGTCGTAAGCTCCCAGGCGAATCATAAGAATAAGGGAGAACGCCTTGAGCAAGACCGACACACCGCCCGGCCGGGCGGCAACGCCGCCGCCTGCGCCCAAACGCACCTACTGGCAGGAGAACCTGCGCCTCCTCGGCCTCCTCCTCGTCGTCTGGTTCGTGGTCAGCTTCGGCTTCGGCATCCTCCTGCGCGGACCGCTCGATGCGGTTTCCTTCTTCGGCGTTCCCTTGGGCTTCTGGTTCGCCCAGCAAGGATCGACCTACGTCTTCGTCGCGCTGATCTTCATCTACGCATGGCGCATCGGGAAGATCGAGCGTCGCTACGGCGTCTCCGACGAGGACGCGGCATGAGCGCTGAGATCCTGACCTACATCTTCGTCGGCCTTTCCTTCGCCCTCTACATCGGCATCGCGATCTGGAGCCGGGCAGGCTCGACCAAGGAGTTCTACGTCGCGGGCGGGGGCGTCCATCCGGTCGCCAACGGCATGGCGACGGCCGCGGACTGGATGTCCGCCGCCTCCTTCATCTCCATGGCGGGAATCATCGCCTTCGCAGGCTATGACGGCTCGGTCTTCCTGATGGGCTGGACCGGCGGCTACGTCCTCCTCGCCCTCCTCCTCGCGCCCTACCTTCGCAAGTTCGGCCAGTTCACCGTCCCGGACTTCCTCGGTGAGCGCTACTACTCCAAGGCCGCGCGGGTCGTCGCCGTCCTCTGCCTCATCGTCATCAGCTTCACCTACGTGGCGGGGCAGATGCGGGGCGTCGGCGTCGTCTTCTCGCGCTTCCTCGACGTGCCCATCAACACGGGCGTCGTGATCGGCATGACCGTCGTCTTCTTCTACGCCGTCCTGGGCGGGATGAAGGGCATCACCTACACCCAGGTCGCGCAGTACTGCGTGCTGATCTTCGCCTACCTCGTACCGGCGGTCTTCATCTCGCTCCTCGTCACCGGCAACCCGTTGCCGCAGTTCGCGCTCGGCGCGGAGGCCGGCGACACGGGACAGACCGTGCTGCAGCGCCTCGATTCGACCCTCGTCGATTTGGGATTCGCGCCCTATACGGAGGGGTCGAAGGCGACGATCGACATGTTCGCGATCACCCTCGCGCTCATGGTCGGCACGGCGGGCCTGCCGCACGTGATCGTCCGCTTCTTCACGGTCCCGAAGGTGTCGGACGCCCGCAAATCCGCGGGTTGGGCGCTCGTCTTCATCGCGCTCCTCTACACGACCGCCCCGGCGGTCGGCGCCCTTGCCCGCCTGAACTTCGTCGAGACGGTCAACGAGACTTCCTACGCAGAAGATACGCCGGACTGGGTGAAATCCTGGGAGGGGATCGGCCTCATCGGGTGGCAGGACAAGAACGGCGACGGCCGCGTGCAGTACGCGGTCGGCGCGCCGTTCGAAGGCGCGCCGAGCTTCACGGGCGAGATAGGCGCATCGGGCGAACGCCTCCTGTCGAACGCACCGACAGGGGGCGCCAACGAGATCTACGTGGACCGGGACATCATGGTGCTCGCCAACCCCGAGATCGCGAACCTGCCCGCATGGGTCATCGCCCTGGTCGCGGCGGGCGGCATCGCCGCGGCGCTATCGACGGCAGCGGGACTGCTCCTCGTCATCTCCACGAGCGTCAGCCACGACCTTCTCAAGAAGACGTTCAAGCCCGACCTGACGGAGAAGAACGAGCTCATGGCGGCCAGGGGCGCGGCGGTGTTCGCCGTTCTCGTGGCGGGCTACTTCGGCATCAACCCGCCGGGCTTCGTGGCGCAGGTCGTCGCGCTCGCCTTCGGCCTTGCCGCCTGTTCGCTCTTCCCTGCCATCGTCATGGGGATCTTCTCCCGACGCGTGAACAAGGAAGGCGCGATCTTCGGCATGCTCTCGGGGCTGATCTTCACCGTCCTCTACATCGGGCGGTTCCGCTTCGGCTGGTTCGGCGGCGGCAGCGAGGAGGACTGGCTCTTCGGGATAAGCCCCGAAGGCATTGGCGCCGTCGGCATGGCCCTCAATTTCGCCGTCGCCTTC
Organism: Parvularcula dongshanensis; assembly: GCF_014199615.1. Lineage (GTDB taxonomy): Bacteria > Pseudomonadota > Alphaproteobacteria > Caulobacterales > Parvularculaceae > Parvularcula > Parvularcula dongshanensis. The sequence goes on along the minus strand of NZ_JACHOB010000004.1, from coordinate 185,858 downwards.
GGGGTCAGCCGCTTCACCAAGGCGGTGCCGGAGGAGACCGTCGCACTGGTCGAGCGCATTCGCGTACCGAGCGGTGCCGGCGCCGCCCACGCGCACTGAAGCGCCGAGGCCGGTCCCTAGGGACCGGCCTCCCCCGCCTCACCCTTGCCGGTGGCGCGCCGCCCCTTCGACGAGTTGGTCGACGACTTCCGGCTCGGCGAGGGTCGAGGTGTCGCCGAGCTGGTCCGGCGCGCCCTCGGCGATCTTGCGCAGGATACGGCGCATGATCTTGCCCGAGCGGGTCTTGGGCAGGCCAGGCGCGATCTGGATCACGTCCGGCGTCGCGACGGGACCGATCTCGGTACGGACCTGATCGCGCAGCGCCTTCTCGATCTCAGCGCTCGGCTCGAGCCCAGCGCGCAGGATGACGTAGCACCAGAGGCCCTGGCCCTTAAGGTCGTGCGGGAAGCCGACCACGGCGGCCTCCGCGACCGCATCGTGCGCGACGAGCGCGCTCTCGACCTCGGCCGTACCCATGCGGTGGCCGGAGATGTTGAGGACGTCGTCCACACGCCCCGTGATCCAGTAATCCCCATCCGCATCGCGCCGCGCGCCGTCCCCGGTGAAGTACGTGCCCGGATAGGTCGTGAAGTAGGTCTGAACGAAGCGCTCATGATCTCCCCACACCGTCCGCATCTGTCCGGGCCATGAGCGGGTGAGGACGAGGTTCCCTTCCGCTTCGCCTTCCAGGACCTTGCCGTCCGCGTCGACCAGCGCCGGTTCGATCCCTGGCATCGGCTTCGTCGCGGCGCCGGGCTTCGTCATAGGGTCGCCGGGCAGAGGGCTGATCAAGATGCCCCCCGTCTCGGTCTGCCACCAGGTGTCGACCACGGTACAGCGCCCCTCGCCCACCACGTCGTGGTACCAGCGCCAGGCTTCGGGGTTGATCGGTTCGCCGACCGACCCGAGCACGCGGAGGCTCGATCGATCGTGCTTCTCCACCGGCGCGTCGCCCTCGCGCATCAGCGCGCGAATGGCGGTCGGCGCGGTGTAGAGGAGCGTGACGCCGTGCTCTTCGACGATCTTCCACATCCGGCTCGCATCCGGCCAGGTCGGCACGCCCTCGTACATGAGGGTCGTCGCGCCGTTGGCGAGCGGTCCGTAGACGATGTAGGAGTGCCCGGTGATCCAGCCCACATCGGCGGCGCACCAGTAGACGTCGTCCTCCTTGAGGTCGAAGACCTTCTCGTGCGTGTAAGATGCGTAGACCATGTAGCCGCCGGTCGTGTGCAGCACGCCCTTCGGCTTCCCGGTCGAGCCCGACGTGTAGAGGATGAAGAGCGGATCCTCCGCATCCACCGCCTCGGCCGGACAATCGGACGACGCCTCCGCCTTCTCCTCGTGCCACCAGACGTCGCGGCCCGCCTGCATCGCGGCCTCGCCGCCCGTGACCTTCACGGTCAGGACGGTGTGTACCGCCCGGCCGGCGTCGTTGCGCGTGAGGGCCGCATCCACGTTCTTCTTCAGGACGATCGCCTTGCCGCCCCGCCGCCCCTCATCCGCGGTGACGACGGCCGTCGCGCCGCAGTCCTCGATCCGGCTCGCCAGCGCCTCGGGAGAGAAGCCGCCGAAGACGACCGAGTGAACCGCGCCGAGCCGCGCGCAGGCGAGCATGGCGTAGGCTGCCTCGGGCACCATGGGCATGTAGAGGATGACGCGGTCGCCTCTCGTCACCCCGCGCGCCTTGAGGACGCTTGCCATACGGCAGACCTCCTCATGCGCCTCGGCGTAGGTGATCGCCTTCGCCACGCCTGGTTCGTCGCCCACCCAGAGGATCGCGGTCTTGTCGCCGCGCGTCTCGAGATGCCGGTCGAGGCACTGGACCGAGGCGTTGAGCGCGCCGTCCGCGAACCACCGGATGTGAAGGTCCGAGGCGTCCCAGGATACGTCCGACGCGCTCGTCGGCGCCTTCGTCCAGTCGAGGCGCTCGGCCTCGCGCAGCCAGAAGGCGTCGGTGTCGGAAACTGTACGGGGGTTCGAGGAAGTCGTGGTCAAGGGGCGCTCCGAAGCCGGGTTCGGCGCACCGTAGGGCATGGGACGGCCGGGCAGAACACCGGCGCCTGTAAGAAACCCGGCGCCGCGCCTTTTAGGAGGCGCTCAGTGGATGTTTCTCCTTCAGCACCTTGGCCAGGCGTTCGCGGGTCACATGGGTATAGATCTGCGTCGTCGTGATGTCCGCGTGCCCCAGCAGCTGCTGCACCGCGCGAAGGTCCGCGCCTCCTTCGAGGAGATGGGTCGCGAAGGCGTGGCGAAGCACGTGGGGGCTGATCCGCTCCGAAGCGATCCCCGCCTTCGGCGCGGCCGACTTCAAGAGCTGCGCGAAGCGGGCCGGGGTCAGGTGGCCGGCCTTGCCGGGGCCGGGAAAGAGGTAGGGGCTTTGCGCCTTGGCGTGCTTGTCCCGTCCTGCCGCGACGTAGGCCTCGACCGCGCGGACCGCTTCGTCGGTCAGCGGCACGAGCCGCTCCTTGTCGCCCTTCCCGACGACCCGCAGCCATGGCTCGCCCCGGCGGACCGCGGAGAGCGGCAGCGAGACGAGCTCAGAGACGCGAAGGCCCGTCGCATAGAGGAGCGCGATCAGGGCGTAGAAGCGCGCGTCCTCCGCGCTCTCACCCGCCTCTTCGGCCGCGAAGTCGAGGAGCGCGCCGACCTCTTCGGCCGACAGGATCTTGGGCAGGGGACGGCGCGTCTTCGGCCGGTCGACGGTCAGGGTCGGGTCGTCCTTGCGCACGCCGTCCTCACGCAGGAAGGCGTAGAATTGGCGCAGGGCCGAGAGGCACAAGGAGGCGGTCGCGGCGCTGCGCCCCGTCTCGTGAAGGTGGGCGAGGTAGCCTGCGACCTCTTCGCGCCCCGCCTCGTCGAGGGTCACCTTTCGCGGTCGCATCCAATCGGCGAAGCGCCTGAGGTCGCGGCCGTAATTGCGCACGGTGCGCTCTCCCGCCCCGCGTTCGACCAGCATCATCTCGCAGAAGCCCTCGACGAGGCCCGCCTCGCGCGGCGTCATCGCGTGCCTCAGTTCGTAGGCTTCAAGCTCGGCACAGGCTCGCCCTCGGCCGTCTCCGGCGCGGCGGGGGCCTGTCCCCGAAACTCGGCGAACAGGCGTGCGCCGCCTGCATCGTAGGCAAGCCTGCGGGCGGTCGAAGGCGCCTCGCCCGACTGGCTCATCATCTCGGCGACGACGCCCTCGGCGACCGCCTTCGCTTCACCCTCGGCAGTGACGCCGAGCCCCGTCAGCGCGGCGAGCGCGGCGGCGCCCGGCGAGCGCGAGCGCGCGGCGGCGAGGGCCAGGGGGACGAGGCCGGCCGCATCGACACCCGCGACGGCGGTCCGGTCGCTCAGCGGCAGAAGCTGGAGGTCGGCGTTCGCAGCCGCCCGGCTCAGCGCGGTGAGATCCTGGGTCTCGGGCCGGTCGCCGAGCGTCCGCATGCCGACCGCCCAGCGGCTCGCGGCCTCGCGGCGGCCGCCGACCAAGGCGGCGAGGGCCGGCAGCGCGCGGCGGTCGGGCGCGACCGCGTCCGGATCGGCGGTGCGAAGCACCTCGGCGAGGAGGCGCGTGCGCGCCTTGAAGCTCGTCCAGTCCGGCGCGGCCTCCAGCGCCGCGGCGAGGCGGGCCGCCTGCTCCGGCGTGCCCGCTTTAGCCGCCAAGGCCGCACCGACCTCCGCCACGCCGAGGTCTTGGGCGAGGCGGCGGCCCTCGTCGGCATCGATCAGGTCCAGGGCGAGGGCGCGTTCCAGCGCGGCGACGCGCAGCTCGGCCGCCGCCGTGCCGTCCCGCGCGACCGCGGCGAGGACACCGCCGGGAAGCTCGGGCACGGCGCCGGGCGTGACCTCGGCACCGAGAAGGCGGACGGCGGCGTACTGGACCGCATCCTCCGGCGAGACGCTGGCCCCCAAGGACCCGCCCGCCTGGAGCGTGTTGAAGATGCGCTCGTCGCCGGGCGTCAACGCGCCTTGATCGCGCAGCAGACCGAGGGTCAGGTCCGCCGCCGCGCTCTCGCCGTTGGCGACGTAGCAGAGGAAGCGCAGCTTCAAGAAGAACGGATCGGACCGGCCGCGCTGGAGCGCCGCGCCGCGCGCGCAGGCGGTCGTCAGGTCGCCGCTCAGCATCGCCGCTTCGGCCATGACCTGCGACAGCGCGGGTGCGCCGCGCAAGGAGGGGCTGAGCTCCGCGAGGTTCGCCGCCTCTCGGGTGAAGCCGAGCCGGGCGGCCGCGAGCAGCTTGCGCCCGGCGAGCGCGTCGTCCGCGCCTTCCGGTCCCTCGCCGGGAGACAGGAGGACCCGCCGCGCGAGGTCGAGATAGGCAGGCTCCGCGTAACCGCTCGGCAACGCGTCGAGGAGCGCGCCGACGGTCTCGGCGTCCGCGCCCTGCCACAGCGTCTCGGGCAGGGCTCCCGTATCGACCGTCAGCGTGCCGGTGGCGAAGGCGCTGTCGTCCAACGCTCCCGTCTCGACCTGCGCCCAAGGGTTCATCGCCCCGAAGAGGAGCGCGATCGCCAGAACCTTCATTCCCCCTCCTTCGGCTGGAGGACGACCTCCTGCTCGATGATCCGCTGCGCCGGCTGGCGCCGATCCCCCATGACGTAGAGCACGATCAGCATCAACACTGCGAGCACGATCAGGAACAAGATGAACCGCAAGTCGAACGTCCCCCCGGCGGTGGGCCTACTCGTTGAAGCATGCATAGGCCTTCGGCTTAGGCGGGCCTGGTTAACGAGTCGCTAGGGAATGCGGGCGCGCTGCACGCGGCGATCACCGTCCCGCCCCAGGCGGCAGCGCCCGCTCGTCGCCGAGCTCCTCCGTGCCGATCACGCTGATCGTGCCGTCGGTCTCGAGGATCAGCGCCCCGACCCGGTCGAGCCCGCCTTTCCCGCTCTGCCGGACGCTGGCCTCCAACTCCTCCTTGGTGACGCGTTCCCGCTTCATTAGGTCCTCGCGCCACGCACCGCGGTAGTAGAGGATCGCGGGCGTCGCCTTGACGACATCCTGGAACCGGCTTGAGCGGACCGAAGCGAAGGTGACGCAGGCCTGAAGGCCGATCAGCATCGCGAAGGCCACGACCCCCTGGCCGAGCGTCACGGACTTCGAGGTCAGCATCGACGCCAGGACGGAGCCGAAGGCGATGGTGATGACGAAGTCGAACATGTTGAACTTCGACAACGTCCGTTTGCCTGAGAGGCGCAGCAGGACGACGATGGCCACGTAGGAAAGAAGGCCGAGGATCACCGTCCGACCGATCACGGCCCAGTCGGGAAAGAACAGCGGTGCGTCCTGCATGCCGCCTTGTGACCCCGCGACGCATCGCCCGCAACCCGAACCGGGCAGCGCCTTCTGGCATTAGGGCCGCGGAAGGAGCCCCACAAATGAGCAAGAGCGACGAGGACGTCTACCAGGAGTTCAAGGACCTGGTGAACATGGCGCCGAAGGAGATCGAGGACTTCCTGAGTACCGAGGAGTCGAAGAAGGTCGGCCAGGACTCAGGAGACGGCGAGAGCAAGGGGCACAAGTCCGGCAAGCGGATCGTCGAGATCAAGCACAAGAAGAAGGCCGACCTGACCGACGACGACTACGACCACATGCGAAAGGTGACGAGCTACATCAATCGCCACCTCGCCCAGGGCGGGCCCGAGGACGACATGGAACACTCCGACTGGCGCTACAGCCTGATGAACTGGGGTCACGACCCCAAGAAGGACTAAAGAAGGCCCGACAGGTCGAGGTCGCCGCCGCGCGGCGCCTCGAAGTAGCGCGACAGGCTCGACGCCGTCAGGCCCTCCGGGGTCGCGGGCGACCAGCGGGGCTGACGGTCCTTTTCCACGACCTGGGCGCGGACTCCTTCGATGAAGTCGGGCCCGTCCATCAGATGGGCGACGACGCGGAACTCCCGGGCGATGCATTCGGCGAAGTCTCCGGATGCTTCGGTCAGGAGGCGGTAGGTAAGCGCGAGGCTCGTCGGGCTCGCCCCCTCCATGCGCTGCAACGCGCCTTCGGCCAGCGGCGTGCGGGTCGCCCTCAAACGTTCCAGGACCTGTTCGACGCTCTGGACCGCCCCGAACAGACCGGCGATCTCGTCTCCTTCGGGAAGCGGGCTTCGGTCGCTCGCCGGCAGAACCGCCTCGATCGATCCCGCTTCGCCCGGATCCGGCAGCGTGAGCAGCGCTTCGCGTAGGTCTTCGAGCGCGTTCGACGGCGCGGCCGTGGTGGCGACGCCCGCCGCGACGCACTGATGCCCGGTCAGCCGCGCACCCGTGAGGCCGAGGTAGAGCGGCAAACCGCAGCCAAGCTGGTTCAGAAAAAAGCTCGCCCCCACGTCGGGAACGAGGCCGATCGCGCATTCCGGCATCGCCCAGACCGTCCGCTCGGTCGCGATGCGATGGGCCGCGTGGATCGACACCCCAACCCCGCCGCCCATGCAGATCCCGTCGATGAGCGCGACGCTCGGCGTGCTCATCCGTGAGAGGCGTGTATTGAGGCGGTACTCGGTCCGGAAGAAGTCCGCGGCCGCCTGGGGGTCCTTCCTCGCGACCTCGTAAAGCGCTCGAATGTCGCCCCCGGCGCAGAACGCGCGCTCGCCTGCCCCTTCGATCAGGACCGCTCGCACCGCCGGGTCGGCCTCCCAGGCCGCGATCGCCTCGTCGAAGGCGGCGCACATGGCGGGCGTCAGGCTGTTCAGTGCGCGAGGGCGGTTCAGGGTCACGATGCCCCAAGAGCCGCGCCGTTCGAGGTCGACCTCCGTCACGCCGCTCTCGCGAACCGCACCGGCTGGCCGGAGGGGGCGACGTGGCGCTCGTGCTCGATGAGGAAGGCGTGAGGTACGCTGAGCGCAGCGAGGCCGACGAAGAGGGTCCGTAGGGTCTCGTCGGCCAGGCTGACCGGCGCCGCCCGTCCCAACGCCAAACCCAGCCCCAGGACGATGAGAAGCGCCGCCGCCGTATAGAAGAGCACACCGAAGCGAGAGGCACGGCCGCCGAGAAGGCTTCGGTGGCGCAACATGTGACGGGGGCCATGCAGGAGGACGAAGTAGGCGGCGAAGAATACCAATGGCGGCAGCACGACGCCGAGAAGGACCACCGTTGCCGCCTCGATCGCGCTCGCAGGGTTCCGCCGGGCCGCGACGAGAAGGACGAGGGCGAGGAAGGCCGCGCCGACCGTCACCGTCAGCGGGGGCATGACGGCGGGGATGACCGCGCTGCCGGTTACCGCAGCGAAGATCGCCCCTGCCTCGGACGGGTGCGACAGGCAGGGCACGAGCACGATGCTCGATGCCAGCGGAACGCGGATCGCGGGCGCCAGCTCTCGCCAATCGTCGGAGAAGTGCCAGACGGACAGGCCGAGGAAGCCGATCAGCGCGGCGGTCGGAACGAGAAGGAACGCCGAGACCACGCTCGCGGCGAGCGCGAGGTAGGCGGCGTGAAAGCGTACGAAGCCGCCGCTGCCGGACCAAAGTCCGGCGCGCCTGGCGAGCCAGAGGTCGAGCGCACCGTGCGGCAGTCCGAGGACGAGGACGAGCGCGGTCAGGATCAGCACCGTCGGCCCGTGCACGGCCGCCCCGCCGAACGCCGCCCACAACCCGCAAAGGGCGATCGCGGCGGCGAGGAAGGCGAGCGTATGGCGAGGCGAAGCGGCACCCATCGAAGGAAGGTAGGGCGGACCGCGACCGGTCAAGCGAAGGCAAGCAAGGCCAGAGCCTTGCCGTTGGTCGCATCTCCTTGAGGCGTTGGAAGATTGTTTCGTTTCCAAGCCGTTCGGGCCTAGGGTCGGGCGAGCAGGGGAATGACGATGTACGACGTGACGAGCGACGATTGGAGCCTGGATGGCTTCGTTCGGACCATCCACCAGGGCGGCGTCGCGCTGTGGTCGTGGGCGCCCGCCGAGAAGCGTGTCCAACTCGACGCGCTGGCCAGGCAGTTCTGGGGCGGGCTCGATTCGGACGTCCAACCGCTCTCCGCCCTTTTCCGCCGGATCGATGCCCGGGACCGCGAGGAGGCCGCTGCTCGCTGGTGGCAGAGCGCCGAAGCCCCGGGACCTTACGCCTTCGACTTCCGGATCGCCCATGGCGGCGAGGAGCGCTGGATCTCCGCTCGCGGCGTCGGCGGCGACGGCGGCCGGCAGGGCGGTTGGGTCCGCGCCATCTTCGTCGACACGACGCAAGAGCATCAGGCCGAAGAGGCGCAGAGGCGGCTTGCGAGCGAGATGGCGCACCGGCTCGCCAACCTCTTCGCCGTAGCGGGCGCCCTGACCGCGGCGGCGGCGCGCGAGGCGGAGACCGTCTCCGATCTGGTCGGCGAACTGCGAAGCCGTTTCGCCGATCTACACACCGCGGCGAACCTCGCCATGCGCGGTGCGGTGGACTCGAAGGGCCGCGTAGGCCTCGCCGACGTCACAGCCGCGCTCCTCGCGGCCTATGATCGCGATGGGGCCGCCGTGACGGTCGACATTCCCGGCGACGTGACGATCGAAGGCGATACCGTCACGAACTACGCGTTGATCATCCACGAACTGGCGACCAACGCCGCCAAGTACGGCGCCTTCGCGCAGCCCGGCGGTCGCCTCGACGTCGACGCTCGCCGCGACGGGGAGCGCATCGCTCTGTGCTGGCAGGAGAAGGGATGCGTCTTGAGCGAAGCAGGCGACGGGCCCGCCGGCTTCGGCAGCCGCCTTCTCGATCAGACCGTCGCGTCGATGGACGGCGCGCTGGCCCGCAGCCTTTCCGCGGATGGCCTCACCGTCCGTTTCACCGTGCCTAGCGCGGCCTAGCCGAGCATCGCGCGCACGGCGCCGATGGCGGCCTGCGCCGCGCCCGCATCCGGCCCGCCGCCATGGGCGAGGTCGGGCTTGCCGCCACCGCCCTTGCCGCCGAGCGCCGTGACCGCGGCCTGAACGAGGCTCGGCGCCGGGTGGCTGGCGGTCAACGCGTCGCCGACGCCGATCGAGACGCTGGCCTTACCGTCGTTCACGGCGATGAACGCCGCGACCGCGTTCGGCGCCTCCTTCAGCGCCTGCGCGATCATGCCGCGAAGCTCCTTGGGCGGTACGCCCTCTAGAACGGCGCTGGTGAAGAGGGCGTCGCCGACCGCTTCGGCCTTGGGCGCGCCGCCCCCGCCGGTCGCGGCCTTCTTGCGGGCCTCGGTCAGCTGCTTCTCGAGCTTCTTGCGCTCTTCGGTCAGGGCGCGGACGCGCTCGGCCAACTCTTCGGGCTTGGTCTTGAGCGCCGCCGCCGCCTCGATGGCCGCGTTTGCTTGGCCCTTCAGGTAGGCGCGCGCGCCTTCGCCCGTCACCGCCTCGATCCGGCGGACGCCAGAGGCGACCGCGCCTTCGGACGTCACCGCGAAGAGCGCGACGTCGCCCGTGCGATCGACATGCGTGCCGCCGCAAAGCTCGACCGAGTAGGGCTTGGTCTCGTCGTCGGGGTCTCGTCCGAGCGTCATCACCCGGACTTCGTCGCCGTACTTCTCGCCGAAGAGCGCCATCGCGCCCTCTTTGATGGCGTCGTCATAGGCCATGTAGCGCACGAGCCCTTCGGCGTTCTGCCGTACGACCCTGTTCACCTCGGCCTCGACAGCGTCGAGCGCTTCGGCGCCGACAGCGCCGTCATGGCTGAAGTCGAAGCGGAAGGCGTCGGGCCCGACGTAAGAGCCCTTCTGGACGACGTGGGTGCCAAGGTGCCGGCGCAGCGCCGCGTGCAGGAGGTGGGTCCCTGAGTGGTTCGCCTTGATTGCGGCGCGGCGCTCGTGATCGACGCGCAGGGTGAGCGTGTCGCCGACGCGCAAGCTGCCCTCTTCGACCACCGCTTCGTGGACGTGGACGCCCGCCTTCTTCTTCGTGTCGGTGACGCGAAGCCGCGCGCCGCCCTCGGTCTCGGCCGTGCCGCTGTCGCCGGTCTGCCCGCCGCTCTCGCCGTAGAAGGGCGTCTGGTTGGCGGCGAAGGCGATCGTGTCGCCGGCTTCGGCCGTCTCGGCGAGGCTAGCATCCTTGACGATCGCGACCACCGTGCCCTCGGCCCGCTCGTGCGCGTAGCCGATGAACTCCGTCGTCCCCTTCTCCGAGGCGACCTCGAGCCAAGCCCTGTCCGCGCCCGCATCGCCTGAGCCCGCCCAGGCGGCGCGCGCGCGCGTCTTCTGCTCGGCCATCGCCGCATCGAAGCCTTCGGCGTCGAGGCCGTAGCCCTGCCGCTTGAGGGCGTCCGCCGTCAGGTCGAGGGGGAAGCCGTAGGTGTCGTAAAGCCGGAACGCGGCCTCGCCAGGCAAGGTGCCACCGCCCGGCAGCTTCGCGGTCTCGTCGGAGAGAAGCTTCAGACCCCGCGTCAGGAGGTCCGAGAAGCGCTCTTCTTCGACCCGCAGCGTGTCCTCGATCAGCACCTGCGCGCGGACGAGCTCCGGGAAGGCGCCGCCCATCTCGGCCGTCAGCGTCGGGACGAGGCGGTGCATCAACGGCTCCTCGGCGCCCAGCACGTTGGCGTAGCGCATGGCCCGCCGCGCGATGCGCCGAAGGACGTAGCCGCGCCCTTCGTTGGACGGGCTGACCCCGTCCGCGATCAGGAAGGAGCAGGCGCGAAGGTGGTCGGCGATGACCCGGTGCGCTGCGGCGTCGTCCCCCTCCGCCCCGCGGCCCGTCAGCTCGACCGACGCATCGATCAAGGTGCGGAACAGGTCCGTCTCGTAGTTCGAGTGCACGCCTTGGAGCACGGTCGCCATGCGCTCGAGGCCCGCGCCCGTGTCGATCGAGGGCTTGGGCAGGGCTACGCGCTCGCCGCCCTCCTGCTGATCGAACTGCATGAAGACGAGGTTCCAGATCTCGACGAACCGGTCGCCGTCCTCGTCCGGGCTGCCCGGCGGGCCTCCCGCGATGTGGGGGCCATGATCGTAGAAGATCTCGGAGCAAGGACCGCAGGGCCCGGTGTCGCCCATGGACCAGAAGTTGTCGGAAGTCGCGATGCGGATGATGCGCTCGTCGGGAAGCCCCGCGATCCGCTTCCACAGGTCCGCCGCTTCGTCGTCCGTGTGGTAGACCGTGACGAGCAGCTTCTCCGGCGCGAGGCCGAATTCAGCCGTGACGAGCTTCCAGGCCGCCTCGATCGCCTCTTCCTTGAAGTAGTCGCCGAAGGAGAAGTTCCCCAGCATCTCGAAGAAGGTGTGGTGACGCGCCGTGTAGCCGACGTTGTCGAGGTCGTTGTGCTTGCCGCCCGCCCGCACGCATTTCTGCGAGGAGGTCGCGCGGCTGTAGGGCCGCTTCTCGGCGCCCGTGAAGACGTTCTTGAACGGCACCATGCCGGCGTTGACGAAGAGAAGCGTGGGGTCGTTCTGCGGCACGAGCGGCGCGGAAGGCACGACCTCGTGCCCCCGCCCCTCGAAGAAGGACAGGAAGGCTGCGCGGATGTCGTTCACTGTGTGGGTCATCGGCGCGCTCTATCGCGCGGCGGCCCCGCACTGACAAGCGGTCGCTCAAGCGCGGCGTGTGCAACGAACCGCGCTTTCCCCGCGACACGGCCGAAAGCTTTTGTAAAGGAGGGGAGCCCGCACCGGTAACCGTTTGGGAGGGATAACCATGCGCCGCATCCTACTGACTACCTCGCTGCTCGCCTTGCTGCCGACGGCCGCAGCCGCGCAGTGCGAAGACTTCGGCGGCGTCGTCCTCTGCTCCGGCGTGGACGAGGACGGCTTCGCGACCGAGAACAGCATCTACCTGGAGGTCGAGAGCGACGGCGAGGTCCGCAGCCTCGACGGCGAGGACGCTCTCGCCTTGACGGGACCGGCCACGCAGGTCGTGGTGGGCGCGGGTGCGAGCGTGTCGGGCAGCGATGACGGCATCGACTTCGGCCAGGCCGAGGACGGCGTGCTCGGCGACCGCCTCGTGCAGAACGACGGCGCCATCTCGGGCGGCGACAAGGCGATCGACGCGGACGGCCTCGAGTTCGTCACGGTCATCAACACGGGCACGATCACCTCTGGCGACAAGGGCATCCGCGTCGGCACCGGCGACGATGCCTACCTCGAGAACTACGGTACCATCAGCGCCGGGGACGAGGCGTTCGAGGCCGGAGACCGCGCCTTCGTCTTCAACGACGCCGGTGCCGTCATCGAGACGACGGACGAGGACGCGATCCAGGTCGGCGCCGATGCCGAGATCCTGAACTTCGGCAGCATCCTCTCCGGCACGGGAAGCGGCGACGGCATTGACGTCGACGGCGGGACGATCATCAACTTCGAAGGCGCCTCGATCGTCTCGCGCGGCTTCGCGAGCGATCCGGCGGACGCCGAGGCCGGCATCGACGTGGACGAAGGCTCGGCGACACTCGAAGTCGTCAACCTCGGCCTCATCGAGGGGCAGATCGGCATCCTCACCGACCCGGGCAATGACGGCAGCCAGCTGATCGAGAACCAGGCGACGATCCGCGGCACGGGCGGCATCGCCCTCGACCTCGGCGCGGGCGAGGACGGCCTCGTCCTGAACACGCTCGACGCCGTCTTGGAGGGCGACGCCCTCTTCGGGTTGGGCGACGACCTTATCACCCTGATCGGCGACCAACGCGCCTTCGTGGGCTCGCTCGGCGGCGGTGACGACTTCACCCTCTTCGACGGCGGGACGGGCGATGACACCATCGCGCTCGACAGCCTCGTCACCCTCGACGACGTCGGCATGATCGTCGCCTCGTCGATGCTGGCCGGCGCCTTCGAACTCGACTTCACCAACGCGGACGGCTCGTCGAGCCTCCTCCTCTTCACGAGCTTCGAGAACTTCCTGATCGGGGGCGAACTCTTCGCCTTCGGCGATCTCAGCGAGATCCCACTGCCCGCCGCGGCGCCGCTTTTCGCCGGTGCCCTCGGCCTCGGCGGCATGCTGCGCCGCCGGCGCCGCAAGGCATAGAGCCGAACGCCGGGCGGCGCTGGCCTAGACGCCGCCCGGCACCACCTATGGGGATCAGCTACCTCAAGAGGTTCCCCATGCGCGCACCGCGCGCCCTTCCTCTCCTGCCCCTCCTTCTCGTCGCTTGCGCACAGCAGCCCGACTACCGGGCCGAGACCGCGCCGCCCGAGGCGGTCACCGCCCTCGACCTCGAACGGTATCAGGGCCTCTGGTACGAGATCGCCCGCTACCCGAACCGCTTCGAGCGTGGCTGCACCGCCGTCACCGCCCGCTACGCTCTGCGCGAGGACGGGAAGGTCGCAGTGACCAATAGCTGTCTCAAGGACGGTGAACGCGACGTCGCCGAGGGCGTCGCCCGGCGCACCGGCGAGGCGACGCTGCGAGTGCGCTTCGCGCCTTCCTGGGTGCCCTTCGCGGAGGGCGACTACTGGGTGCTCGCGCTCGAGCCGGACTACTCGGCCGCTTTGGTGGGCAGCCCGGACGGGAAGTACCTTTGGATCCTCTCCCGCACGCCGAGCCTGTCCGGCGAGGTCCTAGACCGGATGATCGCGGAGGCCGAGGCGCGCGGCTACGATGCGGATGCTCTCGAACTGACGCCGCAGCCGGCGGGCCCGCCATCCGCTTGATCGGCGATGTACGACCGAACACGCCGAAACCGTTCCCTCCTCACGGCGCCTAGCCGCAAGGAGGGAACGGTCATCGGGGGCCTGCGCCTCGAGCGGCGCAGGCGAGGATTGGCGTCAGGCCAGCCGGCGGCGGGCCGCTAGCCCGGCGAGACCGGTCAGGAAGAAGACGAGCGCACCCGGCAGCGGCACCACTTCGATCGTGACGACGTCGTCGCCGAACTCGACGTCGAGGTCGCCGCCGAGATCCGAGATGATCGTGTCGAGACCGATATCGCTCGCAGACGAGACGGCATAGGCGAGGAAGCTGACGGTCGCGATGACGAAGTCGTCCGCTTGAACGGCCGCCAGGGTCGCGTCGGAGTTCCCGGTGATGCCGAACAGATCGACAATCCCGTCGATCGCATCCGCGCCGAAGTCCGCGATGAACTCGGACGTGACGGGCGGATCGACCTGATTGATGCCGGTCGCCGGGTCGAGGAAGCTGACGCCGGCGAAGGCGAGCGCCGTGTCGTCGTAGAACAGCTCGAGGAAGTACTCGGCCAGGTACTCGGCCGGATCGTCAGCGGTGAACGTGATGCGGAAGTCGACGATGTCGCCGACCATGACACTCGTGTCGTCGGTCTCGACGGCGATGACGGCAGCTTGCGCAGAAGCGAAGCCGGCGACCGCCAGCGAGAGCGCGGCGGAAAGTAAGCGGCGCATGAACCCCTCCATGGTTTACGAGGTTTAACCTTCTCGTAAGGGAAGGGTCCGTCAACGGGGAGTCCCACATCCGGACGCGCGCGAGAAAAGAATCTCGCTTCCGTGATTGCGGCGCACAACGCTGACGTGTTCGGACGATGGCGCTTACGCGCAGACCGATGTTTCCCGCGGAAAACCCTCCGCCAGTGGTCAGCTCGCTGCGGCCGGAACGATCGTCACGCTTTCGCCGCAGCCGCAGGCATCCGTTTGATTCGGGTTCTCGAACACGAACTTCGAGGACAGCTTCTCTGTGACGAAGTCGATGCGCGTGCCGAGCAGGAACAGGATCGCCTTCGGGTCGATCAGGATCTGCACGCCCTCGGACTCCACCCGCTCATCGAGCGGGGCGGCCTCGGTCGCGTAGTCCATGGTGTACTCCATGCCCGCGCAGCCGCCGTTCTTCACGCCGATGCGCACGCCGAGATAGTCGTCCTCAGCCCGCGCCATGATCGCCTTCATGCGGTCGGCGGCGCGCGGCGTGAGGGTTACGACGGCGGGCCTCTCGCGCTTCTTAGGGCGCGCTACCGCTTCGCTGCTCGGGCGCTCTGCCATCGCTACATCCACCCCAATTCCAGCTTCGCCTCGTCCGACATGCGTTCGGGGCTCCACGGCGGATCGAAGGTCATGTCGACATCGACCCGGTCGACGCCGTCCACGCGCTTAACGGCGGTCTCGACCCAGCCCGGCATCTCGCCCGCGACGGGGCAGCCGGGCGCGGTCAGCGTCATCAGGATCTTCACCTCGCCGCCGGTCTCGTCGGTCGGCGGCTCGAAGTCGACCTGGTAAATCAGGCCGAGCTCGTAGATGTCGACCGGAATCTCGGGGTCGTAGACGGTTTTGAGCGCATCGACGATCCGCCCCGTGACCTCCGACATCTCGGACTCGGAAAGGAGCTTGCCGGCGGAGGACGGCCCGCCGAGGTCGATCACGTCGCGCTTCTCGCGCGGCGGAGACAAAGCCGACAGGTCGGCCTCGTCCATGTCGCGGCCGCCGGACAGGGGATCGAAGTCTTCGCCGGCGAAGTCGGGGGCGGTGATGCGTTCGCTCATGCCGACCATTTCGGTCGGAATTGCTTCGGTTTCAAGCCGCCATACCGTCTCAGTCCGCCCCCTCGCTGCCCGGCTTCAAGTGACGGTTCAGGAACCGCATCCGCGTCGCCATGAGGTGCCGCGACAGCGCTTCGCCCCTGATGCCGTGGCGCTGGCCCGGATAGGTCATCATCTCGAAGGGCGCCCCCGCCTCCTGCAGCGCGGCGTAGACGCGGGTCGAGTTGTCGAAGGTCACGTTGTCGTCCGCCATGCCGTGCATCATCAGGAGCGGGAAGGTCGCGTTGCTCAAATAGGGAAAGACCGAGGACGCCTCGTAGCCTTCGGGGTTCTCTTGCGGCGTCTGCATGTACCGCTCGGTGTAGAAGGTGTCGTAAAGCGCCCAATCCGTGACCGGCGCGCCCGAGACCGCCGCTGCGAAGGTGCCTTCGGGCGCCTGAAGCGCCGTCATCAGCGTCATGTAGCCGCCATAGGACCAGCCCTCGATCGCGATCCGGGCAGGATCGACCCAATCCTGGCTCTTGAGCCACTCGACGCCGCGAAGCTGGTCTCGGACCTCGGGTCCGCCCGTACGCTCGAAGATCACGTCCTCGAACGCCTTGCCCCTATTGTACGAACCCCGGTTGTCGAGCCTGAAGACGACGTAGCCCTGTCGCTGCAGGTACTCGTCCGCGAGGCTCGGCCAGCGCTTCGTCACGGTCTGAACGTGCGGGCCGCCATAGACCTCGACGATGACGGGGTACTGGCGCGAGGGGTCGAAGTCGTGAGGCTTCAGCACCGAGTAGTGCAGCGTCTGACCGTCCTCGGCCTCGAGCGTACCGAACTCGGGGACCGCGTGCGTCGCGAGGAAGGGGAAGTAGGGATGCCCCTCTTCGAGCGCGTTCTCCTCGATCCAGGCGATGCGCTCCGCATTCGCGTCGTAGAGCGCCGTCTGCGGCGGCGTCTTCGGGTCCTCATAGGTGCCGACATAGCTCGCCGCGTTCGGCGCGACCTTGACGTCCCAGGTTCCCCCGCTTGGGGTCACTTGAGTGATCTTGCCGGGCTCGCGGTAGCTGACCTTGTAGAGGTGCCGCTCCAGCGGCGTCGCGCCGAAGCCCGTGAACCAGACCTCGCCCGCTTCCGTGTCCACGGCTTCGATGCCCGAGACGACGCCGGGTCCCGACGTCACGGCTGTCTTCGTACCGTCCGCGTCCCACCGGTAGACGTGCCGCTTGCCCGTCTCCTCCGTGGTCCAGAGGAAGCCGCCGTCCGGCAGGGGGCGGAAGTCGTTGGAGAGGTTGATCCAGGTCGCCTGGCGCTCCGTGGCGACCGCCGTGATCTCGCCGGTCTCCGCGTTCACGCGGGAGAGCTTGAGCTCGGTCTGATCGCGGTTGACCGTCTGGACGTAGAGAGTGGTCGGCGAGGCCCAGTCGACCCGCGCGAGGTAGGCATCGGGCGAGGCGCCCCATTCGACCTCGACCGGCTCGCCCCGGCCCAAGGGCTCGACGAAGAGCCGGACGACCGCGTTCGGACGGCCCGCCCGCGGATAGCGCTGCTCGATCACGCTTACCTCGTCCGCGGCGATGTCGAAGCGGGGAATGACGTCGACCGTGCTCTCGTCGGTGCGGGTGTAGGCGATACGCCCGTCGTCCGGGCTCCACCAATTGCCGGTGTAGCGGCTCATCTCTTCCTGGGCGACGAACTCGGCCGTGCCGTAGGTGACGGCGTTCGCTAGGTCGGCTTCCGGGCTGATGCGCCGCTCGCGGCCGGAGGACAGCTCCACCGCGTAGAGGGCCCCGTCCCGTAAGAAGGAGACGTAGCCTCCCTGCGGGCTGACCTTGGCGTCGTACTCGAAGCCTTCCGTCCCCGTGAGGCGGCGCACCTGGCCGTCGAGGCTCGCCAAGTAGAGGTCGCCGCCGAGCGGCACGAGGACCTGACGCCCCTGCGCGTCCCAGTCGTAAGAGACGATACCGCGCGAGCCTGCGATCCGCTTGCGCTCGCGCAGCGCCTTCTCCTCTTCGGAGAGTTCGCCCTCGTCCGGGTCGAGCGCCGTGCTGTCGACCAGCATCCGTGCCTCGCCCGTCGCGGTGTCGAAGGCCCACAGGTCGAAGCGCTGCGCGTCGTCCGTGCGTCCCCGCAGGAACGTCACCTTCGTGCCGTCGGGCGCGTAGGCGACCGACCTGGGCTCGCGCCCCGACAGGCCCGGCGAGGCGTAGAGGCGCTGAAGGTCGAGGTCGGCGGCGCTGTCTTGGGCGTGCGCGGCGGGCATGGCGGCTCCGAGGACGAGCGCGGCGAGGGGAATGAGTTTCATGCCCCGAGGCTTACAGCCCCGGCCCCGCCCGGCGCTAGCCCGTCCCGGCGTCGTCGTTAACGCTGGTCAGGCACGCGGAAGACCTGCCCTGGATAGATGAGGTCGGGGTCGCGGATCTGGCTGGCGTTCGCCTCGTAGATCACTGTGTACTGCCGCCCCTCGCCGTAGACGGTCCGCGAGATCAACCAGAGCGAGTTGCCCGGCTGCACGACGACGCCGCCATCGGTCATCTCGACGTCCTCGTAGCCGGCCCGCTCGAAGGGCACCTCGACGACGTAGGCGGCGCTGCCGTCCTCGCCGAACTGCACGACCCGCAGCGTGTAGCGGCCTGGCCGGACCTCGGCGGGCAGCTCCCAGCGGCCGTTCTCGTCGGCGGTCGTCGCCGAGGCGATGGGGCGGCCGTTCAGCAGTACCTGAACGGCGCTGCCGGCGCTCGCGCGGCCGGCGAAGATGACGTTGCCGCCCTCGTCGTAGTCGATCGTCTCGACCGCGAGCGGACCGAGGCCCGTCGCCGGGTCCGTCGCGCGCTGCAGCACCTCTGTCGCGCCGCCGGGCGTCGTGCGCAGGACGACGGGCGCGTCCTCAGGGGTCTCGGGCACGTAGATCACCACTGTCTCTTCGGACGTGATCGGCGCCGTGCCCGCCTCGCCCGACTGGCGCAGGGTGAGCTCGACGGGACCCGCGTCGAGCGGCGTGTCGACGTTGATCGCCCAGGCGCCGTCCGCGCCGATCGTCTCGGTCGCCAGGACCTCGCCGTTCGCGAGCAGCTCGACCGTTCCGCCCGGCGCGCCGGTGCCGGCGACCACGGCGAAGCCCCCGCGACTGACGCGTACGATGTCGAAGCGGGGCAAGGCCGTCGCGGGGGCCACGGACGTGACCTCCGGGCCTTGCGCGGTGGTCGCCTGTTCGACCGGCGCCTCTTCTCGCCCGCGCGGCCAGAAGAGGAAGCCGAGGGCCGCGGCTAAGATCAGAATAATAACAAGGATCGCGACACGCATGGGGAGACCTTTAGCATTCGAGCCCCTATGTGTTCGGGCCGCGCGGTTGGAACCGCCACCCTAACGAGGAGTCCTTGATGAGCAAACTGAGTTCCCTTTGCGTCTACTGCGGCTCGCGCAACGGAGACAGTCCGGTCTTCGCCGAGGCTGCCCGCACGCTTGGACGCGCCTGCGCCGAGAACGGCACCAAGCTGGTCTATGGCGGCGGCGCGCTCGGCCTGATGGGCGAGACTGCGGGCGCGGCCCGCGACGCAGGCGGCGAGGTCTTCGGCGTGATTCCCGGCTTCCTGGTCGAGCTCGAAGGCGTGCTCGAAGGCGTCGACCACGAGGTCGTCGACACGATGCACACCCGCAAGATGATGATGTTCGAGCAGGCGGACGCGTTCTGCACGCTGCCGGGCGGCATCGGCACCCTGGAAGAGGTCATCGAACTCCTCTCCTGGGCGCGGCTGGAGCTGCACAGAAAGCCGATCGTCATCTTGGACATCGAAGGGTTCTGGACGCCGCTCGTCGACCTCATCGACCACGTCATCGAGCGGGGCTTCGCCGCAGAGGAACTGCGTCAGGACATCATCGTCGTGAACCGTGCCGAGGACGTTCTTCCCGCCATCGAGGAGCGCCTCTTCGGCAACGTCGTCTGATGCTGGCGCCGGGGGAGGCGCGGGCCCATATTCGGGCTGTGTCCGACGCCCCCGCATACGACCCCGAGGCCGTGCTGCGCTTCTACGCGGAGAACGGCATCGACAGCGTCGAGGGCGAGATGCCCGGCGACTTCTTCGGCTGGCCGGAGGGGGCGCCGAAGCTCGTAAGGCCGAAGCCTGAGCCCGCGCCCCCGCCCGCCGCGAGGGCGTCCGCACCCAAGCCGAAGGGCCCCGCCCCGATCACCGCTGCCGACGCGCCCATGCCGACCGACGAGGCCATGGCGCTGGCCGAGCGCGTCGCGGCGGCCGCGACCGACATTCCGAGCCTCGCGGACGCCATCGACGCCTTCGAGGGCTGTCCCCTCAAGGCCGGAGCGCGTCAGGCCGTCGTGTATGACGGGATACCCGGCGCGCCGGTCCTGGTCATGGGCGAGGCGCCGGGACGGGACGAGGACCGGGAAGGCAAGCCCTTCGTCGGCCGGTCCGGTCAGCTCCTCGACCGGATGCTCGAAGCGATCGGCGTCAGCCGAAGCGAAGGTGACGGCCTTCTGGGCGCCTGCATCTCGAACGCGATCTACTGGCGTCCGCCCGGCAACCGGAACCCGACCAAGGCCGAGGTCGCCGTCTGCCTGCCCTTCATGCGCCGCTTCGTCGAACTCTCGCGGCCGAAGCTCGTCCTTCTGACCGGCAACACGCCGACCCAGGCGCTCTTCCCCGACGCCCCGGGCATCACGCGCAGCCGCGGCAAGTGGCGGACCATCGAGACCGAGGCCGGCCCCGTGCCCGCCCTGCCGATCTTCCATCCGGCCTTCCTTCTGCGCCAGCCGATCCAGAAGCGCCTCGCCTGGCGCGACCTCCTGGAAGCACAAGCGAAGCTGAAAGAGGGCTGACGTGACGGCGATGAGCGGCGGCTGCCAGTGCGGCCGGATCACCTACACGGCCGAAGTCGAGGCGATGGAAGGCTACCTATGTCACTGCCGCATGTGTCAGCGGGCGACCGGCGGCGTCTCGATCGCCTTCGTGAACCTGCCGAAGGACAGCGTCGTCTGGCATCGAGCGCCCGACTGGTACGCCTCCTCGCCGATCGCGAAGCGCCCCTTCTGCTCATCCTGCGGCACGCCGCTCGGCTTCATGTTCGACGACGGCGAGAACATCGACCTGACCGTCGGCAGCTTCGACGAACCGGACCGCTTCGTTCCAACGAGGAACTTCGGGATCGAGAGCAGGCACGCAGCGTGGGAGGACACCTCGCAGCTCCCCGGCGTGCGGGCGGATGAGTGGGAGCCCACACGAAGCCGCTGGATCGCCGCGACCGGACGAGTACCTGGCCGCGACTAGCGCAGGCTCGCGCTGACGATCCTCTCGCCCGCAAGGTCGCCCGCGGTGACCAGTTCGAAGCCTCGCGCCTGCGCCGTCACGAGCCATGGGCCGAGCGCCTCGAGGGTCGCAGCGTAGGGATGACCGATCGCCACCGCCTGGCCGTCCCTGATCGCGATGTCCTCGAGCGCAGCCAGCTGCGCCTTCACGCCAGTCGCCCCGGCGTCGTAGTTCGAATCCAAGAACACGTCCCGTTCGATGACCCGATAGCCTTTGCCCTGGGCAAGCCTGTGCGCGACGGGGTGACCCGTGGTGACGCTGTCGAGGAAGTAGAGCCCTCGCCGGTTCAGCGCCGCGAGCAGCGTGCTCATCGCGTCCGTGTCCGCAGTGAAGCGCGAGCCCGTGTGGTTGTTGACGCCCTTGAAACCGCTCAGCTTGGCGAGGTTCAACGCGAGCGTGGCCTCGATCGACGCCGGGTCGCCCGGCCGCAGCATGTCGGGGCCCGCATCCTCGGTCTTGGAGACGGGTTCGGTCGGCAGGTGCAGGATGACCTCGTGACCCGGCCTGACCGAGTCGAGCATCTCTTGCGCGTCGGGACCGTAGGGCAGGAAGGCGAGGGTCAATGGCCCCGGCAACGCGTTGACGCGGGCGAAAGCGTTGTGGCTGAGCCCGAGGTCGTCGATCACCACGGCGATGCGCGGCCGACCGGCGCGGGCGAGCGGCGGCGCGAAGCGGACGTCGCGCAGGCTCCGGCGCGGCTCGGCCTTGGCGGGGGGCGCGAAACGGGTTGCCCCTTCGCGCAAGGCCTTGGGAATGACGGGCACCGCGGCGTCCCCGGCCGACCGCAGACCGGACGCCGCGCCGAGGATTCCTCCGGCCGCGAGGCCGAGGACGAAGAGAAGCAGCCAGCGCACCCCGCCCCTCAGCATTGCAGCGCACGCCTCTCATGGTAGGGAACCGCGATCTTCGACCGGCCGGGCCCTGCGCGCATGAGCGTCCTTCTCCTCGACAACTACGACAGCTTCACCTGGAACCTCGCCCACCTGATCGGGGCCCAGGGGCACGAAGTGCGTGTAGAACGTAACGACTCCTTAACGCCAGAGGCCGCGATCGATTCGGGTGCGGACGCCATCGTGATTTCTCCCGGTCCCTGCTCGCCCAACGAGGCGGGGATCTCGCTCGCGCTCATTCCGTTGGCGGCGGCGGCGGGCATTCCGCTTCTTGGGGTCTGCCTCGGGCACCAGGCGATCTGCCAGGCTTATGGCGGCGAGGTGATACGCGCCGGCCGGCTCATGCACGGCAAGACGAGCCTCGTCCGGCACGAAGGGCGCGATCCGCTCCTGGCGGGGCTGCCCTCCCCCTTCACCGCGACGCGCTACCACTCGCTCAGCGTGCGCGAGAGCAGCATTCCCGACGCCGTCGAAGTTCTGGCCTGGGCCGAGGACGACGGAGAGATCATGGCCGCCCGCCTGCGCGGCGCCCCAGTCTGGGGGGTGCAGTTCCACCCCGAGAGCATCGCCAGCGAGGGCGGCGACGTGATCATGCGCAACTTCCTCGCCGTCGCCGGCGCGAAGAAGGCGGCATGAGCGAAAGCGGCGGTTTCGATACGGCCTTCGCACGGGTCCTGAAGAGCGAAGCCCTGACGGCGGAGGCGATGCGGGGCGCCGTCTCGGCGATGCTCGCGGGCGCGGTCGAGCCCGTCCGCATGGCGAGCTTCCTCACGGCCCTCCATCTGCGCGGCGAGACACCGGACGAGGTGGCGGGCGCAGCGCTCGCGATGCGCGCCGCCGCACGAAGGATTGAGGCGCCGGACCGCACGCTCGACACCTGCGGCACGGGGGGGACGGGCCTTCATACCCGCAACGTCTCGACCGCGGTCGCGCTCGTACTGGCCGGCCTCGGCGTGCCCGTCGCCAAGCACGGCAACCGGGCGGCCAGCAGCCTGACCGGCAGCTCCGACGTCCTAAGCCAGCTCGGCGTCCGCCTCGACGTCGGCCTCGAGCGGACGGAAACGATCCTGCGCGAGACGGGGCTCGTCTTCCTCTTCGCGCCGAACCACCACCCGGGCATGGCGCACGTCGCCCCGGTCCGGAAGGCGCTCGGCTTCCGCACGATCTTCAACCTCCTGGGCCCGCTCTCGAACCCTGCCGGGGCCCGCCGCCAACTCCTCGGCGTCTACGACGGCGCGCTGTGCCGTCCCGTCGCCGAAGCGCTCCGGACGAGCGGCGCGGAGGCGGCCTGGGTCGTTCATGGCGAGGACGGAATGGACGAACTCACCGTCTGCGGGGCGAGCCGCGTCTGTGCCCTGCGCGAGGGCGCGCTCTACGAGTTCAGCGTCACGCCCGAGGAGGCCGGGGTGGACCACCACCGCCCCGGCGCGCTCAGGGGCGGCGCGCCGGACGAGAACGCCGCCGCCCTGCGCGCGCTGCTGGCGGGCGCGCCCGGCGCCTATCGCGATGCCGTCCTCCTGAACGCCGCCGCCGGTCTCATCGTGGCGGACGAGACGGCGAGCCTCGCTCACGGCGCGAGCCTGGCGGCCGAAGCGATCGACGACGGCCGCGCGCAGGCCGCGCTCGACAGGCTCGTGGAGGCCACGCACGCATGACGATCCTCGACGACATCATCGCCTACAAGAGAGGCGAGGTCGCGGCCGCCAAGAAGGAGCGGCCCGAAGACTCCCTCCTGCGCGAAGCGACGGCCGCCCCGCCGGTGCGCGGCTTCGCAGCGGCGTTGGACCGCGCCGCGACGAACGGTTTCGGCCTCATCGCCGAGGTGAAGAAGGCGAGCCCTTCGAAGGGTCTCATCCGCGCGGACTTCGACCCGCCCAAGCTCGCCCGCGCCTACGAGGCGGGGGGCGCGGCCTGCCTCTCGGTCCTGACCGACGAGCCGAGCTTCCGCGGCCACCCCGACTTCCTGCGGACCGCCCGCGAAGCGACCGGCCTGCCCGCCCTTCGCAAGGACTTCATGATCGACCCCTACCAGGTGATCGAGGCGCGCGCCTGGCACGCCGACGCGATCCTCCTGATCATGGCATGCCTGAGCGACGAGCAGGCGGCGGAACTCTACGACGCTGCCGCAGCGCAGCGCCTCGACGTGCTGATCGAGGTCCACGACGAGGCGGAGCTGGACCGCGCGCTCGCCCTTCCGGGCGGCCTCCTCGGCGTCAACAACCGAGACCTCCGCACCTTCGAGACCGACCTTAGCGTCAGCGAGTGGCTCACCGGGCGCGCCGGTGACCGCGCCATCGTGTCGGAAAGCGGCATCACCGGGCACGATGACGTCTCGCGCCTCGCCCGGGCCGGGATCCGGCGCTTCCTCGTCGGGGAGAGCCTGATGCGGCGAGAGGACGTGACCGCGGCGACGAGAGCGCTCCTGAAAGGCTGAGCCCGCCATTTAGACTTCGTACACCAAGTACGCTCACAGCGTCGCTCGCGTCCCGGCGCGGCTTTCCGAGGGTCTGATGCTCCTTCTCCAGCTCGTCCTCCTCGCGATCGTGCAGGGACTGACCGAGTTCATTCCGGTCTCCTCCTCCGCGCACCTCATCCTTCCCGCCCAGCTCTTCGAAGGCTTCCAGGACCAGGGCACGGGCATCGACATCGCCGCCCACATCGGATCGCTCGGCGCGGTCATGCTCTACTTCCGCACGGAGGTCGCTGGCCTCTTCCGGGGCGGGGCCGATACTCTGCGCGGACGTGCCACCGACGACCAGCGCCTTTTGTGGCTGCTCATAGCCGGGACCGTGCCCTTCTTGATCGCCGGCGCGATCTTCGCCTTCAGCGGCCTCGCCGACGCCGTGCGGAGCCCCATCGTCATCGCCTGGGCCTCGATCGGCTGGGGCATCGTCTTGTGGCTGACCGACCGGCGGCCGGAGCGGATCGATCACATCCCGACCCGCTTCGGCCCTGCGACCCTGATCGGCGCGGCGCAGTGCCTCGCCCTCGTGCCCGGCACGTCGCGCTCCGGCATCACCATCACCGCCGCCCGCGCGCTAGGCTACGACCGGACCCAGGCCGCGCGCTTCTCCATGCTGCTCTCCATCCCGACCATCGCGGCGTCAGGCCTCTTCCTGCTCTTCGACCTCTTCGGCGAAGGCGCCGGCACGGCGCTCGGCCCCGCTCTCATCGTCGCGGGCCTCTCCTTCGGGACGGCCTACGCCTCGATCGCCGTCTTCCTGCGCATGACAGAATCGGTCAGCTTCACCCCCTTCGTCCTCTACCGGATCGCGCTGGGCGTCGTTCTTCTCGCAATCTTCACCTAACCGGCCCTTGCTCACGCGTCCGTGATCGGACAAGTTAACAGCGGGCCGGGCGGGCGGCGGACGGTTAGCTGTCGTTAACCTCTCCATGCGTAGCCTTTCCCTGCGGCGCGCCGCGCCGCCCCGGCGAGCGGCCCTTCGGGGTCTTGGGCAGAGGAGTGATGCTATGAACACCGAAGCGACGACGAAGAAGGTCTGCTACGTCCGTCCGGTCCGCGCGGGCGACGTCCGCGACGAGATCGAGCGCGAAGCCGACAAGGACATCACCTTCGCCGACGACGCCGTCCTCTACGCGCTTCACGCGGCCGACGGTGCCCGGATCGCCCTGATGAGCGACCGCGCCATCGCGTTCGCCGCCGCGAAGCAGCACGAGATGATGCCCGTCAGCGTTCACTGACCGGCCTCTCGTTCGAAGAGTAAGGCCGCGCCGGAACCTAGCGCCTAGGCGGCCTCTGCGGCGTCCGGTTGCGTGAAGAGGGCGTGCACCGCCTCGGCCGAGCGTGCCGACCTGATCCCGGCAGCAACCTCTTCCACGCGCAGGCGGCGCGCGACCCGGGACAACGCTTTGAGGTGCCCGGCGTCATCACCCTCCGGTGCGACCAGCAGGAACGCGATGTCCACCGGCGAATCGTCCACCGCGTCGAAGTCGATCGGCCGCTGAAGCGCGAAGAGGACGCCGCACACCCGGTCCACGTCCGCCTTGCCATGTGGCAACGCGATCCCGCGTCCGATACCCGTCGATCCCAGCTTCTCGCGCTCGGACAGCTTGTCGAGCAGCGTCGCCTCGTCGAGGTCGAAGGACCGCGCCGCGTGCGCCGCCAGCGCGGCCAACAGGTCGCGCCGACAGCGGGCGGGCACCGCGATGCGTACGTCCTCGGGCGCAAGAAGGCCCCGAATGTCGTTCATCATAACTCGCCGTTCGTACAGCCCCGAATCCCGCCCTGAGGGCGTTCGGCGCGTGTACGCCTTTGCTTGCGGTCCGTCCAGCAAGAGCCGGGCCGGTCGCGGGCTCGACGCCCGCTGCCGCAGCGATGCGAATATAAGGTGAACAGAAGCCCGAGTCAGCGCGGTCTCGGATTCGTGCTCAAAGGATCTTCACGCTCTGTTCTGCCCCTCGATCCAGCCGATATTGCCGTCTTCGCGGCGATAGACGACGGACAGGTCGCCTGAGACCGCGTTCCTGAACATCACCACCGGGTCCTTGCCGATGTCGAGTTGAACGACCGCGTCCGACACCGTCATCCGGCGCAGCGTGGCCGGCGCCTCGGCGATGACGAGCGGCGGATCGTCCGTTTCTTCCTCGTCGAGCTGCGGCGCTTGCAGGACGTAGGACGAGCCCGCCTCGGCGGGCAGCGGATCCTTCTGCGAGTTGTGGTGATCGGTGAGCCGGCGCTTGTAGCGGCGCACGCGCTTGTCGAGCTTCTCCATCGCCTCATCGAAGGCGGAGTGAGCGTCCGCGGCATGGCCCTCGGTGTTCAGGAACACGCCGGAGGCGAGGTGGAGGACGATCTCGCAGGTGAACTCTCGACCGCGCATGTCGGCCAGCTTGGCGTTCGTCTTCCCGAAGGTGACGGTCGCCTCGGCCGGTCGACCGATATACTTGGTGACGCCGGCTTCGACCGCTTCGCGCACGTGCTGCTGAAGCGCTTCGCCGAGATCCATCGCGCGGCCTGAGATCTGTATGTCCATCGAGGTCCTCCGTGTGCGGGCTCTCGATATGGCGCGCGCAGGGTGCGCCAGCAAACCTAGGGCGCAGTGATCGCTGCGGCTCGTCCTAGAACGCGCCCTGCGTCCGCAGCGTGTCTTGGTTTCGGTAGATCCAGGTCGACATCACCAGACCGAAGCCGCCCATCATCGCGATCATCACCGTTCCGCCGTAGGACACGAGCGGCAATGGCACGCCGACGACCGGGGCGAGGCCCATCACCATGCCGGTGTTGATGAGGACGTACATCACGAAGGTCAGCGCGATCCCCATGGTGAGGAGCCTGCCGAAGTGGGACTTCGCCCGCATGGCGATGTTCATCGCGACGAGGAAGGTGCCGAAGTACAGGCCCAGAAGCCCGAGCGCCCCGATCAGTCCGAACTCCTCGCCGTAGATGGTGAAGA
The DNA here is from genome assembly GCF_014199615.1 of Parvularcula dongshanensis. Lineage (GTDB taxonomy): Bacteria > Pseudomonadota > Alphaproteobacteria > Caulobacterales > Parvularculaceae > Parvularcula > Parvularcula dongshanensis. The sequence continues at coordinate 158,938 of NZ_JACHOB010000004.1, read as the reverse complement.
TGAAGTCGGTGTGCATCTCGGGCAGGAAGCCGAGCTGACTCTGCGTGCCCTCCATGAACCCCTTGCCGTCGATGCCGCCCGAGCCGATCGCGATCTTCGACTGGTTGGCGTGGTAGTTCGCGCCGAGAGGATCGACGGTGGGATCGAGGAAGGCGGTGATCCGCCCCCATTGATAAGCCTGAATGAGGCCTGTCTGGATGGCGGTGACGACGGCTGCGAACCCTGCGATCGCCCCGACGACGACCCAACGCCAGGAGAGGCCGGCGAGCAGCATGACGCTGAAGCCCGACAAGGCCACGAGGATCGCGGTGCCGAGGTCGGGTTGCAGAAAGACGAGGCCGGTCGGCGCACCGATCATGAGGAGCGGCGGGATGAGCCCGAAGGGATGGGAGACGCGCTTGAACTCCAGGCCGTGATAGTACCGCGCCAGAGCGAGGACGAGCGCGACCTTCATCAACTCCGAGGGTTGAAGCTGGAAGCTCCCCACCGCGATCCACCGCTCGGCGCCCATGTTGGTCTCCCCGATCAGGGGGACGAGAAGGAGGAGGGCGAGCGCGCCGAAATAGGCCGGGTAGGCGATCCAGAGCCAGAACCTCAGCGGCGTGATGCCGACCCCCACGAGCAGCACGAGCGCGGCGCAGAACCGAATGACGTGGCGTGAGGCGTAGGGCGACCAAGACCCGTCGGCGACGGAGTAGAGCGTGACCACGCCGATCGAGGCGATGACCGTCAGGAGGGCGATCAGCAGCCAGTTCAGCCGCATCAGCCGGCCCCTGATGCCGAGGCGGCGGTCGGGCAGAGCGAGCGCCATCAGAACGCGCCGAGCGAGGCGGTCTGAAGGCCGGGCCGCAGCGGCTTCATGCCCGGCCGCCAGAGGCGGTGCCGGTCCGTGTTGCCGGGGTCCTTCTCGAGGACGGCGCGCATGATGTCGCGCGCGCGCGGCCCCGCCGACTTGCTGCCCGAGCCGCCGTGTTCGACCACGACCGCGGCGGCGTAGCGCGGGCTGTCATAGGGCGCGAAGCAGACGAAGAGCGCATGGTCGCGGTGGCTCCAGGGCAGCTCGTCATTGGACAGCACCCGCCCCGTCACGGGGTCGCGCGTCAGGCTCCGCACCTGGCTGGTGCCGGTCTTTCCCGCCATCATCCAATCGGGCTGGAGCGAGGAGCGGGCGGCCGTGCCCCACTCGTTGACGACCGCGTTCATGCCCGCGCGGACGACGTCCAGGTCGTCCGTATCGCCGGACACCCTCGCGAAGCTGGGCGGCGCGATCACCTCCTCGCCCTCGGTCCGCACGAGGCGCGGCGTGACCGCGTTGCCCGTGGCGAGGCGGGCCGCCATCACCGCGAGCTGCAGCGGGGTCGCCGTCACCGCGCCCTGCCCGATCGCGACCGAAAGGGTCTCGCCGGCGAACCACTTCTGGTTGGCGGGGGTGGAGCGGTAGTAGGCGGCCTTCCACGCCCGATCCGGGATGGTGCCCTTCGCCTCGGCGCCGATCCCGAGGTCGTAGGTCTGGCCGAGGCCGTAGCGGCGGGCGACGTCCGCGATGTGGTCGATGTCGAGCTTGGTCGCGAGGTTGAAGTAGTAGACGTCGCAGGAATGCTTGAGCGAGTCCTCCATCGCCAGGCTGCCGTGCCCGCCTCGCTTCCAGCAACGGAACGGGTTGCCGGCGAAGTTGAAGACGCCCGAGCAGTGGAAGCGCGTCGAGGGCGCGATGCCCGCCTCCTGCGCCGCGATGGCCGTGATCGTCTTGAACGTCGAACCCGGCGGGTACGCGCCCGCGACCGGCTTGTTGAGGAGCGGCTTGAGCGGGCTCGCATTGAGGTCGCGCCAGAGCGACGCCGGTATGCCGGAGGTGAAGTCGTTCGGATCGTAGGCCGGCGCCGAGGCCATGACGACGACGTCTCCGGTCCACGCGTCGATCACCACGGCGGAGGCGCTCGTATGGTGCTCGACGTCTTCCGGATACTCGCCGTAATCGCGGCCCAGAACCTCGAGCGTGTGACGCTGAAGCTCCGTATCGATGGTGAGACCGAGGGACTCGCCCTGCGCCGGCGCGTGGCCCTTGTTCGCGATCTCCTCGATCACCCGGCCGTGGGCGTTGACCTGTACGGTCATCGAACCCTGCTCGCCGCGCAGGCCGTCGTCGAAGGTGTGCTCGAGCCCGGCCTTGCCGAGCTTGAAACCGGGCTGGCGGTAGAGGAGCTTCGTCTCCTCGTCCGGCGCCGCTTCGAGGTCGCGGTCCGTCGCGGAGCCGACATAGCCCGTGACGAAGGCGACCGCGCCGGCGTCGGGATAGCTGCGCGCCATGCCGACCTCGGGCTGAATGCCCGGCAGCTCGTCCGCGCGGTAGTTGATCGCCGCGAACTGATCCCAAGTCAGGCCCTGCGCCACCTGGATCGGCGTGAAGGCGGTCTGCCGCTGCACGTCCCGCAGGACGCGCGCGCGCTGCGCTTCGGTCAGGGGTACGATCTGCTCGAGCCTTGCGAGCGACTGCGCGACGCTGCCGGTGCGCTCGGGGATCAGAACGACGCGGAAGTCCTGCGCGTTGGTCGCGACGAGGTGGCCGTAGCGGTCGAGGATCTCGCCGCGCAGAGGCACGACGACCCGTTGGTTGAACTGGTTGTCGTCGGCGAGCGCGGCGTAGTCGTCATGCGCGCGCACTTGGAGGTGATAGAGGCGCGCGCCGACGCCGCCGAACAGGCCGAAGGCGCCGCCCGCCACGATCAGGGCGCGGCGGTTGAAGATCATCGCACGCTGCGTGTCGAAGGGTTCTACGCGCATCCGAGCCTCATACCTGCCACTCCTCCCGCACGCCCGCCCGCGCGCGCAGCGCGAAGAAGGCATAGGCGCAGAGCGGATAGAGAAGCCCCGTGACCGCGAACTGCCCCGCCGCCGGCAGGATCGGCAGCCAGGCACCGGTCAGCAGCGACATCTCTGCCCAAAGAACGATCATCGAGACCAGGAGCACGACCCAGAAGCCGGCCCAAACCACGTCCCTCACCCGCCCGGCGAAGTAGGTCCGCTGGCCTGAGATCAGCACGAGACCGAGCAGGTAGACCGACGCCCAGGGCCCGATGGGTCCGCCATAGAGCAGATCGTGCAGGAGCCCCCCCGCGAAGACCACGGGCGCAGGCAGGCTCCGCGGGTCGTAGAGACCGTAGAGAAAGACGACGGCGAGCGGCAGGATCGGCGTCGGCACGACGCCTTGGAACAGCCGAAGCGGCACGCTCAGGAGGAGGATCGCAGCCAACAGAACGAGCGCCGGCGCGATCAAAGCCCAGGGGCTCGCCTCCGACTGATTCAGCTCACCCACCGAGCGACGCGACCTCGGACGCCGATATTGTCGTCTCGGCGGCGGGCTCCTCGACCTCTTGCGGGAAGGCGTAGTCGACGACGCGGACGAGGTCCGCCTTGCCGAGGTCCGCATAGAGCGCCACGCCGAGCGTGCCGTCCGGCCGCGCCGCGACCGCGCCGACCGGGATGCCGCGCGGCAGGAGTCCGCCCGCGCCAGAGGTGACGACCCGCGTGCCGACCTCGATGGGATCGGCGGGGGGCTCGGCGAAGAACTGAAGCACCGGCAAGCCGCCGGCGCGTCCGGCGAGCAGCGCCTCGGCACCGACGCCCTCGACGAAGACCGGGGTGCGGCTCTCATAGTCGGTGAGGAGCAGGACCCGGCTCGCGCCCCGCCCGGCGGTGACGATGCGGCCAAGAAGCCCTTCGTCGTCCACCACGGCGCTGCCCTTGCGCACGCCGTCGTCCCGGCCCGCCGAAAGGATCAAAGCTTGCTGGTAGGGCCCGCCGTTCTCGCCGATCACGGCGGCGTCGACATAGGCTGCGGGCGCAGGAAGGTGCGTATCGAGGATGGTCTCGTAGTAGGCGAGCTGGCTGCGCAGGGTCAGCGCCTCGTGCATCCAGGTGCGAAGCTCGGCGTTCTCCTCGCGCAGGCGTTCGTTCTCGGCCTTGATCCGGAAGTAGTCCTGGACGTCGCCGACCCGCGCCTCGGTCCAGCGGACCGGCGCGCCGACCACGCTCAGCACGGGCGCGAAGGTGTCGAGCACGCTCTCGCGCGCCTTCTCGAAGACCGAGGCCTGCGCGCCGTACAGGCTGAACAGGACCATGAAGAAGGACAAGGCCGTCAGGAAGATGAGCCCGTAGCGCCGCTCCTCGCGCCGCCTCAGCCCATCGCGCTTCGCGTAGCCCAGACTCGTCATGGCATCCTGCCGATCACTGTCCCGTGATGGGACGGGCGTTATCCCGGCAGGGGGCCGCCCGGCAAGGCCGATGCTCCCCCCGCGAGGTTACAACTCTCTCAACCTACATCGCGGAGGAGAGCGCCGAGCGCATGGCCCGGTCGTTCTCGAGCGCCGCGCCCGTACCGAGGGCGACGCAGGACAGCGCGTCCTCCGCGATCGAGACGGGAAGGCCCGTCTCCTCGCGCAGGAGACGGTCGAGGTTCTTGAGGAGCGCCCCGCCCCCCGTGAGCATGATGCCCGTGTCGACGATATCCGCAGCGAGTTCCGGCGGCGTCGCTTCGAGCGCGACTTTCACGGCCTCCACGATCTGCGCGACGGGTTCGCGAAGCGCCTCGATGACCTGGGAGCCCGAGACGCGCACCTCTTTCGGCACGCCGTGCATCAGGTCGCGGCCCTTGATGTTGATGACGCGGTCCGCCTCGCCGTCCGCGAGCATGGCCGATCCGACTTCCTTCTTGATCCGCTCGGCAGAGCTCTCGCCGATCAGAAGGTTGTATTCGCGGCGGATGAAGCTGACGATCGCGTCGTCCATCATATCGCCGCCGACGCGCACGCTGCGCGAGTAGACGATGCCGCCGAGGCTCAGCACGGCGACCTCGGTGGTGCCGCCGCCGATGTCGACGACCATGGAGCCGGTCGGCTCGGAGACGGGCAGGTTCGCACCGTAAGCGGCCGCCATCGGCTCTTCGATCAGGTCGACGCGGCGGGCGCCGGCCGACAGCGCGCTTTCCTGGATCGCGCGGCGCTCGACGGCCGTCGCGCCCGACGGCACGCAGATGATGATGCGGGGCGAAGCGAAGCTGCGGCGGTTGTGGACCTTGCGGATGAAGTGCTTGATCATCGCTTCTGCGACTTCGAAGTCGGCGATGACGCCGTCGCGCATAGGCCTGATCGCGGTGATCGCGCCCGGCGTCCGGCCCAGCATCTCCTTGGCTTCGTTGCCTACCGCCCGGACGACCTTGCGCCCGCCCCGGTCCTCGATCGCGACGACCGAGGGCTCGTTCAGGACGATGCCGCGGCCCTTGACGTAAACGAGGGTGTTCGCGGTGCCGAGGTCGATGGCCATGTCGGCCGACATCATTCCGAACAGCGTGGACAGCATGTCTTTGGTTTCCTGTTGTGCGGGGCCGCGAGGACGCCGCGCCTTGCCCTTCGCAGTATAATGAACCGGCCGCCCTTATTTAAGGTTAAGGAACAAGGCTCACTCTGACAGACCCGACAAGGTTCCGCGCTTGAGGCGCATGTAAAGCCAGCGCGCGAGCAGAAGGAAGCCGATCCACCCCGCCGTGATGGCGAGGAGCAGCGCGACGTCGTGCCCCCGGCGCCCCGCGAGGAACCCCATCAGCTCGTCGATCTGCCCGGTGAACAGCGACAGGAACAAGATCTTCGGCAGGATGCCGATCCCGGTGCCGAGCGCGTACTTCCAGGTCGGAATGCGCGCCGCGCCGCAGGCCGCGTTGACCACGATGAAGGGCGCCGAGGGCATGACCCGCACGGCCGCCGAGGCGAGAAGGCCGTGCCGGCGCATGACCGCGATCATGCTCGCCGCCCGCCCCGCGGAGAGCCGCCCGAGCGCCCGCTCGCCGAACAGGCGGCCGAGTGCGAAGGTGATCCCGCCCGACACCATGGTCGCGATCCAAGAGTAGGCGATGCCCCGCTCGACACCGAACACCGCGACCGTGCCCGCGATCAGGATCGCCTGCGGGAAGCCCGTGAACGCGAGGACGCAGTAGACGACGACCACCCCCGGAAGCGCGAGGGGGCTCTCTGCGATCCGAGCGAACGCCGTCCGCACCTGCGCTTCGTCGAGGCCCAAGAGCTCGACCCCGAAGAAGGGCAGGACGGTGATCACGGTGAGGAGCCCGAGCGTCACCGCGGCGGAAGTCGCCGCCTTGCGGTCCATGTTGTTGACGAAGCGGCCGAGCCGTCCGGTCAGGCGGGCGGGGGGCAAGGTCATTCTCTTCGGGCGCTTCCCTCGGCAAAGGGGTCAGGTGGCGCAGGCAGCGCGCTCGCGTCAATCACCGCCCGCCCGGCCCGGTGCCGCTTCGGCCCGGCGGCCGGGCGTGCAGGCGGCGTTCCTCGCCCTCCGCTTCGGTCAGCGCCTCGGCGCTGGCCGCGGTCTCCCGGTCCTCGCGCAGCCGCGCCTCCTCCTGTGCGCGGGCGAGCAGCTGCTCGACCGAAGGTCGGTCCCGCACGGGCTCGAACAAGCGGCGGAAGATGCCGGGCGTCAGCGCGGACAGCGTGTTGACGGAGATGGTCGGGCTGCCGATTGGCCCCTCGACCCCATAGGCGAAGGCGACCACCCCCTCGCCCTCCCGGCTGACGAGGAGGTCGCCTAGGAGCGGAATGGCGCCCAAGAAGGAGTTGACGCCGTAGGCGGGGGCGACGGCGCCCGACAGGTCAAACTCCCGATCCGACAGATCCACCGCGCCGTTCGCCGAGAGCCCGAGCGCTGAGCCCGTCAGCCGGGCGTCCTGAAGGCCGAGCACGCCGTCCTCGAGGGTCACCGCGCCGCGCAGGCGGTCGAAGTAGAGCCCCTCCCCCGACAGCACGTTCGCGAGGCCGTCGAGCGACCCGATCGACAAGAGGCGGGCGACGACCGGCGCGTCGCGCAGCGTGAGCGCGTCCGCCGCGAAGGTGCCCGCGACGGGACCGCCCTCGATCACCGTCGCGTCGAGACGCCCGCTGCCGCCGGTGAGAGACGAGATACCGAAGAGGGCATCGACGAGGTCGCCCGTGCTGTCGGTCGTCAGAGAGAGCTTCTGGCCGACGCCGAGCGCGTCCGCGCCGAGCGAGAGCCGCAGCGCCCCGCCCCCGCCGTACTCGCTTTCGAAGTCGACGCGGCGCAGCCCCGCCTCGTCCTGCTCGACCGCCGCCCGCACGTCCTTCAAGCGGACCCCGCCCTTCGCCTTCACCTCGTCGATCGCCGCCGTCAGCGTCATCGGGACGGCTGCTCCGCCCTCGCCACTTCCGCCCGTGCCCCCGCCCGCGAAGAGACGGTCGATCAACGGCACTGCATCCGCGAAGCGACCCGTGACGTCGACGTCGAGGCTGCGGCCGTCCCGTGCGAGGCGCGCGGCGAGATCGGCGTGCCCCGCTACGAAGACCCGCGGCAGGTCGAGACGAACGAGCCCCCCGGCCTCATCGAGAAGGGCGCTGCCCTCCACGAGGACGTCCTCGGTGACGAGCTTCAGCATCTGGACACGCGGCGGAGCGTCCTTCGGCAGGTAGAGGTCGACCGCGGCACGCCCCCGGGCGCCCGCCGCCTTGGCGACGCCGAAGTCTGGCAGGCGCAGCGCCGCGGGCGTCAGGTCGACGCGGATCGACGCCTTCTCGAACCGGTCCTCGCCCGCCATGGCGAAGCGCAAAGGCGCGCTGCCGGCGACGTAGCGGCGGACCGGCAGACCGAGCGCGTCGCCGCTCGCGGGCGTCAGCGCCGCCGCCGCTTCGAGCGTCAGGCTCGGCGCCTCCGGACCGAAGCGCCGCTCGAGGCGTCCCGTCGCAGGTACCCCCCGCGCGAGCGCTTCTCCTTCCACGACCAGGGCCTCGTCCGACAACGTCACCGTCCCGTTCGCGGCCGTGAGGTCGAAGCCCCCGGGCAGCCCGTCCAGGCTTGCCCGTTCGAACGTGCCCTCGCCAGCGACGCTCATCTCGTCCCGCGTCACGCCGTCCCGCAAAGGCCGGGTCACGTTGAGCACGAAGCGGCCCTCGCCGCCGAAATCGTCCGGCGACAGCCCCGCCGCGCCGAGGAAACCGAAGGGCGCCGCGTCGGCGAGCGCGAGGAGGTCTTGGGCCGCGCCGCGCAGAGACACGGCGATCTCGGCCGGCGCGGCGGGAGAGCCGAAGCGGGGCAGCGCGAAGGACGCTCGCTCGACCGCCGCCCCGCCTGTCCGCCCGCTCGTCGCAGTGATCTCGAAGCTGCCCCCGGTCAGGTGCCCTTCGGCCGCCGCTTCCGTGACCGGCGGCATGCCGTCGAGGTAGGCAATGGTTCCGTCTCTCAGCGCGAAGCGCAGGTCGAGCATCTCCGGCGTCAGGCGACCGCCGGCGTTCAGGTGGCCGCGCGGGATGGCGACGTCGATGCCGAACGCTTCGATGCGACCGCCTTCGACATGGGTCTGCGTCCAGCGGCGGGCGCCGGGCGCGAGGCCGGTCGGCCAGAGCGCGAGAACGTCCTTCCGGCTCAGCGGTCCGGCCGCCGACAGCCCGCCGACGACCCCGATCCGGTCTCCCCCTTTCGGCAGATCGACCGCCAGCTGGCCGCCGAGCGCCGGCCCGTCGCGAAGGGCGAGGCGGGCCTCGTCCATGGCGAAGCGCCGGGACGCAGGCTCGAACCCGCCCGTCACCTCGACCGCCCCGAACGCCAAGGGCGCCTCGAAGCCGGGCAAGGCGAGGACGAGCTCCTCGCTGCGAAGCGAGACCGGCAGGCGCCCTCCGCGCAGGAGGCGGACCTCGCCGGAGAGCGCGCCGCGGCTGCGGCCCGCCTCGAAGGCGAAACCGTCGACCGCGAGGAGCGCGTCCGCCCCCTCGTAGCGGCCGCGAAGCTGCGCGGCCTCGACCTCGAGCTTGCGGGGGCCGAGCTCGACGACGCCGCCCGGCGTGCGAAGGTCGAACGCGCCGCTGACGGCGGAGGGGTGGAAGCCGCCGCCGAGGCGGAACTCGCCAGTGAGCGGCAAGGTCGCGGCCTTCCCGCCCTTCGCCGCGTAGGGAAGGAGCGCACCGAGCGGCGCGCTGTTCAGCGTCAGCACGCTCTCGAACGTCGCCGCCTCGAGGTCGAAGGCCGCTTGCGCCTCGATCCGTCCCTCGCCCATGCTGAGGGCGAGCCGGGCTTTGTAGCCAAGCCGCGTCGGCTCGATCAGGACGGACGCGCCTTCGGCCTGCAGCGAGAGGTCCGCGACCTCGTCCCGGAAACGAAGCGATACGCCCGTGGCCTCGACGCCCTCGAAGCCGCCCGCCTCGGCCCGCCGCAGGAGGGGGAGGAGGCCACCGCCCGCCCCGCCGCCCTTGATGGCGAAGCCGCGTTCGGTCCGCACGACCTCAAGCGAAGCGCCGCTCAGCGCCACGTGGCGCGGTACGGCCCGGCCCCGCATGACGTCGCCGGGCGCGAGGCGCAGGGCGAGGTCGGGCAGGTCCACGCCGCCGTCCGCACCTTCGGCGCTCACCTCGTTCGCGGAGAGGGTCAGCGCGTCGCCGTCCGGCGCCCGCGCAAGCTTCAGCCCGTCGAGCGTCATCTCCCTCAAGCCTGCGCGATCCGAGAGCAGCCGTGCCGCCGTCTGCTCGAAAGGCCCCAGCGAAACGCCCCCGAAGCAGATGGCGAGGTAGAGGAAGAGGGCAAGGCCCGAGGTCAGGCTCGTGGCCACGCAGGCGCAGCGGGCCGCAGCGCCGCGCACGCCCCGCCCCCGTCTTGCCTCTCCGCGCTCCGCGACCTCGCCCAAGCTCGCCCTGCCCTTCGCCGCTGCCCGCACCTAGGCATCGGCAGGTTAAGAGCGCGTACGCGGCGCGGGCAAGGAAGCGCCGGGTTACGATCTGGACCGGCGGGAGACCCTCTGGCTAAGCGAGGCGCCCACACCATCAGGAGGATCCCATGCTGCAACCCGGAGACGAGGCGCCGGACTTCACCCTGGACGGCGAGGACGGGCAGGTCCGCCTGGCGGACTTCAAGGGCAAGCAACTCGTCCTCTACTTCTATCCGAAGGACGATACCGCCGGTTGCACCAAGGAGGCGATCGCCTTCTCCGAACACCTCGCAGCGTTCGGCGCAGCGGGCACGGCCGTGCTCGGCATCTCCAAGGACAGCCCGCAGAAGCACGAGAAGTTCCGGCGGAAGCACGACCTCACCGTTCCCCTCGCGAGCGACGAGGACGGCGCCGCATGCGAGGCCTACGGCGTCTGGACCGAGAAGAGCATGTACGGCCGGACCTATATGGGGATCGAGCGTTCGACCTTCCTCATCGCCGCGGACGGCAGGATCGCCGAGGTTTGGCGCAAGGTCCGTGTGCCCGGCCACGCCGAAGCGGTTCTGAAGGCGGCACAATCTCGCCATACAGCTTGAAGGAAGCTGAACGGGCGGGACCGTCTCGAAGAGGACGGAGGAGCGCCCCGTTAATTACTTTCCGGTACGCACCTCCCGTCACGCTTGCAGAGCCGACGGGTCCTCGTGCACTCTCACGGCTCGGTGAGGCTTGATACGGCGGGAGGTCTCACGGGGCCTGCCCGGCGGCTATTGTCGGAAGGGCGAGTAATGGGAAGGCAGCAAAACCGGATGGCACGGGCCATGGGCCGCGCGTTCCGGGAGCGCCAGATCTACCACCGGAGCGACGGCGTCGTCCGCTTCGTCAAGCTGTCGAGCCAGACTCAGATGGCGATGGCGCTGATCCTCGGCGCCTTCCTGCTGTGGGTCGCCTTCGCCACCGTCAACTTCGTCTTCGAGCAGCAGATCAAGATCGCCGAGGCGCAGCAGCGGCGCGACGAGCGCGCCGCCTTCCAGCGCCGCCTGCAGTCGCAGGAGACGGCCTATGACGAGGTCAGCGCGCTGAACTACGTCTACGCCCGCGAGTTCGACGCGGCGATCTCGAACCTGCGGTCTCAGACCGACACGCTCCGCGGCCTGATGGACAACAAAGGGGCGATCGACGGTCGCCTTCAGGGCCTATCCGACACGCTGTCGGAGACCGGCGCGCCGGGTGGCCAGCCGATGAAGTCGGGCAACCGCGTCATGGTCGACCCCATCGGCCGCGAGCCGACGCCGCGCCAATCTCGCGTCTCGAGCCTGCGCCGCGACGCCCTCACCCGCTTCTCCCAGATGCGTGTCACCGGCGAGATCGACGACGCCGCCCTCTCGCGGATGCGTCTTCAGAGCGCCGACCTCTCCGCCCGCCAGCTCGCCATGATGGGTGCGCTCGAGGAAGACACGCGCATCCGCATCGAGGAGCTCGCCGAGGTTCTGCGTCATACCGGCGTCGACATGAGCGGTGTGGTCGATGCGCAGACCGAGACGCTGTCGGCGCCTCTGCTCGCGAGCCTGATTCGCGGTCCGAAAGACGAGGCCGCTGGGGAGGCCGAACCCTTCACGGGTCAGGGGGGCCCCCTCATTCCCGCCGACGACCTGCCCCGCGATCCCTACACTCGCACCGCGGCCCGTGTCGCCCGCACGCTCGGCGAGGCGGCCGTCCTGACCGAGGCGGTCAAGGTCATCCCGCTCTCCGCGCCGGTCAAGGACCGGCACCGCATGACCTCGCGCTTCGGCGTGCGCTGGGACCCGGTGAAGAAGAACCGGCGCGCGCAGCACAAGGGCCTCGACTTCGCCGCGCGGACGAACACGCCGATCCTCGCGACGGCACCCGGCCGCGTCACCTTCGCCGGGGTCCGTGGCGGCTATGGCCGCTGCGTCGAGATCGACCACGGAAACGGCTTCAAGACCCGCTACGGGCACATGAACGCCATTAAGGTGCGCACCGGCCAGAAGGTCGAGCTGCACGACGTCATCGGCCTAATGGGCAGCACGGGCCGATCGACGGGGACCCACGTGCACTACGAGGTCCACTATCGCGGCCGACAGGTCGATCCTTTGAAGTTCATCGAGGCGGGACGCTATGTTTTCGAAAGCTAAGACGACCGAGTTGGGACTGACGGAAACCTTCGAGGCGAGCGCCGAGCCCGCGAAGCGCGCGGCGCCGCGTCCGAAGACCGCGCGCGAGGGCGTGCCGTCCCTGATCTCGGCCGACGTGGTCATTCGCGGCACGATTGAGTCCGAAGGCGAGGTCCAGTTCGACGGCCTTCTCGAAGGCGACCTCCGCGCGAAGGGGCTCGTCGTCGGCGAGGGCGCACGGATCGAAGGACAGGTCGTCGCGATCAGCGTCCGCGTCTGCGGAACGGTCGAAGGCTCGATCAGGGCGCAGCGCGTCGAGTTGGCGGCAGGCTCGCTCGTCCGCGGCGAGATCGTTCACAACGCCATGTCGATCGAGGTCGGCGCCCGCTTCGAGGGCAACGTCCGTCATGCCGACGATCCGATCGGCGAGACCACGGTCCCAGCGGTCGAAGGACCGAAGCGCAAGGATGGCAAACCGGCGGTCCCTGCCGCCGCAGAGGCCTGACGGCTCGTCCCTGCTTCTACATGAGGCCGAGCTCCAAGAGCATGGCATCAAGCGCGGCCTCGTCCGCGCTTCGCCCCTTCGGCAGGTCCGGAGGGGCGTCGGACGTTTCGAGGTAGCGCCAGCCCTGAAACGGTCGGCGCGGCATCGCCCGAACGGGCACGAGGGCTGCGTCGAGCTTGATCCGGCACTTCGGCGTGCCGTCGACCGTCACCGCCTCCAGGCCTAGAATCTCCTGCCGCACGCAGAGCGACTTCGCGACGGCCCAGTAGAGCGAGCCGCCCGCCAGGATCTCCTCCGCCCGCTTCGGCCACATCCGCGTCGTGTGCGCGATACCGCCCCCGCTCTTGGCGAAGCGGCGCTGGCGCGACTGCAGCGTCTGCACGTCGGGGCACCCGACGGCGACCTTCATGAGATGGACGGTCATGCCGCCCTCTACCCTGCGCGGGCGGCGGCGCGAAGCGACCTTCGGTCTCAGGCGACCAAGCGGCCGGCGGCGCGGGGCGCGATCGCGCGGCCTGGCAGGATGACTTCCGCGGCGAAGCCGCGGCCGGGCGCGGAGAAGAGGCGCAGGCGGCCACCGTGAAGACGTGCGATGCCGTCGACGAGGAAGAGCCCGATGCCGCACCCGTCCTGCGTCCGCGCCAACGTGCCGTCGGCTTGTACGAAGAGCGAAGTGAGCTCCGCCCTCTCGAGGTCCACGCCCGGTCCGTCGTCCTCGACCCGGAGCCGAAGCTCGTCGCCCCGATTGTTCACTGAGACGCGGACGTCCGATCCGCCGCCGAACTTGAGCGCGTTGTCCACGAGGTGCCGCACCGCCGTGCCGACGAGCTTGGCGTCGATCCTCGCGCGGTGCGCTGCGATCGCGACCTCGACCTGCGCTGGGTCCCGGGACAAGCCGTCCAGCGCCTCGTTCAGGATTCCCTCCAAGGCTGCCTCGTCCTCGTAGATCGCGATCTCGTTCGACTGCAGCTGACCGGCCAGGAGCATGTCATTGACCACGCTCAGAAGCCGCTTGCCGCCGGTGCCGATATGGCCTGCATACTCGGTGTATTCGGGTGTGCCGACGGGACCCATCATCTCGCCGGCGATCAGCTCGGCGAAGCCTATGATGTGGTTGAGCGGCGTGCGGAGTTCGTGGCTCATGGTCGCGATCAGCAGCGACTTCGCTTCGGACGCGGCGGCGTGCTCTTCCTTCGCCAAACGCTCGGCCTCGGCCGCTCGCCGCGCCGGCGTCGCGTCGTAGAGCGAGACCAGCGTGACCTCTCGCGGCTCGCGGCGGCGTTCGAACCGGCTGGCAGAGAGTGGAATCTCGAGGCGACTGATCGAGACCTCGATCGTGCTCACCTCGTCCTCGCCTTCGGTCTCGACCTCGATCTCGGCCGTGCGCAGCGAGGTCGGTTCGACGGGCGTGCGGACGTGGGCTGCGAGGGCGGGCGCGACGATTCCGACCGGCTTGCCCACTGGGTTCGAAGCGATGCCGAGCATCTTCCGCGCCTGCGGGTTGCACAGCTCGACGTCGCCGAACCGGTTCAGCGTGATTATCCCGCCGTGGCTCTCGTGAACGAGGCGCTCGAAGAGGAGGCGCTGCGCCTGGTTGATCATCTGGTTACGGAACAGAGTGCCCGCCTGCTGCTCGGCTTCGCGCAAGAGGCAGAAGCCGCCCGAGAACACGAGCGCGAGCAGGGGAGCGCCGATGTCGAAGCGCAGCACCAGCGCCTCGTGCAGGACGAGGCTCAGACCGAAGAGACCGGCCCCGATGACCCCGAGCCCGAGCGCGTAGGGCAGAAGGTCCCGCCGCGTCCGGGGATGAACGCCGGTTGCGACGACGAGGCCGACGAGAAGAAGGGTCGTCCAGGGCGGCGCGGTTCGCAAAGCGCGCCCCTGGGCGAGCGTCTCGTAGCCGAGAGCGTTGAGGAACACGCCGGGCCAAAGACCTTTGGTCGGCAGAGAGAACTCGTCGCCAAGCTCGATCGCCGTGGCCCCGACCAACACCTTCTTCCCGGCAAAGGCGCCGGCGGGCACGCGGCGTGCGAGCACGTCCGAGAAGGAGTAGGTGACGATGCCGTCGAGATCGATGCCGAAGTCGAGCGCTACGGCCTCCGCCGGCGCGACGCCGGACAGCTGGGCACCGATGCTCGGCACGGGACCGAAGGAGAAGGGCTCGGCGGCGGGCAGCATTCTGACGAGGCCGTTGGCGCTGGTCGGATAGGCGACTGAGGCGAGGGTGACGTGCGAACGGATCTTCGTGTTGGGCAGCATCTCGACCATCATGCCCGGAACACCGTCCACGGGCTGGCGGAACACTGCGGTCATGACCTCTGCCCGTGCGCCCATCACCGCGTCCGCGAGCGCCTGGTCCGTACCGAAGGCCCCTGCGGCGCTGAAGTCGAGGTCGAAACCGATCGCGGCCGCCCCCTCTTCGTCCAGCACGTCGATGAGCCGAGCGTACTCCGCTCGGGGCCACGGCCAAACGGGGTTGGCCGCCAGCGACTTCGTATCGATCGCGACGACCACGAGCTCGCCAGTCGGCGGCCTTTGGGAGAGGGTGAAGCGGGCATCCGTCAGCGCGTTGTCCAGCCGCCCCAGCAGACCCGTCTGCAAGCCGAGAAGGAGCAGGCTCAGAACCAGAAGCGCGGTCACGGCGTCGCCGGGGCGGTATCCCGCGCCCGGCAACGCCTTCGAGAACCTGAGGAAGGTTGGCGTCACTTCGTCGCGTTCGGCCCGTCGCCGTAGACTATGCCGCCGTTCGCCCGGACCGGATTTCCGTTTCCGACGACCAGGTTGCGGTTGCCGTCGACCTCGTTGAGGTTGCCGAAGAGCGTGTTGTCGTCGCCGACGACCACGTTCCGGTCGCCGGTCACATCGTTCCCGCTTCCCTCGACGTCGTTGTAGTGGCCGTAGAGCGTGTTGTCGTCGCCGACGACCTTGTTGTAGTCGCCCTCGACGTGGTTCCCGTCTCCGCGGATGTTGTTCCAGACGCCGCGGACGAAGGCGTTCGCGCCCCTGACGAGGTTGTCGCTCCCCTCCACGTCGGCATGGTCGCCCTCGACGTCGTTCCGGTCTCCGTAGATCGTACCGTAAGAGCCGGTCAGCTTGTTCTCGCTGCCGCCGATGGTGTTGGCGCCCCCGCCACGGACGACGTTGAGGTCGCCTTCGATCAGGGTGGGGATCCGGAAGACGCCGAAGGTCGACTGGACGTCGTTGCGGTTGCCAGCCACGGTCACGCTCAGGCCACGGACCTTGTTGTCCTCGCCGGTCACGCGGATGTCGCGTCCCTCTACGTCGTTCTTCCGGCCGTCGATCTCGATCCAGGCGCCTTTGACCTTGTTCTTGTCGCCGGACACCTTCGTCCAGCTCGCGTCGACCTTGTTCTTGTCGCCGACGAGGGTGTTGCTGGTTCCGCGAACCTCGTTGTCGTCGCCCGTCACCTTGTTGGACGCGCCGTCGACCTTGTTCTTCTTGCCGTCGACGTCGTTGTCCGTGCCGCGGACGTCATTATGGTCGTGATCGTGCTCGTCGTCCTCCGCGGGAACGGCGTCGGGTTCGTCGCCGTCCTCCTCTTCGGGCTGCGCGGGCTCTTGCGGCGCGGGTTGAGGCTCTTCGTCCGCTTCGGGGGCCGGCTCGGGCGCAGGCTCAGCTTCAGGCCCGGGTTCAGGCGCGGGTTCGGGCTGCGGCGCGGGCGCCGGCTGTTCCTCCGGCTCCGCCGTATCCCCGGGTACCGGCTGCGGTTCCGGCTCGGGTTTCGGCGAAGGCGCCGGCGCTGGGGCGGCAGGTTCCTGCGTCGCTGGCGGCTCGTCCTTCTTCGGCGGCGCACCGGCTTCGCTTTCGGTCACCACGGTGTCGGCGAGCGCGCTCACCGCAGGCTCGGTCTCGGCGACCTGGGGCGCCTCGGCGTCGGGCGCGTCGCTCTCGGTGTCCTCGGTCTGATCCTCCTTCGTCGGCACAGCTCGCTTGCGGGCAGGCGCCGCGGCTTTCGGCGGCGGCGCCTTCTCGACCACGACGCCGCTACCGGGGCGCACGCTCGCCCGCAGGCCCGCACCGACCATGGCCGGTGCGCCGCCGCTCGCGGCGCTGACGGCGACGAGGCCCTCATGCGTGGAGACCGAGTGGCTCTCGCCCTCGGCCGTCACGGTGAACTGCGTGCCCTTCACGACGGCGGCGACCAGCGGGGTGCGCACTTCGAAGTGCGGTGCCCTGCGCTTGTCGACGGTGTAGCGCGCCTCGCCGCGGACCTGATCGACCCGGGTGTGCCCGACTTGCGTCTCTGCGGGCAAGGCGATGCGCGTGCCCGGTCCGAGCGCGATACGCTGCTCGCCGCGGTTGAGGACGGCGCGACCGTCCTCCCCTGTCTCGATCCAGGCGCCTTGAGGCAGGGTCGCCGGGCTCGTAGCCGGAGAACCGCTGATCATCACGCGCCCATCCGCCTCCACGAGAGTCCACGGCTCCGCCGCTCGCGCATTGGCGAAGCAGAACAGAGTGAAACTCATTAGGAGTGCGAGAATTACATAAGGGCGCATGCGGGTATCCTCTCCAATACGACCACTTCGCGCCAGCGCGTGAACGGAAGGACAAGAAACGAGGTAAACAAGCGTAAACCATAATTAGACAAGCTCTTGTAAGCTCGCCTTAACTCGGCCCGCGCTACCGGCTGGATATGGGTGGGCCATCTCTCTTAAAGTGGACGGTACCGGTCGCGCTTCTGGGCGTGGGCCTCGCCAACAGTGCGCCGACCTTCGCCGAGACGCCCCTAGAGAGCGGTATCCTCGTTGCCGCGCGCGTGACCGCGCCCGCCAACGCGCCTAGCCCGCCCCCTTCCCGCTTGGGCTCGCGCAGGCCTTCCGCCCTGTCGATCCGGTTCGAGCAGGCCGCCTTCGAAGGCAACACCGTCGTTCCGGCGACGGAACTGGCGGCGGTAACCGAAGCCTATGAGAAGCGCGATCTTGAGACCGGTGACCTCAAGGCGATGGCGGACGCCCTGTCCGCCGCCTACCAGACGCGCGGCTACTACCTCACCCGGGCCGCCCTGCCGCCGCAGACGATCGAGGGCGGCACGCTCCGCATCGCGCTGAGCGAAGGCCAGGTCGTCCGCATCGACGCCAAGGGCTCCGGCGCGGGCGCGGCGCAAGCCGCCTTCGCCCGGGTCGTCACCGGGGCCCCGGCCCAAGCCCGAGACCTGGAGGCCGCCAGCGAGCAGGCCCGCCGCCTGCCCGGCCTCGTCATCGACGCCGTCCGCCCCGCCCGCCTCGCGGAGGACCGGTACGCACTCGAGGTGGATGCCCGGCTGAAGCGCTTCGGTGGCCGCCTCTTCGCGACGAACAAGGGGACGCGCCGCGGCGAGGCGGTGAAGACCTATCTCGGCCTCGAGGCGAACAGCCTCTTCGCGCCCGGAGACGGGCTATCCTTGGGCTTCATGACCAAGCCCGCCGCGACCTCCGAACTCGGCTACGGCGTCGTCCGCTACGACGCTGCCCCGACCAAGGGCGGCGCACGGCCCTTCGTCGCCGTCACCGCGTCGACCACCGCACCCATCAGCGCCTTCCCCGACCGCGACCTCGATGGTTCGATGAACAAGATCGTCGGCGGTGTGCGACAGCCGCTCCGCCTTCGACGTGACAGCGCCCTTTACTGGAGCGCGAGTGTCGAGGCGTCGCGCGTGACGGAGGAAGAGGACGGCGAACGGCTCTACGAGGACGAGATGCGCGCGGTGCGTGGCGGCCTCGTCTACGAAGGCACGGGCGGAGGGCGCGCGCTTCGGGCGGACCTCACCCTGTCGGTCGGCGACACCGGCAGCGCCGAGCACTCCAGCCGTCCCGACGCGGAGGGCGGCTTCGTCACGCTGCGCGGGTCCAGCGTCCTGCGCCAACGGTTCGGCCGCGCGGCGATCGGACTCGGCGCGACCTTCCAAGTCGCCGACGATCCCGTCGTCTATCAAGAGGAGTTCGCGATCGGCGGCGGCGACTTCGGGCGCGGCTACGACTTCGGCGAGGTCCTGGGTGAGGACGGCCTCGCCGCCTACGCCGAGCTCGGGCTTCCCACGAAGCGCGACGACGGCCGGGTTCGGATCGAACCCTACGTCTACGCGGATGCGGGGGCGACCTGGAACGACGATCAGGACTTCAGAGCCGACGGCAAGACCCTGTTCTCGGCGGGCGGCGGTTTGCGGATCGGATTAGGCGAACATGTCGTCTTCGCTTACGAAGTGGCGCAGCCGCTGAGCGACGCGCCCTACACCGAAGATGACGGCCATGCCCGGCACCGCTTCGAGCTGACGTTCCTGCGCTAGCGGCGGTCGAACCAGGCTGCGACGCTCGCTCGTTCCGCCTCCGTCATGTGCAGACCGAGCTTGGAGCGGCGCCACAGGACGTCGTCCGGCCCCCGCGCGAACTCCGCCTCGACGAGGTAGCGCAGTTCAGCCTCCGTCAGCCTGGCGGCGAAGGCCTCGCCAAGGTCCGCAAGGCTCGTCGCTTCGCCGAGCACATGTTCGGCCCTCGTCCCGTAGGCTCGGCACAGACGACGGGCGAGCGCCGCGGGCAGCCAAGCATGCGCCGCGGCGAAGCGGGCGGCGAAGGCGTCGAACCCGCTGCCAAGATCCCCGCCGGGCAACGGCGCGTCCTGCGTCCACGCCTCGCCCATCTGCGGGAAGACGTCTGCCAGCTCGCGCAGAGCGTCCTCGGCGAGGTGCCGGAAGGTCGTGATCTTACCGCCATAGACAGACAGGATCGGTGCGCCTCCATCGTGATCGAGGACCAGTTCGTAGTCGCGTGTCACCTTGGACGCGTCCTCCTCGGCGTCGTCGAAGAGCGGCCGGACGCCGGCATAGGTCCAGACGATGTCCGCAGGCGTGACCGGGGTCGCGAAGTAGTCACTCGCCAGCTTGCAGAGGTAGGCGACCTCCTCGTCGGTCGCGGCCACCGCTTCGTTCGGGTCATTGAGCGGCACGTCGGTCGTCCCGATCAGGGTGAAGTCGTCCTCATAGGGGATCGCGAAGACGATCCGGTCGTCGGTGTTCTGGAAGATGTAGGCGTGCCCGCCCTCATAGAGTTTCGGCACGACGACGTGGCTGCCTTTGACCAGGCGCACCGAGGACTTCGACCGCCCGCGCAAGGCCAGCCCGGCGACCTCGCCGACCCAAGGCCCGGCGGCGTTCACGACCGCTTTGGCCTCGACGACCCTTGAACCCTCCGCGCTCGTGAGCGCCGCATCCCAGCGGTCCTCGTGCCGGGTCAGCCCGGTGCATGCCGTTCCGGTCAGGACCTCAGCCCCCCGCTCCTGCGCATCCACCGCGCTCAGGACGACGAGACGGGCGTCTTCGACCCAGCAGTCGGAGTACTCGAAACCCTTCTCGTAGGCCCGGCCGAGGATGCCCGCATGGGGCGGCGCCGTCAGGTCGACCGACCGGGTCCCCGGCAAGGCTTCCCGGCCGCCGAGGTGATCGTAGAGGAAGAGGCCGAGGCGAAGGAACCAAGCCGGCCGCAGGCCCTTGTGATGCGGCAGGACGAAGCGAAGCGGCCAGATGATGTGCGGCGCGAGGCCGAGGAGCCGCTCGCGTTCGACGAGCGACTCCCGGACCAGCTTGAACTCGTAATGTTCGAGGTAGCGCAGGCCGCCATGGATGAGCTTGGTCGAGGCCGACGAGGTGTGGCTCGCGAGGTCGTCCCTCTCGCAAAGGAGTACGCGAAGGCCCCGCCCGGCGGCGTCCCGGGCCACGCCGACACCGTTTATGCCGCCGCCGATGACGAGAAGGTCGTACAAGTGAGCGCTCCCTGTGCGACCAGCCTAGGCGTCGCCGGCCCCTCCGCGCTAGGCCGCTTCGAGCGAAGGAGTACGCCGATGTCCGAGTGGTGGAAGGACGCCGTCTTCTATCAGGTCTACCCGCGCAGCTTCCTCGACACGGACGGGGACGGCGTCGGCGACCTCGAAGGCATTCGGCGCAAGCTGCCCTACGTCGCCTCGCTCGGCGTGGGCGCGATCTGGCTCTCGCCGGTCTTCCCCTCGCCGATGGCCGACTTCGGCTACGACGTGTCGGACTACACCGGGATCGATCCCATGTTCGGCGACCTGGCCGGTTTCGACCGGTTGCTCGAAGAGGCGCATGGCCGCGGCCTCAAGCTCATCATCGACCAGGTCTACTCCCACAGCTCCGACAGGCACCCTTGGTTTCAGGAGAGCCGCAAGGACCGGACGAACCCCAAGGCCGACTGGTACGTCTGGGCGGACCCCGCCCCGGACGGCGGTCCGCCGAACAACTGGCTCTCCGTCTTCGGCGGCGCCGCCTGGAGTTGGGACAGCCGCAGGCGGCAGTACTACCTGCACAACTTCCTCGAAGAGCAGCCGGACCTCAACTTCCACGAACCCGCAGTGCGCGAAGCGATCTTGAACGTCGCGCGCTTCTGGCTCGACCGAGGCGTCGACGGTTTCCGCCTCGACGTCGCGAACTTCTACGTCCACGACGCGCAGCTTCGGGACAATCCGGTGGCGGAAGGCCATTCAGGCGACCGGCCCTACAACTTCCAGCGCCATCTCTACGACCGTTCCCGTCCCGAAACCTTGCAGTTCCTCGCGAAGCTTCGCGCGCTGACGGACGAGCACCAGGGCCGCATGATGGTCGCGGAGGTCTTCAGCGCTGACCCCATCGTGCGGATGACGCAGTACACGGAGGGGGCGGCACGGCTCCATACGGCCTACAGCTTCAGCTTCCTGCACGCGAACGCCCTGACGCCGAGCCTCATCCGCCGCTCGCTCGAGGCGTGGACGTCGCAGGACGCCTGGCCGTCCTGGTCGTTCTCGAACCACGACGTCGCGCGCGTCCTGACCCGCTGGGGCGGGCCTGAGACGCCGGCGCGCGCGAAGCTCCTTCTCGCCCTCCTTCTGTGTTTGCGCGGCACGCCCTTCCTCTATCAGGGCGAGGAGCTCGGCCTGCCGCAGGCGGAGGTTCCCTTCGAACGGCTCCGCGACCCCGAGGCGATTCGGTTCTGGCCCGAAGGCCTTGGTCGGGACGGCTGCCGCACGCCGATGCCGTGGAGGACGTCGGCGGATGCGGGCTTCTCGGCCGCGGAGCCCTGGTTGCCGATCGACCCGCGCCACCTGCCCTTATCCGTAGAGGCGCAGGAGGCCGATCCGGACAGCACTCTTGCCTTCACTCGCCGCTTCCTCGCGCTCCGCCAGGCGAACCGGGCGCTGCGCCGGGGCACGATCGCATTTCGCGACTCGGCGGAGCCTCTCTTGATCTTCGAGCGGTCGGAGGCGGGCGAACGCATCCTCTGCCTCTTCAACCTCGGCCAGACTGAAGGCACCTACACGGATCGGGCTCTTTGCGACGCCGAGACGCTGGCGATGGACCATGGTGGCTTGCTCGAGGACGGTAGCGCCCGGCTTCCGCCGGGCAGTGTGCTGATCGTACGCCTCTAGCCCTGAGCGCCCACGATCCGCAGCGCGGGCTTTTTCGTCCGCTCGGCGCGGGCGGCCCGCACGCGCCGCCGAGCGCGCGATAGCTCGGTCGGCGAGTCGAGGAGGGCCATTCGCTCCGCCTTCGTAAGAAAGCTCTCGAGGTCGGTCTCGCTCGCATGGCTGAGGACCTTCGCCGCCCCCGTCGCGAGGGCGGAGTGAACCTCGCCCCGGGCGAGGGGCCAATGCGGGTCCGGCAAGGCTTTGCGCCGCTTCTGCCAGGCGCCGTCGGTCAGCGCCTCGGTGAAGCTCGGCGCTGTGAGGCCTTCATAGGCGGACCGCACGGCACGTGAGTCCGTGTACGGCGCCGGCAGCGCGACTTCCGTCGGCGTCAGCATCAGGCCTGCCCGCTTCGCGCCCTGCCCCGCACCGAGCGAGCCCGTCCACCAGGACAGAGGACCGGCGAGGACCATGCCGATGCCCGCAGGGGAGAGCCAAACCGCGAAGACCGGCGAGATCAGAAGCGCGGCCGTCATCAGCGCAACGCCCAGGACCATGGCGCCCGCGTGCCGCCGCATCACGTCGCCGAAGCGGTAGCCTTCGTCGCCGCGCTGCTGCGGCGACCACCCCGTGTCCTTGCCGCGTAGGATCGAGACGACGGATCCGGTCTGCGCGGCCATGAGGATCGGCGCGATGAGGGCCGAGATAACGGTCTCGGCAAGGACACCGAGCACGGTGCGGATCGGGCCCACCTTGCGCCGCCAGTCCTTCGACAGAAGGCCGATCAGCAGTCCGTAGAGCTTCGGCGCGAAGAGGATCGCGATCGTCAGGAAGAAGAGGCGGAGGGCGCGGGCGGAGTCGATGACCGGCCAGTCCGGGAACAGCGCCCGGTCCGAACCGAAGTAGTCGGGCGCGAGGAACTTGCCCTGAAGCGACAACCCCATGCCGACGAGGATCAAGAGGAGCCACATCGGCGAGGCGAGGTAGGACATCACCCCGATCATGAGGTGCAGGCGGCTCGTCCAGGTCAGCTTCTTCGCCCGCAGGAGGACGCCCGCATGCTGGAGGTTCCCCTGGCACCAGCGCCGGTCCCTGATCGTAAGGTCGATGATCGTCGGCGGGCACTCCTCGAAGGAGCCGCCGACCTCGCTCGCGATCCGCACCCGCCAGCCCGCACGGCGCAACAGCGCGGCCTCGACGAAGTCGTGGCTGAGGATGGTGCCGCCGAAGGGCGCGCGGCCCGGCAGGGTGGGAAGCCCTGCGGCCTCGGCGAAGGCTCGGGTGCGGATGATCGCGTTGTGGCCCCAGAAATTGCCCTCGTCCTGCGCCCACCAGGCGACGCCCGTGCCGAGGAAAGGACCGTAAAGGGCGGCGGCGAATTGCTGCGTCCTCGCGAAGAGGGTCTTGCCGCCGATCAGCTGCGGGATCGTCTGGATCAGCCCCGTATCGGGCGAGGCCGACATGCGCCGCGTCAGCTCCAGAAGCGTCTCCGTCTCGATGTGGCTGTCCGCATCGTAGACGATCATGTGATCGTAACGGCCGCCCCATCGGGTGACGAAGTCCTCGACGTTGCCGGACTTCCGTGCCGTGTTGATCGGTCGGCGCCGGTACCAGACGCAGAAGCCCTCGCCGATCCGCTCGCGTAGGCGGAAGAACGCCTCCTCCTCGATGAGGGCCACCTCGGGGTCGGTCGTATCGGAGAGGATGAACGCCTCGAAGGCGTTCGGTGCCGTCTCGCGCAGGCCCTTCGCCGCCGCTTCGATCCCGGCGTAAACGCTCGCCACGTCCTCGTTGTAGATCGGGAAGAGGAGTGCCGTGCGCCCCGTCAACTCGTGCTCGCACCGCTTGGGCGGGCGCAGTTCGCGCCAGGCGGCGACCAGGAAGCCGACGGTCGCGCTGCCGAAGGCGAAGGCGATCCAGGCGAGGTTGAGGCAGAAGACGCAGAGCAGCACCCATTCGAGCGCCGTCATCCCGCCGACGTTCAGGACGAGGTACATCTCGCCCCAGGCGAAGGTCGTCACGCCCACGGACACCGCGCCGACGAAGCCCTTTCGCCACGCCTTGGACGTGGCTCGCGGTCGGGCCGTCTTCGGCGCCGCCCGCAAGGATTGGTGCGGCATGGCGAGTGGAGATTCAGGCGGCCGGGGCGGTTGGCTGACGTCCGCCTCCTCGCTCACGGCCGCCACCGGTACAGCCAGGTCTCGCTCGCCGTATCGCCATTGCCCGCGAGCAGCTGCGCCCGAAGCTCCGCGATCTGCGCGTCGCCAGGCGCGATCTCGAAGCTCAGCCGGTGCCCGCCCGTGTGCGGGTTCGCGACCAGGACGGGGTTCAGGATCTCGCCCTGGCTGCTCGTCACCGAGGCGCGCAGCGGTCCGACCGCGCCGAGGCCCTGCGTGTCGAAGTCGATCGCGAACATCTGGTTCCTCGAGTTCAGCGCGCGGCCCGTCCGGGTCGCCGTCACGTCGGCCACAGGCGCGACGACCGGCGCGGTCGCGCCCCAGGACATCCTGTAGGCGACCCGTACCTCCGACCCCGCCCTCCACGGCTCCGCCGGGCGCCAGAAGGTGACGATGTTGTCGTTGACCTCACTATCGGTGGGAATCTCGACCAGAACGAGGCGCCCTAGGCCGAAGCCTTCTCTCGGTTCGATCCAGACGCTCGGCCGCAGGTCGTAACGGGCCTCGATGTCCTCGTAGTCCTTGAAGTCGCGAGAGCGCTGCAGGAGGCCGAAGCCCCGCGGCGGCTGCTCGGCGAAGCTCGAGATCTCGAGCCGCTCGGGGTTGGTCAGCGGACGCCAGACCCACTCGCCGTTCGCTTGGACGATGCCGAGCCCACCCGCGTCGTGGACGCCGGGGCGGAAGTCGGCACGCTCGGGCGCGGGGTCCTGCGGACCGAAGTCGAACATGGAGGTGAGCGGTGCGATCCCGGCCTCGGCGATGTCGCGGCGGGGGAAGAAGACGGCCTCGACGTCCACGCCGGTCTGAAGGCCGGGCGTGACGACGAAGCGGAAGGCGCCGGCGACGCTGCGGCTGTCCATGAGGGCGTAGATCGTCATGGTCCGCGCGCCGGGGGCGGGGTGTTCGAGCCAGAAGGCGCGGAAGGCGGGGAATTCCTCGCCGGTGGGCGAGCCCGTACCGATCGCGAGGCCACGCGCCGAGGTGCCGTAGGTGTTCCCGACGCCCAGCGCGCGGAAGAAGCTCGCTCCTTGGAAGCTGATCACCTCGTCCCACTTGCCGGGCGCGTTGAGCGGCGTCGTGATCCTGAAGCCGGCGAAGCGCAGTGCCGCCTTGTCTTCGTCCGACAGCGGCAGGTCGAAGAACCGGAACTCCGACGGCTCGAGCGGACGCGGCTGCGCCGTGCCGTTCTCGACGAGCGAGAGCCGCACGGGCTCTTTATAGAGGAAGCCTTGCGGCACGTAGTGGACGCGGAAGGCGCTGCCCTCGTCTTGCGCCCATTCGGCCTCCTCGCGGATGAACTCGATGCGCCGGTACTGATCGTAGGTAAGGTCGCCGAAGGCGCGCGGCGCGCGTTCGGTCGGCTCGGCATAGGGTTCGGCCGCCAAGGCGCGGGCCTCGGCGATCACGGTGTCGAAGCTGAAGGGCGTGCTCTGCTGCGCAGGGGGCGGCGTGGCTTGCGCCTCG
This sequence comes from Parvularcula dongshanensis, assembly GCF_014199615.1. Taxonomy (GTDB): domain Bacteria; phylum Pseudomonadota; class Alphaproteobacteria; order Caulobacterales; family Parvularculaceae; genus Parvularcula; species Parvularcula dongshanensis. Next base: position 133,570 of record NZ_JACHOB010000004.1, on the reverse strand, counting down.
GACGTCGGTGCCTGCGCCTCGGCCTCCGACGGTGCGGCCTGAGGTGCCGCTCGGTTCTCGTCCTGCTGCGCCTCCGCCGCGTTCGCCGACGATACCAAGACGTCGCCGATCGCCGCGGCCTCCTCGCGGAATGAGCCTCTATCCCCGTCGAGCGCGGGCAGAAGGCAGAGCAACGAAACCAGGACGAGGAGCAGTAGTCGTTTCACGAAGCGCCGGAAGGTGAGTTGAGTAGAGAACGCCGAATCCGGCCTGAAGGAGATATTCCATTGCTGCATTGCGTCAATTGCGGACCGTTCACGCTCGCGAGACCGCGGTGAAGCCGTCATCGCCCGGGATCATGTCTTCCAGGCCGCCGACGCGGTACCAGCGGTAGCCGTAAGCCTCGAGCGTCAGGTCGTGGACGCCGTCCTTGCGCTCGGACCGGTCGTCGGTCTGAAGGCAGACGAGGGGGGCGCCCGCCTCGCTGACCGCGTCGCCGTCGAGGCGGACGGTCACGGCTTCGGCCGACAGGTTGTGCACGAAGACCGAGACGCGGCCCTGCCAGTCGTAGCGCAGTGCCAGGATGTGCGGCGGTGTCTTGAGAACGTCGAACGCGCCCCATCCGATCTCCGGCAGCTCCTTGCGCATCCGGATCGTGCGTTCGGTCCAGTTCAGGAACGAGGTCGGGTCGCGGCGCTGGTTCGCCACGTTCACCGCCCGGTAGGCGAAGGGCCCCTCGTCGACGACGGGGCGGACGGGCTCATCGGACGGAGTGAAGCCCGCATTCTTCTCCGCCGACCACTGCATCGGCGTGCGCGCGGCGAGGCGCTCCTTGAGCGAGAGGTCCTCCCCCATCCCGATCTCGTCGCCGTAGCGGATCACCGGCGTGCCCGGCAGCGTCATCATCAGGCTGTAGGCGAGTTCCATCCGCCGCCTGTCGCCGCCCAGCATCGGCGCGAGGCGCCTGCGAATGCCGCGGTCGTAGAGCTGCATCTTGGGCTCGGGCCCGAAGGCGTCGAAGACCGCTTGGCGTTGGTCGTCGGGCAAACGCCCGATGTCGAGTTCGTCGTGGTTGCGCAGGAAGTTCGCCCACTGGCCCGTGTCGGGGATGCCGCGCGACGCCTCCAGCTTCTCGCGCAGGGGCCGACTGTCCCCGGCGGCGAGCGCGTAGAACATCGTCTGGTTGACGGGGAAGTTGAACATCATGTGCAGGCGGTCGCCCGCCCCGCCGAAGTACTCGATGCAGTCCTGCGGCGGGATGTTGGCCTCCGCGAGGAGCACCGCGTCGCCGGTCCGCCACTGGGCGAAGGCGCGGATCTCGCGCAGGAACTCGTAGGCGGGCTCGGGGTCCTTCACGTTCACCCCGTCCGCCGCGATCAGGAACGGCACCGCGTCCATGCGGAAGCCCGAGACCCCGAGCGCCAGCCAGAAGCCAATGACCTTTCGCAGCTCGTCCCGCACCTCGGGGTTGGCGATGTTGAGGTCGGGCTGGAACGCGTAGAACTTGTGGAAGTAGTACTCGCCGACCTTGTCGGACTTGGTCCAGGTCGTCTCCTGCACGCCCGGAAAGACGACGCCGTCATCCGCGTCCTTGGGCTTCTTCTTCGCCCAGATGTAGTAGTCCTTGTACTTCGACGAGGGGTCCTTCAGCGCCGCCTGGAACCACGGATGCTTGTCCGAGGTGTGGTTGATGACGAGGTCCATCATCACCCTGATACCCCGCTGCCGGCAGGCCTCGGTGAACGCCACGAAGTCGCCCAAGCTGCCGTAGCGCGGATCGACCCCGTAGTAGTCGGCGACGTCGTAACCGTGGTCGCGCCGGGGCGAGGGGTGGAACGGCATCAGCCAGACGGCGGTGACGCCGAGGCCCTGCAGGTAGTCGAGGCGCCGCATCAGGCCACGGAAGTCGCCGACCCCGTCGCCGTTCCCGTCGAGGAAGCTGTCGACCGACAAGGAGTAGATGACCGCGTTCTTGTACCACAGGTCCGGGATCATCCGCGCCTCCGGATGACGACGCCCTCGTTCGCCCGCAGGGCGAGCGTGGGACCGTCGGAGACGGCCGCGCCGCCGACCGTCGAGAGGAGGAGCGCCCCGCCCCGGTAGGCCTCCGGCAGCGGCGTCTCGCAAGCCTCGTCCGACAGGTTCAAGAACACCCCGAGCGAGCCGTGGCCGCGCGCATAGGCGAGGACCGGCCCTTCCGCCGGCAGCCGCTGATAGTCGCCGGTGCGAAGGCAGCCTTCGTCGCGACGCAGGGCCAACAGCGCCTTCGTCATGCTCAGCATAGAGCCTCGCTCCTCCCTCTGGACCGCGACGTTGCGCGTAGCGGCGTCGTCCGTCTGGGGCAGCCAAGGCTCGGCCTTCGTGAAGCCGGCGTGCGGTCCCTCGTCCCACTGCATCGGCGTCCTCGCCTTGTCGCGGTTGAAGCTCGCGTCGGGCTCCTGCTTCGCCCAAGGGTCCTGGATCCGGTCCGTCGGGATCGAGACCCGGCCGATGCCGATCTCGTCGCCGTAGTAGAGGGTCGGCGTGCCCCGCAGCGTGAGCAGCAGCATCGCCGCCACCCGTGCCTGCGCCTCTCCTATCCTGGCCGCGATGCGCGGCTGGTCGTGGTTCGACAGCACCCAATTGGGCCATCCCCCGTCGGGCAGCGCCGCCTCGTACTCGTCGATCAGCTTCGAGAGGCTCTCCGCGCGCCAGGGCGCCGAGATGAGCTGGAAGTTGAAGGGTAGGTGCACGCCCCGCCCGTCCTGCCCGTAATAGGCCATCAGCCGTTCGAGCGGCAGGTAGATCTCGCCGATCAGAAGCCTGTCCTCGTACTCGTCGATGACGGCGCGCATCTCGGCGATGACGTCGTGGACCTCGGGCTGGTCGGCGGAGTGGACCTGCAATAGCCGGTCGATCTCCGGCGCGCCGTCCCGGACGAAGGGGTTCTCGGGGTTGTCGCGGAACTGATCGTCCTTGATCAGGTGCCAGATCACGTCGACCCGGAAGCCGTCGACGCCCTTGCCCAACCAGAACCGCAGCGCATCGAACATCGCGGCGCGCAGCTCGGGGTTGCGCCAGTTGAGATCGGGCTGCGAGCTCAGGAAGGCGTGGTGGTAGTACTGCCCCGTCGCTTCATCCAGCGTCCAGGCCGGCCCGCCGAAGTTCGAGACCCAGTTGTTGGGCGGCCCGCCGCCCTCGCCCGGATCGCGCCAGATGTACCAGTCCCGCTTCGGGTTGTCCTTGTCCTTGCGCGCCTCCTGGAACCATGGGTGCTGGTCGGAGCTGTGGTTCGGCACGAAGTCGAGGAGGAGCTTCAAGCCGTGCTCGTGCGCTTCGGTCAGCAACCGGTCGAACGCCGCCATGTCGCCGAAGAGCGGATCGATGCCGGTGTAGTCGGCCACGTCGTAGCCGAAGTCCTTCATCGGCGAGGGAAAGATCGGCGAGAGCCAGATCGCGCCCACCCCTAGGTCCTTGAGGTAGGGCAGCCGCTCGCGGATGCCTTCGAGATCGCCGACCCCGTCCTTGGTCGTGTCCTGAAACGACCGCGGATAGATCTGATAGATCGCCTCGTCGTGCCACCAGCTCATGCCCGCCTCACTTCAGCTGCGGCAGCACGTGCTGCCCGAAGGCGTCCACGAACTGGCGCTGATTGGTGGCGACGTTGTGCAGGATCAGCTCGTCGACGCCGCACTCGGCGTACTCGGCGATCCAGGCCGCATGCTGGCCGAGGTCGGTCGAGACCCTGACCGTGCGGTCGAGGTCTTCGGTCGTCAAGTAGGCGGTGGCCTCCTCGAACTGCTTCGGCGTCGGGATCTCCCACACGACCTGCCCCTGAAGCAGGTTCGTGCCCCAGCTGCGAAGCGCGTCCTCGCGAAGGGCTCCCTCCTCCTCGCCCCAGGCGAGCTTCACCTGGCAGGTGATGGGCTTTCCCTCGCCGCCGCCTTCGCGGAACGCGTCGACGACGCGGCGCAGGTCCTCGGGCGGGCCACCCGCCAGCGTGACGAGGCCGTCGGCGAACCCGCCGAGCCAGCGCGCCGTCTGGGGCGTCACCGCGGCACCGAAGGCCGGGATCGGCTCTTCCGGCCGCGTGTAGAGCTTGACCTCCTCGACGATGACCCGGCCCCTGTGGGTCACGGTCTCGCCGGCCCAGAGGCGCTTCATCACCCCTATGCACTCTTGCAGCTTCGCGTTGCGCTCGGACTTCACGGGCCAGGCGATGCCGGTGGTCGCCTCGTTCAGGCGCTCTCCGCTGCCCAGGCACATCGCGATGCGCCCCGGATGCATGAAGCCGAGCGTCGCGCCGGCCTGCGCGAGGATCGCTGGGTGGTAGCGGTAGCCGGGACAGGAGACCGTTCGGAAGTCGAGCTTGGTCGTCTGCATCGCGGCGCCGAGCCAGGACCAGACGAAGGCCGCATGACCGGGCCGCTCGTTCCAGGGATGAAGATGGTCCGACGCGGTGACGACTTCGAAGCCCGCCGCCTCCGCTTCCTGCACGCAGGTCAGTAGCGTCGTCGGGTCGAACTGCTCGTGGCTGGCATGAATGCCGTAGCGCATCGTGAAGGGCCCTTGGAGCTTGCGGGCCGAACAGGTGCAGGCCCGGGACGTTCCGGGCGGCGCTGCGCTCAGTCTTGCGGTCTGCGCCGGAACAGGTGCTCGACCATGTCGCGTAGCAGCTTCACGACGGCTTCGCGCTCCATGTCGGGGTTTCGGATCGCCCGGATGCCGAGGCCTTGGATCAGGGCGACGAACATCTCGATCCGGGCGTCCATGTCCGGCGCATCGTTCTCGCGCTTGAGCGCCGCGCGCAGCCTGTCGCGCATCTCGCCGTCGGAGCAGCAGAGGAGCTTGGCGATGTCGTCGTTTCGCGTCGCTTCCGCCGTGACCTCGAGCGTCATCGCGGACCAGAACGGATCGAGGCTCGACTGAAGCCCCTCTTCGAGGCTCGCCAAGAAGGCGTCGAGGACCGAGCCGTCGGTCTCTTCGATCCGGGCCAGCATCGCCTTCTTCTCGTTGAAGTGGCGCTGGATCAGCTCGGCGATGATCTGCTCCTTGCTGTCGAAGTAGTGGTAGATCAGTCCAGGGCTTACACTGGCGGCCTTTGCGATCTGCGCCATGCGCGCACCGTGAAAGCCGCTGTCGATGAAACATCGCTCAGCGGCGCAGAGCAGCCGATCCTTGCGCTCGTCGGCCCGAAAACTGGCCGGCGGCGCCTCGGACGCATCCTCTTGATTTGCCTCATCGGTCATCGGCTCTCCTGCCTTCGTGATGCTGCGATGCACGAAATGTTGTTGTTACGGGCTTACGCAAACGGTAACGGTCCCTAGGTAGATCGAACGTTCATTCAACTCAATGCGGAGCACCGGCTCCGGCCGCCATCCACGGTGTCGTGATCATGAGAACCAAACCCGCCCTCGCCGCCCTCGCGCTGTTGCCTCTCCTCTTGGCCTGCGGCGGTGAGGCGCCGCAAGCCGGGCCCACCGACGGCGCCACGGGCGGACCGCCCGGCGCGGCTCAGCCGCCTGCCGTTTCGGTGCAGGAAGTCGTCTCCAAGCCCGTCGACTACTCGGTCACGCTGCCCGGCCGCGTGGCCGCGTCGCGCGTGTCCGAGGTCCGGCCTCAGGTGAACGGCATCGTGACGGAGCGCCTCTTCGAAGAAGGGGAGAAGGTCGAGGCGGGCGCGCCGCTCTATCAGATCGACGCCGCGCCCTATCAGGCCGCCTTCGACAGCGCCCAGGCGCAGCTTCAGCGCGCTCAGGCCGCGGTCTCCGCGGCGCAAGGCCGGCGCGATCGTTTCGAAGGCCTCGTCGAGGGCGGCGGTGTCAGCCGCCAGGACTATGACGACGCCGTCGCAGCGGCAGAGCAAGCAGCCGCGGAGGTCGCGCTTGCCCGCGCCGCTCGCGACAGCGCGCGAATCGACCTCGAGCGTACGACCATCAGCGCGCCCATCGCCGGGCATGTCGGCCGCGCCCTCGTCACCGAAGGCGCGCTCGTCACCGCAGGCCAGGGCAGCCCGCTCGCCGTGGTCACCGCGCTCGACCCCGTCTACGTCGACGTCACGCAGTCCTCTGCGGAGCTTCTTCGCTGGAAGCGCGCCATGGCCGATGGTCAGCTCGCCGCTGCCGACGGCAACCGCCTGCCCGTGACCCTCACCCTCGAGGACGGCAGCACCTACGACCAGCAAGGCACGCTCGCCCTGACGGAGGTGTCCGTGGACCCCTCCTCGAGTTCGGTCACCCTGCGCGCCTCCTTCCCGAACCCGAACGAGATCTTGCTGCCGGGCATGTTCGTGCGTGCCCACATCGTCGAAGGCACGGCGCGTGACGCCGTCCTCGTGCCGCAGGCGGCGGTCAGCCGCGCGCCCGACGGCACGGGCATGGTCTTCGTCCTCGGCGACGACAACACGGCGCAGGCCCAGCCGGTCCAAACCCAGCGCGCGGTCGGCGACCACTGGGTCGTCTCCGGCCTTACCCCCGGCACGCGCATCATCACCGACGGCTTCGGCACCTTCCAGCCGGGCCAGCCCGTGACGCCGCAGCAGCAGATGGCGTCCAATCCCTCTTCGGCCTCCGCCGCCCCCGTCGGCGGCGGCGAGCTCTAACCTTCAGCCGGGGCGGACCGCCGCCCCCGGAGTCCGCTCGTGGCAAACTTCTTCATCGGCAGGCCCATCTTCGCCGGGGTCATCGCCATCCTCACCATGCTCGCCGGCCTGATCGCCCTGCGCGGCCTGCCGGTCGAGCAGTACCCCGAGATCGCGCCGCCGCAGATCACCATCAGTGCGACCTATCCGGGCGCCTCTGCCAAGGCGGTCGAGGACGCGGTCACGCAGATCGTCGAGCAGCAGATGACCGGCCTCGACGGGCTGCGCTACATCTCGGCCGACAGCTCGGCCAACGGCCAGATGAGCATGACCGTGACCTTCGATGCGGGCACCGACCCCGACATCGCGCAGGTCCAAGTCCAGAACCAGCTTGCCCGCGCGACCGCGCTCCTGCCCGAGCCCGTGCAGCGTCAGGGCCTGACGGTCGCCAAGGCGCGCCAGGGCTTCCTTCTGATCATGGGCCTCGTCTCGGATGACCCGGAGACCACGCAGGTCGACCTCGCCGACTACCTTCGGTCCAACATCATCGACCCGATCAGCCGGGTCGAGGGCGTGGGCACCGTCACCCAGTTCGGCGCCGGCTACGGCATGCGGATTTGGCTCGACCCCTACAAGCTCGCGAGCTTCGGCCTCTCCCCGCAGGACGTCGTCACCGCCGTTCGCTCTCAGAACGTGCAGATCACGGGCGGCCAGATCGGCGCGGGTCCGAGCCTGCCCGGTCAGGCGATCAACGCCACCGTCACCGTCCAGTCGCTGATGGAGACGCCGGAAGAGTTCGCGGCCATCCCGCTGCGCACCAATGCGGACGGCAGTCAGGTCACCGTCGGCGACGTCGCCCGCGTCGAGATCGGCGCGGACAACTACGCGATCCAAGTGAAGTTCGACGGACAACCCGTCGGCGGCATGGGGATCCAGCTCGCCTCGGGCGCCAACGCGCTCGAGACGGCGGAGCGCGTGCGCGCCCGCGCCGACGAGCTGACGGAGTCCCTGCCCGAGGGCTGGCACGTCATCATCCCTGTCGACACGACGCCCTTCATCGACGAGTCGATCCATGAGGTCGTGAAGACGCTGTTCGAGGCGGGCTTCTTCGTCTTCATCATCATGTTCCTGTTCCTGCAGAAGATCCGCGCCACGCTGATCGTCATGATCACCGTTCCGGTCGTCCTGTTGGGCACGCTCGCGATCCTCCTGTTCCTCGGATACTCGATCAACACGCTGACCATGCTCGCCATGGTCCTCGCCATCGGCCTCCTCGTCGACGACGCCATCGTGGTCATCGAGAACGTGGACCGCGTGATGGAGGAGGAAGGGCTCGACCCCGTCCCCGCCACGCGCAAGGCGATGGGGCAGATCACCTCGGCGCTCGTCGGCATCGGTACCGTCCTCTCGGCGGTCTTCGTGCCGATGGCCTTCTTCCCCGGCACGGCGGGCGTCATCTACCGCCAGTTCGCGGTGACCATCGTCACCGTCATGGGTCTTTCGGTCTTCTTCGCGCTCGTGCTCACGCCTGCGCTCTGCGCGACGCTGCTCAAGCCGCGCCGCCAGGCGCAAGAGGCCGAGCCCGGCACGTGGCGCTACCGGCTCGCCGCGCCGCTCCACTGGTTCGACCGCGCCTTCAACGCGACGGCGCGCGGTCACGCCCGCGGCGTCCAGGCCGTGCTCGCGCGCTCCGGCCGCTTCTTCGCGATCTTCGTCGCGCTGACCGCCGTCAGCCTCTTCGCCTTCAGCCGGATTGAGCAGTCCTTCCTGCCCGACGAGGACCAGGGCTCCATGTTCGCCCTCGTTCAGCTGCCCCCCGGCGCGACCTTCGAGCGGACCGAGGCCGTGCTCGAGCAGGTGCGCGACTACTTCCTCAACGAAGAGTCCGAAGCCGTCGAACACGTCTTCACGGCGGCGGGCTTCAGCTTCTCGGGTCAGGGCCAGAACGCGGGCACCGCCTTCGTCCGGCTTCGCGACTGGGACGAGCGTCCCGGCGCGCAGAACTCCGCCTCTGCCGTCGCGGGCCGCGCCATGGGCCGCTTCTCCCAGATCAGGGAAGCCCGCGTCTTCGCCTTCACCCCGCCCTCCGTCCCGGGCCTCGGCCAGTCCTCCGGCTTCGACGTCTACGTCCAGGACCGGGGCGGCGCCGGGCACGAAGGCCTCCTACAGGCGCGCAACCAGATGCTCGGCATGGCCGCGCAGAACCCGAACCTTGTCGGCGTCCGCCCGAACGGTCTCGAGGACGTCCCCCAGATCTCGGTCGACATCGACTACGACCGGGCGCTCTCGGCGGGCCTCGACACGACCGCCGTCAACACGACCCTCGCGACGGCGCTTGGCGGGGTCTACGTCAACGACTTTCTCGACAGGGGCCGGATCAAGCGCGTCTACGTCTCCGCCGACGCGCCCTACCGGGGCACGCCGGAGGACATCCTCCTGTGGCGGGTTCCGAACAGGAACGGCGACCTCGTGCCCTTCTCCGCCTTCGCCGACACGGCCTGGGTGACGGGCTCGCCGAGGCTCGAGCGCTACAACGGCGTGCCTGCCATGGCCCTCACCGGCTCCGCCGCGCCGGGCGTCAGCTCGGGCGTCGCGATCGAGGAGATCGAGCAGATGGCGAGCCAGCTGCCCCCGGGCTTCGACATCGAATGGACGGGCTTGTCGGCCGAGGAGATCGAGGTCTCCGGTCAGACGACGACCCTCTACATCCTGTCGGTCCTCGTGGTCTTCTTGTGCCTCGCCGCCCTCTACGAGAGTTGGACCGTGCCGATCTCGGTCCTGATGATCGTTCCCTTGGGCGTCATGGGCGCGGTCGCGGCGGTCCTGCTGACGGGGCTGTCCAACGACATCTTCCTGCAGGTCGGGCTCCTCGCCGTGATCGGCCTGTCGGCGAAGAACGCGATCCTCATCGTCGAGTTCGCCAAGGAGGCCGAGGAAGCAGGCGCGAGCCCGCGGGAAGCCGCGATCGAGGCGGCGCACCTTCGCCTGCGTCCGATCCTGATGACCTCCTTCGCCTTCGGCCTCGGCGTCGTCCCCCTCGCGCTTGCCAGCGGCGCCGGCGCGGCCGGACGCTCGGCCATCGGCATCAGCGTGCTCGGCGGGACCATCGCGGCCTCCGCCCTCGGCATCTTCTTCACCCCTCTCGCCTACGTCCTCGTCCGCCGGGTCTTCTCCAGGCGGCCGCTGCGTCGCGGCGTCGAAGCGGAGAACGCCGAGGTCCCCTCGGCCCTCGCCGCGGAGTGACCTTCATGCGCAAGACGATCCTTCTCCTCGCCGCGACGGCGCTCGCAGGCTGCGTCAGCCTCGATCCCTCCTACGACCGCCCGGACGCGCCGGTGCCCGAAGCCGCGAGCTACGGCCTCGAAGGCCCAACGGTGACGGACGCCGGCCTCGGCTGGCGCGAGGTCTTCCAGGAGCCCGAGCTCGCCGCGCTGATCGAGGCTGCCCTCGAGAACAACAGGACCCTCCGCCAGGCCGCGCTCGACGTCGAGCGGGCCCGTGCCCTCTACCGCATCCAGCGCGCGGACAGCTTGCCGAACATCGCGGCGAGCGGCGCCTACTCGCGTGACCACTACGGGTCGAACGCCTCCGCGGGGGCCTTCGGCACGCCGGTCGTGACGGGCGACGGCGAGACCGACGGCGGCGGCGAGGCCACCGGCGGCCAGTCCTTCACGATCGAGCGCTACTCGGCCACCGCAGGCATCTCCGCCTTCGAGCTCGATCTCTTCGGCAGGCTTCGGAGCCTCAACCGCCAGGCGCTCGAAGCCTACTTCGCGACCGACGCCGCGCGCCGCTCGACCGAGGTCGCGCTCGTCTCGGCGGTCGCTGAGTCCTACCTGCAGCTCGCGGCGGACCGGGAACTGCTCGCCATCGCGCGTAGCACGGTCGACAACCAAGCCGAGGCGCTCGACCTCACCACCCGCCGGTTCGAAGGCGGCGTCGGTACCGAGGTCGACCGCCAGCGCGTCCTCCTGTCGATCGAGCGCGCGCGCATTGATGCAGCCGCCCTCGCCGCGCAGGTGCGCATCGACGAGAATGCGCTCCGCCTCCTCGTCGGGCTGCCGCAGCTCCCCACGGTCGACGACTCCGCTACGATCGGCGACGTCGCGCTGCGGCGGGAGCTTCCGGCGGCCGTGCCCTCGAGCGTGCTCCTCGGCCGCCCCGACGTGCTTGCGGCGGAGCACCGCCTCCTCGCCTCGAACGCGGACATCGGTGCGGCGCGGGCGTCCTTCTTTCCCCGCCTCTCGCTGACCGCGACGGGCGGCACGTCGAGCACGGAGCTCGACGCCCTCTTCGGCTCGGGCACCGGCTTCTGGAGCTTCTCGCCGCAAGTGACGCTCCCGATCTTCGCGGGCGGCGGGCTGCGCGGGAACCTCGGCCGGGCGAAGGCCGAGCGCGCACAGGCGCAAGCCGCCTACGAGTACGCGATCCAGACGGCCTTCCGCGAGGTCGCCGACGCCCTGGCGACGCGGGCGACCATCGCCGACCGGATCGAGGCCACGGACCGCTTGGCGGACGCGGCCGCCCTGACGCTGAACCTGGCCGAGCGGCGCTACGAGGCGGGGGTCGAGGACTACCTCTCCGTCCTCGACGCGCAGCGGGAAGACTACACCGCCCGCCGCGAACGCGTCGCCGCGCGCCTCATCGAGGCGGGCAACGTCGTCGCCCTCTACCGGGCGCTCGGCGGTCTCGCCCCCGAAGAAGAGATGCGCCTCGCCGAACGCTGAGCTCTCGGCGGATCGCACCGGTCCGCCGAGAGCTCTCTCCTCCCCTTCGTGTTGGCGCGGATAAGGACACCGACGCGTAGAGGGTGAATGCACGACTTCCTGCAAAGCTGGCACGCGAGCGCCGTCACCGCGCTCGGCCTCTTCTGGACCGCCTTCTGGGCCTTCGGCTTCGGCTACTTGATCTCGTCCATGATTCAGGTCCTCGTCACCGAGGCGCGGATGCAGAAGAGCATGGGCGAGGAGGGCGCAAAGCCCATAGCCCTCGGCACGCTCTTCGGCTTCATCTCCTCCTCCTGCAGCTTCGCCGCGCTCTCCGGCACCCGCGCCCTCTTCGCCAAGGGCGCGGGGCTGATCCCTTCCCTCGCCTTCCTTCTCGCATCGACCAACCTCGTCATCGAGCTCGGCATCATCATCGCCATCTTCCTCGGCTGGCAGTTCGTCGTCGGCGAGTATGTCGGCGGCATCCTCCTGATCCTCCTCATGTGGCTCGTCGTCCGCCTGACGCGGAAGCTGGCGCCGGTGGACGCCGCGCGAAAACGCGCGCGGGAGCGGGAAGGCGACGAGGACGAAGAGGACGCGCCGGACTGGAAGCAGAAGATCCGCTCCAAGGACGGCTGGCGGCAGATCGCCATGCGCTACTTCATGGAGTGGGGCATGGTGTGGAAGGACGTGACGGTCGGCTTCACCATCGCCGGTATCATCGCCGTCTTCGTACCCAAGAGCTTCTTCGACGCCCTCTTCATCGGCGGCGAGGACCCGGGCTTCCTGGCGCTCCTGGCCCAGGCCGTCGTCGGGCCGGTCGCCGCCTTCTTCACCTTCATCGGCTCGATGGGGAACATCCCCCTCGCCGCCGTCCTCTACGGCAACGGCGTCGCCTTCGCCGGCATCATGGCCTTCATCTTCTCGGACCTCGTCGTGATCCCGGTCCTGCGCGTGAACGCCAAGTACTACGGCTGGAGAATGGCGCTCTACATCCTCGGCGTCTTCCTGGTCGTCCTCGTCGCCGCCGCCCTCCTCCTCCACTTCGGCTTCGCGGCGCTCGGCCTCCTGCCGGAGGCGGAGAACGTTCGGAGCGTGGCGGATCGGGAGTTCTTCTCCCTCGACTACACCTTCTGGCTCAACATGGCGTTCCTCGGCATGTCGGCCGTCTTCTTCGCCTGGAAGATCAAGGCCATGGGCCTGAACCTGACGACCGGCGAGGGCATCACCGAGAAGGTCCTCTTCTGGCTCGCCCTCCTCGCCTACGCCTGGCTCGCGGTCGGGCTGTTCGTAGGAGGCGGCGGCGGGGGTGGCTGACCGGTGCGCCTCACCGGTTGCGCCGGACGATCTCCGCCCCGGCGTCCCCGAACTCTTCCTCCAGGATGAGACCCCAGCTCGGCACCGCTTTGTCGGAGTTCGACAGGATCACGATCCCCCCGCCCGCCTCGGGGTAGCCGATGGCGAGTGAGCGGACGCCCGCGTCCAAGCTGGAGTGCTAGATGGCGTCCTCGTTCCCTCGGACGTCCTCCAGGATCTCCCATCCGAGCCCGAACGCCTTGTTCGAGCCCGTGACGATTTGAGGAGACAGCATGTCCGCCGCCAAGTCTTCCGCGAGCCCCCCGCCCCCCATCACGAAGATCAAGAAGCGGGCGTAGTCGCCGGCCGTCGTCATCAGGTTCGCAGCCGCGTTCGCCTCGCCGTGAGGTTCGGCAGTGACCGGCTCGCCTGTCGCGTCGTAACGGGCAGCGACCCGATCTTGCGAAGCGGACGGATAGAGGAAGGAGGTTGAGGTCATCCGGGCCGGCACGAACACGTAGTCCCGTGCGAGGTCCTCCCAGGTCCGGCCGCTCTTGATCTCGACCGCCCGGCGGAGCCACTCGAAGCCTTCGCCCGAGTAGCCGTAGGCTGTTCCCGGCTCGGTCAGGAACCGCAGTCGCCCCCCCCGCCGCCCTCGTCGAGGTAGCGCCAGTTCGGCAAGCCGCTCGTGTGGCTGAGGACGTGGCGGGCCGTGACCTCCTTCGCGAAAGGCGAGCCTTCGAGGTCGGGATCGGTCCAATAGGGCGCGAGCGGCTCGTCGAGCCCGAGCAGTCCGGTGTCCACGAGGCGCAGCGCCAGCAGGGCCGAGACCGGCTTGGCGAGCGAGGCGACGTTGTAGATCGTGTCGGTGGCGGCCGGGCGCCCCGGCGCCGCCAAGCCCATGGCGCGCTCTTCGGTCAGGGCGCCGCCCCGCACGGTCGCGACGTTCTCCGCCATGATATCGTGGGCCAAGAGCAGCCTGCTGAACTCGTCTTCGCCGTCGAACCCGGCGGTGAGCACGTCCGCATCAAGCGGACCGTTCTCGATAGGGTTGAGGTGGTCCCAAGAGAGCGCCGTCTTCAGCTTCCAGCCGTTATCCGTCAGCAGCCAGACGGTGGAGTAGCGCGCCCGGTTCGTCAGCAGCAGCGGCTGCCCCTCTTCTCGAAGGAAGAACTCGTGCTGGCCGCGTTGGATCGCGCCGTAGAGCTGCCCGTCCTGATAGAGCGGGTAGATCTCCGTGCTCTCGTAGATGCGTCGGCGGATGGGTTTCTTCGGTCCGCCGTTGCAGATGTTCTCACGGACCGGACGCATGAACGCCTCGCGCCCCCGGTTCATGCCGGACTGGTCGTGGATCATCTCCGCATCGGGCAGCAGGATGTCGTGCAGCGCTTCGAGGTCGCACGCGTTGAAGGCCCGCTCGAAGAGAACGTTGTCGGCGGTAAGGATCTGATCGCGGAGATCAGCCTCCGAAAGGGTCTGCAGAAGCGCCGCTGCGGCGAGTAGGATCAGCATCGTCGGTCTTCTCGCGTCGTGACGGCGCAAAGCCGCCATTCGGCTCGGCATCGCCCCCCCAATACCGCCGTTTTACCGTTATTCGATATAACGCTACAGATCAAGGGCGACGCCGCACGGCGGTCCGAGACCGCCTTGGCGCCCGCAACCGGCCTTCTCCCCAGGGGGGCGCGGCTACGCCGCGAGCACCGCCCGCCACTCGGGCCGTCGTCCCATCTTCACGCGCACGAAGGAGCAGGCGGGCACGACCTTCAGGCCGCGCTCCGTGACGAGCTCGTAGAGGCGCTCGATCAGCGCCGTGCCGACGCCCCTGCCCTCCATCGACGGTGGCACGCCGGTATGGGTCGCGATCAGGCGGTCGCCTTCGATCCTGTAGGTGAGTTCGGCTACGCCGGCCTCGCCGATGGCGAGGAGGCGCCCCCTACCGTCCGCTTCCTCCCGCTCGAAGCGCAGCGTACTGGACGGGGTCATCAAGCGTCTCCAGGCCGGCCAGGCGATCGACGTCGCCCATGCGGACCATGTATTCGTCCTGCGCCACGAGACCAAGGCGCGCCCGCAGGCGCTCCTCGAGGAGGTCCTGGTCCAAGGAGGCCGTCAGCAGCCTGTCGGCGTGATCGGACAGCGCCGCCGTACGCGCGCGGGCCTCGTCGAGGCGCGCCGTCTGCTCGGCCACTTCCTCACGCAGAAGGTGCGCCGCCTTGCGCCCTTCCTCGCCGTTCACCGTGACGAGCGCGTTGTAGGCGATGCCGACGATCAGGGCGGCGGGGAGCACCGTCTGGACGAGGACCGTCCGCACCAGGAAGGTCTGTATCGCTTCGGTCTTCTTCGTCATGGCCGCGCGCCGCATCCTTAATCGTGGATGAGCGTTCTTGCCCCTCGTGGTGAACGCGAAGTGAATCGAAGCGGCGGGTTTTACACAGAGATACTAATAGCGCTTAAGTATAGTGAAGAGAGGTATAACGTCGTCCCAGTACGGAACAGGTCGAATGGGCGAACGATAACTAGGCCGTTACCGTCCGCCCGTGGAGGTTGCGGCCTCAGCCGCGCAGTATCCCCTTGCCCGCATAGGTCGCGACCGGGCCGAGCTGCTCTTCGATCCGAAGAAGCTGGTTGTACTTCGCCGTGCGGTCGGACCGCGCGAGGCTGCCGGTCTTGATCTGGCCGCCCTTGGTCGCGACCGAGAGGTCCGCGATCGTCGTGTCCTCGGTCTCGCCGGACCGGTGCGACATCACCGAGGCGAAGCCCGCACGGTGGGCCATCTCGACCGCCTCGAAGGTCTCGGTCAGAGAGCCGATCTGGTTCACCTTGACGAGGATCGCGTTGGCGGAGGCCTCCTCGATGCCGCGCTCCAGGCGCTTCGTGTTGGTCACGAAGAGGTCGTCGCCGACGAGCTGGCACTTGTTTCCGATCGCGGCAGTCAGCGCCTTCCAGCCCTCCCAGTCGTCCTCGGCCATGCCGTCCTCGATCGAGACGATCGGATAGCGCGAGACGAAGTCCTCGAGGTAGCGGACCATCTCGTCCGAACCGAAGGTCTTGCCTTCGCCCTTGAGCGCGTACTTGCCGTTCTCGAAGAACTCGGTCGAGGCGACGTCGAGCGCCAGGAAGACGTCGTCGCCGAGCTTGTAGCCCGCCGCCTCGACGGCCTTGGCGACGAAGCCGAGCGCCTCTTCGGTCGACTTGAGGTTCGGCGCGAAGCCGCCCTCGTCCCCGACGTTGGTGTTGAGGCCCGCCGCCGCGAACGACTTCTTGAGCGCGTGGAAGATCTCCGCCCCCATGCGCAGGGCCTCGGCGAAGCTCGCAGCCCCGAGCGGCATGATCATGAACTCCTGCACGTCGATCGCGTTGTCGGCGTGCTCGCCGCCATTGACGATGTTCATCATCGGCGCGGGCAGGATGTTCGCACCGGGACCGCCCAAGTAGCGGTAGAGCGGCAGGCCAGAGGCGAGCGCGCCTGCCTTCGCCGTCGCGAGCGAGGCCCCGAGGACCGCGTTGGCGCCGAGGCGCGACTTGTTCGGCGTGCCGTCGAGCTCGATCATCGTGCGGTCGATGAAGGTCTGCTCCTCGGCGTCGAGGCCGATCAGCGCTTGGGCGAGTTCGGTGTTCACCGCGTCGACGGCGCCGCGCACGCCCTTGCCGCCGTAGCGCTCGCCGCCGTCACGGCGCTCATGCGCCTCGTGCATGCCGGTCGAGGCGCCCGAGGGCACGGCGGCCCGGCCGAGGCTGCCGTCCTCAAGCACGATGTCGACCTCGACGGTGGGGTTGCCGCGGCTGTCCAGCACCTCGCGGGCGAGGACGTCGATGATGGCGGTCATGGGCAGGCTCCGGAAAAGCGAGTGAGTGTGACTGCACCGCCTATAGGGGTCTGCGGGCACGCCCGCCAACCGCTCTTGCGCGCTGCTTACTGTAGCTGCGGCCTCGCCTGGCCCGACTGGCGCGGCGAGCGTTCGGTACGAACCTGAGGCTTACTCGACTGAACGGCCCTCGGATTCGGCCTCGCCGTCGGCTTGGCCGCTGGCGCCGAGCGTGGCGCGGCAGCGGGCACGCTGCTTCGCGGCGCCGGGCGCGGGACCTCTGCGACGACCGGTGCTGTTTGGGCCGGCCGCGTCATGTGCGGCGCGCGCGGGGGGCTCGGCGCCGGTGAGGAGGCTGCGGGCGGCAAGGTGCTGCGCGAGCCCGGACGCGTCCTCACCGCCGTGGCCGCCGCACGGTCCTCCTCGACGGCGCGCGTGGCAGGCTTACCGCCATAGCGCAGCCTCGTGCCGTCGGCCGCGAAGACGCCGCCGTTCGGCCCGACATAGCCGCCTTCCCCGGGCCGCGCCGGCGGGCGGTCGTCGGTGACCTCGGGCGCGGGCTCGCCGCGAACCCCGCCCTCGCAGCCCGCCGCCCTGTCGCGGCCGCGACAGTCATAGGGGTTGTCGTATTCGGGCGGTCGCGAGGGATGCCGGTTCCAATTGCCGTCGCCATAGCCATAGGCCCAGCCGCGGTGCCGCCAGCGGTCACCCCATGGATCGTAGCTATAGGGACGACCGTGCCAGCCCCGGCGCCAGCCATAGCTCGGCGACCACCAGCCGAAGCGGCCGTAGAACGCGACGTTGCTCGCGCTCGCGCTACGCCAGGCCGAGTCGATCTCCGATTGGCGGGAGACGCTGCCGAAGCACTGATCGGCCCGGCGACTGCACTGCTCCTGGCAGAAACGCCGCTCGCCGGCCTCGTCCTCGTAGCGGCAGAGGTCGTAGCACGCCCCGACCTCGCGGTCGCAGGCATCGTAGGCACGGGCGTATCGGTCGGGCACGCTCGTGCAGGCCGAGGCGCCGAGCGTCAGCAAACCGCCGAGAAGTAGGAGGCGCCAGCGCGCCAGCAGGACCATCGCAGAGGCACGCATCGCACCCTCCCGTCGGCCGGGCACGCGAAAAGGCCCGGTCCGGGCCCATTCAACCCGATCCAGGCCAGTTCGTAAACGCTAGGCCGCACGCAGGGTTAGCGTGCGTCGCGGTCAGTCTTCCTGCGGCGCCAGAACCTGGCGGCCACCATAGGTGCCGGCCTTCAGGTCGATGTGGTGGTTGCGGCGCAGATTGCCGGACTGCTTGTCTTCGACGAAGGACGCCGCGTCCAGGCGATCGTGCGACCGGCGCATGCCACGGCGGGATTTCGTGACCTTACTCTTGGGGACTGCCATCGGAGCCTCGGTAATCGTGTTCGGAACGGGGCCGATACAGGACGAAGGCGCCGGCGGCAAGGCCGCAGGCGCCCTGTCCGGCTAGATCGCCTCGGGGTAGACCGGCTGGATGTCGACCGGAATGTCCGTCATCCGCTCGATCGCCGCCTGCGCCTCCGCATCGAGCGATGAGCCGCCTTCGAGGAAGGCGCGCGCGCCCTCGTAGTCGCCGTCGCCCTGGATCGTCACGACCTGCGCCGTCAGGTCCCGGATCGCCGTCTCGAGCCTTTCGAAGTCGATACGGTAAAGCCCCGTTCCCGGCTCCGGGGTCAGCGCCCCCGCCTCGCGGAACGCGTCGTACTGGAACGCCGCGCCCCGGCCGTGCGCCTCGCCGATCCCGAAGCGCATCGCGCGGAAGAGGCCGGTGACGTAGGTGGCGAGGAAGTTCTCGCGCTCCTCGGCGGGCATCTCGCCCCGGTCCATCATGTAGAGGATGTTCCAGGCCCCCATGACGTCGGCCTTGCCCTCTTCGGTCGCGGAGTAGAGTTCCCTCAGCGCCGCGTTCACGGTCGTCTGGCGGCCGTCCACGACGATCGAGCCCGGCCCGAGGCTGTGGCTCAGCTCGTGGAACAAGGTCTCGGCGCCCATGTACTCCTGCATCAGGAGGGCGGCCTGCTCAGGGACCAGCACGCGCTCGGCCATCGGGGCCAGGATGCGGTCGAACTTCGCGCCCATGACGTTGTCCAGGAGCACCTTCTTCGCGCCCTTCGCCTCTCGCACCCGCTCGTCATTGGGCAGGTTGAAGGCGATGGTCTGGACGCCTGGCACGTTGTCCCCGCCGCCATGGACCTGGTCCACGACCGCGATCGGACTCTCGAAGCCGCGCGAGAAGTTCTTGTAGCCCTCCGCGACCGGCAGGTTCGCCTCCATGTCGCGCAGCAGGCTCTTATACTTGTCGAGGGCGGCGCTCCGCTCCGGGTTCCGCACCGTGATGAACGCCTCGAAGGCGGTCTTCTGGCCCATCAGCTGGTCGGTATAGACCTCGTAGGGTCCGATCGCGACCTCGATGGGCCCTTCCAGGTCCATCCACGCCATCTCGCTCTCGTAGTAGTCGTCGGAGAGGAAGCTCTCGGCACGAAGCGTCAGGAACCGCTTCAGGCTGTCATTCGTCGTCACCTCGGCCGCTTGGCGAAGCTTCTCGGCTGCAGGTTCGAGGAACTCGGCATAGGCTTTCGAGTAAGGGGTCGCGACGAGGCGATCGCCCTCGCGCCGGACCACGGTGTAGGGATCGAGGATCGCCTCGCGCTCGCCTGGATGCGCTTCGAGATAGGCGTCCAGTTCCTCGCGCGTCAGGTCGACCGGGTAGAACCCGGCCCCCAAGGGCCGTGCCTCGTCGCCCCAAAACGGCTCGTCCTCCTCGAAGGGGTCCCAAGGGCCGAAGTAGCGGTCGAAGAGCGCGAGCTGCGCGGCGGCGTCCGCGCCGCCCGCCGCCTCGATCTCCTCGCGCCAGCCAGGGTTCCGCGCGTCCGACTGGCGCAGGTAGATCTCGCTCATCAGGTTCGCAGCGTCGATCAGCAGGTTCACGACCTGCCGCTCCTCCGCGCTCAGGAAGGCGGTGTCGGGGTGCATCTCGATGACCGCGACCTCGTCCCGGATCGTCGCCAACCGCTCGTTCCCGGCCTCAACGGTCGAAGCGTCGCTCGACGGCAGCGTTTGATCCGTTCCGCAGGCGACGAGGCCAAGGACGAGGAGGGAGGAGGCGAAGAGACGAGGCTTGATCATGAAGACGCGATCCTGAAGCGAGGCGCCCTCTTAGCGCCTGCCAAGCCGACAACCCAAGCGCGGACCTCGCGGTCTAGGACCCAAGGCGCTCCGTCGGCAGCGAGACGTCGATGCGCAGTCCCTTCTCGTCCCAGCTCGGCGCGAACTGCCCGCCGAGCTGCGTGCAGACGGCGGTCCGGACCAGCATGAGACCGAAGCCCGTCTTCTCGGGCGGCCCCGCGAGCGCGGGACCATCCGCCTCGATCCAGCTTAGGAAGAGGCGTTCCCCCTCCTGCCGCCACCTTACCTTCACCTTCCCGGCGGGAACGGAAAGGGCACCGTACTTCACGGCGTTGGTCGCGAGTTCGTGGAAGACGAGGGTGAGCGAGGTCGTCGCGTCGGCGCCCGCGATGACTTTGGGACCGGACACCTCGATCCGGTCCTTGGGATCGGCCGCCATTGCATGCGGGGCGAGGCACGCCTCGACGATCGCACGAAGGCTCGCCTTCGACGGCACGACCTCCCCGCCGGTCACCGCCGGCGAGATCAGCTCATGGGCCCGCGCGAGCGACGCCACCCGCCCCCGCAGGCGCTCGGCCATCTCCGTCGGCGTCGCGCTGCCGCGGGCGGACATGCTGATCATGCCCGAGACCATGCTGAAGAGGTTCTTCATCCGGTGGTTCATCTCGCGCAGCAGGAGGTCGCGCGCCTCCGCGTCGCGAGGGGGCCGCGTATCGGCCACGTCGACGAAGCTGATGGTCCAACCGTCGCCCGACCGGACGACGTGCGCCCGAAGAAGGTTCGCCTCGACTTCGAAGCTACCGTCGGCCTCGCCGCCTTCGTCGGTCAGCAGCCTCAAGATCGCCTGCGCCAAGTCGGACGGCTCGGACGCCCAGGCCTCGGTGAGCTTTCCGCCCGCCAGCTTGTCGCCCTGCGGCAACCAAGCGCGCGCCTGCGCGTTGGCGAACACGACGCAGCTCGTCTCGTCCAGCACGACCAGCGCCTCGGTCGCGCTTTCGAGCACTTCCTCGAGGCTTGCGTCGCATTGACCCGAGGCCTTCGCCGCCGACGACGTAACACTCATGAAACCCTACCCCGAGGTCGAAACAGAACCGACGGCCCCCGCGTCGCCCTATGGATCGCTGAAGATCAGCCCCGGCGCGTCGGCACGCCCGAGCGTATCACGCGGGCGGGAGGTTGGATACCGCCTCCTGGGGGCGGGACCGGACGCCACCCTGCGCAGCACGCCGCGCGTCGAGTGCGATTGCGGAAGCGGTCGCAAGGCCCGCCGCCTGGCCGGCCTGCGGCGACGATGTTACTGGACGCGAAGGAGTAGTTGATGACGACCGGACCGGGCGCCTTCCTCGAACGCTTCGCCCGCCTGCCGCGCGGCTACACCGAAGGGCTGTACGCCGGCCGCCGCTACGGCGTCATCGTCACGACGTCGGCGGGCGGCCGGCAGCATTGGCTCTACGCAGAGGAACTGGGCGGCAGCGATCGGATCAGCTTCAACCTCTACGACCTGCGCAGCGGTCCGAAGCTGAAGCCTTGCGAGATGCCCGCCGAGAAGGTCGTCCGCTTCGTGCTCGACTACGCGCCTGACGAACGGACGTCCTAGCGTCCGGTACGGATCCGAAACGGAGGTTTCGGCTTCATACCGTCAGCTCCCCTTCCTCCTCCCCGTCCCAATAGTGGATACGCGAAGCGTGGACCTTGAGGAGGACGAGGCCGGGGGTGTCGGTGCCCTGTTCGAACCACCGGTCGAGATCCTTCGTGTAGTGCGCCTCGAACTGCGCCTTCTCGCGGATCGCCTCGGCCTTCCCCTCGATCGTGATGAAGATCGGCGGCTTGCCGAGCAGGCCCTCATTGCCGCGGAACGACATCGCGACGTTCTCGTCCCGCTCGATGTCGGAGACGGTTCGTGCCTCCTCGTAGGTGAAGAAGTAGCTGTCTCCTTCGTACTCGACGTCGCCATTATTGCTCATCGGACGGCCCGCGAGCGCGCCGCCCTCGGTGCGGGTGAACAGGGTGCAGAAGTCAATCTTCCGCATCGTCTCCGACAACTCGTGCAGGGTCTTCGTCGCCATGATGGGTCTCCTTCTTACGGCACGAAGGTTGCAGGCCTCGCTCGGGTTCCGTCTGCGCTGTCCCGTTAACCTTACCGCCGCAGCTAAACTTCGCGCAGGTCCTGCGACCGGGCCGTAACGTGAACGGGGTAAGCCTAACGGACAGCGGTCTAGGGAGTTCATCCGTTGCGTCGTTCGATCCCGTTCCTCGTCGGCCTCTTCGCCGGCGCCGTCCTCGCCGCGGCCTCGGCGAGAGCCGACGGCTCCGCCGTCCCCGACCTCGACTTCGCGACTGCGGCTTGGCCGATCCTCAGCGCCGACCAGCGCGAGATCGTCGACCTCGTCGCGCAGGGCGAGACCGAGGAGCGCTTCGCGGCCCTGCCCGAGGCGCGCAAGCAGGCGCTCAGGGGCGCGGCGTTGCGGCAACTAGGCTTCAACCGGAAGGCGCTCGAGCGCACCGCGATCTAGACGAGGCGGCTCCGCGTCAGCGCCGCGCCGACGAAGCTCGCGAAGAGCGGGTGCGGCGCGAAGGGGCGGGACTTGAGCTCGGGGTGGAACTGCACCGCGAGGAACCAGGGGTGCCCCTCGATCTCCAGGATCTCCGGCAGCCGCCCGTCGGGGCTTCTTCCCGAGAACCTGACGCCGTGCTCGGACAGCGCCTTCTCGAGCCCCATCTGGACCTCGTAGCGGTGGCGATGGCGTTCGAAGATGCGGTCCTGACCGTAGATCCGGTGCGCGAGGCTGCCCTCGGCGAGCACCGCCTCGTAGGCGCCCAGGCGCATGGTCCCGCCCAGATCCGCGTCCTCGCTCCGCGTCTCCGTTCCTGCTTCGGACGCCCACTCCGTCATCAGGCCCACGACGTGCTCGCCGTCCTTGCCGAACTCGGAACTCGTCGCGGTCGAGGCGCCAAGAAGGCTCCGCGCGGTCTCGACGACCGCCATCTGCATGCCGAAGCAGATGCCGAAATAGGGCACGTCGTTCTCTCGCGCGAAGCGGGCGGCGCGGATCTTTCCTTCCGACCCCCGCTCGCCGAACCCGCCGGGCACCAATATTCCGTGAACGTCGGATAGACGGCTCCTCGCCGACGCCTCGTCCTCGAAGACGCCTGCGTCGATCCACTCGATGCAGACACGGACGTTCTGGGCGATGCCGCCGTGAGCGAGCGCCTCGATCAGCGACTTGTAGGCGTCCTTGAGCACCGTGTACTTGCCCACGACCGCGATCGTGACGTCGCCGTCCGGCGCGGTGACGCGGTCGACCACGTGGCGCCAGCGCTTGAGGTCGGGCTCGGGCGCGTCCTCGATCCCGAAGGCGGCGAGGACCTCCGTGTCGAAACCTTCGGCGTGGTAGGAGAGCGGCACCTCGTAGATCGTCCGCGCGTTCATCGCCTGGACGACGGCCGTGGGACGCACATTGCAGAAGAGCGCGACCTTCCGGCGTTCGGACGGCGGAATGGGCCTGTCGGCGCGGACGAGAAGGACGTCGGGCTGGATGCCGATCGAGCGCAGTTCCTTGACCGAGTGCTGCGTCGGCTTCGTCTTCATCTCCCCGGCGACCTCGATGTAGGGCATCAAGGTCAGGTGCACGAAGACCGCGTGTCCGCGCGGCAAGTCGTTCTTCAGCTGACGGATGGCTTCGAAGAACGGCAGGCCCTCGATGTCGCCGACCGTGCCGCCGATCTCGCACAGGCAGAAGTCCACGGGCTTGCCATCGTCGTCGAGGGCGGGGTTGAGGACGAAGGCCTTGATCGCGTCGGTGACGTGCGGGATCACCTGAACGGTGGCGCCGAGGAAGTCCCCGCGCCGCTCCTTCTCGATGATGTGGGAGTAGATCTGCCCCGTCGTGACGTTGTCGCCCTTGGTCGCGGAGACGCCCGTGAAGCGCTCGTAGTGGCCGAGGTCGAGGTCGGTCTCCGCGCCGTCGTCGGTCACGAAGACCTCGCCGTGCTGATAGGGGCTCATCGTGCCCGGATCGACGTTGAGATAGGGGTCGAGCTTGCGCAGGCGGACCGTGTATCCCCGCGCTTGTAAGAGCGCGCCCAGCGCCGCCGATGCGACGCCCTTGCCGAGCGAGGAGACCACGCCGCCGGTGATGAAGATGTACCGCGTCATGGAAGTCCCGCTTAGGCCGGATGGGGCTCGAACGGCAAGCGCTCAGGCCCCTCGAAACGAAGAAGCCCCGGCAGGGCCGGGGCTTCGTCGACTGAGGAATGCGAATTGCGGTCGGCGCTTAGTTGAGCGCGTCCTTCAGGCCCTTGCCGGCCGAGAACTTCGGCTGGTTCGACGCAGCGATCTGGATCGTCTCGCCGGTGCGGGGGTTGCGGCCCTCGCGCGCGGCACGCTTGGAGGCGGAGAAGGTGCCGAAGCCGACGATGCGCACGTCGTCGCCCTTCTTGAGGGCTTCGGTGATCGCGTCGAAGACGGCGTCGACGGCCTTGCCTGCGTCGGCCTTGGTCATGCCGGCCATGTCGGCGACGCGGTCGACGAACTCGTTCTTGTTCATGGGGTTCCCTTCCTCGGGCGTGATTGTTGCGGCGTTGAGGCTAGAAGCCTGGAATCACCGCCGTCAAACGGCCTTCGCGGTGGAATGAACGAAAAAGGGGGCCTTTTCCGCCTAACCCACTGTATAGGCTATTCTTTTATGGTTTCCACGGCGCTGCGCCCGGCGAAGGCTTCCGCCTCGTGGGCGATCGACCGTTCGATCAGTTCTCGCCAAACGGGCTCCGCGATTCGAGGGCTGAGGCCGCTCTTGCGCGCTTCGCGCAGGACGTTCGTGACGACCTCCTCGATGCGCCACGGCACACGGACGTCTTCGGGCGCCTCTTTGATCCGCGCCGCCGCCTCCATGTAGGCCTGGCGCCGGGCGAGCAACGATACGAGGTGACGGTCGAGCGCATCGACCCCGGCACGGACCTCGGCCATGGTCGCGCAGTCCTCGGGGTCTCTCACATGAGGTAGTCGGTGCGTGGTCATGCCCTCCTCTAACCATAGCCGGGCTGGTTGGGGAGTGCGGCAGCCTCGCCGAACGAAGAAAGCCCGCCCCGTCTCCGGAGCGGGCCCTTCTCAGTGCTAAGAGCCGTCGACGATCAGTGCGTGACGACCGCCGCCGTGTCGTCGGGCTCGGGATCGCCCGAACCCTTGGACTTCAGGGCCTCCTCTTCGGGATCCCACTCGATCGGCGTCAGGGGCCGCGTCAGCGCGTGCTTGAGCACCTCGTCGACATGGGTCACCGGGATGATCTCCAGCGCCTCTTTGACGTTGTCCGGAATGTCCGCGAGGTCCTTCTCGTTCTCCTCGGGGATCAGCACCGTCGTCACGCCGGCCCTGAGCGCCGCGAGCAGCTTCTCCTTGAGGCCACCGATCGCGAGCACCCGGCCCCGCAGGGAGATCTCGCCGGTCATGGCGATGTCCTTGCGGATCGGGTTGCCTGTGAGCGCCGAGACGATCGCCGTCGCCATCGCCACGCCGGCGGACGGGCCGTCCTTGGGCGTCGCGCCCTCGGGCACGTGGATGTGGATGTCGGTCGTCTCGAAGATCGGCGGCTTGATACCGAACTCCACCGCGCGGCTGCGGACGTAGCTCGCCGCCGCCGACACGCTCTCCTTCATCACGTCCTTCAGGTTGCCGGTCGGGGTCATGCGGCCCTTGCCCGGCATGGTGACGGCCTCGATCTTGAGGATGTCGCCGCCGGCCTGAGTCCAGGCGAGGCCGGTGACCACACCCACGATGTCGTCGCCCTCGACCTCACCGTAGCGGAAGCGCGTGACGCCGGAGAAGTCCGACAGGTTCTCGGGCGTGACCGTCACGCTCTCCACCTTCTTGCCGTCCTCGCCCGTCCGCTCGAGGCGCGTCACCGCCTTGCGGGCGATGTTCGCGAGCTCGCGGTCTAGGTTCCGGACCCCGGCTTCCCGCGTGTAGAGCCGGATGAGGGACAGAAGGCCTTCGTCCGTGATCCTGAGCTCGCTCTCCTTCAGGCCGTGGCCCTCCAGCTGCTTGGGGATTAGGTGGCGGCGGGCGATCTCGACCTTCTCGTCCTCGGTGTAACCCGGGATGCGGATGATCTCCATCCGGTCGAGGAGCGGCCCCGGCATGTCGAGCGAGTTGGCCGTGGTGACGAACATCACGTCCGACAGGTCGTAATCGACCTCGAGGTAGTGGTCCGAGAAGGTGTCGTTCTGCGCCGGGTCCAGGACCTCGAGCAGGGCCGAGGCCGGGTCACCGCGGAAGTCCTGGCCCATCTTCTCGATCTCGTCGAGCAGGAAGAGGGGGTTGGACTTCTTCACCTTCTTCATCGACTGGATGATCTTGCCGGGCATCGAGCCGATATAGGTCCGCCGGTGGCCACGGATCTCGGATTCGTCGCGCACGCCGCCAAGCGACACGCGAACGAACTCGCGCCCCGTCGCCTCGGCGATCGACTTGCCGAGCGAGGTCTTACCGACGCCGGGGGGGCCTACGAGGCAGAGGATCGGCCCACGCAGCTTGCCGGTGCGCTTCTGCACGGCGAGGTACTCGATGATCCGCTCCTTGACCTTGTCGAGGCCGTAGTGGTCCCGGTCGAGGACTTCCTGCGCGGCGTCGAGGTCCTGCTTGACCTTGCCCTTGTTGTTCCACGGGATCGACAGCAGCCAGTCGAGGTAGTTGCGCACGACGGTGCTTTCGGCCGACATCGGGCTCATCTGGCGCAGCTTCTTCAGCTCCGCCTGCGCCTTGGTCTTGGCCTCCTTGGAGAGCTTGGTCTTCTCGATCTTCTCCTCGAGTTCTCCGAGCTCGTCCTTGCCGTCCTCGCCCTCGCCGAGTTCCTTCTGAATGGCCTTCATCTGCTCGTTCAGATAGTACTCGCGCTGGGTCTTCTCCATCTGGCGCTTGACCCGGCCGCGGATCTTCTTCTCGACCTGCAAAACGCTCATCTCGCCTTCCATGTAGCCGTAGACGGCTTCGAGGCGGGCGGGCACGGGCGCGATCTCGAGAAGCTCCTGCTTCTCGGCGACCTTCAGGTTGAGGTGCGACGCGACGGTGTCGGCGAGCTTGGAAGCGTCGTCGATCTGGCCGATCGAGACGATGACCTCGGGGCTGACGCGCTTGTTCAGCTTCACGTAGTTCTCGAACTGCGCGTTGACCGAGCGCACGAGCGCTTCGACCTCTGCCGGTTCGCCCTCTTCCTCGTCGATCAGGACGGCCTCAGCCTCGAAGTACTCTTCACGGTCAGTGAAGTTCGTGACTTCCGCCCGCTCGCCGCCCTCGACCAACACCTTCACCGTGCCGTCGGGCAGCTTGAGGAGCTGGAGCACCTTCGCGACCACGCCGAGGCGGTAGATGTCGTCGATGGTCGGATCGTCGTTGCCGGCGTCCTTCTGCGCGATCAACAGGATCTCGCGGTCGGACTGCATGACGGTCTCGAGCGCGGCGACCGACTTCTCGCGGCCGACGAAGAGCGGGACCACCATGTGGGGGAACACCACGATGTCGCGGAGGGGAAGGACCGGATAGACCTTCGTGCCTTCGACCTCGGGGCGTTGGGTGTCTTCTGACATGAAAACTCCTGTTCAGGCAGTTTGGCCGCACTCGCCCGCTTACGGCACGGAGCGCGGCTGCCAAGCGCTTGGACCGCAAGGAATGCGAGACGGCGGTCGGCGGTTCGGCAGCGAATGTCGGGTGCGAAGGCGTGACGCGCAAGAAGGGTTCTCCCGCAGCGTCGTTACGATACGGCTAGGGGGATACCCGCAGCGGTCTGCATCGCCGCGCCGATGGTGCACGGTCGATGTGCAAAACTGTTCCACGTGAAGCGCCGCTGCGCCAACGCGTTGAAAAAGCGAAGAATGTAGGAACGCTTCGACGCCCCCCGGCGCGCCTCCCCTACTTCAGCGATACTGATCGTGCCGCTCGACGCCGACGCGGAATTCCGGGCATGACGCGGCATGCCTCTCTTCTCCTCTCTCCTCGCAACCGGCCTCCTCGCCATGGTTCAACCCGGAACCCCCACCCTGCCCGAGGCGTTGACGCCGCTCGGCCGGACCGTCGGCGGTCATGACAGCCCCTTGCAGGTCGGCTGGCCCGCAAGCGGCTTCGCGTTCGAGACGAGGGCACGGCGGGTCGTCATGACCGTTCAGGACAGCGGCGCGAACATGTTCGACGTGATGGTGGACGGTACCTGGTCCGAGGTCGCCCTGCGCCCCGGTGTCCACGACTACACGCTGTTCGAGGCGAGCGAGCCGCGCGACGTGAGGATCGAGGTTCGGCGAAAGACCGAGAGCTTCGAGGGCGGCTTGACGACGATCCTCGGCGTCGAGAGCGATGGCGAGGTCCGCCCCGCCGCCCTGCCCGACCGGCGCATCCTGTTCGTCGGCGACTCCATCACGGCCGGTTATGGCACCCTCGGCGCGGATGCGAGCTGCGGCTACTCGAAGGAGACGAGCGCGCCTCAGCTCGCCTTCTCCGGGCGCACCGCGAAGGCGCTCGAAGCGGACTACCACCTCGTCGCGATCTCGGGCCGGGGCGCGGTCTTCAACTACGGGGACGATCCCCGGCCGAACATGCCAGCGCACCTGACGCTCGCCCTGCCCGATACACCCGTCTATTGGGACCCGAAGCGGTGGACCCCACAGGTCGTGGTCGTGAACCTCGGCACTAACGACCATTCCACCTGGGACCCGGAGGCGTCGTTCGTCGGCAACTATACGGGCCTGCTCGTCGATCTCAGGGCGCAGTACCCTGACGCGAAGATCGTCACCGTAACGGGCCCGTTCGCTTCCGAAGACGCGGTCGAGCGGATCGTCGCAGGCGTCGCCGAAGCCCGGGCGCGGGCCGAAGCGCTCGGCGTCAAGACGGCGACCGTCCACCTCTCCCTCGCGGACGAAGGCCGGGTCTATGGCTGCGACGGCCACCCGGGAACGGACAGTACCCGAGTGATGGCGGATGGCCTCGTCCCCGTCATCGAAGCGGAGACCGGCTGGTCCGCCGGGCCGTAAGGGCCGATGTGAGACTTTTCGCGGAAAGGTCTCGTCAGAGCTAACATCGGCGGTTAACGACCGATTAACGCCTGCCGCGTCAAGCAGGCGTTAACGAGGCCTGAACGTGCCTCGCGAGGAGAGCCGCCAATGCCCGCCAACGCCCCCTCCCCCGAAGTGCAGCGTAGCGAGGGCATCGCCCGGATCGCGCGCCTGCAGGACCGTTCCGCCCGTCTTCTCGACGCGATGCGCGACCAGATGATCGATGGTCGGTCAGCGAAGACGCTCGACCTGCGCTTTACCATTCGCCAGGCGGCCGAGATGGTCGGCCGGTCCGACATGACCATCCGCCGGGCCGAAGAGGCAGGCGACCTCCCCTCTCCGGAGAAGCGGGAGAGCGGACACCGGGTCGGCTTCACCCTCGAAGAGATCAACCGCATGCGGGACCATTTCGGCACGCGGCCGGGACGTTCGCCAGAGGATCCGCCGCTCGTCCTCGGCGTGCAGAACTTCAAGGGCGGCGTCGGCAAGTCCACGATCGCCGTTCATGCCGCGCAGTACCTCGCCTTGAAGGGCTACCGCGTCCTCCTCGTCGATGCCGACCCTCAGGCCTCTTCCACCGGTCTGTTCGGCTACAACCCGGAGGCGGAGATCGACGAGGAGGAGACCCTCCTCCCCTTCCTCGAACCCGGCGGCCGGACGGACCTCGGCTATGCGGTCCGCGGCACCTACTTCGATGGACTGGACCTGATCCCGGCCTGCCTCGGTCTCTACAATGCGGAGTACCACCTCGCCTCCACCGGCGCGGGGGCGGACCGGTTCGAACGCTTGCGCTACGGCCTCGGCGCCGTCGCGCAAGCCTACGACGTGGTCGTCCTCGACCCGCCCCCTGCCCTCGGCATGATCAGCCTGAACGCGGTACGAGCAGCGAACGCCCTTCTCATTCCCACGCCCCCCTCCTCCATCGACTACGCTTCGACGGTTTCCTTCCTGCGCATGCTGACCTCGGTCTGCGAAGCGCTCGAAGCGCATGGCGCCGAGATGGACCACGCCTTCGTTCAGCTCCTCGCGACGAAGGTGGACGAAGGGAAGTCGGCGCACCAGGAGATGCGGGACGCCATGCAGGACGTGTTTGCCGGCGACATTCTGACGACCGCCCTCCTCGACAGCTCCGAGTTCGACAATGCGTCGATCGAGATGCGCACCGTCTACGAGTATGCTGGCCCCTCCAATAAGACCTACCGCCGCTGCCGCGCGAACTTGGACCGGGTATTGGGCGATCTCGAACTGGCGATCCGTCGAACTTGGCCCAGCCATCATCAACGTTTGCGCACTGAAGGATTCGCTTGAGCTCGACGTTCAACGCGTTGAACATATCGGACTCGAAACGTTCAACGCGTTGAACACGAGGTTGCCGCGCGTTGAACGAAGCTAACGCCGCAGCTTGAGAACCGCCGAGGGAGGAGTAGAAATGGCCCGGAAACGCCTATTGCAGAACGCAGTCGCCGCTACGCGCGAAGCGCCAACCGCCTCATCATCGGAAGAGGCCCCGACCGCGCGGCCTCGGCGCCTGGACCCGATGGCGGCCCGTGAAGGGGCACTCTCCGAAGTCGCCTCGGGTCGGGTACGCGACGTCCGCCTCCGCCTCGTAGACCCCGCCACCTGCCGGATGTGGTCGAAGCACAATCGGCTCTACGACCTGCTTACGAAAGAAAGCTGCGCGGAGCTCATCGGCTCGATTCGCGCTCAGGGGAAACAGGAGGTCCCGGCAGTCGTCCGGCGCCTTCGCGACGATCCGGAAGGCTACGAGTACGAGGTCGTCGCTGGCGCAAGGCGGCACTTCGCAGTCAGCTATCTGCGCCAGGAAGAGAACCGGAAAGAGGTCTACTTCCTCATCGAGGTGCGCGACCTCGAGGATGAAGAGGCCTTCCGCTTCTCGGATCTCGAGAACCGAAACCGTAAGGACATTTCGGATTACGAAAGAGGGCGGGAGTACCTCGCGGCGTTGCATGACTACTACGGCAACAACGCGACCCGAATGGCCGAGCGTATGGAGGTCTCAAAGTCCCTCCTATCCTCCTACCTCTCCGTCGCGACGCTGCCGCAAGAGGTCATCGACGCCTACGCGGACCCACGGGACATCGCCGTCCGCCATGGCCAACAACTCCGACCGCTCCTCAACG
Source organism: Parvularcula dongshanensis (assembly GCF_014199615.1). Taxonomy (GTDB): domain Bacteria; phylum Pseudomonadota; class Alphaproteobacteria; order Caulobacterales; family Parvularculaceae; genus Parvularcula; species Parvularcula dongshanensis. The sequence goes on along the minus strand of NZ_JACHOB010000004.1, from coordinate 102,907 downwards.
GAGAGGGCGCGACGGCGCTTCTAGACCGTGCGAGGGAGGTCGCAGCCATGCAGCGTACCTTGCGGGAGAAGGGACAAGCCGGTGGTCTCGAGCCCGCCGAGGTCTTCCGCCGCCTGAAAGGAAGCGGACCGCGAGCGAAGGCGACCGCCCATACTGTCACGAACCCGACAGGGCGGCCGGTGCTAACCGCGAAGCGGGCAGGGGGGCGGCTCAAACTCGACATCGACGTGTCGATGCCCCGCCAACAAATCCTGGACGCCGTTCGCGCGGCACTGGATTCCAGGCAAGACTGATCGCCGGTATGGCCGGTTCGCAATGCTACGCAGTGCGTCCTCATCGGTATGGCTAAGCGCGGCAAGCTTCGGCTCAGAGGCCAAGATCTCCTCGCTAAATGAACCGGATGGTTCGAGATTTGGACTGGTAGTGCTTGCCGTGCGCTCCCTCGTTCCCGCGCGAACCAGGAGGTGAATGAGACCTCTCGTTCTCCAAGCCGCCGCCTGCATGTATCAACCGGTAGTGCCGCCTTCGCCTAAGCCGGGCGCTTACCGACCCGTCGGAACGCTCCCGTCACGCGTTTGAACGGATCTCGCCCGGCTATGTAGAGCAAACCGATATCCTGCACTTCCAACGACCCAGTCGCGAACGAGATCGCAGCACCGAACTCCGCGAGCCCCCAGAGAGCTGAGGGATGCGCTTCGATCGGCAGGATCTTCCCTACCACCGCGAAGACGACCCAGTGAGAGCAGAAGAGACGGAATGCGAGGCGCTGATCTATCAGACCTTCGGGAACGTCGACCCGTGCGACGATGGCCAGTGCCAGGATGGCGCCTGAAAGCCGCTGTAGCAGAATGATCGGCAGTCTGCCGTCGCTCAGATAAACCGTCGTGACGAAGAGCAGGGCAGAGACGCCGCCGATCAGAAACGGCCGCCCCCTCACCTCCGCGAGGCAGCGCAACAGCCACTGGCAGCGAAAGCCGAGCAGGAAACCAAGGGAGAAGAAGAGAACGAGGTCCGGCCGTGGCCACCACGTCTCGCCGCCCCTCGCGGCAGCGTCGAACGCACAGAAGACGCCCAAGATCGCGACGATGCCCATGAGCGGCAGCCGTCGGCGGAACAGATGAAAGGTGCAAACGGCGACCGAGACGCATTGGAAGAGGTCGATGAGGTAGTGAAGCGGCAGGTTGTTCGGCATCGCGTAGATGCCGAGCACTGCGCTAAGGGCGAACGGGTTCCCCGAGGAACCGAACCCAAACGCGCCCGCTGCCGCCATGAGAAGCGTCATCGCGCCGTTCCAGACGATGAACGCACCGAGGAGGGTCCTCGCTCGCCGCCACAACAGCTGCGTTGGCCGTGTTCGCTGAACGGCGAAGGCGAGGAGCAGGCCGGACGAGAAGCCCAACAGCGGCGCGGCGATGCGGCCCAACGCCTTCGTCCACGGCAAGACCTGCTCGAGCTCGAACCCGGTCAACGCACTGGCAAGCACGGGGTCCGTGAACTTCAGGTGTCCGAGCGTCATAAGGACGACGCATCCGAGGCGAAGGGCATCGCTTTGGGGCCTGCTCAACCCCTTGAGTTCATTAGGCGGCATCGAACGCACTCGCAGCTTCCGTGCCGTAATTGCTGCGCCGCACATAAAACGCAAACCCTATCGTCGAAGGGCGTTGCGAATGCATGGGAAGCCGCTGCATTTAGCGGTTTGGCGAAGGCCTAGCCCGGCCGGACGCCACAAGGGTCCGGATCCTGGAAGCCAGACCGTTCGCTGCGCCGGTTTGGCCTCCCTGCCGGGGAGGGGGTTTCCCATTGCCCACAGAAGCCCGTAGAGGGCGCATAACGCTGCGGCGCTTCGCCTCCCTTCCGGTGAGGCGCCGTCACGACTAGCTCGGAACGAACGGACGATCAGAAGCGATGGCCACGCCCGAATTCCTACTCAACTACCTGCCGATCCTCATCTTCATCGGCCTCGCGGGGGTCCTCGGGCTCGCCTTCATGATCCTGCCGATGGTGCTCGCGCCGTCGAACCCGGATCCCGAGAAGACCTCGACCTATGAATGCGGCTTCGAGGCTTTCGAGGACGCGCGGATGAAGTTCGACGTGCAGTTCTACATCGTCGCGATCCTGTTCATCATCGTGGACCTCGACGTCGCCTTCCTGTTTCCCTGGGCGGTGACGCTGTTCAACCCCGAGTTGGGGCTCGATCGCGACTTCCAGCTCTTCTCCTTCTGGTCGATGTTCGTGTTCCTGGCCGTGTTCTTCATCGGCTTCGCCTACGAATGGAAGAAAGGGGCGCTCGAATGGCGCTAGACGACGAGAAGTCCGTCCTGGCTTCGCCGAACCTCGGCAAGACCGGCGGCCCCCTCACCACCGATCCCGGCCGAGTCCAGCCTGGCCTCGCCCCTCAGGTCGTGACGGCCCGCGACGTCGGCTACGGCACGCAAGGCCGGGCAGGGGAGGTCGGTTACAACCCGACCGACGAAGATCCCTTCTTCCGCCACGTCTCGGCGGAGCTCGCGGACCAAGGCTTCATGACGGCGCCCGCCGACGCCGTCATCAACTGGGCGCGCACGGGCTCGCTCATGTGGATGACCTTCGGGCTCGCTTGTTGCGCCGTCGAGATGATGCAGGCCTCGATGCCGCGTTACGACATGGAACGCTTCGGCATGGCGCCGCGCGCTTCCCCGCGTCAGTCCGACCTCATGATCGTGGCGGGTACCCTGACCAACAAGATGGCGCCGGCTCTGCGCAAGGTCTACGACCAGATGCCCGAGCCTCGCTACGTGGTCTCGATGGGTTCCTGCGCGAACGGCGGCGGCTACTACCACTACTCCTACTCGGTGGTGCGCGGCTGCGACCGCATCGTGCCGGTCGACGTCTACGTCCCCGGCTGCCCGCCGACGGCCGAAGCGCTCGTCTACGGACTTCTGCAGCTTCAGAAGAAGATCCGTCGCGAAGGCACGATCAAACGCTGACGCGTGCGGGGAACCGCGAAGGGGGGCGTTCCGTTGGGCTAGCAACGCTCTAACGGAGGTCCCCCATGACCAAGCACGCCGCCTTCTACCACTGGAAGGTCAAGTCCGGCCGCGAGGAAGAGTTCGAGGCCGCCTGGGCCAAGGTGACCGAGGACGGCAAGTCCCGCTGCGGAAGCCTCGGCGCCACCTTGTCGCGCTGCGACGACGGCACCTACGCCGCCTACGCCCTCTGGCCCGACAAGGAGAGCCGCGAGAAGTGCTGGCTCGGCGATCAGAGCCAGACCGAAGAGGCGAAGGCGCTCGTCGACTGCACCGAGGAGAAGCTCTCCGAGGTGTTGATGGACGTGAAGACGGACATGATGGGGTAGGGGCGGCCTTAAGGCGCACGCATTTGCGGGATGACGGCAGCAGCCGTCTCCCCTACAGCCGCTCGCAGCGTACCGACGGAGTGCCCCGATGTCCCTGACCACCGCCCTCGCCAACGATCTCGCCGAGCTCAAGGACCACGTCGAAGCCACGCTCGGCGACGCGCTGGTGCATGCGCAGATCGCCTATGACGAGCTGACGGTGACGGTGGACCGCAGCAAGATCATCGAGACGCTGCGCTTCTTGCGCGACGACCCGCTGTGCCGCTTCATCCAGCTCGTGGACCTCGCCGGCGTCGACTATCCGGGCCGCGCCCAGCGCTTCGACGTCGTCTACCACCTCCTCAGCCTGCAGGACAACGCGCGCATCCGCGTGAAGTGCGCCGTCGGCGAGGAGGACACGATCCCGACCGCGACCCCCGTCTACCCTTGCGCGGACTGGTACGAACGCGAGGCCTTCGACCTTTATGGCATCGTCTTCGAGGATCACCCCGACATGCGCCGCCTCCTCACCGACTACGGCTTCGAGGGGCACCCGCTGCGAAAGGACTTCCCCCTGACGGGCTTCACCGAAGTCCGTTGGGACGACGAGCAGTCGAGGGTCGTCTACGAGCCGGTGCAGCTGACGCAGGAGTACCGGAACTTCGATTACCTGAGCCCCTGGGAAGGGCCGCTCTACGTCCTGCCGGGCGATGAGAAGGGAACGGACGACGTCGCCAAGCCGCGCAAGTAGCCAGCGTTAAGGCTTCGCTCACCACGTCCCAAAGATTCCTCGAAGCTCGCGAACATACGCCTCAAATCGTCGTCATAAGGGTCTTGTCCGAGGGGGCACCTCGAAAGGGAAGACCGACGATGACGACGCTGATGAGCCACAACAACAGCCAGTCCCGTAAGCAAGGCGGCTTCGTCCGCAACGCCCGCCTGGAAATGACCCCGAAACGCCGCTCCGAGGTGCAGCTCGAGCGCATCGTCTTCGGCATGGTGGTCTGCCTGACGGCGATGGCGTGCTGGACCACGATCGACACGCTGCCTCAGCTGATGATGGCCGGCGAGGTCCTTCACGGCGCGGGCTGATCCCGACCGACGCGCGCCGCGACACCGGAACCCCTTGCGCGCCGAGGTCCTTTGGGGGCAGACCCCCAGGGACGAACGACACGCCCCCAAGGACCCCGATGGCCGACGGCAGCACCCGCACGATCACGGTCGAGGACAGCTTCTCAGACGCGTCCTCCGACCGCCCCTTCACGATCAACTTCGGCCCGCAGCACCCGGCCGCGCACGGCGTCTTGCGCCTCGTGCTCGAACTCGACGGCGAGGTCGTGGAGCGGGTGGACCCGCATATCGGGCTCCTGCACCGCGGCACCGAGAAGCTGATCGAGCAGAAGACCTACCTTCAATCGATTCCCTACTTCGACAGGCTCGACTACGTCGCGCCGATGAACCAGGAGCACGCCTTCTGCCTCGCGGCGGAGAAGCTGCTCGGGCTCGAAGTGCCCCGGCGCGCCCAGGTCCTCCGGACCCTCTGGTGCGAGATCGGCCGGATTCTCAGCCACCTCCTCAACGTGACGACCCAGGCCATGGACGTCGGCGCGCTGACCCCGCCTCTGTGGGGTTTCGAGGAGCGCGAGAAGCTGATGACCTTCTACGAGCGCGCCTCGGGCGCGCGGCTGCACGCGGCCTACTTCCGTGTCGGCGGCGTACACCAGGACTGTCCGCAGGACCTGATCGACGACATCCGTGAGTGGTGCGGCACCTTCCCGGCCGTCCTCGACGACATCGAGGGCCTGATCACCGACAACCGCATCTTCAAGCAGCGCAACGCCGACATCGGCGTCGTCACCAAGGAAGAGGCCTTCGCCTGGGGCTTCTCGGGCGTGATGCTGCGCGGCTCGGGCGTACCTTGGGACCTTCGCAAGTCGCAGCCCTACGAGATCTACGACGAGCTCGAGTTCGACATCCCGCTCGGCAAGAACGGCGACTGCTACGATCGCTACCTTTGCCGGATCGAGGAGATGAAGGAGTCTCTGAAGATCATCCTTCAGTGCATCGACCGCCTCGAGCCCGGCCCCGTCATGGCGCGCGACGCCAAGGTCACGCCGCCGCTCAGAGCCGAGATGAAGCACTCGATGGAAGCCTTGATCCATCACTTCAAGCTCTACACCGAGGGGCCGCGCATTCCTTCGGGCGAGGTCTACACCTGCGTCGAAGCCCCCAAGGGCGAATTCGGCGTGTACCTGGTCTCGGACGGCACCAACCGGCCTTATCGCTGCAAGATCCGGGCGCCTGGCTACGCGCATCTGCAGGCCATGGACTGGATGTGCAAAGGGCACATGCTTGCGGACGTCTCGGCGATCATCGGCACGCTCGACGTCGTGTTCGGCGAGATCGACCGCTGAGGCGGCCTCGCCGGCGCGCAGGCGGCGGGGCCTGAAGACGTATTCATACTGGCCTGTCTTCATGGCACCGCTTACGGTCGGCGTCATGAAGACTGCTCTCGCCGCGCTCGGCCTCGCTCTCCTTCCTTCACCCGCCGCGGCCCAAACGCCCGATACGTTGCGGGACGCCTTCGATCAGTGCTTCCTCGTCGGCACCGCGCTCAATCGCTGGTTCATCGCGGACGAGGTGCCGGGCCTCCTGGACTTCGTCGGCGATCAGTTCAGCGCCGTGACGGCCGAGAACGCGATGAAGTGGGGACGCATCCACCCCGAAGAGGGACAGTACGCGGTCGCCATTCCGGACCGCTTGGTGAGCTTCGCGCAGGCGAACGACATGGCGGTGGTCGGGCACACGCTGGTCTGGCATTCTCAAACGCCCGACTGGGTGTTCGAAGGGGAAGGCGGGCAGCCCGCGTCCCGTGAGCTGCTCCTTGGCCGGATGAAGGACCACATCGACACGGTGGTCGGCCGTTACCGCGGCCGGGTTCATGGATGGGACGTCGTCAACGAAGCGATCCTCGACGACGGCAGCTGGCGGCCGTCGAAGTGGCGCGAGCAGATCGGGCCCGACTTCGTCGAGCAGGCCTTCCGCTTCGCCCATGAAGCCGATCCGAAAGCCGAGCTCTACTACAACGACTACAACATGACCGCACCGGGCAAGCGCGACGCGGTCGTCGCCATGGTCAAGGATCTTCAGGCGAAGGGGGTCCCCATCTCCGGCATCGGCATGCAAGGCCATTTCGGGATCGGGCGTCCGAGCATGGAGGACTTCACCGCCGCGCTCGACGCCTATGGCAGCCTGGGCCTCAAGGTGATGATCACTGAGCTCGACGTGACGGTCCTGCCCTGGCCCGAGAACCTCGCGGTCGGCGCGGACATCTCGTCGGCGGCGGAGAACCGGGAGGAGCTCGACCCCTACACGGACGGCCTGCCCGAAGAGGTCGCGAGGGCGCAAGCCGACCAGTACGCGGCCTTGTTCCGCGAGCTCGTCGCGCGGAAGGACTTCGTCAGCCGCGTGACCTTCTGGGGCGTGAGCGACGCGGACAATTGGAAGAACAACTTCCCCGTCCGCGGACGTACGGACCACCCCATGCTGTTCGACCGTGACCTGCAGCCGAAACCTGCCTTCGACGCCGTGATGGCCGAGGCGAAGGGATGTTCGGGCGGCTGAGGCCTCAACGCGCCGAGGGGCGCTCGCCCCGGGCAGGACCGACGCCGAGCGCCTTCAGCCCCGCCATCCTGTGCTGCGCGATCGCGCCCCTACCGCCGGTCTTGGGGCCAGTCGCCGCCGAACGCAGCAGGCCTGCCGAAGGTCCTTGATGTCTGTATGAGGTCTACCACACTCGTTTGATTATTAAACATCGTGGGGTCGATCGTCATGACGTCGAGAATGATCAGGCGAGCTTCGGCGAAGCCGTTAGCGTTCGGCCTCATGGGGCCGCTTCTCCTAGGCGCGACGCAGGCCGCCCCGCTCTCGGTTACGCTCGAGGGCGTCGAGGCGCGGGGCGGGACCGTCTACGTCTCGGTCCAGACGGAGGATCAGTTCATGGGGGAGGCGTCGATCGCCAGCGAAGAGATCCCCTCACCCAGAGCGGGGGCGCACGTCGTCAGCTTCGACCTGCCGCAGGGACGCTACGCGGTGTCGGTCTGGCACGATGACGACGCAAACGGGTCGTTCGACATGGGGCCGGGGGGCATGCCGCTCGATGGCTGGGCGATCTCCGGCCCGCCCCTGATGGGCATGCCGACCTTCGAGGGCACCGCCATCGAAACGGGTGAGGGCGGGATCGAGACGACGCTCCGCATGACCTACGGGCGTTGAAACGCGTCGGTCCCGCCAAGCGTTCTAGCGGGCTAGGGGCGCCTCTTCATCGCGGCCGCCGAGCATGCTGACCTCGGCCCAAGGAACGAGCGTTTCGTTGCGATCGTCGAAGAGAGTCGCTGCGAAGTTGTCGGGTTCCAGGAACCTCTTCAGCGACTGGGTCCTGACCCCCGGGACGTAGCGCCCAGAGAGGTCGCGCGCGGCGCGGAACGCCGCCGGCGCGCCTTCCGGTGCGTCGAGCGGAAGGCCCACTCCGATGCCGAACTCGTCGACCATGTAGCCGCCGAATCCCGACGCGGACGCGATCACGGGCTTATCGGCCCGCACCGCCTTGAGAAGGTTCGCCGAGAGGTTCTGCGACTGGCGGTAGATCGGCGCGAGCACCGAGCAGGCCGAGAGCGCCGCCGCCATCTCGTCCGCGTCCAGGAACCGGTCGATCAGGACGATCCTGTCCCGCGCCGCCGCGACGCGCGGGTCGGATTTGAGGAAGTTCTTGTGCTCCGGCCACTCGACGCGGCCCGCCACGAGCAGGCGCCAGTCGGGGCCGAGATCGGCGTCGAGGAAGCCGTGGACGAGCTCGCGGAACGCCGCCCGTTCCCTGACGGCGCCGACGAAGCCGATATAGGACTTGGACGCGTCGAGACCGAGAACGGCGCAGGCCTCGTCGCGCTCGGGCATCGCCATCAGCGGGACGGGGTCGGGGCAAACCTCGACCGAGAGCCCCGGCATGTGGGTTCGCGCCCAGCCGACCTGCATCGGGTTGACCATGAAGAGGCGCGACCAAGGCGCGCGGCGCCAGGACTGCCGGTAGATCTGGTCCTTCACGAGCTCGGCGACGCCGTGGGCCCCGGCGGCGAAGCCGTAATGGAGGACGCCCGTGCTCTTTAGCCCCGCGATCCGGGCGCGGCTGCGCTCCCCGGCGACGAAGCGGGCCGCCAGGGTGATATGGTCGGCGCTCGGCAGGATCAGGTGGTCCGGCTGGTGCCGCTCGATCGCCGCACCGAGCGCGCGCCACAGCGTCGTCAGCGCGCGGCGATAGGTGCGGATCCCGTCCGGCGTGGGGCGGAGCGCGATGCTGTGCGGGACCGGCGGGATGCTCGGATCGACGCTCGCCGCCCCAAGGCGCGGCGCGACCTGCGCGGCGAAGGCAGAGGACGCGGCGCCCTCGGACGTCAGAGAGAGCACGAGCTCGTCCCCGCGCGCCTCGTGCACGCGCCGATGATAGTCGACGAGCGCTTCGACGTAGTTTGTGTAATGACCACCCTGAAAGGGTTCGAAGAGAAGGGTTTTCACCCGGGTCTCCACTGAATGCGACGCGACAGGAGGCTGTGATGTTGCACAGCAACATGTCGATACAAGGACGGTGGTGCCGCCTGACCGCCTTGTGATGCGCAGGGGCACGGTCCGGTTTCGCGCCATGAGCGACGCCGACACAGTGACATGGATCACCGGGCGGTGGCGCACCGCACGACGCGCCTTGCGGCACCGAGCTCGGTTCGCAACCGGCATGATCCTCGACACCGCCGCCGTACCCTTGGCGTTCGGCGAAGAGCCCCCGACACATCGGCTGCGGCGATGGTGGCGGCGGCCGAAGCTATGAAGGCGATCGGCGGCCACCCCGCGCTCTGGCACACGACCCGATTCGCCCTGGCGCCGCTCCTGCGCGACGCGATGACGAGACCAGACGCGTTCGCCGCACGGCTCGGTGTCGGCAAGGCCGCCTGGCGTGCCGCGAAGCTTCGCCGGACCGAGCCCTATGCCGACCTCGGCGTCGTCATCCTCACCCTTCTGGAACGCGAGGCGGAAGACAGAGTCATCGCCGAGGCGCGGGCAGAGTACGGCGAGGCCGTTCGAGCGGCGTAGTGGACGACCGGCCCGGCGATCCTGCCGATCCTTGCCCTCGTCGCGGCGGGGGCGGGCGGCTGATTCGAACGTCGCTTGAGCGAGGCTTTAAGCGCCGGTTAAGCTCGAAGGCTGCAAGGGTTCATCGCCTCTTAAGCTTGCCCCGGGTTCGCCCATGCGCCGCTGCGTGCTCTTCGCCGCCCTGCTCGTCCTCGCTGCCTGCGCTTCGGGGGGCGTGAAGCCCTCGCCGCACGCGCGCCACGAGGCGCCGAACCCGCACGAGAAGCTCGGCAAGCCCTACAAGGTGGGCGGCGTCTGGTACACGCCGAAGAACGACCCTTCCTACGACGCGCGCGGCGTCGCCTCCTGGTACGGACCGAAGTTCCACGGAAGGCTGACCGCCAATGGCGAGGTCTTCGACATGAACCGCCTGACGGCGGCGCACCCGACGCTGCCGCTGCCCTCGCTCGTCCGCGTGACGAACCTCGATAACGGCCGCCAGGTCGTCGTGCGCGTCAACGACCGTGGGCCCTTCGCCAGCGACCGCGTCCTCGACCTCAGCCGCGCCGCCGCCGAGCGCCTCGGCAGCCGGGAGGCGGGCCTTGCCAACGTCCGGGTGCAGTATCTCGGCCCCGCCTCGATGCGCGAAGCGATCACGCGGCTCGGCGAGCCCGAAGCCTATGAGAACGGACGCTACGCCGCCGTCGCGGACCCCGAGCCGGGGCGGGTCGCGGAGACCGTCGCGGTGCGCGTCAGCGAAGGCGAAGAGATCCCCGAGGGCACGGTGAGGGGCGCCCCCGCCGAAGCGGCCGTCCGCGTCGCCGAGGCCAAGGTGATCGAGGTCGCGGCCGTCCCGCCCGCCCCCGCCCTGAAGGCGGAGCCGGTCCTCGAAGCGAGCGCCCTGCCGCCCGCGCCGCCCTCGCCGATCAAGGTCGTGCGGAGCGGTTCTGCGCGCGACGCTTCGCCGATCCCGCCGGACGCGCCGATCCTGACCGACACCTCGCCTGCGCGCTGGTACGTGCAGGTCGGCGCCTTCGCCTCGGCCGAGAACGCCGCGAAGGCGAGCGCGCGCCTGCCGAGCGCCGTGCCGATCTCTCTGACGACGGAGGAACGCGCGGCCGCGCCGCTCCACCGCCTTCGGATCGGACCCTACGACTACGAGTTTCCCGCCGAGGAAGCCTTGCGCGTCGCGCGCGAGGCGGGCTTCGGGGACGCGCGGATCGTGAGGGCGCAGTGAGGGCGCTCCTGGCGGCACTCGTCCTCCTCGCCGGGACGGCGCAGGCGGCGGACGCCGTGTCGACCCGTGCGCGCGAGGCGATCATCGTCGACTACGACACAGGCAACGTCCTCTACGGCAAGGCTGCAGACGAGCCCATGCAGCCTGCCTCCATGTCGAAGCTGATGACGGTGGCGATCGTCCTCGACCTGATCGAGCAGGGCACGATCACCAAGGACACGCCCTTCGAGGTGTCGGAGAACGCCTGGCGGCGGGGCGGCTCGAAGATGTTCGTGCTCGTCGACACCACGATCACGGTCGAGAACCTCCTCAAGGGGATCATCGTCGATTCAGGCAACGACGCCTGCGTCGTCGTCGCGGAGAACATCGCGGGGTCCGAGGACGCCTTCGCCAAGCTGATGAACGTCAAGGCGAAGGAGTGGGGCCTCGAGCAGAGCCACTTCTCGAACCCGACCGGCCTGCCGGACCCCGAGCAGCTGATGAGCCCGCACGACCTCGCCAAGCTGACGAGGAGGATCTGGGAGCGGTACCCGGATTATCACTACATCTTCGGGCTGCAGGAGTTCACCTGGTCGAAGATCAAGCAGACGAACCGGAACCCGCTGCTCGGCATGTTCGACGGCGCGCTCGGAATGAAGACAGGGCACACGGAGGAGACGGGCTACGGCGTCGTCGGCCTCGCCGAGCGGGACGGCAAGAAGCGCATCCTGGTCCTCCACGGCCTCGAAAGCGAGGCGGCGCGGCGGCGCGAGGCGGACCGCATGATGACCATCGCCTTCACCGAGTACGACACGCGCACCTTCTTCGAGCCGGGCGACGTCGTCGGCGAGGCGGAGGTCTTCGCGGGCCGCGAAGAGACGGTGCCCCTCATGCTCGAGGCGGAGGCGCGCTTCACGCTTCACAGACACTCGCTCGACGGAGCCGAGGCGACGCTCGTCTATCAAGGGCCGATCCCCGCGCCGGTGAAGAAGGGCGAGGAGGTCGGTGTCCTGAAGCTCTCAATGCCCGACGAGCCCGAACGCGAGTACCCCGTCTACGCGGCGAAGAGCGTGAAGGCGCTGTCCGCCTGGTCGAAGGTCGGCCTCGGGCTCCAGGCGCTGCTGACGCCGCCGGAACCGGACGCGTTCGAATGACGCGGCACCCTCGCTTCGTCGTCTTCGAAGGCCCCGAGGGTGCGGGCAAGACGACGCAGATCGCGCGCCTGGCCGCGCGGATCGCAGGCGAGGCCCTGCTGACGCGCGAGCCCGGCGGAACGAGGGGCGGCGAGGCGGTGCGCGCCGCCTTGTTGAACCCCGACGCGGCGTGGTCGCCGCTGGCCGAGGCGCTGCTGATGAACGCGGCGCGCGACGCGCACCTGCGCGAGGTGGTGATGCCCGCGCTCGACGCCGGCAAGACCGTTCTTTGTGACCGCTTCGCCGATTCGACCGAAGCCTATCAGGGCGGGGGCGGGGGCCTGCCGACCGAGACGGTGAACGCGCTACGGCGCTGGGTCTGTCCGGTCGAGCCCGGCCTGACCCTCATCTTCGACCTTCCAGTGAAAGAAGGCCTCGCTCGGGCCTCGGCACGGGGCGCCGCCGACCGGTTCGAAGCGAAGGGCAGGGCCTATCACGAGGCGGTGCGGGGGCGCTTCCTCGCGATCGCGCAGCGGCCCGCCCGCGTGCTGATCGACGCCCGGGGGACGGTAGAGGCGGTGGAAAGCCGCATCCAAGAGGCGGTTTCCGCGCACGCACCGAGGCTGCTAACGCCCCTTCCATGAGTTCCGACCTCCTGCTCGGCCCGCGCGCGTGGGAACGCCTGGACGCCGCCCTGGCGTCGGGCGCGCTCACCGGCGGCTGGCTGCTGACGGGCCCGGAAGGCATCGGCAAGGGCACGCTCGCGGACGCGCTCGCCGCGGCGCACCTGTCGAATGCGAACAGCCTTGGCCGTGCGGACGAACGGACGGCGGGCCTGGTCGCGGCGCGCGGGCACCCCGACCTCGTCGTCCTGCGCCGGACCGAGAACGAGAAGACAGGGCGGATGCGGCCCGAGATCCTGGTCGACGAGGTGCGCGCCGCGACCTCCCGGCTTCACACGACCTCCGCGACGGGGCGGCGGGCGGTGATCGTCGACATGGCCGACGACCTCGGACGGTCCGGGGCGAACGCGCTTCTGAAGTCGCTGGAAGAGCCGCCCGCAGGGACGGCCTTCCTGCTTCTGTCCCGAGCGCCGGGCAAGCTGCTGCCCACGATCCGCTCGCGCTGCCGCGTCGCAGCGCTCAACCCCCTCGAGGAGGGCGTGCTGGTCCCCTGGCTTCGACGGCGGACGGATGCCGACGGGGAAGCCGCCGCCGAAGCCGCACGGCTGTCCGGCGGCGCGCCCGGGCGAGCGCTGTCTCTCCTCGAAGGCGAGGGGGAAGCCGCGCGGGCGCTGGCCGATCGGCTCTTGCGGGTCGCCGCGGGGCAGGGGGACGTACTCGCGCTCGCCGAGGCGGCGGGCGCAAGGGCGAACGATGCCGTCTGGCCCGAGGCTTGGGCGATCGTGCAGAACCGGCTGTCCGCCGCGCTGCGCGGACAGAGCGACCCGATCGTTTCGAAGTCGGTAGGGCCTCCGCTTCTGCAAGCGCTCGACGAGGCGAAGCGGCTGGCAGAGAAGGCGGGCGCGCTCAACGCGGACCGGGCGCACACGGCGCTCGTCCTCACGCGGACGCTGGCGAGGGGCATGAATGCTGGTCGATAGCCATGTGAACCTCCACGGCGAACGTTACGCCGAGGATCTGGAAGACGTGCTCGCGCGCGCCGCCGAGGCGGGGGTGGGCGCGATGCTCGCCATCTCGGACCATTTGGGCTCGACCGACGAGATCGCGGGGATCGTGGCGGGGCGGCGGAACCTGTGGCGGACGGTCGGGGTGCACCCGCACTGGGCCAAGGACGCAGCGGACCTGACGCCAGAGCGCCTCGTCGCGCTCGCGGAGGCCGACGACGTCGTCGCGATCGGGGAGTGCGGGCTCGACCGGCACTACGAGTACTCGGGGTTCGAGGATCAGGAGCGGGTGTTCCGGGCGCATGTCCGCGCGGCGCAGAGGACCGGCCTGCCGCTCGTCATCCACGCGCGCGAGGCGGATGCGGAGATGGAGGCGATCCTAACCGAGATGCACGAAGAGGCGCCGTTCACGCCGCTCCTTCACTGCTACACGGGCGGGCCCGGATTGATGCAGGCGGCGCTGAAGAGAGGCGGCTACGTCTCCGTCTCGGGCATCGTGACCTTCAAGACCGCGGACGCCGTGCGCGAGACCGCGCGGCGCGTGCCGCTTGACCGGCTCCTCCTCGAGACGGACTGCCCCTTCCTTTCGCCCGTGCCGCATCGGGGCCGGCGGAACGAGCCGGCCTACCTTCCCCTCGTGGCGCAGAAGGTGGCCGAGGTTCGAGGCGTGAGCGTGGGCGAGATCGAGGCGGCGACGACCGAGAACTTCTTCCGCCTGTTCTCGAAGGCGAAGCTGTCCGCGTGAGGGTCCGCGCGATCATCCTCGGCTGCGGCTCTTCCGGCGGCGTGCCCCGGATCGGCGGGGCGGACGGCCACGGGAAGTGGGGCGACTGCGACTCCGGCGAGCCGAGGAACCGGCGAACGCGCTGCTCGGCCGTCTTCCAGCGGGCCTGCGACGAGCGGGGCTGGGACGCGCCCGAACTCACCACGGTGCTGATCGACACGGCACCCGAGCTGCGCCTTCAGTTGACGAGCGCGGGGGTGGGGCGGCTCGACGCCGTCTTCTACACCCACGACCACGCCGATCAGAGCCACGGCATCGACGACCTGCGTGCGCTGTCGCTGAACTCAGGCGGCGAGCGTACCCCCGTCTACGTGGACGAACGGGTGTGCCCCGACCTCCTCGATCGCTTCGCCTACTGCTTCCGCCAGGCCGAAGGCTCACCCTACCCCGCGATCCTCGACGCGCGGACGCCGCCGCCCCCGGGCGAGGCGTTGGTGGTCGACGGGCCGAGCGGGCCGCTGCCGGTCACGAGCTTCCTCGTCGAGCACGGCACGGTCGACGCCCTCGGCTTCCGCATCGGGCCCTTTGCCTACTCGCCGGATCTCAACGAGCCCATGCCGGACAGCTGGGGGGTAATCGAGGGCGCCGAGACCTGGATCGTCGATGCGCTGCGACGGCGGCCGCACCCGAGCCACGCGCATCTGGGGCGGGCCCTCGAATGGATCGGCCGTGTCGGGGCGAAGGGCGTGCTGACGAACCTTCACATCGACATGGACTACAGGACCTTGTGCGCGGAGCTGCCGAGCGGCGTGATCCCAGCGCATGACGGCCTGGTCCTCGAAGCCGAAGAGGCCGGATGAGGACCGCGGGGCGCCTACTCCTCGCGCTCGCCGTTCTCCTCATCCTCGGCGCCTGCGCGGTCCTCCTGTTCCGAAAGCCGATCGCCGAGGCGGTCATCGAGCGGGCGGCGGCGGGGGCGGGGGTCGAGGCGCCGGCGGTCCAGGTGGCCGCGCTGACGACGCGCGGCATCACGCTCCGCCTCGACAGCGCAGGCCCCTCCGCGCGGGTCGAGGTCGATTACGATCTCGGCACGCTGATCACCGAGCGCCGTGTCGAGGCGGTGACCGTCAAGGATGCGCGAGCGAGCGTGCGGGTCGGGCCGGACGGGGTGCATATCCAGGGGGTGACGCCGCAGGGCGGAAGCGGCGGGGGCGAGTTACCGTTCGATCGGTTGATCATCGAGGACGCGTCGATCGCGCTCATGACGCCCGAAGGGCCCGCGGAGGGTGCCGTATCGGGTCGCTTCGTGCCCGGCGAGGGCGGGGAGGGCCGTCTGCGCTTCGAGGCGGCGCGCGCGGGCACCGCCGACTTCGCGCTGGAGGACGGCGTGCTCGAAGGAACGGTTTCGCTGTCTAAGAGCGGCGAGGCGCGGACCGAGATGCGCCTTGCCGGCGACCTCTTCACGCCGCTCGGCGTTGCGCGCGGCGCGCGGCTGCGGGCTGAAGGGTCGGCGTCTGAGTGGCAAAGCTGGCCCAACGCTACGCGAGGGCAGGGGCGTGTGGTGATCGAGCAGGTCGCCGCGGCGGCAGCCGAGAACGCGGTCGTCTCGCGGATGAGCGAAGGGCTCGCGCAAATCGGGACCGAGGCGGAGCGCCTGTCGCTCGAAGGCGCGATCGAAGGCGTGGTCGAGAACGGGCAGGTTCGTCTCTTCACTTCCGAAACGGGCTTTCTCGCGCAGACACCAAACGGAGAGCGCCTCCGCATCGCCTCGCCTGGGGACGCGCCCCTCTTGGTTTGGTCCGAGGGAACGGGTCGGCTCGTAGCCGATTGGGATGCGACCCTGTCGGCCGGCGCGGGAGCGGGCCATGTGCGGATCGCTCTCGAAGAAGGCGGGATCGGCGCCGTTGAGGCCGATGCGGCCCTACCGCGCCTGTCTCTCTACGGCGTTGAAACGGTCGATCTCTCCGCCAAGGCCAGCGGCGTATGGCCGAGGCTCGACTTGGCGCTGACCGCCGCGCGTGCACGGGCCGAGGTGGCGGGCACGGACCTTCGGACGCAAAGCCTGACCGTTCCCTTGACGCTCGATGCGTCGGCAGGCGTCGTTCTACGCCTTGAGGACGGCGAGTGTGCAAGCGCGCCGAGCCTGACCGCGAGCCTGCCGGGCGAGACGATGGTGACGCTCGACGCGGTGCGCCTCTGCGCCGGCGAGGCGCCGCTCTGGGCGGACGGGGCGGCGGCCGGCGTGATCACGGCGAAGACGGCACGCACGACGCTCGGCGCGCTGGACGTCGCGGTGCGCGAGCCCTCGGCGACGGCCAGGATGCAGGTAGGAGAGGTCCTTCGTTTCGTAGCGCAGGTGACCGCCCCGCGCGCCGCGCTCGGCGACGCGATGGCGCTGAACGAGGTCCGGCTGACGGCGGACGGCACGGCGGCCGACGCGGGGCCGGACGTGAGGATCACGCTCGAACGGGCCGTCCTCGCTCAGACGGCGGCGGCCCCGGCGGTGGCGCCCGTCACTCTTGCCGGGGCGGGACGCGTCACCGGCGAGACGGCGCAGGGGTCCCTGACGGCGAAGAGCAAGAGCGGCGTCCTCCTGGGCGACGCTTCGCTGCGTCATGACTTAGAGACCTCCTCCGGGATGGCCCGGTTCGAAACCGAAACATTGTCCTTCACGCCTGATGGCTTGCAGCCCCAGCAGCTCGCGCCCGCCCTGCGCGGCCTCGTCTCGGCCGCGACGGGCAGCCTGTCGGCGACGACCGAAGCGAGTTGGTCCGAAGCGGGCGCCAAGACGGCGGGCACGGCGTCGCTCGACGGGCTCAGCTTCCGGGGGCCCGGCGTCGCGGTCGCACGGACGGCGGGGCTGTCCGGCGAGTGGCGATTCGACAGCCTGATGCCGCTGCGCACGGCGGGGGCGCAGCCGATCCGCGTGGACCTCCTCGACTTGAGGGCCCTCAAGCTCGCGGACGGACGCGGCCGCTTCGTCCTGCCGGGCGACGGGTCGCTCGTGGTGGAGGAAGCGTCCTTCCCCTGGTTCGGCGGTACGCTGCGCACCACGAATGCCACGGCCGACGTCTCCGGCGATCTCGATGCGGTCCTGACGGCGGAGGGCGTCGAGATCGGCGAGGCGCTCGCCTACCTCGACGTCGACGGGCTCTCGGGCGAGGGGAAGATCGGCGGCACGTTGCCCCTGAAGGCGAACGGCTTCGCGGTCCGGATCGAGGACGGGCACCTCGCGGCGACGACGCCCGGGGTCATCCGCTACGAAGGCGCGAAGGAACTCGCGCAGACGAACCAGCAGACCAAGCTCGCCTTCGGCGCCCTCGAGGACCTGCGCTTCTCGTCGCTTTCGGCCACGGTGCAAGGCCCGCTCGACGGCGAGCTCGACTTCGGGCTCCGCTTCGAGGGCACGAGCGAACTCGACCTCGGCGACAAGCGCGTACCGGGGCGCGTGAAGACGCCGATCATCTACCGCCTCAACATAGAGGCGCCGGTCCTGAGCCTGATCGAGCAGGCGCGGCTGTCGACCGACGTGCAGCGCCAGATCGAGCAGGCGATCGGGGAGCGTTCCGCGCAGCCTTGATGCCGGTGGCGGCAGGGGCCAAGTTCAAGGGAAAAGGGGCAGGCGATGCTTAGAGGTTTGGGCGTTCTGATGGTGCCGTCGCTTTGCGCCTGCGCGACCGTGAAGGTGCAGGCGCCCGACGAGCCGATCGAGATCAACCTCAACGTCAAGATCGAGCAGGAGGTGCGCGTTCGCCTCGACCGCGACATCGAGAACGTCATCGCCGACAACCCCGACATCTTCTGAGGGAGCTGACATCATGACCCGTACCCTCCTCGCCGCGCTTCTTCTCGCCGCTTCGGCGCTGCCCGCCGCGGCGGCCGTCACCCCTGCGACCGACGCTGCTAAGGCGCAATGCATCATCGGCGAGCGGATCGACGGCTATCTCGGCTTCGTCGACGAGGCCCGAGCCGACGAAGCCCTGCGCCGCGAGGTCCGCGAGGTGAATCAGAAGCGGTCCGCCGCCTATGAGGACCTCGCGCGCCGCAACGGCGTCACGCCGCGCGTCGCCGCGCAGGCGACCGCCGAGCGGCTGATCAACGATGCGCCGTCCGGCACGTGCGTTCAGGACGAGAGCGGCGCATG
Organism: Parvularcula dongshanensis; assembly: GCF_014199615.1. GTDB lineage: Bacteria > Pseudomonadota > Alphaproteobacteria > Caulobacterales > Parvularculaceae > Parvularcula > Parvularcula dongshanensis. The sequence goes on along the minus strand of NZ_JACHOB010000004.1, from coordinate 84,633 downwards.
GAACGAGGTTCCCTGAGAGACTTTCCGCTTTGCTTCGGTATGCCCAAGCATTTACCGCTTAGATACAGTCGTATAAGGTTTTGTTTACCTTAAGCGCGCGCGACAGTTCACGATAAATTTAACAAGACTCGTCACTGTCCCTCTCGTGGCAGGTCGGGGCGTCTTCGTGGGCAGCGAAGACGCCCCGAAAAATTGAGAGCATCGAGGGATGAGAAGACGTCTTGCGGGCGGGCTCGCCGCCTGCGCGCTGCTGAGCGGCGCGCCGGGGGCCGTGGCAATGACGCAGGTGGCGAAGCAGGACCTCCTGCTCGCGGCGCTGATCTACAACTTCACGCGGTTCAGCGAGGTCGAGCCGGACGCGCTCGAAGCGCCGCATGTGATCACGTTGTGCGTTCAAGAGGTGGTGCAGAGCGCCGCAGCGCTGACGACGCTGACCGGCAAGCCGGTCGGAAGCCTCTCGATCGAAGTCGAACTCGATCCGGCTGACGACTACCGCGGCTGCGACATCGTCCTGCTCGATCCGGCCGAAGCCGGCATGGCGACGGCGCTGAGCGAACAGGGCGTGCTGACGGTCGGCATGGCCGATAGCTTCATCGACGAAGGAGGTGCGCTCGGCGTCGTCGACGCCGCAGGCCGCCTTCGCTTCGAGGTGAACCTCGCCGCGGTCGAACGCACCGCCTTCCGTCCAAGCTCCAAGCTCCTTCGATTGGCCAACCGCGTCGCGCGCTGAGCGCCGCTGACCGGATCCACGAGGAAATCAGCGTGATCACGAAACCGAACAAGATCGCTCTCGCAGCGCTCGCCGGCACGTCCCTCGCCGTCATGGGCGTCGCGTCGGCCGCCGAAGTCGAACTGTACCGTCCGTCCGCCAACGAAGGCGAGGTGACGGGCATCGTCACCAGCGCCCAATCGGGCGTCGGCCTGTCCGGCGCCCTGGTGCGCATCGTCGAGACGGGCGCCACGACGACCACGGACAATGACGGCTACTACCGCTTCGCGGGCGTACCCTTCGGCACCTACACGGTAGAGGTCAAGTTCATCGGCAGCGTGCCGGCGGAGGAGGTGGTCACCGTCGACGCCGGCATGGACGGTCTGAGCCTGTTCCTGCTCGGGTCGAACGCCCACGCGGACGAGGACATCCTGATCGTCGAGGGAACGCGGAGCGCGCGTGCGCTGGCGCTGAACATTCAGCGTGCCGCCGACAACGTCTCGACCGTCGTCTCTGCCGACACGATGGGCCGCTTCCCCGATACGACGGCGGCCGAATCGCTGCGCCGCCTGCCGGGCGTCTCCTTCCAGCGCCAGAAGCGCTCGGGCGATGGCGAGTTCATCACCATCCGCGGCATCGACGCCAGCCTCGTCAACGTGCAGGTCAACGGCACCAACCTCGGCAACGCGAACGCCGATGGCGACCGCCGCGTGCCGCTCAACGCGTTTCAGGCGGAGACCTTCTTCGACATCGTCGTGCACAAGGCGCTGCTGCCCGAGCATGAAAGCGACGGCATCGGCGGCTCGGTCAACCTTCAGACCGCGACGCCCTTCGAGCTGCGCAAGGACGTCCTGCGCGTATCGGCCGAGGGTCGCTTTCAGGACGTGCACGACGAGGCAGGCTTCCGCGTCACCGGCACGGCGTCCAAGCTGATGGCCGACGGCGACTTCGGCGTGCTCCTCTCGGGCGCGTTCCGCAGGCGCGAGCGCCGGACGCTCGAGGTCGAGGGAGTGGGGCTTCCGGCGCCCGCGGTGGTGCCGGTCGCGCTTACGGGCACGGACGGCATCGGTGATCCCGCGCTGCGCGCGCTCGCCACGACGCCGGGCGCGGTCGAAGACCTCGTCGGCAGTGCGGGGCTCGGCCCCGACGACCTTCTGGCGGCGCAGCGCGGCCTCGCCTACAACCACTTCGACGACACGCGCGACGACTGGACCGTGACCGGCGCGTTCGACGCGCGCCTGACCGACGGCACGACCCTCGGCGTGGTCGCCAGCATCAACCACACGAGCAACGACAACACGCAGTCCTCGGCCATCTTCCGCTCGCGCGGCGGCTACCTCATCGCTGGGACCGAGGCGGACGTAGAAGCCGGGAACGCCGACTTCGTCGCCAGTGGCGAACTGAACCCGGGCGACCTCTACTTCAGCACGGAGAACGCCGGGCTCTCCTACGGCCGGGCGGGCGAGGACCAACAGACGGTCAACGACAACGTCGTCGCCAAGCTGACGACGCTCGCGGGCCGCTGGTCGTTCGAGTACGGCGCAAGCTACACATACGCCAAGGACGGCTTCGACCGAGCCCGCCCGATCACGGCGGCCGGCTCGCCCGACCTGACGGGAGAACGCATCGGCATCGGCCCCCTCGTCACCCCGCATCCGGTCACCGGCCGCTACGCCTACGACTTCGACCTTTCCGCGGTCGACAGGCCGCAGGTCGAAAACCTGACCGAGACGGCGCGCAACCTCCTGATCGGGCCCGACCCGCTTCTCGTCGAGACGTGGGACTACGGCATCCACCAGGTCGAGAACGAGCGTTGGGGCGGCTTCGCCGACGCCGACTACGAAGTCGGCTACGGTGTCCTGCGTTCATTGAGTTTCGGTGCGAAGTACGAGGACTCTCGCCGCGAGGTCGACGACGACCAGCTACTCGCCCTGGACCTCTCCGCCCTCTCCGAGCGCCCGGAAGGCATCAATGTCGAGACGTGGACTCCTTACGAACGTCCGACGATGCGCGACAGCTTCGCCAGGGGCGACGCGCTCGGCGACGGGGTGGCGGATCTGGACGAGATCTCTTCGAGCTTCGACCTCCGTATCCGCGAGACCGACCCCGAGGCCCTGTTCCGCGTCCGAGATGCGCAGGATACCGAGTTCGGTTTCGTCCCATTGCCCCCGATCCTGAACCAGACGCACGAGAAGATAGCTTCCGCCTACGCCTCGGCGGAACTCGAGTTCGGCAAGCTGGACGCGGTTGGCGGCGTTCGGCTCGAGCACGGCTGGCTCGACGTCGACACGGAGAGCACGTTCGACTTCGCGCCGGCGAACCCCTTCATTCCGCCATCGGAACGGATCGCGAAGACGGCGAGCTCGGAGTATACGGTCGTGCTGCCGCGCGTTCACTTCAACTACCGCTCGAACGACAACACGGTCTTCCGGGCCGCGGCGTGGAGCGCGATCGGCAAGCCGGCCTATTACGACCTTATCCGTCCGCTCGAGGTGATCGCGAAGTGGGACCCGCTGGTCTACGACCCGCTCGATCCGGTCTTCGACCTCGAGGTCCGGGCGGGGAACCCCGATCTGAAGAACGCCCATGCGTGGAACTTCGACCTCGGGGCGGAACGCTACTTCGACAGTGTCGGCGTCGCCAGCCTCAACGTCTTCTACAAGAAGATCGAAGACCTGACCTTCACCCAGCAGTTCGCCGTGCCCTACGAGTTGGTCGCCACGACCGATCTCTGGGGCGGGCTCGACTCGGTCGACTTGTCCGGCCTCGCCATGACCGGCGCGGCGATCGGCAGGGTCGAGGCGGTCTACCCGACGGACGAGGCCGACGGCGAAGTCTACGGCGTCGAAGCGGCGATCCTGGCGCAGCTCGGCAGCCTGATCTCTCCGGCCTTCCAAGGCTTCAGCGTCTTCGTCAACGGCGCCTACAGCGAGAGCGACCTGACCGTCCCGCAGATCGCGGGCGGCGAGATCAAGAGCGACCTCGTCAACGCCCCCGCCTTCACCGGCACGGCGGCGCTGACCTATGAACGCTACGGCATCGACACGACGCTGTCCTACTCGCTGCAGACCAAGCAGCTGGAGCGCGTCGGGAGCGGCTACGCCGGCAACCAGTACGAGCAGCGCTACGACCAGCTCGACCTGAACTTCAACTACACGCTGCCCTGGTCGAAGGGGACGGAGATCACGACCTTCTACTTCGACGTCGCCGACATCCTCGACGGCGGCAGTCATCCGACCGCGCTCTTCACCTACGGCGAGGACGGCGGCGCGCTGCGCGCCGCAGAGTTCAACGGCCGGACGTTCCGGGCCGGCATCCGGGTCGACTTCTGATCCGAAGAGGAGGCCGGTCCGGGCCAGGGTTGGCAGGATCGGCTTCCCCACCGCATATGAGGGGAGAGGCCAGGGACCGAACCTTCATGCGAACGCCGCTACACGACGTGCTGGGTCACGAGCCGCAGCTCTCCTCGGAAGGGACGGACGCAGGGCGGCAGCTCGCCGTCCTGTTCGAAACGGCGGAGGCGCGCGAGAACGCCTTCGCGGCGGAGCGCCTGCGTGAGATCTACGAGGTCGCGGAGCGGTCCTTGGCGCTCGGCGCGGAGCTCGCCGCGAGGGAACGCGCCGCACCGCCTGCGCGACTGTCTTGGCCGATAAGGATCGCGAGCGTGTCGGCGGGGTTGCTGCTGGCGGCCTGTGCCCCGATCGTGGCCGAAACGAGCGTGCTCCTGGCGGCACTTTCGGGAGTTGCGGCCTTGGGGGCCCTGGTGATGCCGTTCCGGGGCGGGGTGCATCAGGCGGCGCTGCCCGCGCCGCGCGCCGACAGGACGCCCGCCAAGCTCGAAGCGGTCGCCGCCGCCGCCGACCGCGCGCTCCAGGCCATGGTCGAGCCGCGCAGCCTGCCCGCGCCGCACAGCTCGGGTGCGAAGCCCGACGAGGACGTGCTCGGCCTGTTGCAGGACGCGCTGCAGCTCGGCCGGGACGCAAAGGACGAGGCCGCGCGCGAGGTGGCGGAGAACGCCGAACGCCTGGCGCGGCGCCTCGGCTACAAGCCGGTCTTCGAGGGGCGCGACGCGCTCTTCGAGGTGATGATCGATCCGAGCGTGGGGGCGCCGGTCGTTCTTCGCCCCGCCCTCGTCCATGAGAGCGAGCCGGGCCGTAGCGTCTTCGGCGTGAAGGTTAAGGGGCGCTGATGGCCAACCACCACCTAGGGTTCGACCTCGGCCACGCCGACACCGCCATCGCCTTGGCCAGTGGGCGGGAGTCCGAGCGCTTCGCCTCGCCCGCCAACCTCGAGGTCCAGGGCCAGTCGATCCAGCCGACGGCGCTCGCGCGGGTGAAGCGCGACGGGACCGAGCAGCTGGTCGTCGGCGGCCGGGCGATCAGAGAGGCGAGCAAGGCGCAGGCGTCGGGCGACGCGACCTTGCGCGCCGCCTTCAAGACGCGGCCCCGCGACTTGGGCGAGGCGAGCCGGGACGTCGCGGACTTCTTCCGCACCATGTTGGAGGAGGTCGCGTTCACGCCCGCGCCGCCCGAAGGCTGGGCGGGGTGTTCGGTCGCGGTCGGGTGCCCCTCGAGCTGGTCGGCGGAGGACGACGCCCGCGCCTACGCCGAACTTCTGCGCAAGAGCCTCGCGGGCACGCCCATGGGGCAGGCGGAGGTCTCGGTGGTTCCTGAGAGCCGCGCGGCGCTCTTGCAGGCGATCGAGAACCCGAACTCGCCGCTGACCTTGGAGGCGCGGCGCGAGAACATCCTCGTCATCGACATCGGCTCCTCGACCCTCGACATGTCGCTGATCGCGCCGGAGCTGAAGGCTTCGCCGCTCTTCGATGCGGGCCTCGACCTCGGCGCGAGCTTCTTCGACCGGCAGGTGCTCGAAGGCGCCCTTGCGGACCGGAGCGACGCGCGGCGGTTCCTGGAGCTCAATCCGCACTACCGCGATCTCTGGCTCTACTACGCGCGGCGCACGAAGGAGCAGTACTTCATCGACGCGCCCACGGACGACCAAGAGGCGGTCAGCGGGGCGCCGCTTCAGACCTTCTTCGAGGGCGGCAAGCGGCGCAGCCTGACCCTGGATGTGACCGGCGAGCGGTTCGCCCGGTACAGGCACGCGGCCTATGACCGGCCGCTGAACCCGACGCCCGAGCTCGGCCTCGACCCACAGGCGCTCTCGGGGCTTTCCTGGGAAGGCATCTACACCGCCGCCCTGACCGCGCTCAAAGAGGCGATCGCGCGGCGGGGGAGCGGCTATGGCCGCGTGCTCCTCGCCGGGGGCGCCTCGCGCATGCCGTTCACCGAGGAGATCGCGCAGCGCGTCTTCGCCCACGGCCCGGGCGACACGCCGGTCTTACGCGACCCCGAGCCCTCGCACATGGTCAGCCGCGGCCTCGCCCGGTGGAGCCGCAGGCGCGAGGGCGTCGAGCGCTTCGCCAAGGCCGTGCGCGAGCTGACGCGGGAGCGGCTGCCCGCGCTGATGGACGAGCGGTTCGATCCGCTGCGGGATCGCCTGGCCGCCGCGCTGGCCGTCGTCATCTTCGACCGCTTCGTCGAGCCGGTGCTGGGGCGCTGGAAGGACGGCGCGTTCAGGACGGGCCGCGAGGTCCGGCGCGAGATCGAGCTTCGCACGGCGGAGTGGCTGGCGTCCAAGGAGGGCACGGACTTCTTCGTCGACGAGATCAACGGCTGGTGGCGCGACGAGGTGAAGCCCGACCTCGACCGCGAGCTCGACCGGCTGCACGCGGCCTTCGACATCTCTCGCGACATCCAGCTCAGCCTCGGCGAGGCGATCGACCCCGCGGTCTTCCGCTTCTCCGCGTCGAGCCTCGATCTGCCCTTCGAGCAGGTGATCGGCGCGGCGCTCCTGGCCCTCGCCTTCGCGGTCACGATCGCGATCGACGCGCATTTCGGGTTCATCCCGATCACGACCGGGGCGCTCGCGGCGGCCGTGGCGGTGGGGGGCAAACCCCTGAGGGCCTGGCTGTCGCGCATCGATGTGCCCGCCTTCGCGCGGCGCCTGCCGGACCGTTTGCCGGGGCGGGAGCAGCTCTTCGACGCGCGCGTACGCGCCCGGGTCGAGAAGGAGCTTTCGGGCTCGATCGACAAGGCGCGCGACAGCATCCTGACCCAGGTGCAGGCCGCCGTGTCGGCCTCCGTCGCGCAGCAGACGCGGCGGGCGCGCGTCCTGCTTCACGGCGAGGACGGCGTCTAAGAAACGGTGCCTGCGAGGACGTCCGTGACCGGCGTCCAGCCGATGCCTTGGTAGCGGTCGTTGTCGAGGGGCGAGAGCTTTCCGTGCCCCGAGAACATGTTCGCCATGTACTGCATGCCCTGCCAGGCGGGGAAGACGGCGTCCTCGTCCGGAGAGACCGCCTTTGCGATCCGGATCATGCCGCGCAGCATGCCGAGGGAACCCGCCCAGAGCGTGCCGTACTCTTCGCCGGTCAGCTCGGTCATGGTCCGGGCAAGGTCGCGGGCCGAGACTTCAGAGCCGGCTATGCGCAAGATGCGAGGCGCCTCCGGGTCGAGCGCGGCGGCGGCCGTGAAGTCCGCAGTGTCGTCCATCGTCGTGAAGTCGAGCTTCTGCTCGGGGCTGCCCCAGTAGAGGACGCGGCGGATCTTGTGTTGGATGAGGGGCGCTTGCCCAGCGAGGAGGCTCGCGAAGCCGCCGTTCAGGATCGAGGTCGCGCGGACCTCTCGGGCGTCGAGGATGCTCATGAACTCGCGCCGAAGGTCGAGGTTGCGGTTCGTCCCCGGCGCGGTCTTCGTGAAGTCGAGCGAGAAGTCCGACGGGACGAAGCGCGGCACGCCCGCTGCGACGGCGGCGTCGAGCAGCGCCGTCTGCGCGCCGATGACGACGGGGCGCAGGCCGTTGAGCGCGGAGACGACGCAGTCCGCGCCCTCGCAGGCCGTGCGCACGGCGGCCACGTCCTCGAACGCCGCTTCGACGGGCTCGGCGCCCATCGAGCGCAGCGCTTCGACCTTCGCGGCGTCCGTCGCAGGACGGACCAACGCCTTGACCCTGGCACCACGTCTGGCGAGCGCCTTTGCGATGCGGCCGCCCAGATCGCCGCTGCCGCCGGCCAGGAGGACTGTGTCGGTCATGCTTTCTCTCCCGCGGTGCCCTGCCCGAAACGGCACTGGCAGCATCGTGCTTCCCTTGCGACGCGCCGTCTTGCCGGTCGAGATAGAATGGTGAGTATGAGAATGAGTTGCAGAAAAGGTGAGGCTGGGGCATAGCGGTGACTAGCTTCGCTTGCTCAGGGGGAACCATGCTGCGTCCCGGCCTTACCGCCGACTGCCCGAACCAGCCGACGGGGGGCGGCCGATGAAGCCCCTGATCGGCAAGAACGCCGCGACGCCGCTGCGCCGGATCTTGTTCTGGCTGCACCTCGCCGCCGGCGTCCTCTGCGGCGTAATCGTCCTCTTCATGTCGGCGACGGGCGTGCTTCTCACCTACGAGCACGCGATGCTGCGCGCGGCCGCCGACGCGGTGAGGGTGGAGGCGCCGACGGGGGCGGAGCGCGTTCCGCTCGACGCGGTCGCGCAAGGCGTGGCGGGCGAGAGGCCCGTGGGCTTGCGCCTGCCGACACGGGCGGAGGGCGCGTTCCTGGTGCAGGGCCGAGGCGTGGAGCCGCGGCTGATCGATCCTTACACGGGCGAGACGATCGAGAGTTCGTTGAGCGGTATGGAGAGCTTCTTCTCTCAGGTCGCGCGGCTTCACCGCTGGTTCGGCCTCGAAGGGGAAGGGCGCGACGTCGGCCGGGCGCTCACGGGGGCGGCGAACCTCGCCTTCTTGTTCCTGATCGTCAGCGGCCTCGTCCTCTGGCTGCCCCGCACGCTGCGCTGGCCGCTGATCCGGCGGCAGGTCGCGTTCCAGAAGGGCGCGCCGGACGGTCGGGCGCGGGACTACAACTGGCACCACGTCTTCGGCTTCTGGAGCCTCGTGCCCCTCTTCGTCATCGTCACGACCGGCGTCGTCATGTCCTACCCCTGGGCGAACAACGCGCTCTACGCCGCGTTCGGGGAGACGCCCCCGCAGCGGGGCGGGCCGCCGCGGGCGGGCGGCGGGGGCGAGACTTCGCTGCCTCAGGCGGGTCCGCTGGTCAGCCTCGAGGAGGCGGCCGAGGTCGTTCGCGCGGCGTCGAGCCGCTGGACGGCGATCGATCTGTCCGTCCCGCCCGCCGGCGCGCAGACCCGCATCGCGGAGTTCACCGTCCATACCGGAGACCGGACGCTACCGCAGCAGCGCCGGACGGTTCGCGTGGACCGGGCGGACGGCACCATCGTTTCGGAGGAGGGCTACGACCCGACCCCTGCCGGCCGGGCCCGGACCTTCGTCCGCTTCGGACATACGGGCGAGGCCTTCGGCCTCATCGGATCGACGGTCGCCGGGCTCTCTTCGATCGGCGCCTGCTTCCTGGTTTGGACGGGTTTCGCGCTCGCTTGGCGACGGTTGGTGCCCGCCAAGCGATGACAGCGGGGAACCGCCCTGCTTAGGAGGGCGTTGATTCCCATCGGGGGACGCAGCACCGAGGTGAGAATGAGCGAGGAGGGCGGCAGCACGCTGCCGAACCGGTTGGGCTGGCGTCTGCCGGGGCAGGAGAGCCTGCCCGAGGTGGCGCGCAGCGTCCGGGTGCCGGCCGGGGCCTCGTTCTGGCGACGGCTCTTCGCCTTCGCAGGCCCCGGCTACCTCGTCGCGGTCGGCTATATGGACCCCGGCAACTGGGCCACCGACCTCGCGGGCGGCTCGGCCTTCGGCTACACGCTGCTTTCGGTCATCCTTTTGTCGAACCTGATGGCGATCGTGCTTCAGGCGCTGGCCGCCAAGCTCGGCATCGTCGCGGGGCGGGACCTCGCGAGCGCCTGCCGCGACGCCTACCCCCGGCCGGTGTCGTTCTCGCTTTGGGTGCTTTGCGAGCTTGCCATCGTGGCTTGCGACCTCGCCGAGGTGATCGGGACGGCGATCGCGCTGAACCTTCTCTTCGGCCTGCCTTTAGTCTGGGGCGTGCTCCTGACGGGCTTCGACGTCTTCTTGATCCTGGCCCTGCAGCGCTACGGCTTCCGGCGGATCGAAGCCTTCGTGGTCTCTCTCCTAGTCATCATCAGCCTGTGCTTCTTGTTCGAGCTGGCCGTGGCCCGGCCGGACCTAGGCGCGGTCGCCGCGGGCTTCGTGCCGCGGCCGGAGATCGTGACCAACCCGGCCATGCTCTACATCGCGATCGGCATCCTCGGGGCGACGGTCATGCCCCACAACCTCTACCTTCACTCCGCCGTAGTGCAGACCCGGGACTATGCGCGGACCGACGAAGGGCGCCGCGAGGCGGTCCGCTTCGCGACGATAGACAGCACCATCGCGCTGAGCCTCGCACTCTTCGTCAACGCGGCGATCCTGATCCTATCGGCTTCGGCCTTCCACACGACCGGCCAGACGGAAGTCGCGGAGATTCAGGACGCCTATCAACTGCTCGCGCCGACGCTCGGGGTCGCGGCGGCGAGTACCTTCTTCGCCGTCGCGCTCCTCGCCTCGGGCCAGAACTCGACGGTGACCGCGACGCTGGCAGGGCAGATCGTGATGGAGGGGTTCTTGAACCTGCGGCTCAAGCCCTGGCTGCGCCGCCTCATCACGCGCGGGATCGCCATCGTTCCGGCGGTGATCGTCGCGGCGCTGTACGGGGAGAGCGGGACGGCGAAGCTCCTCGTCCTGAGCCAGGTCGTCCTCAGCCTACAGCTGCCCTTCGCGGTGATCCCGCTGGTCCAGTTCACCTCGGACAGAGCGAAGATGGGCGCCTTCGCGAACCCCCGCTGGCTGCAAGGGCTCGCCTGGCTCGTCGCCGCGGTGATCGTAGTCCTGAACCTCAAGCTGCTCGTCGACTTCGTCCTCTAGCCGTTCGTCGTCGCGGCGAACGGAGCACCGGTTTCCGTTCGCCGCGACGGCGGCTCACTCGACCTTAAGCCGGAAGGGCGCCACGGGCGTGTCGTCGCCGGTGTAGAGGTTGCAGATCGGCGCGTCGCCCTGGCAGTAGCGGACCTCGACCGGGTTCTGGACGCCGCTGGCGACGACCGCGATCCGGTCGCCGTCGAGCACCGCGTCGGCGAAGGTGCACGCGCCGTCCTCGCCGCAAAGCTCGAAGGCGATGGGGCCGGGCGCGCTGATCGCCTTGAGGTCGTCCGTCGGCATGGCGACGAGCACGACGTCACCCTGGCGCGTGGCGTCTTCCGGCGGGAAGCCGTCGGCGGCCGCTTCGTCGCCCGCTGCGAGCGCGGTGAGCACGGCGGCGGTACGCTCGGCGACGAGCTGCTTGATGGGCGGATGAATGTCCGTGCGTGTGCCCGCGTCGATCGCGACGACGAGGCCGACGTCCTCATCGTCCAGCGCGACCTGCCGCTCGGCCTCTCGGACCACGGACCAGCCGGACTCGGTCGGGCTGGCGGGCAGCGCGCCGTAGCCCGGCAGCTGGATGACGGCGACCGGCAGGTCCTGCGTGAACTGCGCGCGCCAGGTGGCGACGAGCTGCTCGAGCAGCGCCTCGTAGGTCTCGGCGTGGTCGGCGTTGCTCTCGCCCTGATACCAGAGCGCACCGGCGAGCTCGATGTTCCCGAGCGGCGCCACCATGCCGTTGTGAATCGTGCTGTAGCCGGAGACCGACTCCCACGGTGCGGACGGCCCGCCCGGCACCCGTTTCTCGACGATGTCGTAGCGCCATCCGTCGCCGAGCGGCACGGTCTCGCCATCCGACAGGGTCAGCTCGACGTCCTCTCTCGGCCCGAGCATGCCGCCCTGGCCGTAGGTGTTGACGACGTTGATGACGAGGGTGTTCTCGCCCGCCCGAAGGCGGCCTTCGGGCAGCATGTAGGTGCGGGGGTCCGACCAGCTGAAGGTCGAGCCGACGAACTCGCCGTTGAGCCAGGTCGCGTCGATGTCGTCGAACATGCCGAGCGCGAGCTCCGCGCCCTGCTGCGCCTGCTCCTCGGTCAGCTCGAAGGTCTTGGCGTACCAGGCACGGCCGAGATGGCCCTTCGCGGCGGGGTCGTCATAGGTCTTCCAGTCGCGGAACTCGCCTTCGGGCACGTCCTTGTAGCCCTCGTCCTGCGGGCCGCCTTCCCAAGGCTCGGTGCCGTCGTAGTTCTCTCGCCACCACTCTTCCCAGGGACCGCCGAAGGCGAGCTTCGCTGCGTCCGGGTCCTCGGCGTATTGGGCGAGGAGCTCGAGCTCGCGGTCGAAGCCGCCCACCTCTTCGAGCCCTTCGGTCGGGATCCAAGCCTCGATCTGCGAGCCGCCCCAGGAGGCGTCGATCAGGCCCATCGGCACCGGCGACTCAGACGCCTCGCGCAGGTTCCGGGCGGTGAAGTAGCAGACCGCCGAGAAGTCGGGCACGGTCTCGGCGGAAGCCGCCTGCCAGGCCGTGCCGTCGGGCAGCGCCTCTTGCGGCGCCGCATCGTGGACGTGCGGGATCGAGAGGAGGCGGACCTGGTCGGAGTGGTCGCGGCCGATCTCGAAGTCGGGGTTGAGGGCCCGGCTGACCGGGAACTCCATGTTGGACTGCCCCGAGCAGAGGTAGACGTCGCCGATCAGCACGTCCTCGACCGTGAGCGTGCCGTCCTCGCTCTGCACCGTCAGGGTGTAGGGCCCGCCCGCCTCCATCGCAGGCAGTTCGACCTCGAAGGTCCCCTCGCCGCCCGTCTCCGCCTCCGCGGTCTCGTCTCCGAGCGTAACGGTCACTGCGCCTTCGGCCTGGCCGGTGAGCACGATCGGTGCGCCGCGCTGCAGGACGGCGTGGTCGGTCATGGGACCGTCAAGGGCCGGCTGCGCGAGGGCGGCTGCGGGAAGGAGCGAGGCGGTGGCGAGGAGCGAAAGAGCGTGACGAATGGAGTCCTCCCTGCGGCCCTGACGGGCTCAACTGACTGATGCGGCGGGCCTACGCCCTGCAAAGCCAAAACCAAAGCCGGGGGTGCTGCTGTTACCGAAGGGTAGGCGCTTCGCCACGATAGGGTAGGCTCGCGAAATGCGACTCCTCCTTCTCACCGCCTTCCTTCTCGGCAGCCTGACCGCCGCCCGTGCCCCGCTGCCCGAGCTCGTGCCCAAGGGCGACGCGGTGCAGCTGCACGTCGATGGCGAGCCGTTCCTGATCCTCGGCGGAGAGCTCGGCAACTCGACCGCTTCGGACCTTTCCTACCTGGCGCCGCATTGGGAAAGCTTCCGGGCGCTCGGAATGAACACGGTCCTGGCACCCGTCTCGTGGGAGATGATCGAGCCGGAGGAAGGCGAGTTCGACTTCGCGGCCGTGGACGGCCTGATCGAGGCGGCACGCGAGGCCGAGATACGGCTCGTCCTCCTCTGGTTCGGCACGTGGAAGAACTCGATGTCGACCTACGTGCCCGCCTGGGTGAAGCGCGACCAAGCGCGCTTCGTAAGGGCCAGGCAGGCGGACGGCGCGCCGCTCGACATCCTGAGCCCGCACGTCGAGGCGTCGTGGGAGGCCGACGCGCGCGCCTTCCGCGCCTTGATGGCCCACCTCGCACGGACGGACCGCGATCGGACGGTCCTCATGGTGCAGGTCGAGAACGAGGTCGGGATGATTCCCGAGGCGCGCGACCGCTCGGCCGCCGCCGAGGCGGACTGGCAGGCATCCGTGCCCGACGCGCTGACAGCGAAGCTGCGCGAAGGCGCTGCCGGCGAGGCGTTGACGGCGTTGTGGGAGAAGACCGGGCGGGCCTCATCGGGATCGTGGCGCGAGGTGTTCGGCGAGAGCGCCGAGGCCGAGGAGGTCTTCACCGCCTGGCACCTCGCCTCTTACGTCGAGCACGTCGCTGCGGCAGGGCTTCAGGCCTACGACCTGCCGCTCTACGTCAACGCGGCGCTTCAGCGGCCTGGCGCGGCCCCGGGCGGCTACCCCGCCGGCGGACCGCTGCCGCATCTCTTCGCGGTTTGGCAGGCGGCGGCGCCGTCGATCGACATGCTGTCGCCCGACATCTACTTCGAGGACTTCGTCTCGCGCGTCTCGGCTTACGACGTGCCCGGCAACGCGGTCTTCGTTCCGGAGGCGAACAGGACGGACAGGGCCGAGGCGGCGGCGGACGCCTTCTTCGCCGTCGGGGCGCTCGGCGCCATCGGCTTCAGCCCGTTCTCGATCGAGAACGTGACGGACGAACCGAACGAAAGCCTCGCTGAGGCCTACCGCGTGCTTGGCTCTCTCGCGCCGATGATCTTGGAGCATCAAGGCGACGGCAGCATGGTCGGGCTCAAGGCACCAGTCGCCTATGACGGCACGGTGGCCGAAGCGCCGCAGGCGTTCGCGCTGGGCGGCTACGACTTCACCGCGACGATGGTCGATCCTTGGATGCCAAAAGACACGCAGGACATCGCCGCGCATGGCGGGCTCGTGATCTCGCTCGGCGAGGGCGAGTTCCTTGCGGCGGGCAGGGGCGTCACCTTGACCTTCGTGCCGTCCGAGGGCGGGCACGGCGGGATCGAAGTCGCGCGCGAAGGGGAGGTGATCGACGGCGAGTGGCGACCCGGCCGGTGGATGAACGGCGATCAGACCCACCAGGGGCGGCATGTCCGCCTGCCGCCGGACAGCTTCTCGGTCCAGCGCTTCACGCTGTACTCTTACGAGTAGAGGGGGCACGGCGTGCGGCGAACTCGGGCGGGAGAGGCAACACGCGAGCGGTAGGGCACCCGCCTTCCTTGCCTCTCCCCGCGATCCTGTGATCGATGCCTCGCCCGTCAGGACGTCGGCGAGAGCTTCGAGTCGATGTCAGCCGCACTGTGTCGTTCGGCGAGCTGCCCGTCTTCGGGTCCGGTCAGCCGGTTGACGAGGCGGCCGCGCTCCACCGCGGGTCGTTCTGCGATCTTGTCGGCCCAGGCGCGAAGATGCTCGTAGCTTTGCACGTCCAGAAACTCGGCCGCGCCTTCGTAAGTCTCGTCCCGGACGAGCTGGCCGTACCAGGGCCAGATCGCGATGTCGGCGATCGTGTAGTCGTCGCCCGCGATGAAGGGCCGCTTCGCGAGCTCCTTGTCGAGGAGGTCGAGTTGCCGCTTCGCCTCCATGGTGAAGCGGTCGATCGCGTACTCGATCTTCTCGGGCGCGTAGGCGAAGAAGTGCCCGAAGCCGCCGCCAATGTAGGGGCCGGCCCCCATCTGCCAGAAGAGCCACGACAGGCAGTCCGTGCGCGCCCGGTGTTCGGTCGGCAGCAAGGCACCGAACTTCTCGGCGAGGTAGAGGAGGATCGCGCCCGATTCGAAGACGGGCGTAGGGGGCGTCGTCGAGTGATCCATCAGCGCGGGGATCTTCGAGTTCGGGTTGATCGCGACGAAGCCGCTGCCGAACTGGTCGCCGTCGCCGATGCGGATCGGCCAGGCGTCGTACTCCGCGTCCTCGTGGCCTGCCGCCAACAGTTCCTCCAGCATGACCGTGACCTTCACGCCGTTCGGGGTCGCGAGCGAGTAAAGCTGCAGTCCGTGCTCGCCGACGGGCAGCTCGGCCTCTCGGCGCGCTCCGGCCTCGGGCCGGTTGATCGCGGCGAAGGCGCCGCCGTTCGGTGTCACTGGCCGCCAAACGCGAGGCGGCTGATAGGAGGGGCTGTCGCTCATCGGGTCCCTTTCGTCGTCAACATGAAGAGAGTTATGACGCTTGGCAGAACGACGCATAGGGATGGGCCGTTTCCCCCTCACGCCAAGTCTAACTTCACAGTTTCGAGTGTTCGTCCAAACCAACGCTTGTATCGCACCGCAACAATAGATGCGCGATCGATTTCACCAAGTCGTTATTCCGCTCACGAACCCGTGTTATTGGAGCGTAAACTTCTGAAAAGGCCTGCGAACTTTCGAAAAGCGATGCCCGTTGCGGTTTGGCCATAGTCGGCACTTTGAAACTCTGCTAGCGGTCCCACTCTAGGCCGGAAGGTAAGCGATCGGGCGGCGTGCCGTTTAGAGAATCGTTCACCCTTTCTCCTAGGGAGGTAAGCGGGCGAGGGTTTTCCCTGCGTTTTCGGAATTGCCCGTAGCCCGCGCGCCCTCATGCGTGGAGGCGAGGGGCTGGTTTTACGCCGCGCGTGCGGGCAGGGCCCCGTGCCGCAAGGAGCAGGCAAGGGTCGGGCGAAGTCGCCAGGACATCTTCAGGACCATGAGTAATTGGAGGAAACACCACGTGCAGAACGTGAACCAAAAAACCAAACTGACCGCCGGTCGCGCGCTCCTGCTCGCAGGGGCCTCCGGCATGATCATGGCTGCGGCCGCGACGGCCTATGCGCAGGACCAGAACGACGTCGATCCCAACGTGACGGGCGAGACGACGGCGGCCCCGCAGACGGCGAACCAGCCTGGCGACGACGTCATCGTCGTCACCGGCGTCCGGGCCTCGCTGCAGAACGCGATGGACACCAAGCGGAACGCGAACGGCGTCGTCGACGCGATCTCGGCCGAGGACATCGGCGACTTCCCCGACACCAACCTCGCCGAATCGCTGCAGCGGATCACGGGCGTCTCGATCGACCGTCAGAACGGTGAAGGCTCCGGCATTACCGTCCGCGGCTTCGGCCCCGGCTACAACCTCATCACGCTGAACGGCCGTACGCTGCCGACCGCCGAGGTCGGCGTCATCGGTGCGCGCGGCAACTTCCCGCCGGGCGCGAGCCGGACCTTCGACTTCTCGAACCTCGCTTCGGAAGGCGTCTCGGGCCTTACGGTCTACAAGACCGGCCAAGCGATCATCCCGTCGGGCGGCATCGGCGCGACGGTCGACATCGCGACGGTCAAGCCGCTCGACGGCTCGGGCCGGACCCTGACGCTGCAGGCGAAGGCGCTGCACGATTCGAGCGTGGAAGACGGGTCCGACATCACGCCCGAAATCTCCGGCATCGGCAGCTGGACCGATCCTTCCGAACGCTTCGGCATCAGCCTTTACGGTTCGTACTCGAAACGCGATTCGGGCGCGCCGACGCAGCAGGTCAACGACTGGCTCGTCTTCGACCCCCGCGAGCGCGAAGACGGTAGCGCCCCGGATCCGGCATTCCTGGACAACGGCAGCTACGTCACCGCCGACACGACGGTCACGAACCCGCCCGCCGCGGATCAGCTCTACGGCATCCCCCAGGACAGCCGCTACGACTTCTCCGACATCGAGCGTGAGCGGATCAACGGTCAGGTCGTCCTTCAGTTCCGTCCGATGGAAAATCTGACGCTGACCGGCGACTACCTCTACGTCCAGAACAAGTCGTCCGAGCTCCGCTACGAGCAGACGAACTGGTTCGCCACGCCGATGGACGAGTTCATCTTCGACACCTCCGGCCCCGTCGCGACGCCGCTCTACATCTACGAGTTCAACGGCGGCACGAAGGACATCGGTTTCGAGCAGACCAACCGTGCGACCAAGGACGAGCTCGGTTCGTTTGGCTTCAACGCCGAGTGGGAAGCGACCGATAGCCTGACGGTCGTTCTGGACGCGCACTCCTCGGAGGCGAAGTCCGGCGGCGACAACCCGAACGGCCACGTGGCTGACTTCTTCTCCATGGGTGCGCCCGTCATCCTGGAGCACTCGGCCGACCACTCGAGCGGCTACCCGATCCAACAGTACTCGATCGACGACACCGAGAAGGGCAACGGCAACGGCGTCCTCGACGTCGGCGACCTCGCCTCGCAGGTTCAGCGCAGCACCTCTGCCGAGATGCAGACCCAGCTCGACGAGATCGACCTCCGGGCCGTGTTCGAGACCGGCGACGGGAGCCTCCTGACGATCGGTACGAACTACCGCGACACGAAGATGCTGCGCGGCAACCTCAACACGCAGCAGGACCTCGGCAGCTGGGGCCTCGCCAACCCGGGCGACGTCCAAGAGATCGCGCCGGGCCTCATCGACACCTACTGTCTGGAATGCCTCTTCGACGACATTCCGGTCGGTCAGGCGGACATCGCGTTCAAGGCCGACGCTTCGGAACTGTTCCCGATCTTCCAACAGGCCTACTCGGAGAACCTGGTCGCTGTGACGCCGTCACTGGACAGGGTTCAGGAGAAGATCTGGGCTGCCTACGCCCAGTTCTCGACCGAGATGGAGTTCTTCGGACGCGACGCCCGCTTCAACGCAGGCATCCGTTACGAGGACACGAAAGTCGACTCGTCTGCCGCCCAAGCGACACCGACGACCGTGCTCTGGCAGTCGGATAACGACTTCCAGATCCTGTCCGGCGGCGAGGGAAGCGACGTGTCGGGCACAGGCAGCTACACGAACCTGCTGCCCAACGCCGACTTCCAAGTCGACGTGACCGACAACGTCTTGGCGCGCGCGTCCTACAGCAAGACGATCTCGCGGGTTCCGTACTCGAACCTCTTCGCCTCGGTGAACGTCGGGGCGCCGAACCGTCCGACCGCGCTCGGCGGCACGACGGCGTCGAACACGCAAGATCCGACGCTGGAACCCCTCGAGTCGGACAACTACGACGCCTCGATCGAGTGGTACTACGGCGACACGAGCTACATCTCGGCCGGCTACTTCTACAAGAACGTCCGAAACTTCCTCGGCAACGCGGTCGTCAACGGGCCTCTGTTCGGCCTGCGTGACCCGGCCTCGGGTGCGGACGGGACGCGTTCGGGCGACGCGCTCGGGATCATCAACGATCTCGGCATTGAGCAGTCCGAGGCGAACCTGTTCTCGATCGTCGCGCTCATCGACGCGAACGGCGGCGACGTCGCGGCGGGCCGCGCGGCCTTCGAGGGTTACCTCGCCGGCGGCATCACCCAGGCGGAGTACGACGAGATCCTTGGCGCCTACGACGTCGTGCCGAACGGGG
The DNA here is from genome assembly GCF_014199615.1 of Parvularcula dongshanensis. Taxonomy (GTDB): domain Bacteria; phylum Pseudomonadota; class Alphaproteobacteria; order Caulobacterales; family Parvularculaceae; genus Parvularcula; species Parvularcula dongshanensis. The sequence goes on along the minus strand of NZ_JACHOB010000004.1, from coordinate 66,147 downwards.
ACGATCCGCTCCTCAACTTCGCGATCAACCGTCCCGTCAACGACTTCGACGGCGTGATCCACGGTTGGGAACTCGCCTGGCAGCACTTCTTCGGCGATAGCGGGTTCGGCTTCGCGGCCAACTACACCATCGTCGACGGCAACACGGACGCGGACCCGGCGGCCAGCACGACGGTGAACCAGTTCGCGCTGGTCGGCCTGTCCGACACGGCGAACTTCACGGCCATCTACGAGAACTACGGCGTGTCGGCCCGTCTCGCCTACAACTGGCGCGACACGTTCCTGTCCGAGACGAACTCGGGCGGTGACCGTTCGCCGATCTACGTAGAGGACTACGGCCAGCTCGACCTGAACGTCTCCTACGACTTGACGGACAACCTCGCGCTCTCGTTCGAGGCCATCAACCTGACCGGCGAGGACCAGCGGACCTATCACCGCGTTCCAGAACAGTTCTACTTCGGCTACGAGCTGTCGCCGCGCTACTACTTCGGTGCGCGTTACTCGTTCTAAGCTCTCGCTTCACCGAGACTTATGGAAAAGGCCGCTGCTCGCAGCGGCCTTTTCTCTTTGGGGGCGTTGAGGTCGGCTCGGCTCTCGTTCAAAACCGAAGGAGAGGCCGGTCTCCCCGGCCCGCCCCGGCCGCCCGGAAGCGAGCGGCGACGCCTAGGACCGACCGTCATGCCAAACCCCGTCCCGCTGAACGACGCCCAGCACCAGAACCTCAAGGTTCTCACAGGGCACAGCGCGGCGTTCGGCGATGCGGTGAACCACGTCCCCGTCTTTACGCCCGAGTTCGCCGAGGTTCAGCGCGAGTACCCCATCCTCTTCCGCAAGGAGGAGAAGGGCTACTCGGCGGTCGCCCTTCTGGGCTTCGACCGAGGCGAGAACCTGTTCCTGGACGAGAAGGGATGGCAGGCCCGCTACGTTCCGGCGGCGCAGCGCCGCGGCCCCTTCATGATCGGCTTCGCGGGCGGACACGGGGCGGCGGGCGAGCCCGTCATCTACATCGACCAGGATCATCCGCGCATCAGCACGCAAGACGGGCTGCCGCTCTTCCTCCCCCATGGCGGCAACGCCCCTTACCTCGAAGCCTCGATCCGCACGCTGCAGATCTTACACAACGGCGCGGCGCAGACCGCTTCGTTCTTCGAGGCGCTCGAGGCGCACGGCCTTCTGGAGCCGGTCGAGATCGACATCGAGCTGAGCGAGACGGCCCGCTGCAAGGTGCCGGGCTTCCACACCGTCAGCACGGAGCGCCTCGCCGCCCTGCCGGGCGACGCGCTGAGGACGCTCAACGAGAAGGGCATGCTGCTCCTGGTCTTCGCAGCCGTGTCGTCCTTGGGGAACATCCACCATCTCATCGAGCGCAAGCGGCGCAAGGAGGAGGGCGGTGCTGGCTGAGATGAGCGAAAACGCCCCGGTCGCCGACCGGGCGACGCGGCGGGCCCGGACGCTCACCCCCGACAGGACGGAGCCTGGTTGGCTCTCGCCCTTCCTCGCGGCGGACGGGCCTGTCGTCCTTCGGGGCGCGGCGTCGGACTGGGCGCTCGTGCAGGCGGGTCTTCGCAGTACGCAGGACGCGATGGCCTTGATCCGGCGCTTCGACGCCGGGCGGCCTTTGGTCTGCTACCGCGCGGCGCCGGCGCTTAAGGGCCGCTTCTTCTACGACGATACCGTCACGGCGATGAACTTCGAAGCCGGACGGATCCCGGTCGCGGACTTCCTCGAGGAAGTCTCGTCCTACCTCGGCCGGACGGACGTGCCTTCGCTCTACGTCGGTTCGACGGACATCGAGACGTTCTTTCCGGGCTTTCGGGCGGAGAACGACCTTCCGGTCGGCGAGGACCCGAAGGTCGCCGCGCCGCCCCTCGTATCGATGTGGATCGGCAACCGCACGACCGCGACGGCGCATCACGACATGTCGAACAACGTCGCGGTCTGCGCCGTCGGCCGGCGGCGCTTCACGCTCTTCCCGCCCGATCAGATCGCGAACCTCTACCCCGGCCCTCTCGAGCCGACGCCGGGCGGGCAGGTCATCAGCATGGTCGACTTCAAGGCCCCGGACCTCGAACGGTTCCCGCGCTTCGAAGCGGCGCTCCGGACCGCGCAAGTGGCCGAGCTCGAGCCCGGCGACGTCCTTCTCTACCCCGCCATGTGGTGGCACCACGTCGAGGCGCTCGACGACTTCAACGTGCTCGTGAACTACTGGTGGAACGCCGTGCCCGCCTACATGGACACGCCGATGAACACGCTGCTGCACGGCCTTCTCAGCCTGCGCGACCGTCCGGAAGCGGAGAAGAGGGCGTGGCAGGCGCTGTTCGACTACTACGTGTTCGGACCGGCCGAGCGCGCGGGCGCGCACCTACCCGAAGGCGCCAGGGGGCCGTTGGGGCCGATGGACGAAGGAACGGCGCGCCGCCTGCGGCGGGCGCTCCTCGCCAAGCTGAACCGCTAGGGGCCGAGGAATGGAACAACCGAAGGTCAAAGTCGTCATCGCCGGCGGCGGCACGGCGGGTTGGGTCGCCGCGGCCGCGCTCGCGAAGCAACTCGGGCCGCTCCTCGACATCACCCTCGTCGAGTCCGATCAGATCGGCACGATCGGCGTAGGCGAGGCGACGATCCCGACGCAGCGGACCTTCCACACCATGATCGGTCTCGACGAGCGCGCGTTCATGCGCGCCACACAGGCCACGTTCAAGCTGGGCATTGCGTTCGAGAACTGGGCACGCGAAGGCGACCGCTACGTCCACTCCTTCGGCACGATCGGCAAGTCGCCCTGGATGACCCACTTCTTCTCGGTCTGGGCCGAGGCGAGAGCGCGCGGGCTCGGAAAGGATCTCGGTGCCTACTGCCTCGAGCTTCGGGCCGCCGAAGAGAGCAAAATGTATACGGACGAGAAGGGAGGGCTCAACTACGCCTTCCACCTCGACGCGACGGCCTACGCGAAGCTGCTCAGGACGCTCTCGGAAGGGGCGGGCGTGGCCCGCGTCGAAGGGAAGATCGACCGTGTCGAGCAGAACGCCGAGAGCGGCGATCTGACCGCCCTCGTGCTCGAAGGCGGCGAGCGGGTCGAAGGAGACCTGTTCCTCGACTGCACGGGCTTCCGTGGCCTCCTGATCGAAGAGACGCTGAAGACCGGCTACGACGACTGGCGGCACTGGCTGCCCATGGACCGGGCGATCGCGGTGCAGACGAGTGCGACCGAGCCGCCCGTGCCCTACACGCGGTCGATCGCGCATGACGCTGGTTGGCGCTGGCGCATTCCGCTTCAGAAACGGGTTGGCAACGGCATCGTCTACTGCTCGAGCTTCCTCAAGGACGAGGCGGCCGAGGCGCGTCTTCTCGGCGCCGTGACCGGGGAACGGCTGACCGAGCCGCGCCCGATCCGCTTCGTCACGGGGCGGCGGCGCAAGGCCTGGAACAAGAACTGCGTCACGCTGGGCCTTTCGAGCGGCTTCATCGAGCCCCTCGAGTCGACCAGCATCCACCTCATCCAGATCGCGGTGACGCGCCTCATCAAGCTCTTTCCGTTCTCGGGCGACGCCTCGGCCCTGCGGACCCGCTTCAACGAGATGGCGGCGGTCGAGATGGAGCGCATCCGTGACTTCATCATCCTTCACTATAGGGCGACGGAGCGCGACGACTCGCCCTTCTGGCGGCACTGCCGGAACATGGAGATCCCAGGCAGCCTCGCCGAGCGGATCGCCCTCTTCGAGGAGAGCGGCTACGCCTATCAGGGGCCCGAAGACCTGTTCCAGGTCGACTCTTGGGTGCAGGTCATGCTCGGACAACGCCTCGTGCCAGGCGGACACCACCGCATGGCCGGAATGATGACGGACGAGCAGCTCGCGGGCGCCCTCTCCGGCATCGAGCGGAGCGTCGAACGCGCCCTTGGCCAGCTGCCCTCGCATGAGGACTTCATCGCCCGGTACTGCCCCGCGCAGGGGTGAGCCGAACCTCTGCGGGTTTTTATGGCCGGTGCCCCGGCCATCTCCTAGGCTACGGACTGAATTGAAAGAGTCGCGCCGAGCGGCCGCAAAGCTCCCGGAGGAACCGATGCCGAAACGATCCCTGCTTACCGCTGTTAGCGCTCTCACGATCGCCCTCGCCGCCGCGCCGAGCCTCACGTTCGCGCAGGAGGACGCAGCGCTCACCCTATCCGATCAGGGCTACTTCGAGACCGACGGCGTCAACGTCCTCGTCTTCTCCAACTGGTATGACGGCCTGTTCGCCGACGCGAAGATCAGCGGCGTCGAGGTGATCCATCACGGCCAGCGCGTGGTCACGAACGGCGACGTCCGCCTGAGCGCGACGCCGGGGCAGTGGGAGCCGATCGGAAGGTTCGGCGAGCGCACGGTCGACGAGGAGGCGGGCGTCATCGAGGCGCACTTGTCCTACCCGGACGAAGGCTTCGAGTACACGATCAGGGCCGAAGCGACCGGCGACGGCGCGGTGACGATCAGCGTCCTCTCAGACGAGGCGGTGCCGGACAGCCTCGCGGGGCGGGCCGGCTTCAACCTCGAGTTCCAGCCCTCCGCCTTCTGGGGCAAGGGCTACATCGCGGACGGCGAGGCCGGGATGCTGCCGCGCTATCCCGCCGGCGACATGACCCTGCGCGAGGACGGCGCGCGGCCCGACGGCGCGATGGCCGAGCCGGAGGCGATCGCGACGGCCCAGTCCTTCACGATGGCGCCCGCCTCGCCCGAGGACCGTATCTCCATCACCTCGGACGGCGCGCCGATCTTGCTCTATGACGGGCGGAACCAGGCGAGCAACGGCTGGTACGTGCTCAGGAGCGTGCTGCCGGAAGGCAAGTCGGGCACGCTGCTGACCTGGACGATCGACGCGAGCTCGATCCCCGGCTGGACGCGCGATCCCGTCATCAGCCACAGCCAGGTCGGCTACACGCCGAACCGCGATAAGGTCGCCGTGGTCGAGCTCGACCGGAACGACACGCCCGAGGAGAGCGCGCGCGTCCTGAAGATCGGCGCGGACGGTTCGGAAACCGAGGCGATGGTCGCACCGGTCGAGCCTTGGGGCGAGTACCTGCGCTATACCTACGCGACCATCGACTTCTCGGACGTGACCGAGCCCGGCCTCTACGTCCTCGCCTATGGCGATCACCGCACGGCACCGATCACGATCGCCGACGACGTCTATGACGACGCCTGGAAGCCGACCATGGACGTCTTCTTCCCCGTCCAGATGGACCACATGTTCGTCAACGAGGCCTACCGGGTCTGGCACGGCACGGCGCACATGGACGACGCGCTGCAAGCGCCGGTGAACCACGAGCACCACGACCTCTACGCGCAAGGGCCGACCACGGACACGAAGTTCGAGCCGATGGAGCACATCCCCGGCCTCGATGTCGGCGGCTGGTTCGACGCGGGCGACTTCGACATCCGCACGCAGAGCCAGTACGGTACGGTCCGCTCGCTCGTCGCAGGGTGGGAGGCCTTCGCGCCGGATCGCGACGAGACCAAGGTCGACTGGCCGCGCCACCGCGTCGACCTCCACACGCCGGACGGCGAGCCCGACATGCTGCAGCAGATCAAGCACGGCACGCTGCAGCTCGTCGCCCAGTTCGACGCGGTCGGCCACGCCATCCACGGCATCGTCGAGCCCGACCTCGATCAGTACACCCACCTCGGCGACGCGGTGACGAAGACGGACGGCCTCGTCTACAACGCGAAGCTGTCGCCGGACGAGGAGAAGCGCGGCCGCAGCGGCAAGAAGGACGACCGCTGGGCGTTCACGAGCAAGGCGAGCGCACTCAACTACGGCTCCTCGGCCGGCCTCGCGGCGGCCTCTCGCGCGCTGCGCGGCTATGACGACGAGCTTGCGGACAAGGCGCTCAAGATCGCAGAGGACACTTGGGCGGAGGAGCAGGGCAAGGAGCCCGATACCTACCGCCACGGCAACACGACGGGCGGCCCGCTCGAGGCGGAACGCTTCCTCGCCGCCGCCGAACTCTTCGCGACGACCGGCAAGGACGAGTACGAAGAGGCCGTAATACGCCTCTGGCCGGAGGCAGAGGCGTATTACGGCTTTACCGCCGACGCGGCCTTCCGCGTGCTGCCGGACATGCCCGACACCTTCCGTCAGACGCTGCGCGAGGCGTCGGAAGCTTGGCTCGTCGAGATGGAGGAAGCGAAGACCGAGAACCCGTTCGGTGTACGGATCACCCGCGGCGGCTGGGCGGGCTCGGGCACCGTCGTCAACGAGTCCCTCGTCCAGTACCAGATCCACAAGGCCTTCCCGGAACTCGTCAGCGCCGAGGAAGTCCTCGCGGGCCTCGACTACGTCCTCGGGCGGCATCCGGGTCACGACCTCTCCCTCGTCTCCGCCGTCGGCGCGAAGTCGAAGGAGGTCGCCTATGGCAACAACCGCGCCGACTTCTCCTTCATCGCGGGGGGCGTGGTGCCGGGTGTCCTGATCCTCAAACCCGACTTCCCCGAGAACAAGGAGGACTGGCCGTTCTTCTGGGGCGAGAACGAGTACGTCATTCCGCTCGGCGCATCCTACGTCGAGCTGGTCGCGGCGGCGCGCGACCTGACGAGCGCGACGGGCGAAGGGGCGGACGCGGCGGGCGCACCCTGACGAGGCTCAACCGGCGTGGCGGAACCTGACCGTCACGCTGGTGCCCGCGACGGGGTTGTGGACGATGCGTCCCTTGAGCGACCCCGCCATGGCGCCGATGATCTTGGTGCCGAGGCCCGTGCCCTTGGCCCCGCCTTCCGCTTCCGAAGCGCTGCCCACACCGTCGTCGGCGACGGTCAGAGCAATCTCGTCCCGCTCGCGAGAGAGGTTGATGCGCACCCCGCCGGTGCCGCTCGGATAGGCGTACTTGATCGCGTTGGTGACGAGCTCGGTCAGGATGACGCCCAAGGAGACCGCCTCGTTGGCGGACACGTAGAGCTCGGAGACCGCAGCGTAGCTCAGCGTCACGCCGCCCTCGGGACAGGACGTGTCCTGAAGCTGCTCGATCAGCTCGCGCAGGTAGACGTCGAGGTCGATCCTGGTGACGTCCTCGGAGGTGTAGAGGTGCCGGTGCACGCGGGAGATGGCCTCGATCCGCGCGACCGTCTCACCGAGGGCGGCCCGCGCGACGAGGGCGTCCTCCGGCAGCGCGCGTTCTTGAAGCAGGATGAGCGAGGAGACGAGTTGAAGGCTGTTGGCGACGCGGTGGTTGACCTCGACGAGCAAGGCCTCCGCCCTGTCGCGCGCAACGCGGACCTCGGCCTCGGCGGCGACCTTGGCGCGGCGCAGGCGTTCCTGCTCGAACACCGCGAGGATGGATTCCGCGAGAAGCTCCCGGTACTCTCCGTTCACGTCTTTCCAGACGTAGTCGGCGGCCCCCGCCTTGAGCGCTGCGACCGCCACCCGGCTGTCGTCCGATCCCGTCACGTAGACGACCGGAGGAGCGTCGGGCAGCGAGCGGATCTTCGGCAGCACGTCGAGCCCGGTCTCGTCCGGCATGAAGTGGTCGAGCGCGACCACGTCCACGCCCCCTGCGCCGAGGCGCGCCAATCCGTCCGCTCCGCTCTCCGCGTGCGCGAAGCCGAAGCCTCGGCGCTGCAACGCGCGGCCCGCGAGGCTGGCAAGCCCGGGGTCGTCGTCGATGTAGAGAACGAAGGGAAGGCTGTCCGGCACGCTAGACGGTCTCCGGCACCTGGATGATCGAGAAGAACATGCCGAGGTTGCGGATCGTGTCCGCGAAGCCTTCGTAGTTGACGGGCTTGGTGATGTAGGCGTTCGCCCCCGCATCGTAGCAGCGCTGGATCTCGACCTCGTCGTCCGTCGTCGTCAGGACCACGACCGGCGCGAGCTTGGTGTGGTCGTTCGCCTTGATCTTCTCGAGGATGTCGATCCCCGTCATGTCGGGCAGGTTGAGGTCCAGAAGCACCAGGAGCTGCCGCCCGGCGTTGACCGAGCCGCTGCCATCCGGCCCGAGCAGGAAGTCGAGCGCGCTCTGCCCGTCCGTGAAGCCCTGGATGTCGTTGGTAACGCCAGCACGGCGGATGTTTCGTTCGATGAGGCGAGCGTGGCCCTCATCGTCTTCGACCATGACGATGCTTACAGGCATCATGGACTTCTCCTACTGACTGGTGGCGCCCGCGAATTCGAGAGGCAAGCGGACGGTGAACGTCGTGCCTACCCCCGGCTCGGAAGACAAGCTGATACGGCCACCGAGCGCACGGACCAGCATCCGGACGTAAGCAAGACCGATGCCCTCGCCCGGCTTCTCCGGACGCCCGGAGCGGCGGAAAAGGTCGAAGACCCGGGCGTGATCCTTGGGATCGATGCCGCGCCCGTTATCCGTGACCTCGAAGACGGCGAAGGACCCGTCGATCCGGCCCGAGACGTCGATCTTCCCGCGCCGGTCCGCGTCGAGGTACTTCAGGGCGTTGTCGAGGAGGTTCGCGAAGATCTGCTCGACGGCGAGGCGGTCGGAGGTGATGTCGGGCAGCGCCTCGACGCTCATCTCCGCGCCGACCTCGCCTGCCTGGTGGTGGAGGGTCGCGATCGCGGTGCGGACGAGCGTCGTCATGTCGAGCGGCACCGGGGTGTAACGGCGCTGCCCCTCGCGCGAGAGCTTCAGGATGGCGTTGATCAGCCCGTCCATCTTCGAGATGGCCGCACGGATGAAGTCGAGCGATTCCTTCACGTCCGCGCCGAAACTGTCGGCGTCGGCCTTCGGCAAGGTGTCCTGGACTTCTGCGAAGCTGGTCTCGAGCTCACCGGCGAAGCCCATGATGTTGACGAGCGGCGCGCGCAGGTCGTGGCTGACGATGTAGGCGAAGCGTTGGACCTCCTCGTTCGCCGACTTCACGTCCGCGACGCGTGCCTCAACGATCGCCTCGAGGTCGCGGTTGATCATCTCGAGGCTGTCCCTCGCCCGCTCGAGCTCCGCGGTGCGCGCCTTGACCCGTTCCTCCAGGCGCTCACTCCACGCCCGAAGGCTCTCCTCGGCCGCGTGGCGCTCGGTATCGTCCCGTAGGGTCAGCACGGCGCCGATGCGTTGACCCGAAGCGGCGGTGATCGGTTGGGCGGAGCCGATGGCGAGCACCTCCGTGCCGTTCGGCTGGCGGATGCGCCAGCGTGCGTCGGCGATGCTCTCGCCGTAGCGGGCCGCACGCGTCAGCGGCATCTCTTCCGACGAGTAGGGGCGCCCATCGAGCGTCAGGATGCCGTAGGTCGACACGTAGCCTTCGGGCCCGACGTTCAGTTCGCTGACGCCGTGAAGCCTCGCGGCCGCGTCGTTGACGAAGGTGATCCGTCCGCTCGCGTCGGTGACGATCACTCCCTCGCCGAGCTGGCCGAGGATCGCCGCGCGTTCCGCCGCCTCGATCTCCGCGGCGCGGCGTTCGTCCTGAAGCTCGATCTCGGCCCGCTTGCGGCGCGCGATCTCTTCCTGCGCATCACGGAAGAGCTGAGCGTTGTCGAGGGCGGTCGCCGCCTGAGCCGCGAAGGCGGTGATCAGTTCCTCTTCCCGATGCCCGAACCGGGCGGGCTCTGGGTGTCCGAAGAGAAGCGCGCCGAAGACTTGGCCCGAGCTCGAGACGACCGGCGTCGAGAGGTAGCTTCGCACCGGCAGGTGGCCTTTGGGCATGCCGCCCATCCGGCCGTAGCGGGCGTCGGTGAGGACATCGTCCGACCGGACGGTCTCACCGCGCTCGAAGCTCGGCGCGAGGAGGTCGGTCACGCGCGGCGTGCCGAAGCGAACGAAGTCTTCGCGCTTCGCACCGGAAAGGCTGTAGAGGCGCCAGATCGGCTCACCGTCCTGGCTCACTGCCCGCTCGAAGAAGGCGCCGTAGGCCGCACGGGTCAGGGTCTGCGCCTCGTCGACCACGAGCTCGACGAGGCGTCGAAGGTCGAGCTCCGCGGCGAGCGCGGCCGACGCCCGGCGCAGCGCGTCGAGACGGACGGTCTCCTCTTCGAGCGCCTCTCGCGCCGTGACGGCCTCGCGGGCAGCGCGAACCTGCGCATCGGCCGCACGGGCGAGCAGCACGGTGACGGTGAAGCCGATGAGGGCGATCGTCGCGAGGAACGGACGGCCTGCCTTGCGCTGAAAGTCGCGCGTCGCGGCGAAGGCGACGAGCCACTCACGCCCGCCGACTTCGAGCCGGCGAACCGTGGTTGCGGCCCAAGGAGCACGGGCACCGTAAGCGAAGATCGGGACCTCTTGTTGAGAGGCGTCATAGACTGCGAAGGCGACCTCGCGCGGCGGACGGCCACGCAGCACGCCTTCGCCGAAGAAGGCGTTCGCGCGCAGCGCGCTGTAGACCCAGCCGCGGATCGTCGCGCGACGGGCGTCGAGGCTGCTCGGCACGCCGGGCGTGGTGTAGACCGGCACGTAGATGATGAAGCCGGCCCGCAAGGTGCCGGCGTCGGTCTGGACCTGGTTGAGCGGACCCGTCATGGACGCGACGCCGAGGTCGCGAGCGCGCTGCATCGCCCCTCGCCGCACCGGCTCGGAAAGCATGTCGTAGCCGATCGCGGACTCGTTTCGCCCTTCCTTGGGCTCCAGGAAGACGATCTCGGAGGTCAGTCGGCCGCTCGGTTGGACGCCGGTCACGCGCGCGTAGCCGAGGCCCTGCGCACCCGGATAGGTGTCCTCGAAGCGCAGGCGGTTCACATAGGCCGCGAATTCGTCCTCGGTGATCTCCCCGTCGGTGGCCGCGAAGTAGCCGGCCCCGCCCCGCAACAGCGCGATCTGAGCGTTGAGGCGGTCACGGATCGCCTCGACCTGCACGTCGATCAGCCGCGCGAGGCGCTCGCGGTCGCCGACCTCGCCGAAGCGGGAGACCTGCCAGGTGACGAAGGCGGTCGTGACGAGGCCGACCGCGAGGACGGTAAGGGATAGCCCGAAGCGCCGGAACAACGCCCGGCGCCAAGCCGCGCGCCCGAAGCGGGCGGAGGGTAGAGCTGATCGTGACACTGCGACTCGCGAAACAGCCCCTGCGCCCGGGCCCGTATCCCGGTTTAGTGTCGGGTCCGCATTCCGGCAAGTCGGCGGCAAGCCGGCCTCGCGCCGACAGCGCGACCATCAGTCGGTGACGTCGTGCCCGTAGACCGCTGCGAGGCGCCGCCCGGCGAGGCCCGGCGCCAGCCGGGCCGCCCCGCGCGCCAGGCGTGCCGGCAGATGGGCCGGGCCCTTGCCTGCATGGAAGATCGCCCTGTTGGCAGCGGACATGCGCTGGACCCGCGTGGTCCGGGGCCGCCTGATCGCCCCGTAACGGCGCAGAGCGCTCGGCACGTCGTCCGCGCCGCTCAGCATCGCGGCAAGGACCCAGGCGTCCTCCAACGCCATCGCCGCTCCCTGGGCGAGGAAGGGCAGCATGGGGTGGGCAGCGTCGCCGAGCAGGGCGACGGCGCCGTCGGTCCAGCTCGCCAACGGAGGGTGATCGAAGAGGCCCCAGAGGAACGGCGTCTCGACCGCATCGAGAAGCGCTAGGAGCCGCGGGTCCCATCCCGCGAAGGCGGCTTTGAGCGCGGCTGGGTCGCCCGCCTGGCGCCAGTCCTCGGCGGCGAAGCCCGCGCGCTCCTCGACCGCGACGACGTTGATGAACGCCCCGCCGCGAAGATAGTAGGTGACGAGGTGACGCCCCGGCCCCGTCCAGCTCGTCGCATCGGGCGGGATCGTTCCGGCGGCGAGAGCGTGCGCCGGCACGACCGCGCGCCACGCGACCTGTCCGGTGAAGCGGGGCGCAGGGCCGCGCGTCATCTGCGCGCGGATCGCGGAGCGCAGGCCGTCCGCGCCGATCACCGCGTCGGCTTCGAAACGCTCCCTCGCGGTTAGGAGGGCAGCGCGCGGCCCGGTCTCGTAGCGAAGCACGTCTCTGCCGAGCGCGATCTCGACGCCAGCCGCCTCGCACGCGCGGCGCAGGACCGCATGCAGATCGGCACGGTGCGTCTGAAGATAGGGCGCGCCGTGGCGCCGCTCGCAGGCGCCCTTGAGCGGAACCCGGAGCTGCACGCGGCCCGTCCGGCCGTCGCGGACGACAGCGTCTTCAGGCTCGAACGCGGTGGAGCGCACCTCGTCCTCCAGCCCCAAGGCGCGAAGGACGCGCACCGCGTTGGGGCTGAGCTGGAGGCCCGCTCCGACCTCTTCCAGGCGCTCCGCGCGCTCCAGGATCCGGACGCGGATTCTTCTTCGGGCAAGGGCGAGGCCAGCTGCGAGGCCGCCGATGCCGGCACCGCAGACGAGGACGTCGCGCGGCACGCCGTCAGCCGCGAAGCGCCGCCGTAACGCCGCCCGCCAGGAGGGCTTCGAGCTTGCCCGTCACTGCCGTCCTGAACGCTTCGTCGCGCGGCAGGTCGTCACCGAAGACGTCTTTGAGCGCGAGGTAGCCCGAGACGAGGTCCGCCGCGCTTCCCGCCCCGCCGATCTCGGCGAGGCGGTCCTTCATCGGATCGCGCACGTCGATGGGTTCGCCGTTCAGGTCCCGCCCGCGGGCGTAGGCCATCCAGGCAGCGACGGCCGTGGCGAGCTTTTCGATGGGCGCGCCCGCCGCCCGGCGGTCGCGGATCGTGTTCAGAAGGCGCTGGGGCAGCTTCTGGCTGCCGTCCATCGCGATCTGCCAGGTGCGGTGGTTGAGGGCGGGATTGCGGAAGCGGTCGCGCAGGTCCTGCGTGTAAGAAGCAAGGTCGAAACCGTCCGGCGCCTTCACCGTGGGCGCGATCTCTTCCTCCATCAAAGCCGTCACGAAGGCGCAGAGGTCCTCGTCGGCCATCACTTGGTGCACGTAAGTGTGCCCTGCGAGGTAGCCGAGGTAGGCGATCGCGCTGTGCGGGCCGTTGAGGAGGCGGAGCTTCGCGGCCTCGTATGGGGCGACCTCGGACACGAAGAGCGCGCCGCCTGCTTCCCATGAAGGGCGCGGCCCGCAGAAGCTGTCCTCGATCGCCCATTGGAAGAAGGGTTCGGTCGCGATGTGGCCCTCGTCGCGAAGGCCCATCTGCGCCTCGGCGCGGGCGAGGTCCTCCTCGGTCACGGCGGGGACGATGCGGTCGACCATCGTCTCGGGGAAGGCGGCCTCGGCCTCGATCCAGGAGGCGAGGTCCTTGTCCACCGCGCCCGCGAACTGAAGGACCGCGCTGCGGAGGCGTTCACCGTTGGAAGGGAGGTTGTCGCAGGAGACGGTGGTGAAGGGCGCGAGGCTCGCCTCGCGCCGGTTGCGGAAGGCCTCGACCAGGTATCCGATCGCAGAGGCGGGTTCGCGCGGCGAGCGAAGGTCCGCCGCGATCTCGGGCGCGTCGGTCCTGAGGTTCCCCGTCGCGGGGTCTAGCGCGTAGCCTTTCTCGGTGATCGTCAGGGTGACGACGCTGAGGTCCGGCGCGGCGAGGGCGGCGCGCACGGCCTGCGGCGCCTTGGGTGCGGTCAGGACGCGGGTCAGGTTGCCTATAAGGCGCAGGGACTGATCCTGTCCCTCGCGCGTGCCGACGGTGAAGAGGCCGTCCTGGGGGGCGAGCTGGGTCTCGGCGGTGTCGCTCCTCAACGAGATGCCGGTGACGCCCCAATCGCCGCCCTTGGCCTCGATCGCGTCTTCCGTGCAGACCGCCTGGTGCGCGCGGTGGAACGCGCCCACGCCGAGGTGGACCATGCGCGGGCGGAGGGTCGCGCGGTCGTAGCCGGGGCGGCGGGCCTCCTGCGAGAGCTGATCGAGGGTTTTCTCGGAAAGGCGGTCGGTCATTGGAGCATCGCGGGCAACGTCAGAGAGAGGGCGGGCACGTAGGCGGTGATCAGGAGCGCGAGGATCAGCGCGAGGTAGAAGGGCCAGATCGTCTTCACCGCGCTCTCGATGCGAAGCTTGCCGATCGCCGCGCCGACGAAGAGCACGGCGCCGACGGGAGGCGTGACGAGCCCGATGCCGAGCGCCAGCATCAAGACGATGCCGAAGTGGACGGGGTCCATGCCGAGGCCCATCATCATCGGCAGGAAGATCGGCGTCGTGATGATGATGAGCGGCGCCATGTCCATGAAGGTGCCGAGGATCAGGAGCACGACGAGGACCAGGAGGAGGACGAAGGCCGGCTCGTCGGTGATCGTGGTGACGAGGCTCGCGAGCCGGGTCGGCCCTTCGAGAAGGGCGAGGAGCCAGCCGAAGGCGGCCGCCGAGCCGATGATCAGCATGATCATGGACGTCGTGCGCACGGCGCCCGTGACGGCGAGGCCGAAGCCTTCGCGCCCGAGGCTCTTGTAGCCGAGCGTGGCGACGATCACGGTGTAGCCGACGGCGACCGCCGCGCTCTCGGTCGGGGTGAAGACCCCGGCGAGGATGCCGACGACGATGATGAGGGCGGTGAGAAGCCCGGGGATCGCGGCGACTGCTGCGCGCCCGAAGACGGCCCAGCCGGGGAAGGTGCCGCGCGGGTAGCCGCGCTTCTTCGCGACGAGCCAAGCGGCGAGCCCGAGGAGGATGCCCGAGAGAAGCCCCGGCACGATGCCCGCCACGAAGAGGTCGCCGATCGACACACCGATGCCGGAGGCGGCCGCGTAGATGATCATGTTGTGGCTCGGCGGGATGATCAGCCCCAGGATCGCCGCCGTCGAGGTGACGTTGACCGCGTAGTCGCGGTCGTAGCCCTTCTCCTCCATCATCGGCATCAAGGTCGAGCCGAGCGCCGAGACGGACGCCACGGCCGAGCCCGAGATCGCGCCGAACAGCATGGAGGCGCCAACGTCGACCTGGCCGAGCCCGCCCTGCGTCCGCCCGAGGCCTGCGTCCGCGAGGCGCACCAGGCGCTCCGCGATGCCGGCACGGTACATGAGGTCGCCTGCGAAGACGAAGAAGGGGATCGCCATCAGCGTGAAGACGTTGATGCCCGAAGCAAGCTGCTGCACCGCGATCACGGGCGCGACGTCGAGAAAGAAGAAGGTCAGGACCGACGCGCCGAGGAGCGAGAAGGCGACCGGCACGCCGAGGGCCAGGAAGAGCCCGAGCGAGACGAGGAGAACGCTCAGCGCCATACCGGTTCGACCTCCAACCCTTTGCGAATGGCGAGAACGTGCTCGGCCGAGAAGGCCGCGATCAAGAAGCCGCCTAGGGGGAGCGGCAGGAAGGCGGACCCGCGCGGCAGGCCGAGCGTCGGGATGTCGTAAGCCCAGAGCGCGGTGACGAGCTGCGTGCCGTAGACGGCGAGGAAGACGCCGATAAGTCCGGTGACCGCGTGCGCCGCGATGATCGCGACGCGGCGACGCTTCGGTGAGAGCGCATCCTGCGCCGCTTGGATGCGGATGTGGAACTGCTCTCGCACACCGGCGGCGGCGGCGATGAGGACCGTCCAGACGAGGATGTAAAGAGCGGCCTGCTCGGACCAGGAGGGGCTCGCCGAGAGGACGTAGCGCATGAAGACCTGGTAGAGGATGATCAGCGTGATGACGCAAAGACCTACGCCAGAAAGCCACAAGCAGCCTAGCGAGGCGAGGCGGGACGCGCGGGCGGCAGCCCCCGTCGTATAGGGACCGAGATGGCGGTCATCGTGTCCTAGCGGCACGGAGTGGCTCGCGCTTTCGGTTGCCGGCGAGGACTGCCCCGGCAGCGAGGCGGCGTCGTGAGACCTCGGCGCGCGGGGCGCCGAGCGTGCCTGGTCTGTGTCTGCGTCAGGCAACGGGCACCTCCGTTGCTTGGATCGCCTCGACCAGCGGGCGCAGCTTCGGGGTCACGAAGCGTTCGTATACCGGTTCCATCTGTGCACGGAAGGGCGCCTTGTCCTCGATGGTGACGACTTCATTTCCCGCCGCGGCGATCGCGGCCTTCGCCTCGGCAACGCGGGCGTCCCAGAGGTTCCGCATGAAGGGCACGCTATCGAGCGCGGCCTGTTGGACGAGCGCTTGGTCTTCGTCCGAAAGCTTCCGCCAGCGGCGCATCGACATGACCAGCACCTCGGGCGCCATCACGTGCTCGGTCAGTGTGTAGTAGGGGGCGACCTCGAAATGGCGCGTCGTGTAGTAGGACGGCCAGTTGTTCTCCGCCCCGTCGACCACCCGCTTGGCGATGGCCCCATATACCTCGGAGAAGCTCATCGGGGTCGCGTTGGCGCCGAACGCTTCGACCATGGAGACGTAGAGGTCGGAGTTCTGAACCCGGATCTTCAAGCCGCGAAGGTCGTCCGGCTCACGGATGGGACGGCGTGCGTTGTAGAAGCTTCGCGCGCCTGAATCGTAGTAGCAGAGACCCTTCAGTCCGTGCGGCTCGAGGCTTTCGAGGATCGCTCGGCCAACCTCGCCGTCCATCGCGGCCCGCATGTGGGGCACGGACTGAAAGACGAAGGGTAGGGCGGGGACGAGCGTCTCGGGCGCGATCGGGTTCAGAGGCGCGGTGTTGATCCGGTTGAGGTCGAGTCCGCCGAAGATCGTCATCTCGAGCGTGTCGCGCTCGGGGCCGAGCTGACCGCCGCCGAAGACCTTGAAGCGGAGACGTCCGCCCGTGCGCTCGTCGAGGAGCCGTCCCATCTCCTCGACGGCCTTGGTCGTCGGGTAGTCGATGGCCTGGGCATCGGCCGCGTAGAGCGGCCGGTCGGCCTGCCCGCACGCAGCGAGCCCGGCGCAGGCCACGCCGGTCGCAAGAGCTACCCTGCGGGTAAGGATCAAAGCCTGTAGGCCTTCTTCGCGAGGCCGTAGGCGAGCTCGTGCGCCACCTCGGCCGCCTCGTCCTCGGGCAGGTGGTGCTCGGCGACGAGCTGGGCGAGCCAGACGCAGTCCATGCGCCGCGCGACGTCGTGCCGGGCGGGGATGGACAGGAAGGCGCGCGTGTCGTCGTTGAAACCTGCGGTGTTGTAGAAGCCCGCCGTCTCGGTCGTCCGTTCCCGGAACCTTCGCATCCCCTCGGGGCTGTCGTGGAACCACCAGGGCGGGCCGAGCGTGAGGGCGGGGTAGTGCCCGGCCAAGGGTGCGAGCTCGCGGCTGTAGCTGTCCTCGTCCAGCGTGAAGACGATGACGTTGAGGTTCGGCTCGTTGCCGACCGCGTTCAGGAGCGGCTTGAGGGCGGTCACGTACTCGGTCGGCGCGGGGATGTCCCCGCCCTTGTCCCGGCCGAAGCGGGTGAGGACGCCTTCATTGTGATTGCGGTGCGCGCCGGGATGGATCTGCATGGTCATGCCGTCCTCGACGGACATGCGCGCCATCTCAGTCAGCATCTGCGCACGGAAGGCCTCGGCGTCGCCGGGCCGCGCGTCGCCCGACAGGACGCGGCCGAACAGCGCCTCCGCCTCGGCGCGCGGAAGGTCGAGGGTCTTCGCCGTGGCGTGGCCGTGGTCGGTCGCCGTCGCGCCGCCGACCTCGCGGAAGTATGCGCGGCGGGTCCTGTGCGCGGCGAGGTAGCCGTCCCAATTCTCGACGTTCTCGCCCGTCAGCTCGCCGAGTTTGCGCACGTTGTCCGCGAAGCCGGGCATTTCGGGGTCGACGACCGCGTCCGGGCGGTAGGTCGTGATGACCTGGCCGCCCCAACCCGACGCGGCGATCGTCTTGTGGTGCGCAAGGTCGTCTAGCGCCCCCTCGGTCGTCGCGAGCGCTTCCATCTTGTAGCGGTCGAAGAGGGCGCGGGGCCGGAACTCGTCCGTGCGCAGCGCCGCGTCGATCGTGTCGTAGTAGAGGTCCGCCGTCTCAGGTGACAGAAGGACGTCGAGCCCGAAGACCTCGGCGAAGACCCAGTCGAGCCACATGCGCGAAGGCGTGCCGCGGAAGAGGAAGTAGTTCTCGGCGAAGCGGTGCCAGATCTTGCGCCCATCGGTCTCGACCGGCGTGCCGTCCACACTCGGCACGCCCAGCGCTTCGAGCGGTATGCCCTGGCTGTAGAGCATGCGGAACACGTAGTGGTCGGGCACGATCAGAAGCTGCGCTGGGTCCGGGAAGGGCTCGTTCAGCGCGAACCAGGACGGATCCGTGTGCCCGTGCGGCGAGATGATCGGCAGGTCCTTCACCTCGGCGTAGAGGCGGCGCGCGATCCCGCGCTGCGTCTCGTCGGAGGAAAAGAGCCTGTCGGGATGCAGCTGAAGCGGTGCGGCCATGACGGTCCTCCCGAACCTTGTTCCTGCGGTGCTTGACCGGCATCCGGCCGCCCGCGACATGGGGGCACTTAAGTGAGCGCGCCCGCGCGCTGTCAACCGAAGGGAACGTCAGCATGGCCGAAGCGGAGCGGACGGACGGGAGCGCGAGGGAGCGCACCATCACCGGTGCGAGGGTGGTCGTCTGCTCGCCGGGGCGCAACTTCGTCACCCTCGTCATCGAGACGCAAGCCGGGGTCGTAGGCATCGGCGATGCGACCTTGAACGGGCGCGAGCTGTCCGTCGCGAGCTACCTGACGGACCACGTGATCCCGAACCTGATCGGGCGCGACGCGAGCCGGATCGAGGACGTCTGGCAGTTCCTCTACCGAGGCGCCTACTGGCGGCGGGGGCCCGTCACAATGTCCGCGATCGCCGCCGTCGACACGGCGCTTTGGGACATCAAGGCGAAGATGGCGGGCATGCCGCTCTACCAGCTCTTGGGCGGCAAGAGCCGGGAGCGCGTGCTCGTCTACGGTCACGCCAACGGCAAGGACCTAGAGCACACGGTCGACGAGGTCCTGCGCTACAAGGAGATGGGCTACGAGGCGATTCGCGCACAGTCGGGCGTGCCCGGTCTCGCCACCGCCTACGGCATCGGCAAGGGCGACATGTACTACGAGCCCGCGGGCGAGGAGCTGCCCGAGGTGCAGGAGTGGGACACGCGCGCCTACATGACCTTCGTGCCGAAGCTCTTCGAGCGATTGCGCGAGAAGGTGGGGCCCGAGACCAAGCTCCTTCACGACGCGCACCACCGGATGACGCCGCAGGAAGCCGCGCGCCTCGGCAAGTCCCTCGAGCCCTACGACCTGTTCTGGCTCGAGGACCTCACCCCGGCGGAGAACCAGGAGGCCTTCCGCCTCATCCGGCAGCACACGACGACGCCGCTCGCGGTGGGAGAGGTCTTCAACACGATCCACGACTGCCGGACGCTGATCGAAGAGCAGCTGATCGACTACATCCGCGCGACGGTCGTGCATGCGGGCGGCATCACGCACCTTCGGCGGATCGCCGACCTCGCGGGGCTCTATCAGGTGCGCACGGGGAGCCACGGCGCGACCGACCTCTCGCCGGTCTGCATGGGCGCGGCGCTGCACTTCGACAGCTGGGTGCCGAACTTCGGCATTCAGGAGTACATGATGCACACGGAGCTGACCGACGAGGTCTTCCCGCACGACTACCGCTTCGAGCGCGGCTTCATGCATTGCGGCGAGACGCCCGGCCACGGCGTCACGCTGGACGAGAAGCTCGCCGCGAAGCATCCCTACAAGCCAAGGCAGCTACCGGTCGCCCGGCTGCGGGACGGCACGCTTTGGAACTGGTAGCCCCGACGCCCGACTGCCCCGCCGTCGTGTTCGGCGAGGCGATGATCGAGCTGTCCGACGTCACCGACGAGGCCTGCCGCCTCGGCGTCGCGGGCGACAGCTTCAACACGGCCGTCTATCTCAGCCGACAGGGTCTCAGCGTCGCCTACATGACGGCGCTCGGCGACGAAGCGTTCTCGGACCGCATTGCGGGGGCGCTGACCGAGGAGGGCATCGACACCCGCTACGTCCTGCGGCGCGACGGGGGCACGGCCGGCCTCTACGCGGTGACGGTGGACGAGGTCGGTGAGCGCAGCTTCACCTACTGGCGCTCGGCGAGCGCGGCGCGCGCCTTCTTCCGTACGCAAGGGGCGGACGACGTGCTTCGGAAAGCGGAGCGGACGCCGCTCCTCTACCTCTCCGGGATCACGCTCTCCTTGTTCGACGAGAGCGAACGGCGGCAGGTCATCAGCTTCGCGCGCGCCGTGCGCGAGGTGGGCGGAGCCGTCGTCTTCGACACCAACTACCGTCCTCGCGGGTGGGAAAGTTCAGGCGAAGCGGCCCGGACGATCGACGCCCTGGCGCCGCACGTGTCGATCGCGCTGCCGACCTTCGACGACGAGGCGATCCTGTTCGGCTTCTCAGAGCCCATCGACAGCGCGGACCGTTGGCTCGCCGCCGGCGCGCGCGAGGTGGTGGTGAAGCACGGCCCCGCAGGCGCGCTCATCGCCGGCAAGGGTTGGGTTCCGCCGCCCGAAACCGTTCTGCCGCTCGACACGACGGGGGCGGGCGACAGCTTCAACGCGGGCTACCTCGCCGCGCGGCTCGGAGGCGCACCGCCCAAGGAGGCGGCAATGGCCGGTCACGTGCTGGCGGCCAAGGTGCTGCGCACGCCGGGCGCGATCCTGCCGCGGGGCGGGACCGGCCCGGCCTGAAGCCGAACGCGCGCGTCTAGAAGCTGCCCCGGAGGCCGACCGTGTAGGTCGCGCCAGGGTAGAAGACGTCGTAGCTCAAATCGTCGTACTCGAAGAGGTTCCTCACCGGCTCGTTGGTGATGTTGTAACCGTCGAAGGTCAGCGCGACGTTCTGGTTCTCGAGGAAGGGCAGGTTGACGATCGCCGAGAAGTCGACCTGCGTGCGGTGGTCCGACCGTATCCGCCGGGCCGGGAGGCCGTCCGAGCCGTCATAGCCTTGGAAGCCCGAGGCGACCGCGCCGTCCTGATGATAGTAGGTCAGGCGGAACTGGAAGAGTTCGTTCTCGTAGTAGCCGGTGGCGTTGTAGGTCCAGTCGGAGATCCCCGTGATGATCGCCGCGGGGTCGTCCGCATCCTGCTCGATCTTCGTCGCGCTGGCGTTGAAACCCAAGCCTTCGAGCAGGAAGTCGAGCGGCTGCACCCAGATGCCCTCGAACCCCTTGAGCGTCGCCGTGCCCTGAACGTTGGTCCGGGTGCTGACCTGCACATTGCAGCTCTGCGGTCCGCCGCAGGCCACGAGCGCTTCTGCCTGCGTCTCCGAGAGGTCGTTCGGGTCGAGGCCGTAATCGGCGATGTTCGCGAAGAGGACGTCGACCGTGTCGTCCCTGGTGAAGCCGCGGACCTCCTTGTCGAAGTAGTAGAGCCCGACATAGCCGAGCTCTCCGAAGTAGTACTCGCCGCCGACATCGAAGTTGACCGATTCGAAGGGTGAGAGGTTCGGGTTGCCCGCCCGCGCCGTGTCGATGCCGGAAGAGGTCCAGACCGAGTTCGGGTACATCTCGCCCGGGTTCGCCCGCGTCATGGTCCGCGAGGCGCTGGCACGAAGTTTGAGCGCGTCGGTGACGTCGTAGACGGCGCTGAACGAGGGCAGGAACTTCGCGTAGCTCGCTTGCGTCTCGGTCTCGCCTTCATCCGCCAGGCTCGTCAGCGTCTGATCGGTGTCGACCCAACGCACGCCCGCATTGATCCGCAGGGGCTGGTCGAGAAGGTCCGCCTCGACGTTCGCCATCAGGTAGAGGCCGAGATACTTCTCCTCGATCCCGCCGACGCCCTGGCCGAACTGGTCGCCCGTCGCCGCAGCGGTCGGCTCGAACTCGTCGTAGCGGATCGCCTCGTAGAACCGGTCGATGTCGAGGTAGGCGATGCCCGAATAGCCGATGTCCTCGTCGAAGACGTCGCCCAGGTCCGAGATCGGCGAGGGCAGGAGGTAGTCCTCGATGTTCGCGTAGGCGTCGGAAGGGAAGAAGTACTCGTTCTTGAGGACGTCGTTGTTCCCGCCGCCGAAGAACTCGAGGTCCCGCGTCGCCTCGTCGTAGTGGATGCCGAACTGCACACCCGTCCGCTCGGGCTCGGCGCCGAGATCGAAGTCGGCGTGGAAGCCCAATGTGTCGACGTCGCGGAAGTTCCGGTTGAAGCGGAGCTGGTCGCCCTGAACGTCGTTCCACACCCAGCCGACGTTCGGCTGCGAGATGTCGAGCGAGTAGTCGAAGGTGGCGACGTCGCCCGAGTTCGCGAAGTCGACCGTCATGCCAGGAGTCAGGAAGTTGAAGTAGGGCTCGTCCCGGCGGAAGTCCGACTCCGAGTAGCTCGCGGACAAGTCCATGCGGAAGACTTCCGAGACGTCCCACGACAGGCTCGGCATGACGGTGAAGAACTCGAAGTCCTCCTCATACGCACGGTGGCCGACCCAGGCGCGCGTGTTGTAGAGCGTGCCCGACCGGATCACCTGATCGCCGTCGATCGTCAGGTCCTCGGGGATCCACGCCGCGCCCAAGCTGAGGAAGTTGCGGCGTCCCCAGTTCATCGCCTCGACCCGGTCGAAGTCGCGCTTCGTCTCCGCGTAAAGAACGTCGATCGCGATGTCGATCGCCTCGGAGGGACGGAACTGGACCGAACCGAGCGCGCTCGTCGCGTCGCGATCGCCGATCGTGTACATGCCCCGGCCGAGATAGGGCAGGATGCCCCGGTCGAGTTCGTCCTGCGTCAGGCCCGACGTCGCGACGGGATCGATCCGGTCCCCGACGGCTAGGCTCAGCTCCGGATGCGCCGCGACGTAGTCCGCCGTGGCGTAAGGCGAGTAGCGGAAGTGGTTCCGCCCGATGTAGCCGTCCAAGCAGTTCGACGTCGTGTTGGCCGGCGGATCGGTGAAGTCGGCGACGCAGCCATCGGAGAAGCCGACGGTCTCGTAGCCGTCGACGCGCGACTCGCGCCGCGAGGCGACGACGCCCGCCAGGATGCCGAACTTGTCGTTCCAGGTGTTCGAGTAGATGGCCGAGACGATCGGGCTCACCTCCTCGTTGATGGTGGTGTAGGCGCCCTCGACCGAGAAGCGGAAGCGCTGGCCCTCGGCGTCGAAGGGCCTGCTCGTGCGCAGGTTGACGTAGCCGGAGGTTCCGCCTTCGAGCTGATCGGCCATCGGCGTCTTGTTGACGACGAGGGAAGAGAAGAGCTCCGCCGGGAAGACGTCGAGGTCGACCTCGCGGTTCGAGTTCGTACCCGTCAGGTTGCCGTCCGAGGCAGTGAAGATGTTGTTCCCGTTGAGGACGATCTTGGTGAAGCTCGGCCCGAGGCCGCGCACGGAGATCTGCTGGCCCTCGCCGGTCACGTCACGGTTGATCTTCACGCCGGGAATGCGGTTCAGCGATTCAGCGAGGTTCTGGCTCGGCAGCTTGCCGATGTCGTCGGCGAAGATCGTGTCGGTGAAACCGTTGGCGTCGCGCTTGGCGTTGGTGGAGTCCTGAAGCGCGGCACGGTAGCCTTGGACGACGATGACGTCGCCGTCCTCGTCTTCGGGCACCGGCTGGTCGTCGATCACCGTCGGCTCCGCGTCCTGCGCGGCGGCCGTCCAGCCGAGAGGCAGGCCGCTCAGAAGGGTGGCGGTCAAAAGTCCGCGGCGCAACGCGTGCGGGCGGGTACGCGTTTCATCCTTGATCGGCATGCCGTTCCTCCCTGTTCCGGGCTCACTTCCGAAGAGTGCGCCTCGTTTTTCCAGCCCCCCGGCCCTCTGGGATCAGGCGACCATTCTTAATGTGTGTCAATCTGGGAGGCTGATAGTGTGATCGGGTTTTTCAAATGATGAGAGAGTTGTTGCAAGAATTACAACGAACGTTGTCGATCTACGCTGCGCTGCAGCAAGATATGGCAATGAGAGTTGGCGCATGACGCTGCCTTCCCTGCCGCTATGACTTGAAGAGGGTTTCTTCGCAGCGGAAGGCACCGGAGGGGACGCGGCCGCCCGAAGAGGCTAGAAGTGCCTCGTGACCGAAGTCCTCTTCTACCACCTCGAGCGATCGACCCTGGCCCAGGTGCTGCCGGCCCTCCTCGTCCGGACGATCGAGCGGGGCCAACGGGCGCTCGTCCGCTGCGGCACGCCCGAGGGGCTCGAGGAGATCGACGGTCACCTATGGACCTTCCGCGACGAGAGCTTCCTACCGCACGGGCGGGCGGGGGAGGACCACGAGGCGGCGCAGCCCGTCCTCCTGACGCTCGGCGAAGCGGCCCCCAACGAGGCGAAGGTCCTTTTCCTCGTCGAAGGCGCGCCGGTCTCGGCGGAGGCGATGGCGTCCTTCGCACGAGCAGTCGTGATGTTCGACGCGGAGGGGGCGCCCGACGCGCGCGAGGCCTGGCGCGCGGTCAAAGGGGCGGGCCTCGACGCGACCTACTGGAAGCAGACGCCCCAGGGCCGCTGGGAGAAGGCGGGGTAAGGCCTCAATTAGTCGCCCCTTCGGCCGCGGCGCCGTAGGCCGTCACGGCGTAGGGCGGGACTGCGGGCAGGCTGAGGACGTTCGTCATGCCTTCCGCCTCCGCATAGCGGACGAGGGCGGGGGCCGGCGACGCCTTGCCGATCGCACCGGGCGCGGAGCCGCCCCGCACGAGATCGCCCGTGAGCCTGCCCGCGATGACCCCGCCATCGAGCCGGGCGCGGTAGATCTGCACGTTCTCGAGCACGCGCTGAACGTAGTTCCGCGTCTCGGAGAAGGGGATCAACTCGACCCAGTCGACGGGGTCCACGGACGGCTCGCGCGGATCGCCGAAGCGCTCGGTCCAGCCGTCGACCCGGTGCGGGCCCGCGTTGTAGCCCGCGATCGTCATCACGTAGGAGCCGCCGAAGCGCTCGATCAGATGGGAGAGGTGCGCCGCGCCGAGCGTCATGTTGTAGGCCGGGTCGTCGAGCAGTCGGCTCGCCTCGTAGGGCAGGCCTTCCTTGCGGGCGGTGATCTTCGCCGTCCCGGTCAGAAGCTGCATCACGCCCTGGGCCCGTGCGGAGGAGACGATGCGCGGGTTGAACTCGGACTCCTGCCGGCTGAGCCCCAGGATCAGCGGCGTCTCGACGAAGCCGGCGGCGGCTTCAGGCACGGGCAGGAGCGGGTAGGTCGCCTGCGGCGTGGCCGCGCCGTTCGAACGCGCGACCTTGCCCGCACGAACGGCGAGGTGCGTCTTGCGTTCGCCCGTCACGAGGTCCGCGAAGGCCAGCACCTCGCCGGGCGTCTCAAGCGAGTCGTCGAGCGCCCGCGCGAAGCGGTCGAAGGCCCAATCCTCGCCGACCTCGGCGAGGATGCGCATGGCGCCAGCCATCGGCCGCGCCTCGAAGCTCGCGAGGTCCTCGGCGTTCGGCGCCTCGGCCTCCGGGAAAGCGATGCGGGGCGCGCTGTCGCCGAGGCGCTCAGCGGCGAGCTGACCGTAATAGGTGAAGGGACGCGATGCGGCCTGACGGAAGGCCTCCACTGCGCCGATCTCGTCGCCGCCCGCCTCTTTCGCCCTGGCGAGCCAATACTCGCCGCGGGACAGGCTGATCGGGCTCGAGACGTTCGACGCGAGGAGCGCGAAGTGGGTCTCGGCCCGCTGCGGATCGCCCAGGAAGCGAAGCGCGATCCAGCCCGCCAGGAACTCCGCCTCGGCGAAGTCCGCCCCGCGGGTGAGGCCGCTATAGGCTGAGAGGACGTAGGCGTCCTCGAATCGCCCCTCCGACAGGGCGGTCCGGGCGAGGAGGCTCCGCTCCGTGTACCAGGCGTCCGGGTCGCGAAGCGCCTCGGCGCCTTGCGGTGCGAGCCCGGCGAGTTCGGTCGCCCGCAGATCCTTGTCCGAACGGCGCCAGTAGCGAACGGCGGCGTGCAGGACGCCGGCGTCGAGGCGCTTCTCCTCGGGCAGGGCCTCGTAGAGCCCGGGGCCGTTGCGGTCGCGCTTGAGGAGCGCGATCCGCGCCTCGGCCGCGCGGCGCTCGTCCTTCGGCAGGAGGGGCAGGAGGCGCTCGGTCGCGGTCGCCTCGATGTCGAAGAGCTGCCGGTCGGCTTTTGCGACGTGGTCCGCCTCGCGCAGGCGCGCGCCGTGCCGGGATAGGATCTGCCGCTCGGACGCGGCCGTCCAGTCGCGCTCGATCCAGGCCCGGCGGATCATGTCCTCGCCGGCCTCGACGCTGCCGCTCTCGATCAGGGCGCGGCCGAGCTGGACCATACCCTCGCCGCGGACGGGGTCGCGGGTATCGAAGAAGAGAAGAAGGTCGGCGGCGGGCGTCTCGTCGTCGAAACGGTCCTCGGCCTGCGCCTGGATACGCGTCGCGTCGGGCCAGTCCGGATGAGCGGAGAGGAAGGCGGCGACCTCCGCCGCGCGTATTCCCGGCCCGCCCGAGCGCAGGTAGGCCCAGTCCGCGACCGCACGGGCGAGCGGGTCTTCGAGGTCGCGGCGGCGGCGTTCGGCCTCGGCGTAGCGCCGGTCGGTCAGGGCGGTGAAGACCGCGCGCAGCACCGCCTCGTCCGTCGGCGTGACGTAGGGCGAGACCGGCGCAGGCGGCTTCAGGCTCGGGCTCGGCGCCGCCGCCGTCAGCACCACTCCGCAAAGCCCCGCCAGCAGCAGGGCACCCCAGCTTCGATGTCTCGCCATGGGACGAGGGCGTAGCACGAGAAGGTTAACCATCAACGCGTCCTGCGAGCGCCGTGCCGAACCGTAACCTTGCCCGAAACGGACCCCGCGCGTAGCTCCGGGGCATGACCCAACTGATCCTTCGCGGCTCCATCACGGCGCTCGTCACGCCCTTTTCGGGCGGGGCGGTGGACGAGGACGCCTACCGCGCGCTCATCGAACGCCAGATCGAGGCGGGCACGCACGGCCTCGTCCCCGTCGGCACGACCGGCGAGAGCCCGACCTTGTCGATCGAGGAGCACATCGGCGTCGTGCGGCTCTGCGTCGAGGCCGCTTCGGGCCGGGTTCCGGTGATCGCGGGCGCAGGCTCGAACAACACCGCCGAGGCGATCCGCCTCGCCGCCGGCGCGGAGGAGGCGGGCGCCGACGCGATCCTGACCACGACCGGCTACTACAACAAGCCGCCCCAGGACGGGCTCTATGCCCACTTCGAGGCGCTGCACGAGGCGTGCGCCCTGCCCATGGTGATCTACAACGTGCCGGGCCGTACGGCGTCCGACGTCTCTGTTTCGACCCTCGCTCGGCTCTCCCGCCTCGAGCGCGTCGTCGGCGTGAAGGATGCGACCGGCGACCTCGCCCGCGTCGCGCGGCAGCGCGTCGCCTGCACGAAGGGCTTCGTCCAGCTTTCGGGCGAGGACGCGACCGCCGTTGGCTTCAACGCCATGGGCGGACAGGGCTGCATCTCGGTGATGTCGAACGTGGCCCCGCGGATGTGCGCCGCGATGCAGACCGCCTGCCTCGAGGGGCGCTGGGACGAGGCGTTGATGCTTCAGGACCGGCTCACGCCGCTCGCCGAGGCGCTCTTCGCCGATACGAACCCCTGTCCGGTCAAGTACGCGCTCGCCAAGCTCGGCCTCTGCCGCGAAGAGTTCCGCCTGCCCCTCGTCCCGGCGTCGGACGCTGCGCGCGCCAAGGTCGACGCCGCCATGGCCGGGCTGGAGCTGTCCTGATGGCGAAGAAGGCGCCCCCCGGCACCGCGACCGTCGCCGCCAACAGGCGCGCGCGCTACGAGTACAAGGTCGGCGAGGTGATCGAGGCGGGCCTCGTCCTGCAGGGCACCGAGGTGAAGGCCCTGCGCGAGGGCAAGGCGAACATCGCCGAGAGCTACTGCGCGCCCGAGAGCGGACCCAACGGCACCGAGTTCTACCTCGTGAACGCCAACATCCCCGAATACACGGCGGGCAATCGCGAGAACCACCAACCGAAGAGAAGCCGCAAGCTGCTCCTGTCGAAGCGCCAGATCGCCTCGCTGACGGGCGCGGTCGAACGCAAGGGTTACACGGTCGTGCCGCTCCGGCTCTTCTTCAACAAGCGCGGCCTCGTGAAGCTCGATATCGCCCTCGCCGAAGGCAAGAAGCTCCACGACAAGCGCGCGACCGAGAAGACTCGCGATTGGAACCGCCAGAAGCAGCGCCTGATGCGGAACCTCGGCTAGGCCTCAGAACCTCCGCGCGAGGCCGATCGCCGCGAACTGCTCGGCGCGCGCCTGATCTGCGAATTCCTCCGAGCGGCGGACATAGGTCAAAGATACCTGCGTCTCCCACACCGTGACGACGCCGCCCGCCTGGATGTCGTAGACCCAGGTCTCCGCGTCTTGCGTGACGACGTCTCCCGAGAAGGCGCGACCCTCGATGAAGGCGTTGCGGGCGACCGCGCGGCCTTCGGTGCCCACGAAGAGGTAGGCGCCGCCGGCGCCCCCTTCGGGCCACCACGGCGTCCCCGCGAGGGCGGGCTTCACCCGCTGCGGCATCAGATGGTCCGGCAGGTTGAGGCCGAAGCGGGCGGTGAGGCCGAGGCTCGCCTGCGTCAGGATCGTGCCTGCCGCCACGCCCGCCGTCGGGACGATGTCCGCCGAAACGGCCCCGTCCCATAGCCTACGCGGGGGGAACTGCCGCTCGAAGCTCACGGTGAAGCCCGGCTCGTTGCCGATCTGGTTGTCCCAGCCCTCGACCTTCGGCGCGCCGACGACGTCGTGTACGAAGTTCTGCGTCTCCTCGGCGAGGGAGGCGGGGCCGATCACGCCGACCTGCAGTCCCAGGCGGTCCCTGGCGCCGGAGGTCCGCGCGACGAGGAGGTCGCCCTTCAGATAGAGCCAGCCCGCATAGGGATGCTGGTCCGGAAGCGGTTCGGTCGCGCGTTTGTCCTGCGGGGTGAAGATGCTCTGACCGATGCCGAGGCCGTAGACGACCTGGCCGCCATCGGCGCCCATCAGCGCTTCTGCGAGGCCGTGCACCGCGCCGCCCCGCTCTGCGAGCGCGGCGCGCGTGATCTCCGCGCCCGAGGTGTAGTTGCGGTCCGTGCTCGAGACGAGGTCGTTCTCGAACACGCCGGACCAGACGGCCCTCTCTTGCGCGGCGGCAGGCGTGACGAAGAGGCCCGCCGCCAGGGCGGCGAGCGGGAGTAGGCGGTGCATGGCGGACCCCGAAGGCTTGACGGGGGGAGAACGCTTTCGCGCCGCAACAGTTCGCGCGAAATCGGATGCGGCCTAGAGCCGTGTCACCGTCTTGCGGTTGACGAAGGCCATCATGCCGTCCCGCGCAAGTTCCCGTCCGTAGCCTGACGTCTTGACGCCCCCGAAGGGAAGGCGGGGGTCGGACGCCACGATGCGATTGATCGCGGTCGCTCCGGCCTCAAGGCCGCGCACGGCGGTCTGCATCTCGCCCTCGTCCTGCGTGAAGATCGCGGAGCCGAGGCCGAAATCGGTCGCGTTGGCGAGTTCGATCCCGGCATCGAGCGAGGGGACGCGGAAGAGGAGCGCGACGGGGCCGAACAGTTCCTCCTTGTAAGCGCGCGCGTCGGGCGTCACGCCCTCGAGGATGCCTGGGCGATACCAATAGCCCTTGCCGCCGCAGGGCCCCTCGATGATCTCAGCGCCGGTCAGGCGTTTCGCGCCCGCCCGGATCGCGTCCTGGACGAGGTCGTCCGCGTCGTCCCGCGTGCCCGGCAGCGACAGAGGCCCGATGTCTGTCCCCTCGGCCTTGGGATCGCCGACCTCGAGCGCCGCCATGGCGGCGACGAAGCGCTGCTTGAACGCATCGTAGACGTCCGCGTGCACCAAGAACCGCTTGGCCGCGATGCAGGACTGGCCGTTGTTCTGCGTCCGGCCTTGAACGGCGGCCGCCACCGCGACGTCCAGATCCGCCGAGGGCATGACGAGGTAGGCGTCCGAGCCGCCGAGCTCCATCACGCTCGGCTTGATCTCGTCGCCGGCGGTGCGCGCGACCGCCGATCCTGCCGGTCCGGAGCCCGTCAGCGTCGCGCCCTTCACCCGGTCGTCGCGTAGGACGCCCTCGACCCGCTTCGAGCCGATGAGAAGGGCTTGGAACGCGCCCTCGGGGAAGCCCGCCTCCTCGAAGACGCTCTCGAGCGCGAGCGCGCAGCGCGGCACGTTGGAGGCGTGCTTCAGGAGGCCCGTATTCCCGGCGACAAGTGCGGGGGCGGCGAAGCGCACGACCTGCCAGAAGGGAAAGTTCCACGGCATGACCGCGAGGATCGGGCCGAGCGGCAGGTGGGCGACGTAGGCGCTGCCCTCGTCGATCGTGACCGGCTCGTCCGCGAGGAACGCTTCGCCGTGCTCGGCGTAGTAGCGGCAGGCGAGGGCGCACTTGTCGGCCTCAGCCTTCGCCGAGGCGAGCGTCTTGCCCATCTCCTCGGTCATGATCGCGGCGAGCTCGTCGCGGCGCCGCTCGATGACGCGCGCGGCCTCGCCCATGCTGGCCACCCGGGCGCGAACCCCCGCCGCACGAAGGGCGTGATGGGCATCGACGCTGCGATCCAGGGCGGCGTCCAACTCGGCGTCGCTCGGCGCCTCATAGGTTCCGTGGACGGTCTCGTCCGCTGGGTTGACGCTTCTCATCGTCATGTCGCACTCCTTTCGGATAGAGGACACTCGGGGGACCGAAACGGCACCATGACGCTTTGGGAACGCATTCAGGCCATCCTGACCGAAGCGCGCGAGCGCACGCTCGGCGCGGTGATGGAGGCGATGGAAGCCCGCCGGCGCAGGCGGGACGCGGCCATCTTCTCGATCGCGCTGATCGCGCTGTCGGCCAAGATGGCGAAGGCCGACGGCATCGTCACCGCGGACGAGGTCCGCGCCTTCGGCACCTTCTTCGCCTATCCCCCCGAAGAGGAGGCCAAGGTCCGCCTCGTCTTCCAGATGGCGCAGCAGGACACGGCGGGCTTCGAGACCTATGCGCGCCAGGTCGGCCGCCTGTTCGCCGGCGAGGACGCGGTCTTGGAAGACGTTCTCGACTGTCTCTTCTACGTCGCCCTCGCCGACGGCGTGGCGCACCCGGAAGAGATGCGCCTCCTCGAGGTCGCGGCCGAAGCCTTCGCGCTGCAAGGCGGGGTCTGGCGGCGCGTGAAGGCCGCGCATGTCGGCGCGGACAAGGAGGATCCCTTCGTCATCCTCGGGCTGGAGCCGGATGCGGACGAGCCCGCGATCAAGGCCGCCTACCGCAAGCTCGCGCGGGCCAACCATCCCGACGCGCTCATCGCCCGCGGCGTGCCGCCGGAGCTCTTCAGGATCGCCGAGCACCGCATGGCCGCGATCAATACGGCCTATGAGCGGGCGCTGGCCGGGGCCTAGCCCGCAGCGACCGACGGCCCCGCCGCCGGTGCCTCACGCGGCCGGGCGGCGAGCCAAGCGCGCTAGGATCTCCTCCGCCGCCGTGCCCGCGCCGTCTTCACGGCCGACGATCGAAGCCTGCTCCCGTGCCGCCTCGGCGTAGCGCAGGTCCTTGGTGAGTGTGGCAAGGCGACCGGCGGCGGCCTCCACCTTGTAGTCTTCGTGGTCGAGGCTCAGGGCGAGGCCGAGCCGTTCGAGGCGCGCAGCGTTGTCCCACTGGTCGCCGAGGTGCGGGACGACGAGCTGCGGAACGCCGGCGGCGAGCGCGCGGGCGCTGGTGCCGACGCCGCCATGGTGGATCACAGCGGCCGCGCGCGGGAAGACGTCCTCGTGCGGCGCGTAGTCCGCGACGTAGACGTCGTCGCCTGCAACGGGACGCACCGGCCGCTCCATCCCCGTCAGCAGAACGGCCCGCCGACCGAGGCGCCGCGCCGCTTCGACGCTGCGCTCGTAGAAGCCGCGCTCGGCGAACACCGCGAAGCTGCCTAGCGAGAAGACGAGGGGGGGCGGGCCGTCGTCGAGGAAGCGCGACAGCCCTTCGGGCATGGGCTCGCGGGACTGCCGCCAGCAGTAGCCCGTCACGTTCATCTCGGCCGGCAGCCGCGCGTCCGCCGCGAGAAGCTGCGGCGAGAAGAGACCGAGGCGTGCGGGGCCGGACCGGCCGAAGGCGAAGAGCGGGACCGCGCCCGAACCTTCGAGGCCGAGGTCGCGGCGCGTGCGCTTGAGGTCGCGGCCGAAGCGGCGGCGCATCTCCAGGGCCACGATCGTGCGGATGAGGTCGTTCCAGCGCCGGTGCAGCGGCGTCCGGGGCTTGCGGGCGAGCGGCGGAAGGCCCGGCAGAGTGGGCGGATCGTTGGTCAGGAACAGGAGCATGGGCGACAGCACGGCGGCGACGAAGGGCAGGCCGCGCCGCTCGGCCACCATGGGCGCGGCGAAGGCGAGCGAAGAGCCGACGACACCGTCCGCACCCTCCGCGATCCGGTCGAGCGCCGCCGCGCTTTGCGGCAAGAAGCGAAGCGCCCCCTCGCGCAGGAGGAAGTCGGGATCGCCCGCCGCCCGCTCGGTCCAGCTCTCGAAGTCCTCGTAGCCGGCGGCCTGAACGTAGGTCTCGATGTCGGGATAGATCGGCGCCCCTTCGAGCCCAGCCGCCTCGACGAAGCGCATGTGGCTTTCGGCGCCCGCGATCACGGGCCGGGCGCCTCTCTCGGCCAGAGCCCGGCCGATGGCGAGGAAAGGGTACAAGTCGCCCAACGACCCGATGGTCGCGAGCACGATGCGTTCGCCCGGCATGCGCGGCCACCTCGGTTCTACGATGCAGAGACGTAAGGTGCCGGGCGCGTTATCCAAACTCGATGGAGGAGATGTGTCTCGCTCTACCTCGACGCTTGCCCCGCGGCGTCACCGGGCAAGCTGCCTCGGAGCGCAACCGCCCGCTCGGCAGCGCCGCCTTCTGGTCGAACCCGTCTCGGCATGCTTGATCGCCGTTCGAACCGCAGGAGGACCGCCATGACCGAGCACACCCTCTACCAGGTCGATGCCTTCGCGGATCGGCTCTTCGCCGGGAACCCGGCGGGCGTGATGATCCTCGACGAGTTCTTCCCGGACGAGACGCTCCAGGCGATCGCCATGGAGAACAACCTGGCCGAGACTGCCTTCGCGGTACGCAAGGGGGCGGGGGCCTACGACCTGCGCTGGTTCACCCCGGGGGCGGAGGTGCCGCTCTGCGGCCACGCGACGCTCGCGACGGCGCACGTTCTTTGGGCGGAGGAGGGAGAGGACGCCGAGCGGTTCAGCTTCGACACGCTGTCAGGCCCCCTTCACGTCGAACGGACGGGCGAAGGCTACACCCTCGACTTTCCCGCCGACCCGCCCGTACCCGTCGAGGCGCCGGACGGCCTTGCCGAAGCGCTCGGGACCGAGCCCGAGTCGGTGCTCGCAGGGCAGTACCTGCTCGCAGTGCTGAAGGACGAGGCGGCGGTGCGCGCCCTGCGCCCGAACCTCCTCGCACTCGAGGCGGTGGGCCTGCCCCGCGGCCGGGGGACGGCCGAGAACTGCGTCTGCGTCACCGCGCCCGGTGAGGTCTGCGTCACGGCCGAGGGCGAGGCCTACGACTTCGTCAGCCGCTTCTTCGCGCCGACGGTCGGCATCACGGAGGACCCGGTGACCGGTTCGGCGCACTGCATGCTGACGCCCTACTGGGCGGAGCGCCTGGGCAAGACCACGCTCTTCGCCTTTCAGGCGAGCGCGCGGGGCGGGGCGGTCGCCTGCGAACTCGCGGGCGACCGGGTGCGCCTGACGGGCTCGGCGTTCACCTACCTGCGCGGGACGATAAGGCTCTGAACCTGGAAGCGAGGGCGCGCGTGCTGTCGGGCTCGGCCAGGGCCATGCCGCCGAGGATCGCCGCGAGGCCGAGGAGGTAGCGCGGCTCGAGCGCTTCGCCGAACAGAGCGACCCCGAGGAGGATCGCGACGAGCGGCGCCAGGTAGGACGAGAGCGACAAGAAGCCCGCGCCGACCCGCCGGACCGTCAGGATGATGAAGACCGCGTTGAGGCCGGTGGGCAGCAGCCCGAGGAAGACGATCGCGGCCCAAGACCGCGCCGAGATGCCTTCGGTTCCCGCGGCGATGGCGCCTGGCGTCGCGAGGAGCGCGCCGCAAAGAAGGAAGGCGGCCGCGAAGCTGCGGGCTGGCACGTCCGGCGCGCGTCGCATCACGACGCTGGCGACCGCGTAGCCCGTGACCGAGAGGAGGAGGACGAGCTGCGCCCGAACGTCCTCGCTGAAGATGTGCGCGAGCGCGTCGGGACCGATCAGGACGAGGACGCCCGCCGTGCCGCCGAGAAAGCCGGCGGCCTTCCGCGCCGTCAGCCGCTCGTCGGCGAAGAGGGCCGCGAGGAGAACGGTCATCACCGGCATGAAGGCGATGTAGATGCCCGCGAGGAGGGAGCTGACGGTCCGCTGCGCCCAGGGGATCGCGGTCAGCGGCGCCGCGTAGCCGATGACGCCGATAGCCAGCGCGAAGAGCCAGGCGGGGTTGAAACGCCCTTGGCGGCTCAGCGGCAGGAAGGGCCGTCCGGTCATCCGGCAGTAGGCGAGCATGAAGCCGAAGGCGATCCAGAGGCGCCCGGCCGCCACGACCGGCGGCGGGGCGGTCTCGACGCCGATGCGGATCGCGGCGAAGCTCGACCCGCCGAGTACGGCCACGCCGAGCATCATCAGCCAATCGGTGCGCGTCGGCGTACGGCTCGTCGCGAGGCCGTCGCCGGTCGCCGCGCCGTGGTCGAGCGGGGCAGCGGCGGGCGGACTCTCGCCGGTCTTGTCAGGGGCCTGAAGCATGGGGCCCGCTAGGCGCGGCCTCGGCTTCGGGCAAGCGGTGTCAGAACCGCAGGCCGAGTCCGGTCACGACCTGCTGACGCTTCTCGTCCTCGTCGTAGACCGAGTAGCGGTACTCGGCCTTCGCGTAGAGGTCCCCGACCAAGCGAAGCTCCGCCCCGCCGCCGACGCGCCAGCCCTCGGCGATCCGCGTCACGTCGACCACGGTGTCGGGCTCGCTCTCGGTCACGACGGGGTTGCGCGGATCGTCGGGGTTGTCCGTGGTCGTCGTGACGGTGGTCACGACGGTGTCGGTGCGCATCTGATCGGAGAGCGCGGCGAGGGCGTAGAGCGTCACGCGGGATGTCATCCAGCCCGCCCGGACGCCGACTTCGAGGTCACGGCCGAAGCCGGAGGTCGCCTCGACGTGCGTCACGCCGCCCGCGCCGTTGTCGAGGTCCTGCGCGAAGACGGCGTCGTCACCGGCCGCCTGATCGTAGGAAGCGAACCCGCCCAGGAAGAGGCCGCCATAAGCGGTGCGGAAGAGCAGGTGGTCGTAGCCGATCGAGCCGCCATAGGTCGGCCCTTCGGCCTTCGCGCCGGATTCCGTCTCGAAGCTGTCGAGGCCGACGCGCGCCTCGATGCGGGCGCCGCCGAGGCGGCGAAGAGCGCTGCCCTCCCGCTTCCGAAGAGCGCGCGTATGGCGGCGCTGGCCGAGCTGCGCGACTTCCATGCGGGACGCAGAGGCGGATGGCGGCATCGGCACGCGGGGCATGACCTCCTGCTGCGCCATCGCGGCGGGCGCGGCGCCGCCGATCAGGGTTGCCGCCGCCAGGGCGGCCGAAAGAACGGCTCTCCGCATCGCTTCGTCTCCTGCCTCTCGCCCCCGTGAACAGGAAACCACAGCTGGCTTAAGCCGTGCTTAAGCTTGTCCGAGAAAGGCGACCGGTCGTCTTGCCAGTCCCGTAACCGCCCCTATGGTCGCGCCGCGCGAAGCGAAGGGTCGTCATGGCGAACGTGGCAGTGGTCGGTGCTCAGTGGGGCGACGAGGGCAAGGGCAAGATCGTGGACTGGCTGTCCGCCCGGGCCGACGTGGTCGTGCGGTTCCAGGGGGGGCACAATGCCGGGCACACGCTCGTCGTGGACGGCGTCGTCTACAAGCTGTCCCTTCTGCCTTCGGGCGTCGTCCGCGGCGGCAAGGTCTCGGTGATCGGTTCGGGCGTCGTCATCGACCCCTTCGCCTTCAAGGACGAGGTCGAGCGGATCCGAGGGCAGGGGGTGAAGATCGACCCCGTCAGCCTGGCCGTGGCCGAGAACGCCTGCCTCATCCTGCCCCTGCACGGCGAACTCGACCGCCTGCGCGAGGGCGCGGCGGGCAAGGGCGCGATCGGCACGACGGGGCGCGGCATCGGGCCCGCCTATGAGGACAAGGCCGGCCGGCGTGCGATCCGGGTCGTCGATCTGCGCTATCCCGATACGCTCCGCGGCAAGGTCGAACGGCTCCTGACGCATCACAACGCCCTTCGCGCGGGCTTCGGCGCCGATCCGATCGATACGGACGGTCTGATCGCGCAGCTCGAGGAGATCGCGACGTTCCTCGCGCCCTACGCGGCTCCCGTTTGGCGCTTGCTCGAGGACGCCCGCAGGGCCGGAAAGCGCATCCTCTACGAGGGGGCGCAGGGCGTTCTCCTCGACGTGGACCACGGCACCTATCCTTACGTGACCTCGTCCAACACGGTGGCGGGGCAGGCCGCGGCGGGGTCGGGCTCCGGTCCCGGCGCGGTCGGCTACACGCTCGGCATCGTCAAGGCGTACACGACGCGGGTCGGGGCGGGGCCGTTCCCGACCGAACTCGAGGACGAGACGGGCCAACGCCTCGGCGAACGCGGGCACGAGTTCGGCACGGTGACGGGCCGCAAGCGTCGCTGCGGCTGGTTCGACGCGGCCCTCGTGCGCCAGTCCCTCACGCTGTCCGGCGTCGACGGGATCGCGTTGACCAAACTCGACGTCCTCGACGGCTTCGAGACGCTCAAGGTCTGCACGGGCTACGAGATCGGGGGCGAGACGCTCGACTACCTGCCCGCCGGCGAGGACGCGCAGGCGCAGGCGCGGCCCGTCTACGAGGAGATGGCGGGCTGGTCCGGCTCGACCGCAGGCGCCCGGTCCTGGGCGGACCTGCCGGCCGAGGCCGTGAAGTACGTCCGTCGGATCGAGGAGCTGATCGGCCACCCCGTCGCGCTCGTCTCGACGAGCCCCGAGCGGGAAGACGTCATCTTGATGCGTGATCCGTTCGAAGGCTGAGGACAGGCTTCGATCGTCGCTTGGCCGAAACGGCCCTAACCTACTCTTCACCGTATTCTGGGACGGTGCGCGCCGGTCTTGGAAGGTGAGGGTCCGATGAAGACGTGCCTCCTGGCGCTCAGCGCAGCGCTTCTACTCACCCCGAGCGGCGTTCGGGCCCAGGATGCCGTTCCTTCCAACGCCTACCTGCAGGTCCACATCGGCGCGTCGCTCGTCACCGAAGAAGAGGTCCGCTTCGAAGGGGCGGGCGCCAAGGGCGTGCCCGGCGTGGTCCTGCGGGAAGTGGACTACGACACCGGCGTCGCCTTCGGGGGTGCCTTCGGCTACCAGCTCTCACCCATGTTCGCGGCGGAGGCCGAGCTGACGGCGCGCGTGAACGACTTCGACGGGAACCTCGGCGACGACGCGCTGACGGTGACGAGCCTGATGGCGAACGGCGTGCTGACCGCGCCGTTGAAGAGTTCCGTTCGTCCATACCTCGGGGCGGGCGTCGGCTTCGCCTACTCGAACCTCGACGGCTCGAACCTAGCCCTTGCCTGGGGGGCGAAGGCAGGCCTTCTCTACCTCTACGCCCCGGGCCGGATGGTGGGCTTCGAGGCGAGCTACATCGGCACGGACGGGTTCGGTACGGAGTCGATCGACGCCGCGGACAGGATCGTGGACGTCCACGCCGAGTATGGCGGGGCGGCGCTCCTCGTCAGCTGGCGGACGAATCTCGGCTTCTAGTCGTCGACGACGAGATCCGGGGCGGCCAGCTTCGGCTGCGCCTCGCCCAGTCCCAAGAAGGCGCGGGTGCGGCCGGCGCGGGCCCGGCCATCGGCGTAGCCGAGGTCGATCAGCGCCGCGATCAGGCCCGGCTCGAAGGTCAGGTAGCTCGGCAGCACCCAAGGCGGCCGGTACGCGCCTACGGCACGCAGAAGCAGCTTCACCGTCGGCGGCAGGGCCGAGACGTGTTCGCCGGCCAGGAGGCGGACATCCCGTGAAGGGTTGATCCGTTCGATCGCGATCGGACGAAGCTGCGTGGCGGCGCGCCGCTCCGGCAGCATGGCGTCGAGCGTCCGGTTGATCCGCGCGGACCGCTCGATGTCGGCATCCATCTGATCGTTGAAGACGATGTCGAGAAGCTGTCCGCCGATCACGCCGAGGCTTGGGGAGGGGGCGGGCGCGACGTCCGGCCCCGTGTCCTTGTCCCGCGCACCGATCAGGAAGAGCCTGTCGCAGCCGAGATGGATCGCGGGGGAGAGCGGTGCGACCTGGCGCAGAGCGCCATCGCCGAACCACTCGCCTTCGATCTGAACCGCTGGGAAGACGACCGGCAACGCCGCGGAAGCGAGGACGTGCTCGGGGCCGATCCGGCAGCGCCGCCCGGTGCGGCGCGCCCGGCGCCAGTCCTCGGCGAAGGCGCCGGCGAAGAAGGTGACCGCCTTTCCGCTTGAGTAGGAGGACGCGGTGAGCGCGAGGGCGTCGAAGGCGCCGCCCTCGGCCATGGCGTTGACGCGGCCAAAATCGACCCGCCGGGCGAGGAGCCGCGCGAGCGGCTCCGCGTCGAGGAGGGAAGGCGGCGGCTTCGCGCCGGCCCAGCCGAGCGTCAGCGCCCCTGCCCACCGCGCGAGCCGGCCGACGAGGGAGCCCCAATCCGTCCTGTAGACCGAGGCGCAGTGAAGGCTCCGCCACAAGGCTTCGAGCTTGCGCACCGCGCCGGGAAAGTCGTCCGCGCCTTCGGCCAGCACGGCGGCGTTGATTGCGCCGACCGACAAGCCCGTCAGGACACGGAACGGGTTGGTGCCCGACGGCACGTCTTCGGCCACCGCCTTGAGGACACCGACCTGATAGGCGCCGCGCGCGCCGCCGCCCGAGAGGACCAGCGCGGCCTTGTGCTCTGCCGACATCAGCGCGCCCTAGCACACGCGAGAGTCGAAGCGGTTAATCCGCAGGCAGGGTCTCTTCGTGGACGACCAGGCGCCCGGACAGGCCCGTCTGGGTCGCACCGCCCGTCAGGGCCTCCGCGACCACGTCCGCCGACGCTTCGGCCAGCGATGCGATCGCCTCGGCCCGCAAGGCATCGGTCCGGCCGATGCGCTTCCACGCCGAGCCGCCGAAGCGGCTACGCTGGAAGTCGGAGAGCACGGTGAAGGGCCGGGTCGTCTCGGCGACGACGCGCCCCTGCCCGTCCGTCAGGGTGAGGTCGACGGCGAAGCTCTTCATGCCCGACAGCGGCGTGAAGCGCGTGCCGTCGGGCAGGATGACGTTGACGATCTCGACCCTCACGGCGGCGGGCTCGGTGCCCGTATAGGCGGGCGGCAGGCGCTCGGAGAGGAGCGCTGCGAGCGTCTCTTCGACGTAAGAGACGGCGAGGCCCGTCGTGGGACCCCCCGTGTCGCCGAGGACACCGCGCATCGCGACGTCGTAGGATCGCGGCAGGCCGTCCGGGTCCGTGAAGGCGACCGTGACGGCAGGCGGCGCGAAGCGCGACGTGACCCGATCATCGACCGGGCTGCGCCCGGTGGTGACGCAGGCGGCGAGGAAGAAGGCCAGCAGAGCCAACTCGCCAAGAAGGATGGTCGCCCGGCCGGCGCTCACCCGGCTACTCGACCGTGGTCGCCAACGCGCTCGGATAGGCGTTCTCGTCCTGCCCGTACTGATCCGGCAGGTACGGACCGGCTGGCACGCCGCGTCCGGGCGAAGCGGCAGCCATGGCGTTCGCTTGCTGCGCCAGCGGGATGTAGTTCGGACGGGCCTTCTCGATCGCCGAGACCACCGCTTGCGCGACGAGGTCGCCCAGCAGGTTTCCGGTGCTGCTGGCTTGCGGCGAGTAGGTCAGCTGCTGCTGGTTCGCCCAAAGCGTCTCGCCGGTCTTGCAGCTGCGTAGCTCATATTCGAACGCGACGGTCGTGTTCGTCTGGATGAGGACGTACTTCGACTCCCACTGTTGAATGTCGATGTACATCGCGGCGTCGCAACCGAAGATGGGGCTGAGGCGGCGGGTATCGGCCTCGTGAACGAGCGCGGCGTCGCCGAGACCCGAATCCTCGAGAGTCCTCTTAACCATCCAGGCGGGGTAGACGTAGTAGCCGCGCTCGCCGAAGGGACGGGACACGGTCGATACGAACCACTCATGGGCCTCGACGTTGGTCGTATTGTTCAGCGCGGGGAGGATCACGATCGACCGCGGCGCTTCCGACCGGAAGGCGCTGTAATCGTAGGGCGCGGGGGCAGTCGCGCAGGCGGTCATGGCGAGCAGGCCGAGCGCGAGGACGAGAGGTTTCATCATTTCAGCGGTCCGTTTCTGCGTTGTCCGCGAGCGTTGTCCGCCCCATCACGCGCTCGATGAAAGCGCGAGACTCCGGAAAGAGCTCCATCTCCCGCTCGAAGGCTTCGGCTGCGCCGCGCTCGTCTCCTTCTTCGAGAAGGAGGTAGCCGAGTTCGGCGTAGATGCCGGGCGCGACGCGGTTCGTCTTCTCGCCGACGTCGATCGCGTCCCGAAGCGACTGCTCGTACTGGTCACGCAGCTCGGGCGAACGGGCATAACCGTATAGCGACCGCTCGTAGTCGCCCCACTCGTAGCGGCTCGGCGTCGCACAGGCCGCGAGCGCGGCGACGCATACGAGGCATCCAACAGTCTTCCGCATGATGCTTTCCTTAGTAGGCTACGGTTGCTTGGGCCGCCTGTCCGACGAAGACGTCGCGGGACATGACCTGCCGGCCGTCCACGAAGAGCTCGACGACGTGCTTACCGGGCGTCACGGCTAGGGACGACGCGCCTGAGAACTGGCGAGCCGGGCCGTAGTCGATGCCGTCCACGCTCAAGGTGGCTCGTCCGGGCGCGTTGCTTACGACGAGCGAGCTCAAAGAGGCGCCCTGCTCCGAAACGGTCTCCGGGTAGCTCATGCAACCAGCCAGCGACGCCGCCACGAGGGTGAGGATCAACCGCTTCACGACCGGACCTCCTCGACCAGATGACCCTCACCGGAGGTGGGAAGCCGACCTGAGAGCAGGGTGACGACGGCGCCTTCGGCGAGTTCCGTGTCACCGAAGAAGCCGGTCACGCGGACACGCGCGACTTCTTCTCCTGGCAACCGGATCACCATGCCGGACCGCTCGCTCCTCACCGCCTCGCCCTCGCGCATCACCGCTAGTTCGTCGCCGACCTTCAACCCCTGCGACCGGCCGCCCGAGATGAAGGCGCGCTCGCTCTCCACCTTGAGGATGTCGGCCTGCCAGGGCCGGGCGGTGACGTTCTGCATCACCGCGGTCATCAGATCGGCGATGGCCGAGCTCAGCGCCTTGTCTGTCAGGGTCGCGTCGAACGCGGCCCTTGTGCCGAAGCCCATCGTCTCTCCGGCCTCGGTCGAAGCGCTGCCTGTTCCTGTCGCCGTGGCGAAGACCACGCCTGTCTTGGCGTCGATCATGCGCACCTCGACGACGGCCTCGGCGGCCTGCTTCTTGGTCGACGACAAGAAGCCCGCCTTGCCTTCCGTCTTCCGACCAAATTCGGTGACCGATCCAACGAGCAGCGTATCGACGCCGATGAGATCCATCTGTTTGCCGGTGAGGTCCGCTTCGTCTTCAAGCAGTTCGAGGTCGCGGCGCTCGACGACGATGAAGGCATCGGTCTCGGCCAGGCGATTGGAAACGATGTCCGAGGCTTGCTCGGCGAGCGGATCGCGTTCGTCATCGTAGAGGAGGGCCCGCCCGTAGCGGGTAGCATTCGTGAAGCGCCCTACGGCGACCTTGCGCTTGAGCGAGGGCGCCGCCGGCAGCGCCTCCGCCGCCAGGCGTTGCGCTTCTTCCGCCTGCGTCTGAGAGACGGGCTGCTGAACGGGCGTCGTCTCCACGCTCGCGCATGCGGACGTGGCGCAGAGAACCGCGCCAAGCCAGAGTCTATTCACGGTTCGTCCCCTCGGATATCCCTACCGCAAGTTGTGCTTGCTACATGACTAAAGTGTCAAGTTCTGAAGAAGGGGTTACCGGCCAAAGGGTTGATGGGCGTCGCCCGCGGACAGCGGGTTCAGCGCACAGACGGTACCGAACCTTCGCAAGTCGTCGACCTTCTCTTCGAATGCTGACCAGTCATCTGATGTGTCGATTCGGTCCCAGAGCCGCTCGACCTCCTCGATGGTGAGATCCACTGGGTTCGGCCGGGCGAAGAGGGGGTCACCCAGACGGTCGGGACGAGAGGCATCGTAGGCATCGAGCCGGGCCGCAAGCGGGGCGAAGGAGGCCTCCGCATAGGCGGCCGCTCGCGGGCTCGTCCGCCGCCGAGCCTCGCTTTCCCGGCCGCAGAAGAGGTCGAAGATCGCGCCTTCGAAGGGCACGCCGCTCGCCCGCATCCATCGGAGGAGGTCCTGGACGAAGGCGGTGTCGTCCGGACCCGTCCGCTTCAGTCCGAGCCTTGCGAAGAAGGCGTCCGCAAGCGCGTCCTCGAAGGCGTCGGGGAAACCGCGCAGGGCTTCGGTCAGGGTCTCCTCGTCCGAGAGCGGCAGGAGGGCGCCGCCGAGCTGGCTCAGGTTCCAAAGAACCGCCTCGGCCTGACGTCCGTAGGCGTAGAGACCGGTATGGTCGAAGTAGGCGGCCGTGAACTGCGGATCGACGCGCGGCAGGAAGCGCCAGGGGCCGTAGTCGAAGCTCTCGGCGGTGACCGACAAGTTGTCCGTGTTGAGGACGCCGTGAACGAAGCCCGCCGCCATCCAAGACGCGGCGAGGCGGGCGGAGCGCTCCGAGACGGCACGCAGGAAGGCGGGCGCCTGCTCGGCCGGGGGCAAGGGGCTGAGGTCCGGATAGAACTGCGTGCAAGCGTAGGCGAGCAGGCGCGCCGTTCCCTCTTCGTCCCCGAAGTAGGCGAGGCGTTGGAAGGTGCCGAAGCGGATATGGCCGTGAGAGAGGCGGACGAGGACGCAGGCGCGCGTCGGGGAGGGCTCGTCGTGGCGGGCGAGGCTCTCACCGGTCTCGATCAGGCTGAAGGCCTTGGATGTGTAGACGCCCCGCGCCTCCAGCGCCTCGGCCGCCAGGACCTCGCGCACGCCCCCTTTGAGCGTCAGCCGCCCGTCGCCGCCGCGGCTGTAGGGCGTCGTCCCGGACCCCTTGGTGCCGAGGTCGAGGAGGCGGGCGTCCGCCCGGTCGCGGACCTGCGCGTAGAGAAAGCCTCGGCCGTCGCCGAGGTCCGGATTGTAGCTGCGGAACTGATGGCCGTGATAGCGCAGCGCCAATGGGCGGGGGAGGTTCCCCGGCAGCGGCTCGAAGCGGCCCATGTGGCGGACCCAGTCCTCGTCCGAGAGGGCGCCGAGGTCCACGCGCTCGGCCCAGCGCTGATTGCGGAAGCGAAGGACGTGCTCGGGGAAGGCGGCAGGCTCGACCTCGTCGTAGAAGGCCGGGCCGAGGGCGAGGATTGGCAGGTCGGTCATGAGCTTGAGCTAGGGCAAACGAGCGAAGCGGCCTTCTCTCGCCTTGACCTTCTGCCGAACTCCCCCCAGATGCCGCAGTCCCGCGTCACCAAGGACCCGCATGGCCAAGGAAGAATTGCTCGAGTTCTCCGGCACAGTCGAAGAACTGTTGCCCAACGCGACCTTCCGCGTGAAGCTCGAGAACGACCACGAAATCATCGCCCACACCGCAGGCAAGATGCGCAAGAACCGCATCCGCGTGCTGGCGGGGGACAAGGTGCTCGTGGAGATGACGCCCTACGACCTGACCAAGGGCCGGATCACCTACCGGTTCAAGTGACGCCGCGCCTGGTGCTCGCGAGCGCAAGCCCGCGCCGCCGCGAGCTTCTGGCCCGTATCGGCGTCACGCCCGACGCCATCGACCCTGCCGACATCGACGAGACCGAGGCGCCCGGCGAGCTGCCGCGAGACCTCGCGCTGCGCCTCGCGCTCGAGAAGGGACGCACGGTCGCCGCGCGGCACGAAGGCGCGGTCGTCCTCGCCGCCGATACCGTGGTCGGCGTCGGTCGGCGCATCCTGCCCAAGACCGAGACCGAGGAGGAAGCGCGGGCCTGCCTCGCGCTGCTCTCCGGCCGGTCGCATCGCGTCTTCACGGGCTTCGCCGTCCTCGGCCCCGGTGGCGAAGAGCGTTCTCGGGTCGTGGAGACCCGCGTGAAGGTTCGCCACTTGAGCGCGGAAGCGGTGGACGCCTACCTCGCCTCGGGCGAATGGCGCGGCAAGGCGGGCGGCTACGGCATCCAAGGCGCCTTCGAGGCGCATGTCGTCAGCCTGATCGGCTCCTACGCGAACGTCGTCGGCCTGCCGCTCTACGAGGCGGCGAACCTCCTCTCCGCTGCGCTGGGACGGCGCCTGCCATGAGCGTGCTCCTCGTCGACCGGACGCCGATCGAGCTTCGGATCGGGCGCGTCGAGGACGGAGCGGTCACCCGCCTGCACCACGAATACCCCTCGCGCGGCGAGTTGCGGCTCGGCGCGCTGGTCCGCGCCCGCGTCGAACGGTTCGAGCCCCGCCTGGGCGGCGCCTTCTGCACGGTGGCAGGGCGCGACGCCTTCCTCCCGGTGCCGAAGGGCAAGCCGCCGGCCCGGGGCAGCATGATGCTCGCCAGCGTCCGCCGCGAAGCGATCGGGGAGAAGGCGGCGCAGATCGGGCTCAATGCCGCCCTGCACCTGCCCGGCATCACCGTCTTCGAGGGCGAGGACGGCTTCGTCTTCAAGCCCGGCCCCCTGACCGTGCCCGAGACCGAGAAGGCGAGCCGGCGGGAGGCGGCGGAGCGGATGGCGAAGGCCGTCTTCGCCGAGGGGGAGGAGGGCGTGCTCGGTTCGCCCGACCCGCTGATCCGCTCTCTGATGAACGTCCTCGATGCCGGGACCCGCGAGGTCCAC
The DNA here is from genome assembly GCF_014199615.1 of Parvularcula dongshanensis. Lineage (GTDB taxonomy): Bacteria > Pseudomonadota > Alphaproteobacteria > Caulobacterales > Parvularculaceae > Parvularcula > Parvularcula dongshanensis. The sequence continues at coordinate 21,843 of NZ_JACHOB010000004.1, read as the reverse complement.
GTGACCGATCCCGACCTGGTCCCGCTACTGAACGAGACCCTCGCTCCGCTGGGGATCGAGGTCGTCGCGGGGAACCCACGGCCTTTGCGTTCCGCCCTCGACGAGGCGGAAGAAGGAGCGCTCGCGCGCACGGCGCCGCTGCCCGGCGGCGGACGGATCGTCTTCGACGAGACCGAGGCGCTGACCGCGATCGATGTCGACCTCGGCCGGCAGGACGGGCGTTCGAAGAAGGGGGCCGCGGCGCGCGCGACGGAAGACGTCTTCGCCAGCCTCGACCGGCAGAGCGCGCTGCGGAGCCTGGGCGGCCAGATCGTCCTCGACCTGCCCCGCGCCGCGATCCGCAGCCCGAAGATCGTTCGGGAGCGGCTCTCCAAGGCGCTGTCGCATGGCGGGCGGCCGAGCGTGCCTGCGGTGACGGGCGAAGGAATCTGCGTCGCCATCGCGCCGAGAAGCGTGCCGAGCCTGCTCGAACGCCTGACGGAGGCTTCCGGTGGGGACGTGCGGCCCGGACGGCGCCTGCGCAGCGATGTCCTCGCGGCCCGCGCCTACCGTGCGCTCGAAGCCGCGCTCCTCGCCGATAGGAGCGCGCAGATCCGCCTCACTTGCGCCGAGCGTGCCGCCCCTTACCTCGAAGCCTCGGCGCCCGCGCTCGCTGGCCGTTACGGCCCGCGCTTCCGCGTCGAGCCCGCGCCGATGGAGAGCTTCGATGTCCGTTGAGACCCCGCGCCGCGCCGCGCCCTGCCCGATATGCGCCAAGCCGAGCGTGCCCGAGTATCGCCCCTTCTGCTCTAAGCGCTGCGCCGACGTGGACCTCAACCGCTGGCTCTCCGACGGCTACGCCATTCCGGGCGCCGAGGACGAGAGCGGCCGAGAGGGCACTGACGAGGCGTAGGCTAGTCGCCCTGGACGAGGCTGGGGCCGCCGACGATCTTCGGGTCGGGGTCGCCGATCGCGCCTTCGTCCTTGTCGTCGTAGTCGGCATTCGAGAGAATGGTGCGGATCACTTCGATCCGGGCCCGGCGCTTGTCGTTGGCGCGGACCACCGTCCAGGGCGCGCAGTCCGTATGCGTCGCCTCGAACATCGCGTCGCGGGCCTGCGTGTAGGCGTCCCACTTCGTCATCGCGGCGACGTCCATGCTCGACAGCTTCCAGGTCTTGAGGGGGTCGTGCCTACGGTCGTGGAAGCGCTCGATCTGCTCTTCTTGGGCAATGGCGAGCCAGAACTTGTGAAGGCGGATGCCTGAGCGGACGAGCGCCGCCTCGAAGCGGGGCGCCTCGTCCATGAAGCGCTCGACGGCAGCGTCGTCCGTGAACCCCATGACCCGCTCGACCCCGGCGCGGTTGTACCAAGACCGATCGAACAGGACCATCTCGCCGGTCGTCGGAAGGTGCGCGGCGTAGCGCTGGAAGTACCATTGCCCCCGTTCGGCGTCGGACGGCTTGGGCAGCGCGACGATGCGGGCACGGCGGGGGTTCAGATACTCCCGGACCCGCGCGATCGAGCCGCCCTTTCCCGCCGCATCGCGGCCTTCGAAGAGGCAGACGATCCGCTCGCCGGTACGCTCTTGCCAATATTGCAGCTTGACGAGCTCGACCTGCAGCGCCTCGAGCGTCCGCTTGTATCGCTTCTTGGACAGCTTCTCGTCGTAGGGGTAGCCCCCCGCCGAGAGGCCCGGTTCCGTCACCCAGTCCGGCAGCGTCGGCGCGTCGAGGTCCAGGCGGCGACGTTCGTCGCGGATACGGAGTTCGACCTCGGGAACGTCCTCTCTCACTCCGCGCCGACCTCCGCCTTCTCGATCGGGTCGATACGGAGGATCGTGACGGGCTCGGTCGGAACCTCCGCGGCGAGGCCGGATTCGGGCGTCCCCGGGCCCGTCTCGACCGCGCCGATGGCGTCGGCGACGTCCATCCCGGCGACGACGCGGCCGAAGACGGCGTAGCCCGCGTCCTTCTTCCACTCGTCACCCGTCCGGTCGAGATCGGGATTGTCCTTGAGGTTGATGAAGAACTGGCTCGTGGCGCTGTCGGGCTCGTCGTAGCGCGCCATGGCGATGGTGCCGCGCAGGTTCTTGCGGTCCTGCGCCGCCTCGTTCGGTATGGCCTCCCGGCTCGCCGCGCGCGGATAGAGCGCCGGGGTCATCCCGCCGCCCTGGATCAGCGTGCCGGGAACGACGCGGTGGAAGATCAGCCGGTCGTAGTAGCCGGACGTCGCGTAGGCGAGGAAGTTCTCGACCGTCACGGGCGCCGCTTCGTCATCGAGGGCGAGATCGATGTTTCCCATCGAGGTCTGAACGCGAGCGTAGGTCTCCGCCGCCGCGGGCGAAGCGAACAGAAGGAGGAGGGCGAGCAGGGCCCTCACGCGATGATGTCCGGCAGGATCTGCTCGTGCAGCTCAGAGATCTGGTCCTTGAGCGCGAGCTTCCGCTTCTTCAGGCGCTGTATGGTCAGGCGGTCGTAGGGCATCCGCTCCTCCATGGTGGCGATCGCCTGGTCGAGGTCGCGGTGTTCCTCCTCCAGGCGCCGGATGCGCATGCGGATGGCCTCGTCGTTCGCCGCCTTCGTGCCTTCTTCGACGTCCTCTACCGGCAGGCCTTCTTCGTCCTTGCGGTCGCCGTCGATGGCGGTGAGGTGAGGGGGCTTGTCTCTCGTCATGCGTCGTCCCGCTCGCGCTTTCCTTCGGCGCCGGCGAACCCGCGTGGGTCCGGGGCGAGGTCGAGGACGGTGGCGAACAGCGCGCCGGGGCCCTCGGGGCCAAGCTCATCGGCCAGAACGACCGGATTTTCAAGCTGACGCTGGCACAGGGTGAACAGGCGCCGCGCGTGATGACGACCGCCCTCCTCGCTGCGGGTTTCATCGATCGCGAAGGGCAGGGTGGCCGCTTCGAGCCGAAGCTGGACGAGGCGCTCGCCCGCGAGTTCCGCCTCGTAGGTCTCGGTCCGAAGCCGGGCCAGGTCCGAAAGAGGATAACCCGGCTTCGGCGCCGCGAGGTAGCGGCGCACCTCGCGCAGGCGCCGGACGACGTAGCGGTCCATCGCCTGGACCCCTTCGACGATCTCGACCACCTCCTCGTCGCGCAGGACGTAGCCGAGGCGGGCCGCCCAGACGGACCAGAGCGCGAGGTTGACGTTGAAGGCGTAGCCGTCCTGAAGCGCGACCGCCGCCCGGCGCAGCCCGTCATCTTCCAGCGCGGAGACCGACCACGCCCAGAGCCGGCCGGACTCGGCGAGGCGGTGGAGGTCGGGAGCTGCCATGGTGTCGGTGTAGAGCGCCAAGCGACGCACAGGAAGCACTCCGCCGCATCGATCACACTTGCAGCGCGCGCCGTGACCGTCCCGTGACAGAAGAGGGCCGGACGTGGTTCGCTGTGCGGGTCAACCGCGAAGGAGACTCTTGCATGTCCATCGAAGCACGCCTCGATACGCTCGGCCGGAAGCATGCCGCGCTTGAGACCGCCCTCTCGCAGGAGATGCGGTCGCCTGCCTTCAACGAGGACCGCGTGCACGACATCAAGCGACGGAAGCTCGCGATCAAGGACGAGATACGAAGCCTTGAGACCAGGCGGGGCTTGCCGAGCTGAGGAACCAAGAGCACAGGGCGGCCCCCGGGCCGCCCTTCTTCTCGGTCGCCCGGGCGGGGTCGCAAGGATGAGGACTTAAGGGCATGGCGGGCAGATCGGTCATCGTAACGGGCGCGGGCGGCGGGATCGGCCGGGCGACGGCTCTGCGCTTCGCGCGGTCGGGGGACCGCCTCGTGCTGGCCGACACGGACGCGACCTCGGGCATCGCCTTGCGCGACGAGATTCGCGCGGGCGGCGGCGAGGCATCCTTCATCGAGGCGGAACTGTACAAGAAGCTCGACGTGCACAACGTCATCGCGGACGCGCTCGACGCCTACGGCTCGGTCAACGTGCTCGCCCATTGCGACAACCTCTTCTTCTCCGCTCCGTTCCTCGAGACCTCGGAAGAGGACCTCGACCTCGTTCTCGACCGGAACGTCCGAGCCTGCTTCTTGCTGAACCGGGCGGTCGCGAAGCAGATCATCAAGCAGGCGAGCGCACCGAGCGACGGCGGGGTCGACACCGCGCGCTCCGGCGCCATCGTCAACGTCGTCTCGAACGAAGCGGTCACCGCCAGCGCCGACCATGCGATCTTCGCGGCTAGCCAGGGCGCCGTCGTGCAGCTGACCAAAGCGGTGGCGATGACGCTCTCTCCTTACGGCGCGCGGGCGAACGCGGTCGGTGCCGCCGCCATCAAGGAGGAGCTCGACGACGTCGAGTCGACGACGACCGCCGACCGCAAGCGAATCATCGCGGCGACCCCGCTCGCCCGCCGCGGCGAGCCCGAGGAGGCGGCGAGCGCCGTGCACTTCCTCGCCTCGGAAGACGCTTCCTTCATCACCGGGCAGACGCTGTTCGTCGATGGCGGGCGCCTCGCCCTCCACACCGTGCCGGACAAGGAGGGCGCCTTCCGAACCTGAACGCCCTCAGCGTGTTCGCGCAGCGAAAGCGCGAGGAACGAGGTTCAGAAGATGGCGACCGAGGACGCGACACGCGGCCGGCAAGCGAGCAAGCCATGGCACATCCCGCCCAAGGGCTGGTTCGACGTGCTGATGCGGGTCAAGGGCGAGATGGGCAAGGACCACATCAGCCTGATCGCGGCGGGCTGCGCGTTCTACGGCCTCCTCGCTGTCTTTCCGGGCATCGCCGCAGCGATCTCTCTTTGGGGTCTTCTCGCCGATCCGAACCAGATCGTCAGCCAGATCGATGGCTTCACCAACACCATGCCGCCCGAGGCCGCCGACCTCATCCATGAGCAAGCCGTCTCCGCCGCGAGCGCGGACACGGGCGCCCTCCTGACCGCCCTCATCGGCATCGCGATCGGGGTGTTCAGTGCGTCCAAGGGCATCAAGTCGCTGACCGAAGGCCTCAACGTCGCCTATGACGAGGACGACGAGCGCTCCTTCATCAAGAAGACGCTGTTGAACGTGGCGCTGACCTTCGGCGCGGTGATCGGCCTGATCGTGGCGGCCGTCCTCGTCATCGCCGTGCCGGCCACCTTCGAGGTCCTCGGCCTGGGCGGCATCGGGAAGGTGCTGGCGACCATCGCCCAGTGGATCGTCCTTCTCGGCGGCGCGCTCTTCGCCTTCGGTGTCCTCTACCGCCTCGCGCCGGACCGCGACGACGCGCGGTGGGAGTGGCTGACGGGGGGCGCCGTCTTCGCGGTGGTGCTCTGGATCTTCGGCTCCTGGGCGTTCTCGATCTACGTCGGCAACTTCGCCAGCTACAACGCGACCTACGGGACGCTCGGCGGCGTCGTGATCCTTCTGATGTGGCTCTACCTGACCGCCTTCGTCGTCCTCTTGGGCGCCGAGGTGAACGCGGAGCTCGAACGCCAAACGAAGCGCGACACGACGACCGGCACGCACGAGCCGATCGGGGAGCGCGGCGCTTACGCGGCGGACACAGTGGGCGCGCCCGCCCACTGAGCGGGTCAGCCCGCCTCGTCCAGCCACCGCAGGAACAGGGCCTCGGTCCGCGTGAGATTCTTCCGCTTGCCGACCTTGGGCCGCAGCGCGCGGACCGCCTCCGGCAGGCTCCCCTCGCGCACCGCCTCGATGATGGCGGGATGCACATAGGCCTTGCGCGCCACCGCCTTGGTGTTCTGAAGCCGCGCCGCCGCGGCCTCGACCGCGTCGCCGATGCCCGCCCCGTCTTGGGCGCCGCGCTCGAAGGCGGCGAGGCTGCCCGCCCAGGTGCGGAACTGCTTGGCGGTCACCGGCGTGCCGAAGACCTCTTCGAGGTAGTCGTTGACGTCGTGGCTGTGCAGGCGGTGCAGCGTGCCGCCCTCGTCCTGGTACTGAAACAAGGCTTGGCCGGGCAGGTCCGAGAGCTTGCGGACCAGGCGCGCGAAGCGAGCGTCGTCGATCTCCACCTCGACCTCGCGGCCGTGCTTGGCGGGGAAGTGGACGACGTCGCCCGCGACGTGCTCGTGCCGCAGCGTCGTCGCGCCGAAGCTCTCATTCTCCTGCGCGTAGGCCTCGTTGCCGACCCTGAGCGCGTGATGATCGAGAAGGTGGAAGACCGCGCCCAGGAGGCGCTCCTTCTTGAGGCCGCGCTTTCGCCTCGCCGCCTCGGCCTGCTCGCGCGCCCGGCCCAAACGGCCGCCGAAGGCGGACAGCCCCTCGAACTTCACCGTGTCGCGGAAGCTGCGCCAGTCGTCGTGGTAGCGGTAGGTCTTGCGGGACCGTGCGTCGCGCCCCGTCGCTTGCAGGTGCCCGCGCGCATCGACGCAGATCCACACGTCCTCATAGGCGGGCGGGATCGCCAGCGCTTCGCACCGCTCTCGGTCCGGCCCCGTCGTCAGCAGGCTCTCGTCCGGCCCGTAGTAGGAGAAGCCGCGCCCCCGCCGGACGCGCTTGATGCCGGGCTCGCCGTCCGAGGAGTAGCGCAGCCCCGCGGCCCTCGCATGGGCACGGGCCTCGGCCTCCGCGTCCGCGGTCTCGCTCATGACGGGCGCCCCGCTTTCAGCCGCGCGACCTGCGCCGCGGCGGGCGCGGTGTGACCCCGGGCGAGGATGCGGTCGAGCGCCGACAGAGCCTCCTCCCGGGCGGCGCGGATCGGAAGCTTCTCCTCGCAGAGCGCACGGAAGGCTCTCGCGGAGCGGCGCAGGCGGTCGGCTTCCGCCCCCTCGGGGATCTCCGAGAGGAGGCCGTCATAGACCGCGATGAGTTCCGGCGTGACGGTGACGTTGCCGGCCGCGTCGGGGCCGATCCTTTCGAGGGTAAGGCGAACGACGTCGCCGAAGGTAAGGACCGGTCGGCGCAGCCGCGGCGTGCCGTCCTCGTCGCGGTGGACCGCACCGACCTGGCGTCCGCGCGCCGCGCGCTCGACGAGGCGCATCATCTGGTGAACGACGTCGGTCGCCGTGAACGGGTCGTTCACGCCGGGTGAGAGGGCGCGCAGGCCGATCGCGCAGAGCTCGTCGAGCGTGAAGGCGGTGTCTTCGTCCGGCGTGCGGCGGCGACCATAGGCGAAGGCGCCTCGAAACTCGTCCGCCACGCCTTCCTCGAGCGTCGGCGCGACGCGGAGCAGCGGCGTGCGAGGCGTTACGTAGTCGCCGGGCCGGACGAGGAGGTCGGCGCGAAGGTCCTGCCTGGTCGCGACTGCGACGAGCCGGTCCGTGCCGACGGTGAGGACGTAGCCCGCGCCTTCGGCCCGAACGAGAGGGTCACCGTCCTTCGTCAGGAAGTCGGCCTCGTGTCCCGGCCTAGGCTCGTGGCGGGCGTCCGCATCGTCACAGGGAAGGTCCTGCGCGAGGAGCGCGGCGGCTTGGTTGCCGATGCGCCCGACGACGTTCGAGACGTGCAGCATCACGAGCATGTGGCTGATGAAGGCGATCAGCATGCTAAGGCCCACGGCGGAGAGGACGAGAGCGCCGAAGACCGCGAGCCGCGGCACGAAGGCGTCCTCGCCGGCCTGAACCGAGTAAAGCGCCGTCATGCAGTAGGCGAAGACGCCCAGCATCACCCCGAGCGTCGCCTGGGCGAGCTTGTCGCGCCGGTACTGCGGCAGGACGTGGGGGCCGTACTGACCCGAAGCGAAGACGATGGCCGCGAGCGTCACGGAGAAGACGATGCCGGCGACCGACAGCATCGAGCCGCCCACGGTCGAAAGCAGGCTCCGCGCACCTTCCGCCGTGGTGGGACCGAAGACGGCGCTCAGCGGCCCCATCCAGTCCGGCTCGTAGAAGGTGTCGACGGCGGTCAACGCCGCAGCCAGCAGCGTGCCCGCTCCGATCAGCAATCCCGGAAGGAACGCGTAGCTGGCGACCAGGTTTCTATAGCCCGCCAGCAGGCGTCCCGAGAGCATACTTCTTCCTTCCTTGGCGTCCCGTTTCGGCGGCGGCCTGACGCTCATGACGGAACAGAAACAACTCCATGGTCGTTCCGTGACCGCCTGTCCCAGTCTGGAACGTTCGCCTGCGTCGCTTGTTGCTCCTGCGTGGACCCTCCGAGGTCCGACGAGAAAGGATTCGAACGATGGCCAAAGAGATCAAGGACGAACTCAAGGACGTGCTGACCCGCGTCGTGGACAGCGCCGATGGCTACGAGAACGCGGCGGAAGACGCCAAGGCCGGCCGCTTCGCGGTCATGTTCCGCGAGAAGGCGCAGGAGCGCCGCGGCTTCGCGAGCGAGATCCGCAATCACCTGACGGGCCTCGGCGAGGACGTGAAGGAGGACGGCTCGCTTCTGGCGGGTGCGCACCGGACCTTCACCGAGCTCAAGAACGCCGTCACGGGCGGCTCCGACGATGCGATCCTGAAGGAGATCGAGCGCGGCGAGTCGACCCTCCTCAAGGAGTATGACGACGCGCTGGAGGACATCCCGTCGACCGACATGGCCTACGGCGTGCTGCAGCGGCAGCGCGAGAGCGTCAGCCGCTCGCTCTCCGAAGTGAAGACCTACGAGTCGTAAGACTTCGCGCATGTCGGGGGCCGGTTCGTCCGGCCCCTGCTTGCCGGAGGGGGCGCGCTGCCCCACCTTGAACCCTAAAGAGGTTCAGGAAGGCACGCCCATGAGACGTCCCCGTCGGCACTTCAAGGCTCTTCTCGCGGCGAGCGCCCTGTCGCTCGGCGCGACGGGCTGCACCTACAATGAAGAGCTTGGACGGAACCAGTTCCTGCTCGGCGGCGGCGACATGTCCCAAGCGGGACAAGCCGCCTGGAACGACATCAAGGCCGAGCAGAAGGTCTCGACCGACCCGCGCTACACCGAACGCCTGAACCGCGTCGCCCCGCGCATCATCCGCGCGGCGGGCGGCAACCCGGCGGAGTGGGAGTACCTCGTCTTCGAGGACCCGACGCTCAACGCCTTCGCGCTGCCGGGCGGCAAGGTCGGCATCCATACCGGCATCATGGACATCATGCAGAATGACGCGCAGCTGGCCGCCGTGGTCGGCCACGAGATCGCGCATGTGAACTACAACCACTCCGCCGAGCGCTCGAGCCAAGGCCTGCTCGCGCAGCTCGGCCTGATCGGCGCGCAGATCGGCCTCGGCTCGCGCTGCAGCGGTACGGCCGCGCAGCAGCAGGCCTGCCAGCAGAACTCCGGGCAACTGGCGCAAGCCTTGGGCGTCGGCGCGATGTACGGCCTGATCCTGCCCTATAGCCGCAAGCACGAGCTCGAGGCCGATGCGGGCGGCGTGCGCTACATGGCGGCGGCGGGTTACGACGCGCACGAAGCCCTGCGCTTCTGGCAGAACATGGCGAGCGCGAGCGAGGGGCAGGAGCGTCCGCCTGAGTTCGCGAGTACTCACCCTGCGACCGAAACGCGGATCGCCGCGCTTCAGGAGGAGGTCGCGCAGATCTACGGCGAGGGCGGGGCCCCCGCCCGAAGCTCGGCCGCGCCGCAGGCGCCGGCCGGCCCGGTCCCGACGAACGCTCAGCCCTCGGGCCGGGTCCAGGGAACGTCCGCGCTGCCGCAGGGCCGCGACTGATCCTACGCCCCCCTTGTTGCGGGGAGCCGCCGGGGCTATGCCGCCCCCGCTGCCGCCTTAGCTCAGTTGGTTAGAGCGCTTGATTGTGGATCAAGAGGTCTCTGGTTCGATTCCAGAAGGCGGTACCACCCTCCCCGCCGATTGTGTCCGCGCCGCCCGTTCCCTATCTGGCGCCGCATGACGAACCCTTCTTCTCTTCCGCCCGAATGGGCGCCGCAACGCGCGCTCTGGGTCGGCTGGCCCCGCCTCGATCACGAGTGGTCCGGCGGCATGGAGGCTGCGCGCGACGAGATCGCAGCCTTCGTCCGTGCCGCGTCGCGCTTCGTGCCGGTGAGGCTCGCCGCGGGCGACGAAGCGGCCGCGGCGGCTGCGCACAAGCGAGGCCTGGACACGGTGTGCGAGGTCGTCCGCATTCCAACGGGCGATATCTGGCTGCGGGACACGGGTCCGCTTCTCACAGAGGACGGCCGCGCCCTCTGCTTCGCCTTCAACGGATGGGGCGGAAAGTACGACATGGAGGGGGACGCCGAGACCGCCTCGGCGATCGCCCGGGCGGAGGGCAGCCTAGCCGAGGCGTTCGGCTTCGTCCTCGAAGGCGGATCGCTCGACTTCGACGGGGAGGGGCGGCTTCTGACGACGCGGCAGTGTCTCTTGAACCCGAACCGCAATGGCGAGGTGACGGAAGGAGAGGTCGAGACCCTGCTCAAGGACGCGCTGGGCGGCACCGAGGTGATCTGGCTCGGACGGGGTTTGCACGGCGATCACACGGACGGGCACGTCGACAACCTCGCGCGCTTCACGGGGCCGGGGCGGGCGGTGTGCCAAGCGCCCTACGGCGACGACGATCCTCATGCGGACGTGCTGGCCGAGGCCGAGCGCGATCTGCGCGCGGCAGGCCTCGACGTGGCGACGATCCCGTCGCCGGGCCGGATCCTCGATGCGGACGGCGAGGTCCTTCCCGCGAGCCACATGAACTTCACGATCACGAACGGTGCCGTCCTCCTGCCGATCTACGACGAGGCCTCGGGTGCGGCCGCGCGCGAGGCTCTGGCGCCGCTCTTTCCCGGCCGCGAAGTGGTCGCGCTGCCCGCCCGCGCGATCCTCGAAGGGGGCGGCGGCGCGTTTCACTGCATGACGCGGGAGGTGCCGGGTGCCGCGTGAGCTGACCGTCGCCGCGATCCAGTTCGCGCCGGGACTATCGGACGATCCCGTCGCCGAGGCCGAGGCGCTCGTCCGCGAAGCGGCGGGGCGGGGCGCGAAGGTCGTCCTCCTGCCGGAACTCTTCGCAGGTTCCTACTTCTGCAAGAGCCAGGAAGAGCCCTTCTTCCGCGAGGCGGGGCCCTGGCGGGAGCACAAGGTGGTGACGCGCCTCGCGCCCGTCGCCGCCGAGCTCGGCGTCGTTTTGCCGCTTTCGGTCTTCGAGCGCGACGGCCCGCACTACTACAACACGCTCGTCATGGTGGACGCGGACGGAACGCTCCTCGGCCGCTACCGCAAGAGCCACATTCCGGACGGTCCCGGCTATCAGGAGAAGTACTACTTCCGTCCCGGCAACACGCCCTTCAAGGTGTGGCAGACGAAGCACGGCCGGATCGGCGCCGGCATCTGCTGGGACCAATGGTTCCCCGAAGTCGCCCGCGCGCTCGCTCTTCAGGGGGCGGACGTCCTTCTCTATCCGACCGCGATCGGAGCGGAGCCTCAGGACCAGAGCCTCGACACCGCCGCGCGCTGGCGCCGCGCCATGCTGGGGCACGCGGTCTCGAACACGACGCCCGTCGTCGCCGCCAACAGGGTCGGCGACGAGGACGGACAAGTCTTCTACGGGACGAGCTTCATCGCGGATCAGGCGGGGGACGTCGTCGCCGAGCTCGGCAGGACCGAGACCGGCGTGATCACCGCCGCGTTCGACCTCGATGCGGTCGAGCGGGAACGCGCGGCCTGGGGTTTCTTCCGTGATCGGCGTCCTGACCTCTACGGCGCTCTGTCGCAGACCACGGTGGACTGACGCGGCGAACCTTCTTCGGTGCCGCCCCGTTCGCGGGGCGAAGGAGAAGGCTCATGGTTCGTCTCAAACCCCTCAAGGAGCAGGTGATCGTCGTCACCGGCGCGTCCTCCGGAATCGGCCTCGCCACCGCGCAGATGGCCGCAGAGAAAGGCGCGCGGGTCGTCATGGCTGCGCGCAGCGGCGACGACCTCGAACGGTTCGCAAGCGAGATCGAGGCGGCCGGTGGCCAGGCCCTCGCCGTGCCGACGGACGTGTCGGACGCGGCTGCCGTGGAGGCGCTGGCGCGCGCCGCGATCGCGCGCTTCGGGGGTATCGACACCTGGGTCAACGATGCGGGCGTCTCGATCTTCGGCAAGATCGAGGAGACCGGAGAGGACGAGGCCCGCCGCCTCTTCGACGTCGACTTCTGGGGCATGGTCCACGGCTGCCGCGCGGCGTTGCCAACGCTCAAAGAGCATGGCGGCGCGCTGATCAATGTCGGCAGCATGGCGGGCGACGTCGCCACGCCGCTCATGGGCTACTACTCGGCCGCCAAGCACGCCGTGCGCGGCTTCACGGACGCGCTTCGGATCGAGCTCGAGCACGACGGGGCGCCGGTCTCGGTCACGCTCATCAAACCGGGGCCCATCGCGACCCCGATCATGGACAACCAGAGGAACCTGACGGGCGAAGAGATGGCGATGCCCCCGCCGCTCTACCCGGCGGAAGACGTAGCCCGCGTGATCCTGCACGCGGCCGAGCATCCGACCCGAGACCGCTACGTCGGCGGCTCGGCGGTCCTGGGCGCGATGGGGGCGGCGCACTTCCCAAGGCTCGCCGATCGGATGAGCGCGGCGGGAATGGAGGCGATGACGACGGACGAGCCTGCGCACGGCCATCCCGACAACCTCTTCGCGCCGAGCGAGGCGACGGCCAAGCGCGGCGATACCCGCGGGCGGCATGTCCGGCCGAGCCTGTCCGCCAACGCGGCCAACCACCCGGTCGCCTCCGGCCTCGCGCTGCTCGCGCTCGGTGTCGGTCTCGGCGGTCTGATGGCGCGGGGCCGGCCGTGAGCCGCGTCGCCTTTCTCGGCCTCGGCGCCATGGGCAGCCGCATGGCCGTCCGCCTGATGGAGGCCGGACACGACCTGACGGTCTGGAACCGCAGCCCCGAGCGCGCGGCGCCGCTCGAGGAGAAGGGCGCGAAGGCCGCCGCCACCCCGCGAGAAGCGGCGGGCGGCGCCGAGTTCGTGATCGCGATGGTCCGCGACGACGATGCCTCCCGCGAGGTCTGGGAAGGCGCGGACGGCGCCCTCGGGTCGATGGGCGAGGGCGCCATTGCCCTCGAGATGAGCACGGTCACGGCAGGACGCGCCAGGGCCTTCGCCTCGGCGGCGAAGGCGGCGGGCGCCGTTCCGATCGACGCGCCGGTCTCGGGCTCCCGTCCGCAGGCCGAAGCGGGCGAGCTCGTCATCCTCGCGGGCGGCAGGCAGGCCGACGTCGAGCGCGCGAAGCCGCTCCTGCTGGCCATGGGCAAGTCGGTCGAGCATGCCGGCCCGATCGGGGCGGGCGCCACGGCGAAGCTCCTCGTGAACGCGGCGCTCGGCACGCAGGTCGCGATGATGGCCGAACTCTTGAGCCTCGGCGCGAAGTTGGGGCTCGAGCCGGAGAAGACGCTGGACCTCCTCAGCGCCACGCCTTGGGCAAGCCCCGCAGCGAAGACCGCGGGCGGCCTGATGGTGAAGCGTAGCTTCGACCCCCTCTTTCCGGTGGAACTCGTCGCGAAGGACCTCGGCTACGCCGCGGGCGCGAGCGAGGAGGCGAAGACGCCGATCATCGATGCGGCGCGGGCTCTCTTCGAGGACGCCGAGGCGAACGGCCTCGCGGCGGAGAACATGAGCGCCGTCGTCAAACGCTACGAAGCGGGGTGACGCCCCCGCCGACGCGTCAACGGCGAACCCGGTTCAAGAGCATGACGGGCGGGATGCCGACCAGGATGATGAGAAGGGCGGCCGTCGACGCCTCGGCGAGCCGCTCGTCGCTGGCAAGGCGGTAGACCCGCGTCGCCAGCGTCTCGAAGTCGAAGGGCCGCAGCATCAAGGTCGCCGGCAGCTCTCGCATGACGTCGACGAAGACGAGGCTCGCGCTCGCCAGAAGGCTCGACGCGAGGAGAGGGACGTGAACGCGCCGGACGACGACCTGCGGTCCGGCCCCCAGGGACCGCGCAGCTTCGTCGAGCGAGGGCGGAATCTTGTCGAGGCCGCCGCCGACCGCGTTGAACGACACCGTCAGGAAGCGGACCGTCAGCGCGTAGGTCAGAAGCGCGACCGAACCGGTCAGCAAGAGGCCGTGATCGATGCCCGTCACCTCGCGCGAGAGGCGCGTCAGCCAGCGGTCGAAGCCCCCGAGCGGCGCGAGGAGCCCGACGGCGAGCAGCGTCCCCGGAAGCGCGTAGCCGAGCGTCGCGAGCCGCAGGCCGCCCCGGACGGCGCCGCCGACGACCCCGCGACGGGGCGCCCGCCGCCGCGCGTAGCCCAAGAGCAAGGCGAGCAGCGTCGCTATCCCCGCCGTCAGGAGCGCGACCCCGACGCTGTTCTTCGCGTAGCCGCGCAACGCCTCGGCCGACATGTCGTCGCCCCCCCCGATCGCCAAGACGGTCAGGACGCCGACGGGGACGGCGAAGCCCAGCACGATGGGCAGGCTGCAGGCGAGGACGGCGAGCACGCCTTGGCCCCGCGACAACGAAAACGGGGGCACGCCCTCCGACAGGCGGTCGCCGCTGGCGACGAGGCCTCGGCGGCTCGACGCCTCGACCGCGACCAGCAGGAAGACGAAGAGGAGGAGGACGCCCGCGAGCTGCAGCGCCGTCTGACGGTCGCCGAGCGCGAGCCACGTCCTGAAGATACCGGTGCTGAAGGTCGGGATGGCGAAGTAGTCCGCAACGCCGAAGTCGGCGAGCGTCTCCATCAGAACGAGGGCGAGGCCGCCGGCGATGGCCGGACGCGCCGCGGGCAGCACCACGCGGCGGAAAGCCGTCATCGGGCGCGCGCCGAGGCTCCTCGCGGCGAGGAGCTGGCTTCGGCTTTGCGCCGCGAAGGCCGCTCGGGAGAGAAGGTAGACGTACGGGTAGAGGACGAGCGCCAGCATCAAGCCCGCGCCCGGCAGGCTCCGGACAGGCGGGACCCAGTCCGAGCCGGCGGGGCCGAAGACCGCCCGAAGCGCGCCCTGCACCGGACCGGCATAGGCCAGAAGGTCCGTATACACATAGGCGACGAGGTAAGCCGGCGCCGCGAGCGGCAGCACGAGGAGCCAGGACAGCGTTCTTCGGCCGCGAAACTCGGTCGCGGTGACGAGCCAGGCGGTGCCGACGCCGATCAAGGTCGTGAGCGCGCCGACGATGAGCGCGAGGCCCAGGGTGTTGGCGAGGTAGGGGGGCAGGGTCGTGACGATCAGCGAGACGAGGTCGCCGGGCCGGGCGACGCTTCCCCACAGGACGGCGATGAGCGGAAGACCTGCGAGGAGCGCGACCGCCACGACCGCAAACATCCCCCATGGCGGGGGGCGGAGACCGGACGATCTGAGAATGCTTTGCATGTGCCAGCGCTAACACGGTATGGGGACGTCGCCCAGAAGGGCGAGCCACCGTCCGGGCGCATGCTGCGCCGGGACAGCCGAAAGGTCCGAATGAGCCTGGAGATCGCCGATCTGAGCCATAGCTACGGTGAAGGCACGGTCCTGCGCTCTTTGAGCCTCGGCGCCGCCCCCGGTGAGATCACCTGCCTGCTCGGGGCGTCGGGTTGCGGCAAGACGACCCTGCTTCGCCTGATCGCCGGGCTTCTTCCCGTCCAGGCGGGCGAGCTCCGCCTCGACGGGAAGGTCCTTGCCGGGCCTGGACGCAACCCGCCGCCCGAGAAGCGGCCCGTTGGGCTCGTCTTTCAGGAAGGCGCGCTCTTTCCGCATCTCAGCGTCGCGGGAAATGTCGGCTTCGGCCTCGTCGGCGGGGTGCGGCGGAACCGCGCGCGAATCGAAGCGCTGCTCGACCAGATCGGGCTGCGCGAGAAGGCGGACGCCTATCCGAACGACCTGTCCGGCGGACAGCAGCAGCGGGTCGCGCTCGCACGGGCGCTCGCCCCCTCGCCGAGCGTCGTCCTCCTCGACGAGCCCTTCGCCAGCGTCGATGTCGTCCGGCGGCATGCGCTGCGCGAGGAGATGCGATCGGCGCTGCGGGCCCGGGGCGCGATCTCGATCCTCGTCACCCACGACCCCGACGAGGCGATGGCGATCGGCGACAAGATCGCCGTGATGGAGGCGGGCCGCATCGTTCAGGCCGACACGCCGGCCACCCTATACGACGCCCCGGCGACCGCGGCGGTCGGCACTCTGTTCGGCGACGGCCAGCTCGTCCGCGCCCGCCGCGCGGGAGACAGCCTCGTCACGCCCTTCGGCGTTTGGCCGACGGCGGGCATGATGGCCCTGCCGGAAGAGGCCGTCCTGGATGTCCTCGTCCGGCCGGAGGCCCTGCTGCTCGAGCCGAACCCAGTAGCGCCGGCCCGTATCGAGGATGTGCGCGTCCTCGGGCGTTGCCTCCGGATCACGGTTCGAGCCGAAACCGGAGAGGCGCTGGCGGTCGAAGCGCCGCGCAGCGAGGCGGCGACCTTGGACGAGCGGGTCAGCATTCGTCCCAAGCTCGGCGCGGGCCGCGCCTTCGGCGTTCCGGCCGCGGAGACGCCGAGCCCGCCGCCATCAGGGCCGAGCGAAGCCAGCTCGCCGGGTGCGACCGGCTGGGTCGGCGCCACGCCCAAGGTCGGGCCGCTGCGCAGCAGGGGCTGAGGGTTACGAAGCGCGCATTTGCGTTCCCGACATCCTAGATGATATCGCGTCGCAAGAACAAGAATGGACGCCTGTCATGCCGAACCCAACGCTCCTTCCGCAAAGACCCAGGATCCTACTCGGAAGCCTCCTCGCCGCCTCGGCGACCCTTTTCACGGGGCCAGCCGCTGCCCAGGGCGAGGTCAACGTCTACTCCGCGCGGCACTACGACACCGACCTCGCCCTCTACGACGAGTTCACCGCGGCCACCGGGATAGAGGTGAACCTCCTTGAAGCGGAGGCCGACGTGCTGATCGAGCGGGTCCGGGCCGAAGGCGAGTTCAGTCCCGGCGACGTGCTGATCACGGTGGACGCCGGGCGCCTCTGGCGTGCGGAGGAGGCGGGCATCTTGGCGCCGATCCAATCGGACCTCCTCGACGAACGGCTTCCCGACCACCTCCGCGATCCCGAGGGACGCTGGTTCGGCCTTTCGACCCGGGCGCGGATCATCATCTACGACAAGTCGAAGGGCCTGCCCGAGAGCCTTTCGACCTACGAAGACCTAGCAGATCCCATTCACCGCGGCGAAGTCTGCGTCAGGTCTTCGTCCAACATCTACAACATCTCGCTGCTCGCTTCGATCGTCGAGAACGACGGGGCAGCGGCGGCGGAAGACTGGGCGAAGGGGGTGGTCGCGAACCTCGCCCGCCGACCGCAGGGGAACGATACGACGCAGATCACCTCGGTCGCCTCGGGGGAGTGCCGGATCTCGATCGTGAACACCTACTACCTCGCCCGCTTCGCGGCCTCGGACGATCCGCGGGCGAAGGAAGTCTTCGACAGCATCGGCGTCGTCTTCCCGAACCAGGACGACCGCGGCACGCACGTCAACATCAGCGGCGCGGGCGTCCTGAAGTACGCGCCGCACCGCGAGAACGCGATCCGCTTCATCGAGTACCTGACCGAGAACCGCGCGCAGGGCTACTTCGCGAACGGCAACAACGAGTACCCGGCGGCCAAGGGCGTCGAGGCGTCCTCCGCCGTCGAGTCGCTCGGCACCTTCAAGGCGGACGAGATCAACGTCACCGCGCTCGGCGAGAACCAGGCGGAGGCCGTCCGGATCTTCGACCGAGCCGGCTGGCGGTAGGGTTCAGGTCCGCACCCACATCCGCAGGAGGTTCGCGATCGCCTTGTCGAGGACGAGGCGTTCGCCCGCCCCCTGGGGCAGCGAGGTCGCCATGGAAGCCCGAAGGTTGGTGAGGTCGAACAGGATCGCCCGCTGAGCGCCGTCCGGCACGAGGCTCTCGATCCACCCGGCGCAGACCATGCGGACGCCGCGGGTCACAGGGGCGACCTCGTGAAGCTCAGTAGAAGGATAGAGGACGAGGTCGCCCGCGCCGGGCTTGAAGCTCTGAGTGCCGTCCGTACCGTACACGGTCAGCTCGCCGCCGTCATAGGCGTCCGGCGGAGACAGGAAGAGGGTGAAGGAGAGGTCCGTGCGGATCCGGGCTTCGCCGCGACCCATCAGCGCATTGTCGACATGAGCGCCGTAGCCGCCGCCGACCCCGGTACGGCTCAGGAGAAGGCGGGCGAAACGTCGCGGGCGCGCCGCCGCCGCGACGACCGGGTGAGACGATACCGCAGCGAGAAGCGCGTCTCTGACCCGCCGGCCCTCGGGCGTAGAGAGGTCCGCCTGCTCGTTTCTCTTCACCGCGCGCGCTTCCTTGCCCGCGGTCTCGCGGCCGTCGCGCCATGACAGCCGCTCGGCATCGCGCCTGAACGCGGCGAGGGCATCGGCTTCGAGCACGTCTGCGACGGTAAGGATCATGGCTTCGCGACTGAGAACTGTTTGCAATCGAGGGTGACCCTACTAGTGTCCGCCCAACGCGGACAAGCAGGCAAGAAAATGACGAAGACGACGAAGCGCTGGACGACGCTCGGTCTCGGGACGGCCCTTCTGGGAACGGGCCTCGCGGCCTGCGGTCAGGCGCCGGATACGGCACCGCCGGCGTCGACCGAGCAGGCGGCCTCGCACGATGGTCACGACGTCGGGGCCGCTGCGGCGACCGACGGGTCCGACCCCGCTCCCGCTACGGCCTTCGCCGGCATGGGCGAAGGAGAAGGCGAGGGTGAAGGCGAAGGGGGCGGTGCGGGTCACGAGATCGGCGCCCTGCCGCTGCCAGACCGCCTTGCCTTCATGAGCGGCCACGTCGCGGCCGGCCTGGCCCTTTACCGTGCCGACGAGCCTCAGATGGCGGCACGCCACCTGCTCCACCCGATCTCGGAGACGCACGCCGCCGAGCGGGCGGGCCTCGACGCGCTGGGGTTCGAACCTGCGCTCTTCGAGGAGGTCTCCGCCTCGCTCGAGGCGGGCCGTCCGGCTGCCGAGGTGGAAGCCGAGCTCGCGGCGGCAGAGGAGAACCTCGCCATGGTGGCGGGCAAGGCGGGCGGCGAGCCGACAGAGATCATCCGCTTCCTCATGGAGACCCTCGCCGAGGAGTATCAGGTGGCCATCACGGACGGCGTCGTGTCCGACCCCGGCGAGTATCAGGACGCCTACGGGTTCGCCGTCGTCGCGCGCGAGCGCGCCAGGAGCCTGGCTCAGGCCTCGCCGGAGCTGATCGAGGCGCTCGACGCGCTGATCGCGATGTGGCCGGAAGGGCCGGTGCCGGTCGACGAGCCGACCCCCATCGGGCGGGTGCTGGCGCAGGCCTCGACCGTCGCCTTCGCCCTGCCGGGTTGAGGGAGACGTCAGCCGTCCTCGGCACCGTCGGTTCGGGCGGGGCACTCAGCCGCCGACGGGCCGACGACGTAGAGGCGCAGGGGCTCTGACGCGGCGAGCCGCTCGTTCAGGCTCGGCACCTTCTCGACCCCCGGCACGGCCCGAAGGAGCGCACGCGTCGGGGAGGGGCGGCGCGTTTCGACCTCCTGCACGAGCTGCCAATCCCGCGCCGGGACGAGCCCGCCCCTGAAGCCCTTGGCGCGCGTCACGGCGGCTTCGTCCCCGGCGCAGGGCGCGGCGCCGTAGGTCAGACGGGCGGGCGACGTGCCGTCGAGCGCCTGCATGACCCTTATGCGGTGGGCGGTGATCGGATCGGTGTAGAGGGCGCGGCCATCCGTGAAGGTCCGCGCCAGCCAGCGGGCGTCCGCGTACTCGCTATAGTCGCGGAAGTCCGCTGCGGCGGCGTTCGCGACGATCCACGACGCAGCGCCTGCGACGACGCCGATCCTGCCGATCGCCCCCCGCAACCGCCAGAGCGACCAGCCCGCCGCGACGCCGCAGGCATAGGGCAGGATGGGCGAGTAGAGGGGGGACTCGAGGCGCAGCACGTAGCCGGAGATCACGAAGGACAGCACAGCGCCGCCGCCGAACACCACCGCAGCCCAACGCTCGGCGGTCGTGAAGGGCCGCCCGCGGCCGGCGAGGAGGGCCGCGACGAGAAGCAGGAGCCCGCCGAGCAGGAACGGCGTGACGTTCGGCGTCGCCAGCAGCACGGCGAGCGGCGACTCGGTCAGGTCGGCGGTGACCGCGCTCACCACGCTGACGGGGGCTTCGGGAACGTGCCCCGCATTGCGCGCTTCGTGGCCCGCGCCGATCATCACCCTGTAGAAGGGATTGCCCGTCAGCGCCCAGTAGGTCGCCAGCTCCGCTCCCAGCACGGCGAGGAAGCCGGCGCTGGAGGCGAGGAGGGGGGCGAGCCGGAGCCTGAAGGCGACAAGGCTCGACAAGCCGAAGAGGATGGGAAGGAAGACGGCGGTCTCCCGGCAGAGCCAAGCGCCGCCTGCGAGCGCACCCGCCGCGAAGAGCGCGGTCAGGCGCCCGGACCTCAGCCCCGCGATCATGCACCAGCACGCAGCGGCGGCGAACACCGTTTCCGGAGTGTTGACCCGGACCTCGAAGGCCTCCGCGGCGCTAAAGGCCGACCCGGCCGTGAACAGGGCGGCAAGGGTGCCTGCCTCCGCGCCGAGGAGACGTCTCGCCCCGACGAAGGTGATGCCGACGAGCAGCGCGACCCAGACCGCGCAGACGAGGGAGGCGGTGAGTTCGGACGGACCCAAGAGGCGGAAGCCGAGGGCGAGGCTCGCGATCAGCGGCGTGCGCAGCTGCCAGTGATCCTGTCCCAGGCTGGGACCGTTCGCGGCCCAATCCGCGGCGAACTGTGCATAGCGCTCCGCGTCGCGTGGCCCGAACCCGTCCAGGAAGACGGCCGCGAAGAGGAGGAACATCGCAGCCGTTACCAGCATTGAGGGCATCGCGCCCCTCAGCCAATCGATCTCTGGAGCCGGTTTCCGCAGGTTCATCGTATCTCTCACGAGGGCGTCAGCGCCCAGTGCTTTGCGCACCGCACACATTGTGCAAGGGCAACTTTTCTTTAACGATGATCGAGTTGCCAGAGGGAAGTTTCGATGCGCCGCGACGCGTTTAGCGTGGTCATCCCCGCCTATCAGGCGGCGTCCACCCTGCAAGCCTGCCTCGAAGCGATCAACGCGGCGCGGCCGGCGCCCGACGAGGTAATCGTCTACGACGACGGTTCCACCGACCAGACGCCCGAGATCGCGCGCGCCCACGGGGCCCGCGTCATCGCCGGTACCGTCGCGCGGCGCGGCCCCGCCTATGGCCGCAACCGAGGCGCGCAAGCGGCGCGATGCCCTACCGTCCTCTTCGTCGACGCCGACGTCGCGGTTGCGCCGGACGCGCTTGGCCGCCTCTCGCGTCTCGTCAGCAGCGACGAGAACGTCTCGGCAGCCTTCGGCGCGTACGGTGACCGCGTCAGCGCGGTCGTGCGGAACGTCGCGGGCCGCTACGCGAACCTGCGCCACCACCACACCCACGTCACGGCGGCCCCGAGCGGGGTCGCGGAGGCCCAGACCTTCTGGTCGGGCCTCGGCGCCGTCGATCGGGCCGCGTTCCTCGCGGTCGGCGGGTTCGACGAGGGCTACGGCCGTCCCTGCATCGAGGACGTGGAGCTTGGGCTCCGCCTGAAGGCGCGAGGGGGCCGACTGCTACTCGTTCCCGACGCGCGCGGAGACCACATGAAGGACTGGACCCTCGTGCAGCTCTGGCGAACGGACCTGCTTCAGCGCGCGGTGCCCTGGTCGCAACTCGTCGCCGAGGGCCGGATCGCGCCGACGCTCAACACCGGCGGCGCCGAGCAGACCAAGAGCGTCCTCGCCCACCTCGTCTGGCTGTTCGCGCTCGTCGCTATGGGCACCGCGCTCGTCGGCGAGAGCGCGATCTGGCTCGCCTTCGTCGCGCTGTCCGCCGGCGCGTTGCTCGCCTACCTCGTTTCCAACCGGCGCTTCCTCCGCGTCCTGCGGCGGCAGTCCCGCGGAACCGCAATTGCAGGGGCTGGCCTTCATTGGCTGTATCACTGCTATGCTAGCCTGACCTTCGCCATCGTGGTGGTCTGGACAGGGTTCATGACGAGGATGCGCACCCGGCGTAGCCATAAGCGAGCCCTCGCAGCGCGGTTACGCACGCCGTCGGCGTGAGGGGGTTGGGAGGGCGTGATGTATGACGGGGCGGGGTGTGGTTTGACGACGGCGATCATCGGGGC
>NZ_JACHOB010000003.1 GCF_014199615.1 Parvularcula dongshanensis | reverse complement strand
TCGATCCAAGAGCTTCCGGGCTCCGCCCCGGACCGCACGATCCTCGACGTCGACGTGACCGAACAATCCACCGGCAGCTTCCAGATCGGCGGCGGTCTCAGCTCTTCCGACAACTTCATCATCAACGCGCAGCTCGAAGAGCGGAACCTGCTCGGCAAGGGGCAGTACCTCCTGCTCGACCTTCAGGCGTCCTCGCGGACCCGGCGGGCGCAGGTGCGCTTCACCGAGCCGCGCTTCTTGGGCCGCAACCTGCTGGCGGGCTTCTCGGTCTTCGCGAACCAGGTCGACTTCCGCGAGGCGGGCTACACCGCGGACTCGATCGGCGGCGGCCTGAACGTGGGCTTCCCCGTCTCCGACTTCGGCCGCTTGAACCTGAGCTACCAGCTCAGGAACGACGACATTCAGTTCGACCGCCGGCGGACCTATCGCAACGGCATCGACGTGCTGGTGCCGGGCGCGGAGGTCGACGCGGACGGCACGGTCGACATCTGCGATTTGACGGCCGGTTCCCAGGACCCGACCTGCGACAGCGTCGGCGAGTACCTCTCCAGCCAGGTCGGCTACTCGCTGTCGCTGAACCGGGTGAACGATCCCTTCCAGCCGTCGAGCGGTTTCTACGTCTCCCTCGGCCAGACCTTCGCGGGCGCGGGCGGCGACGTGCAGTACCTGCGCACCCAGGCGCGCGGCGCGATCTACAAGCCGTTGCCCTTCGATCTCGTCGGCGCGTTCAAGGTCAATTTGGGCTACATCGACGGCTTTGGCGGTGACGACGTCCGCCTCAACGACCGCTTCTTCGCGGGCGGCAACCGTGGCTTCCGCGGCTTCGACGTGGCCGGCGTTGGGCCGCGGTACTTCGCGCCGGGCGCCGCAACCAGCATCGCTACGGTGCAGAACCCCGACACTTACGGCCGGGCAATCGGGGCCAAGGCGCAAGCGATCGGGACGCTCGAATTGGCGATCCCGGTCCCGCTGCCGGAGCAGTACGGCATCCGCGCGGCGCTCTTCACCGACTTCGGTTCGGTGGGGATCGTCGACGAGAACGATAAGATCATCAACCAGGACCTGCGCAACTATGGGGTGATCGGCCCTGATGGAGAGGTCGATTGCGCCGTGGACTTCAACGGCGACGGGTTCTGCGATGCGCCCGTTCAGGACGACTTCTCCCTTCGTGCGACCGCCGGCATCTCGATCAACTGGAACTCGCCGTTCGGCCCCGTCCAGTTCGACATCGCCGAGCCGATCAAGAGCGAAGACTATGACGAGACCCAGTTCTTCCGCTTCTCAGCGGGGACCCAGTTTTAACCGCCCGGCACTCTAACGGTTTTTAACGCCGCGTCGCGAACGCGTGAGCTAGAAGCCCGGCAAGCAGACCCGATTCAGGGGGAACAAGAATGCGTATCTCACCAATCCTCGGCGGCCTCGTCGCCGCTCTCGGCCTCCTCGTCCTTCCCACCGCCGCCCTGGCGCAGAAGATGGACGTGCTCGTCATCGATCAGAACCGCCTGATCGCCGACTCGAAGGCCGGCCAGTCGATCGCCAGCCAAGTCGAGGCGCTCGCGCAGAGCGCCGGCGGCGAGGTCCAGGCCCAAGCGCAGAAGGTTCAGGCCGAAGGCCAGGCACTCGACGCGTCCAAGGACTCGATGAGCAAGGAAGACCTCAACAAACGGATGCAGGGCCTCGCGGTCGCTTCGCAGAACGTGCAACGGTTCCAGCAGCTTCGCCAAGCCGAGGTCGCTCAGGCCGAAGCCGCCGCCCTCGCGGACCTCTCGAAGCGTATCGAGCCGCTCGTCGCCGAGATCGCCCGCAAGCGGCGGGCGAAGGTCGTCGTGCGGCGTTCGGACGTCGCCTGGCTCGACGACGACGCGGACATCACCGCGGAGTTGATCCAGGACCTCGACCGGACGGTCACGACGATCACGGTCACCAAGCCCGACCTGCTCGCCCAAGCGCGCGCCGCGCAGGCCCAAGGTCAAGCGAACTAACCCACCACACGTCGCCGAAAACGAGGCCGGACCTTCGGGTCCGGCCTTTTTCTTTGCGCCGAACCGGGCTTAACCAAGAGCATGAGCGCGCCAGATTCCCGCTTCTTCACCACCGCCCCGCCGCTCAGTGTGGCGGCGGCCTGCGCCGCGGCGGACGCCACGCTCCGCCGCGGGGGCGAAGGCGCGGTCGATCACGTCTCGTCCCTTACCGGTGCAGCGGTTGGGAGCGTGGTGTTCGTCGAGACGGCGCGCGCGGCGTCGCCTGCGTCCGGCACACCCACCTTGTGCCTCGTGACGGATGCCGCAGCCGACGCGGCGGCCGATGCGTTTCCGACCGCGGCGATCGCGATCACGAAGACGCCCAAGCTAGGCTTCGCGCGCCTCGCGACCGCGTTGCATGCGAGCCACCTCGAGATCGGACCGCCGCCCGCCGGCATCGCGCCCGACGCCAGGATCGCGCCCTCGGCGGAGATCGCGCCCTCGGCAGTGATCGGACCCGGCGCCGAGATCGGTGAGGACGTCGTGATCGGCCCCTTCGCCTTCATCGGGCCGGGCGTCGTCGTCGGGGCAGGATCGCGCATCGGAAGCCACGCCACCATCACACATGCCGTCATTGGCGAGCGGTGCGCCATCCTCGCCGGCGTACGGATCGGCGAGCCGGGCTTCGGCTATGTCCCGGGGCCGACGGGGGCAGTGACGATGCCGCAGCTCGGCCGGGTGCTGATCGGCGACGCGGTAGACGTCGGCGCCAACAGCTGCATCGATAGAGGCGCCCTCGGCGACACGGTCGTCGGGAACGGAACGAAGATCGACAACCTCTGCCAGGTCGCGCACAACTGCCGCCTGGGGCAGGGCGTCCTGATCGCAAGCCAGACCGGACTTTCGGGCTCCGTCACGATCGGCGACGGCGCGATGCTCGGCGGCAAGGCCGGACTCGCCGATCACATCGAGATCGGTGCCGGGGCGGTCGTCATGGCGGGGGCGGGTGTGATGAACGACGTGCCCGCAGGCGAGCGCTGGGGCGGGGTGCCGGCGCGTCCGGCAAAGCGGTGGTTGAGGGAAGTCGCGACCCTGTCGCGGCTGGCGAAAGGACCGAAGACGTGAGTGAAGATATGACCGAGACCGCCGAGGGGCTGGCCGATCTCGACGTGACGGCGATCAAGCGGATCCTTCCGCACCGCTACCCCATGTTGCTCGTGGATAGGATCGTCGAGATCGACAGGACCGCCGGGGCGACGGGAATCAAGAACGTCACCATCAACGAGCCGTTCTTCATCGGCCACTTCCCCGAGATGCCGGTCATGCCGGGCGTCCTCATCGTCGAGGCGATGGCGCAGACGGCGGCGGCCTATACCGCCTATGCCGACGAGGTGGATACCGAGAACAAGATCGTCCTCTTCATGGGGGTCGAGAAGGCGAAGTTCCGCAGGCCCGTCGTGCCCGGCGATCAGCTGCGCATCCGCGTCACCGTCACCAACCGCCGCCCGCCCGTGTGGAAGTACGAGGCGAAGGCGACGGTCGACGGCAAGCTCGTCGCGGAGGCCGCCTTCGGCGCGATGCTGACGGAGCCCCGGTGATGAGCGTCCATCCGCGCGCCATCGTCGAGGACGGCGCGAAGATCGGAGAGGGCGTGGAGGTCGCGCCCTTCTGTCACGTCGGCGCGAACGTCGTCCTCGAAGACGGCGTGAACCTTCATCCGCACGCCACCGTGCTCGGCCATACGACGGTGGGCGAAGGCACCGAGATCTACCCCTTCGCGGTCCTCGGCTCGCCGCCGCAGCACCTCGGCTACAAGGGCGAGCCGACGAGGCTCAGGATCGGCGCGCGCAACCAGATCCGCGAGCACGTCACTATGCATCCCGGCACGGTGCAGGGGCACGGCGAGACGGTGGTGGGCGATGACGGCCTCTACATGGTCGGCGCCCACGTCGCGCATGACTGCGTCTTGGGCGACCACGTCATCATGGCGAACAACGCGACCCTCGGCGGGCATGTCGAGGTCGGCGACTACGCCTTCCTGTCCGGCCTCTGCGCCGTGCACCAGTTCAGCCGCATCGGTCCGTACAGCTTCGTGGGCGGCGGCGCGATCGTGACCAAGGACGTGATTCCGTACGGGACGGTCTTCGGAAACCACGCGCACCTCGAAGGGCTGAACCTCGTCGGCATGAAGCGGCGGGGCCTGTCGCGGCCGACGATCCACGCGATCCGAGGCGCCTACCGCCTTCTGTTCGCGCCCGAAGGCACGCTGGAAGAGCGGATCGACGACGCGGCGAAGCTCTACGGCGAAGTGCCCGAGGTGATGGCGATCCTCGCCTTCATGCAGGCCGACGACAAGCGGCCCCTCTGCCTGCCGGCGCGGTGAGCGCCATGACCGCGCGGCGCTGGCGCAAGCTCGGCATCGTCGCGGGGGGCGGTGCGCTGCCCGCTCGCCTGGCCGATGCGTGCCGCGCCACCGGCGCACCCTTCGCCGTCTTCCGCCTGCGCGGCTACGCAGACGCTGCGACCGAAGGCTATGACGGCGCCGAGTGCGGCATCGCCGAGTTCGGCCGTCTCCTGAAGATGCTCCGCGCCGCAGAGTGCGATGCCGTCGTCATGGCGGGAACCGTCCGAAGGCCGAACTTCGCCGGCCTCAAGCCGGACTGGCGCGGCGCCGCGCTCCTGCCGAAGCTGGTCGCCGCGGCGCGCCAGGGGGACGGCGCGCTGCTAGGCGTCCTCGTCGAGACCTTCGAGGCGGAAGGCTTCGCCGTTCTCGGCGCCGAAGAGGTGGCCGCCACCCTCGCGGCCGGCGAGGGATCGCTCGGCGCCTACGCCCCGGACGCGGCGGCGCTGCGCGACGTTGCCAAGGGCGCCGCGTTGATAGACGCGCTCGGCCCCTTCGACGTGGGGCAGGGCGTCGTGGTTCGGGACGGGTTCGTCCTCGCGGTCGAGGCGGCGGAGGGGACCGACGCCATGCTCACCCGCTGCGCCGGTCTCCCCGCCGACCTGCTGGGCGCAGGGGGTGGCGACGGGCCGCCTCGCCGCGGCGTGCTCGTGAAGCGCCCCAAGCCGACGCAGGAGCGCCGTGTGGACCTGCCGACCGTTGGCGTGCGCACGATCGAGGGCGCGAAGGCGGCTCACCTCGCCGGTGTGGCGGTGGAGGCGGGGGCCGCGCTCATCGTCGACCGGGAAGCGGTGGTCAGCGCCGCCGACGAGGCGGGCTTGTTCCTCTACGGCTTTACGGCGGCGGACCTCGGCTGAAACATGGCGCGCACCTTCCTCTTGAGCGCGGTCGAACCTTCCGCCGACGCGATGGGCGCCGACCTGATGCGCGCGCTGCGTGGCGCGCTTCCCGTTCCGCCGCGCTTCGTCGGGTGCGGCGGGGACGCGATGCGGGCGGAGGGTCTCGACAGCGCCTTCGACGTGCGGGCGTTGAGCGTGATGGGCCTCGGCGATGCGGTCCGCGCCGTTCCCGCGGCGCTCGCCGCCGCAGGCCGGCTCGCCAAGATCGCACGCGAAGAAGCCCCGGAGGCGGCGGTCCTGATCGATGCCTGGGGCTTCTCCCGGCTGGCCGCGCCCCGCATCAAGCGCGCATCGCCTTCCACAAGGCTCGTTAAGCTCGCAGCGCCGCAGGTCTGGGCGTCGCGGCCGGAGCGGGCCGCCACCGCCGCCTCGCTCTTCGACCTCATCCTCACCCTCTTGCCCTTCGAGCCGCCCCTCTTCGAGGCAGAGGGGGGCAGGGCGGCCTTCGTCGGCAACCCGAACTTCCAAGCCGTCGCCAAGACGCCGCGGTCCGGTGACGCCTTCCGCGCGCGGCACGGGCTGGGGGAGGAGCGTTTGCTGGCCGTCTTGCCCGGAAGCCGCCGGAGCGAAGTCGAGCGACTGATGCCGACGTTCGGCGACGCCGTGGACGGCGTCTCGAAGGAAGTTCCGGGGACCCGAATCGTCGTGGTCGCCGCTCCGGCCGTCGAGGCCGAAGTGCGGTCCGCCTGTGCCCGTTGGACGAACGAAGCGCTGATCGTTCCCGCCGCCGAGCGCTTCGACGCGTTCGAAGCCGCCGAGGCGGCCCTGGCGGCTTCGGGCACGGTGACGACGGAACTCGCTCTTTGCGGCGTGCCCATGGTGGTCGGGTACAAGGTCGGACGCCTGACCGCCGCCTGGGCGCGGCGGATCCTGATCACCGATACGGTGACGATCCTCAACATCGCCGCGGGCGAGCGCGTCGTGCCCGAGCGATTGCAGGAGGACTGCACGCCCGAGCAACTCCGTGCCGACGTCGTGCGCCTTCTCACGGACGACGAGGCGCGGCGCCGACAGCTCTCGGCCTTCCGCCGCGTCCTGCCGCGGCTCGTCGGCAGCGGCGACGCGGCGGCGCGCGCCGCCGAGGAGATCGTCGCCCTACTTAAGCGCGAAGACGGCGCCGATCTCGACGCAAGCGCCCAAGGGTAGGGAGGGCGCGCCGACCGCGAAGCGGGCGTGGCGTCCCGCCTCGCCGAGCACGTCCTGCATCAACTCGGACGCGCCGTTGATGACCTTCGGGTGGTCGGTGAAGTCCGGCGTGCAGGCCACGAACCCTTCGAGCCGGACGCAACGGGCGATCCGTTCGAACCCGACCGCCGCCTTTGCCTGCGCGAGGATCATCAGCGCGCAAGCCTTCGCGGCCTCTGCGCCCTCCGAGACGCTGACGCGTTCTCCGAGGTGACCGGTCATCACCGCGCCGTCGCGAAAGGGAAGCTGACCCGAGACCATGAGGAGGCCGCCCGCCTCGACCGCGGGAACGTAGGCGGCGACGGGCGCGGCGGGCGAGGGCAGCGCGAGACCCAGCTCTTCCAAGCGGACTTCGATGGCGGTCATGACGGGCTCCTCGGTTTTCGTAGTCGGGCGTCCCTTAGCGTACCGATCGCCTCGTCGCCGAACCGCGCGCGCAGCGCATCGAGCGCGGCTTCCTGCGAGCCGATCTTCCGGTGGGCTTCGGGGTAGGCGAAGTCCCGCGTCATCGCCTCGGCAAGGGTGAGGTCCGAAAGCCCAAGGCCGATCAGGCGAAAGGTTCTGCGCGAGGCCCGGCTCGGAACCTCTTCGCGCAGGAGGCTGACGCCTTCGTCGTAGAGCACGCGGGCGAGGTTGGTATGAACGCCGAGCGTGCGCCGACGGGTCAGGAGCTTGAAGTCGGACGTCTTGAGCTTGAGCGTCACGACCCGTCCGGCGAACCCCTTCTCCTTCGCGCGCCGCGCGGTCTTCTGGGCCATCGCGTAGAGACGGTCCTCGAGCGCGTCGCGGTCGCCCACGTCCTCGCCGAACGTCGTTTCGGACGAGATGCTCTTGGTCTCCCGTTCCGGCGTCACGGGGCGGTCGTCGCGGCCGAAGGAGAGGCGGTAGAGGCGAAGGCCCGCTTCGCCGTAACGGTCTGCCATGGCGCGGGGGCCGGCGGCCTGCACGTCGGCTAGGGTTCGGAAGCCGTCCCGTTCGAGCTTGCCCGCGAAGGAGGTCCCGACGCCCCGGACGAAGCTCGGCGGCTGACCGCGAAGGAAGTCCTCCGTCTCGGCTTTGCCGATGATCGCGAAGCCCCGCGGCTTGTCGAGGTCCGACGCGGTCTTGGCGAGGAACTTGTTGTGGCTGAGCCCAATGGAGACGTCGATGCCGACCTCATCGCTGATCTTGCGCACCAGTCGCGCGAGCGAGGCGGCCGGCGGGCGGCCGTGCAGGCGAGCCGTGCCGCGAAGGTCGAGATAGGCCTCGTCGATCGATACGGGCTGGATGAGAGGCGTGAGCGCCGTCATCAGTTGGCGTATCTGATGCGCGGCCTCGCGGTAGGCTTCGAAGCGGGGGCGCACGATCGTGGCGTCCGGGCAGAGCCTCAGCGCCTGGAACATCGGCATGGCCGAGCGCACGCCGTAGGTCCGCGCCACGTAGCAGGCCGTCGAGACCACGCCGCGCCGCCCACCGCCGATCACGACCGGCTTGTCGGCAAGGTCCGGGTCGTCCCGTTTCTCGATCGCGGCGAAGAAGGCGTCGCAATCGAGATGGGCGATTCCGAGCGTGCCGAGCTCGTCGTGCTTGAGAACCCGAACGGAATCGCATTGAGGACAGCGAGGGGACGCCTCGCCGAACCAGTCGCAATCGCGGCATATGCCGAGGTCTCGATCCATGGGGTTACGGTCAACGCCGGCTTAACCTAAGTCCTCTATTTGAAGATATGCGGCCGAACGGAAGCGCCGCGGAGTCATCGCGGCGCGATACGGTTGGATGTGGGCATGTCGTCTCAAACTAGTCCGGGCAAGACCGTCCTCATCGTAGAGGACAACGAGCTCAACATGAAGCTCTTCAACGATCTGCTCGAGACGCAGGGCTACCGCGTCGTGCAGACCGACAACGGCAACGATGCGTTGTCCTTGGTCAAGGCCCACCAGCCCGACCTCGTGCTCATGGACATTCAGCTGCCCGGCAAGTCCGGCCTCGAGGTGACGAGCGAGCTGAAGGCCGACCCCGAAGTTTCCCACATCCCCGTCATCGCGGTGACCGCCTTCGCCATGAAGTCCGACGAGGAACGCATTCGGGCGGGCGGGTGCGAGGACTACCTCGCCAAGCCGATCTCGGTGCCGGTCTTTCTTGAGAAAGTGAAAAGGTATCTCGGGTAAGCCCCGGGGGTAACCGGAACTCCCTGGGGAGCGAGATGACCGCACGCGTTCTCGTCGTCGACGACCTCTTGCCGAACGTAAAGCTGCTCGAGGCGAAGCTGCGGGCGGAGTACTTCGACGTTCTGACCGCGCTCAGCGGCGAGGAAGCGATCTCGATCGCGAACGAGCAGCAGCCGGACATCATCCTTCTCGACGTCATGATGCCCGGCATGGACGGGTTCGAGACCTGCAGGAACCTCAAGTCGAACGCCGCGACCTGCCACATCCCCGTGGTCATGGTCACGGCTCTGGACCAGCAGGCCGACCGGCTCGCGGGCCTCAACGCCGGCGCCGACGACTTCCTGACCAAGCCGGTCCAGGACATCGCGCTCTTCGCACGGGTACGCAGCCTCTCGCGCCTCAAGCAGATGACGGACGAGCTTCGCCATCGCCACGCGCAGGGCGCTGAGCTCGGCGTCGTCTCTCCGGCGGCGCTCGAGGAGCTCGGCGACGAGGAGCGGCAGATCATGGTCGTCACCGACGATGACCTCATCGACGGTCTCGAAGGCGGCGTGGCCGAGCTGCCTGCCGCCTGCAACTTCACCTACGTGTCCGATGGCCGCGCGGCGCTCGAAGCGCTTCGCGAGGGAACGCCGGACGTGATCCTCGTCGACCTCGGCATGGAGAGCTACGACCCGCTGCGCCTGTGTTCGGCGGTGCGCAGCTTCGAAGGCTCACGGCTGGCGCCGATCCTCGCCATCGCGCGCAGCGCGGACACGCGCCGCCTGGTCCGCGCCCTCGACATCGGCGTCAACGACTACATGATGCGGCCGGTCGATCCCCAGGAGGCGGCGGCCCGCATCCGCACGCAGCTCAAGCGCATCCGCTACGTCGAGAACCTGCGCGCGAGCTTCAACGAGACGCTCGAGCTGGCCGTCACCGATCAGCTGACCGGCCTTTACAACCGCCGCTACCTCGCCACGCAGCTGCCGCGGCTGATGCAGGAGGCGCGCAGCAAGGGCAAACCGCTCTCGCTGATGCTGCTCGACATCGACCACTTCAAACGGGTCAACGACACGCTCGGGCACGACGTCGGCGACATGGTGCTGAAGGAGACGGCGGAGCGCCTGCGCCTGTCGGTCCGCGGTGTCGACCTCGCCTGCCGTTATGGCGGCGAGGAGTTCATCTTCGTCATGCCGGACACCGACACCACCTTCGCGGAGATCGTGGCGGAGCGCCTGCGCGCCTCGATCGCGAAGGATCCAGTCAAGCTGCCCGATGACGGGCTCGGCTCCTCCGAACTCGGCGTCACCGTGTCGATCGGCGTCGCGAGCATGGACCCGAACGACACGATCGAAACGCCGCAGAGCCTGATCAAGGCGGCGGACGAGGCGCTCTACCGCGCAAAGGACGAGGGCCGGAACCGCGTGGTGCTCCGCGCGGCCTGACACCGGCCCCCGCCCGCCCGTCGGGGTTCAGAGCGTCGGGCGGACCGGCTTCGCGTCCGCATCGGCCAGGGCAAGGAGGTCGGCGGGCATCTTCTGCACCGCTGCGGCCATCACTTCGGCCCTACAGCTCTTCATCGCCTTCAGCGCCGTAAGGCCGCGCTCGCCGGAACGGTCGCAGTATCGTTTGACGGCGCGCTCGAGCTTTACGTACTCGGCTTTCGCAGCGGCCGAACTCGTCAGTGCGCCGACGCTGATCGCGTAGGTGAAGTCGTCGCCGGCAACCTCGCGCCCACCTGCGGAAGCGGTCGCGAACGGAATGAGGGTTGTGAGGGCAGCGGCGCCGACGAGCAGGGTCTTGAAGGTCATGTCTGGTCTCCCGATGCCCGGACGAGCGGTCCGGGGCGCGCCGCGCTGTCGAAGCGCGACGATGGGAAGCTGGGCCCGATCCGAAGGCGCCGCTTGAGCGGAAGCCAAGCGCGACCTGATCATTCCCTGCTTTTCGCGCTCAGGATCCGCTCAGGAACGACGAAGGTCGTATTATTGACAAACGATAAGGGCGCGAACCTGATCATCACCTTCCCGCAGCTTGCGACGCCCTGTCGCACTGCCTAGCTTCAACACGGGAAACGTCGACGGAGGCAGCATTGGGCAGCCGGAGGGGAGTTCAGGATCACGAGGCGGGGGCGCCGCTTTGCTCGCCCTTCAAGCTCGGCGAAGTCGTCGTCGATCCGACTAGAAACCGAATCGTCCATCGCGACGAAGCCTTCTGTGTCCAACCCAAGACCATCGCGCTCGCTTGCCTCTTGGCGAGCGAGCCTGGGCGGACCTTCACCCGGAACGAGTTGATCGAGGAGGTCTGGGACGGCGTCGTCGTCGGCAGCGCGGCGATCGACCGCTGTGTCTGCAACCTGCGCAAGGCGCTCGGCGACGATGCGCGGTGTCCTCGGTTCGTCGAAACGATCCGAAAGCGAGGCGTCCGTCTCATGGTCGACGTCGAGCTCGTCTCGGTCGCGAAGATCGACACGAAGAAGGCCAGGGCTCGCAGCGTCTGGCCCTTCGCCGGCGCTGCCGCGGCCGTGCCGATCATGCTCACCGCCGCGTTGAAGCTCGTCGGTCCCGACGCCGGACCGACCCCCGTCGTGGAGGCCGAACCGCAAACCCTGGTCCAGCCCGCCGCGTTGCGTGCCGGTCTCGACGTCGTCGGCGCCATGTGCGCGCGCGAAGGCTTGTCGTTCGGCGGCCTCGTCCGCCTGGACGACTTCCTGCACCGGGGGTGAGGGCGCCTGCTCAGCCTCTAGCGCAGCAGCCGGTCCAGATTGGGCAGGTTGTGCAGCGACTCGGCAAGCGCGCGCGACCACTGCGCCGACAGGGCAGCGTAGGTCTCGTCGTCCTCTTCGATCCGCCGCCACGTCGCGAACGACAGCGCGTCGGTATGGATGATCGAGAGGTCGAAGGGCGGACCGACGGAGAGGTTGCTTCGCACCGTTGAATCCATGGACACGAGGCAGGCGCGAAGCCCGTCGGCGAGCGGCGTCGCATATGTCAGCGTGCGCGTCAGGATCGGCTTGCCGTACTTGGTCTCGCCGATCTGATAGTAGGGCGAATCCTCGCCGCACTCGATGAAGTTGCCGGCCGAGTAGACGAGGAAGAGGCGAGGGGCTTCGCCCGCGATCTGACCGCCGACGACGATCGATGCGCCGGACGCCGCGCCGTCCTTCTCCATCGCGTCGCGATGGATCGACAGCACCTCCTTCATCAGGGCGCCCACGATCTGCGCGATGCGGAAGATGCTGGGGACGTTGAGCACTGTCTCGACCGTCTCGTCGCCCGCCTCGGACTGGCGGATCGCGGCGTCCAGGCGCGTGATCACCCCTTGGGTGACGGAGAGGTTGCCCGCCGTCATGAGGGTGATCGCCCTGTTGCCGGTGTCCTCGTAGGTGAACATCTTGCGGTAGCGCGAGACGTCGTCGATCCCGGCATTGGTCCGCGTGTCGGAGAGGAAGACCAAGCCCTCTTGGAGCTTGAGGGCGACGCAGTAGGTCATCGATCGGAGCTTTCGGTCGGCGCGCAGGTCACTGCTGCTGCTGAGAACTGATGGCGACGGAGGCGGTCATCCGCTCTTCAGAACTCCCCGTTGCGGGCGCCGCGACCGCGCCCGATATCAGGGCTGCCCGGCTGGCATCAAGACCGATCGCGACGCGGACGTGATCACGAGTCGGACAAGTCCTGTTCGCGACGTCGAATCCGACCCAGCCGAGGCCTTCTGCGTACCCTTCGGCCCAGCCGTGGGTCTGGCTGAGCCCTGCGTCCTCGCCCGGCAGGTAGTAGCCCGCGACGTAGCGGGCGGGCAGGCCGAGATGGCGGGCGGCGGCGCAGAAGACGTGGGCATGGTCCTGACAGACGCCGGCCTTCTGCGCGAGCGCCTCGGCCGCGCTCGTCGCCATGTCCGTCGTCTCCGGCCTGTAGTCGACGGCGTCGCGGACAGCTGCCGCCAGCGTGTGAAGCGTGTCGAGGCGATCGGGACGCCGTGCGCCCTCGGCGAGGCCGCGGATCGCTTCGTTCGTCGTCGTAAGGTCGGTCGGTCGCAGAAACAGCTCCGTCGGCGTGCGTTCCTTGAGCCCACGAACCACACCGGCGTCGTCGGAGCGCTCGACGTCGCCTTCGGCCACGATCTCGAGCATCTCGGTCGGGCCGTCGCCGGACCAGACGCCTTCCGGCACGGCGCAGCCGTCGGTCAGGTTCGGATGCACGGCTTCGCCGTTCACGCTGACCCGCCAGCGGCTCACGAGTTGGGTGTCGAAGGTTGTCGGGAAGAGGCGCAGGCGCATCACCGCCCGGCCGGAGGGCGGCGCGTAGGTGTAGGTCGTCAGGTGGCGGATGGTCAGGCGGGTACTAGAAATCGTACGCCTCCCCGATCGTTGCGTGGAGGGACAGGACCTCGGACAGCGTCGCCGTGACGAACTCGTGGAGACCGTCCGCGAAGACCTGCTCCATGGTGACGCCCGCTAGTCGCGCGTTGAGCGCTTCGACCTGGTCGTGGCAGGCGTGACGCTGGCCGTAGCGGTCCTCCAGGCGGCCGAGCGCCCCGCGTACCCGCTCGATGCAGAAGGCGGCCGAACGTGGGAACTCGCGGTTGAGGACGAGGAGGTCGGCCACGTTCCACGGCGCATAGTCGCCGCGATAGACGTGATGATAGGCGCGGAGCGCCGAAGCCGCGAGAAGGAGCGCCGTCCACTGATAGAGGTCCCGTGCGCCGCCGATCACGTCGCGCTCGGGCAGGAGCGCCAGGTACTTCACCTCGAGGAGGCGAAGCGTCATCGCCGCGCGTTCGAGCTGTCCGCCGAGCCGAACGAAGTCGTACCGGTCGTCGCGCAGCATGGTGGTTTCGGTCGCGCCGCGGAAGGTCGCCGCCCGTCTGTGCGCCCAGTCGATGTAGGCGGGCAGGTGCTGGGAAGCCTCGGCTTCCGTCACCGTATCGAGGTGCCGCCAGTCGTCATTGAGCGCTTCCCACATCTGAGAGGTGAGGGCGGTACGCTCCGCCCGGCCGTTCGCGCGGGCCCGGATGAGGCACGCGCGGATCGAGCCGCCCTCGCCGTCGAGCAGGAGGTGGCGGATCGCTTCCCTCCGGCCGATCACGTCGCCCTCGGGCATGCCCGCGGCGGCCGCTTGCAGCACCGATTGCCAGTCGCCGCGTGCGGCCGCGCCTGGCAGCATGGTCATGCGGGCGCCCATGGTGAGGAGGCGTGCGGTCGCGTCCGCGCGCTCGACGTAGCGGCTCATCCAGTAGAGGTTCGCGGCGGTGCGGCTCAGCATCAGCGCGCGTCCTCGGAAAGGACCCAAGTGTCCTTCACCCCGCCGCCCTGGGACGAGTTCACGACCAGCGAGCCCTTGCGCAAGGCGACGCGGGTGAGCCCGCCTGGCGTAAGGCGTATCTCTTTCCCGACGAGGCAGTAGGGGCGAAGGTCGACGTGCCGTCCCTCGATCTCTCCGCCGACGAGTGTCGGCGCGGTCGAGAGGTCGAGCGTCGGCTGCGCGATGAAGCCTTCGGGGTCGGCCTCGACGCGCTTGCGATAGGCGTCGACCTCCTGCTTCGTCGCGCGGGGCCCGACGAGCATGCCGTAGCCGCCCGAGCCGTCCACCTCCTTGACGACGAGTTCGGGCAGGTGGGCGAGGACGTGCGCGAGGTCGTCCGGGTCCGAACACTTCCACGTCGGCACGTTGGCGAGGATCGGCTTCTCCCCGAGGTAGAAGTCGATCATCTCGGGCACGTAGGTGTAGATCGCCTTGTCGTCCGCAACGCCCGCGCCCGGGGCGGAGCAGATGGTGACGCCGCCGGACAGGTAGGCGTTCATCAGGCCCGGCACGCCGAGCATGCTGTCGGGCCGGAAGACGAGGGGGTCGAGGAAGTCGTCGTCGATCCGCCGGTAGATGACGTCGACCACGCGCGGCCCCCGCGTCGTGCGGCGCCAGACCCGTCCGTCGCGCACGAAGAGGTCGCGCGCTTCGACCAGCGCCGCGCCCATCAGGTCGGCGAGGTAGGAATGCTCGTAATAGGCGGAGTTGAACGGGCCGGGGGTGAGCACCGCGACCTCCGGGTCCTGCCGACAGGCGGGCGGGGCGACCTCCTCGAGCGTGCGGCGCAGGTCGTTCGGATAGCCGTCCACCGGCCGCACCCGCCCTTCCGCGAAGAGGTCGGGGAAGAGCCGCATCATGATCTCGCGGTTCTCGAGCATGTAGGAGACGCCCGACGGCGTGCGGCAGTTGTCCTCCAGGACGGCGAAGTGGTCCTCCGCCGTCCGGACGAGGTCGATGCCGACGACGTGGCTGTAGACCCGCCCCGGCGGATCGAAGCCGATCATCTCGGGCAGGAAGGCCGGGTTCGACGTCACGAGCCGGCTCGGCACACGGCCCGCGCGGAGGATCTCGCGCCGGTGGTACACGTCGTAGAGAAAGGCGTTGAGCGCGCGGGCCCGCTGCTCGATCCCCGCGGCGAGCTGCGCCCACTCCGCCGCGCCGATCACGCGAGGGACGAGGTCGAAGGGGATGAGGCGTTCGGGGTCCCCGCCCTCGCCGTAGACGGCGAATGTGATGCCGACGCGCCGGAACAGCGCCTCCGCCTCCTTCGCGCGCAGGTCGAGAAGCGGAAGCCCGGTCTCGTCCAGCCAAGCGGCGACCGGTGCGTAAGGTGGACGGACCTGTCCGCCCACGGTCATCTCGTCGAACATCTCGCCTCCGATGATCGACTGTAGGGGGAAAGCGCGCCCTGGCACAAGTTGCCGCGCTGTGCTGCGACTGCGAAGGTTCAGACGACCGATGGCCGGAAACGAGTGCGGCCCCCGAAGGGGCCGCATCGTCACCGAGGTGCAGGCGAGCTCAGTTCGAGTAGTACATGTCGAACTCGACGGGGTGCGGCGTCATGTTGAACCGCACGACCTCTTCCATCTTCAGGTTGAGGTAGCCGTCGATCTGGTCGTCGTTGAACACGCCGCCCTTCTTCAGGAACTCGCGGTCGCCGTCGAGCGAGGAGAGCGCCTGCTCGAGCGAGGAGCAGACCGTCGGGATGTTGGCGGTCTCTTCGGGCGGCAGGTCGTAGAGGTCCTTGTCCATGGCGTCGCCCGGATGGATCTTGTTCTCGATCCCGTCGAGGCCGGCCATGAGCAGCGCGGCGAAGGCGAGGTAGGGGTTCGCCATCGGGTCGGGGAAGCGGGCTTCCAGGCGCTTGGCCTTCGGGCTCGTCACCCACGGGATACGGATCGACGCGGAGCGGTTGCGCGAGGAGTAGGCCAGCATGACCGGCGCTTCGAAGCCCGGGACCAAACGCTTGTAGCTGTTGGTCGAGGGGTTCGTGAACGCGTTCAGCGCGCGGGCGTGCTTGATGATCCCGCCGATGTAGTGAAGGCAGGTGTCGGACAGGTCCGCATAGCCGTCGCCCGCGAAGATCGGCCCGCCGTCCTTCCAGATCGACTGGTGGACGTGCATGCCGGAGCCGTTGTCGCCGAAGACCGGCTTCGGCATGAAGGTCGCGGTCTTGCCGAAGGCGTGCGCGACCTGCCGCACCACGTATTTGTAGCGCTGCATCTGGTCGGCCATCGTGACCAGCGTGTTGAACTTCATGCCGAGTTCGTGCTGCGACGGCGCGACTTCGTGGTGATGCTTTTCGACGTCCAGGCCCATCTCGGCCATGTACATCAGCATCT
The DNA here is from genome assembly GCF_014199615.1 of Parvularcula dongshanensis. Taxonomy (GTDB): domain Bacteria; phylum Pseudomonadota; class Alphaproteobacteria; order Caulobacterales; family Parvularculaceae; genus Parvularcula; species Parvularcula dongshanensis. Next base: position 317,513 of record NZ_JACHOB010000003.1, on the reverse strand, counting down.
CGCCGCGCATGTCCTGCTCGGAATCGACCGGGGGCAGGGGGAAGTAGCCGCCCTTGGCGCGGGGCCGGTGGCCCATGTTGCCGCCCTCATAGGCGGTCGCCGAGTTGTAGGGCCCTTCGCGGCTGTCGATCGCGTAGCCCATGTGGTTCTGGTCGGTGGCGATCTGGACGTCGTCGAAGACGAAGAACTCGGCTTCGGGACCGAAGAAGGCCGTGTCGCCGATGCCGCTGGACTTCAGGTAGGCCTCGGCCGCCTTCGCGGTCGTGCGCGGGTCGCGGTTGTAGGGCTGACCGGTGTCGGGCTCGAGGACGTCGCAGAAGACCGCGAGCGTCGGTTGCGCGAAGAACGGATCGCGCACGGCCGTCTTGGTGTCGGGCATGAGGATCATGTCCGACTTGTCGATCGACTTCCAACCGGAGATCGACGAGCCGTCGAACATCTGCCCTTCCTCGAAGAAGTCCTCGTCGACGAGGCCTTTGTCGAAGGTCACGTGGTGGCAGACGCCGCGCGGATCGGTGAAGCGCAGGTCGACGTACTTGATGTCGTCGTCCTTGATGGTCTTGAGAACGTCGGATGCGGACATGGGTACCTGTTCGTAGCTCCGGCCGGACGGCCTTGGGTGAGACGATCGCACCCTGGGAGGGCGCAAACCGCGCGGCAAGGACGAGCCGCAGGGCGCGACTCGCTGCTGCGGAAGCGATTAGCGTGAGCGTTCCCTGCTATCAAGCGGCCCGAACGGGGCCGAATGCGCTCAGGTGGTCTTCCGTTGCCCGATCTTGGGCTCGGTCCGGTTTCGGATACGCTCGATGTTGCCTTTGTGGCGGTAGAAGACGAGCGCGGTCATGAAGGCGGCCGCGACGGCGAAGGCCACGCCGCCCAGCAGCAGGAACAGAACGGGCGCGCAGAGCGCCGCCGCCAGCGCGCCCGCCGACGACCAGCGCGTGGTCGCCGCGGCGAGAAGCCAGATGATCGCGATCATGATCCCGACGCGCCAGTCGAAGGCGAAGGCGGTCCCGAGGTAGGTCGCGACGCCCTTGCCGCCGTGGAACCGCAGCCAGACGGGAAAGCAGTGGCCGAGGAACGCGCCAGCGCCCGCAAGCGCCATCGGCCAAGGCGCCCAGTGCGTCAAAAGGCCGGCGGCAACGACCGCGAAGGCGCCCTTGCCCGCGTCTAGGATGAGCGTCGCGAGCGCGAGGTCCTTGCGTCCCGTGCGCAGCACGTTGGTCGCGCCGATATTGCCCGAGCCCTGGGACCGCACGTCGCCGAGGCCCGCCATCTTGACGATGACGAGGCCGAACGGGACCGAACCCAAGAGGTAGCCTAGGGCGAAGGTGACGATCTCCTGCATTCAGCGCCCCTTGAGCGTTTCGAGCACCGCCATCCGCGTCGCGACGCCCTGGCGCACCTGGCTGAGGATCAGCGAGCGGTCCGGGTCGTCCGCCACCGCGCTGTCGATCTCCACGCCCCGGTTCATCGGCCCGGGGTGCATGACGAAGGCGCCGGGCGAGGCGGCCGCGAGCGCGTCCCAGCTGATGCCGTAGTCCTGGTGGTAGTCGGCGGAGCCTGTGTAGCGGTCCTCCGGCATGCGCTCCTTCTGAACGCGCAGCGGCATGACCACGTCCGCGCCGTCGAGGCCTTCGGACCGGTCGGTCGTCATCGCGATCTCGGGCAGGAAGGGCTTCGTCGGCAGGAGTTCCGGCGGGCCGATCAGGCGGACCGTCGCGCCGAGACGCACGAAGAGGGGGGCGGTCGAGGCGGCCACCCGGCTGTGCGCGACGTCGCCGCATATCGCGACGGTCAGACCCCTAAGGCCGTCCACCGCGCGGCGCCCCGTCGCGTGCATCAGGGTCGCAGCGTCGAGGAGCGCCTGGGTGGGGTGCCCAAAGGCGCCTTCGCCCGCATTCACGATGGCCGTGCCGAAGCCCGCGTCGTCGGCCGCATCGCGCGCCGTGCTGACGGCGCCGCTCTCGCCGGAGCGCAGGACGAGGATGTCGGCGCCCTGCGCGCACAGGGTCAGCACGGTGTCGCGGAGCGATTCGCCCTTATGGACCGAGGAGGCGGCGACGGGGACGACCGAGACCATGGCGCCGAGCCGCATCGCTGCCGTCTCGAAGGACAGGTTCGTTCGGGTCGAGTCCTCGTAGAAGAGGTTGAACTGCAGGCGTCCTGCGAGCCGCGGCGGCACCGCGCGCCCCTCGTCGAGGTCGGCCCGGCGATCGAGCGACAGGTCGAGGAGGGCGGCGAGCCCTGCGTCGTCGAGCCTGCTGAGGTCCGTCAGGTGTCTCATAGGCCGCCGGTCTGCCGCGCCGCGCGCAGACGGTCCAGGGCGCCTTGCAGGATGTAGGCGGCGGCGTGCGCGTCGATCACCTGCGCCCGCTTCGCCCGCTTGGTGTCGAGCGCGATGAGGCTGCGCTCCGCCGCCGCCGTCGAAAGCCGCTCGTCCCAGAAGGCGCAGGGGATCGGGTCGAGGCGCGCGAGGTTGCGTACGAAGGCGCGGGTCGACTGCGCGCGCGGTCCCTCGGTGCCGTCCATGTTGAGCGGCAGGCCGAAGACGAGGCCCGTGACCTTGCGCTCGGCGGCGAGGCGCAACACCTCCGCGGCGTCGTGGCCGAACTTCGTCCGCTTGATCGTCGTCACCGGCGAGGCCAGGCTGCGCTCGGGGTTGCTGACCGCGACGCCGATCGTCTTCGTGCCGAGGTCGAGGCCCAGCAGCGGCCCCTCGGCGAACGCGCCTGCGGCGGAAAGGAACGCCTCGTTCATGGCCCTTTGGCGGTGGCTTCTCGTCGGTCTGTGCGTCGTGTCGCTCGCGCTCGCAAGCCCGCTTCGCGCGGAGACGGCGGATGCCCGCGCCGAGCTGGACGAGGCGGCCTGGGCCTTCGCGCTCTGGGCGGGGGCGGTCGGGGACGCCGCCGCCCTCTTCGAGATCAGCGGTCCCGAAGTGAAGACGATCTGGGAGCACGACCCCAGCCTGCCGGATGCCGCCCGGAACCTCTTCGGGACGGCGGAGCCGGGCGGCGTCACGCTGCAGCTCTCGGGCCGGGGCTGGCGCATGCGATCGGGCGGGGCGGAGCGGCTCCTGACGCGGAACGCCGCGCATGAGGTCGCCCATGTGTGGCAGTACTCTCTCGGCGATGCCGATCGGGCCCCCCGCTGGCTTCACGAAGGGTTCGCCGACGCCCTCGCTCGCGAGGCGCTCGGCGCGGAGGGCGCCCCCGCCGCGCCCGCGGCGCGATGCCGGGACGTGCTGCGCAAGCGTCCCGTAAGCTTGGCCCAGAGGGCAGGGGACGAGAACGCCATCTACGACTGCGGGTCCGTCATCGTCAGCGCGGTGGCGGCGGCGCGCGGCGAGAGCGTGCGCGACCTCTACCGCGCCTTCGCGGCGAACGGGTTCAGCCGCGCGGGCCTGCTCACGCTCGCCGACGAGGCGAGCCCCAAATATGGCCGCAGCGTCACCGCCTTCCTGCGCACCGACTACAGCATGGCCGACCCGGCATGGGTCATCGAACAGCTTCGCGCTGGACGGCTTTGAGAGCCGCTGATAGCTCGCGCGCATGAGCATTGACGAGAAGACCGTCGCCAAGGTCGCGAAGCTCGCGCGGATCGCGCTGCCCGAAGAGCGCCTGGCGCCGATGACGCACGAGCTGAACGGGATCCTGAACTGGATCGAGCAGCTGCAGGAAGTCGACGTCGAGGGCGTCGAGGCGATGGCCTCGAGCGTCCACGCCGCGCTGCCCCTGCGCAAGGACGAGCTGAAGACCGACGAGACCGGCGGCGGCCGCCCCGAAGAAGTCGTCGCGAACGCGCCGCGCACGGAGGACCACTTCTTCGTCGTCCCGAAGGTGGTGGAATGAGCGACCCGACCGATCTGAGCCTCGCCCAGCTGCGTGACGCGCTGGCCGCGAAGGACGTCTCCTCCGCCGAGGCGACCGACGCCTATCTCTCCAAGATCGAGGGCGCCTCGGCGCTCAACGCCTACGTCCGCGTCGAGGGCGACAAGGCGCGCGAGGCCGCGAAGGCGTCCGACGATCGCCGGGCGAAGGGCGAGGCGGGCCCGCTCGAAGGCGTGCCGCTCGGCATCAAGGACCTCTTCTGCACCAAGGGCATTCCGTCGACCGCCGCGAGTCGCATCCTCGAGGGCTTCACGCCGCCCTACGAGAGCACGGTGACGTCGAACCTGCTGCGAGACGGAGCGGTGTTCCTCGGCAAGCTGAACATGGACGAGTTCGCCATGGGCTCGTCCAACGAGACGAGCGCCTTCGGCCCCGTCATCAACCCCTGGCGGAAGTCGGGCTCGAACGCGACGCATATCGGCGCGGACGGCAAGGTCGAAGGCGGCCTGACGCCGGGCGGCAGCTCCGGCGGCTCGTCATCGGCGGTCGCGGCGCACCTCTGCGCGGCGGCGACGGCGACCGACACCGGGGGCTCGATCCGCCAGCCGGCCTCTCTTACGGCGACGGTCGGCGTGAAGCCGACCTATGGCCGGTGCTCGCGCTGGGGAATCGTCGCCTTCGCTTCCTCGCTCGACCAGGCAGGGCCGATCGCGCGGGACGTCCGCGACGCGGCGATCATGCTGCGAAGCATGGCGGGGCACGATCCCAAGGACTCGACCTCGATCGACCGACCGGTGCCCGACTACGAGGCGGCGCTGGGGCAGGGGGTCAAGGGCCTGAAGGTCGGCGTGCCGAAGGAGTACCGCCTCGACGGGATGCCTTCCGAGATCGAGGCACTCTGGCAACAGGGCATCGACTGGATGCGCGACGCGGGCGCGGAGGTCGTGGAGATTTCCCTGCCGCTGACCAAGTACGCGCTGCCGGTCTACTACATCGTCGCGCCGGCGGAGGCGTCGTCGAACCTCGCACGCTATGACGGGGTCAAGTACGGGCTTCGCGTCGAGGACCCCGACATCCAGACCATGTACGCCAAGACCCGGGCTGCGGGCTTCGGGCAGGAGGTGCAGCGGCGCATCCTGATCGGAACCTACGTCCTGTCGGCCGGCTACTACGACGCCTACTACCTCCGCGCACAGAAGGTCCGTAAGAAGATCGCCGACGAGATGAACGAGGCGTTTGGGTCGGTCGATCTCATGCTGACGCCCTCGACGCCGTCCGCCGCCTTCGGCCTCGGCGAGAAGTCGTCCGATCCCGTCGAGATGTACCTCAACGACGTCTTCACCGTGACGGCGAACCTAGCCGGCATCCCGGGCGTTTCGGTCCCCGCCGGGATCGACGCGCAAGGGTTGCCGCTGGGGCTTCAACTCCTCGGGCGTCCCTTCGACGAGGAGACGCTGCTGCGCGGCGCGAAGGCGATCGAAGATGCGGCGGGCTTCACGGCGCGCCCTGAGAAGTGGTGGTGAGCATGGAGTACCTGCACACGATGGTTCGCGTGGCGGACCTCGACGAGTCGCTCGCGTTCTACCGCGACGCGCTCGGCCTCGAAGAGGTCCGGTGGATGGAGAACGAGAAGGGGCGCTTCACGCTCGTCTTCCTCGCGGCTCCCGGCGACAAGGACCGCGCCGAGCGGGACAAGTCGCCGATGGTCGAGCTGACCTATAATTGGGATCCCGAAGAGTACTCGGGCGGGCGGAACTTCGGTCACCTCGCCTACCGCGTGGACGACCTTTACGCCCTTTGCGAGAAGCTGCAGGCGGCGGGCGTGACGATCAACCGTCCGCCCCGCGACGGACACATGGCTTTCGTCCGATCGCCGGACGGCATCTCGGTCGAGCTTCTGCAGAAGGGCGACGCCCTGCCGCCGCAGGAGCCCTGGGCGAGCATGCCGAACGAGGGGACCTGGTAAGGGCCCCACCGCTTAGCTCTGCTCGTTCCGAGGCTTGCACCCTACTGCGCTAAAGCGTTGCGGCGTCGCGCCCTGCGCGCGTACAAAAGGGGAACATTCGCGAAGGGAGAGTGGCCATGACCGAGATGACGCAGCGGGTCTACGCCGGCATGGTCGTCAAGGACACGAAGACGGCGCTGGCGCTCTACGAGAAGGCGTTCGGCGCGAGGCTCGGCGACGTCATGGAGCACGACGGCGCCGTCCTCCACGCGAGCTTCGAGCTTCAGGGCAACACGGTCTTCATCAACGACGACCTCGAGATGATGCCGCGGCGGATGCATGACGGCGTGCAGTCGGTCGGCTTCTACGTCTACTTCGACGACGTCGACGCGGCGCATAAACAGGCGGTGGACGCGGGCTGCGAGGGCCTGAACGAGCCTTCCGACATGTTTTGGGGCGACCGGACCTCGGTCGTGAAGGACCCCTTCGGCTACGTCTGGACGCTGGCGCAGCAGGTCAGGCAGATGACGCCCGAAGAGATGGAAGAAGCGCGGAAAGCGGAGGGTTGGTGACGGAAGCCACGCTCGCCACGATCGGCTACGAGAACGCAACGCTGCCCGAGGTGATCGAGAAGCTGAAGGCGGCGAAGGTCGAGGTGCTGATCGACGTGCGCGCCGTCGCCGCGTCCCGGCGGCCGGGCTTCTCGAAGACCATGCTGTCGAACTCCCTGCGCGAGGAGGGCATCGACTACCTCCACCTGCGCGCGCTCGGTACGCCGAAGCCGGGCCGGGAGGCCGCCCGTAAGGGCCGCATCGACGAGATGCGCGCCATCTACGACGAGCACTTGGCCGACCCCGCCGCCATCGCGGAACTCGCCAAGGCGGCGGAGGTCGCCCGTGGGCGTAAGGCGGCGCTCCTCTGCTACGAGCGCGAGGCGCATGGCTGCCACCGCCGCGTCATCGCGGAGCGGCTGGCGGCGGAGGGGTTTGTGGCAGAGGATCTGTAGGCTCGGCGACGCCGACCTCGCCTCTCGCCGCGAAGTAGCTCCGCCAGAGCGCCTCGATCGGATCGTGCGGCGCAGGGCACTCGGCGATCGGCTCCGGCGGCTCCTCCTCGTCCATGCTCGTCGTCCAGCACTCGCCGAATACGGAGCAGTAGCACAAGGACAGCGCCATCTTCTCCTGCGCCGCCTGGGCGCCGGTCGCGAGGAATGCGAGGAAGTCCTCGCGGTTCTCTTCGTTCTCCGGCCAGCGGAAGGTCATGGCCTTCTGGCTCTCGTTCGCCTGGTAGTAGCCGCGTAGCGTCGCCCAGCTGAAGTCGGCGCTCCGAGCCAGCGAGGGCGGCAGGATCGCCGAGGCGAAGGCCTGGTAGTCCTCCGCAGGCTCGGCATCGATGAGCAGGTCGGCCGACTTCACGTAAGCGACGCCGTTGCCGCTGTTGCGGACTTCGATGCTGACGCGAAGGTCATCCGCCGCCGTGCTGAGCGTCGTCTGCACTTCTAGGATCGGCATGAAGGCCGCGCGCTGGCTCTTGCGCAGGAGCCGGCTTTCGTCCCACGCGACGAAGACCGCCACCACGCTGGTGACGAGCGCGGCGAGCGCGATGATCGTGTTCGAGTTGAAGTTCCGCCCCCAGCGGCGTGCGCGTTCCTGCACCGTTCCCCCCGGTCGTCCCCTTGGCGAGGTCAGTCGAGAAGAGGCTAACGGAGGGGAACCGGAACTGCCAGCGGCCCGCTACCCGTCCCGACCGAAGAGGTCCCTCGGCCTGACCGCGTTGAACTCGTAGGTCAGGATCGTCTGGAACAGGAGGTCGTCGGACTTGTCGTTGAGGCCGACGGCGACGCCCGTGTGCAGCGTCAGCAGGTTCGTAAGCCCGATGTCGAGCGTCGGCTCGGCATATTGGAAGCCGCCTTCGCCTTCGAACGCCGGGCCGTAGCCGCCGTGATACTCGATCCCCGGCTGGAAGGTGGCGTGGCGCCGATAGTAGGCGCCGAGGTCGAGCGACAAGGACGGCGTGCGCCAATCCTCCTCGCCGGTCGTCGCCATGGACAGGCGCGGGTTCGCGACGAGGCGGACGTCGTCGAGATCCTTGTCGAGGATCAGCCGCGCCTCGATCTCCTGCTCTGCGTAGCCGTCACGGGGAATGTAGTACTCGACGTACAGGCCTGTGTTCACCGGCCAGTCGTAGCGGTTCGCGAAGCGGTAGCGGGCGATGAGGCGGCCTTCCGTGAACCGCATCGGCTCGCCCCGCGCGTCGCCGAAGTCGAGGTAGCCGCCGACCGTCAGCTTGTCGGTCAGGCCGTACTCGACCTCGGCAGAGTAGGCCGTCAGCCCGTCCCGTGTCGTATCCGCCCCGAGCGCGTCGTACGGCATGTCGCCGTCCGCCACGTGCGTCGCCAAGCCGTTGAGCTCCAGCCATCCCTTCATCGGCTGCTCGTAGTCGTAGGTCCGCAGGAAGGTCGGCGGCATCTCGCCCGACTCTTGGGCGAGGACAGGCGTGGCGAGGAGGCCGAGCGGGAGGAGGAGAGCGAAGCGCATCACCGCGACCCTGCCTCGAAGGTGACGCCGTCGAAGGCGACCGCGACGGGCGACCAGAGGACTTGCCTGTCTGCCGCCCGTAGTGGGGCATGTCCGTTGGCGTCACGGTCACCTCCATCCGGTACTCGCCGGTGCGGGGGACGCGCCAGTTCTTGCCGTAATGATAGAGCCAGCTGTGCCAGAGCATCGGCACCTCGTCCGTGACGGTGTAGCCGTCGCCGTCCGTGACCGTCGCCGCCACGTCCGCCAGGCCGTAGAACGCGCCCGTTCGGGGGTTGCGCGGCGCGACCTCGACGTGAGCGTTCTCCGACATCGAGCCGTCGTTCTCGATCGAGTAGCGGAACTTGCCCTTGTCCGAGAACTGCCAGAACCCCTCGGCGTACTCGACGGCGTAGTCGACGATCATGCCGCCGGACTGCTTCTCGCCGCCCGACGATGCCTGGCTCCACATGGTCTCGAGCGTCGCCTCCAGCGCCGCGCGGCGCTCGGCGATCAGGTCCTGCGGCGGCTGCGCCTCTGCCCGCTCGCTCGCCGTCGGCCCGGCTAAGTCGAGGCGCGAGGGCAGGTCGAAGCTTGCTTCGACAGGCTCCGAGTAGCGGTCGCCATTGTAAGGATCGTGCCGCATCAGGCGTAGCGGCTCGATGTGCACGGCGAGCCGGGAAGCGCCTCGCGGCAGCGTCACGTTCGCGCCGTAGGCGTCGGTCACCGGGTAGAGCGCCTGAACAAGCTCGGTCTCGCGCGCCCCGCGCGGCTGCGCCGTGACCGTCAGGTTCGGCACGAAGCGACGCGTCGCGCGATCGAGGACGAACAGCCGTAGCTGCGCCTCGCCCTTGGGCGCATCTTGCCAGGAAGCCGCAGTGCCGCGGCCAAGCCGCCAGTAGCCTTCGGCCGGCGTGAGGACCGCGACGAGCGTATAGTCGCCGGCGTTCGTCTCGGCAGACCAAGCCGCGCCCTGCCGTTCCCACGCGACCAGGACCTCGTAGGCCCGGCCCTGCCGCGCGGCGAGGCCCAGCTGTTCTCGGTTCGCCTCGTTGCTGACGACGTTGGGCGGAATGTGGGGCGGGGTCTGAGCGGCGGCGGCGGAGAGCCCGAAGGCGGAAAGATAGGTGACGGCGGCCTGCGTCGATCGCATCGTGGCCTCCTGTCTCCGAAGCGCGCCGGACGAACAGCCTGGCAACTTATTGGTTCATGGAGGAGCGAAACCTCTTCGGATTTGGCGGACCTCTTGCCTTGCGGGACGGGAAGGACTTCAACCGAGGCCGACCGAACGCGACCCATCAGGACGACACGACATGACCCAGCCCCGTAAGCTCCTTCGCGGCGAGACCGGCGACTGGGAGGTCGTGGTCGGGCTCGAGGTGCACGCGCAGGTGTCGTCCGTGGCGAAGCTCTTCTCGGGCGCCTCCGCCGCCTACGGCGCGGGGCCGAACGAGAACGTCTCGCTCGTCGACGCGGCGATGCCGGGCATGCTGCCAGTGATCAACGAGTTCTGCGTGGAGCAGGCAGTGCGCACCGGGCTCGGCCTCAACGCCAAGATCAATAAGTGGTCGCGCTTCGACCGCAAGAACTACTTCTACCCCGACTTGCCGCAGGGCTATCAGATCAGCCAGTACCAGGACCCGATCGTCGGGGAGGGCGAGATCGAGGTCGAGGTCGGCGACGAGACCGTCACCATCGGCATCGAGCGGCTGCACCTCGAGCAGGACGCCGGCAAGTCGATCCACGACCTCGCGCCGAACGCGTCCTACGTGGACCTCAACCGCTCGGGCGTCGCGCTGATGGAGATCGTCTCCAAGCCCGACATGCGCTCGGCGGAGGAGGGCGCGGCCTACTTCTCGAAGCTTCGCACGATCCTTCGCTACCTCGGCACCTGCGACGGCAACATGGACCAGGGCTCGATGCGGGCCGACGTGAACGTGTCCGTCCGCCGTCCGGGCGAAGCCCTCGGTACGCGGACCGAGACGAAGAACGTCAACTCGATCCGCTACGTCCGTCAGGTCATCGACTACGAGGCGCGTCGCCAGATCGAGGTCTTGGAGAATGGCGGCACGATCGATCAGGAGACGCGCCTCTTCGACGTGAAGACGGGCGAGACGCGGACCATGCGCTCCAAGGAGGATGCGCACGACTACCGCTACTTCCCCGATCCGGACCTCCTGCCGCTCGAACTGCCCGACGCGTTGATCGAGCGCGTGAAGGCCTCGCTGCCGGAGCTGCCGGACCAGAAGAAGCACCGCTTCATGGAGAGCTTCGGCCTGTCGCCCTACGACGCGGCCGTCCTCGCCGCGGACAAGCCCGCGGCGGACTACTTCGAGGCGGTCGCCTCGGGCCGCGACGGCAAGCTCGCCGCGAACTGGGTCACGACGGAACTCTTCGGCGTGCTGAACAAACGCGGCGAGACGATCGAGGAGAGCCCGATCTCGGCGCGCCAGATGAACGGCCTCCTCGGCCTGATCGAGGACAAGACCATCTCCGGCAAGATCGCCAAGCAGGTCTTCGAGATCATGCTCGAGGAGGGTGGCGACCCCGCCGAGATCGTCGAGAACCGTGGGTTGAAGCAGGTCACCGACACCGGCGCGATCGAGGCGGCCGTGGACGAGGTCATCGCCGCGAACCCCGATCAGGTCGCCAAGGTCAAGGAGAAGCCCAAAGCGCTCGGCTGGTTCGTAGGCCAAGTGATGAAGGCGACGGGCGGCAAGGCCAACCCGCAGGCGGTGAACGAGATTCTTCGGGAAAAGCTCGGGGTCGAGTAGCGCGGCCCCTTGAAACCGGGTTCAGCCATTCCGATAAACGATAAACCATCGGAACGGGGACTCATCCATGCTTCAAGCCCGCCTTCTCGCCGCGCTACCTGCGGCGTTCGCCCTCAACGCCTGCGTCATCGTCGTCGACGGCGATGGCAGCGATGGGAACTACCGTGGAAGCTTCGACGCGGAGAGCAAACGTCCTGCGCCGCCTGCCGATGCGGAGGTGCGTGCGTTCGACGAGCTTCATGCGGCGTCCGGCGCGACCGTTCGCCTGCGTCCAGGTGCCACCTACCGGGTCGTCCTCGATGAGCGCGCGGTCGAGACCGGCAACTACGACGTCGACGACGGCGTCCTGAAGGTCGAGTGCCGCAAGCCCTGCCGCAACGGCATGCGCGGCGAGGCGGTCGTCTACGCGCCGACGGTCTCGGCGCTGCAGGCCAGTTCGGGCGCCGACCTGATCGTCGAGGACGGCTTCGACAGCGTCGCCTCGTTGAGCCTCCGCGCGAGCTCCGGCGCCGACCTCGATGCCCGCCGCCTCGCCGCTTCCGAAGTGACGGCCCAGGCGAGTTCGGGCGGCGCTATTCGTCTGACGGCGCTCGATACCCTCGACGGCAGCGCCTCGTCGGGCGGCGACGTGCGCTACTGGGGCCAGCCGCGCGTGGACGCGTCGGAAAGCTCCGGCGGAGACGTTCGGCGCGGCGACTGAGCCTCAAGCCGAAAGGACCTGCGGTGCGAGGATTCGACCCGCGCCGAGGTCCGCGGCCGCCCCGAAGGGCGGATTCCAAAGAACGAGGCCGGAGCCCTCCATGCCGCCCGGCCTCAACGGCTCGAAGCCGACCTCGTGGCGTGCCGCCCCGGCCCCTTCCAAAGCAGACGCCATCGCTTCGTGCCGCCCGGTGGGCAAGAGGGGATACCAGACGAGGATCGCCGCCTCGGGCCACTTCGCGGCGAGCTGAGGAACGAAGTCCGCGACCCGTCCGTACTCGTCCTTCACTTCGTAGGACGGGTCTATCAGGACCAAACCCCGCCTGGGCTTCGGCGGACTGACCGCCAGAACGCCCTCGTAACCGTCCCTCGCGTGAACCTCCGCCCCCGTCGTCTTCATCGCTCGCTTGAGGGCGCTGGCCTCCTGCGGGTGCTTCTCCATCAGGACGATCCGGTCCTGTTTTCGCAACAGATGCGCCGCTATCGCGGGAGAGCCGGGGTATGCGGAAGGACCATTCGCCGCCCGCGCCGACATGACGGCGTCATGGAAGGGGGAGGGGGGCAGGCCTTCGAGCCGCCCGATCCCCGCTGCCGCCTCGCCGGTCTTCGCCGCCTCCGCACCGCTGAGATCGTAGAGCGCGCGTCCGGCATGGGTCTCCATGTAGGTGACGCCGCGATCCTTCGCCGTCAGCCGGGCGAGGAGGGCGGCAAGGGCCGCATGCTTGTGCAGATCCGCTGGGCCGCCGGCATGGTAGGCATGTTGGTAGGAGAGCATAGGTCTTGTTGCCGGAAGCCGGCGGGCGGCGGAAGGCCGACCTTAGAGGCGATCCTTCAGGTGCCTTACGGGATCGTAGTCCCGTCCGGGCTCGCTGTGCCGTTTGAGCGCCCCGCGGATGCGCTGATAGCCCTTCCTCGGATCGGCGATGCCCGGCTCCCGCCAGATGCAGTCCGGACCGTAACGCCGGGCGGGGCGCCCCCCGCCAGTAACGAGCGCGGACACGAAGGTCATCGTCGCCTCTTCCCAGCGGTGACGGCCGAGGACGGGCGAGTAGGCGAGGTGGATCTCCTCGTCGACGAGCACGTGGATCGGGTCGGGTTCGGCTTCACTGGTTTGAAACGGCTCGCGAAAGGCAGGCTGCATGGCGGGCTCTCTCCAAACGATACCCCCTTAGAATAGCGCAAGTCCCCTTCGCGTTCCCCTTGATTTTTCAACGTTTTGCTAACCTCGATGTGACCGCGTGGGGCTCACATTTCACTTGCCGTTAACCACGCGGAAAGCTTCTCGTACGCCGCCACGGGTATCGCTTCCGCCCGCGCGGTTTCGATGACGTCCGCCGCCTCCAGCGCCTCTTCGAGACGCGGACCGAAGACGGGCTTCAGGCTCGACCGGACCATCTTCCGGCGCTGCGAGAACGCGGCCTGCGTCACCCGCTCGAGGGCGGGCAGGTAGGGCGGCAGGGGCTTGTCGTCGAAGACGAGGACGGCGCTGTCGACCTTGGGCGGCGGGGTGAAGGCGCGCGCGGGCAGATAGAAGCCGAGCCGCGGCACGCTCGCGGCCTGCGCGAGGACCGACAGGCGGCCATAGGTCTTGGAGCCGGGCTCGGCGAGGATCCGCTCGCCCACCTCGCGCTGGAACATCAGCACGCAGCGAGACCACCAGCGCGGCCGGACGGTGAGCCACTTCACGAGGAGTTCGGTCGAGATGTTGTAGGGCAGGTTCGACGCGATGACCGCGGGCGTACGTGGCAGGAGAGCGGTCTCGTCGGCGGCCAACGCGTCGGCCTCCGCCCAGGACAGCCGTCCCTCGTAAGCCTCCGCCATCTGCGCGAGGATCGGCGGGATCCGCCGGTCTCGCTCGATCGCCACGACGTCCGCACCGGTGTCGAGCAGCGCCCGCGTCAGCCCGCCGGGGCCGGGGCCGACCTCGAGCACGACGTCGCCAGGACCCGCTTCGGTGAGGCGCGCGATCTTCGCCGTCAGGTTGAGGTCGAGGAGAAAGTGCTGGCCGAGGCCCTTGCGCGCCGCGAGGCCATGCTCGGCGATCACCTCTCGCAGCGGGGGAAGGCTCACGAGGCGAACGCCGCCCGCGCCGCTGCCATCCGTGCCGCTTGAAGGATCGCCCCGGTCATGCTGTCGGCGCGCGCGACGCCGCGGCCGGCGATCGGGAAGGCGGTGCCATGGTCCGGCGAGGTGCGGACGACGGGAAGGCCGAGTGTGACGTTGACCGCGTCGTGGAAGGCGACCGTCTTGATCGGGATCAGCGCCTGGTCGTGATACATGGCGAGGGCGGCGTCGTAGGCGACGCGGGCCTCCTCGTGGAACAGCGTGTCCGCTGGGATCGGACCGAAGGCCTCGACGCCTTGCTCCCTCAACGCGGCGATAGCGGGTTCGATAACGTCGCGTTCCTCCGTACCCATCGCGCCGCCCTCTCCGGCATGCGGGTTGAGGCCGGTCACGGCGAGCCGAGGCTCGCGAACGCCGAAGTCGCGGCGAAGCGCCTGCGCCGTCACCATGCCGGTCCGGACGATCCTGTCGGCGGTCAGAAGGGAAGGAACGTCCGCCAGACGTTCGTGGATCGTCACCGGCACGACGCGGAAACGTCCCGCGGCGAGCATCATCACTGGTCCCCGGACGAAGCCCTGCGGCAGCGCAGCGTCATCCGTCAGCGCGCCAAGATACTCTGTATGCCCGGGATAGGAGAAACCGGCGTCCAGCAGGACCTTCTTGTGGATGGGCGCGGTCGCAACGCCGGCGGCTTCGCCCGCAAGGCAGAGCGCGACGGCCTGATCGATCGAACCGGTAACCGCATCGGCCGTCGCACCCGACGGCGTGCCGGGCGTCACGTGCAGCAGGGCATCGGTCACGCCGCGCGCCAGCGGCAGGACGGGAAGCGCGGCCGGAAACACGGCCGCCGCGTCCGCGGCCCTTTCGATCGAGCCGACCCGGACCCCGACGCCAACCGTGCGGACGATCTTCTCGACCCGTGCCGGATCGTCGATCAGGAAGAAGACGGGCGCGTTTCCCGGCGGCTCGGCGGCGAAGCGGGCGTAGGACTTGAGCACGACCTCGGTGCCGATCCCCGCCGGCTCGCCCATGGTGACGGCGACGGGGACGGGCTCAGCCACCCGTGCCGAGCCGCATCTGAACGGCGCTGTCCCGCTCGACGTCGCGAAGGTAGCGGCGCGATATGCGGTCCAGGGCTTCCGTGTAGAGCTGGTTCTCGATCTGGCTTCGGCTGGGCAGGCCGAGTCCCTCGTCGCGGGCGCACATCATCACGGCGTGATAGGCGCCGTTCGACTCGATGAGGTCCGACGTCTCGCCGCGCTGAAGGGTCGAGAGGGCGGGGCGGAAGGGCGCCTCGAAGGCCGACTCCGGCAGCATGGGCAGCGCCGTGACGCCGATCCCTTCGCCGAGGTCGACCGAAAGCGTCTCGGCGTTGCAGGCATTGGTCAGGCGCAGGCGGTCGAACGCCGCAGCGGCCGTGTCCCGGCCGACCGACATCGGCGCACCGGCATAGGCGACCTCGTAGGACCGCTCGCCCGCCTGCGCCGCGCTTCGCCGTTCCCGCATGGCCAACAAGACGAGCATGTCGCCCGAGGGGACGGGCGCCGAGACGCTGCCGGGTTCGAGCGTGCTCGCGAGCTGCGCGATCTCGGGCCGCATCTCGCTGGCCCGCATCCAACCGAGGTCGCCGCCTCGCGCCGCCGAAGGACAGGCCGAGAACTGTTGGGCGAGCGCGCGGAAGGGAACGCCCTGCCGCATCTGCTCGATCATCTGAAAGCCGACCTGCTGCATCTGCTGCGCCTGGCTCGGATCGTCGAGCGGCAGGCAGATCTCCGACACGAGGAACTGTTCGTCCTGAGTCCGGGCGCGCAGGTCGGTGAGGACGTCCTCGACCTCTTCGTCGGTGACGTTGACGCGGCTGCTATAGCGGCCGCGGACGAGCTGCTCCCAGGTGATGTCGGCGCGAATGCGTTCGCGGAGGCTGTCGAGGGCGATTCCCTGTTGCGCGAGGTCGCGTTCGAGTTCGGCGACCGTGCCGCCGCCCGAGCTCGCGATCCGCTCGAGCTCGGCGTTGACCTCTTCGTCGCTGACCGTGAACTCGAGACGCTCGGCCTCGGACAGCTTGAGACGCTCCTCGATCAGGTCGCGCAGCGCCTGTCCCTGCATCTGCTCGAGCGCGCCCTCGGGAAGCTGTGCGCCGGCGGTCGCCATCATCAGGCGCACGCGCTGCTGGACGTCGAAGGTGGAGATCGGGTCGTCGTTGACGACCGCGGCGACGGCGGTGCCGACCTGTGGCCGCGGCTCGGGCTGCTCGTCCTGCGCAGCCGCTGCGCCGAGCGCCGCCGTGCCCGCAAGGATCGCCGTTAGTAGTGCGCGCATGCTCGCCCGTTCCTCATGGTACCAGCCCCGGCACCGATTCCGGCACGGACAGTAGACGGGGCGGGGGACCGTGCAAACCGCCCGGCGGTGAAACTCTCGCAACCGCCCTCAGCCGCCACCGGGCGCGCCTCCCGGCATGACGGGATCCGGGTCGGGTTCGAGGGCCTTCAGCGCTTCGAGCTTGGGCGCGAGGTCCCGGCGCCAGGCGTCCGGCGTCATCATGCCGACGTGGCGATGACGGATCACGCCGTTCGAATCGATCAGGAAGGTCTCGGGCGCGCCGGTGACGCCGAGGTCCAGGATGGCCGTGCTCTTCGGCTCGATCCCGACCTTCACATAGGGGTTGCCGCGCCGTTCCAGCCACGCGGCGGCGTCCTCGGGGGTGTCGCGCCAGTCGAGGCCGTAGATCGCCACCCCCTCGCTGGCGAGCTGCATCAAGAAGGGGTGCTCCACCGCGCAGGGCGCGCACCAGCTGCCGTAGACGTTGAGAAGGTGGGGCCTGCCGCGCAGGTCATCGTCGCTCAACGCCTCGCCCCGGCCCGGTACGGGTTCGAGCGACAGGCCCGGCACCGGCTCGTTCAACAGCGCGGAAGGCTGGACCGAAGGGTCGATCGCCAGCCCACGCACGGCGAAGACGAGGATCACGCCGAGGACGAGGACGGGCAGGATGTAGAGAGCGCGGTTCATAAGGTCAGTAGCCGAGGTAGCGGCCTGGCTTGTGGTTGACGATGAGGACGCCGTTGATCGCCGCCGCGGACATCACCGAGAGCGCGAATTGCTGTGCCGTCTCCACGATCGGCAGCGACAGGGCAAGGATGACGACGTCGCCGATCAGCTGTGTCCGGCCAGCGTTCCAGCCGCGGGTCTTCTGCAGGGACAGGGCGACGACGCCGGACCCGCCGACGCCCGCGGCGTGCCGCGCGAGCGACAGGATGCCCATGCCGATGATCGTCCCGCCGAACAGCGATGCGACCAGCGGCTCGATGTGATCGAACGCCACGACACGGTTCACGACCGCCCCGAGGACGACGATGAGGACGCTGACGATTCCGGTCTTGACCGTGAACCCCTTGCCCATCACCCGCCACGCCAGGAGCAGGAAGGGCAGGTTCACGAGGAGGAACAGCGTACTCGGCGAAACCGGCACGAGGTAGGAGAGCAGAAGCGCGATCCCGGCCATGCCGCCGGTCACGAGCCCGGCTTCGCGCAACATGACCATGCCCGCGATGAGGAAGGACGATCCGATCGCGAAGGCGTACACGTCCTCGCCGAGACTGTGCCGACGCCCGGCTTCGGGCGGCCGGACGTCGCGACGGACGCTGCGGTATCGGGCGAAGCGGGAGAGCAGAAACATTCTTTCGCAGTGCAGCAAGCACTGGCCGGTCTGGCCGCTCAAGACGGTGATGGCAAGACGGGCCGCCGCCCACGCTATTCGAAGCGCAGGCCGTCACGGTCCTCGGAAGTCGCCCGTCGCCAAGGGCTCAGACGAAACCGGCCTTCTTCAGGAGCTGGTGCGCCTTCACCACGTCCTGCAGCTGCGCCTCGGCCGAGCGGTCGCCCTCGTTCGAGTCGGGGTGGTAGCGCTTGACGAGCTCGGCGTAGCGGCGGCGGATGTCGGACTTCGCCGCGTTGTGCGGGAGGTTCATCGTGCGGAAGGCCTGGACCTGAAGCTTGGTCAGTCGCCGGCCCTCGCGGTACACGCCATCGTCCCGGCCGCTGCCCGGCTCCATGCGCGTCTGGCCGCCGAGCGCATCGTCGATCTCGTGCATGCCGTTCAGGCCGGCCTTGGCCGCCGCGGACGCCCGGCCATTGGCCGAGAACTTCCACGTCGGACGATCGCCATAGCGCGCGGCGTGGCGCATCGCTGCGGCCTCGGAGTCGGTCTTGCCGGAGAAGAAGTTCCAGTTCTTGTTGTGCTCGCGCGCATGCGCCGTGCACAGCCACAGGTACTCGTTCATCTTCTCGGGACTCTTCGGCGCGCGCGCTTCGGCCGGCGCATCGCAATCATCGCGATCGCAAAGGCGCGCCTCGGTCTTCGCCCACGACTTCTTCGCGGTCTTGGACGTGCCGGAGGGTTTCACGCGGATGTCGAAGCCGTGGCGGGGCTTGTAGCTGAAGTCGTCCTTGGGCATGCGCGGAATATGGCGCGCGAAGCCTTACCGAACCAGACTTGACAGGAAACGCTTTCGCGCGCGTGCTGCCCGGCTTTTTCTCGGAGGAACCCGATGTCCGTCGCCGCCACGATCGAGACGAAACTCGACGCCGCCTTCCGCCCGCTCGAGCTCCAGATCGTGGACCAGAGCCACCTTCATGCCGGTCATGCCGCCGCACCCGAAGGGGGCGAGAGCCATTTTCGCGTCCGCGTGGTCTCCGAACTCTTCGAGGGTGTGAGCCGCATCGAACGGCAGCGGAAGGTCAACGCCGCGCTGAGGGATGAACTGGCGGGCCCGGTCCACGCCCTGTCGATCGAGGCGCTGGCCCCGTCCGAGGCGCGCTAGCTCGCGTGCTGGGCGGCGAGGCGGCGGCGCACGCCCTCTCGTTGCATCGTCCGCCGGAAGGGAATGAGCGCCGCTGCGAGCACGACCGCGGCGACGACGAAGGGGGCGCCGGGGAAGTAAGGATCGGCGCCGTCATGCGTGAAGCGGGCGAAGACCTGCGTCATGACGAGCGGACTGACCACGGTCGTCACGGACATGACCGACGCGATCGCGCCCTGAAGCTCGCCCTGCTCGCTCTCCGGCGTCGCCGCGGACATCAGGCCCTGCATGGCGGGCATCAAGAAGCCGCCGAAGGCGCCGACGACGATCCACAGGTAGACGAACCCGCCCTGGGGCGTCGCGAAGGCGTAGCCGAGGAAGCTCGCGGTCATCGTGAAGAGGCCGAGATAGACGGCCCGCCGCTGACCGATCTTCGGGATGACGACGCACGTGAGGCCGCCTTGGACCAGTGCCGCCGTTACGCCGACGAAGGCCAGCGAGGTGCCGATCGCGCCGGGCCCCCAGCCGAACTTCTCCGCGCCGAAGAACGCCCAGACGGCGGGCAGGGCGCCATGCGCGAGCTGCATCAGGAAGTAGGCGCAGAGGACGCCGATCACGACCGGGTGTCGCCCGACGCTGATCAGGCCGCCGAGCGGCCATGCGCGCCGCCACTCGAACCGCCGCCGCCGCGACTTCGCCAAGCTCTCGGGCAGGACGAAGACGCCGAAGAGGAAGTTCAAGAAGCAGACGCAGGCGGCGGCGTAGAAGGGCCAACGCACGCCCGCCGCCTCGCCATGCAGCTCTGTCCCGAGCTCGGCGAGCCAGCCGCCGAGCGCCGGGCCGACGATGAAGCCGAGGCCGAAGGCGGCGCCCAGGAGTCCGAAATTGCCGGCCCGCTTCTCGGGCGGGGAGACGTCGGCGATGAAGGCGTTGGACGCCGCGAAGGTGGCCGCGGTGGCGCCCGAGAGCGCGCGGCCAAGAAAGAGCCAAGCGAAGGTCGGCGCGACCGCCATCAGGAGAAAGTCGGCCGCGTAGGCCGCGACGGATGTGAGGATGACCGGACGGCGCCCGAACCTGTCCGAAAGCGCGCCGAGGATCGGCGACATGATCAGCTGCATCAAGCCGTAGACGCCCAAGAGGTAGCCTTGAAGCGCAGCCGCCCCCGCCTCGTTCCGCCCGGTGAGCGACATGATCAGCTCGGGCATCACGGGGATGATGATCCCGAAGCCGATGATGCTCATCAGCACGGTGATGAAGATGAAGAGGATGGCCGCGCGCGGGGCTGCGGTCCCCTCGTACCCAGGAGTGGCGGTGTCGGTCACGCAGGCTCCACGACCGGCGCGATCCTCAGGCTCGTCACCTGGTTCCGGCGCTTCTTCAGCACCTCGAAGCGGAAGCCGAAGAAGGAAAAGACCTGGCCGATGTCGGGAATGGTGCGCGCCTCGTGGATGACGAGGCCGGCGATCGTCACCGCCTCTTCGTCGGGCAGACGCCAGTCGAGGGTGCGGTTCAAGTCGCGAATCGTCACATCCCCATCGACCACGACCGAGCCGTCCGGCTGCTTCCTCACGCCGACGACGGGGGCGTCGTACTCGTCCTCGATCTCGCCGACGATCTCCTCGAGGATGTCCTCGAGCGTGACCAGGCCCTGGATCGATCCGTACTCGTCGACGACGAGCGCGAAGTGCTGCTGGTTCGCCTTGAAGGCGTCGAGCTGCTCTTGCAGCGTCGTCGTCTCCGGCACGAAGTAGGGCGGCATCGCGATCGCGGTGACGTCGAGGCCGTCCACCTTGTTTCCATTGGCCCAGATCGCGCGGAGAAGGTCCTTGGCGTGGAGGACGCCGACGACGTTGTCGGGCTCCTCGGCGTAGAGCGGAATGCGGGTGTGGTTCGAGGCGAGGACCGCCTCCACGATCTCGAGCACCGGCTTGTCCGCATCGAGCATCTCGATGTTCTTCCGGTGACGCATGATCTCCTCGACGGAGATCTCGTCCAGCTCCAGCGCGCCGCGCAGAAGGTCGCGCGCGTGCTTGTCCATCGCGCCTTCTTCGTGGTGCAGCTCGACCGCGCCGATCAGCTCCTCGGTCGCGGAGAGCACTTGGGCCTGCGCGGAGACGTCGAGCCCGAAGAGGCGCAGGGTCGAGCGGACGATGAACTGAATGACTCCCGTGATCGGCGCGAGGAGCCGCACGAGGAACGCCATCGGCCGTGCGACCGCCATCGCGAAGGGGTCCGGTCGCGCGATCGCCGCGGTCTTCGGCGCGACCTCTGAGAAGACGAGGACGAGCACCGTCATCACGGCCGTCGCGATCGCGACGCCCGCGCCGCCCGGGAACATGGCCGCGAAGACGGAAGTCGTGAGCGCCGAAGCGAGGATGTTGACGAGGTTGTTGCCAAGTAGGATCGCGCCGATCAGGCGCTCCTTGTTCTCGGTCAGGCGGATGACCGCCCCGGCGCTCTTCACGCCCTTCTCCTCCATGCTGCGCATCCGCGCGCGCGAGGTCGCGGTCAGCGCCGTCTCGCTGCCCGAGAAGAAGGCCGACATGGCGAGGAGGAGGAGAACGAAGAGAAGGACGCTCATGCCTCGGCAAGCTCCTGAGCGAGGAAGGCCCGCACCGTGTCGCCCGCGACGCTCTTGGCGACGTAGGAGTCGCCGACCGCGCGCGGAAGGATGAGGGTCAACGCGCCCCCCTCGACCTTCTTGTCCTGATACATGGCGGTCAGGAGGCCATCGGCGGTGAGAGGTTCGGCGGGAAGCTCGCCTAGGGTGGTCGGCAGCCCGCCGCCCGCGATCAGCGCGACGGCGCGTTCCGCCTCGGCGCCGTCGCAGATCCCTTGCGCTTCGGCGTAGCGATAGGCCATCGCCATGCCGACGGCGACGCCTTCGCCGTGCAGCACGCGGCCGTCATAGCCGTAGGCTGCCTCGATCGCGTGACCGAAAGTGTGGCCAAGGTTCAGGAGGGCCCGGCGCCCGCCCTCGCGCTCGTCCTCGGCCACGATCCGCGCCTTGGCCCGGCAGGAGGTCTCGATCGCTTCGGCCAGAGCCGCAGGCGCCCGTCTTAGGACGTCGCCGCCATGCGCTTCGAGCCAGCTCGCGAAGGGTGCGTCGCCGAGAAGGGCGTACTTCACGACCTCCGCATAGCCCGCCCGCATCTCCCTGTCGGGCAGGGTGTCGAGAAGGGCGGTGTCGATCACGACGAGGCTGGGCTGGTGGAAGACGCCGACGAGGTTCTTGCCCTGCCGGCTGTTGATGCCGGTCTTGCCGCCGACCGAGCTGTCGACCTGCGAGAGGAGGGTGGTCGGCAGCTGGATGAGGTTGCACCCGCGCCGCAGTGTCCCGGCGCAGAAGCCCGCAAGGTCTCCTGTGACCCCGCCGCCGAGCGCGATGACCGTGCCGTCCCGCCCGACATCGGCGGCGAGAAGCGCTTCCGAAACCCGGGCATACTCGCTCCAGGACTTCGTTGCCTCGCCGCTCGGCACGGTGACGATGGGCAGGTCGCCGAGGACCGCGGTCACGACGTCGCGGTGCAGCGCCCAGACGGCCTCGTCGGCGACGATGGCGGCGCGGCCTCGCCCGATTGCCGCGCGCAGCCTGCCTTCCGACGCCGGCAGGGCGCCCGGTCCGATCAGGATGTCGTAGGCGCGCTCGCCTAGCTCGACCCGAACTTCACGCATCAGACCATGAGTCCTTCTTGTTGCCGCGTTCTTAGCGCTTTGAGCACCTTCTCGGTCGTCCTGGCGTGCGGGCCGTCGGCCGAGTCGATGGTGATGTCGGCCTGGGCGTAGACCGGTCCGCGCTCTTCGAGGAGTCGGCTCAGGATCTCGCGGGGGTCGCCTTGGCGCAGGAGCGGCCTCGTGTCGCGAAGCGCCGTGCGCTTGACCAGAAGGTCGAGGTCCGCGCGCAGCCAGATCGAGGTCGCGCTCGCCTTCACGAGGGCGCGGGTCTCCGCGTCCATGAACGCGCCGCCGCCGGTCGCGAGGACGTGCGGGGGGCCGGACAGAAGCCTCTCGATCACCTTGCGCTCGCCCTCGCGGAAGTAGGCCTCGCCGTAGATCTCGAAGATGTCGGCGATCCGCATGTTCGCTGCGGTCTCTATCTCGTGGTCGGCGTCGTGGAAGGACACCTTCAGCCGCTGCGCCAACCGGCGCCCGACCGTCGTCTTGCCCGCACCCATGAGCCCGACGAGCACGATGGGCCGGTCGAGGCGGAGGTCGGCGGTCTTGCTGCGGGCGGCGGACGGCATGAGCAGCGCTTAGCTGTTGCCGCCGGGCGCGACCAGACGGGGCCGTCCGCCGGCGCGGCCGGCGATCGTCATCGCGTCGTTGACGTATCGCTTAGGCTTCGCGAACAGGAGCGCCGCTTGCGAAGGACACGCCGATGACCATTCACCTGCACCAAGGCGATCTGCCCGACGGGCTCTCCTTCGCCGATGCGAGGGACGCTTCGGTCGCGGTCGATTCGGAGACCCTCGGGCTCAACCCGCACCGGGACCGGCTCTGCGTCGTGCAACTCTGCGCCGGGGACGGGGACGCGCACCTCGTTCAGCTGCCTAAGGGCCAGTACGCCGCGCCGAACCTGAAGGCGGTGCTGACCGATCCTTCCCTGACGAAGATATTCCACTTCGCCCGGTTCGACGTCGCCGCCTTCATGCGGTGGTTGGATGTTTCCACCACGCCGCTCTACTGCACCAAGATCGCCTCCAAGCTGGTGCGGACCTACACCGACAGGCACGGCCTGAAGGACGTCCTGCGCGAGACGGTCGGCGTTTCCCTCGACAAGCAGCAGCAGTCCTCGGATTGGGGCGCGGCCGAACTGACCCAGGCGCAGAAGGAATACGCGGCGTCCGACGTCCTCTACCTTCACGACGCGCGTCGGCGTCTCGACGAGATGCTGGCGAGGGAGGGGCGCACGGCGTACGCGCGCGCCTGCTTCGACTTCCTGCCGACGCGGGCGCGGCTCGACCTCGCCGGGTGGGCGGAGACGGACATCTTCGCGCACGCTTAAGCCGTCATTAAGCTCGCCGCTGTCCTTTTGTTCACCCTAGTGCGACGGTGCGGCGCCTTTCGCGGTCGCGGTACGGGTGCCATACCCAAGGTCGGTCAAGAGGGTTTTTCATGTCTGCGACGATCGCGACACAATCCGGCGCGAACGCCTACTTCGGCGGCGTCGCGGCTGCGCGTCGGCTGACGCCCAAAGCGGCGCAGCGGCACAGCCGCCTCGTGCGCAACCTTCGCCTGGTGGTCCCGGCGCTCGCCGCCGCGCTCGTCGTCACCTACGCGCTGAGCGCCACGCCGCCCGAGGTCGACCGCGAGTTCCTGCGGCAGTTCTCCGACATCGAAGCGTCCAGCACCGAGATGCGCCTCGACAAGCCTCGCTACGTGGGCGAGGACCTCGAAGGCAATCCGTTCGAAGTCTCCGCCCAGGCCGCGCGGCGTAACCCGAACACGCCCGACCTCATCCGCCTCGACAACCCCGAAGCGCTCCGCAACGCCGGAACGGGCGACCAGATCCACCTGCGCGCCGCGAACGGGGCGCTCGACACCCAGGGCAAGACCGTCGACCTCGACACCGACGTGACGCTGGTCCAGGGCATTGGCGGCCGCGCCTTCGAGTTGCAGACGGATAAGGCCCGGATCGACCTCGAAGGGCGGACCGTCACTTCCGGCGCCCCCGTAAAGGGCCGCTCTCAGTCCGGCGACGTTGAAGCGGACAGCCTCACCGTCTACGAGGACGAGGGGCGAGCGGTGCTGGAAGGCAATGTTCGCCTGCACTTCGACCCGTCCAAGACCAAAAAGGGCGGTGACGAGGGCCTGAGGAACTGAACGGGGCACGCGTGAACTCTAGAAGCTTCGCCGGCGGCATTCTCGGCCTCGCCCTCCTATGCGTCCCGGCGGCGGCGCAGCAGCCCTTCGCCGGCCTTTCCTCGGACGAGCCGATCTCGGTCGACGCGCAGCGATGCGACGCGCTGCAGCGCGAGGACAGGGTGATCTGCACCGGCGAGGTCATGATCGCGCAGGGCCCCGCGCTTCTGACGGCCGATCGGATGGAGATCACCTTCGCCCCCGGCACGCAGGACTTCACCCGCATCGAGGGAGAGGGCCGCGTTCGCTACGCAAGCGGCGAGGACGCGATCTCGGGCCGCGCCGGCGTCTTCGACGCCGCGACCAGCACCATCACGGTCACCGGGGACGTCGTCGTCGTGCAGGGCGAACAGGTGATCACGGGCGACAGGCTCGTCTACAACACCGAGACCGGCGCGCTTTCCTTCTCCGCCGCCGATGGCGGGCGCGTGCGCGGCCTGTTCCAAGCCACCAAGGAGCGCGGCTGATGGATGCGGGCTCACCGGACCCGAGGGCAGATGCGGCCTCGCCGCTGAGCCAGGGTCTCGTCGCGGAGAACCTCCAGAAGAGCTACCGCCGCCGTCAGGTGGTGAACCACGTCAGCTTCCACGTCCGTAGGGGCGAGGCGGTCGGCATCCTCGGGCCCAACGGGGCGGGCAAGACGACCTGCTTCTACATGGTGACGGGCCTCGTCCCGGCGGATGCCGGGTGCGTCATGATCGACGGGTTCAACGTGACGCGCCTGCCCATGTATCAGCGCGCGAAGCTCGGCGTCGGCTACCTGCCGCAGGAGGCCTCGATCTTCCGGGGCCTTACGGTCGAGCAGAACATCCTCGCCGTGGTCGAGCTCGTCCATAAGGACAAGGCCGCGCGCCGCGCCGTGGTGGACAGCCTGCTCGAGGAGTTCAAGATCACGCATGTGCGCAACTCGCCCGCGACCGCGCTGTCGGGCGGGGAGCGCCGACGGCTTGAGATCGCGCGGGCGGTGGCGACCGGACCCGACTACATGCTGCTGGACGAGCCCTTCGCCGGCATCGACCCGCTCGCGATCGCGGATATTCGCGACCTTGTGAGGCACCTCAAGACGCGTGGCCTCGGCGTTCTGATCACGGACCATAACGTGCGGGAAACGCTGGAGATTATCGACCGGGCCTACATCATCTCCAAGGGTGAGGTCCTGGCCGAGGGCACGCCGGCGGAGATCGTGGCCAACGAGGACGTCCGTAGAGTTTATCTGGGCGAAACCTTCCACCTGTAGGATTGGGGCGAAGCTGGGGCACATCCCCAGCGCGTGCAAACCACAGGGTTACGATGGCGCTCACCCCCAAGCTCGACCTGCGTCAGGGCCAGCAGCTCGTCATGACGCCGCAGCTGCAGCAGGCGATCAAGCTGTTGCAGCTGACCAACCTCGAGCTCGCCGAGTTCGTCGAGAGCCAGCTCGAAGAGAACCCCTTCCTCGAGCGTGACGAGCGCGCCAACGAGAAGGACCGCGGCGAGGAGTCGAGGAGCGAGGAGCGGCGCGACGCGGACGCCTCGGCCGACGTCTCCACGCTCGATACCGACTACTCGAACGTCGATAGCGACGCTGGACCCGGCGACGCGGCGGCCGGCGACTGGTCGAACGTGTCGGGCAGCCGTCAGCCCGTCTCCGAGGACTACGACGTCCTCGCGCAGACGGCCGAGGAGATCACGTTGCGGGAGCACCTGACGAAGCAGCTCCACCTCGCGACGCGGGACGAGGTGCAGCTGATGATCGGCGCGCACCTGATCGACCTCATCGACGACGGCGGCTACCTGCGCGCCGAGGTCGAGGAGGTCGCCGAGCGCCTGGGCGCCGAGCCGCTCTTCGTCCGCCGGGCACTCCGCCTCATCCAGGGTTTCGAGCCCTCGGGCATCGCCGCGCGGTCTCTCGCCGAGTGCCTCCGCCTGCAGCTGCGCGATCAGAACCTGATGACGCCGCAGATGGATCTGTTCCTAGAGAACATCCACTACCTCGGCACGCACGACCTTCCGAGCCTCCGCCGCGCCTGCAAGTTCTCGGAGGACGACCTTCGCGAGCACATCGCGGCGATCAGGAAGCTCAACCCCAAGCCCGGCCTCGCCTACGGCCGGGACACCGTTCAGGTCGTCATCCCCGACGTCTACGTCACCGAAGCGTCCGATGGCGGTTGGAAGGTGGAGCTCAATCAGGAGACGCTTCCCAAGGTCATCGCCAACGAACGCTACTTCGCCCGCATGTCGTCGAAGTCGGACGGGCAGGAGACCAGGAGCTTCCTCAACGAGCAGATGTCCAACGCCAACTGGCTCGTCAAATCGCTCGACCAACGCGCACGGACGATCCTCAAGGTCGCGCTTCAGATCGTGAAGCATCAGGACGTCTTCCTCGTCGAAGGCATCTCGAAGCTCCGTCCGCTGAACCTCAAGACGATCGCCGACGCGATCGACATGCACGAGTCCACGGTCAGCCGGGTGACGTCGAACAAGTTCATCCACACGCCGCGCGGCGTCTTCGAGATGAAGTACTTCTTCACCGCCTCGATCGCCGCGAAGCACGGCGAGCAGAGCTACTCGGCGGAAAGCGTGCGCCAACGCATCCGTGAGCTCATCGGCAAGGAAGACCCGCATCAGCCGCTCTCGGACGATCGCCTCGTCGAAGTGCTCGCGGCGGAGAACGTCGACATCGCCCGCCGGACCGTCGCGAAGTACCGCGAAGCGCTAGGCGTCCCGTCCTCGGTTCAGCGCAAGCGCATGGCGAAGCGAGCGATCTGAGCGTTCAGGCCTGCATCGCGTCGATGAAGCGGTTCGCCTCGGCGATCGCGGCGTCCATCTCGGCGATCAGCTCGTTGACGCGCTGCTCGATCACCGCACGCTCGTCCTCGAGCCCGGCGATGGCGCGGGCGTTGAGGCTGTGCTTCAGGTAGAGGACCTGGTCCTGATAGATCTCGAGCACCGGGTCCATCTTGTCCGCCGCGCGGTTCATCGCGCGGACGACCTGGGCGTACTGGGTCTGGGTCTCGCGTAGCTGCCGGGCCGAGGCGTTGCGCAGCTCGGCGGACTGATACTCGCCGAGCTCGTCCTCCCACTCATCGAACAGCGCCTCGCCGACGTCCTCGATGGCGTCGATGCGGCCGCGGACCTCCTCGGCCTCGCGCTGCATCCGGTCGTAGGATCGCGAGACCTTGTCGTACTGCTTCTCGAGCTCGCCGCCGTCGAAGGCGACCAGTTCGCGGAACTGGGTGAGCGCGTCCTTGAACTCCTCCTGAGCGTCGGTCTGCGCCTCCCGCCCGTCTTCGACCCGGTCGACCAGGATGTCCCGCTTCTCGAAGCCGAACTTCTCCATCGTGTCGTAGTAGACCGACGAGCAGCCGACGGTCGCGGGCAGCAGCACGAGCGCGGCCAGGGCGGCGCGGAGCGATCTTCTCATTCGGGCGTCCCCTCCGTTCTTCGAAGGTTAACGTAAGCGCTTCGCGCCGCTTCGCAATCAGGCGGCGGACCGGACCTCGGCGTAGTAGCCGCCGAGTCCCGGAATGACCGGCGGCAGTTCGGCGTCCTCCGGCCCCTCCGAAGAGAGGACGACCCTGGCGCCCTCGAACCCTTCGGGTGTCCAGGCCACCGGGTCCGCCGCGACGTTGAGCACGCAGAGGACCGCCTCGGCGCCGTCCCGGCGCAGCATGGCGAGGACGCCGCCTGGCGTATCGAGGAACTCAAGCTCGCCGAAGCGCAGCGGGGCCGAATCTCGCCGATAGGCGATCAAGCGGCGGAAGAAGTGAAGCGTGCTGCGCGGATCGCGCTCCTGCGCCGCGACGGCGAGGGGGACGTGGCGGGGGTCGACCGGAAGCCACGGCTCGGCGTCGGAGAAACCGGCCTGTCCCTCGCTAGGGAACCAGGGCATGGGCGTCCGCGCGCCGTCGCGGCCCCGGGTATGGGGCCAGTTGGCGATCGCTTCGGGGTCGCGCAGGCGCTCGAACGGCACGTCGGCCTGCGGCAGGCCGAGCTCTTCGCCCTGATAGAGGAAAGCGTTGCCGCGCATCGCCATCAGGAGCATGCCGGTGACCCGCGCGAAGGCCTGCGCGTCGAGGCCCTTCCCCCACCGCGTCACCACCCGCGGCGCGTCGTGATTCGAGAGCGCCCAGGACGGCCATCCCGCCTCTTCGCCCTGCGGCCACTCGGCATGGGCGGCGCGGGCGAGGGCGGGAGACAGGCGTTGCGCGTGGAGGAACACGAAGCTGTAGGCAGAGTGCAGCCGGTCCGGGCCTTGCGTGTACTCGGCCATCTCGACAGGCGCGAGCGGACCGTCGACCTCCGCGACCGTGAAGGCGCCGCCGTAGGATTCGGTCAGCGCCCGGATGCGCGACAGGAACTTCGGGATGTCCGGATGCGACTTGTTCCGAAGGTGGTCCTGGAAGTCGAAGGGCGTGTCCTGCTTGCGTCCGTCACGCGGCGCCGGCGGATTGTCGGTCAGATCCGGGTCGTGCATCGCGAAGTTGATCGCGTCGAGCCGGAAGCCGTCCACGCCTCGTTCCAGCCAGAACCGCGCGACGTCCAACAGTGCGTCCTGAACGGCCGGATTGTGCAGGTTGAGGTCCGGTTGCTCGGTCAGAAAGTTGTGCAGGTAGTACTGCCCGCGCCTGCTGTCCCAGGCCCAGGCCGAGCCGCCGAAGACCGAGAGCCAGTTGGTCGGCGGGGTGCCGTCCTCCTTCATGTCGGCCCAGACGTACCAGTCCGCTTTGTCGTTCGTGCGCGACGACCGGCTCTCCTGGAACCATGCGTGCTGGTCGGAGGTGTGGCTGAAGACCTGGTCGATGACGACCTTCAGCCCGAGCTCGTGCGCGCGCTCGACCAAACGGTCGAAGTCCTCGAGCGTGCCGAACATCGGATCGACGGCACGGTAGTCCGCAACGTCGTAGCCGTAATCCTTCATCGGCGAGGCGAAGAAAGGGGACAGCCAGACGGCATCCACGCCGAGGCCCGCGATGTAGTCGAGCTTGGCCGTGATGCCGGCAAGGTCGCCCGTCCCGCTACCCGTCGTGTCGAGGAAGCTGCGCGGGTAGACTTGATAGACGACGGCGCCACGCCACCAGGGGCGGGCGGGTTCAGTGTCGAGCTTCGGGGTCGCGGACATCGCTTACGCTCCGGCTGGACTGAGACTTCTCGAACGACGCGGCGCGGCGGAACTCCGAGAAGGAGCCGCCGCGCGAAGCCTTGGTAGCGCCAATTGCACTCGTTTGCATCTACTCCGTACGATAGCTCGAAAGCCAGTGGGCGTAAGGAGCGGGCAGGGTCGCCCAGGCGGGCTTCTCGACGCTTAACGTCTTTGCGGCCGCATAGGGCCAGCGGGGGTTCGCGAGCAGCGGCCGGCCGAGCATGACGAGGTCCAGCTCACCCTTGGCGACCGACGCGTCCGCCGCCTCGGCATCGCTGATGTACCAGCTCGTCGAGACCGGAAGGCCCGTCTCCTCCCGAACCCGCGCGGCGGTCGGCACCATGAAGTGCGGGCCCCAGGGAATGTTCGCTTCGGGCGTCGAGAAGCCGATGCTGACGTCGAGAAAGTCGAGGCCCGCCTCGCGGAAGCGGTGCGACAGCCCGATCGCTTCGGAGAGGGTCTCCTCGTCGCGACCGTCGAACTCGATGACGCCGAAGCGGGCCGTCAACGGCCGGTCGTCGGGCCAGACCCCTCGAACCGCCTCCAGCGTCTCCAAGAGGAACCGCGCTCGGTTCTCGGCGCCGCCGCCATAGGCGTCGGTCCGCTGGTTGGAGTGGGCCGAGAAGAAGCTCTGCCCGAGATAGCCATGCGCGAAGTGAAGGACGAGCCAGCGGAAGCCCGCGTCCCGGGCACGCACCGCCCCGGCGACGAAGTCCGCCTTCACCCGCTCGATGTCGTCGAGCGACATCTCTTCGGGCGCTCGCGAAAGGCCCCCGCCGAAGGCGACCGGGGAGGGAGCGATCGGGGTCCAGCCGCGCGGATCGCCTTCGGGAATGTGGTCGTCGCCTTCCCAGGGGCGGTTCGCGCTCGCCTTTCGTCCGGCATGGGCGATCTGAATGCCCGGCACGGCGCCCGCGTCTTCGATCGCCGCGACGATCGGACGGAGCGCCTCCTCGTGAGCGTCGCTCCACATGCCGAGGTCGGCCGGTGTGATTCGGCCTTCGGGCGAGACGGCGGACGCCTCCACGACGACCAGGCCGGCGCCACCGCGCGCAAGGCCCGCATAGTGCGGCAGGTGCCAATCCGTCGGAAGCCCGTCCTCGGCCATGTACTGGCACATCGGCGAGGCGGCGATTCGGTTGCGAAGGGTGACACCCTTCAGAGTGAAGGAATCGAAGAGAGATGACATGTGGGACTTTCGGGCGCGAGTGCGCCGGTAAGATGGCTCGCCTCCCGAGCTAGGAAGCCTCGACGCCGGGGCAAGGCCCGGAGCGTCCGTCCCGCCCCCAGCCTCTCAGGCGAGCTGTGCCTTCACGGCCTTGTTGGCGCGGGCGAAGTCCATCTGGCCGGCATAGCGAGCCTTCAGCTCGCCCATCACCTTGCCCATGTCCTTGAGGCCGGTCGCGCCGAGTTCCGCCACCGCTTCCTTTACCGCGCCCTCGATCTCCGTCTCGCTGAGCTGCCGGGGCAGGTAGTCTGAGATGATCGTCACCTCGCGGCGCTCTTGCTCCGCGAGCTCGATCCGGCCCGCCTCCTCATAGGTGGCGGCTGCGTCCTCGCGCTGCTTCACCATCTTGGTGAGGACGGCGAGCACCTCGTCATCGGTCAGGCCGGTGCAGCGATCCTGGCTGCGTGCGGCGATGTCGCGATCCTTGATCGCAGCGGAGACGAGGCGGAGGGTCGATACGCGGAGCTTGTCGTCGCGCGCCTTCATCGCGACCTTGAGGTCGTCGCGGATGCGCTGAAGCAGGGGAGAAGTCATCGGGTCCTGGGGGGGTGCCTGGAAGGGAAGTAAGAGAATGCGGCTTTCGTGCCGCGTCGGCGCGCTTTATAGCGCGAGCCGTTTGCCTGTGAGAGATCGACGCCCCATGCGCCTGTGTCAAGATGATGCCCAAACCCCTGCGACCGCACGCCTCGTCCTTGCCGACGGGACGGTCATCCGAGGCGAAGGGATCGGCGCCACGGGCGCGAAGGTCGGTGAGCTTTGCTTCAACACGGCGATGACGGGCTATCAGGAGATCCTGACCGACCCGTCCTACGCGGCGCAGATCGTCACCTTCACCTTTCCCCATATCGGCAATACGGGCGTCAACGAGGAGGACATCGAGAACAGCTCCGAGGCGGCGGCCAGCGCCGCGCGCGGCGCCGTGTTCAGGGCGCCTGCGACGTCGCCTTCGAACTACCGCGCCCGCCTCGACCTCTCCGCCTGGATGCGTAGGCGCGGCATCGTCGGGGTCTGCGGCGTCGACACCCGGATGCTGACCGCGCGCATCCGCGAGGAGGGCATGATGACCGCCGTCGTCGCGCACAACGCGTCCGGCGTCTTCGACGAAGCGGCGCTGATCGAGCAGGCGCGAAGCTGGCCGGGCCTCGTCGGCCGCGACCTCGCCAAGACCGCGTCGAGCCCGCAGCGGTTCGCGCCGGATGGCGGTGACTGGCGCTGGGGCACGGGCTTCGGCGTAGGCGACCCTGACGGCCCCCACGCCGTGGTCATCGACTACGGCGTGAAGCGCAACATCCTTCGCCGCCTCGTCGGCGCAGGCTGCCGCGTGTCGGTCGTGCCCGCGGATGCGAGCTTCGAGGACATCATGGCGATCGCCCCCGACGGCGTCGTTCTCGCCAACGGCCCGGGCGATCCGGCCGCGACGGCGGACTACGCGGTGCCCGTCATCCGCAAGCTCATCGAGGCGAAGGTGCCGACCTTCGGCATCTGCCTCGGCCACCAGCTCCTCGCCCTCGCGGTCGGGGCGAAGACCGTGAAGATGCCGCAAGGCCACCACGGCGCGAACCACCCGGTGCGAGATCACGGCACGGGCAAGGTCGAGATCGTCTCGATGAACCACGGCTTCGCCGTCGAGGAGGCGAGCCTGCCCGAAGGCGTCGAGATCACGCACACCAGCCTCTTCGACGGCACGAACGCGGGGCTGCGTCTGACCTATGCGCCCGCCGTCTCCGTCCAGCACCACCCCGAGGCCAGCCCCGGTCCCCAGGACAGCTTCGGTGTCTTCGAGCGCTTCGTGGAGATGATGCGTAAGGAGAAGGCCGCGGCGTGACCTTGCCGGCGGGCGCGCCGCCGCAGGGCGTCGCGCTGGCCCTGCCGGGCTCCGCTCCTAGCTTCCTTCCGGAAGGAGAGCGCCCATGCCCACCGCAGACCTCGGACCACTCACTGCCTTTGCCGAGAACACCCCGACCAAGGCGTCCGGGGGCGGACGCGACTTCGTCGTCGTACGCCGGGGGGAGGGCGCGTTCGTGCTCGATCACGAGTGCCAACACCTCGGCGCCCCTCTTTCGAAGGGGCACGTCGACGGCGACACGATCGTCTGCCCGTGGCACCGCGCCACCTTCGCGCTAACGGACGGCGCCCTTCTGGAGCCCCCGGGCCTCAACTGTCAGCGGGCCTACGCGACGAGCCTGGAGGACGGCGCGCTGATCGTAGCCTGGGACGAAGAGGCCGAGCCGCACCCCGCGCCCGACATGACCTCGACCGACACCGACCCCCGCCACGCTGTCGTTCTCGGCGCGGGCGCTGCCGGCATCACCGCGGCGGAATCCTTGCGCGCCTTCGGCTTCGGCGGTGAGCTGACCGTGATCGATCGTGAGAAGGCGGCGCCCTACGACCGGACGAAGCTGTCCAAGGGACTGACCGAGGACGCAGAGAAGGTGAGGCTCAGGAGCGACGCCTGGCTGGAACGCCACCAGGTCGCGATGCGCCACGAGGAGGTCGAGAGCATCGATCCGCACACGCGCACCGTCACCTTCGCGGACGGCGAGACGCTGAGCGCGGACATTCTGATCGTCGCCCCGGGATCGGAGCCGAACCGCCTCGGCGTGCCGGGCGCGCAGAGCCCGCGCGTGATCACGCTGCGCTCCGCCGAAGACGCGCAAGTCCTGTCCTCGGCCATCGCCGGGACGAAGCGGGCCGCCATCATCGGAACGGGCTTCATCGGTCTCGAGGCCGCGACCGTCCTATCGGGGCAGGGGGTGAAGGTGACCGTCATCGGCCGCGACGAGGTGCCCTTCGCCCAAATCTTGGGCGAGAGGATCGGCGCGCGTTTGAAGCGGGAGCAGGAGGCGGAGGGGGTGACCTTCGTCCGCGGCGATGTCGAAGAGATCGAGACCGACGAGGACATGCCCCGCGCGGTGCTGCTTGAAGACGGCACGCGGATCACGGCGGACCTCGTGGTCATGGCGGTCGGGGTGCGCCCGAGAAGCGGCATCCTTTCGGGCGTCGAGCCGGAGAAGGATGGCGGCGTCACCGTCGGCGCCGACCTGTCGCTGCCCGGGTGCCAAGGTGTCTACCTCGCGGGCGACATCGCCAGGCTGCCGACGGCCTGGGGCTCGATCCGGGTCGAGCACTGGCGCTTCGCGCAGCAGCTCGGCCGGCTCGCCGCCAAGGCGGTGGTGACGGGGGACGCGCGATACGAAGGTGCGCCGTTCTTCTGGACGAAGCAGCAGGCGAGCGGGTCCTACGTCTATCTCGGTCATGCCGAGGCATGGGACGACATCGTCTACGAGGGTGACGCGGATGGCGGGAAGGACTTCGCCGCCTACTACGTCGAGGGCGGCCGGATCACGGCCGTGTTCGGTCACGGCATGGCGGACAAGCTGTCCGCGCTGGAGCGGCAGATGAGCCGCGAAGGGCCCTTGCCGCGAGAGGCGGCGCCCGCCTAGGCGCCGCCCCGATCGCGCCTACGCCGCCGCGTCGCGCGACTCTACGCCGTTCTCGACCGCGTCGATGATCGCCTTGCCGAAGGCGTCGAGGTCGCCCGGGTTGCGGCTCGTGATGAGGTTGCCGTCGACGACGACTTCCTGGTCGACCCAGGTCGCGCCCGCATTGCGCACGTCGGTCTTGATCGAGCTGTAGGAGGTCATCGTCCGGTCCTCGTCCGCGAGGCCCGCCTCGATCAGAAGCCAAGGCGCGTGACAGATCGCGGCGATCGGCTTGCCCTGGTCGTCGAAGCGATGGATCAGGTCCATAACGTTGCGCTCGGTGCGCAGCTTGTCCGGGTTGATCTGGCCGCCGGGCAGGACGAGCGCGTCGTAGTCGTCGGCGTTCGCGGCATCGACCGTCAGGTCGACCTTCACGCTTTGGTCCCAGTGGTCCTTGTCCCAACCCTTGATTTCGCCTTCCTCGAGCGAGGCGACGTGCACGGTGGCGCCGGCGTCCGACAGGTCCTTCTGTGGCTGGAGAAGCTCGGCCTGTTCGAATCCGTCCGTCGCGACGATGAGAATCTTCGCTTCCTTGATTGCGGGCATGAATGCCTCCGTTGTTCGTTCGTCGTTCCCTTGGGATGAGAACAGCGAAGACCCTAGGAGGGTTCACCCCGCAGTGAAGGCTCGCGCGCGAGCGCCGATGGCGATCGTCGGATCGCCGATTTGGGACGCTTTGTCGGCCTGCTTCGGGACAAGCGCGCGTTAAGCTTAACCCCCCTTTAAGAGCCGTCACCATACCCTGAATCCCGTTCCAGAGGGATTCAGTCATCGATGAGCCTGCGCCGCGAGGACGAGGAAGAGGGTGGTGCGCTGCTGTCTCGCTACGCGGCCCGCTACGGCGACGCGATTCGGCGGCAGCAAAGCGCCGTGGCTCTTCGTGCGGCTCGGGTCGAAGCCGAACTCGCCTACCGTGCCCGGGGCACCTTCCTCGCAAGCATGAACCACGAGCTGCGCACGCCGCTCAACGCGATCACCGGCTTTGCGGGCCTCCTCAAGGAAGCGGACACCTACGGCTTCGGCGACGATCAGCGCCGGGAGTACCTGGACCACATCCTTCAGTCGGCGGAACTCCTCCTTTCCCACATCAACACGATCCTGGAGGTCGCCGACGCGGAGAGCGGCGGGACGAAGCTGCGCAAGGCGATCTTCGGCGTGAGCGAAGCGACGGACGACGTCGCCCGGACCCTGACCGAGAAGCTCGCGAAGAAGGACGTCGCGCTGCGCCTCGACGTGCCGGGCAACCTGCCTATGGTGCACGCCGATCCCGAGAAGATCACCACCGCGCTCAGCCACCTCATCGAGTTCGCGGCCGCGCGGTCCCGGCCCGGCATGACGGTAACCGTCACGGTGCGGACGGGGCTCGCCGGCAGCGCTGCGAACTGGGTCTATCTCAGCGTCGAGGACGACGGTCCTGGCCGCACCTCCGAGGAGCTCGCGGCTGCGATGCGGGTCTTCGAACAGGTTCATGAGGGCTTGAACCGCCGCTTCGCGAGCGGCGACCTCGGATTGCCGATCGCCAAGAGCTTCATCGAACTCAATGGCGGCCGCTTCAACATGAAGACGCGGCCGGGCGGCGGACACCTTTTCCGCTTCGCTCTGCCCGTCGCGGCGCGCGCGGCTGCGCCCGAGGCCGAAAGGGCGATGGCTTCGTGACGGCACAGGACGTCCTTACCCTGACAGACCCCACGCCGGGCGGCGAGGGCGCGGCAACGCGGCGCGTGGGCCGGGTCATCGCGAATGCGGGCGCGCAGATCCTCGTCATGCTGGAGCATGACCCTGCCACCCCGACGCCGCGAACGGGCGAGGTTCTGCTTCTCGGCAAGGCGCCGCGCCGTGCGGTCGGGATCGTCACGGCGGTCACCATCCCCGCGCCTGCGGTCCAAGACGACGCGAGCGAGCTTTGGATCGCCGAGGTTTCCCTCAGCGGCGTCCTCGACGAGGCGTCGGGCTTCACCCGCGGCGGCGGTACGACGCCCGCGCTGGGCGATCAGGCCTGCTTGGCCGGCGAGGCGGACCTCGGTCGCCTCTATGGCGGCGAGACTGGCCAATTCGGCCAGATCGGGCGCGTGCCCTTGTGCGCGAGGATCCCGGCCCTGTCTTCCGGTTTCGGCATCTTCGGCGGGCGAGGGACAGGCAAGAGCAGCACGCTGGCGGTTCTCCTGCGCACCATGCTCCGCGCCCGAGCGCCCGTGCGCCCGATCCTTCTCGATCCCCATGACGAGTACGGACGGAGCTTCGGCCGCGCCGCGCGCATCCTGCGTCCGGGACCGGGCTTCGCGCCTCACTGGCTCCTCACGGTCGAGGAACTCGCCTGGGTGCTGTCGCTGAACGGCGGTACCCTCGCCGAGGACGAACGGGCCCTTCTCGAAGAAGCGATCCCCGCCGCCCGGCGTCGGATGCTGCAACGAAGCGGCAGCGATGGCGGACAACCCTTCTCCGTCGACGGGCCGCTTCCTTACCGCGTCATGGACCTGCTCGGCTGGCTCGATCGGAACGCCTCGTCAGACCAGACGCAGCGGGCCGCGGCGCACCGCAGGCTCCGTTCTCGCCTCGCGACCAGCCTCGGCGACGCCCGACTCTCCGTCATCTTCGGCAGGGTCTCGGCGGAGGACACGCTCGGTGCCCTGCTGCGATCGGTGTTCTGCTTGGGCTCCGGTGCCGCCCCGATGTCGGTGATCCAGCTCGGCGGTTTGCCGCTCGGCATCGATCGCCTGATCGCCGGCGTGATCTGCCGCCTCGCCGGTGCGCTCGGCGAGGGCACCGGCGGCGCGCTGCCGCTTCTCGTCGTGCTGGAGGACGCCGACCGCTTCGCGCCCGAGGGCGCGGCGGAGGGCGCGACCAAGCTCTGCCGCGACGCGGTCCACATGCTCGTTCAGGACGGCCCGAAGCACGGCATCGGCCTCGGCGTCGTCTCCTCCCACCCGGCCGGCGTGAGCCAGCGCGTGCTCGGCGACCTTCCGACCTTGCTGACCCACCGCTTGCCGTCCGAAGCGGACCGGCGGCGGCTGCGGGATTGTGCGCCCGACAGCATCGCCTCGCTGCTCGACGGCGCGGGAACGCTCGGCGAGCGTCAGCTGATCGGGGCGGGGGAGGGGATGCCCGCACCGGGCATGCCGGTCGTGGACGAGCTGCCCGAGGCGGCCGTCCCGGTGCGTGCCGGACGACGTGCCGAGGTCAAGTCGCCAAGCTTCGTCGAGGACGTCATCGACCGTTGGCGCTTCGGGGATTCCGCAGGCTCCGAGGAAGCGGCCGCCGCCCCGCGTCCCGCCCGCCGACGGGCCGCCGCGACGCCCGTCGCCTAACCCGCCGCTGGCCTACCCTTCATCAGAGCCGCCCGCTCGCAGGAGGCCACCAGCACGCCGTCCTGGTTCAGCATCTCGTGCAGGAAGCCGACGATGCCCTGGCCGGGACGCGACTTCGAGGGCCGCACCGTCAGCACGGTCGTCCGGGCGCGCACGGTGTCGCCCTGGAACAAAGGCGCGGGAAAGCGGACCTTGTCCATGCCGAGGTTCGCGACCGTGGTGTTCAGCGTCGTGTCGTTGACCGTCATTCCGACCAGAAGGCCCAAGGTGAAGAGGCTGTTGACCAGAGGCTGACCGAACTCCGAACGCGCCGCCGCGTGCCGGTCGATGTGCAGGGGCTGCGGGTTCATCGTCATCAGTGAGAACTGCATGTTGTCCCCCTCGGTGACGGTCCGGGTCCACTCGTGCTCGAAGACCTGTCCTTCCTCGAACTCCTCAAGCCACAAACCCGGCATGTCCGCCTCCCATCGTTGGACCGTGCCTAGCGCTGCGAGGAGCGAGCATCCAGGGCGGTCAGCGCGACAACGCCCTGGCCAGGCCGAGGAGGTGATCGACCACGTCGTCTTCCAGCCGGCCAGCCAGCAGCGCGAGCTCCGCCGCCCGAACCCGGCGGGCAGGGGGCAGGGCGGGCGATGGCGCCACGGCGGGAACGAGTTCGGCCAGGAGGCGGTCCGGCGTCGTTCCCAGGACGGTCGCAAGCTTGTGGAAGCGCGACAGGGACATCCGGTTGATGCCGGTCTCGTACTTCTCGATCTGCGCACCCGAAACGCCACATGCCGCGCCGAGGGCCGCGCGGGACAGGCCCGCACGTTCGCGCAGCCTTTGAACCGCCTCGCCGGCGAGCACGTCGAGCTGCTGCGGCGCACCTGGGGTCGGCTGCGGCTGTGTCTCTCGCGCGTTCACGGAAGCGCCTCCTCGATCCTTCACCTCGTACGAGAATCGATTCTTAACTGCAACCTCGGGTAGCGGCGGGGTCGCGTTCGCGTTACGTTCCGTCCGAGGAGGGCGATCCATGACCGAGGCGGAACGCCTGGCGTTGATCTGGGAAGCGGCAGACAGCGTTGGCGACGACGCTTTGTTGCTTGGCGTGCTGACGAGCCTTCGCGACGAAGCGTTCCGCGCCGACGTCGTCGGCTTGATGAGGGCCGGACCGCGCACGCGGCAGGCGCTACGCGTCCTCCTTCGAAGCGCGGAGCGCCGCGAGGCGGCGAACGGCACGCTGAACCCTTCGCTTGGTGACGAGCCTCACCGCCCTTAATCTGCGGGCATGGCCGACGGACAGCGCATCGACAGCTTCGGGGCGTTCTTTCCCTTCTATCTTCGGGAGCATGCCCGCCCGCATACGCGAGCGCTTCACTACGTCGGCACGGGACTCGTCCTGCTCTTCTTTCTTTGGGCGGTCTTTACCGCGAACTTGTGGCTGCTCCTGCTGGTTCCGGTCGCGGGCTACGCCTTTGCGTGGATCGGGCACGTGGCCGTGGAGCGCAACAGGCCCGCGACCTTCCGCTATCCGCTCTGGTCGCTGCTCGCCGACTTCCGCATGTTCGGCTTGGCGGTCACCGGCAGGCTCGGGCCGCATCTCGACCGGGCGGGCGTGCCGCGCTGAGCGGCAACTCAGTCGTCCTCGTGCACGACCTTGTAGAGAAACTGCGCCGAGATCGCGCCTTCGCCGACGGCGGACGCGACGCGCTTGACGCTTCCCGACCGGACGTCGCCCACCGCGAAGAGGCCGGGGCGGGAGGTCTCGCCCGTGTAGGGCATTCGGGGGACGTCCCACTCCCGCGCGACGAGGGCGGCGGCGGGCAGGTCGCTGCCCGTGAGGACGAACCCCTTCGGGTCGCGCAGAACGCAGTCGTCGAGCCACTCCGTGTTCGGCACGGCACCGATCATGACGAAGAGGTGGCGGATGTCCTTCTCGACCTCTTCGCCGGTCTTGTTGTCCCGCCAGGTCATGGCTTCGAGGTGACGTTCGCCCTCGACGGCGATCACCTCGGTGCAGAAGTGAAGCTCGATGTTTTCGGCCTCTTCTATGCGCTGAATGAGGTAGTCCGACATCGATACGGCGAGGTTCTCGGTGCGGACGAGGATGTGGACGCGGTGCGCCTTGCGCGAGAGGAAGATCGCCGCCTGGCCAGACGAGTTGCCGCCGCCGACGATCACCACCTCTTCGCGCTCGCACAGCGCCGCCTCCACGGGCGTCGCCCCGTAGTAGAGGCCGGCGTTCTCCAGCCGGTCTTCGCCGTCGAGGCCGAGCTTTCGCCACCGCGCACCGCTGGCGATCACGATCGCATGGGCGTGGAGTTCCTGGTCGTCATCCAAGGTCAGGGTGTAGGGGCGGGCGCCGCACGCGATCGCCTTCACCGTCCGCGGGGTGATGATGTCGGTCCCGAACTTCTGGGCCTGGAGCAGCATGCGGCTCGAGAGCGCCTGACCCGAGATGCCGGTCGGGAAGGCAGGGTAGTTCTCGATCTTGCTCGACGTGCCGGCCTGGCCGCCCGGGGCGGTCCCTTCGATCGCGATGACCGTCATGCCTTCGGCCGCTGCGTTGACGGCCGCGGCCAGACCGGCGGGGCCGACGCCGATGACCGCGACGTCGTAGACGTCCCGCGGACAGCTCGGCTGGCTGAGGCCGAGGAGGTCGGCGACATCGTGCGGGGAGGGACGCTTCAACACCTCGGTCATCCGCCAGATGACGGCCGGGAGGTCTTCCTTGGACAAAGAGAAGGTCTCCATCACCCGGCGGGCAAAGTCCGGTTCGTCAGAGGGGTCGACGAATTTGTGCGGGTGGCCATTGCGGGAGAGGAAGGAACGCAGCGCGAGCGTCTCGCCGAGGTCGTCCTCGCCCAGAAGGATGGTGTCGCCTTGCTCGGTATAGATCAGGCCCGTCCGGCGCAGGATGAAGGCGCGGATGATCGTCTCGGACAGATCGGCGTTCCGGGCCAGCATCCGCCTGAACGCGTCGCGTCCGAGATAGGCGATCTCTCCCGCTTCGCGGCAAACGCTTCTGACCACCGCCTTGCGGTTCGAGAACATGTCGATCTCGCCGGTGAACCCGCCCCGGCCGTGCTCGACGACCGTCGTCGTTCCGTCGCAACCGTCGACTTCGATCGCGACGAGGCCCGACAGGACCAGAATGAACTCGGTCTGGGAGTCGCCGATCTCGAAGAGGATCTCTCCGGCCTCGACCGTCCGGGTCTCGCCATAGCGCGTGATGCGCGCGACCGCGTCCTCGTCCAGGACGGGCTGCATGTCGTCATGACGCTCATAAGGGTCGTGACGGATCTGCGTTTCGAAGACGGAAGTGCTCATCGGCGGAAAGTAGCGCGCCGCGCGCGGGCTGCCATGCAGGCGTGTGAACGGACGGCCGCAGCGGCTTCGCCGTTGACCCTCGACGCCGTCCGGCGCACGAAGCGTGCGGGCCCCTATAGCTCAGCTGGTAGAGCAACTGATTTGTAATCAGTAGGTCGGGAGTTCGAGTCTCTCTGGGGGCACCAGCAATCATCAGGGTTTGCGAGTTGGGAACCGTGTGCCGATAGGCTGGGAACCGTCTTGGGAACCGTGTAGCGAGCGTTCTCTCTGACGTGCACGTGATTGCTCGCTTGGCCCGTACTATCGCTCGCTACGGCCTGTTCTGGCTCGCAGATGGAAAGGTCAGGCGATCTTCCGACACTCCGCCGGTAACGTGTGGTGTTCAGTCCCGCGCCTGCCCCTCCGCTCCGGAGACATCCTGCAGCACGCTCTCGACGGCCCCGCCCTCGCGGACGTTCTGCGCGACGGTGTCGAGGAAGCCTTCGAAGCGACGAGCGGCGAGCGCCAGGGCGTCGTCTCGTTCGGCCTTCGGCAAGGGCGGGGTGACGGCGAAGTAGGACCGCACGAAGGTCGCGAACATCTCGAGGCCGACGCGGTGGGCGTGGTCCATCCGCTTGAGCTGCCGGTACTCGCGATCGAGAAGGCGATGCAGGGACAAGAAGCGGTCGGCATCGCGAGCGGGATCGAAGTGCTCGGTCAGGGCGCGCTCGACCACCTCCGCCTTGGTGACGCGGGGTGAGGACGCAGCGGCATCCACCTTTGCCAGTAGCTCGGGCGTGATGCGGACGTTCAGCTTCGGCTTGCGGCTCATAGGAAGTCCATTCGGTGACGGCGGTTGGTGATGGGGGGTGGCGGGGCGTCGGACGGCCTGGCTGTGGTCGGACCGGTCGCAGGTCTGGCATCACTGCCGAAGGGCAAACCGAGTTGGTTTGGATCGGGGTCGTGCAGGCAAGGCAACCTTCCGCGTGCTCGTGTCCCGCTCGGCTCCTGACTAGGCGAACCACCGTCCAGTCCCCTGCTGGTGACAGACCGCGCCACTGGTGCTCCCGCCGTGCGCGGCGTCTGCGCTCGCTCAGCTTCAGCGAGCCGCTTCGCGGCCTCCGCCTCGCCCGACCGCACCGCTCGTTCGATGGCATCGCGCTTCGCTGCCCGCACCTCCGCTTCGGCGTGCACGATCAGCTGGGACAAGCGCGCGTTCGGTGAGGGTCGCCACGGGATGCGCGGCGGGGGTCGTAACGCAAGCCTGAAGGGGTCGTGGTACACAGACGCGTCCGGCACGAAGAGGAGGACGAAGGCGTGTCCTACGCCCGCAGCGATGCCGAACAGGATCGACGGATAGACGGTGGCGAAGGTCGTCGGCGCGTACTGGCCGAAGGCGAAGCGCCAGGCGATGATCCGCCAGAACGGATAGACCGGAACACCTGCCGCCTCTAAGAGGGGCGCCCCGAGCTGCGTGTCGTAGGCGAGCAGTCTCGCCGCTTGCTGTGTCGCCACCTGCAGCCCCGCGATCGTCCAGAAGACGAGCGCGGCGATCTGCAGGCACTGGATCAGCGACGGTCGCACGGGCGGGCGGTCCTCCGGTAGGGCGGACGACCTAGATCGGCGCACCATCGGTACGGCGCAAATGCACAGTTTTGCTCGCTGGCTCCCTCACAGTCGTTCCGTGTACTGCTGGGACGCAGCGGGCATTTGCGTGCGCGCCAGCTCGTGCAGAAAG
Organism: Parvularcula dongshanensis; assembly: GCF_014199615.1. Lineage (GTDB taxonomy): Bacteria > Pseudomonadota > Alphaproteobacteria > Caulobacterales > Parvularculaceae > Parvularcula > Parvularcula dongshanensis. The sequence goes on along the minus strand of NZ_JACHOB010000003.1, from coordinate 274,864 downwards.
TTCGTTGCGTGGCAGACAGGCAACGCGCCTGGCCTTCTTCCCTTCGGACGGAATTGCGTCCGGCTCGATCCGCACGCGGTGCTCACCGTTCGAGCCCCAAGTCACGCTGTCGCCGAAAGCTCCAGCTGATCGACCGCCCCCGCATCACGCCGCTGACCTCGCGGCCGCGGGCGCGTTCCAGCACGTCCCGCCAGGGGACGAGGTGGAAGCTGCGTTCGTTCTCGATCAGCGCGTAGCGGCCGGACTGCAGCTCGACGGAGCGAGCGTAGACACCCTCGATGCTGCCGCCGTCGCCGGTGGGGACGTACCGTCTACCGGTCTCCCGCTCGATGTTGCCGGCGACATGCGCCAGCTCTTCGCGCTCCAGCCGTCGTAGGAAGCCGCGGCGCAGCTGCACACTGCCGTCCTCGCCGCGCACCGCGTGGTCCTGCTCGACGAGCCGGTCGGCTCGCTGCCGGAGGGCGTCCTGTACCTCGCGGCCGAAGCCCTGCCTGGGCAGACATTGTGCGGCAATGGTGCCCGGTTCCGCTTCGCCTGCCAGCACGCGGTCGAGCCAGGTAACCCCACGAGCGGTCGCGAGCTTGTCGAGCGGCTCAGCCGTGAGTGTCTCGATCTCGACGGGTCTGCTCTGCGCTCGCTTGGCGAGCCGCGCCTCGATCCGCTGCAGGTAGTCGTCGGGCACACGCCAGTCGGTGCCGCTCGGAAGACGCTCTGCGTTGCCCAACCGTCGTTCGGCTTCGAGCCGGCGGACGTGGCTGCGTAGGTAGGGCTCGGACGAGCCGCGCTCCAGTTGGGCGTGCCTGACCGGCGAGTAGAGACCGTCGTTCAGGCGACTGACACTGGCGATCGTTTGGTCTGCCTTCGAGGGCGTCAGCCTCGCCGGGGTCAGCGTGACGACGTCGCCCTTGCGGAGGCCGTCGCCGTGCGGTCCGCCGTTTGATAGACCGATCTCGGCGTAGAGCGTCCGCCCGTCCGTCGCTTCGATCACGGCGTAGCGGTGCCCGGTCAGCTCGCCGGACAGACCGATCGCTGCGACGCGGCCCGTGATGGCCCGCCCCTCCGACGGGTCGAACGTGCCGTAGCTCGCGGGGCCGGGACGGTGCGCCGACTCGCGGCGTTGGAAGGCGCGCGCGATCGCTTCGTGCCGCTCGCCCCGTCGCTGCAAGCTCGTCAGCCGCTCGGTCAGCTGACCGTGCAGCTGCCACCGCCCCTGTGCGGTCTCGGCGGCGAGGCCGAGCTGTTGCAGCGTTCGCAAGCGCTGGGTCAGGTGGTGCGGCCGAACGGCGCCGTCTGCGTGCAGGCGGACACTGGTCGGCTCGACGGTGAGGTTGCCGTCCGCCGCGCGCACCAGCATCCGGTCGATCGTCGTCACGCGCTGCTGACCGATCTGCCGCTGCAGCTTCTCGCGTGCTTCCTCCGGGGTGGGCGGACCGAGCTCGAGGCGGACCAGCTCTTCAGCGCGCTGGCGGATGCCGTGGCCGATGTAGTCCCGGTCCATGACGAGGTTGCCGCCGTCGTCCCGTACGCCGCGGAGCACGATGTGCGTGTGCGGGTGCCCCGTGTCGTGATGGTCCACCGCGACCCAGTCGAGATCGGTGTCGAGATCGCGTTCCATGTTCGCCATCAGGTCGCGGATGAGGGGGCGCAGGCTCTCCATCTCCGCGCCGTCCTCCGGCGAGACGATGAAGCGGAACTGGTGGCGGTCGCCTTCGCATCGGTCCTGGAAGGCGGTGGTGTCCGCGCGGTTGTCGCGTGCGTCGTAGGCCCGCCCCTCGCTGCCGTCCTTCTCGACGCCGTCCCGTTCGATGTAGCTCAGATGCGCCCGCGCGTTCTTCGCGCCGCTGCCGGACAGGCGGTGCACGCGCGCCTTCACGACCACGCGCCGCCGGTCCGACGCTGCACGGTTCGGCAGCGTCGCGTAACGCGCACCGCGGACGCGTCCGCCCGATGCACCGGACGAGCCGCCCGAACGGCCGGCCTTGCCGATGCGGCGGTTGACCTGCGCGAGGACGGACAGCGAGCGTCCCCGGGCCGCGCTGTTGCCGACCCGTCCGGGGCGCGGCCGGAAGCGGTCGTCGCGATCGTCCGTCATGCGCGCCCCTGGACCGGATCGGCAAATGCAAGCGACGCGGCACCGATCTCACGGCGTTCGGCTGCATCGCCGTAACAGCACGCCAGTACACGGAACGTCACGGTTCCAGTTGGCCACCCGCCGAACGGCAACCGCCGCGCCCGTTTCCGCAGGGGGCGGGTCACCGCCCCCTCGTTCGGGGGCACCCCCAACCCGACGTGCAGACTGGCCGGACGCCCCCTCGGGGGCCCAGCCTCTTTATCTTGCGTAGCCTTCCTCCGCTTCGCTGCGTCAGTCCGGCCTGCGCGTCCGGCCCAACCTCGATCATCGCTCGCCGCCGGAACCGTCATGCCGAACCCCACGCTTTCGGCACAAAAGTCGGCACCGGCTTCTGGCACCGCATCGCGGCCTGCGCCTCGCGCCAGTAGAGAGGTGGGACCGTTTCGAGCCTCGTCCCCGCCGCCTCGATCCGCTTGCAAAGGGACAGTACGCGGCGGGCATAGTGCGGCGTCGGGGCGTAAAGCAGCACCTCCGCACCGGGCTCGATACCCGGTACGATCTGCGTTGCTCCGGCGCCCTCCGCTCCGGTGATCGGTGCCCGGCAGACGTAGATTTGCCAGTCCGCCGTGCCGTGTTCGCCGCCCCGCCAGCGGACATAGGCGAAGGTCTGACCGGGCGCGAAGAAGGCGACCGAAGCGTGCTGGCCGCGTGGCTCTTTGCAGACTGGAACGCCGAAGCGTAGCCAGTCGTGGGCAGTGTTTTTGGCGTAGCTAAGGGCTGCTTCGACTACAGGTTCCGCCGCGTTGGCACTGCCTTTCAAGGCGGTCAGAGGCGGATTATCCGGCTGCCTTTTGCCCCCTTTGTAGGTCTCCATTCCCGTCCCTCCAAAACTTCCGCCGCATGGGTGGCGACGACCAGAAGGATGGTCTGGCGAGGCGGTGTAGGGAGGGGACGAAGGGGACGGCGCGACTTTCGTCCCCCCTTGGTCTTTCCTGCGCGGCGGGACGCGGCAGGGGCTTCGATGGCCCGTGCCGCTTCGATCGCGGCCCCGGACCGGCAGGCGGTGGAAAGCGCTGCCGGTCGCGGTCGGGTCAGCTGTTGGCCAGCAAGTCCACGAGGCCGATCTGCGCCCGCCCCACCTCGTCGAACAGGCCGAGGTCGCAGGCCTTCTGCCGCGCGTAGGGATCGCGCCGCGGCCGCATCGGCTCGGCCGCGCGGACGGCCAGCCGGTCGGCGAGGGTGATCGGCCGCACGCCGTCCACAAGCGTCTGAAGGCCGATCGCGGTGGCCTCCGCCTCGCGTTCGGGTCGGCTCATCGCTCGCCCCCTTCGATCAGGCGGGTGATCGCCTCGTGCACGGCGACGTCCGCCAGAGCGAGCGCGCGGCGGGCGGCCAGGCTGCCCTTGCCGCCGCTCATACGGACGCGGTGCGCCGCGAGCGCCATTGCCTCGCGCGCTGCATGCCGCGCATTGATCGCGCCGCATGCATAGGCGTCGGGCAGGGAAGGGGGACCGAACGACTCGGCCGCCCCCGTGCTGTGGTTCGGTGCGGGGTGCATCTCGCTCATCGTCCCGCCCCCCACCGTGCGGTCCAGAACACGTGCACGGCGTCGAAGTTGGTTCGGACCGTGAACACATCTCCGCCGAGCTCGAGGTCCCGCCCCATCGCGTCGTAGTCGACATAGAGGCGGACGCTGTCGGGGATGGTGACGCCCGACTGCTCGGTCAGGTCCTCAGCGAAATGCCCGAGGTCCGGCCACTCGCCCGCATACTCGTCGAAGGCGGCTTCCGCCTCGTCGAGCCGCCCGGAGAAGTGCGCCAGTACCTCCGCGCCGAGCGGACCGTGCTCGGCGATGAACGCGCCTTTGGCTGCAACGTCGGCCAGTCCCTCGTACTCGTCCGGTCCCCATGACCCGAACCCTTCATGGTCGTGGATCGCGAACTCTTCAGCGCCGGCGGTTGGGCTGTCCGCCAGCATCGCCGCGACTGCCTCGCGCAAGGCGTCCTCGTCGGTCGCCTCCGCCCATGCGCCGTGCAGGATGCCGGCGTTGTAGCTCGCCAGGCAGGCCAGGTAGACCCGCGGCGTGAAGGCGGCTTGCTGCTCTTCTCGTTCCGTCGTCGTGCTCGTCACCGTCTTCTCTCCTCGATGATCGGGGCAGGGAGTGATGGCCCCGTCATCACCCCTGCCTCTCCGGCGAGGAGCGGGCGGGGGGTGCCAAGCGAAACCTGACGACGTGGCGCGGACGGCCGAGCGGTCAGCGGCGCGCGGGAGGCGAGGGCCCGATCAGGGGCCGAAGGCGAACGCAGGGCGACGCCCCGCGAGCCGTCACGGGTCATCTTCGTTTCGCTTGCGGGGGGAGGGCAGCGGCCACCCCCCACCGCCCGGCAGGGCACGAAGCGCGCGACGACAGGTGCGGATGGCGGCGAGTCCGTCATCCGGTCCCGGCGCCCCGTATGCGGGACGCCTCCGCCGGACGGCGTGGTGCGGCGGCCCGTCCTCTACAGTGCGGCTAAGGACCACGATAAGATCGTATTGCTACGGGTGCGGCTAGCGTCCTCGGTTCAAGTCGGCCCGCTATCCGAAGGGTAAATGCTTCCTGGTCTTGTCCCTAACTGTGTACTCATCCAGACCGCGGCAGGCGGCTTAAGTGACAGGCAGGATGCTACAAATGGATCGGATAGATCCAAGAACGTCCTACTCCAGTCGATGTTTCCTTGTCGTAGCTTTCGCGCACTGGGTAAACGATCGATGTGGCGCTTCCACGCATCCTTTTGAGATAATGCAGTCCAAAACCTACGGCTTGAGGCTTAGTTGCGAGTGGGGAGAGGTACACATTTGTAATGCGCCGACGCATTTCTGCACTCTTTACAGCCGCTGCCAGGGAAGCGGCCACAACGAACGGATCATTCGCACTAGCGTAATGAACATCCTCGCTAAGCCGAGATCGTTCGCTGCTTACCCGATCGAGTCTTAAGATGCTTTCGTGGTACATATCAGCGCTAAGCGAAGGAAAGCTATGCAGCTCAATGACGCGAGCATTTTCCTTCGCCTGGATCGCATGCGAAATGAGGTGGTGATCGTAGCCGATGCCAACCACCAGCAGGTCACCGCTCGTATCAAGTTCATGGGTACCTACGTACCCTTCGACTGAAACAACGCGTACGTCTTCGCCGATGGAGAAGCGTGTCTCGGCGCGCCGAGAATACTGCGCAGGCTCGGTATAGAGAAGGTCGAAATGGGATACGCCCGCGTCTTGAAGATACGCCATGAGAAAGAGAATATGTGTTCGCATCAGTCCAGTTATATCGACACATAATCGTTGGTTCGCTGTGCGATCAAATCCACTTCCGATTAAGCCGGACTTCACGACCTGCGCTTCCGACCCTTGATTTAAATGAACTATATCCGAGACTTTCTGGAGCTCATCGGGTGTGTAGCCATATTCGGGAATTGCCCACCAGCTTCGCCGGATAGCGGGAATCGTAGGAAAAACAGACTGGACGCGCTCGCTATTATTGTAAGCGGAGATAAACAGATCCCACTCGTGACCACTTGCGACAGTCTCCGCCAGATCAATTTTCGCGTCGAGCAGCGCTTCAATATCGTATTGCATATTAGATTAGTCGGGGGTTGGATACGGTCTTTGACCCGGCAGGCAGTATTATGCGCTCCAACCGTTTCTTCATCAGAGTAGCAAGCTCGTGCCGGTGTTGCGGATCGAGTATGGCATCTGCGAGATCTTGTTGAAGCTCAATGGTACCACGACGATGTTGGGAAACCTCCCAGCGGGGTGCCAGCATAGGTCCAAGTTGGTAGAGTGCATCTATCCGCTTACTGTTTTTATTGCGTCGGCCTTCCTGTAGCTTGACAAGATATGACCAGTTTTCGGCAACCATTAACGTGCGCCTACTATTATCGCTGAGGGCTTCCCAAGGAACGCTGAAGGCACAAAGCGCGCACTCTGAAGGCGAATGGCCAAGACGAACGGTGCGAAAGAGTACCGCGACATTCTCAACGGCATCACGTACTTGAAGCCCGCCGCTAGGGGGCTGCGCGTCTTCCCAGAACCAGGCGGCTCCGTCGCGGACCCCATCAGACTGGGATTTGATCGAAATCGAACCACTAATGAAGGGCTCTTCACCAGCGAAGCGGCTGCGCCTAAAGATGTGCTTTAAGTTGACCAGCAGATTTCTTGTTATTCCTTGAGACAGCTCGACCATTGTCTCAAAGCCGGAATAAGGTAACCGTCGGGCATAATCGTGAAATAGCTGGGCCAGAATGTCGCTTGAAAAGTAAGATATCAATTTAGCAAGTTCAGCGCCAGCTACACGATCGCCTTGGGCCAATGCGCGCGCTTGACTCCCAACCGTTGAAGCGAGGGAAACGGCGTCTTCTAGACTACTAGGCCATGATTTTCTGAACTGGAATGTAGCAGCTTTCTCGAGAAATCTATGTTCTGGCACCTGGAGAGCTTCGTAGATCGAAGTTACCTCATGATCCTTTAAACCGAATGCGCTTTTCAAATCTGTCGCGAGCTTCTGATGGTATGGCGTGATCTGACCTTGTTTCGTTGTCGGAAGATGTTTATCGATAGAGCGCCAGTAATCGCGAGAATCGAGTTCTTCGAAATATGAATCGATCGGCTCACGAGCGGCGGTAGAATAGCCTGCACGTTCGAGCCGTTTAGAGATTAAACTCCTTACAAAGCGATCGTACTGACCTGACTCTCGACGAAGAATCTCATCTAGAACTACCCGCTCGTATTCGGCACCGCTTCTGATGGGCTCTCCCGACCCGGTGGTTTCCAGGGTTTTCATGCCATAGAGACGTCCGCCAACACGAATTGTCGCACTGCCACGTCGGTAGCGGATCAACGAGTTCAGGAAACGTTGCTGATCAGCGGTGAGATTTTCGACCTCGTCGATCAAATACACAAACAGAACGTCCTTCATGGCTGGAGCGTGCTGTGTAGCCAGTTCAGGCAACCCAAAAATCAACCGACCGGCTGAGAAGGTGATGTCAAAAATCGGGCGCTCACCACGTAGCCGGCTGTTATTTACGACGCTATCGATATGCTTTCGCATTTGCGCAAGGTGATCGTATAAGCTATCAAGGTTAGTTAGCGGATTCTCCGGTGTGATGTCGAACAGGTCAATTGCTGACTTGACGAACTCCGTTTCGTCAAACTCAATCGATTGGGATCTTGCACAATCTCTGATCGTGCTCAGTAGAACACTCGAAAGCCACAGTTCGAAGTAATAGCTAAAGACAGCAATCCAGTAATCTTCGACAGGTTCTTCGCGGGCAAATTTATCTGTGTTCAACGCATCGAGAGGCACGTAGATGCCCAGATAACCTTCCGCCACGGCAGCTTGCGCAACATCTCGGTTGTGGCGCGCGGCCTGTACAGGTGCTGAACAGTAACGCATTAGATGGGTTTTGCCACTTCCCTTACCACCCAAGAGAAGCATTGGCATACGAGATTTTGGATTTAAGATATCGACAAGCCCGCCAGTCGAACTGGCTAGATCAACCCACTGATCGGCAATCTCTCGATCGGTGAAATCAGAGGCCTTATTCAGATCGAATGGGTTCTCCATTGGCGACTGAGTCATGAGAGCCTACATTTTCGCATAGCGTTTGAAAGCCGGGGTCCAAGGGTGGGTAGCGCTGCCCTCGGCCCACATGATCGGTAACGTGTTATTGGGTGTGTTATGCTGGAAACCAAGCAGCAGTTGGTTATCATCCCATCCTCCCGGAAAGCCTGGCCGTAGGTAGGTTCCATAGGTCAGAGTAACTTTTCTCAACACAGTTGCATCGATATGATCGGGCGCATCAAAAAGTATGCGCGCGCTCGGTGAGAGGCAGCGATAGCTGTCGTCCAGTTCGAAGACCGCGGCACTTGCGGAGCCAAACTTGGTGGCCCGAACTTTCTCGATACCTTTCTGGGTCGCAAACATGGCTAGGTAGCAAACCTTCGCGCTTGGCTGTAATGACAGTATCTCAGAGATAATTCCTTTAGAGTACTTGACCGCGGTTTTACCTGATCCACAAACATCATCGACAAATATATAGCGTTCAATATCTGGATCAGCTAGTTCACGTTCGATCTTCCCATCCTCGTTGATGACTGACGAGAAAACAGCTGCCGAGTCGAGAAAATTCTTCTTCGACAGTTTGTTTTCCTGCCGGAAGAAGTAGAGAAGGTGCACGCCGCTCTCTGACGGGTTGCCGACACCGAGGAATCGGGTCTTTGCCATTTCGCTATCGACTGCTTCCTTGACAGTCTTGGGATCTCGGCATCCACTGAGTGAGGAGCGAACCTCCTGGATGAGAGGGATCAGAAACAAATCGCGGTAGACTGCCCGTAGGAGAACGCGCGTCTCTGCGCTACCAATAAATAGGAACTGGGATAGCAGAAAAAGCGCGTGCAATCGTTCGACTTTAGGCTCGAAGCCAGCGCGTCCATCGAAGTTTGCTAGCCATGCCTCGACTTGAGGCCACTGGTTCCGGTTTTCCCATACCCTCTCGCTGAGTACGGTGATCCGAACGCGCAGCATCTCCCACGTCTGCTCAGGTGTCGACGCGTCGGCAACAAAAATCGGGTCAGTGTCTGCCACCCTAAAACGCCTTTCGGAGCACGATCACCGTCTCCGACGCAATGATCCCGGCGGTCGCATGACGGCGCGTCATCAAGCCGCGAGAAGGAATCGAATCAATAAGAGAAAGAATTGTCGTCATGTTCATACCCTCCAGCATCTCGCGAAGATACTCAGACGAAGGGAAGCGGCGGCCGCAAACAGTGTTGTCCCCAATCACCATAACGAAATGGCCTCCCGGCTTAAGAACGCGAACGGCTTCCATTAGAGCAGCGCGCATCTCAATCAGGTAATTGTTGACGATCTTAGCACGCGACAAATTTATCTTAGCTATTTCCCCAATAAGTGTGTCCGCTTCGTCGATCCCCGTTGGAGCGATCTCAGACCAACTTGCTTTCAAATAATGCTCACGTCCGATGTTTTTATCTTCCAGCACACGGAGGTTTTTAGAGGGTACGAGGTCTAGCCAGCCAAGACTAAGACTAGCAGCACGGACATACTTCTGCGCACTGGCGTAGGGTGGAGATGAGATGATCATGCTGACAGAATTGTCTGGCTGCCGCCTTCCATCAGAGGTTGTTAATCGCCGAGCATCGTCACCGACTGGCTTAGCCTCTCCGAGGGTTGCGATCTGTCCGAGCGAGGACATCCTAGTGATGTTCGTTTCGAGCTGCGCCTCGAACGTATCTGTAACTGAGGTCTGGGTACGAGTTTCGCCGTCTCGGTATCGGACTGGTACTGAGAAACGTGGATCGGAATTACTCACCTTACGCAAGGTAGCCGAGAAAGTTACAAACATGAATTCGCGTAAGCTATCATCATCTAAGGTATTTATCGCTGCCCGAAGACGAACGAGTTCCGCAATGACGTGCGAGTCGAACCACTTTTCGAGATTGACAACATCGGGCCGTTTTCGTGCCCGTGACCGGCTAAACGCGGCGCGAACTTCTGTACCTGCAGAGGTGAGCGAAGCTGAAGTAATTGACCTCGTCTTCACGGCGGTGATGAGGCGGCCCAAAGGATTTGCATCTGCATAGAGCGCCGCTCTACCGGACAAAATGGTTTCGAGGGCTACCGTTCCGGAACCTGCGAAGGGGTCGAGGACGATCTCGTCACGGCCGACGAGCAAGTGGTTGGCGAGAAAGAAATGGGCGATATGGGGTAGCAGCTTTGCCGGATAGGGATGTAGATAATGCGAGGCACGCTCGCCAATTTTCATCCAAGATACGAGCTTGCGAAAAGAGATCTCTAGAGACTGTCCGTCACGCTCAAATCGCTCGAGTAGAGTGGCGAGTGCAACGGAAGTATCTACCGGGTATGGCTCGAAATATTCCAGTGTAGAGAGAGAATCGCCGCATTCAATTTGGCCACACTTGAAAGGCGGAGCTTTTGAGTGCTCATAAATCGCCGTTTGCACATTGCCTCCCGTCGGCCGTGCCGCGGCGACCATTCACAGATTGCGAACGCGACACTTATTTGCTGCAGGATGGTCGAGGCGTCTACCCCCAAAAGCGAACACCGCCCGACCTGCCTTTGCTCCGGCAGCTCAGCTTGCGCAGAGCCGCGAGATACTCTCCGTTGCGGTTTCCTGCGCCTCGAGCAGCCGGTCGAACAGGGCACGCTCGTGGACGTAGACCCCATCGATACCCGGGACGGTGTGATCCAGAAGCAGGCGCGCGGTGATGCTGTCGAGGCCCGCGCGTTGAGCGATCGTCCGATGGGTGTGCCGCAGGATGTGCCCGGTCTGACCGGGCATGCTCTTCTCCTTGACGACAGCGGTCGGCTTAATCGCGCCGTCACGGCCGCGGGTCGGGAAGAAGTAGGGCGACCCGGTCGCGAAGAGGTCCGCCGCGCGGCCGGCATCGTCCAGCAGCGCGACCATCTGCTCGGAGAGTGGCAGCGAAAAGCTGCGGCCGGACTTCATCTTCGGGATGACGACTGCGCGCTCGTCGCGTTTGTACCAGGACCGCTCGAGCGACATCAGCGTACCGGGGCGGAGGCCCGACAGAAGGCCGAAGCGGTGCATGAGGCGGCGGGTCGGGTTCGTCAGCCGCTCGGTGGCAGTCCACCAGGCGGGCAGGTCGTCCGGCAGGATCACCTTGCCGCTCGCCCGTTCGCGGTAGAAGCTGACGGCCGTGACGGGGTTGCCCGGCAACTCGTCCGCCTCGTCGCAAACCTTCAGCGCGAAGTTGTAGCTCGACCGGAAGTCGCCGAGCACGCGGTTCGCCGTCGTCTTGCCGTGCCGCTCCGCGATCAGAGCGTGCCGCGCGCGGCACTCGGACCGCTTCACGCTCGCGATCGGGCGGTCCTTCCAGTCCGGTAGGTAGGCGTCGAGGCGCTTCATGTGGTCGACCACCGTCCGCGAGGCGAGGTCGCGGACTCGCATGTCGGCTGCGTACTCCTCGAACATCCGCCCGACCGTCCAGCCGCCCGCGGACTCCGCCTTCGCGCCGTCAGGGTCGTAGGTGCCGTTGGGGTCGACGCCAGCGCCGATCTCGCTGAGGGCGGCGAGCGCACGCCGCCGTGCCTCGCGCACGCTGACCTCGCCGAGCGTCCGCCGGACCGTCTTGGCGAGCTTCCGGTTGCCCTTCTCGCCGACCCAGAGATCCTTCTGGACCTTGTAGCTCATCCCGCGCTGGTTCACCGCGACGAGGAAGCCTTTCACCTCGGTGTCCCGGACGACGTAGCGGCGCCCGTTCGGCCTCAGTGTCGCGACGAACGCCTCGGTCAACTTGATCGGCCCCGTGGCGGTGGAAGGGACAGTCAGCGCGGCGTTCGACAGAGACATTTTGGGAACCGTGTGGCGGGCAGTTTGGGAACCGTCTGGGAACCGTTTCTCGAGCTTGGGAACCGTGCTGTTCTAGGTTCGTTCTATATCGAACCATGCGGTCCGATGTCAACGAACACCAGCAAGAAACTGGCAATCGTGCAATTCCGGGACGTAGCGTGTACAGAGCCGCAGCCGGTTTGTAATCAGTAGGTCGTTCGTTCGAGTCGGACTGGGGGCACCAGCATTCACCGGGGTTTGCGCGCTGGGAACCTTGTAGAGGGTGTTCCCTCTAACGTGCACGTCGTCGCTCTCTGGATGCCGCCAAGCGCCCGGTGGACGGCCCTTCGAAGCGGTAGCAGGTGAGCGCATACCGTGCGGGCAGTTAGGATCCGATCGGCCCGGTGAGAGAGTAGGCCATGCCCGCAGCCGCGCTTACGGCCAGGACGGTGATCATACCGAGCTTGTATCGCAGCATGGCCACCAATGCGCAGGCGGCGATGACGACCGCCGCCGGATCGACGCTAGCCAGGTTCGGGACGAGAAGCTGGCCGCCGGCTCCTCGCACCTCGCGCAGATCCTCGAAGGCAACGTGCAAAGCGAACCATACGGAGAGGTTCAGGATCACCCCGACCACGGCTGCCGTGACCGCCGAGAGCGCCGCCGTAAGTAAGGCCACGTTGCGAAGCCGCTCGATGAACGGCGCCCCGAGGAAGATCCAAAGGAAGCAGGGCGCGAAGGTCACCCAAGTCACGATGATCGATGCGACGATGCCAGACGCGACGGGGCCGAGCGAGCCCGCTTCGCGGTAGCCGCCGAGATAGCCGACGAACTGCACGACTTGGATGAGCGGCCCCGGCGTCGTCTCGGCCATGCCGAGCCCGTCGAGCATCTCGCCGGGCTCTAGCCACCCATGCGTCTGCACCGCCTCCTGCGCCATGTAGGCGAGCACCGCATAGGCGCCGCCGAAGGTCACCACGGCCAGCTTCGAGAAGAAGATCGCGAGCTGACTGAAGACGTGGTCCGGTCCCACTAGCAGCACGATGCCGAGGACCGGCGCGAGCCAGATTCCGAGCCACGTCGCCGCGGTTGAGAGCGCAGGACGCCAGGGCGGCCTGCTACTTCCCGTATGATGCCTACCGACGACGACATCGTCGCCTGAGACCTCGCGTGCCTTGATGACGAGGAAGCGGTTCGGGTCTAGCAAACCGCCGACAACGCCGATGAGCGCAGCCGAACCGACGATGAGCGGGAAGGGCAGGTGAAAGACGAAGATCGCGACGAAGGCTGCTGCCGCGATCAGAACCATCGGCGCAGTCTTCAAGGCCCGCTTGCCGATGCGGACAAGCGCCTCGATCACCACGGCGAGCACCGCTGCCTTCACCCCGAAGAAGAGCGCCTGCACCCAAGCGAGGTCCTGGAAGCTGGCATAGAGCATGCTGAGCGCGAGGATGCTGACGAAGCCCGGCAGGACGAACAGGCAGCCAGCGATCAAGCCGCCCCGGACACCGTGCAGCAACCAGCCGACATAGGTCGCAAGCTGCATCGCCTCCGGGCCGGGCAGCAGCATGCAGTAGTTGAGGGCGTGGAGGAAACGGTTCTCGCCGACCCAACGCTTCTCCTCGACGAGGATGCGGTGCATCACCGCGATCTGCCCCGCAGGCCCGCCGAAGCTCAGGGCGGTTATCCGACACCAAACCCGCACGGCCTTGCCAAGCGGCACGCCGGGCTGGTCAGGGATGACGGTTTGAGTGGTTACGGTCATGGCCGAATCCCGGTCGCAGCAAACTGGCCGGACTTGGGCGGGATCGCCTGGACGGGCGCCGGATAGAGCCCGCAACATCGTGGTGCGCGCTTCGGCCGAGGTCGTCAACGGCTCGCCATCATACGCTCCGATGACGGACCCTGCCTCGGTTCCTCCTGCCAGCGGGCAGGCGCGACCTGTACGATCCCAGTCCCTCCAGGCGGTAGCGAAACTATCGATTTCGCATCGGCGCGTCCGAAGCTGTTCCGGATTGGACACGGAGGAGTGCTGTGCCAACAGGTACCTGGACCCGGTTTGGCGCCGGGTCGCCATCGTGCCGTTGGTCCAGTTCCCGCCCGGGCGACGGGCTCACCTACAGTCGTACAATTTGCATTGTCGAAAGTGTTTAGACGCTTCGGCGCGGACTGGCGAACAAGAGCGCCAGTGGGACCACCCACGGCACCAGACGCTCGAACGAGTCCCCATCCAGTCGCGCGGCTCGCGACAAGAGATCGTCGCTCGCCGTCGTTCCGAGAACGTAGAACAAGACGGTGACGCCGAAACCAAGCGCGATGGCGAGCAGCGTCGTAGCCGTTCCCGGCCGTCGCCCCGCGACCCGAGCGAGCACGAGCGGACCGAAGGCGGCGCCGAGCGCGGACCAGGCGAACAGCACCCGGTTGAAGATGCTGTCCGGCAGGCTGAGTGCCAGCGCGACGGACAGGACCGCGATCGCGGCCATGACGCTGCGCGAGATCAGCAGTGCCCGTGCCGGGTGCCCCTTCGTGAAGCCGAGGTCGTGCGCGACCGACGCCGCCGCGGACAGCAGGATCGAATCGACCGTGCTCATCACCGCGGACAAGATCGCCGCGATGACGATGCCTGCCAGGATAGGCGGCAGAACGTCGGCGGCCAGCCGGTAGAAGAGCACCTCGCCATCCGCGAGCGCACCGCCCGTCAGGGCGCGCCCGGCGAGCGCCAGCGTCGCCATGCCCGCGTAGACGATCACCGCCCAGCCCATCGCGAGGACGAAGCCCCGACGGCGTGCGGGCTCGTCTTTGAGCGACATCAGCCGCGCATGAAGGTGGGGCTGGCCGAACGGGCCGAGGCCGATCGCGAGGACACCGAGGACGAAGCCGGTGAACGCCATCGCGCCCCTGCCCCCCGCGGCCGTTCCGTAGTCGGAAGGCGCGGCGGCCAAGGCGGCCGAGACGCCTGCCGGACCCCCGGCCGCGATCAGCGCCGCGAGCGGCAGGCCGATCGCCACCGCCGCCATGACGAAGCCCTGCAGCGTGTCGGTGACGCTGACGGCCCAGTAGCCGCCCATCAGCGAGTAGATCAGGATGACGCCTGCGCCGAGCAGCAGCGCCTCGGTCTGTCCGAGCGCGAACTGGTCGGTGAACGCCTTCGCCGCGGCGTCGAACTGCGCGGCGATGTAGAAGACGAAGCAGAAGAGCGTCAGCGCGGTCGACAGCGCCGCGACGGCCTTTGCGCCCGGCACGCCAAGGCCGTCCGTCAGGTAGTCCGTCAACGTCACGTGCGACTTGGCCCGCGCCTCGCCGCTCAGCCGAGGCGCGATCACGACCCACATCACGACGTAGCCGCCGAGGATGCCCGGCACCATCCAGAGCGCCGACAGACCGGCGGTGTAGACGAAGCCCGAGAAGCCGAGCAGCACCCAGGCCGAGGACGTGCTCGCGGCGTAGGAAAGACCCGAGACGAGGCCCCCGACGCCCCTGCCCCCGACGAAGAAGTCGTCCTCGCCCCGCATTCGCCTCGCCGCCCAGAAGCCGATGCCGAGAAGCGCGACCTTGTAGAGGATCAACGTCAGAAGAACGACGGTCTGCTGCGACAAGGCGGGCTCTCCGGGTCGGACGTCGTCCACTTGGCAGGAGTCTCGCGCGCGGCGCTACCGCCCTAGGGCGTCCAACCGTCCTCGTCGTTCGCGTCGCCCTCTTCGCCCGCCTCGTTGCGGACGATCCGCATCAGCGCGCCCAGGACGCGGTCGACGCCCGCCCCGGTCGCGCCCGAGAGCACGAGCGGTTGCCGCCCCGCCGCCTGCGCCAGCTCAGCGACGCGCGCGTCCCGTTCGTCCTCGGTCAGGGCGTCGGCCTTGTTGAGGGCGACGACCTCAGGCTTGTCCGACAGGTGGGCTGCGTAGAGGCCCATCTCGCGGCGGATCAGCTGATAGGCGCCGGCGACGTCGTCTCCGGTGCCGTCCACGAGGTGGAGCAGCGCCGCGCATCGCTCGACGTGACCGAGGAACCTGTCGCCGATCCCCGCTCCTTCATGGGCGCCTTCGATGAGGCCCGGAATGTCCGCAAGGACGAAGCTCTCCTGCGGGCCGAGCCTGACGACGCCGAGCTGCGGCGCGAGGGTCGTGAATGGATAGTCCGCGATCTTCGGCTTCGCGGCGCTCACGGCGGCGAGGAAGGTCGATTTGCCCGCATTGGGCAGCCCGACCAGCCCGACATCCGCGATCAGCTTCAGGCGCAGCCAGATCGTCCGCTCCTCCGGCGGCTGGCCGGGGTTCGCGCGGCGCGGCGCCTGGTTGCGGGACGATTTGAAACGGGCATTGCCGAAGCCGCCGTTACCGCCCTTCGCCAGGAGAACGCGCTGGCCCGGCTCGGTCAGGTCGGCGATCAGCGTCTCCTCGTCCTCTTCGAAGATCTGCGTGCCGACGGGGACCATGATCGTCACGTCCTTGCCCGCCGCGCCCGTACGGTTGCGCCCGGCGCCGTGCCCGCCGGTCTCCGCCTTGAAGTGCTGCTGGTAGCGGTAGTCGATCAGCGTGTTCAGGTTCTCCGCGGCTTCGGCGAAGACGTGCCCGCCCCTGCCGCCGTCGCCGCCGTCGGGACCGCCGAACTCGACGAACTTCTCTCGGCGGAAGGAGAGCGATCCCGCCCCGCCGGCGCCGGAGAGGACGAAGATCCGTGCCCGATCGAGAAACTTCATGACAGCCAGTCCTCTCTGGTGAGACGCATCGCGAAGGAAGGCCAAACCCCCTCGCGATCGGCGGCGTGGGTTTCGTCCTCCGAGACGACTTCGAACCCGAGCCTGCGCAGGATGCGGAGGCTCGGCTCGTTGTCCGCGAACGCCCTGGCGGTCAGCTCGTCGAGCCCCCGCCGCGCGAAGGCGAAGCCGCACATGGCGGTGGCGGCTTCGGTCGCAAGACCCCTGCCCTCAAAACCCTCGCCGATCCAGTAGCTGAGCTCCGCCCGCCCGGCTTCAGGCGCGTGAAGGCCCGTCGTGCCGGCGAGCTTGTCTCCCTCGATGATCGCCATCAGGACCTGTCCGTCCGGCCCGGCGTCGAAGAAGGGCTGCCAGCGCGTCCGCACGTCCTCCACCGTGAAGGGATAGCGCCAGGTGCCGGTCATCCGGGTCTGCCCGGCGTGGTTGGCGACGGCGTGGAAGGCTTCGGCATCTGCGGGGGTGACGGGGCGCAGCATCAGGCGCTCCGTTCTGAGGCTTTGTAACATGCTGCCTTCTGCGCGCGTTCGAGGGCGTATTCCACCCGGGGAAAGTTGGCCCGCCGGGTCGCGGACCACCCTGGCGCCACCTCGCCGCGGAAGTCGAAGCCGGTCTTCTCGAGCACGCGGCGGCTGGCGAGGTTGTCCGTGAAGACGTTCGCCACGATCGCTTCGGCCTTCATCCGCTCGAAGCCGTAGGCGCAGACAGCGCCGGCCGCCTCGGTGACGAGGCCCCGCCCCGCATAGCGCGGCGACAGCATGTAGCCGAGACCGAAGACCCGGCGCTTGCGCCGATGAAGGCCGATCAGGCCGACCGGCACGCCGGACCGGCAGATCGCGAAGGTCGCGTCGTGACGCGGGTCCTGGCGCGCGAACCCTTCGATCCTCGCTCGGAAGACACCAGCGCCCGAGGGGTAGGCCCAGCTCTCGGTCTCCCGCAGGACGGACCGGTGGTCGAGCGCGGCGACGAGTGCCTGCGCGTCGGCGAGGACCGGCGGCCGCAGGACGAGGCGCGGCGTCGTGAGGCGGACGCTCACACCGGCAGCCCGAGGCGCGGACCGATCCAAATCATCGCTGCGTAGAGAACGACGGTTAGGACGCAGCCGCTGCCGAGCGCCGCCCAGAAGCTCCAACCCCGCTGCAACAAATGGGCGATCAGAAGGAACATCGGCAGCGACGGCAGCACGTAGAAGAAGGTCGCGGCGGCGTGGGCGGCCATGTTCGCCGGATCGGGACGGTCTCGCCAGAGCCACATCATGCCGAGGATCGAGACCAGCGGCAGCGAGGCGATCAGCGCCCCGAGCGCCGGCAAGCGCCGAGCGGCTTCGGACGCCGCCGCGATCAGCACGCCTGAGAGCACGGCCTTCAGCAGAAGGTACATTCGGCCCTCTTTCCGCACCCCGGAACGAAGAAGGGCCCGGGCGGTTCCCCGCCGGGCCCTCGCGACGGCCTGGCCGTGCGCTTACTCGGCCGCGGCGGCGGTCTCGACGCTGACGACCTTACGGTCGTCCTTCGTCGTGCGGAAGACGACCGTGCCGGGCGTCAGGGCGAAGATCGTGTGATCCTTGCCGAGGCCGACATTCGAGCCCGGCTGGATCTTCGTGCCGCGTTGGCGGACGATGATGTTGCCGGGGACGACCGCTTCGCCGCCATACTTCTTGACGCCGAGCCTGCGGCCTGCGGAGTCGCGGCCGTTCCTGGACGAGCCGCCTGCTTTCTTGTGTGCCATCTGTCTCTCCTAGCGCGCGGGTGAGGCGCGGCTGAACCTAGTTACTCGCCCGATTGCGCCTTCTGGTCGACCTTGGCGCGGGGCGCCTTGCCGGCCATCAGTTCCTTGGCCTGCTCTTGCCACTCTTCGCGCTCCGCGCGGGCGAGCAGGTCGGCATCGTCGAGCTTCTGCTTGGTCGCGTCGTCCATCGCGGCGAGTTGCGCCAGGCTCTCGATGCCGTTCTCGGCCATCTTCGCCTTCAGCTTCGGCCCGACGCCCGCGATCAGGCTGACATCCGTCGGCGCGTCGCCGGCGGGCGCAGCCTCGGCGGACGCTTCTTGCTTGGCGGGCGCCGGCTTCGCGGCCTTCGCGCCGGTCGGCTTCGCGCCGCCCGTCAGGATCTCGTCGATCCGCAGCACGGTCATGTGCTGGCGGTGACCCTTCTTGCGGCGGTAGTTCTGACGGCGGCGCTTCTTGAAGACGACGACCTTCTTGTCACGGGCCTGCTCGAGGATCTCGGCGGCCACGGAGGCGCCGGAGACGGTCGGGGCGCCGACTTCGGGGCTGTCGCCGCCGAGCATGAGCACCTCGCCCAGCGTGACGGTGTCACCCGCCGCGCCTTCGAGCTTCTCCACCTTGATGACGTCGCCGGGTGCGACCCGGAACTGCTTCGCGCCTGTCTTGACGACTGCGAACATTGGAAATCTCTCTTTTTCGCTGTGGCGCGCGCCCCTATGGCCCGGCCAGCCTTCTTCGCCCCCGCGTTCTGCCGCGCGGGTTGTCGAGCGCCGGGCGGTAAAGGACCGCGCGGCCGAGGTCAAGACGGCGCTTGGGCGACCGGCGAAAGGGCGGCGGCGATCCGCGCGATCCGGTCGTGTTGCGCCGACAATCGCCCCGTCATCGCGGCGTCGACGGCCGCGCGTACGGGCGGGGGGGCCAGTTCCGGGCGTCCTGCGTCGAAGGGCGGCGCAGGGGCGTATTCGAGCCCGAGCTGGATCGCCTGAGCGACCTCCTCCCCCCTCAGCGCCGCGACGATCGCGAGGGACAGGTCGATCCCCGCCGTCACGCCCCCGCCCGTGAAGACGTCGCCGTCTCGCACGATCCGGCCCGCGTCCGGTATGGCGCCGAAGAGTTCCAGGAGCGGTCTCCACGCCCAGTCGCAGGCGGCTCGGCGTCCCCGCAGGACGCCCGCCGCGCCGAGGATGAGAGAGCCGGTGCATACCGAGGCTGGGTAGCGCGCGCTTGCTGCCAGGCGGCGAACGCTCTCCAGGAAGCGTTCATCCTCGATCGCCTCGACGCATCCCCACCCGCCCGGCACGCAGAGGACATCGCATCGCTCGATGGCCTCGAGGTCGGCGAGACGGGAGAAGCAAAGCCCGTCCGCTTCGATGTCGGCGCCCCCTCGCGAGGCGACCAGAACCTTCGCGTCCGGCATGCGGGCGAGGAACTGGTGCGGGCCGGTGAAGTCGAGTTGGGTCACGCCTGGATAGAGCGGAATGACGACGGTTGTGGTCACGCGAGCCTCCTGATTGCGACGAAGGCTAACCCGGGTCATGCTCGTCTGGAACGACGCGGAACCCTCGATATCAGCCATGCCGAGTGTCGGCTTCTACCTCTGTGCGGGGCATCAGCTCCTCGACCTGTCGGGCCCCCTTTGTGCCTTTCAGACGGCACGGGCGGCGGGCGGTCCGGCCTACGACCTCGTTCTGGTCTCGGCCGATGGGGGATCGCTGACGGGCAGCGCCGGCGTGGCGGTCGAGACGGTCCGCGCGGCGGGTCGCTCCTTCGATACGCTGATCGTCGTGGGGGGTGACGTCGACGCGCTGCAAGCCGCGCGGGAAGTCGCTGCGATCGGCCCGCTCGCACGAAGCGCGCGCCGCCTCGCCAGCGTCTGTACGGGCGCGTTCCTGCTCGCCCGCGCGGGGCTTCTCGATGGCCGCCGGGCGACGACCCACTGGCTTTATGCGCGCAGGCTCTCAGAGGCCTACCCGAAGGTGCGAGTGACGCCGGACGCGATCTTCGTAGAGGATGGCGGGGTCTGGACCTCGGCGGGAATCACGGCCGGAATCGACCTCGCACTCGCGCTGATCGAAGCGGACGCGGGCGCATCGCTCGCGCGGGAGGTGGCGCGGTACCTCGTCGTCTACCACCACCGCGCCGGCGGGCAGTCCCAGTTCTCTGCGCTGTCGGCGATGGCGCCGGAGACGGACCGGATCAGACGAGTTCTGACCTATGCCCGCGAGAACCTTCGCGAGTCCCTCTCCGTCGAAAGGCTGGCCGCCGAAGCGTGCCTTAGCGAACGGCAGTTCGCCAGGCTCTTCCGCAAGGAGACCGGGGAGACGCCGGCCAAGGCCGTCGAGCGGCTCCGCGTCGAGGCCGCGCGTCGCCGTCTCGAAGACAGCGCGGCGCCCATCGAGGCGATTGCGCGAGAGGTCGGTTTTTACGATCCCGAACGCATGCGCCGCGCCTTTCTGCGACTTTACGGTCAGCCGCCGCAGGCGCTGCGCCGCCGCAGCGCGTGATGCCTGCCTTACATCGAGCGGACACGAGCGGAGGGCGAGCCCCGAGTGGCCCCTACGGGGTTCCCGGCTCGTCCGAGGGTCGGTAAGGCGCCCTTCACCGCAGTGCGAAGTGCCATGCCCTACCCCGACATCGATCCCGTGCTGATCAGCCTCGGCCCGCTGCCGATCCGTTGGTACGCACTCGCCTACATCGCAGGCATCGCGCTCGGCGCGGTCTACGTGACCCGCCTCATCGCACGGCCGGGCCTATGGGGCCCCGGGGGCCGTTCGCCCCTCGACCGGGCGCAGCTCGACGACTTCGTCACCTGGATCATCCTCGGCGTCATCCTGGGCGGTCGCCTCGGCTTCCTCGTGTTCTACCGGCCTGAACTCATCTTGCAGATGACGACGCTCTTCGGCCTCCCCTTCCCCGCCGCGCTCGCGGTTTGGGAAGGCGGCATGAGCTTTCACGGCGGCATGATCGGCGTTGCGGTCGCGACCTACCTCTTCGCCAGAAAGCGCGGCGCGCCCTTCTTCGGCATCACCGATCTCCTTGCCTGCGCGGCGCCGATCGGCCTGTTCTTCGGCAGGCTCGCGAACTTCATCAACGCGGAGCTCTACGGCCGCCCGACCGACGCGCCCTGGGGAATCGTCTTCCCCGATCACTACAGCGCCGCGCAGGACCGGTGGATCTACGCGGCGGACGCCGTGCCGCGCCATCCGAGCCAGCTCTACGAGGCCGCGCTCGAAGGGCTCGTCTTGTTCCTGATCATCCGGATCGCGATCACGCGCTTCGACGCGTTGCGGGCGCCCGGCGCCGCGACGGGACTGTTCCTGATCGGCTACGGCGCCTCGCGCTTCTTCGTCGAGTTCTTCCGCGAGCCTGACGTCTACGCGGCGACGCTCGGCTTTCTGACCCGCGGCATGCTCCTCTCCCTGCCGATGGCGGCGCTGGGGCTTCTCCTCCTTCTCCGCGGGCGACGTCTCGCGCACCGGGTGACCGTATGAGCGAGGCGCCGAAGCCCGAACCGACGCCGCTCGAAGCCCGGCTCGTGGCGGCGATCCGCCACGGCGGACCGATCACCGTCGGCGAGTTCATGACCGATGCGCTGTGCCACCAGCAGCACGGCTACTACGCCACGCGCGACCCGTTCGGGCGGGCGGGCGACTTCACGACGGCGCCGGAGATCAGCCAGCTCTTCGGCGAGCTCGTTGGCGCCTGGCTCGTCCACGCCTGGACCGAGATCGGCGAGCCGTCGGTCTTCAACCTCGTCGAGCTGGGGCCCGGACGCGGCACGCTGATGGCCGACGTGCTGCGGGTCGGCGGCGTCCGTCCCGGCTTCCTCAAGGCCGCTCGCCTCTTCCTCGTCGAGGCCTCGGGCAAAATGCGCTATGCGCAGCAGCGCACCCTCGCCGCCGCCGCACCTGAGATCGCCAAGGGCGCCGTCTGGGCGGACCGCCTGTCCGACGTTCCGGCGGGGCCGACGCTGATCCTCGCCAACGAGTTCTTCGACTGCCTGCCGATCCGCCAGTTCGTCCGCACCGCCGAGCGTTCCGAGACGCCGTGGCGCGAGCGCCTCGTCGGCCTCGCGGGCGACAGGCTCGCCTTCGTGCTCGGCGAGACGCCCCTGCCCGATCCGCAGGGCCTGCCCCGCGGCGCGAAGCCGGAGAGCCTGTTCGAGACTTGCGAGGCGGGCCAGCAAGTGGCCGAGGAGATCGCGCACCGCTTCGCCGAGGCGAAGGGCCGGGCGCTGCTGATCGATTACGGGCACGGCCGCCCCGGCTTCGGCGACACGTTCCAGGCCGTCCGCAGCCATGCGCACTGGCCGGTCCTGGCGAGCCCCGGCGAGGCCGACGTGACGGCTCACGTCGACTTCTCCGCCCTCTCCCGCAAGGCGCGCGCAGCGGGGGCGCGGGTCGACGGACCGGTCCTCCAACGCGACTTCCTCCTGCGCCTCGGCCTCCCGCAGCGCTTGCAGAAGGTCGCGGCGGCGGCATCCGACGAGGCGAAGCAGGCGCTGAAGGACGGGGCCGAGCGGTTGGTCTCGCCGACCGCCATGGGCGAGCTCTTCAAGGTCATGGCGATCTCCTCGCAGGGTATCGGCGAGCCTGCCGGCTTCTCGTGACGCCGCATCGCCGCTCGACCGTCCTGCGCGCGCCGCACGGCTTCTTCGGCCGGCAGGGCGGCGTCAGCCCCGCGCCCTATGACAGCCTCAACTGCGGGCCCGGCTCACACGACGATCCGGCGGCGGTTGCCGAGAACCGGGATCGGGTCCGCGTGGCCCTCGGCGCGGACGCGCTCGCGACCGCCCATCAGACACACTCGGCGACTGCCCTCTTCATCGACGCCCCCTTCGCGGGCGCCCCGCCCCATGCCGATGCGCTCGTCACCGGAACGCCGGGCCTCGCCGTCGGAGCGCTCGCCGCGGACTGCACACCGGTCCTGTTCCACGCGCCGAAAGCGAGGCTCGTCGCCGCCGCTCATGCAGGCTGGCGCGGCAGTCTAGCGGGCATATTGGAGGCCACCGTGGCCTGCCTCACGGCGAACGGCGCCGAGCTCGCAGAGATCGCCTGCGCCTTCGGCCCCTGCCTGCGGACGGAGAGCTTCGAGGTGGGAGGCGACCTCGTCGAAGAAGTGACCACGGCCTATCCGGCGGCCGAACGCTTCTTCGTGCCGGCCCGGGCCCCGGCCAAGTACCTCTATGACCATGTCGGCTTCGGGCGCTGGCGGCTCGAGGAGGCGGGGCTCGACGCCGCCCGGATCGACGATGTCGGCGGAAACACGCTCGGCCGCGGCAGCGCCTACTTCAGCTATCGCGGCTCGCGCCGGGCTGGCCAGGCGGACTACGGCCGCAATCTCAGCGCGATCCGCCTTCCTGAGGGCACCACTGGCACGTGATTTGAACGCGTCCGCCCACTTGCTTGACTCCCGTCACCGGGCCGTCACAACCATCCGGCGCGAAAGCTTGGGGCCTTATGCGAATCCTCTCCGGCAACGCCAACACGCCTCTCGCCGAGGCGATCGCGCGCCAACTCGACACGCCGCTGACCAACGCCGTCATCCAGAAGTTTGCGGACTCGGAAGTTCACGTCGAGATCAAGGACAATGTGCGCGGCGAGGACGTCTTCGTCGTCCAGTCGACGTCCTGTCCGGCCAACGACACGCTGATGGAGCTTCTGATCATGGTCGACGCGCTCAGCCGCGCCTCGGCCAGCCGGATCACGGCGGTCATTCCCTACTTCGGCTACGCCCGCCAGGACCGCAAAGCAGGCCCCCGGACGCCGATCTCGGCGAAGCTGGTCGCGAACCTCATCACGACCGCCGGGGCGGACCGCGTCCTCACGATCGATCTTCACGCGGGTCAGATCCAAGGCTTCTTCGACATCCCGACGGACAACCTCTACGCCGTGAAGGTGATGGAGCGGCACATCCGCGAGACCTTCCCGAAGGAGGCGAAGCTCTGCGTCGTCAGCCCCGATGTCGGCGGCGTGGTCCGCGCGCGGTCCCTCTCCAAGCGCCTCGGTGACGTTCCGCTCGCCATCGTCGACAAGCGCCGCGAGCGGGCGGGCGTGTCCGAGGTCATGAACATCATCGGCGACGTGGAGGGCTGCCACTGCATCCTCTTCGACGACATCGTGGATTCGGGCGGCACGCTGGTGAACGCGGCGGACGCCCTGCGTGCGGCGGGCGCGATGTCGGCGAGCGCCTACGTCACGCACGGCGTCCTGTCGGGGAAGGCCGTCAGCCGCATCGAGGGGTCGCGATCGCTCGAACGGCTGGTCATCACCGACTCGATCGCGGATGATGGTCGCCGGACGCACGCCACCAAGATCGAGGCCGTGAGCGTCGCCACCCTCCTCGCCGAAGCGATCCGCCGGATCGCGAACGAGGAGAGCGTCTCGAGCTTGTTCGACTAAGGCAGGCCCCCGCCGGTCAACCGGTGATCGAGGTAGTCGATGCACACCTCGATCTTGCCTGCCAACTCGTCGAGGCCGCGCTGGCGCGCGTAAGCTTCTAACTGGACGAGCGCGGCAGCCATGCGCCGCAGCTCGTTCGTTTCGCCGGTTCCAGGGCTTACTTCGTCTTGGTAGGCAGGCTGCAACACGTTCATCCCCTAGTCGTGTCGAGTCGTCTTACACAACTCTAAATACACAAAGTTCTAACGCGCAACCTAAAGGCGCATCTTTCTCGCGGTTGACAGCCGCGAGGTCGCTGCCCACCTTCCGCCGCTCCCAGAAAGCCGGAGACGCTTCCCCTCCATGCAGGTCGTCATCGTCGAGTCGCCGTCAAAGGCGAAGACCATCAACAAGTATCTAGGCAAGGACTACGAGGTCCTGGCCTCCTACGGACACATCCGTGACCTTCCGTCCAAGGACGGATCGGTGAACCCGGACGACGACTTCGCCATGGTGTGGGAGTCGGACGTGAAGAGCCGCAAGCAAGTGTCAGCCATCGTCGACGCCGTGAAGCGCGCCGACCGCGTCATCCTCGCCACCGACCCCGACCGCGAGGGCGAGGCGATCTCTTGGCACCTGCTCGAAGTCCTTCAGAACAAGAAGGTCCTGAAGGACAAGCCGGTCGACCGGGTCGCGTTCAACGCGATCACCAAGACGGCCGTGCAGGAAGCCATCGCGAACCCGCGCCGGGTCGATCAGGACCTCGTCGACGCCTACCTCGCGCGCCGCGCCCTCGACTACCTCGTCGGCTTCACCCTCTCCCCCGTCCTCTGGCGCAAGCTGCCGGGCGCGCGCTCCGCGGGCCGCGTGCAGTCCGTCGCGCTGCGGATCATCTGCGAGCGCGAGATCGAGATCGAGCGCTTCAAGGCCGAAGAGTTCTGGACCCTGAAGGCCGAGGCGAACGCCGGGACCGGCCCCTTCGAAGCCCGCCTCGTGCGGCTGGACGGGAACAAGCTCGAGAAGTTCTCGCTGACCACCGCCGAGGACGGCGCGCGCGCCAAGGCCGCCGTCGAGAACGCGACCTTCCGCATCGGCAGCGTCGAGGCGAAGCCCGTAAAGCGGAACCCCTCCGCGCCCTTCACCACCTCGACCCTGCAACAGGAAGCCTCGCGCAAGCTCGGCTTCTCGGCGAAGCGGACGATGCAGGCGGCGCAGCGCCTTTATGAAGGCATAACCATCGGCGGCGAGACGACGGGCCTCATCACCTACATGCGGACCGACGGCATCGACATGGCGCCCGAAGCCGTGATGGCCTGCCGCGACGAAGTCCGTAAGCTCTACGGCGAGGACTACGTCCCCTCCTCGCCGCGCATGTACAAGTCGAAGCAGAAGAACGCGCAGGAGGCCCACGAGTGTATCCGGCCGACGAGCTTCACTCGGCACCCTGACGACCTCAAGAACCTCGAGAGCGACCAGTACCGCCTCTACGACCTCATCTGGAAGCGGGCCATGGCCTGCCAGATCGAAAGCGCGCGGCTAGAGCAGACGACGATCGAGATCGAGAGCGCGGACAAGCAGGTCGGCCTTCGCGCGACGGGCTCCGTCGTCACCTTCGATGGCTTCCTCAAGGTCTACGAAGAAGGCCGCGACGATACGGGCGACACCGAAGGCCACTTCGCCGACAGCGCCCGCCTGCCGAAGGTCGAGGAAGGCGCGAATACCGACGTCGATAAGGCGACCCCGGAGCAGCACTTCACCCAGCCCCCGCCCCGCTACACCGAGGCGAGCCTGGTCAAGCGTCTCGAAGAGCTCAGCATCGGGCGTCCGTCGACCTACGCGTCGATCATCTCGACGCTGCAGGACCGCGCCTACGTCGAGATGGACGGGAAGCGCTTCATCCCGGGCGACAAAGGCCGGATCGTCACCGCGTTTCTCGAGAACTTCTTCGGCAAGTACGTCGCCTACGACTTCACCGCCGATATGGAGGAGACGCTCGACGAGATCTCCAACGGCGACGTCGACTGGCGGGCCTTCCTCGCGAGGTTCTGGCGCGAGTTCCACGCTCAGGTCGAAGGCATGTCGGGCCTCCGGATCACCGAAGTCCTGGACGCGCTGAACGAGGCGCTCGGCCCGCACATCTTCCCCGACCGGGGCGACGGCAGCGACCCGCGCGAGTGCCCGACCTGCCATGAGGGGCAGCTCAGCCTCAAGATGAGCCGCTACGGCGCCTTCATCGGCTGCACCCGCTACCCCGAGTGCAACTACACCCGGCAGCTCGGCCAGTCCGAGGAGGAGGCGCTGGAGGAAGGCGACCGCGTCCTCGGGGTCGACCCGAACACCTCGCTCGAAGTCATGCTCAAGAAGGGCCGCTTCGGTCCCTACGTGCAGCTCGGCGAGCCGGATCCCGAGACGAAGGAGAAGCCGAAGCGGGCCTCGATCCCGAAGGGTTGGGACGTGGCCACGCTCGACTTCGACCGGGCGATGATGCTTCTGGAGCTGCCGCGCGACGTCGGGCCTCACCCCGAGGACGGCGAGATGATCACCGCCGCCATCGGCAGGTACGGCCCCTATGTGAAGCATAACAGCCTCTACGCGAACCTCCCCTCCGTGGACGACGTGTTCGAGATCGGTCTCAACCGCGCGGTCTCGGTGCTCGAGGACAAGAAGAACAACCCGCGCGGCCGCGGCCGGGCGGCCGCGAAGCCGCTCAAGGAACTCGGCGCGCACCCCGAGACGGGGGAGCCGGTCAACGTCTTCGAGGGCCGCTACGGTCCCTATGTGAAGCACGGCAAGACGAACGCGACCGTTCCGAAGGACGTGAAGCCCGATGACGTGACGCTGGAGCAGGCGGTCGCCTTGATCGCCGAGCGCGAGGCGAAGGCGCCCGCCAAGAAGACCAAGAAGGCGGCGAAGAAGAAGGCGCCGGCCAAGAAGAAGGCGACGAAGAAGGCCGCCAAGAAGGCGCCCGCCAAGAAGACCGCGCGCAAGGCGGCGGCGGAGTAGGCCGTGGACGGATCGCTTCCAATCGCCAAGGACGCCGTCACCCCTGAGTGGATGCGCAGGCGCACCTTCGCCATCATCGCCCACCCGGACGCGGGCAAGACGACGCTGACCGAGCGCTTGCTCGTCGCGGGCGGCGCGCTGCGCATGGCGGGTCAGGTCAAGGCGAGGGGCGAGCGGCGTCGGACGCAGTCGGACTGGATGGAGGTCGAGCAGAAGCGCGGCATCTCCATCACTTCCTCCGTTATGACGTTCGAGGCGGGCGAGACCACCTTCAACCTCCTCGACACGCCGGGGCACCAGGACTTCTCCGAAGACACCTACCGCACGCTGACGGCCGTCGACTCGGCGGTCATGGTGATCGACGCCGCCAAGGGCATCGAGAGCCAGACCCTGAAGCTGCTCGAGGTCTGCCGCCTGCGCGATGTGCCGATCACGGTCTTCATCAACAAGGTCGACCGCGAGGCGCGCGACCCCTTCAGCCTCCTCGACGAGATCGGCGAGACGCTGGCGCTCGACCTGTCGCCCGTCACCTGGGCGCTCGGCTCGGGGACGCAGTTCCAAGGCTGCTGGGACATGGTCGGGAACCGCCTGATCCGCCCGCAGGGCGAGAGCGGCACGGCGGATGGCGGGCGGAGCTTCGAGAGCCTGGACGATCCGGCCATCGAGAAGCTCGTCGATCCGTCCGTCCTCGAACAGGCCCGCGAAGAGGTCGCGCTGTCCGAGGCCGCCTACCCGCCCGTGGACGGGCAGTCCTACCGAGACGGGCACCTCTCCCCGGTCGTCTTCGGCAGCGCGCTCAAGGACTTCTGCGTGCCGGAGCTTCTGAACCTGCTGAGCCGTCTCGCGCCCCCGCCGCGGACCCAGCCTGCGGCCCCCGCGCCCGTGCAGCCCGACGAGGACCGCGTCTCAGGCTTCGTCTTCAAGGTCCAGGCGAACATGGACCCGAACCACCGGGACCGCATCGCCTTCACCCGCCTCTGCTCGGGCAAGTTCACGCGCGGCATGAAGCTGAAGCAGTCGCGCACCGGCAAGCCGCTCGCCGTCCAGAACCCGATCTTCTTCTTCGCACGGGAACGGGAGTTGGCCGAGGAAGCCTTCGCCGGCGACATCATCGGCATCCCGAACCACGGCACGCTGCGCGTGGGCGACACGCTCTACGAGGGGACCGAGACCCGCTTCACTGGCATCCCGGACTTCGCGCCCGAGATCCTGCGCAAGGTGCGGCTCGACGACCCCCTGAAGGCGAAGCAGCTGAACCGCGCGCTGCATGACCTCGCCGAGGAGGGCGTGACGCAGATCTTCTTCCCGCGCTCTGGCAGCGGCACGGTGGTCGGCGTCGTCGGGCAATTGCAGCTCGACGTCCTCCTCTCCCGCCTCTCGGCTGAGTACGGCGTCACCGCAGGCTTCGACCCCGCGCCGTGCGAGACCGTGCGGTGGGTGTCGTCGGACGACCAGAAGGCGATGGCGGACTTCCTCAAGAAGTACCCCGCCCGCATCGCCGACGACCGCGACGGCGACCCCGTCTACCTCGCGCCGAGCGCCTGGGACCTCGGCCGGGTGACCGACGACTGGACCAAGCTCAGCTTCGCCAAGACGAAGGAGCGGGGCTGACCCGCACCCTACCGCTTCGGCGGCGACCAGGACCGCAGCGCCTCGTCGAGAAACGCCCTGCGCAGAGGGGACTCCGTCTTCGCGGCTGGCCAGACGGCGTAGAGGTCGATGGGCGGGATCGACCAGCCCGGCAGCGCCTCGGTCAGCGTCCCGGCAGCGAGTTCGCCCGCCACCCGGTGGCGCGGCGGCGTCGCGATGCCGATGCCCGCGACGCAAAGCTCGATCATCGCCTCGAGGCTGCCGACGGTCGTGACGGCCTTCGGCTCGACCTCCACCTCGTCGCCCGCTGGTGAGGTCAGGCGCCGCTTGGGCGGCATGCTCTCGAGCATGATCCAGTCGAGACGGTCCGGCCCCGCCCCGGGCGGCGTGCGGTAAGCGGGTGCGCGGACGATCACGCGCTCGACGGCGCCGATCCGCCGCGACTTGAGCGCGCTGTCCGCCAGCGTCCCGGCGCGAAGAGCGAGGTCGTAGCGTTCGCCGACGAGGTCCGCTGCGGCGTCCGAGACGTCGAGCCGGAACCGCGCCTGCGGGTGCGCTTGCACGAAGGCGGCGATACGCTCGGCGATGCCTGCCCCGATGAGGGCCGAGGTCATCGTCAGCGAGAGCGTCCCCCTCAACTGTCCGCCCGCCCTTCCGGCTGCGCCCAGAGCGCTCTCCGCCGCCGCGAGGATCGTCTTGGCCTCCCGCCCGACCTCGAGGCCCAGCTCGGTCGGCGCGAGCCTGCGCGTGCTCCGGCGCAGGAGAGGCGCGCCCAGGAACGCTTCCAGCTCGCCGACGTGATAGCTCACGGTCGAGGGCGTGATTCCGAGCCGTCGCGCGGCGCCGCGGAACGAGCCCTCCTCCAGGATCGCAGCGAAGGTCGTCAGCGCTTTCAGGCGGTCGAGCATCATACGGCCCCATCGAACAGTGAAATCGATAAGGACGGGATAATCGAACGCCTGGCGGCGCGATAGGTCGGGTCGGAAGGAGACCCGCCATGACCAACCTGCTCGCGATGGGGGCGTTCGCCCTGACCATGTCGATCTCGCCCGGACCGGTGAACATGATCACCCTCGCCGCCGGGCTGCATCACGGCCCGCGCAGCGCCTTCCCCTTCGTCCTCGGATCGACCATCGGCTTCACCTCCCTCCTCCTCGCGGTCGGCCTCGCGGCGAACCTCCTCTTCGGCTTCGGCGACGGCTGGCAGCGCGTGATGGGCGCCGCTGGGGCGCTCGTCATCGTCTACTTCGGGATCAAGATCGCGACCGCGCCGAGCGGCCTCGATGAGGCGAAGCCGAGCCTGCCCCGCTTCTGGCAGGGCGCGGTGCTGCAATGGATCAACCCGAAGGCTTGGGCTGCCTGCCTCGCCGCCGTCTCTTTGTTTCAGCTCGCAGGCGACCTGCCCCGGCTCGGCGTCTTCACGGTGCTCTACTTCGTCCTATGCTTGATCGGCGTTGGCAGCTGGGCACTCGCGGGCCGGTCTATGCGCCGGGTGCTGAGCCGCCCGGCGGCGATGCGGGTCTTCAACCTCGCGGTCGGCTCGACCTTGATCGTGTTGGCGGGCGGCTTGAGCCTGGAGATGCTGCGTTAGCGGGCTGCTCCGTATCGTTCCCGAGCCCCTTGCATTCTACCCGCTATGTCTCATATGATACGCAAGAGATCATTTGAGGTCACGATGCTTCAGCCTATCTCGCCGCTGCCGCTTCGCCCGGTCACGCCGCCGGACACGATCCTGACCGACCCCGTGCGCCGCCGTGCGGGCGGGGCCGGGGCGATCAAGCTCTTCGCGCGGCTCTGCGAGCGGTGGGGCCTCTCGATCGACGAGCAGCGCGCGCTTCTGGGCGACGTCTCCCGCCCGACCTATCACCGCTGGCGCAAGGCGGCGGAGGCCGGGGGCACGGTCGAGCTGACGCGCGATCAGATGGAGCGTGTCTCCCTCTGCCTCGGCATCGAGAAGGGGCTCAAGACGATCTTCGCGCGCGACGAGGCGGGGCTTCGCTGGCTGAAGGCGGCGAACACCGACCTGCCCTTCGGCGGCCACGCGCCGATCGAGGTCATGATGCAGGGCGGCCTCTTCGCGCTGCACCGGACGCGCGCCTACCTCGACGCCTGGCGCGGCGGTCGGTGAGCGAGGCCCGCTCCCGCCTCTCAGGCCCCGTCTACCGCTACATCGACAGCCGCTACCCGCCGGTCGATGTCTTCGACGGCCTCTACGACACCGAGGAAGAACAGCGGCTCGCCTTCGAGCTGGAAGCTGCGACCAACGCCCGCCTCGCCGACCCTGCCCGGCGGCTCGCGGTCCTGCCGGAAGGCTCGCTGCCCGAGCCTGGCGACGGCGCGACCTGGGTCGTGGCGGCCTTCATCTACACGGCTGAGACGGGCGGCCGGTTCAACGGGCCCGAACTCGGCGCCTGGTACGCCGCGACCGAAGAGGAAACGGCGGTCAGCGAAGCGGCCTATCACAACGAGCGCCGCCTGCGCGCGTCGGAGGGCGGCTTCCCGAACACGATCCAGCTTCGCGGCTTGGCCACGACGCTCGACGCGGAGCTTCTCGATGTCAGGGGCGGACCCGAAGACCTCTACGCGCCTGACGACTACGCCTTGCCGCAAGGCTTCGCGGCGCAGCGGCGCTGGCCGCGGGCGGAGCCTGGCGAGGACGGCCTGATCTACGACAGCGTCAGAGCGCCCGGCGGCACCAACGTCGTCCTCTTCCGTCCCCGCGCCGTGCCGCTGCCCGTCTTGCAGGGCGAACACCGGCAGCTCGACTGGGACCGGCAGGGACGGCTCACCGTCAGCGCACTGACGGGACTGCCCTAGGCCGGATCAGTCCCCCTGCCCTTCCGCAGGCCGCGTGTAGCTTCCGACCGTCTCGCCCATCGCCAACACGTGGCCCTTCATCGCCTCGACGACCTGCTGCCTCGTCGCGCCGTGCGGCAAGCCCAGCTCCTTGTCGAGCGCGTAGACCTGGACGTGGTAGCTGTGCGTCTGACCTTCAGGCGGGCGCGGGCCGTAATAGCCGGTCGAGCCGTTGTCGTTCGCACCCTGATAGAACTTCGCGGGCACCTCGACGGCGGGCGCGCCGGACAGGCCTTCGGGCAGGCTCGTGACGTCCGCTGGGATGTCGTAGGCGACCCAGTGAATGATCGGCGCGTCCTCGGGCGCGTCCGGGTCCTCCATCAGAAGGGCAAAGCTCCTAGTCTTCTTGGGCGCGCCTTCCCACGAGACGGCGGGCGAGGCGTTGTCGCCCTCGGCGGCCTGGTTCTCGTCAATGGCGCCGCCCTCGGAGAAGTCGGCCGAGCTGACCTGCAGCTTGCCCTTCGCCTTCACCTGCTCGCTCGACAGCTTCGCGACCTTCTGCGGCGTGGGGTCCGGTGCCGCGGCGGTGATGAGGCCGTTCGTCACCCGCTCAGCGTTGGTCATGCGCGGCGCCTCACGCCCCGCCCCTTCGCCGTCATAGGCGATCTTGTAGATCACCCCGTTCGTGTCGTCCGAAAGGTAGAGCGCGCCGTCCGGTCCCTGCGCGAGGCCGCAAAGGCGGCCCATCTGCGACCAGCCGGACGGGCTCTCCTCGTCCTCGTAGACGAAGCCTGACAAGAAGGGCTCGATGCCCACGGGCTCGCCGTTTTCGAAGTCGAGGCGCACGACCTCGTAGCCCGAGGGCGGCAGGCGGTTCCACGAGCCGCGCATGGCGACGAAGGCGTCGCCGCGATAGTCCTCGGGGAACGCTTCGCCGTCGTAGAAGGCGAGCTGCATCGGGGCGGAGTGCGGCGTGTAGAGCCCGATCGGCCCATGACTCTGCGCCGCCCACTCCTCGGCGGTGATCCCGCCCGAGGGCTCGTCCTGCGGGTTCGTCATCTGATCGCCGTAGACGTAGGGCCAGCCGTACTTCGCCCCCTCTTCGATCTTGTTGATCTCTTCTGGCTGCTCGTCGTCGCCGAGCCAGTCGATGCCGTGGTCGAAGCCGTAGAGCTCTCCGGTGTCGGGCGAGAAGCCGTAGCCGATCGTGTTGCGGAGGCCCGAAGCGTAGATCTTCCGCGAAGAGCCGTCCGGCTTCACCTGAAGGATCGTCGCGTTCTCGGGGTTCGTCTCGTCGCAGGCGTTGCAGGTCGAGCCGACCGAGACGTAGAGGTTCCCGTCCCCGCCCCTCACCACCATGCGGTTCGCGTGCTGACCGCCTTCGGGCAGGTCGTCGATCAGGCGTTCGAGCTCGCCGAACGTGCCGTCCTCGTTCCTCGTCGCGTGGAACAGCTCTGATACGGTCATGAGGTACACGTCGTCGCCGTCGATCTCGATGCCGTGCATCATCGGACGGGACGCGACGACCTTCTGGCTGTCCGCCTTCCCGTCGCCGTCCTCGTCACGCAGCATCAGAACGTCGCCGACCTCTCTGCGCGTGACGTAGACGGTGCCGTCGTCCGCGACGCGGATCATGCGCGGGTTGACGAGGTCCTCGGCGAAGACGTCGATCGTGAACCCTTCGGGCAGGGCGAGGCGCTCCATGCCCTTCGCGCTCGGCTCGACGGATTTCGGCTTGAGGACGTGCCCGACGACGGTCACGTCCGCGGTCTTCTGATCCTTCAACTGCTCGGAGACCTTCGGCACGGGCTGCTCCCGGTCGAGCCCTCGCACCGTGTCCTGCTGAGCGGCGGCGAAGGCAGGCCAAGCGGCGGTCGCTGCGAGGGCGGCGAGGAGGGCGGAACGGGTCATAAGGTTACCTGCGGAAGCGGGTTCGGTTCCTCCTCTAACGCCTGTGAACGCTGGGCGTTTCAATTCGGGAACCGAGGGGTTCACAGATGCTGCACCGCAGCGCAAAGCCAGCCCGTGCTTACCTTCATCCGTCAGAACCTCCGCTGGCTCTTCGGCGGCTTCCTCCTCACCATGTTCTCGTCGTTCGGGCAGACCTTCTTCATCGGTCTGTCGAGCGCGGAGATCAGGGCGCACTTCTCGCTCTCCGACGGCGGGCTCGGTCTCCTCTACATGACCGCGACGCTCGGCAGCGCCGCCACCCTGCCCTTCTTGGGCCGCGTCCTCGACGTCGCGCCGGGATGGCGGGTGACGGCCTTCACCATGCCTGCGCTCGCAGGGGCCTGCGTCCTCCTCGCCTACGCGCCGAACGTCGCGCTCCTGGTCCTCGCGCTCTTCCTCCTGCGCCTCCTCGGCCAGGGCATGATGAGCCACATCGCGCTGACCGAGACCGGCCGCTGGTTCGCGGCGAGCCGGGGGCGCGCGACCTCGCTCGTCGTCCTCGGCTATCAGGGCGGCGAGGCGATCCTGCCCGCGCTGAGCGTCGCGCTCGCGGCGGCCTACGGCTTCCGCGGCATCTGGCTCGGCTCGGCGGCGGTCCTCATCCTCGCGCTGCCGCTCATCACCGGTCTCCTCCGCAAGGAGCGCGCGCCCCGAAACGAGGAGGCGGCGGCGGTCTCGCCGGTGCGAAGCTGGACGCAAGGTGAGGTCGCGCGCGACCCGCTCTTCTACCTCCTGCTGACGGGCGTCCTCGCCCCGCCCTTCATCGGCACGACGATCTTCTTCTACCTCGGCACGCTGGCGGAGATCCGGGGTCTCGACCCGGCGGTCTTCGCCCTCGCCTTCCCGGTGAAGGCGGCGCTCACCGTCATCTTCGCGCTCGTCTGCGGACGGCTGGTCGACCGATTCGGCGCGGTAAGGATCCTGCCCTTCTTCCTCCTGCCCCTCGCGAGCGCTTGCATCGCGGTCGCGGTGACGCACAGCGCGGCGGGCGTCTTCGTCTTCATGGCGCTGCTCGGGGTCTCCTACGGCCTCTCCTCGACGCTGTTCGGCGCGCTCTGGCCTGAGGTCTACGGCACGCGCTACCTCGGCGGGGTCCGCGCGCTCGTAAGCTCCGGCATGGTCGTGGCGACGGCGATCGGCCCGGGGCTCGTCGGTCCGCTCCTCGACTTCGGCGTGCCCTACGAAGCGCAGCTCTACGGCATGGCGCTGTGGTGCGCGGCGGCCTGCGCGAGCCTCGTCTTCGCGACGCGTGCCGTGGTCGCCCGGCAGCAGGCGCCCGCAACGGCCTGAGTCAGCCGAACAGGGAGCGGACGGCCTCGTAGTCCTCCGGCGTGTCGAGCTCGGACCAGGTGCAGCCCTCGATCGAGCAGGTCTCGACGGTGATCCCGGACTTCGCGAGCCCGTCGATCGCCTTCAGGAACCAGGAGCGCACGCCCTCGGGGCTGCGCATCATCGCTTCGAGGCGATCGGTGAAGACGCGCGGCCCGTCCCCCATGAAGCGCAGCATGCCGATCGACTCGGCGTCGGTCTCGGAGTGGTTGAGCGTCTTGCCGATGCCCATGAGCTGCGTGCCGCGCAGCGTCACCTTCATGTCGTCCTCGTCGTAGGCGGCCTTCTTGTCGACGGTGACGGACACGGCGGCGGGCGGCGCGGAGAGGACGCGTTCGAGCAGCGCGTCTTCGAACAGCGTATCGCCGTTGATGAGGAGGAAGTCGCTCGTCATCCGCCCCCGCGCCATCCAGCACGAGGCGAGGTTGTCCGCGATCTGATAGAACGGATTGAACTGGCAGCGCACGTCCGCATTCGTCCCGTGACGCGCCACGTCCTCCTCGACGAGGTGGGGCAGGAAGCCGGTGATGACGGTGATATCGTCCACCCCTGCCCTCGCGAGCGCGCCGATCTGATGCCGCACTACGGTGACGCCGCCGACGTCGAGCAGGCACTTCGGCCGCGCCGCGGTCAGAGGCAGAAGGCGCGAGCCGCGTCCGGCGCTGAGGATGATGGCCTTCATGCGTCCCAGTCCTCCATTTCGAGCCCTTCGGCGGCGACCACCCCGGCGAGCGCGGGCGAAGGGTTCACCGCGACGCCGCGCCGCGCGAGCTTGAGGAGCCCGAGGTCGCTGACGTGATCGGAGTAGAAGGCGGCGAGGTCCTCGCCGCGCTTCTCCAGCAGCGCGCGGACCTGTCGCTCCTTCTCCTCGGCGTAGCAGTTCGGCCCCGAGAAGTGGTCTTGCAGCACGCCGTCCTTCCACGCCATCGGGGTGCAGAGCCGCGTCTCGATCCCGAGGCGGTCGCAGAGCGGATCGACGATCAGGTCCACCGCCGCCGTCGCGACCGCGACGCCGTGTCCGTCGGCTTTGTGCGAGGCGATCACGCCCTGCGCCTTCTTGCGCAGTCCCTCCGTGACCAGTCGATCCACGAATCGTTCGGCCAGCGGCCGAAGCTCGGCCTCCGTCCGGCCCGCAAGGCCGGTCCGAAGCGCCGCCTCCTTGACCTGCATGCGCGTGCCCTGACGCAGGCCGTAGGCGAGAGCGGCGGGCGCCATCGCGGCGCCGAGGCGAGCGGCGAAGCCCGGCTTCCCCTCGTTCGCGAAGAGAAGGAACTGCCGCCAGGTCGGCTTGCGCGTCAGCGTCAGGTCGATGTCGAAGATCGCTAGGCTCACGCCGCCTCCAACCACGAAGTCTGCTCGCCGCCCTCTGCCTCGAAGAGGCGCACGGCATGGAAGACGAGGCAGATCGCCGTCCAGGCGGCGACGACCGCGATCCCGACCGCCGGCGCGGCGAGGATCACCGCGACCATGAAGACGAACATGTTCGGGTTGCGACGCGCGCTGAACGACCGAAGAAGGCTGTCCGCCGGACGCCAGACGTGGATGTGGAAGCCGTGCCTGCGGATGAAGATGCCCTCGACCACGCGGTCCGCGCAGTAGCCGACGAGGATGATCCACAAGGACAGCTCGAGCCACTCGGGCGCGACGCCCGGGAACGCGCCGCTCTGCACCGTCCCCTGATACCAGGCCCAGTACCAGAACGGCGGGTGGATCAGGTCGAGGCCGTGGTCGAACCGGTTGCCCCACTTGGAACTCGTCATCGTCGTGCGTGCGAGCTTGCCGTCCACGGTATCGAGGAAGGTCATGCCCCAGCCGCTCAGGAAGCCTAGGACCCACTGCCCTTGCATGAAGAAGAAGAAGGCGAGGATCGTCAGAACCAGGCTGGCGGTCGTCACCATGTTGGGCGTGAGGCCCGCGCCCGCCGCCCAGCGCGTCACCGCGAAGGCCGGACGCGGCCAGGCGTACTTGGTGACGAAGTCCGTCACGCCCTTGTAGGCGGACTGGAACAGGCGCCACTCGACGTCGGACGGGGCGGTCGAGAGAAGGTCGAGCGCGTAGGGCGCCTCGCGCTTGCGCAGCTGGTGATCGTAGCGGCCCGCCAGCCCCTCGGCGTCGTAGGGCGCGAGGCCCAGCGCTTCGAGCGCGCCCTCGTCGAGGTCGGCCTGCATCATCGCGGCGATCGGTGCCTCGGCTTCGCCCGCCGGAAGGTGGGCGGCCGCCAGGCGCCGCTGTCCCGTCGCGGTTCGCTCGACCAGCGCCGTGCCCGGCCGCCTGACGAGCGCCCGCATCAGCGCCGGGGAGAGGATCCAAGCCGCATCGACGAGGATGCGCCCCTGCGCGTTCCCCACGCCCGCCTTCGACCACGCCCGCGCCTGCCACTCGTCGAGGTCGAGACCGTAGAGGCGAACGGGCAGCGAGCCGACGACGCGCAGTGGCTGCTCTGCAGGATCGGACGAGGCCACGGCGGCGTTGGCGACGGTATCAGGGGTCATGCTACCCCCAGGCAGAAGCGCGGAAGAGAACGGAGAGCGGAGTGAGGCATCATTCGACCTATGAGAAGTTCGGTGGGGACGGAAGCCTGATCCATGCCTATCGGCACTGGTCCGTCCTGATCCGGCCCAAGCAGGCGACCCTGGGCGCGATGGTGATGGTGGCGCATGCGGAGGTGACCGCAGTCTCCGCCCTGCCGGACGAGGCCTTCGCCGAGCAGGCGAGCGTCGTGCGCGACGTCGAGGCGGCGCTGCGGGCGGCCTTCGCGCCCGACAAGATCAACTACCTGACCTTGATGATGGTCGATCCTCACGTCCACGCGCACATCCTTCCCCGCTACGAGACGCCGCGCGCCTTCGCGGGCAGCGAGAAGCGGGACGTAGGGTGGCCGGGCGTTCCGGACCTCTCGGCCTCCGTCGGCGACGTGGCTGCGGCGGCGAAGGAGGCTTTGTCGAAGGTCTGGCCGGCCGCCTGACCGCCGGCGCCCTGCCAGGCGTGCCCGCGTGCCAGGAGAACGGCGACGGCGACGGTCGCGAGGCTGCTCGCGAGGAGGGCCAGGCCCGCGCCCTCGACGCCGAAGCGGCCGGTGAGCGGGAAGAAGGCGGCGAGGAGCGTCACGAGCCCCGCGGCCCTGGCGATCAGCGGCTTGCCCGGGTGCCCCGTCGCGTAGAAGGCGGGAAAGAGCGGCGCGACCGCGCCGCCGAGCGCCGCGGCGAGCAGCAAGAGGACGGAGATCGTCGCCGCCTCGGCGTAGATCGGCCTGCCCAGGAGCCCTGCGAGGAGCGGCGGCCCCGCGATCCCGAAAGCGAGGCTGAGCGCGCCGCCGAAGGCCAGGAGCGCCGCGCCCGTGCGCAGCACCACGCCGACGACGCGGCCGCCCTCGCCCCGCGCGGTCAGCGTGGCGAGCTCGGGATAGATGACCCGGTCGATGGCCTTCGTGCTCTTGGAGAGGATGGAGGCGACCTCCTGGCCGACCTTGAAGAGCGCCGAAGCGTGCGCGCCGCCCGCGATCCCGGTCAGGACGAGCGGAAGTTGCGTCGTGCCCGAGCCGAGGCTCGCATCGAGGTTGGTGAGCCAGGCGAACTTCCACACCCCTTCGGCCGGCGCCTTCAGCGTCGGTCCGCCGGAGAAGACGAGCGCCCGGTCGCCGTCCTCGCCGAGCGCCCGCCAGCCGAGGACCATGAGGATGAGGTAGGAGGTCAAGGACGCGGCGTACCAGGCGCAGAGGAAGCCGATCAGCCCGCCGCCGAGGAACAGGACCACGAGCCCACCGACGAGGCGAAGGGTCGAGATGACGACGGACTGCGCCGCGAGGACCGCGAAGCGACCGCTGAGGCGAAGGACGCCGAGGCTCGCCGAGGTCTGCTTGAAGAGGATGAGGGTGAGGTAGGACAGGAGCACCGGCAGCGGCAGCACCGACAGCGCGCCCGAGGCCTCGACGCTGAGGCTGCAGACGAGGACGGCGAGGCTGAAGGCGGCGGCGGCGGCGACCGCGTCGAGCGTCGCGCAGAAGCGGACGGTCCGCGCGTAGCGCTCGTCGTCCTTCGCCGCCTTCGCCTCGGCGCCGAAGCGCACGACGGTCAGCCAGGATTCGAAGGTCACCGCCTCGGTGAAGACGAGGACGAGGGCATGGACGAAGACGAGCGTGCCGAACTCCGCCGGGGTCAGAGCGCGCGTCGCGACCGCGAGCGCGCCGAGCGACAGGACGCCGCCGCCGATCTTGGCGCCGACCATCAGGCCGGTGTTGCGCCGAACGCGCCGCCCCATGCCGGTGGACCCCGGCAGGCGCTCCGCCCGCCCCGCGCTCATGCCTCGCCTCTCAGGACGGCCTCGACGAGGGCGAGGTCCGAGGGCTTGTCCACGTCCACCGCGGCGGCGCCGTCCGCGAGCAGGATGGGAGCGACGTTCGCACCGAGGCGGCGGGAAGCGTGCTCGAAGAGCCCGCCGAGCGTGAGACGCTTGAGGGCGTATGCGACCAGGACGGAAGGTCCGATCCGGCGCGCGAGGCGCAGGGGCCGCTTCCGGTCCGCCTCGGCGCGCCGCCAGAAGCGCACGCCTTCGAGGCCGCGCTCGTTCGCCAGGTAGAAGAGGTTGCAACCCGAGACCTCGGCGCCGCGGAACCGCAGATAGGTCCGCGAGACGCCGGGAAAGCGCGCCTCGATCGCCTCGCGCCGGGTAAGGCCCACGCAGAGGTCAGCGCCGCTCGCCTTCGCCTGCGTGACGAAGGCATCGACCAGTTCGCGCGTGAGCAGCGCGTGGTCGGCCGTGGTGACCAGCAGCGGCAGCGGCGCGCCCGCCTCCGCCGCGGCGAGCACGGCGCTCGCCGGGCTCGCCGCGGGCGGGGCGATGTGGCGCGCAGGCGCTTCTTCGGCGGTCAGGCCGCTGATCCAGACGTCGAAGCCGTCGAGCGCTTCGAGCACCCGCTCGACCATCGGTCGGCCCGCGACGGGAAGAAGGGCCTTGGTCGCGAGGCCGGGATGCGCCGCCAGGAGCGGGTCGTCACCGCCCCTGCGCCCGGCGAGGACGAGGGCAGAAGGCTGCCCGGTGCTGTCCGCCCCTGCGCCCACGGCTCAGAGCGCCTTTCCGACCATGCGGTAGGTCTTGTAGACCTCGGCGCCCGACAGCTTGATCAGCCGCTGGACGTCGACGTTGTTGTCGAGCACCCAGGACATCTCGCAGGTCTTGATGCCCTTGGCGCGGCCCGCGGCGAACGCCTCCTCGAAGAGCGAGCAGACCAGAGCCACGCCGGTGCGCGACTTCTGAAGGTCCTGCTTCACGCCCATCAGCATCATGCGAGCGGTCGTCACCTCGTGCCGCTTGAGGCGCCACAGAAGCTTCGCCCAGCCGAAGGGCAGCATCCGCCCGGAAAGGTCGCGCGCCGCCTCGTTCACGTTCGGCGCCATGACGACGAAGGCCATGGGCTCGCCGTTCTTCTCGCCGATCCAGAAGGCGTCGGGCTCCAGGAGCGGCTTCAGCTCGCTTGCGACGTGATCGACCTGCTCGTCCGAGAACGGCAGGTAGCTCCAATTGTTCGCCCAGGCGTCGTTGAAGATCGCCATGCAGGCCCGGACGTCCTCGCGGAACCGCTTCGGCTCCATCTTCCGGAGGCGCAGGCTCGGGTCGGCCTCCACCTGCGCCTGGAGCTTCTGAACGACGGGCGGCCGCGGGTAGTGCGCGTCGAGGTCCACGACGAAGGCGAGGAGGCGCATCTTCGTCTCGTAGCCCGTCGCCGCAACGGCCTCGGCGAGGGCGGGCCGCGCGTAAGGCATCATCAGCATGGGGGGCGTGTCGAAGCCGCTCTCGGGCAGGCCGATCTCCTCGTTCACCGAGAAGTCGTAGGGCCCGACGATCTGCGTCATCCCGAGGCCGCGCAGGTGTTCCTCGGCCGCGCGCAGGAGCGCCGCGACGACCCTCTGGTCGTCCACTGCTGCGAGGAGGCCGAAGTGCCCCGCCCCGTCTTCGTATCGGTCCAGATGGGCGCGGTTCAGGAAGGCCGCGATGCGCCCGACGACCTCGCCGCGCCGCTCGCAAAGGAACAGCGCGTGCTGCTCGGTCGGCTCCTTGCCGCTCAGGTGCCGCTTCAAGTGGCTCGCCCGCTCGAACCGCAGCGGCGGGCGGAAGTTGGGGTCGCGCCCGTAGAGCGTGTAAGGCAGGTCCAGGAACGCGCGGCGGCCCGCCGCATCGTCTACGCGGCGGACCGTCAGGTCGGCGTCGATGAGGGCGTCCGGCGCCTCGCCCAGCGGGCTCACGCCTCGAGCGGCGCGCCCGGACGGGGCCGCCCCTTCGGCACGTCGGTCCCGTCGCCGGAGAGCTGCTCGACCCAGGGGTAGCGCTTGGCGACCTCTGACGTGTAGCCGAGGTTCCGCACCGTCGCGCTGCGCGGCAGCGGCTTGGCGGCACCCTCCCCGTAGAACGAACCGAGCAGCCTGTCCGGCCA
The DNA here is from genome assembly GCF_014199615.1 of Parvularcula dongshanensis. Lineage (GTDB taxonomy): Bacteria > Pseudomonadota > Alphaproteobacteria > Caulobacterales > Parvularculaceae > Parvularcula > Parvularcula dongshanensis. Next base: position 233,516 of record NZ_JACHOB010000003.1, on the reverse strand, counting down.
GAACTCGGTGATGCCGTAATTGCCGTTCTCGTTGTGGAAGTGGTGCAGCAGGTGCAGCCGCTTCATGCGCTGAAGGCGCGCCGAGTCAGGCAGGTAGCCGAGGTGCTGGATGCAGTGCACGTACTCGTACAGCATCGTCATCAGAAGGCCGGTCGCGACCGCCAGGAAGAAGCCGGGCCAGCCCGCGATCAGCGCCCCGGTGACGCCGCAGAGGATGCCGATCGTCGGCAGCGTGTTGGCGAGGCTGCCGAAGAGGACCGACAGGTCGTTCGGACGGCGGTGGTGATCGTAGTGGATCCGCTTCCACAGCGCCGAAGTCTTCTGGAAGCGGTACAGGAACTGGCTGTGCAGGACGAAGCGGTGCAGCCCGTACCAGAAGAGCGGGTAGAGCAGCACGACCGCGACGACCGACAGCGCGCCGCCCATGAGGGACGGGCCGAGCGCGAGGCCCGCGATAAGGCTGGCGACCAGCAGGATCGCATAGGCCCAGACGCCCGGATAGGTCGCATAGGCGCGGTTCAACTCGCGCAGACCCATCTTATCGAGCAGGTAGTTCTGTTCTTTCCAGCGGCGGGCGAACATCGGGCAGGCTCCAGCGCGTCTCGGCGTTAGCGAAGGAGCGGTACATGGCCCGCCCCTTTTAACCACGCTACCATGCGGCCGTCACATCCTGTTCATGTCTGTGACACCGAACGGTCGCGGTTCGGCGGTCAGTCGGCGGTGCGCAGCGAGAGGGTGATCGCCGCGCCCCGGTCGGTCACCTCGAACAGGCTGGGCTCGATGGGCGGGAAGCCGAGCTTCAGCTTCGGATCGTTGGACAGCGCGAAGGGCTCCTTCGGCATCAGGTTCCACTTCTTGTCGAGGTCCCGGTCGCCGTCCTCGTCGTGATAGGTCGCGGCGGCGTAGAGGCCCGGGGGCGGCGCCGTCATGCAGACGGTCTGGCTGCCCTTCTCGGCCGGCACCCGTATGCGGCGCACGCGGCCCTTCTTGTTCAAGAAGCGGTCGGGGTCGTTCTCGTAGACGTCGACGGTAAGGATGCCGACGGCCGCCTCTATCCCCGTCACGGTGATCTTGAGCTGAACGGCATAAGGATCGCAGGAATCGGGCGCTTCATAAGGCCTGATGTCGAGTTCCTGCGCCGCCAACCCGGCGCTGGCCAGACAGGCCGCGGACAAAGCCGCGACGGCCGCGCCCTTCCTTCTCGGTGCGTTTGTCTTCATAACCCAGCCGTACGTTGCTCGCCCTGCACGTAAGGTCCCTCTACCACATCATCATGAGCCTCCTTGATCGATATGTGTTTCGGAACGCTGCGTTCGTCGTCGGCGGACTGGTGCTGCTCGCACTGTCCGTCCTGATGCTCGAGCGGATGCTGCGGATCATGGAGGTGATCTCGCTCAGCTCGAACCCGGCCTCGGACGCGGTGCGCATGGTGATCAACCTGATCCCGCACTATCTCGGCCTCGCCATCCCGGCGGCGTTCCTGCTCGGCACCATCATCGCGACGGATCGTCTCAACCGCGGCGAGGAGCTGACGGCGATCCTTGCCTCCTCGGTGCCGCTGACGCGCTTCGCCAAGCCCTTCATCCTCCTCTCCATCATGCTGTCGCTGCTCGTGGTCTTCGTCGAAGGCTACATGCAGCCGCATAGTCGCTACGGGTACCGCGAGGCGGTCCACATCGCGCAGCAGCAGACATTCACCGGCGCCTTCCGCGAGGGCAAGTTCGTGCGGCTCGGCGACCGCACGATCTGGACCCGCGACGAGCTCGGCGACACGGGCGGCGTCACGGGCGTCTTCATCCACGAGCTCCAGCCGGACGGCACGATCCGCGTCGCGACCGCGCCCGAAGGCGTGCTGCGCGTCGATCCCCAGACGCGTGTGCCGAGCCTGATCCTCAGCGGCGGCGCGTCCTACGTGGTCCGGCCGGACGGCACGCCCGAAGCGTCTGTCCGGTTCGACACCCTCGCCGTGGCGGGCGCGGAGGAGCTGACGGCCTACCGCCCGCGCGGCGTGGACGAGGAGGAGATGACAATCGGGGAGCTCCTCGGCGCGCTGTCCGAGGGCGGCCTGACGGAGGACCAGGCGCGGGCGGCGGGCACGGCGCTCAACACGCGCCTGTCCCGCGCCGCCATCTTGATGACCTTCCCCTTCATCGGCATCCCCCTGGGCATGAGCTTCAACCGCTCCCAGCGCTCGGGCGGCGTCTTCGTCGGCCTCCTCTACCTCGTCCTCCTGCAGAAGACGCTCGAGGCGGCGAGCGCTGCCGGCATGGCCGGCCAGGTGCCCGCCTGGCTCGGCTGCTGGGGCGCCGTGATCGCCAGCGCGAGCCTCGGCGCGTGGCTCTTCTACCGCTCCGCCTACACGGCCGCGCCGCCGCCGATGGAGTCGCTGCCCGACCTGCCCAAGCTTCCGCGCTTCGGTCGCCAGAACCCCGTGCCCGCGGGGGCGTGATGGGGGGCAGCCAGTTCCGCTTCGCCGTCTATCTCAGCGGCATGCTCGCCAGCCGTTGGGCCATGGCCGCGATCGCGAGCGTGACCCTGATCGGCCTCCTCGACAGCCTCGCCAACTCTTCCGAGATCGCCGAGCGGGCCGAGGCGATGGGCGCCGGGGGCGCGACCACCTACCTGATTCAGCGCATGCCGGTGATCTTCGACCGCACTCTCTTGGTCGCGATCCTCCTCGCCGTCGTCCTGACCTACGTCTCCCTCGTGCGGCGGCGGGAGATCGTCGCGCTGACCGCGGCGGGCCTCTCCGCCTTCCGCCAAGTCGTGCTGATCGCGCCGATGACGCTGCTGATCGCCGGCCTGTCGATCCTCATCGTCGACACGGCCATGCCGAGCGCCGTGCGCGGCCTTCAGTCCTGGGGCGCGCCGGGCTACTCCGGGGACCTCCTCTCCGATGAAGACCCCCTTTGGATCGCCGACCAGGGCCGGATCGTCCGCATCGCCTCCCGGCGCGGACCCGAGACCTTCGGCGACGTGCAGATCTACGACATCGGCGAGGACGGAGCGCCGAGCGCGATCACCTTCGCCGACACCGCGACGTGGAGGGGGGACGAGGAGTGGGAACTCGGCGGCACCCGCGTCGTCTCGTTGGAGCCCGGTGCGCCGAAGCCTTCCGCCCGGTGGCGGAGCGAGCAGACGCCCGCCTCGCTCGACCGCGTCATCGCGGAGCCGCGCGACCTGTCCCTCGCCGACATGCAGGCGCTCGAGCAGCTGCGAGGTTCGGGCAGCCGGCCCGGCTTCACCTATCAGACCTGGTTCATCCACCGCCTGACGCGCCCCCTCGCCGCCCTCGCGCTCGTCCTGTGCTCCGTGCCCCTGATGCAACAGCTCAGCCGGCAGGCCTCGGGAGACCTCGCCATGATCGGCTGCCTCGCGCTCGGCTTCGGCTACCTCATCTTCGACGGCGTCATGCTCTCCTTCGCCGAGGCGGGCGCGACCAAGCCAGGCTGGGCCATCGCCTTCCCGATCGGCCTCTTCGCGCTCCTCGGCGTCTACCTCTGCCTCAGTCGGGAGAGGCCGCGCTGAGGCCTCTCCTGCTGACGAACCCCGAGAGCCACACGGTCGCGACGCGTGGCTCCGTGCTCGCGCGCGTGGACCTGCCGGGGGCAGCCCGCGCCGTGCCGGACTTCGGCGCGATCGAGGCGCAGATCGAGGGCCACGACCTCATCGCGGTCGAAGGCGGCGACGGCACCGTGCTCGCGGTCACCACGGCGGTCATGCGACGGGTCGAGGCCGGGGCGCCGGCCCCCCGCCTGATCCTCGTCCCCGGCGGCATGACCGATCTCGTGGCCCGCATCGCAGGCGCCCCGCGGGAGGCGAGCGTCCTCACCCGCCTCCTGACGAAGGGCGGCCGCCTCCGCCGCCTGCCCGTCCTCAGGGTCGAGGGCGCGGGCGACCCTCTCTTCGGCTTCTTCCTCGCCGCGGGCGCCGTGCCGCGCGGCATCGCCTACGCCCGCGAGGCGATCCAGTCTCAGGGCGCTGAGGGCAGCCTGCAGGTCGCAGGCGCCGTCGCGGGCATCGCGTGGGGCGAGAAGGGACGACGCAAGGCGATCATGGCGCCTGACGCGACGCGGGCGGACCTCGACGGCGAGACCTTCGGCCCGGACGCGCGCTTCGCCCTCGTCACCACTCTGCCCGGCCTGATGGTCGGCCTCGATCCTTTCTGGGGCCGCGAGAAGGCGCCGATCCGCGTGACCCTGGCGCGGGGCGACAGCCGCCACCTGCGCCGCCGCCTGGTCCAGCTCTGGCTCGGCATGAAGCCGAACCGGACGGCGGTCGACGGCTACCTCAGCCGCAACGTCCATACCTTGCGGCTGGACACCGAGGCGCCGCTCGTCCTCGACGGCGAGGACATCCCGACCGGGCCTCTGACGGTCACTTCGCCTCGGTCCCTGACGGTGGTGATGCCGTGACGGATGCGGTGCTCGACGTCGTCGAGGCGGAGCAGGCCCCGCCCCCCGCCCGCCTGCTCGCGCTGACCGAGGCGATCCGCGCCCGCGCGCCCCGCGATTCGATCGCAGGCTTTCTCTTCTACGGCTCGGGGCTGCGCGAGTCGGACGATCCGTCGAAGATGCTGGACCTCTACGTCCTCGTGCACAGCTACCGCGCCTTTCATGGCCGCGCGCTCAGCGCGGCGGCGAACGCCGCCCTGCCGCCCAACGTCTTCTACCTCGAGGTGCCGACGCCCGAGGGCGGGACGGTCCGGGCGAAGGCTTCGGTCCTCTCCCTCCCCGCCTTCGAACGACGCGCGAGCGAAGCGGCGCTCCTCTCGTCGGTCTGGGGACGCTTCGCGCAAAGGACGCTGGTGGTGGAGCCTCAGGACGAAGAGGTCCGGTCCCGGATGCTGCGCGGCCTCGCCGCCAGCGTGCGCAGCTTTGCGAGCGCCGCCCTGCCGCTCTTCTCCGGTCCCGTCACCGCGCGAGCGTTCTGGACCGGCGCCCTCGCCGCGTCCTACCGAACGGAGCTTCGCGCCGAGGACGCCGAGGGCCGTGCGGCCAGCATCGTCGAGGCGGACCTGCGCCGCTACGAAGCGCTGACGACAGCGCTCTTCGGCACGCCGGACGCGGAGGGCCGCCATGCCTTGCCGAAGGGCGGTGCCGACAGGTGGGCGCTTCGTCGCGCGCTCGGCAAGCCGCTGACGGTGGCGCGGGTGCTCAAGGCCGCCTTCACCTTCGACGGCGGCGTCGACTATGCGCTGCACAAGCTCAAGAGCCACTCCGGCGTCGAGCTGCAGCTGACCGAGAGCCAGCGCCGCCATCCGATCCTTTGGTCACCGGTGCTCCTCGCCAAGGTCCTGCGCAGCGGCGCCTGGCGTTAGCCGACCAGCAAAGAAAAAGGGCGGACCCGAAGGTCCGCCCTTTCGTCTGAAGAGAGGCTGACGGCCTCAGCCGACCATGTCCTCGAGTTCCATGCCCTTGGTCTCGCGCACCATCTTGGCGACGAAGAACACCGAGACGAGCGCGAAGAAGGCGTAGATGCCGTAGGCGCCCGCCAGGCCGATGCCCGCGAGGAAGATCGGGAAGCTCCAGGTCACGAGGAAGTTCGCGAGCCATTGCGACAGTCCCGCGACCGCCAGGGCCGAACCGCGGAACTGGTTCGGGAACATCTCGCCCAGGAGCACCCACATCACCGGACCCCAGGAGAGGTTGAAGGCGAAGACGTAGGCGAGGCCCGCGACCAACGCGACCGTGCCCATGGAACCGGACAGCTGCAGGTTGCCGTCATCGCCGAGGCTGCCGGTCGAGAAGGCGAAGCACATGATGCCGAGGGTGACGACCATGCCGATCGAACCCCAGAACAAGAACGGCTTGCGCCCGACGCGGTCGATCATGGCGAGGCAGACGACCACGGCCAGGATGCTGATCCCGCCCGAAAGGACGTTCTGCAGCAGCGCGCTGTCCTCGGAGAAGCCGGCCGACTGCCACAGCACCGCGCCGTAGTAGAAGATGACGTTGATGCCGACGAGCTGCTGGAACACGGCGAGGCCGATGCCGACCCAGACGATCGGACGGATCTTGCCGCCATTCGTCAGGTCGGAGAAGCGCGGCTTGTGATCACGCGCGAGCGTACGCTCGATCTCGGCGACCTTGGCGTCCGCGCCGCCGCCGAAGAGCTTGGCGAGCACGCCTTTGGCGCTATCGGCCTTGCCCTTCGCGACGAGGAAGCGGGGGCTCTCCGGGATCGCGAAGAGCGCGCCGAGGAAGATGAAGGCCGGCAGCAGCTCGACCCAGAACATCCAGCGCCAGGTCTCATAGCCCAGGGCGAACTCAGCCGTGGAACCCCCGGCCGACCGCGCGAGGAGGAAGTTCGACAAGAACGCGATGAAGAGGCCCGTCACGATGGCGATCTGCTGCGCCGTGCCGAGCGCGCCCCGGTGACGCGCGGGCGCGATCTCGGAGATGTAGGCGGGCGACATGACCGACGCCGCGCCGACGGCGAGGCCGCCGATGATGCGGTAGATGACGAACTCGGTGACGCCGGTCGCGATCCCCGACCCCCAGGCCGAGATGATGAAGCAGACGGCCGCCACCATCAGCATGGCCCGCCGCCCGAACGCATCGGCGAGGCGGCCCGCCGCGAGCGCGCCCGCGGCCGAGCCGAGCAGCATCGAGGAGACGGACCAGCCCGTGCCGACCGTCGTCGATCCGAAGGCCGTCTGAAGGCCGTCGACCGTGCCGTTGATCACGCCCGAGTCGAAGCCGAACAGGAAGCCGCCGAGCGTGGCGATGACCGCGATGGTGATGATGTAGGCAGTGTTCGGCGCCGCGAGGACGTGCGCGCCGTGCGCCCCCTCCGGCGTTTGCGCCCCCTCGGGCGTGGTGGTGACGCTCATCTTGTTCCTACCCTAGCTTGGCGAGCCGATTCGCCTGTTTTGTGACTTGTGATCGCTATCATGTTGCCGGAGCGCCCGGCAACCTCGCTGCATCCGGCGGTTGGCGGAGCCTCTTCGGGCTCTCTACCCTCCACCGAGTCCAACGAGACAGGAAACGCCTCGAATGATCTTACACGCTGCCCTTCTAGCAATCGCCGTGCAAGCCGCGGCTGACGACGGCTCGGTGTCCTTTTCCAGCGACGTCGGCGACTCGATGGTCGTGCAGCGCGACGAGCCGATCGCGATTCGCGGTACGGCGGCGCCGCGTACGCGCGTCACGGTCAGGCTCGGCGACGCGACCCAGCGCACGCGCGCCGACCGGAACGGGCGGTTCGAGGTCACCCTGCCGGCCATGTCCGCCGGCGGCCCCTACACGCTCAGCGCGGACGCGGGCGACGGCTATGCCGAGGTCTCGGACGTTCTCGTCGGCGACGTCTGGCTCTGCTCGGGCCAGTCGAACATGGAGTTCCCGGTCAGGAAGGCGCTCAACGCCGACGACGAGCTTGCCAAGCCGACGAGCGAGACGATTCGCGTCATGAAGGTTCCGCTCGAGGCGACCCCTGCCCCGGCCGACGCTCTGCCCGACGGGGCGGCTTGGAAAGTCGCCTCCGCCGAGAGCCTGCGCGACTTCTCGGCCGTCTGCTACTTCGCCGCGCGCGAGGTTCAGGAGAACGAGGACGTGCCCCTCGGCCTCATCGACAACTCCTGGGGTGGCGCGCAGATCGAGGCCTATGTCAGCGCCGAGACGCTGAAGGAGACGACGGACGAGTTCGGCGACGAGCTGGCCCTCCTCGCGGACTATGCGAAGGACGAGGCGGACGGCCTCGCGACCTTCGGCGAGCAGTGGGAAGCCTGGTGGCACGACGCTGCCGGCGACACCTCGCCCTGGGCCGAGGACCACGACGCGTCGGCGTGGAAGGCCGTGCCCGCGATGAGCGATTGGCGGGAGTGGGGCGACCCGCGCCTTTCGGGGTCGGACGGCGTCGTCTGGCTGCGCAACACCGCCGACCTCACGGCGGAGCAAGCCGCCGCCGAGGCGCCCGTCCTGTCGCTCGGCTCGCTCAGCGAGGTCGACTCGGTCTGGATCAACGGCGAGTACGTCGCCAACGAGTTCGGCTGGAGCACGCCACGCGATCACGCGCTGCCGCAAGGCGTGCTGCGCGAGGGCGAGAACACGATCGTCGTCAACGTGAACAACCGGTGGGGCCCTGGCGGCCTGCACGGCCCGGCCGAGGCGATGCAGCTTCGGGCGAACGGCACGGTGCCGCTCGCCGAGGGCTGGACCTACGACGTCGCGCCGAAGGAGGTCGGCCAGCCGCCGCGCGCGCCGTGGGAGTCCGTCCACGGACTGACGACCATCGCCAACGGCATGATGGCGCCCCTCGACGGGCGCCGGTTCAAGGCGGGCGTCTGGTATCAGGGGGAATCGAACACCGGCAAGCCGGACACGTACGAAGCGCTCCTCAACGCCATGATCGCGGAGTGGCGCGGAATGTTCGGCGAGGACCTCCCCGTCGTCCTCGTCCAGCTGCCGGGCTTCGGCGCCTTGCCTGCGGGTCCTGCTGACTCTGGCTGGGCGGGCGTGCGGGAGGCGGAGCGGCAGGTCGCGCTCGATGACGAGAACGTCGGCCTCGCCGTCATCATCGACGCGGGCGACCGCTTCGACATCCATCCCGCCAACAAGCAGATCGTCGGCCACCGCGTCGCGACCATGCTGGAACGGCTCGCCTACGGCGAAGAGGGCGCGACGGACGGCCGCTCGCCGGCGGCGGCGCGGATGGACGGCGGGGACGTCGTCGTGACCTTCCCCGACGGCCCTGAGATCCGGGCCGTCGGCTACGGCGCGCCGGTCGGGTTCGAGCTGTGCGAAGAGGACGGCGCGTGCCGCTACGCCGCCGCGGTGCTCGACGGCGACGAGGTCAGGCTCGACGCCGAGGGCACGTCGCCGACGGAGGTCCGCTACGGCTGGGCCGACGTGCCGCTGGTCAACCTCTACGAAGAGGACGACCGCCCCGTCACGCCGTTCCGCCTCCCCATCGAGGCGGCTGACTGACGGCCGGAATTGCCTAGTCCGCCCTTCCGGCATAGCTCCCTGGCTCTGAGACGCTGGAGGACGCCGTGAGACACAGACGACTGGGCAAGACGGGCTTCGAAGTTTCCGAGGTCGGGCTCGGCTGCTGGCAGCTCGGCGGCGACTTCGGTCCGATCGAGGACGAGAAGGCGAAGTCGGTCCTCGCGGCCGCCACCGAGGCGGGGATCGACTTCTTCGACACCGCCGACGTCTACGGCGACGGACGCAGCGAGGCGCTGGTCGGGGAGCATGCGGCGTCCCTGCCCCGCCGGCCGGTCCTCGCGACGAAGGTCGGCCGCACGGCCGACCTCTATCCCGACGCCTACGGACGGGACGGCGTTCGCGACCACCTCAAGCAGTCGGCGGACCGCTTGCGGGTCGACGCGCTCGACCTCGTCCAGCTCCACTGCGTCCCGCCGGAGGTCCTGCGCGGCGGCGACCTCTTCGAGGTGATGAACGAGGCGCAGGCGGACGGCCTCGTCCGGGCGTGGGGAACGAGCGTCGAGACGATCGAGGAGGGCATGGTCTGCCTGGACGAGCCCGGCTGCGCCTCCATCCAGCTCATCTTCAACATCTTCCGCCAGGACGCCGCCGACGAGCTCCTGCCGCGCGCGAAGGAACAGGACGTCGGCATCATCGTCCGCCTGCCCCTGGCGAGCGGGCTTCTCACGGGCAAGTTCAGCCGCGACACGCACTTCGCGCCGACCGATCACCGCAACTACAACCGCAACGGCGAAGCGTTCTCCGTCGGAGAGACCTTCTCCGGCATCCCCTTCGATACCGGCTTGGATCTCGTCGACAAGGTACAGGCCGCGCTGCCCGATCACGACGGCTCCCTCGCCCAGGTCGCGATCCGCTGGTGCCTGGACCACGACGCCGTCAGCTCGGTCATCGCCGGCGCGTCCAAGCCCGCTCAGGCCCGCGCCAACGCCGCCGCCTCGGAGATGCCGGCGCTGTCGCCGGAAGTGCATGACGAGCTGCGGAAGCTCTACGACGCCGAGGTGAAGCCCGCGATCCGCGTCCCGGTCTAATCGTCGAAGCTGGCGCTCTTGATCAGGGCGAAGACGGCTTGCCCTTCGTCGAGCGCGAGCTCGGCGGCGGCCGCCTTGGTGATCTGCGAGCGGAGCGGGTCGCCCGCCGCGTCCAGAACGATTTCGGCGAAGGCCGTCCCGGGTTCGGGCTGCACCGATGCCACCTGCGCCGACAGGACGTTCCTGATGCTCAGCCCTCGCGGCGGCGCCGTCGCGAGGGCGACGTTACGCGGATCGACGTAGAGGCGGACGGCGGCGCCCACCGCGCGCTCCCGTGCGAGAGGCACGAAGACCGCCCCCGCGCCGGTCTCGATCGTCGTCAGCCAAGCTTCCTCGTCGTGCCCCGCGACGGTTCCCGTAAGGACGCTGCCGGCATGTCCGGCTATGCCCTCCGCGCTCAGGACCTCCGCCGTCGGACCGAACGCCGCGATTCGGCCGCCGCTCATCACGGCCGTGCGCTCCGCGAGGAGCGCCGCCTCGCGCGCATCGTGGCTGACGAGGAGGACGGGCAGCGCGAAGCGCGCGATGAGCGCCTCCAGATAGGGAAGGATCTCCGCCTTCCGCCCCCCGTCGAGGCCTGCCAGCGGCTCGTCGAGTAGGAGCAGCCTCGGCCCGCAAAGCAAGGTGCGGGCGAGCGCGACGCGCCGCCCTTCCCCGCCGGACAAGGTCGCGGGGCTGCGGCTTAGTAGGTCGCCGAGGGCGAACGCCTCGACGACCTCGTCGAGGCCGAACGCCTGCTCGCGCCTCTGCCCGCGCTTCTGCGCGTAAGCGAGGTTCCGCTCGACGCTGAGGTGGGGAAACAGCCTTCCGTCCTGGAATACGCTGCCGACCGGACGGCGATGAGGCGGAACGAAGCGGCCGGCGCCGGCCTCGAACCAGACCGCTTCGCCGAAGGCGATGCGTCCCGCCTGGGGCCGCACGAACCCGGCGACCGCGCGAAGAAGCGTGGACTTGCCGCTGCCGCTCGGTCCGAAGACGGCGGTGCAGCCCGACGGGGGAAAGCGCTGCGCCACGTCGAGCGTGAAGTCACGGTAGCGAACGACCGCTTCGACCTCGAGCGCGTCAGACCGCACGGGCGGGCCTCCGCCTGAACAGGGCGACGCAGAGAAGGACCGCGAAGGAGAAGCTCAGCAGGATCAAGGAGAGCGCGTGCGCATCGCCGTAGGACAGGGTTTCGACCGCCTCGTAGATCGCGATCGACACGACGCGCGTCTCCCCGGCGATGTTCCCGCCGACCATCAGGACGACGCCGAACTCGCCGATCGTGTGCGCGAAGCTGAGGACCGCGGCGATCAGGAAGCCGCGCGCCGAGAGCGGCACGGCTATGCTCCAGAAGGCGTCGAGCGGCGAGGCGCGAAGGCTCTGCGCCGCCTCGAGCAGCGGCTCCGGCACCGCCTCGAAGGCGGCTTGAAGCGGCTGCACGGCGAAGGGCAGCGAGTAGAGGACCGAAGCGAGGACGAGCCCCGTGAAGGAGAAGGTCAGCGTACCGCCCGTAAGCTCCAGCCAGGCGCCTCCTATCGGCGAGGCGGGACCGAGGCCGATCAGGAGGTAGAAGCCGAGCACGGTCGGCGGCAGGACGAGCGGCAGCGCGACGACCGCTTCCACGAAGGGCCTTGCCCGCGACCGCGTCCGTGCGAGCCACCAGCCGAGCGGCGTGCCGAGGGCGAGCAGGATCGCCGTCACCACGAGGGCCAACCGCACGGTGAGCCAGAGCGCGGCGGCGTCGGCGCCGCTCATTCCGCCCCGTCGCCGTAGCCGTAGCGTTCGAGGACCGCGCGTCCCGCCGCGCTGCGCAGGAAATCGAGGAACGCGGTTGCCGCCTCGTTCTCCGCCCCGCGCCGAAGGAGCGCCGCATCCTGACGAACGGGCGTGTAGAGCGCTTGCGCCGGGGTCCACCACCCGCCCCGTTCTTCCTCGGGCAGAGCGAGGATCTGGGACAGCGCGACGAAGCCGAGCTCCGCATTGCCCGTCCGCACGAAGGCGAAGGCCTGCCCCACATCCTCGCCGAGGACGAGCTTCGGCGCGAGCGCTTCTTCGACGCCGACGGCGCCGATCACCTGCATCGCCGCCGCGCCGTAGGGCGCGAGGGAGGGGTTCGCGACGGCCAGCCTGCGGAAGTCTCCCGCCTTTAGCCGCTCTTCGTTCGCGGCGCCGTCCGGTGCCCAGAGCACGATCCGCCCCACGGCGTAGGTGAAGCGCGACCCCGGTACGGTCATCCCCCCCGCCTCCAGCCTGGCGGGCCGATCCTCGTCGGCGGCGAGGAAGACGTCGAACGGCGCGCCGTGCACGATCTGCGCGTAGAGCTTGCCCGTCGATCCCGCCGCCAGCGTGACCTCGTGGCCGGTCTCGGCTTCGAAGGCGGCTTCGAGCGCCTCCATTGCCGGGACGAAGTTGCCGGCGACGGCCACCCGCACCTCCGCCGCCGCGGCGGGACGCATGAGCGCGCCGAGAACGACGAGAAGGAAGAAGAGCGAACGATGCGGCAAGCAGGGGCCTCGGGGTTGCGTCCGCGCCGCCCTAGCGCGCTTCGCGTTCGGCCGAACAGCAGCACGCAGCTTGCAGGCCGCCGCGCCCCCGCCCAAGCACATCGGCAAGCTCTGCGAGGTTCGCCATGCGATCGCTACTCCTCACGGCCGCTGCGGCGGCGCTTCTGACCGGCACCGCCGCCGCGCAGGAGACTCCTGGCGCCGAAGGTGCGGGCTACGATCGGGCCGATCCCTTCTCGTGGCTCGAGGACGTCGAAGGGGAGCGGACGCTCGAGAAGGTTCGCGCCTGGAACGAGCGCTCCCTTCCGGTCCTCGAGGCGGTGCCGGCCTATGACGACCTCTACGACGAGGCGCTGGCGGTCCTGACCTCGGACGCGCGGATCCCCGCGCCCGAGATCAGGGGCGAGTACGTCTACAACTTCTGGCAGGACGAGGCGCATGTCCAAGGCCTGTGGCGGCGTTCGTCCATCGAGGCCTATGCGGGCGGCGCGCCTGAGTGGGAAATCCTCCTCGATGTCGACGCGCTGCGCGAGGCGGAGGGCGAGGACTGGGTCTGGCACGGCGCGAGCTGCGCCCCCGCCAGCGACCGCTGCCTCGTCTCCCTCAGCCATGGCGGCTCGGACGCCGACGTGGCGCGCGAGTTCTCGGTCGAGACGAAGGCGTTCGTGGAGGGCGGCTTCGTGCTGCCGGAGGCGAAACAGGACGCAGCCTGGGTGGACGAGGACACGCTGCTCGTCGCGACCGATTGGGGCGACGGCACGATGACCGAGTCGGGCTACCCCTTCGTCGTGAAGCGGTGGCGGCGCGGCACGCCGCTCGGCGAAGCGGTGCCCGTGTTCGAGGGCCAGCCTAAGGACGTTCGCGCCGCCGGCATCACGGTGCATCGGGGCGGCCGGACATACGCCTTCGTCCTGCGCGCCGAGACGTTCTTCGAGGACGTCCTCTTCTATCAGGGCGAAGACGGCCTGACGAAGCTGCCGATTCCGAAGCGGGCGGACTTCGAGGACATCGTGGACGGCAAGCTGATCGTCCTTCTGCGCGAGGACTGGTCCTATCAGGGCACGGCGTACGCGCAGGGTGACCTGGTCGCCCTGTCGCTCGAAGACATGACGGCGGAGGCCGTCTTCTCGCCCAATGACCGGCAGGCGGTGCAGCGGGCGGCGGCGACCTCGGACGCGCTCTACGTCGAGCTCTTGGACGACGTGGCGGGCGAGGCGATCCGCCTGACGCCCGGGCCGGACGGCTGGACAGCGGAGACGCTGGCGCTGCCCGAGAACGGCGTCGTCTCGATCGCGGCGGCGGACGGCGACCGGCCGGACCTCTTTTTGTCCTTCGAGAGCCTGACGCAGCCCGACACGCTCTATCACTACGACGCGGGCAGCGGCATGGCCGAGGTCATGGCCCTGCCCGCCTTCTACGATGCGTCCGATGTCGTCGTGGAGCAGCGCGAGGCGGAGAGCGCGGACGGCACGCGCGTCCCCTACTTCGTCATGGGCAAGCGCGACGTGCTGGAGGCAGGCGACGCGCCGACGATCCAGTACGGTTATGGCGGCTTCCTGATCCCGATCCTGCCTGTCTACTACGACGACCCGGCCCGGCCGCAGAACGGCGCGCTCGCCGGCAAGATGTGGGTGTCGCGCGGCGGCGTGCTCGTCCTCTCGAACATTCGCGGCGGCGGCGAGTTCGGGCCCGCCTGGCACGAGGCGGCGCTGAAGGAGAACCGCCAGCGGGCGTTCGACGATTTCATCGCGATCTCGGAGGACCTGATCGCGGACGGCGTGACGACGCCGGGCAAGCTCGGCGCGATCGGCCGGTCGAACGGCGGGCTCCTCATGGGCGCGATGCTGACGCAGCGGCCGGACCTATACGCCGCGCTCGATATCGGCGTGCCGCTGATCGACATGTTCCGCTACGACAAGCTCCTCGCGGGCGCGTCCTGGGTCGGAGAGTACGGCGACCCCGACATCCCCGAAGAGCGGGCGTTCATCGGCGCCTACTCGCCCTACCAGAACCTGTCGGCCGACGCGGACTACCCCGTCCCCTTCATCTACACCTCGACCAAGGACGACCGCGTCCACCCCGGCCACGCGCGCAAGCTGGCCGCGAAGCTCGAGAGCTTCGGCGACGACTTCCTCTACTACGAGAACATCGAGGGCGGGCACGGGGGCACGGCCAACCAAGAGCAGCTCGCCATGCGAACGGCGCTCGAATACGCCTACTTCGTGCGGCAGCTGATGGGACAGACCCAAGAGGCGGACGGCAGCAGAAGCGACTGAGCCGTCCGAACCTCGGGAATGGGATGGTGAGCCCGACAGGGATCGAACCTGTGACCCGCTGATTAAAAGTCAGCTGCTCTACCAACTGAGCTACGGGCCCACGCAAGGCGGGAGGTAGAGGCGTGCGCGCGGGCCGTCAACCGGCCCCTTGCCCACCTGCGCGTTCTTGGTGTCGCGCCCTGAACGCGGCGGCGAACTCTGCGAACGCCCCCGCCTCGATCGCGTCGCGCATGGCGCGCATCAGCGCCTGGTAGAAGGCGAGGTTGTGCCAGGTGAGGAGCGTCGCCGCGAGGTACTCGCCCGCCCGGAAGAGGTGGTGGAGATACGCCTTCGAGTAGTCGCGGCTCGCCGGACAGTCCGAGGTCGCATCGAGCGGCGCCTCGTCGTCGGCGAAGCGGGCGTTCTTGAGGTTGATCGGGCCGTCCCATGTCCAAGCCTGACCGTGCCGCCCGGCTCTCGTCGGCAGGACGCAGTCGAACATGTCGATGCCCCGTTCGACGGCGCCAAGGATGTCGAGCGGCTTTCCGACGCCCATCAGGTAGTGCGGCTTGTCCTCAGGCAGGAGCGGGCACGTCGCGTCGAGCACGCGCAGCATCGCCTCGCGTCCCTCCCCGACCGCGAGCCCGCCGACGGAGTAGCCGTGAAACCCGATGTCGGTCAGCGCCCGCACCGAGGCCGCCCGCTGGTCCGGGAAGACCGAGCCCTGCACGATGCCGAAGAGCGCCTGGTGTCCGCCCGCCATGCGCTCGAAGGCGGCCTTGGACCGCTTCGCCCAGCGCACCGACATCTCCATGCTCTCGCGCGAAGCCGCCTCCTCGATGGGAAAGGGCGGGCACTCGTCGAGCTGCATCTGGATGTCGGAGTGCAGGAGGCACTGGACCTCGATCGAACGCTCCGGCGTCAGCATGTGGCGCGAGCCGTCGATGTGGCTCGCGAACTCGACGCCCTCTTCGGTCAGCTTGCGGATGTCCGTCAGCGACATGACCTGGAAGCCGCCGGAGTCAGTTAAGATCGGCCCGTCCCATCCCATGAAGCGGTGAAGCCCGCCGAAGCGGTCCACCCGCTCCGCCGTCGGGCGCAGCATCAGGTGATAGGTGTTGCCGAGCACGACCTGCGCGCCCGTCTGCTTCACGTCGCGGAACTGCATCGCCTTGACCGTGCCCGCCGTGCCGACCGGCATGAAGGCGGGCGTGTCGATGGGGCCGCGAGACGTGGTGATGCGGCCGCGACGGGCGGCGCCGTCCGTGTGCGTCAGCTCTAAGGTGAAGGGTGTCATTCGCGCTCCAGGAGGCACGCATCGCCGTAGGAGTAGAAGCGGTACCCCGCCTCGACCGCGTGCGCGTAGGCGGCCTTCATCGTGTCCGTCCCGCTGAACGCGCAGACCAGCATGAATAGTGTCGAGCGCGGCAGGTGGAAGTTGGTGAGGAGGACGTCGCAGGCGCGAAAGTCGTAGCCCGGCGTGATGAAGATGTCTGTCTCGCCTAAGAACGCGCGGACTTCGCCCGAAGCGGCCGCCGTCTCGGTCAGCCTGAGTGCGGTCGTGCCTACGCAGACGATCCGCCCACCCCGCGCCTTCGCCTCGCGCATGGCGGCGGCGGCCTCCTCGGAGACGTGTCCCCACTCGGCGTGCATCTTGTGGTCCGACGTCTCCTCCGCGCTCACCGGCAGGAAGGTGCCCGCCCCGACGTGGAGCGTGACGTGGACCGCCCCGATGCCGCGCGCCTCGCAGGTCGCCAGCACTTCGGGCGTGAAGTGCAGCCCGGCGGTCGGCGCCGCGACGGAGCCCTCGGCCTGGGCGAAGACGGTCTGGTACCGCTCGCGGTCCTCGTCGTCCGCGGGGCGGCGACGCGCGATGTAGGGCGGCAGCGGCATGTGCCCCGCCGCGCGCAGCGCCGCATCGAGGTCGCCCTCCGCGTCGAGCCGCAGGCTGACTTCCCCGCCATCGCGAGACAGGACCGTCCCCGAAAGCCCCGCGCCGAAGTCGATCCGGTCGCCGTCGCGCAACCGCTTTCCGGGCCGCGCCAGCGCGCGCCAGACCCCCTCGCCCACCGGCGCGAGCAGGTTCGCCTCGACCGCGACGTCCCCGCCCCCGCCCTCCGGCCGCGCGGGCCGGATGCCGCGCAGCGCCGCGGGCAGCACCTTGGTGTCGTTGAGGACGAGGAGGTCGCCGGGGCGCAGGATTTCGGGCAGCTCGGCGAAGCGCCGGTCGCCGAAGCCCCCGCCCCGCACGTGCAGCAGGCGCGAAGCGTCCCTGCGCTCGGCCGGGCGAAGGGCGATCCTGTCCTCGGGCAGGTCGAAGTCGAAGTCGGCGGTCCGCATCCTGGCCGTCTAGCGCAAGTATCCAGGAGCGCTAGAGCTCCGGCGGCGCGGCCACTTCCGCCGTTGGTTCCACCTCGTCGAAGACGGCGCTCTCGACGATCGAGCGGACGGACTCGACATAGGCCTGGCTGTCGCTCGCGAAGGGCCCGACGTAAGGCGCGAGCGCGCTGGCGCTCGGCTCCTCGCCGTCGACGCGCGTCTGCGCGCGGACGCTGCGGAAGTCCTCGAACTGCTCGTGGCTGGCGTAGAGCCGGGTGAGCGCCCGCGCCGCGGCGAGGAGGTTGGGGTAGCCGTCCTTCAGGTCGAGGCCGAAGACCGCGTTCTTCTCGACGGCGCTCGCAGAGCCGCCCCAGCCCGTGGACAGGGCGGCCTGCGCCGCGGCCAGGCGCGGCGGGACGATGTCGATCCGGCCGAGAAGGACAGCGGGCTCCGCGAAGCGCAGGCCGTAACGCCGCGCGATCGCCGACACCGTCGCTTCCTCCTCCAGCGTCAGGCGTCCGCGCGTCTCCTCCGCCTCGGCGAGCGCCTCCAACCGCGCGCGGTCGGACCGGATGCGCGCGTTGGACGCCTCGACGACCGTGGTGATCGTGTCGATGAACAGGGCGCGCCGTTCCTCGAGCGGCCGCTCGGCGAAGCCCGGCGGGAAGGTGGCGGGCACGCGGGTCCGGTCGCTCAGCGCGGTGCGAAGCTCTTCCTGCGTCGACACCGTGACCAGGGACGGCGCCGCCGGCGGTTGCAGCGCGACGGCGAACCAGCCGCCCACCGCGATGGAGGCTGCCGCTGCGGCGATCCGCGCGAGCGCCCCGCCGCGGCTCATCGGCGAGCGCTCTTCCTCGTCGGACAGGCGCAGGGCCTGGCCGACGACCGGTGCGGTCCAGCCCTGGATGACGAGGGAGATGAGCACGACGACCGCCGCGGCGCTCAGGTAGAGGTTGCCGTTCGGCACGCCGAGGGCGGCGGGGAGCAAGCCCAGATAGACGGGCGTCGCCCCGCGAAGGCCGACCCAGGCGACGAAGCCGACCTCCCGCTGGCGAAAGCCGAAGGGCGCCAGCGCGCCCGCGACCGCGAGCGGCCTCGCGACGAAGATCAAGGCCAGCGCCACGCCGAGCGCTGGAGCGGCGACGGTCGCGAGGTGCGACGGCGTGACGAGAAGACCGAGGAGCAGGAACAACCCCGTCTGGGCGAGCCAGGCGATGCCGTCCATGACCCCGCCGACCCGCTCCGCCTGCTTCGGTGCGACCGTGGAGATCGTCAGACCGGCGAGGTAGATGGCGAGGAACCCGCTGCCGCCGAGAACCTCGGCGGCGCCGAAGGCCATGAAGCCGAAGCCCGCCGTCAGGATCGATATCAGGCCGCTGGGCAGGGCGAGGCGCTGAAGGATTCTGGGGACGGCGATCCCCGTCGCGCCGCCGACCAGGGCGCCCACGACGAGCTTGGCGAGGAGGGTGAAGGCCCAGGCCCCGGCGCTGAGCGGCTCCGTCGCGATCGAGATGGACAGGCCGACGACCAGCAGGATAGCGATCGGGTCGTTGAAGCCGGACTCGACCTCCAGCGCCGCCACGATCCGCTTCGGCATCTTCAGCCCGGAGGCCGCGAGCGCGAAGACGGCGGCGGCGTCGGTCGAGCTGACGATCGCGCCGAACAGGAGCGCCGCGGACCAGTCGAGGCCGAAGGCCTGGCGGGCGAAGGGCGTTACCAGGAAGGCGGTCGCGATCGTTCCGATCAGGGCGAGCGACAGGCCCGGCTTCGTGCCGAGGCGAAAGGCCGAGGCTTCCGTTCGCAAGCCGCCCTCGAACAGGATCGCGGCGAGCGCCGCAGACCCCCATACGAGCACGCCCTGCGAAGCGTCGAAGGAGATGCCGCCCGGCCCTTCGCGGCCCGCGAGCATGCCTGCCAGCAAGAAGACGAGCAGGATCGGTGCGTCGATCTTCTGGCCGGCGGCGCCGGCCAGGATCGCCCCGACGCAGAGGGCCGAGATCGCGAGGATGATGATGCCGACGTCCAAGCCTGCCTCCGGACCGACCGGGGGCCGCTATGCCCGTCCTGCTGGCGATAGGCCAGCGTTCGCCCCCGCGCCGCCTTACCCCCCTTCGCCTTGCCGCGCGGTTTAGACGACTCTTTTCCTTGGCCCGAGCGCCACATCGCCTTACCTGCGGGCACATGACGCCTTCCCGCTCGCGGTTCGTCCCGCTTTCCCCTCTGCGGCCCGCCCTGCTCTTCTGCCTACGGTTGAGGGAGACCTCGCGATGACACAGCTCGACGCCAGCACGCGGGGCGACCTGCCGGAGATCGAAGACGTCTCCGAGCTGACCGACTACCTCGCCTCGGGATGCAAGCCGCCGGACCAGTGGCGCATCGGCACCGAGCACGAGAAGTTCGGCTTCCTGTGGGATTCCTACGCCCCCCTTCCCTTCGCGGGCGAACGCTCGATCCAGGCGGTCCTGCGCGGCCTCGCCTCCGAATTCGGCTGGCAACCGCTGGAGGAGGACGGCGTTCTCGTCGCGCTCAAGAAGGACGGCGCCTCCATCACGCTCGAGCCGGGCGGGCAGTTCGAGCTGTCGGGCGCGCCGCTCGAGACCATCCATCAGACCTGCGGCGAGGTTCATCGTCACCTCGCCGAGGTGAAGGCGATCTCGAAGCCGCTCGAGGTCGGCTTCATCGGCCTCGGCGCGGCCCCGAACTGGACGCGCGACGACATGCCGAAGGTGCCCAAGGGCCGCTACGGCATCATGCGCGCCTACATGCCGAAGGTCGGCTCCCTCGGCCTCGACATGATGCACCGGACCGCGACCGTGCAGGTGAACCTCGACTTCTCGACCGAAGCCGACATGGCGAACAAGTTCCGCACCTCGCTCGCGCTGCAGCCGCTCGCGACCGCGCTCTTCGCGAACTCGCCCCTGACCGAAGGGAAGCCCAACGGCTACCGCTCTTGGCGCGCGCACATTTGGACGGACACGGACGCCGCGCGCACCGGCATGCTGGACTTCGTCTTCGACGAGAGCTTCGGCTTCGAGCGGTACACGCAGTACATGCTCGACGTGCCGATGTACTTCGTCTGGCGGAACGGGCGGTACATGGACGCGACGGGCCAGTCCTTCCGCGACTTCCTCCGGGGAGAGTTGCCGGCCGCGCCGGGCATGAAGCCGACCATCCTCGACTGGCA
This sequence comes from Parvularcula dongshanensis, assembly GCF_014199615.1. Classification (GTDB taxonomy): domain Bacteria; phylum Pseudomonadota; class Alphaproteobacteria; order Caulobacterales; family Parvularculaceae; genus Parvularcula; species Parvularcula dongshanensis. The sequence continues at coordinate 213,296 of NZ_JACHOB010000003.1, read as the reverse complement.
GGACCACCTCTCGACCGCCTTCCCCGAGGTGCGGCTGAAGACGTTCCTCGAGATGCGCGGCGCGGACTCGGGCAGTTGGGGCCGCATCTGCGCGCTGCCGGCCTTCTGGGTGGGCCTCCTCTACGACGAGCACGCGCTCGGCGCGGCGTCGGAGCGGGTGGCGCACTGGACCGTGGACGAGTTGCGCCAGCTCCGCGGCGATGCGGCCCAGCATGGCCTTCAGGCCGAGATCGGCGGCGAGACGCTTCAGGACGTGGCCAAGGACGTCCTCGGCATCGCGAGCGAGGGGCTGAAACGGCGCGGCAAGCTCGATGCCTCCGGCAATGACGAGTCCGGATTCCTCGCGCCGCTCCACGAGATCGCGCGGACGGGGAACAGCTTCGCCTGCAACCTCCTCGCCGACTACGAGGGCGCCGGGGGGAACACGAACGTCCTCTTCGACCGCTACGCCTTCTGAGCGAGACGTCCTACGTCACGGCGCCCGACGAGGCGCTGACCTACCTGCGCGAGGCGGACCCCGTCCTCGCTCGCGCGCTGGACCGGGCGGGGCCGCCGGTCGTCCGGCGCCGGACGCCGGGCTATCCGGGCCTCTTCCGCATCATAACCGAGCAGCAGCTCTCCGTGCCGAGCGCTCGGGCGATCCTCGCCCGCTGCCACGCGAAGCTGGGCGAGCCGACGCCGAGCGTCGTCCTCGCCGCCTCGGACGACGCCTTGCGCGGCTGCGGCCTGTCGAGGCCGAAGATCCGCTACCTTCGTGCCGCCGCCGACGCGGTCGCGGAGGGTACGCTCGACCTCGAAGGGCTCGGCGCGCTCTCCGACGAGGACGCGGCCAGGCACCTGGTCGCCGTCCCCGGCGTCGGCCCCTGGACGGCGGCCATCTACCTTCTGTTCTGCGACGGCAGGCTCGATGTCTGGCCGAAGAGCGACGTCGCGCTGCTCGCGAGCTACGCCGCCGCCAGCGGCTTCGCGGCGAAGCCCGCGCAGCGCGACTTCGACGCGGAGGCCGACCGCCGCTACGCCCCGTGGCGCGGCGTCGCGGCGCACGTCCTTTGGACTCACTACGCCGTGCTGAAGGGCCGGAAGCCGGGCTGACCGGCGGGACTCGAAACCTCGATCTTACGGGCTAAGTCGCAAGGATGGCGCGACGAACGTGCAGGCGGGCGGGGTCCGCATGGTGACCGCTGACGGGCGCGAGCGCCTGGACCTCCTGGCCTGTCCGGCCTGCGATGCGCTGCATAGCCGGCCCGCGCTGGACGAGGGCGAAGTCGCTCACTGCGTGCGCTGTCACGCCGTTATCCTCGCGCGCAAGCACCGTTCGGTCGACCGGGTGGTCCCCGCCGCCGCCGCTGCGCTCCTCGCCTACCTCGTCGCGGTGACGTTCCCCTTCGTGGGCGTCTCGGAGGCGGGCCTCGCGAACCAGATCTCCGTGATCGACGCGGTCGTCGCGCTCGCCGAGGGGCGGTTGGGCCTCCTCGCCGTCGTCCTCGGCGTCTTCACCCTCGCCTTTCCGCTTTGGATGATCGTCTCGCTGCTCATGGTCACGGTACCGATCCGCCTGGGCCGCCCCGCGCCGCGCTACGCCGCCGCCGAGTTGAAGGTCGTTCGGCGCCTCGCGCCGTGGGCCATGGCCGAGATCTTCCTCGTCGGAACGGCCGTGTCGCTCGTGAAGGTGGCGGGCCTCGCTCACTTGAGCTTCGGCCCCGCCTTCCTCGGCCTCCTCGCGACGGTCGTCCTTCTGGCCATGGCCACGGTCTACCTCTGCGAGGACACGATCTGGGCGGCGGTGCGGGCCCGGTGAGGAGCGCCGCGGAAGAAGGCCTCGCGCTCTGCCGCTACTGCCGCACCGTGGTGCCGGCGGACGAGCCGCGCTGCCCGGTCTGCCACGACCGCATCGTCCTGCGCCAACCGCGCCAGCTCCAGCGCGTCTGGGCCTTCTGGCTCGTCGCGCTCATCGCCTACGTGCCCGCGAACCTGCTGCCGATCATGGAGACCGTGACGCTCGGCAGGGGCGACCCGCAGACCATCATCGGCGGCGTCTTCGTCCTCTTGGAGCACCATGACTACTTCATCGCGGGCGTCGTCTTCGTCGCGAGCATCATCATCCCGACCGCCAAGTTCGGCGCGATCGGCTGGCTCGCCATCGCCGCCGCGCGGACACGGGTGCGCCACCCCGAGGGGCTGCACCGCGTTCACCGCGTCGTGGAGCTCGTCGGCCGGTGGTCGATGATCGACGTCTTCGTCGTGGCCGTGCTCGTCGCCCTCGTGCAGCTCGGCGCGGTAGCCCAAGTCCGGCCGGGCGTCGGCGTCCTGCCCTTCGCGCTGACCGTCATCTTCTCCATGCTGTCCGCCGGCGCGCTGGACCCGCGCGTCTTTTGGGACAAGTTCGACCCTGAGCCTCTTCAAGGAAGTGCCGTTTGACCGACGAGATCCACCCGCCCTACCCCCGCGTGTCTCCGACGCGCAGCCGCCCGATCTCGCTCGTCTGGATCGCGCCGATCGCGGCCGTGATCATCTGCATTTGGGTCATTTGGTCCTCGGCGCAGGACCGGGGGCCCCTGGTCGAGATCACCTTCCCCAGCGCCGCCGGCATCGAGTCGGGCACCGAGATCCGCCGCAACGACGTGCCGGTGGGCGAGGTCGAAGACGTGCGACTGTCCGAGGACGCGGCGTCGGTCGTGGTCTCCGCGCGCCTGGACCCGGAACTCGAACCCTTCCTCGGCCAGACGACCCAGTTCTGGGTCGTCAACGCTCAGATCTCTTCGGCGGGCGTGTCCGGCCTCGAGACCCTGCTGTCGGGCGCCTACATCGCCGTCGATTGGGAGGAGGAGGCTCGCCGCTCCGCCCGCCGCTTCGAAGGCGCGGTGACGCCGCCGCGAACGCCGGCCGGGACGCCGGGCGTGCGCATCGTGCTGACGGCCGAGGACGCCGGCTCCGTCCGTCCCGGCTCGCCGCTCCTCTACCGGGGGCTTGAGGTCGGTCGCATCGAGACGCGCGAGCTCACCGACGAGGGCGAGGCGGTGCGCTACGAGGCCTTCGTCGAAGCGCCCTACAACGCGTACGTCACGCCCTCGACGCGGTTCTGGAACACGATCGGCGTCAACATCTCGGCCAGCACCTCGGGCGTGTCGATCGACGTCGGTACCCTCACCAACATCCTCAGCGGCGCGGTCTCGTTCGGCGAGGTCGGCGGCGCGCTCGGCGACCCGCTCACCCAGGACGGCGAGACCTTCACGCTCTTCCCCTCCCGCCCCGAGGCCGAGGAGAGCCTCTTCGCGAGCGAGGAGGAGGAAGGCGTCCGCTTCGTCGCCGAGTTCGATCAGTCGGTCGCGGGCCTCAAGACCGGCGCCCCGATCACCTATCTCGGCATCCGCATCGGCACGGTCGTCGACGTCTATCTCGACATCGCGGGCGGGCTCGCCGGGGACAGCCGGACCTACGCCGTCCTACAGTTCCAGCCGCGCCGCCTGGGCCTCGAAGGCCTCGGCCCGGACGAGCTGCGCACGCGGTTCGACACCTTCGTCGAGGAGGGCTCGCGGGTTCAGCTGACGACGGGCAACCTCTTGACCGGCGCCCTCGCCGTCCGCCTCGTCAGCCAACCGGACGCGCCGACCGCCAGCATCGACTACGCGGCGAGCCCCTATCCTTCCTTCCCGACCGTCCCCTCCTCGACGGAGGCGATCGCGGCGGACGTGCAGAGCATCCTGCAGAAGGTCGCGAACCTCCCCCTCGAGGATCTCGTCGCCAACGCCGCGGCCGCCTTCGCCGAGATCGACGCCCTTCTCGGATCGCCGGCCGTCGCCGAGGTCCCGGCGGACCTCAGCGAAGCGCTTCAGGCCTTCGCGCAGGCCGCCGAGCAGCTCGAAGCGGCGACCGGCAGCGTCTCGCCGAACTCCGAACTGCAGGTCGAGCTCATCGACGCGGTGCGCGAGTTCAGAGAGGCCGCGCGCCGCATCGGTGCCCTGGCGCAGACGCTCGAGGAGCAACCGAACGCCCTGATCGTAGGACGCGACTGATGACCAGAAGAACCCTCCCCGCCCTCACCCTCGCCGTCCTCGCGCTTTCTGCCTGCGCGGGCGGCGGGATCAGCGCCGAGCGCTACCTCCTGCCCTCGCCGACGCGCGTGACGGCATCCCCGCAGAGCGAGCCCGTCCGCGTCGCGCTCGAACGGGTGGGGCTTCCCGGCTACTTGTCGGAGGACCGTGTCGCCAGCACGGCGGACGGCACCACCGTCACCTTGGACGAGCACGCCCGCTGGGCGGAGGATCCGCGCACCGCGATCACCCGCACGCTGACCGCCTCGCTCGCGCGGGACGAGGGCCTCACCGTGCTCTCCGAACCCTGGCCGAGGCGCTTCGATCCCGACGTGCGCGTCCGGGTCACGCTCGACGACTTCCTCCGCGTGGGCGCGGACAGGGCGCGCCTGGCGGGGCAGTTCATCGTGATGGAAGGCGGCAGCGAAGACGTGCTGGCGATCGAGCCCTTCACGCTTGAGACGACGCAGTCCGCCGCGGACTACGCCGGCTTCTTCGAAGCCTCGGCGGGACTGCTCGGCGAGCTCGGGGACCGCATACGGGCCCGGATCGAAGAGCGCGAAGAGGCGGGCGCGGACTGAACGGCGCCCGCCCGCGGCGGACCGCCTCCTCGCTTCCGGTCGGCGGCCCGTCAGGGGCCGCCGCCGTCTTGATACTCAGAGGTCGAGCAGCAGGCGCTGCGGGTCCTCGAGGTTCTCTTTCACGCGGACGAGGAAGGTGACCGCGCCCTTGCCGTCGACGATGCGGTGATCGTAGCTCAGCGCCAGGTACATCATGGGGCGCAGCTTGATCTCGCCCTTCACCGCGACCGGACGCTGCTCGATCCGGTGCATGCCGAGGATGCCGGACTGCGGCATGTTGAGGATCGGCGTCGACATCAGCGATCCGTAGACGCCGCCATTGGTGATGGTGAACGTCCCGCCCTGCATCTCCTCGAGCTTCAGGTCGCCCGAACGGGCCCTGCGGCCGAAATCGTTGATGTCCTTCTCGATCTGGGCGAGGGACTTCATGTCCGCGTCCTTCAGCACGGGGACGACGAGGCCCTTCTCCGTGCCGACCGCGATGCCGATGTCGTAGTGGTTCTTGTAGATGATGTCCGCGCCGTCGATCTCGGCGTTGACCTCCGGCACCTCGCGCAGCGCCTGAACGCAGGCCTTCACGAAGAACGACATGAAGCCGAGCTTGACGCCGTGCTTCTTCTCGAAGAGCTCCTTGTACTGAGAGCGCGCTTCCATCACCGCCGTCATGTCGACGTCGTTGAAGGTGGTGAGCTGCGCTGCGACGTCCTGGCTCTCCTTGAGGCGACGGGCGATCGTCTGCCGAAGGCGGGACATCTTCACGCGCTCTTCGCGCTCGCCCAGGGGCCGGGGCGCGGCGGACGCCTGCGGCTTGGCGCTCTGTGCCGGACGCGAGGCGGCGGCGAGGGCGTCGCCCTTGGTGATGCGGCCGCCCTTGCCGGTGCCCGCGATCGAACCGGCGTCGAGGCCGTTCTGCTCGATCACGCGCCGAGGCGCGGGCGAGACCGGCGCTTGGGCGGCGGGTTTGGCTTCCGCCTTCGGGGCGGCGGCGCTGCTCGGCGCGGCTTCCTTGCCCGCTTCGCCGGGCACGATGAGGCCGAGGACGTCGCCGACGGCGACCGTGTCGCCTTCATTGGCGCGGATCTCGGTCAGCACGCCGGAGATCGGCGCCGGCACGTCGACCGCCGCCTTGTCCGTCTCCAGGCTGACGACCGGATCGTCCTGCTTCACGAACTGCCCGACCTTGACGAGCCAGGATCCGATGTCGGCTTCGGTCACGCTCTCGCCCGACGAGGGCGCGGTGATCTCGACCGCGTCCTGGGCGCTATCGTCGGTCACCGCGGCGAGGGCCGCCTTGGCGCCTTCCTCCTCGGTCTCGGCGGGGGCCGGGTCGCGTTCGATGCCGCCCGATGCGGGCTCGTTCGAAGCCTTCGCGGTCGGCGCCTTGCCGGCGGCTTGGCCGCCCTCTTCCATCTCGGCGATGACGTCGCCGACCGAGACCGTGTCGCCTTCCTTCGCATTGATCGCGGTGATGACGCCGTCGGCGGGGGCCGGCACGTCCATCGCGGCCTTGTCGGTCTCTAGGCTGACGATCGGCTGGTCGGCCTTGACGCGGTCGCCGACCTTGACGAGCCACTGGCCGATATCGGCCTCGGTCACGCTTTCACCGGCGGCGGGTACTCGGATCTCGGTCATTCTACGTTCCTAACCCAGCGCGTCTTCGAGGAAGGCGGCGAGCTCTTCTCTATGTTGTTTCGCATGTCCCGTGGCGGTCGACGCCGAAGCCGGCCGGCCGGCATAGCGCGGACGCGTATGCTTGGCGCCGATCTGATCGAGCGTCCATTCGAGGTTCGGCTGCATGAAGGTCCAGCCGCCCATGTTCTTGGGTTCTTCCTGGCACCAGACCATCTCCGCGTCGCCGAAGCGGCGCAGCTCCGCGGCCAGCGACTTCGCCGGATACGGATAGAACTGCTCGACCCGGAGAAGGTAGACGTCGTTGATGCCCCGCGCTTCGCGCTCTTCGAGAAGGTCGTAGTAGACCTTGCCCGAACACAGGACGACCCGCCGCATGACGTTGTCGGGGACGAGTTCGACCGTGCTGCCCGGCCGGTACTGCGCATCGTCCCACAACACGCGGTGGAACGAGCTGCCCGGACCCATCTCGTCGAAGGTCGAGACCGCCCGCTTGTGGCGCAGGAGGCTCTTCGGCGTCATCAGGACGAGAGGCTTGCGGAAGTCGCGCTTCATCTGACGGCGGAGGATGTGGAAGTAGTTCGCGGGCGTCGTGCAGTTGGCGACTTGGATGTTGTCCTGCGCGCAAGCCTGAAGGTACCGCTCCAGGCGGGCGGAGGAGTGCTCCGGCCCCTGGCCCTCATAGCCGTGCGGCAGCAGGAGGACGAGGCCCGACATCCGCAGCCACTTGCGCTCGGCCGAGGAGATGAACTGGTCGAAGATGACCTGCGCGCCGTTGGCGAAGTCGCCGAACTGCGCTTCCCACAAGGTCAGCGTGCAGGGGTCGGCGAGCGAGTAGCCGTACTCGAAGCCCATCACCGCGAACTCCGACAGGTTCGAGTCGATCACTTCGAACTCGGCCTGACCGTCGGAGAGGTGGCGGAGCGGCGTCCAACGGCGCTCGGTCTCCTGATCGACGAAGGAGGCGTGGCGTTGGCTGAACGTGCCGCGGACGGAGTCCTGGCCGGACAGTCGGACCCGATAGCCCTCCTCCAGAAGCGTGCCGAAGGCGAGCGCCTCGCCGGTCGCCCAATCGATGCCCTCGCCCGCTTCGAGCGCGGACGCCTTCGCCTTCAGGATGCGGTCGAGCGTGCGGTGTATCGTCAGCTTCTCGGGCACGTAGGTCAGGCGCTCGCCGACCGACTTCAGCCGTTCGAGCGGGACGGCCGTGTCGCCCTTGCGGTCGTCGTCGGCGGGCGGGCGGAAGCCCTTCCACTGCGCGTCGAGCCAGTCGGCCTTCTTGGGCTCGTACGCTTCGCCCGCGTCGAACTCGGCCGTCAGGAAGCCTTTGAACTCGTCCATGCGCGACTGGACGTCGGCTTCGCCGACGAGGCCTTCCTCGACCAGACGCCGCGCGTAGATCGCGCGCGTCGACTCGCGGGCGCGGATCTTCTTGTACATGAGCGGCTGCGTGAAGGACGGCTCGTCGCCCTCGTTGTGGCCGTATCTGCGGTAGCACCACATGTCGATGACGACGTCGTGGCCGAACTCCATGCGGAACTCGGTCGCGACCTTCGCCGCATAGACTACGGCTTCAGGGTCGTCGCCGTTGACGTGCAGGATCGGCGCTTCGACCATCTTGGCGACGTCGGACGGGTAAGGAGAGCTTCGCGCGAAGCGCGGGCTCGTCGTGAAGCCGATCTGGTTGTTGACGATGAAGTGGATCGTCCCGCCGGTGCGGTAGCCCTTGAGCCCCGTGAAGCCGAAGCACTCCGCGATGACGCCTTGGCCCGCGAAGGCGGCGTCGCCGTGCAGGAGAAGCGGCAGCACGTGGGTGCGCGAGACCGGAAGCGGGTCCTTGGGCGGGTTCAGATCCTGCTTCGCCCGGCACTTGCCGAGGACGACGGGGTCGACGGCTTCGAGGTGCGACGGGTTCGCGGCGAGGCTGAGGTGGACCTTGTTGCCGTCGAACTCGCGGTCCGACGAGGCGCCGAGGTGGTACTTCACGTCGCCCGAGCCGCCGACGTCGGACGGGATCGCCGCGCCGCCTTGGAACTCGTGGAAGATCTGATGGTAGGGCTTGCCCATCACCGCCGCCAGGACGTTCAGCCGCCCCCTGTGCGGCATCCCGATCGAGATCTCCTCGACGCCGAGCGCGCCGCCGCGCTTGATGATCTGCTCGAGCGCGGGGACCATCGACTCGCCCCCGTCGAGGCCGAACCGCTTCGTGCCTTGATACTTGGTCTGGAGGAAGTTCTCGAAGCCTTCCGCCTCCAACAGCTTCTGCAGGATGGCGTGCTTGCCCTCGGTGGTGAACTTGATCTCCTTGTCCATGCCTTCGATCCGCTGCTGAAGCCAAAGCTTCTGCGCGGGGTCGGAGATGTGCATGAACTCGATCGCGAAGGTCCCGCAATAGGTCCGCTGCAGGATCTCCATGATCGTCTTGAGGTTCGCCGTCTCCAAGCCGAGCACGTGATCGAGGAAGATCTCGCGCTCCCAATCGCTCTCGGTGAAACCGTAGGTCGCAGGGTCGAGCTCGGGGTGGACGTCGACCTTCCGCATCTCCAGCGGGTCGAGGTCGGCGATCAGGTGACCGCGGATCCGGTAGGCCCGGATGAGCATGAGGGCGCGGACGGAGTCGCGCACCGCGGCCTGCACGTCGGCGGGGGCGAGTTGCGGCGTGCGCGCTTCGACCTTCTTCTCGAACGCGCCCTCGACGCCCGACCAGTCGCCCGACAGCGCCGCCGTCAGCTCGTCGCCGGGCCTCGTCGGCCAGTCGCGCCGCGCCCAGGACGGGCCGGCCGCGTTCTCGGCGGCGCCGTCGCCGCCCATCTCCTCGAACCAGGCGCGCAGTTCCGGGTCGACGCTCGTCGGGTCCGAAGCCCAGCGCGCATGCTGCTCGGCGAGGTAGCCGGCATTGCCGCCGGAGAGGAAGTCGGTCATCGCGACCGCGTCGCGCGCGTCGAACTCGCGGGGGTTCGAACCGTCGTGGGCCATAGGGGGCCTTGGAACTCTGGCGCCGGGGGCGGGCCGGCATGATCGGGGCGGCGGGCGCCACCCGCCGGGTTTGCACGCTACTTAAAGGTGCGCCGCGCTTTCGCAACCGCGGCACACGGGCAAGCTAGCGGGCTTAACCTTTCAGAAGCTCTACCAAAGTCGTCCCGAGCGCCGCGGGCGTCGGGCTGACCGCGATGCCGGCCGCCTTCATCGCGTCGATCTTGGCGGCGGCGGTGTCGTCCGCGCCGGAGACGAGCGCGCCGGCGTGGCCCATGCGGCGGCCGGGGGGCGCCGTGACGCCCGCGATGAAGCCCACGGTCGGCTTCTTCACCTTGTTCTCGGCCAGGAACCGCGCCGCGTCCGCCTCGGCGGAGCCGCCGATCTCGCCGATCATGATGATGCTCTCGGTCTCGTCGTCGGCGAGGAACATCTCGAGCACGTCGATGAAGTCCGTGCCCTTCACCGGGTCGCCGCCGATGCCGACGCAGGTCGACTGGCCGAGGCCCGCGCCGGTCGTCTGGTGCACGGCCTCGTAGGTCAAAGTCCCCGAGCGCGAGACGATCCCGACCGAGCCGCGCCGGTGAATGTGACCGGGCATGATGCCGATCTTGCACTCGTCGGGCGTGATGACGCCGGGGCAGTTCGGCCCCACGAGGCGCGTCTTCGAGCCTTCGAGCGCGCTCTTCACCTTGACCATGTCGAGCACCGGAATGCCCTCCGTGATCACGATGACCAGCGGGATCTCCGCCTCGATCGCCTCGATGATCGACGCCGCGGCGAACTTCGGCGGCACGTAGACGACCGAGGCGTCCGCGCCCGTCTTCTCCCGCGCGTCCTTCATCGTGTCGAAGACGGGCAGCGTCGCGCCCTTCGCGGCCTCGCCCGCCTCCCAGGTCTGCCCGCCCTTACCGGGCACGACGCCGCCGACCATCTTCGTGCCGTAGGCGATCGCCTGCTCGGTGTGGAACGTCCCGGTCTTCCCGGTCAGCCCCTGGCAGAGGACCTTGGTGTTCTTGTCGACGAGGATGGACATGCTGACTCCCGGCGCGGCCGATCTTTGGGTTCCGCGCGGGACTAGCGACGCGCCCCGCGCCGCACAAGGCGAAGAGCGCGATCGGTGCACCCAGAAGCCCCCGAAGATTGACACGCCGCCGCCCCGGCGCGACGCCCTCCCCCATGAGCATCGACGTCACCGCCCCCGCCGATGGCGGCAACATCGAGGTGCTGGACGCCTCGAACGCCGCCCAGATCCGCCTCGCCATCCGCCCCGACGGCGCGGCGAAGTTCCACCAGTGGTTCCACTTCCGCGTCTCGGGCGCCAAGGGCACGCCCCTCACCCTGCGCATCGAGAACTGCGGCGACAGCTCCTACGCGAGGGGCTGGCCCAACTACCGCGCGGTCATGAGCACGGACGGGACCGAGTGGCGGCGCGTGGACACCGCCTATGAGGACGGCGTCCTGACGATCACCCACACCCCGGCGTCGGACAGCGTCCGCTTCGCCTACTTCGCGCCCTTTGGCCTCTCAGAGCAGCAGGCGATGATCGAGCGCGCCTGCGCCGCCCCCCGCACGACGCTCACCACGCTCGGCCACACGATCGACGGCGAGCCTTTGGACCTCCTGACCATCGGCGAGCCCGCCGAGGGCAAGGCCCGCCTCTGGTTCATCGCGCGCCAGCACCCCGGCGAGACCATGGCGAGCTTCTGGATGGAGGGCTTCCTTCAGAAGCTCTGCGACGAGGCCGACGCGGAGGCCAAAACTCTCCTCGACAAGGCCGTCGTCTACGCCGTCCCGCTGATGAACCCCGACGGCGCGCGACGGGGGCACCTGCGCACCAACGCAGCCGGAACCGACCTCAACCGCGCCTGGGCCGAGCCCTCGATGGACAAAAGCCCCGAGGTCTTCCTCGTCCGGCAGAAGATGGAGGAGACGGGCCTCGACTTCTTCTTCGACGTCCACGGCGACGAGGTCATCCCCAACAACTTCGTCGCGGGCGCCGAGGGCATCCCCGGCTGGTCGGACCGGCTCCAGTCCCTGCAGGACCGCTTCAAGAAGGAGATGGTCGACCGCACCCCCGACTTCCAAACCCAGGAAGGCTACCCCATCCCCCCTGCAGGCAAGGCCAACATGGCCCTCGCCACCTCCTGGACGGCGCAAACCTTCGACGCCCTCGCCCTGACCCTGGAGATGCCGTTCAAGGACGCGCTGTCGAACCCGGACGAGGTGTACGGATGGTCGCCGGAGCGGTGTCGGCAGTTGGGGCGGGATTGTCTGGGGGTGATGGCTGGGATGGTGGAGGAGTTGCGGTGACGAAGCAGATGGTCGTGGCAGGGTTCTAACGTGCAACTTTTGACAATCCTAAACCCATCTAATTTTATTGTAGCAATACCATAGTTTATGATAGTAAGTGGTAGGCGCACTATGTAAACTATCAAAGGTTGAATATGGTTGATTTCAGTAAGTTGCCGAGCTCACGAGCAGATAATCGACCCAACGACCCAGTTAAAATCTTTGAACGGCGTCCGAGCGGTGACACTGACGTCAAAGATTTATGGCGTGGACAGGCAGATGCTCTTGAAGAATGGAATCGATACCGCGACAAGAGTGATGTCCTTCTTTCACTGAATACTGGCGCGGGAAAAACAGTTGTAGGACTTTTGATCGCACAGAGTCTTATGAACGAGGGATGTGAAAATGTCTTATATGTCTGTTCGACCAATGATCTGGTTATGCAAACGGCTCGAGAGGCAAAAGAGCTCGGTGTTGCTTGTACGACAAAAATGGGACGAGACTTTTCGAACGATCTTTTTGAAGAGGGGCGTGCGTTCTGCATTACGAACTACGCAGCTATCTTCAACGGTCGAAGTACGCTCATGCGGCGGAATCGGCCACAGGCAATAGTTTTCGATGACGCCCATGTCGCTGAGGGAATGATACGAGACGCCTACACCCTTTCAATTCCCGCAGCGAAATACCGCGACCTATACGAAGAAATCACACTTCTGTTCGAAGATCATTTTACTGATCTTCATATTGCGGAGCGATTCCGCAAGGCGAAAGCAACTGGCCTCTTTGAATTCGTGATGGCGGCGCCACGCGGGATTGTTGAACGAGCGAATAGGTTACGAGACCTTCTACTCAAACATGGGGCCGATGAGGGCGATCTTAGTTACGCTTACTCTCATCTGGCAGATCACCTTAACAGTTGTGCTGTCATCTTCGGCGACAGCAAGATTGAGATCACGCCTCCCTTTTTGCCATCTCGGTGTCATCCTGCCTTCGGCACCGGAGTACGCCGAGTGTACCTGTCTGCAACGCTCCAGTCTCAAGTTGAGTTCGTCCGTGCATTCGGACGAAAGCCGGAACACGTAATTGCTCCGAACAACGATGCTGGTAATGGGGAAAGGCTGATCCTTGATGGTCGCGAGGTACAAGGAGGTTTTGGTCCTTCCTTTGCCAAACAGCTTACGACCAGTCGTAAGGCTGTTATTGCCGTGCCTACCTACAACATGGCGTCGCGTTGGTCTGCGATTGCTGAACCTCCTATCAGAGAGAAGTTTTCGGACGAACTTGATGCTTTCCGCGAAGCTAACTCAGGCGGCTTCGTCCTGGTAAGCCGATCCGATGGAATCGACCTCCCAGCGAATACTTGTCGTATAATGATCATGGACGGACTCCCCGTCGGTACGTCCCTTCTCGAACGTCTTATTGCCGCGTACATGCCAACCACGAGTACGCAAAATCGGCGCGTGGCAAGTCGAATTGCCCAGCTTTTTGGGCGTATCAACAGGGGACGGAACGATTACGGTGCATTTCTGATCGAAGGGCGCGATCTTGCGAAGTGGCTCCGAAATGACCGTAACGTCGCACTCCTTCCTCCACTTCTCCAACGTCAAATCGTCGTTGGTCGAACCGTTGTCGAGAACATGGACGAGCACAATGCGAACGAAGCACTAAACGCTGTTGACGCCGTCCTGAGCCGCAATGAGGGTTGGGTAAAATACTATCAGAGTGAAGTGTTGGGAGCTGAACTTGATCAAACCGAAGCGCAACGAACAGAGGATGCTGAGGATACGCTTGTTTCGGCAGCGTTAGCAGAAGCGAAGTATGCGGCTGCCATGTGGTCCGGTGGTATTGATGTCGCCCGCAATGCACTTGAGAAGACAATAGCTGACGTTTTGCAGTACGATGAGTACCTGGCCGGTTGGCACCAAGCGTGGCTTGGACTGACATTCGATCTTAATCAAGATAGCGAAGCTGCTGATAAGATGTATGATATTGCCCGCTCGCGTCTGCCGAATACGATACCCCTAACTAGGCGCAGACGGGCGGGGGACGAAAGCGTGAAGGGTGAGCAACTAAAGCCGTTAACACGCGCCCTTCTTGATCTCACACATACACTTCATGCACCAAAGTTTGAGAAAGATTTTGGAGTGCACAAGTTGAGGCTTAATCGTATTGACGATGGTACGCCGAAGCAAGCCGAGGATGGAGTTGCTTGGCTCGGAAAGCTTCTTGGATTTGTGGACACTCGGCCAGATGAGACTGAGGGTACTGGTCCAGATGTCGTCTGGGAGGACCCAGAATTACGTCTGGTACTCGCTTTTGAGTTGAAAACCGACAAGGACAAGCCCGCGAGTTACCGGAAGGATGACATCGGACAGGGGCATGATCATGAACGGTACCTCGAAGACACCTACCCGGATCACGAGCGCCTTGGATTACTCTTCGTAGGCCCTGAGGGCGATTTGACAAGTAGTTCGAACCCGTCCCCAACTATGGGCCTATGTCTAACATCAACGATGGCAGGACTTCGAGATCGATATTTTGCGCTTGTCCAAGATCTACGGCAGCAGGAGCCACTTGGTCGATGGGCTATGGCTCGCGAGGAAGCTTCAAAAGACGATTGGACACTAAGGAAGCTGGCGAATGACCTACGCGACAAGAGCTTCTAGCCTCTCTCGGGTGTTCGTCTAGTCTAAGGGTCCTCGCTGCCGCGATCATCGGCGGATAGCTTCGCGAGCTGTTCTACGGACTTGTCCTCGCCCCCTGCCGCTCATGCCGTCCTCACCCTCGCGTCGTACGATCCGGGGTGGGAGCGCGCCTTGCCCTCGCGTGCGGCGCCGGGAGGCTTCGTGCCTTCGGAACTGGGGGCGGTGCGCCGCTCGACCTTCCGGATGATCAAGACAGACCGGGCGAGCGCCAGAGGGGCCCCGGCGGACCGCGCTCCCAACCTAGCCCCACCGTCACCCCGGGCTCGTCCCGGGGTCCAGCACCTGGGCTGTCGGCTTACGCCGCAGTGATAGGAGAGCGCCGCTGCGCGTCTTGCGCCCCCTCTCCCCGCTGGGGAGAGGGCCGGGGTGAGGGGGAGCGGCGCCCGTGCGAAGCGGAAGCCTAGCTCCCCCTCACCCGGCAGCGAAGCTGGCGACCTCTCCCCAGCGGGGAGAGGTGAAGCGCGCGGGGAACTTATCCCCGCGCCCTGCCGCCGTGCCATGTTGCCTCCGTCGCGGCAGGGCCGGGGCGGGGCGGACAGCTGACGTCTCCCCTGCCTGCCGCCACGAGGTCACGTGCTGGCGAAGTCTGGATGATGGAATGCATCCCACTTGGTCAGGTTGGACACGCGCCGGGCGAGCTGAAGAACGGCCCTGGCGGATCGCGCTGAGGAGCGTGGAGGACTTCGTGCCGCGCGCGGCGAGGGTGTGGGACCCCTTGCGTCGCAGACAACCTACTACCACCCCGAACTGCGGCGAGCCGCGCGCGGGACACCCCGGACTTCTCATACCGCACTCGGGGCGGACGCTTCGGCGTGCCTGCCGTCCGGTGCCTGCCGCCCCCGACTACAGCTTTACCTTGCGCTCGCGGCTCTTTGCGCCCACGTCTGGGTCGCATCCTGAGTCTAGGCTCACACTTCAGCGTCCGAGCGGATGCTTCGAACTTTCCTCTACAACGGTTGCGCTCACTAAGCTTCGGCGTCTGCCGGGCACTACACACGATGAAAGAATACCCACGATGTCCACTGGTACAGTGAAATGGTACAACGCCGACAAGGGCTACGGCTTCATTCAGCCTGACGCGGGCGGCAACGACGTCTTCGTTCACGCGACGGCACTCGAAGCGGCCGGGATCCGCAGCCTGCCCGACGGGCAGAAGATCTCCTACGAGATCACCGAGCAGCGCGGCAAAAGCTCCGCGACGCAGCTCGAGCTCCTCTGAGCTAAGGCGACGCCGGGCGCCGCACTCGCGGCGCCTAGGATCTCCAGGGCGCCGCATCCGCGGCGTCCTCGACCTGAAAGGTCGCATCATGACCGACGCCACCGGCTTCGAGGACGATCAAGACCTCCTGACCAGCGTGCCGTCGGCGCAACGCGACGCGAGCAAGGCCCGCCACGAGGCCTCGCAGCGCGCCCGCTCGGAACGCGAAGCGGAGGAGCGCCAGTCGCGGACCGAACACCTCAAACGCCTCCGGACCGCGCGCCAGGCGCGCTGAGCGCTACTTCTTATCCGCGTAGGGGTTCTCGCCCTTACGAAGGTAGAGGCGGATCGGCACGGCCTGGATCTCGAACGCGTCGCGGATCGCGTTCACGAGGTAGCGCTGATAGCTGTCCGGCACCTCGTCCGCCCGCTGGCAGTGGACGAAGAAGGTCGGCGGGCGCGTCTTGATCTGCGCGCCGTAGCGCATCTTGATCCGACGCCCCCGGACCGCCGGCGGCGGATGCGCGGTCGTCGCCTGGCCGAGCCACTCGTTGAAGGCGGACGTCTTCACCTGCGCGTTCCAGTCGACGTAGACCTTCGTGATCGCGGGCATGAGCTTGCGAAGGCCCTGCCCCGTCAGCGCGCTGAAGGTTACGATCGGCACGCCCGGCAGCTGCGGCAGAAGGCGGCTCGCCATCTCGCGCAAGGCCACGCCCATCTCGGTGCGGTCCTCGATCAGGTCCCACTTGTTCGCGGCCAGGACCACAGCCCGCCCCTCCCGCACGGCGAGGTCGGCGATCTGAAGGTCCTGCTTCTCGAAGGGCTGCGTCACGTCGAGCATGACGACCACCACCTCGGCGAAGCGGATGGCTCTGATCGTGTCGCCGACCGACATCTTCTCGAGCCGGTCCTGAACCCGCGACCGCTTGCGCATCCCCGCCGTGTCGAACAGCTTCACCGGCCAGTCGCGGTCCTCTCCGCGCCAGGTCCACTCGACCGAGATCGTGTCCCGCGTGATCCCGGCCTCGGGGCCGACGAGGAGGCGGTCCTCGCCGAGTATGCTGTTCACCAGCGTCGACTTGCCCGCGTTCGGCCGTCCGACGATGGCGACCCGAAGCGGCTTCAGCGGATCGTCCCACTCCAGCGCCTCCGCCTTCACGGCCTCCGCCCGCCCCTCGGCGTGCGGCCGGATCGCCTCGTAGAGGTCGGCCATGCCCTCCCCGTGCTCGGCAGATATCGGCACGGGCTCGCCAAGCCCTAGACTGTACGCATCGTAGATGCCGTCCGCCCCCCGGCCCTCGGTCTTGTTGACGACCAGCACCACGGGTTTGCCGCCCGAACGTAGGATTCCCGCCAGCTCCTGATCGAAGGCGGTGATGCCGGCGCGGCCATCGACGAGGAACAGCGTGATGTCGGCGAGCGAGATCGCCTTCTCCGTCCCCGCGCGCATCCGGGCCTCGAGTGCGCCCTCCTTCGCGTCCTCGAGCCCCGCCGTGTCGATCAGCGTCAGGTCGAAGTCGCCGAAGCGGACCTCATGCTCGCGGCGGTCACGGGTGACCCCCGGGGTGTCGTCCACCAGTGCGAGCTTCCGCCCGGCGAGGCGGTTGAACAGCGTGGACTTACCGACGTTGGGGCGGCCGACGATGGCGACTCTTAAGGGCATGAACGCCCGCTACACCGCAGGCGCCGCCTTGTCATGCGCGGGGTGGCGGCGAGGCGCCGGGGTCTGCTAGGAACGGCCCCGGGCGACCCCGTAGCTCATCAGGATAGAGCGACAGATTCCTAATCTGTAGGCAGCAGGTTCGAGTCCTGCCGGGGTCACCACCCGCCCCTCAGAGGATCATGAGCCGGATGCCGTAGGCGACGACGCCCACCACGAGGACGCCGGCGAGCCAGAGCCCGACGAACCAAAGGCCCTTGCGCAGCGCCGCAGGCATAGAGGCGAACCCGCGCCGCATCAGTGATAGCCTGCCTCGGGATCGACCTTCCCGCGGAAGACCCAGTAGGCGAAGGCGGTGTAGCTCAAGATGATGGGAATGAGCACGCAAGCGCCGACGAACATGAAGATCTGGCTGTAGAACGGCGTCGCGGCGTCCATGATCGTGACCTCGGTCGGGATGATGTAGGGGAACATCGACACCCCGAGCCCACCAAAACACAAAAGGAACAGCCCGAGCGCCAGCAGGAATGGGCGATACTCGTGCTTATGGACGTTGATCGACTTGAACATCATCCAGGCGATCAGGGCGACGGCGATCGGGACCGGCGCGACGACCAGGATGTTCGGCCAGCCTAGCCACCGCTCGAAGTAGGAAGCTTCCAGGAACGGCGTCGCCGCGCTGACGGCGGCGACGAAGCCGAGCGTGCCGAGGCCGAAGCGCCAGGCGAGCTTGCGCGCGACGTCGTGGACCTCGCCTTCGGTCTTCATCAGGAGCCAGGTCGCCCCGAGAAGGCCGTAGCCGACGACGACGGCGACGCCCGTCAGGAGAGTGAACGGCGTCAACCAGTCCCACCACCCGCCGCCATACTGGCGCCCGTCGACTTCGATCCCCTGCAGGAGTGCCCCCAGGGCGATGCCCTGCGCCAGCGCCGCCGTGACCGAACCGCCGATGAACGCGTAGTCCCAATGCCCCAACCACCGCTTCGTCCGCCAACGGAACTCGAAGGCGACACCGCGGAAGATGAGCGCCAGCAGCATCGCGATGATCGGCGCGTAGAGCGCCGGCATGATGATCGCGTAGGCCATGGGAAAGGCGGCGAAGAGGCCCCCACCTCCCAGGACCAACCAGGTCTCGTTACCGTCCCAGACCGGCGCGACCGTGTTCATCAACAGGTCACGATCCTTCTTCGTCGGGAAGAAGGGGTAGAGGATACCTAGACCGAGATCGAAGCCGTCGAGGACGACGTAGATGAAGACGGCCAGGGCCAGAAGGAACGCCCAGGCGTTCGCGAGCCAGAAGCTGACTTCCATGCGCGTTCTCCCCTATTCCGCCGGGCCGAGGAGCGGGCCGCCCCCGGTCGCAGGCCGCTTCGGCGTCCGTCTCGCGACCTCCTCGGAGGCGGGCGTGATGCCCGCCGTCCGGATCGGGCCGCCGTCGGAGGTGACGCCTTCCTCGCCCCGCTGGGGCGGGTGTCCCATCAGGCGCAGGATGTAGAAGACCCCCGCCCCGAAGACGAAGAAGTAGATCACTACGAAGGCCATGAGCGAGCTGCCGACCGCCGGCGCGGCGAGCGGCGAGACGCTATCCACCGTCCGCAGCTGGCCATAGACCGTGTAGGGTTGCCTGCCGACCTCCGTCGTGATCCAGCCCGCAATCACGGCGACGAGGCCGGAAGGCGACATCAGAAGCGCCGCCCGGTGCAGCCACTTGTTGGTGTAGAGTTGCTTCTTCCAGCGGCACCAGAGGCTGAACGCGCCGACGCCGAGCATGGCGAAGCCCAGTCCCACCATGACGCGGAATGACCAGAACACGATCCTGACGGGCGGCTGCTCGTCGTCGGGGATCGTGTCGAGGCCCGCCATGGGTGCGTTGAGGTCGTGGTGCAGGATCAGCGAGCTGAGCTTCGGAATGCCGACCGCGTATTTGAGTTCTTGGTCCTCGTCGTCCGGGATGCCGAACAGGTAGAGCGGCGCGCCGTCCGGATGGCTCTCGTAGTGGCCCTCCATCGCCATCACCTTTTGCGGCTGATGCTCGAGCGTGTTGAGGCCATGCATGTCACCAAGCACGATCTGCAAAGGCGCCACGACCGCCGCCATCCACATCGCCATCGAGAACATCGTCTTCACGCCCGGGTTCTCCTGACGCCCCTTCAAGAGGTGCCAGGCCCCGACCCCGCCGACGATGAATGCCGTGGTGAGGTACGCCGCCGTCAGCGTGTGCGCGAGGCGGTAGGGGAAGGACGGGTTGAAGATGACCGCCAGCCAATCGGTCGGAATGAACTGTCCGTTCTCGGCGACCGCGTAGCCGGCTGGCGTGTGCATCCAGCTGTTCACGGAGAGAATCCAGGTCGCGCTGAGGGCGGTGCCGAAGGCGACCATGATGCAGGCGAACATGTGCAGCTTGTCGCCGACCCGCTCCCGTCCGAACAGCATGATGCCGAGGAAGCCTGCCTCGAGGAAGAAGGCCGTCAGCACCTCGTAGGCCATGAGCGGGCCGAGAACCGGGCCGGCGATGTCGGAAAACTTCGACCAGTTCGTACCGAACTGGTAGCTCATGGTGATGCCCGAGACGACGCCCATCGCGAACGCGATCGCGAAGATCTTCACCCAGAACTTGAAAAGACGAAGGTAGGCTTCGTTCTTCGTCCGAAGGTACATTCCGTTGAGAACGGCGAGGTAGCTCGCCAGCCCGATGGAGAAGGCCGGGAAGACGAAGTGGAACGAGACGGTGAAGGCGAACTGGATGCGCGCCAGGACTACCGGATCGAAGCTGGACAGCATGCTAACGGTCCCCCGTGCAGAAGGCCGACGACGTTCGGCCCTGTTTTCCTCCACCGAAGATTGGTCGGGCAACAGGACCGCTCAATGCGTCATACTGCCTGCGACGTCCCGTTACGGCGGGGTATGACCCATCATCCCCGGTAGCTCAGGTTGAAGCTCGCCGCGCGCGACTCCGCGTCGATGGTCCGCACCGTACCGGACTTCGAGCGCATGACGACAGTCTGAGTGTAGACCCGTTCGCCGCGCCACTTCACGCCCTTCAGCATCGTGCCGTCCGTCACACCCGTGGCGGCGAACATCACGTCGCCGGAGGCGAGGTCGTGCAGGTCGTAGCGGCGATCGAGGTCGGTGATCCCCGCCTTTTCCGCCCGCGCCCGTTCGTCGTCGTTGCGGAAGATCAGCCGCCCCTGCATCTGTCCGCCGACGCAGCGAAGGGCGGCAGCGGCGAGGACGCCCTCGGGAGCGCCGCCCGTACCGACGTAGAGGTCGATGCCGGTCTCCTCGGGGTCGGTCGTATGGAAGATGCCGGCGACGTCGCCATCGGGGATTAAGAAGACGCGGGCGCCGACGGAGCGGATCGCGTTGATGATGCCCTCGTGCCGATCCCGGTCGAGGACGCATACGGTGATCGCCTCGGGCTTGACGCCCTTCTCCTTGGCGAGGCGCCGAACGTTCTCGTCGGCGGGCGCGTCGAGGTCGAGGACGCCGTCGGAGTAGCCCGGTCCGCAGGCGATCTTCTGCATGTAGACGTCGGGGCTATGCAGGAACCCGCCGCCGGTGGCCATGGCGACGACCGCGAGCGCGTTCGACATCGCCTTGGCGGTCAGCGTCGTCCCCTCGAGCGGATCGAGCGCGATGTCGATCTTGGGGCCGCCCTTGCCGACCTTCTCGCCGATGTAGAGCATCGGCGCTTCGTCGCGTTCGCCCTCGCCGATGACGATCGTGCCGTCGATGTCGAGCTTGTTGAAGGCCGCCCGCAGCGCCGTGACGGCGGCCTGATCCGCCGCCTCCTTGTCGCCGCGACCGATCATGGTCGAGGCGGCGACGGCCGCCGCTTCGGTGCAGCGCCCGAGCTCGATCGTCAGGATGCGATCGAGGTACTCGGCGTGGGCTTCGGCCATGGTGTCCTCAGAAGTAGGATGCGTCCGCTATCGGGAAGGCCGAGAAGGGCCCTGCGACCGGTCCCGCATGAGGAAGCGCGCCCTGCGCCGCGCTGAACATCGCCGCCGTGCAGGGATGGGTCGTGATGACGAGGTCCTGCGCGCCGTTCGCGCGGGGGCGTTGCGCGACGGTATCGATGCTGACCCCGTGCTCTCCGAGCGTGCTCGCGATGACCGCGAGCGCGCCGGGCTGATCTTTCAGGGGGACGCGAAGGTAGTAGGCGTTGACGAGTTCCGTCGCCGCGTCGCCGGCCAGGTTCTGAAGACGGTCGACCGGGCTCGCATAGACCGGTCCCGTCGCGCCCCGCGCCAGGGTCACGAGGTCGGCCGCCACCGCCGCGGCGGTCGCCATGTCGCCGGCGCCCGGGCCGGTGAAGCCGACGCGGCCGATGGGGTCCGCGTCGATGATGAAGACGTTCTCGGGGCCTTGCGCGCGGGCCAGCGGGCTCGTCGCGGCGATCAGCGCTGGGCAGACCCTGAGCGCCATTCGCCCGTCCACGACGGTCGCGGTCGCCAGGAGCTTGATACCCATGCCGAGCTTCGCGGCCTCGGCGAGGTCCTCGGCAGCGACGCCGTCGATCCCGGTCGTCTCGACGGCGTCGAGCTCGACCCGGCTGTCGAAAGCGAGGGTCGCGAGGATGGCGAGCTTGTGCGCGGCGTCGATGCCGCCGACGTCGAAGCTCGGATCCGCCTCGGCGAAGCCGAGACGCTGCGCCTCGGCCAGCACCTCGTCAAAGGGCTCGCCGGTCTCGGCCATGCGGCTCAGCATGAAGTTGCAGGTGCCGTTGAGGATGCCGGCGATGGTCTCGACCTGGCAGGCGCCGAGGCCGTCGCGGATACCGCGAATGACCGGCGTCCCGCCGCCCACGGCGGCCTCGTAGCGCAGCGCGGCGCCCGTGCGCTCGGCGATCTCGGCGAGTTCGAGGCCGTGAGTCGCGATCAGCGCCTTGTTGGCGGTCACGACGTCCTTGCCCGCCTCGAGCGCGGCGGTGACCGCCGCCCGCGCCGGCCCCTCGGCGCCGCCCATCAGCTCGACGAAGACGTCGGTGGTGTCGGCCCGCGCCATCTCGACCGCGTCGTCGAACCAAGGATAGTCCTCGATCGGCACTGCACGCTTGGCGTTCCGGTTGCGCGCGGTGACGCCCGTCACTTCGAAGTGCACGCCCTGACGGGCGAGGCGCTTGTCCTCCGCGATCAGGCGAAGAAGGCCGCCGCCGACCACGCCGAGGCCGGCGATGCTGAGGCGTAAAGTCTTCACGGATAATCCCTCGTCACTCGTCTCGGGGTCGGTCTAACGAGCCGGGGGCGCCTTGGGAACGTCTGCCCTCACCGAGCTTCTGGCAAAGCGATGGGAGCCTGTGCGTCGAAGGCGCGGCGGTCCCGTGCGACGGCGCTTCGCAAGGACTGGCCCTCGGCTCGAAGCGCCTCGGTCGAGGGCGGCGTGCTCGCGCGGTCGCGCAGGCGGCGCAGGGCCTCCGCCTCGGCTTCGAGCGCGGCCGTGTCGTCGGCGACCTCCCTCGCGCTCGGTATGTCGGTCGCGCGGGCCGGGACATCGGAGAGGTCGGGAAAACCGCGCTCTCGTCCAGCCTCGACTCGCGCCTCGCGGCGCTCTTCGATCGACGCGGTGCGGTCTAGGGCGTCCCGGTCGCCTTCATAGTCGGCTCGGGTCAGCGGCGGTCCGTCCGCGGGGGCGGGCGGCGTGTCCGTCGCGCAGGCGCAAAGCAGCGAAACGGAAACCAAAACGACACGCCGGACTGGCATCAACCCTCGCGAAGCGCGCGTTCGCGCCTTAAAGCTGGCGCGAGACCATAACGCGGGCGGAGCCGCGAGCAAGAAGGGCGAGCCCCGATGGCCGACACGAGCAAGCCGAAGACGCAGAAGACTCATCGCGCGCCCAAGTCCGCCCCGGAGGCAGGAAAGAACGCGGCAGCGAAGAACGCGCCTGCGAAGAAGGCTGCGTCGACCAACGCTGCCCAGAAGAAAGCCGCCGCGCCTGCCAAGGCGCCCACGCCCAAGAAGACGGCTCCCGCCAGCGCCGCGAAGCCGCGCGCAACCAAGGCCGCCGCCGCGCCGACGTCCAAACGCGCGGCCCCTGCGAAGAGCCAAGCGAACGAGGGGTCGCCGCCCTCCCCCGAGCCTGTCCCCGCGCCTTCGCCCCTGGCGTCGCCGAAGCCTGCGAACGATCCTTACCGTCAGGCGGCACGCTTCGCCGAGACCGTGGCCGACGTGAACGCACGGGCGCAGAACGTCATGCGTGAGGTCGCGAGCCGGGCCGCCGAACGCGGACCGCGGACGCCGGACCCGCATGCCGATCCCCTCAACGTGACCGAAGCGGCGGCCGAGGTCGGCGCCGCCCTCGCCGCCGACCCTGTGAAGCTCGCCGCGATGCAGATGGAGCTCTGGGGCGACTACATGCGCCTCTTCACGAGCGCCGCGGAGCGGATGTCCGGCGGCGCGACCGAGCCCGTCGCCGAGGCCGCCGCCACCGACAAGCGATGGCGCCACCCCGCCTGGTCGGACAACCCCGCCCTCGACTTCGTCAAGCAGAGCTACCTCCTGATGACGCGCTTCGTGGACCGGGCGATCGGCTCGGCCGAAGGCGTCGACGAGGCAACGCGGCGGCGCGCACACTTCCATGCCGATCAGTTCATGGCGGCCTTCTCTCCCACCAACGTGCCGGGCCTCAACCCGGAAGTCGTCGAGGAGACCATCAATTCGGGCGGGGAGAACTGGACGCGGGGGCTCAAGAACTACCTCGCCGACCTGGAGCGCGGGCACGGCGAGCTCGCGATCCGTCAGGCCGACATGGAGGCCTTCGAGGTCGGCGTGAACGTCGCGACGACGCCCGGCAAGGTCATCTACCAGAACGATCTGATCCAGCTCATCCAGTACGCGCCGACGACGAAGGAGGTCGCGAAGCGCCCCCTCGTCATCTTCCCGCCCTGGATCAACAAGTTCTACATCTTGGACCTTCAGCCCGAGAACAGCTTCATCCGCTGGGCCGTGGACCAGGGGCGGACCGTGCTCGTCGTCTCCTGGGTCAATCCGGGTCCGGAGCTCCAGGACGTCGCCTTCCCCGGCTACATGCGCAAAGGCGTCTACGCCGCGCTCGACGCGGCGGAGGCCGCGACGGGGGCGGACGAGTTCGACGCCATCGGCTACTGCATCGGCGGCACCCTCCTCGCCGTCTCGCTCGGCCACATGGCGGCGACGGGCGACGAGCGGATCAAGACGGCGACCTTCTTCACGGCGCAGACGGACTTTTCCGAAGCGGGCGATCTCAAGGTCTTCGTCGACGACAAGCAGCTCGCCGCGATGGAGCGGCAGATGGACGCCGCGGGCGGCGTGCTCGAGGCCTCGGCCATGGCGCGCACCTTCAACATGCTGCGCCCGAACGACCTCATCTGGCAGGCCTTCGTCGACAACTACTACCTCGGCAAGGCGGCGAAGAAGTTCGACCTTCTGTTCTGGAACGCCGACGCGACGCGCATGACCAAGGCGTGCCAGCTCTACTACCTGCGCAACTTCTACCGCGACAATGCGTTGGCGGCGGGCACGCTGGAGGTGGAGGGGGTCCGGATCGACCTGTCGAAGGTGACGATCCCGACGCTGTTCCAGGCGGGCGAAGCCGATCACATCGCCCCTGCCCGCTCGGTCTTCCGTTCGGCCAAGATGTTCGGGGGGGCGCCCCGCTTCCTGCTCGCAGGTTCCGGTCACATCGCAGGCGTCGTGAACCCGCCGGCGAAGAAGAAGTACCACTACGCCGCCTCGGACACATCCCCGGGCGCGAAGGGCGCCGAGACGCTCGACGAATGGGCGGCGCAGGCGTCGCGATGCGAGCACAGCTGGTGGCCGTATTGGGACCGATGGCTGACGAAGAACTCGCCCGGCAAGGTGGCCGCCCGGCAGCCGGGCGGCGGCCGATTGACGCCGTTGGAGGATGCGCCCGGATCCTTCGTCCGGGTTCGCTCAGAGTAGATATCTCGTTTACAGTCCCTTAACCTCTATGACCACAATGTGAGTCGCAGGGGTATAAAGGGGCTTTGGACGATGGAAACGGCGTCTTCGAATTCAAAGACTCGGCAGCTCTTCTTGAAGCTCGCCAACACGGATCACCGCCGCAGCCTTACCGCCGAGCGGATCTTCCGTCAGCTTCGTCAAGAAGAAGACGCTCGCCAGCGCCGCGCCGCCGAGGCGTAAGGCCGCCGCATCCTGCGTTCAGGATGACGCTTCGACGATCCGTTCGCTGATCGCCCGGATGCGCTCGGCGTTCGCGCCCACGTCCGACCGTCCGATCCGCGACTTCGAGCGGATGTCCACCACCGTCGCGATGCCGTGCGCGTCGATGAGGCGGACGACGACATCGTCCTTGAATCCGAACCAGCGCGTGGTGGCGACCGCTTCGATCCGTCCCTCGGCCGGTACCGTCGCGACGAGGTCCAGCCCTTCGCCGCGAAGGGCTTTGACGACGATCGGAAAGGCCTCCGCATAGGGACGCTCGATGATCAACGTCTTGACGTCGGGATAGGCTTCGAGCTGCTGCGCCGTCTGTCCGGGGTCGTACGCGGCGGGGTTCGGTGCCCCCTCACGCAGCGGCAGGATGGCGACGAAGGCGGGCGGGTTCTGCGTGTCCGTCGAGATGTCGTGGATCGGCGGCACGGTTCCGGCCTTCTGGCGAAGCAGCGTCGGTCCCATCCCCATGCCGATGGCCGCGACGCCGACGAGGACGCCCACGAGACCTGCGAAGACCGTCCGTCCCCAAAGCATCAGCGCCCCGCCGAAGAGCGCCGCCACGCCGCCGGCGAGGAGGAAGGGAACGATCCAGGAGAACGAGCCGAAGACGATGCCGAGGCCCAGAAGGCCGGTGCGGAAACCGAGCGTGAGAACGGCGTAGATCACCACGGGCGCGAGGCCGAGCAGAACCAGGACGAGCCCATCCCTGCCTAGATCGCGGCGCGACCCTCTCGTCTCGCTCATTCCCATTCGATCGTTCCTGGCGGCTTGGAGGTGACGTCGTAGACGACGCGATTGATGCCGCGGACCTCGTTGATGATGCGGGTCGACACGCGGCTGAGGAAGTCGTGCTCGAAGGGGTAGCTGTCGGCGGTCATCCCGTCGGTCGACGTCACGGCGCGAAGCGCCAGCACCCAGTCATAGGTCCGCTCGTCGCCCATCACGCCGACGGTGCGCACCGGGAGGAGGACGGAGAAGGCCTGCCAGATGACGTCGTAGAGGCCCTCTTCCCGGATCATGTCGAGGTAGATCGCGTCCGCCTCGCGCAGGAGGTCCGCCTTCTCCTTCGACACGGCGCCCGGGATGCGGATGGCGAGGCCCGGCCCCGGGAAGGGGTGGCGCGACACGAAGGCATCCGGCAGGCCGAGCTCGCGGCCGAGCGCCCTCACCTCGTCCTTGAAGAGTTCGCGCAGGGGCTCGACGAGGCCCATGTTCATGCGCTCGGGCAGGCCGCCGACATTGTGGTGCGACTTGATCGTGACCGACGGGCCGCCGTCGAAGCTGACGCTCTCGATCACGTCCGGATACAGCGTTCCTTGGGCGAGGAAGTCCGCGCCGCCGAGCTTCTTCGCTTCCGCCTCGAAGACGTCGATGAAGGTCTTACCGATCGCCTTGCGCTTCGCCTCCGGGTCGTCGAGCCCGTCGAGGACGGACAGGAAGGTCTCCTCTGCCTGCACGTGAACGAGCGGGATGTTGTAGTGGTTGCGGAAGAGCTCGACGACCTGCCGCCCCTCGTCCTTCCGCATCAGGCCCGTGTCGACGAAGACGCAGTGCAGCTGATCGCCGATCGCCTCGTGGATGAGGACGGCGGCGACCGCGCTGTCGACGCCGCCGGACAGGCCGCAAAGGACGCGGGCCGAGCCCACCTGCTCACGGATCTTCGCCGTCATCTCCTCGCGGAAGGCGGCCATGGTCCAATCGCCTGAAAGCCCGCAGATCTGCCGCGTGAAGTTCGACAAGAGCCGCGCGCCGTCGAGCGTATGCACGACCTCGGGGTGGAACTGCACGCCGTAGAAGCCGCGAAGCTCGTCCGCGATCGCGGCGCAGGGCGCGGAAGGCGTCGTCGCGATGGGGTGGAAGCCTTCGGGCAGGCTGATGACGCGGTCGCCATGGCTCATCCAAACGGGGTAGGCCCCGCCGGTGGTCCAGACGCCTTGGAAGAGCGCGGAGGACTGCGCCACCTTCACCTCGGCCCGGCCGAACTCGCGGTGGTCGGCCGTTTCGACCTCGCCGCCGAGCTGATCGACCATGACCTGCTGGCCGTAGCAGATGCCCAAGACCGGCACGCCCGCCTCGAAGACGATCTGCGGCGCGCGCGGGCTTTCCGCCGTCTTCACCGAGGCCGGGCCACCCGACAGGATGATGCCGCGCGGGGCGAACTCCGCGAGCAGCGCCTCGTCGACGCGGTTGAAGGGGTGCACTTCGCAGTAGACGCCGTCTTCGCGAAGCCGCCTTGCGATCAACTGCGTCACCTGGCTGCCGAAGTCGACGACGAGGACGCGCTCGTGCTGCGCATGGACTTCGGGCGCGAGAATCTCGGTCATGGGTCCTGTTAAGCCGCCCCGTGCAGCGCAGCAACGGGCGATGTCCGCCTTGCGTGCGAGCCCCTCTTACGCTAGCCGCCCGCCTTCGAACGGCGGTCCGCTGCACTCGGGATGGTCCCACCGCAGCGCGAGCCGAAGGCGGCAGGGTGCCCGACCCTCAACCGTCTCCGCCGTCAGACGGGAGCAGACATGCCTCTCTACGAGCACGTCTTCATCGCGCGCCAGGACATCAGTCCCGTGCAGGTGGAGCACCTCACCGAAGAACTGCAGGAGATCATCCGCGAGAACGGCGGATCGATCGAGAAGACCGAGTATTGGGGTCTTCGCAACCTGCAGTACAAGATCAACAAGAACCGCAAGGGCCACTACAGCCTGATGAACATCACCGCGGCGCCCGAAGCCATCCAAGAGATGGAGCGCCAGATGCGCATCAAGGAAGACATCCTGCGCTTCATGACGCTGCGCGTCGAAGAGCACGACGAAGAGCCCTCGCCGGTGATGTCGCGCCGCGACCGCGACGAGAGCCGCCGCCGCGACAACCGCGACCGGGACCGGAGCTAAGCCCATGGCCAAGACATTCTTCCGCCGCCGCAAGTCCTGCCCGTTCTCCGGCGCCGACGCGCCGACGATCGACTACAAGGACCCCAAGCTGCTCGGTCGCTACGTGTCCGAGAAGGGCAAGATCGTCCCCTCACGCATCTCGGCCGTCAGCCAGAAGAAGCAGCGTGAGCTGGCCCGCGCGATCAAGCGTGCGCGCTTCCTCGCCCTCCTGCCCTACGACTCGACGGAGTAAGCGATGCAAGTGATCCTACTGGAACGCGTCGAGAAGCTCGGCGGGATCGGTGACGAGGTCGCCGTCAAGGACGGCTTCGCCCGCAACTACCTCCTGCCCCGCCGCAAGGCGCTGCGGGCCAACGAGGCGAACCGCAAGGTCTTCGAGGCGCAGCGCGCCGACATCGAGAGCCGCAACGCCGAGGCCCGCGAGAAGGCCGAGAACCTGTCGAACTCGATCGCGGACAAGACCTTCGTCGTCATCCGCTCGGCGTCCGACATGGGCCAGCTCTACGGCTCGGTCTCGGCTCGCGACATCGCGGAGGTCGCGACGACCAAGAAGCTCAAGCTGCAACGCAGCCAAGTGCTTCTGAACCAGCCGATCAAGGAGCTCGGCATCTTCCCCGTCCAGGTGCGCCTGCACCCGGAGGTGACGATCGACATCAAGATCAACGTCGCCCGCACGCAGGAAGAGGCCGAGCGCCAGGAGCGCGGTGAGAACGTCCTCGCCCGCGAGGAAGAGCAGATCGAGCGCGTCACCGGCACCGGTGACTTCGGCTACGGCGATGACCGTCCCCGCACCGAGGGCGGCGCCCAGACCGGCGAAGAGGGCAACGAGCCCCCGGCCGAGACGGAAGCCGAAGCCGTCTGAGCCGCGAGCGCTTCGACGACATGGAAAGGCCGCCCTCGGGCGGCCTTTCTTCGTTCTGGTCAGGCCCCCTCGGGCCTCGGCGGCAGGACGAGACAGCAGACCGTGCCCTGCCCCGCGCCCTCCGACGTCATGGTGAGCGAGCCGCCTAGCTGCTGCGTCAGCTGCCGTACGAGGCGGAGGCCGAGGCTGCGTGCCGTCTCGAGCGAGAAGCCGTCCGGCAGGCCCTCGCCGTCGTCCGCGACGCGGACGGTGAGCCCGCGATCGTCCGTGCGGCGCACCATGACGGCGATCGTCCCAGACCGGCCGCCCGCGAAGCCGTGTTCCACCGCGTTGGCGACGAGTTCGGTCAGGATCAGCACGATGGGAACGCTGCGTTCCGGCGCCAAGGTGACGCCCGCCGCGTCGACCTCGCTGCGCACGGCGTCGTTCAGGCCCGCCGTCTGGATCACCTCGTCGCAAAGCTCGTGAAGGAAGCTGTCCAGCGGCACGCTTTGGCCGGCCGGGTCGTGAAGCCGCCGGTTGATCTTCGCGACGAGCGACAGCTTGGTCGCGGCCTCGTCCAGGATACGGCGCGCGGTCGGATCCTCGACTCCGCCCCTCTCCAGGCGCAGCAGGGCCGAGACGACGGCGATGTTGTTCGAGACGCGGTGCTGCAGCTCGCGGAACATGGTGTCTCGAGACTCGGCGAGCGTCCGCGTCCGCTCTCTTTCCTCGTCCAATCGGTGCAGGGCGCCCTTCATCGCGTGAATGATGACGATGTCGATGGCGACGATGAAGACGTAGAAGGCGAGCGCCAACGCGCCCTGCGCGCCGAGCGTGAAGCTCGAGAACTCCGGAACGAAGAAGTACCAGGCCGCTACGCCGCAAGCGAGCGCGAGGACGCTTCCCGGTCCCGCGCCGCAAACGAACGCGGTCAGGATGACCGCCGGAAAGAAGGTCAGGTACGGAAAGCCGGGCGGCAGATCCTCGCTGATCACGAAACGGACCGCTAGGGAGACGCCGAAGGCCAGGACGGCGAAGCCCCAACGGAAGACGCCTGAGCGTCTTGTCAAAGCGAGCCTTGCGAGGAGACGTAACACGAACGGAACCTTCCCCCTCGAAGGGGGAAGGGATAGCGACGACAAGACGCTAGGCCAACCCGTCAGGGCGGACTTGGTGTCAGCGCTCAGCGCGCTGCGGTTCTGGTCTGATCCTCTGCGAGGACGACCTCGACGACGTCCCGGCGCTTCATCTTGCAATCGAGTTCGATCGTTTGGTCCGGGCCGACCACCTTCAGCGTCAGGACGCGATTGCGATTGCCCTTATCCGAGACGAACCGGAACGAGCTCGCGTCGGTGGCAGCGACGAGACCGGCCTCGGTCGCCTCGGCGGCGCAGGCGCGAATGTCTTCCTGAATGTCGGCGGCGGCGGCGGCGACAGGCAGCATGAGGGCGAGCGGGAGGGCGAGGAATACGGGGCGCATAGCAACTCCAATCTTTCGATGCCCAAGCTATGTGCAGCGCAAAAATGTTTCAAATCGATCATAGATAGAGGGATTATCAGTGCGCCTTATCGATGTAAGAAGGTGTCATTAACGAAGGCTGGGGAGAGCGAGGGCGCGCTTATGTCCGAACGTCGGTTGGAAGGTCTCGATCTCAACCTCGTTCTCACCCTGCACTGGCTCCTCACGGAGCAGAGCGTGTCGCGGGCGGCTGGGCGGTTGGGCGTGTCCCAACCCGCCGTCAGCCACGGCCTCAAGCGGTTGCGGGAGCTTTTCGGTGACCCCCTGCTCGTGAAGTCCGGCAAGGTCATGCGGACCACTCCGAGGGCGGACCGGATGAAGCCGCAGG
Source organism: Parvularcula dongshanensis (assembly GCF_014199615.1). Classification (GTDB taxonomy): domain Bacteria; phylum Pseudomonadota; class Alphaproteobacteria; order Caulobacterales; family Parvularculaceae; genus Parvularcula; species Parvularcula dongshanensis. The sequence continues at coordinate 182,477 of NZ_JACHOB010000003.1, read as the reverse complement.
TCTCGCAGCTGGTCGCCGGGATGCGGGACCTCTTCCAGACAGAGGCGAACTTCGATCCCGCCGCGGCGACCGGCCGGTTCAGGGTATCCGCCTCGGACAACTGTGCCGTCTTGGTGGCTCGCGCGTGGGCGAAGGTCGTCGCGCCTCTAGCGCCGAAACTTGCCCTCGACGTGGTCGCGATCGACTTCCCCGTCGCTCAAGACCTCATCTCGGGTAGCGTCGATCTGGTCATGATGCCCGAGGTGCGATTCCTGACGCCGCCACCAGGCCTCGACCTCGACCAGTTCGTTCACAAGCCGCTCTGTCACGAACCGTTCCGGACCGGCGTGCCCGACAGCTCGCCCCTCGCTGGCCGCCCGCTTACCCTGCAGGCGTTCCTGTCCGAGCCGCATGTCCTCGTGAATCCGGAAGGCGCGTCTCTTGGCGTCGTGGACGAGGCGCTTGCGAAGCGAGGGTTGTCTCGCCGCATCGCCTATCGCGCCGAGAGCTTCCTCGCCGCGGCGGCGATCGCCCGGTCGACGGGCTGCATCCTGACCGCGCCCGCCTCGACCTTCCTCGCCCTGCCGGAGGGGTTCGAGGTCGGCCCACCCCCGATCGACGTCGAGGGTTTCGGGCTCGTGACCGGATGGCATCCGAACTGGACGGCCGATCCGCGTCATCGCTGGCTGCGCGAACGGCTGACGGAGGGCCTCAACGCTGTCATCGGCCAGGAGCGGCCGAAATGAAGAAGGCCCCGGCGGGGGTCCGCCGGGGCCTTCTTCGAAACTCTTCGGCAGTCGCGCCTTAGCGGGCCTGCATCGTGTCGACCATCACGCTGTATCGCTTGGAGATCGGCTGCGCCGCTTCGCGAACGGTCGAGATCATCATGTCCGAGACCTTGTTGGTCTGGCTGATCTGCTGCTCGAACGCGTCGCGCACGATCTGGCTCTGGGTCTCGAAGAACTCTTGGGGGCTCTTCGCCTTGGCGAGCGTCTGCATGCGCTCGGAGCCGGCTTCCATCTGCGACTTCGCGAAGGCCATGTTCTCTTGGCCGATCTTCTCGAAGCCCTTCGCCATGGTCGTTAGCGAGGACATGAAGGCTTCCATGTTCTCTTGGCCGAGGCTGCCGAACTTCGACATGCCCTGCGTCAGACGCTCGACACCGTCATTGGCGGCAGCGGCGGCGCTGCTGGTTGCGTCTTGGGTGGTCTTCGTCGCGTCGTCGGCGACCTTCTTGGTAGCGCTCATTCGTCTCTCCTTAGCGGTCCCTGTCCGCTCCACGCTTAAAGACACCGGACGAGTCCGATGTTGCGGTGCATCAAATACGGGGTGCGGATTCCCGCGTCAAGAGATTTTGTGCAATGCAACATGCATCCTGAACGCGAGTTCAGACAGCTGCTTTTCCGCCCCTTGGCACGCTTCGTGAAACGATGAGAGGCGTCGTCGTTCAGACCCTCTTAACCGTTCCTAGAGGAAGGAGGGCTAACCCCAGATGGCGGGTTTTACAGGTTATCACGGCGGCGTTACCGTGTAACAACCACAAACGGGCAAGTACGAAGGGCGGTGGAATTTATGGCGGTTCGGCGCACACTTAGGGCGTTCATCCTTGGCCTGATCATCGCGTTAGGCGCGATCCTTCCGACCGCTGCGAGCGCCAACTCGAAGTACGCTGCGCTCGTCGTTCACGCCGATACCGGCGATGTTCTCTTCGACCGCTACTCGGACGAGGCGCGCTACCCGGCTTCGCTGACCAAGATGATGACCGTCTACCTGCTCTTCGAAGCGCTCGAGGAAGGCGAGGTCTCTCTCGACGACAAGTTGGAGGTCTCGAAGCGGGCCTCCCTCCAGCCCGCATCGAAGCTCGGCCTTTCGCGCGGCTCGACGATCACCGTCGAAGAGGCGATCGAAGCGCTCGTCATCAAGTCCGCCAACGACGCCGCCACGGTGGTGGCCGAACACCTCGCCGGCAGCGAAAGCAAGTTCGCCGGTGAGATGACGGCCAAGGCCCGTGAACTCGGCATGCGCCGGACGACCTTCCGCAACGCCTCGGGCCTGCCCGACTCGCGTCAGGTCACGACCGCCAACGACATGGCCGTGCTCTCGCGCCGCCTCATCCAAGACTTCCCTGACCGCTTCCACTACTTCCAGCAGAAGAGCTTCGAGTGGAACGGCCGGACCTACCGTTCGCACAACCGGGTCATGCTGACGCTCGATGGCGCCGACGGCATGAAGACGGGCTACACCCGCGCCTCCGGCTACAACCTCTCGACCACGATCGAGCGAGACGGCAACCGCCTCATCGGCATCGTCCTCGGCGGCCGTAGCTCCGCGACGCGTGACCGGCACATGAAGGACATCCTGAACGCCGCCTATGTCGAGCTGAAGCGGAAGCCCGACCTTCTCAACCCGATCCTCCTCGCGGCGCCGACCCCGCGCCTGAAGCCCGGGGTGGCGGCCGCGGCCATTGCGGTCGCGGCGATCGAGGAGGAAGCCCAGCCGATCGTCGTGGCGAGCCTCGAGACGCCTTCCGTCGCCGCCGATCTCAACCTCGAATCCCTCAAGGTCGCTATCGACTCCGTCGCGAACGACGACCGGGCCCTCGACGAGGCGGTGATCGGCGAAGGCGACGCGGAGCCCGCCGACATGCGGGACTGGGTCGTCCAGGTGGGCGCCTACACCCGTCAGTCGCAGGCCATGGAACGCATCAAGGCGGTGCAGCAGATCGCCTACACCGTGCAGCCGAACGTCGGGCGCGAGGTCAACATCGCCCCCCGCCGCGGCGCCGACGTCTATCGCGCCCGCTTCACCACCCTGACGGCCTACGAGGCCGAAGCCTTCTGCGGCACGCTCAAGAAGAAGGGCGAGGACTGCATCGCCCTCCGGTCCGAACCCGCAAACTGAGCGCTGGCCCCGCCAGACAGAGAAAGGCCCCGGCGAGCGATCGCCGGGGCCTTTCTCTTTCGGCAGTGAAGAACCGTCAGCCCTTCGCGCCGACCGCACCCATGTAGAGCTCGAGCAGCGATTCCATCTCCTGCCGGTCGGCATGGTTCATCTTACGCAGGCGAATCACCTGGCGCATGATCTTGGTGTCGAAGCCTTCGCCCTTCGCCTCGGCGTAGACTTCCTTGATGTCTTCCATGACCGCCTGCTTGTCCTCCTCGAGGCGCTCGATGCGCTCGATGAGCTGACGCAGGTGGTCGGCGGCAACGCCGCCCGCCTGGTTCGCGATGTCCTCGAAGCTCTGCGCCCCGTCCGCCATGACCTGCCCTTTTCGTGAACTGAAAGAAGGCCGATTCGACCGTCAGGACGGCGTTCGAGCAAGCGAGCCTTTTCCCCATTTGGTTAATCGTCGAGACCGGCCATCGGGAACGTCCGCCCGCGAACGCCTGTTTCCCTCGCAGCGACCAAGGAGGCTTCCGATGACCAAGGATCATGGCCCGCAGGTTAAGGACGACGAGACCTACGAAGCGCTGCGAGATCAAGGCGCCTCGAAGCGGAAGGCCGCCCGCATCGCCAACGCGAAGGCGAACTCGGACATGCACCCGTCCGAACGCGGCGGCCACGGCAAGCGCTACGAGGATCGGACGAAGGACGAGCTGTACGAGGAGGCCCAGCGCGTCGGGATCGAGGGGCGCTCGGAGATGAGCAAGGACGAACTGATCGAGGCGCTGCGGAACTCGTGAGCCGGCCGCACAGGGAACCGGGGCCGGACCACCCTATCGACGTCGCGCCGGCCGCCGGGCTCACGCGCGCCGTGTCGCCGAACGGGCGTGTCATCGCGGCGAGTAGCGACGCCCTGATGCTCTCCGAGGCCGACTACCCGGCCGTCACTTACTTCCCTTCCGAAAGCGTCGATCCCTCGGCGTTGACGCCCACCGCGACGAAGACCTGGTGCCCCTACAAGAGCGAGGCATCCTACGACGCCGTCCTCGGCGTCCCGGACAAAGCCTGGCGGTACTACGATCCTTCTCCTGCCGTGGCGCCGATCGCAGGGCATGTCGCCTTCTATCCCGACGCCGCGGAGAGCCGATGGCAGGCCCTGCCGACCCTGCCGGGTGAGGCCGAGGAGGTCCTGCGCTTCTGGTTCGACGAACTCCCGCCCGAAAAGCACTTCGCTCAGGACGACGAGATCGATGCGGCGATCCGGCAGCGGTTCGCCGATCTGCACGCCGAAGCCTCGAAGAGCGGGCTCGATTGGGCCGGATCCCCACGGGGCGCACTCGCCGTTCTCCTTCTTCTCGACCAGTTCTCGCGAAACCTCTTCCGCGAGAGCCCCCGCGCCTTCGAGAACGACGCCGCCGCTCTGGACCTCGCCCGCCGCTTGGTGGCGGACGGCTTCGACCTCGCCCTGCCGAGGGCTGAACGCGCCTTCGTCTACCTGCCCTTCATGCATTCGGAGCGGATGGAGGACCAGAACGCCTGCGTGGCGCTCTATCGGGACCGCCTGCCCGGCTCGATGAACCTGCCCTTCGCGCTCGAGCACCGCGAGGAGATCCACCGCTACGGGCGTTTCCGCGGACGGGACGCCGCCCTGGGTCGATAGGCGCTTGCATAACGCCGCGGGGACGCGCACATGCGGCAGCGCAGCAGCGTGCTGTCGGGTCTTAGCGCCTGACGCCTGCCCACCCTTCCCGAGGCCGCTCCCGCACGCGGGCCGCCTCGCCCCGGATCGTCCGGGCACCCGAAAGCATCCATGACTCAATTCAAAGACCTCGGCCTCGCCGAGCCTCTCCTGCGCGCGCTCGCGGCGGAGGGACACACCGCGCCGACGCCGATCCAGGCCCAGGCCATCCCGCCGGCGCTCGAAGGCCGCGACGTCCTCGGCATCGCGCAGACAGGGACCGGCAAGACGGCCGCCTTCACCTTGCCGATCCTGCACTACCTGGCGACGACCAAGACCCGTTGGCAGGCCAAGCAGCCCCGCGCCCTCGTCCTCGCTCCGACGCGCGAACTCGCCGTACAGATCGAGGAGCGCACGCTCGCCTACGGCAAGGCGATGCGGGTTCGTACCGCGCTGGTCATCGGCGGCGTGCCGCAGAACCGGCAGAAGCGCGCGGTCGCCGGCGGTGTCGACGTGCTCGTCGCGACCCCCGGCCGCCTCGCCGACATGATGGAGCAAGGCCTCGTCGACCTGTCCGCGACCGAAGCGCTGGTGCTCGACGAGTGCGATCAGATGCTCGACATGGGCTTCGTCAAGGCGGTGCAGCGCATCCGCCGCGCGATGCCGAGCCGCGTGCGGACCTTCCTCTTCTCCGCCACCATGCCGAAGGAGATCGAACGGCTCGCCGCCGAGATGCTGACGGACCCCGTCCGCGTCTCCGTCACGCCGGTCGCCAAGACCGCTGACCGTGTCGAGCAGTCCGTGCTCCTGGTGCCGAAGTCCGGCAAGATCGACGCGCTGACCCAAATCCTCCGAGAGGACGACGTCACCCGCGCGCTCGTCTTCAGCCGGACGAAGCACGGCGCCGACAAGATCGTCAAAGCGCTCGCCGCGAGGGGCATCGAGGCGGGGGCCATCCACGGCAACAAGGCGCAGAACGCCCGGCAGCGGGCGCTGAACGCCTTCGGTGACGGTACCCTGCCCGTCCTCGTCGCGACCGACATCGCGGCGCGCGGCATCGACGTCTCCGGCATCAGCCACGTCGTCCAGCACGACCTGCCCGAAGTGCCCGAGGCCTACGTCCACCGCATCGGCCGTACGGCCCGGGCGGGCCGCGAGGGCGTCGCGGTCGCCTTCTGCTCCGCCGACGAGGTGCCGCTGCTTCGCGCGATCGAGAAGCTGACCCGACAGTCGATCCCCGTCGCCGAAGGTTCCGTCTCGGTCGAGGAACTCGGGCCACCGCAGCCCAAGGAGAAGCCTCAGCACCGCAAGGGCCAGAACCGACGAAAAGCCACCGCCCCGCGCGGCGCTGCGCCCAAGCCGGCTGGCGCGAAGGCCAACCAAGGGAAGCCCGGACAACGCCGCCGCAGGCGTCCGAACGCCAAGGCACAGGGCGCCTGAAACGCAGCGAAATTTCGGCGAACACAGGCCTTGCGTCCGCCGCCAGGCGCCGCCATAAGCGCGCCTCACGCACCGGTAGCTCAGCTGGATAGAGCACCAGACTACGAATCTGGGGGTCGGGAGTTCGAATCTTCCCCGGTGCGCCATTCCTTCACTCACGACGCGTAGCATCTCCGCGGGGGCGGTCTGACCCCCCCCGGAGCGCAGTCGTGCTCTTCGTGCTCGTCCAGCCTGTTCGCCTAGGCGCCTCCTCGATTCGCTTGGGGTGCATCGGTGCGGCGCGCGGTACGATTCCGTCGATCCGGCACGCGCTCGACCGCTCGGTCGATAGAAGCCGCCTTGGGCCCCTCGTCTGCCGAAGGAGGCAGAGGCGGGGCGACGTGCGCCCAGCACAGAGCCCTTTCCCCGGCCGCTACGGCGCTTAAGCGTTGATCGAACCTGGCGAGGCGCATTGGCGCCAGTACCCCTGTCGCTGGGGCCTCTCCTAGCCTCTGCCCGCTGCCCATCTCAGCGCGCCCTCTTCCCGAACTCGGCCCGCTAAACGCCACGAAAAATTCGCAAATTGTTCCATCAACATTCTTGCATCTCGTTCACTTTCCCGTAACCTTCTTAGCGGGGGCAGCGAAAGGGGAACGACATGGCATACGAAGCCGAGGCGCCCATGGTGCCCGCGATTGAACCCGGGCCGATGGGTGCGACGCTCTCCTTCCTCCAAAGTTGGGATGGCGCAGGGCTCGACGTCACCTTCGACATCGAGGATCGCTCGATCAGTTCCTGGTGGAACCACAAGGAGCGGCCGAGCATGACGCCCGACGTCATGCGGTCCTGCGATGCGCTCTACGCGGGCCTGCAACAGTGCTCCTGGGCGGGCGACGACTGGTTCCGCTACTACGTGATGCGGTCCGGCCACGGAAAGATCTGGTCCTACGGCGGCGACTTCTCGCTGCTCCTCGACACGATCGAACGGAAAGACGCCGAGAAGCTGCGCCGCTACGGCGAGGTTTGCATCCAGGCGATCCACAAGGTGATCTCCGGCGTCGGCGAACGGATGATCTCGATCGCGGCGGTGGACGGCACCTGCCTCGGCGGCGGCCTGGAAGGCGCGCTCGCAGCGGACTTCATCGTCGCGGAGCGTTCGGCCAAGCTCGGCCTGCCCGAGGCAAACATCGGCATGTTCCCGGGCGCAGGCGCCTACTCCATGCTGGTACGGAAGATCGGCCCGCGCGAGACCGAGCGGCTGATCACGGCGGGCGCGTACTTCACCGCCGAGGAGGGCTACGAGCTCGGCATCGTGGACGAGCTGTGTGAGGACGGCGAGATCGAGAAGGGCCTCAAGGCCCTGAAAGAGCGGATCACGCCCCGCTTCAACACCTACCTCACCACGGTCAGGGCGCGTCGCCGCGTCACGCCCATCACGCTCGATGAGATGCGCGGCGTCATCGACGACTGGGTCGACGCTGCCATGACGATGGAGCCGCACCACCTTATGCTGATGCGTCATCTCCTCACGCGGCAGAACCGGAACGCGCAGCGCTACGCCGCGAACGAAGAGGCGACCGTATCGAGCCTGCACGGCACGGCTCCGGCTCAGAAGGCGAACCCCTTCCGGACGCCTGCGTAGAGGGGCTGCCGGCGGAACGACGACCGGCTCGTAAGGTGCGGGGAGGCGACGCCTCCCCTAGCTTCGCCCCGAACAACCGGGGCAGAAGATGATCCTCCTCCTATCCGCGATCGGTTTCCTTGCGGCGCAGGACGCGCCGCAGCCCGGCATGGCCGGCTTCGAGGAGCAGTTCGCCGTCGACGTGATGGCGGCGCCGCTGAACGACTCGCCGCTGTCGGCCGGACCGGGCGCCTACCGCTTCCGGACCGAGTTCGACGGCGAGATCCTCGGCCTCAACGTCGGACGAATCTTTCTGACGGTCGCGATCTCGGACGAAGGCTACGAAGTCGCCTACCGAATGGAGCAGCGCGGGATCGCGCGCTTCTTCGACGACGGCGAGGCCGAAGCGCACGCGGCAGGCCTGTTCGCGCCGCGCGGGACCGCGATCATGGCGAGCTACTACTACAACCACGACTACGACGATCCGGACGACCAGCAGCGGGTCGAGCTCTACCGCGCGCCGGGGGCGACCCGCCTGCGGCTTTGGGCCGATCCGACCTACACCTTCCATCAGTCCGTGACCGAGGAGTTGGCCCTCGGTGCCGTCGATCCGATGGGCGCCCTCGTCGCCCTCGGCTTTCCCGAAACGCCGGAGGACGTATCGCCCTGCGAACGGACCGTCCGCGTCTATGACGGGCGGCGCCGCTTCGACCTGTTCTTCAGGCCGGCCGGTGAGGACACGCTGAAGGGCGACGCGAACGAGTATGGCGGCCCGCTATCGAAGTGCCGAATGACCATGCAGAAGGTTGCAGGCTACCGCCCCAAGGACCGAGCGGAGGTCGAAGGAGAGGTCACTGTCTACCTCGCGCCGGTACCGGATGCGATCCGCACACCAACCTTCGCTTACATGCCGGTGCGCGTGACCGCGAAGCGGGGCATCTTCAAGGCGAAGCTAGAGGCCGAAGACCCGGCCATCGAGACGCCGGACGGTGAGGTCATCGACCTCTCCGCCCGTTGAGACGACGCGGCGCTCAGTAGCTGACCTGCGTCGAGGCCGTGCGCAACGTGCCGTTCAGCGCCGCGAGCGGGTCTTGCGGCTTCAGGTCGTGACGCAGCTCGAAGTGCAGCTGAGGGGCGCTGACGGAGCCCGACTGACCGACCTTGGCGACGACCTGGCCCTGCCGGACCCGATCGCCGCGCTTGACCAGGATCGTATCGGTATGCGCGTAGGCCGAGACCCAGCCGTCTTCGTGCTTGATCAGGAGCAGGTTGCCGTAGCCTTCGAGCTCGGCACCCTTGTAGACGACCTCGCCATCGGCGGCGGCGCGGATCGGAGCGCCGAGCGGCGCGGCGATGTTGATGCCGTCATTGCGCGCGCCTTCGGGCGACATGCCGTAGCCTTCCACCACGGCACCCTTCAGCGGCCAGGCGAAGCGGGCATCCGGCGTCTTCGAGACGAGGACGGCGTCGCTGATCGGATCGGCAGGCGTCGCCGGTTGCGTCTCGGCGGGCGCGGCGGCGGCCGGCTCGGCCGGAACGGCGCCGGGGATGATCAGGCGCTGGCCGAGCGACAGCGTGTAGGGCGCGTCCATGTGGTTCACGGCCGCGAGTTCCTGCACGGAGAAGCCGAACTTGCGGGCGACGCCGAACAGCGTGTCGCCCGGGCGGACGGCGTAGAGCGCGTCGAGCCGTTCGCGTTCGTGGGTCGGCTCGATGCGGCTGGTGACCAGGTTGTCCGAGCGGCGCGGCGGCGTCGGCGTGGCCGAGACCGGCGTGACCTCGACTTCGACGGACGAGCCCTGCGGCTCGGCTTCGACCGGCAGGCGGAGAGTCTGGCCGAGCGAGAGGGTATAGGGCGCGGCGAGGCCGTTCTGCTCGATGATGTCCGCAGGCTTGAGGCCGTAGCGGCGGGCGATGCCGTAGACCGTGTCGCCCGCGGCGACCGTCACCTGGCGCTCGGCGCTGGCGACGGCGCGGATCGCATCCTTGGAGGACGGGGCCTCGTACTCGAGCGCCGCTGGCGCCGACACGGCGTAGGCGACCGGGGTCGCGAATTGGGGATGCGCCGCGCCCGGGTCCGTGCCGAACCGCACGGGCGCGGAGGCGGCGTGATCCTGCGCGAGCGCCGGCGTCGCGGCGAGGATGGCGAGTGTGGAGGCGAGGAGGCGGAGCGATGTGCGCATGGGGCCCTCCGAGGGGACGGGATGGTGAACGCTTGGTTTCCAGAATCGGCTCATCGCGTTAACGAACGGCTAACGGCGCTGCACAGAAGCGTCCCGCCATGTGACAGGCGCCTCGATTCGTGCCACTGCGAGGCCATGGCCGACCTCCCCTCGCCCGAGCGCGTGCTCGACTACGTCAGAAGCATCAACGATCGCGGCGACGGGCCCCCTGCCCGGCGCGACATCGCGAAGGCATTCAAGGTGAAGGGAGCGGAGCGCGCGGCGCTGCGCCGCCTCCTCAGCGAGATGGAGGACGAAGGCCTCCTCGTCCTTGAAGGCAAGCGCGCGCGTGAGAAGGGCGTGCTGCCCAAGGTCGCGGTGATGGACGTGATCGGTACGGACAGCGAGGGCGACCTCATCGCGCGGCCCGTGAAGTGGGAGGATGGCGAAGCGCCTCAGGTCCGGCTCACGGACAGGGCCGCGGCCAGCACCACCCCGCCCCTCGGCGTCGGCGACCGTTTCCTGGGCCGCATGCACAAGCGCAAGGGCGGCTTCGAGGCGGAGCCCATCAAGCGGCTCGCGCAGCGCGCGGAACGCGTGCTGGGCGTCTTCGAGGCCGCAAGGCCCGGCGGCGGCGTGGTCGAGCCCGTCAGCCGGAAGGCCGGCAAGCCGCTCGAGATCGAGAAGGGCGAAGAGAACAGCGCAAAGGACGGCGCCCTCGTCTGGGCCGAGCCCCTGCCCCAACGCGGCTACGGCCCGAGGCGCGCCCGCATCTCGGAGGTCGTCGGCGCCTTCGGCGACAGCGCCAACTGGTCGCTGATCGCGCTCGCGAACCAGGACATCCCGACCGAGTTCCCGAAGGCGGCGATCGGCGAGGCGAAGGCCGCTACCCTGCCCGACCTCACCCACCACGAGGACATCAGGAAGACGCCCCTCGTCACGATCGATCCGGCGGACGCAAAGGACCACGACGACGCGGTCTTCGCCGAGAAGACGGAGGGCGGCTGGCGCGTCCTCGTCGCCATCGCCGACGTCAGCTGGTTCGTCCGCCCGGGCTCTGCGCTCGACGAGGAGGCGAAGCGGCGCGGCAACTCCGTCTACCTCGTGGACCGCGTCGTCCCCATGCTGCCCGAGGCGCTGTCGAACGGACTTTGCTCCTTGCACGAGGGCGAGGACCGCACGGCGCTCGTCTGCGAGATGCACTTCGGCGAGGACGGGCAGAAGACGAAGCACCGCTTCTTCCGCGCGATGATGCGGTCGGCCGCCAGCCTTTCCTACGAAGAGGCGCAGGCGGCGGCGGACGGTCAGCCCTCCGAGCGCGCGAGGCCGCTCAAGAAGACGGTCATCGACCCCCTCTTCGCGGCCTACGAAGCGATGAGCCGCGCGCGGGAGAAGCGCTCGCCCCTCGACCTCGACCTGCCGGAGCGGAAGATTCTCCTCGGCGACGACGGCCAAGTCGCCGACGTCGTCCTCAAGGAGCGCTTCGACGCGCACAAGCTGATCGAGGCGATGATGGTCGCCGCCAATGTCTGCGCCGCCGAGACGCTGGAGAAGCATCGCCGGACCTGCATCTACCGCATCCACGACGCCCCCGCTCCGGAACGCCTGGACGGCCTGCGCCAGTACCTCGAGACGCTCGACTACAGCCTGCCCAAGGGGCAGGTGCTCAAACCCCAGAGCTTCAACCGCATCCTGTCGAAGGCGGAGGAGCGCGACGAGTCCGACATGGTCTCGATGGCGGTGCTGCGCTCGCAGGCGCAGGCGAAGTACGACACGGTCAATGTCGGGCACTTCGGGCTCAACCTCGCCCGCTACGCGCACTTCACCTCGCCGATCCGCCGCTACGCCGATCTGACCGTCCACAGGGGAATCGTCGCCGCGCTGAAGCTCGGCCCGGGCGCCGAACGCTCGGACGACGCGAAGGACCTGCCGAAGGTGGCCGAAGCGATCTCCGACACCGAGCGCCGCGCCGTCGCCGCAGAGCGTGAAACGCAGGACCGGTTCCTCGCCGCCTTCCTTCAGGACAAACTGGGCGCGGAGTTCGCGGGCCGCGTGAACGGCGTCACCCGCGCCGGGCTTTTCGTTACCCTCGATGAGACGGGGGCGGACGGCTTCGTCCCTGCCCGCACGCTCGGCTGGGAGTACTTCGAGCACGACGAGAAGCGCAACGCGCTGATCGGCCAGAAGAGCGGCGGACGCTACCGCCTCGGCCAGCGCGTGCGCGTCGGGCTCGTCGAGGTCACGCCGCTGCAGGGCGGCCTGCGCTTCGAGATGCTTAGCGAGCCCGAGGCCGGAGAGCGCCCCGGCCGCAAGCAGCGAGCGCCCAAGAAGGCCGCCGCCCCCGGCAAAGGACGCCCCGTCGCCCGCACGCGGAGCGACAACCCGCGTCGCCGGGACGAGCCGCCCGCGGAACTCGCCCGGGAAGGCAAGGTCGAAGCGCCGGACGATGAGCCGGTCATCCGTCGGCGTCCGCGCAAAACGGCTAAGAAGGCGGGCCGCCCCGCCGGCAAACCTGGCAAGCCGCCCGGCAAGCCGCCGAAGAACGCGGCGGCGAAGGCTCGGGCTGGTCGCAAGGCCACGAAGAAGACGACCCGGCAGAAGAGCGCCTCCCGATCCAACAAGCCCGGCGACGCGCGCTAGGCGTCAACGGAAGCGGCGAACGCCTCAATTCGCTAGCCCTTAACGGCTTGATCAACTCCTCGTGTTCTCTTGTCCGCCGGGCAGAGGTTGGAGTTTCCATGCCGTTGGCGAGGATTTCGGAGGCGGTGAAATCCGCGCCTTTCGCGCAGATCGCGCCGGGTCCGGGCGACCTCGTCATGACCGCTTGCTACGATTGGGCACCCCCACATACGCTCATATTTGCCGACCCCGGCTACCGGGCGCATTTCCCGCGCCTCTACCAAGGCGGCCTGTTCGCCACCGCCCCCGACCCGGGAATGATCGAAGGGCTGCGCACGGCGATCCAAACGATGCGCGATACCAGCGCGCCGCAGATCATGGACCTGCCGCCTCAAATCGATAGGAACGGCGTTCGGCGCCACATCCGCTGGACCTTCGCGCCGCAGACCGATGGCGGCGCGCCGGTCGCATTCACTCATTCGATCACGGACCGTTCCCGCGAGGTCGCAGCCCAGAACGCGCTCAAGGCGGAACTCACTCGTGAAGACCGCTGGAACAAGGACGGTGACCTGGAAGCGCTCGCCGCGACGATCGAGGCCGCGCCGATCGCGATATCCATCGCGCGCGACCCGCAGGGCCTGCCGCCCATCCTCAACGCCGAAGCGCGCCGCCTAACGGGGATGGACGGCTTCGACGGCGACACCGGGCGTTACAAGAAGCTGAGCGCCATCCACGCCGACGGCCGCCCCTACATACCCGAAGACTATCCGACCGTTCGCGCGATGACGTTCGGCGAGGTCATCCGGAACGAGGAGATGATCTTCCTGCGCGACGGGGAGCGTCGCCGTTGGATCATCAGCTCCACGCCGGTGCGCAACGTGACGGGCGACATCGTCGCCGCCGTGACCGCATTCCTCGACGTCGAAGCGCAGCGTCGCGCGGAAGAGCATCGCACGCTCCTGATTGGCGAGATGAACCACCGCGTGAAGAACACGCTCGCCGTGGTCCAAACGATCGCGGCGCAGAGCTTCCGCGCGGGAGAACCGGCGGCGTATGCGCAGGCGACCTTCCAAGCGCGCCTGCACGCCTTGGCTCAGGCCCATGACCTCCTGACCGAGGAAGCATGGCAGTTCGCGGCGCTCTCCGACCTCGTTCAGCGTACGCTTACACGGTGCGGTACGCCAATGGACCGGGTCCACATCGACGGCCCGTTCGTCCTCCTGCCGCCCAAGGCGGCGGTCAGCTTCGCCTTGACGATGCACGAGCTCGCAACGAACGCGGCGAAGTACGGGGCGCTTTCGAACGAACAAGGGCGCATCGAGGTCGAATGGAGCGTGCTGCCGGGCGACGAGCCGCACTTGCACTTGCAGTGGCGCGAACTCGATGGTCCCGCCGTGACGGCGCCGACCAGGAACGGCTTCGGCACGCGCATGATCAGTCGCGCGCTCGCGGCCGAACTCAAGGGTACGGCGGCCTTCGAGTTTGCGGAGGGCGGCCTCGTCTTCGCGCTCGATGCGCCCCTGCCGCCCCAGTCTGACCTGTTCACCTGAACCGATCGCGAGGATGCCTGTGATCGCGGCGACGGGCCCGATCGCACCGGTCCGCTTCAGGCGCGGAAGCTAGGCGTCTCGCGAGCCGATGACGGATTTCTCATGACCGGCCCACCGAACGCGGTGAGAAGGAAGCGTTGCCGCTCGGATCCCCCGCCCCTTTCTCGGCACGCTCAGCGCCGGCTCTAGCTCAACCCGCTTCGCGCCAGCAGAGCTCGAACTCGTCCGCACTCGTCAAGCGCGCCATCTCCGCATGAAGAAGGGCAGGCCGGAGGGGTTTGGTGAGGTAGCCGGACATGCCCGCGTCGAGGCAAAGGCGCTCGTGCTCGGGGGAAGCGTGCGCCGTGATGGCCAGAACGGGAAGATCCCGTGCAGGCGTCGGAAGGTCACGGATCGCGCGCACCGCGGCGATCCCATCCATGGTCGGCATGCTGAGGTCCATCAGGACGATGTCGAACTCTTCCTTTTGCACGGCGGTGAGGGCGGCCGCGCCGTCGCCGACGATCGTGACCGCGTGCCCGGCGCCTTCTAGGACGGCTCGAAGCACCTGCTGATTTACCGGATGATCCTCGGCTGCCAGGACGCGAAGCGGCCTTGAGGATCGGTCTTCGGTCTGTCCTGCGCTTGCGGAACCGTACCGGTCAGCTCCCTCACCCAGGAGGAGCGGCAGATCGACGTGGAACGTCGTCTCGCGGCCGCGCTCGCTGACGACGCTCATCGTGCCCCCCATCAGCGTCACGAGCTTCTCGCAGATCGCAAGGCCGAGGCCGGTTCCGCCATCGCCCCCTATGGTCGAGCCGTCGGCCTGTTCGAAGCGCGCAAAGACACGCTCGATGTCGCTCTCCGCGGTGCCGATGCCGCTATTCGTGACAGAGAGCCGGTAGAGGGGCGTGCCGTCGCCACGCGGCTCCGATAGGACCGTTGCCGAAACGCCGATATGCCCTGCCTCGGCGCACTCGACCACGTTGGCGACGAGGTTGAAGAGCACCTGCCTCACCCGATCGGCATCGCCGCATACCCTTTCGGGCAAGTCCGCCGTTGCTTGCGAACCGATGGTCAGCCCCTTTCGGCTCGCGGCGACACCGAAGAGCGGCGCGACCTCCGCGACGAGTGCGCCCGGCGAGAAGGGCGTCTCGTCGAGCTCGACCTTCCCGGCCGCGAGCCGCGCGTAGTCGAGGACCTCGTCCAGGAGACGAAGCAGGGCTTCGGCTGAACCGAAGGCCGCGTGCAGCTGTCGCCGCCGTTCGGGATCGGCTTCGTGCTCGCGCAGCAGGTCCAACATACCGATCATGCCGTCGAGGGGCGTGCGGACCTCATGACTGATCGTAGCGAGGAACCGGCTCTTCGCGAGCGTCGCCTCTTCGGCCCTCTCCTGGGCTCGCTCCGCCGTCTCGCGAGCGATTTGCGCGGATTTGAGGGCATGCCGAGCGGCACGCTCGGACGCGGCCAACCGATCGCTCTTGGATTTCTCCCGGGCGAAAGCCGTCGCGACGAGGCGGTAGGTCGGCAAGAAGATGAAGACCGCTTCGGCAAGGAGGAGAAGCAGGGTGACGGCGTAGGTCAGTTTAGAGATCGTCTGCACTCGCTCGACGACCTGCGCCGCCTCCGCTTCGTAACGGGCGACGGCGTCGTCGAGGTCCTCGAGGAAGCGGTCGTCGCCGACCCTCGTCAGTTCATCCACCGCGCGATCACGCTCGCCCTGCGCCGCGGAAACCACGCGGCGGGCGGCCCCTATGAACAGGCGGACGCGCTCGTCGAGGTCGTCGGCCCGATAGGGCTGGTCATGCTTCGCCGGTAGGGCCTCGCTATAGTCCCCCCTGCCCCTAAGCGCCCTGTGCGACCGCTCGAAGAGGTCGATGGTGTCAGCCAGCTTCGCCCCGCTCTTCCCCGGCTCCTGCGGCGCCGAAGCGAGGTACAGGATGCGTTGGCTGAGCATGCGCTGACGCCCGCTGAAATTGATCACTCGCGCGTAGTCTTCCTTCAGGGCGACGGCGTGGACCGATACGAAGTGGGCGCCCGTGACGGCGAGGAAGATCAAGCCCAGGGCGAGGGCGTACCGCTTCCAGACCTGACCGGCACCCGAACCCTGACCGTCCACCTTGGGGCTCCCCCGATGACCACACGGAAACGTGTTCGCATACTTCGGTTAACCCCCGCCTGAACCGGACGTTAAAACCGTGCGGAACCAGGCAGAGCTCAAGGGTCCCCCACTTCGGCGGCGAAGACTCCTCGCGCGACCGCACGGGCGAGGACGTCCGCGCCGAGAGTGCCGAGAACGAGAAGGCTCTCAAGCGAGACCGGCGGTCCCTCTCCTGTCGAAAGGACGAAGACGACGTCGCCGTCCGTCGGTCCGTGAGCGGGTCGGATGGCCCGCGCGAGGCCGTCCTGCGCCATGATGGCGAGCCGCTTCGCCTGCGCCTTGTCGAGCGCAGCGTCGGTCGCGACGACCGCGAGCGTCGTGTTCTCGCGTGGCCCCGCCAGCTTGGTGTCGGGCGGCAGGCCTTCATGCCCTGCGGCGGGTGCGACGCCCCGGCCGCCGAACTCCGTATCCGCCTCCCACGGCGCCGCCCAGAACCGCTTCGTCCCGGGCACGTAGGGACTGCCGAAGCTGTTGACGGCAGCGATGGCTGCGACCGTGATACCGTCCACACACGAGGACGCCGTGCCCTGCCCGCCCGGATGCGCACCGGCGCGGGCGCCGTACCCCGCCCCGGCTCTGCCGAGCGCCACGTCAGGTCCGATGTGGGCGAAGGCTTCGCGCCCCAGACGCGCATAGGGCGGCTCGCCGCGCCAATCCTTCGCGCCGCTATTGGCGAGGTCGTAGAGGATTGCCGCCGGAACGATCGGGCTTACCGGCACGCCCGGTCGGGACACGAGGCTGAAGCCGCGTCCCGCAGCGCCCAGCATCGCCGTGACCGCATCCGCGGCGGCGAGGCCGTAGACCGAGCCGCCGGACAGGACGATGGCGTCCGCACGGTACACGAGCCCTTCGAGCCGCATGGCGTCGGTCTCCCGCGTTCCGGGGCCGCCGCCGCGCACGTCGACGGCGCAGATCGCGGGGCGTTCCGGGACGATGACCGTGACGCCCGTGCGGACGTGTTCGTCCTGCGCGCAACCGACGCGAAGACCCCCGATGTCGGCGAGGCTGTTCGTCGGTCCTGTCGGCATGGCTTGTGTCTTCCTCGGTCCTGCCTACCCTGCCTAGCGAAGCTTCCTCCACCGGTCCTCATGACGCGCACAATCTTCTTCGCCTCCCTTCTCGTTCTCGCAGCCTGCGCCCGGGGGGATGGAGAGGCGGCAGCGCCGAAGGACGCGGAACGCGCCGACGGTGTCGCGAGCGTCGGCGAGGGCCTGCCGGAGGCGGACCGTCCGGCTGCGACGGGCGAGTGGGCGGTCGCGGCGGCGCATCCCCTCGCGACCGAAGCGGGCGCGGAGGTGCTGGCGCGCGGCGGCAGCGCGATCGACGCCGCCATCGCGATTCAAGCGACGCTGGGCCTCGTGGAGCCGCAGTCGTCCGGCCTCGGAGGCGGCGCCTTCATGCTCTACTGGGACGCCGAGACGAAGCGGATGACGGCCTATGACGGCCGCGAGATCGCCCCCGCCTCGGCCGGCCCCGACATGTTCATGACCGAGGCGGGAACGCCCATGGGCTTCTACGACGCGGTCACCTCGGGCTTTTCCGTCGGCGTTCCCGGGGCGGTCGGCATGCTCGGCCTCGCCCACGAGCAGCACGGAAGGCTCGACTGGGCGAGCCTGTTCGAGGCGCCCGAACGCCACGCGGCGGAAGGTTTCACGGTGACGCCGCGTCTGTCGGAACTCCTCGGCCAGCTGCCGCGCCTCAAGCAGTCGCCGGCCGCCGCCGCCCTCTTTTATCATGAAGACGGAACGCCGGTTCAGCCGGGCGAGACCTTGCGCAACCCGGCCTATGCCGAGACGCTTCGCAGGCTGGCCGACGAGGGACCGGGAACGTTCTACACGGGACAGGTGGCGCAGGAGATCGTCGAAGCCGTGACGGCGAAGACCGGCCCCGGCGTGCTGACGATGGACGACATGGCCGCCTACGAACCGATGGTGCGCGAGCCGGTCTGCGGCCCCGTGCTGACCTACGAGGTCTGCTCGATGGGCCCGCCCTCTTCCGGCGGCGTGACCTTGCTTGAGATCCTGATGATGCTCGGCGACCGGATCGAGCCCGGCGCGGCCTACGATCAGGCGCTGCTGCCCTACGTCGAGGCGAGCCGCCTCGCCTATGCGGACCGCGACCGGTACCTCGCCGACCCCGACTACATGGCGGTCGGCAATGCGAGCGCGGAAGAGATCGTCACCGGCCTGACGAACGGCGCCTATCTGGAAGGCCGATCCGCGCTGATCGGCGAAGCGCCCCTGCCCTCGGTCGAGCCCGGCGAGCCGGTCGCGCAGCCGATCCGGGAGGGCCGCGCGGACGACGATTCCTATGGCCTTCCTTCGACTTCGCACTTCTCGGTGCGCGACGCCTACGGCAACGTGGTCTCGATGACGACGTCGGTCGAGTTCGCCTTCGGCAGCCATTTGATGGCGGGCGGGATGATCCTCAACAATCAGCTCACCGACTTCAGCCGTGAGCCCGGAGACGAGGACGCCCCCGTCGCCAACGCCCCCGCGCCCGGCAAACGGCCCCGCTCCTCCATGACGCCGGTCATCGTGCTAGAGAACGAGGCGCCCTTCATCGCGATCGGCAGTCCCGGAGGCCCGGCGATCATCGGCTACGTCGCGAAGACCCTGATGTGGCGGATGTTCCTCGGCGACGACATCCAGTCCGCAGTCGAGCGGCCGCACGTCGTCACCGCGCGGGACAGCGTCACAGCTGAGGACGAGGCGACCGCGAACGCTCTGCGTGCCCTCGGCTACGAGCCGCAAGTTCGTGCGCTCACGTCCGGTCTCTACGGTTTCCAAGTCGACGGTAACGACGTTTTACCCGCCGTAGATCCTAGGCGCGAAGGCACTTTCGAGACTGGCACGCTCGACTGACGAGAGCGTGACTGGCCCACCCTGGCACAATTGGTGCACTGCAATGTTCGCAGTTGCGAGATGCAAGGAGTGGGATAATGCGGCTCGTCATACTCGTTGCCTCGGCGGCGGCCCTGACAGGCACGCTCGCCGCCGCGCCCTCCTCGACCGCTCCGGCCGAGGACCCGTTGGTGACGGAGGGTTTCGACAGGGTCGGCTGCGCGCGGCGGTCGATCCTGTTCATGGACCTCTACGACCTCAGCCTGTTCCAGCGCGAAGACGGCGCCTCGGTCATCGTCATGGACGTCGTGCATGACGGCGATCTGCCGAAGGGGCTGCCGTCCGATTGGCGGCCGAAGCTCGCGACGCGGATCGATCGGCAGACGATCGACCGGATCGACGCGGCCTTCGGCATGATCGAACCGCATAGCAGGGTCGAGATCGCCTACGCCCCCGAAGCGAACAGCTCGACCATGATCATCGACGGCCGACCGGCGGTCGAGGTGCGCCAGCGCGCCACTTACGACGCGATCAGCGACATGTGGTTCGGGGACGACCCGATCGACGAGGGCGTCAAGGACGACATCCTCGCCGGTAAGTGTGACCTCTAATCAGGCCTAGAGCGCGGCGAGGCGTGCCTTCGCGGCTTCGAGCTTCTCGAGCTGCGCGGTGAACTTCGCCTTGCGCTCCCGCTCCTCGGCGACGACCGCCTCGGGCGCGTTCTGAACGAAACGCTCATTGCCGAGCTTGCCCTCGGCCTTCGCAATCTCGCCCCGGGTTTTGCCGATCTCCTTGTCCAGACGGGCGTTCTCGGCGGCGAGGTCGATGTGCTCCGCGACGCCGAGGGCGTAGCTCCGCCCCTCGACGACGATCTGCGCGGCGCCTGCGGGCGGCGCGTCCGCCTCCTCGATGCCGGACAAGCGGGCCAGCGCAGTGATGGCGGGGGCTTGGGCCGCGAGCCTATCGTGGGTTGCTTCGTCCGCGCCGAGCGCGATCAGCGGCAGCTTGGCCGAGGGCGGCACGTTCATCTCGGCGCGGACGGAGCGGACCTCGGAGACGAGCGCGATGACGAAGGCCATCTCGGCGGCCGCCGCCTCGTCGCGGACTGCCGCCGCCTCCCAGCGGGCGAGCATTAAGTGGCCGTCACGTGTTCCCGTCTCCTTCCACAGCGCCTCGGTCACGAAGGGCATGAAGGGGTGGAGGAGGACGAGGATGCGGTCGAGCGCCCAGGCGAGCGTCGCCCGGGTCTCGGCGGCCGCCGCTTCGTCTTCACCGTTCAGGATCGGCTTCGCGAGCTCCAGCGCCCAGTCGCAGTAGACGTTCCAGGCGAAGCGGTAGGCCGCGTTCGCCGCGTCGTCGAAGCGGTAGGCCTCGATAGAGGCGGTCACGGCCGCCCTCGCCTCGGTGGCCTCGTGCGCTATCCAGCGGTTGAGGGGCTGTTTGAGCGCCGTCGGGTCGAAGCCTTCGGGGACCGACGCGCCGTTCATCTCTACGAACCGGGCGGCGTTCCATATCTTGGTACGGAAGTTCCGGTAGCCCTCGACGCGTTGCTCCGAGAGGTTCAGGTCGCGGCCCTGCGTCGCCTGGCTCGCGAGGCAAAAGCGCAGCGCGTCCGTGCCGTACTTGTCCATCCAGTCGAGCGGGTCGACGACGTTGCCCTTGGACTTCGACATCTTCTGTCCGTGCTCGTCCCGGACGATGGCGTGAATGTAAACGTCGCGGAACGGCACTTCCTTCTGGAAGTGGAGCCCCATCATCATCATCCGGGCGACCCAGAAGAAGATAATGTCGAAGGCGGTCGAGAGGACGGCCGTAGGGTAGAAGCGTCCGAGTTCGGACGTTTCCTCAGGCCAGCCGAGTGTGGAGAAGGGCCAGAGGGCGGAGGAGAACCAGGTGTCTAGGACGTCGGGGTCTTGGAAAATCGCGATGCTTCGAACATCGTTTTCATCGTAGTAGTCCGAGTTGCCCTCGTTAAAGGAGCGAAAATCCTCAAATCCGTCTACGGTCTCCGCCTTGATGCTATGATCGTAAAGCCATTCGAAGTAGGAAACTGCTTCTTCGACTGACTGCCCAGCAAAGGTGACCATCCCGCCGTTCCATTGACCGCGACCACCCATGCCGTCCCATCGATTGTTCGTGCCTTCACGGATCAGTTCAGGCCCATACCAAACCGGCACCCGGTGGCCCCACCATAGCTGGCGGCTGATGCACCAGGGCTCGATGTTCTCCATCCACTGGTAGAACGTCTTATCCCAATTGGACGGGACGAAGCGCGTCTTCCCCTCACGGACTGCCTCGATGGCCGGCCCCGCCAACTTCTCGGCGTCCACGAACCACTGATCCGTCAGCATGGGTTCGATGACGACGCCAGAGCGGTCGCCGAAGGGCTGCATGATCGGCTTGTCTTCGATCCGGATCAGCGAGCCTTCGGCCTCGCACTGCGCGACGACCGCCTTGCGCGCCTCGTAGCGGTCCAGCCCTCGATACTCTTCGGGCACGAGGTTGATCGCGTCGACCTCCGCCTCGCCGGGGAGCTCGCTGGTCTCAGCGATCGCTTGCGCCGCCGCGGACGCCTCCGCATAGGGCGCGCCATCGTCGCGCATGCGCGCCTGGCCGTCCATCAGGCGGTAGAGCGGGATGTTTCCGCGCTTCGCCACCTGATAGTCGTTGAAGTCGTGCGCGCCGGTGATCTTCACCGCGCCCGAGCCGAAGTCCTTGTCCGGGTACTCATCCGTGATGATCGGAATCTTGCGGCGGTGTTCCTTCGGCCCGACCGGGATCTCGCAGAGCGCGCCGACGATGGGGGCGTAGCGTTCGTCGGACGGGTGCACCGCGACCGCGCCGTCGCCGAGCATCGTTTCGGGGCGCGTGGTCGCGATGGCGATGTAGTCGCGCGTCTCGCGGAGGGTCTCGTTCCCCTCCTCGTCCTTCTCGACGTACTCGTAGGTTTTCCCGTCCGCGAGCGGGTACTTGAAGTGCCACATGTGGCCTTGGACTTCGCGGCTCTCGACCTCGAGGTCGGAGATCGCGGTCTCGAACTTGGGGTCCCAGTTCACGAGCCGCTTGCCGCGGTAGATCAGGCCTTCATTGTAAAGACTGACGAAGACCTTGCGGACGGCGGCGGACAGCCCCTCGTCCATGGTGAAGCGTTCGCGCGACCAGTCGACCGACGCGCCGAGGCGCCGAAGCTGGTTCTGGATGCGCCCCGCGCTCTCTTCCTTCCACTGCCAGACGCGCTCGACGAAGGCCTCGCGGCCCATCTCGCGGCGGGAGGGTTCCTGGCGCTCCATCAGCTGGCGCTCGACCACCATCTGCGTCGCGATGCCCGCATGGTCCGTGCCGACCTGCCAGAGGACGTCCTTGCCGCGCATCCGCTCGAAGCGGACGAGGATGTCCTGAAGCGTGTTGTTGAGCGCGTGGCCCATGTGGAGGCTGCCCGTGACGTTGGGCGGCGGGATCACGACGCAGAAGGGCTCGCCCGTCCCGGACGGCTCGAAGCAGCCGTCCCTTTCCCAAGCCTCGTAGATCGAGGCTTCGGCGTCAGTGTGGTCGAACGACTTGTCGAGCGGCATGAAAAAGGGGCCTCCGGATGGGAGGCCCCGTATAGGCGTTTCGCAGTGTCAGGCCAGACCCGAAGGGCGTGTGGCGCGGCTCAGCGGCGGCGCGCCAGCCTGCGGACTTCTTCTTCGACCTTCTCCTCGACGATGCGCGGAAGGTTGTCGTCGAGCCAGTTCTGGATCATCGGTTGGAGCATCGCTTCGACCAGGTCCTCGATCGTCCGGCCCGAGCCGTTCGAGACGCGGACGTTCTCTTCGAGCGCGCCGAACGCCGAGGCGATCTTGTCTGCCGAGGCTTCGCTCAGCGAAAGCTTCGACACCGCCGATGCGGCGACGCCGGGCGCCATCGCTTCGGCGATGTTGCGTACGGCTGGTTCCATTTCCGCCTCGGGCTCTTCCGCTTCGTCGAAGGTGTCGTCCGTCGTCGCACCCTGCTCGTGCGCGACGGCGGCGGGCTCCATCGAGGCCTCGGCGACGGGAGACGCTTCGGGCATCGGATCGAAGTCGTCCAGCGCTTCGGATTCGCCTTCTGCCTCGGACTGCGCTTCGGCCTCCGGGGTATGGTCCGGCTCGGCCTCAGGTTCCGGTGCCGGCTGCGGCGCCTCGGCCTCGGCTTCCTTGCCGCGCGCCGCGGGGCCCGGTGCAGGCTCGACCTCGGCTTCTTCGCGCAGGGAAAGCGTCTCCAGACGGCGGCTTACCGGCAGGTCCGGGGCCCCGTCGTCCTCCTCCGAGATGATCCGGCGGATGGACGCAAGGATCTCGTCCATGCTGGGTTCGCTCTGCGCGCTGGCCATGCCCGTCTTCCTTATTCCGTCCTGCTCACCATTCCCGCGTTCGGTCGTGCCTGCAAGAGCACTTCGCGGCAAACGTGTGGGGGCGGCGCCCTGTCAACCTTGGTTAAAAGACAAAACCTGCCGAATGGTTAAAGCCCGGCAACACGCCCGAGGGCTGGGATTCGAACAGTCGCCGCCGCCCGAACGCTTCGCCTGCCCGAGTATAGATCGTCGCATGACCGAGCGCGCCTTGCGGCGACATCACGATCGTCACGAGGCGTCCGACGTCCGGCTTGAGCTGCGACAGTAGACCTTCGAGGTTCCGCTGCACGCCGCCCGCGATGACGATCACGTCGTACGGCCCCTGCTTCGGACAGCCCTCGGGCAACGGCCCCTTCACCATGACGGCGTTGTCGATGCCGAGGCCGGTAAGGTTGTCGGTCGCCTTGGCGACCACCGATTCGTCCTCTTCGAGCCCGACGACGACCCCGGCGAGCTGAGACATTACGGCGGCGGAGTAGCCAAAGCCGCAGCCGACATCGAGGACGAGGTCGCTCGCCTGAATGTTCGCACCGTGGATGAGTTTGGAGAGGTCCCGCGCCTTCAGGAGCCAGCGCCCCTCGAACAGCGGCACGTCGCGCTCGACATAGGCCAGCGCCCGCCGGTTCGCAGGCACGAACGCCTCGCGGGGAAGCGTCTCCATCGCCTTTTGCAGGCGCATGTCCGGCACGTCGTTCGGGCGGACCTGGCTGTCCACCATGTGCTTGCGGGCGAGCGCGGTGTCCATTCGGCCGGAAATCCTTCTTTGCGAGTAGCGCCTGCTGCCTAGACGGGGAGGCCCGCCAAGGGAAGCGCGACGGCTGTCAGGCACGCCTTACACCCCACCCACCCAATCTGCACTTCGCATCTTGCGCGATCGTTCGGAACAGACCAACTAGTTTGACATGCAAACCTGAAGGGGGATCCTGATGACCTACCGTGCCCTGCTCTGCACGCTCGCGCTGAGCGCCGCCGCCCTCCCGTACTACGCATCGGCGCAGACCGGCGGCGCCGTGTTCTTCGACGACGTGTCCGTCTTCGACGGCGAGAAGATGCGGCCGCGGACGGTGGACGTCTTGGTCGAGGATGGGCGGATCGAACGGATCGGCCGCCGCCTGAAGGCCCCGGCGGGTCTGGACGTGGTGGATGGCGACGGGCTGTTCCTCATCCCCGGCCTGATCGACAGCCACGTGCACGCCTTCGGGGAGGACGCGCTCGAGGCGCCGCTGCGCTTCGGCGTGACGACGCAGATGGACATGTTCACCGACCCGAGCTTCGCCGCCGCCCACCGGCCGCAGCGAGACGGCGTCGCAAAGACCGACCATGCGGATCTCTACTCCGCCGGTACGTTGATCACCTCGGCCGGTGGCCACGGGACGCAGTTCGGCATGGCGATCCCGACGATCGAGAGCGCCGACCAAGCGGAGAGCTTCGTCCGAGACCGGCTCGCGGAGGGGTCGGACTACATCAAGGTCGTCTACGAGCCGCAATGGGCGGGGATGACGTCGATCGACCGGGCGACGCTGGCGGCGGTCATCGCCGCCGCCCACGATCAGGGCGCTATGGCTGTCGTCCACGTCTCGCGCCTCGAAGACGCCCGCCATGCCTTGGAAGCGGGCGCTGACGGCCTCGTCCACGTCTTCGCCGACCAGGCGCCGGACGAGGCGCTCCTGGACCTCGCCGAGAAGTCCGGCGCCTTCGTCGTCGCGACCCTCGCCGTGGAGGATGGCGCTAGCGGTTCGCCCGTCGGGGAGGACGCGTCGCGCGACCCTCGCCTCGCAGCTTTCCTGACGCCGCCGCAGGAAGGACAGCTCGCGGCTCGCTTCCCGCCCCAGATGGCGGCCGTCTTCTCGTCGGAGGCGGCGCACGCCGCGGTGCGCGCCCTGCACGAACGCGGCGTACCGATCCTCGCGGGCACGGACGCGCCCAATCCGGGCACGACCTACGGCGCGTCGCTGCACACCGAGCTCAAGCTTCTGACGGAGGCGGGCCTGACGCCGGAGGAAGCGTTGCGGGCCGCGACCAGCGCGCCAGCGGACGCCTTCGGACTCGAGGACCGCGGCCGGATCGAGAAGGGTTTGCGTGCCGATCTCGTGCTTCTTTCTGCCGACCCGACGAAGGACGTGACGAACAGCCGGGCCATCGAGGCCGTCTACAAGAACGGCTACGAAGTGGACCGGTCCGTGCCCGAGCCGCAGGCGACGCAGGCCGTGGATGCCCTGCCCGGCGGTTTGATCGCGGACTTCGGCCAGGACCTCTCCACCGCCTACGGCGTGCCGGTCATGGGAACGTCCGATGAGATGGCCGGCGGCAAGTCGACGGTCGCCGTCAGCCACACGGATGACGGGAGGGCGCGGGCGAGCGGCGCGGTATCCACCGAGTTCCCCTTCCCTTGGGCCGGCCTCGGCGTCTTCCTCAGCTTCGACGGCACTCGGAGCGCGGACTGGTCGGGTTACTCGACCCTTCGCTTCGAAGGTCGAAGCGACCATCCCCTCACCCTGATGCTCTTCACCAAGACCTCGCCGCAGACCCCGGCCATGGCGTCCGTTCCGATCGGCGAGGCTTGGGGGTCGGTTTCGGTGGACCTCGCGGCGATCTCCGGCGCGGACCTCTCGGACGTATGGGGCTTCGCCATCACGGCGGGGCGGCCAGCCGGCGACTTCGAGTTCGAGGTCGACGACCTCACCCTGGAATAGAGGACGCTGGCACGCCGTACGCCTATCCCTTACCCTCTCCCGATCAGGGAGAGGGAACAGTGGGAAGCGATCCGGTCCGGCTGATTGCCGTTGCGATGACCCTGACCGCGGTGCTCTTCGCCTGCGGTCAGCTTCTGCGCGGAACGGGAGACCGGCGGGACCGCGCAGGCTTCCTGGCACTGTTCCTAGGGCTTTATGGGCTCGTGAAGGCGGACGAGCTTCTCCTTCTGTCGGGCGCGTATGTGGCCGCTCCCCACCTCGGCGGCATCGTCTACCCGGTACGAATGCTCCTAGCCCCGGCCTTCTACGCCTATGTCCGCGCTATGACGGCACCCCGGCCCGCGGGGTTGCGGCGTTCGGATTGCTTGGCCGCTCTCGGCCCCCTCGCCTTCTTCGCGCTGATGTCCTGGTTCTTCTTCCTGCCGGCGCAGGACAAGATCGGCCTCGTCTCGCTGGAGTACCCCGACCCGGAACTGCGGGACCGGGCCTTCCTGACCTGCCAGCTCGTCTTCGGTGTCTTTCTGACCGTGTCGGTGGCCTACCTCGCCGCTTCCCTCCGGCGCCTCGCCCGGCACGCCGAGACCCTTCGCTCGCTCTTTTCCAACATCGAGGACCGTTCGCTCTCTTGGCTGCGAACGGCCAGCTTCGTGCTGCTGGCGGGATGGGTCTGGTACACGATCGGCGAAGTCGCTGCGGTCAGCGGCTGGCGGCCGGGCTGGTATGACGGCGTCACCGCCTGGCTGGAGTTCCTTTGGATCGGCGGCATCGCCTTCGCCGCCTCGGGCCAGCCCCCCGCGAAAGCGGTCGCGAGCCCGCCTCCGTCCGAAGGCCGTCCCTATGCGAAGGCCGAGCTGAGCGCCGAGCGGATGGTGCGGATCGCCCGCCGGATGGACGCGGCCATGACCGCCGAGGCCCTCTCCAACGACCCGGCCCTGTCGCTCGGTGCCCTCTCGGACAGGACCGGCGTTCCGCAGGGGCAGATATCTCAGACCCTCAGCCGCCACCTCGGCACCAACTTCTTCGACTACGTCAACGGGCGACGCATCGAGGAGGCTCAACGCCGCCTTCGGCAGACCGACGAGAGCGTGCTCGAGATCGCCTACGGCGTCGGCTTCAACGCCCGCTCGACGTTCAACGCAGCGTTCAAGAGGCATACGGGTCAGACGCCTTCGGCCTTTCGGAGCCGCGCCGCCGCGCGTGAGCACGCTGCGATACAGCCCGCGGCGTAGGCGCCGCCCGATGTCCGGTCCCATTGGGCTGGGCGACGAAGCCCCATGATCGGGGACATCCTGACCTCGATGATCCGGCCGCGACGTCGGGATCGCGGGCAGAAGGACAGGTTTTATGGAATCGACGGAAGCGACCAACCCGAAGGCCTACGCTCGGCTCACCGGCGCGTGCTACTTGGGGCTCGGCGTCGCCGGGATCTTCGGTGGGTTCCTCGCGATCGCGGCGCAAGTCGTCCCGGGCGACCCGGTCGCAACCGCGCAGAACCTCGCCCTCAATGGCGGCATGGTGCGCGCGGGCATCCTGGCCTGGATGCTGACGCTGGTCCTCGACGTCGTCGTCGCCTGGGGTCTCTACGTCCTCACGCGCCCTGCCGACACGCGCCTTTCGGTCCTGATGGCGTGGCTCCGCCTCGTCTACGTCGCGGTCCATGCCGGCGCTGCCGCGAACCTCGCCCGCGCGCTTCGCTACGCCGAGGGCGGCGGTCATCTCGAGGCCTTCGGAACAGACCAGCTCGCCGCCCTCGCCTCCGATGCGTTGCTCGCGCATCGGACCGGCTTCGAGATCGCGCTCCTCTTCTTCGGCCTGCACCTCGGCCTGCTCGCAGTGCTTCTCTGGCGGTCCGGATTCATGCCGAAGCTCATCGCCGCCCTCCTGTGCGCTTCGTCGGCGGCATACCTCGTCAACGCCGTCGCCTTTCTCGGGCTCGCGACCTACGACCGTTACGCGGCCCTGCTCCTCGGCCTCGTCTCGGTCCTCGCGATCGTCGCGGAGCTCGCGCTCGCCGGCTACCTCCTGGCGGTCGGGATCAGGACCGAACCTTGGCTGCGCGCGGACGAAAAGCGTAGGACCGCCTAAGGCGCCGCTGGACCGCCGCATCGCCCTCCGCTATGCCGCGAGCTCACCATCGGCTGGCCTCGTGGCGGAGTGGTGACGCAGCGGCCTGCAAAGCCGTGTACGCCGGTTCGATTCCGGCCGAGGCCTCCACTCTCCCTTTCCGACGGGACCGGTCCCCGACGCCGCGGGCGACGGCGTGACCTTTTTGCATCGCGGCAGCCCTTGCGCGTCAAATTGTCCTTCCCATCTGTTTTTCGATTAACGATAAAGAATGGAAGACAGGTTAGTTGACCGACGCCTGCGCATCGGCACGCTTGTCCAAGAGGGGTTCAGCTTGATGGGTTCACGACCGAAACGCTGCCGCACGAGCCTTCTGCGCGTGGCGAGCGTGCTCGCCCTCGCCGCCTGCGCGAGCGTCGGTCCTGAGGATGCACTGGCGCCGGTCGCCGTTCCGGGCGACTGGGCCGCCGTCTCGGCGGACCTGGCGCCGTCGGGCTCAGAGATGGTGACCGGGGACTGGCTGGCCGAACTGTCCGACCCGCAGGTCGAAAATCTGGTCGCCGAGGCCGTCACCTACAACAACGACCTCGCCGCCTCCGGCGCTCGCGTCCGGGCGGTCCTCGCCCAGGCCCGCATCGCGAGGGCCGGCTTGCTTCCGAGCGTGTCGGCGGGCCTGACCGGCAGCAGCACGCGGACGCCCGGTGGCGCCTTCACGACCACCGGCCCGAACGGCGAGGTCATCACCGGATCGGCCGAGCCGAGCTCGTCGGACGGCTACACCGTCGGCTTCAACGCCTCCTGGGAGGCGGACATTTGGGGCCGGATCCTGGACGGCACGCGCGCTGCCTACCTCGATGCCGAGGCGCAGAGGCTCGACTACGCGGCCGCCGCCCTTTCCGTCGCGGGCGGCACCGTCCAGAGCTTCTACACGCTGACCGAGGCGCGGCTTCAGACAGAGCTGGCCGAGCGCGACGTCGAGACGGGCGAAGCCAACCTCCGCATCATCGAGCGGCGCTACGACCGCGGCATCTCGTCAAGCCTCGACGTGCGCCTCGCCCGGGCGTCGCTCGCCCAGTCCCAGGCGCAACTCCTCGCCCGGCGCCAATCCGAACTCGAGTCCGCGCGGCGGCTCGAAGTGCTTCTAGGCCGCTACCCGTCCGCCAACCTCGAAGTCGCCAAGGAACTCCCGACGCTGCCCGCGCTCGCGGCGGAGGACGGCGCGGTCATCGGCATCGGGTCGCCCATCGCGCTTCTGTCGCGCCGCCCCGACGTACTCTCGGCCGAGGCGCAGCTCTCCGCGGCGGGCCTCCGCGTCTCCGAGGCGCGGAAGGCCTTGCTGCCGTCGCTTCGCATCTCGGGAAGCGCGGACAACCGTTTCGACACCTTCTCGAACATCACCTTCGATCCGGACGACGTCATCGCGCAGCTCGTCGGCAGCCTGGTCCAACCGCTCTTCCAAGGCGGCCGTCTGCGCGCGGCCGTCCAGGCGCAACGCGCCGCGATGGAGGCGGCCGTCTACGCCTACGCCTCGACCGTCCTGACCGCCTATCGCGAGGTCGAGGACGCCATCGCCGCCGAGGTCCTTCTCGCCGCCCAGCAGGACGCGCGACGTCTCGCCTTCGAGGAGGCCGCCGCCGCCGAGAGCCTGACCGAGCGTCAGTACCTCAGCGGGACGACCGACATCTTCAACCTGATCAGCGCGCAACAGCGCCGCATCACGAGCGAGTCGCAGTACATCGCCTCGACGCGGGCCCGCCTGACGAACCGCGTGGGCCTCTACCTGGCCCTCGGCGCGCCCTTCGAGATCCCCACCTTCACCCGTCCGGACGTCGGCGAGCGCTTCACGCCGCCGACGCGGGACCCAGCCTTGGACGGCAGCCGCACCGTCAGGAGAGCCGTATGATGCGTAAGGTCCTAGTCATCCTCGGCACGCTCGGCGTGCTGGTCGTCGGCTTCGGCCTGATCGCCCTGATGGGCGCGCTGAAGCCCAAGCCCGAACGCAAGGAGTCCGAGCCGAGGCTGCCTGCGGCGTTCGTCCAGAACGTGTCCTACCAACCCGTCGCGCTCACCGTGAACGCGCAAGGCGAGGTACGGCCGCGCCGCGAGATCGCCGTCGTCCCCCAGGTCGGCGGACGGATCGTGGAGGTCTCGCCGAACTTCATCGATGGCGGCACGATCCAGAAGGGCGAGGTTCTGGTCCAGCTCGAGGATGCCGACTACCGGTCCAGCCTGACGCGGGCCGAGGCTCGAGTCGCACAGGCCCAACAGGCGCTTCAGGTCGAAGAGGCCGAAACCGCCCTCGCCCAGCAGGACTATCGTGAGCTCGGCGGCGACATCGACGATGCGTCCGCCCTGGCACTGCGCGAGCCGCAGCTGGCGCTCGCCAAGGCCGAGTTCGAGGCGGCGAAGGCCGACCTCGCCGACGCGCGTCTCGCCGTTCAGCGGACGCAGATCGTCGCCCCCTTTACCGGCCGTGTCCGTTCCATCGCTGCGGACGTCGGCCAATATGTCGGTCCGGGGACGTCCATCGGCCAGATCTTTTCGACCGACGTCGCCGAGGTGCGCCTGCCGCTGACGGATGCCGACCTCGCGCGCCTCAACCTGCCCTTCGCCTTCGACGCGAGTTACGGCGAGGGTCCGGCCGTGACCTTCACCGCGCGCGCCGCCGGCGCTGAACGCGAATGGACCGGCTACGTCGTGCGGACCGACGCCGCGATCGATCCGACGACCCGCCAGATCGCCGCGATCGCCCAGGTCCGCGATCCCTACGGCGCCGGTGCGGACCGGAGCAAGGCCGTGGAGGGCGGACGAGGCTTTCCGATGGCCATCGGCCTCTTCGTCGATGCCGCCATCGCAGGGCCGGAGCTCGACCGGGCGGTCGTGCTTCCCCGCCTCGCGGTTCAAGAGGGCGGCATCGTGCACACGCTGGCGGAGGACGATACGATCGAGCGGACCGAGGTCGTCGTCGCCGCCACGACGCCGGAAGGCTTCGTCGTGACGGACGGTCTCGAAGAAGGAGAGCGCGTCATCATCAGCCGCCTGCCGACCGCTGTCGGCAAGAAGATCCGTCCCCTTCGTCCCGGGGAGGACGCCGCACCGGAGCGTGCTCCGGACGAAGGAGGCGTCGCCGACGCCGGCGCTGCGGGCCGGACGAGTGGTGGCCGTGCAGGCGCGGGAGCGGGTCGATGAACGGCATGATCGCCTGGTGGGCACGCAACGGCGTCGCCGCCAACCTTCTAATGATCCTCATCGCGATCGCAGGCCTTTTCGGCTTCCTGATGGTCGACCGGGAGGAGAGCCCGAGCCCGGCCTTCAACTTCGTCGAGATCTCCGTCTCCTGGCCCGGCGCCGGACCGCGCGAAGTCGAAGAGCAGATCATCCTTCGCATCGAAGAGGCCGTGTCGGACGTCGACGGCGTAAAGTCGGTGGAGAGCACGGCCCGCGAAGGCTACGCCTACGTCACGGTCGAGATGGTCGATGACGGCCGCGACTTCGACGCCTTCCTCAACCAGGTGAAGGCCCGGGTCGACGCCGTCAGCAACCTGCCGCCGTCGAGCTACCCGCCCGTCGTCGCCCAGCAGATCTGGGAACAGCCGCTCAGCTTCATCACCTTCGCCTCGGACCTGCCGGCCCAGGAGCACAATCGCCTCGCCCGGGAGATTCGCGACGAGATCGCGGCGCTGCCCGGCGGCACGCCGATGGTCAGCCTCTGGGGCGCCCGTGACGAGGAGGTCTCGATCGAGGTCTCGGAGGAGGCGCTGCGCCGCTACGGCTTGACGTTCGACGACGTCGCCCGCGCGATCCGCGGCAGCTCCATCAACATCTCGGCAGGCGCGGTCAGGACCGACGTCGGCAACATCGCCCTCGCCGCGCGGAACCTCGCCGACTCTCAGTCCGAGTTCGAGCAGATCATCGTCCGTCAAAACCAGGACGGCAGCGCGATCCGGGTCAGCGACGTCGCGACCGTCGTCGACGGCTTCACCGAGGACCGGTTCCGGCGCGAGGTGAACGGAAAGCCCGGCATCACCATCGCGCCGCGCGCGCCCTCCAAACTGAACGTCGTCAAGATCTCGAAGGTCATCGAGAAGTACATCGAGGACAAGCAGGAAGAGCTGCCCCCCGGCGTCGACCTGTTCATGACCTACGACACGATCGAGAGCTACCGCAGCCAGCTCAACCTCGTCGGCGGGAACGCGGTTCAGGGCCTCGTGCTGGTCCTGATCGTGCTAGCGCTGTTCCTGCGGCCGATCGTGGCGATCTGGGTCGCGATGGGCATCGCGATCAGCTTCCTCGGCACCTTCATCTTCATGCCGACGCTCGACGTCAGCCTGAACTTCCTGTCGCTGTTCGGCCTGCTGCTCGTGATCGGGATCGTGGTCGACGACGCGCTTGTCGTGGGTGAATCGATCCACCGGCAGACCGAGCGCGGTCAGAAGGGACTGACGGCAGCCGTCGTCGGCACGCAGATCGTCGCCAAGCCCGTCCTCTTCGCCGTCCTGACGACGATGATCGCCTTCGCCCCCTTCATCCTGATCGGCGGCGGCACGGCGCAGTTCACCAAGCACATCGCCTGGACGATCAACCTCTCGCTCGCATTCTCGCTGCTCGAGAGCTTCCTGATCCTTCCCTCGCACCTCTCGCACATGAAGGCGCAGGAGAAGCAGAGCCGGTTCGACCGGTTCCAGTCGCGCTTCGCGGACGGGATGACGGACTTCGCCGACAAGGTTTACCGGCCCATCATTAGGGGCGCGATCCGCTGGCGCTACTACACCGTCGCCGGTTTCGTGGTTCTCTTCGCGCTCTCCATGTCCCTGCTCACCCAGGGCTGGGTTCCCTTCAACTTCATGCCCGACGTCGAGGGCCGCGGCTTCACCATCGACGTGACGATGCAGGAGGGCACGCCCTACGCCCGGAACGTCGAGGTCTACGAGCGCATGGTCGGCGCGATGGAAGAGGCGCAGCGTCTCTACGAGGAGGAACTCGGGCAGGACATCGTCCACGCCATGCTGTCGGGGGTCAGCGAGACCAACATCGATGCGCGGATGATCCTGATCGACGGCAACGATCGCCCGGTGACGACCAGCCAGGTCGCCGAGCGCGTGCGGGAACTCATCGGCGAGATCCCCGACTCCGAAGTCGTCACCGTGAACAGCTCGGCGAGCGGCGACGAGAACGCCGGACGCCTCTACATCAGCCTCGAAGGCGACAACCTCGATGAACTCGCCGCGGCGGCCGAGGATATGAAGTCCTGGCTGCGCACCCTGCCGGAACTCTACGACGTCCGGGACAGCCTTCAGGCGCCGAACGACGAGCTGCAGCTCAAGCTCCGCCCCGGCGCCGAGCGTTTCGGCCTGACGCTCCAGAGCGTCATCGGCCAGGTTCGTCAGGCCTATTACGGCGAGGAGGTGCAGCGACTGCCCCGAGACGGCGAGGACGTTCGCGTCATGGTCCGCTACCCGCGTTCGGAACGGGAGAACCTCGACAACCTGACCTCCGTGCGCATCCGCACGGCCGACGGCCGGGAGGTTCCGCTCGCGGCGGTCGCAGAGGAGGACTTCGCGCCCGCGCTCCAGCGCATCAACCGGCGGGACCGTCAGCAATCGGTCAGCGTCTTCGCGAAGATCAGTGCCGGGGCGCCGCAAGGCGAGATCTACGGCGCGCTCTACTCGGAGTTCGTGCCCGGCTTCACCGCCCGGCATCCGACGGTGCAGCTCGCGGAACGCGGTGCCAGGCAGGACCAGAACGAGTTCTTCGGTCAGGTCTTCGTGCTCTACGCCATCGCGCTCTTCTGCATGTACATGCTGCTCGCGATCGCCTTCGGCTCCTACTTCCAACCGATCCTGATCATGTCGGCGATTCCGTTCGGCTTCATGGGCGCCGTGTTCGGCCACCTTCTCTGGGGCATTCCCTTCGCCATGTTCTCGGTCTTCGGGGTCGCGGCGGCGGGCGGCGTGGTCGTCAACGACAACCTCGTGCTGATCGACTACGTGAACCGGTTGCGGCAGGAAGGCGCGGGCGCCTTCGCGGCCCTGGTCGAAGCCGGGGTCGTCCGTTTCCGCCCGATCATCCTGACCTCGGTGACGACCTTCGTCGGCTTGATTCCGATCCTCTTCGAGAGCTCGGTGAACGCGCAGTTCCTCAAACCGATGGTGGTCGCCCTCGCCTTCGGCGTGTTCTTCGCGCTCTTCGTCACGCTGATCTTCGTGCCGGCGCTCTACGCCGTCGGCGCCGACATCGCCCGCTTCTACCGCGCTCTGTGGACAGGCGAGCCTCAACCCTCGATCGGCGAGGGCGCGAGCCGGGAGGGCCTACCCGTCATCCGCGGCGCGGACGGTTACGATGACGATCTCGGCGCGCGCGAGCCAGCGGAGTAGACGGGGACGTCGATATCGAGCCGTTCAGGGTAATCTGTCGTTAACCCTGAGAGCGCACCGTGACCGTGTCGCGGTCCCCGCGACACCACCCAACCCCCCGAAGGCCCCGTCCCTACCCAGGGCGGGGCCGCTCTCTTTCAAGCTCCGCTCTACGGAACATCGGCGCAGGCCCGCCCGGTCGGCGGTCGACACGATGCGTGCGTTTACGATGGAATGTATGGAGGGCGGTGGCTCCCCAGGCCGGACTCGAACCAGCGACCCAGCGGTTAACAGCCGCTTGCTCTACCAACTGAGCTACTGGGGATCACCACCGAGGCGCGGATAGCAAACGAGGATCGCCGGGGGAAGGGAAAAAGGGCACGAAATGCGCGACTGTCGCCAAGGGGCGCGGCGGCGGCAGGTAGCGGCGATCCGAACTGAACTTCGCACGCTCACGCTGGCTGTTCGGTTTCCGTGGGGGGTGACGGTCGCCCGGTCGCAGGCTCTTCACCTCAGGGCGCGGTCGTCCCCGCAGGCTCGAGAAGACGGCTTGCAACGCCGGCCTCCACTATTCCAGCTTCGCCAGAAGCAGTCCCACCTTGCGGCCGTCATCGGCTCAACCTCCTACCGTAGGCGCTAGCGCTAGGCCCGGTCGGGTCGCCGTCAGACGCGCGCGAAGGCGAAGGAGCGCGGCCGCCGACAGAAGATCCGCGTGACCGCTCGGGGTCTCACTTGAGCGGCGAGGCTATCCTGCCGCGCCCTGCCCCCGCCGCGTCATCGACGACGGACCGCCTCTCAGAACGCGTTCGTTACGTCGGTTCCTCGCCGTGCAGTCGCCTACTCACGGGAGGTCGCGCGCCGCTTTGCGGCGCAGGTCGAAACGAAAAAGGCGCGCCTTTCGGCGCGCCTTCGAGTTTTCCGTGTTCGGCCCTGAACGGGCGAGCCTGCACTCAACCTGCGTCGGGGGCTTCTTGTTGGTCGCCGCCCGGGGTCGGCGAGGTGCCGTTCCGCTCGGCTTGAACGAGGCTCTCCGCCGTAGCGCCCGCCTCGACCTGGGTCATCAGCTCGCGGCAGGTCGCGACGTCCCCGTCGGAAGCACCGGAAGAACCGCCGAGGTCGACGATGTCGAGGATCGTCTCGCAACGATCGATCTGACGCTGCTGCCTCTCGACGGCCTGGATCCGCTCGACTTCATCCTGACGCCTCTCCGTATCGATGATCGCGTCGATGTAGTCGATGTACTGGCGCGCAGCGGGGGCGGCGGAGGAGTAGCGGAGGGCGCGGCTATACGCTTCGCGAGCGTTCTGCCGGCCCTGCGCGGTGTCGCTGTCGAGGGAGAAGTAGGACGAACCGATCAGGAGGTGGATGTTCCCCTCGTCCCGATCGCTCAGACCCCCTGCCCGCAGCGCCGCGCGCAGCGCCTCGATGCCCTTCTCGAACTGTTCGTCCGCCACGTAGGACTGACCGAGCTGGTAGTAGAGGTCGCCCTTGTCCGACTGAGGCGCGGCCTCGGTCAGGATCTCGATCGCCTTGTCCTGCTCGCGCGCGGCGGCCCAGAGCTGGCTGAGGAGCTTGAGGTTGTTGAGGTTCCGCTTGACGGTCCCCGCATCCATCTCGTCCTCCAGCATCTCCGCACCCCGATAGGGATTGTCGAGCTGGTAGTAGAACTGGGCGAGCGCGATGATCTTGGGTTCGTCGCGGATCAGCCCTGCCCGGTAGGCGGCTTCGAGCGTCGCGAAGGCGTCACGTTCCCGACCGGCGGTGCTGTAGCTGCCGGAGAGCTGAGCCCAGTAGCCGACCTCCTGCGGGAAGTACTCGACCATCGTCTCGAGCAACTCGCCCCGCTCCTCCGCCATGTTCAGCTCGGAGTAGATGAGGTTGAGCATGTCGTAGTAACGCTTCTCGCGCTTCTGGTCGCGCTCGAGGGCGGACCGGGCGGGATCGAGCGCCTGACGGAACTGATCCTGCGTCGCGTAGGCCGCCGCGATGATGAAGTAGTCGTTCGCCGCCGCCTCGGCCGGGTTGGCGGCGATGAACTCCTGCATGTAGCGGATCGCCTGGTCGTACTGCTCGTCCTGGAAGTAGAGCTGCGCCACGTTCCGGCGGATCTGGTTCAGCCGCTCGAAAGGCAGCGTGTCGATCCGCAGGATCTCGGCGTAGTCCTGGATGGCGCCGTCCTGTTGGTCGAGGCCATAACGAACGCCCGCACGAATCTCGAGAACCGTGGAGCGGTCGTAAGGCGGCAGGTCCCGTTGGACCAGCCGGTTGAGGATCTCCAGAGCCTGGGCGAGTTGCGGAGGATCCTCGTTTGCGAAGTTCAGCGCTTCGTTCAGATCCTCCCCGGTCTTCGCCTGAAGGGTCTGGTTCTGACGGCGCTTCTCCTCTTTCTCATTGTTCTGCTGCGTCGCGGCAGAGGCTTGATCGAACACGGCGTGGCTAGCCGTGCTCAGGAGTAGTGCGAGGGCGGCGGCGGAAGCGAGACTACGCATGATCGAACCTCTTGGGGCAGCAGGCTGCCAATCGTTGAAACTCACTCGGACAGGCTGAACCGGAAGGTCGTCTGGGTACCCCGACGCCATTGCGGTTCGCCCTCGACGATCTTCGGCTGGTACTTCCAGCGTTCGGCCGCGCGGATCGCGTAGCGGTTGAGGCAGCTGTCCGTGCTGTCGATGACGTCGACATTGGTCACCTGGCCCTGCGGCGTCACGTCGAACTGGATCCGGACGCTGTCCTGCGTTCCGGCCCTGTCGATGCAGCGCTCCCAGCCCGACGGATCGACCCGGACCAGCGGCTGGGCGTCGCGGTCGGGGTTGAAGGCGGTACCGATCTCGACGTCGGCGTCGAAACTCGGGGCTGCGGCCTGGACGCCTTCCACGGTCGGCGCGAAGGATTCACGCTGGATCGCGGGCGGCGGCGGCGGCGGCTGATCGAGCTGAGGCCGCTCGAACTTCTTCTGGTTGGTGACTTCGGTATCGTCGATCTGACGACCGATGGTGATGGAGACCGGCTCCTTGTCCTCGCCGAGGTCGATGACGTCGACCTTGATGAGGCCGTACATCAGCAAGAACAGCGCGATGACGACGATGAAGGCGGCTGGGACGCCGACTAGAACTCGAATGAGTGCACCCATGAAAGCCTCCTAAGTTAGATCGCTTCGGTCGAGATCGCGACGTCGTTGATCCCGGCGTTCTTGATTTGCTCGAGGACCTCGAGCAGCAGACGGGATTTAGAACCGACGTCGGCCTGGACGACCGCGTTGCCCTTCGGCGTCTCTCGCCGAAGCTCCTCGACCCGGAAGCGAACCTCGTTGAGGTCGACCGCCTCCTTGTTGATCCAGATCTCGTCATTGGCGTTGATCGCCACGAGGATCGCCGGCTGCTGCTCGCTCTGCGTGGCGACCGTCGGCCGCTCGACGTCCACCCCCGGCTCCTTGATGAAGGTCGAGGTGACGATGAAGAAGATGAGCATGATGAAGACGATGTCGAGGAGCGGCGTCATGTTGACGTCGTCTTCGTTGTTACCGACCGGTGCTCTTACGGGCCGTCTGGCCATGATGTTTCCTCTCGCGGTCGCCCGGCGGACGGGCGGTTTGATGAGCGACGCCGGGCGGGTCCCGCCCGGCGTCGTGCCTCATGCTCCCTGGAGCGCCAGGGTAATGCGGCTGTAGGCCTCTGGACCGCCCGCTTCGCGAGCTTGGTCGAGAACGGTCACCGTCGTGCCGGTTTCCGACTCGGGCGCGGCGGAGATGATGACGACCCCCCGCGGCTCCTTCGCCAGGAACTCCTCCACGACCGGGCGGGTCGAACGAGGATCGACGAGGCGGACGTCGTCGACGAGGACGAAGCCGTCTTCCTGCACCGTCAGCAGCATGCTGGGCGGCGGCTCGGTGTTGTTCTCTTCCGGGTTGGGCTCCGGAAGGTTCGGCGCGATCCCATCCTCGTACACGAAGGTCGCCGTGACGATGAAGAAGATCAGCATGATGAAGACGATGTCCAGAAGCGGCGTCATGTTGACGTCCGCTTCCTCTTCGCCGCGGCTCATACGTCTACGCATGATTTCCTACCTTACTCGATCAGGAGGCGATCGGACACCTCGGAGATCGACCGGTTGGCCTGCCTCTCGAGGATGTTCATGGCTACGATGCCGGACAGCGAAGCGACGAGGCCCGCCATAGTCGGAATCGTCGCCTTGGAGATGCCGCCCGCCATCAGGCGCGCGTTGGAGGAACCGGTCACGGCCATCACGTCGAACACCTCCACCATGCCGGTGACCGTGCCGAGAAGGCCGAGAAGCGGCGCGACCGCGACGAACACCTTGATGATGTTGAGGTTGGCGGAGACTGACTCCTTGACCTCGGAGATGAGCTTGTCGCGGATCGCGTGGGCGTACCACGAGTTGTGGTCCGTCCGATCTTCCCACGCGGCGTAGGCCCGCCGCTTCACCGTCCGGTTCGCCATGACGAAGTAGACGAACCGTTCGACGATGAGCAGCCACATGATGAAGGTGGCCACCATGATGACGAGCAGGACGTCCCCGCCCGCTACCAGGAACGCGCCGATGTTCTCGGCAGCGTTCACAGGGTTGAAGACCTCGAGCATTCAGAGGCTCCTTTCCGCGGGTCCTTAGACCCGCCTCGCAGTGGTGGTCGTTTCGGCGTGCTCCGCGATCATCCCGGCGGATTGCTCCTCGAGGATGTTGGTCACGCGGCGCGCCGCACCGGCGGCGAAGGCGTGGACCAGGAGAAGCGGGATCGCCGCGATCAGGCCGAGGACCGTCGTGATGAGCGCTTCCGAGATACCGCCAGCCATCAGCTGCGGGTCGCCGGTACCGAACAGGGTGATCGCCTGGAAGGTGTTGATCATCCCGATGACCGTACCGAGAAGGCCGAGCAGCGGTGCGACGGCGGCAAGAACCTTGACGAGGTTCAGACCGGATTCGAGCCGCGGCACTTCCTTCATCACCGCATCGTCGAGCTTGAGGGCCATCGTCTCCGTGTCGGCGCTCGTGTTCGACTGGTAAGCCGTCATGATGCGGCCCAGCGGGTTCTTCGTGGAAGCGGTCTTCTTGCGCATCTGGCTACGGACCGAGGCGCCGGTGAGGGTCAGCGTGACCCACTTGTACAGACCGATGATGAGGCCGAGGGGCAGCACCACGTAGAGGATGGTGTAACCGACGAGCTTACCCTGCGCGATCCGTTCGGAGAGCGTCGGCGTCTCGATCACGAGGCTCAGGAGCTGGCCCAAGGAGGGGTCGATCGTGCCCTCCGTATAGCCTTCGCCGTTGAATCCGGCGACCGCCTTGGCGTTACCCACCGCGCCGCCACCAGGCTGACGGGCGAGTTCGGTCAGACGCGTGCGGCCCGAATTGTCCGACGTCATCGTGTAGTAGTTGCCTTCGGACGAGAAGGCGGAGAACGGACCGATCCGGGTGATCTCAGCCTGCCCCGTCTCGCCCTGGGCATCGACGACCGTCGCGTTGAAGGTCACCGTCTTCGCCTGCGCCGCGATCTCCTGCATCATCGTGATGTAGAGGTTCCGCAGCTCTTCTTCGGAGGGAAGCTGCTCGGACTGGGCGAGTTCCTGCAGCTGCTGCACGCGGCCGGGATACTGCGCCGAGACGATCGACGATTGAAGCTGCGCGGCGAGGTCGCCGGCGGCCGACCGGGCGGCGCCGAAGAGTTCGCCGAACTCGCCCTGGCGGGTCTGAAGCTCGTTCTGAAGCTCCTCGATCCGTTGGTCGTTCTCGGTGAACTGCTGGTCGAGCTGGTCGGAACGAGTTTCCTCGGCCTGCACCTGACCGCGCACCTCGTTGAGGCGGCCTTGCTGCCGGTCGCGCTGCTGCACGAACTCGGCCTCGCGCTGCCGGTTCGTCTCGGCAGCTTCACGGCGTTCCTGCTGCGCGGCCCGCAGAACGTCGTCCAGGGACAACGTCGGTTGCTGCGGCTGCTGTTGGGCTGGTTGCTGCTGGGCCGCCGCCACGCCCGTGAGCGCGGCCGCACAGGCCATGCCGGCGACGAGGCCGGTCTTGAAGGATTTGAACATCTTCATCTCTCGTCTCGTACGTCGTTCGATCAGTCGGCGGCCGCGTCGGTCGCGCCTTCGGGCGCCTGGACGGGGATGGTCAGGAGGTTCGGCGGCGCTTGCTCCTTGGCGACCCGAAGAGCCTGACGGACATCGTCGAGGAAGCCCATGTCGAGGTCTTCGAACTGCCCGCTCTCGCTGTTGTAGATGCGGAGGATCGAGTCGTTGGCGTTCTTGTAGATCAGCGCGAGGCGGCCGACGCGCAGGAACTCGACGGCGAGCTCTTCGCCTTCATTGTCGACCGTGCCGTTGTAAGCCTCGATCGTCCGACCGTACTCGTTCTCGATCTGGAAGGCTTCGATCAGCAGACGGTAGCGCGAAGCCGGCGTCTGCGTGGAGTCGGCCATGACCGAGCGGAGGCGCTCCAGACGGTTTTGGCGCTCCTCGGCGAGGAACGGGATGTCCGCCTGCACGACCGCTTCGAGCTGCGCCAGCATCTCGTCCATGAGCGGCGTGATCGCCCGCTGCAGGCCCTGAACGTTGTCGACGTCCTGTTGCAGACCCTCGATGTCGGAGAGCTGGTTCTCGACCTCGCGCTGACGCGTGGTGTTGAAGCGCCGCAGGAGGTCGAGCTGCTTCAGGTTCGCCCGGTACTCGTTCAGCAGCTCGGAGGCCTGGTCGTCCAGTTCCTCCACGCGCTGCTGGCTCGCCGCGCCCTCGCGGACAGTGGCGTCCGCCTCTTGGAGCGCAGCCCGAAACTGCGCCGAGGCGGGGGCCACGCCCAACGCCAACAGGGCGGCGGACCCGAGTAAGACTTTCTTCATCATCATCACCTAACCGGATGCTTCCGTGACTGTACGGCCGAACGGCCCCTCTTCGTTGACGCCTTTGCGCCTGCTGAGGGTTGTCCCGTCCACGCCCAGCGAGCGGCGCTGTGCGCTGACTCGCGAAGAACGCAAAACCGTTCGTGGAGCGGACTCCACACCAACCCGTCGCGATGATTATCCCGGGCTTTCGCGATTGCAACGTCTGATGGGCAGTGCGCTGCAACCTTCAAAAGCCGCTCCCGGAATTGGGATCGGAATGAGGCGTCGGAATGGGAGCGGGAGTAACCACGGTGTTCAACTACCATGAAACGCAATCCCGCGAAGTGACGGTTTCTTCAACAGTTCGTGGGTTCGGGAACCCCTCCTGAACTGAGCAAGGCCGATGCCAGACCAGATGTTTTGCTGCATTGCAGCATAACTGGAAAAGGCCTCGACGCCACTATGCGTAAGGGGGATAGGCCGCGACGGTCTGCCGAATACGACTTTTCCCCAACATGCGGACGCGTAGTGCGCCGCAACCCAGGAGGGCGGCGGCGGGAAGAACGCACGTTTTCGAGTCGGAAGAAGAGTGGCTGGGGTGGGAGGATTCGAACCTCCGCATGGCGGTACCAAAAACCGCTGCCTTACCACTTGGCGACACCCCAAGAGGCGCTCCCGATAACGGACCGCGCACGGCAATGCAACGCCCTAGAAGACGATCTCTTCGGTGCCTTGCCAGGGGTTCTGGCGGGCGCTAGAGGCCCGCTTGTTCGGAGTGTAGCTCAGCCTGGTAGAGCACTGTCTTCGGGAGGCAGGGGCCGGAGGTTCGAATCCTCTCACTCCGACCATCGAACAGCCCGGCGCGAAGGGGAAGTCATGTTCCACACGCTCGAGGACGAGGTCGCCGTCAGCCCTCAGATCACCGCCAGTGACGTCGCCGAGGCCGCCCGCCAGGGCTATAAGACGATCGTCTCCAACCGCCCCGATGGCGAGGAACCGGGCCAGCCGGACGCGGCGGCGATCGCCGCGGCGGCAGAAGCGGCGGGCTTGCGTTTCGTCCACGTGCCGATCGGTCGCGAAGGCCCTTCCCCCCTCGACGTCGAAGCGATGGCCGCCGCGATCGATGCGTCCGGCAAGACCCTCGCCTACTGCCGCTCGGGCATGCGTTCCGCCACGCTCTGGGCGCTGGCCCGCGCGCGCCAGGGACAGGAGGCGGACACGCTGATCGCGCGCGCGCGCGATGCCGGCTACGACCTCTCGGGACTGCGCGGCCATTTGAGCTGACGTGTCCGGCGTTCCCTTCGTCAGGGACTTCCCCTTCGACTACGGACGACCGGACCGGCTCAGCGAGCGTGTGACGAGGGTCGTCGCGCGCAATCCGGGCCCCTTCACCTTCACGGGCACCGGCACTTACCTCGTCGGAAACGAGAGCGGCACGGCCGTCATCGATCCTGGGCCGAACGACGAGACGCATAGAAGCGCGGTCCTCGCGGCCGCGCCGGGGCCGATCGAAGCCATTCTCCTCACCCATACCCACAAGGACCATTCGGGCGGCGCTGCCGCCCTCGCCCGAGCGACGGGGGCGCCCATCCTGGGCTTTGACCGCCATCCGA
The DNA here is from genome assembly GCF_014199615.1 of Parvularcula dongshanensis. GTDB lineage: Bacteria > Pseudomonadota > Alphaproteobacteria > Caulobacterales > Parvularculaceae > Parvularcula > Parvularcula dongshanensis. The sequence goes on along the minus strand of NZ_JACHOB010000003.1, from coordinate 139,662 downwards.
GCACGCCCGCGTCTGCGCCGCCCGCCCTCGACGAGGGTCCGGACTTCGCGCTGATTCCCGACAGGCGCCTTGCGGACGGCGACGCGGTCACCCTGCCCGGCGCGACCCTTCGCGCGCTCCACACGCCGGGACACGTCTCGAATCACCTCTGCTTCGCGCTCGAGGAGGAGGCCGCGCTGTTCAGCGGCGATCACGTCATGGGGTGGGCGACGACGGTGGTCGCGCCGCCCGACGGCGACATGCGGGACTACTTAGAGAGCCTCGACAAGCTGATCGGGCGAGACGATCGGCTCTACTACCCCACGCACGGGGCGCCGATTCGGTCCCCCCTGCCCTTCGTGCGTGCGGTGAAGGCGCACCGGCTGGCGCGCGACGAGGCCATCCTCGCCGCCCTGGCGCAGGGCGGCGCGACACCCGACGCGATCGTGGCCGCCGTCTACGAAGGGCTCGACCCCGCTTTGCGGACCGCCGCCGCGCTCAACGTGACGGCCCACCTTCTGATGCATCTGGCGGACGGACGCGTCGCCGCCGCGGGGCTCGGCCGCTACGCCCTCGCGTGAGGTCAGGCCGGCTCGGACAGCGACAGCGCTCGACGAGTCGCCGACAGCAATGCGGTCTGATGCTCGTTCGGCGGCGAGCCCACCTCGGCGACCCGATGCATCATATCGACGAGCTGCTTCATCTCCGACAGGGTGAGGCTCTCGCGAATCGGACGCAGCAGCCTGCGGAGCGAGTTCGCGGCGTCGCCCATCTGACCGACCGCCATTCGGCCGAAGCTGAAGAGGCCTTCCGCCTCGTCGCCGCGAACGCCGAACGCGTCGGTCATCAGGGACAGGATCACCCGCTTCTGCTCGACGGTGACGTGCCCCTCATAGGCCGCCTGCTGCACGAGGAGGATCGCCGCCGCCTCGCGCGGATCGGTCAGGGTCTCGACAAGCCGCGGCCCGGACTTCGCCTGGAACGCGCGCCTCCTGGCGAAGCTCCGGCTTTCCTTCGCGATGTAGATGACGGCAGCCAGGGCGATCACGAGCAGGAGGATGGGCATGGTCTAGGCCTCCCGACCGGTCAGATTTCCTGCGCCCGCGTCTCGTCGCGCAGACGGTCCGCCCGCTCGCGGACCGCGTCGAGGTGAGGGTTCAGAAGAAGGGCGTCATGATAGCGATCAAGCCCCGCCCGCTTGTCGCCCGCCTCGACGGCGAGGTCGCCGAGCCGAGCGATCGCGACGTAGTGTCGGGGTTCGAGCGACAAGGCCTGATCGTAGGCGAGCGCCGCCGCCCCGTTGTCCCCGAGACGAGAAAGAGCATGCCCCTTCAGCACCCAGGCCTCGGCGAAGCTCGGTGCGAGGCCGTTGACGTGGCCGATCAGAACGAGCGCGAGGTCCGTGTCCCCGTCGTTCATCGCGCCGATGGCGCGGCCGAACAGGATGCCTACGCCCGTCTCGGGCGCGCGGTACCAGATGTCTTCGATCTGAGACTGGACGCTGGCCGCATTGCCTTCCGGCGCCGCGAGCGCCTCGAAGAGAGGGCCGAGCGCCGGGTCGGACTGATCGGCCGACGCCGATCCGACGAGCGGGGAGAGAACGGCCGCAACGAGAAAAGGAAGTCTCATCGCGGCGAAGGTAGCAAGAACGGCGCCGAATCCCAACGCGCAAACCGCGCGCGCGGCGCTGTTTCCGCTTCTCAGCCTTGGCGGGCTTTGAACCGGCGTTGCGTCTTGTTGATCACGTAGACACGCCCTTTGCGACGCACGACGCGGCAATCGCGGTGGCGGTTCTTGAGCGACTTGAGTGAGCTGCGGACCTTCATGACGAGCCTTGCGGTATGAATGCTGAGCGGGCGGCTCTAAGGGGCGTCCGCCGCGCGGTCAAGTTCGTAAGGACCGATCGGCGTCGAGCGGAGCGATGCCTCGGCTCCCACCTCGCCGAGGGCACCGGCGCACATCCTACGCTCAAGTCGCCGAAGGCGGTGGCGCATGCCTCGCGCTCAAGTCGCCGAAGGCGGTAGCGCACGCCTCGCGCTCAAGTAGCCGAAGGCGGTAGCGCACTAAAAGAGAATGGTGCCCAGAAGAGGACTCGAACCTCCACATCCGTACGGATACCAGCACCTGAAGCTGGCGCGTCTACCAATTCCGCCATCTGGGCATCGAAGCGGTCGCTCCGAGAGGCGGCGAGGTAGAAGAGCGAAGAGGCAGCGTCAAGCGAGAAGCGGTCCATCGAACCCGTCGCTTTGCCCTGCGGCTGCCCGCCCGCTAGCTTGGGGGCAACCAGTCGAGGCCAACCATGTCCGATCCCGCCTTTCACCGTGCGAACCAAGCGCCTGCCGAGGACTACACCGTCCCCCAGGACTGGGAGAGTTACACAGCCGAGGAACACGGAACCTGGGACACGCTCTACGCGCGGTTGCGCAGCGTCCTGCCCGGCCGTGCCGACGACGCCTACCTTCAGGGTCTTGAGGCGCTCGACCTCGGGACGGGCGGCATCCCGCATTTCGGGCGGTTGTCCGACGAGCTCGAGAAGCTGACGGGTTGGCGCGTCGTCGCCGTACCGGGCCTGGTGCCGGACGAGGTCTTCTTCGACCACCTGGCGAACCGGCGGTTCCCGGCCGGCAACTTCATCCGCAAGCCAGACCAGCTCGACTACATCGAAGAGCCGGACGTCTTCCACGACGTCTTCGGCCACGTCCCGATGCTGACCGACCCGGTCTTCGCGGACTACATCCAGGCCTATGGCGAGGGCGGGTTGAAGAGCCTCGAATCGGGGGCGCTGAAGAACTTGGCCGCGCTCTACTGGTACACGGTCGAGTTCGGCTTGATCGAACGGCCCGAAGGGCTGCGCATCTATGGGGCCGGGATCGTGTCCAGCCCGGCGGAGAGCGTCTTCGCGCTCGAAGACCCCTCCCCCAACCGCCTCGGCTTCGACACCGAACGGCTCCTGCGCACCGGCTACCGAATCGACGACTTTCAGCAGACCTACTTCGTCGCGAAGAGCTACGAGGACCTGCTCGCAAGGACGCGCGACCTCGACTTCGGGCCGATCTACGCGCGGATGCGCGAGGAAGGCACGATGGGCAAGTACAGCTTCACGCCCGAAGACGTGTTGCAGACGGACGAGATCTACACGCGCGGCACCCAGGACTACGCCAAGGGCGGCGGGCGCGCGGCCTCGGCCTTAGCGTAGGAGCGTGGTGTCGAAGGTTTCGGCCCACGGCCAGTCCGTCTGTCCGCGAAACCACGTCATCTGCCGCTTGGCGAAGCGCCGCGTCTCGCGCTTCGCCGATTCGGTCGCTTCCGCCTCCGTGCTCTCGCCGCGAAGCACCGCCGCGATCTGAGGCACGCCCAGCGCCTTCATGACGGGAAGGTCGGGCGGAAGGTCGCGGTCCAGAAGGGCGGCGACCTCGTCTCGCCCGCCGGCCGCCATCATCTCGTCCCAGCGGCGCTCGATCCGCTCGTAAAGCACCTCTCGCGGGGGACAGAGCACCATTGCGCGGTGCGGCCCCGGGACCGCGCCTGCCCGCTCTTCCTTTTGCCAGTCGGACAGCGTCCGTCCGGTGGCGCGCCATACGGCCATCGTCCGGACGTGCCGCTGCCTGTCGGCCGGCTCCAGGACCGCCGCCGCCGGATCGACCTCCATCAACGCCGCCCGGAACCGAACGGGGTCCGCCCGCCAGGACTCGAGGCACCCCGCCGTCACCTCCTCCGGCACTGGCGGCACCTCGGCGAGACCGCGCGTAAGAGCGAGGAGGTAGAGGCCGGTCCCGCCGGTGACGACCGGGACCCGCCCCCTCCCCCGAACCTCGCGAATCACGGCGCCCGCCTCACGCAGGTAGCGCCCGACGGAGTAGCGTTCCGCGCCGTCCACGTGGCCGTAGAGGTGGTGGGGTACAGCGGCCTCGTCTTCCGCCGACGGGCGTGCCGTCACGATGCGCAGATCCGAATAGACCTGCATCGCGTCCGCGTTGACGACTTCCCCGCCCACCTCGCGGGCGAGGCGGATCGCGGCGGCGCTCTTGCCGCTGGCCGTCGGTCCGGCGAGAATCAGGAGCGGCGTCATCCCCCTCCCTAGCCATAGCCGCCGCCTTGTTGAACGGCCCGCCGGTCGCTACCTGCGCGTGAGAATTGAGGAGACAGCTATGTCCACCGCTCATGAGACCATCAAGTCCGCGATCGACCAGAACCCCGTCATGCTCTTCATGAAGGGCACGCCGCAGTTCCCACAGTGCGGCTTCTCCGCCGCCGTGGTCCAGATCCTCGACTACCTCGGCGTCGAGTACGCCAGCATGAACGTCCTGGCCGACGACGACATCCGGTCGGGCATCAAGTCGTTCTCCGACTGGCCGACCATCCCCCAGCTCTACGTCAAAGGCGAGTTCGTCGGCGGCTGCGACATCGTCCGCGAGATGTTCGAGCAGGGCGAACTCAAGCCCTTCCTGGCCGAGAAGGGCGTGATGGAAGCGGCCTGACGGGCCGCCTCCACGCGGAACGCCGTAACGAAAAAGGCCGCCCCGAGGGGCGGCCTTTTTGTTTGAGCGTGGACCGGCTTAGCCGCGCGTGGAGTAGAATTCGACCACGAGGTTCGGTTCCATCTGCGCCGCATAGGGCACTTCGGCGAACTCCGGCACGCGGATCAGGCTCGCCGTCATCTTCTTGGGGTCGACGTCGACGTAGTCGGGGATGTCGCGCTCGGCGAGCGACAGCGCTTCGAGCACGAGGGCCATGTTCTTGGACTTCTCGCGGATCTCGATGACGTCGCCGGGTTGAACCTTGAAGGACGGGATGTTGGTCCGCACGCCGTTCACCATGACGTGGCCGTGGTTCACGAACTGGCGCGCCGCGAAGATCGTGGGCACGAACTTGGCGCGGTAGACGACCGCGTCCAGGCGCTGCTCGAGGAGGCCGATCATGATCTCGGCCGTGTTGCCCTTACGGCGCGACGCCTCGACGTAGACCTTGTGGAACTGCTTCTCGGTGATGTCGCCGTAGTAGCCCTTGAGCTTCTGCTTCGCCATCAGCTGCTGGCCGAAGTCCGACTGCTTCTGCTGGCGGCGCTGGCCGTGCATGCCGGGCTTGTAGTCGCGGCGGTTGAACGGGCTCTTGGGGCGGCCCCAGATGTTCTCGCCGACGCGGCGATCGATCTTGTACTTGGCGTTGGTACGCTTCGACATAACGAACTCTTCTTGGCGCGCTCCGGCCCCCCGGCCCATCCGGGGTGCGATTCCAACGGCGGCGGCGCGCCGACCCGTGTGAAGCGGGGCAGCTAGCTCAGTGCGGTCGGCTTGTCACCCCGCGTGCGGGACTTACGGCGTCGCGTGCTCGTCGTCGTCGGCGATGCGGTCCGAATCGTCCGTCGCCGAGTAGCCCGCCAGGTCGAGACCCTCGGCGAGGTATTGCGGCGAGAGCGGCATCTCCAGGAACTCGCGCATGCCGGGCTGGCCTTCGTCGCCCGCCATCTGCCGCCCCTCGTCGAGCGTGCCCGCCTCCTCCATGCCGAGCAGGGCGAGGGCTGCGAGGTCGTAGCGCTGGTCTCTGTTGAGGTCCGCATAGAGGCCCTGGAGGTCCGCGACGTCGACCGTGCCCTCATGCATCTCGAGGTCGTCGTGAATGTCGTCGGTATCGTTCGAGCCGTCGTTCTGATCGGTGCCCGCTTCCTTGGCGTGGTAGGCGCGCAGCTGGACGATGATGCTGCGGACCGTGCTCTCGTCGATCGACATGGACTGGACGGTTGCCATGACAGGCTCCTTCTTCGTTCTCGAAGCGGGCTAACACCCGCGCTGCGCAGGCGTCACGTCACGAGACGTAGCTTCTGACGGTCAAAGACGCGGAGCACGCCGGCGAGCTCGTGACCGCGCTTCAGGATCTGCCCGGCGGAGCCCAAGACGGCCCACTCCCCCTGACGGCTCCGAAGGCGCGGCTGCTTCTCGATCCGATAGAGCGGCCCTTCGGCCGAACGGCGAAAGACGGAGAACACGGCACGGTCGGACAAGCCGTCGATGGCGTAGTCCCGCCACTCCCCCGCCGCGACGAAGGTCCCGTAAAGGCGCAGCAACCTGTCGAGTTCGCCCCGGTCGAAGTGAACGGGCTCGGTCCTTTGGCGTGGTGTCATCCCGGTCAAGGTAGGCGCCGCCCGTGCGCGCGCCAACCCGCGAAGCGCGTGCATTAGGATCTGGGCAACCGTGTTCCGAAATCGCCTTAATCGTGCCCTCAGGGGGCCTTCTGCGTTCGACACTGTCTGAGTGTGCCCGGTGGGGGGATGAACCGAGCTTCGGATCAACTCGCCCCCCAGCCCCCGAAACCCGGCCTCCCACCGGCACACCCCTCCTCCAAGGCTTGCCTCCCGCGCCCCCGCCCGCCATCCGGGCGCGATGCCTTCGGTCTCGACGATCCTCATTCCCCTCTTCGGTTGCATCGCGGTCGGCGTCGCCTCCGGGGCCTGGCGCCTGTTCGGCTGGTCCGAGGCGCGAGTCCTCTCCCGCTTCGTCTTCCTCGTCGCGATGCCGATCACCGTGCTCAGCTTCACGCGCAAGGCCGAAGTGCCGAACCTCGCCTATGCCGGGCTCGTAGGCGGCTACCTGCTCGCGACGATGTTGTCGGCGGGCGCCGCCTTCCTTCTCAGCCGCAAGCTGCTCGGCCTCACCGTTCAGGAGGCCGGTGCGGCCGTGTTCGCGACCACCTGCGGCAACGCGGTCTTCCTCGGCCTTCCCATCGCCCTCGCGGTGGGAAGCTGGGCGCCGCCCTTCCTGATGCTGATGATCTGCGAGGGTCTCTTCGTCTTCGCGCTCGGCACGAGCCTGATGACCTGGCCGGCGCCCGGCGCCGCCCCGCCTCGCGGCGGCGTCTTGGGAACGAGCCTCGGCGCGGCGTGGCGGGCGGGCCGGAACCCGATCGTCCTGGCCTTCCTGATCGGGCTCTCCCTCGACGTGCTCGGCTTCGAATGGCCCGAGCCGGTGGGCCGGTTCCTCGACCTCTTCGGCGGCGTCGCGGGCCCTGCGGGCCTGTTCGTCCTCGGGCTGATGCTCGCCCTTCTTCCCGGACGGCAGTCCGAATTGAACCCGCGGGCGCTGGCGGCTTTGCTGCCGGTCAAGCTAGCCGTCTACCCCGGCCTATGCGGCGGCTTCGTATGGCTGTTCACCCGGGACCCGGTGCTGACGCAGACCGCGCTGCTCTTCACGGCGCTGCCCCCGGCCGTGGCCTCGATCGTTCAGTCCGCGCACTACCGCCGTTACGAGGCGGGAACGGCGGCGCTCGTCGGATCAGGCACTCTGATAGGCCTCGCCACCGTTACCCTTCTCCTCCTCGTCCTCCTCTAGCGCCTCCTCGGCGTTGGCGCCGTAGACGCGGCGCACGCCGACATGCGCGCCGGTTCCGCTCGAAGCGGTGCCCTTCTTCTCGATGTCCGCGTCGATGAAGAAGGCGGCGACGATCGCCGAGAGGAGCGCCAGGCCGATCGAGACCCAGGTCAGCAGCTCGAAGCTGGAGACGATCGCGCCCGCATAGTTCGCGGCCGCAGGACCGCGAAGGCCGTCCCCGCCGCCATAGCCCGCAAGGCGCGCGGCGGGCCCCGCCAGCTGCCGGAAGGCGTAGCTCGCCGCCGCGCCGTAGCCTGCGATGGCGAACAGCGTTGCCGCCCGCGCGCAGGCGTTGTTGATGCCCGACGCCGCGCCGTGGCTGCGATGCGGCGTGACGTTGAAGAGCGCCGTGTTCATCGCGGGCACGACCAAGGCGATGCCCGCGCCGAAGATCATCATCGACCCGAACGCGCCCCGCAGCGTGCCCGAATAGGGCGCCAGGCCCATCGACGCGAAGGCGATCGCGCCGACGAGCGAGCCCGCCGTCAGCATCGCCCGGGCGCCGAAGCGCCGCGTCAGCTTGCCCGCGAAGGCCGTCAGCACGAGCATCGGCAACGCGAAGCCCAAGAAGGCGAAGCCGATCCGGTCGACGCCGTGTCCGAAGGCGTCGGTCAGGTAGATCGGGTAGAAGACGAAGATCCCCCCGAGCGATCCGTAGAGCAGCGTCGTCACCACGTTGATGGCGTTGAACGTGCCGATCCTGAAGAGCGCCGGCGGCATCATCGGCGAGCGCGCCCGCATCTCGATCCTCGTGAGGGCGAAGAGTCCGAACGCGCCCATCGTCAGGGCGGGGCCCCAATGGAGCACGGAACCAAGGCCTGGGCGCTCCGAAAGGGTGATGAGGCCGTAGGCGATGCCGCCGAAGCCGATCACCGCGGCGAGCGCGCCCTGCCAGTCGACCGCTTCGGGGCGGCGCGGCGGCGGTCGCCTCGGCACGAAGAAGATCGCGGTCAGGAGCGCGACGAAGCCGAGCGGCAGCGGGATGAGGAAGATCGACTGCCAGCCGACGTTCTCGGCGAGCCATCCGCCCAGCGGCGGGCCGATCGCGGTAAAAAGTGCCGAGGCTGCGGACCAGATGCTGATCGCGGTCCCCCTCGCCCGCCCCGGATAGAAGTCGGCGATCAAGGTCAGCGACATCGGCGTCAGCAAGGCCGCGCCGATCCCCTGTCCCGCCCGCGCGAGGATCAGCACCTCCGCACTGGGCGCGAGCGCGCAGCCGATCGAGGTCAGGATGAAGACGGCGACGCCCGCGACGAAGGTCGCTCTGCGTCCGTAGAAGTCGCCGATCGCGCCGCCGATCAGCATCAAGGACGCCAGGAACAGCATGTAGATCGACGCGACCCAGAGCATCGCGGCGAGGCTCGCGTGGAGACCCTCCTGGATCGGGTCGATGGCGAGGTTGACCGCCGTCCCGTTGACGAACGCCATCGACGAGCCGGTCACCGAGGCACAGAGCACGGCGAAGCGCTGCCGCCGGGTCACCGAGGGCTGTCCTTGGTCGACGGGTCCGGTCATTCTCTCGCGTCGTTGCCTGAGTTGAGCGCCCATAGCGGGACTCGGACGACAACGGCACCCTTAGCGTCGAGATCCCGGCCAGGAAGTCCGCTACGGCCCATGACGGGTTCCTGCCGGTGGCAGCCGGCAGTCTTCGCCACTGACGGTCGGCCCGAACCCGTGGTCGCCGTACCCTGCCCAAGTCTTCGCGATGCGCGTTCGCAACGCTTGAGGACAGAGTTCGCCGATCGTTTCGATCCTCGTTGCTGCGCTGCAAAAAACGGTTACAGTGCCCGAAAAGACCTAATGGAGGGCGGCATGGCGGAGCTTCGGACCATCGGCGTGATCGGCGCGGGACAGATGGGAGGCGGCATCGCTCATGTCTTCAGCCTCGCCGGCTACGAGGTTCGCCTCCACGACGTCGCCGAAGGGGCAGCGAAGCGCGCGCTCGGCGTCATCGAACAGAACATGGGCCGGCAACGGGCGAAGGACCTGATCACCGGCGATCAGATGCAGGACGCCCTCGCCCTCATCACCGCCGCCCCCGCGCTCGAGGACCTCTCGGACTGCGACCTCGTCATCGAAGCGGCGACCGAGAAGGCAGACATCAAGAAGGCGATCTTCCGAGAGCTGTCCAAGGTCCTGAAGCCCGAGGGCATGATCGCGACCAACACCTCGTCGATCTCCATCACCGCCCTCGCGGCGGCGACCGACCGGCCGGACCGTTTCATCGGTCTGCACTTTATGAACCCCGTGCCGGTGATGAAGCTGGTCGAGGTGATCCGGGGCATCGCGACCAGTCAGGACACGTTCGACGCCGCGAAGGGGTTGGTCGACCGGCTCGGCAAGGTGATGGCCGTCTCCGAGGATTTCCCCGGCTTCATCGTCAACCGCATCCTGATGCCGATGATCAACGAGGCGATCTACACGCTCTACGAAGGGGTGGGCACCGTGGACGCCATCGACACCGGAATGAAGCTCGGCGCGAACCACCCGATGGGCCCGCTCGCGCTCGCCGACTTCATCGGCCTCGATACCTGCCTGTCGATCATGCAGGTCCTTTATGAGGGCCTCGCGGACTCGAAGTACCGCCCCTGCCCGCTCCTCGTGAAGTACGTCGAGGCCGGATGGCTCGGCAAGAAGACCGGCCGCGGCTTCTACGACTACTCGGGCGAAGAGCCGGTCCCGACGCGGTAGCTTACGCTACCCCGCCGGCGACGCTCGCGGCGCCTTCGAACAGCGTCGCCGCGCACGAAGCGATGTGCTCGGCCGTGAGGCGGGCTTCGTCGTACATGTCGCGCGGACCCGCTTGGTCCTGATAGCGGTCGGGCAAGGTCAGCGTGCGGACCTTGAGGCCCTGGTCGAGCGTGCCGTCCTTCGCGAGGAAGTGCAGGACGAAGGCGCCGAAGCCGCCCTCCGACCCTTCTTCCACCGTCAGCAGCACCTCGTGCTCCGACGCCAGGCTGCGGACGAGGTCGTGGTCGAGCGGCTTGGCGAAGCGGGCGTCCGCGACCGTCGTCGACAGGCCCTTCGCGCCGAGCATCTCAGCCGCCTTCAGGCACTCGTTGAGGCGTCCCCCATAGGACAGGAGCGCGACCTTGGTGCCTTCCTTCAGCACACGCCCCTTGCCGATCTCCAGGAACTTGGGCGTCTCGGGCATCTCGACGCCGACGCCCTCGCCGCGCGGGAACCTGAAGGCGATCGGGTGCTCGTCATAGCGGGCCGCCGTGTGCGTCATGTGCACGAGTTCGGCCTCGTCGCCCGCCGCCATCAGCACCATGTTGGGCAGGCAGCCCAGGAACGCCGTGTCGAAGGCGCCCGCATGGGTCGCGCCGTCCGCGCCGACGAGACCCGCGCGGTCGAGCGCGAAGCGGACGGGCAGGTTCTGAAGCGCGACGTCGTGCACGACCGAATCGTAGGCGCGCTGAAGGAAGGTCGAGTAGATCGCCGCGAACGGGATGAGGCCCTCGGCGGCCAGGCCGCCCGCGAAGGTCACCGCGTGCTGCTCGGCGATGCCGACGTCGAAGCAGCGCGCAGGATACGCCTTCATGAACTTGTCGAGGCCGGTCCCTGCGGGCATCGCGGCGGTGATGCCGACGATGCGCTCGTCGCGCGCGGCTTCCTTCACCAACTGATCGCCGAAGACCGAGGTGTAGGAAGGCGCGTTGCCCTTCGCCTTGTGCTGCTTGCCGGAGACGACATCGAACTTGGCGACGCCGTGATACTTGTCGCCTGCGTTCTCGGCGAACTCGTAGCCCTTGCCCTTTTGCGTGACGACGTGGACCAGGACGGGGCCGTCCTTGATCTCGCGCACGTTCTCCAGGACCGGGATCAGGTGGTCGAGGTTGTGGCCGTCGATCGGCCCGACATAGTAGAAGCCGAGCTCCTCGAACATGGTCCCGCCCGTGACCATGCCCCGCCCGTACTCTTCCGCCTTCGCCGCAACCTTCTCGAGCTGCTTCGGGAAGCGCCGCGCGAGCTGCTTCGCGAAGTTGCGGAAGCCGATATAGCTGCCGGACGAGGCGACGCGGGCGAGGTAGGCCGACATGGCGCCGACGGGCGGCGCGATCGACATGTCGTTGTCGTTGAGAATGACCGTCAGCTGGCTCGCCCGGTCGCCGGCGTTGTTCATCGCCTCATAGGCCATGCCTGCGGACATCGAGCCGTCGCCGATCACGGCGACGATGCGGTTGTCTTCCTTCTTGAGGTCGCGGGCCACCGCCATGCCGAGCGCGGCGGAGATCGACGTCGCCGCGTGCGCGGCGCCGAAGGGGTCGTACTCGCTCTCGGACCGCTTGGTGAAGCCGGAGAGGCCGTCCTTCTGGCGCAGCGTGCGGATGCGGTCGCGCCGCCCCGTCAGGATCTTGTGCGGGTAGCACTGGTGCCCGACGTCCCAGATCAGCTTGTCGTCCGGGGTGTTGAAGACGTAGTGGATCGCGGTCGTGAGCTCGACGACACCGAGGCCCGAACCCAAATGCCCGCCCGTCGCGGACACGGCGTCGATGACCTCCGCGCGCAGCTCGTCGGCGAGCTGCTGCAACTGCTCGGGCTTGAGCTTGCGAAGGTCGTCCGGCGTCGCGACCGTGTCGAGGAGCGGTGTGTCGGCGGTCATGAAGGCCCTTCGCGTCGCGTTTCGTTCAATATGTTCGGCTTAGCATAACAGAAGGCAAGGCCGGTGCCGTGCCCCGAGCGGAGCCGGACGGCCCGGAGCCCGCCCGTGCGACTTCACTCGAAGCTCGCAGGCTCCGCGACCGGCTGGCCGTCGGAGTCGAGCACGATCTTCTCGATCTTCTCGCGTGCCGCCTTCAGGGTCGCCTCGCAGTGCGCCTTGAGCGCGGCGCCCCGCTCGTAGAGCGAGATCGACTCTTCCAAGGCCACCTGCCCGCTCTCGAGCTTGCCGATGATCTGTTCGAGTTCGGCCAGCGCCGCCTCGAAGCTGAGGTTCTTCACGTCGTTTGCCATTCTCACTCCGCGGCGGGCGCGCCGAGCGCGGCTTCCGCCGTTTCCTGCAGTTGCGGCGCCAACAGGCGGTAGGCCCGATAGCTCCAATACTCGTTCTCGCCGTCATGGACGATTCGCTGCCAACCGCGCTTGGTTATGTGGTTGTCGAACATCCAGTTGAGATAGCCGTGGGCGCAGAGGAGGACGTCGTCTCCGTCCTGCGCCTCGTTGATGAGATAGTCGGCGATACGCCGTACCCGTTTATGCGCCTGCCTGTGACTTTCGACGCCGCGCGGCGCGTAGCCCATGAACCAGAAGGCGCGGCTGACCCGGCCCCAGGCGGTCGGGCTCAGCTTGATGAAGGGCAGCGGCGGGGGCGGCAGCGGCGCCTCGATGAAGAGCGCGTTGCGCGGCACGATGCGGGCGCCGTTGACGATGGCGTCCGCCGTCTCGATCGCGCGCGGCAAGGTCGAGCACAGCACCACCTCGCACTCGGCGGCGAGGTCGACGAGGCTCTGCGGCGGGTGTTGGCCGGGCTCGAGCCCGGCTTCGTCGTAGCGGGACCACCACTCGCCATACTCGCGGGCCGTGATCTTCACGTTCCGGTCGAGGTTCGGCTTCCCGTGCCGTGCCGTGATGATGCGTCCCGCCATCGGGTCCGGCTTAGCGAGGGTCGCTAAGCCCCGCCAGCCCCGAAACGTGCGCGGCGACGCTGCGCTCTAGGGCCCCAAGATCGTAGCCGCCTTCGAGGATGGAGACGACGCGGCCGGACGCGTGCCGCTTCGCGACGGCGACGATCTCGCCCGTGATCCAGGCGAAGTCCGATTCGGTGAGGTTCAAACCGCCGAGCGGGTCAGCCTCATGCGCGTCGAACCCTGCCGACACGACGATGAGGTCGGGTGCGAAGGTATCGAGCGCAGGCAGCAGCCGCTCCGCCCAGGCGAGCCGAAAGGCATCCGGCCCCGAACCGGAAAGCAGGCGGGCGTTGTGCACCTGGCCATGGGCGCCCCGCTCGTCCTCGGCGCCGGTGCCGGGCCATTGCGGGTACTCGTGGCTGGAGGCGAAGAAGGCGTTCTCGTCGTCCCACAGGAGGTCTTGCGTGCCGTTGCCGTGGTGCACGTCGAAGTCCACGACGGCGACGCGCTCGGCCCCGCACGCGGCCTGCGCATGCCTTGCGGCGACGACGACGTTGTTGAAGAGGCAGAAGCCCATGGACGCGTTCGCGACCGCATGGTGGCCCGGCGGCCGCGAAGCCACGAAGGCGGTTTGCGCCTCGCCGCTCATGACCGCTTCCACGGCGGCGACCGCCGCCCCGGCCCCGCGACGGGCCGCGTCGAGACTGTGCGGCCCCATATGGGTATCGGGATCGAGCTGGACCGAGCCTTCGCGCGGCGAGGCGGCCTCAAGCTTCGCGACGTAGGCCTCGTCGTGCGCGCGCAGGATCGCCCCGCGCTCGGCCAAGGGCGCCTCGCGGCGTTCGAGGTCGGCGAGCGGCCCGGCCGACAAGCCGCGCAGGGCGGCGGCGTATCGCGCCCGCTGCTCGGCGTGGCCTGGCGGCGTCTCGTGCTCGCCGAAGACGGGGTGCGTGAAGACCACCGTCACGATGCGAGTTCCCTCGCGCGGGCGTAGGCGGCCTCGACGGCTGCGTTCACGCGGGGCCTCAAACCTTCGGTCTCATCGTCCAGCACGCTCAGCGCCGCCTGCGTCGTGCCGCCGGGGCTCGTCACCGAGCGGCGCAGCGCGGCCGCCGGCCGGCCGTCCTGCGCCAGCATGGCCGCCGCGCCCGTCACGCTCGCTTCGGCGATGCGCCGCGCGTCCGCGGGGCCTACGCCCTGGGCGAGCGCTGCGTCCGTCAGCGCCTCGGCTAGCAAGAAGACGTAGGCCGGCGAGCAGCCCGTGACGCCCATGACCCGGTCCAGGTGATCCTCGTCCCGACACCAGTAGGTCTCGCCGGCGGCGGCCATCAGCGCGGTCGCGACGTCACGATCGCCGCCGCGCAGGCGGCCCCCTTCGCATAGGAGCGTCACGCCCCGCCCGACCGAGGCGGGAAGGCTCGGCATCGTCCGCACCACGCGCGCGCCTGGGGCGCGCTCGGCCAATAGGTGGCCGATCGTCTCGATGGTCGTTCCGGCGGCGATCGAAAGAAACAGCGTCTCGGCGATCCTCGGCCAGTCCAGCGTGGGCAGGACGCTCGCGAACATCTGCGGCTTCACCGCCAGCACGCAGACGTCGTAGCCCGGATCCTCGGCGGGATTCACCGCGACGCCGTGTGCCTCGCAAAGTTCGAGGACCGGGATCGAAGGGTTCGGGTCGACCACCGCGGACTTCGCCGCGGCGATGGCGCCTTTTCCGAGCCAGGCGCGCAACAGCGCCCCGCCCATATTGCCCGCGCCGAGGAGAAGAAGAGAGGGTGAAGCCATGCGCGGCGCTTAGGACCGGGCCTCCACTCGCCGCAACGCCGCACGGCAGGCGACGAAACCTAACCCGTGCTCGAGTAGCGCAGGCGATAGCGCCGCAGCCCCCGCGCCCAAGTAGCCGAAGGCGATAGCGCCGCGGCCCCCGCGCTCAAGTAGCCGAAGGCGATAGCGCAAAGAATATGTGCCAAACTCTCCCTACCGCCGTGCCCTGCGGTGCCCTATGATTCGGCATGGCTGACGGCGCCCCTCTTCCCGATACCGCGAACGCGGAGAAAGTCCCCTTCTCGCTCGACGCGGAGCAGGCCGTGCTGGGCGCGATCCTGTTCGACAACGAGGTCTTCTACCGCGTCTCGGGCTTCTTGAAGCCGGAGCACTTCTACGATCCCGTACACGGCGTCATCTACGGCGCGATGGAGAAGCTGATCAGCTCGGGGCGCCTCGCCTCGCCGGTCATGCTGAACACCTACCTGCAAGAAGAGCCCGCCTTCACCGAGGTCGGCGGCGAGGGCTACCTCTCCGCCCTCGCCCGCGCGGTGCCTTCGACGGTGGGCGCGCCGGACTACGCCCGCGTCGTCTTCGACCTTTCGGTCAGCCGGGGGCTGATCTCGCTCGGCACGGACATGATCGAGAAGGCGCGCGCCGCCGACCTCGACGACGATCCTCAGACGCAGCTCGAGGAAGCCGAGGCCCGCCTCTACAAGCTCGCCGAGACCGGCAAGTACGGCGGCGGGTTCAAGACCTTCGAGAGCGCGCTGACCGAGGCGATCGAGCTTGCGAGCGCCGCCTATCAGCGCGACGGCGGCCTTGCGGGCGTGGCCTCCGGCCTGCGCGACCTCGACCAGAAGCTCGGCGGGCTCCACCCTTCCGACCTCATCATCCTCGCCGGGCGTCCCTCCATGGGGAAGACGGCCCTCGCGACCAACATCGCGGTCAACGCCGCCCGCGCCTACGAGCCGGAGCGCCAGGCCGACGGCACGATCAAGGCCAAGGCCGGCGCGGTGGTCGGCCTCTTCAGCCTCGAGATGGCGGCCGAGCAGCTCGCGGGGCGGATCCTGTCCGAGACGTCGGGCATCTCGTCCGATCGCATCCGGCGCGGCGACATCGATCAGTCGGACTTCGAGAAGATCTACGAGGCCTCGGCCGAACTGAACGACCTGCCGCTCTACATCGACGACACGGGCGGCCTCTCGATCGCGCAGCTCGCCGCCCGCGCTCGGCGCCTGAAGCGTCAGCACGGCCTCGGCATGATCGTGGTCGACTACCTGCAACTCCTCACCGGCTCGAAGAAGACCTCCGACGGCCGCGTACAGGAGGTCTCCGAGATCACCATGGGCCTCAAGGCCCTGGCCAAAGAGCTGTCGGTCCCCGTGATCGCGCTCAGCCAGCTTTCCCGTCAGGTCGAGGCGCGCGAGGACAAGCGGCCCCAGCTCGCCGACCTGCGCGAGTCGGGCTCGATCGAGCAGGACGCCGACGTCGTCATGTTCGTGTACCGCGAGGAGTACTACCTCTCCCGGACCGAGCCGCGCGAGGGCACGCCCGAACACCTCGAATGGCAGGCCCGCATGGACGAGGTCCACGGCGTCGGCGAGGTCGTGATCGGCAAGCAGCGGCACGGTCCGATCGGCACGATCAAGCTCGCCTTCGATCCCAATCGCACGAAGTTCTCGGACCTCGCGCAACCCGAGCGTTACCCATCGCGCGACTTCTAATCACGGATGCGGGAGGGCCTGAGGGTGTGTAGCGACATGTTTACGCTCGCATGCCTAATGCAGGCGGATGCAGGCTCTGCGCGTTACTGAAGACGCTTCTGATGGCGCCCCGCCCCTCGAGCTCGAGGGCGCGCGCATCCTGCTCGCAGAGGACGAGTTCCTCATCGCGCTCGGGCTCCAGATGGAGTTCGAGGAACGCGGCGCCCTCGTGACCGTGGTGGACAGCGTCGCGGCAGGGCTCGAACTCCTGCACCAAGGCTTCGATGCCGCCGTGCTGGACGTCCGGCTCGCCGACGGCGACGTCTATCCTCTGGCCGACGCGCTACGCGCCGCGGGCATCGGCTTCGTCTTCCATTCCGGGCACGCCGACGCGGGCGAGCTCCGCGAACGCTATCCGGGTGCCGACGCCCTCTCCAAGCCAGTTTGGCCGACGGCGCTGTTGAAGGCCGTCGTGGCCATCGGCGCGGGCTGAGGCCCACGTGCCGCTACCGCCGAATCGCCCCGCCCTTACCGTCGACCTCGCCGCCCTAGGCCGCAACCTCGAGGCGCTCCGCGCCCGCGCGGGCGGTGCCGAGGTCGCCACGGTGGTCAAGGCGGACGCCTACGGCCTCGGTGCGCCGGACGTCGCGCGACACCTCGCCGAGCGTTGCGGCGTACGGACCATGTTCGTCGCCTACGCCTACGGCGCCGAGCGCGTCAGGGGCGCGATCAACAAACCCGGCATCGATCCGGTCGATCTCTACGTCCTCAACGGCTACAACCCGGCGGACGACGCTCGCTACGACATGGCGGAGCTGCGTCCCGTCCTGAACACCGCCGAAGAAGCGGTCGCGTGGGCCAGGCGCGAAGAGCCATGCGCCATCGGCGTCGACGTCGGCATGAACCGCCTCGGCATTCCGCCCGAGGACCTTCTGGGCTTCTGCAAGCGGACCGGCCTCGACAAGGACGACGTCCGCCTCGTCCTCATGCATCTGAGCCACGCAGGCACCCCCGCCGCGGCGCAGAACCGCGCGCAGACCCTCCTGTTCGAGGACACCGTCGCGGAGTGCCTGCAGGCTTTCCCCCGTGCGAAGTTCAGCCTCTCGGCATCGGGCGGCCTCTTCCTGCCGAACAGCCCGGCCGAGGGCCTCGTGCGTGCCGGCATCGCCCTTTACGGCGGGGCGCCGGACGCCGACCCGGCTTCGGCGCTTGAGCCCGTCGCGACGCTTACCGCGCCCGTCCTCACGGTCAGGACCGTCGCGCGCGGCGACACCGCGGGCTATGACGGCATCTGGCGGGCGCCGCACGAAAGCCGCCTCGCGACCCTCGCGATCGGCTATGCGGACGGCTACCCGCGTCACCTGTCGAACAAGGGCGTGGTATGGCTCGGCGGCCGGGAATGCCCCGTCGCCGGCAAGGTCTCGATGGACCTCCTGATCGTCGACGTGACCGAGGCCGAAGACGTGAAGGTCGGCGACCGGGCCGAACTCTTCGGACCGCATGTGCCGGTCGATCGCCTCGCGCGCCTCGCCGGTACGATCTCCTACGAGCTCCTCACGAGCATCGGGGCCAGGGTCGAGCGGCGCTACGTCCGCTGAGCGCTTACGCCGTGAGCGCGGCGTACCGAACGACGGCGCCGAAGTCGCGCCTCCGCGCCGCTTCCCTGGCGGCGGCCTCCGCATCGACGCCCCACCGCTCCGCCTGAAACGTCTCGTCCAACCGGCTGGCCGCGAAGACCGCGTCCGGGTCTGCCCCGCGTATCGCCGCGAGCGCCAGCACGGCGGAACCCGTGATCTCCGTCAGGTGGCGCGCGGCGAAGCGATGCGCCTCGGACAGGTCCGCTACGAGCCCCCGGACGCCGGACAGGACGCCTTCGGGCTGTCCAACGGCCATGATGCCTTCCGTGACCGCGAAGCTGTCCCCCGCCGCGTCTCCGATCTCGTCGAGGAAGGGTTGCCAAACCTCCGCCTGCCGCGCGGCGAGCTTCCGGTCGTCGCCGCGATAACAGAGGAGGTCCGACCCGGCATAGGCGACGACGGTCTCGCCCCACGCGGCGCGCTGCTCGTCGTCCGCGTCGAGGAACTGTCCGTGCAGGCGCGTCAGCGGCATCGACGCCATGTCGAGCGTCTCGCCCTGCCCCGCCCACTCCGCCGCCATCGCCTCCGCGAGCGTCAGCGGCCCGGCTAGGACCCGCCGTCCGGGTGAGCGGGCGCGCCGTCCGTCTAGCGTGACGGCGTACGCGTCCCCCTCGGCCTCGATCCCGGCCGCCTCGTAGAATCGGCGGACCTTCGCGGGCTCGCTCACCGGTCCGGCCATTCGACCTCCACGTCCCTCGGAAAGGCGAAGAAGTCCCAGGTCTTCGCCATGTGCCCCGTCAGGGGGGCGGTCAGTTCCAGCGGCGGCTTGCCGTCGCGCGGCACGCTCATCGTGCGGCAGAAGAGGTGCATCCGCTTTGAGACCCCTTCGAGCTTCGCGCGCTCGCCGCCATACTTTCCGTCGCCGACGATGGGCGTACCGATCGCGTCCATGTGGACACGCAGCTGGTGGGTCCGCCCCGTCAGCGGGCGAAGCGCCAGGAACGCGGCCTTCCCCGCCGCCATCTCCACCGTCTGATAGTCCGTGATCGCCTTCTTGCCGCCCTCGGACGCGCCCATGCGCTCGGCGCCCTCGGGCCCGCCCTTCTCGACCGGCAGATCGATCGTCCCTTCGAGGGGGTGCGGCACGCCCGCGACGAGCGCCCAGTAGGTCTTCTCGATCAGATGCCTGCGGAACGATTCGGTCAGGTCCTTCGCCGCGAGCCTGTCGCGCGCCAGCAGCATGAGGCCGCCCGTGTCCTTGTCGAGGCGGTGAACGAGACGCGGCCGCTCGCCGCCCTTGGCGAGGCCGTCCAGCATCCCGTCGAGGTGGCGGGCGACGCCGGAGCCGCCCTGCACCGGCAGGCCGAAGGGCTTGTTGATCGCGATCAGGCGGTCGTCCTCGTAGAGGACGAAGCTGCGGATCTCCTCGCGGTCCTGCGCCGAGGCCGCCGCCTTCCCGGCCGGCGTCGCGGCGGGGACGGGCGGCACGCGGACGACCTCGCCCGGAGAGAGCCGGCGGTTCGCCTCGACCTTCGCGCCGTCGACCCGCACCTGCCCCTTGCGCAGCATCTTCTGAAGCTGCCCCTGCTTCACGGCCGGGTAGTGCTGGCGGAACCAGCGGTCGAGCCGCAGACCGTCATCGGCCCGCGCGACCGTCACCATCTCGACGCCGCTCATGCGAAGCTCCTCCCGAGCGCCGCGCCCGCGAGGAAGACGAGGAGCGCGAGCGCGACCGAGCCGAAGACGTACACTGCCGCGAGCGTCAGTCCCCTCTCTTCGAACAGCCGCAACGCATCCATCGCGAAGGTCGAGAAGGTCGTGAACGCGCCGAAGAAGCCGACGAGAACGAGCAGCGCCAGCGGGCTCTGCCGCTCGAGCAGCACCGCCGCGAAGAGGCCGAGGCCGAAGGAGCCGAGCACGTTCACCGCGAAGGTGCCGAGCGCCGCCTCGCTGCCCGAAAGGGCGATCACGGCGCGCGCCGTCCACCAGCGCGCGAGCGCGCCGAGCGCGCCGCCGGTCGCGACGGCGAGGAAGGGAGGAATGGTCATGCGCCGCCTCTAGCGGCTCATGGGCCCTCGGCGCTACCGCGACGCGGCTGTGGTCTTCTCCGCCGCGATCAGCGCCCGTTTGCGCGCCTCGCCCCAGGCGTAGCCGCCGAGCTTTCCGCCCGCCGCGACGACGAGGTGGCAGGGGATCAGCACCGCGACGCGGTTCGCGCCGTTCGCGGCCCCCACCGCCCTCGCCGCCCCCGGCACCTCGATCCGCCGCGCGAGCTCGCCATAGGTCACCGTCTCGCCGGGGCCGAGCGCACGCAGCGCCTGCCACACGCGCAGCTGGAACGCCGTCCCGCGAAGGTCGAGCGGCAGGTCGGGCCGGGGCCCGCCCTTCTCGACGAAGGCCGCGACCGCCTGGCCCCAGGCACGCAGGCTCGCATCGGGCGCGGCGTGCCGCAGCGACGCGGCCGGATAGGCGCCGGCGACGACCGCCGCCGCACTGGCATCTTCGTCCAGGAACCGCAGAAGGCAGATTCCCTTCGCCGTCGCGGCGATCACCATCGTCCCGAGGGTCGTATCGAGCGGCAGCCACTCGACGCTCTCGCCCGCCCCGCCCTTCGCATAGCTGTTCGCGCTCATCCCGAGTGCTCTCGTTCCTTCGTGGCGCGCCGCCTCGCCGCCATAGCCTGCGTCGAGACCCGCCTCGGTCGCGTCCGCCCCGCCGCGGAGGGCGTCGCCGTAGCGGCGCAGGCGCACCGCGTCGCGAAAGGCCCGCGGCGTTACGCCGAGCGCCGCTTCGAACGCGCGCAGCACCGTCCGGGGCGCGCGGCCTGCGACCTCGCTGAGCTCCGCGCCGGTCCACCGCCGCGCGGGGTCGGCTTCGATCGCGCGCGCCGCCCGCACGGCGAGGTCTAGCGTGGGGTCCGTGCCCATCGGACGGCACTTCAGGCAGGGCCTGAACCCGGCCCGAAGCGCCTCCTGCGCATCGTCGTAGAACCGAACGTTCTCCCGCCGCGGCGTCCGGGCCGGGCAGCCGGGTCGGCAGAAGACGCCGGTCGTGAGAACCCCCAGGAAGAACCCGCCAGGCTCGCGCGCGACCACGCGGGCCCAGCGGTCGTCTTCGGAATTGACCATCGTCTCGCTCATGCGGGGCACGCTAGCGGAGCGGACCGAAACCCGCACTCGCTCCCGCGCCGCGCAATTCGGCTGTCAGGCCGCCTCTTCGACCGCATCGGACCAAGCGCCTTGCTGCGCGAGACCGTTCATCTTCGCGCGGTGATCGAAGGCGATCTGCGCCGCCCGAACGTTCTCCGCCTTGCCGCTCCACGCCTTCAGCGCGGACGTTTGAAGCGCCCGGCCGTAGGAGAACGACAGCGCCCACGGCAACTCGCCCCGGTACGCCCTGTTCATCGCGTCGAGGTTCCGCGTCGCCTCCACCTCGGACTGGCCGCCCGAGAGGAACACGATCCCCGGCACGGCGGCGGGCACCGTGTTGCGGAAGCACCGGACGGTCTTCTCGGCGATCTCCTCGGGCGAGGACTGATCCGCCGCCTTCTTGCCGGGAACGATCATGTTCGGCTTCAGGATCGTCCCCTCGAGCTCGACGCGGGCGTAGTAGAGCTCCTGGTAGAGCTCGCTCAGCACCCACTTCGTCACCTCGTAGCAGGTGTCGATGTCGTGGCCGCCATCCATCAGGACCTCGGGCTCAACGATCGGGACGATGTTCGCTTCCTGGCAGAGCGCCGCGTAGCGGGCGAGCGCCTGCGCGTTCTGATGCACGGCGGTGTGGGACGGCATCCGCCCGCCCTGGCCGTTGTCGCCGATGTCGATCACGGCCCGCCACTTCGCGAAGCGGGCGCCGAGTTCGTAGTACTCGGAGAGGCGCTCGCGCAGCCCGTCGAGGCCCTCAGTGATCGTCTCGCCGGGGCAGCCCGGCAGCGGCTTCGCGCCCTTGTCGACCTTGATCCCGGGGATCGAGCCCGCCTGCTCGATCAGCGTTGTCAGCGGCGTACCGTCGGCCGCCTTCTGCCGGATCGTCTCGTCGTAGAGAATCACACCCGAGACATGCTCGCGCATCGCGGTCTCCGAGCGGAAGAGAAGCTCGCGATAGTCGCGGCGGCTCTCCTCCGTGCTCTCGACGGCGATCGAGTCGAAGCGCTTCTTGATCGTCCCGGACGACTCGTCCGCCGCCAGGATGCCCTTTCCGGGGGCGACCATGGCGCGGGCGACCACGTGAAGCTCTTCCAGTCGGTTCTCGTTCATCCCTGTCTCCTCCAGGCGCTTCAGCGCCGTTTGGGTCAGGATAAGCGAGAACCGCGCCGCCGGGGCGGCAGTCTGCAGTCGATGTCAGGGCCGGCGCAGCGCGTCGACGCCCGGCAGCGGCTTTCCTTCCATCCACTCGAGGAACGCGCCGCCCGCCGTCGAGACGTAGGTGAACTCGTCGACGACGCCCGCCATGTTGAGCGCCGCGACCGTATCGCCGCCGCCTGCGACCGAAGTCAGCGACCCGCCCTTCGTCAGCTTCGCGGCGTACTTCGCGAGCTCCACCGTCGCCGTGTGGAAGGGCGGCGTCTCGAAGGCGCCCAAGGGCCCGTTCCAGACCAGCGTCTTGCAGCCCTCGAGGGCCTCCGCGTAGGCGTCGACGCTGTCGGGACCGAGGTCCAGGATCATCTCGCCGGGCTTCACCGCATCCGCCGCGCGCACGGCGGTCTCGACGTTCGCCTTGAACTCCGAGGCGACCACCACGTCCTTCGGCAGGATGATCTCGCAGCCTTCGCCGCCCGCCTTCGCCAGGATCTCCTTGGCGGTGGAGACGAGGTCCGGCTCGGCCAGCGACTTGCCGACGTCCATGCCCATGGCCAGCAGGAACGTGTTCGCCATGCCGCCGCCGACGATCAGCTTGTCCGCCTTCGAGACGAGGTTCTGCAGCACGTCGAGCTTGGTCGAGACCTTGGCCCCGCCGACGATCGCCATGACCGGCCGTTCGGGCGCCGCGAGCGCCGCGTTGAGGTAGTCGAGTTCGCGCTGCATCGCGCGGCCAGCGGCGGCGGGGACGATCTGCGCCAGGTACTCGGTCGAGGCGTGGGCGCGGTGCGCGGCGGAGAAGGCGTCGTTGACGTAGGCGTCGGCATTCATCGCCAGCGCCTTGGCGTAGACCTCGTCGTTCGCCTCCTCGCCCGCGTGGAAGCGCGTATTCTCGAGAAGGAGGACGTCGCCCGGCTTCATCGCCTGGACCGCCTCGTTCGCGGGGCCGCCGACCGAATCCGCTGCGAAGGCGACCGGCTTGCCGAGCACGCCTGCGAACGCTTCGGCGACCGGGCGCAGCGACATCTCCGCCACCGCTTGGCCCTTCGGCCGTCCGAAGTGGCTGAGAAGGATGACCTTCGCGCCCTTGTCGGACAGCTCCTTCACGGTCGGCACGGCGCGCTCGAGCCGGGTCGCGTCCGAGACCTTCCCGTCCTGCACCGGCACGTTGAAGTCGACGCGGACCATGACGCGCTTGCCGGAAAGATCGCCTAGGTCGTCGAGGGTCTTGAAGGGGGCCATTGGGTTCTCCTCGCCGGTCGTCCGGCTTCTACTCGGTGGCCTCACAGCGGACGAAGACGGTCAGTTCCCCGCCCTCTTCCTCGGCCAGCATCTCTTCTGGCGAGACGGTCAGCGTGACGTCCCGCATGTAGGCTTCGCCCTCGCCCTCGCAGCTCATGCCGAGGACGAAGCGGGCGTCGGGTTCGAGGACCGTGACCGAGTCGATGGCGCAGGCGTTCTCGTATCCGACGAAGCCCGCGGGCGTGATCTCGATCGGGGCCATGGGCGTGCTGCCCGGCGCTTCGGCGCAGTCGGCACCACCCGAGTTCCATAAGCCCTGGAACGGGTAGGTCCCGTCCGCGGCCTGAATGCCCACGCCCGACGTGGGCGCTTGGGGCGCCGCCTCGGGAAGGTTCACGATCGGCGGTTCCGGCGCCGAGGCCTCCTCTTCCCCGCCGCCGCAAGCGGCGAGGAGAAGAAGCACCGGCGCGAGCTTGCGCGTGCTCAGAGGAACTTCGCCATGGCGAGCGCGGTGTCCGCCATCCGGGTCGAGAAGCCCCACTCGTTGTCGTACCAGCTCAGCACGCGGACGAGGCCGCCATCGACGATCTGCGTCTGCGCGCCGGCGAAGGTCGAGCTGTGCGGGTCGTGGTTGAAGTCATGGCTGACGAGCTTCTCGTCGGTGTAGCCGAGCACGCCCTTGAGGGGACCTTCCGCCGCCTCGCGGACGGCCGCGTTGACCGCGTCCACGCTCGTCTCCTTCGACGGGACGAAGACGAGGTCGATCATCGAGACGTTCGGCGTCGGCACGCGCACGGCCGAACCGTCGAGCCGCCCCTTCATCTCCGGCAGCACCTCGCCGAGCGCCTTGGCCGCGCCGGTCGAGGTCGGAATGATGTTCTGGGCGGCGGCGCGGGCGCGATAGAGATCCTTGTGCATCGTATCGAGCGTCGGCTGATCGCCCGTATAGGAGTGGATCGTCGTCATGTAGCCGCGTTCGATCCCGACGGCTTCATGCAGGACCTTGACCACCGGCGCGAGGCAGTTGGTCGTGCACGAACCGTTGGAGACGATCTTGTCGTCCGCCGTCAGCGTGTCGTGGTTGACGCCGAAGACGACCGTCTTCTCGTCGACCGGCTTGGACAGCGGCGCGGAGACGAGGACGCGCTTCGCGCCCCCTTCGAGGTGCAGCGCCGCCTTGTCGGGCGAGGTGAAGATGCCGGTGCACTCGAACACGATGTCGACGCCCAAGCTTCCCCAGGGGAGCTTGGAGGGGTCGCGTTCGGCCATCACCTTGATCTCATGGCCGTTGACCGTGAGCGTGTCCTCGCCCGTCGAGACCTCGGCCGGGAAGCGGCCGTGGATCGTGTCGTAGCGCAGGAGGTGCGCGTTGGTCTCGACCGGGCCGAGGTCGTTGATCGCGACGACCTCGATGTCGTCACGGCCGTTCTCGATGATGGAACGCAGGCTCAGGCGTCCGATGCGGCCGAAGCCGTTGATGCCGACTTTCAATGTCATGGGCTCAATCCTTCCCGATCAGTTCGCGGACCTTGTCCGCAGCCGCCTTCGCGGTGATGCCGAAGTAGTCGAAGAGCGACGCGCCGGGGCCCGAGGCGCCGAAGCCCTTCATGCCGACGAAGTCGCCCCTGCCGCCGAAGGCGAAGAGGACCTTGTCCCAACCCTGTCGCAGGCCCGCCTCCATCGCGACGCGCGGCACCTCGCCGAGGACCTCGCGCTGATAGGCTTCGTCCTGCTCCTCGAAGAGGTCGAGGCAGGGCATCGAGACGACGCGCGTCGGCGTGCCTTCCTGCGCGAGGCGGTCTTGGGCTTCGAGCACGAGGTCGACCTCGGAACCCGTGGCGATGAACGTCGCCTTCGCGCCGTCCATGTCCTTGAGGACGTACCCGCCGCGCTTCGTTCTGTTCTCGCCCGCTTCCTTGCGGACCGGGCCGATGCCCTGCCGCGTCAGCGCCAGCACGCTCGGGCCGCTCGTCCGCTCGAGGGCGCAGGCCCACGCTTCGGCCGTCTCGACTTCGTCGCCGGGGCGGAAGACCGCGAGGTTCGGAATGACCCTGAGGCCCGCCAGCGTCTCGACCGGCTGGTGCGTCGGGCCGTCTTCGCCGAGGCCGATCGAGTCGTGCGTCAGGACGTAGACGACGCGAATGCCCATCAGGGCCGCGAGGCGAACCGAAGGCCGCATGTAGTCCGCGAAGACCAGGAACGTCCCGCCATAGGGAATCACGCCGCCATGCAGCGCGATGCCGTTCATGGCCGCGGCCATGCCGTGCTCGCGGATGCCGTAGCGGACGTAGCGGCCGCCGTAGTTCTCGTCCGAGAAGTCGTCCATGTCCGGCGTCAGCGTGTTGTTCGACGGGGTCAGGTCCGCCGAGCCGCCGAACGTCGTCTTCAGAGCGCCGTTGATCGCGATCAGCGCGTTCTCGGACGCCTTGCGCGTCGCGACCTTCTTGCCCTCCGACGCGGCCTTGGCCGCATGGTCGGCCAGCGCGGCGACGGCGGCGGAGACGTCGCCTTTCAGCCCCGCTTCGAACGCTTCGGCCTTGTCCGAATTGGCGAGCCGCTGCTCCCAGGCCTTGCGCGCCTCGGCGCCGCGCGAGCCCGCTTCCTTCCAAGCGGCCGCGATGTCATCGGGGACGACGAAGGGTTCGCTCGTCCAGCCGAGGTTCTCCCGCGCCTCCGCGACGCCTTCCTCGCCGAGCGCCGAGCCGTGAACCTTGGCCGTGCCCGCGTTCTTCGCGCCGAAGCCGATGACGGTCTGGCAGGCGATAAGGGTCGGGCGGTCGGAGGTCTTCGCCTCTTCGAGGGCGCGGTCGACGTCCATCGCGTCCTGGCCGTCGCAGGCGATCGTCCGCCAGCCGGACGCTTCGAAGCGCGCGCGCTGATCGGTCGAATCGGACAGCGAGACCTTGCCGTCGATGGTGATGCCGTTGTTGTCCCAGATCACGCAGAGCTTGCGCAGCTTGAGGTGACCTGCGAGCGCGATCACCTCCTGGCTGATGCCCTCCATCAGGCAGCCATCGCCCGCGATCGCCCAGGTGCGGTGATCGACGACATCGTCGCCGTAGATCGCGTTCAGGTGCGCCTCGGCCATCGCCATGCCGACCGCGTTACCGAGGCCCTGGCCGAGCGGGCCGGTCGTCGTCTCGATGCCCGCGCCGTGGCCGTATTCGGGGTGGCCGGCGGTCTTGGAGTTGAGCTGACGGAAGTTCTTGAGGTTCTCCATCTCCCAGCCCGGATAACCGTTCAGGTAGAGGAGGCTGTAGAGCAGCATGGAGCCGTGGCCCGCCGACAGAACGAAGCGGTCGCGGTCCGGCCAGTCCGGCGTGCTGGCGTCGTACTTGATGTGCTTGGTGAAGAGCGTCGTCGCCGCCGTCGCCATGCCCATGGGCATGCCCGGGTGGCCAGAGTTCGCGCGCTGCACCGCATCCATCGACAGCGCCGCGATGGCGGTCGCCATACGGCTGTGAAGTTCCTGATCCATCGGGTCCCGTTCGTCTTTCGTCTCGCGCGCGATGGGATGCACCGCGCCCCGGTAAGGGTCAAGCGCGCGGCGCGGCCAGGGCCAGCACGCGTCGCGCGGACTTGATGACCGGAAGCTCGATCATCTTGCCGTCGAGCAGGGCGACGCCGCCCTCGGCGGCCTCGAACGCATCGACGATCCGCTGCGCCCGCGCGACCTCGTCGGGCGTGGGGGCCAGTGCCTCGTGGATCGGCCCGAGCTGCGCGGGGTGGATCGCGGCGCGGGCATGAATGCCGAGCGTCTTCGCGCGCCGCGTCTCCGCCTTCAGCCCCTCGGGGTCCTTCACGTCGAGGTAGGGCACGTCGAACAGCACCTTGCGCGCCGCTCCGAAGGCGAGCGCGCAGGCCGACCGCGCGTAGAGTTGCGCCTCCCAGTCGAGTGTGCAGCCGATGTCGGCCGCGAGGTCGATCGCACCGTAGACGCCGGCGACGACCGCGGGGTGATCGGCGATGGCGCCCGCGGTCTGGATCGCGCGCGCCGTCTCCATGACGGGGATCAGCATGGGCGCGTCGTAGGCGGCCGCGACCGCGTCGAGCTCGCCCGTGCCCGTGGGCTTCGGCACCATCACGAAGCGAACGCCCGTCGCGCCCTTCAGCGCTTCGAGGTCGGCCGCGCCGACGTCGGAGCCGACCGCGTTCACGCGCAGGCCGACGGTCGCCTCGCCCTCATACCGCGCGAGGAAGTCGAGCGTCGCTCGCCGGGCTTCGTCCTTGCCGCCCGGCGCGACCGCGTCCTCGAGGTCGATGCAGACGAGGTCCGCCCCCGCCGACGCCGCCTTCTCGAAGCGGTCCGGCCGCGCGCCCGGCACGAAGAGCAGCGAGCGCCAGGGACGCGGTTCCGGTCCGCTCATGGCAGGTCGTAGTCCAGCGTGTAGGCATGCTGTCCGCCGGACACCTCGATGTCCATCGTCCCCTTGATGCCGGAGAGGTCGCCGCTGCCTGAGTCCGGAACGATGCCGATGACGAGGTCCTGCCCCGCCGCGGACATGACGCCTCGATGCGACAGCGCGAAGCCGCCGCTTCGGCCGCCCAGGCTGCCCTCGAACCGCTCGATGGCGACGTAGGCGGCGGAACCCTGGACGGGCGTCATCGCGGTCAGCATCTGACCTTCCGAGCGGCCGGCGAGGTCGCCTTCGAAGGTCTTGGAGAGCGTCATCCGGCCGAGCGTCGCCCCCTCGCCCTCGTTTTCTTCCACCGGCTCCATCGAGACGCTGAACGTCCCCCTTGCCTGGTCCATCGCTTCGGCTCCCGGTGACTGAACGGACAGGAACGCGGCCAGAACTAGCGTGCTCGCGCGCATCCGGCGGCTCCCTCGATCCTTCCGGTAGGGGCTACCACGCGAGGGCAGCGGCAGATACCGCCGCGCTGCTCATAGCACCGGCGCCAAGAGCCGCGCGCCCCGGACCGCCAGCTTGAACAGCACCGAACGCTGCTGATAGTCCGTCTCGACGTGCTCGCGGGCCTTCTCGAAGTCCTTCTCGATCATGTCCTCGACGCAGGCGGCGAAGCCTTCGTCCGCGACGATCACCGTCACCTCGAAGTTCAGGCGGAAGCTGCGGTTGTCCATGTTCGCGGTGCCGATCATCGCGATGTCGTGGTCGATGAGCACGGCCTTCTGGTGCAGGAAGCCCCCCGTGTACCGGTAGGCCTCGATGCCCGCCCGCTCGGCCTCCTCGATGAAGTCGAAGCCTGCGAGCCAGACGGCCAGGTGGTCGGGCTTGTCCGGCACCATCACCCGAACCTCGACGCCCCGCAGCGAGGCCAGCTTCAGCGCGGACATCACCGCTTGGTCCGGTACGAAGTAGGGGCTGACGATCCAAAGCCGCTTCTGCGCCGAGTTGATCGCCGCGACGAACATGAGGCTACCCGTCTCCAGGTTGTCGGCGGGGCCCGTCGGCAGGATCATCGCGATCTGGTTGCCGTTCTCCGCCCGCTGCGCCTGCCATTCGAGCGGCAGGACCTCGCCGGCGGCGAACTCCCAGTCCTGCTGGAAGGCCAGCTGCGCCGCCTGCACTAGCGGTCCTTCGATCCGCACATGCGCGTCCCGCCAGGCGCCGAAGCGTTTGCTCTCGCCGAGGTACTCGTCGCCGACATTGTTGCCGCCGACGAAGGCGACGTTGCCGTCGCAGACCACGATCTTGCGGTGGTTGCGGAAGTTGAGCTCGAACCGGCCCCGCAGCGGACGACGCGCACCGAAGGCGGAGACCTTCACGCCGGCCTTGGTGAACCCGGCCCAGTAGCTGCGCGGCGTCGTGAAGCAGCCGATCTCGTCGTAGAGGAGACAACACCGCACGCCCCGCCCCGCCGCCGCGACCATGCGGTCGCGGAGGCGTCGTCCGAGGTCGTCGTCGCGGAAGATGTAGAACTGGACGAGGACGTAGGCTTCCGCCCGGTCGATCGCCTCGAAGATCGCCTCGAAGGTCTCGTACCCGTCCTGAAGCAGCGTGACGCAGTTGCCGGTCGTGTAGCCCGCACCGCCGATGTCCTCGGCGACCTCCAGGCCGCGCGCTGCGTGGCGCGGGCTCTCGGGTTCGTAGGCGAGGAACCGCTCGACCTCGGCCTTGGTGCGCACCCGTTCCTGCGCTCTTTTGAGGCCGGACGCGTAGGCGCCGAAGTGCCGTCGGCCGAACACGAAGTAGAGCGGCACCGCGGCGTAGGGCAGCGCGAAGAGCGCCAGCATCCAGGCCAGCGTCCCCTGGGCGGTGCGGTTCGCCATGAGCGAATGCAATCCGCATCCGACCGCGCCGATGTAGAACACCACGTCGAACCAGAAGAAGATCGTAGAGCTTTCCACGCGGGCGTCCCTTTCGGCCGTCGTCCTTGCGAGGATCGCGCCGCGCTAAGCGTGTTCGCGGGTCACGTCAGCCTTGATCGGCAGGTGGTCGGAGGCGCTCCGGGCGAGCGGCGTGTCGTGGACGCTCGCCGACACCCTTAGGCTTCCGCAGTGATAGAGGCGATCGAGCCGCGCCACGGGCTTGATCGCCGGGAAGGTCCGGCCGGGCGCGTGCTCGGTGAGGGCGCCCGCCAGGGGCTCGAGGCCCTTCCCGGCCGAGGGCCACTCGTTGAGGTCGCCGCAGAGGATGAGCGGCATCTCCGCCCGGTCCGCATACTCCGCCAGGGTCTCGGCCTGCTTGCGGCGGTAGCGGGTCGTGAGCGCGAGGTGCGCCCCGACGACGATCAAGGGGCCAGAATCGAGTTCGACGACCGCGGCCACCGCCCCCCTCGGTTCGAGGTAGGGCAGGTCCAGCCGCTTCGCCTTCAGAAGCCGGACGTGACGCTTGAGCAGGATCGCGTTGCCGTGCCAGCCGATGCTGCCGGGCCGGACGGCAACGTCGGCGATCCGGTAGTCCGTCATGCGCGCGATCGTCTCGCGCGGCAGGGCGGAGATCCGCTCGCCGAACCGCCGATCCGCCTCCTGCAGGACGACGACGTCGGCATCCATCTCGTTGAGGACCCCCAACGTCCGCTCCGGGCGGCGCCGCATGTCGTGCCCCATGGCCTTCTGGATGTTGTAGGACGCGATCCGGAGCATCCCTCTCCGATAACCCGCAGTCCCAGCCGAAGGAAAGAGGCGCGGCGCGAGGGGCCCGCAGCACCTCCCGCTTTGGTCCCAGGCGAAGTCGCGTAAGGTGATGTTGCAAGGCAGCAGATTTCAGGGACCAACGCATGACCTCGATCGTCCGGACAGAAGGGCGCGGCGCGGCGCTCGGCGCGCTTCTCCTTCTGAGCAGCACAGCCCTCTCGACCGCCCTCGCACAGGACGCGCCGATCGTCCTGCCCGGCGCGCCGGGGCAGGACGCCCAGGCGCTGTCCGCCGAAGAGGCGATCAAGGTCTCGGACGCGCGCTACTCTCCGGCGGACGTCGCCTACCTGCAGGCGATGATCCCGCACCACTACCAGGCCGTGGTGATGGCGCGGATGGCGCCCGAACGGACCAACAACGAGGACGTCCTCGCGGCGGCGGGCCGGATCGAACGCTCCCAGCTCGACGAGATCTCGTTCATGCAGACCTGGCTCTCCGATCGGGGCGAGGACGCCCCCGATCCCGAATCGACCGACCACATGCACGAGGTCTCCGACGAGGCGGCCAAGGCCCACCGCGCCATGGGCATGGCGACGCCCGAACAGATCGCGCAGCTCGAAGCCGCGCAGGGCACCGAGTTCGATCGGATGTTCCTGGACCTGATGATCCCGCACCACGAGGGCGCGGTCACGATGACCGACACCCTTCTGCACCAGCCGGGCTCCGCCTACGAGCCCAGGCTGTTCGACTTCACCGGCGAGCTCGTCAACGACCAGACCGCCGAGATCAACCGCATGAACCGCCTCCTCGCGGGCCTGTCGGAGGACGAGCGGGTCGGCCTCGCGGCCGGCGTGGACGATGCGGGTCAGGCGGCGAAGAACCTGACCCTCCTCGCCTCCCTGCCCAAGCCGCCTGGCTTCTTCGACCCCTCGAACCCCGCAGGCCTGCCGCCGGTCCTTCCCGCAGAAGATGAGGCTGGGGACCAGGACGACACTCCGGAAGATCGGGGCGAGGAGACCGCCGAGGAGGAAGCTGCCGACGAGGCCGAGACCGCCTCGCGCGAGGAGGGCGAAAGCGGCGACTCGATGACCCAGTACGTCGAGCGCTACCCGCACCTCGCCTTCTGGAACACCGACATGGCCTTCGCCGGCGACACGCTCGTCACCGGCAACTATCACGGCTTCAACATCTACAAGCTCGACCAGGAAGGCATGCCGACGCTGACGAGCTCCGTCGTCTGCCCGGGGGGCCAGGGCGACGTGTCGATCGTCGGCGACCTCCTCATCATGTCGGTCGAGCAGACCCGCGGCCGCGTCGATTGCGGCCTGCAAGGCATCGAAGAAGACGTCAGCGAGGAGCGCTTCCGCGGGCTTCGCATCTTCGACATCTCGGACCTCTCGCGTCCCAAGCAGGTCGGCCAGGTCCAGACCTGCCGGGGCTCGCACACCCACTCCGTCGTCGCGGCAGACCGCAGGCGGATCGTCGTCTACAACTCCGGCACCTCCTCGATCCGCGACGAGAAGGAACTCGAAGGCTGCGTCGAGGGCCTGCCGGGCGAAGAGCGCAGCGCCCTCTTCAGCATCGACGTGATCGAGATCCCGGTCCGCCGCCCCGAACGCGCGCGGATCATCTCGAGCCCGCGCGTCTTCGCTGACGACGAGACGGGGCGCATCGCGGGGCTCTGGTCGGGCGGCGACCACGGCGAGGGCACGCAAGAGACGCGGCGTACGGACCAGTGCCACGACATCACCGTCTTCCCCGAGAAGAACCTCGCGGCGGGCGCGTGCTCCGGCAACGGCATCCTCCTCGACATCTCGGACCCGATGAAGCCCAAGCGGATCGACGCCGTGAACGATGACGGCTTCGCCTACTGGCACTCCGCGACCTTCAACAATGACGGCACCAAGGTGATCTTCACCGACGAGTGGGGCGGCGGGGTGCAACCGCGCTGCAAGGCCTCGGACCCGATGAATTGGGGCGCGGACGCGATCTACCGGATCGAGGACGGCAAGCTCGTCTACGAGAGCCACTACAAGATGCCTGCGCCGCAGTCGGACACGGAGAACTGCGTCGCGCACAACGGCTCGGTCGTGCCCGTCCCGGGCCGCGACCTCTTCGTGCAGGCCTGGTACCAGGGCGGGCTCTCGGTGATGGACTTCACCGACGAGAAGGACCCCGTCGAGGTCGCCTACTTCGACCGCGGTCCGATCATGGAGGACCGCACGGTCATCGGCGGCTACTGGTCGACCTACTACTATGACGGCAAGATCTACGGGACGGAGATCGTCCGTGGTCTGGACGTCATGGCGCTGGAGCCGAGCGAGTACCTGACCGAGAACGAGCTTGCAGCCGCCGCGCTCGCCGACTTCGGCGACGCCTTCAACCCGCAGCAGCAATTCCCCGTCAGCTGGCCCGCCGAGCCCGTCGTGGCGAAGGCCTATATCGACCAGCTCGTCCGCAGCGGGACGGTGACGGAGGACGCGGCGTCGCGGATGATGGCGACGCTCGACCAGGCCGCCGAAGCGCTGTCGGGCTCGGGCCGCGACCGAGACCTCGCCGGCGCGGTCGAAGGCCTCGCCGAGGGCGTCTCCGCGAGCGACGCGCAGGGCCAGGAACGCGTCGCCGCCCTGACCGGCACCCTCGCCGGCATTGCGGGCCGCTTGCGCTGAGAACGAAGAGGGGCGGCCGCGCCGCCCCTCTTATCGTTTGCGTCCGCGCCGCCCCCGGCGTAAGCGCCTCCCCGGCCTTAGGGGTATAGCTCAGTTGGTAGAGCATCGGTCTCCAAAACCGAGGGTCGTGGGTTCGAGTCCCTCTGCCCCTGCCAGGCCGCCTTCGGACACCCGCCTGCACGCTTAGGTTGGCCCGGGCTTGCGGTGCGGCGTACAACTCCCGGAATCATCCGGAGTTTCTTCCATGTCTGCCGCCTTCTACGACCGCATCGACGCCGAGATCGACGAGACCAAGTCCGCCGGCCTCTACAAGACCGAGCGTCTGATCGAGGGCAAGCAGGGCCCGACCATCTGCGTTCAGGGCCGAGAGGTCCTCAACTTCTGCGCCAACAACTACCTCGGCCTCGCCGACGACGCCGGGCTCGCCGAAGCGGCGAAGGAGACGATGGACACGCACGGCTTCGGCCTGGCCTCCGTGCGCTTCATCTGCGGCACGCAGGACATCCACCGCGTGCTGGAGCGAGAGATCGCCACCTGGCTCGGCTTCGACGATTCTATCACCTTCGCCGCCTGCTTCGACGCGAATGGCGGCGTGTTCGAGCCGCTGCTCGGGCCAGAGGACGCGATCATCTCGGACGCGCTCAACCACGCTTCGATCATCGACGGCGTCCGCCTCTGCAAGGCCAAGCGCTACCGCTACGCCAATAACGACATGGACGACCTCGAAGCGCAGCTTCGCAAGGCGGACGAGGACGGTGCGCGGACCAAGCTCGTCGTCACCGACGGCGTCTTCTCCATGGACGGCGTCATCTGCGACCTCGCGGGGCTCTGCGCGGTCGCCAAGCGCTACGACGCCCTCGTCATGGTCGACGACTGCCACGCGACCGGCGTCCTCGGCGAGACGGGGCGCGGCACGGCGGAGCATGCGGGCGTCATGGGTCAGGTCGACATCCTGACCTCGACGCTGGGCAAGGCGCTCGGCGGCGGCATGGGCGGCTTCATCTGCGCCCGGCAGAACGTCGTCGACCTCCTGCGCCAGCGGGCCCGTCCCTACCTCTTCTCGAACGCCCTCACCCCCGCCCTCGTCGGCGCCTCGCGCAGGGCGATCGCGATGGTGCGCGATGGCGACGCCCTTCGCCGCCAGCTGGTGCGCAACGCGGAGCGCTTCCGTTCGCGCATGGCGCAGTCCGGCTTCGACCTCATTCCTGGCGAGCATCCGATCATCCCGGTCATGCTGCACGAGGCCCCCCTCGCCCAGGAGATGGCGACGCGGCTGATGGAAGAGGGCGTCTACGTCACGGGCTTCTTCTATCCGGTCGTGCCGAAGGGGAAGGCGCGCATTCGCACGCAGATGTCGGCGGCGCATACGGACGAGCAGGTCGATGCCTGCGTCGACGCCTTCGTCCGGATCGGACGGCAGCTCGGCGTCATCGGCCGCAAGGGCGCCTGATCAGCTTTCTTCCTTCGGCTTCGCGAAGGTGCGCGTCGGCCGTTTCTCGGTCGGCCGCTGCTCCTCGTCCCCCTCCCCTTTCATCATCCGGCCGTAGAGCGCGGAGAGCGGCGAGGCGCTCAGGCCGTGCAGCAGGATGCTCAGGCCTGCGGTCAGAGAAGCCACCACGGCGACCGTGCCGCCGGGGTCGCGGGCGTAGTCGTCGGTGACGATGACGACGTAGAGGATCGTCGCGAGGCCCCTCGGTCCGAACCAGCCGATGAAGAGCGCCGTCGGCGCCCGCACCCCTGCCCCGATCAGGCAGATCGCGACCGGCAGCATCCGGATGACCGTCAGGCTCAGAAGCGCGTAGACCACGTGGTGCGGCCTCACCTCGGCCAGCGCGTCCGGCAGCAAGGTCGCGCCGAAGAGAAGGAAGGCGAGGAGGATGAGGACCTGCCCCTCGCTCTCCGTGAACTCTTCCACGAAGCCGTCCGACGACCGCTCGGCCGACCGGCCGAAGGCGAGCCCCGCGACGAAGGCCGCGATGAAGCCGTTCCCGCCCAAGACCTCCGCGCCGGTATAGGCGAGCGCCGCGATGGCGAGGGCCGTGACGGCGGCGTAGGTCTCCGTCTCCCACCCCTTCTTGCGCGCCGCCTCCGCCGCTCTGCCGCCCAGAACCCCCGCGACCGCGCCCGCGAGCGGGCCGAGCAGCAGCTGACCCGCCACGAAGCTCGTCCAGCCGAGCGCGTCCCGCTGCGCGATCTCGGCGCTCTCGGGCGCCGTCAGCGCGGCGAAGAAGAGGACGGCGGGCAGCGCGATCCCGTCATTGAGGCCGCTCTCGACGTTCAGGGTCTGACGGACCCTGGCGGGCACCGCGGGGTCGGACACCGTCGCCTGGCCGAGGGCCGCGTCGGTCGGGGCGAGGATCGAGGCCAGGAGCGCCGCGCTGGCGAGGTTCAAGGCGGGTAGCATCGCCGCCCCCACCGCCGTGCCGAGCAGGATCGTGAGCGGCAGGCCGATCAGCAGCAAGCGGACCGGCATGCCGCCCTGGCGGCGCAGGGACAGCGGATCGATGCGAGACGCGTCGGAGAAGAGAACGAGCGCCAGCGTCACCTCCGCGAGCGTCCGCACGAGCGACGATTCGAGCGGCGGGAACACCCCGGCCCCGCCCCGCCCCAAGATGAACCCCGCGACCGTCATCACCATCGGTCCGGTGATGGCGTGCCGTTCGAGGGGCTTCGACGCGATGCCGTAAGCGGCGACGACGAGCGCGGCGATCAGCATGGGCAGGGCGTGTTCCATGAACAGGAGCTACAGCCGCGCCGCGCGTTGGGCACGCCCAGTGAGCATCACCGCGCCGCTCGCGCGGGGGCCTCGCAGAACCCAAACCTGCCAAGACCAGCGCTGCCTTCGTGACCCTAGGGCCAAGTGCCCCGCTGATCGGCAGAGTCGGTCTCGGACGGCGACGACCGTTCTTGGATCTCTTGCGGATGCCGCGGCGTCCGGCGATCCCGGACGCCGCGACGCCTCAGGCTCGAGGTGCCATCATCGCGCTATATCGAGCTCGCCGGCAGGATCCACCCACTCCCCGTCTCGCCTGACCTCGAAGTGCAGATGGGGGCCGGTCGACTGGCCGCTGCTGCCGACCGCGCCGATCCGTTGTCCGGCGGCGACGTCTTCGTTCCACTGAACATCGATGGCATCGAGCTGCGCGTAGCGCGTCAACAGACCGGCCCCGTGATCGATCACGACCGTAAGGCCATAGGCCCCCTGCTCGCCGGCTTGGGTCACCCTTCCTCCGCCTGCGGCCGAGACCGGAGTGCCGCGCGGCGCCGCGATGTCGATGCCGCGATGGTTCGCGGGCTCGCCGACGATGGGGTGGGTGCGCGGTCCGAAGGCGCTCGTCAGCTCACCTTGCGTCGGGACCACCGACAGGCCGCGGCCCTGGGCCGCGCCCGCGATGGCCACGGCCAGGGTCGCGGGGACGACGGCCACGCCAAGCGCGAGGGACCGCAAGGGACGCCGCTTGCCGCTCGCGGCCGACGGGCGCAGGATATGGGTCATTCTCATCCGGTGATCTCCTAGGTTCCGGGGTGGGAAAGCCGCCGGGCCGCCGTGCAGGGCGGTTCCGGCGGCGTGCTTCAGCCCTAGGAGGAGAGCCTCCGCATAGGACCGACGCTCGGTGGCCGCGCCCTCGAGGGCGGCGGCATCGCAGGCGATCTCGGCGGCGAGGCGGCATCGGTCCGCCTGGCGCACGAAGAAGGGGTCGTGCCACAGGACGGCCCGCACCGCGGAGAGCAGGAAGAAGAAGCGCGGATCCCCGCGGCGCAGGTGCGCGCGCTCATGCGCTAGAACGAGGCGCGCCGCCGGGGCGCGGCCGAAGTCCTGCGGAACGACGATCCTGCCGAAGGCCGCGATCGGCGCATCGACCTCGGCACTGGCGAACACGCCGTACCCGCCGGCGCCGACCGCCTTCGCCACGACGCGGCGCAGACGGAGGACCGTCCCCGCAAGGAAGGCGAGGCGAACGAGCGCCGCTCCCGCCCACGCCCATAGGACCAGGGAGGGCAGCGCAGACAGCACGTCGAAGGGCCAAGCCATCCCCTGGGCGGTGACGGCCGGTGAGACCGCCGCGGGACCAAAAGCGTCCGCAGCGACGGGCAGCGGCACCGACCATGACCAGCCGCTTCGCAAGCCCAGAAGAGCGAGCCCAGCGCAGACGAGTGGCGCCACCATGGCGGCCGCCGTCGTCTTCTCGTAGCGATCGCCTTCCGGGGGCCGCCCGGGCCAGCGCAGCGCGGCGACGAGGGCGTTGCCGGCGGCGGCGGTGAAGAGAAGGATGAGCGCCTGCGCCGCACTCACGGCGTCTGCTCGTCGCGCAGCAGCGCCTCTAGCTCCTCGACCTCGTCGCGCGTGACGAGCCCAGTTCCGACGAAGGCTGCCGCAGCGGGCGGACGATCGGCGCCGAGAAGGCTGACCGCGAAGCCGCGTATGAGATCCGCGAGCGTTTCGAGGCGAGGACGCGCCGCCGCGAAGGTCTTGACGCCGTGTACGGTCTGCGTCCGCAGCGCGCCCTTCTCCACCATGCGGTCGAGCGTCTTGCGCGTTGCCGAGAGCGACCAGCCCGTCGCCTCCGCGCTCGCCTCGTGCAGCTCGCGAGCGCTTGCCCGGCCGAGCGACCACACCGCGCGCATCAACACGACCTCGGAGGGCGCTAAGCGAGGAGGATCGAACGACGCCATGCGACAGATGTCGCGGACATGCGACAGTACGTCAAGAGCGAGGATCGACGGTCGCCATGACGCTTCGACCGCCAGGAGATGCCGGCCAGCGCGGCCAACCTACCGCACCCGACTCCTCGCCACTCGGCTTGAGGCCCACTCATCGGCGCAGCACGTCGCGCGCTGCGTTGACCCGCGCGGCCAGGTCCGCCGAACCGCCTGCGTCGGGGTGCGCTTGCGCGATCAGCCGCCTGTGCGCTGCGTCGATCTTGGCGTCGGTCGGCGTGCCCTCAAGCCCGAGGATGCGGCACGCTTCGGCCTTCGTCATCGGGCCGGATCGACCCGCCGGATCGGGGGGGGCCGGCGCCCGGCGAGCCAGCAGGCCGCCCGCGACGATGAAGGCCACGACCCCGAGCGGCACGAGGCGCACCGCGCAGAGGATCACACCCACCAACGCGAGCGCTCCTACCGTCACCGCTTTGCGGCGACGGCGGGGGAGGCGCGACAAGCGCCGCCTTACGTCGGTACCGAAGAGAAGTGTGCCCCCACCCAACAGCAGCAGGAGCAGGAGGACGGGGCCTGACACCCCGCCCCTTAGGCCGCTCGGCGGCCGCCCGAAGCGAGCTGCTCGAGCAGCGCGGCGTCGGGCAGGACTTCGTTCGCGGAACGCGGCGCTTCGACCGTCTCGGGCACTTCCGCCTCGGCGACCTCGTCGAACACCTCTTCCGTCTCGGGGGCCTGGGCGTGCTTCGGCATGTCGGGCGCGAGGTCCTTGGCGACTTGCTCGCGCACCTGCGGAAGGCGCAGCGCGGCGAGAAGGCTTCTGACCTCCTGGCGCGCCGCGAGGTGAGACATCGAACCGAGCTTGCGCGGCGCCCCCTTCCCGCCGAGGTCGAGCAGCGTCATCCCCGCCGTGAAGAGCTCGCGGTAGATCACCCGCTCGCCGAAGCCGCGAGCCTGGCGGAACTGGATGCGCTTGGAGAGTTGGTCGAGCTTTTCGCCGACGGCCTTCTTGTTCTTGGCGTTTGTCGCTGACAGGCGGTTCCTGGCGACGACCCAGTCGATCCCGCCGAGGACACCCGACTGCGCGCGGTGCTGGCGCGCCGCCCAGACCATCTCGGCGTAGAGGCTTGGCCCTTGAATCTCGCCCGTACCGGGATCGATTCGTGCGAGGAGGTCGTAGTCGACGAAGCTGTCGTTCATCGGCGTGACGATCGTATCCGCATGCATGTGCGCGATGCGGGAAAGGTGGGTGTCGGCGCCGGGACTGTCGATGACCACGAACTCGCAGCCCTGATACTCCATCAAGGTACGGCCGAACGCATCCTGCTCCTGCGCCTTGGCGGTGGCCCGGCTGTCATGGTTCGAACCCTGCACCGGCAGGAACTTCGGCATGGGAAGGTCTTCGGGCGTCAGCTTCTGCGCCACGCCCCACTTCGCCCGGTTCTCGAGATACCGGCTGAGGCTCTTCTGGCGCAGGTCGAGGTCGAGGACCCCGACTTTGTAGCCCGAGCGGATGAGTGCGATGGCGACGTGCATGGCGACGGTCGTCTTGCCGGACCCGCCCTTTTCGTTACCGACGACGATGACGTGTGTATCTGTCATGATGAGGCTCCTGCCAGGAAACAGTGCATTCGGACGGTGACTTCCCTCAAAGCCTGTCCATCGCCGCTCCCTCCATAGGGATAACAGCGCAGTACGTGCCCTGATCTTCCAGGATCGCGCAAGCGTCTTGCGCGGCTCCCTCGTCGAGCGGACCTGCCAGCAGGCGGACGAATTCCCCCTGCCCCGGCACGTCGACATACATGGTGAGCGGCGATAGCCCGTTTAGGACGTCGCCGAACTGTTTCGTGAGAACCTGCCATCCTTCCTCCGCCTGCGCCATGGCGCGGTAAGAAGCAAGGTGAAGGGCGGCCGCTTCGGGCCCTGCGGACGGCGCAAGGCTGGCTAGGACTTCCGGTTCGGCAACGGGTTCATCGGCCCCCTCAGGCCGTACGACGTCGTCCATCACCGAGCGGGTCTCGCCCGTGAAGGTCTGCCCCGCTTCTGCTTCCGCGGCGGCATAGCGCACGGGCGTCGGCGCCTCTCGGCGTATCACGATCTCGTCAAGGTCGGGCAGAGGGCCGCGCGAAGGCGCTGTCCACGCCGCCGGTTGCCTCAGCGGTGCGGGCTCTACCTTCTCGGCTCGGTAGGCGACCGATCTGTAGACGGTGCCGCTTTCGATCTCCGGCGCCGCGTAGCCCGTGCTGCGCAAGGTACGCGCGGCCGCGGAGGGCGCCTTCGCCGTCACGACCGGCTCCGCCGTCCCGCTTGCGCAAGCGCCGAGCAGGCAGACGACCGGCAGGAGCCGGACCGGGTTGCGGATCGGGAGCGCGTGTCTCATGGACGCTAACGTTAACCCTTCTGGTTTACGAAACCTTTACGCCGGTAAAGAGAATACGAACATCATGCACGACCTAACCGTGAGTCGCAGTCGCGAAGAGCTGACGAAGGCGCTTTCGCGCTGGC
Organism: Parvularcula dongshanensis; assembly: GCF_014199615.1. Classification (GTDB taxonomy): domain Bacteria; phylum Pseudomonadota; class Alphaproteobacteria; order Caulobacterales; family Parvularculaceae; genus Parvularcula; species Parvularcula dongshanensis. Next base: position 99,296 of record NZ_JACHOB010000003.1, on the reverse strand, counting down.
GTTCGGGCGGAGAGCGCATCGTTCTCGTCCCGACCATGGGCGCGCTGCATGAGGGGCACCTCACGCTCGTCCATGCCGCGCGGCGGCACGGGGACCGCGTGGTCGCCTCGATCTTCGTCAATCCGACTCAGTTCGCCCCGAACGAGGACTTCGACGCCTACCCCCGCGACGAGGAGGCCGACTTGGGTGCGCTGCGCAGGGCGGGCTGCGACCTCGCCTACCTGCCGGCGCCGGCGGAGATGTACCCCTCTGGAGACGAGACCCGCGTCGTCCCCGGCGCCCTGGCCGAACCGCTCGAAGGGGCGTCCCGACCGGGCTTCTTCACGGGGGTTTGCACGGTCGTCGCGAAGCTCTTCGGTCAGGTCAGGCCCGACACGGCCGTCTTCGGAGAGAAGGACTACCAGCAGCTCCTCGTCGTGCAGCGCATGGCGGCGGACCTCGCCCTCGGTGTTAAGGTCGTCGGCGTTCCGACCGTCCGGGAACCCGACGGCCTCGCTCTATCCTCTCGCAACCGCTACCTCAGCCCGCCAGAGCGCCGCATCGCCGCGCGCCTGCCAGAAACGCTCGGCAAGGTCGCCGGGCGCGTCCGCGGCAGCGTGGCGACGGACACGGCGTTGGCTCAGGGCCTGCAGGATCTGCGTACGGCAGGCTTCGAGCCCGACTACCTCGAGCTGCGCCGACGTGACGACCTTAGCCCCCTGCCCCCGCGCGCCCTGCGCCGTGACGAGCTGCAAGCCGCCCGCCTCTTCGTCGCGGCGAAGCTCGGCAGGACCCGGCTAATCGATAACGTTCCGCTAGCGGAGTAAGCCTTTCGCCTACTCCGCCGCGACCGCCACGGCGCCTTGCTCGGCGAGTTGCGCGAACGCACCGAGGATCGCGTCTATGTCGTCCTCGGTGTGCGCCGCCGACAGGCTGAGGCGAAGGAGGCAAGCGCCCTTCGGCGTCGCCGGCGGCACGGCGAGGTTCACGTAGACGCCCGCCTGCATCAGCTGCTGCCAGCCCATCACCGTCTCGAGGTCCGACGACCGCCGCACGGCGACGATCGGGCTCGGCTCGGCGCAAAGGGTGAAGCCCATCTCCGACAGGCCGGCGTGGAGCTGCTCGGCGCGGGCCCAGAGGTTCTGCCGAAGCCCCTCGCCCTCGCGCAGCTTGGCGAGGGTCACTCGGGTCGACGCGATCGTCGCGGGGCTCGCCGAGGCGGTGAAGGTGTAGGGCCGCATGATGCTGCGGATGCGGTCGAACTCGGCATGCCGCGAGGTGCAGAAGCCGCCCACCGAGGCGAGCGACTTCGAGAAGGTGCCGGAGAAGAAGTCGACCTTGTCCAGGACGCCCTGCATGTCGGCGACGCCGCGGCCTTCCTCGCCGTAGACGCCGACGGAGTGGGCCTCGTCGACGAAGAAGTAGGCGCCGTGCTTCTCGCATACGGCGGCGAACTCGCCGAGCGGCGCGATGTCGCCGAACATGGAGTAGAGCCCTTCGACGACGACCAGGGCGGACCCCTTCGTCTCGGGCAGGAGACGTTCGAGCTTCTGGTCGAGGTCGTCGGGCCGGTTGTGCTTGAACCGCACCATCTTGGCGTCGGACATCCGGCAGGCGTCGTAGATCGAAGCGTGGCTGTCCGCGTCGATCAGGATGAGGTCGTCGCGGCCCGCCAACGTGCCGATCGCGGCCAGGTTGGTCTGATAGCCCGTCGTGAAGACGATGCAGCTCTTCATGCCGAGCCAGTCGGCGATCTCCGCTTCGAGGTCCTGGTGCTCCGCGTAGGACCCGTTCGCCATCCGGCTGCCGGTCGTGCCGGTGCCATGGTGGGCGATGGCTTCCGCCGCCGCCGCCTTGGCGTCTTCGTCGAAGGTCAGGCCGAGATAGTTGTTCGTGCCCGCGAGGATGATCTCGCGCCCGTCGACCCGCGCGCGGGTCGGCGTCAGGATCTCGTCGAACCGCATGCCGAGGGGGTTCTTCGGCATCATCTCGGCCATCTGGTAGCGCTCGAGGAACGCTGCGTACTTGTCGAAGATGCTCATGAATGCCTCGTTAGGGGGCGGCCCTGCCCGGCCTGCGCCCGTGTCAATATCTTCTGATCCGCCCGGGACGTGCCGAGCAGCGGTCGCAGCGCCGCGGCGAGAGGCGGGGAGTTAACGGCGGGGCCCGCGGCCCGCCAGTCGGAATGGAGCATTTCCCGCGCCTTCCCCGCCCCGAACACCGCCGGGCGGCGTGTCACCCTCGCCGCGAAGTCACAAACAAGTCCCGCCATGCGTAGCAGGAAGGGAGGAACGGGCAAGAGCCGCGCGGGATGTCCCGCCGTCGCGGCGGCGCCGGCGAACGCTTCCCAGGAGAGGTCGGGGTAGCTCGCCGGCTCCGAGAGGGCCTGCGGCTGGCTGGGTTGCATGGCGGCGTCGAGGAGGTACTCGGCCAGCGCATCGGCGGGAATCGCGGCGAAGCGGCGTCCGCGCCAGCCCCGTCCACCGGGGACCGGCAGCAGCCCGCGCCGCAGCGCCGCGAGGAGAGGCTCGGTCGCTTCGTCACCGGGACCGAAGACGGCGGGCGGACGCACCACCGCAACCGGCATCTCGCCCACGGCGCGGCGAACCGCGGTCTCGCCGAGCCGTTTGGAGCGCGCATAGGCGGAAAGCGCGGGCGCCCGCGCCGCTTGCGAACTCACGAGGACGAATCGGCCGGCACCCGCCTGGCGCGCCGCCTCGGCGATGCGGGCGGCGCCCACGACGTTCACCTCGTGAAAGCCCCGGTCGCCGAGAGACGCCGTCGCCCCGGCCACGTGCAACACGGCGGTCGCCCCGTCGCACAGGCCGCGAAGCGCCGCCTCGTCACTCAGGTCGCCGCGCACCCACTCGGCCCCCTCCGGCCCGGGGCGGGTCCTGTAGAGCGCGCGCACGGCGACGCCCCGGCCCGCGGCGGCGCGCAGAACCGCGCGGCCGACCAGGCCGGTGGCGCCGGTCAGCGCCAGCACGGGCCGCTCAGTCTGTCCGGTCAAGCCGGGCCGCTCCGGCTGCCCGTCATCAATTCACGCACCGCTCGCCCTCCGGGGATGGGACTGTCCCAGAAAGAGTATTCTGTAACAGTTCGGCGACGAGCCGGGAAGCGCACGAAGGACGGCGGCTTGTTTCACTCCTCCTCGCGGCGCTACCGCGCGGGCCTCGGGCGTTGGCGGACCGGCGACCCTCGGCTGAGCCCCGGCCGGTCGAGCGGGCTAGTCGGCTCTTGCCGCTTGGGAAAGGCCGGCAGGATCGCGCCGGCCGCTGCTGGCGCCGCACGCGCGCAGCTTGGCATCGCAGCGGGCGACGCACCGGCCGTACGGCTCGCTGCCGTGCAGGTAGCGCTCGTTACAGTCCGAGATGCAGGAAGCCCGGTCGGCGTCCCGTACCTCGCAGCGCGCCGCGCTCGTCGTGGGGATGCGCAGCATCTCGCCCTTCCCGTCGCCGTTCCAGTCGGGCACCGGGATGTAGTAGGTCTCGCACGCCGCGAGCACACAGAGGGCGAGGATCCATAAAGGCGGGCGCATGCTCTTCCCCATGCTTTGCGTCCGAAGAAGCTTCGTACCCGAGTGCCTTCTAAAACGCGAACGAGTGAGGCGGGAGGCCAGCGCCGCTTCGCAACGCGGACCGCCAGCGTTCGAGTCGCGCGCGGTAACACCCAGAGTGGAAACCAAACCGTTTCGCGGTTTGGTGCGGACGGCGGGACTCGAACCCGCATGGCCGAAGCCGACGGATTTTAAGTCCGGTGTGTCTACCGATTCCACCACGTCCGCGCCCGAGCATTGAAGCGGCGCCACCATTTTGAAGCAAGCCGCTGTTGTCGGATTAAACTTCGGCGGGTTACCCTTCGTTCAGGGAAGACACCTGCCGCGCTTCGGCGGGGGGTGAGGCAAAGGGGCATCGATGATCTGCGCATGTATCGGCGCGGCGTTCGCCGCCGTCGCGGCGGCCGCACCGAGCGCTTCGCTCGGAGAGGACGTCGACGCCTTCGGCCGGATGCCGACGCTGCGGCACGTCAGCGTCTCACCGAGCGGAAACCGCGTCGCGGCGCTCTACCGCGACGGCGGGGCAGAAGAGTACAGCTTCATCGTCTTCGAGTACGGCGACCAGTTCCAGATGCGCTACGCGGGCAAGCAGAACGAGCAGTTCCGCGTCAGCGAGCCCCACTGGATGCGGGATGACCGGATCGTCTTCTCCGTGCGATTCGGCGCGATGCGGCACAGGACGGATACCGTCGAGACGAGGCTCATGTCGCTCGACGTGGAGACGGGCGAGATCATCCCCCTCTTCGACGCGGAGCAGCGCCAGGGGGTTGCGGAGACCCGCGGCAGCATCGCCGCCCCCGTTCAGATTCAAGACCGAATAGTCTCGCTGACCCGCCAGGACCCGGACAGCCTCCTGGTACAGTACTGGAACGGCGACGTGTACGGTAAGATCAACCACGTCTACGAGGTCGACGTCGACCGGACGAAACGGCACAAGCGGGTGCATAAGGGCCGGGACGACATCTACGATTGGAAGGCGGACGAACTCGGCGAGATTCGTTCGGGCTGGGGCCTGGAGGGCGGCAAGGAACCCCGCCTTCGCATGCTCGACTCCCGAGGGAAGTGGCAGGACCGTTCACGCAGAGTGGCCGAAGATGCCCCTACCTTCAGCGTTCTCGGCTTCCCGCGGGCGCCCGGCAAAGCCTTCGTCGCTTCCGCCCACGAGACCGAGACGGCCGCGCTGTACCTCTACGACGTCGATTCGGACCGGTTCGAGGAGCAGCTGTTCCACAGTCCCGTTTCGGACGTCTACGGCGTTTACCAACAACGCGGTACCGGCGAGGCGCTCGGCGTGATCTACGCCGAGGACGAAAGCCTGATCCACTGGTTCGGGCAGAACTTCGTGCGCGATGCGATCGACGTGATGGAGCGTACCTTCCCAGGCCGGGCCGTTACGCTGACGGACCTGAACGCCGAGCAGACCCACGCCGTCTTCCTCGTCGACGGCACGAACGAAGCCGGCAGCTACTACATCTTCGACATCGCGAACCGGCAGGTCACCGCCCTGCCCACGCAGTATCCTACGCTGGAAGGTCGGGCGATGGGCGCGGTCGTCCGTGTCGACTACGAGGCGCGGGACGGACTTTCCATCCCTGCCTACTTGACGCTGCCGCCGGGGTTGTCGCTCACGGACGCAAAGGACCTTCCCTTCGTCGTCATGCCCCATGGCGGTCCGACCGCGCGCAGCTTCGCTCAGTTCGACTGGCGGACTCAGTTCCTTGCCTCTCGCGGTTACGGCGTTCTGCAGATGAACTTCCGTGGTTCGTCCGGCTACGGTGAGGCCTTCCGCAAGGCAGGCGACCGCCAGTGGGGCCAGGCGATGCAGGACGACATCACCGACGGCGCCGAGTGGCTCGTCGCCCAGGGCTACGCCGATGGCGATCGCCTCGCCATCATGGGCGGTTCTTACGGCGGCTACGCCTCGCTGATGGGCGTGGTGAAGACGCCGGACCTCTACCAGTGCTCGGTCGCCTATGGCGCCGTGACGGACCTTCACGCCCTTCTACGGGACACGCAGCGTTATCGCGGGGGCGAGTACATGACCCGCCACATCGGAACGCTATGGTCCGACCGCGCGATGCACCGGGAGAACTCACCGATGCTGCGGGCCGACGCGATCAAGGTTCCCGTGCTGCTGGTCCACGGCGAAGACGACCGCGTGGTCGACGTCAACCAGAGCCGCGGAATGGCGAGTGCGCTCAAGCGGTCGGGCACGCCTCACCGTTACGTGGAGCTTCCGGCGGGAAGCCACTACGTCGACGTGGGCGACAACCGGATGGTCTTCCTTCGCGAGGTGGGCAGCTTCCTCTCGGAGTGCCTCGGCGGGCCCGAAGAGCGTGCCGATTCAGGCGCCGCTGCCGATCCCCGCGGGTAGAAGCTCGTCGAGGAGTATGCCCAGCGTCTCGCGGTCGACGGGCTTGGGGATGACGAGCCGCTCGGGGTGGGCGCGTACGACCTGCGCCGTCTCCGTGCCGTACCCCGTGACGAAGGCGAAGGGGACGCCCGCCGCCGCGAGGGCGTCGGCGACCGGCGCGCTCGTCTCGCCCGCGTCGAGCGACACGTCGAGCAGCGCCGCGGCCAGTCCGCCCTTCTCCACCGCGGCGCGGGCGGTGTTGGCGTCCCGGTGCGGGCCGACCACGTCGAGGCCCCGATCCTTCACGGCCTGCGCGAGGAGCATGGCGGTCATCGGCTCGTCCTCGACGACGAGGACGAGGTCGGCGGCGCGGGTCGGGGCGGGGTCGATCAAGGCTCTACGGTCTCGGGTTGGAAGAGAAGAACGCTTCCGGCGGGGTGGGGGTTCGCAATCGCAGCAAAAGAAGGCGTCAGCAAGCCACGACGTTGACCGCGAGCCCCCCTTCGGAGGTCTCTTTGTACTTCGCGTTCATGTCCTTACCCGTCTGGCGCATGGTCTCGATCACCTGATCGAGGCTGACCTTGTGGGCCTCGCCGGACCGCAGCGCGAGGCGCGCGGCGTTGACCGCCTTCACCGCGCCGATGGCGTTGCGCTCGATGCAGGGGATCTGGACGAGGCCGCCGACCGGGTCGCAGGTCAGGCCGAGATTGTGCTCCATCCCGATCTCGGCTGCGTGCTCGACCTGCCGAGGCGTCCCGCCCCAGACGGCGGCGAGCCCCGCGGCCGCCATGGAGCACGCCACCCCGACCTCCCCCTGGCAGCCCATCTCCGCGCCCGAGATCGAAGCCTTCTCCTTGTAGAGGAGCGCGATGCCGCCCGCCGTCAGCAGGAAGTCGCGGATGCGCCCGGTCTCGGTCACGCCGTCCATGGCGCAGTAGAACTTCACCACCGAAGGCAGGAGGCCCGCCGCCCCGTTCGTCGGGGCGGTCACGACCTGACCGCCCGCCGCGTTCTCCTCGTTCACGGCCATGGCGAAGACGTTGAGCCAGTCGAACAGCGCCTCGCGCTCGTTGGGCAGGCTCCGCGTCAGGGACGCGTAAAGGGCCGGCGCCCGCCGCGCGACCTGAAGGCCGCCCGGTAGCTCGCCTTCGGTCGAGAGCCCCCGCTCAATGCAGGCCGCCATCGCGCGCCAGACCGCGTCCAGGCCCGCCAGCGTCTCTTCGCGCGGGCGCAGCTGGTCCTCGTTCTCGAGCACCACGTCGGCGATCGACAGGCCGGAGGCGTCGCAGGCCGCCAGGAGCTGCGCGCCGGTCGTGAAGCGGTGCGCGGGCGTCGCGGTCTGCGGGTCCGCGACCCCCATCTCGTCCTCGCGCCGGACGAAGCCGCCGCCGACCGAGTACCAGACCTGGCTGAACAGCGCCTCGCCCTGGCCGTCCAGCAGCGTCAGCCGCATCCCGTTCGGATGCGCGTCCGGCACGTCGCCGGGCGGCGCGAAGCGCACGTCGCGCTTCTTTTCGAAGCCCACTCCATGCCGCCCGAGAAGCGCGATCCGCCCCTCGCTCTCGACCTTCGCCGTCATCTCCTCGATCGCGGCGGTCTCGATCGTCTCCGCCCGCTCTCCGAGCAGGCCGAGCACGCAGGCCCGGTCCGTCGCGTGCCCGATCCCGGTCAGCGCGAGCGAGCCGTAAAGGTCCACGAGGACCCGTTCGGCCTTCTCCAGGCACCCCTCGCCCTCCGCCTCCTCGAGGAAGCGGCGGGCGATCACCATCGGGCCCAGCGTGTGGGAGGAGGACGGACCGATGCCGACCTTGAAGACGTCGAGGACGGAGAGCATCCGTCGCACTTAGGCGTTCGGACGCGCCGCTGCGACCGTTAGTCCCTCACGGGTCCGTAGCCCTCGACCATCTCCGGGTTCACGCCCTGCGCACGGAACAGGCTCTCGACCGCCAGCGCCGCTTGGCGGGCGACCTTCTCGTCGGCGGACTTGCAGACGATGCAGAGCGGCCCGCCTTTGCCCGTCTTGCCCGGATAGGAACCGATCTTCAGCCCGTGCATCGCCTTCTCGAGGCTGACGAGGCCGTCCGCGATCGTGCTCTCCCCGCCCTCGCCGATCACGGTGTAGACCGCCTGGCGCTCGCCCTTGGGCAGGTCGTCCATCACGGCGCCCAGCATGGCCTCGAAGATCGCCGGCACCCCTGCGAAGACGAAGGTGTTCTCGATCCGGAACCCCGGCGCGCCGGAGACCGAGTTCGGCACCAGGCTCGCGCCTTCGGGAATGCGCGCCATCCGCCGCCGGGCGTCCGTCACCTCCTGGTTCTTCTTCGCGTACCATTCGGCGAGCACTGCAAGCGCATCGTCTCGGACGGGCGCCTTCACGCCGAAGGCCTCGGCGACCGCCTCGGCGGTGATGTCGTCATGGGTCGGCCCGATCCCGCCCGAGGTGAAGAGCACGTCCACCCGGCCCGACAGCGTGCGCACCGCGTTCACGATCGCCTCTCGGTCGTCGGGCACGATCCGCACCTCGCTCAGGGTCACCCCCCGCTCGTCCAGCGTCTGCGCCAGGGTGTAGATGTTCGAATCGCGCGTGCGGCCGGAGAGGATCTCGTCCCCGATGGCGATCATCGCTGCGGTGGGCATTTTAGGAGCGTCGTCTGTCATCGCGCCCCGCTAGCGCCTTCGCGCGCGTGCAGGAAGTCCCGCCCTTCCCTGCCCGCCCGGCATGGTCTACGACGGAGCCTTCTTTCGTTCACTCTTCGTTCCAGGGGACCGCCCATGGCCAAGACGGCGCGCGCCGACCTCTTCGAGTCCGACTATTCGGCCAAGGACATCGAGGTCCTGGAGGGCCTCGAGCCCGTCCGGATGCGCCCCGGCATGTATATCGGCGGCACGGACGAGCGCGCGCTGCACCACCTCTTCGCCGAGGTGCTCGACAACTCGATGGACGAGGCGGTGGCGGGCCACGCGACCCGGATCGAGGTCGAGCTCCACGCCGACGGCAGCCTGTCCGTCGCGGACAACGGCCGGGGCATCCCGATCGACCCGCACCCCAAGTTCAAGAACAAGTCCGCGCTCGAGGTCATCCTCACCACGCTGCACGCGGGCGGCAAGTTCACGAACAAGGCCTACGCCACCTCCGGCGGCCTTCACGGCGTCGGCGTCTCGGTCGTCAACGCGCTCTCGGACCTCCTCACGGTCGAGGTCGCGCGCGACCGCACGCTCTACCGGCAGAGCTTCGAGCGCGGGCACCCCACCGGCAAGCTGAAGAAGGTCGGCGAGACCCACAACCGTCGCGGCACCACCGTCACCTTCCATCCGGACGCTGAGATCTTCGGCGAGGGCGCGGCCTTCAAGCCCGCGCGCCTCTACCGCATGGCCCGCTCCAAGGCCTACCTCTTCGGCGGGGTCGAGATCCGCTGGGCCTGCGACCCCTCGCTCCTCAAGGAGAGCGACCCCACCCCCGCCAAGGACAGCTTCCACTTCGAAGGCGGCCTGTCGGACTACCTCCGCTCCGTCATCAAGGAGCGTCCGACCGTCACCGAGGACCTCTTCGCGGGCCGCATCGAGAAGGAGGGCGGGCACGGCACGGTCGAGTGGGCGGTCGTCTGGGGCCAGGCGGGGCTCAACACGCCCGCGGGGCCGATCGCGGACGGTTTCTCGGCCAGCTACTGCAACACGATCCCGACCCCTGAGGGCGGCACGCACGAGCAGGGCCTGCGCCAGGCGCTGACCCGCGGCCTGCGCGCTTACGGCGAGATGACCAACGTCAAGAAGGCCGCCTCGATCACGGCCGAGGACGTCCTCGGCACGGCGGGCGCCCTCCTCTCGGTCTTCGTCTCGAACCCTGAGTTCCAGGGCCAGACGAAGGACAAGCTCGCGACGACCGAGGCGACCAAGCTCACCGACGCCGCCATCCGCCCCGCCTTCGACCACTGGCTCGCCGACCATCCGAAGCAGGCCGACAAGCTCCTCGAATGGGTCATCGACCGCGCGGACGAGCGCCTGCGCCGCCGCAAGGAGAAGGAAGTCTCTCGGGCGTCGGCGATGAAGAAGCTCCGCCTGCCCGGAAAGCTCGCCGACTGCACGGCGAAGGACAGGACGAACACGGAGATCTTCCTCGTCGAGGGCGATAGCGCCGGTGGCTCCGCCAAGCAGGCCCGCGCGCGCGAGACGCAGGCCATCCTCCCGCTCAGGGGCAAGATCCTCAACGTCGCCTCCGCCACGCGCGACAAGATCGCCCAGAACCAGGAGGTCCAGGACATCGCCCAGGCGCTCGGCGTGGGCCTCGGCACCAAGTTCGACCTCGACGACCTCCGCTACGACAAGGTCATCATCATGACCGACGCGGACGTCGACGGCGCCCACATCGCCGCCCTCCTCATCACCTTCTTCCAGTACGAGATGCCGCAGCTCGTCCGAGACGGCCGCCTCTTCCTCGCCCAGCCGCCGCTCTACCGCCTGACCCAAGGCGGAAAGACCGTCTACGCCCTCGACGACGAGGACCGCGAGAAGAAGCTCGCCAAAGAGTTCAAGTCCGGCGCCAAGGTCGACGTCGGCCGCTTCAAGGGCCTCGGCGAGATGAACGCCGGCGACCTCAAGCAAACGACGATGGACCCCCGTACACGGACCTTGGCGCGCGTAAGGATGCCCGCCGACGGCGAAGCCGCGGCGAGCGTGGCTGACCTCTTCGACCGCTTGATGGGCAAGAAGGCGGAGCCGCGGTTCCGGTTCATCCAGGAGAACGCGGCGTTCGTTGGGGAGGAGTTGGATGTCTGAGGAGGAAACGAAAACTTTCACTAGCTATACGCTCGAACTGAAAGATACCTCCGACCTACTTGATCAGTTTCAACTATGCCTTGAGGCATATCTAGAAAACCCCTCGCATTCGGGTAACGCAGTAACCTGTGCTATGCTTGCTTGGCACACACTAGAGTGGCACCTATGGGATATCTGCGCCAGTAAAGATCTATTCTTAATAGAGCGAAAGAATGCGCTTGATGAGCATAAATGTCTTTGGTTTATAAAAGATATTGCCGAGGGAACGAAGCACGGTCGAGATCTCGACAAAAAGAAAAGGTTGGTATTCAGCCATCGAGTTCAGAACGGTGAGTTCGGACCTGATTTTGGTGAGGGTTTCCTCATCGACGATATCTTCCTGACAGAAGAAGATGGTGCTACATATCGAATGAGTGAAATAGTTCGGGAAACTGAACATTTCTTATCATCGGCTATTGGTTCTAAATGTAGCGACTCGCCTCGCTCGTAGGCCGGTCATGTTACGCGGCCCCACCCCAGTATCTCCGGCTCGCGACAGACCAGGAGGCTCCGTTCCCGAACGAACCGCCGGGCCGCACGGCCCCGTGCTGCGACCGCCCTACGCAGGGACCGCCCCGCTCGCGTCGCCCTGGGGCTATATCACTCAGCACTAGCTATCTCGGTCGGGCTTAAGGGAGCAGAAACCGTTCGGAAACTAGGGCCTACGCGGCATCTCATCTACGCGTTACCTTGGGGCCCGCATGCGAAACATCAGTTCCGTTCTTTTGGCAGCATCGATCACGCTGACCGGCACAGCAACCGCGCAGGAGACGAGCTCTTATGCGCAGATTCACGGCGGACTCTTCGTCGTCACCGACGACGCGCTCGACACGAACGCTGTTCTGCCGGGATCGGAAAATTATGATGTTGCAGCGTACATCGACTATGAACCCGGTATCGCGATTGGCGCCCTCTATGGTCACCGCCTATCCGCACGTTTCGCGCTCGAGGCGGAAGTGACGTATCGCACGACGAAAGCTAATGGCGTCGGGCTCATCTTCGATGGCGAAGACATCGGCGAAAGTTCGAAGATCGATCTCGATGGCTCCCTAGACACCTTCGCGTTCATGGCGAACGGGGTCTACACTTTACCCATCCTCGGCAGGTTCGAGCCCTTTGTCGGCGGCGGCGTCGGTTACATCATGCCGGATACCGCGGATGACGTCGATGCGGACGGACTAATTGGGTATCAAGCTAAGGTGGGCGTAGCTGTCCCCATCGGATCGAACAGCTTTGGGATCGAGGCTGCTTATCTAGGCACGGGTGGGTTTGACGAAAGTGATGGCGACACAGAAGTAACCGTTGGATATGGCGGTGTAAGCGTTCTCGCGGCCTACAGGTTCGGGTTCTGAGCTGTTTGCTATTGTCATATCTCGGCCGTCTCGTAGGGCGGACGTGCTCCGGCTTCTCATACTTGCGATAGGCCAGCAGGCTTTGTCCGCGAACGGGCGGCCGCGCGCCGCGACCGCCCTGCTCGCGTCGCCCCGGGCTCGTCCCGGGGCCCAACAGCCGGACCCTCGACCCTCTTGGCGGTAACGCTTGCGCGCCTCCGCGTCGCCGCACCCGACCGACACTTCACGAGATGGACCCCCGGGACGGGCCCGGGGTGACGGTGGGGCTAGCCCGTCCAGCCGCCGAGGTCCCACCACAGGTCGCGCCAGTCGGGGTTCTGCGCCTCGATCAGGTTCAGCTTGTAGGCGCGCGGCCACTTCTTGACCCGCTTCTCGTGCGCGATGGCATCCGCGATGCGTTCGAACCGTCCGTACCAGACGAGCCGCGTGCAGCCCCAACGCGCGCAGAAGGTCGAGCCCGCCCCTGCCCGGTGCTGCCCCACCCGGCGCGGCAGGTCCCCCGTCACCCCGGTGTAGAGCGTCCCGTTCCGCCGGTTCGCCATGATGGTAACGAAGCTGTCGGCCACGAACGGAAGGCTGTGGCCGTTCGCGCGCTTACGCCAGCCCAACCGTCACCCCGGGCTCGTCCCGGGGTCCATCTCCGAGAGGTGCCACGAAGCGCGACGATGGCGAGCCGCCCGGCGGCTCGGACCTGCCGGACCAGGGAGGCCGCGCTAGCGGAGGGCGCAGGTGTTGGGCCCCGGGACGAGCCCGGGGCGACGGGAACCTTATCCCCGCCCTTCCGCTCCGTGCCATTCTCCCCCCGTCGCGGCAGGACCGGGGCGGGGCGGACAGCTGACGTCTCCCCTGCCTGCCGCCACGAGGTCACGTGCTGTCCGAGTCTGGATGATGGAATGCATCCCACTTGGTCAGGTTAGACACGCGCCGGGTGAGCTGAAGAACGGCCCCGGCGGATCGCGCTGAGGAGCGTGGAGGACTTCGTGCCGCGCGCGGCGAGGGTTTGGGACCCCTTGCGCCGCAGACAACCACACTACTCCCCGAACTGCGGCGAGCCGCGCGCGGGACACCCCGGACCATCGTACCACCGCGCAAGCGGACGATGAGCGCTGCCTCGCTTCCGATCTCGCTGCCCCGCACCGCTGGCGCCCGGGGCCGAAGGCCCGTGCCGCCAGCCCGCGCTCAAGCAGGCGGGCGGTCAGCCCGCCGGTAGCGCCACAAAAGAGAGGGCGGACGATCGGGGCTGCGCGTCGCCCGCTCTTGCCAGACGCGCCCGCTCGCGGCATCCCCCGCGCATGGAACATGCGCCCGAGACCATCCAAGAACACGGCCTGACGCTGCAGGAGTACGACCGGATCGTCTCCTCGCTCGGGCGGGAGCCGAACCTCCTCGAGCTCGGCATCTTCTCGGTCATGTGGTCCGAGCACTGCTCCTACAAGTCCTCGCGGCGCCACCTCGCGAAGCTCCCTACCAAGGGCGAGCGGGTGATCCACGGGCCGGGCGAGAACGCGGGCGTCGTGGACATTGGGGACGGCCAGGCTGTCATCTTCAAGATGGAGAGCCACAACCACCCGAGCTTCATCGAGCCCTATCAGGGCGCGGCCACCGGCGTCGGCGGCATCATGCGCGACGTCTTCACCATGGGCGCGCGGCCCGTCGCGATGATGAACGCGCTGCGCTTCGGCTCGATCGGGCACCCCAAGACGAAGCACCTCCTCGCGGGCGTCGTCTCCGGCATCGGCGGCTACGGCAACTGCATGGGCGTGCCGACGGTGGGCGGCGAGACGAACTTCGACCCCGCCTATGACGGCAACATCCTCGTCAACGCGATGTGCGTCGGCATCGCGGATCAGGACAAGATCTTCCTCTCCGCCGCGGAAGGGGCGGGCAACCCCGTCGTCTATGTCGGCTCCAAGACCGGCCGTGACGGCATCCACGGCGCGACCATGGCCTCGGCCGAGTTCGACGACGCCTCCGAGGAGAAGCGACCGACCGTGCAGGTCGGCGACCCCTTCACCGAGAAGCTCCTCTTGGAGGCCTGCCTCGAGCTGATGGCCAAGGACGCGATCCTCGCGATCCAGGACATGGGCGCGGCGGGCCTCACCTCCTCCTCCGTCGAGATGGCTGCGGGCGGCATCAAGGCGGGCGCCGGCGGCTTCGACATGGACCTCGACCAGGTGCCCCAGCGCGAAGAGGGCATGACGGCGTACGAGATGATGCTGTCGGAGAGCCAGGAGCGCATGCTCATGGTGCTCAAGCCCGGACGCGAGGACGAGGCCCGGGCGATCTTCGACAAGTGGGGCGTCGACTTCGCGGTTATCGGCACGACGACGGACAGCGGTAAGCTCGTCATTCGGCACAAGGGCGAGGTGGTCGCGGACCTGCCCGTAGGTCCCCTCGCCGACGAGGCGCCGAACTACGACCGCCCGCACACGCCGCTGCCCGAGGCGGTGAAGCTCGAGGACCCGAAGGTGGTCGTGCGCGAGGCGGAGGTCACGCTGACCGCCGGCGAGCGTTCGCTGGACGAGGTCGCGGGCGCGCTGATCGAGGAGACGCTGAAGGGTCGCCCCGGCGTCGCCGCCGTCGCCGCGCGTGAGGACGACGGCAGGCTGACCCTTTACGCCCGCGCCGCGATCGACGCGGGCTCGGACGTCTTCGCGCCCCTGATCGAGGCGGCGGAGAACCTGAAGGCGGCGGGCATGGTCGCCGACGCCCGGACCGAGACGGCGGAGACGACGGCGAACCTCGCCGACACGCCGTCGGGCGACACCCTCCTGACCGCCCTCGCCCGCCTGGCCGGATCGCCGGACCTCTGCTCGCGCGAGTGGATCTGGTCGCAATACGACCACACCGTCATGGGCGACACGGTAGAGGGCCCAGGCGGCGACGCGGCCGTCGTCCGCGTTCACGGCACGGACAAGTCGCTCGCGATCTCGACGGACGTGACGCCTCGCTACTGCCTCGCGGACCCCAAGATGGGCGGACGCCAGGCGGTCGCCGAGAGCTACCGCAACCTCTGCGCGGTCGGGGCGGAGCCGCTCGCCATCACCAACTGCCTCAACTTCGGCAACCCCGAGAAGCCGGAGATCATGGCGCAGTTCGTCGGCTGCCTCGAAGGCATAACCGAGGCCTGCGAAGCCCTGACCATGCCCGTCGTCTCCGGCAACGTCTCGCTCTACAACGAGACCAGCGGCAAGGGCATCCCGCCGACCCCGGCCATCGGCGCGGTCGGCCTGATCGGCGACGTCGCCAAGGCGGCCCGGATGGACACGGCTCGCCCGGGCGACGCCCTCGTCGCGATCGGCGTCACGCGCGGCTGGCTCGGCCAGTCGCTCTACCTTCGCGAGCTCTTCTCCCTGACCGAGGGCGCCCCGCCCCCCGTCGACCTCGCCGCCGAACGCAAGGCGGGCGAGCTCGTCCGCCGCCTGATCGAGAGCGGACAGGTCGCAGCTGTCCACGACGTCTCGGACGGCGGTATCCTCGTCGCTGCGGCCGAGATGGCGATGGCTTCAGGCGAGGGCCTCGCGCTGACGACCCCGGTCAAGGAGCGTCGCGCCGCCTTCTGGTTCGGCGAGGACCAGGGCCGCTACCTCCTCGCCGTGCCGGCGTCCGAGGCCGACAGTCTCGTCGTCAAGTCGGCGATGGCGGGCGTCCAGGCGAGCCGCCTCGGCGTCTTCGGCGGCGAGGCGGTCGTGCTCGACGGCAAGGACTGCCTCAGCCTCTACGACCTCGCCGCGATCCACGCTGGCACCCTCCCCGCCCTGTTCGAACAGGAGACCGACCCCATGCCCATGGCCGCAGACGACATCAAAACGCTGATCCTCGAAGCCATGCCGGACGCCGAAGTTCAGATCACGGACCTCGCGGGCGACGGCGATCACTACAAGGCACGGATCGAATCGGCCGCCTTCGAGGGGCTGAACCGGGTGCAGCAGCACCAACTCGTCTACCGCGCCCTTAAGGGCCGGATGGGCGGCGAGCTTCACGCTCTCGCGCTGGAGACCGCGCCGAAGAGCGAATGACCGGCCTCGGCTTCGGCGCCACCGGCGCCTGGGCGTCGCGCATCGTTTCCGAACGCCGCGCAGGCGAAGTGCTTGAGGCGGCGCTGGCGGCGGGGGTCCGAGCGATCGACACCGGACCGTCCTATGCTAGCGGCAACGCCGAGCCTCGGCTCGGCCGCGTTCTCAACTCCCTAGCCCCAGACGGCCTCTACGAGGGCGAGCGGCTGCTTCTGAGCAGCAAGGTCGGAACGAAGCTCGGCGAAGGCGGCCGGCTGATCAAGGACTTCCGGCCTGAAACGGTCGAGACGCAGATCGCGAACAGCCTCTCGGCTCTGCGCGTGTCGCAGTTGGACGTCGTCTACCTGCATGGACCCGATGAACATGGCTTCCGCTCCTCCCTTCCGGCGTTAACTCGACTGAAACAATATGGCTCGCTCAAGGCGATCGGCATCTGTGCCGATCGGGACTGGTTGATGCAGGCCGCGCGCCACGAAGCGGTCGATTGGGTGATGGCGCCGTACAACGCGCTCAATTCGCACAACGGCGCCGCGCTTCGTGAAGCGAAGGCGAATGGCAAGAAGATCGCCGTTGTCGCGCCGTTGGCGCAGGCGCTGTGGCGGCGGGACATTCTCCTCCCGAGCGGTCCCGCGGGCATCTGGTATGCAGCCCGCACCTTGCGCAACAAGGGGGAGGGGCTGACCGCGGCCCGCCAGGCCATATGGCTGCGGGACGTACCGGAATGGGATCCCGTCTCGCTCCTACTGGCCTTCGTGCGGGTAACGCTGAGCCCGGACCTTATCCTCACCACTACGACCAACCCGCGCCACGTCGCGCAGTCGGCGCGGGCTCTGAACCGCCCCGTGCCGCCTGACCTAGAGGCGAAGCTTCAGGGTCTGATCGTCTCGTAGAACAGTCGCTCGCCGCGCTGAACGAGGATCTGCACCGCGTCCGCCTGTACCTCGCGAAGCCGCTCGAGCTGCCTCGCGACGTCGGCCGGCTCGCGGGCCTCGTCCCATCCTATTTCGAGGATCACGTCGCCCTGGCGCAGCGTCTGGGAGATCGGACTCGACGGGTCGACGGCAGTGACGACCACCCCCGCCACGTCCTTCGGCAGTCCGTAGGCCTCGCGAACCTCTTCGGTCGCCGCCTGGAGCGTCAGTCCGCCTGCCGAGATGGCGGGGGTTCCCTGCGCGCGCGCCAAGGCCCGCTCGCGCCGGTCGACGGTAACTTCGAGCGTCAGGCGTTCGCCGCCGCGCAGGACGGTGACCGGAACCGTCTTGCCGACCGGCGTCTCGGCGACGGCCCGCGTCAAGTCCCGCCGCTCGCCGATCTCGGCGCGGCCGAAGCGCAGGATCACGTCGTCCGGCAACAATCCCGCCTTGTCGGACGGCCCGCCGGGTGTCGGTCGGACGACCAGAGCGCCTCTACGGTCCGGCAGACCGAGCCGCCTCGCCACCCGGTTGTCGACCTCGTTGAGCGTCACGCCGAGGAAACCCCGTTGCGTTTCGCCGTACTCGATCAGCTGATCGACCACGTTCTGCACGAGGCTGCTGGGCACGGCGAAACCAACACCGACCGAGCCGCCCGTCTGACTGAAGATGACCGTGTTCACACCGATGACCCGGCCCGACATGTCGAAGAGCGGACCGCCGGAGTTGCCTCGGTTGATGGCTGCGTCGGTCTGAATGAAGTCGTCGTAAAGGCCGCTATCGATGTCGCGGTTACGCGCCGACACGATGCCGGCGCTGACCGATCCGCCAAGCCCGAAGGGGTTGCCGATCGCGACGACCCAGTCGCCGACCCGCGCGGCGTCGCTATCGCCGAAGCTGACATTGGCGAAGGTCCGATCCGCATCGATGTCGAGGACTGCGATGTCGGTCAGCGGATCGCTGGCCCGCAGCCGGGCGGGAAGCTCGGTCCCGTCCGAGAGGATCACCAAGATCTCGTCGGCGTTGTCGATGACGTGGTTGTTCGTCACGACGACGCCGTCCTCGGTGACGATGAAGCCGGAGCCGAGCGAGACGCCTTGCCGCTCGTTGCCTTGCGAGTTCTGCGACGTCGAGATGTTCACGACCGCCGGCATGACCGCTTCCACGAGGTCCGCGAAGCTGTCTGGCGCCCCCCGTGCAAACGCGATCGAGGGCAGCTGCAGGAGTAGGAGAAGCGCGAACGCGAGGCGGATCATGAAAGCTCCACGAGGGGTGCCGGGGAGCCTAACCCCTCTGCCCCGCCCGGCAAAGAGGGCGGGGCGTCGCGCGGTGTCGTATCAACGCTCGGCGGGCCGACCACCATCTTGCTCGAAGTAGCGGAAGAACTCCGAGTCGGGAGAAAGGACGACCGTGTCGCCGGAGCGTAGCGACCGCTGATAGGCGTTGAGCGAGCGGTAGAAGGCGAAGAACTCCGGATCGCGGTTGTAGGCCTGAGCGAAGATCGCGTTGCGCTGCCCGTCGGCCTCACCGCGGATGCTTTGCGCTTCCTCCTCCGCCTCCGCCAGGATCGTGACGACCTGCTTGTCGGCCTGAGCGCGGATTTCCTGCGCCCGACGGTCGCCATCCGCGCGGATGCGCTGCGCCTGCTGATCGTAGTCGGACTTCATCCGCTCATAGACGTTCTGCGCGTTCTCGGCCGGAAAGTCCGCCTGACGGATGCGCACGTCGACGATCTGGACCCCGAGGGCCTCGGCCTCCGCCGCGACGCTCTGCTGGATCGCGGACATGACCTCGACCCGCTCGCTGTCGATGATCTGACTGATCTGCTTGCCGCCCGCGACCTCCCGCATCGCCTCGCCGAGCACGTTCGTCAGGCGGTTGTTGAAGCTGTCGCGCATGCTCTCGGGGTCGCGACCGCCCTGGCTGAACCGTTGGAAGTACTGCAGCGGGTCCGTGATGATGTAACGCACGAACGCATCGACGAGCAGGCGCTCCTCGTTCGCGACGATCAACTCGATGGGGTTGCGAAGGTCGAACTCCAGGTTCCGCGAGTCGAGGAAGATGACGTTCTGCGCCAAGGGGACCTTGGCGTGCAGGCCGGTCTCATCGTCGGTCAGAACCCGGACGGGATCCCCGAACTGGAGCACGATGGCCTGCTGGTCCTCTCGCACGGTGAAGAGGACGGAACTCAGGACGAAGAGGGCGATGAAGCCCAGTACGATCAGAAGGACGCGTTTGGGGGTCATGGTCAGTTGCTCCCGCCGGTGTTGGCGCGCCGGTTCTGATCCTGCCGCGCGAGCTCATTGAGGTTGAGGTAGGGCATGGTCCCGCCTGCGTTCTCGTCGATGACGATCTTGTTCATGTCGCCGAGCACTTCTTCC
This sequence comes from Parvularcula dongshanensis, assembly GCF_014199615.1. Taxonomy (GTDB): domain Bacteria; phylum Pseudomonadota; class Alphaproteobacteria; order Caulobacterales; family Parvularculaceae; genus Parvularcula; species Parvularcula dongshanensis. The sequence continues at coordinate 79,936 of NZ_JACHOB010000003.1, read as the reverse complement.
ATGGTCTCGAGGTACATGCGGCGGCGGGTGACCTCGGGTGCGCGGGCGTACTCGTCGTAGATGTCGACGAACCGCGCGGCGTCGCCTCGAGCCTCCGCCACCACGCGCGCGGCGTAGGCCTCGGCGTCGAGCACGGTCTGCCGGGCCTGACCCCGAGCGACGGGCACGCGCTGGTTCGCGTAGCCGGTCGCGACGTTGACGCGCTGCTCCGCGTCGGAGCGGGCATTGACGACGTCGAGCTGGCTGTCGCGCACTTCCTGAGGCGGGGTCGCCTCGCCGAAGTTCACGCGGATGACCTGAATGCCGCTGTCGTAGCTGTCGAGCGTCTGCTGAAGGATGTCGGCGGTACCTTCGTTGACGATGCTCCGGCCCCGGCTGATGATCGGACCGAACTCTTCGCCCCCGACCACCTCGCGCAGCGCGGCCTCCGCTGCCGACTTCACGAGGCCCGTGGGGTCCTCGATGTTGTAGGCGAACTTCGCCGCGTTCGGCAGCTCGCCCGGTGCCGTGTCGGCGTCGTCCTTGATGCGGTAGTTCACCTGCATGTCGACATCGACGATGTTGAGGTCAGACGTCAGCATCGAGGTCCGCCCCCCCTGCCCCCGACCGATGGTCACCGCCCGGTCGCCCTGAACGTCGACGTCCACCACGCGCTGGAACGGCCAGGGCATGTGCCAGTTGAGGCCGGGCCCGGTCAGGCCGGTGAACTTGCCGAAGGTCGTCACGACGCCGCGCTCGCCGGGTTGGATCTGGTAGATGCCGGAGGCGAGATAGAGGACGCCGAGCGCCGCCGCCCCGAAGAGGAAGGCGCGGCCCGAAGGCAGCTGGATCGGATCGCCACTGCGCGGCGGCCGCTTGCCGCCGCCGCCCTTACGGAATCGCTCACGGCCCGAGCGAAGCAGCTCCTCGAGGTCCGGCGCGGACTGGCCGGGGCGCCGGCCATTGCCGTTCGAAGGGCGGTTGCCCTCCCCCGGCTGTTGGCCCCAGGGGCCTTTGTTTCCGCTGCCAGGCTTGTCTGTCCAGGGCATGACCGTCCTATTCTATCTATGGAGAGCCTCGTGGCCCACCGTTCCCAGCGTATTCGTCCCCGCTATATGTGTACGCCCGCGCCTCACGCAAACGAGACTTGGGGTACGGGGCCCCGCGACCCGAGGTAGCGCTTATGCTGGACCGAATGAAGAACGCTGCAAGACGCGCGCAGATCGAAACCAAGGGCGCCCGGCTCGTCGACGAGGCCGCGCCCGGCGCTCGCCTGACCTGGCGGGAGGCCGAGGGAGGCCTGGCGGCGACCGTCGTCCTACCCGAAGGCGCGCCTGACACGTTGAAGCCGCGCATCGAGGAAGGCCTCAGCAATCTCGGCGCGACCCGAGTCCTGGTGGTCGAACAAGGCCCTGCGCGACAGCCGTCCCAACCGGCGGCGGCACCGCGCGGCGGCCATGACGACCCGCTGCGCCTTGGCGGCGCTCGCCGGACGGAACCGCCGACCAAGTCGCGCCCGCGCGGTGTGCGCCGTGTCGTCGCGGTCGCGAGCGGCAAGGGCGGCGTCGGCAAGAGCACGGTCGCGAGTCGCCTCGCACTCGCCCTCGCGGAGAAAGGCGAACGCGTCGGCCTCCTCGACCTCGACGTCTACGGCCCCTCCATCCCGGTCATGTTCGGTCTCAGCGAGAAGCCCGCGCTGCGGGACGGCGCCATGCTGCCCCTCCGCGCTCGGGGCTTGTCGCTCCTGTCGATCGGATTCCTCGTCGCCGAAGATCAGGCGCTCGCTTGGAGGGGGCCGATGGTCATGGGGGCCGTGCGCCAGTTGATGGAGGAGGCGGACTGGACCGGCGAGGACGGCGCGCCGCTCGACACGCTCGTGGTCGACACGCCGCCGGGCACCGGCGACGCGCATCTGTCGATGATCCAGCGGCTCGCGCTGGACGCGGCCGTGCTGGTGACGACGCCGAGCCCCCTCGCCCTCGCCGATCTTCGCCGCGGCAAGCAGCTCTTCGAACGAACAGGCGTTCCGGTCCTCGGCGTGGTGGAGAACATGGCGAGCCTGCCCGGCGGCCCCGGCCCGTTCGGCGAGCCGCTGAGCGAGGGCGACCTCGAGGCGTTGAACCTCAAGCGGCTCGCGAGCCTCCCGCTCGACGCGAAGCTGGCGGCGCTGCCGGCCCGGACGGACGCCGTCGGCACGGACTTGCTCGGGTCGGTTGCCGACCTGGTGGCGGCTGTCGAGGTGTGAGTCGAGCGTTCCGCCGACTGCAGGCGTGACCCGGAGAAAGGGCGGGCCGGAGCCCGCCCTCTCAGTTGATCGCGGTGCTGACGGGCGCGCTCGGACGGCCTGCGCCCCCGAGCCTGAACGCTTCCCGGCCCGAGAGCCGCGCGCCGTTCATGGTCAGTCCATCGTCGTCCGCCGACAGCGACAGCGTGTCTCCGTCCGCGACCGCGCCGGAGAGGATGGCTTCGGCGAGCGGGTCCTGCACCGCCTTCTGCACGACCCGCTTCAGGGGCCGGGCACCGAAGGCAGGATCGTAACCCGCCTCGGCGAGCCATGCGCGGGCCGCGTCGTCGAGCGCGATCTTGATCTTCCGCTCGTCAAGCAGGCGCTGTAGCCGCGCGATCTGGATGTCCACGATCGCGCCCATCTGGTCCCGCTGCAGGCGCGAGAACAGAATGATCTCGTCGAGTCGGTTCAGGAACTCCGGCCGGAAGGCCGCCCTCACCGCGTCCATGACGGGTTCGCGCACGTCCTCTACGTCCGCCCCTTCGCGAAGGGACGACATGAACTCGGACCCGAGGTTCGAGGTCAGGATGATCAGCGTGTTGCGAAAGTCGACCGTGCGCCCCTGCCCGTCCGTCAGCCGACCCTCGTCGAGGACCTGGAGAAGGACGTTGAAGACGTCCGGGTGCGCTTTTTCGACCTCGTCGAAGAGGACGACCTGATAAGGCCGCCTGCGGACGGCCTCGGTCAGGACGCCGCCCTCCTCATAGCCGACATATCCCGGCGGCGCGCCGATCAGGCGGCTGACGGCGTGCTTCTCCATGAACTCGGACATGTCGATCCGCTGGATCGCGCTGTCGTCGTCGAACAGGAAGGCCGCAAGCGCCTTGGTCAGCTCGGTCTTGCCCACGCCCGTGGGGCCAAGGAACAGGAACGAGCCCAAGGGCCTGTTCGGGTCCTGAAGCCCGGCCCTCGCCCGGCGAACGGCGGCGGAGACGGCGGTGACCGCCTCGTCCTGGCCGATGACGCGGCGATGCAACGCCTCCTCCATGTGAAGGAGCTTCTCGCGCTCGCCTTCCAGCATCTTATCCACGGGGATGCCGGTCCATTTGGAAACGACCTGCGCGATGCCTTCGGCGTCGACGACCTCTTGGACGAGGCTCGCCTGATCCTCTGCATCCTCGGCGACCGCCAGCTTGCGCTCCAGTTCCGGAATGCGGCCGTACTTAATCTCGGAGGCGAGGCCGAGGTCGCCCCGGCGCTCCGCATCCGTCAGTTCCTGGCGAGCCCGGTCGAGCTGCTCCTTCACTTCGGTTGCGGAGGCAAGGGCCGCCTTCTCGGACTCCCAACGCGCAGTCATCTCGGCGGACTGCTGCTCGAGATTCGCAAGCTCCTGCTCGAGCTTGGCGAGTCTGTCGCGGGAGGCCTTGTCGTCCTCGCGTCGCAGCGCCTCGCGCTCGATCTTCATCTGGATGACCTGGCGGTCGATCGCGTCGAGCGCTTCGGGCTTACTGTCCACCGCCATGCGGAGGCGCGACGCCGCCTCGTCGACGAGGTCGATCGCCTTGTCCGGCAGGAAGCGGTCGGTGATGTAGCGGTTACTGAGCGTCGCCGCGGCCACGATCGCGCTGTCGGCGATCCGCACGCCGTGGTGCAGCTCGTACTTCTCCTTGAGGCCGCGCAGGATCGAGACCGTGTCCTCGACCGTCGGCTCGCTGACGAAGACCGCCTGGAAGCGCCGCGCCAGCGCCGCATCCTTCTCGACGTGCTTTCTGTACTCGTCGAGCGTCGTCGCGCCGACGCAGTGAAGCTCGCCGCGCGCGAGGGCCGGCTTAAGGAGGTTCGACGCGTCCATCGCGCCATCCGCCTTCCCGGCGCCGACCAACGTGTGCATCTCGTCGATGAAGAGGATGATGCCGCCCTCGGCCGACTGAACCTCGGACAGGACCGCTTTGAGCCGCTCCTCGAACTCGCCTCGGTACTTCGCCCCGGCGATGAGCGCGCCCATGTCGAGCGCGAGGAGGCGCTTGTCCTTGAGGCTCTCGGGCACGTCGCCGTTGACGATGCGGAGCGCGAGGCCCTCCGCGATCGCGGTCTTGCCGACGCCGGGCTCGCCGATCAGCACGGGGTTGTTCTTGGTACGCCGCGACAGGATCTGCATCGCGCGGCGGATCTCTTCATCGCGGCCGATGATGGGGTCGAGCTTGCCGCTCTTCGCCCGTTCGGTCAGGTCGGTCGCGTAGCGTTTGAGGGCGTCGTACTGCCCCTCCGCCCCGGCGCTGTCCGCCGTGCGGCCCTTGCGGACCTGGTTGATGGCTTCGTTGAGGCTCTGCGCGTTGACGCCGGCCTTCTTGAGATGCTGAGCCGCCTCGCCTTCGAGGCTCAGCGCGACGAGGAGCCGCTCGGCGGTGACGAAGCTGTCGCCCGCCTTCTTCGCGATCTCCTCGGCGCGTACGAAGACCTTGTTCAGGCTCTGGGAAAGGTAGGTCTGCGCCGACTGCCCCTCGACCTTCGGCAGCTTGGCGAGCGCAGCGTCGACGAGTTGAAGCGCGGTCTCGGGTTGCCCGCCGGCCGAACGGATCAGGTTCGCAGCCAAGCCTTCGCTGTCGTCGAGCAGCGCTTTCAAGAGGTGATCAGGCGTGATCTGCTGGTGCGACTCCCGCACCGCGATCGTCTGCGCAGCCTGGATCATGCCGCGGCTGCGGTCGGTATAGGTCTCGAAGTTCATCCGTCCTCCAAAGAGCAACGAGTTGGTGGCACCCCCGAAGGCGACGCCGGTCCGCATGAATGTGGTGTGGGATTTATGTCACGCAAGAGGGGACGGTATAGGTTCCTTGAAGCGACACCGGGGCAGGCGTACCTCCGATTATCGATAAAGTTCAGAGGTTCCCGATGAAGTCCGTTACGACAGCCGCCCTCCTGACCAGCACCGCCCTACTCGCCCTCGCCTCGGTCGCGACCGCGCAAGGTACGCCCAAGCCAGCCACGACCGAGCAGACCGACAAGGGGGAGACCGACGAAGACGCCAATGCGGCCTTCGACCGGATCGTCGACGAAGCGACGAGCGAACTGTTCAAGCTGCAGCCTGCCTATGCGAGCGTCCTCAACATTCCCGAGGAGCAGGCGGGGGGGAGATACAAAGATCGCTTCGGCACGCCGGGGATCGCGGGCTACGAGGAGATGAAGGCTTACTCGGATGAGGTCGAGGCGGAACTCGAAGGCCTAGACGCCTCTGCGCTCACGCCCGAACGTCAAGAGTACCTCGCGATCCTTCTCGGCGATCAGGAGAACGCCGACGAACTCGACGCGATCGAGGAGAAGACCGGCTACTACCTCGCCGGGGGGTACAATAGCCCGTACGTCGTCAACCAGATCGGCGGCATACACACGAACCTGCCGCAGCTGATGACGCAACTGCACGGGCTCGCCTCGGCGGACGATGCCGACGCCTACGTCACGCGGCTCGGCCTCTTCGGCGAGCAGTTCGACGGCGCGATCGAGGTCATGAACGCCAACGCCGAGGCCGGTGCGATCCCGCCCGACTACGCGATCGACGGCGCCATCGCGCAGGCGAAGATGTTCGTCGACGGACCGGCGAGCGAGAACGTCCTCGTCACGCACCTTACGGACACGCTGCCCGAGATCGGCGTCGACGACGTCGACGGCTACCGTCAACGCGCGACCCAAGCGGTCGAAGAGACCGTCTACCCCGCCTATCAGCGGCTCATCGCCGCGCTCGAGGAGCTGCGGCCGCAGGCGACCCATGAGGCCGGGATCTGGGACATTCCCGAAGGGGAACGCCTCTACGACGCGCTCATCGTCGCGAATGGCGAAAGCGAGCTCGACGGCGACGGCGTCCATAAGCTCGGCCTTAGCGAGGTCGCGCGGATCGAAGGCGAGATGGAGGCCTTGTTCGAAGAGATCGGCATGACCGAGGGAACGGTGGGCGAACGCCTCGCCGCGCTCACCGCCGACCCCGAGCAGGTCTTTCCCAACACGCCGGAGGGCAAAGAAGAGCTGCTATCCTACACGCGCGGGCTCGTCTCGGAGGCCGAGGGCGTGATGGGCGAGTACTTCCTCGTGACGCCTAAGAACTCCGTGGTCGTGGAGCCCGTTCCCGCCTACGCCGAACAGGGCGCCGCGGGCGGCTCTTATATGTCGCCGGCCGAGGACGGGTCCCGCCCCGGCATGTTCATGATCAACCTGCGCGATACCGCTATCCAGCCGCGCTATACGCTGCCGACGCTCGTCTATCACGAGACGGTCCCGGGCCACCACTTCCAGCTCGCGCTCGCGACCGACGCCAAAGAGACGCCTCTGCTCGTGCGCCAGTCCGCGTCCTCCACGGGCTTTGCCGAGGGATGGGGTCTCTACGCCGAGAACTTCGCCAAGGAGATCGGCATGTATAAGGACGACCCCGAAGGCGACATCGGCCGTCTGCAGGCGGAGATGTTCCGTGCCGTCCGCCTCGTCGTCGACTCAGGCATGCACGCGAAGCATTGGAGCCGCGAGAAGGCCGTCGACTACATGGTGAAGACGACCGGCATGGAGCGTTCGGACGTCGAGAGCGAGATCGAACGCTACTCGGTCTGGCCAGGCCAGGCCCTCGCCTACAAGACCGGCATGCTGAAGATCCAGGAACTGCGGGCGCGCGCCGAGGAGGCGCTCGGCGACGACTTCGACGTCGCGGCCTTCCACTACCAAGTGCTGCGCGACGGCGGCGCGCCTCTGCGTGTCCTCGAGAAGCGCATCGACGAGTGGATCGCCAAGGGCGGCCCGGCGCCGAAGCTCGCCGCGAGCGACACGGCGGGAAGCAAGGAGAAGTCCAACGAGAAGGGCTGATCGCCCAGGGGCGGGGAACCCACACCCCGCCCCGCCCGTTCGGCTTCCTCTCACACAAGGGAGCCTTCCCATGCGCTACAACCGTCTCGGCAACACCGGCCTCTTCGTCTCCGAGCTCTGCCTCGGCACTATGACCTTCGGGCACTCCGAGGGGATGTGGAAGTCTATCTCAGGGCTAGGTCAGGACGAGGCCGACGATCTCGTTCGCACCGCACTCGACGCCGGGGTCAACTTCTTCGACACGGCGAACGTCTACTCCGAGGGGCAGTCCGAAGAGACGCTCGGACGCTCGCTGAAGACTCTCGGCGTGGCTCGCGAGGAGGTCGTGATCGCGACCAAGGCCTTCGGGCAGATGCACGAGGGGCCGAACGGACGCGGCGCCTCGAGGTATCACCTGATCGACGCCTGCAAGGCGAGCTTGAAGCGGCTCGGCCTCGATCACATCGACCTCTACCAGATCCACGGCTTCGACCCGGCGACGCCGATGGAGGAGACGCTCGAAGCGCTCGACATCCTCGTGAAGCACGGTCACGTCCGCTACGTCGGACTGTCGAACTGGGCGGCTTGGCAGGTCTCCCGCGCTCAAGGCATCGCCGAGCGGCGCGGCCTCTCCCGCTTCGCCTCTCTGCAAGCCTACTACACGGTGGCGGGCCGCGACCTCGAACGCGAGATCATCCCGATGCTGAAGGCAGAAGGCATGGGCCTCATGGTCTGGAGTCCGCTCGCGGGCGGCCTGCTGTCGGGCAAGTACAGCCGCGACGACAAGGGCGAGGGACGGCGTGCCGACTTCGACTTCCCGCCGGTGAACGAGGACCGCGGGTTCGACACGGTCGACGTAATGCGCCGAATCGCGAAGGAACGCGACGCCAGCGTCGCACAGGTCGCGATCGCTTGGCTCCTTCACCAACCCGCCGTCACGAGCGTCATCGTCGGCGCCAAGAAGAAGCACCAGTTGGAGGACAACCTCGGCGCCCCGGAAGTGAACCTTACAGGCGACGACCTGGCGGCACTCGACGAGGTCAGCGCCCTGCCGAAGGAGTATCCCGGTTGGATGTTCGAGACTCAGGGCACAGCGAGGCAAGAACAGTTGGATAGCCAGCGCTAGTTCGGCCTAAGCCGGCCCGTGCAACGGGCCGGCCGGTCCGCCGGGTGTGTTAAAATTCGTTGACCTCCTCTCATGATGTGAGACCTTATCTCACAAAACAATAACGAGGAGGATGCCATGCCCGATTTCTCACGCCGTCATACCCTTGGGTTGCTCGGAAGCGCTGCCCTCTTGCCCGCTTTCCGTGCCCGTGCAGGGACCGTATCGCAGGCCGGGCAACGTCCGGCAGGGAACGGGCCCGGGCTCAAGGACCTGGCGGCGGAGAAGGGCATCCGCTTCGGCTCGGAGATCAACTTCGATCAGCTTGGCGATGAAGCCTACACCGACCTGTTCAAGCGCGAATGCGCGGTGATGGTGCCGGGTGGCGAGCTGAAGATGTACACGATCGAGGACGAACCGGACGTGTGGAACTTCGCGCCCGGGGATGGCCTCATGGCGTTCTCGAAGGAGAACGATATAGGAATGAGGGGGCATACCCTCCTGTGGAACTATCCGCGCTGGCTGCCCGATTGGGTCAACGCGCAGGAGTTCGGATCGTCGCGCGAGGCGGCGAAGTTCCTGACCGACTACATCTCCCGTGTCGCCTCTCATTACTCGCCGCACGTCTACTCCTGGGACGTCATCAACGAGAGCTTCAACGACGAGACGGGGGAGCTTCGAAGCTCTGTCTTCAGCGACGCGATGGGTTGGGACGTCATCGATCACTGTTTCCACGTTGCGAAGGAGAACGCGCCGACCGCGACGCTCGTCTACAACGACTACATGTCCTGGGAGGACAAGAGCGCGAACCACCGAGCGGGCGTCTTGAAGCTCCTCGAGCGGCTCAAACGCGACGAGGTTCCCGTCGATGCGCTCGGTGTGCAGGCTCACATCATGCTGGACCCCGAGGTTCCGTTCACGACACAGAAGCAGCGGGCTTGGGCGGACTATCTAAAGGAAGTCTCGGACATGGGCTACGACCTTCTGTTCACGGAGTTCGACGTGAACGATCGGCTCTATGACGCCGACGACGAGACCCGCGACGCGGAGATCGCCGCCTTCGCTCAGGATTACATCGACGCCTCGCTCGCCAACGAGAAGGCGACGGACTTCCTGCTGTGGGGCATGGCGGATCATTACAGCTGGCTGCAAGCGTTCCGGAAGGAGGGACAGCCGCCGGCCCGCCCCCTGCCCTTCGGCACGGACTACCAACCGAAACCTCTCTACGACGCGATAGCAGCTTCTCTGCGTGCCGCGCCGGTCAGGTAGCCGAGGCTGAACGGCCGAGCCTACATGTTCGGGTAGTTCGGCCCTCCGCCGCCCTCAGGCACGGTCCAGACGATGTTCTGGGCCGGGTCCTTGATGTCGCAAGTCTTGCAGTGGACGCAGTTCTGGGCGTTGATCCGGAACTGCTGGCCGGTGCCGTGGTTCGCTTTCGGTCCGGCTTCGACGAACTCATAGACGCCCGCGGGGCAGTAGCGCTGCGACGGTCCCGCGTAGACGGGCAGTTCGGTCGTGTACGGCACGTCCTCGTCACGAAGCTTGAGGTGGGAGGGCTGGTCCTCCTCGTGGTTCGTGAAGGAGTAGGCCACGCTCGTCAGCCGGTCGAAGGTCAGGACGCCGTCGGGCTTCGGATAGTCGATCGGCTTGTGCTTCGAGGCGGGCTCGGTCGCCTCCGCATCCGTCTTGCCGTGCGGCAGCGTGCCGAAGGGCGAGAAGCCGCCGGGCAGCTTGGATAGCCAGAGCTCCGCCCCCGTCATGGCGATTGCGCCGAGGATGGTGCCGTGCCGCGACCAGAGCGGCTTCGCGTTGCGGACCTTGTAGAGTTCCTCGCGCACCCAGGACGCATCGTAGCGGGCCTGGTAGCCGTCGAGCAGGGCGGGCGTCTCCGCCTCGCCGAGCGCCTCGAAGGCGGCTTCGGCCGCCATCATGCCGGTCTTCATCGCGTTGTGGTTGCCCTTGATGCGGGGCACGTTGACGAAGCCCGCAGCGCACCCGATCAGCGCGCCGCCGGGGAAGCTCAGCTTCGGTACGGACTGGAACCCGCCCTCGGTGATTGCCCTTGCGCCGTAAGCGACGCGCTCGCCGCCCTCTAGGAAGCCGCGAATGTCAGGGTGCGTCTTGAAGCGCTGGAACTCCTGGAACGGCGAAAGGTAGGGGTTCTTGTAGTTGAGGTGCGTGACGAGGCCGATCGAGACGTAGTTGTCGCCGAAGTGGTACATCCACGAGCCGCCGCCCGTGTCGTTCTTGAGCGGCCAGCCGAAGGTATGCTGGACAAGCCCCTTGCGGAAGTTCGCGTCCGGCACCTTCCAGAGCTCCTTGACCCCGAGGCCGTACTTCTGCGGCTCGGCGTGCTCGGCGAGCGCGAACTCCTCGATCAGCTGCTTGGAGAGCGAGCCCCGCACGCCCTCGGCCAAGAGGGTGTAGGTGCCGAGGAGCTCCATGCCGGGCTCGTAGGCGTCCTTCGGCTCGCCGTCCTTGCCGATGCCCGCCTCGCCGACGATGACGCCGCGCACCCTTCCGTCCTCGGCACGGAGCACGCGGGAGGCCGCCATCATCGGGTAGATCTCGACGCCCATGCCTTCAGCCTTCTCAGCCAGCCAACGGCAGACGTTCGCCATCGAGACGGCGTAGCAGCCCTCGTTCTTGACCATCTTCGGCAGAGCGAAGTTCGGCAGCGGCAGGCTGCCCGCCGCACCGAGGTACAAGAAGCGCTCGGCCGTGACGGGCGTGTCGATCGGGCAGCTCGCATCCTCGCGCCACTCCGGCATCAGCTCGTCGAGGGCGCGGGGGTCGAGGACCGCGCCCGACAAGATGTGCGCGCCGACCTCGGAGCCCTTCTCGACGACGACGACCGAGACCTCGCGGCCGGTCTCGGCTTCGAGTTGCTTGAGGCGGATCGCCGCGCAGAGGCCGGCGGGCCCGGCGCCGACGATCACCACGTCGAACTGCATGCTCTCGCGCGCGGTCGGGGTCTCGTCGATCATGGGCGCTTCCTTTTCGTCTTCTCGCTTTGCCGGGGACTTAGCGCAGAATGCCGCGATTTGTCAGCGCGGCGCGCCGAAGCGTTCCGCCCACTCGGCCAACTGCTCGTCTTCCACCTTGCGGAACAAGACGTCCGGCGCGGTGAACGCGGCGCCGTGCGGCAGCCGGTCGAGGAGCGCCCTCGCCTCGCCTTGCGGCCAGGAAGGCGCGTCCTCGATCCCGAAGACGGCGAGCATCTTGTGCGCCGTGAACGGGATCACCGGCGCGGAGAGCTCGGCGAGGAGGCGGACCAGGTTGAGCCCCGTCCTGACCGATGCCGCGGCTCGGTCCTTGTCCGTCTTGAAGCTGGTCCAGGGGGCCGCCGCCTGCAGGTACTCGTTGCCCGCCGCCCAGATCGCGCGAAGCTCGGCGAAGGCCTTGCGGAACTCCATCCGCTCGAGCTGCTCGGTGTAGGCGGGGATGCGGCGGTCGAGCTCCACGAACAAAGCTTCTTCCGCCTCGCCAGGCGCGCCGCCTTCGGGCACCACGCCGTCGAAGCGGGACGAAGCGAAGCGCGTCACGCGGTTGACGAGGTTGCCAAGCACGTCGGCGAGGTCCTTGTTCACCGCGCCCGTAAAGGCTTCGAGCGTGAAGGCCGTATCGTCGGACTCAGGCGCGTTCGCCATCAGGTACCAGCGCCAGGTATCGGCCGGCATGATCTCGAGCGCCTGGTCCATGAAGATGCCGCGCCCCTGACTGGTCGAGAACTTGCCCCCGTACCAGGTGAGCCAGTTGAGGCTCTTGAGCGTGTCGACCGTCTTCCACGGCTCCTTCGAGCCGAGCAGCGTGCAGGGGAAGCTGACGGTGTGGAAGGCGACGTTGTCCTTACCCATGAACTGAACGTAAGAGACGTCGTCCGCCCCCTGATCGGTCCGCCACCAGGCTTCCCAGCCGTCGGAGTCCATCTCTTTCGTCGCGGCGATGTACTCGATCGGCGCGTCGAACCAGACGTAGAAGACCTTGCCCTCGAACCCCTCGCGCGGGACCGGGATACCCCAGTCGAGGTCGCGGGTGATCGAGCGGTCGCGGAGGCCCTCATCCAGCCACTTGTAGGCGATGGAGCGCGTCAGCTGCGGCCAGTGCGGGTGCGCGTCGACCCAGGCACGCACCTCCGGCTCCAGCTTCGACTGAAGGAGGTAGAGGTGCCTCGTCTCGCGAAGCTCGACGTCTCTGCTGCCCGAGATCGCCGAGTACGGATCGATGAGGTCCGTGGGATCGAGGAGCTTCCCACAGTTGTCGCACTGGTCTCCCCGCGCCCGCTCGAAGCCGCAGTTGGGGCAGGTCCCCTCGACGTAGCGATCGGGCAGAAAGCGGCCGTCGGCGGGGCTGTAGACCTGGCTCTCCTCGCGCGCCTCGATGTAGCCGTTCTCTTCCAGCCTCTGCGCGAAGTGCTGCGTCAGCTCCCGGTTGGCCGGCGAAGAGGATCGGCCGAAGACGTCGAAGCTCAGGCCGAAACCTTCGCAGGCGGCCTTCTGGACCTCGTGCTGCTCGGCGCAGTAGGCCGCGATCTCCTGCCCCGCGGCGGCGGCGGCGAGCTCCGCCGGGGTGCCATGCTCGTCGGTCGCGCAGACGAAGGCGACCTCGTGCCCCCGCGCCCGCATGAAGCGGGCGTAGACGTCCGCCGGCAGCATCGAGCCCACGAGGTTGCCGAGGTGCTTGATTCCGTTGATGTAGGGCAGCGCCGAGGTGATGAGGATGCGGGCCATGTCGTCTTTCGTCCGTTCGGACCTGTCAGATGCGGCAGTGCGCGCCGAACGGCAAGCCGCGCTGAGGCGTGGGCATGCCGCGCCCCTCGCCGCCTTTGCCGAGAAGCTTCGGGCTAGACGACCAGGAACGCTCGTCCCCGACGCCGATCCGTTCGACGGCGGAACAGGAGCCCGCATCCTGTTCCTCCTCGAGAAGCCGAGCCGACTCGCCGCCGAGACCGGGTTCGTCGGGCGGGACAACCCGGCAAGGGGTGCTCACACGCTCGGGCGGTTCCTCGCTGAGGCGAGGGTTCCGCGCGGGGAGAGCCTGATCTGGAACGCCGTGCCTTGGTGGAACGGCACGGCGAAGGTCACCGCGGAGGAGAGGCGGGCGGGCGCGGAAGCCCTGCGCGACCTTCTTGCTCTTCTTCCAAAGCTACGAACTGCCGTTCTAGTCGGCAGAGTGGCGCAGACCGTCTGGACAGCGTCCGGCGGGGCGGCTGTGCCGACCTACGAGACGGCGCACTTCTCGGCCAATGTCCGCGCCGCCTTTCCGGACCGCTGGGCCGCGATCCCTGAGATCTGGGCCGAAGCCTACTCGTCCATGATCCGCTTGGCCGCGTCGCCGAAGATGTAGACCGCGCCGACGAAGAGGCTGAACCGGCCGTCGTCCTCGACGATGGGGCTATTGGTCTGGCTGTCCGGCAGGAAGGAGTAGTCGGCCTGAGCGAAGAGCGCGATCTTGTAAGAGAGCGCTTGCCTCGCGACGACCCCGGCGAACGGCACGAAGGCGTCGCCCGTCTCGTAGGCGGGCCGGAAGGGGCAAGGTTCCTGAACGCAGTTCGCGATCAACGCTTCCTCCGGATCGACGCCGAAGTAGTAATCCGACAGATTGCTCGACTGGTAACGGACGCCGCCGACCGGACGCAGTGAGAGCGGGCGCCAGCTCGACAACTCGTAGCTCGCCTGAGCGGAGAGCTCGTAGCCGCCATGGCGAGAAAGCGCGTCGACAAGCCCCGTCAGAGAGAACTGCGCGCCGAGCGCGTCGGTCTTGATCCGACCGCCGACTTCCAGCGTCCCCTTCCGGTCGTCCATGCCGGTCAGATAGGGGCTGTTCTTCGCCTTGTAGCCCTGGAAGCGCCAGTCGGCGACGGCGCTGAAGGCCAGGCCGCTCGTCTCGTAGAGCTCGGCCTCGAGCGTCTTGCCGACGAACTCGAAGCGCTCGGATTGATAGGAGATCAGCGGGATCGGGAAGATCTCGGTGCCGTCCTCGATGTCTCGGTAAGGCAAGGTGGTGATGCCGACACCCGCGCCGGCGACGAAGGCCGCCTCGCCGAAGATGTCTGTCACCGTATCGTCCAGGTCCTGAAGCAGTCCCGGCTGCGCGGCGGCGGGGAGCGCACCGAGAACGGTCAGAAGAAACGTGGGGAGGAAAGGTCTCATGCTGATCATTCTCCGAGGCGCATCGGGCATCTAGTCGAGGCAACGTAGGCGGAAAGATCGGGCGCGTAGAAGTGCAAGCCCCCGGCCCCCTGGCTGACGGAAAAGCAGGCGTCCGGCTCTCCGGCCTGCGCGCGTTCCGGGTAGCGGAAGCAGAGCCGATCATTCACGACCGACCACTGGCCGAGAAGCTCGTCGGCCTCGGCCACGTTGTAGAAGTTGCCGTTCGTGGCCAGCCGCTCCGAGAAACGCTCGCCGCTCGGGTAGCAGCCGTTCAGCGTGACGCCCGCGACCTCCCCGCGCAACGCTTCGCCTTCGAGGATGGTCCCTACCACCTGATCCCGACGGATCGCGCCGCCCGGCGGTACGTCCGTCCGATCGTCTCCCCAGTTCTCCCAGTCCTGCGCCGGTTCCGGCGCGGGATAGGTCCTCTCGGGCGGCGGCAGCCGCGCGCCCTGGGCGCAAGCCCCCATCAAACCTAACGACGCGACGAGTCCCAGGCGCACCACCCGCATTCGACATCCCCTGCTCTGCTGGACGCCAAGCTAACAAGCCGGCAAGGTCCGCGGTTCCAAAGCGTCGTTGAACCCCATGAACTCGACCCTTCTTTGGGCTGTCACCGGCCTACTCGTCCTTCTTGGCCTGCTTGCCTTCCTGCGGCTCGGCACGGACCCGTCCGATCCGCGCCAGCACCTCCGCGCGGTAAAGCGCGCGGGCTTCGAAGCACGACCGGTGCTGAACCGTTCCGAGATGACGCGCCTCGTCTGGTTCGAAGAGTGGGCGCGCGGGAAGCCCTACCGCGTGCTCGCCCAGGTCCCTTACGGCGAGATGATGCGGACGAAGGAGCCGGCGGCCTTTCGCGCGGTCAACGCGAAGCGGGCGGACTTCCTCGTCATCGACGCCGCCGGCCTCCCGCTCGTCGCGATCGAGTATCAGGGGGAAGGCCACTACCAGGGGGACGCGAAGGCACGCGACGCGGTGAAGCGCGCCGCGCTCGCGAGGGCGAACATCGCCCTCGTCGAACTCTTTCCCGAAGACGACCGGACGGAGGCGATCGCCGCGATCGAGGCTGCCCTTTCGGACTAGCCGCCGAAGCGCCCCGAGCGCGGGAAGCCCTTCGGCACCAGCTTGCCGACCTGGCTGCGCTTACCGACCCAGGACTTCCACTGCGCCTCCGACTGAGTCCGCCCGGCGCGGTCCTGCCAGGTGAAGCCGTCCTTCGCCGAGAACACCTTGGCGTCGGCCAGCGTGCCGGGCGCCACCTTCTGCAACGCGACCCCCTTGCCGCGGGTCATCAGGGGCAGGTCCTGCGCGTCGAAGATCAAGAGCTTCCTGTTCGAGGCGAGCGCCGCCACGAAGTCACCCTTGCCTGGCGCCGTGTCGAGAAGGCGACAGACTGCCGCCTCCGCACCGTCGGCGACGTTCAGGACCTGCTTGCCCTTGCGGGTGTTGGCCACCGCATCCTCCTCCTTCACGAGGAGGCCGTGGCCGGAGGTCGCCGCGAGCAGGATCGTCCGTTCGCCTCGGTAGATAAAAGCGGCAGCGAGGTCGTCGGCATTGCCGAGTTCGACCATCAGGCGGATCGGCTCGCCGTGCCCCCGCCCCCCGGGAAGCTCCGCTACGCTCAGCGTGTAGAACTTGCCATTGGTCCCGAGCAGCATGAGCTTATCGGTGGTCTGGGCGGGCAAGGCGAAGCGGCCCTGGTCGCCATCCTTGTACTTGATGCCGGCCTCGTCCTCGACGTGGCCTTTGAGCGCGCGGACCCATCCCTTCTCCGAGATGACGACGGTAACGGGCTCGCGTTCGATCATGTCCGCCTCGTCGAGGCTTTCGGCAGCGGGCGCGTCTTCGATTGCCGTCCGCCTGCGGCCGAGCGGAGTCGTGGGCGAGAAGGCTTTCTTCGTCTCGCGGAGCTGCTCGGTGATGCGGGTCCACTGCAGGTCGTCCGACTTCAGGAGCGCGCGGAGATCCTTCTGCTCGGCTTGGAGCTCCTTGCGCTCGCGTTTGAGTTCCATCTCCTCGAGCTTGCGCAAAGAGCGCAGGCGCATGTTGAGGATCGCCTCGGCCTGCACGTCCGTCAGATCGAAGGTGGCGATCAACTGCGCTTTGGGCTCGTCCTCGTAGCGGATGATCCGGATCACCTCGTCGAGGTTCAAGAAGGCGATGATGAAGCCGTCGAGAACCTCGAGGCGGCGGGCGATCTTCTCGAGGCGGTGGTTCGTGCCCCGGACGAGAACTTCTTTCCTGTGGTCCGCGAAGCTCTGCAGGACCTCACGCAGGCCCATGACGCGCGGCGTGCCCGACGCGTCGAGGACGTTCATGTTGAGCGGGATGCGGGTCTCGAGGTCACAGAGCTTGAAGACCGTCTCCATGACGACGGCAGGGTCGAGGCTGCCCGAGCGGGGCTCCAGCACGAGGCGGATGTCCTCGGCGCTTTCGTCTCGCACGTCCGTAAGGATGGGGAGCTTCTTCGTATTGATGAGGTCGGCGATGCGCTCGACGAGCTTCGACTTCTGGACCTGGTAGGGCACCTCGGTGACGACGATCTGATAGCGGCCTCGGCCTAAATCCTCCGCCTCCCACTTAGCGCGGATGCGGAAGCCGCCCCGGCCGGTGGCGTAGGCCTCGACCATCTCCTCGAAGCCCTCGACGCAGACCCCGCCCGTTGGCAGGTCCGGGCCCTTGACGTATTTGAGCAGTGTCTCGGTCTTCGCGGCGGGCGTCTTGATGAGGTGGATCGTCGCGTCGATCAGCTCGGCGACGTTGTGGGGTGGCACGCTCGTCGCCATGCCGACCGCGATGCCGTTGGCGCCGTTGGCGAGCAGGTTCGGGAAGGCGGCGGGCAGGACGACGGGTTCCCGCCCCTCCCCGTCATAGGTCTCCCGGAAGTCGACCGTGTCCTCGTCTATGCCCGCAAGCAGAAGCTCGGCCGCCGCCGTCAGGCGGCTTTCCGTGTACCGCATAGCGGCGGCGTTGTCGCCGTCGACGTTGCCGAAGTTCCCCTGACCGTCGATCAGCGGCACGCGGACGGAAAAGTCCTGCACCAGGCGCACCATCGCGTCGTAGATCGCTTGGTCGCCGTGCGGGTGGAAGTTGCCCATCACCTCGCCGACGACCTTCGCCGACTTCTTGTAGCCGCCATTGGGGGTCAGGCGCATGTTGCGCATGGCGTAGAGAATGCGGCGATGCACCGGTTTCAAGCCGTCGCGTACGTCCGGCAGCGCCCGCGCCGTGATCGTCGAGAGCGCATAGGCGAGGTAGCGCCGCGACAGCGCCTCCGAGATCGGCTCGTCGAAGATCTCGTCCGCGCGCGGCTTCGGCGCGGCTTTCGGCTTCGGGGCTGTCTTGGTCGGCTTCCTTGCCATGGCGTCCTCCGGCGGGTCTGCCCTTCTAGCTGGAACGGAAAGAGAACGAAACGCGTCGTTCCGATTTTGTCCTTAACGGATCGTCACCTTCTGGCACGCCGATTGCGAGAGCGAGGTTACCCAGACGTTAACGGGGCGGGGGGCCGCTCGGACGTCATCGACAGGGGGCTTTAAACATGAAGAAACTTCTCTCCACTCTCGCCGGTGCCGCGATCGCGATGACCGGCTTTGCGTCCGCCGCGACCATCGACTTCGCCGGCTATGCCGCCGCCAACGGCGAACAGGGTCTGGATGAGTTCGAAGTCCTGAACATCGACGGCTTCAACCTCGTCTTCGGCGCGGTCGACGGTCTGCCGCTCTTCCCGCACGCTGCGAACCCGTACCTGAACGGCGAGGTCTTCGGCAAGCCGACCGGCCTCGGTGTCTGCTCGACCGGCCTCACCGTCGGTGACCAGTGCAAGCATGCCTCGGACAGCCCGATCGACCTGGGCGAAGGCGTCGGCTTCGGCTTCCTCGAAGGGCCCTTCGACGTGACGAGCTTCGAGTTCCGTGACACGCACGGCAACCTCCTCTCGAGCGCGGCCACGATCGCCATTGCGACCCTGAGCGAAGCGGGCGTCGACCTGCGCATCGACTGCGTCGGTGCCTTCATGGCCATGGCGGCCATGGGCGATGCGTTCTTCCTCGACATCGACGCGATCGGCTTCGCGAAGATCAACAAGCCCTTCTACATCTCGTCGATCGACGTGAACGCCGTGCCGGTTCCGGCCGCCGGCCTCCTCTTCGCCTCGGGCATCGCCGGCCTCGGCTACGCCCGCCGCAAGAAGGCCGCCGCGTAAGACGGCTCAGGCTTCAGGAAAGCCATGCAGGCTGGACCGGCTCTTCGCGAGCCGGTCCAGCTCGACCATTTCGGAGAGGAACCCGCGCAGCCATTTGAGTGGGATCATGTTGGGCCCGTCCGAGGGCGCTTTGTCGGGATCGGGGTGGGTCTCGGCGAAGAGTCCCGCGACGCCCACAGCCATCGCCGCCCTCGACAGGCTCGGGATCATCTCGCGCTGACCGCCCGAGGTGCCGCCCTGACCGCCCGGCTGCTGGACGGAGTGGGTCGCATCGAAGATCACCGGCGCGCGCGTCTCCTCCGCCATCACCTTGATGCCGCGAAAGTCGCTGACGAGCGTGTTGTAGCCGAAGCTGACCCCGCGCTCGGTGACGAGCACCCGGTCGTTGCCCGCGCCGCGCACCTTGGCAACGACGTTCTTCATGTCGTGCGGGCTCAGGAACTGGCCCTTCTTCACCTTCACCACCGCGCCGGTCTCCGCCGCCGCGACCAGAAGATCCGTCTGCCGGCACAAGAAGGCCGGGATCTGCAGCACGTCGACGACCGCAGCGACCGGCGCGCACTGCTCGCGCTCGTGCACGTCTGTCAGGACGGGGACGCCTAAGCGCTCCTTCACCTCGGCGAAGATCGGCAGCGCGTCCTTCAGTCCCACCCCGCGCGCACTGCCCAGGCTCGTCCGGTTCGCCTTGTCGAAGCTCGTCTTGTATACGAAGGGAATGCCCAGCTCGTCCGTGATCTCCTTGATCGCGCTCGACACTTCGATCGCGTGCTCGCGGCTCTCCATCGCGCAAGGGCCCGCGAAGAGCGTGAAAGGCTGACCGTTCCCGATCCTTACGGTTCCGGCGGCGGCCTCGATCTCGACGGTGTTCTCTTCTGGCATCGGGTCGGCTCCGTGGACGCTGGCGGCTTGGGGCCGTACATGGCGGGCAGGCCGAAAGGGAACAAGTGATGAGCCGCGCTCTCGAGACCGCCGCTGCGGCCGTCAGGACCGAGCGCTGCGGAGTGGACGCGCTTCTCGGCGCCCTCGACGACCCCGCCACCCCTTTGGCTCGCGCCTTCGATGCCGCCTTCGACGCGCTCCTTCACACACCGGGTCGAGTCATCGTCACCGGAATGGGCAAGTCCGGTCACGTCGCCCGTAAGATCGCCTCGACGCTGGCCAGTACCGGACAACGCGCCGCCTTCGTTCATCCCGGCGAAGCGAGCCATGGCGACCTCGGCATGATCGGCGAGGAAGACGTGGTGCTCGCCCTGTCGAACTCCGGGGAAACGCCGGAACTCGGCTCGATCGTGACCTATTGCAGCCGGTTCGGCGTGCCGCTCATCGCCGTGACGTCGGTCCCTCAGTCCTCGCTCAGCAAGGCCGCGGACATCGTGCTCCCCCTTCCCGACGCAGAAGAAGCCTGCCGCGCGACGCGGGCGCCGACGACCTCCACGACGCTCGCGGTCGTTCTCGGCGACGCGCTCGCGGTCGCACTGCTGGACGCCCGGGGGTTCACGAGTGACGACTTCCGCACGCTTCACCCCGGCGGCAAGCTCGGTGCCTCTCTGAAGCGGGTCCGCGACTTGATGCATGAAGGGCGCGAGTTGCCGCTGGTGCCGTTGCGAACGCCGGTGCGCGAAGCCGTTTCGGTTCTCAGTCGCGGCGGGTTCGGCTGCGTCGGCGTGCTGGACGGGGACGCGCTCGTCGGCATCGCCACCGATGGCGACATCCGGCGGCATATCGGCGACGACCTCGATCGTCTAACAGTCGAGGCCATGATGACCCGTGGCCCGAAGACGGTGTCACCGGACACGCTCGCCGCCGAGGCGCTGGGCATCCTGTCCCGCACGAAGATCACGGCACTCTTCGTCGTCGAAGGGACGCGGCCCGTCGGCCTTCTCCACGTTCACGACTGCCTCGACACAGGCGTCCTATAGACGGGAGAGCTTGCCGGGTTAGCTCCCTGGGCGAGGAGGAACCCCTTTGATGCCCGACACCGCCCCCGCCCTCGTCTGGCTGCGCAACGACTTGCGCCTCGAGGACAACCCCGCGCTGCGCGCCGCTGCCGATTCGGACCGCCCCGCCGCGTGCCTCTACGTCCTCGACGACGTGACCCCGGGCGACTGGGCCATGGGGGGCGCTCAGCGATGGTGGCTCCATAAGAGCCTCGAGGCGCTCGCGGCGGAGCTCGACCGTATCGGCAGCGCGCTGATCCTTCGCCGGGGCGACTCCCGCGGCGTCGTGCCGAGCGTCGCGCAAGAGGTCGGCGCGGACCTCGTGACCTGGAACCGGCGCTACATCGGCTGGCAGAAGGAGGTCGACGACGACGTTGCGCACGCACTCCAGGAGCAGGAGATCGAGGTGCGAACCTTCCGCGGAACGGTCCTCTTCGAACCAGGAGAGATCAGAACCGGGAGCGGCAACATCTACAAGGTCTTCGGGCCCTATTGGCGGAAGTTGCGCGAGCGGGAGGTGCCCGAGAAGCTCGCAAAGGTGCAGAAGCTCGATGCCCCCGCGAAGCTTCCGTCCTCAGATCACCTCGGCGACTGGAATCTTCTCCCTACCCAACCGAACTGGGCCGGCGCCTTCGAGGAGACTTGGGAGCCCGGCGAGCGCGGCGGGCGGGCGCGCTGGCTCTCGTGGCTCAAGTCGAACGCGACGTCCTATGACGAAGATCGCAACTTTCCCGGCCGCGACGCGAGTTCGCGCCAATCGCCCCACCTGCACTTCGGTGAGACCAGTCCCGTGGTGGCGTGGCACGATCTGCGTGAGAGGATCGAAGACGGCGACGTGCCGGAGGACCAGGGAGAGAGCTGGCTGTCCGAGCTCGCCTGGCGGGAGTTCCACCACCAACTCCTCTGCGCCCACCCCGAGATGTTCGACAAGCCGCTCGATGCGAAGTTCGAGCGGTTCGAGTGGGATACGGACGATGATGCTTACCGCGCCTGGACGAAAGGGCAGACCGGCTACCCCATCGTCGATGCGGGCATGCGGCAGCTCTGGCAGACGGGCTGGATGCACAACCGGGTACGCATGATCACGGGCAGCTTCTTCGTGAAAGACCTGCTTCTCGACTGGCGGCGCGGAATGGCGTGGTTCTGGGACTGCCTCGTGGACGCCGACCCCGCCAACAACACCGCGCAGTGGCAGTGGATCGCAGGCTGCGGGGCGGACGCGAGCCCCTTCTTCCGCGTCTTCAACCCGGTCGGCCAAGGCGAGCGGTTCGATCCCGAGGGTGCGTATGTGAAACGCTGGTGCCCCGAGTTGAAGGACCTACCCAAGAAGCACGTCCACGCCCCTTGGGATGCGCTGGCGGACGTGCTGAAGAAGGCTGGCGTCGTGCTGGGGAAGGATTACCCCGAACCGATCGTCGAGCACGCTGCGCGGCGGGACGAGGCGCTCGCTCGATACAAGGCTATCAAGACATGAAGCTGGCACGTCTCTTGCGTCGGAGCGCCTCGGTGCCATGGTAACCACGAAAGGCCCCAGCATGTCCGACGTTTCGTCTCACAGCCGGATGCGCATCGCGCTGGCGCAGTTCTGCATCGCGCGCGGAATCGACTTCGAGACCCTCTACGCTGCGCTTGGGATCGACATGACGGCCGCCGATTCCGAGGCCTTGTCGCACATGGCTGGCGTGATGGATGGGATGACCGCCGCCGTGGAAGGCATTCGCCAAAATGGGATCGACGAATGGACGAAGGGTCGCTGAGCGGGCTGAAGAAGCGCTCGGTGACGCTCGGTGGTCATAGGACCAGCCTCGCGCTCGAGCCCGAGTTCTGGGACGCGTTGGACGCAGCAGCGGACGCCGAGAAGCTCAGCCTCGCCGGCCTCCTCGCCCGGATCGACGAAGCGCGACTGGACCGGGGACGACCCCTGGCGTCGGCGGTGCGGGTTTACCTGCTCAAGCGGGCGGCCGGCGCATAAAAAAAAGAGGCCCGGAACATTCTCGTTCCGAGCCTCTCCCCCAAGGTTTCTTTAGGCCGGCTTACGAACCGACGCTGACCAGCATGGTGGTCGCGTTTCGGTTCTTGGCCCAAGCGTCCGGCGTGGAGCGGGGATCGATCGGACGTTCTTTCCCGTAGGAGATCGTCGTGATCCGCGAGGGGTCGATGCCGAGGCCCACCAGGTAGGATTTGGCCGCGTTCGCCCGGCGGGCGCCGAGGGCGAGGTTGTACTCACGCGTGCCACGCTCGTCGGCATTGCCGACCAGGCGCAGGCGGACTTCCGGGAACTCCTTCAGCCAGGCCGCCTGACGCGACAGCGTACCCTGCGCCTCGTTCGTCAGGTTGTACTGGTTGTAGCCGAAGAAGACGCGATCGCCCGCGCTCTGCTGGAAGTCTTCGAGCGTGCCCGGCTCCGGCCCGACGGGCTCGGTCCGCGCAGTGGTCGTCGGCGCGACGGTTTCGTAGTCGCTCGCCGTGTTCGCTTCTTCCGGCGTCGAGGCGCAAGCCGCCATCGCGCCGAGGGCCAGGATCAGGCCCGCTTTTCCAAGGGTTCGTTTAATCATCTCTCGCTCCGCTTCGTCGGGGACATAAGATCTCCCGCCATCCCCATGATCGGCGGTCAAAGGCAGCCTACCCGAACTGCCTTACCGCTTCGTTGCCACCCTCCTTGAGGGCGGGGGCCGCCTGGCAAGGGAGGGTGTCAATTGCAGGGCAAAATACCATCGCCCCGCGGCCGATCAACGCGGATCGGAGGGCCTGTTGGTGCCCCCCAGCCACACTGTTCCGTTTACGCAACAGTGCCGGTTCGATCAGTTCAAGGGCGGCGACCAAGCCGGATCGGACGCCTCGCCGGGCGTCGGGACGGGGCGCAGGTTCTGACCGGTCAAGTCGACGGAGTAGAGGCCGACCGGGCCACCCGGTCGCTCCTCGCGGTGGAACATCAAGACCCGACCGTTCGGGCTCCAGGTCGGCCCTTCGTCGAGGTAGCTCTCGGTCAGCAGGCGCTCGCCCGTACCGTCCGTCCTGACGACACCGATGTAGAAGCGCGACTTGTACTGGCGCGTGAAGGCGATGAGGTCGCCGCGCGGGCTCCAGACGGGGGTGCCGTAGGTGCCCTCGCCGAAGGTGATGCGCCGTTGGTTCGTGCCGTCCGCGTCCATGACGTAGATCTGCTGCGACCCGCCCCGATCCGAGGCGAAGGCGATCTGGCGGCCGTCGGGGGACATGGTCGGCGAGGTGTCGATCGCCGGGTTGTCGGTCAGGGTACGCAGCCGGCGTGTGCGCAGGTCCATGATCGCGACGTCGGAGTTGCCGTTCTGCTCGACAGAGAAGAGCACGCTCTGCCCGTCTGGGCTGAAGCGGGGCGCGAAGGTCATGCCGCGATAGGTGCCGAGCGCTTCCTGCTCGCCGGTCTCGATGTTGAAGAGGTAGACCTGCGCCGGCTGGTTATCGAACAGGGCGAGGTAGGTGATCTGCTGGTTCGACGGGCTGAAGCGAGGCGTCAGGACGTCGTAGTTGAGGCCGTCCGTGAGCGCCTGCGGATTGGCGCCGTCCTGATCCATGATCATCAGCCGCTTGGTCCGGTCGAGCTTGTTTCCCGACTCCGAGACGAAGACGATGCGGGTGTCGAAGTAGCCCTCTTCGCCCGTCAGGTTCGAGTAGATGAAGTCGGCCACCTTGTGCGCCGCGCGGCGCCAGTTCTCGCGCGGGGTCTTGTAGGCGACCGAGCCGAGCTGCTGATTGCCCGCAACGTCCCAGAGGCGCGTGTTGAGCTGGACCCGGCCATCGCCGAGCGGCTCGACCTCGCCGGTAACGAGGACCCGCGCGCCGATCACGCGCCAGTCCGCGAAGCGCGGCCGTACGTTGATGGAGCTGATCTGCTCGACGAAGGCGCGCTCATCGATCGGCGCGAAGAGACCGGAGCGTTCGAGGTCAGCCTCGATGACTTCGGTGATCTGCGTCGAAAGTTCGGCCGTATCGCCGCTCGCAACGTAGGACGGCACGGCGATCGGCAACGGATCGGTCCGGCCGCGCGTGATGTCGATCTCGACCTGTGCCGAAGCGTTCGCGGTAAAAGCGAACGCACAAGCGCCGGCGAGGAGGCCGGCGAGGAAGCGTCTCATGGTCACACCCGGATCAAGGCGCGAACGGCGAAGCCGCCGCGCGGTTCTCATGGTTACTCGTCAGGCGGCAAGGTATAAGAAGGGTTACCGCCGGGCCAACCCGGGCAGACGTGACGGGATGCTAAGGCAGTCCGACCTCGGTCCGCCCTCGGAGGCATGTCCAAGCGGCACCGCGCACCCTACTTGAGGAGCAATGCCTCCTCCCTCCGTGACCGCCCCCGACCTCGACAACGCCAAGGAAACGAGCCTGCGAGAGCAACTCGCCTCGCTGCGCTACCTGCTGCCTTACATGTGGCGGGCCGACCGGCCCGGCTTCAAGCTGCGGATCGTCGCCTCGATCGCGGTCATCCTCGCCGGTCAGATCGCGACCGTGATCGCACCCTTCGCGCTCGCCGACGCGATCAACCGACTCGACACGGAAGCGGCCATCGTCGCGACCGTCTTCGCATTGGTCTTGGGCTACGGTGCGCTGCGCCTGCTATCGGCCGCCCTGCCCCAGCTCCGCGAGTTCCTGTTCTCGGTCGTGGGCCAGAGCGCGCAGCGCGAAGTCGCGACCGGCGTCTTCGAGCACCTGCATACCCTTTCCCTGCGCTTTCACCTCGAACGGCGAACCGGCGGGCTTTCGCGTGTCATCGAGCGCGGCATCCGCTCGATCGACTTTCTGTTCCGCTTCCTGCTCTTCAACATCGGGCCGACGATCCTCCTCCTCGGCATCGTCTGCGTGACCTTCGCGATCCGCTACGACCTTTGGCTGTCGCTGATCGCGGCCGTGACGGTGGTCCTCTACTTCTGGTTCACGGTGACGAGCACGGAGTGGCGGCTGAAGTACCGCCGCGAGATGAACAAGAAGGACCAGCTCGCCAACACGCGGGCGGTCGACGCGCTCCTCAACTACGAGACGGTCAAGTACTTCGGAAACGAGGGGTACGAAGCGAGACGCTACGATGCCGCGCTTCGCGATTATCAGGACGCGGCGGTCAAGTCGCAGAACTCCCTCGCCGTGGTCAACATCGGCCAGGCGGTGATCATCAATGTAGGGCTCTTGGCGGCGCTCTGGCTGACGATCAGAGACGTCACCGCCGGAAACTTGGGCATCGGTGAGGTGACGGCCGTCAGCCTCGTGATGATGCAGCTCTACCAGCCGCTCAACATCCTCGGCTTCGCCTATCGGGAGATCAAGCAGGGCCTGATCGACATGGAACGGATGTTCGAGCTTCTGCACGTGGTCCCCGAGGTCGCCGACGCGAAGGACGCGAAGCCGCTCGAAATCTCGGGCGCGGAGGTGGTCTTCGACGACGTCCGCTTCCGCTACGACCCGGACCGGGAGATCTTGAAGGGCGTGAGTTTCACCGCGAAGCCGGGCGAGAAGGTCGCGATCGTCGGTCCGTCGGGGGCAGGCAAGTCCACGATCGCGAGGATCCTCTACCGCTTCTACGACCTCGAAGGCGGGTCGGTCCGGATCGACGGGCAGGACCTCAGGGACGTGACGCAGCGCTCCCTGCGTGCGTCCATCGGCATGGTCCCTCAGGACACGGTGCTGTTCAACGACACCGTCGGCTACAACATCCGCTACGGACGGCCGGGTGCCACACAGGCAGAGGTGGAACGGGCGGCGAAGCTCGCGCAGATCCACGACTTCGTCCTCTCCCTACCGAAGGGCTACGACACCCTAGTCGGCGAACGCGGGTTGAAGCTTTCGGGCGGCGAGAAGCAGCGGGTCGCGATCGCGCGGACGATCTTGAAGGACCCACCCTTGCTGATCCTGGACGAAGCGACCTCCGCGCTCGACAGCACGACGGAAGCGGGCATCCTCTCCGCGCTGCGGGAGGTCGAGAACGGTAGGACGACCCTCGTCATCGCACACCGCTTGAGCACGATCGTCGACTCCGACCGCATCGTCGTCCTGCGGGAAGGACGCGTGGTCGAAGAGGGCACGCACGACGCCCTCCTCGCCCGTGGTGGGCTCTACGCCTCCTTGTGGCGACAGCAGTCGGAGACGCAGAGCTTGGCGGCGGAGTGAGGTTACGCCGCTAGACGCCGGCGCGCCGCGTAGGCCGCGAGGCCCGTCGCGAAGAACACCGCGGCGCCCGGCAGCGGCACGGCCTCACCGATGACCGGGGCCGTCGCCGCCAAGCCGATCTCCGCGCCCGTCAGGTTCGCGCCGAAGAACCCTTCGAGCGCGTCACCGGCGAAGCTGCTCAAGGTCAGCGACAGCATCGGGTCTTCGGTGTCGAACAGCATGTCGATCGACGAAAGGCTGCTGACGTCGAAATCGAAGATGTGCGCATCAGCGATCATGGTGTCGTCCGTACCATCCGACACGGTGACCATTCCCATGATCATGCTCGCTGCCGTGTCGATCACGAAGTTCGTTAGGGAGACAGTGATCCCGCTCTCATTCGTCAATGACAGGCCGCTGCCATCGTGCATGATCATGCCGGCGAGCGAGGCAGGGTCGATGTCGCCGCCCGTGATCGGGAAGCCAAAGACAGGGTTGCCTGCCTCGTTCACTTCCACCGTCGCGGATCCCACCGGCGCTCCGCTCACCTCGAGACCCTCCAGGTCGGCCGTCACCTCGACGACGGTTACGCCGCCAGTAAGCGGCGCGGCCTGGGCGCCGAGGCCGAAGCCGGCAGCGAGAAGGCCCGCCGTCAGACTAGTCGCTAGTTTCTTCATTACTTTCTCCCTGGAACGTCCGGACTACGGCCGAACAAAAGTTCCCTGCCTTACGAAGAGAACACGGAGACTGGCTGCTCATTCCTGCTGTTTGCTTGGACAGAACGTCACACCGGACAGGTGAGTGCGGCCGGGGCAGCTCCCGTCCCTTCATCACATGCGCTCGACATTGGGCAGTCTGTGCCTGGACGAATCGGAACCCTCACCCTTACACCGCTGTCACCAATGCGTCGAAACGTGGAAACGAGGAGTTCGAATTATGGGTAAGGTGATCGCTGCGATCGTCGTCATCGCGATCCTGATCTTCGGCTGGATGTACTTCACCGATACCGATGTCGAGGGTGGCTCGCTGCCGGACGTCGATGTCGAGGGTGGCTCCATGCCCGACGTCGACGTGCGCGGACCCGAAGTTACGACGGGCACCGAGACCGTCGAAGTGCCGACGATCGGCATCGACGTGCCGGAAGACGATGCCGATGGCGAGGAAGACGAGATCGTCGATGACGAAGGCCTGAACGCGCCCGACGTCGACGTCGATGTCGATGCGGACGTCGAGCGCAACCCCGACTGAGCTATCAGCGGCAATCGAGCGGGAAACGGCGCCCTTCGGGGCGCCGTTTCTACTTGAGGGCCTGACGGACCGCGAGCCGAAGCGTCGGCAGCACGTCGGCCTCGAACCATGGGTTCTTCTTGAGCCAAGCGTTGTTACGCCAGGAAGGGTGCGGCAGCGGCATGATGAGGGGTTCGCCCGACGCCGTCTCGGCCACCCGTTCGCGCCAGCCGCCGACCGTCTCGGTCAATGTTCGTCCCCGCTTCTTTCCGAGGTGCCAAGCCTGGGCGTAGGCGCCGACGAGCAGGACGACCTGCAGCTGCGACCAGACGACCGCCATGACCTCGGCGCGCCAGATCTCCGCGCAGACGGCGGGCGGCGGCAGGTCACCTCCCTTCCCGGTCGGGCTCTTGCCATCATAACCTGGGAAGCAGAACGCCATCGGCGCGATCGCGACCCGGCCAGAGTCGTAGAACTCTTCCTCCGTAACCCCCATCCAGGCCCGCAGGCGGACGCCCGAGGGGTCGAGGAAGGGCCGTCCGCCCTGATGCGCGAGGTTGCCCGGCGCCTGACTGAACAGACCGATCGTCGCGCCTTCGGGCAGTTGGAAGACCGGCCGCGCCTTCGGAATCAGGCCGGCCCGCTCGCAGTGGCGGCAGGCCGACAGCCTTCGCCGGAGGTCGTCGAGATCGGCGCTTACGCCGTGCCTCCGACGTCCTCGAGGTCGACGCCGAGGATCGACATGTTGAGGTGGTAGTCCTCGGGGTCGTCCTCGTCGCGGAAGAGGACGCCGATGAACTCGTCACCGATGAAGACCTCGGCGCTGTCCGCCTTGTTCGGACGGGCGCGCACGTCGATCGAGGGGTTGGCGAAGAGGCCTTGCAGGTAGCGTTGCAGGCGGGCGATGTCGGTCGGGGACATGAGGGTCCTCCTCGGGTGTGCCAGCGCGGCGAGGAAGCCGCGTTGCGGGGTTCGCGAAGGGAGGGTAGCGCGCCGTTCGCGCCAGCCCAGAAGAGAGGCCGATATGACCCTTACGTACCGGATTGCCAAGCCGATGGCGCTCTGTGCGCTTCTGCTCGCCGCTTGCGGCGAAGCCGAAGTCTCCTCGCCCGCCGCAGCGCCCCTCGGCTCGGTCGGAGAGGCGGGCGCCGCCATCCGCGTCCTCGACGGCCGGGTCCGGCCGATGGCTGACGGCGTGTCCGGCACCGCTGGCTACCTGCGGATCACTTCGGATCAAGACGACGCCGTGATCAGCGCCCGCTCACCGCTCTTCAAGGCTGTCGAAGTGCACGAGATGAAGGAAGCAGACGGCGTCATGCGGATGCGCCCCGTTCCCCGCCTCCCCCTCCCCGCCGGCGAGACCGTCAGCCTGGAGCCCGAGGGTACGCACCTCATGCTGATCGGCGCCGACGAATCCCTGCGCGAAGGGGACAGCGTGCCGGTCACCCTCACCTTCGAGAGCGGGCAGAGCTTGACCCTGACATTGCCCGTCGAGGAAGGCCGCTAGCCGAGCACCCGACCGGCCACCGCATCGAGCTTCGCGAGGAGCGCCGGGTCGCGCTTGTCGGGCGCGGTGATGAGGGCGGTGTCGAGGACGTGCTCGATCCCGGCGGGGCTGGGCGTCCGCTCGGGCCCGATCGTCGGGATCAGCGCGCGCAGCATCGCGCGGGCGTTCTCGCCGTTCCTGCCCATGACCTTGAGGACGCTGGCGACGTCCACCGCGCCCGACGGCTCGTGCCAGCAGTCATAGTCGGTAATCATCGCGCAGCAGGCGTAGGGAAGCTCGGCCTCGCGGGCGAGCTTCGCCTCGGGCATCCCTGTCATGCCGACGACGTCCATGCCCCAGGCGCGGTAGAGGTTGCTCTCGGCCAGCGTGCCGAACTGCGGGCCTTCCATAGCGAGGTAGGTGCCGCGTTCGAACGCGGTCACCCCCGCCGCTTCGCAGGCGGCGAAGACCTTCGCTGAGAGACCTTCGCAGACCGGCTGCGCCATCGAGACGTGCGCGACGAGGCCGGTGCCGAAGAAGGACGAGGGACGCCCCTTGGTGCGGTCGACGTACTGATCGACGACGACGAAGGTGCCGGGCGCCATCTCCTCGCGGAACGAACCGCAGGACGAGATCGAGAGCACGTCCGTCGCGCCGAGCCGCTTCAATGCGTCGATGTTGGCGCGGTAGGGCACCTCGGATGGGGAGATGAAGTGCCCGCGTCCATGACGCGGAAGGAAGAGAAGACGGACACCCGCATATTCGCCCTCGACGATCGTGTCGGACGGCGCCCCCCAAGGGGTATCGACGTCGTGAGTCGCGGTGACCTCGAGCCCTTCGAGGTCGTAGAGGCCGGAGCCGCCGATGACGGCGAGGACGGTGCGGGCCATGGACTTGCCTCCTGCTTGCTCATCGGCGCTAGCGACGCGTCGCGCTCCGCGCAACGCAAGCACCCAGCGGGCGGCTTGAACCCTTGGCCCCCCGCCCGTAACTGCCGCGCATGATCCTCCTCGTCGGCCTCGGAAACCCGGACGCGAAGTACGCGGGAAACCGGCACAATGCCGGCTTCATGGCCGTGGACGCCATCGCGGAGGCCCAGGGGTTCGGCCCTGAGCGCGAGAAGTTTCGGGGCCTCGTGCGCGAAGGGCGCCTCGGACCCGAGAAGGCGCTGATTCTGAAGCCGATGACCTACTACAACGAGGCGGGGCGGGCCGTGCAGGCGGCGGCCCAGTTCTACAAGCTCGCGCCCGACGACGTCGTCGTCTTTCACGACGAGATCGACCTCGCCCCCGCCAAGCTTCGGGTGAAGAAGGGCGGCGGCCTCGCAGGCAACAACGGCCTGCGGTCGATCGCGGCGCAGTTCAGTGCCGACACCTGGCGGGTCCGGATCGGCGTCGGCCATCCTGGCGACAAGAAGGCCGTCGTCGCGCACGTGCTCAAGGACTTCGCCAAGGAAGAGCGCGAGGGCTGGGTCGCGGAGATGCTGGACGGCATCGGCCGCGCCGCGCCGAAACTCGTGCCTCTGTCGGAGGAGAACGGCAGCCGCTTCGTGTCTGCCGTCATTCAGCCCGGCGCGGCGGACAAGCCGAAGGCGCGCTCCGCGCCACGCCCCTCACCGGCGCCCGCCCCCGTGGCGCCCGAACGTGCCAACCCATTCATCGACGCGCTCGCCTCGCTCGGGCGCAAGAAGGACTGACCCCATGGGCTTCAAATGCGGGATCGTCGGCCTGCCGAACGTCGGCAAGTCCACCCTCTTCAACGCGCTGACCAAGACGGCCGCCGCGCAGGCCGCGAACTATCCTTTCTGCACGATCGAGCCGAACGTCGGCGACGTCGCCGTGCCCGAGCCGCGGCTCGCCAAGCTCGCGGAGATCGCAGGGAGCGCCGAGGTCATCCCGGCGCGTCTCCAGTTCGTGGACATCGCCGGGCTCGTCAAAGGCGCGTCTAAGGGCGAGGGACTCGGCAACCAGTTCCTGGCCAACATCCGCGAAGTCGACGCCGTCGCCTACGTGCTGCGCTGCTTCGAGGACGACGACGTTACCCACGTCGAGGGTCGCGTGGACCCGATCTCGGACTTCGAGACGGTCGAGACCGAACTGATGCTCGCCGACCTCGAGAGCCTCGAGAAGCGGCGGGTGAACCTGGAGAAGAAGGCGAAGGGCCAAGACAAGGAAGCGAAAGAAGCGCTCGTCCTCGTCGACCTTGCCCTCGAGCAGCTCCGTGAGGGTAACCCCGCCCGCGCCGCCGAGGTGCCCGCCGACGCGATGAAAGCATGGCGTGGCCTGCAGCTTCTGACCGCGAAGCCCGTCCTCTTCGTTTCGAACGTGGACGAGGGGTCCGCGGCGGAGGGCAACGCCTACTCGGCCAAGGTCGCCGAGCGGGCGAAGGAAGAGAACGCCGTAGCCGTCGCGATCAGCGCGAAGATCGAGTCGGAACTCGCCACGCTCGACGACGAGGAGGCCGCCGAGTACCTGAGCGAGCTCGGCCTCGACGAGCCGGGCCTCAACCGCCTGATCCGCGCCGGCTACGACCTCCTTGGGCTTCAGACCTACTTCACCGCAGGACCGAAGGAGGCGCGCGCTTGGACCGTACGGCGGGGCGCCAAGGCGCCCGAGGCCGCAGGCGTCATCCACACCGACTTCGAGAAGAAGTTCATCCGCGCCGAGACGATCAGCTTCGACGACTACGTCGCTCTGAGAGGCGAGGCCGGTGCCAAGGAGGCGGGCAAGCAACGCATCGAGGGCAAGGAATACGAGGTGCAGGACGGTGACGTCATGCACTTCAGGACGGGCGCCTAGTGCCGCCGATCCTCCCTAGCGACGCGCCTCTCGCCTTCACGCTTCTGGCCGTCACGACCCTCGCCAGCCTCTATGGCCTGATGATGGACCGCAGCTTCGTATCGGGCGGCATTTTCAACGTCGGCGCGGTCCGCGGCGGCCAGTGGTACAGGATGGTGACGCCGGCCTTCCTTCATGCCGATATCGGCCACCTGCTGGTCAACATGCTGACCTTGTACTTCTTCGGACCGGCGGTCGAGGTCGTGTACGGCACGAGCGGCCTCGCGATCATCTACCTAGGCAGCCAGCTGGCCGCGCAAGGCTACACGCTCTACCGCAAGCGCGACGACGCGAGCTACAACGCCCTCGGTGCCTCCGGCGCGGTGTCTGGCGTCGTCCTGGCCTTTTGCGTCTTCGCGCCGCTGGCGAAGCTCTATCTCTTCTTCGCGATCCCTGTGCCTGCTTTCGCCTTCGGCCTCGGCTACGTCGCCTATTCGTCCTTCGCCATGAGCGGAAAGGGCCGAATTGCCCATGAAGCACACCTTGGCGGGGCGATCGGCGGCGCGGTTCTTGCCATCTTGTTGCCGACCGCGTCGGGGCCTCTCCTCGGTTGAGGAAAGCGCCACCGTGCGGTGCAGCAGTGCAGGTGACCTAGGGCGCCGAACAGGCGTAAGGTGGAGAGCTTGCGAGAAGACGGCGAACAGGGCGAGAGTGCGATGACCGACCGACCCCATGGGCTGAAGGATCTGTTCGGCAGCATCCCCGATTCCAAGAACGAGGCGCCCCGCCCCGCGTCCGACATGAGATCGCCGAGCACGACGTCCGGGACCGATGAAGGGCACAGTCCATCGGGACGAGGTGCGCCCGGCGCACCCGTGATCGACATACCGGGCGGCCCTGCCCCGGACCTACCCACGATGCCCGACCCGGCGCCGGGCACCTTGACCGCAGGCGGTTCTGCGGCACAGGGCACGGCACCGCTCAGCGTCGTGCTGGTCGCCCTACGCGGCTGGTCATCCGTCCGCCGGACGGTCGAGGCACTCGGCCTTCAGACCGAAGCGGCGATGATCGACCTTCTCCTCGTCAGCCCGGGACCGCTCGATGGGCAACTGCCGACGGGCGCGCTGCGCAGCGTCTCGGTCGTGTCGGTCCCCGATGACGCAGGTTACGCGGAGGCGGCGGCCGCAGGCTTGCGCGCAGCGCAGGGCGACCTCATCGCGCTCCTGGACGACTACGCCTTCCCCGCAGTGGATTGGGCGGAGGCCGTCATATCGCATCGACTCGCACGGTTCGGAGCTCTCGGCTCGGCCTACGTGAACGCCAATCCGCGCTCGCCTCATTCCTGGAGCCACATGCTCATCGAGTACGGCCGTTGGCGCGACGGTCTGGCTGGTGGCGAGGTCGACGCCCTGCCCTCGCGAAACCTGGTCTTTCGCCGGGACGTGCTTGCTTCGATGCAGGACGATCTGGCTGCCTTGCTGTCCCATGACGGCGCACTGATCGAACGCTTGCGGCGTCAGAACCTGCCGCTGCTGATGGATGACGGTGCGCGGGTCGGCATCCTGAACCCGTCGACGATGAAGGGCGCTCTCGGCGCACGCTTCGCGGCCGGGCGCCTCGCCGCCGCGCAGGAGAGCCGGTCGATCGGCCTTCCGAAGCGTACTGCGAAGGCGGTCGGCTCGTTGCTGGGCGCGCACCGAAACTATCGGCGCTCCCGCGGCAGCATCTTCGCGGGCAGCGACCCGACCGTTAACCCGAAGCGTCATGGCCGCGCCGTGATGCTCGGCATTCTCAGCGAAGGGGCTGGGCGGGCCGCGGGTTACCTCCGTGGCGCCGGCAAGGCGGCCGAGAACCGCGCGAGGCTGGATACCGACCGGACGGCCCTGCTGAACAAGACCGATCGCCGTCAGTTCGGACCCGACAAGCCGAAACGGCGTTAGCGCGGCCGCCCCGCCTTCCCCCGAAAAGCGAGACTTTGCCGGTTCAGCGCAGGTAGGTCCGCTCGCCCTTCCAATATGGCTTCGCCGAGCGCCACTGCGCGGGAGAGCGCGGCGTCGGACGCGTGGGCGTAGGCGGGCCGCCCCTCCACATGCTTGTACCAGACGTCGCCGAACGCCGCGTCGAGCAGCACGCGCTGGAAGCAATGATCGAATCGGATCGGCCAACCACGCGCCTCGGCGACCGCCGGAAGCTTCCGGCGGGTAAGGTCTAGCCACTCGGCCTCGATCGCGGCACGGTCCATACCGGAAAGCTAGGACCGAGCGGCAGTCTCGGCGAGCCGGGAGGGGTCATGGGGGACGCGTCGGATCGCAGGGCTATCGACCGAAGGGGGTTCCTGAAACGGGGCGCCGCCATCGCGCCCCTCGCGCTCGCCGGTTGCGACTGCGCGGAGCGTTGCGGCGCCGTCGATACGCGCGCCGAAGGCCTCCGGCCCCGCGAGCTCAAGATGGTCACGACCTGGCCGAAGGATTTTCCCGGGCTGGGGGAGGCCGCCGAGCGGATGGCGTCGATGATCGCGCAGCTGTCCGGCGGGGCATTGCGCATCCGCGTCTTCGCCGCGGGCGAACTCGTCGGCGCTTTCGACGCCTTCGATGCCGTCTCCGGCGGTTCGGCCGACCTTTATCACGGTGCGGACTACTACTGGACCGGAAAGGACCGCGCCTATCCCTTCTTCACGGCCGTGCCCTTCGGCATGACGGCAGTCGAGCAGATGGGCTGGACCGAGTTCGGCGGCGGGCAGGCGCTGTGGGACGAACTCGCAGCCCGGTTCGGAATCAAGCCCTTCGCGGCGGGGAATACCGGGCACCAGATGGGCGGGTGGTTCAAGCGCGAGGTACGCAGCCTGGACGAGCTGCGCAGCCTTCGCATTCGAATGCCCGGCCTCGGCGGGGAAGTCATGCGGCGGGCCGGAGCCTCGCCGGTCAACATTCCTGGCAGCGAGATATACCAAGCGCTCCAGTCCGGAGCCATCGAAGCGACCGAGTGGGTCGGCCCATGGAACGACCTCGCCTTCGGCCTCTATCGCGAAGCGCCGTATTACTATTGGCCCGGCTTCCACGAGCCCGGCGCGCAGCTGTCGGTCGGCGTGAACCTTCGTCTGTGGGAGGATATGACGGCGCAGGAACGCGCCGTCATCGAGACAGCGGCACGGGCGGTGAACCACCTTACTCTAGCCGAGTACCAAGCGCGGAATGCCCAGGCGCTCGACCTTCTCGTCCGGGAGCACGGCGTACAGCTTCGCCGGATGCCGGACGACGTCATGGACGCACTCGCGAAGGCCACGGCTGATGTGCTGGAGGATGTCGCCGCCTCCTCCGAAATCGCCCGCCGCATCGCGGAGAGCTACCGCGAAAGCCTCCGTCGAAGCGCTGGTTGGAACAAGATCTCGGACGAGGCCTACTTGGCTGCGCGCGGCCGCGCCTTCGGGATCGAGTAAACGGAGCGAGCGGCACCGATGTTGATCGTCTGCACCTGCCTCAGCCTCGGTTTCCTGGCTTCCTTGCCGTTCTTCGGCCTTCGCAGCGACGCCGCCAGACAACTCTCAGGCCGCCTGGCGGGATCGGCACGAAGGATCGTCCTCGCCGCGTTCGTTCTCGCCTGCTGCGCCACTCTCCTCCTCGCCCTGGCGATGGGCATCGTCGTGCTGCTGCGGTCCGTGTTCTCGATCAGCTTGGTCTGGCTCCAGGAACTGCCCCTCTACCTGTTCGGGGCAACCTTCCTTCTCTCGGGCGGCGCCGTTCTACTCGCTGACGCTCATGTTCGCGTCGACGTTCTTTACAGCAGATGGCCGCCGCGCCGGCGGGCGCTCGTCGATCTATGCGGCCTGACCCTCTTCGTGCTGCCGGTTTGCGGCCTCATCGTCGTCGCGGCGGGGCCTTACGTCGCCCAGAGTTGGGCCGACCTCGAGCGCTCACCCGAGCCGTCCGGCATTCACGCCGTCTACCTCCTGAAGTCGCTGATCCCCGCTTTCGGGGTCCTTGTGGCTCTCGCCGCCTTCGTCAGAGCGGATGGTTTGGCGCGAGGGTTGCGCCGCTGATGTGGGACCAAGTCGTCCTTTGCTTCTGCGCCTGCGCGGGCTGGCTCGACATCGCGATGGTGCTCACGCTCTGCGCGCTGCTCCTCATGGGGTTTCCGGCTGCCTTCACGCTCGCCGGCGTCGCGCTGCTCTTCGGTCTTCTCGGCCTTGCCATGGGATCGTTCGATCCGGCTTTCATCGC
The DNA here is from genome assembly GCF_014199615.1 of Parvularcula dongshanensis. Taxonomy (GTDB): domain Bacteria; phylum Pseudomonadota; class Alphaproteobacteria; order Caulobacterales; family Parvularculaceae; genus Parvularcula; species Parvularcula dongshanensis. The sequence goes on along the minus strand of NZ_JACHOB010000003.1, from coordinate 43,696 downwards.
CGACCCCTTCCCGATACGGATATTCGGTATCGTGAAGAACCAGATCTTGCTCGCCGTGCCCCTCTTCGTCCTGATGGGCGTGATCCTCGAGCGGGCGAAGATCGCGGAGGAGCTGCTCGACACGATGGCGCGGCTATTCGGCTCGATGCGCGGCGGCCTCGGCCTATCGGTGATGGTCGTGGGTGCCCTTCTCGCTGCCTCCACCGGCATTGTCGGCGCGACCGTCGTCACCATGGGCCTCCTCAGCCTGCCAACCATGCTCAAGCGTGGCTACGACCCGGCCTTGGCGGCCGGCAGCATTGCAGCGGCGGGTACGCTCGGCCAGATCATCCCCCCGTCTATCGTGCTCATCCTGCTCGGCGACGTGATGTCCAACGCCTATCAGGAGAGCCAGCTCGCGAGCGGCGTTTTCTCTCCCGAGACCGTATCGGTCGGCGACCTCTTCGCGGGCGCCCTGATCCCCGGCCTCGTTCTCGTCACCCTGTACGTGACGTATCTTATCGGACTCGCGCTCTTCAAAGGCGATACGAGCCCCGCCGTGCCGCCCGAGGACCGTTTCGGCTTCGGCGAGGGCGTGAAGGCGGCGCTCCGCAGCCTCCCCGCCCCGCTCGTCCTGATCGCAGCGGTCCTTGGGTCCATCCTGACGGGCACCGCCACGGCGACCGAAGCGGCCGCCGTTGGCGCTCTCGGCGCGCTTCTCATCGCGGGCAGTCGGCGGCGCACGGCCCGCCCGGGGGCGCGATGGCTGACGATAGCCGGGCTTCTGGCCGTGCCGGTTCTAGCCGTGCTGGTATGGCACTTCGACCTTCGGCTCGGTCGGCCCGATCGAACGCGGGACGAAGGAATCGCCATCGCCGCCGCAAGCGTAGCCAGCTTGGTGCTCGTCGCCGGTACGCTCGCCGCCGCGTGGTCGTTCGCGCGGTCCGGCCTCCTCGCCCCCGTCGCGCGTCAAGCGACCGAGATCTCGGGAATGGTCTTCACCATCCTGATCGGCGCGGCGCTGTTCAGCTTGGTCTTCCGCGGCCTTGGCGGCGACGAGACGGTGACGGCGGCCCTCGCGCGCACGCCGGGCGGGCCCGTCGGTGCGATCGCGGTCGTGATGCTGGTCATGTTCCTGTTGGGGTTCTTTCTCGACTTCATCGAGATCACCCTCGTCGTCGTGCCTCTCGTCGCTCCGGCGCTCTTGGCGGCGGGCGTCGACCCCATCTGGCTCGGGGTGATGATGGCGGTGAACCTCCAGACAAGCTTCCTCACCCCGCCCTTCGGATTCGCTCTCTTCTACCTGCGCGGCGTCGCGCCGCCCGAGCTGGCGACGAGCGCCATCTACAAGGGTGCCGTGCCCTTCGTGTTCATCCAGCTCCTCATGCTCGGCGTCCTCGCCCTCGTCCCAGGGCTCGCGACGTGGTTGCCGGACCGCCTCTACGGCGGCTAGAGGCTCCTGAACGGAGGAGTGGCAGAGCGGTCGAATGCACCGGTCTTGAAAACCGGCGTGCGCGCAAGCGTACCGTGGGTTCGAATCCCACCTCCTCCGCCACTCATATCCTAATGCCTTCCAGGATCGCCTCAGCGATGGAAGGTGCGAGGAAGCTGCCGACCTAAGCATCGGTTCGCTCGGAGCGATCCGCGCCGGCTCCCAGTTCCGCCCCCTTGCCGGCGAGCCCGAAGAGGCGCGCCCCCGACCAGCCCGCCCCGGTGATCGCCCCCTGACCGAATGCGCCTGCTTCGTGCCTTCGCGGGCGGTTGGGGGCGGCTCGTTCGAAGGTAGCGGCGAAGGGCCTGCCCTGCTCCGACGGGGCAGCTTCACGCTGGCCTTGGCGTTTGGTCGCGGAGGGTGTCGCCTGGCTATCCTCTTCGAGCTCGTACGTCTTGGCCCGGTCCCTCGTCGGGCCGACGTTGAGCGTGCGGGAGCCCTTCTCCGTGACGACCAGCCAGGATTGGACGAGTGGCCGCGTCAGCTCGAAGTAGTAGCCACGATCATTTCGGCGTCGGGAGCCCGAGCATGCTCGTCAAGTTGTCGAGATAAGTCCGAAACGCGGCCTTGCCGTCCTTCGTCAGCCGGCACGTCGTGAGCGTCTTGCGCGCCACGATGCGCTTGTCGACTTCGATGTAGCCAGCATCTTCGAGCTTCCTGATCTGTACGGAGAGATTCCCTTTGCTCGCGCCGAGCGCGTCCATCAGCTCGTTGAACGAGCCGCTCTCGGCGTTGGCGAGGTAGGCCATGATCGCCAGGCGCAGGCGGCCGTGGATGACCTCATCGATCTTCTCGATCTCACTCACGAAGCCTCTCGCCGTCAGCCCGTCCGGCTCAACCGCAGCAGGACGTAGCCGGGCACCGCCATGAAGGCGAACAAAGCGACGGTCAGCACGAGAAGGTAGGCTTCGAGGTTCTCGACGAGGAGCCCTGCGGCCAGGCCGCTGAGGAGCCATCCAGCCGCGACGCCGCCCATCCAACAACGTCGCCTGAGTACGGCGGCGCCGTACCAAACCGCCCCCTGGAGCACACAGACCACCACGGGGTGATAGAGCCACATGGTCATGCTGTCCTGTCGATACGCGCTGACACCGAACACGACGATCAAGACGAGGATCGCGAGACCCGTTCCGCTGAAGGCCGCATCGATGGCTCGCCCGACCGGCCCCTTCACGCCGCCTCCATGGCGATCCGCCCTGCCCGCCGTCACCAGGACCAGGACAAACAGGACCGTCGGCAGCACGGCGTTGGCAAGGTTGACCCATGGGGACAGGCCGCCCGGCCGCCACAAGTGGGCGAGAGAAACCGCACACTGCGTTCCGTAGAGCAGACCTGCCGCGCCGTAGACGATCCCCATGCTGCGACCGAACGGTCGCTCCCCGGACACGACGTTTCGAAGGAAGGCGAGGTCGGCGCGGGCCTGGTCCTCGTTCGCGGGGTCGCGGAGCTGCGAGGTCATGAGCGTTTCCTCCTCGGTCCGTTTAGAAGACTACCGACGAAGCTGTGCCGGACCAGCAGCTGATAGCTCGCGAGCGTCAGGGCGAGCGTCGCGCCCAGGATCACCGCGTACTTCGCAGGCGCAGGCCATGGCAGGTCCATCACCGCGATCTGCAGCGCGAACACGATCGGCAAGTGGACGATGTAGACCCAGTAGGACGAGTCCGCGACGTAGCGCACCCAGCGGCGCTCACCGTTGAGGAAGGTCAGCGCTGCCCCGATCAGGCCGAAGGTCCAGGTCCAGATCGCCAGCGCGTAGCTCGCGGCGTAGCCGACCCGCTCGACGCCCGTGATATCCGATCCGCCAGTCGCCTTTCCGCCGAGGAGGACGAGACAGATCGCGGTGAATGCCCCTGCGGCAAGAAGGTTCGCAGGCCAATTGCTTCGCATGGCGGACAGGGGTTCGCCGGGGCGGTTCAGCACCCAACCGAGTAGGAAGGCGCTGCCGTAGGTCACCAGCGCCGGCGTGTTCGGGAGCAGTCCCGTGTCGGGTGTCCGCACGCCGAACCACAGTGGCCAGCCTTGTTGGCACAGCAGCGCCGTGGCGACGGGAACCGCAAGGACAACCTGCAGCAACCCGCGCCTGATGCTCCACGCCGCGGCGGTGCCAGCGAAGGCACGCAGACGTTCGCCCCGATCGAGGGCCAGCACCGGGCGCAAGATGAGCATGGCCACGTAGAACAAAATCAGGACGTAGAGGAACCAAAGGTGTGTCAGCGGGAAGGTGTCGATGCTCGGCGGGGGCGGCGGGGGAAGCTGCTCAGCCGTCAGGCCGAACTTGCCGCGATAGAGCCAAGCCATCAGTCCAATGAAGGCCGCGGTAACGAGTGGCCAGAAGATGAGGAGCGGCAGAAGGATCCGCTTCGATCGGCTGCGGACGAAGTAGCCATAGCCTTTCCTCTGCAGAACCAGACGCCCGAAGAACCCGGCGAGAAGGAAAAAGGTCGCCATGCGGAAGATATGCAGAACGAAGGTTAGCCAGGCGATGGGAGTGCTGCGTGCCTGGTCCATGACAAGCCACACCTGATCGCCCGGCAGAAAAGACAACCCGGCGTGGAAGGCGAGCCCGAGGAACAGTGCGCCGCCGCGCACGGCATCCAGGGCATGCAATCGTTCGTCTCCAACGTCAGACATCGTCCTCTCCCATACTAGAGACCGCGATATAGATATACCGGTTCACGATGTAAACCGGTATATCCGCTGGGGGGGGCGTTAGGTTCGGTCGTCGCCCGCTTGAAGCGGCGCGACGGACCCGCACTCTCCGGCGAGGTCAGGACCACAGACGGTTCGGTTGCTCGGCGTACTGGTCCTACGCCTCGCCAAACGTTCGATGCGGCCCTAGGCTTGAAGAGTTCGCGAAGGGAGACGCGGCGATGAGTAGTCAGACACGCGACCTCGCGACCTTGCCGATGGACGCGCTGGCCGAGGACCTCTTCGGCCTGAACGTCCGCGGCCTTCGGTCGGTCCGCATGCTTTGGGCTCGGCCGAAGCGCTACTTCGCGGCGGCGCGGTCGCTCGACTGGAACGGGACCTACACGCCCTCGATCCGGCTCTATCTTTCCTTCTTCGCTCTCTACTCTCTCCTCAAGGTCTGGTGGATCGGCGGCAATACCGGGATGATCGACGCCTATGCCGCCGGTTTCGCCGAGGCGGGCGTCATCGTTCCGCCCGGCAAGACGATGGGCGACATCGGCAAGGAAGCGGTGCTTTGGATCTTCGGCCTCGTACCGATCCTTCAGATCGTCACCATGGTCGCGCTTTCGCTCGTCTATCCCTTCTGGGGTGAGCGCACCTCCGCTGCGTTGCGCCAACGCTACTTCTTTGCGGTCATCGTTCCGAGCGCCAGCCTGATGCCGGTCTTCATGACGATGATGCTCTTCGTGCCGGGCGATAGCCTCACGGCCTACGCCCTCGGTCTGGCGGCAATCACCTTCGCCATCGACACGCAGACGGGCTATCGCGGAGCGTTCCGCACGAAGGGCCCGTTCGGGAGGGCATGGCGCGCTGCGCTTCTCGCTGCGGTCGTCGTGTCGCTGAACATCGCTACCAGCGTCGGCGCGCAGATCGCAGGGATCGTTCTTACAAGCCAGAGGTACGGTATAGCGCCGCTGGGTTGAGCTGAAGCTGCTCCTTGCGGAAAGGGGTGGCGCTCGTCGGTCGGCGCGGTGCGCTGGAAGCCTGGTAACAACCATCGGCTCTCCTGCCCTGCCTGTAGCATCGTACAGTCGAGCCGGACGCGTCTGGACCCGGCCTGCGGCGTTCTCACCCGATAGGCAACGAGTAGGTTGCAATTACCACCGTAAGCGACCGTCCGAGGTTTGAGCGATGGACGCACCGCTCGAAGAAGGTTCCGGACCGATCGTGCCTACGCAAGATCGGCGTGCTGAACGGTTCATCGCGCTTACCGAACGGGCGACGGGCTTTTGTATCATCGCCTGAGAATGCTCGGGAGTGCTAGTCAGAGGATGGAGCCCTCATAGCGCGTTGGAACGAAACGCGGGCACTAACGTTCCTTGAGTCCAGGCCGGGGGTGGCTTTCCGCTACGCCAGCCGACTTGACGTAAGAGGTTCCCGATGCGCGCGCTGGTTTGGCACGGAAAAAACGACGTTCGGCACGACACCGTGCCCGACCCTTCGATCGAGGATCCTCGGGACTGCATCGTCAGGGTCACTAAGACCGCGATCTGCGGCTCCGACCTTCACCTCCTCGACGGGCTGGTGCCGAAGATGGAGAACGGGGACGTTCTCGGCCACGAGTTCATGGGCGAGGTCGTCGAGATCGGCAGCGAGGTCCGTCGCCTGAAGGTCGGCGACCGGGTCGTCGTCCCCTTCACCATCTCCTGCGGCGAGTGTTGGTTCTGCCAGCGTGAACTCTACTCGCTCTGCGACAACACCAACCGTACGAAAGAGAACGCGATCGAGGCGATGGGTCACGCGCCCGCCGGCCTGTTCGGCTTCTCGCACCTCCTGGGCGGCTATGCAGGCGGCCAAGCCGAGTACGTCCGTGTACCTCATGCCGACGTAGGGCCAGTGAAGGTCGAGAACGACACGCTTTCGGACGAGAAAGTCCTCTTCCTCTCCGACATCTTCCCTACCGGCTACATGGCTGCAGAGAACGCGAACATCCAAGAAGGCGACACCGTGGCCGTCTGGGGCGCGGGCCCCGTCGGGCTCTTCGCCATCCGCTCGGCCTGGATGCTGGGCGCGGGCCGTGTCATCGCGATCGAGGGCGTGCCCGAGCGGATCGCGCTGGCCAAGAGTTACGGCAACGCCGAGGTGATCGACTTCAACCAGGGCGACGTGAAGGAGCGTCTCGACGAGATGACGGGCGGGCGCGGCCCCGACCGGTCGATCGACGCGGTCGGCGCGGAGAGTCACGGCCACAATCACGGCGCCAGCATCGCCGAGTCGATCCAACTCCACACCACGGGCGCGATGGACCGGCCCCACGTTCTGTCCGAGATGGTCAAGTCCACCCGCAAGGGCGGCACGCTGTCCGTGCCTGGCGTCTACGGCGCGATGACGGTGTTCCCGATCGGACCCTTCATGAACAAGGCGCTGAGCATGAACTCGGGCCAGACCCACGTGCAGCGCTACCTCCGCCCGCTGCTCGAGCGGATCGAAGGCGGCGAGATCGACCCCTCCATGATCATCACCCATAGGGGCGGACTCGAGGCGGGCCCGGACTTCTACAAGACCTTCCGCGCAAAGGACGACGGCTGCGTGAAGTGCGTGATGACGCCGTAACCGATCAGCGCAACTTCGGCTTCGGTTCTCACCCGAAGCCGGACGCTATGTGACCTGCCACTACGACCTGTTCGGTCCGTCGCATCTTCGGACATTCCGCGTGTGCTAGAATGGTCTCCCCGCGGGCTTGCGGGCTGACCATGCCGCTCTCTCCCGCGAGGACTACGGCGACATTCCGCCGTACCGTAGGATCGAGTTCCGCAACGTAAAGAGCGGCAAGCCGACTTGGCGTCCGACGGAGTCGCCGCCGGTTCTCCGTTCCTCGGCTAGAGCTGCCCGTCACCCCGGCCGCTCGTAGGAGGCCTGCAGCACCGCAACTGCGAGGACATGACCGGTCAGCGCGTCTTCGACCGCTGTCCGACCCGACCCGGACTTCAGGTCGATCGGTACGTCTAGCGCGAAGAGCTGGAAGACGTAGTCGTGAGCGCCATGCCCGTTCGGAGGATCGGGGGGCAGCCAAGCCTGTTGCTGGTACGAGTTTCGACCGGTCGACGGCACCGACGCTGAGTCGGCCAAACTGCCCCCTTGCCCGAGGAGGTCCCAGGCGAGCCAATGAACCAACGGCTCGGGGCTAGGCGCATCCGCGTCTTCGACGACCAGAACCAGCGACTTCGTGCCGGCGGGCGGATCGGTCCAAGCGAGGGGCGGCGACACGGCCTCTTCCTTCGCATCGGCCGTGAACCGGGCCGGCAGCGTCCCGCCGGGTTCGAACGCGGGACTGGTCAGAGTGAATCCGTCGGAAGGCGCACGGGGCGCGGTAGACGGCTTCGCCGCCATTAGCTTCGCGGGTCCGGCGCGGACGTTCTTCAACGAACGTCCGAGGAAAGCAGGAACGTTTTCAAGCATGAGGACCCTCGTGCAGTTATCGAACGAACGCGCGAGCTGTGCCCAAGTTCCTTCATTGGCGTGCATGGTCCGGAGTGGTCGGCGCTGCGGTACGCGAACGGATCGTGTCGCTTCGGGCTCGGTCATCGCCCTGGAACGTCAAACCTTTCATGAGCCAGAACCTGACGCCGGAGCTGCGTCCGGCTGACGACGACGTGGCGGTCGCGACAGCGGTGATGTTTCCCGTCAGCGTCGAGGCCCGCGAGACGACGCTCAGGAGAAAGAGGGTGCCGCAGGCAACGCCTCGCGCTCGTGCTGGGGTACATCGCTGACATCGTACTCGCCGTACCGGTCGGCAGAGAACGCTCAACCAGAACAATGAGAAGTCACTCGATCGCGAGGGGTGGGAGGTGGGTCACCCGTCCGAGAAAGCTCAATCTTCATCGCAACTTAATCTGTGCCTTCTTACAGTGTCGTTTGCCGGGGGAACGAATGTTACTGACAGCCATATCGCGAGCGACCGATGCACGGGGGGCCGTCGCCGAGCTTCGTGCTTCGATCGCGAGCCGAACCAACGCGGGCATCAGCCTCCTGGTCGCGTACGCGACCGAAGACGTTGCCACCGACGACTTCGTCCGCGCGCTCTCTCTAGCTTTCCCCGATACGCCGATCTTCGGCGGCACCACGAGTGGTGGCGTCCTGACTGAAACAGGAAGCCACCATGGCGAGGCCGTTACGTCCCTACTCGCAGTCATAGACGAACAGGGATGCTACGGCGCCTCGACCGTCGTCATCGAGGCAAGCGCGGGCGACGCGGCGTCCAAAGCAGTTGAACAAGCGCTGATCGATGCCGGTCGCCCTTACGAAGCGCCCGCTCAGGTTTGGCTGTGCGCACCGCCCGGCCATGAGGAAGAGGTTCTGAGCGGCATCGCTGCCGTCGTTGGACCGAACTGTCCCATCGTCGGGGGTTCCTCGGCCGATAATACGATTGCCGGGAACTGGCGCCAGTTCGGTCGGAACGGCACGTATCAAACCGCCGTCTCAGTGGCTGTGCTCTTCCCATCAGGCGCCAACGGCCTGGCCTTCGAAAGCGGCTACGCGCCGACGGGCCGGACGATGCGCGTCCGCGCTACCGAACGACGAGTGATTCATACGCTCGACGGGCAGCCTGCCGCTAACCGCTACCGCCGCGAACTCTTTGGGCTCGATGCCGACGCCAGCGTGAGCGAAGCGTTAGTCGCGACCAAGCTTCCGACCCCATTCGGGCGGTTTCTCGGCACGTTCGAAGGCGTTGACGAGTACCTACTTCTCCATGCCGCAACCTTCGAAGCCGATGGCAGCGTCGGCGTCTTCGCCGACATTCACGACGGAGAGGAACTTAGCGTCATGACTGGGGACGGCGCGAGTGTCATTCGGCGGGCGGGCATGGCGGTCGCGGATGCGCGGAGCCTGGCAGGCTTCGAAGACGACGAGACAGCTGGTGCTCTGATCATCTTCTGTGCCGGCTGCATGATGGGAATGCCTGATCGACTCGACGAAGTGGTCGATGCGCTCCGTCAGAAGTTGGGTCCAGCGCCTTTCCTCACGGCCTTCACCTTCGGCGAGCAGGGCGCGAGCGTCACTGCCGGCAATCAGCACGGCAACCTCATGATTGCATGTTCGGTGCTTGGCCATGCCGCAGACTGAGGAACGCCTCCGCGAAGCGCTTCGAAGCCTTCAGCGCAAACACGAGAAGGCGCTGTCCCATCTTCATGATGCCGACCTTGTACAGGCGGTAAACGCACGAACCCTGTCGGCAACCACAGAGACTGAAACCTTCGACGCCATGTTCTCCGGCTTCGAGGAAGCCGATGTTGCCTCTGTCTTCGAGTACGCTGACACTGCCTGGGTATGCCGCGCGTCGTCCCGATCCTCTTGGGTTGGCCTAGGCTTGGACGACAACCAGGCACTCAAGCGCGTTCTTTCTGGACAGACAGTCGTCCTTCCAGACCTCCACCGAGTATGGACTGCCGATACCGTCGGCATGCCAGAAGGGTGGCATGGATACCGCGGTGCCGCGCTCCTTCCGTTTCCGGTCCAGAACAGAAGAAAGATCGTCGTTCTACTATCACGGCACTTCGCCCGGTGGCAGGTCTCCGAGACCGAACGGCTCGTTCGACTGACCGGTGCCGCAGCGACGGGCATGGCCCACCTTCAGCGCCTAGCGGCAGAACGAGAGTTGCAGGAAGCCGAGAACGAACGAAGGGTCGCCCTGGAGGCGAGCGCGGCAAAATCCGCCTTCCTCGCAAACATCAGTCACGAAATCCGTACACCGATGAACGGTGTATTGGCGATGGCGGAACTCTTACTCGAAGAGACGCTCGACGAGCAGCAGCGACGTTACGCGCAAACCATCTTCACGTCCGGCGAGGCGCTTCTCACGGTAATCAACGACGTTCTCGACTTCTCTAAGATCGAAGCCGGCCACATCGATCTCGCCGACGCACCGTTCGATCCTCGCACCGTCACCGAAGACGTCGTTCTTCTCCTTCGATCGACCGCCGACCGGAAGGGTTTGAGCCTCGATTTCGCCTGCTGCGATGCCGTCCCAACCATATTCGGCGACGCTGGTCGGTTCCGACAGGTTCTGATGAACGTTGTCGGCAACGCGATCAAGTTCACCGAGAGGGGCAGCGTTACTGTCACTCTCGCCTGCCAGAAGAACGACGCTCAGCTGGCTTGGTCCGTCGCCGTGGATGACACTGGGATAGGCATCGCCGAGGATAAGATCGAGACGATCTTCGAGGAATTCAGTCAAGCCGATGGTGCGATGACGCGTCGGTTCGAAGGAACCGGACTTGGCTTGGCGATCTCACGGCGCCTCGTTTCCCTGATGGGCGGAACGCTGAGCGTCACGTCGGAGCTTGGTCGTGGGTCCACGTTCAAGCTCGACCTTTTCTCCGTCTGCGCTGATCCCGACGAGGCGCTTCAACCCGCTGGATCAGTAACCAGTCGGAACGGCGATAGCGCGACGCGATCCTTCCTCGACGCGAATGAACCACGGATCTCCCGCGTGCTTGTCGTTGACGACAACGCCGTGAACCGGATGGTCGTCGAGCAGTTCCTGAAGGCGGACGGCTATCAGTTGGTCATGGCCAACGATGGCGAGGCGGCCGTCGAGGCTTTCGAGCAGGACCGCTTCGATGTCATCCTCATGGACCTCTCGATGCCAAAACTCGATGGGTACGAAGCGACGGCTCTCATCCGGTCCATCGAGAAGCGGAAAGGGCTGGACCGAACCCCTGTACTGTGCCTGACGGCACATGCTTCCGCGGAACAGGAAGCGATCTGTCGAGAGCGGGATATGGACGGATACCTCTCTAAGCCGATCCGCCGCGATGCCCTCCTGCTCATGGTAGAGCGTCTACTACATGGCTGCCCTCGTAACGGGCCGGCTGATTTGAAAGTAGGTGGCGAAACCGCGAACTGCTAATTGCCCTTCTCAAACGTCGAGCGGACGCAGTCCGCCGAGTCAGATACTGAACCTGCACACTTCGCCGTACCCTGTATCTCCTGCCAGGCGCAGAAGCGGATATGAAGCACTCGTGGATTTCGCGCCGTCTGGGTCGGCAAGAAACAGGCTGAACGCGCCGCTGCGTCGGCGCGTTGCACGTTCTACCGATGGCCTGTGACCGTCAGTTCATTTTGCATTCACGCGAGCCGTATTAGGTACCGGGCGTGGTTCGACTTCCGTCTTCCCTTCGCCTCCTGTTAGCGATCACGGCTAGCCTGGGGCTTGTCGGCGGCATCATGGCGTCGGTCCACGCAACGGAAGAAGCGCTCATCCACGGGGGCGACCTCGATCGAGTCGCAGTGGAAGGCGTGCAGGCTGACCCATCCGAAGCGCCTGACAGTGAGAGGTCTCAGCACGACCATCCCGCCCACGCGCCGTGCGGCTCGTGCCATGGCCACGCTTTAGCAACGAACCCGCTTCGGATAGCGCCCGCCGTTAGGATTGCGGGCAGCGTCGGCCAGCCTTCGTCGGACTCTCTGCCTTTTCCGCTAACCGACGGCCTCTTCCGACCGCCGCGCGGCTGACCTGACGCTCGCGCGCCTCGTGCGCGCTTCAGGTTCAGCCCACGCGAAGGAAGATCCATGCCCATCCGTCATTCGGGCGGGGCCGCATTGGCGGTCCTCGCTCTCCTGCCTGCCGTTCCGGCAGTCGCGCAGGAATCATGCGCCGTGCCGCCAGCGGCGGCCCCCATACCAGCGGACACCGGATCGCTGACCATCCCGGCGATCCTCGACGCCGTCCGGGCGGCATCCCCTGACATCCGCGCCGCCGCTCTGGAAACCGTCGCTCAGCGACACGAGGCGGCGCAGGCCGGACTTTGGGAGAACCCCGTCCTCTCGGTCGAGGCGGAGAACTTCGGCGCCGACGCCCTTGGCAGTGCAGGTCCGCTACGCGGCTACGACGCCGCCGAGACGACGGTTTCCATCGGCCAGACCTTCCGCATTGGCGGTCAGCGTCGGCTGGACCGTCGGGCAGCCGCGGCCAGGGCGGCCGTCGCCGCAGCCGACCGCGACCTCGTCCTACGCACCGTCGAGCGCGAAGCCGTCTCTCTCGCCTACGAACTCGCCGCGGCTCGCGAAGCGGCGTCGCTATTCGAGGAAGCGGCAGGCCTGGCCGAGGATCTCGAGGGGGCCGTCCGGGCTCGCGTCGAGGCAGGCGAGTCGCCCCGCGCCGCGCTCGACCGCGCTGTCGCGGCGCGCGCGGACGCCGAGGCTGCAGCCGAAGAAGCGCTCGGTACGGCGGAAGCCCTCGCCTTTGCGCTCGCTACGCTATGGGGGCGGACAGCGCCGGTCGAGGTCGACCTTCCGTCCTTCTGGAACGAGGCGCAGCTGCCGCCGATCGAACGGCTGACGGCGCGCCTGACTGACCACCCGCAAAGACGCATCGCCGACGCCACCGCGGAAGCCCGCGCCGCCGAACACCGGGCGGCGAGGGCCGAAGCCTATCCCGACGTGACGGCGAGCGTCGGCGTCCGCCGCTTCGAGGCGGACGGGACCGAAGCGCTCGTCGCAGGCCTTAGCGTGCCGCTGCCGCTGTTCGATCGGAACCAGGGCAACCGAAGGGCTGGGAGAGCCAGGGCGGCGGGCAGCGCCTACGAAGCCGAAATCGCGGCGCGCCGCCTCGTTGCCAGGGCGGGCCAGGCCGTTGCCCTCGCCGAGCGGGCCGAGAGACGGCGCCGGACCCTCGTCGAAGAGGCTCTGCCAGCCGCAGAGGCTGCAGCCGAGGCCGCCCGGATCGGATACCGTGAGGGCAAGTTCGACCTCACCACCGCGCTCGACGCGCAGACAAGGCTCGTCGAGACGCGCCGAGCCGCGCTGACGGCCGCCCTCGCCGCTCGACAGGGACAGGCGGACGTCCTCTCTCTTGCGAGCCTGCCCCCCTTCTCGCCGACATATTGTCAGGAGGCGAACCGATGACCCGACTCTCCATGGCCACTGCAACAGCCGCCCTCCTCGTCCTCGTCGCCTGCGGAAGCGAACGCCAACCGACGAACGCCGGGGCAGAAGAACCTCATGAAGGCGAGCACGAAGAGCGTGCCGGCTTCGTCGCACTTACCCCTGACGCGTTGGCCGACCTCGGCATCGAGATCGCCGTCGCGGAAGAAAGCGTCGTCGGTGACACGGCAGACCTGCCGGCCGAGATCCGCTTCGCGGCCGACCGGCTCGCCATGATCGTCCCGCGCGTCGGCGGTGTCGTGCACGCGATCGATGCGACAGAAGGCGACATCGTCGACGCGGGCGACGTTCTTGCCGTCCTCGACAGCGGACGGCTCGCGAGCCTCGTCTCCGCCTACAAAGAAGGCGAGGCGCAGGAGCGCTACGCCCAGGCGACCTACGAGCGAAAACGCCGGCTGTTGGATCAGGGCGTCACCTCCGAAGCGGAGTTCGCCGAAGCGCGGCAGGCGGCAGCGGGCGCCGCCGCCCGGCGCGAGGCGGCAGAGACCGCGCTTCACGCCGCCGGCGTCGATCACGACCGGATCGAGGCGCTGGCGAGCAGTCCGGACGGGGCTGCCGGGCGCTACCGCCTGACCGCACCGATCGCCGGCCGGGTCATCGAGCGGCACCTTGCCCTCGGGCAGTCCGTCCAGGCCGGAGAGGATGGCGGCTCGCCCGCCTTCGTCGTCGCAGACGACGCCGTCGTCTGGGCGGACGTGCAGATCTATGCCGTCGACCTGGATCGCATCAGGGAAAGCCAGCCCGTCCGTCTTTCGGACCGGTCCGGCACAATCGTCGCCGAGGGCGAAGTCGCCTTCGTGACGCCGCAGCTGACGGAAGGCACGCGCACTGCGACCGCCCGTGTCGTCCTGCCGAACGAGAACGGAAGACTGCGTCCCGGTCAGTACGTCCGCGCCAGCATTGAGGCCGGGTCCGGCGCCACCGCCGTGACTGTGCCGAGCGAGGCCGTCGTCCGCGTCGAGGGCGAGGACGTCGTCTTCGTGCCCGAGGGCGATGGATACCTCGCCAAGCCCGTCAGGACGGGACGGACCGCGGGCGGGCGGGTCGTGATCGAAGACGGCCTCGCATCGGGCGACTCCTTCGTCGCGAGCGGCGCGTTCACCCTCAAGGCCGAGCTCGAGAAGGACGCCTTCGGCGGCGGGCATGCGCATTAGCGCCCGCGCCGAGCTTCCCCCCGCATATTCCGTAGGACAACGATCATGACCAGCCTTCTCTCCCGCGTGGTCGGCGGCCGGCTCCTCGCCGGACTCGCCGCCCTCGCCATGACGATCGGCGGACTTTGGGCCTTCCGCGCCCTCCCCGTCGACGCCTTTCCCGACGTCACTCCCGCCCTCGTGCAAGTCTTCACCGAGACCGATGGCCTCGCCCCCGAGGAAGTCGAACGCTACATCACCTATCCGCTCGAGACGTCCATGTCCGGCTTGCCGAAGCTCGAGGAGATCCGATCGGTCTCGAACTTTGGCCTCTCCGTCCTCAACATCTACTTCGAGGACGGAACGGACGTTTACTTCGCCCGGCAGGTCGTCGGCGAGCGCCTGGCCGAGGCGCGCGAGGCGATACCCGAAGGTTTCGGCGAACCGAAGATGGGCCCGATTAGCACGGGGCTCGGCATCATCTTCTACTATAACCTCGTCGACGAGACGGGCACGCGCAGCCTTATCGAGATGCGCGAGATCCAGGACTGGCTGATCAAGGTTCAGCTACAGACCGTTCCCGGGGTCACGGAGGTGCTGTCGCTCGGCGGGTTCGAGAAGCAGTACCAAGTCCAAGTTAGCCCTGACGCCCTACTGCGCTACGACCTTGCGATCGAGGATGTGGTCGCGGCGCTCGAGGCAGGGAACCGCACGACGGGCGCGCAGTACCTCGAGGTCGATCAGGAGCAGTACGTCGTCCGCGGGATCGGCCTTGCTGAGGACTTAGACGACCTCGGCGACGCGGTCCTGAAGACCGTAGAGGGAACGCCAGTCCGCGTACGCGACGTCGCCACGCTCGAGATCGGCGGCGGCGTGCGGCAGGGCATGATGACCGCCGATGGCGAAGGCGAGATCGTCGGCGGCATGGTGCTGAAACTCTACGGCACCAACACCTCCGACGTGATCGCGCGGGCGCGAGACCGCTTCGATGAGATTAACGCCTCGCTGCCGGACGGGGTGCGGGCCGTCCCCTACTACGACCAGGCGACGCTCGTGAACGCGGCCTCATCGACCGTCACGACGGCCCTGTGGCAGGGCGCCCTCCTCGTCGCCGTCCTAATCTTCGTGTTCTTGGGCGGCTGGCGGCCAAGCCTGGTCGTCGTCCTGTCGATCCCCTTCTCGGTCGGCTTCGCCTTCCTCGGCATGAAGCTCTTCGGCGTCTCGGCGAACCTGATGTCGCTCGGCGGTGTCACCATCGCGATCGGCATGATGGTCGACGGCGCGATCGTCATCGCGGAGAATGTCGACCGGGTGCTGACCGACCGTCCGGGCGAAGACCGGCGCCGCGCGGTCGCCGAGGCCACGGCGGAGGTGATCGCCCCCCTCCTCGCCGCCGTCGCGGTCGTGATCGTCGTCTTCCTGCCGCTCTTCGCGCTAGAGGGCGTGGCCGGGAAGACCTTCGGCCCCCTCGCCGCCTCCGCGGCGCTCGCGATGACGGGCTCGCTACTCTACGCAGGGCTCGTCGCGCCGGCGATCGCCGGCTGGGTAATGCGGCCGGAGCTGCAGCGAGAAGCCGAAGGACCGGGTAGGCTTGGCAGGCTGATCGAACCTGCCGCGGCGTTCTTCGTCCGCAGGCGGGCGGTCGCGGTCGGGCTTGCATGCTTCTTGCTTCTGATCGGCGCGGCTGTCGTCCCGCGCGTCGGCTCGGAGTTCACGCCGACGCTCGAAGAGGGCGACATCCTCCTCCGGACGACCATGCCACCGTCCATCTCGCTGACCGAGGCGCGGGAGACCATGACCAAGGTCGAGCGGCGCATTCTCGACAGCTTCCCCGAGGTCGAGCGGGTCGTCACCCGGATCGGGCGCGGCGAGGTCGGGGCCCACGCCGATCCGACCAACAGCGCGGAGTCCTTTCTGGCGCTGGCGCGGAAATCAGAGTGGCGGGACGGGTTGACGGCCCCAGCGCTCAGGGCGGCGATCTCGGAAGAGCTGGAGCGCTTCCCCGGCGTCCTCATCAACGTCAGCCAACCCATCGCCATGTCCATCGACGAGCTTCTGACCGGCACAAAGGCGGAGCTCGCCGTCAAGATCTTCGGTCCCGACACGGAGGAGCTGATCGGGGCCGGCGGCGCCTTGCAGAGCGTCATGCAGGGCGTGCGCGGCGCGAGCGATGTCCAGATGGACCAGGTGACCGGCGCACCGCAGCTCCAAGTCGATCTCGATCGCAGCGCCCTCGCTCGGTACGGCATCACCATCGACAAGGCGCTGACCACTGTCAGGGCCGCCATCGGCGGCGAGACCGCCGGCACCGTGTTCGAGGGCGTGCGGCAGTTCCCGATCCTCGTGCGATACGACGAAGCGGCGCGCGACACACCGGAGGCAGTCCGGCGCCTTGTGATCGAGGCACCGGGCGGGGCGCTCGTCCCGCTCGAGGCCATAGCCGACGTTCGCGAGGTCGTCGGTCCCCGGCAGATCACGCGGGAGAACGGTCAGCGTTTCATCACGGTCCAGGCGAACGTCAGAGGAAGAGACATCGGCTCGTTCGTTCAGGAAGCGCAGACGCTCGCGGCGGCGGAGCTCGACCTGCCGCCCGGCTACCGCGTCGTCTGGGGCGGGCAGTTCGAGTTGCAGCAGCAGGCGAACCAGCGCTTCGCGGTCGTCATCCCGATCACGCTCGGCATCGTGCTCCTGATCCTGCTCTTCACCTTCGGGCGGCTGAAGTCGGCTTTCCTGATCCTCCTCAACATCCCGCTCGCCCTCGTCGGCGGGGCGCTCGCGCTGTGGGTGACCGGCATTCCGGTCTCAGTGCCCGCCACGGTGGGCTTCATCGCTCTCTTCGGCATCGCGCTCGGCAACGGCATGGTGCTGGTCAGCTACCTCGACCGCTTTGCGAAGGAGGGGCGGCCGCTCGACCAGGCGGCCGTCGAAGGCGCCGTCTCCAGAGCCCGCCCGGTGCTGATGACCGCGCTGACGACGGCACTGGGCCTCGCTCCCCTGCTCTTCGCGACCGGCGTTGGAGCCGAGGTGCAACGGCCGCTGGCGACGGTCGTTGTCGGCGGCCTCGTCACCTCGACCTTGCTCACCCTGTTCGTCCTGCCGGCCCTGCACCGCTGGTTCGCCCCGCGGCTGCAGGAGGAGCGGGGTGGCATGCAAAACAGCGAGGCGCCCATGAGCGCAATGCCGGCAGAGTAAGAGAACCCCGTGAGCGGTTCACACGACCACAGCTGCGACGTGCCGCGGCAGAGCGAGCGGAAGCTCGTCGTCGCGGCCGGCTTTACCGGGTGCCTTCATGCTCGCCAAGTTGGTCGGCGGCCGCCCTTCGGGCTCCCTCGCCTCTGCGCCAACGTCCGACCCATGATGACGGGCGTCCGGCACGTTCGCCCTACCGCTTGGCGCCGTCCACGTGTCCCGGCGCCCTGCGACGTGAAAGCGGTGCTAAGGCTACGACCCGCTTCTCCATGCTCGCGGCCTTCGTGAACAGCTTTGCGCTGTTCGCGATCTCGGGGCTCCTCGTCACCATCGCCCCGTTCTGGGTGCTCAGCCGCCGGAAGGGACAGAAACTCAACGTCCGGGCGGCGGCCGTGCACGTACTCAGCGACCTCCCCGGTTCCGTCGGCACCATCGGCGCATCACTCGTCATTATGCCGACGAGATGGATACCGATCGACCCGATCCTCTCCGTCTTCGTCACTACCCTGATCCTGCGCGCCGTCTGCTTGGTCACGAAGGAAAGGGCGTCGATCTTGATCGAAAGCGCGCCGAAGGTCTGCAGGCTAAGAAGATCCGTGCGGTACTCCTCGCGGACGTGCCAGGGATGACGGGCGTCTGGCACGTTCATGTCTGGTTCATCATAGAACAGAGGCCGATACTATTCTGGGGATCGAGGCTGTGCTGGGTACCGATCCTTCACCTGTCCGGTGAGCAGCGAAAGCCCTCCTGCACGAACGCTTCGGGGCGGAGCACATGAGCGCCGATGTCGATCTGGCGAATGCGTCCGTCACCCCAAGTAAGACAACGGGAGCGCCGACCCGAGGACCGTCCTGAACCGCGAGCAGATCGAGAGGCTCTGCGACCGGATCGCCGATCGCTACCACCTTCTCACGCCCGGCTTCCGGGCGTTGGGCTTCGGCTAGTACCAACGTCGTTTGATTGGGAACCTCGGTCTGTCGCCCAATGACGCTGTGGTGGACCTCTGTTGCGGAACGGGCATCAACTTAGGAGGTCTCTCGGCGGCCGTTGGTTTGGGAGGCCAAGTTATCGGCATCGACCTTTCCGACGGCATGCTGGCGAAGGGCGTGGGCATATTCAATCGGCAGGCCTGCAGAACGTCAGCCTCATCCAAACGGACGTAAGAGACTAGTGCCTCCTACGCGACACTGCAGCTGTTCTGTTGACGTTCGGTCTTGAGATGGTCCCATGTTACGACGATGTCGTGCAGCACGTAGCTGACGACCTACCCGACGGCGGCCGTCTCGGCCTTCTAGCCTTCAAGAGGTTGGCCCGAATGGCTCGTCCGGGTCAGCGTGGCGTCGATTGCACCCTTCGGCTTTAGTCGCGACTGCGAGGGTTTCAAACCCCCGGGTGTCTGCTGACAAACGCTTCCGGCGCTGCGTCTTCGGTCAGCGCCCTGCCGATGGTACCTACTTTGGCTCGGGGAGAAGGTCGTCACGGCGTAGGCGCGGACATAGTCCGTAGGCGCCTGTAAGGTCCGAACGGCCGTCGGAGCCGCGCTATTCGACTGGGGCCGGAACTCTTCGCCATCGACCCGGGACGGCCCGACGCCGGCGATCTTCCTTCCGCGCGGAGCGGACACGCGAGCGATCGAAAGGCCAGTCGACATCGCGAGGAGCGCCGCCGCGATCACGACATCACGGAAGCGATCATCGCCGCCATGTCCGACTGGCTGTACGGCTTGCTCAGCCGCGGCAAGCTCTGGCATTCGCCGCCCGGTAGCTCAGCATAACCGGTCGCGAGGACGATCGGGATGTCCGGGCGCAACGATGCGATTCTCATCGCGAGTTCCGCGCCCGTCATCTTCGGCATGGCGTGGTCGGTCAGAACGAGGTCGATCGCGTCATCCTTCTCGATGAGGCTCAAGGCTTCCGAACCCGAGGATGCCGAGATGACGTCGTGCCCGAGGCCGCGCGCCATCATGACGGTGTTCATCTGGATCAAGGCGTCGTCGTCGACGACGAGGATGCGGTACTTCTCGTGGGAAGTTCGCGCCGGCTCTTCGCCCTGATGCGGGGTCGCACGAGGTTCATCGGCGACAACACGCTCCTCGGCGAAGGGCAGCCACAACTCCGCCCGCGTTCCCTCGCCCAGAACGCTCGAGAGGCGCAGGGCGCCGCCCATCTGCTCGGCGAGTCCGTGGATCATGGCGAGGCCAAGACCGGTCCCCTTGCCGACCTCCTTGGTCGAGAAGAACGGCTCGGTAGCGCGGGCGAGCGTTGCCTCGTCCATCCCCTCGCCGGTGTCGGAGACCCGCACACGCAGGTACGAGCCGGCGTCCAGACCTGTCTCCGCCTCAGGGTTCGACCCCGCGACGTCGATGCTGATCGTGCCGCCATCGGGCATCGCGTCCCGTGCGTTCACGACGAGGTTGAGCAGAGCCAGCTCGAGTTGGTTCCGGTCGGCAAGGATCTCTCTCAGCCCCTCCCCGACGGTGGTCTTCAACTCGATCTCCGGCGGGATCGAGCGCTCGAGGAGGGTCCGCATTCCCTCGAGAAGATCGGCGGGATCGATCGGCTCCGCGACCAGTTCTTGCTGCCTCGCGAAGGTGAGCATGCGCCGCGTGAGGGCTGCGCCGCGCTCTGCGCCTTCGCGTGCGCTCGCGAGGAGCGTCATGAGGGGCGGATGGTCTGCGAGCTGCTTCTCCAGCATCTCGACGTTGGCGAGGATCGCCATGAGGAGGTTGTTGAAGTCGTGCGCGACGCCCCCGGTCAGTTGTCCGAGGGCCTCCATCTTCTGCGCTTGAAGCAACTTGCGCTCCGCCTCCTGACGCTGCTGCGCCTCCTTGAGAAGTCGGTCGTTCGCGGCCGAAAGCTCCTCAGTTCGCCGTTCGACTTGCTCCTCGAGCGTGTCGGTCAACCGGCGGAGGCGCGCCTCGCTCTGCGCGAGGTCGGCGAGGCGCGCCCTTGCCTCGTACTGGCGCTCCCGGCTTCGCTTCGCGGTCATCGCGACGCTGATGAAGGTCGTCGGATGGAATGGCCGTTCGACGAAGCTGACGTTGACGAGCAGTTCTTGCAGGCGAGTGGCGGCGGGGTTTCTCTCCGGGCCGCCCCCGCGTCTCGTCAGGATGATGAAGGCAAGGCCCGACCAGCTCGGCTGCGCTTCGACCCAGGCGGACAACGGTCGCAGATCCGATGAGCGAACGGTCTCCTCGGTGAGGACGACGAACGCGGCTTCCTCCCGTAGGGCGCCGACGAGGCTCGGTAGGTCACGATGGACTTCGGACCGTATGCGCCGCTCCTTCAAGAGCCTCACCAGCAGCTCTGCGTCTCGACCCGCAGGCGCGAGGACGAGTGCGACCGGTTCCGGCGGCCTTGCAGTCACTCGGGTTCGTCTTGGCGCAGAAGCGGGCCGTCCTGACCGTGATACTGTGGCGTCCCGCGCAGCACGCCCTGGAAGTGCTCAAGCGGCTCACCGAGCGTCAATCCGCCCCCCCCGATCTTGAACTCGCGGATCGTGTCCTCGTGCGCCCCCGTCCGCTTCTTCATGATCGAGACGGCTCGTCGCACGTGCCCCATCGCCTCGAAGAACCGCAGCAGGATCGCCGTGTCGGCCAGGTAGGTCAGGTCGATGGGCGACCGCATGTCGTCGACCATGCCGCGCTGCGCCAGCGTCAGGAACGTCGTCGCGCCTTGCCGGTTCAGGTACTGCAACAGCTCGTGGACGTGGAGAAGGAGGGCACGCTCCTCGGGCATGGCTGCCATGTAGCCGTTGAGGCTGTCGATCACGACGGTCTTCGCGCCGGTCTCGATGACGGCCCTCGCCACGCGATGCGCGAACTCCCCCGGCGACGACTCTGCCGCGTCGACCTGCTCGATGAGGGCCGTGCCCTCTTCGGCGTAACGCCGCAGATCGAAGCCGAGGTCGTCCGACCGGTTCAAGAGCAGCTCGAGTTCCTCGTCGAACACGAACATCGCGACCCGCTCGCCCCGGGCGGCGGCAGCCGCGACGAACTGAAGAACGAAGACGCTCTTCCCTGCCCCCGAAGGACCGAGGATGAGAGCGCTCGAGCCCTGCTGGATGCCCCCGCCCGTCAGCGCGTCCAGCTCGGTGATGCCTGTCGTCAGTGTACCCCGCTCGAAGGACGTCTTGTGCTCGGCTGCCACGAGACGCGGAAAGACGGCGACCCCGCCCGTCTTGATGCTGAAGTCGTGATAGCCGCCGCGATAGGTCTGTCCCCGCATCTTGTGGATGCGCAGGCGGCGCCGCTCTCCGCCGTAGTCGGGGGCCAACTCCTCAAGACCGATCACGCCGTGAACGACGCTGTGAACGGTCTTGTCCTTCGTCGTCGACGTCATGTCGTCGAGCATGAGCACCGTCACGCCGCGCTTGGCGAAGTCGTGCTTGAGCGCGAGGACCTGACGGCGATAGCGGAGGCTGCTCTCCGCGAGCAGCCTGATCTCGGAGAGGCTGTCGAGCACGATCCGATCCGGCTTCACGCGATCGATCGCGTCGAAGATCATCCTCGTCGTCTCGCCGAGCTCCAAGTCGGACGAGTAGAGAAGGCTCTGCTGTTGGTCGGCATCGAGCAGGCTCTCCGGCGGGACCAGTTCGAAGACGGTGATCTCCTCCGGCAGCGTCCAGCCGTGGGCGGCGGCGCTCGCACGAAGCTCGGCTTCGGTCTCGGACAGCGTGATGTAGAGACCCCGCTCGCCCTCCCGCGCCCCGGCAAGCAGGAAGTCGAGGGCAATCGTCGTCTTCCCCGTGCCGGGGTGCCCCTCGAGAAGGAAGGTATGCTCGCACTGCAGGCCACCGCCGAGGATGTCATCCAGCCCCTCGACACCAGTCGAACACCGCCTTTCGCTCTGACGGGTTTGGTCGTGCGCCACGGCGTCACCTCTCAGCATAGGCCATTGCTGCTATCAGCGGTTCGCTTCGCCCCCTTTAGAGCCTCAAGCTGGTGCGACAAAGCCGTGCGCTCACCGGCCAATGTCAGCGCGGCTGTTGAGCCCGCTCGACGAAGGCTTCCTCGGCGGGATGCCCAAGGGTAGATCACAGCCGCGACGGCGCAGGACCGGACGCGAGCGGCAGCCGAGAATTGGCTACTTCGCGAGCGAGCTGCTTACCGCGCGTTGTCGTCGGCCAGGCTTTCGGCAAGGCCGTCCATCGAAGATAGATCGGGGACAGGCCAATCATGGAGGCGGAACGCGCTCTTTGGGCAGACGCCGACGAGCGTGCTGCCGCTTACATCGCTTCGGTCGGTCGCCGGCCGGCCTTTCCGCCGCGTGAGGCGGTCGCCGCATTGGACGCGCTAGGCGGCCCCCTGCCGGATGGACCTGCCGACCCGGCCGCGACGCTCGACTTACTCGACGATATCGGCTCGCGCGCGACCGTGACGTCGAACGGGCCGAACTACTTCGGCTTCGTGGTCGGGGCGCTGCTGCCGATCGCCGGGGCGGCGGAACGCCTGGCGCTGGCTTGGAATCAATGCGCTTCCAGCGCTGTGAACTCGCCGGTCATGGACGCGGTGGAGCGGACGGCGGCGGGCTGGCTCCTCGAGGTCCTCGACCTGCCGCGAGAGGCCGGCGTCGGCTTCGGAACCAGCGCGACCGCGTGCGGACTTGCCTGCCTCGCTGCCGCGCAGACCTGTCTGCTCGAGAAGGCGGGCTGGGACCTGCAGCGGAAAGGCCTGCGCGCCGCACCGCAGGTGCGGATCGTCGTTCCTGACACCGTCCATGTGACCGTGAAGAAGGCGATCCGCCTTCTCGGCTTCGGGACCGATGACATCGTCGTCGTTCCGACGGACGCCTACGGCCGGCTCGATCCGGCGCTTCTGCCCGCCCTGGACGAGATGACGATCCTCTGTTTGCAGGCAGGCGAGGTGAACACAGGCGAGTTCGATCGCTTCGCCGAGATCGTGCCGCGTGCGAAGGCGGCAGGCGCCTGGGTCCATGTCGACGGCGCGTTCGGTCTATGGGTCCGGGCATCGCGAGACCTGGCGCAGTTGGCGCAAGGCGTCGAACTCGCCGACAGCTGGACGACCGACGGCCACAAGACGCTGAACACGCCCTATGACGGCGCCGTCGCGATCTGCCGCCGCGCCGACGTCCTGGCACGAACGATGAACGCCGAGGCCGTCTACGCGCCGAGCGAACCGGACGCGCAGAAGAACCTGACCTTGGAGTTCTCACGCCGCGCGCGGGGACTCGGCTTCTGGGCTGTCCTGCGCACGCTCGGACGCAGCGGCGTCGCCGACCTCGTCGATGGCTATCATCGCCGCGCGGTCGCGATCTCGGACGGATGCCGGCCGCTCGGCGTCGAGGTCCTCAATCGCGTCGTCTTCAACCAGGTGCTCTGCCGCCTCGAGAGTCCGGCCGCGACCCGCGCGTTGACCGAAGCGGTACAGAGCGACGGCGAAGTCTGGTTCGGCCAGACGGTCTGGCGCGGCGAGCCAGCCTTCCGCCTCAGCGTCTCGTCCTGGCGGACGGACGACGCCTCGGTCGCCCGCGTCCTCGCGGCGATCGGCCGGGCCCGCTCCGCCTAGGTCCGATCGCGCACCGGTCGCGATCTGGATCGAACCGGACGCCAAGGTACAAAAGGACAACCAACCGCCGCAGGGCCCATGCCGCTTCGGCGGTGACCGGTACCTTGTCTAGCTGCGTGCGCGAACGGCCTTGAGCTTGTGGCCGACGGCGACGATCGCATCGAGCGCCGGGATCAGGTCTCGCCCCAACTCGGTCAGGTCGTACTCGACGGTCGGCGGCTTGGTCGGCCGCACGGTCCTCGCTACCACCCCGCGCTCGCGAAGCTCGCTCAGCCTCGTCGACAGGACCTTGCTCGAGATCGGGGGGATGTCGCCCTTCAGCTCGTTGAATCGGCGGGGGCCGCTTCGCAGGCACCAGATCACGTTCGGTGCCCACGCGCCGGCGATCACGGCCATGCACTCGGTTAGCAGGCAGGGTTCGGGCGGCGTGGGTGCCCGCGTCTTGCGGACCTTAACGACCATCTCGGTTTCCGTAGGGTAACTCGAAAGCGCCAGTTACCATCGGAAAGCAGGTTGTCAAAGGATAGCGGCGGAGCGATCGGTAGCTCGAGGAGACCGATGTGAGACCCTGCTACGACCCTGGCGCCTGCTCCCCCGCCGCGCGGATCGCGCCGCTTGAGGCAGGATGCTCGCTGAAGACGTGGCCCGCTCTCGCCAGGCTTCGCGAAGGAGTCAGCGCGCGCCCGGCGGAGAGGCCCCGGTCGCGCGCCGGGCGCCTGCTCGGCGCCGCATGACCTACGATCCGGCCATCGACACGCTGATCGACGTCTACCTCGACGGGCTGTGGCACGCGGACAGCGAGCGGCTGCGGACGGTGTTCCACCCCGCACTCCTCTACGCTACCGCCGACGAGGTGCCGGCCAGGATCTTCGGCCTCGAGGCCTACATGGCCGAGATGGGAAAGCGGATGCCCCCTTCCGAAGCGGGCGCCGAGCGTAACGGCCGGGTCGTCCGCATCCGGCAGGTCGGCGAGGCGACGGCAACGGTCGAGCTGACCTGCGCCTACTTCGGACGGTCGTACACAGACTTTCTTAGCCTCGTGCGCGACGGCGGGCGGTGGCAGGTGATCGCGAAGGTTTTCTCGTTCGAAGAGGAGGCTCTATGCCCTACGTCAATGTGAAAATAACCGAAGAAGGAAACGTGACCCCGCAACAGCAAGCGGACGTCATCAAGGGCATTACGGCCTGCCTCGCCGCGGTGCTGGGAAAGGACCCTGCGACGACCTTCGTGGTCATCGAGCAGGTGCCGTTGGAGGCCTGGGGCGTCGGCGGTCTGCCGGTCGCGCAATACAGGGCGCGGCGCGAGGCGTGAGGAGAGCGTGATGCTCTGCGACCGATGGGTCCAACCATTCGAGAAGACACGCCACGCGCCGAAGAGGGCCGGCCTCCTCGGCGGAAGGCCGCCGGTTCGAGGGGCGCAAAACCGGACATAGCCGGTCTTCGCGGGCCGAGCGGGCTGGCGAGAGTTGCCGTTTGCCTTCTAGTCGGCCGGCCCTCTTCGGCGCTTGGGCGCGGATGCGTCGGCGGAACGGGTCGCATCGACGGCTCTCGCTTCCGTGACCCTTGAGCGAACACCGATCCACTTACCTTGGTGGTGTCGGGGCCCGAAGTGAAAGGGGCGTCGATCGCCGGTCGGCGCTTTCGAATAGGT
The DNA here is from genome assembly GCF_014199615.1 of Parvularcula dongshanensis. GTDB lineage: Bacteria > Pseudomonadota > Alphaproteobacteria > Caulobacterales > Parvularculaceae > Parvularcula > Parvularcula dongshanensis. Next base: position 18,150 of record NZ_JACHOB010000003.1, on the reverse strand, counting down.
TCCCGCCTCCCCGTCGCGGGCGGTCCGGTCGGGCGCCGTCATCGTCCACCTCGGAGAACTGCGTTGATCGGTCTGCGCGTGGCTCGATGTGGCTGCCAAGCAAACGATGGCAGCCGACATGATCGCAGTCGTCCTCGTAGCCGTCATCCTATCCTCCTCTAATTCGATATGCCCGTTCTCATGCGGGCGTCGGGGACATGGGGAGGGTTTGTTGCGACGCCTCGACGGCTTGCGTGACGAAATGTTTCTGCGCGGCAGGAGAGGTTTCCAGATCGCGTCCGAGTCCCTTTATCCGCGCTACCGACTGCCTATAGGTTCTCCATGACGCCCGCCGACGCCCCGCCCCGCATCCTGATCGTCGAGGACGACGGCGCGTTGCGAACACTTCTGTCGAGAAGCCTGCGCGAACGCGGCTTCGAGGCGACCGGCGTACGCTCCGGCCCGCAGATGCGCGAGGTCATGGAGGAGAACGGTTTCGACCTGATCATCCTCGACATCATGCTGCCTGGGACAAACGGACTGGACCTGTGCCGCTGGATCAGGAGCCATAGCGAAGTCCCGATCATCATCGTCAGCGCTAGGGGCGACAACACCGACCGCATCGTCGGGCTCGAGCTCGGGGCGGACGACTATGTGCCCAAGCCCGTGGACGTAGGAGAACTCGTCGCCCGCATCCGCGCCGTGCTGAGACGCATCTCCTTCGGCGGACGGGGCGCGGGCGAACCCGCGAGCCGCCTCACGAAGTTCGACGGATGGTCCGTCGACCGGCGCCGCCGCGAAGTCCATACGCCGGACGGCATACAGGTGATCCTCTCCGGCGGTGAGTTCGACCTTCTATGCGTCCTGCTCGACGCGCCCGGCCGGGTGGTCGGACGAGAGTACCTCCTCGAGCAGTCCCGCGACCGGGTCGCGAGCGGCGACGCCTCCGATCGCTCCGTCGACGTGTTGATCAGCCGCCTACGCCGAAAGCTGGGCGCCTATGAGGGCGGCCGCGACCTGATCAAGACGGTGCGGGGCGTCGGCTACACCTTCACGGCCGGCGTGACCCGATGATTCCCAGCGGGCGCCTCTGGCCGTCCGGCTTCGTCGGATGGGTCACCATCGTCCTGTTGGCCGCGATCGCCGCTCAGTGGGCAGGCGCCGCGATCTTGATCGGCCTCTCCGAGCGGCAACTCGAGCGAACCGACATCGCTCGGCGGATCGCCGAACAGCTCGTCGTCGCGGGCCGCATTCTGGAGGACGGCGGCGCCGAAACGATCCCGAACCTCTCGACCGAACACCTCACCTTCTCGCTGACCGACGAACCGATCGACCTCAGCGACGGGACCAGCCCCAGGACGGGAGCGGTCCTCTCCGAGATTTTACGGTGGGAACCGAGTTTGGCCGCCGAGGAACTCATCATCACCGCCGCGCGGTTCTCCGCGCCGGGCGCGCAGGGCCGCATCGAGGGAACGCTCCGCGTCGACGAGAACACTTGGGTCCGGTTCGAAACGGACGAGCCTCTCGGCGGGTTCGCATCGATAATGACGACGATCGTCTGGGTCGCGACGGTCGCGCTGCTCGTCATGGTCGTAGCCGTGTGGCTGGTTCGCACGCTCGGCGCCCCCCTAAGAGCGCTCGCTTCGTCCGCGGATCTCGTCGGTACGGGCGTCCGCATACCCTTCGAAGAAGAACGCGGTCCGCCGGACCTTCGCCGGCTCGCAGGAACGCTCAACCGGATGCAGACGCGGATCGACAACCTCCTGACCTCCCAAACGCGCGCGCTCGCCGCTGTCAGCCACGACCTGAGAACCCCCCTCGCGCGCATGCGTCTTCGTCTCGAGGCGCCGAGTCTCGATGATGAGCGGCCAGGGATGCGAGCCGATCTGGCCGAGATGGACGCCATGCTGTCGTCGCTTCTGGCGTTCCTCAACGACGCCGCCGCGCAGGAGAAGATGGAGCGGATCAATCTCGCGAGCCTGGTCGAGACCGTAGTTGCCGAGGCGGCCGATGCGGGGAGACCCGCAGTCTATGAGGGCCCCGCCCGGGTCGATGCCGTCGTGCGCCCCTTCCTACTCAAACGGGCGATCGCCAACCTTGTCGACAATGCCGTGAAGTACGGGGGCGGCGCGCACGTCACGTTGGACGTCCACGACGAGAAGGCGACGCTCAGCGTCGACGACGAGGGCGAGGGCGTCGACGAGGCCGTGCTGCCGCACCTCACCGAGCCCTTCTTTCGGGGCGATCATGCCCGTGCACGCACGACCGAGGGCTTCGGCTTGGGGCTTTCCAACGCGGCGCAGATCGCGGCCGCCCACGACGGCACGCTCACCTTGTCGAACCGCCCTGGCGGCGGCTTTCGCGCCGTTGTGACGCTTCCCCTCGAGGTCAGACACACTTCGTCACGAGGCTGACGCACAGCAGAAAACTCCGCACGCAAATTCCCCTTTCGATGGCACCCGCAAAGGAGGATACCCACGTGTCCATGCTGCCCCTCGACCTCGCGTCACGTGCGCGCGACGTCTTCTTGCAAGAGAAGCCCCCGTTCGAACGTCTGCCCCAAGACGGTCAGCCGCCTCGCGCGTTGATCGGCGACCGCTCGGATGGCCGCGCCGTCGCAGCGGCCGCGGAGGTTTGATAATGTTGCAGATCTCGAAACCCACTCAGCGTCTTGGCCTGCCGGTCGCCTACGACAGGAAGAGCCTGGTCAAGGACGTCGCGGCCTCCTTCGTCGTCTTCCTCGTAGCGATCCCGCTCTGCCTCGGCATCGCGCTCGCCTCCGGCGTGCCCGCAGAACTCGGCCTGATGACGGGGATCATCGGCGGCATCGCCGTGGGCATGGCCGCCGGCCAGCCGCTTCAGGTAAGCGGGCCTGCGGCCGGCCTCGCCGTCATCGTGTTCGACATCGTTCAGGACTACGGGGTCGAGGCGCTGGCTCCAATTCTGCTCCTCGCAGGCGCGATGCAGCTAGCGGGCTGCTACTTCCGGCTCGGACGCTTCTTTAGAGGTGTCTCCCCCGCCGTCATCAGCGGCATGCTCGCCGGCATCGGCGTCCTGATCGTCGCCGGCCAGATTCACGTCCTCTTCGCCGACGCGCCCAGAGCGCACGGACTCGACAACCTCGCTGCGATACCCTCCGCCTTCTTCGACATCAGCGTGATGACGATCGGCCAGGCCGAGCAGGCGCTGATCGTCGGCATCGTGACCATCGCGTCGATGGTCTTGTGGGACCGCTACAAGCCGGCACGGCTCAAGCTCATGCCAGGTGCGCTGCTCGGCGTCGTCGCTGGCTGTCTTGTTGCCGCCGCCGGTCTCGACGTCGCGACGATCGACGTGCCGGAGAACATCTTCTCGAGTTTCAGCCTTCCTACCACGGCTGACCTGTCCATGCTCGCCATGCCTGGCATCATCTTCACGGCCCTTGCGGTCGCGTTCATCGCCAGTGCCGAGACGCTGCTCTCCGCCGCCGCGGTCGACAAGATGCAGGACCGCGTGCGGACGCGTTTCGACAAGGAGCTCGGCGGGCAAGGCATCGGCAACTTCCTCTGCGGTCTCGTCGGTGCGATGCCGATGACCGGCGTGATCGTCCGGTCCTCGGCCAACGTCCAGGCCGGCGCCGTATCGCGGCTGTCCGCGATCCTGCACGGCGTGTGGATACTGGCCTTCGTTGCCTTCCTACCGGGTGTCCTCGCAGTGGTCCCCACGGCAGCTCTGGCGGGCGTGCTGGTCGTCGTCGGCTGGAAGCTGGTGAAACTCGGCGACGCGGTCGACTTGTTCAAGAAGCATGGCTGGCTCCCCGCGGTGATCTACGTCGCTACGCTCGGGACGACCGTCGCAGTCGACCTCCTCGTGGGTGTCATGGTCGGGCTCGGCTTGTCGCTGCTCGAAGTGATCCCGCACCTGCGGCGGCAACGCAGCAAGGTCGAGGCGCGCTCGAGCGACGGTACGCACGAGCTGCACCTCGATGGACGGGTCAGCATGTTGGAGGTCAGCAGGCTGACCAGAGCGCTCGATGACCTGCCTTCGGAGGGGCCGATCCGTATCCGAACGGAAGGTCTGACTTTCGTCGATCACACGTCGGTCGAGCTTATCTCCGATGCCGTCACGCGCAAACGCAGGAGCGGCGGGATCGCCGAGGTGACCGGAGGCGACAGCCCGGCCAGCCGTGCGCTCGTCGCCGCCGTCGGGTGACCCTGCGCCGGCGTGCCGCTCCGACGGCACGCCGGCTTCGTTCTTGTGGGAATGGATTCCATCATGCCCTACGATGCGTTGATCGAAACCCGGGCCGCCGAGCTGCCGTCCATCTACGGCGAGGTCTGGTGTCTTCTCTGCAAAGAGGATGATCCGGTTGCCCTCGGCGAGAGAGTGGGCGAGGTCGCCGGAGAGAGCGGCGTGCCTCTGTTTCTGACCCCGGTCCGCCACCATCGTTCGCTCAGCGAAGTCGACGACCGCACTGTGTGGGGATTATCGGCCGTGGTCGGGCAGATCTCCCCCCGGCAGCGGCCGCATACGGTCGTTCTGTCGGAGCGCCAGGCGTTACTCGGCCTTCGCGAGGAACCCGTCTCCGGGCGGCGCCTCGTCCTCGCGACGCCGGCTGCTATGAAGGGCCGTACCGCAAGGCATGCGCGTCGATTCATCGATACAGACTTCGTGTTGACGACGCGGGGCGCGGACCTGTCGGCTGCGGCACGCCTTTGGACATGTTCGGACGAAAGCACCGAGGCGCTGAGACGGGGCGCGACCCTCCTCGCGATGTTGGGGGCGAGGCGTGCAACCGTCGCTCGGACTTGGCGTCCGTACGATAGCGCGGTCTTCGCCGCCCCCCGGGACGCGGTCGATCCGAAGAGCGTAGCGGCCTCGCTCGGCTCGTTCGAACGCACCGCGCAGCAAAGCGCGAGACGGCTCGCAAGCGACCTCGCCACCGGGACGACCCACCCTAGCATCGAAGAGGCCGGCGAGCTCTTCGTCAGGTCCTGGCCGGAGGCCGCGGACCGGTACGCACCGGCGGACCGCGGCCTTACCGTTACGGACGAGTGGCAGGCGTTCTACGCACTGGCACGCAGCAGCAAGTCCTGCGCATTCGTCGGCACGTAGGTAGGCCACCGCGCCCGGTTCGGGCCGACTCGTCCCGCGTGAAGGTATCCGGGTGCAGGGCTAGGCACGCCTGGTTCATGACCCCGCCGTCTGTGACGTGCTCGCCCTGCTTGCACGAAGAGCGCCACTCCTTCGGGTCCGGACGGACGAGACTGGTACCGGAGATCGCCCCGCGCGGAATGTAGGACCAGTCCGCCCGGTTCACACCGCGAAACGACGGGCAGCAACTCCGCGCCGCACCTGATGGGCAGTATGCCTACGGCCGTGCCCGGCGAGTGGTGCGAACCGTTCGGCGGACTACGTCTCGATGGCTAAGATACCGACAGGTATCGCCCCACTGTCCACGCGTCGACCGAAGTGATTACGCGAGAATAGATTGGCTACTGGCAGTCGGCGTGATAGCGTTGCGTTCGCATACCCTCCTATTCTGGCACCCGCATCTAAAGCCAGCGCCTCAACGAACATGGTGTCGAACACGGCAGAGCTTGTGGACTGCGAAAGGCGGTCGGAACGTCGTTTGGCGACGCACCACTTGCCGTGCACTTCCCGACGGTCGCGATGTTCGAAGGTAAAGATTGAGGTGATGATTTCTAGAAACAACTCTTGACGGTTGGCTTCGGCAATTGAACCTCCTACCTCCTTCCATATGAACCGAGGAGCAGCGTGCCTAACTAACGCTGCAGGAGAAGCGAAGCATTGCTCTCTTCAGCCTACAGGGCGCCACGACTGGAAATGTCTGCTTTTGGGTGATTTCCGACATCAAAGAGTCGCTCGGAACGGTAATTGGCCTAACCGAGATGTAGAGCACCGCGGTTCAACTCGGCGAGGACATACGTCGACCATTGCTCCATTAACGGCCGGCGACACTTAAGGGCGTCCCCTCGACGATAGGCCAGTTCCACGGCGTTGCCGACTTGGTGCCCGAGGGCGTGCTCTGCGAGTTCACGTGGGAAGTCCGTCGTTTCTCCACACCAGTCTCGAAACGTCGAACGGAAGCAATCTGCAGTGATCTCAGGATGACCCATTCGGCGAAACAGCGCGCGCCAAACGCTATCGGAGTACGGGCCTGTACCCAACTGGTTGGGAAAGACATACCCGGACCTGTCGGCATCGGAAGGTCGCGATACGCCTTGAACCGCGAGCTGCGCGAGAAGCAGCGTCAGCATGGGCGCGCTCAGGGGGACGCGATGCTCTACGTCGGTTATCGATCGTTCTTTCGGGATCGTCCAGACACCAGATGACCAATCGACTTCATTCCACACCATGCCTCGCAATTCGAAAGAACGTACGCAGGTCAATATGAGTAGTTCGAGTGCTCGCGCAGCTGGAGCTGACCGGGCACGCAGTTGGACCATGAAGGCGGGAAGCGCTGCATAGGGTAGCACTTCTTGATGTTTTATAGGCGCGACGCGGGAACGGACGGGAAGAAGAGCGTTGAGCTGACCTCGCCACGTGGCGGGATTGACATCCTTCCTGTAGCCTCGCGCAATTTCGTAAGCGAGCACCGCCTCGATCCGGCCCCGCACCCGGTTTGCTGTCTCCGTCTTCTCGTACCAAAGTGGCTCGATCACGCGCAGCACGTGTTCTGTTTCGATGTCGGCAACGTCCATGTCTCTAATGACTAGATACGCGTACGTCGCGAGCGTATTGCGCCACTGCTGGCGGTGCTTTGGATTCTTCCAGGTCGGTTCGTGCGCGTTGATGTAGGCCTGGGCACAATCTGCGGAGCGGCTCGCTCGTTCGACCTCATTTACCGCTCTTGCTTTCCGAGCCTCGCGATCGGCGATTGCATCGGCTCCCAGTGCGATCGACTTTCTGATGGCTAGGGCCTGCTCCCGCGCTTCCGCTAACGATGTCACCGGATATGCACCAAGGCCAACCTCTCGTCGGCGGCCAGCAAAGCTGTAGCGCAAGAGCCAGGACTTGCTGAGCCGTCCCGCCCTACCCTGTCGCACTTGTAGGATAACCCCCGAGCCACCGTCGGTATTTCGGCCCAGTTCCTTGATATTCTGCACACGGATCGCGGTTAGGCTAGTCGTGATCAGACTCTCCCTTTCGCCAGGAGGGTTATCGATCTCTACCCACCATTAGAGTGGCGACTAAGTTAGCCAAGGTTTGAACGCATACTCAGAACGAGATTGCGGCTGACAGAGATAAGATACTGATCGGACCGACCTTATTGGGTTTGCGCAAGACCATTTTCGACTAGCATGAACTTATAGATGTCTAGCGTTCGAGACTCGCGTTCTCCATCATACATGTTCGACAGTTTTCGCTACCCTTTCGACGTTGCGGGTGCCCTCGAAATCCTCTGTGTTGTACGGACGTTGCGGCGACAGACCTCGGAGGCCCTCCGTTCTAACCGCCACCGCAGACCTAGGTCTCGGCCCATCGTAGGCGCCAGTCTGCCGATGCCATGACGGTGGGTTATGCGGGCGGTGCTGGGGCCGAACGGCGGAACGGAGTGCCCGCTCCTGCTATCCGCAGAGCCCACTGCCCCTTCTACACGGCCTGCCCCGCCGCCCAGCCGGACGACCAAGCCCATTGGAAGTTGTACCCGCCGAGCCATCCCGTCACGTCGACAACCTCGCCGACGAAGTGAAGCCCCGGCAGGGTCCGCGCGGCCATCGTCTTCTGATCCAATTCCTCCGTCGCCACCCCACCCAGCGTCACCTCGGCAGTCCGGTAACCCTCCGTCCCGGCGGGACGCACGGTAAAGGCATGTACGCGCGCCGCGAGTATCTCCAGTGCTGCGTTGGACGTCTCCGCCAGCGGACGGTCCATGTCGGCCGTCAAGGTCGCGGCGAGGCTCTTGGGGAGAAGCGATGCGAGTGCCGTGCGCGGCGTCTGCCGGCCGTTCTGCGCGCGGGCCGCTCGGAGAGCGTCTAGGACGGGGGCGCCTGGGCTGAGGTCCAACGTAACGTCCTCCCCTTCCCGCCAGTAACTCGACACCTGCAGGATGGCGGGGCCGGAGAGGCCTCTATGTGTGAACAGCACAGCCTCGTCGAAGGAAGTCCCGCTATGCGCCGTCCTGGCGGGAACCGCCACGCCGACCAGGCTCTTGAGCCGCTCCTTGGCGTCCTCGTCCAGGGTCAGGGGGACGAGTGCGGGGCGTGTGTCAGTGACGCGCAGACCGTACCGCCTCGCCACATCGTACCCCCATCCCGTCGCGCCCATCTTGGGGATCGACTTGCCGCCGGTGGCGACGACGACATGACTGGCCCGGACGATCTCGCCACCGACTTCGGCGCGGAAGCCTTTTTCGTCCCGCTCGGGGATCATCACCGGCGCCGCCATTCGCAAGGTCGCCCCCGCCCCCGTAGCGCCGTCCACCAGGAGGTCCACGATCGCGCGTGCCGAGCCGTCCAGGAAGAGCTGGCCCAACGTCTTCTCATGATAGGCGAGTCCGGCCTCGGCCACGAGCTCCACGAAGTCCCACTGCGTATAACGGCTAAGCGCCGAGCGGCAGAAGTGTGGGTTCTCGGAGAGGAACGCATCGGGCGTACAGTGCATATTGGTGAAGTTGCACCGACCGCCGCCCGAGATGCGAATCTTCTCGCCGGGCTTCTTCGCGTGGTCCGCGATCAGGACGTTTCGCCCACGCTTTGCTGCCTCCCATGCCGCCATCAAGCCCGCTGCGCCAGCACCGACCACAAGAACGTCGTAGGAGGTTTCGCGGGACACAGGCACGCCGAGCCTATAACGGTGCCACCAGCCCTAGCGATAGGGGGAGCGCTGCGGAGGCATCGGAGGCCGGGGCTATGATGCGGATCGACCGTTCGCACATAACCTTCGGCCCGAAGAGTCGAGCGAATGCAGGCGTTAGCGGCGCCGCCAAGTGAAGCGTAGCGCGTTCCGCACCGATGCGTGCGCGACCCCGACACCTCGAATTGCCGTCTGGAGATCGCAGCGGGGACGGCGCGGTCCGAGGCATTCGGCATCAACCAGACCCACCAGACTGCCCAGATCATGACGGGTTTCCTTTGAGAAGCCTTGCTACCCTCCCGAAGGCGTCGAGCGCCGCCGCGGGCAGGATGATCGTCTCGTTTCCATTCCTCCTGCTCATCACTGCGAGAGCCTCTACCTGCTTCAAGGCGACTTGGTACTCGGCTGCCTGAGTACCGTGCTTGCTCAACGCAGCGGCGACGACCTGCGTCGCTCTCGCTTCTGCCTCGGCCTCCAGCACCCTTGCTTCCGCAGCCTTCTGAGCGGCGTAGAGTTTGCCGTCGGCCTCGAGCCGCATCGTGTCGCGCCTGGCCTGATCTCGGTTCACGTCGAGGACCTCGGCCCGCGGAGTTGGATGCTCCACTCCGGGACCGCATCGGCGACTTCCAACTTGATACGCTCGGTCACTTCGGCTCGCTGAGACTGGACTTCGTTGAGTTCGAGCCTGCCGATCTCGGAGCACATGATGCCCGCCAAGGTCGTAGCGACGGCAGCGTTTATGTCGCGGATACGGTAGACCGTCCCCCCGGGCGCGAGGGTACGGAAGAAGACGCTCATCTCGAGCTTCACGCAGCGTCTAAAGATAGGCTGAACTTAACGTCGTAGCGACACGGTAGCGCGCCGTTTCGTGACAGTGATGCCGTTGTTTTCCGACCCAACGCGCCGCTTACTGCCGCGATGCATGCCGTAGATACAGCGTCGAGTGACAGCCGGCCGCAATCCCGTAAGCTGCGCGTCTTAGTGTACTCCGGCGCTCCCCGCGCGGTGCGCGGCGGGACCCAAGTCGTCGTTGAGGGGCTGGTTCGACACCTCCGCAGCTTAGGACACAACGTCGTCGATGCGTGGGTTGACGAAGACGACGGATCGAGGGGCGATGCGGACGGCGACACGTGGGCCTTGCCCCTCAAAGCGACGCGAAGCGCGAACGAAACAACCGGAGGCGTAGCGCGACGGGTTCTACGCGACGGCGCGGCGCTCGCCCACCGCCTCGCGGGGCTGCGCTTCGACGTCGTCAACGTGCACTTCCCGCGGGGCGAAGCGCTCTACTTCGTCCTCTTGAAGCCGTTCCTCCGCTACCGCCTCGTTCTCTCTTTCCATGGGGCCGACCTGCCCGCCGACAACGTCGCGCTGCGCCGCGCCCTTCCCTGGTACCTGCGCATGGCGGACGAGGTCTCGGTGGTGTCTAAGGAACTCGCCGATGCAGCCGTACACTGCCAGCACGAGGCGAAACCTAGGGTCATCCCGAACGGCGTCGATACCGAGTACTGGCACCCCTTCGAACCGTCTGCCGCAAGCGACGAAGCGAGGCCCCACAACGATCTGCGGATCGTCGCAGCCGGGCGATTGGAATCCGTCAAGGGGTTCGACACACTGATCAGAGCCTTCGCTGCGCACGCCCCCCGGGCCGCCTCGCTCCTGATCGCCGGCGACGGCGCGGAGGAGGAGAACCTGCGCGCCCTCGCTTCGCATCTTGGGGTCGCGGATCGCATCACCTATGCAGGGTGCCTGTCACGCGACGAGCTTCGAGGAGCTTTCCAAGCGGCCGACCTCTACGTTCTGCCGTCGAGGAGCGAAGGCCTCCCACTCGCGCTCCTAGAGGCAATGGCATGTGGCTTGCCGGTGCTGGCGACGAAGGTTGGCGCGGTGCCACAAGTCGTGGATGAAGAGTGCGGACGAACCGTTCCGCCAGAAGACGAGGATGCTTTGGGCGCAGCCTTGGAATCGCTCTTGTCGGACACTAGTGCCCTCTCCGAGATGGGCGCTCGCGCTCGGGACCGCGCACGACAGTACGACGTGGCCTCAACCCTTGACGCCTACACAGATCTCATCGAGCGACGCCAATGAGGGCGCAGACCGTTCTGGACCGCGCAAGGCCGCGCCAACGGGCACGCATAGCCGCGGCGGCGTTGCGCCGCCATCTGCCGCCCAAGGCGTTCGGTCATGCCTGGATGGATCGGCGCCCTTTGAACGCGGCCTCAACTGCTGCCGCTGGTGGCACCTACCAGGTCCTTTCCCCCGCACAGCGTGAAAGCAATCCGCTGCCAATCAACGTTGCCGATCGTTCAGTCCTCCCTGGCGATCCGGGCTGGTGGGGCTACGCCTTCCGTGACGTACCTGAGAGGGTGTCTGGAGAGACCGCCCTCGTCACGCTGCCGAACGCCACCCTAGCCTTCCATACCGACCCCGAGAGTGACTTCCATGTCTGCCTCATCGGAAGAGATGGAAGAGCCCTCCGCACACGGGAAATCGATTACCGGCGACACTTCCGCGAGACTCTGAGCGGGTCGAACGCATCTTCGGTCGCAGACGCCGTTTGGATCGCCGAGCGGGTGTTTCACAACCACTCGCACTGGTTGAGCGCTCACCTGCCGAAGCTCTGCTTGCTGAAGGAACTTGGCATCGCCGACTGCCTCGTCCTGCCCGACCGGCGCAGCGCGGTCATGGACGACACGTTGCGCCGCCTCGGCTGGAACCCGGATACGGTTCGCCGAATACCTACGGACCGGCCGATGGTGGCCGAGCGGCTCACCCTGCTCGTCACCGACCGCTTCAGACCGGACCTACTGCGCCGGGCCGGCGATGCGTTGCGCGTCAAACCGTCGGCGCCTGCGACCGCCCGCGTCTACGTCAGCCGTGCGGGCGCGGAGCGGCGGCGGCTCGTCAACGAGGACGAGGTGTGGCCTTTGTTCCGCGACGCCGGCTTCGAACGCGTCCGCATGGAGGATCTGTCTTTCCCCGAACAGCTGGCTCTGATGGGCCGCACAGCTATGCTGGCCGCGCCGCACGGTGCCGGTCTCACCAACCAGATCTTCTGTCCTGAAGGCGCGACCGTGATCGAGATGGCCGATCCCGGCTTCCCCAATCCCAACTTCTACGCCACGGCGTGCGCCATGAGACACGACTACGCCATCGTCGAAGCGGAGAGCGTCGGGGGATCTCCTTCCAAGCCGGTGGAACGAGACCTTTACGTCGCGCCCCGGCGCGTGGCGGCCGCGCTGGAGGCGGCTGGTCTTTGAGCGTGCTTTCCGACGTCGCCGTCGTCGTCCCTTGTCGGGATGGGGCGGCCTACCTGGCCGCTGCGCTGCGTTCGGTCGCGAATCAGACTCAGCGCCCAGTAGAAGTGGTAGTAGCCGATGACGGGTCGTCGGACGGTTCGGCGGCCGTTGCCCGGGTGAACGGCGCGCGGGTGATCGAAGGTCCCTTTGGCGGCGCGGCGCCCGCTCGCGCCGCAGGACTAGCTGCGACGGACGCGCCGTTCGTTCTGTTCTTGGACGCAGACGATCTCTTGGGTCCTGACGCTCTTCGCTGGCTGCGCGACGCCGTTCGGTCCGGTAGCGCAGCGATCTGCGCTTGGCAGGACCTTAGTCTCGAGAACGAAGCTTGGGTGACAGGTCCGCCCCGCCGCGATCCGCGCGGGTGGGGTCAGGACGACCTCTCCGCTTGGCTGACGGGGTGGTACTGCCCCCCTTGTGCCGTACTGTGGTCCCGCGAAGCCGTCGCGGCAGCGGGGGGCTGGGCGGACAGGCAGTTGGTGAACGACGACGGCGATCTGATGATGCGAGCGCTCGCCGACGGAATGACGCTGCACCGCGCGCAGGGCGGCGTCGCCTATTATCGCGAGGGCACGATGCCGGGCGCAACGCTCAGCGGCCAACGCCTAACTGCGAAGGGTGTCGCCGACCGGTTGCAGATCCTCGATGGGATCGAAGGGCGGCTGCGAGCCAACGGCCAGCTCGCGCGCTACCGAACACCGCTGGCACACGCGCTGAAGGTCGTCGAGGCAGACGCGAAGGCAGCGCCGGACCTAGTCGAAGAGGCGCGACAGCGGCGCCGAGTACTCGGCGTGAAACCATTCCGGCTCCAGGCAGGTCAGATCGCGCGCCGAGGCAGCGCCCGGATCCAGGAAACCTTGCGCCCTGCCCCCTCACGTCGGGAGGTGCCGCTACCGGCTGGGGCGACCCGGGCGCTGGCGGTTCCGAGTATCAGCGTCATCATCCCTACCTACAACCGGCCGGACGCGACGGTGCGGGCGATCGAGAGTGCGCTGGCGCAGGATCCGCCTCCACACGAGGTTCTCGTCGTCGACGACGCTTCGACGGACAGGACCGCAGAGGCGGTATCGTCCCTCGGACACGGCAGGCTGCAGCTTCTGCGGCAGGACAGGAACCAAGGGGTCGCTGCCGCCCGCAACCGTGGCCTACGTGAAGCGACGGGGCACGCCATCGGGCTCTTGGATTCGGATGACGTCTGGCTGCCGGGCAAGCTAGCCGCACAAGGGTCCGCCTTGGCGACAGGCCCACGCGATGCGCTCACTTACACCGGGGCCGAGACGATCGGCGCAGACGGGGGCGTCCAGCGGTTCGAGCCGACAACAGAAGGCGACCTCTTCCAGCGCCTTCTGCACCGTAACGTCATGCACGGCAGCGGCAGCTCCTGCGTCTTTACACGGAACGTTACCGATACGATCGGCGGCTTCGACACGGGGCTGCCGGCGAACGAGGACTGGGACTTTCTCCTCCGCGCGGCGAGGTTCTTCCCGGTGCTTGCGGTACCGGGCGCCTTCGTCCGCTACATGGACGACGCGGTTGCCGAGAGGCGCTCCCGTAACGTCGAGAACGACCTTGCCGCGAGGGCGATCATGCGCAGACGCTACGCACTCGACGTCGCAGCGCTAGGCCTTCGCCAACTCGTTACGATGGAAGCGGCCCGCACCCGCCTCGGCGCCGAGGGCAGGCACGCTTGGCTTGGCCGTGCCGACGTTCTGACCGCGCTCGCTTTGCAACCCCGAAACCTGCGCCTCTACCCTTGGCTCGGTTACATGATGCTTCCCTCCGGTCTAAGGGCGCGGGCGCGCCGCCTCGACGGCAAGACCGAGCCGAGGACGGTTTGAGCATGGCGAGCCTCGCGGAACGAACCACACTGCGGCTGAGAAACGTGATGGCGAAGCGGTCCGCTCGCGCGTCCGTGCAGAGCGCACAAGTCGGTCCTGCCGAAGAGCAGGAAGAAGGCGGCTTCCTTGCCTACTTCGCTCGCGCCTACCCGCTGCGGACGGCGCTGATGATCGCGCTTCTGATCCTGGCGGGCTTGGCGGAGGGAGTCGGCCTCGTCGCTCTGCTGCCGCTCGTCGGACTGGTTCTTCCAAACGCCGGCGGAGGGTCTTCCGAAGCGCCGCCCGGCGCCACCGAACGCTTCTTCGAGACGCTAGGCATCGAGCCGACGCTAGGGTTGATTCTGACCTTGATCGTTCTCCTGATGACGCTGCGGGCCATCGCGATGTGGCTCGCCATGCGCCAAGTCGGGTTCACGGCCGCCATGGTCTCCACTCGCCTGCGGCAGCGGTTGATAAAGGCCCTCACGGAGGCGGACTGGCGGCACTTCTCGCGCCAGCCGACCGGTCACCTGACGGCGGCAGTGTCGGATCAGGCGAACCGTTCGGCGGGGGCTTACGCGGACAGTTGTGCGTGCGCCGCCGAGGCGATCCAGGGGATCATCTACCTGGCGGTCGTCCTCGTCATCTCGCCGCTTGCAGCCTTGCTGGCAGTCGTCAGCGGCGCGTTCATGGCCTTCGTCTTCGGTCCCTTCGTTCGCCGGACGCGAAACGCCGGGAAGCGGCAAGCGATCGTGATGCGGACGATCATCAGCCGCCTGACGGAGGTCCTGGCGGCCATTAAACCGGTCAAGGCGATGGGTCAGGAGACGGAGGTCTGGCCGCTCCTCGAGCACGAGACCCGGGCGTTCGAGGAGACGCAAAGGCAAGCGATCGTCGCTCGCGAGAGCGCAGCGGCTTTCTGGGACCCGATCGCTACCTTGATCATCGCCATCGGCCTCTACCTAGCGCTGACGAAGACGAGCGTACCGTTGACCGAACTGGTCGTGCTTGCCGTCGTCTTCTACCGCTTGATCACGAAAGCCAGTCAGGTGCAGCGCCGTTATCAGGCCGCCGTCCTCAACGGACACAGCTTCGGCATGCTGATGACGGCGGTGCACGCGGCTGAACGGGCGCGCGAGCCTCGCGTTCACGCCGGAAGGGTACCGCAACTCGGAGACGGCATCACGCTCCGAGGCGTCGCCGTCACCTATGGCGAACACCAAGTCCTCTCAGGCATCGACCTGACAATCCCGGCTGGCCGCATGACCGCGATCACGGGGCCGTCCGGCTCGGGCAAGACGACGCTCATGGATGTCATCACTGGCCTCTCCCCTGTCAGCGCCGGCATGGTCTCGATCGGTGGCACTCCCCTCGGTGAGGTCGACATGGGCGCATGGCGCCGGTCGATCGGCTACGTCCCCCAAGAAGTCCTGCTCTTCTTCGATACGATCAGAGCGAACGTGGCGCTCGCTGGCACCGCGACCGACGAGGAGGTCGAGGCGGCGTTGAAGGCCGCTGGGGCCTGGTCGTTCGTCCGCGAGCTTCCGGGGGGTCTTGACTACGTCGTAGGCGAACGAGGCACCCGCATCTCCGGCGGCCAGCGGCAGCGCATCGCCATCGCCCGCGCGCTCGTGCGCCGGCCGAAGCTCCTCATCCTCGATGAAGCAACGGCGGGGCTCGACACTGCAACGGAGGCGGCCGTGCTCGAGACGGTCCTGGCGCTCAGGCCCGGGGTCACGATCATCGCGGTCTCTCACCAGCCGGCGGTCCCTGCGGTCGCGGACCGGATCATCGAAGTCGGCGGCGGCTCGGCACGGGTCGTGTCGTCGTGACCCCGTCGATGCGTGCTTGCGACCGGCCGGTCTTCGTCGTCGGCGCCGGACGGTCCGGCACCACCTTGATGCGAACCATGCTCGCCGCTCATCCGGTCTTCGCGGTGCCGACCGAGACCCACTACATGAAGCTGGCCTACGCGCATGGCGCAGGATCACGCGAGGCACCCGAAGACTTCGACGCCTTCTGGTCCGAGCTCCGGCAGTCTCGGAACGTCAGGAACACGGGCATCGATCTGGATCGCCTCCTGACCGTGATCGACGAGGACGGCGAGCGCAGCTTCAAATCCTGCTTCGCGGCGCTTCTGTCGGTACACGCATCCGAACATGGCAAGACCCGCGCAGGCGAGAAGACGCCCGGCCATTACCGCTATCTCGAGCGTCTCCTCGACTGGTTTCCAAAGGCGGTCGTGATCTTCCTTCATCGCGACCCTCACGCGACCGTCGCCTCCGCGCTCAAGTCTCCTTGGGTGACCGAGCAGCTTCGGCCCGGACGGCTGGC
This sequence comes from Parvularcula dongshanensis, assembly GCF_014199615.1. Lineage (GTDB taxonomy): Bacteria > Pseudomonadota > Alphaproteobacteria > Caulobacterales > Parvularculaceae > Parvularcula > Parvularcula dongshanensis. Next base: position 1,928 of record NZ_JACHOB010000003.1, on the reverse strand, counting down.
GGCGCCTCTCATGCGACGTTCGCTCGCGGTGCACACGGCGGATAGGACCGTGGACTGGAGAGACGCGGCACGCAGCATCATGCGATGGCGAGACGACGACAGGGTCGTGCCGGTATCCTATGCATCGCTGGTGAAGGCACCCGAGGCAGAGCTACAGCGCGTTTGCGATCGCCTAGGCGAGACTTTCGATTCCGCCATGCTGACGCAGCGAACGGCGGTACCTCGCAGTCAGGCGACGGCCGAGACGGCGTGGCGCGGCTGGATCGGAGAGCATGAGGACCGAGCGGCTCGTCCCGTATCGAGCGATGCGCTCGAGCGCTGGCGCGAAGAGCTCGCGCCTTGGCAAGTCGCAATGATAGAAGGGTACTGCGAAGACGAGATGCGTGCACTGTCCTACCCGTTCAGCTGCGACGAGCCTGCGAGGCGGCACGGAAGGGCAAGCGCGCTCTGCCTGCTCGCTGCGGACGGCGCCGAACGACGGGTCCGAAAGACGCTAGGCCTTCGGGAAATGTGATGCGCGGCGGACCGAGGTTCATCCGTGAGGCGATCGCCCGTGCGAAGCGTCCTCCCCTCCCGCTTCTGCGTCCATCTGCAGAACCTCACGGCATAGAGCGGGTCGTCTTCGTATGCGGCTTGCACCGCAGCGGAACCACGATCCTCGAGCAACAACTTCACGCGCGTTACGATCTGTCCGCCCTCCGTGCACCAGTGCCTGAGAACGAGGGGCAGTTCTTACAGGACGTCTATCCGGCGGCGATGGTGCATGGCGGCGTCGGACGCTTCGCCTTCTCGCCGCAGATGCACCCATTGCCGCCGGGCCCCGAGGAGGCGAACTCGGCGCGTGAGAGGCTTCTTTCGTGTTGGTCCTCTTGGCGGGTAGGCGACTCGCCGGTCCTGTTGGAAAAGAGCCCGCCGAACTTGACCAAGATCGCTTGGCTTCGCACCGTGTTTCCTGGCGCCGCCTTCATTCTCCTCGCCCGCGATCCGCGCGCGGTCGCAGGAGCAACGGCAAAGTGGCGCGACGCGAGCCATACGGATCTCGTCTACCATTGGCACGTCGCCTACGACGCGGCGCTAGATGCGATCGACCAGAACGACAGTATCGTCTTGCGTTACGAAGACATGGTGGACGATCCTGATACCGTCCTGACGCATATCGGAAGCGCTTTGGGGCTGCCGCCCAGAAAACACGAACTTCAACTCGAAGACAGGTTCGCTACCCTCAGCAATCAGAACGCCGGTTACCTGAACGGCCTTCAGCCTCGGTGCTATGGCCGGGGGGCGTGGGACCGTTTGGGCTACGAGCTTTGACTCACGTATCGACGCAAGACGTATTTGGCCTAGATACGCTGCCGGCAACTCGCCCTACCCGGCGTTCGGGTCTCGCCGATGCAGCGCAAGGCAATTCATTCCGGTCGAGGTATTCTTTGGGGCCTTTCGGTTGATCAGACGGCGCCGCTTTCGCCGACGCGCCTACGTATGGCTTCCCGAGCGAAACCGATCGTCGTCAGTAAAGGCGAGCCATAGCCCGCGAGCCTCGCTCGCTCCCAGGTTCCGCGCCCGTGCCGGGCCGGCGTTCGCCTGTCGGATACAGCGTATGTCGAGTTGCGGCTTGAACCGCTTGACGATAGGCGCGACCGGTTCGGGCGAACCGTCGTCGACCACGACGACTTCGAACGTCACTTCATCATTGAGACGGCACAAGCTCCGAAGGCATGCCGCAAGTTTGTCCGGCCGTGCGTAGGTCGGATTGACGATGCTCGCTTCGAGAACCTCCCCGTCGACGCGAGCCGTCAGCATTCGACACTTCTGATGGCTTCCATGCGCTGAGCACTCATCGTGTTGGCACCGCGGCGGCGCCGTTCATGGGGCCTTGTTCTTGTCGTTTGGTCTTCTCTTCGGTGGTGAAGTCTTCGTGGTAGGAGCGT
>NZ_JACHOB010000002.1:410000-477324 GCF_014199615.1 Parvularcula dongshanensis | reverse complement strand
ACGCTCCTACCACGAAGACTTCACCACCGAAGAGAAGACCAAACGACAAGAACAAGGCCCCATGAACGGCGCCGCCGCGGTGCCAACACGATGAGCCGCCGGGTCCTGGTCACGGGGGGCGCGGGCTTTCTGGGGTCCCACCTCTGCGAAGCGCTGCTGGAGCGGGGCGACGAGGTGCTCTGCGTCGACAACTTCTACACGGGCCGGAAGGAGAACGTGGCGCACCTCCTCGAGGACCCGCGGTTCGAGGTCATCCGTCACGACGTCACCTTCCCGCTCTACCTCGAATGCGACGCGATCTTGAACTTCGCGTGCCCTGCGAGCCCGATCCACTATCAGCGCGACCCGGTGCAGACGACGAAGACGTGCGTGCACGGCGCGATCAACATGCTGGGACTGGCCAAGCGTACCGGCGCGACGATCCTTCAGGCCTCCACGTCGGAAGTCTACGGCGATCCCGACGTTCATCCGCAACCAGAGGACTACGTCGGCTCGACCAGCTTCACCGGTCCGCGCTCCTGCTACGACGAAGGGAAGCGTTGCGCGGAGACGCTCTTTCACGACTATCGCCGCCAGCACGGGCTCGACACGAAGATCATCCGGATCTTCAACACCTACGGCCCGCGCATGCAGGCGGATGACGGCCGGGTGATCTCGAACTTCATCTGCCAGGCGCTGCGTGGGCGCGACATCACGGTCTATGGCGACGGCAGTCAGACGCGCAGCTTCTGCTACGTGGACGACCTGGTCGTCGGCATCCTCGCCATGCTCGACCAGCCATCCGACGTCGCCGGCCCCATCAATCTGGGCAACCCCGCCGAAACGACGATCGGCGAGACCGCCGAGCTGATCGCGAAGATGGTCGGCACCAAGGGGGGCGTGACCTATCACGACCTGCCCAAGGACGACCCGAAGCGCCGCCAGCCGGACATCACCCTCGCGCGCCGCACCCTCGGCTTCGAGCCGAAGACGCCGCTCGAAGAGGGGCTCGCCAGGACCATCGCCTACTTCCGGACGGCAGGGTGCTGAACGACGAGGCAGGGACGCTCGCCGCTAGTGTCGTGCTGCCGACCTACGCGCGCCCGGCTAAGCTGTCCGCCTGCCTCGAAGGCCTCGCACGACTGAAGCTCGACGCCCCCTTCGAGGTGGTGGTGGTCGACGACGGCTCGCCGGAGCCGGTCGCGCCGGTCGTGGAGGCCTTCTCTGACCGCCTGACCGTGCGCTGCCTGAGGCAGGCCAATGCCGGCCCGGCCCGCGCTCGCAACCACGGCGCGGCGGCGGCCCGCGGGCGTTGGCTCGCCTTCACGGACGACGACTGCGAACCCGAACCCGGATGGCTCCTCGCCCTCGTCCGGGCCCTAGAAGCGCAGCCGGACGCCCTCGTCGGAGGGGCCACCGTCAACGCCGTCGGCGACAACATCTACGCCGATACGGCCCAGGACCTCGTCAGCTTCCTCTACGAACATGCCAAGGTGAAGGCAGCGGACGGGGAGGGGTTCGACTTCTTCACCTCGAACAACATGGCCTGCGCCAAGGCGTCGTTCACCGCCCTTGGAGGCTTCGATGAGACCTTCCCCCTCGCTGCGGGGGAGGATCGCGACTTCGGTCTGCGGTTCAAGGCGTCCGGCGGTCCTTTGCTGTTCGAGCCGAAGGCCGTCATGCGGCACCATCACGACATGAGCCTGTCGCGCTTCGTCCGTCAGCAGCGCAATTACGGCCGGGGCGCCTTCCACCTGCGGGCGCGCGCGTCCGAGAAGGGGGGCGGGAAGGTGCCGTTCGAGGGCGTGCGCTTCTATAGCGGGATGCTGAGCTACCCCTTCCGCCACCGATCGCCGAAACCGCTCGCACGGGCCGTTCTTCTCGGCCTGAGCCAAGCGGCCATGGTCGCCGGGTTCGCCCAGGAAGCCGTGCAAAGGCGGGGCGGGGGCGGGGGCGTCGTCTAGACGCTCGCCGCCGGCGCCTGAACCGGTGCGAAGCGCGCGCGGTCCTTCGGGTTCAAGTGCTGAATGCGGTCCATCTCGAAGGTTTCGAGCCGCTCGGCTGAGCCGCCGGCCCCGGCAAGATAGCCCGCAGCCTGACCCGCCGCGTCGAAGGCGAGGCCGAGAAGCAGGGCGGGCCCGAAGCGCCGCTCGGTCACGTTGGGACGCGCCGGTCCGAAGAGTTCCTGCCGAAGCCGCCGATACCTGATGGCCGGAATGAGCGGCGAGAGGCCCGCATAGGCCGCACGCTTCCAGATCGGCCACCGACCGTCGGCCGCGCGCCGCGCGCCGTAGAGCCGCCCCGCATCGAAGCGCAGCGCAGCGGTAGCCTTCAGGCTGGAGGGGTTGAGGTGGGTGACGCGGGCGCCCGACACGAAGCGGAACTTCGCACCGCGCTCCTTCATCTCGCGGAACAGGTGTCCCTCCCGTCCCATCAAGGACGGCAGATGGTTCGAGTAGGGCGTGAGCGCCTCGCGCCGATAGCTCACATTGTGCGCGGGCACGGCCTCGATCTCGCCATCGGGCGTTCCAGGCGCCCAGGCGGCGTAGGCGATCAGGATGTTCGTCCAGGAGAGTTTCGAGTCGGGGTTCGCATTGTCGACCGTCGTACCGATGGCGTCATAAGGGCCGTCCCAGGCGTCGAGCACCCGCTCGGCCCACTCGGGGTCGGGGAAAGCGTGATCCTCGATCGAGGACACGACGAGGCCACGACCCGCGATCAGGCCAGCCGCGGCGGCATGATCGACGTTCGCGATCTCGCCTTGCGGGACGATCGTGACCGAGTGGAAGGCGCCCAAGGCTTCCGCCTCGGCCACGGCCTCGCGGGTCGGCGCGACGACCACGAGCTCGATACGATCCGCCACCGTCTGGCGCGCCAGCGCCTCCACCGTGCGGCGGAGCGAGGCGAACGTGCCGGGCGTCACCACGACGGCGCTCAGCGCGGGGCGGTCCGCATCGAGGCTGCGCCACTCGTCCTTGATCGTCGTCGCGTCCGTCACTCGCGTTCTCCTGTCTCGGCCCGGGCTTTGCGTGGGTGGCTCGCACGATCCATGCCCGCTAGCTAGCCCTCGTCCGACAAGTGCGTCACCGTCCGGAGTTCGCCATGACAGATCGTCCCACCCGCGTCGCGCTGCTCGGCGCAGGTCGCATTGCGAGCATGTTTCACGCCCCCATCCTGCGCGCGAACCCTAGCGTCGAGCTCGCCATCGTGGCCGATGCCGATCCCGAGCGAAGCCACCTCGCGGAGGGCGTGCCGTTCGTCTCTAACTGGCATCTCGCCATCGAGCGGGACGACGTCGACGCCGTCGTCATCTGCCTGCCCCCCGCCATGCACGCCGAGGCGGCCATCGCCGGCTTCGAAGCGGGCAAGCATGTCTTCGTCGAGAAGCCGGTCGCCTTGACCGCCGAGGACGCGGCGCGGGTCGAAGCGGCTTGGCGCGCTTCTGGCAAGACCGGAATGGTCGGCTTCAACTTCCGCTTCCAGGACCGCTTCGAGGCGCTTCGCGCCGAGGCGGCGGGGGCGGACATCGTCGCGGGTCAGGCCGTCTTCACGAGCGCAAAGCGCGCCTTGCCCGGATGGAAACAGTCGCGTGAGACCGGCGGATCGGTCCTGCGCGACCTCGGCGTTCACCACGCCGACCTCCTTCCGCACCTCCTCGGCGAGCCCATCGTCGCCGTCTCCGCCCGGGAAGCCGAGGAAGGCCGCATCGCGTGGGTGTCCTGGGAGGCGCGGTCCGGCTTGATCGTTCAAGGCTTCTACGCGCTGGTCACCGGTCACTCCGAGCACGGCGTCGATCTCATGACCGCTGAAGGCCACATCGGAACGCGTACGGACGACGCCGTGCCGCCCGCCATGCGAAGACCTGCAGGCCGGGGCGCGCGGACCGAACGCGCGCTGAGGGCAGCGCGGGCCCTTGCCCCCTCCGCCCTTCTTCGGGGCCTTGGCGAGCCGTCCTTCTCCCGCACGATCGGCGCCTTCGTCGACGCCTGCCGCGACGGGCAGAGCGGCGGCGCGGCCGACATCGCCGACGGGGCGCGCGCGCTCTCCCTCGTTCTCGCCGCCGAGGAGAGCGCGGCGGCGGAAGGTCGGCGGGTGACGGTCCCGGCGGATTGAGGATCGGCGGGTGAGAATCCTCTACCTGCACGACTATGCGGACCTTGCGGACGCACCGATGTACCAGCTTCAGAAGCTGCGTGCCGCCGCCGAGCGCGCGGGTCACGAAACGCAGCTGGTTGCGAGCGACGCGGTCGTGTCGAACCCGCCGGACTACGCGCCCGCAACGCTCTGCCGCGGTCATCGCGGCCGCGCGCAGGTGGTGGCGCAGGTCCTCAACCCTTCCGCGATCGCCGCGGTGCGCCGGACCATCGCGCGGTTTCGCCCCGACCTCGTCCACCTGCGCATGGCGGGGTGGCAGCTCTCCCCGCTCGTGATCCGAGCCGTCGGCGACCTACCGGTTCTCTACCAGGCCTGCATCTACAAGGCGGTCTGCCCGAACGGGCGCAAGCTGCTGCCGGACGGCAGCCCCTGTACCTACGAGGCTGGCGCCGCATGCCTGCGTGAGGGCTGCCTGACGCCGCAGACCTTCGTCCTGCAGATGATGCAGCGCCGCCTGATCGGAGCCGTCCAACCCCGCATTCGCTACACGACGGCGTTGAGCCGCCGCATGGCCGACGTGTTGGAGCGTTTCGGCTGGCCTGTCGACGAAGTCATCCCGAACGGGGTCGAGATGGCGGCGCGCAGACCGCCACTCGGCGAGGCGGCAGTGCTGGGTTATGCTGGAAGGCTAGACCGGGAGAAGGGAGTGTTCGTGTTGCTGGACGCCGCCGCCCGGTTGGCCGCGCGAGGGCCGCTGAAACTCCTCATCGCAGGCGACGGGCCCGATGCGGCCGCGCTCAAGACGAGGTCCGCCGAGCTGGGGCTCGACGTCCGCTTCACTGGCCACCTCGGCAGGGCCGAGATGGAAGCCGCGCTCGCGCCCGCCTGGGTGCAGGTCGTCCCCTCCTTGTGGGAAGAGCCGTTCGGCAACGTCACGACCGAGGCGATGATGCGGGGCACCGCCGTCGTCGCCTCGAACGGCGGCGGCCAGGCCGAGATCGTGAAGGACGGCGTCACGGGGCGCCTCGTGCCGCCCGGCAACGCCGAAGCGCTGGCAGGCGCGCTCAGCCCGTACACGAAAGATCGTGCTTTGGCCGAGGCGCATGGCGAAGCGGGGCGGCAGCGGGCGATCGACGCCTTCTCCGACCAAGCGACACAGCGGCGCTACCTCGCGCTCTATGAGGACCTCCTCGCGTGAGCGGCGTTCGCGGTGCCGGAACCACGGACGGCATGCGTGCGGTGCGCGGCGCCTTCGGCTTCTCGCTCGCGCACCGCTACGCCGAGGCGATCCTGCGCATCGCCGTCCTGATGGCGCTTTCGCGCTTCGTGGGCCCTGAGGGCTTCGGCGCGTTCGCGGTCGCGTGGGGAATAGCGCACCTTCTGTCGAGCGCTTGCCAGGAGAGCGTCATCGCGTGGGTCGTCCGCAGCGACGAGGCTGCAGAGCCCAGCCTTAGAGGGCCGCTGATTGTCTCCGCCGCGGCGGCGGCTGTGTGCGGACTGTCGCTCTTCACCTTCGCACGCCCCCTCGCGGCGTTCACCGGCGTGCCGCAGGCTGAGGGGCCATTTCGCATTCTGAGCGTGATGTTCCTCGTACTGCCGCTACAAGCCTGCTTCGTCGGTCTGCTGCGCCGCCGCCTCGCCTTCCACTTGATCGCCATCATCGGCGTCAGCGCGGTCTTTCTCGGCGGCGTGGTCTCGGTTTCGACCGGTGCCCTCGGCTGGCAGGAGAACGCGATCGCGGCGGGCGCGGCGGCCGAAGTCAGCGCGCTCGCGATCGGCGCCATGATCGCGGCCTGGTCCGGTTGGCAGCTCGCCCGCCTGCCGGGTGCGCCGCTCGGCGAGGTCGCACGCTTCTGCGCGCAGGTCAGCGCCGGCAACATCCTCTCGGAGCTCGGGAAGCTGACCGCGACTCTCGCGACGGCGCGGTTCCTCGGCCCGACCGCTGCCGGCCTCTACGACCGCGCGCGGCGAGTGACCTGGACCTTCGGCGACCTCGTCCTGAACGTCGTGTCTCCCGTCGTTCTGCCTGCTCTGGCCGAGGCGAAGCGGGCCGGGCGCGGCTTCGCGCAGGCCTACCTCTTCAAGCTGCATGCGCTGTCGGCGGCCGCGTGGCCCTTCTTCGCGGCGCTGGCGATCGCCGCGGAGCCGGTCGTGCGCGTCCTGCTGGGTCCCGACTGGCTGGAAGCGGTGCCGCTCGTCCGTGCGGCCTGCCTCTTCGGTCTGCCACTGCCCTTCCACGTGACGGACACGCCGTTCCTGATCGCGAGCGGACAGGAGCGCGCCTACCTGCGCATTCAGGCGGTCACGCAGGCGCTGACGCTGGTCCTCGTCCTCGCGGCGGCGCAGGTGAGCGTCGCTATGGTCTTCGTCGCCTACGCGCTCGGCAAGGTCGCCAAGGCGATCATGACGACCCAGGTGCTGGCGGGTAGCTTTGGCTTATCGCCGCGGGACGTGCTCGGCGCGGTCGCGAAGTCGGTCCTCGTGGCGGGAGGCGTGGCGCTGGGCGCGTGGGCGGTTCAGCTGAGCCTGCCTGCATCCGACGCCTGGGCCGACGCGCTCGTCAACGTCGCTGCGACCGGCCTTGTCTGCGGCGTCAGCCTGATCGCGATGGTCCTCCTGACGGGTCACCCCGTACGGGAGGAGGCCGGGGCGGCGCTGCGCCACGGCGCGGAGCGCCTCGGCCTCACCCTTTCACGCTGATGTGAGCCAGGGGGGCGTCCTCAACTCCTAACAGGCCGCAAGGAAGGCCCGGAGGTTTACATGCTCGATTCCCTGAGAACCGCTCTCCGCCTCGCCAAGCGCGAACCGGACATCGGCCGCGTGACCACGTTCACGGACGAGGACCTCGTCTTCTTCATGCCCGTCTATGAGGACGCGCAGGTCGCGTTCCGGGCGCTGACCCGTTTGCGGCGGTACTATCCGGGCTCGCGCCTCGTCGTGCTGTCGGACGGCGACGACACGTTTCCCGGCGAGGCGGTTCAGCGCCGCTTCGGGGCCGAGTATGTTCTCGGTGAGAACCTCTACGGGATCGAGCATGGCGGCAGGATGGTTCACCGGATCCTGGAGCACTACATGCGCGCCCCGGCACGCTACCTCGTCCGGCTCGACTCGGACGCCAGGATCGATCGGCGCTTCTCATGGTTGCCCGAAGCGGACGGCCTCTACGGGAAGGTCGGCGAGCGGTCGGGAACGGTCCAGGGCGGCGCCCTTCTCCTGACGCACGGCGCGGCCGCGAAGCTCTACGATGAGCGGACGCTGCTGTCCGACAAGCTTCTGGATCCGGCGCGAAGCTGGGGGCGCTACAGCACGAAGGCGAACCTGGACCGCAAGCTCGGCCTCGGCACCGTCGCCTATGACAAGGTGATCCACTGGGCGTGCGTCGAGGCGGGCGTGCCGACCCGCGGCTTTTCCGAGATCTACTCCGTTTGGAAGGCGGCTCCGGACGACCTGGAGATCGCGAACGCGGACGAGCGCTACGCCGTCGTTCATCCAGATAAGATGACCTCGGACGAGGTGGCGGCATGAACGCGGATTCCCTCTCGGACGCCCGGGTGCTCGTGACGGGCGCGGCGGGGTTCATCGGGCACGCGGTCGCAAACGCGCTTCTGGACCGGGGTGCCGAGGTCTTCGGGACGGACAACCTCTGCGAAGCCTACTACGCAGCGGCGCTGAAGCGGATGCGCCTCGAAACGCTGACGGGCCGGGAGGGGTTCACCTTCACCGAGGCGGAGCTGACCGACGAGACCGCTATCGGCGCGCTCTTCACGGAGGCCGACCCGACGCACGTCGTTCACTTGGCCGCCCACGCCGCCGTCATGCCTTCCTTCGCGGAGCCTGTGCCTTACGTCAGCGCGAACGTCATCGGCACTCAGGTGATGCTGGAAGCCGCGCGGTCCGCGAAGAGCCTTCGGCGCATGGTCTACGCTTCGACCTCTTCGGTCTACGGCAGCGCGAAGGGCGAGCGTCCGTTCCGGGAAGACCAGCCGACGACGACTCCCATCTCCGTCTACGGCGCCTCCAAGGTCGCGAACGAGGCGATGGCGCAGGCCTACTACACGCAGTACGGCCTGCCGCTCGTGGGCCTGCGGTTCTTCAAGGTGTACGGACCTTGGGGACGGCCGGACACGGTCTTCTTCAAGTTCATGGAGCGCGTCCATCGCGGCGAGCCGGTGCGTCTCCACAATCACGGCGACATCTACCATGCCTTCACCTACATCGACGACATCGTCGGCGGCGTCCTCGGTGCGCTGACGGGTCGTCCGCAGCCGGACGCCGATGGCCGCCATCCGATCTACAACCTGGGAAACCCCGACAGCCAGCAGCTCGGCCACTGCCTTGACCTGATCGAGGAGGCGCTGGGACGCGAGGCGGTCCGCGAGCTCGTGCCGCTGCCCAAGGGCGACCGCTTCTTCTCGATCGCCGACGTCAGCCGTGCGCAGACCGACCTCGGCTACGAGGTCCGGGTACCGGTGGAAGAGGGGATTCCGAACCTAGTCCGCTGGTACCTGGAGACCTGCGCCCCGCACGATCGGCGATGGGGGTAGGGCGGGGTCATGGACCTCGCGATCCTCTACGACGTGCCGCTGCCGAACCGGTACGCGGCGACGATACAGATGCTTCGAACGGCGGCGGCGATGGCAGAGCAGGGGCGGACCTGTTCGTTCCTGACCGCCGAGCACCGGACGTCCGCAGGGGATACGCTCGCTGGCCTCGGGCTTCGTCCTGATACGAACCTTTCCCTCGAAGCCTTCTTCCCGCCGACGCGCTGGCCGCGACTTGCCCGGCGCGCAGGCGTCTTCTTGCAGCTTCGAAGGCTGGCGGCCGACGCGCCGCTGGCGGTGCTCAGCCGGGGCGGGGCCGGGATGGCATCGCTGCCGGTCCTGGCGCGGCTGCGGCGCGCGGATCGTCCGCTGCTGCTCTATGAGGTTCATCGGCTTGCGGGGCTGACGGCCTTCGAGGCGGCAACGGGCCGAAGCGCTTCGCCCGCCGAGGTTCGGGGGCGGGGGGCGCTTCGGGCGCATGCCCGCGACCTTGCCGCCGCGCGGGCGGCCGACGGGCACGTCTTTCTGACCGAAGCGGTCCGCCGGGCGGCGCTCGAGGCCGGGTTCCCGGCGAAGCCTTCCATCGTCCTGCCATCGGGCACGATGATCCCGCCCAAGGAAACTCTCGAGGCGGCGCGGGATCTCGACGTCGTCTACGCTGGGAAGCTCGAGGCGCGTAAAGGCGTGCCGGACCTTCTGGGTGCGATGCGTGAACTGCCGAGCCGTCATCTCGACCTCGCAGGAGGCGGGCCGGACGAGGTCGCCGCGCTGCGTGCCGCCGCGCCGCCCAACGTGCGCTTCCACGGCTGGCTGGACCAGGACGGGGTGAGCGGCTTCTTCGCGCGGGGGCGGGTCGGCGCGTGCCTCCTGCCCTTGGGGCTCGACTCCGTCTCCGACCGGTTCACGAGCCCGATGAAGCTGCTTCAGATGATGGCGCACGGGCTCGCGGTCGTGGCTAGCGATACGCCTGCGATCCGCGCCGTGGTGACGGACGATGAGGACAGCGTTGTGGTCCCGCCCGGCGACGCGCGGGCCGCCGCCCGCGCGATCGATCGGCTGCTGCGCGAGGACGACGAGCGCGCCCGGCTCGGGCGGGCGGCACGGCGGACGGCGGCGCGCTACGCCTGGTCCGAACGGGCGGCCCGCCTCGGCGCGTTCATCGACGAGTTGGCAAGGCAGGGGATCTGACGATCAGTCCGAGAACACTACGGTCTTCGAGCCGTTGAGGAAGGCACGCCCCTCCAGATGCGCCTGCACGGCGCGGGCGAGGACGCGGCGCTCGATGTCGCGGCCCTTGGCAATGAGCGCGCCCGGGCTGTCCGCATGGGTGATGGGCTCGACGTCCTGGGCGAGGATCGGTCCCTCGTCGAGGTCGCCGGTAACGTAGTGCGCGGTCGCGCCGATCATCTTCACCCCGCGCGCATGGGCCTGGTGATAGGGCCGCGCGCCCTTGAAGCCCGGCAGGAAGCTGTGATGGATGTTGATGCAGCGGCCCGCAAGGTACGCCGCCATCTCGTCCGACAGGATCTGCATGTAGCGCGCGAGGACGACGAGCTCGGCGCCCGTCTCTTCGATCAGCGTACGGATCTGCGCTTCTTGCTTTTCCTTCGTCGCCGCCGTGACCGGCAGGTGGTGGAACGGGACGTCGTCCGCGAGGCTATGCGCCAGCGCGTCCTTCGGATGGTTCGACGCGATGGCGACGACGTCCATCTTCAGCTCGCCGATCCTCTGGCGGTAGAGGAGGTCGATCAGGCAGTGGTCGAACTTCGAGACGAGGATCAGGACGCGGGCCGGGACGGACGGGTCGCGCACCGTCCAGTCCATCGAGAACCGCTCGGCGACCGGCGCGAAGGCGCCGCGGACCGCGGAGAGGTCGCCCGCGAAGACGACGCGCAGAAAGAAGCGGCCCGTCTCCTCGTCGCCGAACTGCTGCGCCTCGAGGATGTTCGCGCCTTCGCGCGATAAGGTGCCTGCGACCTCGGCGACGATGCCGGGCCGGTCCTCGCAAGAGAGGGTGAGAAGCCCCTGCGCGGTCATCCCCCGGGCCGCCTCACCGTGCCGCTTCGATGCGGTCCTTGCCCATGAGGGGCTGAAGGACGGCCGGGACGGCGATCGAGCCGTCTTCGTTCTGGTAGTTCTCGAGCACGGCGACGAGCGTGCGGCCGACCGCGAGGCCCGAGCCGTTCAGCGTGTGGACGAATTGGGGCTTCTTGCTGCCCTCGGCCCTGTACCGCGCGTCCATGCGCCGGGCCTGGAAGTCGTGCGTGTTCGAGCAGGAGCTGATCTCGCGGTACTTGCCCTGCGCGGGCAGCCAGACCTCGAGGTCGTAGGTCTTGGCCGCCGAGAAGCCCGTGTCGCCCGCGCAGAGGAGCATGGTGCGGAAGGGAAGCTCCAGGCGCTTCAGGACCTCCTCGGCGCAACCCGTCATGCGCTCGTGCTCCTCTGAAGAGGCGTCCGGTGTCGTGATCGAGACGAGCTCGACCTTGGAGAACTGGTGCATACGGATCATGCCGCGCGTGTCGCGGCCCGCGCTGCCGGCCTCCGCGCGGAAGCACTGCGTCCAAGCGGTCATGCGCTTGGGGAGTTCGGTCTCGGAGAGGATGGCCTCGCGGACGAGGTTGGTTAGGGTGACTTCGGCGGTGGGGGAAAGCCAGAGGTCACCTGCCGCAAAGAGGTCTTCGGCAAACTTGGGAAGCTGGCCGGTCCCAACGAGGGGATCGCCGAGCACCAGAACCGGCGGCGCCACCTCCTCGTAGCCGAACTCCTCCGTGTGCAGGTTCAGCATGAAGGTCGCGAGGGCGCGCTCTAACTTGGCGAGGTCGCGCTTGAGGACCACGAAGCGGGAGCCCGAGAGCTTCGCCGCCGCCTCGAAGTCCATCATGCCGAGCGCCTCGCCGAGGTCGACGTGGTCGCGGGCGCCCGCGATCTCCTTGGGCGTGCCCCAGCGGCGGACCTCGACGTTCTCGCTCTCGTCGGCGCCGTCCGGCACGTCCTCCGCGAGGACGTTGGGGATCGGCAGCAGCGCCTCGCGCAAGTCCTCGGTCAGGCCCCGGTCGGCTTCTTCGAGGCGCTTCACCTCGTCCTTGAGGCCTGCGACCTCGGCCAGGATCGCCTGCGCGCGCGCCTCGTCGCCCGAGGCCTTGGCGGCACCGATCTGCTTGGAGAGCGTCTTTTGCTGCGCCTGCGCCTCGTTCATGGCGCGGGTGTTGGCGACGCGGCCCTCGTCGAGCGTCAGGATCTGCTCGGCGGTGACGTCCGATCCGCGGCGGCGCATCGCGCGGTCGAAGGCTTGCGGGTCGTCTTTGATCGCGCGGAGGTCGTGCATGTCTCAGGTCCTGTTCCGCGCGCGCCCTACCCTTGCGGCGCGCTCGGCGGCAAGGCCAGAGACCCCCGATCAGAGGCCGCGCGGGTCTTCGAGCCCCCTGCGGCGGGCTGCGGCGAGGACGGTGTTCCGAAGCAGGCACGCGATGGTCATCGGGCCGACACCGCCGGGGACGGGGGTCATCCAGCCCGCGACCTCCGCCGCCTCGGGCGCGACGTCGCCGACGAGCTTCGTCTTGCCCTCGCCCTTCTCGGGCGCGTCCACGCGGTTGATGCCGACGTCGATGACGACCGCGCCGGGCTTCACGTGCTCCGCCGTCAAGAGCCCCGGCCGCCCGACGGCGGCGCAGAGGACGTCCGCCGTGCGGCAGACGGCGCCTAGGTCCTTTGTCCGCGAGTGCGCCATGGTGACGGTCGCGTTCGCGGCCTGAAGGAGGAGCGCGAGGGGCTTTCCGACTAGGATTGAGCGGCCGACGACGACCGCCGTCTTGCCGGTCAGGTCCGGCAGCGCGAGGCCCGCGAGCAGCATCGAGCCCTGCGGCGTGCAAGGAACGAGGCCGCGCCTGCCGAGGAGGAGGCGGCCGGCATTGGTCTCGGTCAGCCCGTCCACGTCCTTGTCCGGGTCGATCGCCGCGATGACGCGCAGCGCGTCGATCCCTTCTGGCAGCGGCATCTGGACGAGGATGCCGTCGACCGCCTCGTCGGCGTTGAGCCGTTCCACGAGCGCGACGACGTCCGCCTCGGGGGTGTCCGCGGGCAGGCGGTGGACGAAGCTCAAGAGGCCCGCGGCCTCGGCCTCCCTATGCTTGTTGCGGACGTAGACCTGGCTCGCCGGGTCCTCTCCGACGAGCACCACGGCGAGGCCGACCTGGCCCGGCAGGGTCTTCGCCGCCTCGCCCGCCCGAGCGCGGACCTCCGCGCCCAGCGCCTTGCCGTCGAGAAGACGCGCGCTCATCGCACGTAGCCGCTATGGACCGGCGAGAAGATCGTGTTGTCGAGGAGGACGACCAGGAACTGAAGGCCGATCAGGACGATGATCGGCGAGATGTCGATCCCGCCCATGTTCGGCAGGATGTTTCTGATCGGCCGCAGCAAAGGCTCCGTCAGGGCGTAGCAGGTGCGCAGGACCGCATCGACGAACTGGTTGTGGCGGTTCACGACGCCGAACGCGATCAGCCAGCTGGCGATCACGGTCGCGATCAGGATGAAGATGTAGAGCTGGACGACGGCGTGAACGAGGAAGTCGAGGGCTGCTAGCACGGGCGTGTCCTTTGGGGCGTCTGCTGCAGCGGACATATCCATGGGCTTCGGTTGTCACAAGGTTAGGGCAGGGGCGGGGAGGGCGCCCGCGGCTGCGACGGCCTTCTGATCTTCGCGCTTTCTTCCTACACCGGCGCGATGACACCGCCTCTTACCCTCTGGGCGCTCTCCGACGGGCGGGCCGGGATGCGCAACCAGGCGCTCGGCCTCGCAGAGGCGGTCGGACGGCGCGTGCCCTCCCGCGTCGTCGAGAAGCGGATCGCGGTCCGGCAGCCCTGGGACCGCTTGCCGCGCGCCCTGTGGGGCGACCCCTTCGCGCGGCTCTCCGCGTCGTCCGATCCGTTGGAGCCGCCCTGGCCGGACGTCCTCGTCGCCTGCGGGCGCAGGACGGTGCCGTTCGCGCTGGCGCTCGGGGACCGCTGCTTCACCGTGCAGACCCAGGACCCGCGCGTCTCGCCGGGCCGGTTCGGCCTCGTCGTACCGCCCGCCCATGACGGGCTCGAAGGGGCGAACGTCGTGCCGATCCTCGGCAGCCCGAACCGGCTGAGCGAAGCGCGGCTGGCGGGGGAGGGGGCGGCGCTCGAAGCGGCGCTGCCGCCGCTGCCCCGGCCGCTCGCCGCGGTCCTGATCGGTGGGCCGTCCAAGGCCTATCGGATGACGCCCGCCGCCGTGGACGGCATCGCCGCGCGGCTCGAGGAGGCGGCTGCAGCGGGCTTCGGCCTTCTCGTCACCTTCTCGCGCCGCACGCCCAAGGATACCGAGGAGGAGTTGCGAAGCAGGCTCGCGGACCTGCCCGCCTGGGTTTGGGACGGCGCACCGATCGGCGGCGTCGAGAACCCTTATCCCGGCCTTCTCGGGCTCGCCGAGGTCGTCCTCGTCACCGAGGAGTCGGCCAACATGCTGACCGAAGCGGCCTTTACGGGGCGCCCCGTCCACCTTCTGCGCCTCGAAGGCGGATCGCCCAAATGGCGGCGGCTGCACGAAGACCTCGAAGGGCGCGGCGCGCTGCGACCCGGCGCCCCGCTTTCACAGCGCTGGTCCTACGAGCCCCTTCGCGAGACCGACCGCGCGGCCGAGGCCGTGCTCGCGGCCCTTCGCCTCTCAGGGAAAGTCCGCGGTTGAACCCTCGGCGGCGCTCAATACATTGCCCTCTCCCAAACGAGGCCGCCATGCACACCCACACCAAGCTCCTCATCATCGGCTCCGGCCCCGCAGGCTACACCGCCGCGATCTACGCGGCGCGCGCCATGCTGGAGCCTGTCATGGTGCAGGGCCTGCAGCCGGGCGGGCAGCTGACGATCACGACCGACGTCGAGAACTATCCGGGCTTCGCCGACGTGATCCAGGGCCCCTGGCTCATGGAGCAGATGCAGAAGCAGGCCGAGCACGTCGGCACCACGATGATCCAGGACATCATCACCGAGGCCGAGCTGACCGAGCGCCCCTTCCGCTTCACCGGGGATTCGGGTCGTACCTACACCGCCGACGCGGTCGTCATCGCGACCGGCGCTCAGGCGAAATGGCTGGACCTTCCCTCCGAGCAGAAGTTCCAGGGCTTCGGCGTCTCGGCCTGCGCGACCTGCGACGGCTTCTTCTACCGGAACAAGACGGTGGCGGTCGTCGGCGGCGGCAACACCGCCGTGGAAGAGGCGCTGTTCCTGACCAACTTCGCCAAGAAGGTGATCCTGGTGCACCGCCGGGACTCGCTTCGCTCCGAGCGTATCCTGCAGGAGCGCCTCCTCAAGCACCCTAAGGTCGAGGTGATGTGGAACCGCGAGGTCGAGGAGGTCTTGGGCACCAACCAGCCCCTCGGCGTCACGGGCGTGCGCCTGCGCTCGACGGCGGGGGCGGAGACGGTGGACGTCGACATCCACGGCCTCTTCGTCGCCATCGGCCACGCGCCGGCGACCGAGCTCTTCCGCGGCAAGGTCGACATGAAGGACTCAGGTTACATCCTCACCGCGCCCGACTCGACGGCGACCTCGGTCCCCGGGATCTTCGCGGCGGGCGACGTGACGGACGAGACCTACCGCCAGGCGATCACCGCGGCGGGCATGGGCTGCATGGCCGCACTCGAGGCCGAGCGCTACCTCGCCACGCTGGAGATCGCGGAGGCGGCGGAGTAGGTGGGTGTCAGCCGCGTACCGGAACTCGGACCATGACGCGCCGGCGACACCGTTCGCCCGCTAGAGCGAAGAGATCGTCCGATAGCTTGCCCAGACCGAGGTAAACTTCGTCGGTTTCCGCTTCCGGAACGGCTTCAAGGACCGCTGTTTCCCGCTCTTCCTCCGGTCTTGGAAGAGCCAGGATAGTCTCCGTCAACGCCTCGCCGTGAAGGCGCTCTCGCAGCCAAAGACCCTGCAAGAAGGTGGCGTCCAGCGCCGCCTGACATAAGCGATCGGTCTTGGAAGGCTCAGTCTTCGCGGTTACTTCGGGCGATGTTGTGCAGGATGCCAGGAGCATCGCTGCCACCGCCAGGGCAAGCCTCATATGATCCCGAAGGTCGCCCAGCCGAGGCCGAAGAACAGGACGGTCGTCACGGCGCCGACGCCGAGGACGTAGATCCACTCCTTCTCCTTGTCCGCGAAGAGCGCGAGCGTGATCACCCGCGCGAGCGAGCCCGCCGCGAAGGGCAGGACCGAGAGGCAGAGGACGGCGAGGAAGTTGAGCGGCGGGCCTTCCGCGGCAACGCCCGACAGCATCAGGCCGCCGATGAAGAGCACGATCGAGGCGACGAGGAAGACGATCGCGACGGGCATCCGCTTGGTCGCGAACGGCAGGCCGAAGCCGCACAGGAAGATCATCGCGAAGCAGACGACGTAGAGGAAGACGGCCATGGGCACTCCGGATCGGAAACGGTCGAGGGGCCTCTAGCGCGGCTTTCGCGCGAGGGCGAGACCCGGCGGGGCTTGTGGACGCACCGAGGGCTCTCCATCTCGGCGCGCACCGGCCCGCTTCTCGTGTCCGGGTCCGGGAGCGCCCTTCTTGTCCTTCCTCCTCATCGCGGTCGGCCTCGTCGGCCTCCTCTTCGGCGGCGAGATGCTCGTTCGCGGCGCGGTCAGCCTGGCAAAGCGCTTGGGAATCTCTCCGCTCGTCATCGGGCTGACCCTTGTCGGCTTCGGCACCTCGACGCCGGAGCTGGTCACCAGCATCCAGGCTGCGCTCGCAGGCTCGCCGGGCGTCGCCGTCGGCAACGTCGTCGGCAGTAACATCGCCAACGTGCTCCTGATCTTGGGCATGGCGGCCTTGATCGCGCCCGTCGCGGCCGACCCGCGCGCGTTCAGGCGGGACGGCGGCGCGCTGATCGCCGCGACGATCCTCGGCGTCCTCACCATCCTCCTCGGCACGATCGAGTGGGAGCTCGGCCTCGTCCTCATCTGTGGCCTCGTTCTCTACCTCGCTGCCGTCCTGATGATCGAGCGGCGGGACGTGGAGGCCGGGCGGCTGGTCGAAGAGAGCGAGACGCTGACCGAGGCGCCGGGCGGCGCGGCCGTCGCCTTCTTGTTCTTCTTGGGCGGCCTCGTCGTGACCGTCCTCGGCGCACGGTTCCTCGTCACGGGGGCGGTCGACATCGCACGTAGCTTCGGCGTGTCGGAGGCCGTCATCGGCCTCACCCTCGTCGCCGTCGGCACCTCGCTCCCGGAGCTCGTCACCTCGGTGATCGCGGCGCGCAAGGGTCAGGCCGACGTCGCGCTCGGCAACGTCGTCGGCAGCAACATCTACAACATCCTCGGGATCCTAGGGGTGACCGCCCTCGTGCGACCGCTCGAAGTACCGCCGGAGATCGCCCGCTTCGACGTCTGGGTGATGGCGGCCTCGACGGTCGCGCTGGTCGTCGCCGTCGTCAGCGGCTGGCGCGTGACGCGGACCGAAGGCGCGATGCTGCTCGCGGCCTACGCCGCCTACATCGCCTGGCTGGTGCTTCAGCTCTGAGAGAAGCGCTTCTGTAGGGCACGCTGCGCCGCCTCGTGCGTCAGGCTGAGGTGGAGCGGCGTGACCGAGACGCGGTTGTGTTCGAGCGCGTGGACGTCCGTGCCCGCTTCCGCCTCGGAAGGGTGCCCGTGAAAGCCGAACCAGTAGTAGGCCTGCTGACGAAGGTCCGTGCGCTCCTCGGCGTAGAGCTCGAGGTTCTCGCGGCGGCCCTGACGGGTCACCTCGACACCCGCGACCTCCTCCGGTCCGCAGTCGGGGAAGTTGAGGTTGACGACCACGTCCGACGGCCAGCCCTCCTCGAGAAGCGTGCGGATGACGCCCGGCGCGTGCGCCTCGGCGGTCTCCCAGCGCGCCTCGAAGCGGCTCGTCCTGGCCAGCGAGAGCGCGATCGACGGGACGCCCAGCGTCATGCCCTGGAACGCCGCGGCGATCGTGCCGGACATGGTCACGTCCTCGGCGATGTTCTGGCCGTTGTTCACGCCGGACAGGATGAGGTCGGGGCGCATGTCCTTCAGCACCTGATGGATGCCGAGGTGGACCGCGTCGGTCGGCGTGCCGTCGACCGCGTAGCGGCGCTCGCCCGCCTGACGGATGCGCAGGGGCCGGGTGATCGTGATCGACCGCGCCATGCCGGAGCTGTCCTGCTCGGGCGCCACGGTCCAGACGTCGTCCGACAGCTTCGCCGCGATCGCCTCCAGCGTCTGCAGGCCTTCGGCGTTGATGCCGTCGTCGTTGGAGAGAAGGATGCGCATAGGGATTCCGTTTCGTTGCCGCCGACCTGCCGCGGCGGTTCTGCCGAGACAAGGCAGCGGCGGCGCGGCTTGGCCGGATCAGGTCAACGTGACGATCGCGGCCGGGTCGCTGAACACCACCTCGCCAGCCTGCGGCGGCAAGGAAGCGCCCGGCCTTACCGCGAGCGCGACGCGCAACACCTCGTCGCCGTGTCGTCGTTCGAAGGCGAGGGTGCCATCCGGCGCCCCTATCGGCACGTAGGCTCCCTCATCGAAGAGGGCGGGCCTTTCCCGCCGCAAGGTCAGCATGGCTCGCGTCGCGGCGAACTTGCGGCCCGAGGGGTCGTCGCCCGTGTCGCGCTGCCTCTTCTGGAGGGCGTGCCAGTCCACGGGGCGGCGGTTGTCCGGATCGACGAGCGAAAGGTCCGTCAGCTCGCGGCCTTGATAGGTGTCGGGCACGCCCGGGATCGCGGCCTTGAGCACCGTCCTCGCGACGCTCAGATCAGCGGCAGGTTCCGCTAACGTCGTAGCCGCTCTTCGCGCGTGCCCTGCGAGCTCGCCCTCGCAAGCCTTGCGGGCGAGCCGTTCGAGGGCGCGCTCATAGGCCTCGTCTTGATCCGTCCACGACGTGTCCCGCTTGCGCTCACGCGCGGCTTTGAGCACGTACTCGGCGAGGCGGTCGGCGAGGTCCGCCTCGCCGTCCTCGCCGTTGACCGGCCAGAAGCCGACCAGGGTCTGGAAGATCAGGTAGCAGGTATTGTCCGCGAGGCCGCTCCGAAGGTCCGTGCTCGCTTCGAACCAGTCCCGCGCCCACCCGGCCCACTCGTCCGGCCTATGCGTCGCGGCGGCGAGGCGCATGCGCACGTCCTCGCCACGCTTGGTGTCGTGGGTCGCGGTCGCGGACAGGGCCAAGGGTTCGATCCGGGCCCGCTCGACCATTCGGTCGTGGAAGGCCGTCGCCGTCCTTCCGAAGAGGGCCGGATCGCCGCCGACCTCGTTCAGCATGGACCAGCGATGCCACCGGTAGAAGCTCGTGTCCTCCACCGCCTTGGCGGTGACGGGGCCGGTCATCTGCTGGAAGGTCAACGCCTCGGAGCGGGCAGGATCGGAGAGGACGGCGAGGACCGCCGCGTGCGTCTCGTCACCCTCGCCGGCGAAGCGGCGCAGGCGCTCGGCGTCGGCCGCGTCGCCGCCTCGCAGATAGGTGCGGTAGACGGGGAAGCTGCCCGCGATGTCCTCAAGCGCCCGCAGGACGGCGTCCCGGTCCAGCGTCTCGGCCTTCGCGATGATGGCCGCGAGCGCGCCGAACTCGTGCGCGAAGGGGCCTTCCATGACCTGGCGCTTCGCCTCGGCGACGACCTCGTCGAAGACGCGCTCGTCGCTACACAGCTCGGCATAAAGGTGCGTGAGCGGCCCCTCCGCCCCCGTGTCCACCATCACGCCGTCGAGCCAAGGCATCACCGCGTAACCGGTCTCGCCGCGCACGGGCCAGCTTTCGGGCAGGCGCTCTTCGCTCTCGACGATCTTCTCGACCCAGACGGGCGGGACGGAGACATCGGGGAAGAGCCCCGCCAGGCGTTCGAGGTAGCCCTGCGGGTCGCGCATGCCGTCGACGTGGTCGACGCGGAGACCATCCACGAGCCCGGCTTCGACCAGCTCGCGGATCAGACGGTGCGAGCGTTCGAAGACCGCCTCGTCCTCCATCCGCACGCCGATGAGGTCGGTGATGTCGAAGAAGCGCCGGTAGTTGAGCTTCTCCAGCTCGCGCCAGAAGGACAGCTCGTAGGCTTGCGCCGCGACGGTCTCGGCGATGTCCCCCTTCTCGGACCCTTCGGCCAGCGGGAAGCGCGCGTCGTAATAGGCGAGCGCGCGGCCGAAATCGTCGTCATCGACGACGGACAGCTCGCCGTTCTTCAACACCTCTTCGAGCGGCGCGCCGAGGATCGGCAGGACGATGCGGCCCTCCGCCTTGTCCCAGTCGATGTCGAAGGTATCCGCATGCTCGGACGCCCGGCCCTCGCGCAGCACGCTCGCGAACCAGGGGTTCTTCGGGTGCGCGGCCATGTGGTTCGGCACGATGTCGAGGATCACGCCGACGCCGTGCTCGTTCAGCGCGCGGACCATCGCTTCGAAGGCGTCGCGGCCACCGAGTTCGGGGTTGAGCGCGTTGTAGTCCGTGACGTCGTAGCCGTGGGTCGAGCCCGGCCCCGCGGCGAAGACGGGGCTCGCATAGAGGTGGCTGATGCCCAGGCCTGCGAGGTAGGGCGCCAGCTCGCCAGCGCGAGCGAACGTCGTCTCGCCGCCGAACTGGATGCGGTAGGTGGCGGTGACGGGTCTCATCGTGCGGCTGCGAGCGCGAGGCGGCGCGCGCCCTCGTCCTTCGTCCAGTCCTCGAGGTCTGACGCGTAGCGCACGGCCCAGTTGGGGTGCTCGTCCATCGTGCCGGGCATGTTGACCTGTTCTTCTTGCAGCAGGACGTCCTCCAGAGCCGCCATGACGACGGCGGCGTTCGAGCGTGCGAGGAAGCGGTGCGCCGCCTCGACGACCTCTTCGGGGCTGTGTCCGTCGTGTACGCCCCAAACGCCGAAGAGGCCGCGGCGTTCCGCGTCGCGCTCGCCGCGCGTCCAGGCGCGCTGGTCCTCCGTCTGGTCCTCGATCGCGGCGCGCGCCTCGATGTCGGTGCCCGACAGCCAGCCCGGGATCGGTGCGATGTCGTGCGTACTCGCGACGGCGAGGCAAAGGCGTGGGTAGTCCTCCGCCGTCTGGAAGTTGCCTTCTTCGTCGCGAGTCCAGCGCGCGACCTCGTAGGAGAGGATGTTCGCAGCATGCAGGGCTTCGGTCAGCCCTTCGGGCACGGTGCCCAGATCTTCGCCGATGACGAGGCAGTGATGCGCCTGGCTCTCCTCCGCCGTCGCGGCGATCATGTCGCCGCGCGGAAACTTGACGTAGCCGCCGGTCGTCGCCGTGGCGTCCTTCGGAATCCAGAACTGCCGGTCGTAGCCGAGCACGTGATCGATCCGCAGCGCGCCGGCATAGGTCATGGAGGCCGCGAGTACCGCGCGGAGCGGGGCGTAGCCCTGAGCCGCGAGCATGCGCGGGTTCATCGGCGCGAGGCCCCAGTCCTGGCCCGAAAGCGCCATCGGGTCCGGCGGCGCGCCGAGGCGGACACCCCGGGCATAGGCGTCCGCCCCCGACCAGACTTCGGAGCCGTCGGGGGCCGCGCCGACCGCGAGGTCGAGGTAGAGCGTCGTCGCCGGCTGCGCGGCAACGCCGGCGCCGGCGGCGTCGTCGAGTTGCAGCTTGGCGATCCACTGAAGGTAGGCGTGGAAGCGGATGCGATCCTGATGCTCAGCCGCGAAGGCGGCGACGGCATCGCTCTCGGGGTCTTGGTACTCTTCGGGCCAGGCGTGGAAGCCGCCCCAGCACGCCTTCGCGGCGTGATGCTCGGCGAGCGCTTCGAACAGGGCGTGGCGCTCGAGCGCCTGGCCGCCCGCCTCCCTGAACTGCGCGAACATGGTGCGGCGCGCATCGATGGCGTTCGCTTCGAAGGCCGCGAAGAGGGCTTCGAAGGCAGGCTTCTTCGCCGCCGCGACCGACTGGTAGTCGATCCGGTCACCAGCCCGCGCCTCCGCGATCAGGGCCTCCGTCTCCGGCGTGCGAAGCTCAGCGGCTTCCTCGCCGACAGCTGCCGCCTCGGGATCGATGTAGAGGACGTTCAGGAACAGCCGCGAGGACGGGTAGTAGGGGCTTCGCCGGGCGGGATCGGCGAGGAAGAGCGCGTGAAGCGGGTTCACGCCGACATAGTCCGCGCCGAGATCGGCGGCCCAGCGGACGACGTGAGCGAGGTCGGTGAAGTCCCCAATGCCCCAGTTCCGCTTCGAGCGCAGGGCGTAGAGCTGCACCGCGACGCCCCACGCCTTGCCGCCGTCCTGCAGCTGCGGCGGCATGTAGGCCTTCGCTTGGGACAGCGAAGCGGGCGGAGCGTCGTAGCCGCGCAGGATCTCGGCCAGCGCTTCGAGCGTGCTTTCCGGCACCTCGCGCCGCTCGCCGCCGACGATGTGATAGCTCGTCGGCAGGCCGAGGCTCTCATACTCGGTCATCGTGCGATGCTCGCGGTGAGGGACCAAGGGGGCATAGCGCTCGGCACGAGCGCGTCGTGGGTCGAGAAGATCACCTCGCCAGGCATGTCGCCGTGAACGCCGCCGCCCTCGGGCGAGAGGTTGGCGCAGATCGTCAACGTACCTTCGCCGAAGCGGTAGCGGGCGAGGACCGTGTCGCCCTCGTTCTCAGCCTCGGCCCCCTGTCCGCCGCTTTTGAGGAGCGGGACCACGTGCTCGTGCCGCAAGGCGAGGAGCTCCTTGAAGAGAGCGATCCTGTCGGCATGGCGGTGCCGGCCCATCTCCTGCCAGTCGAGCTTGGCCGCGAGGAAGGTCTCTTGCGCGTTGGGATCGGGGATGACCTCGCGCGCGGCGGGGTCGCGGAACGCTTCGAACCGCCCGAACTCTTCGCGCCGGCCGTTCCGCACCGCCTCTGCGAGCTCGCCGTGAAAGTCGCAAAAGAAGGGGAAGGTCGAGGACGAGGCCCACTCCTCGCCCATCCAGATCATGGGGATCTGAGGCCCGAGGAGGTAGAGCGCGGTGGCCGCGACGACGGCCTCTTCGGGCGCCGCCTCGTCTATCCTGTCGCCGAGCGCGCGGTTGCCGACCTGGTCGTGGTTCTGGATGAAGTTGACGAAGGCCGTGGTCGGAAGGCCGCCCGACGGCGTGCCCCGCGCCTTGTCGCCCCGGTGGTGGGAAGGCTGGCCCTGATAGTCGAAGCCCTCGCGCAGGACCTTCGCCAGGCGCTCACCCGGCGCGGGGTAGTCGGCGTAGTAGCCATCGGTCTCGCCGGTGATCATGCGGTGGACGACGTGGTGGAAGTCGTCGTTCCACTGTCCGTCGTAGAAGACCGCCTCACCGTCCTTGCGGACCAGAAGCTCCGACGTGTTGTCGTCGTTCTCGAGGATCAGGTGAACGTGGCGGCCTTTGGTGCGTTCGCGGATCGCTTCGGCCATCTCCTCCAGGAAGTGGCCGCGCCCCTCCGCCGCCGCCATGCCGCTGATCGCCTGCACCGCGTCGAAGCGGATGCCGTCGAAGCGGTACTCGGTCAGCCACATGACCGCGTTCTGAATGAAGAACTCGCGCACCGGCGCACGCCCGAAGTTCAGCGCCGCGCCCCAGGGCGTGTGCTTCTCCTGGTCGAAGAAGTCCTGGGCGTAGGCACCGAGGTAGTTCCCGTCCGGGCCGAAGTGGTTGTAGACCACATCGATCAGCATCTGCAGGCCGAGGCCGTGCGCCTCGTCGATCAGGCGCCGAAGGTCGTCGGGCGTGCCGTAGGACGTGTCCGGCGCGAACTGCAGGACGCCGTCATAACCCCAGTTCCGCGCCCCCGCGAACGAGGCGACCGGTAGGATCTCGATCGCCGTGACGCCGAGCTCCTTGTAGTGGGAAAGCTTGCGCCGCAGCCCGTCGAAGGTGCCTTCCGGCGTCGCGGCGCCGACATGGACCTCCTCGATGACGGTGTCTTCCCACGGGCGGCCGCGCCACTCGGTGTGGCGCCATTCATAGGCGCCTGGATCGACGATCAGGCTCGGTCCGTGCACATCGTCCTTCTGCCCGCGCGAGGCGGGGTCCGGAACGCGCAGATCGCCGACCTGATACTGATAGGTGTCGCCCGCCTTCGCACCTTCGACGAACGCTTCGCGCCAGCCCTCCTGGGCCGCCGCCATGTCGACGGAACGGCCCTGATACAGCAGCGCCACGGCGTCGGCGTTGGGCGCCCAGAGGCGAAAGCGCGCGCCGCCCTCTTCGAGCGTCACGCCGTGGGGGATGGGTCCGAGGCTCATTCTTCCTCCGTCTCTTCGTCGTCTTCCTCGACCCGCTTCACGAACAGGCACAAGGAACGCGGACCGATCTGACCGCTCTCTGCGAGGGGCGCGTCCTCGTCCTCCTCGGCGAGGAAGCCCCCAGCGACCGTCGTATCGATCAGCTGCCGCCAGGGGGCCGCGGACGCGACGTCCTGGGGCAGGATGTAGTCGACCGCGTCGGGGCTGGCGTTCATCAGGATCAAGAACGTATCGTCCGTCTCCTTCTCGCCGCGGGCCGTCAGGTGGACCTGGCCCGCCTCTCCGGAAAGAAGGAGACCGAAGCAGCGGTTCTCGCCATTGTCCCAGTCCGCCTGCTGCATGTCATTCCCGTCGGGGCGCAGCCAGCGGACGTCCTGGACCTCCGTGCCCTCGATCTTGCCGCCCGAGAAGAAGCGGTGACGGTGGAAGACGATGTGCTCCTTCCTGAGGCGGATGAGCCGCTTGACGTAGCGCAGGAACTGATCGCCTTCCTTGGTCTCGCTCCAGTCGATCCAACCGATCTCGCTGTCTTGGCAGTACGCGTTGTTGTTCCCGCCTTGGGTCCGGGCGCGTTCGTCGCCGGCCAGGATCATCGGGATGCCCTGGCTGAGGAGGAGCGTCGCGAGGAAGTTGCGACGCTGCCTCGCGCGCAGCTCCTTGATCTCGGGATCGTCCGTCGGTCCCTCGGCGCCGTGGTTCCAGGACAGGTTGTTGGAGTGCCCGTCCTTGCCCCCCTCGCCGTTCGCCTCGTTGTGCTTCTCGTTGTAGGAGACGAGGTCCTGAAGCGTGAAGCCGTCATGGGCGGTGATGAAGTTGACGCTCGCCCACGGCCTGCGCCCTTGGTGGTTGAAGAGGTCGGGGCTGCCGGAAACCCGCGTGCCGAGCTCGCCGAGCTGTCCGGGGTCGCCCTTCCAGTAGCGGCGGACGGTGTCTCTGTACTTGTCGTTCCACTCGGACCATCCGGGCGGGAAGCCGCCGACCTGATAGCCGCCCATGCCCGTGTCCCAGGGCTCGGCGATCATCTTGACCTTGGACAGGACCGGGTCCTGCGCGATCGCGGTCAGGAAGCCCGCATATTGCGAGTAGCTGCCGTTCACCCGCGCAAGCGTGGTCGCGAGGTCGAAGCGGAAGCCGTCGACCCGCATCTCCTGCACCCAGTACCGCAAGCTGTCCGTCACCATACGGAGCACCGAGGGGTGGCGCAGCTCGAGCGCGTTCCCCGTGCCGGTGAAGTCGTTGTAGTAGCGGCGATTGTCGGTGAGGTAGTAATAGGCAGTGTTGTCGATGCCGCGGAAAGACAGCGTCGGCCCCAAGTGATTGCCCTCGGCGGTGTGGTTGTAGACCACGTCGAGGATCACCTCGATGCCGTTCTCGTGCATCACCTGGACGAAGGTCTTCACGCCGGAGACGCCGCCGTCCGAGGTGTAGTCCGGGTTCGGCGCGAAGAAGCCGATGGAGTTGTAGCCCCAGTAGTTACGAAGACCCTTCTCGAGAAGGTGGCTGTCCTGGACGAAGGCGTGGATCGGCAGGAGCTCGACGGCCGTGACGCCGAGGTCGCGCAGGTAGCGCACCACCGCAGGGTCGGTCATGCCGAGGAAGGTCCCCCGGCGCTGCTCGGGCATCCCCGGCCACTGCATCGTGAAGCCGCGCAGATGCGTCTCGTAGATGATCGACTCGTGGCTGGGACGCCGCGGCCGCGTGTCGGTCCAGGTGAAGGCCGGGTCGATCACCTCCGCCTTCGGCACGTAGGGCCCCGAGTCCTCGTCCGAGAAGCTGAGGTCCTGATCCTTGTGGCCGAGCTTGTAGCCGAACACGGCGGGGTTCCACTCGACCTCGCCGACGATCTTCTTCGCGTAGGGATCGAGGAGCAGCTTGTTCGGGTTGAAGCGCAGGCCCTGGTCCGGCTCGTAAGGACCATGCACGCGCCAGCCGTAGAGCTGTCCGGGGCGGACCTCGGGCAGGTAGGCGTGCCAGACTTCGTGCGTCACCTCCGGCATGGCGATGCGTTGCGTTTCCTTTCCGTCAGCGCCGAAAAGGCACAGCTCCACCTTCGTCGCGGCCGCTGAGAACAGCGCGAAGTTGGTGCCGGACCCGTCCCAAGTCGCGCCCA
The DNA here is from genome assembly GCF_014199615.1 of Parvularcula dongshanensis. Lineage (GTDB taxonomy): Bacteria > Pseudomonadota > Alphaproteobacteria > Caulobacterales > Parvularculaceae > Parvularcula > Parvularcula dongshanensis. Next base: position 451,470 of record NZ_JACHOB010000002.1, on the reverse strand, counting down.
GCGGATAGGGGGCACCCGGCCAAACTCGCATGGAAGAACTCCTGAACGATGAGACATCGGCGGTAAGCGCCCGCTCATCGCGTGCCAAGCCTGCCACCATTGCAGTTGCGAACACGAGCCCGTGGGGACCGTTCCGAAGCGCGTGAGCTTCTGCACTTCGCGCTTTGTTGTGGCCGCGCGCGCCGTTAGCCCGGAGATATGAGCGAGACCAAGCCCCTGCCCGGACCCAAGCGCAAAGCCCGAGCGAAGAAGGCCCCTGCCGGCCCCAGGGCCGACGCGCCCGCCAAGCGGAAGGCGCGCTCGGTCAAGAAAGGCGCAGAACCGCAAGCGCCTGTAGTCGTACCCTCGAAAGCGCCGCTGATCCTCGCTGCGGGCAGCCACGCCCCGGGGGCAGCGGCAGAGATGGCCTCGCGGCTCGGCTTCACCGCGATCCTCGTCTCTCCCTATGGCCCGATGGGGAAGCCGGTACGCGACGTACCCGACGACACGGCGGCCGCCGTGATACGCGAGGCCGGGACGGGGGGCGCCGCCGTCATCGCGGAGATGCCCTGGCTGCTGCACGCGCGGAGCTCCCCGCTGATCGAGGCGCATCCCGACTGGTTCGAGGGCGGGGCAGGCCGACCCGAAGGGCCGATCGCCGATCCGCGGCTACCCAGCCAGCGCGAAGCCCGCCGGCTGCTCATTCAGCGGCAAGAACTGTGGGAACCGCTCGGCCAATGGTTCGCCGAGCGGGCGAAGCGGCTGGCGGCGGTCGGCGCGACCGGCGTCCGCCTGCCCGACTTGGCCTCGGCGCCCGCTCCCTTCTGGTCGGTCGTCGTCGGTCACCTGCGCGAGGCTCTCCCGGACCTTCTGATCCTCGGCGACGCGCTCGGCGGCGCGTTCTCGGGCGTCGCGGCGGCGCAGGACGCCGGGTTCGACTACATCCTGGCGTCCGACGCTTGGTGGGACGGCCGGGCAGGGTGGTTTTGGGACCAGAAGGCCGCGCTGCGCGTCCCCACGCTCGGCATGCCGCAGGGGCCGGACGGCGACGAGCTGAGGACCAGAATGCCGGCGGGCGAAGGCTTCGCGGGCTTCGCGGCGTCGCGCACGGCGCGGTCGCTCCTCACCAGCGAAGCGCTCCTGGTGCCGGCGAGCCTGATCGATCAGGCGGGCGAGGACTACGAGGCTTCGCTGAAGGCGCTTCTCGCCGCGCGCAAGGCGGCCGGCTGGCTCGACGTACCGGGACCGCTCGTCCCTGCCGGCACGCGTGGGCTTCTCCGCGCGAGCGGCGATCTTCGCTCGGCCGAGCACGCCTGGGCCTTGGCGCCGGGCGAGGGCGAGGCGCTGACGGCGGCGGGTGGCCTGATGGTGCCGTCCGGGCGGGCCATCGTCTTGGGCACCGATCGGCTCGTCGCGCTGACGCGGCGGGACGGAACCGGCGACAAGGCGCTGCCTGAACGGCAGTCGCGCAAGCTGCTCGACGACCTGGCGAGCCGTCGGGTGGCGATCGAGGACGTCTACCCCGTCGTGAATGCCGGCCGCTTCCCCGCGAAGCGCATCGTAGGAGACACGCTCGCCGTTGGCGCCGACGTGTTCGTGGACGGTCACGACATAGTGGCCGCCGACCTCGTCCTTACGGAACCCGGCGCCGATCCGGTCCGCGTGCCGATGAGGAAGGGACTGAACGACCGCTTCGGCGCGCAGGTGACGTTGACGCGGATGGGCAGCGCCTCCTTCGCCATCGAAGCCTTCAAGGATCGCTATGCGAGTTGGCTCGACGAGGTGACGAAGAAGCGCGCCGCGGGCGTGAACGTCGAGGTCGAGACCATCGAAGGCCAACAGATCGTCGAGGCGTCGCTGAAGGTCGCCGAGGACGCGAAGCTGACGGAAGACGAGGCCGAAGCGCTGCGCGTGACGCGCGAGGCGATGAGGGCCTCGAAGGGCGAGACCGAAGCGATGCTCGCCGCGCTCACGAACCCCGCCCTCGGCGAAGTGCTGCGGCGGCACGGGGAGCGGGCCTACCTGACGCGCAGCCGTGACTACCCCCTGACCGTCGACCGCCGTCAGGCGCGCTTCTCCTCGTGGTACGAGCTCTTCCCCCGATCCCAGTCGGGCACCACCGAGCGTCACGGGACCTTCGACGACGTAATCGGCCGATTGCCTTACGTGAAGGATCTCGGCTTCGACGTCCTCTACTTCCCGCCGATCCACCCCGTCGGGAAGACGAACCGGAAGGGCAAGAACAACTCGCTGAAGGCCGAGCCCGGCGATGTCGGCTCGCCTTACGCCATCGGCTCGGAGGAGGGGGGCTACACCTCGGTCCATCCGGAGCTCGGCACGATCGAGGACTTCGACCGGCTGGTGACGGCGGCGGCCGAGCACGGCCTCGAGATCGCGCTCGACATCGCGCTCAACTCCTCGCCTGACCATCCGTGGATCAAGAGCCACCCTGAATGGTTCGACCACCGCCCCGACGGCACGATCAAGTTCGCCGAGAATCCGCCTAAGAAGTACGAGGACATCGTCAACCTCCACTACTACGGCGAGGCGATCCCCGGACTCTGGTACGAGCTGCGCGACATGTTCCTATTCTGGTGCGAACACCGCGTACGGATGTTCCGCATCGACAACCCACACACCAAACCCTACCCCCTTTGGGAGTGGATCATCGCCGAGGTGAAGCGGCAATATCCCGACGCGCTCTTCCTGTCCGAGGCCTTCACGCGGCCCAAGGTGATGAAGCGGCTCGGCAAGCTCGGCTTCACGCAGAGCTACACCTACTACACCTGGCGGAACACGAAGCACGAGCTTCAGACCTACGTCGAGCAGCTGACCCAGACCGACGACCGCGAGGTGATGAACCCGAACTTCTTCATCAACACGCCGGACATCAACCCGATACCGCTGCAGACCAACAACCGCACCGCGCACGTCGCGCGGACGATCCTGGCCGGCACGCTCGCCTCGTCCTACGGGCTCTACAACGGCATCGAGATCGTCGAGTCGACCGTGCTCCCCGGCAAGGAGGAGTATCTCAACTCCGAGAAGTACGAGATCCGCGTCTGGGACATGGACAGGCCGGGGCACATCAAGGACGACATCAGGCTCCTGAACCGCCTGCGCCGCTACCATCCCGCCCTGCAGGACCACTGCACGGTTCGTTTCCTGACCGCGTGGAACGATCAGGTCATCTGGTACGCGAAGCGCACGCCGGACCTGCGCGACTACCTCCTCTTCGCGGTGACCTTCGACTATCACGGCGATCAGCGTGCGCCTTGCGAGCTGCCCCTGTGGGAGTTCGGCCTGCCCGACGATGCGTCCATCGATGCGCAAGACCTCGTCACCGGCAGCAGCTTCACCTGGCACGGCAAGATGCAGGACATCACGCTCGGGCCCGACCGGCCCTACGCCGCCTTCCAACTCTTCGGCCCGGAGGATCGCCTGCCGCGCGACCCGGCCCCCCTCTACAACGACCCCAAGGGTGCCTGATGATAGACCGTGAACAAACAGATTGGTACAAGGACGCGATCATCTATCAGACCCATGTGAAGGCCTATGCCGACGCCAACAATGACGGCATCGGCGACTTCAAGGGGCTGACCTCGAAGCTCGACCACATCCAGGAACTGGGCGCGACGGCGATCTGGCTTCTGCCCTTCTACCCCTCGCCCTTGCGCGACGACGGCTACGACATCGCCGACTACATGGGCGTGAACCCCTCCTACGGGGACGTCGACGACCTGAAGGAGTTCATCGACGCAGCGCATGAGCGCGGCATCCGCGTCATCACCGAGCTCGTGATCAACCACACCTCGGATCAGCACGAATGGTTCCAGCGCGCGCGCCACGCGCCCAAAGGCAGCCCCGAGCGCGACTGGTACGTCTGGTCGGACGATCCGACCAAGTACGACCAGACGCGGATCATCTTCCTCGATACCGAGCCGTCGAACTGGAGCTGGGACCCGGTCGCGGGCCAGTACTACTGGCACCGCTTCTTCCACCACCAGCCCGACCTCAACTTCGACAACCCCGAGGTGCTCAAGGCCGTCATCGACGTCATGCACTTCTGGCTCGAGGCGGGCGTCGACGGTCTCAGGCTCGACGCGATCCCCTACCTGATCGAACGCGACGGTACGAACAACGAGAACCTTCCCGAGACCCACGACGTCCTCAAGGCGATCCGCGCCGCGCTCGACGAGCGCTGGGGCGACCGGATGCTCCTCGCCGAGGCCAATCAGTGGCCGGAGGACACGGCCGAGTACTTCGGCGAGGGGAACGAGTGCCACATGGCGTTCCACTTCCCGCTGATGCCGCGCATGTACATGGCCGTGGCGCAGGAGGACCGTCACCCGATCACCGACATCATGCGGCAGACCCCGCAGATCCCAGAAGGCTGCCAGTGGGCGATCTTCCTTCGCAACCATGACGAGCTCACGCTCGAGATGGTGACGTCCGAAGAGCGCGACTACCTCTGGCGGACCTACGCCGAGGACCGCCGCATGCGGATCAACCTCGGCATCCGCCGCCGCCTGGCGCCGCTCTTGGGCGGTGACCGGCGCAAGATCGAGCTGATGAAGGGCCTCCTCCTGTCGATGCCGGGGACGCCCGTCCTCTATTATGGCGACGAGATCGGCATGGGCGACAACATCTACCTCGGCGACCGCGACGGGGTCAGGACGCCCATGCAGTGGTCGCCCGACAGGAACGGCGGTTTCAGCCGCGCCGACCCGCAGCGCCTTTACAGCCAGCCGATCATGGATCCGGTCTACGGCTATCCGTCCGTGAACGTCGAGGCGCAGGGCAAGAACCCCGCGAGCCTCCTCAATTGGACGCGCCGCCTCCTTGCCATCCGCAAGAACCACAAGGCGTTCGGGCGCGGCAGCCTGCGCTTCTTGATGCCGCGCAACCGGCGCGTCCTCGCCTATCTGCGCGAGCACGAGGACGATACGATCCTCTGCGTCGTCAACCTCTCGAGCCGCGCCCAGTCGGTCGAGCTCGACCTGTCCGAGTTCGAAGGCGACGTGCCGGTCGAGCTTTCGGGCCGGGCGGCCTTCCCGCCCGTCGGCCAGCTGCCCTACCTCCTGACCATGCCGGGCTACGGCTTCTACTGGTTCAGGCTGACGGACGCGGAGGACATTCCCTCCTGGCACGAGACGCTGCCCGAGCCCGTGCCGGACCTCGCCACGGTCGTCCTGCGCAAGGAGGAGACGCGGCTCGACGCCGGCGCCGCCAAGCAGACGCTCGAGAGCGACTCCCTCCGCCGCTTCCTGCCGAACCAGCGCTGGTTCGCGGACAAGACCGGCACGATCTCCAGCGTGACGATCCGCGAGGCGGGCATGGTCGGACCGGAGGACAACCCGGTCCACCTTCTGACCGCGGACGTGAAGAGTACGAGCGGCACGACGACCTACTTCGTCCCGCTGACCTCTCCGCAAGAAGAGGACGGCGGGCCGATCTCGGCCTACTGGGTCGCGAAGCTGCGCCGCGTCGCCGACGTGCGGCCGCTCTACGACGCGCTGTCCGACGACAGCCTCGCCTGCGCGACGCTCGAGGCGATGCGCGAGGAGACGGTCGCGGGCCGCGTCGCCTTCCGCAAGACGAAGGCGCTCGACGAGGTCCACCTCGCGGAGGACGACACCGTCGCCCGCCTGCTCGGCGAGCAGTCGAACAGCTCGGTGCGCATGGGCCGTTCGGCGATCCTCAAGGGCATTCGCCAACTTCACGCCGGCATCCACCCCGAGGTCGAGGTCAGCCGCTTCCTCACCGAGGTCGCCGGATTCGAGAACAGCCCCGCCCTTCTCGGGTGGGCCGAGCTTCAGGGCGAAGGCGACGAGACGACGGCGCTGATGGTGCTGCACGGTTTCGTCGAGAACCAGGGCGACGCCTGGACACGCTTCACCGACAGCCTCGTGCGGCGCCTTGAGACCGAGAGCTTGCACGGGGAGGACCGCGAGGACGACTACGCGCCGCCGCCCGTCCACGATCCCTTCCGCACGCTGGGCACGCGGGTCGGCGAGCTTCACGCTGCGCTGCGGACGCAGACGGACGATCCGGCCTTCGCCGCCGAGCCCGTCACCAAGGAAGACCTCGCCCATTGGAAGGACGGCGCGCGCGCCTTCGCCGAGGAGGCCTTCTCCGCGGGCAGCGGCGAGATGATGGACGCCTTCCGCGGCCGCCGGGACGAGGTCATGTCGATGATCGACGCCGTCGCCGCGCTGGAACCGAAGGGGCTCAAGTCCCGTATCCACGGCGACCTGCACCTCGGCCAGGTTCTCGTCGCGCAGGACGACTTCTACATCCTCGACTTCGAGGGCGAGCCTGCCCGCGCGCTCGAGGACCGTCGCCGCAAGACCTCGCCGCTGCGGGACGTCGCTGGCATGCTTCGCAGCTTCGACTACGCCGCCGCCTTTGCCGCGAGGCGCGCGTCCGAGGCCGGGCTGGTCGATGCGGACGAGGCACGAGCGCAGTCGCTGCGCTGGCGCGACGAGGCCGGCATGGGCTTCCTCAAGGGCTACTACGCGGCCGTCGAAGCGGCCGGGGTGCGCGAGGAGGACCGCGCCTTCGAACGCACCCTCCTGCGCTTCTTCACGCTCGAGAAGGCGCTCTACGAGGTCGCCTACGAAGCCAACAACCGGCCCGACTGGCTGCCGATCCCCCTCGGCGGCGTCCTCTCCATCCTGGACGGCGAGGCGTGATCCGCGCCCGCCGTCCCTCATGAGACAACGATAAGGAGCTGCCCCATGGACGCTTCCGGTTCCCCCCTAGACGGCGCCTTCCAGGCGATCGCCTATGCGACCCACGGCGACCCCTTCGCGGTCCTAGGGCCCCATGGCGACGTCGTGCGCGCCTTCCTGCCCCAGGCGCAGAAGGCGACGCTCGTCACCAAGGACGGCCAGCACGTCGCCGAGATGAGCCGCGTGCACTCGGACGGCCTCTTCGAAGGCCCCCTCAACGGCACGCCGGCCGACGGCTACCGCATCGCCTGGGAGACGGGCGGGCAGAGCCATACGATCGACGATCCCTACAGATTCGGTCCGCTCCTGGGCGAGCTCGACGTCTACCTCCTCGCCGAGGGGCGCCATCAGCGGGCCTACAACGTCATGGGTGCGCACCCGATCGAGCATGAAGGCGTAAAGGGCGCGAGCTTTGCCGTCTGGGCGCCGGGCGCGGCGCGCGTCAGCGTCGTCGGCGCCTTCAACGACTGGGACGGCCGCAGGCACCCCATGCGGGCGCGGCGCGAGTGCGGCGTGTGGGAGGTCTTCATCCCCGGCCTCGAGCCGGGCGTTCCGTACAAGTACGAGATACTCTCGGGCGACCATCGCCTCCTGCCGCTCAAGGCCGACCCCTACGCCTTCTACATGGAGATGCGGCCCGCTACGGCCTCGATCCTGACGGAGGCGCCAGCGCTGCCGGTCGACGAGGCCTGGACCCGCGAGCGTGCGGCGCGCACCGCCCACAACGCGCCCGTCAGCGTCTACGAAGTGCATCTCGGCTCCTGGATGCGGGGCGAGGGCAACAGCTACCTCACCTATGACGAGCTCGCGGAGCGGCTGATCCCGTACGTCCTCGAGATGGGCTTCACCCACCTCGAGCTGATGCCGGTGTCGGAGCACCCCTTCGACGGCTCCTGGGGCTACCAGCCGATCGGCCTCTACGCGCCGACCTCGCGTCACGGCGACCCGGAGAGCTTCGCGCGCTTCGTCACCGCCTGCCACGAGGCGGGCATCGGCGTCATCCTCGACTGGGTGCCGGGGCACTTCCCGACCGACGCGCACGGGCTCGGGCGCTTCGACGGCACCGCGCTCTACGAGCACGAGGACCCGCGTCAGGGCTTCCACCAGGACTGGAACACGCTGATCTACAACTACGGCCGGACGGAGGTCTCGAACTTCCTGACCGCCAACGGCCTCTTCTGGTTCGATCGCTATCAGATCGACGGCCTTCGCGTGGATGCCGTCGCTTCCATGCTCTACCTCGACTACTCGCGCGAGCACGATCAGTGGGTGCCGAACAAGTATGGCGGGCGCGAGAACCTCGAGGCGATCGAGTTCCTGCAGTCCACGAACTATGCAGGCCACGTCAACTTCGGCGGCATCGTGACGATCGCCGAGGAGTCGACCGCCTGGCCCGGCGTCTCGAAGCCGACCGAAGAAGGCGGCCTGGGCTTCGACTACAAGTGGAACATGGGCTGGATGCACGACACGCTCGAGTTCATGAAGACCGATCCTCTGTACCGGAAGCACCACCACGACCAGATGACCTTCGGGCTCGTCTACGCCTTCTCGGAGAACTTCGTCCTGCCGCTCAGTCACGACGAGGTCGTGCACGGCAAGGGATCGCTTCTGAACAAGATGCCTGGCGACGCCTGGCAGAAGTTCGCGAACCTGCGCGCCTATTACGGCTTCATGTGGGGGCACCCCGGCAAGAAGCTCCTCTTCATGGGTGGCGAGTTCGCGCAAGGGGGCGAGTGGAACCACGACCACTCTATCGATTGGCACCTCCTCGAAGTGCCCGAGCACCAGGGGATGCAGAAGCTCGTCTCCGACCTCAACAAGCTCTACCGGAGCCGGCCCGCCCTTCACCAGCTCGACACCAAGCCCGAGGGCTTCTCCTGGGTGGTCGGCGACGACCGTGAGAACTCGGTCTTCGCCTTCCTGCGGCACGGCGAGGGCGCGGCGAAGCCGGTGCTTGTGATCTCGAACATGACCCCCAACGTGGTCCACGACTACCGCCTCGGCGTGCCGTCGGGCGGAACGTGGGTCCGGCTCCTCTCGACCGACGATTCGTCCTACGGCGGATCAGGGGTGGGTGAGGACCGCATCGAGGCGGCGCCGGAGCCAAGCCATGGGCGGGAGCACTCGATCGGCGTGACCCTACCGCCGCTCGCGACGGTTTTCTTCGAGGTCGAGTGAACTTGCCCCGGACAGGGTAAGCGCGCGTTAATCGCGTTCCTTACCCGGAAGGTAACGGGCGACGGCGAATTTCGGTCCCAGTGAGAAGACCGAGGCGCGCCGTTATGTCCAAAGCCCTGCTTCGCGCCGGGACCGCGCTCTGTGCCGCCGCGGCCGCCATGCATACGCCCGCCGCCAGCGCGGACGACGCGTTCTTCCTGTTCGCGCCCGCGGCCCCGGAGACGACTCTCCAGCCCCGCTACGGCGACATCGAAGCGTTCTATGGGGACATCGAGGCCTTCTGGGGGGACGCGTCCCCCTTCTGGGGCGACATCGAGCCCTTCTGGGGTGATATCGAAGCGTTCTGGGGCGACCGAGAGGCGTTCTACGGTGACATCGAACCCTTCTACGGCGACATCGAGGCGTTCTATGGCGACATAGAAGCCTTCTGGGGCGACATCGAAGCGTTCTGGGGCCCTGACGAAGTCTCCATCGGCGGGGGCGATTTCGCATCGGCCCATGACGGCCTCGTCGCCATGACGCAGGAGGCCGAGCGGATCTTCGGACCCGCAGTGGAGGGCCGGACCGGCGAGAGCTTCGAGGCGGCGTTCCTGACGCCCTTCTTGGACCGCTACGGCATCGATCTCGACGATCCGTCCAGCCTGCAACAGCTAAGCCTCGCTCAGCGCGCGCGGTTCATGCTCGAGTTCTACGACGGGCTGATGGCCTATTCGGGCCGCGACGCCGTCGACTGGTGGATGGGCACGTCCCGCTGGTCCCCCGCCCTGGCACAGACTCAGGGTTCGAGTTACGCGCCCGTCATCGGCGTGATCGACAGCCGTATCAGGACCAACGCGGGCTACGACGTCCTCAGTCAGACCGGCTATCAAGCTGCGGGGCAGGCGCAGGGCCACGGTACCGCGATCGCCTCGCTGATCGCCGCGCCGCATGACGGCAGGGGCGTGATGGGCGTCTCCCCGAACGTCCGCCTCGTCGTTCACAACCCGTTCGACTTCACGGGAACCACCAATTGGCGGGACGTCCAAGCCGGCGTCAGGCGGGCCGAGCGGGCCGGTGCGCACGTCATCAACCTCTCTCTTGGCACGGGCGGCGAGGTGCTAGATGGCGGCTGGGCCAACGTCATCGGTCACGCCGCGCGTCGCGGCGACATGGTCGTCGTCAAAGCCGCCGGGAACGAAGGGGTCAGCGCGCAAGGCAGCGCGTGGTGGGACCCGCAGGCCATAAGCGCGCTCCTGCTCGTCGGCAGCGTAGGCGTGGACGGTGAGATCTTGGGCTTCTCGAACCGCCCGGGCACGGCTTGCCTTCTGGGCTGGCACCGTTGTGCGCCGGGCGCGCGCCTCATGGACCGGTTCATCGTCGCGCCCGGCGAGTTCCTGCTGGCCGAGGACGAAGAGGGCGGCACGCACCGCGTCTCGGGTACCTCCTTCGCGGCGCCGCTCGTGACCGGCACGGTCGCCCTTCTGCAATCACGTTGGCCCTGGCTCCAAGGCTTCGCAGGCGAGACGGCGGAGATCGTCCTGTCCTCCGCCCGCGACCTCGGGGCGCCCGGGACCGACCCCGTCTACGGCCGCGGCCTCCTCGACATCGAAGCGGCCCAAGCGCCGCTCGACTGGGACGCGCTGACCTTCTTCGCGCCGGAGATGGGCCGCGTTCGAAGCGCCGGCCGCTTCAGGCATGCCTTTCTCAGCCCGGGCGTTCTCGACCGAGTGGACGACGATGCCGTCGTCTACGCCTATGAGCGGATCGGGCGGACCTTCCGGGACTTCCAGATTCCGTTGAAGAGCCGTGTACGAATGGACGTTCCGTCCTTGGGCGGGGCCCAGCCTGCGCAGGACTACCTGACGGCACGCCTTCAAGATTGGGCGGCGGGGGCGGGCTTCGCCTCGCCGATCACGGAAGTCGTCAGCCGGCCGGGCTACTCGCTAAGCGTCACCCGGAAGGGCGACGACGGCGCCATGACCTATCGTCAGGCGGACGGCCTCGACCTCACGGTGGGGGCGGGGACGAACGCGCCAGGCTCGCTCCTGTTCGCGGGCGCCGAAGACTCGGACCCGCGTACCGGCGCCGTCGCGCCGCTCGCCGCCTTCGCTTCGGGGGGCGGGTTCGCGGCGGCATCGCTGCCCGCGGGCGGCCTCGGCACGGTCACGCTCGGCTTCTCCGCCAGCGACGCGGCGGCACCGCGCTTCGGCTTCGCGCAGGATCCGGTCGCGGGGCCGGGCGTCCCCGCCTACCAAGCCCGGACCGCCAGCCTCGGCGTGGCCCAGACGCTCGCCGGCGCGAGGCTCGGCCTCTCCTACAGCAGGCTCGACGAGGACAACGGCGTGCTCGGCACGCAAGGCACGGGCGCGCTCTCGCTCGGGGCGCACGCCGTCACGCGCGGCGTGACCGCCGAGGTCGTCCTCCCCGAAGCGTTCGGCGTCACCCTCGCGGCGACGGCGAGCCGGGCACGCACCGAAGCCGCCGAAGGTTCCGGCCTCCTGACCTTGTCGGCGGGCGGCGCGCTCAGCACCGCCTACGCCCTTCGTGCCTCGAGCGAGGGCGCCATCGTGCGGGGCGACCAGGTCGTCCTGACCCTGTCTCAGCCCTTGGCGCTCGCGGAGGGCGGGATAAGCATCTCCCAGTACGAGGTCGTAGACCGGATGTCGGGCGAACTCGGGCTCGTTCGCCGCCCGGTCGGCTTCGATGCGCCCCGTCCGATGATTACGGAGACGTCCTACGCCTTTCCTGTCGCCGAAGGGCAGGGGGCGGTCGCGGCGCTCCTCGCGCACGACGCTGCGGCAGGGACGGTACAGGCCGGCCTCTCTTTCCGGAGGCGCTTCTAACGGCGCCCGCATTTTAGTCGTCGGCTTCACCGGCCCGTAAGCGGGTACGGCTATACTGGCGGGGAGAGGGAGAGGTGAAGATGAGCGGATTCCGCAGACGTCTATCCGGCGCCAGCGCAGCCTTGTTCGTTTTCGCCCTCGGTCCCGCGGCCGCGCAGGACGAAGCGCCTGCCGAACGCATCGGCGCGGCCGAAGCGTCGATGATGACCGACCCGGCGCACGCCCTGTCCTTGACGGACGGCTTGGAGAGCGCGCCTCTCTCAGCACTCGACGCAGCCGCCGTGCTCAGGCTCAAAGCCGAAGCGTTGATGCGGCTCGGGCGGGCGGCGGAAGCCGAAGGTCTGCCCGAGCGCGGCCTCGCCCTCCTCGGCGATGCGGAGGTCCCAGCGCTGCGCGGCGACCTTCACCTCGCCCGTGGCCGCCTGGCCCGTGCCGCGGGCCGGACCGGCGAAGCCCTCGGCGCCTACCATACCGCGTACGAGTACTACGTGCGGGCGGACGAGAGCCGGGACCAGGCGATCGCGCTGCAGTCGATCGGATCGGTCTACAACGACGCTCACGCCCATGAGCGGGTCCTGGACTACTACGCGCGCGCCGCTGCGACCTATCAGGGCGATCCGATGCTCACCCTGTCGGCGCAGAACAATCAGGCCAACGCCCTCAAGGCTTTGGGGCGTTCGGACGAAGCGTTGGCGATGTTCCGTGCGGCCTTGTCGATCGCGGACGAACTCGGCAGCGACCTCCTCCGCCTGCGGATCCTCACCAACATCGCGGACCTCCAGGTCGGCATCGGCGCGCTGGCCGACGCCGAGGGGACGCTCGAGAACGCCTCTGCCCTGCTCGGCAAGGTCGAGGGGGCCACTTGGGCCGACTTCGTCTCCGGCGTCCATGCCCAACTGCTCGCCGCTCAAGGGCGCGACGCGGCGGCGCTCGCCGAGATGGAGAGCCTCTTCGCCGGCAAGGCGCTGAACGCGACGCCCGCGGCCTACCGGGCCTTCCACGAGGAAGCGTCGCGCCTCTACGAAGCGGCGGGCGAGGAGGCGATGGCGCTCGCTCACCTCCGGGCGTTCATGCGTCTCGACACGGCCGCACGCGAGGCGGCGGCGTCCGCCAACCTCGCCTTGCGTGCCGCCGAGTTCGACTTCGCGACCCAGGAGCTGGAGATCGAACGATTGACGAGCCGGGGCCTGCGTGACCGGCTCTCTCTCGTTCAGGCGGTTCAGGCCCGCCGCCGCCTGCTTCTCTACGCGCTCGTCTGGGGCGTCGGGGCGGTGGTGGTCGGCAGCTTCCTGACGATCCGCCTCCTCCGCCGGAAGAACACGGCGCTTCAGGACATGCACGACGAACTCGCCGTCAGCCACGACGACCTTACGGATGCGAACGAGGCGCTGGTCGCGGCGAACGAGTCCAAGATGCGCTTCCTCGCGGCGACCAGCCACGAGATCCGCACGCCGCTGAACGGCATCATCGGCATGACCGAGGTGGTGCTGCGCGACATGGACGAGGGCGACGAGAACCGGTCTCGGATCCGCATCGCGCACGAGGCCGGGCAGAGCCTCCTCGTGATCGTCAACGACCTCCTCGACATGGCGAAGATCGAGAGGAACGAGACGGACATCGTCCGCTCCGAAGTGGTCGTTCAGGGTCTGCTCGGCGGCATCGCCGCGCTGTGGCAGAAGGCTGCCGACGACAAGGGGATCGACCTCGTCCTTACCCTAGAGGACTGCCCCGAGCGCGCCGTGCTGGACGAGAAGCACACGCGTCAGATCGTCAACAACCTTCTCAACAACGCCATCAAGTTCACCGAGGCGGGCAGCGTCGCGGTCACGGCCCGCGTGGCGGACGACACGCTGTCGGTCGAGGTCCGCGACAGCGGCATCGGCATCGCCGAGGCCGACCAGGAGCGCGTCTTCCGCATGTTCGAGCAGGCGCAGGGCGGCGCGTCGCGGCGTTACGGCGGGACGGGGCTCGGCCTCGCGATCTGCCGCCGGCTGGCCCGCCTCATGAACGGCGATGTCGTCCTGGAGAGCGTACCGGGGGAAGGCTCGGTCTTCACCTTCACCCTGCCCCTCGGAAAGGCGGCGATGCGCCCCGCCGCGGCGCCCCAGCCCGCCCCCCGGGCGGTTCCGCAGGACATCAGCGACGTGCGCGTCCTCGTCGCGGAGGACAACACGGTGAACCAGATGGTCGTGAAGGCCTACCTGTCGAGCCACGTCGCCTCGATCGAAGTCGCGCCGGACGGCCAGGCGGCGCTCGAGGCGGTGCAGGGCGGGGGGTACGACCTCGTTCTGATGGACAAGCAGATGCCGCGCATGGACGGCGTCGAGGCGACCTTGGCCATACGGGCTCTGACCGGACCGGAAGGCGCCGTGCCGATCATCGCTGTCACGGCCGACGCCTTCCAAGGCGCGAAGGATGAGATGATCGCGGCCGGGTGCGACGGCTTCGTACCGAAACCCCTGTCGGAGGCACACATAATCGCCGTCATCGAGCAGGTGCTGGCGGCGCGGAAGGCCGGCGTCCTACCTGCCGGCGTCAAGGCGCGCGCTGCCTGACGGCTATTGAGAGTAGAGGAGTCCGCCGAAGCGTGCGCGTGTGCACGCTCCGGCGCCCCTCAGCTCAGCTCGTCCTTGAGACTGCCAAGCACCTCCTCCAGCGCGGCGAGACGCTCGCGCGGGATCGTCACCACGACGCTGCGGGCGCGGTGCTCGAGGCGGAACAGCGCCCGGCCCGCCGTGTCCCGCCGGGCGACGACTCGCTCGTCGCGCTTGCCCTCCGCCGCTTCCTTCAGACGGCAGAGTACGGCCCGCGGTTCGATCAGGGTACGACCGGTATGGCTGCGGCCGTTCTGCTCGAGGGCGATCCGCATCGCTTCGTCCACGACCCGCGTCCGCTGGCCCGGCTTCGAGAGCAGCGGGAAGAGCTCGCTCGCATGACGGATACCGAGGCGGCGGGCGTCGCCGTAAGCCGACACGACTTCCTCCGGTAGCGCGGCGATGCGGACGAAGCGCGAGAGCCAGGTGCGGTCGACGCCGATGCGCTCGGCCATCAGCGCCTTGTTGCCGTCGTAGTAGAGGCTCAGCGCGCGCGCGTAGTCGGCGGCGCGTTCGTAGTCAGAGATGTCCTCGCGGTCGCGGTTCTCCGCGTCCGAGATCCGGAACGCCTCCTCGTCCGACACCTCGCGGACGTCGACAAGGTAGCGAAGGTCCGTGCGGTGCTCGACCTCGCGCAGATGGCTGACGGCGAAGTGCCGCCGCGCGCCGCAGATCACTTCGTAGTCGTAGTCGGGATCGCCGGAGACAGGCCGGACGATCGCAGGCGTCTCCTGGCGCCCCAGCGCCTTGATCGAATCGATCAGCGTGCCGCAGCTCTTCGGGCTCAGAAGGTGGTAGAGCCTATTGTGTCCCGCCCACATGCGGCAGCGCCCGGGATCCACGAGGCGGATCTTGCCGTTCTGCAGCCTGCCGTCGCCTAGGTCCTGCAACAGCCCCTCGCGCGAGGCGGCGTAGGCCCGCTTCTTGGGCATCGGTGCGGGCGTGTCCTTCGCCCCGTCTTCGGCGATTTGCGACGCGATCGCGTCGGCGAGCGCGAGCGACTTCTTCCGTGCTGGCATCTTCGTCCCTTCCTGAAACTGAGGCGTGCACCGGTGCACGCCGATCACTCGCTGTCTCCGAGGAGCGTGCACGGGTGCACGCTCAGGCGATGCCCTCGGCGCGAAGAGCCGCCCTGTAGCTCGGCCAAGTCCTGCGGATTTGGGTCTCGAGGTCGCCCATCACCGCGGCGAGGTTGTTGCGGCAGCGCTTGTGCGTCTTCGTAGTCGCGCCATCATGCTCGTAGACGGTGCGCATCTCGACCGACGCCGTGTCGAACTCCGCCGAGTCGAGGAGGGCGGTCGGCAGGATGTCCCGGCCGAAGCAGTGGCCCATCACCTCGCGCATCGCCTCGTGGGCGCCCTTGGCGGGCGTGATCTTGGTCGCGAGGAGCGAGACGAAGCTGTAGGCGACCGGCAGACGCAACGTCTCGACCAGGGTCTCGACGACCTCTTCGAGCATGGAGAGGTAGGCGGCGGTCGATGCGAAGTCGATGGAGCTCGGCGGCGTCGGGATCAGGATCGCGTTCGCGGCCTGCAAGACCGAGAGCGAGATCATGCCGAGCGCGGGCGGCGGGTCGATGACGACCACGTCGTAGTTCCGCGCGACCTCGCGCAGGCCCGTCTTCATGCGCGAGAGGAGCGCGACGTTGCCCTTCACTTGCTGACTGATGATGTACTCGGCCGAGTAGAGCCCGAGGTTCGCGGGGATCAGGTCGAGCCCGTCCCAATGGGTCGCGCGCGCCGCGTAGCCTAGCCCGTCGGCCCGGTCTCCGATCAGGTAGGGCAGCAGCGTGTCCTCGACCTCGATGTCGCGGTCCGGGTTGAAGCCGAAGAGCGTCGTGGTCGAGGCCTGGCTGTCCGCATCCACGATCAGCACACGGTAGCCGCGCTCGGCGAGGTGCTGCGCGGCGTGCACGGCGATGGTCGACTTGCCGACCCCGCCCTTGAAGTTCTGGACCGCGAGGAGAACGGGCTCGTCGTCCGCCGCCCGCCAAGGCCGGCGCCCGAAGTGGTCCCGCATCCGGTTCACCTCGGCGAGGGTGTAGCCGAGGCGCTGCCCGGACGGCCTGAACTCGGGCTGGGGCAGGAGGCCCGCCGCCTCCGCGCGCCGGATCGCGTCCACGGACTTGTCCAGCATCTCCGAGACTTCGGTCAGCTTGTAGCGCCGCCCGCTCGTCTCGCGCTGCCGCTCATCCGCGATCTGCCGCATGGAGCTCAAAATGCCGTCGGCAACGCGGACCAGCCGTCGGATGCGCTCCAACGACGCGTCGGCAGCGGGGGTTTCTTCTGTAGCGGCGTCGAGCTTCGGCGCGGCGGACATGGCGGGTCCTCGGCAGCGGGTTCACCCGCTATTAACCAAGGTAAAGATGAACGCCGCCTTAACGCTTTGCGGCGCTTCGAGGGGACGCGCCCTGCGAACCGCAGCAGGCCCCGACGAACGCGACGGCGCGCCGAGGCTTTCCGTCCGTTCGCAAGCGCTAGCTTCGCAGCGCGACCATCATGATGCCGGCGCCGATAGAAAGACCGAATACGACGCCGCTAACGAAGTCAGGAGCGCCAATTTGTATAAGCATCACGCCGATCGCTAGCGCCGAACCCCACACGCCCGTCAAAGCGTAGCTTCGCTTCGTCTTTCCGCCCATGGTCCCCTCCTTCTTCAACGCCCCATCAGCATGTAGAAAGACCGGTTCGGTGCCACAAGGCGCGGACGCTTAAGCGGCGGCTGCCTTCACCCCTCGCATCGCTTCCATCGCCAGGCTGAACGAATGTCGGCGGGCCGCCTCGTCGTGGATGTTCCCGGTCAGGATGATCTCGTCGGGCGCGTAAGCCTCGGCGAGCCGGGACAGATCCGCGCGGACGTCTTCTACCGTGCCCGTCGCCGAAACCGAGAGGGCCTTCCTGACCGAAGCGAGGATGCCCGGATCGATCCGATCCGCGAAGTCCGCGTCGGGCCGGGGGAGGGGGCCCGGCCTGCCGCTCATGAGGTTCGCGAAGGCCTGTTCGGCCGAACTGCGAAGGAAGAGCGCCTCGTCATGGGTGTCCGCCGCGAAGACGTTCGCGGCCAGCATGAAGTACGGCCGGGACGCGTGTGAGGACGGCCGGAAGCTCCGGCGGTAGACGTCGAGCGCTTGAGACAACGCGGCCGGCGCGAAGTGCGAAGCGAAGGCGTAAGGCAGGCCCAACGCGGCGGCGAGCTGCGCGCCGTAGAGGCTGGAGCCCAGGATCCAGACCGGCACCTTCGTCCCTTCGCCGGGGATCGCCCGAACCACGGCGCTGGAGCGCCCGTCCGCGAGGTAGCCGAGCAGTTCCTGGACATCCTGGGGGAAGCTCTCATTCGCCGTGCTGTTCCTGCGCAGGGCTTTCGCCGTCGCGAGGTCGCCGCCGGGGGCGCGGCCGAGGCCGAGGTCGACCCGGCCGGGATACAAGGTCGCGAGCGTCCCGAACTGCTCCGCGATGGTGAGGGGCGCATGGTTCGGCAGCATGACGCCGCCCGCACCGATACGGATCCTGTTCGTCTGGCTACCGACGTAGGAGAGCGCGACGGCGGTCGCCGCGCTCGCGACGCCCGTCATGCTGTGGTGCTCGGCCATCCAGTAGCGCGTGTAGCCTTCGCCCTCCGCATGCTTGGCGAGGCGCCCCGACGCCCTCAGCGCGGATTGGGCGTCGCTGCCTTCAACGATCGGGGCGAGGTCGAGGATGGAGAGGGGGATCATGGCGGGCTCCCGAAGCGGTCGAGGGGAACAGATAGGAAGCCGAGTCCGTCATCGCACGAAGACGATTCGGTTCGTGGGTTCGAGGACTTGTCTGGGTAGAACCTGGTTCGTGCGAACGGGGACCGCCGGCGGCTGTCCTTCGTGACTTCGCGGATGGGTGCTCGTGTCATCACGGATCGTCCCTTCGTGGCAACGCGGACCGTTCTTCGTGGGAACGGGGACGTAGTCCGCGAAAGAATCTCGCAAGATCAGTGCGTTAACCGACTGCTAACCTTTTAACCTTCCTAACCCTAGATTCTAAATCCCGCTGCGCGGCCGGAGGTTTCCCTTCGGGAGGATGAGGGGGAACGCACCCCGCCGCTCGTGCTTTCGGGGACGACCCACCGGTCCAGGCACGACCGTTCCCGGTGCAAAACGAAGCGTGCGATTCGGGCTTGATCGAATCGCGGACTCGGTGAGTCCCCAAAAGCACGACTGAGTCGCGCCGCCCCCGCCGATTCGTCCCCGAAGGCACGAATCGAGTCGCCGAACCGCCCTTTTGGGGGAAACTGAGCCCCCCAAGCCCGCCCTGGGCGTGCATAGGCTCGTGCTTTCGGGGACCTGTCCTCGAAAGCACGAGCCGAATCGGATGACTCCGTCCCGGAGTGAGTCAGTCTGGGACACATGCGACTCAGGGCTCGTGCTTTGAGGGACGAAGACGGAAAGACGCCATGCAACTCGCCCTGCCGGAACTCGACAGCCCGCTCCACGGCAAGGTGAAGGGCGAACGTTCGGTCATGGCCTTCCCCTTCTTCGCGCTGTCCAAGGGCCGCCGGATGACGCCGGTGACCTATCAGGACGACTGCGTCACGATTGAGGTGCGCCCCTCGCAGACCGGGGTCGCGACGATCTACGACAAGGAGATCCTGCTCTACATCGCCAGCCTCCTCGTCGCGCAGATGAAGCGCTGCGAGACCCCGAGCCAGGACTACGCCTTCACCGCGCA
This sequence comes from Parvularcula dongshanensis, assembly GCF_014199615.1. Lineage (GTDB taxonomy): Bacteria > Pseudomonadota > Alphaproteobacteria > Caulobacterales > Parvularculaceae > Parvularcula > Parvularcula dongshanensis. The sequence goes on along the minus strand of NZ_JACHOB010000002.1, from coordinate 432,466 downwards.
CGACTTTCTTCGGGTCATCGGCGGGAACCGCTCGGCCCGCTCCTACGACAGGATCCAGGGCGCGCTCGAGCGGCTGCAAGGCACGCAGATCAAGACCAACATCGAGGCGGGCGGCGAGGGCGAAGACGGCTACTTCTCCTGGCTGTCCGAAGCGCGCCTCAGCTACTCCAAGGACGCGAACGGCAAGAAGCGCCTGACGGCGGTGAAGGTCCGGCTTTGCGACTGGCTCTACCGGGCGCTGATCAAGGATCAGAAGATCCTGACCTACGACCTCGCCTACTTCTCTCTCTCCCCGATCGAGCGGCGCCTCTACGAGATCGCCCGCGTCCACTGCGGCCAGCAGCGCTGTTGGCACGTCGGCCTCGAGAAGCTGCAGCTGAAGGTGGGCTCGGAGGACCGGGCCGCGAAGTTCAAGGCGGCCCTGCGCGAGGTCGCCGAGCGGCAGTCGATCCCCGAATACGACGTCGCCATCATCGAGGTGCCCGATTGCGACGGCGCGCGGATGATCCAGGCCGAAGGCTTCAACCCGAAGATCACGAAGAGGACGCCGCAGGTCCTCTTCACGCCGAAGGGGCGGCCGGGCCGGGGCCCGGCACGGATCGAGGTCTTGGAACCCGAGGCCGCGACGCCAATGCGGGCCAGGCCCGCGGACCTTCACGTCACGGGCGAGGCGCTGACGCGGGCGGGCGCCATGTTCCCGGGCTACGACAAGTACTTCGTGCTCGAGGAGTGGAAGCGGTGGGCCGAGGGCAAGGAGGCGCCCCGCAAGCCGGACGCGGCGTTCCTGGCCTTCTTCACGACCTACGCGAAGAACAACCCGATCAACGCCTGAGCTCAGCGCGGCGGGGTCAGGCTGCTCACGAAGCGCCGGTCGATCTCGTCCTTGAGGCGCCACGCCCAGCCACCGGACACCGAGAGGAGGCCGCGTTCGAGCACGGCCCGCCGCTCGCCCATCGAGACCAGCTTCATGTAGTTCCGCTGCGGCCGGTAAGGCTTGAGGTCGCGCCTTCCCTCCACGGCCCGGCAGAGGTTGACCGCGAGCACCGGCGCCTCCCGCACGGCGTAGACCCCGGCCTTCTCTCGAGGGCTGCGCGTGAGGTGAGCGCAGTCCCCGGCCGCGAAGATCCGCGCCTGCCCGAGCGCCCGAAGGCAGCCGTCGACCGAGACATATCCGTCTTCGAGCGTCAGCCCGGTCGTCTCGAGCCAGGGGTAGGGCACGGGGCCGGTGGCCGCGACGGTGAGGCTCGCCGGGACGAAGCCGCCGCCTTCCAACCTCACGCCGCGCTCCGTGACGGCTTCGACCGCTGCGCCCGTCAGCACCCGAACGCTCCAGAGGTTCAGCGCGGCGGCGAGCCTTCGCCGCGTCCGTCCGTGCGCGCCTTCGAGGAGGCGCTCGGACCGCTCGATCAGCGTGACCTTGGCCCGCCTTTCGTTGCGCAGGCGGAACGCCATCGCCAAAGCGAGCTCGACGCCCGCCACGCCGCCGCCGATCACCGCCGCTTCGGGCGCCGCGCCCCCTTGCGAGACGTCGCGGAGAAAGCCGTCCCAAGCCGTCGAGAAGGGGCCGAGCGGCTTTGCGCCGACGCCGTGCTCGCGAAGGCCGGGCAGAGCGTCCGTCCGCCCGTGAATGCCGATGTCGAGCGACAGGACATCAAAGGGAAGCAGACGCCCGTCCTCCAGCCGAACGGTCTCCGTGCCCTCGTCGAGGCCGCAGGCCCGCCCCTCGACGAGACGGGCGCCGATCGCGGCGCAAAGGCGGGAGAGGTCGATGCGCAGCGCCTCGCGCGGGTAGTGTCCGGCGACGTAGCCAGGCAGCATGCCTGTATAAGGCACGCTCCGCTCCGGCGTTACGAGGGTGACCCGCGACGCCGGACGGGCCCCTCGCGCCCAACGCGCGAGGACGAGCGCGTGGGCATGCCCCCCGCCGACGAGGACGATCTCAGCCATGCCGGTGCGTCGGTGTCGCGCCGGCGCCCTGTCGGCGCCCCGCACTCTCATCGGCACGGCGGATCGGCGGGGGGGCGGGGAAACTTCGAATCACGGCCCTCACGATAACGGAGTGTGCGTTGGGGACGAAGCTGATCCGTAACAAAGGCCGGCCGTTCTCTCTCCTCCAGTGTTCGTGAACTCCCACAGGAGTGAACTTCGCAGTATTGAAGTTTAGATTAAGGCACCTTCATCCAAGCCAAGGCGAAAATATCAAGAAGACAACGTAGTTCGGACAGAAGCCTTCCCTACATACTTCATCGTAGCGATAGGGCCCCCATGGCGGGGCGAGTTGCACTTCGGAGGACTAAGTCATGAACAAGTTTCTCGCAATGACCACCGCCGCTGGCTTCGTGCTCGTCGGCGCCGCCCATGCGCAGCAGGACGACGCGCTCGATCAGCGCGCCGCGGACGCCGGCATCCTCTCCGAAGAGGGGACCGCCATCGACCCGACGGCGCCGGTAGAGACGGCCGAGACGCAGCCCGCGGCCAGCGGCTTGTCCGAAGAGGACGCTCTCACCCAGGCCCGCAACGAGTTCGCCGAGGCCGATGCCGACGGCGACGACCTGCTCACCCAGGAAGAGTTCGTGGCGATCATGTCGGCGGCAGGAGATGCGGGCGTATCGGCCGCTATGACGACCTCGGCTGATGCCGAAGCCGGTATGTCCGACACCGTCGTCGCGGAGGCCGATGCGGCCGACGAGGGTTCCGACGTGACGCCGAGCGAGAGTGGCATGACCGCTTCGGATTACCTGGTGGCGAAGTTCGCGATGATCGCCGGGGACGACGGCTCGCTGAGCCTCGACGAGTTGGAGGACGCGCGCCGTTCGGACTTCGCCGACGCCGACATGGACGGCAACGCCATGCTGGAAGACGACGAGGTCGAAAACTTCGCGGCGCTGAAGTCGGGCCGCGGGGTCTACTAGGACCCTGTTGCCCGCGCTCCGGAGAGGAGCCTTGCAGGACGCGCCTCGGCACCGCCGGGGCGCGTTCCTTCGTGCAGGCCGGACAGGCTGCAACGCTGCGATTCGGGGTGCATTTCGTTAACGGCGTTAACCGTCCGCTAACCTCGCTGACCGATCCTTTAACCCTGATACCGCCACCAGCTTCGGGGTCTCCCATGCCGCTCAACATGAACGCTTCCGCCTTCACCGACCTCACCCCTAAAATCACCGTGATCGGCGTGGGCGGGGCTGGCGGCAACGCGGTCAACAACATGATCCAGGCGCAGCTCGAAGGCGTCGAGTTCGTCTGCGCCAACACCGACGCGCAGGCCGTCGCCCTCAACAAGGCGACCCACAAGCTGCAGCTCGGCACCGACGTGACCCGTGGCCTCGGCGCCGGCTCGCGCCCTCAGATCGGCGAGGCGGCCGCCGAGGAGTCGATCGAGGACGTGATGGGCCTGATCGAAGGCTCGAACATGCTCTTCATCACCGCCGGCATGGGCGGCGGCACCGGCACGGGGGCCGCGCCCGTCATCGCCAAGGCCGCGCGTGAACTCGGCATCCTGACGGTCGGCGTCGTCACCAAGCCCTTCCACTTCGAAGGCGCCCGCCGCATGCGGATCGCCGAGGAGGGCATCGAGGAGCTGCAGCGCCACGTCGATACGCTGCTGATCATCCCGAACCAGAACCTGTTCCGCCTCGCCGACGAGAACACCACCTTCCAGGACGCCTTCGCCATGGCGGACGAGGTCCTGCACGCTGGCGTGCGCGGCATCACCGACCTGATGATCGTCCCCGGCCTCATCAACCTCGACTTCGCCGACGTGCGCGCGGTCATGTCCGAGATGGGCAAGGCGATGATGGGCACCGGCGAGGCCTCGGGCGAGAACCGCGCCGCCGCCGCCGCTGCCGCCGCGATCTCGAACCCGCTCCTCGACGAGACCTCGATGAAGGGTGCCAAGGGCGTGCTCATCAACATCACTGGCGGACTCGACATGAAGCTCTTCGAGGTCGACGAGGCGGCCAACCGCATCCGCTCCGAGGTCGATCCCGACGCCAACATCATCGTCGGCTCGACCTTCAGCCAGGACCTGCAGGGCACGATGCGCGTCTCGGTCGTCGCGACCGGCATCGAGCGGACGGCCGAAGAGGCTGTCCCGACCGCACCGCGCACCGGAACGGCCGCGAAGGCGGCGCCTGCCGCGGCCGACGCCGTCAAAGCCCCCGCCGCGGAACCCGCGCCTGCTCCCGAACCGGTCGCAGAGGCGCCCGCGCCTGCCCCCGAGGCCGCGGACGAGCCCTCGGTCGTCGCCTTCGACGCGGGCAGCCTGTCCGCGGAAGCCGCGGCCAACCCGGTCGGCGACGTGCACGAACGGATCCGGCGCCTCCTGACCGAAGACCAGCCGACCCCGATCCGCCAGTCCGTCACGCCGCAGCAGCGACCCAACCCCTTCCGTGGGCAGAAGGCCGCGAGCCCGGTCTCGGACGCGATCGGCGCGCTGCGGGGCGCCCTCGGCAAGACGCTGACGCCGCAACCCACCGGGCCGGCCCCCCGCCGCCCCCGCGCCGACGCCGATGTCTTCGGCGAGACGCCCGAAGACCTGGAGATCCCCGCCTTCCTCCGCCGCCACAACTAAGGCGAAGGAGCGAGCTGTCCTGACGCCCAACGCTCCCTCGGGCCGAAGGGCAAGAAAGAGAGGGCCCGGCACCACGAGGTGCCGGGCCCTCTGACGTTTGGGCTTGGCTGACGAGACTGGTAGAACGATCCGATGACCGAGATCGTTCCCGTTCCGACGCTCGACGCAGTTGTGGCGCACCGCCGCGCGGGGCGGGACGATGCAGCTTGGGAGTTGCTAGCCGTCCTCCATCGCCGCGGTGCGCCGACGGATGTGGAAGCGGCTGTGGGGATGGCGGACAGCGAGGATCCGATCGAGCGCGAGGCCGCAGCCGATTTGCTCGCTCGAATAGGCTGGAGTGCGAGGCCGAGTGGCTTCACATCGAAGGCCGTGCCCGTCCTGTCCCGTTTGCTCGCTGACGTCTCACCAGCCGTTCAGGCCGCCGCCATTCATGGTCTCTACCATCAAGACGCAGCAGAAGTTCTCCTCGACCATCTCCAGCTTGCTTCGCACGAGGACGCCGAAGTTCGTCACGCTGTCGCGAGCTGCCTACCGGGTGACGAGGAGGCGGGCTGGCAGACGCTCATTCTGCTCAGTGCGGACGAAGACGCGACCGTGCGGGACTGGGCGACTTTCTCTCTCGGCGCGCAAAGTGATGCGGACGGTCCGGAGATCCGGGCCGCTCTCACAGCACGTCTTTCCGATGAGGACGAAGATACGCGCACGGAAGCGATCTACGGCCTAGCGAAGCGGCAGGTGCCGGAAGGGATCGAAGCCTTGAAAGCAGCCCTCTGCGAGAAGGAGCCGCTTACGATCTTGCTAGAGGTTGCCGGACTTTCTCGCGTGCCGGAGCTTATCCCCTTCCTGGAAGCGAGGCTCGGCGAGTTTGAAGATGACGCCGACCTCAACGCAGCTTTGGAGATCCTGCGCGAGGCCGCCTCAGCCGACTAGCAGCCCCTACGCTTCCCCCCGCTTCGCCCGCCCGCTAACCCGGCTCTCATGAGCACCCTTAAAGAGAACGCCGCCCGCGCGGCGCTGGCCGAGGTCGAGGACGGCATGACGCTGGGCCTCGGCAGCGGATCGACGTCCGAAGCCTTCCTTCGCCTCCTCGCCGCATCGGGCCGGGACGTTCAGGGCGTGCCGACCTCCGACGAGGTCTCAGGCCTGGCGACCGAACTCGGGATCCCCCTCACCGTCCCGGACGAGGCGACCGTGATCGACCTCGCGGTCGACGGCGCCGACGAGGCCGACCCGCGCGGCGACCTCATCAAGGGCGGCGGCGCGGCGCTCCTGCGCGAGAAGATCGTCGCGAGCGCGGCGCGAAGGTTCGTCGTCATCGCCGACGCCTCGAAGCGCGTCGGCCAACTCGGCGCCTTCCCCCTGCCGGTCGAGGTCGAGCGCTTCGCCTGGGGCTTGACCGTCCGGCGGATGCGCGAGGTCCTGGCCGAACACGGCTACGCGGAGGCCGAGCTCACCTTGCGACCCGCGCAGGGCGGCTTCCGCCTCACCGATGGAGGGAATTACATCGTCGACCTCAGGCTCGGACGGATCACGGACGCCGCCGCGCTCGACCGCGCGCTCACCATGATCCCCGGCGTCGTCGGCACCGGCCTCTTCATCGGCGTTGCGGACACGATCTACTTCGGTACCGAAGCGGGGGCGGAGCGGCAAGATGTACGATAGCGCGCCCGCGGCCGTGCGAACGGATTGGACGAAGGCCGAGGTCCGTGCCCTGATGGACCTGCCCTTCATGGAACTCGTCTTCCGCGCCGCCGAGGTGCATCGCGCGAACTTCGACCCTTCCGAACTCCAGATGTCGCAGCTCCTATCCATCAAGACGGGCGGCTGCGCGGAGGACTGCGGCTATTGCAGCCAGTCGGCGCATTGGGAGACCGGGCTCAAGGCCTCAAAGCTGATGCCGCGCGAAGAGGTGGCGAAGAAGGCCCGCGCGGCGAAGGCGTCCGGTGCGCAGCGCTACTGCATGGGCGCCGCCTGGCGCGAGCTGAAGGATCGGGACCTGCCCGCGATCTGCGGCATGATCGCCGACGTCAAGGCGATGGGCCTCGAGACCTGCATGACCCTCGGCATGCTGACGGATGCGCAGGCCGAGGCGCTGTCCGAAGCCGGCCTCGACTACTACAACCACAACATCGACACCTCGCCGGCGTTCTACGGCGAGGTCGTCACGACCCGTACCTTCGAGGACCGCCTCGCGACGCTCGGCCGGGTTCGCTCTGCCGGTATTCAGGTCTGCTCGGGCGGCATCCTGGGCATGGGTGAGGGACGCGAGGACCGCGCGGGGATGATCCACGCGCTCTGCACCCTCGAGGAGCATCCCGGCTCGGTGCCGATCAACGCGCTCATTCCGGTCGAGGGTACGCCGCTCGAGGGGCGGCGCCGGATCGACCCCTTCGAGTTCGTCCGTACCGTCGCCACCGCGCGGATCACCATGCCACGAAGCGTGGTGCGCCTGTCCGCCGGCCGGGACGAGATGACCGACGAGTGCCAGGCGCTTTGCTTCCTGGCGGGCGCGAACTCCGTCTTCGTCGGCGAGGTCCTGCTGACGAAGGACAACCCCGAGCCTTCGGCCGACGCGCGCCTGTTCGAAAGGCTGGACCTGCGGCCGTCGAGCCGCTGACCCTTTCCGAATGGCGAATCATACCCCTTACGAACAGCTTCGCGCCGCGATCCACGACTATGGCGACGCGGCGATGGAGAACTTTCTTCGCTCCCGCGCCTTCGGCCTCGCCGTCGTGGAAGGCTTCGCTGCCTATCTCGGCTGCGATCCGTCCTGCGTCTCCGCCGTGCCCGCCGAGGGACCGTTCGATCCGGCCAAGGACTACGGCGACCAGGCCTTCGGTTTCGATCCGGCCAAGGTCATCCGGCTGGAGCCCGTGACCTTCGGCGTCTGCGTTACCGTCCCGCACGAGGAGGATTCGGGCTCGCTCTGGCTTCGCACTGGCGTGCGGGTCGAGGTGACGGGGGACACATTCGACGTCTTCGTCGCGAACCAACCCATGATCCGCGTGCCGTTGGAGTTCGAAGATCAGCTGACGCCGGTGCACGAAGCGCTTCACCGCGAGCTGATGTCGCTGTTCCGGCGCGACCTCGCGACCTTCAGGGACGAGCGCTACGAGGGCGGCATCGGTTTCATGCCGTAGGCCTTTGCATGGCCGATTTCACCCAATCGCAAAGATTTGCGCATCACCTTTCAACTCGGTAAGCTTCGCCGAGGGGAGGGGGGGACGTGATGAAGGTGCTTCTGACGGCCGGACTTTGGCTCGTGGCCACCACAGGGGGGTGGGCCGCCCCCATTCCTGCCGAGACCCTCTTTCGCAGCGACCTCGTCGGCACGGTCGCGATGGCGCCGTCGGGGGACAAGATCGCCTACACCGTCCATGACGGCGACGACTCCATCCAAGTTCGTGACCTCGCCACGAACGAGGCGGTGCGGACCATCGACCTCGGCGACTACCCCGTCCGAAGCCTGACCTGGGTCAACGACCGGCGCGTGCTCCTGACCATCGACATCCTCGACGACTATCGAAGCGAGACCTACCGCGTCGGTCAGCGGACCCTGACCGTCGACATCACGACGGGCGACGTCGCGGTCATGTTCGAGACGGAGCGCGGCACGCTCAGGCGCAACCGTTTCCTGGGCCGCGTCACCGACATGCTGCCGGACGATCCTAACCACGTGCTGATGCCGGCCTACAGCGTCGGCGGGAACCACCTCTGGCGGGTCAACGTCGAGACGGGCGAAGCCGAGCGCGTCGAGCGCGGCGACGACGACACGGTGGCCTGGTTCACCGACGCCTCCGGGCGGGCGGTCCTGCGTGCCGACCTGACCAGCAGCCGCCGCTACGTCCGCATCTACGCCCGCGAGGAGGGCGAGGAGAAGTGGCGCAAGATCCGCTCGGTTCGTCTCGGCGGCAAGAAGGACGAGGAGGAACGCGACTTCTGGCCGGTCGCACCGGCGGAGGGGAAGTCCCGCTACTACGTCCTCGCCCATCCGGAGGACGAGGAGTTCTCGAGCATCAAGCTCTACGACTACGAGACGGACGAGTTCGTCGAGACGGTGATCGAGGCTGACGGCGCCGACGTGATCACGGCGCTGACCGACGCCCGTGACGGCAGCCTCCTCGGGGCGCGGGTCCAGCGCGACCGGCTCGAGACGCTGCTTCTCGACAAGAAGGCGCAGGCGCACATCCGCGGCCTCGACGTCTACTTCGAGAACGACGCGAACGTTCACTTCTGGGGCGGCTCGCGCAACGGCCGCTTCGCGGTGCTCTACGTCCGCTCGCCGACCATGCCCGGCGAGTTCCACGTCTACGATTACGACAAGGCGCGGCTGACCTACCTCTTCGACGACAAGGAAGGGATCGACCGGACCGCCCTCGGGCGCACGACGATCGAGCCTTACATGGGACGCGACGGCACCGCGCTGACCGCCTATGTGACGCACCCCGCAGGCCTCTCGGAGGACGCGCCCGCCCCGCTCGTGGTGATGCCGCATGGCGGCCCCGAGGCGCGCGACGTCTACGACTGGGATCCCATGGTCCAGTTCCTCGCCTCGCGCGGCTACCGCGTGCTGCAGCCCTACTTCCGCGGCTCTTCGGGCAAGGGGCGCAGCTTCGCCGAGGCGGGCTACGGCCAGTGGGGCGGGGTCATGCAGGACGACGTCACCGACGCGGTTCTGCACCTTCAATCGAGGGGCCTCGCCGAGCCGAAGCGGACCTGCATCGTCGGGGCCAGCTATGGCGGCTACGCGGCGCTCTACGGCGGCGCGACGACGCCGCAGCTCTACGCCTGCGTCGCGAGCCTCGCGGGCGTGACCGATCTGCGCGGACAGCTCAAGGCCGACCGCAAGGCTCACGGTCGGAGGTCGGAGGTCTACGACTACTGGCTGAAAGCGATCGGTGATCCGGATCGGGACCGGAACCGCCTCGAACGGACCTCGCCTCTCAGCTACGCGGCCAGCTATCCGCTACCCGTCCACCTCGCGCATGGCGAGGCAGACGACAACGTACCGGTCGAGCAGTCGCGCGACATGGAGAAGGCGCTCAGGAAGGCCGGCCGCCCCGTCGAGTACCACGAGTACGAGGACGAAGGGCACACCTTCTACGAATGGGAGACCGACATCGCCTATGCGAAGTCGCTCTCCGCCTTCCTGCACGGCCACATCGGCGGGGCGGATTAGGGCGCGGGGTTCTAACCCCGCCCCGGCTCTGTCATGAGGGCGCTGCGGCAGCGGAGCGCGCTTCATGGCTTACGACTACGACCTCTTCGTTCTCGGCGCGGGCTCCGGCGGGGTCCGCGCGGCGCGCATGTCGGCGCAGCTAGGCGCGAGGGTCGCCGTGGCCGAGGCGTCCCGCGTCGGCGGTACCTGCGTCATCCGCGGCTGCGTGCCGAAGAAGCTGTTCGTCTACGCGTCCGAGTACGCCCACGCCTTCGAGGACGCCAAGGGCTATGGCTGGACGGCGCAGAACGTGTCCTTCGACTGGAACGTGCTGAGGGACAACAAGGACGCCGAGATCGACCGGCTGAACGCGATCTACAAGCGCATACTCGCCTCCAACGGCGTCACGCTGATCGAGGAGCGCGCCGTCCTGAAAGACCCGCACACGGTCACCCTAGCGGGCGGCCGCGAGGTGACCGCCGAGCGCATCCTGATCGCGGTCGGCGGCGAGCCCATCCGCGATGAGACCATCCCCGGCCACGAGCACGGCATCGTCTCGGACGACGCCTTCGACCTGCCAGAACTGCCCAAGCGCGCGGTGATCGCGGGCGGCGGCTACATCGCGGTGGAGTTCGCCTTCATCATGGCCGGTCTCGGGGTCGAGACGACTCTCGTCTACCGGGGCGAACGCCTGCTGCGTGCCTTCGACAAAGAGGTGTCGGCGGCGGTCGAGACCGCGCTGCGCGAGAAGGGGATCACCTACCTCAACGAGCGCGTCTTCACGAAGATCGAGGCGGTCGGCGACGCCCGCCGCGTCCACCTGACCAAGGGCGAGCCGATCGAGACCGACCTCGTCTTCTGGGCCGTAGGTCGCCGGCCGAAGACCGCCGGGCTCGGCCTCGAAGCCGTCGGCGTCGAGACCGGCCGCTACGGCGAGATCCTCGTCGACGAGCACAGCCGGACCAACGTGGCTTCCGTCTGGGCGATCGGGGACGTGACGAACCGCATCAACCTGACGCCGGTCGCGATCCGCGAGGGCGCGGCCTTCGCGCGGACCGAGTTCGGCGGGGTGCCCACCCGCATGGACTACCGCTTCGTGCCCAAGGCCGTCTTCAGCCAGCCGCCCGTGGGCTCGGTCGGCTACACCGAGGACGAGGCGCGGACGCATTGCGCCGAAGCCGGCCACGCGGTCGACGTCTATGAGACCGACTTCCGGCCGATGCGGAACACGCTGTCGGGCAACCCCGAGCGCATGCTGATGAAGCTCGTGGTCGAACGCGAGACCGACCTCGTCATGGGCTGCCACATCGTCGGCCACGAGGCGCCCGAGATGATCCAGGCCCTCGCCATCCCGATCAAGCACGGGGTCACCAAGCGCGAGTTCGACGAGACGTGTGCGTTGCACCCGACGAGTGCGGAGGAGCTGGTGACGCTGACGAAGCGGAAAGAGAGTTAAGCGTGCGATTTCTGAGCGCGATCTAATATAGATTTGAGGTATTCCTGGGAGTTTGCGAATGCTTGCTCGTGGCTGTGTTTTAGAGTGTCTATATTCAGTTCCATTACTTCCTCGCAGGAGAGAAGGGTTCGATTGTCAAATATTCGTTGATTCGTGACCTTCTCGAGAAGCAAGGCACTTTTCGGTGAAATAGGGTAGAAGAGGCAAAGATGATCGTGGCCTTCGCCTGATAACAAATTCCGGGTTGGTTGATCGCTCGTAATAAACACTTCGTCGGTGTTTGTGGTTATTATTCTTATGTCCCATAAATCTCTTTCTGCGCAGATGCTTCTGGCGAATTTCTGAGACAAGATCGCTCTCATTATTGGCAGTAGCCTGACAGCAAAAGTCGGGTCGCTGTGTTGACGGAATTGTTCTACGACTGAATCCCGTATACGTTTTGTACGAAGGTGCTGATGGCACAGAAAAGAAACGAACTTGGTGGCCGACGCATCGTCATTCCAGAACTGAAGATTGCCAGACCTTAAGGCATCTAAGTGCGGTATATTATCTGATTCTATTAAGCTGTGGTATGTTTCTTCTAAAGCTATTTCCATATTTTCTATAAACTTTTCAGCGTCTAGGTCTTCTATTCCCCATTCAGCAAAATACTTCTTGAAAAGGGATGGCATGAAGAACTGATCGAGGAACCTCATATATAGCTGTCGCATATGTGGCTCGCTTTCCGTACGAGCGATAAATTCTTCTATGATTTGTCTATCGCCTGAACTCATCTCGGACAGGCGATAGAAATCTTTCTGTACCGCCAGATTGATCGGATTTGTAGCGAACACGTCTTGATCACGAACGACGCTGACAGCCCCATCTACTGCCCATGCTTCTAGATAATATCGCCAGACGTAATGATGCCGACGCGGTACAGTATTTGTTACTTTGTTACTATCTTGTGTCATAGAATAAAAGAACTTATTGATTTTGACTATACAATCGAGCGATAACGAATTTGCAAGAGTCTACGACTGCATTCAAACTGGCCGCCCGATCTCCGGCTGGAACGGCGAGAACGCGCGCGGGCCGTCCTCCGTCACGACGAAGCAGTCTTCCAGCCGCACGCCGAAGCTTTCGAAGTCGTACAGCCCCGGCTCGTTCGAGAAGCACATGCCGGGGGCCAGCTCGGTCGTCTCGTTCCCGACCAGGTTGATCGGCTCGTGCCCCTCCATGCCGATGCCGTGGCCGAGGCGGTGGGACAGGCCTGGCGTCTTGTAGCCGGGCCCCCAGCCTTCGGCCTCGTAGTAGTCGCGTACGGCCTTATCGACGGCGCCCGCCGGCACCCCCACCTGCGCCGTCTCCATCGCGATCTGTTGTCCGCGCCTGACCGTGTCCCAGACCTCTTGCTGGCGCTTGGTCGGCTCGCCGAGGACGAAGGTGCGGGAGACGTCGGACTGGTAGCCGCGCAGCGTGCCGCCGCAGTCCATGAGGACGATGCCCCCCTCGCGTACCGTCTGCGGCGCCTCCGTCCCGTGCGGGTAGGCGCTCGCTTCGTTCAGGAGCACGAGCGCGAACTCCGGCTCCAGCCCCTCCGCCTGCATCGCCTCGCGCATGATCCCCGAGACCGCGCGCGCCGCCATGCCGACGCGGATCTGCTCGAAGGTCGCTCCGTACGCCCGCATCGTCGCGTCGGTCGCCGCCTGCATCAGCGCGAGCTCTGCGGGCGACTTGATCATGCGGCAGGCGCGGGTCATCGGCGCCGCCGGCACGACCTTCACCTCGGGCAGGGCGCCGCGCATCCCGTCCGCGATGAAGAAGCGCACCGTCTCCTCGATTCCGATCCGCTTCGGCTCGCCCACGAGGCGCGCGGCCAGCGCGAAGGGGTCCTCGTCCTCCTGCCAGACCGAGACCTCCGCCGGGACCAGCAGGCTCTCGCGGACGGACGGCGCCTCGAAGCCCGGCGTGACGACCTGCACGTCGCCCTCTTGCGGGACCAGCGCCAGGGTCGGCCGCTCGGACCGCCACCAGCGCAGGCCGGTGAAGTAGGTCATCGGCGCGCCGGGCTCGAGGACGACGAGGTCCGTGCCCGCTTCGCCCATCAGACGCTGGAGCTTGGAGAGCCGCGCCCGGTGCTCCTCCGGCGTGATCGCGGGCGGCACGGGACGGCTCGCGCGGACCGCGGGCCCCGCTGTGGCCGACGCATTCGCGAGCGGCGCTGCGGCGAGGGCGGCGGCGCCTTTGAGAAGGCTGCGCTTGTCGATCATGACGGCTCCTCGTCGAGATAGCTGTAGGTGTTCCCCGCGCTCGCGTCCCAGTCCGGGGTCTCGGCCAGATAGGTGCGGATCGTCGTCTCGCCGTCCGCGAGGAACGTCGTGTCGAGGAAGTCGTCATAGACCGCTTCCGACACCGACCGGACCGCGCGCAGGACGAAGGCGAGGTAGGTGGGGAAGGGCAGCACGTCCTCGCGCCAGAGCTTGCCCCGGTAGAACCGGCCGACCCGCCGCTCGTACTCCGCCTCGGTGACGCACTTGTTGAGCAGATAGTCCTCGTCCGTCGTGGCCGTCGTCATCCGTGCGGGCGTGACCGTGCCGTCAGGCCCGACCGTCTCGGCCATCACCCAGCGGTAGCGGTGCTCGCGCTCGAAGAGGGCGGGGAGGGAGGCGTCGGGAACGTGGAACCTGCAGCCGACCATCTCGAAGCCGGGCGCGGGGCGCGTCGAAAGCGCTGCGATGTCGCGCCTATCCGCCGTCGCGCCGTGGCGCTCGAAGAACACCATCGCGACCTTGTCGAAGACGCGCTTGTAGCCGCGAATGCGGCAGAGCTCGAAGCCTGAGAGGTCCGGCACGGTCTCGCGCGCGGAGGCTTCGGAGAGGAGTGAACCGTAACCTGCGATCAAGGGCATAAGGCGGGCGTAGCGAGGCGCGAGGGCTCAGGCCAGTCCGCCCGGCGGCCCCAGGATCAGCCCGCCGCGCCAGAAGCGAAGGTCCGGCGCCGCGCCGCCGCGCGCCATCGGCTCGAACCGCTCGAAGGGCGCCATTCCCTGACCGGTATCGGCGCGCACCTCGATCCCCGCCGCCTGCGCGAGGCAGACCCCGCCCGCCACGTCCCAGAGGTTCAAGGGCTGGAAGCGCGCGGCGGAGAGGAGGCCAGCGGCGACGAAGGCGCACTCGATCGCGGCCGAGCCCGTCTTGCGCAGGTCGCCGGGCAGGCCTTCGCGGCCGAACAGCGCGTCCGGCGCGCCGATCAGGCGACGCTTCACGCCGGGGTTCTTCGGCGGCGCGTAGGGCTCGCCGTCGAAGCGCAGGCGCCCGCCCCTGTGCGCGGAGTAGACGCCGGGCCGCAGCGCGTGGCTCGTCGAGCACCACACCGCGCCCGCGACCGGCTCGCCGCGATGAAGCACGCCGATCGTGCTCGAGAACATCGGGAAGGCGTTGACGAAGTTCGTCGTCCCGTCGATCGGATCGATCGCCCAGACGAAGTCGTGCCCGCGCCCGGGGCGCTCGTCCATCTCCTCGCCGATGACGTCGTGCTCCGGGAAGTCCTCGGCGAGCCGGGCCCGCACGAGCCGCTCCACGTCCTGGTCCACCTCCGAAACGGGATCCTTGAACCCGGCCGCGACGGGGTCTTCGTCCTTGTACGCCACCCGCACCACGCGGCCGAAGGCGGCCTGCGCCTCGGCGCCCGCAAGCCTTGCGAGGTCGGCGGCGGCCGCCTCGATGCGGGCGAGGTCGTCTTCAGTCGGCTTCGTCATGAGTAGGTCCCCCGCCATCGGGTACGAGGACGCGCAGCGCGCCTGTCAGCACGCGCAAGCTCGTCTCGCCGGCGGTTTCCAAGAAGGTGTCGCCGACGCGAAACGGGTCCCCCTGGCCCCGGATCGTCATCGTCCGGGCGCGGCGCGACCGGCCCGGCGGCGCGCCCCGGCCCGCGCGCAGCCAAGCGGCGAGGTCCCGCCGCTCATCGTCCTGGACGAGGAGCACGTCGAAGAGCCCGTCCTCCGGATCGGCGCGCGGCGCCAGCGTCAGGCGGGGGCCGCAGCCCGTGAGGTTCAAGACCTCGATCGCCAATAGGCAACCAGGCAGAACTTCGCCGTCGAGGCTGACGACGCTGCCGATCGGCGGCGCCTCGCGCACCGTCTCTGCCGTACGGTTTCGGCCGAAGGCGAGCTTGTCCTCGCCCCCCTCGTGGTCCTCTTCATGCGCCGCGCGGAGACCCGCCGTCACCGCGCCGAGCCCGGCGGATTCGATCGTCAGGACGCGGCCCGCCGCGCTCTTCGCCTCGATCATGTCGAGCGTTCGCACCGCCGAGCAGGGCCAGCTCGCCACGGCCTCGTCCACATCGAGCGGGACGCCCAGGCAGCGCGCGATGTTGTTGGCGGAGCCGGCCGGAAGGATGGCGAGGGGCAGGCCCGTCTTCGCCAACAGGCGCGCGACGGCGTCGACGGTGCCGTCGCCGCCGACCGCGGCGACGAGGTCGGTCTTCGCGTCGAGCGCGTCGTCCATGTCCTCGCGCCTCGTCAGGCGCGCTTCGTGGCCGTGCCGGCCGAGGAGGCGCACGAGCTCGTCGCCGGACGATTCGCCGTCACCGGCATTCTCGTTGTGGACGACCGTAACGCGCATCAAACGAGAAACAGCGCGTGAGCTTTCTCGGTTCGGCCGAACGCTGCACGGCGTTGCCGCCTCGCCCTGGCGTCGCTACACC
Source organism: Parvularcula dongshanensis (assembly GCF_014199615.1). GTDB lineage: Bacteria > Pseudomonadota > Alphaproteobacteria > Caulobacterales > Parvularculaceae > Parvularcula > Parvularcula dongshanensis. Next base: position 416,599 of record NZ_JACHOB010000002.1, on the reverse strand, counting down.
CCCCGCTCACGCAAGACAGGCAGCGCATGACCACCGACGACGACGTCTTCCTGCGCGAGGTCGACGAGGACCTCCAACAGGACCGCCAACTCGCGGCCCTGCGCCGCTACGGACCCTACCTGGCCGGGCTCGCGATCCTGGTGCTGATCGGGATCGGGGTCCACCAGGTGCTCGAGGGACGGCGGCACGAGACGCGGGCCGAGGCCGCATCCGCCTACACCGCCGCCCTAGAGGCCGGAGAGCCCGATGCGCTTCGCGAGGTCGCCGCGCGTGCGCCTGATGGCTACGCGGCGCTCGCCCGGATGGCGGCGGCGGGCGCGCTGGCGCGGTCGGGAGACCGGCAGGCGGCGCTCGGCGCCTATGCCGAGGTCTATGACGACGAGCTCGCCTCCCCGCCGCTTGCCGACCTCGCCAGGGTCCGCGCCGGCTACCTCGCGCTCGAAGACGGCGGCACGGCCGCGGACACGCTCGTCGCGAACGTGACGACCGAGCGTCTCCTGCCCTTCGCCCGTGAAGTGACGGCGCTGTCGGCCATGGCGCGCGGCGACTTCGCCTCCGCCGAGACGAGCCTCGAGGCGCTCGCCGCTGCGCCCGAAACCCCCGCCGGTCTGCGCAACAGGGCGAACCTCCTCGCCGCGCTCGCCGATGCGGGGGCGCAGGGCGTCCCGCTCGAGGCGCAGGGCAGCCAGTCCGAGGACTTCATCGAGACCTTCGGTCGTCAGCTGCGCGAGTCGGGCGCGATCCCGGGGGCGCGGCCGGCGCCGGTGCCCGCTACGCAAGGCGAGGCCACGACCGAGGCGGCGCCGGACCAGAACGAGGGCGCCGAGTGAGACGCTTACCAAGCGCTCAGATGCCAGCACCGGCCTCGGTCGGTACAAGCGCCGCCGGGCGACCAGAGGACGACGGAATGGGCACGGGGCGACGAGGCTGGATGCGGATGGGTAGAAGAAGCGGAGAGGTGGCGGCGCTGTGCCTCCTGCTCACGGCCTGCGCGTCGAATCCGCTCTCGGGCCTCTTCGGGAACCGCGACGCCAGCGAGATAGACGAGGACCCCGAGAACGAGCGCATCGCCGTCCTCGCGACCGACCAGGCGCTTACGCCGGACCCGGCCTACATCGCCGTGCCGATCGTCCTGCCGCCGCCCTACGCCAACGCCGAATGGACCCAGCCGGGCGGCGAGGCCGACCACACCATGCACCACCTGGCCGCGCCGTCGAGCTTCGCGCTCGCCTGGCGGGCGGACATCGGCGCGGGCGGCACGGACCGCTCGCCCCTCACCGCGCCGCCCGTGGTCGGCGGGGGACGGGTCTTCACCGTCGACAACGCGGCGCAGGTCACCGCCTTCGACGCGGGGACCGGGAAGGTCGCCTGGCGCACCGCGCTGACGCCGGACGTGTCGGAGGAGGGCGGGAAGTTCTGGAAGTTCTGGGGCGGCAACGATCCTAAGGAGATCGGCTTCGGCGGCGGCGTCGCGCTCGATGGCGGGCGCGTCTTCATGGTCACCGGCTTCGCGACGGCCGCGGCGCTCGATCAGGACACGGGCGAAGTCCTCTGGAAGGCGCAGCTTCCCGCCCCCGTGCGGAATCCCCCCACCGTCGCGGACGGACGGGTCTTCGCCGTAACCGTCTCGAACCAGATCGTCGCGCTCGATCAGGCGACGGGCGAGACGGTGTGGACCTATGAAAGCTTCGAGGAGACCGCGCGCTTCTTGTCTTCGGCCAGTCCCGCCGTCGACGGCGACACGGTGATCGTGCCCTTCAGCTCGGGCGAGGTCGTCGCGCTCCAGGCCGAGAACGGCCGCGTCCTCTGGTCCGCCACGGTGGGACGCGCCTCGCGCATGAACGCGCTCGCCGACCTCAACGACATCGCCGGCGCCCCGGTCGTGGACAGGGGCGCGGTCTTCGCGGTCAGCCATTCCGACCAGATCAGCGCGATCGACCTGCGCACCGGCCAGACGGCCTGGGAGAAGCCGGTCGGGGGGCTCAACATGCCCTGGGTCGCCGGCGACACCGTGTTCATGGTCTCGACGAGCGGGAACCTCGTCGCGCTCGCTCGCAACGATGGGGGCGTCCGCTGGGTCCGCCAGCTGCCCGCCTACGAGAACGAGAAGAAGCGCAAGAAGCCGATCAGCTGGTCGGGACCGGTCCTTGCGGGCGGGAACCTGATCCTCGCCTCCTCGCGCGGCGGCCTCCTCCTGGCCTCGCCGCTCGACGGGGCGACGGTCGCCGAGTTCAAGGCCGAAGAGACGACGGTGCCGCCGGTCGTGGCGGGCGGCACGCTCTACCTTCTCGACGAGGAGGGGCGCCTCTCGGCCTACCGGCAGGCAGGGGTCAGCGCGGCAGACTGATCGTCGCGCGCAGGCCGCCGATCGGTGCCTCGCTCAGGATCAGCTTGCCGCCATGGCTACGGGCGAGGTCGCGCACGATGGCGAGGCCGAGGCCGGTGCCGGACGCGCCCGTCCGCGCCTCTTCCAAGCGGCTGAAGGCGCGAACCGCTTCGGCCCGGCGCTCCGCAGGGATGCCTGGGCCGTCGTCGTCGACGTGGATCAGAACCTCCTCGGGCGCAGCCTCGACCGTGATGGTCACGGTCCGCGCGTGGCGCAGCGCGTTGCCGACGAGGTTGTCGAGCGCCCGGCGCAGCGCCGTCGGCTTCGCCTCGACCGTGAGGTGAGGCGGCACCCACATGGTGACGATCCGCCCCGCCCGCGCCGCCGCGGCGCAGACCTCGTCGGCGAGGGCCGCGAGGTCGACGCTCTCGAACGCCGCCTCCGCCTCGCCGCTCGCGAAGGTGAGGTAGTCTTGAAGCATTCGCTCCATCTCGGCGACGTCGGTGCGAAGGTCGCGCGCCTCCTCGCCGTCCGGCAGCATCTCGAGGTTCAGCTTCATTCGGGTCAGCGGCGTGCGCAGGTCGTGGCTGACCCCGGCCAGCATCTCGGTCCGCTGGCGCACGTAGCGGCGGATACGAGCCCGCATGGCGAGGAAGGCGGTCCCCGCCTGGCGGACTTCCCGCGCGCCCGTCGGCTTGAAGTCCGGAATGTCCCGCCCCCGCCCGAACGCCTCGGCCGCCTCTGCGAGACGGGTGATCGAGCGGACCTGGTTGCGAAGGAAGACGAGCGCCGCGTAGCCGAGGAGGACCGTGGCGCCGACCAGCCACAGAACGAAGAGGTGGCCGTCCGTCGCCAGCACCCGCTTGCGCGGCACGCGGTAGGTCAGGACCCCTTCAGGCAGCTGTATGCCGACCGTGATCACGCCGGCTTCGCTCTCCGCATCGTAGGCGTAAGGGTGGCTGAGGTGGCGGCGCAGCTCCCGGTTCAGGCGCTGGTCGAACGGCTCGAAGATCGCACGGTTGTTCTCGGGCGGCAGGACCTCCCCGCGCACGAAGCCCATGTCGAGCTCGAGCTGCTCGCGCGCGCGCAGCACGATCTGCGCCCGCTCGTCCGCGTCGTCGGCCTCTTCCCAGAGCTCGGTGAGAAGGGCGAGCTCGCCTGTCGTTCCCTTGGCGAGGCGGGAGGTGACCTCCTCCCAGTGCCGGTCGAAGAAGACGATCGTGACCACGACCTGCATCAGGAAGATCGGCAGCACGACGATCAGGATCGTCCGCCCGTAAAGGCTCTTCGGCGCGAAGGTGCGTAGGCGCGGCCGCCGCATGGGCGGTCAGTCCACGATCAGCGCGTAGCCGATGCCCCGCACGGTCTGAAGGTAGGTCGGCACGCGCGGATCGTCCTCGATCTTTCGCCGAAGCCTCGTGACCTGGACGTCGACCGAACGGTCGAAGCCGCCGGTCTTCTCGGCCAGCGCCGCCCTGTCGATCGCCGCTCCCGGCTTCGCCGACAGGGTTCTGAGCAGGGTCAGCTCGGCGCCGGTCAGACGCACGGGCTCCCCGTCCCGGCGCAGCTCTCCCTTGCGCGGGTTGAAGACGTTGGGCCCGAACCGGATCTCCTCGGCCCGGCCCGGCCGCGACCGGCGGGAGAGGAGGCCCTGCAGCCGCAGGAGGAGCTCGCGCGGCTCGAAGGGTTTGGCGAGGTAGTCGTCGGCACCCGCTTCGAGGCCTTCGATCCGATCTTTCGAGTCGCCGCGCGCGGTCAGGATCAGGATCGGCACGTCCGAGACGGCGCGTATGCGCCGGGTCATGGAGATTCCGTCCTCTCCCGGCATCATCAGGTCGAGGACGAGCGCGTCGAAGGTCAGCCCGTCCATGACCTTGGAGGCCTCGGCCGCGTTGCGGGCGACCGAGACCATCAGGCCGTTGGTGCGTAGGTAGCGGGCGAGGAGGCGCCTGATGCCGTCGTCGTCGTCCACGACCAGGACGTGGGGAACGTCGTCACCGACCTCGGCGGGGCTCGATAGCGGGTCTCTTTGGCTCACAAGAAGGGACTACACGTCCGCCGCGTCCGCGTCCAAGGGGCGCGGGCAGGGCGCCCTGTCAGCTCTTGATCCAGGATCGGGTCAGCTTGGAGTGCGTCTCGGGGCCGAAGTTCTGCCAAACGGTGCGTCCACGCACGCAGTCGACGACGAAGACCGCCTCGCGCGCCTGGAGGTGGGTGACGAGCGCATTCTTCACGCCGGTCACCGACTGTGTCGTCGCTAGCGCCCAGACGTTGTCCGTCAGGCGGAACGCGGTGCCGAGCTCGCTCAGGATCGGGGCGAGGCGGCCTGCGGCGCCCGAGGCGACGTCGAAGACGACGACGAAGTTCGACAACTCGCCTTCGCTCGGCACGCCGCCCTTGCGTTCGGTCGACTTGCCGAACGGCTTCGTCTGTCCGCGTTCGAGAAAGGCGGAGAGGGCGGGGTAGGCGCGCGCTTCGCGCCAAGTCCGCCCGCCGGCGGGCGCGACGAGCGAGGAGGGCGAGAGCCGGCCTTCAGAGGCGAAGGCGCTCATCTGTTCCTGGGTGTAAGGACCGTAGACGCGTTGCGCGACTTTGATGCACCAATTGTCCGTTGCCAGCATCGTCTCTCTCAGCTCCGGCTCGTTCCAGCCTTCGCTGCAAAGATCACGCCAACGCCCTCTTCGTGATGGCGGACGACCTCGGCCACCATGCGCCCGATGACGACGCGGCTGCCCTTGGGCGGGCGTTCTTCGGTTCCCACCGAGGCGCCGGTCGTGGAGATGTCGAGGATCCGGCAGCCGATCACGCGCCCGCAGGGCAGGACCATGCGGGCCGGCTTGTCCTGCGGGTAGCGGCGGGCACGGCGCTTGTCCGCGCCCGAGGCGGGCATGTTGACGAGCCAGGTCAGGGTATCCGCGAGGCGTTTCGCCCGCGGTGCCTTGTGCGTGAACCGAAGGGCGAAGCCGAACCTGTCGGTGCGGACGACTTCGCCGGTCAGGCGTCCGAGCTTCTCGCCGTAAAGAACGATGGTGTCGCCGACCGCGGTGACGGTGCGTGCCTCGATCCGGGCGCCGCCGGCGGAGACGTTGACGATCCGGCCTTCGCCCTCCTGCCCGTCGGGCAGCATGAAGCGCGCCTTGACGCCGAGCAGCGTCCGGCGGTGCCGGCGGTGTTCGGCCGGCTCGCTCGCCATCTCGGGAGCGGGAAAGGTCTCGGTCTCGCTCGACGCTGGCAAGGTCATGCTGGCCTTCGGACTCCTACGGCCCGCAAGGCCTAGCCCGATCCGGATGAACAAACCCTTGAAGGAAGCGTACCAAGACGGGCTCGTGCGTGGGGATGCGCATTCCGGCCGGACGCCCTATCTGAACGGGATGCCGGCATCCCCCTTCGACAACAGGCGCCGCCTCGAGGCCAGGCTCGGGCTGACCCGGGGCGCGGCCTCCGGCGGGCGCGAGCCCGCGCTGATCGTTCCGGGCGTGGTCAGCGGGCTCCTCGCGGTGATCGTGGTCGTCTCTCTGATATGCTTCCTGCCGACCGGCTTCGGCCGGCGCGCGGACTTCGTTCTCGCCTTCATCCCGCTGCGTTTCACGTCGGGCATCACCGGCGGGGAGGGGGGGATCGGCCTTCTCCTGCCGCTCGTTGGCCATCTCTTCGTTCACGGCAACCTCGCTCACCTGCTCCTCAATGCGCTCGGCTTCGTCGTCTTCGGCACCGGCGTCGCCCGCCGCCTGGGCGTGGAGGCGGAGAGCTCGAGCGCGCGGGCATGGAACAGAGGCCTGTTTCTCGCCTTCTTCCTGGCCTGCGGCGTGGCGGGGGCGCTCTTCTTCCTGCTCTTCAACATGGGCTCGCCGGTCATGCTGATCGGCGCGTCGGGGGCGATCTCGGGCTTGATGGCGGCTGCGATGCGCTTCGCGTTGCGGCCGTTCGCGCCCTACGGGCTGACGGAGGGCAGGCTGGCGCGGCCGGGTTCGCGCCCGGTCGTCGTGGCCAGCCTCGTCTATATCGGTCTCAACCTTCTGACGGCGCTCGGCCTCGGCGGCCTGGCCGGCGGCGGACTCGACGTCGCCTGGGAGGCGCATATCGGCGGCTACCTCTTCGGGCTCTTCGCCTTCCCTGTCTTCGACAGGCTCGTTCGGCGCGATCGGGTCGGCACGACCTTCCAGGCCTGAGCTCTTCCTGGGCTGAGCGCTTCCCGGCCTGAGCGGACTGCGCGCAAGCGTTGCGTGCGGCGCGCTTCCCGGCGCATCCTTCCGAAGGCGAAGCGACGGAGGAG
>NZ_JACHOB010000002.1:0-405000 GCF_014199615.1 Parvularcula dongshanensis | reverse complement strand
CAGGGGGTGGCGACTGTTTACTAAAAACATAGGGCTCTGCGAAGTCGCAAGACGACGTATAGGGTCTGACGCCTGCCCGGTGCCGGAAGGTTAAGAGGAGGTGTGCAAGCACCGAATCGAAGCCCCGGTAAACGGCGGCCGTAACTATAACGGTCCTAAGGTAGCGAAATTCCTTGTCGGGTAAGTTCCGACCTGCACGAATGGCGTAACGACTTCCCCACTGTCTCCAACGCAGACTCAGCGAAACTGAATTCTCCGTGAAGATGCGGAGTACCCGCGGTTAGACGGAAAGACCCCGTGCACCTTTACTACAGCTTTGCAGTGGTATTAGTGTCGACATGTGTAGGATAGGCGGGAGGCTTTGAAACCCGGGCGCCAGCTCGGGTGGAGCCGTTGGTGAAATACCGCCCTTGTCGTCACTGATATCTAACCGCGATCCGTGAACCCGGATCCGGAACCCTGCATGGTGGGTAGTTTGACTGGGGCGGTCGCCTCCTAAATTGTAACGGAGGCGCGCGAAGGTTGGCTCAGAGCGGTCGGAAATCGCTCGTTGAGTGCAATGGCATAAGCCAGCCTGACTGCGAGACTGACAAGTCGAGCAGAGTCGAAAGACGGCCATAGTGATCCGGTGGTCCCGCATGGAAGGGCCATCGCTCAACGGATAAAAGGTACGCCGGGGATAACAGGCTGATGATGCCCAAGAGTCCATATCGACGGCATTGTTTGGCACCTCGATGTCGGCTCATCGCATCCTGGGGCTGGAGCAGGTCCCAAGGGTTTGGCTGTTCGCCAATTAAAGCGGTACGTGAGCTGGGTTTAGAACGTCGTGAGACAGTTCGGTCCCTATCTGCCGTGGGAGTAGGAAATTTGAGAGGAGCTGTCCTTAGTACGAGAGGACCGGGATGGACGTACCTCTGGTGGACCTGTTGTGGCGCCAGCCGCATAGCAGGGTAGCTACGTACGGAACGGATAACCGCTGAAAGCATCTAAGCGGGAAGCCGCCCTCGATACCAGATTTCCCTGAGAACCGTGGAAGACCACCACGTTGATAGGCCGGATGTGGAAGCGCGGTAACGCGTGAAGCTGACCGGTACTAATTGTTCGATAGGCTTGATCGTCTTCTCATGCGCGGCGAACGGCCCGCCTTTTGGCGGCCTTCGCTTGAGCCTGTAGCACTTTACTCTCGCAACTTGTTCGTTTCGCCGGCCTGGTGGTTATAGCGCGGGGCCTTCACCCGATCCCATCCCGAACTCGGTCGTTAAATCCTGCAGCGCCAATGGTACTTCGTCTTAAGACGTGGGAGAGTAGGTCGTCGCCAGGCCTGCCGAGCGAACAAGTCCCCTTCAACACTGTACGGCCGGCGCCCTGCGCCGCATCCTTCTGCGGGATGGAGCAGTCCGGTAGCTCGTCAGGCTCATAACCTGAAGGTCGTAGGTTCAAATCCTACTCCCGCACCCAAACACGCCGCTCGCGTCCTTCCGGACCGGGCGGTTTTTTCGTTTCGCACCAACCTATGGGCACTTCTGCCAGTCAGCTGTCTGTAGGTTCCAGCGCCGGCCATTCCCCATGGCATCGACTGGGTTGCTTCAGCGGGGGCGTCCACAGCGCCCTGAAGGCGTGCCCTAGGCGCGGACCCGTCGCAGTAGCGATGGCCAACTCTTCTCGACATCGCCAAGCGTATAGCACCACGGCCACTCACCAGGAGCGTTGCCGAGAGCAGCAACATGCGGGCGCGCAGTCGCCATCTGCTTCGATAGCACGGCCGCGCAGCCGATGTTGTCATGTGCGAAGGCGTCGGCGAAGGGATCGGTTTCGGCTGGAGACCAGACCGAGGCGAGGCGTCGATAATCATCGTCTAGCCTAAGGATCCGGTCCCGCGTCTCCTTGAGCGAGAAGGTCATTTGGCTGCGGAACCGTGTGGCGGGATCGTCGCTCATATGTCCGTCCCAGACCCAACGTTCAATCAGCGCCCGCGCCCAGAGGCCGACCTTGCCAGGCGGCAGGTCATCGTCGCTCGCGAGGCGCTCGGCCACGGCGTCCATCTCCTCGTGGCTGCCGTGCCACTTCCGCCCCAGGGCCTGAAGGAGGAAGGCCCCGCCCTCCAGTGGACGGTGTCGGGCCAGGTAGAAGAGATCGCGTGCTTCGTGCAGGAGACCGACTTCATTCGCGCCCGTTGCCGCCCTGATCAGGTAGCCGATCGACACGCCGTCATCTTGGTCCGCCCTCACCGCATCGAGGAGCGCACTGATCGCCTGGCCGAGACGGTCGAAGAACGCAGGCCAGGAGTCTTCATTCACCTCGTCTCCACGACCGAAGCCGCGATGCCGCCACGCCCATCCTACGAGGACGGCACCGATCACGCCACGAGCCCGAGGCGCTTTGGGCAGGCTACCGAAGGGAAGGTCGAGGGGCGTATGCGTGCCGAGCGCGCGCAGCAGCGAGAAGGCCCCGTTCACGGTTTGCGCCTCGGTGAGCGCTGTGAGGCTATCCCAGTCGCTCTGTTCAAAGAGCGAAAGGGCCTCATCCAAGTCAGGGTGATAGTCAGTCCGAACCGGCTTTGTACCGCTGCGCCTATCGAGCCAACGACGCACCTGTTTTCCCCTCCAGCCCTCGCATCCGTGAAGGCGACCTACTTCAGACCGATCGCTTCGAGCCGCTGGCGCAGGAACTCGCCCGCCGTGATGTCCGGCGCCTCGCTGCCGTCCTTGAACTGATCGAACACCGCGAGCTTCGCGTCCGGCCGGGGGTGCAGGAAGAACGGCATCGAGTAGCGTGAGCCGTTGGGCCCTTCCGGGTTCACCACGCGGTGGGTCGTCGCGGGCAGGTGGTCGTTGGTGATCCGCGCGAGCATGTCGCCCGTGTCGACGATGACCGCGTCCGCCGGCGCCTCGATCGCGCGCCAGGTCCCGTCCCGGTCCAGAAGCTCGAGCCCGGAGGCCGAGGCCGAGACGAGGAGGGTGATGAGGTTGATGTCCTCATGCGCCGCCGCCCGGATCGAGGCGGGGTCGGCGTCTTGGGACAGAGGCGGGTAGTGAAGGAGGCGGAGCACCGAGTTTCCGCCCTCGGCGATCTCGTCGAACGTATCCGCGGGCACCTCGAGCGGACCGGTCAGCGCGCGCAGGAGCTTCAGGCCGAGTTCGTCCAGCGCCTCGTAGAGCCAGGCGACCTCGCGCGAGAAGCTTTTGGGACGTTCCGGCCAGACGTTGGGCGCGATCGCGTCGCGGCCGACGTGCCAGAACTCCTTGAGGTCGGGGGCGGGGCTGTCCTTGGCGTGCTCCCGCCCGAAGGCGGTGTAGCCGCGCTGCCCGTCCCGCCCGACGACGTAGGCGAGCTTCTCTTCCTCCGGCAGCGCGAAGAACGCCTCCACCGCCGCGTAGGCGTCGTGGAGGCGCGAAAGGTCGATGCCGTGGTCGGTGACGACGACGAAGCCGGTCCTCGCCAGCGCCTCGTAAAGACGCTGGCCGAGGTCCTCGCCGGCGGTGGCGAGGGCGATCTGGGGTACGAAGCTCATGACCCCCTTTACGCGCCGCCCCCGTCCTCAGGCAACGCCGTGTAGAGGTCAGGCCGCCTCGGCGACGCCCGTGTCCCACTTCGGCGACCAGTCGGGGTTGATCATCCGCCCGTCCGGTTTGATCAGGCCGTAGAGCGTCTTCATGTCGGTCGCGGTCAGGTCCCAGCCGAAGATGTCGAAGTTCTCGCGCAGGTGATCTTCGGAGGACGATTTCGGGATCGCCGCGACGTTCGCCTGCTGCAGGTGCCAGCGCAGGATCACCTGGGTCGGCGTCTTGCCGCGGTACTCCGCGACGCGCTTGACCCCGGCGTTCTCCATCAGCTCGCCCTTCGCGCCGCGCCCGATCGGCGAGTAGCTCGTGAACAGCATGTCGAAGCCGCGCGCCGTCTTCAGGATTGGGTCCTGGTCGAGGAAGGGGTGGTACTCGCACTGGATCGCCGACAGGCGCTCGTCCGTCGCGGCGAGCGCGGTCAGGAGCTGTTCCTGGTTGTAGTTCGACACGCCGATGAGCTTCGACTTGCCCGAAGTCTTGCAGGCGGCGAGTTGGCTCACCTGCGCGTCGATCGGCATGTCGTTCACCGGCCAGTGCAGAAGCGTCAGGTCGACCTGGTCCATCTGCAGCTTGTCGAGGCTCTCCGCGAGGGCGCCGACGACCTCCTCCTTCTCGATCCGATCGGTCCAGATCTTGGTCGTCACGAAGAGCTCGTCGCGCGGGACGCCGGAGTCCCGGATGCCGCGGCCGACCGCTTCCTCGTTCTCATAGGCTTGCGCGGTGTCGATGTGGCGGTAACCGATCTCGATCGCCTTCGCGACGGCGTAAGCGGCGTCGTCCCCGCGAAGCTCCCAAGTGCCGAGGCCGAGGCGCGGAATCTTGGCGTGATCTGTAGTGTGGTAGAGCATCGAGGCCTCCATCGTGTCGGGTCAGTGTTCGACGTCTCAACACGGGACGGCCCTTTCGGGTTCGGTGAGACACTTGAGCGCGCGCTTCCGCTCCGGCAGGGAGGGAAGCGCATACTTCGGAGATAAAGATGGCGGACGGTCAGGCGAGCAACGAGTTCCTCTCGAACGAGCTGATGGTCGCGCGCCGCAACGACGCGTGCCCGATGGGCCTGCCGTCGAAGTCCGGCGTCTACGCCGACCGGGCGGAGGGCGCGGAGCTCTGGGACGTCGAGGGCAAGCGCTACATCGACTTCATCGCCGGCATCGGCGTCCTCAACGTCGGCCACCGTCACCCCAAGGTCGTCCAAGCGATCAAGGACCAGGTCGACAAGGTCATCCACACCTGCTTCGGCGTCGCTCAGTACGAGCCCTACGTCGCCCTCGCCGAGCGCCTCAACAAGCTGGTCTCGGACGGCGCCGGGAACGGCACCGCCTACAAGACCATGTTCATGAACACGGGCTCCGAGGCGACCGAACACGTCTGCAAGTTCGCGCGCCGCATCACCGGGCGGCCGGGCCTCCTCGCCTTCGAGGGCGCGTTCCACGGCCGCACGCTGCTGGCGACCGCGCTGACCGGCAAGGCGGTGCCCTACAAGGTCGGCTTCGGCCCGCTGCCCTCGGACGTCTACCATGCGCCGTACCCGGACGCTTACAAGGGCGTCTCGAGCGACGGCGCGCTGCGCTGCATCTCCCACATCTTCGAGACGAGCGTTCGGCCCGAGGACATGGCCGCCGTCATCATCGAGCCGGTGCAGGGCGAGGGCGGCTTCGTGCCCGCGCCGCACGACTTCCTGCGGGGCCTCAAGGCGCTCTGCGAGAAGCACGGCATCCTCTTCGTCGCCGACGAGGTGCAGACGGGCTTCGCGCGGACGGGCCGGATGTTCGCGATCGAGCGCTCGGGCGTCGAGCCCGACTTCCTCGTCTGCGCCAAGTCGATCGCGGGCGGGCTGCCGCTCTCGGCGGTGATCGGCAAGGCGGAGCTCTTCGACCAGATCCAGCCCGGCGGCATGGGCAGCACTTACGGCGGCAACCCCGTCGCCTGCGCAGCCGCCCTCGCGGTCCTCGACGTGATCGAGGAAGAAGGCCTGATCGAGCGCGCCGAGAAGATCGGCGCCAAGGTCGAAGCGCGCTGGCGCGCGATCGCGGATGGTGTGGGCAAGGGCGTCTTCGGCGACGTCCGCCGCGTCGGCGCCATGTGCGGGGTCGAACTCGTCAAGGACGGCGACCCGGACAAGCCCAACACCGATGCCGCCGCCGCGATCCAGACCAAGGCGCGCGAGATGGGCCTCATCTTCCTGACCGCCGGCAAGAAGGCGCAGGTCATCCGCACCCACGTGCCGCTGACGATCCCGGACGCGCTCCTCGACGAGGGCCTCGACATCTTCGAGGAAGCGACGAAGGCGGTCTTGGGCTGAACCGAACGCCGCCGCTCTTGGTTACCGTTTGAACGCAACTCGCCGCTAGGCCTTCCGTCATGGAAGGCTCAACCGGAAGAACGTCCGTTCCACATCGCCGAGTAGTCTGCGCCGCCCTCGGGCTGGCGTTGGTGTCCGCCTGCGCCTCGACGCCGAAGACGCACCTCGCGCGGCCCCTCTCGCGCTACGACGTCAGCGCGGAGTTCGGCGAGCGGCGCGGCCTGGGGCGCAAGCCGCATCAGGGCATGGATCTGCGCGCGCCGCGCGGCACGCCCGTCGCGGCGGCGGGCGGGGGCAGGGTGATCTTTCGCGGCGAGAAGCGCGGCTACGGCAACATCGTCATCCTCGACCATGGCGGCGACCTCCTGACCTACTACGCCCATCTCGACGGCTTCGCGGTCGGCTCGGGCGAGCGCGTGGCGCCAGGGCAGACGCTCGGCTTCGTCGGCCGGACGGGCAATGCGACGGGGGCGCACCTGCACTTCGAGACCAGGCGCAGCGGAAAGCCCGTCGACCCGCGCGGCTATGTGAGGCTCTGAGCGCTTTCCCCCCGCTGCGGAGGCCGCTAGGCGGCGTCCATGCCCACACGAAGGCTCACCGGCATCGAGCTCGATCAGGCGTCGCTATCCGCGCCGTCCACCGAGATCGACCACGAGCGGCAGATCGCCGTTCGCGACCTCCTCGCGGAGAACAGCTTCGCGCCGGTCGGCATCGCTCACCAGGGCCCCTACGTCCTCCACCTGTCGGGCAGGGACGGGCGCCTCGTCTTCGAGGTCCGGGACGAGGCGGGCGAAGGGCTCGCGGCGCATCACCTCTCGCTCGGCCCGCTGCGCCGAACCATCAAGGACTACTTTCTCCTGTTCGAGAGCTACTTCGACACGCTGCGCAGCGCGACGCCCGAGAAGCTCGAGACCGTCGACATGGCCCGCCGGGCTGTCCACGACGAGGGCGCCACGCTGCTGCGCGACCGCCTGGCGGGCAAGATCGAGCTCGATCCGGTGACGAGCCGCAGGATGTTCACCCTCGTCTGCGCCGTCATCAACCGCGCGGGGCCGCGCCGATGAAGGGGGCCGCGCCGCGGTCGATCCTCTTCGCCTGCAACTCGAACTCGGTGAGAAGCCCGATGGCGGAGGCGCTGGCGCGCCTGCGCCTGCCGGGGGTACGGATCGAAAGCTGCGGCGTGTCCGCCGGCGTCCTCGACCCCTACGCCGCGAAGGTCCTCGCCGAGCGCGGCGTCGGCGACCCGCCGCGCGCGCCGCGCAACTTTGGCGACGTGCGGGCGCGTGACTTCGACCTCGTCGTCGCGTTGACGCCAGAAGCGGCCGCCGAGGCGAGACGGGAAGGGGCCGAGGTCGAGTTCTGGGAGGCCGAGAATCCGAGCGAGACGATCGGGACCGAGGAAGAGGTTCTCGCCGCCTACAGAAGGGTGCGCGACCGCCTCGACGAACGCATCGACGAACGGCTCGTTCCTTAAGGCGAGGCTGGCCGCGCTGGGCCGGGCCGACAGCCCGCCCGAAAGCCTGGTAGCGCCGACCGTAAAGACCCCCTAGATGCGGCCCCCAGACATCGCCGGAGACGTCGCCTCATGGCCCGCCAGTTCATCTTCCACATGCAAGGCCTCACCAAATCCTACGGGGCCAAGAAGATCCTCGATAACGTCCACCTGCAGTTCTACCCCGACGCGAAGATCGGCATCGTCGGGGTCAACGGGGCGGGCAAGTCGACCCTCCTCAAGATCATGGCGGGCATCGACAAGGAGTTCTCCGGCGAGGCCTACGTCACCCAAGGGGCGACCGTCGGCTACCTCGCTCAGGAGCCGCAGCTCGACGAGACCAAGACCGTGTTCGAGAACGCGGCCGAAGGCCTGAAGCCGCTTCAGGACATGGTCGACGAGTTCAACGCCGTCTCGATGCAGCTCGCCGAGGACTACTCGGACGAGCTGATGGAGAAGATGTCGGCCCTGCAGGAGAAGATCGACGCGGCGGACGCCTGGGACGTCGCCTCCAAGGTCGAGGTCGCGATGGAGGCGCTTCGCTGCCCGCCGGGCGACTGGTCCGTGGACAAGCTTTCTGGCGGCGAGAAGCGCCGCGTCGCGCTGACGAAGCTCCTCCTCTCTAAGCCCGACCTCATGCTCCTCGACGAGCCGACCAACCACTTGGACGCGGAGAGCGTCGCCTGGCTCGAGAAGCACCTGCGCGAGTACGAGGGCGCGGTGATCCTCGTCACCCACGACCGCTACTTCCTCGACAACGTCACCGGCTGGATCCTCGAGCTCGACCGGGCCAAGGGCATTCCCTACCAGGGCAACTACTCCGGCTGGCTGGAGCAGAAGGCGAAGCGGCTTGAGCAGGAAGGCCGCGAGGACAAGACGCGCCAGGACACGCTCAAGCGCGAGCTTTCCTGGATCCAGCAGGGCGCCAAGGGCCGCCAGTCGAAGTCCAAGGCCAGGATCCAGAACTACGAGGCGCTGCGCGACCAGGCCGCGAACGAGAACGTCACGACCGCGCAGATCCAGATTCCGCCCGGTCCCCGTCTCGGCGGCGTCGTGATCGAGGCCGACGACCTGAAGAAGGCGTTCGGCGAGAAGCTCCTGATCGACGACCTCTCCTTCAAGCTGCCGCCGGGCGGCATCGTCGGCGTGATCGGCCCCAACGGCGCGGGCAAGACGACGCTCTTCCGCATGCTGACCGGCAAGGACGAGCCCGACGAGGGCGCGCTTCGGGTCGGGGACACGGTCAAGATGGGCTACATCGACCAGACCCGCGAGGACCTGACGGACTCCAACACCGTCTGGGAGGAGATCTCGGGCGGGCTCGACGTCGTCAAGCTCGGCGAGAAGCGCGAGGTGAACTCGCGCGCCTACTGCACCTGGTTCAACTTCAAGGGCGGCGACCAGCAGAAGAAGGTCGGCGACCTGTCGGGCGGCGAGCGCAACCGGGTCCAGCTCGCCAAGATGCTGAAGGAGGGGGCGAACCTCCTCCTCCTCGACGAGCCGACCAACGACCTCGACGTCGATACGCTGCGCGAGCTCGAAGCGGCGCTCGACGAGTTCGCGGGCTGCGCCGTCATCATCAGCCACGACCGCTGGTTCCTCGACCGCATCGCGACCCACATCCTCGCCTTCGAAGGGGACAGCCACGTCGAGTGGTTCGAGGGGAACTTCGAGGCCTACATCGAAGACAAGAAGCGGCGCCTCGGGCCCGACGCGGACGTTCCGCGCCGGATCCAGTACCGCAAGATGACGCGCTGAGCCGGGCTCGGGTTCGGCGGATTCTCGTCGCCGGACCCGATGCGTCTTGCCGCCCGCGGCCTTGCCAGTCCCATCAGAATGAAAACGCGAAAGAGCGGTGGGCCGTTAAGGCCGCCCGCTCGCTCGCAGCGCTGCCTTAATTGCAGCGACAGGCACGTCGCCTAGGCGCTCGGCCCGCCGCGATGCTGCCTTGATAGTTACCACACGGTTATCTTGAGCGATGCTTCTACGAGCGTCTGGGCCAGGCTCCACACCTATTGCGAGCTTTTTGCAGTCGCAGCATAGCGGAATCGTGAAGAAGGCAGGGCGGGCCACCTCGCTGCCGCATTTCGGTCACATCGACGTGTAGAACATGCCGCGCAGCATTTCGACCTTTTTACTTACCTCTATTCTTACGCTTTTGTCGGTCACAATAAGACCTCACATGGACGTGTTGACCGAATATTAGCGATAACATACGCATTATCCCGTCAGATAGGACTTCTCCGCGAACAGCAAGTCGCATTCCTACAGCATCACACGGCCGGGCAGGCGGGTGATCGGGTCTTCGAGCTGCGCGGTGTGTCCTGAGCGGTAACGAGACGGGAACAACGTGCGACGCAATCTGAAGACGGCCATTCTGGCCGCGACTGTCTGGGCGGGCATCGCGGGCGGCGCTTCGGCCGAACCTCTCATTCAAACCGAACCGGTCCTCGTCGAACCCCAAGGGCAGAGCGGCGAGGCCTCGATCCTTCGAGTCCTCGAAGACGAAGGTTTCGGCGCCAAGGCGCTCGGTGACCTTCACCTCGTCCGTCGGCACACCTCGCCGACGTCGGGCCAGACCTACCTCACTTACGAACAGCGGATGGGCAGCCTGCCCGTCCACGGCGCCTTCGTCCGCGCGACCCTCGAGAAGGACGGCACGCTATCGCGCCTCTTCTACCGGCTGACGCCGCTAGAAGGGCGCATGGTCCAGCTCCTCTCGGCCGGCAACGAAGCCGCCGCGACCCGTGCGGTCGGCCGGGCCTTCGGCGTCGACGCCCCGGTCAAGTCCCGGGCCGAAGGCCGGATCACCTACGATCGAGGCGACTTCTACGCGGAGGACCCGGTCGCAAGCCGCGTCCTCGTCGCCGACACGGACGGCACGCTCTCGCTTGGCTACCTCGTCGAGACTTGGGCCAAGGGGTCGAACGAGCTCGTCAACAGCCTCGTCGACTCCCGCGGCCAGATCGTGGACAAGCAGCTGCGCACTGCCGACGACAGCTACATCGCCTATGCGGTCAGCCCTGCGCACGGCAATCCGACGGTCATGCAAGGCAGCAAAGCGGACGGCAAAGCCTCGCCCTCCGGCTGGCTGCGGACCGGCACCAGCCAGTTCGATCGTTCGATCTCCGGCTACAACGTCCACGCCTATGTCGACCTCGACAGGAACAACAAGCCGGACAGCAGCAGCAAGGTGACGAGCTGGATCTTCGGCATCGTGCCGAACCTGTCCAAGCCCGCGACGGACACTCAGAACCAGAAGGCCGCGGTCCAGAACCTCTTCTACCAGCTTAACGACATCCACGATAAGCTGTACAAGTACGGCTTCACCGAGACCGCCGGGAACTTCCAGTACTCGAACTACGGCCGCGGCGGCGTCGGCGGCGACTTCGTCCGTGCCGAGGCCGTGGACGGCTCCGGCACGAACAACGCGAACTTCGCGACGCCGATCAGCGACGGCGGCACGCCGCGCATGCAGATGTACGAGTGGACCTACACGAACCCCGGCCGCAACTCGAGCTTCGACGGCGACATCGTCTGGCACGAGTACAGCCACGGCCTGACCTGGCGCATGGTCGGCCAGATGGACGGCCCGGTCTCGGGCGCGCTCGGCGAGGGCATGTCCGACGCGATCGCGGCGATCATGACCGACGACGACCGGATCGGGGAGTGGGCGATGAACCGCTCCGACGGCATCCGGACGGTCCGCTACCGCGACTTCACCAAGACGCTGGCGGACTTCCGCGGATCTTCCCTCCACCGCGACGGCGAGATCTGGGCCGCTGCGATGTGGCGGACCTGGGAGCTCTTCAAACAGAACGGCAAGTCGCGCGACCTCCTGATGAGCTACATCATCGACGGCCTCGCCAACACCAAGCCGGGACCGAGCTACATCGACATGCGCGACGGCTTCCTCGCCGGCAGCCGCGGCACCGACGACTGCCTCGTCTGGCAGGCCTTCGCCGAGTTCGGCATGGGCGAAGGAGCGGCGATGACGCGGTCGGGCGGCCGGTCGAGCATCAAGACGTCTTCCAAGATCCCGGACGGCTGCTCGGGCACGCAGACGACGAGCAGCCCGGCCGGCGCCGCGGTGGCGGAGTTCCACGTGGACGGTGTGAAGGGCAAGACTGATCGGTGGTGGATCCCGACGGATGTCAAGGTGAAGTCAGGCGGCAAGGCTCTTTCCGGTGCCAAGGTGGTCTTCAAGTACTCCTCTGGCGAGATGAAGGACTGCACTACGGGCTCGGACGGCCGTTGCAGCACCAGCCTCGGTGGTCGTTACCGAAACGACGGCAATATCACGGTCAAGGTCCAGTCGGTAAATGGCAGCTCTGCGAGCGGCGCTTCTGGTGTCAGCATCGAGAAGGTCGCCGTGAACCCGTATGGTTCGACTACTTCTAGCGGAGCGGTGGTGTCGGAGTTCAAGGTCGACGGCATCAAGGGCAAACCTGATCGCTGGTGGATCCCGACGGATGTCAAGGTGACGTCAGGCGGCAAGGCTCTTTCCGGTGCCAAGGTGGTCTTCAAGTACTCCTCTGGCGAGATGAAGGACTGCACTACGGGCTCGGACGGCCGCTGCAGCACCAGCCTTGGTGGTCGTTACCGAAACGACGGCAACATCACCGTGAAGGTACAGTCGGTGAAGGGGGGAACCGCCACTGCCGCCTCGGGTGTCAGCATCGAGAAGGTTGCCGTGAACCCCTATGGCACGAGTTCGGCGAGCGCGGTCGTCACGGATTTCCACGTCGATGGTATCAAGGGCAAGACCGACCGTTGGTACGTACCGACCCGCGTTCAGGTGAAGCTCGGCGGAAAACTCAAATCCGGCCTGAAGGTGATCTTCAAGTACTCGACCGGGCACAAGCTGGGATGCACGACGAACTGGCAAGGCCGTTGCAATACGAGCCTCGGCGGACGCTACCGCAACGACAGCAACATCACCGTCAAGGTCGTGTCGGTGAACGGGCAACCGGTGAAAGGCGCCTCGGGCGTCAGCATCGAGAAGACCGCCAAGAACCCCTATGGCGGCTCCTCGTCGAACCTGAAGGTCGCGACCTTCTCCGTGGACGGGGTGAAGGGAAGGACGAACCGGTGGTGGATCCCGACCTATGCTCGCGTCAAATCGGGCGGTGAGCTCGCCTCCGGCGTCAGGGTGGTCTTCAAGTACTCCACGGGCGACAAGAGCGATTGCTGGACCAACAGCAAGGGCCGTTGCGACACGAGCCTTGGTCAACGTCGCCGCTGGGACGACGACGTGAAGGTCAAGGTGCTGTCGGTCGGCGGCAAGCTTGCCGAGGCTGCGTCCGGCGTGAAGCTCACGAGAACGGCGTCGAACCCTTACTGAGGGGCCACCGACAGGTGGGGAGCGCTGCTTCCTAGACCATAAGAGCGGGCCATGAGGCCCGCTCTTTCCATTTCGGTCTTGGCGATGCTGCGCTACCCTGCCGTCGGTCGGCGCGCTTCTTGCTGCGATGCGGACGGTAGGAACGAAAACGCAAACCCTTCCGAACGCCGCTAGGCGGGGCGTCGTCGCAGCCGGGAAGGCGGGACGAGTAATGATCGACAACTTGAAGCACGTCGTGGAGCGCTGGCGGCCGTCCGATAAGGACGCGCGCGAGACCGTTCATTTCCTTCACATCGGCAAGAACGCGGGCACGCAGATCGGCGACCTCGTCAACCAGAACCCGCAAGAGGCTCACCGGCCGAGGGTCTTGGTGCGCGACCACGACGTCCGCCTCCGCGACCTCCCTACCGAAGATCGCTACTTCTTCTCGATCAGGCGCCCGGCGGAACGCTTCTACTCGGGCTTCTACAGCCGCAAGCGCTGCGGCCGGCCTCGTTACGACTATCCCTGGTCGCCCTACGAAGCGGCGGCCTTCGCCGAGTTCGAGCACGCCAACGAGCTCGCCGAGAGCCTGTTCGACGCCGGGCCGCGCGGACGGCAGGCGGTGGCCGCGATCAAGTCTATTCAGCACACCTCCACCAATCAGTTGGACTGGTTCGATCGTCACGGAACGTTCCTGGAGGTGCGCCCCCCCGTCTTCATCGTGCGGACGGAGCGCTTCGATACGGATGTAAGAGAGCTGCTCGACCGCCTCGGCTACGCCGACCTTCCCGTGGGCGGTTCCCGTGCGCACGGCAACGACTATTCGGGCACGCCGCCCCTGTCCGAACGGGGCCGTGAGAACTTGGAACGCTGGTACGTTCAGGACGCTGCCTTCTACGATCTCTGCGAGGCATGGATCGAAGCCGAACTCGGCAAGCGAGGCGCTCGAGGGGCCGGTCGGGCCGGTCGAGCGTCGCCGTTGACCATATAAACGATCCTTTATATGAGCGGGGCCTGGAGGTCGCCTTGTCCCGCTTCGACGTTCGATTGGCCGAGTTGCGTGCCGCAGGCGAGCCGACCCGCTTGCGGCTCCTCGCCCTCCTCGCGCACGCCGAGCTCACGGTCACCGAGCTGACGACGATCCTCGGGCAGAGCCAGCCCGGCGTCAGCCGGCACCTCCGCCTGCTCTGCGAGGCGGGACTCGCCGAACGGCATCAGGAAGGCGCATGGGCCTTCTACCGCGCGCGGCTCGACGAGGCCTTCTCGGCTCTCCTCGCGGACCTTCGGGGGCCGGAACTCGATGCGGACTTCGCCGCGCTCGACGCCGTAAGGGAGGAGCGCGCCGCTGCGGCCGCCCGCTACTTCGCCGAGCATGCCGCGGAATGGGATGGGCTGCGCCGCCTTTACCTGCCCGAAGGAGAGATCGAGGCGGCGATGCTGGAGATGGTCCCGGGCGAGGGACGCCTACTCGTCGATCTCGGCACGGGGACGGGCCGGATGCTGACGCTGTTCGGTGCGCATTACGATCAGTCGATCGGCTTCGACGCCAGTCCGGAGATGCTCGCGCTCGCCCGCGTCAAGGTCGAGGCGGCAGGTCTTCGGGCCGTTCGCCTTCGTCGCGCGGACCTCTTCGAGCTTCCCGAGACGGCGAGGGGGGCAGACCTCGTGGTGTTGCATCACGTGCTTCATTACCTGGCCGAGCCGGAGCGGGCGGTAAGCGTCGCCGGTCGGCTGCTGGCACAGGGTGGCCAGCTCCTGATCGCGGACTTCGCGCCGCATGCGAACGAGGCGTTGCGCGATACCTACGCGCATCGGCGCCTCGGCTTCGCCGACGCCGAGGTCGGGCGTTTCGCGCAGAACGCCAGGCTTCGCCTGGTCGAGACCCGCACCTTCCCGTCCCCCGGGCCCGACGGCCTCACCGCCAAGCTGTGGCGCCTCGAACGCGCCGCCGCCCCGCCCTCAAAGGAGTCCCTTCATGTCGGTGCATGAGACGCCGCGGCGTCCCCTCCGCGTCAGCTTCGAGTTCTTCCCGCCCAAGACCGAGGCGATGGAGGAGACTCTTTGGAGTTCCGTCGAGAAACTCGCGCCCCTGCGGCCGGACTTCGTGTCCGTCACCTATGGTGCGGGCGGCTCGACCCGGGAGCGCACGCACCGTACCGTCGCGCGCCTCGTCTCCGAGACGGACCTGCCGGTCGCGGCTCACCTGACCACGGTCGATGCGACGCGGGCGGAGGTCGACGACGTCCTGGAAGAGTATTGGCAGGCCGGCGTCAGGCACATCGTCGCGCTGCGCGGCGACCCGCCGGGCGGCCTCGGCGAGGCTTACGCCCCCCACCCCGGCGGCTACGCCAACGCAGCCGAGCTGACGGCGGGCGCGAAGGCGAGGCACGACTTCGAAGTGACGGTCGGCTGCTACCCGGAGAAGCATCCCGAAAGCCCGCACTTCGAGGCCGACATCGAGATGCTGAAGCGCAAGGTGGACGCGGGCGCGAGCCGTGCGATCACGCAGTTCTTCTACGACAACGACGTCTACGAACGCTACTTGGAGCGCGTGCGGGCGGCGGGCATCGACATCCCGATCGTGCCCGGCATCATGCCCGTGACGAACTACAAGTCGCTGATGCGCATGGCGGGTCTCTGCGGCGCCTCGATCCCCCGGCGCGTCGCGCGGCTGTTCGAGAACCTCGACGGCGATCCTGCCACCCGGCAGCTCGTCGCGGCGACGGTGGCAGCGGATCAGTGCCTCGACCTCGCCGAGCGCGGGGTGGGGGAGTTCCACTTCTACACGCTGAACCGGGCCGAGATGGCCTACGCGCTGTGCCACATGCTGGGCGTGCGACCGACTTGACGGCTTCGCCGATTGAACAGACTATGCGCAAATATCATGCCCATAACGTATAGGCGATGAGATGAACATAGAGACGACGGCGCGACGCCGCCCCGTGAACCTATCCATCCGTGAGGACGTGATCGCCGAGGCCAAAGCCCTGTCGCTCAACGCCTCTCAAGCCGCAGAGGCCGGCATCGCTGCCGCTGTGAAGCGTGCGAAGGAAGAGGCTTGGCTACGCGACAACGCCGAGTCGATCAAAGCGCACAACGAACGCCTGGCCCGCGACGGCCTGCTTCTGCGTTCGCACTGGCTTCCGCGAGACTGATGGCACGCTTCGACGTCCATCGTCTGAAAGGGGCACCTGATCTGCTCGTCGTGAACGTACAGGCCGAGTTCCTGGATCACCTCGGCAGTCGGGTCGTCGTCCCACTCGCGCCTCTAGGCTCGGTTCGCCAGGAGGTCTTCTCGACTCTAAAACCAGAGATCGAGGTTGGGGGAGAGCCCTACATTCTGTCGACGCCCGATCTTGGCGCTGCCTTGCTGTCCGAGTTCGGCGAGTACGTTGCGAACGTAGAGGCTCGCTACCGCGACGACATCACCCGCGCGCTGGACGTGCTCCTGACTGGCTTCTGAGACTGATCGAATGACTCTTCCCACCTTCGTCAACGTCGGCGAGCGCACCAACGTCACCGGCTCCGCCAAGTTCCGTAAGCTGATCCAAGCGAACGACTACGAGGCCGCAGTCGCCGTCGCGCGCGACCAGGTCGAGAACGGCGCGCAGGTCATCGACGTCAACATGGACGAAGGCATGCTCGACGGCGTGCATGCCATGACGACCTTCCTGCGCCTGATCGCGGCGGAGCCCGACATCGCCCGCGTGCCGATCATGATCGACAGCTCCAAGTGGGAGGTGATCGAGGCGGGCCTTAAGCAGGTCCAGGGCAAGCCGATCGTCAACTCGATCAGTTTGAAGGAGGGCGAAGAGGCCTTCTTGCACCACGCCCGCCTCTGTCGCCGCTACGGCGCGGCCGTGGTCGTCATGGCCTTCGACGAGGACGGGCAGGCGGACACGAAGGCCCGCAAGGTCGAGATCTGTACGCGGAGCTACGAGCTTCTCGTGAAGGACGGCTTCGACCCCGCCGACATCATCTTCGACCCCAACATCTTCGCCGTCGCGACCGGCATCGAGGAGCACGAGAACTACGCCGTCGACTTCATCGAGGCGACGCGTGAAATCAAGCGGACCCTGCCGCACGTCCACGTCTCGGGCGGGGTGTCGAACATCTCCTTCTCCTTCCGCGGCAACGACGCGGTGCGGGAAGCCATGCACTCGGTCTTCCTCTACCACGCGATCCAGGCCGGCATGGACATGGGAATCGTCAACGCCGGCCAGCTCGCCATCTACGACGAGATTCCGCCCGAGCTGCGTGAGCCGGTCGAGGACGTGATCCTGAACCGCAGGCCGGACGGGACGGAGCGCCTCTTGGAGGTGGCCGAGCGCTATCGGGGGCAGGGGGGCAAGGCCCGCGAGGAGGACCTCTCCTGGCGCGAGGCGCCGGTCGAGGAGCGCCTGCGGCACGCCCTCGTCAAGGGCATCAACCAATACGTCGAGAAGGACACGGAGGAAGCGCGCCAGAAGCTCGGCCGGCCGCTCTTCGTCATCGAGGGCCCGCTGATGGACGGCATGAACGTCGTCGGCGACCTCTTCGGCGCGGGCAAGATGTTCCTGCCCCAGGTCGTGAAGTCCGCCCGCGTCATGAAGCAGGCCGTCGCCTACCTGACGCCGTTCATGGAGGCGGAGCGCGAGGCGTCCGGCGAGACCGCGCGCAAGGCCGCCGGCAAGGTGCTGATGGCCACCGTCAAGGGCGACGTCCACGACATCGGCAAGAACATCGTCGGGGTCGTCCTTCAGTGCAACGACTACGAGGTGATCGACCTCGGCGTCATGGTGCCTGCGAACGACATCCTCGACAAAGCGATCGAGCACGAGGTCGACGTGATCGGCCTTTCGGGCCTCATCACGCCGAGCCTCGACGAGATGGTCGGCGTCGCGCGCGAGATGAAGCGGCGGGGGATGAACCAGCCCCTGCTGATCGGCGGCGCGACGACCTCGAAGGCGCACACGGCGGTCAAGATCGCCCCGCAATACGAAGAGGGCGTCGTCTACGTGACCGACGCGAGCCGCGCGGTCGGCGTCGTCTCGGACCTGATCTCGAAGGAGCGCAAATCGGGCTACCTCGACGGCATCAAGACCGAGTACGACCGTGTCCGCGAAGCCTTCTTGTCGAAGCAGCGGCAGGACGACCGCGTGAAGATCGCCGAGGCGCGCGCCAACGCCTATCGCCTCGACGCCGACCGGGTGCCGCCCGCGCCGAGGAAGCCGGGCATCACCGTCTACGACGCCGTGCCGCTGTCCGAACTCGTCCCCTACATCGACTGGTCGCCCTTCTTCGCGTCCTGGGACCTGCACGGACGGTTCCCGATGATCCTCTCCGATCCCAAGGTCGGCGAGGCGGCGAAGAGCCTCTACGAGGACGCCGAGACGATGCTCTCCGAGATCGTCAGGGACCAGGCGCTGACGGTGAAGGCGGTCGCGGGGCTGTTCCCCGCCAGCCGTGACGGCGACGACGTGGCGATTTGGAACGAGGACCGCTCGAAGCGTGCCGCGACGTTCCACACCCTGCGCCAACAGGTCGCGAAGAAGTCCGGCCAGCCGAACTACGCCCTCGCGGACTACGTCGCGGAGGAGGGCGACCACATCGGCGCCTTCTGCGTCACGGCCGGTCACGGCGAGCGCGAACTCGTGGAGCGGTACACGGACCGTCACGACAACTACTCGGCGATCATGGCCTCGGCCCTCGCCGACAGGCTCGCAGAGGCGGGCGCTGAATGGCTGCACGAGCGCGTGCGCCGCGACCTTTGGGGGTACGAGACGGGCGAGGCGCTGACCAAGGAAGACCTGATCGCGGAAGGGTATGCCGGCATCCGCCCCGCGCCGGGCTACCCCGCCCAGCCTGACCACACCGAGAAGGCGACGCTGTTCGAGCTTCTGAACGCGACCGAGCACACCGGCGTCACCCTGACCGAGAGCTACGCCATGCAGCCCGGCGCCGCCGTCTCCGGCCTCTACTTCGGCCATCCGGACGCGGTCTACTTCGGCACCGGCAAGATCGGGCGGGACCAGGTCCAGGACTACGCGAACCGCAAGGGCTGGGACCTCGCAACGGCCGAGCGTTGGCTGGCGCCCATCCTGGCCTACGAGGCGTGAGCGTGCTCGTCCTCTTCGCCGCCGTTCTGGGCTTCCTTGCCGTCGCCCTCGGCGCCTTCGGGGCGCACGGCCTCGAAGGGCGCCTCGACGCGCAGGGCCTCGGCTGGTGGCAGACGGCGACGACCTACCTGATGGTCCACGCCGTGGCTGCGCTCGCCGTCGCGTTGTCGGGACGACCGGGCTTCTTCTTGTGGGGCGGGTGGAGCGTGGCGCTCGGCGCCCTCGTCTTCGCGGGCACGCTCTACGCGATGGCGCTCGGCGCGCCGCGCTGGCTCGGGGCGGTCACGCCGCTCGGCGGGCTGGGTATGCTGATAGGCTGGGCGATGATCGGTTGGGCCGCGTTGCGGCTGTCCTGACGTTAACGCGCGGGCGCTGCGGTTTCTCTTTTCGCCAAGGGCCTTCGTCGCTTAGCCTTCGTCCATGCACCCGCTCGACAAGATCCGGCAGGTCTCGAGCTACGCCCTCGCCGCGCTGCTGGTCGTGAACGCCGCCTTCTGCTTCGCCATGCTGACGCTTGGCCTTTGGAACGCGCTCAGGGGCGATCCGTGGCACGCTTCCCACTTCGCCTGGTTCATCGCGCTGACGGCGACCTTCGCAGGCGCGGCCTGGTTCTTCTGGTGGTACGGCAAGACGGCAGGGCAGGACTGAGGGCAGCGCAGGCCCATGCCCTCGTGCTGCCGCCCGCGAGCGGCCAAAGGCCGCGAGCCGGGCTCACAGCGTGCCAGCGCCGTGCAGCCCGTCGCCGAAGGCGTCAGAAACTAAGAAGCCCGTCGAACCTCGATGCCCTGCTCCTGCACCTTCCGGTACAAGGTGGACCGACCGATGCCGAGGCGGCGGGCGACCTCGGACATCTGCCCGTTATACATCTCGATCGCGGTCGCGATCAGGTCGCGCTCGATGTCGTAGAGGCTGCGCAGGTGGCCTTCGCGGTCGAGGACGCTGATCGGATCGTCGCGCGACGGCGTCGTGGCGGCAATCGATTCGATCGGCATGCCGTCCGCCTCGTCCGTCTCCTCGGCCAAGGGCGGTCCGCCCGCGACGCCCGCAGCCTCGAAGGCGGCGGTCAGCGTCGGGAAGTCGTCCGCAGACAGCCAAGCGCCCTCGCAGAGCACCACGGCGCGGAAGATCGTGTTCTCGAGCTGCCGGATGTTGCCGGGCCAGTCCTGCGCGCACAGGACTTCCAGCACCTCGTGGCGCACGCCTTGGACGTCGCGGCTCTCCTCGGCGTTGTAGCGCCCGATAAAGTGGTCGATCAGGGCGGGGATGTCGTCGCGGCGCTCGCGAAGCGGCGGCACCTCGATGGGGAAGACGTTGAGGCGGTAGTAGAGGTCCTCTCGGAACGTGCCCGCCTTCACCTCCTCGGCGAGGTTGCGGTTCGTCGCCGAGATGACGCGCACGTCGACCTTGACGGGGCGCTTGGCGCCGACCGGGTCGACCTCGCCCTCCTGCAGGACGCGCAGCAGCTTGACCTGCGCCTCGAGCGGCAGCTCGCCGACCTCGTCGAGGAAGATCGTGCCGCCATTGGCTTCCTGGAACTTGCCGGCGTGCTTGCCGACCGCGCCCGTGAAGGCGCCCTTCTCGTGGCCGAAGAGGATCGACTCGACGAGGTTGTCCGGGATCGCGCCGCAGTTGACGGTGACGAAGGGCTTGCCGGAGCGCTCCGACGAGCCCTCGATCGCGCGGGCGAACATCTCCTTGCCGGTCCCGCTCTCCCCGGTGATCAGGATCGGAATGCCCGAGGCGGCCGCTCGCTCGCCCATGCGGATGCAGGCGCTGAGCGCGCCCGAGCCGCCGATCACGTCCGAGAAGCCCATGGCGTTCTCGGCCTTGCGCTTGAGGCGCGAGACCTCGCCCTTGAGCGTCGTCACGTTGAGAGCGTTGTTGATCGAGACGATGACGCGCTCGGGCGACGCCGGCTTGACGAAGAAGTCGTTGGCGCCCGCCTGCATCGCCTTGACCACGGTGTCGACGCCGCCTTGCGCCGTCAGCACGATCACCGGCAGGTCGACGTTGAACTTGCGGAGGTCTTCGAGGACCTCGATCCCGCCCATCTTGGGCATGGTGAGGTCGAGCAGCATGACCGAGACGCCGCGACCGGCATCGGTACGCATGATCTCGATCGCCTTCTCACCGTCCTCGGCCTGCATCACGAAGTAGCCGGCGCGTTCGCAGACGGCCTGCATCAGGCGACGCTGCGTGGGGTCGTCGTCGACGATCAGGACGGTCTTGGCCATGTAATCCTCGGCGTGATTGTATCGTTGGGGCCGTCCTACCCTCCTGATCCCTAAGAGCCGGTGAAGTTGTACCGGGATGGGGCGCAGGGAAAAATCCATGCCACTGCGCGCAGAAGTGGCCGATCCTGCTCTCTTAGCGTAGGAAACGTGATAGGGCTGCACGAGGGATCCCCGCCGAATGAAGGTTTCGCCGTGACGAAGATCGCCGTCCTGCGCGCGGGCGGCGACGCCCGCGTCGCCGCGACCCCCGACACCGTGAAGAAGATGACTGCGCTCGGGCTCGACGTATCGGTCGAACCGGGGGCGGGCGCTCGCGCGGGCCTGCCCGATTCGGCGTATGAAGCCGCCGGCGCGACGGTCGGCGGCGGCGCCCTCGACGGCGCGGACGCCGCCTTGGTGGTCGAGGCGCCGCTCGGACCCTTGCCGCGCGGCCTCGCCGTCATCGGCCTCCTCGACCCCTACGCCGAGGACGACCGGGCAGCGCGCTGGGCCGAGGGCGGCGTCGATGCCTACGCGATGGAACTCGTGCCCCGGATCACGCGGGCGCAGTCCATGGACGTCCTGTCGTCCCAGGCGAACCTCGCCGGCTACAAGGCGGTGATCGACGCGGCCGGCGCCTACGGCCGGGCCTTCCCGATGATGATGACGGCGGCGGGCACCGTGCCGCCGGCCAAGGTCTTCGTCATGGGTGCCGGCGTCGCGGGCCTCCAGGCGATCGCCACCGCCAAGCGTCTCGGCGCCGTCGTCAGCGCCACGGACGTAAGGTACGCCGCCAAGGAGCAGGTCGAGAGCCTGGGGGGCACCTTCGTCACCGCCGACCTCGAAGCGATGAAGGCGATGGAGACCAAGGGCGGCTACGCCAAGGAGGCGTCCGAGGACTTCCAGAAGAAGCAGGCCGAGCACGTGAAGGCTCACCTCGCCAAGATGGACGTGGTCATCACCACCGCCCTCATCCCCGGCCGCCCGGCGCCGAAGCTCATTACGCAGGACATGCTGTCGGGCATGAAGCCGGGCTCGGTCCTCGTCGACCTCGCGGCGCCGAGGGGCGGCAACGTCGAGGGCGAGGCGGAGGGCGTGACGGTGGTGCGCCCGCAGAACATCCTCGAAGGCCTCCCAGGCGAAGCCTCGAACCTCTACGCGCGCAACCTCCTGAGCTTCCTGACGCTGATCTACGACAAGGAGACAGGGGCGCTGAAGGCGGACCCCGAGGACGAGATCGTCAGGGGCACGCAGCTGACGAGGAACGGCGAACGCGTCCACGAACGCTTCGCCCCGCCGAGAACGCCGGTGGAGACGGACCCGCCGCGGGGGGAGGGGGCGTGAGAGAGACGCGCGGTTCCCACGCGCCCAACCTCTCCCTCGGGAGAGGTCCAAATCTCCGATTTGGGGTGAGGGGTGTTGTGGGGGAGGTCGACTTCGCACGAAACCTTCGGCGCAACCAGACCGAGGCGGAAGGCCGATTGTGGTCGCGGCTTCGAAACCGGGGCGTAGGCGTGAAGTTCAAACGGCAGGTGCCCATCGTAGGATACTTCGCTGACTTCCTGTCCGAAGAGGCCATGCTGATCGTCGAAGTCGACGGCTCGCAGCATGCCGAAGAGCGCTTCGAATATGATCGTAAGCGTACGGCCCGGTTGGAGACGGAAGGCTTCACGGTGATGCGGTTCTGGAACGGTGAAGTGTTGGCACGAACGGACGAGGTGGTCGAAGCTATCGGCACGACGATCGCGACCTCAAGCGCCGAACGTGCCCCTCACCCGAAATCGAAGATTTCGACCTCTCCCAAGGGAGAGGTTGGGCACGACGGAGGCTCCCTGTGATCCAACAAACCTCTACCCAGCTCGACGCCGCTCAGACCGAGGCTCTTCGCGCCGCCGCAGACGCGGACGCCGCGGCGGCGCAGCTCGACGCGGCTCAGGCCAACGCTGGCCTCGCGCTCGCCAAGGCCGAGGCCGCTCAGGCGCGCCTTGCCGAGGCGATGGGCGCGCCGCACGGCATCCTCGAAGGCGCGGGGCACCTGCCCTTCGTCTCGGACGTCGTCTACCTCGCCGCGATCTTCGCGCTCGCCTGCTTCGTCGGCTACTACGTCGTCTGGTCGGTGACCCCGGCGCTCCACACCCCTCTCATGTCCGTCACCAACGCCGTCTCCTCCGTCGTCATCGTCGGCGCCCTGATCGCCGTCGGCGCCGAGGTCGCGGACACCGCGGCGGGCGGCTGGTCGAGGGCCTTGGGCGTCGTCGCCGTGGCGCTGGCGTCGGTGAACATCTTCGGCGGCTTCCTCGTCACTCAGCGAATGCTCGGCATGTACAAGAAGAAGGAACGCCCGGCATGAACGCTGACCTCACCGCGCTCCTCTACATCGCCTCCGGCATCCTCTTCATCCTCGCCCTACGCGGCCTCTCCAGCCCCGTGACCGCGCGGCGCGGGAACCAGTTCGGCATCGCCGGGATGGCGATCGCGGTCACAGCGACGCTGTTCTCCGAGCGCTTCCTGTCCGGGGCGGGCGCTGGCGCCTGGCTCCTCGTGATCCTCGCCGTGGCGGCGGGCGCGATCCCGGGCGCGATCATCGCGCGGCGGGTGGCGATGACGTCGATGCCGCAGCTCGTCGCGGCCTTCCACGCGCTCGTGGGCCTCGCCGCGGTGCTGATCGCCTGGGCGGCCTTCCTCGCGCCGCGCGCCTACGGCATCGGCGTGCCGGGCGAGATCGAGGCGCGGGCCGTGGTCGAGATGGCGATCGGCGTCTTCATCGGGGCCGTGACCTTCACCGGCTCGATCATCGCCTTCGCCAAGCTCGACGGGCGGATGTCCGGAAAGCCGATCCTGCTGCCGCAGCGCCACCTCATCAACATCGGCCTCGCCGCCGCCGCGCTCCTCCTCATCGTCGTCATCGCGGCGGGCGCGCAGTCGGTCTTCTTGTTCTTCCTCCTCACCCTGATCGCGCTGGCGCTCGGCTTCCTCCTGATCGTCCCCATCGGCGGGGCGGACATGCCGGTCGTCGTCTCCATGCTGAACAGCTACTCAGGCTGGGCCGCCGCCGGGATCGGCTTCACCCTCGGCAACATCGCGCTCATCGTCACCGGCGCGCTCGTCGGCTCTTCGGGCGCGATCCTCAGCTACATCATGTGCCGCGCGATGAACCGCAGCTTCGTCTCGGTCATCCTCGGCGGCTTCGGCGGCGAGGATGCCGCCGCCGGGGCAGGGGGCGAGGAGGATCGCCCGGTCAAGCAGGGCTCGGCCGAGGACGCGGCCTTCGTCATGAAGAACGCCGGCAAGGTCATCATCGTCCCCGGCTACGGCATGGCCGTCGCCCAGGCGCAGCACGCGCTTCGCGAGATGGCGGACCTCCTCAAGAAGGAGGGCGTCGACGTGCGCTACGCCATCCACCCCGTGGCGGGGCGGATGCCCGGTCACATGAACGTCCTCCTGGCCGAGGCGAACGTGCCCTACGACGAGGTCTTCGAGCTCGAGGACATCAACTCGGAGTTCAAGGGCGCGGACGTCGCCTTCGTCATCGGCGCCAACGACGTGACGAACCCGGCGGCCAAGACCGACAAGACCTCGCCGATCTACGGCATGCCGATCCTGGACGTGGAGAACGCGGGCACCGTCCTCTTCGTGAAGCGCGGCATGTCATCGGGCTATGCCGGGGTTCAGAACGAACTCTTCTTCCGCGACAACACGATGATGCTCTTCGGCGACGCGAAGAAGATGTGCGAGGAGATCGTCAAGGCGATGGACTGAGCGGCGCGCTCAGCCCGCCTTCGCCCGCTCTACATATCTGCCGATCACCTCGCTCAGCACCGTCATCGGCACGCTGCCGCCAAGGAGCACCGCGTCGTTGTAGTCGCGGAGGTCGTAGGCGTCGCCGAGGCGCGCCTTCGCGTCCTCGCGAAGGCCGACGATGGTCGAGTGCCCGACCTTGTAGCCGCAGGCCTGGCCCGGCCAGGCGCAGTAGCGGTCGACCTCGCTCGCGACTTCCTCCGGGTTCGACCCGTTCTCGCGCACGAAGAAGTCGACGCCCTCTTGCCGCGTCCAGCGCTTGGCGTGCAGCCCCGTGTCCACGACCATGCGGCAGGCGCGGAAGGCGAGGGACTGAAGGTAGCCTAGGCGCCCTACGGGGAAGTCGTCGTAGACGCCGAGCTCGTCGGCGAGCTGCTCCGCGTAGAGCGCCCAGCCCTCCGAGTAGGCGTTGAAGGCGAGGAGCGAGCGGATGAGCGGCTGGCGGAAGGTGTACTCGCCCTGCCAGACGTGGCCCGGGATCGATTCGTGATAGGTGAGGTCCGCGAGGCTGTAGCGGCTGTGAAGCGCGGGCGTGCGCAGGTTGATCCAGTAGTGCCCCGGCTGCTTGCCGTCGATCGAGCCCGGGCCGCCATAAGCGCCCGGGGCGCCCGCCTCGACGTCCTTCGGGATGCGCGTGACCTCGAGGAAGCCGGGGACGAGCGTGCCGAAGGCTTGCGGCAGGCGCGTGCGGATGTCCGCCAGGGTCTCTTCGATGAAGGCGAGGATCTCCTCGCGGCCCTCGTCGCCCTCTGAGAACTGATAGCGCGGGTCCTTGGACAGCGCGGTCATGCGGGCGCCGACCGACCCCTCCGTAAAGCCCGCCTCGCGCAGGATCGGGTCCATGCGGGCGTGAAGGCTTTTCAGCTCCGCCCGCCCCATCTCGTGCACCTCGTCCGGCGACATCGGCGTCGTGGTCCCTGCGCGCAGCGCCCAGTCGTAGTAGGCCTCGCCTTCGGGCAGGGCCCAGACGCCCGCCTCCTCGCCGGGGCGGGGGGTGAGGGCTTCGAGCGCCGCGGCCTGGCGCTCTACGGCGGGGCGGATCTTCTCCTCGGCGATCTTGCGGGCCTCTTCCGCATGCACGTCGCTGCGCTCCGCGAGCGAGGTGACGATGCCCCAGCTCTCCGTCTCCGCGCCAAGGGCGCCGCGCATCTGGCCGAGCGTCTTCGCCATCAGGAAGTCCGGCAGGACGACCCCCCGGCCCGCGTCGATCCGAACCCGCTCGGTCTCACCGTCCAGCTGCCCCGCATAGGCCTCCATCCGGGCGAGGTAGGCGGCGGCGTCGTTCTTCGTCTCGACGGTGTGGGAAGAGCCGAGGAAGCTTGGGATCTCGACGAAGGCGCCCGTGTTCTGCGCCACGGCGTAGGGGCTGTTCCGGTACGACCAGTTGGTGTTGAGGAGCGCGACGTCGCCGTAAGGGAAGTCGAAGCCCTCCGCCGCCCGCTCGTAGACGGTGCGCACGACCTCGACGTTCAGCGCCTCGTCGGCGGGGAGGGCGCTCGTGTCCACCTTGCGCAGGTCCCCAAGGAGGCTTCGCACGTCGCGCTCGATCGCGGCCTGACCCTCCGGCGAGCGGTCGGTCAGCTGCGCTTTCAACGCCGCGCGGGCGCCCGTGTCGATCCCAGCGCTCGACGCGCTCTCGGGGTAGGCGGCGAGCATCTGATCGGTGCAGCGGTCAAGGACCGGTGTGCCTGCCTTCGCCTCCTGCGCCCTTGCAGGCAGGGCCGGAAGGAGGGCCGCGGCGGCGGAGGTCTTGAGAAGGGTGCGTCGGGAGAGGGGCATCAGGCAGTGTCCCCGCCCGATGCGGGGTGGGTCAAGCGTCCGCCCACTCGTCCTTCGGGATGCCCTGCAGGTAGAGGAGGGCGGTGAGGTCGCCATAGGTGACCTTCACGGGCGCGGCCCTGGCGACGACCGGCTTGGCGCGGAAGGCGACCCCCAGCGGCACGGCCGTGATCATGCCGAGGTCGTTGGCGCCGTCGCCGACGCAAAGGGCGTCCTCGGGCGCGAGGCCGAGCGCCTCGAGGCTCGCGTCCAGGCGCTCCTTCTTGGCCTCGCGGCCGAGGATCGGGTCCGCCACGCGGCCGGTCAGACGGCCACCCTCCGTCAGGAGCGTGTTGCCGTGATGCTCGTCGAAACCGGCGCGCTCGGCCACCGGGCCGGTGAAGCTCGTGAAGCCGCCCGAGACGAGGACGCATCGCGCGCCGTGCGCCCGCATGGTCGCGGTGAGGGTGCGCGCGCCCGGGTTGAGCGTGATCCGCTCTTCGAGAACCCGTCCGATGACCTCTTCGGGGAGGCCTTCGAGCGTTTTCACCCGGCCGCGCAGGGCTTCCGCGAAGCCGATCTCGCCGCGCATGGCGGCCTCGGTCACCCGGGCCACTGCCTCGCCGTGGCCCGCCAGGTCGGCGAGCTCGTCGAGGCACTCCTGCCCGATGATGGTCGAGTCCATGTCGGCGAGGAGGAGGCGCTTCTTGCGCGGCCCCGGCGGGATCGCCGCGGCGTCGATGCCGGTGGGCATGGACGTCTTCGCGAGCCACGCCCGAAGCTCCTCGTAGGGAAGATCCGTATCGAGCTCCGCCGCGCCGCCCATATCCCGCACCTCGGGCGCGTTCAGCTCCCGCCGCCAGGAGGCGCAGGCGTCCCGCGCCCCCTCGCCGATCAGGCAGAGGACCGCCATCAGAAGGCGAGGGCCTGCGCCGACTTCACGTTGGGCAGGTCGCGCACTTGTCTCAGGAGGTCCTTGCCGACCGCGTCGTCCGTCGCGATCAGCGCGACCGCCTCGCCGCCGGCCGAGTGACGGCCAAGGTTGAAGGTCGCGATGTTGACGCCCGCCTCGCCCATCAGGTCGCCGAGCTTGCCGATGAAGCCCGGCTTGTCGTCGTTGACGACGTAGAGCATGTGCGCCGCGAAGCTCGCCTCCAGCCGCATCTCGCCGATGCGGGTGACGCGCGGCTCGCCGCCGAAGGTCGCGCCCGTGATGCTGCGCTCGCCCTTCTCGGTACGGATCGTCACCGTGATGGTCGCGCCGAAGTTCGGCGACTTGTCGGTCTTCGTCTCGGAGATCTGGATGCCCCGGTCCTTGGCGACGGACACGGCGTTGACCGTGTTCACGCCCTGAAGCGCAGGCGCGAGCGCGGCGGCGACCGCCGCTGCGGTCATCGGCGCGGTGTTGAGGCCCGTCACCTGACCCGCATAGGAGAGCTCGATGCCGGTGACGCCCGTGGCGGTCAGCTGGCCGCAAAGGCTGCCGAGCTTCTCCGCGAGCGCGATGTAGGGCTTCAGCTTCGGCGCCTCCTCCGCGCTCACCGACGCCATGTTGAGGGCGTTCGTCACCGCGCCCGTCAGCAGGTAGTCCGCGATCTGCTCTGCGATCTGAACCGCGACGTTCTCCTGCGCCTCTTCGGTCGCAGCGCCTAAGTGCGGCGTGCAGACGACGTCGTCGCGGCCGAAAAGGGGGTTATCGGTCGCGGGCTCGGTCTCGAAGACGTCGAGGGCGGCGCCCGCGACCTGGCCGGTCTCGAGCGCGTCCAGGAGCGCCGCCTCGTCGATCAGGCCGCCGCGCGCGCAGTTGATGATCCGCACGCCCTTCTTGGTCTTGGACAGAGCGCCCGCGTCCAGGATGTTGCGCGTCTGGTCCGTCAGCGGCGTGTGCAGCGTGATGAAGTCCGCCCGGGCGAGGAGGTCTTGCAGTTCCAGCTTCTCGACGCCGAGCTCCACCGCGCGCTCGGCCGTGAGGTAGGGGTCGAAGGCCACGACCTTCATGTGCAGGCCCTGGGCGCGGTCCGCGACGATGGAGCCGATGTTGCCGCAGCCGATGAGGCCGAGCGTCTTGCCGTAGAGCTCGCGGCCCATGAAGCGGGACTTCTCCCACTTGCCGGCGTGCGTGGACTCGTTCGCCTGCGGGATCTGGCGGGCGAGGGCGAACATCATGGCGATGGCGTGCTCGGCCGTGGTGATCGCGTTGCCGAAGGGCGTGTTCATCACCGCGATCCCGGCGGCGGTCGCGGCCGGGATGTCGATGTTGTCGACGCCGATCCCGGCGCGTCCGATCACCTTGAGGTCCGGCGAGGACGCGATGAGCTGCGCCGTCGCGCGGGAGGCCGAGCGGATGGCCCAGCCGTGATGGCCGGGCAGCGCCGCTTTGAGCTTCTCGGCATCCTTGCCGAGCGAGGGATCGAAGGTGACCTCGATGCCTCGGGCTTCGAGCACGCGGACGGCGTCGTCGGACAGCTTGTCGGAGATCAGGACTTTGGTCATGGGGTATCCGGAAGGCTAGGGATTCAGAGGGAGGCGGCCTCGGCGGCGAAGGCGTAGTCGAGCCACTCGGTCAGGATGCGGACGTCGTCCGTCTCGACGGTGGCGCCGCACCAGATGCGAAGGCCCGGCGGCGCGTCGCGGTAAGCGCCGATGTCGAAGGCCGCGTCCTCGGCCGAAAGGCGCTTCTCCATCCTTTTGACGAAGGCGCGCTGGTCGTCCTCGGACAGGTTGGCGACGCGGGCGTCCGTGATCTTGAGGCAGACCGAGGTGTTCGACCGGGCGGCGGGGTCGCCGGCGAGGTGATCGATCCAGTCCGTCTTCTCCACCCAGGCCGACAGCGCGCCCGCGTTCTCGTCCGCACGACCCTTCAGCGCGTCGAGCCCGCCGATGGACGCGGCCCAGTCCAGCGCGTCGATGTAGTCCTCGACGCAGAGCATGGAGGGCGTGTTGATCGTCTCGCCCTTGAAGATGCCTTCGATCAGCTTCCCGCCCTTGGTCAGGCGGAAGATCT
The DNA here is from genome assembly GCF_014199615.1 of Parvularcula dongshanensis. Classification (GTDB taxonomy): domain Bacteria; phylum Pseudomonadota; class Alphaproteobacteria; order Caulobacterales; family Parvularculaceae; genus Parvularcula; species Parvularcula dongshanensis. Next base: position 375,446 of record NZ_JACHOB010000002.1, on the reverse strand, counting down.
TGGGGATCGGCCAGGACGGCGTGTGGCTCTCGAGGCGTTCCACCGCGCGGGGACCCAAGATGAGCATGCCGTGCTGGCCCTCCCCGCCGAGCACCTTCTGCCAGGAGTAGGTGACGACATCGAGCTTCGCCCAGGGCAGGTCCTGCGCGAAGGCGGCGGAGGTCGCGTCGCACAGGGTCAGACCCTGGCGGTCGTCATCGATCCAGTCGCCGTTCGGCACGCGCACGCCGGAGGTCGTGCCGTTCCAGGTGAAGAGGACGTCGGTGTCCGTGTCGATGCCGCCCAAGTCCGGCAGCACGCCGTAGTCGGCGGTCACCGTCTTGGCGTCGACCTTCAGCTGCTTGACCGCGTCCGTGACCCAACCCTGGCCGAAGCTCTCCCACGCCACGGCCGTGACGGGGCGGGCGCCGAGCAGGGTCCACATCGCCATCTCGTAGGCGCCGGTGTCCGACGCCGGGACGATGCCGATTAGGTGGCTGTCGGGCACCTGCAGGACGGCGCGCGTCTTGGCGATCGCCTCGGCGAGGCGGGCCTTGCCCAGCGCCGAGCGGTGAGACCGCCCGAGCGCGTCGGTAGGGAGCGATTCGGCCTTCCATCCCGGCCGCTTGGCGCAGGGTCCCGAGGAGAAGGACGGGTTGGCGGGTTTGCGGCTCGGCTGTTCCATGGGGCGCCTTCTAGCGATCTCGCAGCGGATTGCAGCCGGAACTTGCGGCCATGCGACGGAATGAGCGAAAGTCGCGCGTGACAGGGGCAAAAAGGGGAACTTCATGGCCTTCGATCTCGGGCGGGTCGTCCGCCGTACCTTCACGCCGATCGCGCACAACCCGGCGACGTTCTTAGGGTTGTCCTTCGTGCTGGTGGGCTTGCCGGGGCTCGTCTCCCTCGTGCTTCAGCGCAGCCTCGCCCAGGGCGGCGGGTTCCTGGCGCCGGCACTGGGCACGCTCGTCGTCAGCCTGATCTCGGTCGCGACCTACGGCATCCTTCAGGGCGGTCTCGTCCACGCGGCGATCAAGGACTACCGCGGCGGCCGGGCGAGCTTCGGCGAGTCGCTCGGCACAGGCCTTCAGCACCTCTGGCCGGTCATCGCGATCTCCATCCTTTACGGCCTCGCGGTATCGGTCGGCATGCTGCTGCTGATCGTTCCGGGCGTCTTCCTGGCGATCATCTACATGGTCGCCGTCCCGGCGGAGGTGACCGAATCGACCGGCATCAGCGGCGCCTTCAGGCGCAGCCGCGCGCTGACCAAGGGGTCGCGCTGGTGGCTGCTGCTCACGATTCTCCTTTACGCCGTCGTCTCCTGGGGCATCAGCCTGGTCGTGTACCTGCCGATCGGGTTCGGCGAGGACATGATGGCACAGATCACCACCGCGGTGCTGATCGGACAGCTTGTCGTCTCGACGCTCCAGGGCGCGATCGCGGCCTCGGGCAGCGCGGCGGTCTACACGGAGCTGCGCGAGCAGCGCGAAGGGGTGATGGCCGACGAGCTCGCCAGCGTCTTCGCCTGACGCCTCAGCGCGCGTGCTTGTCGGCGCGGCGCTGGCCGAAGAGGAGGCGGCCTTCCAGACGGCCCCTCAGCGCCTGGTAGTAGGCTTCGAGGAAGGCGGCGTCGGCCTCGCCGGGCTTGGCGGGGCGGCCGATCTTCGCGCGGATGCGTTCGGCGACGGCCTTCAGCGTCGCGTCGTCCTTAGCGCGCAGCACGTCCTCGAGCACGTGCAGCTCCTTGATGCCGTAGGCGTCGAGCGCCGCCGTCGTGAAGGCGTAGGCATCGGACGCCGCCGCCGCCGACAGGTCGGGCAGGAGCTTCCGCCGCGGCGCCTCGATGACCCAGGTCCCGCCGATGAGGTCGCCCGCGCGCAACCGGTCGCGGTTGAACAGCGGAAAGAGGACGAAGATCCCGCACCAGACGAGCGCCACTATCGAGATCAGCGCATCGACGCCGACCGCGTCCGACAGGAGGAAGGACAGCGGCAAGAACAGCTCGACCTCCCGCATCGCGTTGCGGGCGAGCACGCCGAGCGGCGACAGCCTGCCGCCGTCGCGCGCGGCGACGCGAAGGCCCAGAAGGCGCTTTCCCGGCGTGGCGGCGCGCGGGCCGATCTCGAAGCCGGTGAAGTAGAAGCTGCGCAGGACGAAGAAGAACAGGATCCAGACGACGGCGAAGGCGTCTGCCCGCCCGCTGGCGCCGGGCGCGGCGCCGAGCTGGCTGAACGCGACGATCAACAGCACCGTCACGACGATCAGCGCGATCAGCATGAAGGTCAGGTCGAGGAGGAAGGCCCCGGCCCGCGCGCCCGCCTCGCCGAGCTTCAGGCGCAGGTCGACGCCTTCGGGCGTGATCAGGCTACGCTCGCGAGTCTTCACGCCGGCGCTCATGCGGGCTCCTCGGCCGCCGGGCGCGGCGCGTAGAAGTAGGTGCCCCACAGGACCGCCGTCACGCCCGCGATCGCGAACCGCGCGAGGTCCGAGGTGACGAGCTGCCGCCCGAAGCCTTCGAGGAGGGCGGCGATGGCGAGCATGACGACGACGCCCGCGATCACGCCTGCCGCCTGGCGTCCGGCTTCGGCCGCCGCGTCGAGGCGGGAGCAGGCGCCGGGGAAGGCGAGCGCCGTGCCGATCTTGAGGCCCGCCGCCCCTGCGAGGACGATCGCGAAGAGCTCGGTCACCCCGTGGATGAAGAGCCAGCCCGTCAGCTCGACCCCTAAGCCCCGCTCCACGTAGAGCGCGTAGAAGGCGCCGAGCGCGCATCCGTTGTAGATGAGGAGCGCGACCGTCGGCACGCAGAAGGCGAAGCCGAGCGCGAAGGCGAAGATCGCGACGCGCGCGTTGTTCGACAAGAGGAAGGCGGCGAAGACCGACAGGCCCGAGGCGCCGCCATCGTGGTAGAGCCCTTCGCGCAGGCTCTCGGTCGAACTCGCCGGGCTCCGTCCGCCTGCGAGTTCGCCGGGCATGAAGCTGTAGTACCAGTCGGCGTCCGACGAGACGAGGAGGTAGGCCACGGCCACGCCGAGCAGGCTGAGGACGAGGCTGACCAGCGTCTCGCGCCAGAGAGCGCGGACGGCCGAAGGCCAGCCCTCGGCGAAGAAGCCGTAGAGGCGCGAGGAGAGCTTCTCCTTGTTGCCGTAGACGGCGAAGTAGGCGCGGGTGCAGAGCGCCTCCAAATAGTCCGTCGTCCCCTTGTCGAGCGAGGTCTCCCGCGCGACCGAGAGCGCGGAGAGCGCCGCGCGGTAGGCGCGGGGCAGGGCGATCATCTCGTCCGCGGAGAGGGAGCGCGCGCCGCCGCGCTCGATCCGCGTCAGGAGCGCTTCGAGGGTCTGCCAGTCCGCCTCGCGCTCGCTTCGAAAGCGGGCGCTGCGCAGTGTCAGGGTCTGGCTCACAGAAGGCCCCTTTCGCGGATGGCGACGACGCGCGACGCGACCGCCGGGCCGAAGGTCTCGGCATCGGCTTCGAGCACCTCCGCGCCCAAGCGGCGCAGGCGGGTCAGCACCAGCTCGCGCTCGCGCAGAAGGTCGCTCGCGACGACCGCGCGGCTCACGTCCTCGACCTCCTGCGGCTCGGCGGCGGCGATCGCTTCGAGCTCCTCGTCGCGGAAGGCGACGAAGAGGACGAGGTGGTCGCGGGTCAGTCTTCCGACCGTCTCGATCATCAGCTCGGCCATGGTGGGGTCTGCGAACTCGGTCATCACGACGACGAGGCTGCGCCGGTCGAGCTTGCCCGCCAGGGCCGAGAGCCCGAGCGTGTGGTTGGTCTCGCGCGACGAGTAGGCGATGCCGGACGCGGCGTTCTGAAGCGCGGGGAAGCCGCGGGCGCCGGAGACGAGGCCGGTCGAGACCTGCGGCTGCGCGTCGTAGGCGAAGAGGGCGGCCCGGTCGCCGCGCTTGAGGGCGACATAGGCGCAAAGCAGCGCGGCGGTGACCCCGACATCGAGGCGGGAGAGGCGGCCGGGCGCGATCGGCTCCGACATCAGGCGGCCCGCATCGAGGGCCAGGACGACGTTCTGGTTCTGCTCGGTCCGGTACTCCCGCGCGAGGAGGGTGCGGTGCCTCGCGGTGTGCTTCCAGTCGATGGCGCGGGGGTCCATGCCGGTCTGGTACTCGCGCAACGCCTCGAACTCCGAGCCCTGGCCGCGCTGGCGCTGCACCGTCTCGCCGAGCGCCATGCGGGAGAAGATGCGCAGCGCCTCCTCGCGCACCGTGCCGATGTCGGGGGTGATGCGGACCTCTTGGCCGAGCCGTGCGCGCTTCTGCCAGCGGACGAGCCCCATCGGGCCGGGCCAACGGAGCCAGAGCGCGTCGAAGCGCCCGGTGCCGCGGCGCAGCGGCGTCACGTCGAAGCTCACCGCCTCGCCCTCGCGCGCCCCGCCCGAGACGGCGAGCGGGTCCGAGACCTCGAGCCGCGCCTCGGCCCTCAAAGGCAGGCCGCGCGCCTCGATGCGGGCGGGGGCGGCGCGTCCGACCTCCATCCCGCCGGGCAGGGCGTAAGTGAGCGCCACTCGCCCCGGCCAGCGCGCCAAGAGCGCGTCGGCTCCGATCAGCGCGAGGACCGCGACCTCGAAGAGGAGGCCCCACACCCACGCCCCCGGCGCGAGCGCGCCGACGAGCAGCGCGGCCGGCAGGCCGAGGGCCGCGAGGACCACGGCGCGGGGGGTGGGGGTCGGCATGGAGGGGGTTACCGGGGCGGCTTCGCCTGCTCGAGGATCGAAGCGACCGCCTGGTCGGCGGGCATCCCTTCGATCTCCGCCGAGGGCGACAGGACGACCCGGTGGCGAAGGGCGGGCAGGGCCAGCGCCTTCACGTCGTCGGGCACGGTGTAGTCCCGGCCGTCGAGCGCCGCGCGCGCGCGGGCCGCGCGCGCCAGCATCGCGCCCGCCCTCGGGCTCGCGCCGACCGACAGGCTCGCGGTCTCCCGCGTCGCCCTGATCAGCGCGACGACGTAGTCCGCGACCTCGTCGGAGAGCCGCACCTGTCCGACCGCGGCGACCGCGCGGGCGAGGGCGTCGCCGCTCGCGACCGGGCTGACGCCCGCGCTCTCGGGCCGGCTCGCCGCCGCCCGTCCGCCGTGCTCGGCGACGATGCGGCGCTCTTCCTCCGGGCTCGGATAGCCGAGCACGTGCTTGAACAAGAACCGGTCGAGCTGCGCTTCGGGAAGCGGATAGGTGCCCTGCTGCTCGATCGGGTTCTCGGTCGCGACGACCATGAAGCGGTCGGAGAGCGCGTGGCTGCGTCCGTCGATCGTCACCTTGCGCTCCTGCATCCCTTCGAGAAGCGCGGCCTGCGTCTTGGGCGGGGTCCGGTTGATCTCGTCGGCGAGCAGGAGCTCGGTGAAGATCGGCCCGCGCGTCAGGCGGAACTCGGACGCCTGGAAGTCGAAGATGTTGGCGCCGATCACGTCGCCCGGCATCAGGTCGGGCGTGAACTGGATGCGGGCATACGACAAATCGAGGCTCGCCGCGAAGCTCCGCGCGAGCAGCGTCTTCGCCGTGCCGGGCGGCCCTTCGAGCAGGACGTGCCCGCCCGCGAAGAGCGCGGTCAGAAGGAGGTCCACGCTCTCGTCCTGACCGACGATGGTGCGGGCGACCTCCGCGCGGATGGCGCTGGCGAGGCGGGGGATGTCGGCGAGGTCGGCTGCTGTCACGTCAGGTCCTTCTCGAAGGCGAAGAGGCGCCTCGCGGCGCGAAGGAGGGTGGGGGCGTCGCGCGCATCGTGCGCGGCGGCGCTGATGTTTGGCAGGTCGGTCCGGCCTGTCGCGCGCGCGGCGGCCTCGTCGACGCGGTCCTCGCTCGCGCCGAGGCGCCGGGCGATGCGGCGGCGGGCGAGGGCGGCGTAGCGGGGGCCGAGCGTCAGGTCCTTGCCCGACGAGGCGAGGAGGGTGGCGGCGCTATCGACGAGCGCGGTCTTGCCGAGCGCGAAGCTGCGCCCCCGGACGAGCGGCGGGCCGAAGCGGATCGCCGCCTGCCATCCGGCCAGCGCCGCGACGACGAGCCCGGCCAGCGTCGCGCCGAGGAAGGGCGGCTCCAGCGCGAGGGTGAGGAGGTTCCTCGGCCGGCCGAAGCCGTGCAGCGTCAGGTCGAAGAGGATCGCGTCCTCGCCCGCGAGCGCGCCGAGGAGGGAGAGCGCGGCGAGCGCGTTCGGGCGGCTCGCGAGGCCTTGCGTGTTGAGAAGGTCGGGGTCCGACAGGACGTAGACGTCGGAGAGGAGGGTGCCGTCCTCGAGCGCCTCGCGGCTCGGCAGCCGGACGCCATGATCGCCCGGGAAGCTCACGCGGCCGAGGACGATCGCGCCGTCCTCGTCGGTCCAGACCGGCGAGAGGTAGAAGCCCGAGACGGTCTGAAGGCTTCGCACGCGGGATAGGCGCGCGGGCGGCGCGGGGCCGGGGGCGCTGCCTGCGAGGAGGGGGGCATCCGAGCGCTCGGGAAGCGTCAGGCCGAAGCCCTTATGGGCCTCCTCTTCCGGCTCGCCGTCTTCGGCAGGCGCCGCCTCTTCCGCATCGGCGGCCCTCTCTTCTTCGGCTTCCTCGCCGACGGTCAGCTTCAACTCGTGGCCGTGCACGCTCAGGGTCAGCGTGCCGCGCCGATAGGGCCGGACGAGGCCGACCCAGCCCGGATGCTCGGCATGAGGAAAGGTCGACCACTTCGGCAGCACGACGAGGACAGGCCCGCCGCCCGGCACCTCCTGCGTGCCGTAGAGGCCGCGAGGGGTGAGGACGAGCAGGCCTTCGTCCCGCGCGTCGAGCGGCGAGCGGCTGCGAAGGACCCTGTGCCCCGACCGCTCGGCGAGGTCGGCGAGCGCGGCGAAGCCCGTGGCGCCGGTCGACAGGGCGTGCGTGCCGCCGTCCTTGCCGCTGCGAAGCGCGGGCGCGTAGGCGGAGAGGACGAAGAAGGCCGCGAAGGCGAAGACGCCGACGGCGATCATCACCGCGACGGCGACCCGGCCGAAGGGGTTTCCCGCCTCGGCGCTCACGACCAGGCCTCCCTCGCCGCGAGGCGGGCATAGGTCTCGCGCGCCTCGTCGTAGCTCGCCCGCGTCAGCTCGCGGCCCGCGAAGTGCGCGCGTTCGACGAGCCCGGCGATGCCCGCGAAGGCCTCGGCAGCGAGGGCGGTCAGGACCGGTAGGCGCGCGATCTCGCGGCTCGTCATGGCGTCGCGCACGGCGCCGGGACGCTGGCGCTCGACGTCGGCGATGGACCGGTGAAGAAGGAGGCGCACGGCCTCCGCGTAGCGGCCCTCGGAGGCGAGCCTGTCCGCGTCCTCGAGAAGCACGCGGACCGTCCCCGCCGCCGGGCGGTAGGGGGCGGGCCCCGCCTCCTCTTCGCCCCGGCGCGCCTGCCAAGCCTGCCAGCCCGCGCGGCCCGCGAACCAGAGGACGGCGAGGGCGATGGCGGCGAGGCCGACCCAGAAGAGGACCTCCAGCGCCTTGCCGAGGAACTCGAGGAAGGTCTGGACCGCAGGGCTCTCGAGGAGGCGTTGAAGCCAGCTTGGCTCTCTCGGCTCGAGGTTCAGGCCCTCGGCCTCGAACTGATAGCGCGGATCGGCGCGCACGGCGTCGTAGGCCGCGCCGTCCGGCACGCCCGCCCCCTCGGCGCCCGTCGCCCCATTGCTCTGCCCCGCCTGCACGGGAAAAGCGTAGCGCGGAAAACCTTACCCGTCAGTGGCCGAAAGAGACCGCCCCGATCGTGCCCCAGGGGCCGCCTTCGTAGGACCAGAGCTGCACGCCCTCCGCGGTCGCGGTGAACGGCTCGAACTCGGCCTCGATCACCGCGCGGCAGGCTTCGGCCGTCGCCTTCGTCACCTTGTTCTGCACGGTGACATGGGCACGGAATCCTTGGCGGTCCTGTCCTGTCAGCCAGGGGAAGAAGGCGTGGGCGAGGTCCTGGCGCAGGCGTTCGAGCGCTTCCGACCGCAAGCGGTAGGCGACGCCCGCGCCGAGGCTCAGGACCTCCGCCACCACGACTTCGAAGGGCTCGCGCGCGGCGCAGGCCTCCCCCAGCGCCTCCATCACCGCCTCGCGCTCCTCGCCGGGCAGCTTGTGGAACAAGGTCAGGTGCGCGGGCACCTGATCGAGACGGGGCACGAACCAGCGCTTGCGCTCGTCCTGGAAGAAGTCCTGCGACTTCGCGTCGAGCTGAAGGGTCAGGATGATCGGGCTCGCCATGCGCGGGACTTATGCTGGGGATCGCGACGCGCCACTGGCGGGGCGGGCGGGGGTCGGGCAGGCTCGCGCCATGAGCGAGCACTTCGACGTCCTGATCATCGGCGCCGGCCTCTCGGGCATCGGCGCCGCCTACCACGTGCAGGACAAGCTGCCGGGCCTCACCTACGCGATCCTCGAAGGGCGAGAGCGGATGGGCGGGACCTGGGACCTCTTCCGCTATCCCGGCGTGCGCTCGGACAGCGACATGTACACGCTCGGCTACCCCTTCCGCCCCTGGATGGGGGACGAGGCGATCACGTCGGGCGCCTCGATCCTCGCCTACATCGAGGAGACGGCGAAGGCCTACGGGATCGACGAGAAGATCCGCTACGAGACGCGGGTGCGGCGGGTGTCCTGGTCGTCGGGAGATGCGCTCTGGACGGTCGAGGCGGACACGCCCGGAGGGCCGGTCACGCTCACCTGCCGCTACCTCCTCTCCTGCTGCGGCTACTACGACTACGAGGGCGGCTACACGCCGGACTTTCCGGGGGCGGAGGACTTCGGCGGCGAGATCGTCCACCCTCAGGACTGGCACGATGGGGTCGAGACCGAGGGCAAGAGGATTGTCGTCATCGGCTCGGGCGCGACGGCAGTGACGCTCGTGCCCGCGCTGACGCAGACCGCCGCGCACGTCACCATGCTGCAAAGGACGCCGACCTACGTCGCCTCGCGGCCCGCGAAGGACGAGCTGTCGGCAATCGCCCGCCGGTTCCTGCCGGGCCCGCTCGCGCACGGCGTGCTGCGCGCGAAGAACGTCCTGATGTCGATCTACATCTACCAGCTCTCGCGCAAGAAGCCGCAGAAGCTGCGGCGCTACCTGATCGACGAGGCGCAGAAGCGGCTCGGCGACGAGGTTCAGGCCGACCCGCACTTCGCGCCGCCCTACGATCCATGGGACCAGCGGCTCTGCCTCGTGCCCGACGACGACCTCTTCGAAGCCTTGCGCGGGGGCAGCGCCTCGATCGTCACGGACCAGATCGAGCGGTTCGACGAGGCGGGCATTCTGCTCGAGAGCGGCCAGCACCTGGACGCCGACCTCGTCGTCTCGGCGACGGGGCTGAAGCTCCTGCCCTTCGGCGGGATCGAGATCGTGCTCGACGGCGCGCCTTTGGACCTCGCTTCGACCTACAACTACAAGGGCATGATGTTCTCGGGCGTGCCCAACTTCGCGGCCTGCTTCGGCTACACCAATGCAAGCTGGACCTTGAAGATCGACCTCACGGCGCGCGCCTTCTGCCGCCTGATCCGAGCTGCGATGCGGCGCGGGGCGGACAGCTTCGTGCCGCGCTTCGACGGCGAGCCGCCCGCGCCGCAGCCGCTCCTCGACTTCGCCTCGGGCTACGTGCAGCGCGACATCCACCGCTTCCCACGCCAGGGGCCGCAGCGGCCGTGGCGGAACCATCAGAACTACGTGGCGGACGCGCTCGACATCGGCCTCGGCCGGATCGATGACGGCGTCATGCGCTTCGAGCGGGCACGCAAGACAGAGGAGAGCGCGGCATGAGCCTTTGGCCCTATCACGGCGCGGCGGTCATCACCGGGGCGGGAAGCGGCATCGGCCGCGCCCTCGCGCTCAGGCTCGCCGAGCGCGGCGTGAACCTGGCGCTCGTCGATCGCCGGGAAGACCGCCTTCGTGAGGTGCGCGACGCGATCGAGGGGCCCGATCACCACGCCTCCGTCCACGTCCTCGACCTCACCGACCGCGCCGGGGTCGCCGCCCTGCCGGAAGCTGTGCGCGCGGAGCACGAGGCCGTCAGCCTCCTCTTCAACAATGCCGCCGTCGCGATCGGCGGCGACTTCGAGGAGGTCTCGGCCGAAGACTTCGACTGGCTGATAAGCATCAACTTCGGCGCGGTCGTGGACATGACCCGCGCCTTCCTGCCCGTCCTCCGCCGGGCGCCGCGGGCGCGGATCGTCAACCTCTCCTCGATCTTCGGCATCGTCGCGCCTGCGGGGCAGACCGCCTACGCCGCGTCCAAGTTCGCCGTGCGCGGCTTCTCGGAGGCGCTGCGGCACGAGCTCGAAGGCTCGTCCGTCGGCGTCACGATCGTCCACCCCGGCGGCGTCGCGACCAACATCGCCAACGACGCGCGCATCAACGTGGCGCGCCCGACCGAGGAGGTCGAGCGCCGCAGGGCCGCCTTCAACAAGCACCTTTCCCTGCCGCCCGCCCAGGCCGCGGAGATCATTCTAGAGGCCGTCGGGCAGGGCCGGGACCGCGTTCTCGTAGGGGCCGATGCGCGCGTGGGCGCGCTGATCCAGCGCCTGATGCCGGTGCGCTACTGGGACCTGATGAAGCGGCGGATCGGCTAAGCAGCGCAGTGGTCCGCTGGCGAACTCGCGGTTAACTCGCGGTCTTCGTTCGCTTCGAGGGGAACATTCCGATGAAGATTTCGCGCCTCACCGGCGGCGTTCTCGCCGCCGCGCCTCTCCTAGGCACAGTCGCCGCCGCGCAGAACACGGGCGGTGTGCCCGGCCCTGCGGTCAACCCGGGCGAACGGACGGCGGAGCTTCGGCTTGCCTGGGTCCCCGAGGGCGACGACCAGCTCGCGACGCGGTTCCAGTTCGACGTCGCCGCTACGGACGACCTGCGCTGGCGCCTCGTCGGACAGACCCTCTCGACCGAGGGCGACGGTACGGACTTCGACTTCGCCGAGCTTCAGGTCTTCTACGAGTTGGGCGAGGTCCGCCCCGGATGGCAGACCGGCTTGCGCTTCGACGGCCGGGTGCGAAGCGACGGGCGGCCGGGCCAGATCCGGGTCAACTGGACGAACCAGTTCGCCGTGTCCGAGCGTTGGACCGCTAGGGTCGCTGCGTTCAACAGCTTGCAGGTCGGAAACGGCGGAAGCGGCGACCTTTCCCTGCAGCTGCGCTCCAGCCTCGGCTACAGGACCGAGGGCGGCTCTACGATCGGGATCGAAAGCTACGATACGTTCGGTCCCTATGACGATCTCGGCCGATGGTCCGACCGGGGGCACCAGACCGGTCCCTACGTGAACGCACCTCTCGGCGGCGGGTGGTCCGCGTTCGGCAGCGTGCTGATCGGCACGTCGGATGCAACGCCCGACGCGACGCTTCGCCTGTTCGTCGGCCGTAGCCTTTAGAACCGGCCCGCCGGGCCCGGGAAGACGACGGGCGTTTCGGAGCCGTCCTCAGCCACCGCCGAGACGCCGAAGAAGTAGTTGTCGATGACGAGGTTCTCGAACGTGTACTCGGTCACGTCGCCGACGAAGCGGCTGTTGGTCCACTGCGGCGCCGTCGTGTCGCGCCACCAGACGCGGTAGCCCGCGAGGTTCGCGCCCGCCTCGCCCTCGCCGCCGTGCTGCCAGGTGAGCTTGGCGGAGGGCTCGACCGCGCCCGTCGCCTCGACTTCTGCCGGGAAGGGCGGGGCGCCCGCGATCCCTGCGAGGGTGACCGCGTTGAGCGCGGTCAGCTTCGCGGCGTAGTCCGCATCCACCCCTTCGATCGTGTCGCCGTAGACGATGCCGTCCTCGGTGCGCAGGTCCTGGTGCTGGCGCGTGTAGTCCTCATGCGTCTCCATGATCCGCACGCCCGGGAAGCCCGCCTCGTTGAAGGGCCGGTGGTGGCCGCCCCGGCCGTAGCGGTCGAGGCGGTAGATCATCATCACGTCGAGGTTGGTCAGGTACTGGTCCGCCATGCGGTCGATGTAGCGGGCGAGGTTGCGCGAGGGGCTGTCGACCTCGCCGCCGGTGAAGCGGCGCATCCGCGCCTCCTCGGGCGTCTCGGTCACGCGCGTGCCCTCGGAGAAGACGCGGGCGACGGCGTTGTCGGTCACGCCGTCCACGCCCGAGACGTTCGAGATCATGTCGTTGTTGAGGACGCCCTTGATGTCCCAGCCCTCCTCGGTCGCGACCGCGGCGACGATCTTGCCGCCGAAGAGGCCCTGTTCCTCGCCCGAGAGGCCCGCATAGACGATGGTGCCGGCGAACTTCCGCTTGGAGAGGACGCGCGCCGCCTCGATCACGCCCGCCATGCCCGAGGCGTTGTCGTTGGCGCCCGGGCTGTCCGACGTGCCGTCGAGGGCGTCGGAGACGCGGCTGTCGATGTCGCCCGACATCATCACCATGCGGTTCGGGTCCAGCGTGCCGCGCTGGATCGCGACGACGGAGATCACTTCGGTCGGCTTCGGAATGCGCTCCTCGTTCGCGATCGTGTCGCCGATCATGCGCACCTCCAGGCAGCCCCCGCACTCTTCGGAGATCGCCTCGAACTGATCCCGGACCCAGCGTCTTGCGGCGCCGATGCCGCGCGTGTCGCTCTCGGTCTCAGAGAGGGTGTGGCGGGTGCCGAACCCGACCAGGGTCTCGACGTCCGACATGATCCGGTCCGCGGAGACCTCGTCCTGAACGCTGTAGAGCGCCATGACCTCCGAGGGCGGGGCGGTGACCCCGGTGTCCTGGGCGAAGGCGAGGGCGGGGAGCGCTAGGAGCGCCGCGGGGAGGAGGAATCGCATGGCGTAAGCCTAGAGCCTTGCTAGCGAACCGAAAGCCCCTCGCTGCAGCGCGTCACGCGGCGAGGTGAAGCCAGAAGGGCAGAGCCGCGAAGGCGAGGATGGTGGTGGCTGTCACGTGCCCCGCCATCAGCTCGGCGTTCCCGCCGAGCTCCCGCGCCAGCACGTAGGCCGAGGCGGCGCAGGGCGCGGCGCCGATCGCCATCAGCGCGGCGAGGGCGGCGCCGGTCACGCCGAAGACCGCGCCGAGGCCCCAGAAGACGAGGGGGGCCACGATCAGCTTCAGCGTCACCGACAGCGCGAGGAGCGCCGGCGCCGCGCGCAGCGCCGCGAAGTCGAGCGAGGCGCCGACCGTCAGGAGGATGAGCGGCAGGGCCGCCCGGCCGACGAGGCTCGCCGTCTCGACCACCGCCGCGGGGCGGAGCACCGGGAAGGCGGCGGCGGCGAGACCCGCGAGGCAGCCGAGGATGAGCGGGTTGGTCGCGATCCGCGATAGGACCCGTGAGACGCTGGGCGCCCGGTCCTGCCGGCAGAAGATGGTCAGGACGGCCACGGCGAGGACGTTCACGAGCGGCACCATGACGGAGAACATGATCGCGACGAGGACGACGCCCTCGGGCGGGAACGCCGCCTCGGCGAGCGCCAGCACGACGAAGCCGTTGATGCGCAGACCCCCCTGGAAGACGCTCGTCAGCGTCGGCCCGCCCATCGGCAAGGCGAGCCCCGCGCCGAGCGAGATCGCCGCCATGGCGAGGAAGCCGAGCGTCATCGCGCCCAGGAAGGAGCCGACCGGCACGCCCGCATAGTCGGTGCTCGCGAGCGTCACGTAGAGGACGGCCGGCAGGAGCGCCTGGTAGGCGAGCCGGGTGATGGCAGGCCAAAGCTCCGCCCTGACGAGGCCCGACCGCCGCAGGAGCCAGCCGAAGGCGATGCTTCCCGCGATGGGGATCAGACCGGAGACGAGGGGACTCATCGGACGCTTGTGGCGTCGGTGCGAGCCCGGTCAAGAAGCCGAGCTGTCGATGCTACTCCGCCGCCGCCTTCGCGAAGCCCTGCTCGATCGTCCGCGGGACGCTGTCGATGTGCAGCGTCTGCGTCGGGAAGGCGAACTCGATGCCTTCGCGCTCGAAGAGGGCGTGGATCGCGAGGAAGATCTTCTGCTGGGCGTCCATGTAGACGCCGTACTCCTTGGAGAGGACGTAGTAGACGAACTCGAAGTTGATCGAGAAGTCCGCGAACGCGGCGAGGTGGCTGCGGTCGAAGCGGACGTCGGGCGTCGCCTCCACGATCTCCCGGATCTGCGCGGCGAGCCGCTCCAGCTTCTCGTGCGGCGTCGAGTAGGTGACGCCGACCGACGACACGATCCGCCGCTCCGCCATGCGGCGGTAGTTGTTGATCTCGTTGCCGAGGAGGTTCGAGTTGTTCACCGTCAGCTGCTGGCCGGAGAGCGTGCGGATCCGCGTCGACTTGAGCCCGACGCGCTCGACCGAGCCCATCTTGTCCCCGAAGATGATGAAGTCGCCGCGCACGAAGGGCTTGTCGAGGATGATCGAGAGCCCGGCGAAGAGGTCCTCGAAGAGGCTCTGCGCGGCGAGGCCGATGGCGATGCCGCCGACGCCGAGACCCGCGACGAGGCCGGTGACGTCCATGCCGAGGTTCGACAGGATGACGACGATGGCGACCGCGAAGACGATGACGTTCACGAAGACGATGATCAGCGACATCGCGTTCGCCAGCGTCGACTCGTCGGCCGACTGCTTGTCGGAGACCCGCGCGAGGAGCGCCTTGACGACGACCCGCGCCCAGAACGCGACCTGAAGCGTGCCGACGATCATGAAGGCGGTCTGGAGCGCCTCGACCTGCCATTCGCGCAGGACGACGAAGAAGGGCACGACGATGACGACCGACAGGACGATCAGGAACAGCGAGTTCGTCGCCTTCACGAGGCCCGCGATGACGTTGCGGACGGACCAGTCCGGCTTGTCCGAATGCCCGACGATCTTGGTCAGCGTCGTGCGCAGGAGGGCGAGGAGGAGGTAGACGCCGACGATCACGCCGATCGCGATCGCCCACTGGACGCCGTTCGCCGCGATCCACTCCGTGATCCGACCGACCGTGCCCGCGGTCGCGTCGACGGCGGCGCTGGCTTCGTCCAATACGTTCTCGACCTGCACAGGCTCGTCCTGCATGTCGGTTCCTCGAAAGATTGCCCAGGACCCGCTTTGCCGGGGCGGGGCTTGAGAGGCAACACCGCCTGGGCTGTGCGGCGCCGCCTTCTGAGCGGTTCCCCCGGGGGCTAGTCCGTGCTTAAGCCCGGTCCCGCACTGCGACACCGGACGGCGAGACCATCGCGCCGCGCGAGGACGATATGACCGAACTGACCCTTTCCGACGCCCTGAACCGCGTAAAGCCGTCGGCGACCCTCGCCGTGACCCAGAAGGCGCGCGAGCTGCGCGCGGCGGGACGCGACGTGATGGCGCTCGCCGCCGGCGAGCCCGACTTCGATACGCCCGAGCACGTCAAGGACGCCGCGATCGACGCGATCCGGCGCGGCGAGACGGGCTACACGGCGGTCGACGGCATCCCGGAACTGAAGAAGGCGATCGCTGACAAGTTCGCGCGCGACAACGGCCTGACCTACGACCCTTCGACCGAGGTCACCGTCACGACGGGCGGCAAGTACCTCATCTTCGCGACCATGCTCGCCACGCTGAACCCCGGCGACGAGGTGGTGATCCCCGCGCCCTACTGGGTCAGCTACCCCGACATGGTGGGGATCGCGGGCGGCACGCCGGTGATCGCCGAGACGACGCCCGAAGACGGCTACGTGCTGACGCCGGAGAAGCTCGAGGCGGCGATCACGCCGAAGACGCGCTGGGTGATCCTCAACTCGCCGTCGAACCCGACCGGCGTCGTCTACAGCGCGGACGCCCTGGCCGCCCTCGGCGCGGTGCTCGAACGGCACCCGCATGTCTGGGTCCTGACCGACGACATGTACGAGCACATCGTCTACGACGCCGCGTTCTCGACCATCGCGCAGGTGACGCCCGCCCTGAAGGAGCGGACGCTGACCATGAACGGCGCGTCCAAGGCCTACGCGATGACGGGTTGGCGCATCGGCTACGGCGCGGGCCCCGCGCCCCTCATCAAGGCGATCGGCAAGGTGCTCAGCCAGTCGACCTCCAACCCCTGCTCGATCAGCCAGTGGGCGACGGTCGCGGCGCTGAACGGCGATGACGGCTTCCTCGAGGAGCGCAACGACGCCTTCCGCGCCCGGCGCGACGCCGTGCAGAAGGCGCTGGACGAGACGCCCGGTCTCTCCTGCCTCCTGCCGGAGGGCGCCTTCTACCTCTATCCCTCCTGTGCTGGTGTGATTGGCAAACGCGCAGGGGGCAAGGTGATCGAGAGCGACCTCGACTTCGCCGCTGCGCTTCTCGAGGCCGAGGCCGTCGCCGTCGTTCCCGGCACGGCCTTCGGCGCGGGTCCGGCCTTCCGGGTCTCCTACGCGACCGACATGGAGACGCTGATGGAGGCCTGCCGCCGCATCCGGCGCTTCTGCGAGAGCCTTGATTGAGCAGCTGCCCCGCCTGTGACTCCCCGGGGCGGGAGAGGGCGGCGAGCTGGGCCGAGTGGGCCGCCAGCTGCGCGAACCGGCCGGACGGCCCGATGCGCCTCGCAGCCGCCGAGGTCTGCGGCGTGGCGGCCGCCGCCCCGGACCTGGTGCGCTGCCTGGCTTGCGAGACGATCGGCATGGCGCCGGTGCCGACGAACGATCAGCTCGCCGTCTTCTACGACCGCTACCACGCGACGGACGCCTTCCTCGCCAAGGCCGAGCGCAAGGTCGCGCGGGCCCGCCGACGCGTGCGGGCGCTGAGGCTCCTGAAGCCGGGCGCGCGCACCTTCCTCGACGTCGGCGCCAGCATCGGTACGGCGGCGGAGGCCGCGCGGCGCGCAGGTCTCGAAGCCTTCGCCGTGGAGATCGACGAGGACGCGGTCGCGAAGGGGCGCGCGCTCTTTCCCGATGTCGCCTTCACGCGAGGCACGCTGGACGACCTGCCGGCGGGGGCGGCTTACGATCTCCTCTACGGCGCCGAAGTCATCGAGCACGTGCCCGATCCCCTCGGCTTCGCGCGACGCCTCTTCGAGCGGACGGCGCCGGGCGGGCTTCTCTACCTGACGACGCCGGACGCCGGCCATCCGAGGCGCCCGCGGCGGCTCCTCGACTGGCACTCCGTGAAGCCGCCGGAGCACGTGACGCTGTTCACCCGCAGCGGTCTCCGCGCGCTCCTGTGCCGGGCGGGCTACGATCGCGTGGTCTTCCAGCCCTATCTGAAGCCCGGCATCCGCGCGGTCGCCCGGCGCGGGCGGCGCTGAGGGTCCGCGAGACGCCTGCACCGACTGTTTACCGTGATGGGGCAGGAAGACCGGCCGGGCGGCGGGGCCTTGCGGGTAGGGAAGACAAGATGAAGAGAGTTCTCGCAGCGACGGCACTTGCCGTCGCGATGGTCGCGACGCCGGCCGCGGCCCAGTCCACTTACGGCGCGCTCGGCGTCACCTTCGACGATGGCGTCACGGACCTCGGGGCCACGGGCCGCATCGGCCACGACCTCAACTCGGTCGCCTCGATCGAGGCCGACGCGACCTACCTCTTCGGGCCGGAGGTCGGCACGATCGCGGGCTTCGTGAAGGGCCGCGTCCCGGTCACGCCGCGCATCACCCTGCATGGCCGTCTCGGCTACGGCTTCGTGCGCAATGGCGAGTTCGACATCGATGACGACGCCTTCGCCTACGGCCTGGGCGCGGAGGCGGCGCTAAGCGCGCGCAACGCGGTCAGGATCGACTGGACGAAGTTCGACGCGGGCGGCGGCGGCAGCGACGGCCTCCTCACCCTCAGCTACAGCTGGCGCTTCGGCGGACGCTGATCCGTATCGCTCAGTACTCTCGGATGAGGCCCGTCAGACGGCCCTGAACGCGGACCTGGTTCGGACCGAAGATACGCGTCTCGTAGGCGGGGTTCGCCGCCTCGAGCGCGATCGAGCCGCCGCGCTTGCGGATGCGCTTGAGGGTCGCTTCCTCGTCCTCGATCAGCGCGACGACGATGTCGCCGTTGGGCGCGTCGTCGCAGCGCTGGATGACGACCGTGTCGCCGTCGTGAATGCCCGCCTCGATCATCGAGTCGCCCTGCACCTTGAGGGCGAAGTGCTCGCCGCCGCGCATCATGGAGAGCGGCACCTGGATCCGGTCCTGCTCGTGTTGGATGGCGCTGATCGGCGTCCCGGCCGCAATCTTGCCGAGCACGGCGATCTCCTCGGTCCCCGACGGCGCGATCGGCATCGGCGCCTGCGGGCCGCGCGCTCCTTCGATGACCGAAGGCGTGAAGCCGCCCATGCGGCCCGCCGCGGCGGCGACCGGCGTCGCGGTCTCTGGCAGGCGCAGCACCTCGAGCGCCCGCGCCTTGTGGGGCAGGCGGCGTAGGAAGCCCCGCTCCTCGAGCGCGGTGATCAGGCGGTGGATGCCCGACTTCGACTTGAGGTCGAGCGCGGCCTTCATCTCCTCGAAGGAAGGCGAGACGCCGTCCGCCTGGATCCGCTCGTGGATGAAGAGGAGGAGAGCGCGCTGCTTCGCCGTGAGCATCGAAGATCCTTCCGCGCTATGACCGCGCCGGTGGTGTGAACAAATCAGGACCGTTCTAGGGTTGTTCCAGCCGAGGCGTCAAGCGCGACGTGCGCCTCGCGGCGGTCCGAAGCGACGGCGCCTCGCATGTTCGAGCGAGCGGAACGCGCTATGTGAGGACCCGAGGGCAGGAGGCATCATGCTCGCGATCGCGCATGCCGGCGGGGCCCTGAACGGGCGTCCTTACACCAACAGCCTCGAGGCGTTGGACGCCTCTTACGCGCGCGGGTTCCGGTGGTTCGAACTCGACTTCAAGCGCTGCTCGGACGGCGCGATCGGGTGCCGCCACGACTGGAAGGACTTCTCGGGCCGCGCGCCGAGCCTCGAGGCGCTGAAGCAGCGCTTCGCCGGCGTCTACACCCCCCTTTGCGCGACGAGCCTATCGGCCTGGATGGCGGCGCACCCGGACGCCGTGCTGGTGACGGACGTGAAGGAGGACGACCAGCTGCCCGTGCTTCGCGACCTCCTCGCGGCGGGCGTGCCGCCCGGGCGGACGGTGGTGCAGCTCTTCGATCCCCAGGAGGACGAACCCGTCGCCGCGCTCGGCTTCCCTCGCCGCTCGATCATCCTCTACCGCTACCAGGGCACAAGCCGGGCTCTTCGGGCCTTCGTGGACGCCGCGCGCCCCGTCGCCGTCGCGGCGGCGCAGGGCGAGGCGCGCCGCCTCTCCCGCCTTCGGGGAGCGGCCCGCTGGGTCTACACGGTGAACGCGCCGGACGCGCTGGCCGGCCTTGCGGCGAGGGGCGTTTCCGGCGTCTTCACCGACGACCTTGGCCCCGGCCGCGACGGCCTGACCGCCGTGCCGGCGGACCAGGCGCTCTTCGTCTACGGCACGCTGCGCGATCCGGACGTGCAACGCAGGGTGCTCGGACGATGCGTCGAGGGAACGCCGGACGGGATCGCCGGCTACGCCCGCGGCCTCCTCGCGCAGGAGGGCGAGAGCTACCCCATGGTCACCCCGACCGGCGCGCCGAGCGACAAGGTGGGCGGCGTCGTGTTGTCCCTCACAAACGAGGAGCTCGCGCTCGCCGACGCCTATGAGGGGGCGGAGTACGCGCGGGTGCGGACGGCGCTGGCGTCCGGCGCCGAGGCGTGGCTCTACATATGCGCGAAGGAGACCTGATGTTCGACGTTCCGATCCCCACCGTGCCGATCCTGAACGGCGGCGCGTTTCCCGTTCGCCGCATCTTCTGCGTCGGCAAGAACTACGCGGACCACGTGCGCGAGATGGGCGGCGACCCGCAGGACACGCCGCCCGTCTTCTTCACCAAGCCTGCGGACGCCGTCTCCGCCGCGCCGGAGATCCGCTACCCGCTCGCCACCGAGAACCTGCACTTCGAAGGCGAACTCGTCGTCGCGCTGAAGGCCGGCGGCGAGCGTCTCTCCGAGGACGAGGCCCGCACCTGCCTCTTCGGCATCGCTGCTGGCTGCGACCTCACGCGGCGCGACCTCCAGGCGGCGGCGAAGAAGGCGGGCGGGCCCTGGGACACGGCCAAGGCGCTCGACGACGGCGCTGTGCTAGGGCCCATCGCACCGGTGGACGAAGCGCCCGCCGAAGGCTTCCTCCGCACGCGCGTCAACGGCGAGCTGCGACAGGACGGCCGGCTCGAGGACATGATCTGGCCGGTCCCCGCGCTGATCGCCAAGCTGTCGGAGTACTTCGAACTCAAGGCGGGCGACCTCGTCTTCACCGGCACGCCCGAGGGCGTCGGCGCGATCGGACCGGGCGACGCCGTCACGGTCGAGATCGAGGGCTGTGCGCCCTGCGCCTTCGGGGTCGTGCCGCGATGACGCTCCGCGACGCGAAGCCGAGCGACCTCGCCGCCATCACCGCCATCTACGGCGCCTCGGTCGAGGCGGAGACCGCCTCCTGGGAGACCCTGCCGCCCGACGAGGCGGAGATGGGAAGGCGCCTCGGTCAGATCACGGCGGGGGGCTACCCCTACCTCGTCGCGGCGGAGGGGGAGGCGGTCCTGGGCTTCGCCTATGCCGGACCCTTCCGCCTGCGCGCGGCCTATGACTGGTCGGTCGAGGACTCGATCTACGTCGCGAAGGACGCGCGGGGGCGGGGCGTCGGCACCGCGCTCCTCGGCGCGCTCGTCGAGCGGTGCGAGGCGCGCGGCTTCCGTCAGATGCTCGCCGTCCTGGGCGAGGCGGAAGGAGGCAGCCGCAAGCTCCACGCCGCCTGCGGCTTCACCGAAGCCGGACGGATCAAGGACTTCGGTTGGAAGCTCGGCGCGTGGCGGGACTTGCTTCTCATGCAGCGGAGCCTAGGCCCCGGCGGGGCGACCCCGCCCGAGGAGCTCACCCGCCCATGAAGGACGACATCTACCGCCAGCTGCGCCGCGAGGCCCTCTCCGTGCTCGAGGGCGAGGCGAACGTGACCGCCCGCATGGCGACGGTGGCCTGCCTCCTCGCCCACGCCTTCCCCGAGAACATCTGGACCGGCTTCTACGTCGTCGACGAGGACAAGGACGAAGAGCTCGTCGTCGGCCCCTACCAGGGCACGCTCGGCTGCCTGCGCATTCCCTTCGCTAGAGGGGTCTGCGGCGCGGCGGCGCGCACGGGCGAGACCCAGGTGGTGGCGGACGTCCACGCCTTCGACGGTCACATCGCCTGCGACAGCCGCTCCGTCAGCGAGATCGTCGTGCCCGTCCGCGATGCGGAGGGCCGTCTCTTCGCCGTCCTCGACATCGATGGTCCGGACGCCGGGATGTACGGCGACGCCGACCGGGCGGGCCTCGAAGCGTTGGTCGAGGCCGTGTTCGTGTAGGAGCGAATCGCATCAAGGTTCTGATCTGCCCTGAGGGTCGTTCCGAATGCTCCGTGTCGTCTCGCTCTGGCTCTTCGGTCTGATGCTCTTCGGCTGCGGCGCGCCGGACGAGGCGCGGTCGATCACGATCCGCGCCTCGGCGACGGCGGAGGCGACGGCGGACACCTTCGTCGTGAACGCGGCGGCGATGGCGGGCTCGCGTCGCCGTGACGAGGCGATCGAACGCCTCGCCGCGCAGATCGCCGCCGTCAGGCGCGACGCGGCCCGCCTCGAGGGTCTCTCCGCCCTCACGGTGGAGGCGGCCGACCTGTCGATCGAAGGCGTCCCCGCAGCCACCTGCGTCGCCGCCTACGAGTACGACTGGGAAAGGCTTTGTGCCCCGAGCGAGTACCGGACGCGGAGCGCGCTGACGCTGCGCGGGCGGCCGGCGGCGCTGGCGGGCGACATGGTCTCCCTCCTCTCCGAGCTCGTCTCGGGCGACGTCGCGCTTTCGGGCTACGAGCTGTCCGACCGGACCGCCCTCGAGCAGGAGGCGCTCCGCAGCGCGATGGCGTCGGGCCGGACGCGGGCGGCGCTGATCGCGGAGGCGTCGGGCGACGCCCTCGGCAGGCTGATCGACGCGCAGCCGCTCGACGACCGGGGGACGGGAGGGGACGTGATCGTCGTGACCGGGACGCGCGCTGGCGGCCGCGATCGGGTCAGTCCCAGGACACCGATCGCGCTCGACCCGACCGTCGTGCGCGAGGAGGCGACCGTGCGTCTCACCTTCGCGATCGAGTAGCGGGGCGGGGAAGCAACCAACCCCCTTCGGCGCTGTTCGGGCCGCATGACCAGATCGCCGGCCGAAGCTGCGCCGCCCCACATCGCGCCGACCCATGCGCCCGCGCCGCGCCGGGCCCCCGACGAGCTCGCCGCGCACCTGCCGGAGGGCAAGACCAGGCTTTGGCGGCCGAAGCGCATCGTCATCGCCAAGGCCGCGGCGGGCACCGCCGTCGCTGCGCAGGCGGCGCGGGTCGGCGCCGAACTCGGGGCGGAGGTCGTGCACCTCTCCGGCAACACCGTCCGGGGCCTCAAGGGCGAGAGCGAGGCGGAGACCTACCGGCGGGCGAAGTCGACGCTCGCGATCGTTCAAGCGCCGCCCTCGGCGCTGAAGCTCCAGCCGATCCCGCCCAGCGCCGACTTCCGCCTCGACCTCGCCGTCGGCTGCCCCGCGCACTGCCAGTACTGCTACCTCGCAGGGTCTCTGTCCGGCCCGCCGGTGACGCGGGCCTACGCCAACCTCGGTGAGATCTTCGCCGTGCTGCCGGACTACCTCGGCCAGGGCCGAATCACGAGCGGGACGCAGGCGAGGGGGCACGAGGGGACGACCTTCGAGGCGTCCTGCTACACGGACCCCTTGGGCATCGAGCATCTGACCGGAAGCCTCTCGGCCGCGATCGAGCACGTCGCGGGAATGCACCAAGAAGGCGCCGAGATCGGCCTGCGCTTCACCACCAAGTACGACGCGGTCGCCCCGCTCCTGACGCTCCAGCATGGCGGGCGGACCCGCGCCCGCTTCTCGGTCAACGCCGAGATCGTCACCCGCCTCTTCGAGGGCGGCACCGCGCCGCTCGGCGCCCGGCTCGCGGCGATGGGGCGGATGGCGGCGGCGGGCTACCCCGTCGGCCTCACGGTCGCCCCGATCATGCCGGTGGAAGGCTGGCAGGACGCCTACGACGCGCTTCTGTCCCGGACCGCGGCCGTCCTGCCCGAGGGCGCGGACCTGACGGTCGAACTCATCACCCACCGCTTCACCCCCGGCAGCCGCGAAGTCCTGATGGGTTGGTACCCGGCGACCAAGCTCGAGATGGACCCGGGCGTCCGCGCCCAGAAGCGCAACAAGTTCGGCGGCGTGAAGTACGTCTACCCGAAGGCGCTGATGGACGAGATGAAGGGCTGGTTCGGCGAGGCGGTGAGGGCACGCCTGCCTCGCGCTTCGGTCCTCTACTGGACGTAAGTCTCGGGACGCGCCGACGCAGACGGCGAGATCCCTAAAACTCTCCTTCTCAACTTGAGGGGTTGGAAACCGGGCCGGGGCACGCTACGTCAGGTATGGCGAAGGCGAACCCAGGGGGTTCCTCGCTCGGCTTCCTCTTATCGATCTTGCCCGCCGCATGTCGTCGTGCGGGTTCGGACCGAACAAGGGGGCGCGGAGGACGCTTCGTCTAGAGGACGGGTCCGGCGGGTGCCGGGCCGATGACCGCCGGGGAACAGATGGTTTCGACCTGACGGGTTCCGAAGGGAACCCGCCCCGGCCTGAACAGGATGTCGCACGTTTTATGGCGCAGAACTCCAAACGCGGCCGGTCCGGTCGCCGTCGGCAAGGCGGCGGTGGGAACAACCCCAACCGGTCGATGGACAGCCAGGGCCCCGAGGTGAAGATTCGCGGCACGGCCCAGCAGATCTACGACAAGTACACGGCCCTCGCGCGGGACGCCTTCTCCTCCGGAGACCGGGTGCGCGGCGAGAGCCTGCAGCAGCACGCCGAGCACTACTACCGCATGCTCCGCGCCATGCAGCCCGAGAAGTTCGCGACGGACGAGCAGAAGCAGGACGCCGGCGAGGACCAGTCTCAGGACGCCCGCGCCGAGACCCAGCAGAATCAGCCCGAAGTGAAGGAAGAGGCGCCCAAAGCGGCCCAAGCCGATCAGCCCTCCGATCGCGACGCGGTCGAGAAGGATACGGCCGAGACCGCCGCCCGCGCGGAGGCTGCCGACGGCACCGACGAGGAGGGGAGCGCCCGCCCCCGCCGCACGCGCCGGCGCCGTTCCCGCCGGGGCGAGGACGCCGAGGCGTCGTCGGAGGACGCGCCTCAAGAGAAGCAGAAATCGCCCGAGCCCGAAGAGGCGCCCGCCGCCTGATCGTTCGCGTGCAGTGACGCTTCGCTTCTGCGGCTGTTCGCTCGTCGGGAACGATGCGGGAGCACTGCGTGATCGAGGACGAGGCAGGCGGGAGCGCCACGCCCGGAGAGGACGAAGGGCAAGCGCAGGGCGTCGGGCATGAAGGGCCCGTGCGCCGCACCGGGCCCTCGCCGCGCTCCTGGCTGATCGGCGTCATCACGGTCGTGCTCGTCGGCGCGGCGCTTAAGGCGACGGCGACCATCACGCTTCCCCTCGCGCTCGCCTTCTTCGTCGCGCTCGTCGTCTGGCCGATCGACGGCTTCGTCCGGAAGCACGCGCCCAAAGGGTTTCGCTGGCTCGGGCACCTCGCGGCGATGGGGGCCATCCTCGCGGTCATCGTCTTCTTCACGGCGGCGCTCTACTTCGTCGCCGCTTCGCTTGCCGACGCGATCCCCGACCAGGCGAGGGCGATCCAGGCGCGTTTCCACGAGATGACGCAGGACGGCGACGGCATGGCCGGCCGCGCGGCGGAGCTCTTCTCCTCGGCGACGGGCGAGAGCGCCTCGACCCTCGTCAACCTGTTGCGGTCCTTCGCCGAGCGGGTTCTCCAGTCGCTCGGCATGACGCTGTCCCTGACGACGCTCGTCTTCTTCTTCGCCCTCATCATGCTGACCGAGGCACAGGACTGGCGCGCGAAGATCGACGCCGTCTCGGGCGACCCGCTCGAGCACGACTGGTTCGAAGTCGCCGAGGCGGCGGGGCAGCGGTTCCGGTGGTACCTCTTCGTCCGCACCGTCCTCGGCCTCGCCACGGCGCTTCTCTACGCAGGCTGGCTATGGGCGTTCGGGCTCGACTTCGTCCTCGTCTTCGGGATCTTGACCTTCCTCTTGGGCTTCGTGCCCACCCTCGGCTCCCTGATATCGGGCCTTCTGCCCTTCCTCTTCGCCCTTGCGACGAGGGACACCGGCACGGCGCTGATCATCGGCGCGGGCCTGTTCGTCATCGAGCAGGTGATGGGCAGCTACGTGGATCCCAAGATGCAAGGCCGCGAGCTCTCCCTCTCGCCCCTGGTCATCCTCTTCTCGCTCCTCCTGTGGAGCTTCATCTGGGGCATACCGGGCGCGCTGATCGCGGTGCCGATGACGGTGCTCATCGTCATCGTCCTCGCGCATATCGACCCGCTCCGCCCCGTCGCCCTGCTGCTCAGCGGCAACACGACCTATGACGGCCTCGACGAGAGCGTCGCGCCGGACTGAGCCTGCGAAGGCTTCTAGCTCTTCTTCGGCGGCTGCGGCCGGGTAAAGACGAAGGTCCGGTCGTCCGACAACGCCTTCTGGAACTTGTATCCCCCACCGCGGAAGTCCTTGAGGCCGTCCGCCCGGTCGAGCCGCTCGTCCACCGCGAAGCGCGCCATCATCCCCCGCGCGAGTTTGGCGAAGAGGGCGAGCGTGCGGGCCTGCCCGTCCTTCTCCTCCTTGAAGACCGGCGTGATCACCGGCGCGTCGAGGTCCTTGGCCGCTTTGAAGTACTCGTTCGAGGCGAGGTTCACGACCGTCTGGTCCTCATGGCCCGCAAGATCGTCCTCGATCGCCTGCGCGATCTTCCCGCCCCAGAAGCCGTAGAGGTCCGCCGCCTTCTTGGTGCGCAGCTTCGTGCCCATCTCCAGGCGGTAGGGTTCGATCGCGTCGAGGGGCCGCAGGAGGCCGTAGAGGCCCGAGAGGATGCGCACCCGGTCCTGCGCGGCGGAGAGGTCTTCGTGCGACATCGTCCCGGCATCGAGGCCGCGGTAGACGTCGCCCGCGAAGGCGAGGATCGCCGCCTTCTTCGACTGCTCGCCGAAGGCGCGGTAGCGGGCGCGGTTGAGCGCCGCGAGCTTGTCCGAGAGCGACATGAGGCCGGCGATGTCGGCGGCCGACTTCGCCTTCAGGCTCTTCGCGAGCGCGGCGGTCTCCTCGGGAAAGCGCGGGGTCGTCGCAGGCGGGGCGGGCGCCTCGGCGAAGTCGAGGTTCTTGGCGGGCGAAATCAGGATCAGCATGGCGGGCTTCTAACCTGCGCGCGGCCCTCAGGGCGAGTCCGTCTCAGAGCGTCAGGTCGAGCCCGATGTCGAGGTTCGGCGCCGAGTGCGTGATCCACCCCGAGGAGATCACGTCCACCCCCGTCTCCGCGACCCCGCGCACGGTGTCGATCGTCACGTTGCCCGAAGCCTCCAGCACCGCCCGCCCGGCCGTCAACCGCACGGCCTCGCGCAGCGCCTCGGGCGTCATGTTGTCGAGGAGGACGACGTCCGCCCCGCCCATGAGCGCCTCTTCGAGCTGATCGAGCCTGTCCACCTCGACCTCGATCTTGACCATGTGGCCCAGCGCGGCGCGGGCGGCCCGGAGCGCGGGCGTCAGCCCGCCCGCCGCGACGATGTGGTTGTCCTTGATCATCGCCGCGTCGTGCAGGCCGAAACGGTGGTTGTGGCCCCCGCCGCAGAGCACGGCGTGCTTCTGCGCGGCTCTGAGGCCCGGCAGCGTCTTGCGCGTGCAGACGATCCGCGCCCCCGTGCCCTCGACCGCACGCACCAACGCTGCCGTGGCCGTCGCGACGCCCGAGAGGTGGCCGAGCAGGTTCAGCGCGACGCGCTCCGCCGTGAGGAGCGACCGCGCGGCGCCCTTCACGGTCATCACGCGTCCGCCGGCCGCGAGCCGGGCCCCGTCTTCGGCTTCGACCGAGACCTCCAAGGTGGTGTCGACGAGGCGGAAGACGCGCCGCGCGAGCTCCACCCCCGCCACGTGCCCCGCCTTCCGCGCGTTGATCTCGGCCACCGCCTGCCGGTCCGCCGGCACCGTCGCGAGCGTCGTGACGTCACCGGCGTCGCCGAGATCCTCTTCGAGCGCCCTGCGGATCAAGGGCTCGGTCAGGGCGGGGGGCAGGGGAAAGGGGATCATCGTCCGACCTTAAAGGGCCGCGGGCCGCCTGTCCTCTCCGCGGAGGCGAAGTCATGGCGAGCCGGGGTTGAAGGGGCGCTTCGAACGAAGCCTAGCTGTCGAGCATCTGGCCGACCCGCCGGGCCAGGTCCTCGACGTCGAAGGGCTTGCCGATCATCTCCATGCCTTCTTCCAGGAAGTCTCCCCTCACCGCAGCCTTCTCGGCATAGCCCGTGGCGAAGAGGACCTTGAGGTCCGTCTGCACCTTTCGCGCG
Organism: Parvularcula dongshanensis; assembly: GCF_014199615.1. Lineage (GTDB taxonomy): Bacteria > Pseudomonadota > Alphaproteobacteria > Caulobacterales > Parvularculaceae > Parvularcula > Parvularcula dongshanensis. The sequence goes on along the minus strand of NZ_JACHOB010000002.1, from coordinate 348,280 downwards.
GCCTCGGCGACCTGCCGTCCGTTGAGGCCTGGCAGGCCGACATCGGTGACGAGGAGGTCGAAGCGCCGGTCCGCTTCTAGGATCTCGACCGCTCTGCGGCCGTCGCCCGCTTCGGTGACCTCCAGGCCGAGGTCCTCGAGCGTATCGACGATGAGCATACGGACGAGCGGCTCGTCCTCGACCACCAGGACGCGGGCCCGCCGCAGCGGGCCGGGGCCCGGGACGGACGGCGCGGGACTGGCGGCGGCCTCGGCCGCCCCCTCGGCTCGCGGCAGGTGCAGCGTGACCGTCGTTCCTTCGCCCTCGATGGAGGCGATGCTGGCGTAGCCATTCGACTGCCGCACGAAGCCGTAGATCATGGAGAGTCCGAGGCCCGTACCCTGGCCGATCGGCTTGGTCGTGAAGAAGGGTTCGAAGGCGCGGCCGCGTACCTCTTCGGACATGCCGCTGCCCGTATCCGACACCGAGATCGCGACGTAGTCGCCGGGCTCGATCTCCTCGTCGTCCTGCGCGCGGCCGCCCTCGAGCCGGACGTTCTTGACCGTGATCGTCAGCTGCCCGCCCTCGGCCATGGCGTCGCGGGCGTTGATCACGAGGTTCAACACCGCGTTCTCGAGCTGGCTGACGTCGGTCGCGACGGGCCAGGCCTGCGCGTCGACGTTCAGAACGAGGGTCGCCTGATCGCCGACCGTGCTTCCGAAGAGGTCGGCGAGCCCCCGCACCAGGGCCGCTGCGTCCAGCCGCTCGATCTCGAGCGACTGGCGGCGGGAGAAGGCGAGAAGACGCTGGGTCAGCGCCGCCGCCCGTTGCGCGGAGCTGTGGGCCGCGTCGAGGTAGCGGTCGACCTTCGGATCGCGCGGGTCGGAGAGGTGCCGCCTGGCCACCTCCAGCCCGCCCAGTATGGTCGTCAGCATGTTGTTGAAGTCGTGCGCGATGCCGCCCGTCAGCTGCCCGACCGCCTCCATCTTCTGCGCCTGGCGGAGCTGGCCTTCGGTCCTGAGCCGCTCCTCGACCTCGCCCTGTACGCGCAACTCCAGCGTCGTGTTGAGTTCCTTGAGTTCGGTGAAGAGCCGTTCGGTCTCTGTCACGTCCCAGGCCTCTACGAAGATGCCCCGGACGTCCGCACCCTCGCGGATCGGCTGATAGATGAAGTCGAGCTTGCGCTCCTCGCGCTGCCCCTCGCGGACAAGGTCGACAGGCACCGCGGTGCCGCGGAACGCCTCGCCCGTCTCGTAGACGCGGTTGAGGAGGGCGATGAAGCCCTGCTCGATGACTTCGGGGAGAGCCTCCGCGACGGGCTGCCCGATGATGTCGTCGTCGCGGCCGATGAGGCGGCGATACGCGTCGTTGGCCAGCTCGAAGACGTGGTTGGGCCCTCGTAGGATCGCCACCGCCCCCGGCGCCTGAGCGAAGAGCTCGCGCAAGCGATCGGTCTCCGCCTCGCGCGAGCGCGCGGCCAGAACGTTGTCGGTGGTCTCGTGCCCCTGATTGAAGACGCCGACGACGCTGCCGTCCGGACCGATGATCGGCGACAGGCTGTAGTTCCAGTAGGTCTCCTCGGCACGCCCGTCGCGCTCGATCTTGAGAAGCTGGTCGTAGCTCGCGACGCTGCCGCCGCGTTCGATGACCTCCTCGAACTGCGGCCCGACGACGTCCCAGATGTCCGTCCACAACTCCGCCGCACGCTGTCCGAGCGCGGCGGGGTGCCGGTCGCGCGGCACGGCGGACCAGGCGTCGTTGTAGAGAAGCCACAGCTCCGGCCCCCAGTAGATCGCCGTGGGCAAGCTCGAGTTCAGGCAGATGCCGAGCGCGGTATGCAGGGTCGGCGGCCAGTGCCGCGGACTGCCAAGCGGATGGTTCTCCCAATCGAACCGGCGGATCCGCTCGCCCATCTCGCCGCCGCTGGCGGGGGTCGGCCCGGCATCGTTCGTCATGATTTGCCCTCTAGAACCGCCGGTTGCCCTTGGCGGCCATCCTGGACGTTTTGGGCGGGCCCGTCACGTAAAGCCTGCCTTCAGGCGCCGGTGAAGGGCAGCCTTGAGGCGTCAAACGGCCCCATCACCCATCGTCCCCCCTCGCCGGGCGAGGCTATGACGAGGCGGAGCCACCTCGGGAAAGTCCGTCCGCTGATGGGCGCCGCGGCTCTCCTCGCGGGAGAGGGCGGCTTCCACGATCAGCTTCGCTGCGCCGCGGGCGAGGCGTCCGCCGACGGTCTGCGCGGCCTCCGGATCGATCCCGGCGAGCAGGGCACCGAGGCTGCCCGCCTCCCGCAGGAGGCCGCAGTCGCGCGACATGGCGCGCCGTAGCTCCGCCATGTCGGTCGCCGGCTTGGAAGGCCGGGTGAAGCCGGGCGGGTCGGCAGGCGCGCCGCACCGGACCGTCTCAGGCATCGCACGCGCCGCGCGGGCGCCGAAGACGAGGGCTTCGAGGAGGCTGTTGGACGCCAGGCGGTTCGCGCCGTGGACGCCCGTCGAGGCGACCTCGCCGACCGCCCAGAGACCCGGCACGTCGGCTCGGCCATCGAGGTCCGTCAGCACGCCGCCCATGTGGTAGTGCGCGGCGGGCGCGACGGGGATCGGCTTGACGCGCGGATCGACGCCGCCCGCCATGCAGGCCTCGAAGACGGTGGGGAAGCGGGCGGGGAAGGCCGCGCCGATCGCCGCCCGGGCGTCTAGGAACGCCGCGCCGGTCTCCTTGATGGCGCCCGCGACGCCGCGCGCGACGACGTCGCGCGGCGCGAGCTCCGCGTCCTCGTGCAAGCCTCGCATGAAGCGCCGTCCGTGCGCGTCGTGCAGCGTCGCGCCGTCTCCGCGCAGGGCTTCGGTCGCCAGCGGCGCCGGGTCGCGTCCGATGTCGATGCCGGTGGGGTGGAACTGGACGAACTCGAGGTCGCGCAAGCTGGCACCCGCCTCGTAGGCGAGGACGAGGCCGTGGCCCTGCGCGTGGAGCGGGTTCGTGGTGACCGCGAAGAGCCCGCCCGCGCCGCCCGTGGCGAGGATCGTCTCGCAAGACGGGACCGAGACGGGTTCGCCCGCCTCGATGTCCCAGCAGACCGCGCCCGCGACGCGCCCGTCCTTGACGATCAGGCGCTCGGCGACGTGGCGCTCGCGGACCTCGATGTGCGAAGCGGCCCGGGCCCGCTCCGTCAGCACCCGCATGATCGTCGCGCCCGCCTCGTCCCCGCCGACATGCACGATCCGGTCGCGCCCATGCGCGGCCTCGCGCCCGACCTTGAGGTTCCCGGCCTCGTCCGTGTCGAAGGGCACGCCGAGCGAGAGGAGGTCATGGATGCGCGCAGGCCCGTCCTCGCAGAGGATGCGCGCCGCCGCCTCGTCGACGAGGCCCGCCCCGGCCGCGATCGTGTCGGCGAGGTGCTGCTCGGGCGTGTCCCCTTCGCCGACGGCAGCGGCGAGCCCGCCCTGCGCCCACTCGGAACTGCCGCCCTCGCCCAAGCGCCCGGCGGTGACGATGGTGACGGGCCGGGGGGCGAGCTTGAGCGCGGTGTAGAGCCCGGCGATCCCCGCGCCGACGATGAGGACGCCCCCTTGGGCGGGAGCGGCCTTCATCCTACCGCGTCTCCACCGAGATCACGTCGCGCCCCGTCCGGCCGTCGAAGCGCGCGGGCACCGCAGGGTCCGGAAGCGCGATCATCCGCTCCACGGCCTCGCGCGCCCGCGCCGCGATCACCGGGTCGACCGTCACTTCGTGCACGCCGTTCTCGAGGCTGTTCAGGATGCCCTCCAGCGTGATCCGCTTCATGTGCGGGCAGAGGTTGCAGGGCCGCACGAAGTCGACGCCCGGGTTCTCGAGCGCGACGTTGTCGGACATCGAGCACTCGGTGATCAGCACCACGTTGCGCGGCTGCTTGTCCCGGACGTAGGCGTTCATCGCGCCCGTGGACCCTGCGAAGTCCGCCTCGGCCAGGACCTCGGGCGGGCATTCGGGGTGGGCGAGGATCTGGACGCCCGGATGGCCTTCCTTGATCTCGCGGATGTCCTCGGCGGTGAAGCGCTCATGCACCTCGCAGGCCCCGGCCCAGGTGACGATCTTGAGGTCCGTCATCGCCGCGACGTTGCGCGCGAGGAACTGGTCGGGGATGCAGATCACCGTGTCCGTGCCCGCCTCGCGCGCGGCGTGCTCGCAGACCTGGACCGCGTTGGAGGAGGTGCAGCAGATGTCGGTCTCCGCCTTCACCTCGGCGGTCGTGTTCACATAGGTGACGACGGGCACGCCCGGATAGCGCTCCTTCAGGAGCCGCACGTCCGCGCCCGTGATCGAGGAGGCGAGCGAGCACCCCGCCTCCATCGAGGGGATCAGCACGGTCTTGCCGGGCGCGAGGATCTTCGACGTCTCCGCCATGAAGTGGACGCCCGCCTGCACGATCAGGTCCGCCTCCGTCCGCGCGGCTTCGCGCGCCAGCGCGAGGCTGTCGCCGCGGAAGTCGCCGACGCAGGCGAAGATCTCCGGCGTCATGTAGTTGTGCGCGAGGATGATCGCGTTCTTCTGCCGCTTGAGGTCGTTGATGCGCGCGATGACGGGCGCGATCGCCTCCCACTCGATGCGCGGGATCTTCGCCTCGACGAGGGCGTAGAGGTGGTCGGTCTTCGCCCGCACCTCGTCCGTGTAGGCGAGCGCAGACGTCTCGTTCAGGGCGTCGAAGGGCATGAACCGCCTCCCGGATATTTGCTCAACTAGAGCATAAGTAGGGGCGGACCCTAGTCGCGGCAAGGCGGGGGCGCAAGCGGCCTGCGCGGTCTCACGGATGTGTGGCTCAGGCGCACTCGGCGCGCAGGCGGGGGAGGGTGAGGCCGAGCCCCGCCGTCACCGGCACCCGCGCCCGGGCGTAGAGCGCGGCGGGCCGTCCGCCGGTCCCTTGCGCCGTCTCGCCCGTCTTGCGCACGAGGCCCGTCGCCTCGACCGCCCGGCGGAAGTTCTGCTTGTGCACGCAGAAGCCGAGCACGCCTTCGACGGCTTCTTGCAGGTCCGAGAGGGTGAAGGGGTCCGGCACCAGCTCGAAGATCACCGGACGGTAGCGCAGCTTGCCGCGCAGGCGGCCGATCGCGGTCGCGAGGATGCGGCGGTGGTCCGAGGTCATCGCGCCGTCATCCGCCATCCTGCGCCCGCCGGCGTGGCCGTCCCGCTCGGCCTCGGGCACGAGGCCCGCCTCGTACATCAGTTCGTAGCGGTCGAGCGCCCGCTCTTCCTGCCAACCTTCCTCGGCCTGGCCGAAGGCGAGGGCGATTCGGGCCTGGCGGCTCGCCTCGCCTGCGGCCCAGGCCATGAGCGCGTCCAAGATCGGCCCCAGCGCCTCGTCGCCGCGCCGCCGGTCCTCCCAGGGGAAGTGGTCGTACCAGCTGCGCCAGGCGACCTCCCGGCGGCCCGTGGACCCGGCCTCGGGCGACAGCGCGAGGTAGCCGACCGAGACGATCCGGTCCGACGCCTCGCCGCCCGAAAGGCTCGCCAGCGGCGCCTCCCGCCCCTCGTCCCCGAAGGTGTAGAGCTGCTCGGCGTAGCCCAGCGTCAGCGCGGTCTGACGGCTGACGAAGTCCCGCATGCCGATCTCGAAGGTGCGGTGCCGCACGGGATCGAAGGCGCCGTAGGGCAGGCCCCAGCCGTCCTCGCGCCGGACGCAGAGGACGTGGGGCTCCCCGCCCATCAGGGCGGTGACGACGGCGTTGAGGCCGATGACGACGCGGTGCTGCATGGAGGCGCAATGTCGGCGTTGGGACGCCCCGCATCAACCGGCCGGCCTGTCCTAAGCCTCGACGCGTCAACGCGGCGTCGGCGCGGTGCGTCCCGAGCCCTGCGGGGCGGCCTGCGAGGAGGATCGTCGGCGCCCCTCTTTGATTCCGAAGGCGATCCGCACGCCGGGGACGCGCCGCAGCAGCTCGTAGCCTGCAAGGCATCCGATCACGGTGGCAAGGATCACGAGGATCGCCTCGGGCCAGGCCCCCAGGCGCATCGGCGCGAGCGCGTAGCCGACGGCGACGATGATCGTCTGGTGCAGGACGTACCAGCAGAAGACCGCGCCGTTCGCGTAGGCGAGGGCGGCGGACGGTCCGCGCACCGCCCGGCGTGCAAAGCCCAGAAGCGCGACGATGACCGACCAGGCGTAGAGGACGTAGCCGACCGTCCACGCGCCGTCGCCGAGGTCATGGCTCGTCAGCGCGTCGTAGAGCGGCTGCGCGAAGAGCCGGGCCGGCACGAGGAGAATCGCGATCGCGGCCGCGGCGGGCAGGGCGCGGTCGACGCTTCCCCAGAACCGCTCGTCCTTCGCGGCGAGGACGCCGAGGAGGAAGATCGTCAGCCGGTGCGCGTGGTTCCCCCAGTCGTCGACGAGCGCATGCGTCGTCGGGAAGCGTTCCGAGAGCGTCAGCTCGAAGAGGATGAAGGGCAGCGGCACGAGGAGGAGAAGGCGCCAGGGGCCGCCGAGCAGACGGCCGAGCGCCTCGCGCGCCGCGAGCCGCCGAAGGAGGGGCAGGACCGGCAGCAGGAGGAGGACGTAGACCAAGAGGTAGACAAGGTACCAAAGGTGGTTCCAGGTCGGCGTCAGAAGCGGCAGGTCGCCCGACAGGTAGCGCGCGTAGAACGCGCCGAAGTCCGGCGGGATCGCCCCGTCCTGGCGCAGCTCGAAGTAGGTCTGCGGCGCCACCGTCACCAGCATGCCGACCAGGATCGGCAGGCCGAGGCGCAAGAGGCGGCTGGCGGCGAACCGTCCCCGCGAGGACGCCTTGTCGGTCGCGAAGCGGACCGCCACACCCGAGACGAAGAACAGGATCGCCAGGCGCCACGGGTTGACGAGCCGCATGAGGGGCTCGGCCGCGGCCGAGGCGTAAGGGCTCTTCACGTGCCAGTCCCAGGTCACGTAGAACATGCCGACGTGGTAGAGGATGAGGAGGCCGAACGCGCCGACCCGCACCGCGTCGAGGTCGTATCGGCGGCCCGGAGGCGCCGCAGCGGCGCGCGAAGGACGGGCGGAGGGGACGGTCAGGGACATGGTGCTCTCCAGATCACGTCGCCGGCCTGCGCCGGACCGCCTCGCGCCAGAAGCGCGAAGTGACGGGACGCGGGCCGAAGGGACGGCGGCGGGACGAAACGCGGCGCCCGGGGACGGACGCCCGCGCCTCTCCGCCGAGGCCAGCGCGTTCCTCGTCTGCAGCCTGATCGCCTGCGTCGCGGGCGTCGTGAACGCCCTCAGCGTCCAGACCGAGGCGATGCGGCGCGGCGAGGTCGCGGGGCTTGCTCCCTGGCTTTGGGAAGGGACGAGCGCGGTCGTGGTGATCGCGCTCCTGCCCGTCCTCTTCGCGCTCATCAGGCGGTGGCCGCTCTTAGGCCCCGGCTGGCGACGCAGCCTCGCCGTCCACGCGCTCGCGACGGTTCCCTACTCGCTCGCGCACGTCGCGGGCATGGTCCTCTTGCGGACGCTGCTCGCCCCGAGCCTCCTCGGCCATCGCTACCGCTTCTTCGGCGATCCGGTCACCGAGCTTCTCTACGAGTACAGGAAGGACGCCGTCGGCTACCTGATCCTGGCCTACGTCATGACGGCGGTGCTCAGAGGCAGCGAGGCGCGGCGCGATCCCGAAGCGCCGCCGCCTCGCCCCGCCACGAAGGTCGCCCTGCGCTGCGGCGCGACGACGGTGCTGGTCGAGCCGCTCGACGTCGCCTGGGCGCGCGCCGCGGGCAACTACGTCGAGGTCAGCACGGGCGGCCCACCGATCCTCGTGCGCTCCACGCTCGCCGCGCTCGCGAAGACCCTCGAAGGCGCAGGCCAGCCCATGCTGCGCGTCCACCGTTCCTGGCTCGTGCCGAGCTATGCCGTCACCGCCCTGCATCCTGACGGGAACGGCGGCCTCCGCGCCGTGCTGACGGACGGCCAGGACGTCCCCGTCGGACGCGGCTACCGCGAAGCCATCGAGAAGCAGCTAGGCGTCTCGGCGTAGGGCGGCTCGCGGAAGCGTGCCGCCACCTCTCCCTCTGGGAGAGGTCCAAATCTTTGATTTGGGGTGAGGGGAAGCGAGGGTCGTGCCAGGCGTCACCGCCGCTGGCCCTCACCCGAAGCCCGCTGACGCGGCCTTCGACCTCTCCCGCAAGCGGGAGAGGTGATCCCAGCGGCGAACTTGTCCCCGTGTTCTTAGCCTATGGCACTCTTGTCTCGTCGCGGCAGGGCCGGGGCGGGGCGGACAGCTGACGCCTGCTCTGCCTGCCGCTGCGGGACCACGTGCCGGTCGGCCTGGGTGATGGAATGCATCCCGCCGTATCGGGCCAGACACGCGCCGGGCGAGCTGAAGAACGGCCCCGGCGGATCGCGCCGAGGGGCGTGGAGGGTCCCGTGCCGCGCGTCAGGCTACGGTGTGGGACCCTTCACGCCGCAGCAAACCTTACTCAACCCTTCGCTGCGGCGGGCCGCGCGCGGGACACCCCGGACCATCGTATCGCCGCTTAGCGGACGACGGCGCTTGCGCGTCACCCAGCCAAGCTCTCGAACCGCTCGAGGTACAGCGCCTGGCTCGCCTCCGCGTCCAAAGCCTCGATCGTCAGCGCGTGGGGCCGCGGATCGCCGAAGAGCTTGCGGCTCTCCGAGACGCCGAAGCCTGCGATCTGGACCGCCTCGAAGTAGGCGCAGATGCGGTCGGCGCGCTTGATCTGCTTGCCGACCTTCTCGGGCAGCTCGGGCGGCAGGCCGAAGCGCAGGTGCACCGCTCGCTGAAGGCCGTGCTCGACCTCGCGGTACCTCGCCCCGAGCGCTGCTTTGAACGGGCTGATCATGTCGCCGATGACGTATTCGGGCGCGTCGTGGAGGAGGGCGGCGAGGAGGTGCTCCTTCGGCCAATTCGGGTTTCGCGCCGCGCAGAGGTCGGTGACGATGACCGAGTGATGAGCGACGTTGAAGGGCAGGGGGCCCGTCGTCTGCCCGTTCCAGCGGGCGACGCGGGCGAGGCCGTGGGCGATGTCCTCGATCTCGACGTCGAGCGGCGAGGGGTCGAGGATGTCGAGCCTTCTTCCTGAGAGCATGCGCTGCCAGGCGCGCGGCGGCGGTGTCTGGGACATGGGCGAAGCTCTAGCGGCGGAGGCCGTCAGGCGTTTCGGGCCGAGCCATGTCGATCCGGTCGCCGAGCGCGAAGTAGGCCGTCGGCCCGCCGCCGCGCATGATGGGGTCCGCCTTCTCGGTCTCGAAGACGCCTGTCGCAACGAGTGCCGGGTCGATATGGACCATGACGACCTCGCCGATGACGAACCAGTTGGGCATGTCTTCGCCCTCCTTGGTCCGAAGCCGGACGATGTCCGTGACGACGCACTCGAAGTTGACGGGGCTTTCGAGGACGCGCGGCGCCGCGACGAGGCGGCTCTTCGCGGGCGTCAGCCCTGCGAGCTCGAACTCGCTGGCGCCTTGGGCGACGGCGGCAGCGGTCGCGTTCATCGCCGCACCGAGAGCGCGCGTCGCGAGGTTCCAAACGAACTGCCCCGTCGCCTCGGCGTTCTCCAGGCTGTCCTTCCGGCCAGAGCTCGAAAAGCCGATCGTCGGCGGCGTGTAGGCGAGGGCATTGAAGAAGCTGTAGGGCGCGAGGTTCGCCCGGCCCTCGCCGTCGCAGGTCGAGACCCAGCCGATGGGGCGCGGCGCGACGATCGAGTTGAAGGGATCGTGCCGAAGCCCATGCCCGTTCTTCGGCTCGTAGGTATGCGCGTCCGGTCCGGCCACGCTCAGACCGCCCGAACGATGACGGAGCCGGCGGAGTACCCCGCGCCGAAGCCCGAGATCACGCCGATCTCACCGGGCGAAAGGTCCGCATGGTGCAGGTGGAAGGCGATGATCGAGCCGGCAGACGACGTGTTCGCGTACTCGTCGAGCACCACTGGCGCCTCCTCCTCGCTCGCCTCGTGGCCGAGCACCTTCTTCGCGATCAGCTGGTTCATCGAGAGGTTCGCCTGGTGCAGCCAGAGCCGCGAGACCTCGGACGCCTCGACGCCGTTGTCGGCGAGGTGCTCGGAGATCATCGCGCCGACCATGGGCACGACCTCTTTGAACACCGACCGCCCGCGCTGCTTGAAGAGCTTGTCCGTGCCGGGATCCTGCCAGTCGATCACGCTGTCCGTGGCGGGGTCGAGGAAGCCCATATTGTTGCGGATGTTGTTCGAGAACACGGTCTTCAGCCGGGTGTCGAGCACGTCGAAGAGGGGCGCTTCGCTCTCGTCCGGCGGCCCGCCGACGATAACCGCGGTCGCGACGTCGCCGAAGATGAAGTGGCCGTCCCGGTCGCGGAAGTTGATGTGCGCGGTGCAGATCTCGGGGTTCACCATCAGGACCCGCCGCGCCCCGGTCGAAAGAAGCCCGATCGCCGTCTGGATGCCGAAGGCGGCCGACGCGCAGGCGACGTTCATGTCGAAGGCGAAGCCCTCGATCCCCAACGCGTCCTGGATCTCGACGGCGAGGGCGGGGTAGGGCCGCTGCATGTTCGAGGCGGCGCAGATCACCGCGTCGATGGACGACGGCTCGATTCCGCTCCGCGCCATCGCGTCCTTCGCCGCGAGGACGCCGAGTTCGGCCATGATCGAAAGCTCGTCATCGCGGCGGACTGGCAAGACGGGCCGCATCCGCTCGGGGTCGAGCATGCCCTGCCGGTCGAGGACGTGCCGCGCTTTGATGCCCGATGCCTTCTCAATGAAGGCCGCCGAGCTCTCCTCGCGCGGATCGTCGGGATGCGCGGCGTTCCACCGCTGGACCCAGGCATTGTAGGCTCCGACCAGCTCCTCATTGGTGACCCGCGCCTCCGGCGTGTGAAGGCCGGTGGCGAGGATGCGGGCGAGCGTTCGGCGCGAGGAGGGCGCGGACATAGAACCTCAGGCGTGACGGGGGCCCTTTGTGCGCCGCGCTCCCGCCGCTGACAACCGGATGACGGTCAGGCCTTGTTCAGCTCGGAGTGGCTCTTGAGCGCCGCGCCCCCGTCGTCCTGCTTCACGTAGTAGGCTGGGTTGTCCTCGTCGGCATTGCGGGTGATATCCTTGCCGTCGATCTTGCGGGTCACCTTCTCGGTGTTGCTCTTCTCGACCTTGCCGGTCGCCGTGCCGTTGCCCCAGCTCCAGGACACCTTGGTCCCCTTGTTGTAGGTCTTGGACATGCTCGTTTCCTTTCCAGGCGAGCGAACAGGCTGCCTTCGAGGTGGTTCGCCGCGTGGGGGAAACGGTCGCAAGGCCTGAAACGCGAAGCGCCCCGCGAGGGCGGCTCGCGGGGCGCTTGAAAGAAAGGCGAGAAGGAGAGGCTTACTCTTCGTCGCCTTCAATCTCGGCGCCTGCAGGGCCTTCGGTCACTTGCGTGTCCGGCGTCTCGTCCTCGTCGTCGGCGGCCGTGACGGCGCGCGGCGCGATGATCGTCGCGATGGTGAAGTCGCGATCGGTGATCGTCAGCTCGACGCCCTTGGGCAGGCTGACGGTCGAGACGTGGATGACGTCGCCGATCTCGGCGGCGGCGAGGTCCACTTCGAAGAACTCGGGGATCTCGGTCGCGGGCGCCTCGACCTCGATCTCGTGGCGGACGACGTTGAGCGTACCGCCCGACTTGAGGCCGGGCGAAGTCTCGTCGCCGACGAAGTGGACGGGAACCGCGACCGTCACGCGGGTCCGGGCGTCGACACGCATCATGTCGACATGCATCGGCAGGTCCTTGACCGGATCGACCTGGATCTCCTTGCCGATGACCTGCTGCTCCTTGCCGTCGACGCTGATCTTGGAGAGCACGTCGATCAGGCGGCCGGTCTGATAGGCCTTCAGGACCTGGTTGTAGCGCAGCTTGATGTTGGCCGGGCCCTCGCCGCCGCCGTAGAGGACGGCCGGCACCCAGCCGTCACGGCGCACGGCACGGCTGCCGCCGGTCCCGGCGCGCTTGCGCAGTTCACAGTCGAAAACGGTGGCTTCGGTCGCCATGACAGCCTCGGCAGGTTCGGGCGCCGCGGAACACGCGGCCAGCCTCGTGACAAAAAATGAGCGCGGGCGATAGCGGCGAAGCCCGCGGGTTTCAAGTCCCGCCGCGCTAAAGGCCTAGACCTTCGTCGTCACCCGGATCGCCGCTCGGCATCCCGCCTTGATAGCGGCGCTCAGGAGCCGGTAGCCCGGCGCCTGCTCTGCACCCTCGGCGATCGCCGTATCGTGGTGGCCGAGCTCGTCCTCGCGGAACTGAAGGAAGGTGCCGCGCAGCTCGGGCTCCTGGTCGCCGAGCTCGTCCGCCTGCTCTTTGTAGTGGCCCTCGATCACGCTTTCGACCGCGCTGGTGCAGGCCATGGCAGCCTTCTCGCCCAGGAGCGCGGTGCCCGCGCCGAGCGCGAAGCCGGCGGCGTTCCACAAGGGGGCGAGGAGGGTGGGGCGGACCCGGCGCTCGTTCAAAAGGCCGTCAAAGGCAGCGAGGTGATGCTGCTCGCCTTCTTCCATCTCCTGCAGAAGGGCAGTCATCCGCGCCTTGTGCGGCAGGCGTTCGAAGACGGCTCTTTGGCCCTGATAGATCGCGACCGCACCGTACTCTCCGGCGTGGTCGACGCGGAGCATCTCGGCGGTGCGGCGACGTAGCAACATGGCGAAGAGCTAGGCGGCGAGGGGGCGTGCGTAAAGGCGCCGCGCAAACGCGACGCAGGCGAGCAGGCACACCGCCGCGAGCGAGGCCGAGGCGAGCACGTTGTAGCCCGCCATCGACACGCCACCGAGGCGCCAGGCCGCTTCGGAGCAAGCGGGGCCTCTCGGGCCCGGCGCATCAAGCCCGGAGAGAAGATCCCCAACGCTCGGTCCGTCCCCCAAACCCGTCGCGGCGCAACCGGAAGGCCCTTTCCAGAATCCCCACTCGACCCCAGCGTGGTAGGCTGCGAGCCCGGTGGAGAAGAGGTAGACCACGCAGAGCGCGCCGAGCCCGGCAGCGACGACCTTGGCCGCCCCCGCCCTCGCGAAGAACAGCATGACGCCTGCGACGGTGAGAGCAGCCCAGTGGACCTCGCGCTGCTCAAGGCAAAGCGCGCAAGGGGCAAGGCCGCCGAAGCGCTCGAAGGCGTGCGCGCCGGCGAGGAGCGCCCCGCTGGCGAGGGTGGCGATGCCGAGAGCACGCATCGGGGTCAGGGGCGTCGAGGCGGCCATGGCGGCACGCTGCCGAGCGCGCTCCTCGCGCGAAAGGTGCCCAAGCGTCGCGCGGCCGCTCGTCACCCTCATCCCCCGAAGGTGCCCGAGACGAGGCCACGCGTGAACTCCTTGACGATGGAAGTCGCCTCCGCCCCGAGGAGGACGAAGATCGTGACCAGGAAGACGACCCAGGCGAGGCCGAAGACGAGCCCGGCGAGGGTCAAAAGGCCGTCCTTCTCGAGAAGGCCGACCGAGACGATCGCGACCCCGATGCCGGGGGCCGTGTTCGACCCCGGAAACGGCATGAGGATTGAGATCGTGGGGACCAGAAGCAGCGCGCCGACGATCCTGAGCCCGGCGCCCTCGACCACGGCGGAAAGCCGGGGTCTCGCGAGGCGCTCGATCCACCCGATGTAGCGGTGAACGCGGGTAACGGACGCTTTCATCCGCTCGACCGAGAAGCGGCGTGCCCGCAGCGAAGCGGGCAGCCAGGGCCTATGGGCGCCGCGCGCGATTTGGAAGGCGACCGCGAGCATGGGCAGCGAGACGACCTGCGGAATGCCCCAGAGGAAGGGAATGCAGCAGGGTAGGGCCAGGACCAGAAGGAGGAGGCCGAAGCCGCGTTCGTCGAGGCTGTCGAGCACGCGGCCGAGCGAGACGTCGGCCTTCCCCTCGACGGCGGCCGCCTTGTCGAGCGTCAGAAGGATCAGGGCGGTGACGTCCTCAGGCTCACCTGCCCCGGCGGGCGCCTCGTCTTCGTCAGATCGCGCCGCGTCGGTCGAGAGCATGTCGTCATCGTTCCTTGTCACCGGCCCGCCTTAGCGGCGCCGCAGCGATCTGCCTACAACACCCCTATCGACAAGGCGTGACGTTCGGTTAAACGATGATCGCCTCGCGGGTGTGGCGGAATTGGTAGACGCGCCGGACTCAAAATCCGGTTCTGGTGACAGAGTGTCGGTTCGAACCCGACCACCCGTACCAAAACGACGTCTAACTTCGTGCTGGCGTACGCTGCTCGAACTGCACGCTTGCGTTGTTCCAGACCTTGGGAGAGCGTCGTAGGACGGCTAGAGGCGACCACGTAAGTGCGCGTGCAACTCGCCACCACGGTACTGCATCTGCATGAAGCGTTCTACGCTCCGAGAGGAAGGGATCAGCGCCGCGAACTGCGTCGCGGACGGCACGCAGGTAGGCGTTTCCCTGACCGTGACGTGCGGTTTGAAAGACGAGTAGCAAGTTGAGCAGAATGTGTGCTGGGAAGGCAACCAGCAGAATTGGGAGAGGAGTATTGCGTAGGAATACCCAAATACGGTTTCGATGACCGTGGTACACTGTGAACGCTGAGTGCCGACCGCTAATTCCGGAGCCCTCATGTGCGACGATTGCATCCCTGAGTTGAACGCACCGACCACCTGCTAGCCGGTGTCGGTACCCGAGGTCGACGTCCTCGCCGTAACAGAAGAAGCGTTCTTCGAAACCGCCTAAGTCAACGAATGTCTTGCGACGCCATAGAGCTGCAGCGGCGCAAGGCGCAAAGACCTCTCCTTCCGGAAAAGATCCCACGCGCCGTTGGCCGAACCCGCCACGGAACGGCTGCCCTGCCACGAAATAGGCGTCTCCCAGACCATCGATCTGGTCCTCCACGCCCGCTGTCAGCTGAGTCGAACCAAACGCATCGACACCGGGAAAGCGTTCCATTCCCGATCTCAACTCCGCGACCCACCGTGCATCCGGGTAAGCATCCGGGTTCAAGAAAGCTATCCATTCGCTAGCTGCGTGCCGTACGCCGAGGTTGCATCCTGCCGCAAAGCCCAAATTGTCGTCCGATCGAACGAGACGGAAGGGCGATTTGACAACTTCTTGAGAGTCATCAGAAGAGGCATTGTCTACAACGATGACCTCGAAGTGCGGATCGCTTTGCCGCGCCAATGCTGCAAGACATCGTTTCAGGCGACACCCTGCATTATAATTAATGATAATTATGCTGAGAGACGAGCACGAGATGGCGCCTCGTACCTGTTGGCGGTCAAGTTCGTCCTGCATCGATTATAAAGAACTGGCTTGTGATCATCCGACTGTCGTTCGAACTCAGGAACAGGATTAGGTTTGCGACGTCGCTGGGTTCTATCCGACCCTTCAGAGCGACGCGTGTTGACCATTCTGCTTCTGCTTCGGGCGTGAGCCAGGTCTCGAGTTGACGTTCAGTGGCCACCCAACCTGGTAGGACGGCGTTCACGCGGATTCCTGCAGGCCCGTACTCGTTCGCCAGCGCCTTTGTCATTCCCAAGAGTGCTGACTTGGCCGTAATGTATCCCGGCATGTTCGGGAACCCTAGCAGCGCATTGATGGAAGAGATGTTGATGATCGCCCCACCACCGGCAGGTATCATAAGCTTCAACGCCGCCTGTGCGCCGAAGAACGCAGCATCGACGTTGACGCTGAAGTTCTCGCGCCACCGTTCCAACGTGACGTCCATTGGGTCATGCCGGGCATCGTTGGCAACGTTGTTTACGAGAACGTCAAGGCCGTTGCGATCCTCCGCGAAGGTACGGATCGCCTCCGCTAGGGCGCCCTCGACTGTCACGTCGACCGGCGCGAACCACGGTTCGTTCCCAGTCGCCGCTTGAACCCGACCGCACAACGCCTCCCCGGCGCGCACATTCTTGTCGACAAAGCCGACCAGCGCCCCTTGGCTCGCGAACGCCTCAACGGCCGAACCGCCAACTCCCGTCGCGCCACCGGTGACGAAGACCCGTTTGGCAGCTAGGCTCGGATAGTGGGCCGTTAGAGATTTCGTCATTCCATCGTCCCGCTGCCCTCCAGAGACAGTCGATAGACCACATGCGCACGCGGCTGAAAACCCTAGCGAGAAGCATCGAACCGGTTGATATACATTCGACTGCGTGCCGCACCAGCGCGGGGGGGGGGACTAGTAATTGTTTGACGTACGGCTAGTGTACACGATCGAAAGTGGCGATACGCTGGGGGAAGGCGTGTTGTGGCGCGATACGGACAACACGGTGTGGTGGGCCGACATCATCGGTAGGCGGCTGTGCAGAGCTTCTTGGCCAGACCTTCGGATCAAACGTTACTCAACGCCGTATCGCCTCTGCGCATTCGCGTTCTTGGACGGCACCGAGGATCGCCTTCTGTGCGCGTTCGACGAGGGCTTCGGCATTTGGGACCTCGAAGAAGAGAGCGTGGCTTGGATCTCGCGGCCAACGGACATAGGAGCCGGCCTCCGGCTGAACGACGGGCGTGTCGATCCGAGCGGTCAGTTCTGGGCCGGTTCCATGCACGAAGGGTCGTTTGCGGGCAACCCGTCGGGAAAACTCTATCGCCTGAACGGGAACGGGACGATCGTTACCATGCGTCGAGGTCTCGCGATCTCGAACGGTCTTTGCTGGTCGCCGGACGGGAAGACGGTCTATCATGCGGACTCTGGGACAGGTACGATCGTACAAGCCCATTTCGATCCGTCATCGGATCGCCCACCCGACTGGGAAATCTTTGTAGAAGTCGAGGACGGCTCGCCCGACGGTGCGGTAACGGACAGCTTTGGGCGTCTTTGGGTCGCATTGTGGGGGAAGGGGGCCGTGGCTTGCTACTCGCCGGGTGGGGAGCATCTATGCGAACTCGCTGTCCCTGCGCCGCATGTGACTTGTCCCGTATTCGGAGGCCCAGGCTTCAGGCACCTCTTCGTAACGAGCGCACGACGCGATCTATCGGCCGCCCAGTTAGAAAGTTGGCCTCTCTCCGGAAGCGTGTTCGTCTACGAAACCGATACGATCGGCATGCCGAGCGACCGCGCGGCACTCTTACTCAATTCTTGAGGAACTCGGCCATATGCTTGATCGCGGTTCGGCTTACGCGCCGAACGGCGTCTACCGTGTTTGATCCATTGTGTGAGCCGAAGATACAATCGCCGTAGGTACGTAGCGGACTCTCAGTAGGCAGGGGCTCCGTTTCGAAGACATCTAGAGCCGCTGCTGCGATTGCACCCGACTGCAAACCCCTGTGGAGCGCCTGCTCCCGAATAATAGGACCACGAGCGACGTTCACGACAAAAAGTCCCCGTTTTACGCGGTCGACGATTTTATCGTTGAACATGCCGGCCGTATGCACGTTCAGAGGGCAAGTAAAGATCAAGAAGTCGAGCGTCTCGATCGCTTCTGGCCACACAGCCGCTCGTACTTCGAGGTCGGGGACGGCCACGAAAGCTGGGTCATAAGCAATGACCTCCATTCCGAACGCCAAGCAGCGACGAGCCGTCTCGCGCCCGATATCGCCAAATCCGACGATACCACAGCGCTTGTTCCATAGAGACACGCCAGCAGGTTTCGGCCACCCACCCGCTCGCACCTCTCGGTCGATCCGGTATAGAGACCGAGCGAGACCAAGGACGTAACCTGCCGCGACGTCCGCGACTTCGCGACCGAACACCCCCGGCGTGTTCGTGATTGGAATGCCTCTACGTTCGAAGGCTGCGAAGTCGACGTTATCAACGCCAACGCCCCACTTCACCGCCGCTCGTAGCCGACTGCCTCCTGCGTCTAGGACGCGTTCGGATGCAGGATCGTCTCCGATGATCCAGCCGTCATAGCCGGGCAGGAGATCGATCAACTCATCTTCGCTTAGGACCTGGGTCACGTCGCCTGGGCAACCTTCGAGCCCTGCGGCGTCGAAGTCATCGCCGAACTCCTCAAACAGTCGAAGCATGGGCGGACATGTGACTAGCACACGCGGCTTCATAGCAACGCCTCCGATGGGGCGGGACCACGCAGTAGAAGGCTTTCCGCTAAGTACCAGTCTGACCTTTCGTCAATGTCGACCGACTCCAACGGAGGAGTACGGTACAAGAGAGGCTTCAGTCCAATGCGTGCTCCGGTCTTGGCGAAGCTCTCGCGGCTGAAGAGGTAGGCAACGGAGTTCTCCTCAAAGTAGGGTTCGAGGTCCTGGGTCCGGATCAAATCGTTCGGGTCGTGATTGATCGGTGTACC
Source organism: Parvularcula dongshanensis (assembly GCF_014199615.1). Taxonomy (GTDB): domain Bacteria; phylum Pseudomonadota; class Alphaproteobacteria; order Caulobacterales; family Parvularculaceae; genus Parvularcula; species Parvularcula dongshanensis. The sequence continues at coordinate 330,191 of NZ_JACHOB010000002.1, read as the reverse complement.
AGCACCAGTATAGAATCGTGTTTGTAAGCGGTTGACCGAGAACAAACTATCGGCCCTTTTAGTGGCCAGCGCCTCTTCGTACTGATCGATCATGTCACCGATCGTGGCGGCCGAAAGAAGGGGATTGGTGGTGTGGGTCATGAAGTAGGCGTCGCCGCCAATAGCGTGTACATCGTCCTGAAGAACCAAGTTCATCGATACGAAGTCGCCACGAAGATCAGGCCGCCGTTCGCGTAGAACGATGCGTTCGTCTGAACCGCCTTCCAAACCGGCCGCCGCAAGCTCGGACAACGCATCGGTGTTGATCACGACCCGGCTGATGCGAGGCTCTTCAAGCAGAGCATCTAGGATCCAACGGAAGAGCGGTTTGCCAGCAATCGGACGGAAGTTCTTACCGCGAACCCGCTCGCTGTTAGCCTTCATTGGTAGGAGGGCTGTCACGTCGAGGCTCATGATTGCACCTCGATGCGACCAGCATCAAGCTGTGCTGTACTGGCGGCGCGTTCGCCAGTCGCAACACGTGGATAGTAGTAGGCCTCCTGTTCGGCGCGCGACAAGCGCCGGTTCTCATTGTGGCCCTTGTAGGTGCCCCAGAACTGCGCAGCGCGGAATTTCACCGTACTGAGTAGTTCGTTCAGCAGCCGCTTTTCTCGACGAGCTTCGATCCAGTCGTGCCAGACGCCAGCGGCGAAGTACCTAAGGCTGTCACGTCGCCCCACATGGATGTTCGGCATGATGTCACGTAAGGTAAGCGCTTCGCGGTAGTACCGATTTCTGGTCTGACGAAGCGTCTCGTCATGAATGTGGTAGACAGGGGCTTCAGCGACGTAGCCGACCTCGTAGCCAATGGTGGTCAGATGCTTCGCGAGCACCATGTCCTCTAACCCCGTGCACTGCTCGTCAAACCGATGATTCTCCCATATTTCTTTCAGGATCGCCGCATTCGCGTTGTTGCAGAAGAAGCCATCCTGCGGAACCTGGCTTTGTTCCGGAAAGTACTTCGCGAAGATCTGCTTCTCGGAAAACTTCGTCGTGTCGTGTCCGACCTGCCGACCATACACGTAAGCCGCATGTCCTTCGCGCAGCGGCGCAATCAGATTCGCTAGCCAGCGGTCATGTGTCGGGATGCAGTGGCTTGAGATGAAGACGAAGATCCGACCTCGAGCCGCTTCGCACCCCCAATTCAGACTGCGCCCAAAAGTAAAGCGATGCTGCGGGATGGTCACGACCTCCACGCCATTCGCCTCGGCGATATCGACCGTTCGATCAATCGAGCCACTGTCCACCAAAATGGTTTCGACAATAAGGCCATCCGTCTTTTGACGTCGGCATGCATCAAGCGCGGCGCCGAGCCAACGCTCCTCGTTGAGAGACCGAAAGATAATCGATACGTCAACCGGCTCGCTGGCGCTCGTCATGTGGATTGCCCTTCATGGTCGGACCGTCGCGGACACTATGCGAGGCGGTTTGCCGAGGCAACGCGGGCCTGAGCGGATTGAACCGTAGAAAACTAAATTGGTTGTAGGATGCAGGGTGGCAGGAAGCGGAAATGACACGTCGGGTATTCGTCGTCGGAAACGGACCGTCCTTGCGCCACGTCCCGCGAGAGGGGCTTCTGTGCGAGCGCTGGATCGGCATGAACGCAGCCTACCGGGCGTGGTCACAGGAACAGTCGTGGCCGACTTACTACGCTTGCCTGGACCTTGTCGTCGGTTTGTCCCACGCGTCGGCCATCACCGATATGGTCGAGCAGGCTGGGTCGCTGGGCATTGAGCAATTTCTTCTCCGTCGAAACCTGCTCGACGCTGCGCCTTCGATCCGCCGTTCGGACAAGGTGCTGTGCTACGATGATCTTCCAAAAAGTGGCATTCTGGCCCGCTGCCGGCCGGTGACGACTGGTAGTCATGCTGCCTTGTGGGGTGCCGAGTTGGGCTACGAAGAGGTTGTGCTTCTCGGAATCGACGGCCGTTACGTCGAAATGCTTCCGCAAGCTAAGCGCGAAGAGGGGATAGAACTCCGGATCCAACGTCAGGCGGCGAATCCGAACTACTACTTTGATGAATATCAGCAGGTTGGAGATCGCTACTGCGTGCCCAACCCGGGTGGGGGGACACATGCGATCGCGTGGCGCCGCGCCGCGCGCGCGCTTGATCAGCGCGGCGTGACGGTACTGAACGGCTCGAAAGCATCGGCTATCGACCGTTTCGAGACCGCCAAGGTTACGCTCGTCGAGGGGCGGCTGGACGTAGCGAGGTTAGGTTGCATGCCGCCGGGCGAGCCGCCAGCCGAAAGGTCGGATCCGCATGACCGGGTAACCGCCGAAACGGTGTTGAGCGCTCTCGCTCCTGCTTGGTACGGCCGCCTTTGGGATCCGCGCGGCATCGCGAGCCGCCGGCTCGCGCAACGGTTCGGCTGGCGGGTGCTCGAACAGTTGCCGAGTTCTTCGGATGCCTTGCGATGGGATGTCCTGGAGGCCGCAGACCCCGATGACCCCAACGAAGATTTTGGGGGGGTCGTCGTTCGCGGCGGCGGGGCCAATGCTGCGAGTTTAGCCCAGCAACTCGATCAGAAGTGGGATTTAGTCGCCGTCCTGAGGCGGCAAGGAGCGCGCGTCCGCCTTGGGGCACCGGACGGTTCCCCTTTGGCGCCGCAGGACGTGCTGGTGGCCCTACGCGAGCGGTGGCCGCCGATGCCTTCGTACGCGTCCGCTCTCGAAGTCGCCGCGCGTCCACCACACCGCCGTGCCGCAGCATTTCGACGCTTCCGGTCGTGGCGGAGCCGCGCGGCGCAAAGAGTCCGATCGCTGGTCCACGTCTTCGCAGCGGACAGGTCCTAGGTTAGTCGTCCCAACATGACCAAGGAAACCAAGCTGCGCTCAGAACTCGCGACCTACGAAGCACTTAAGGCGGAGTTGCCGCTGCAAGACCCGATATACCTGCCGACGGACAAGCTGCCTCTGGATGAGCAGATCAACGGCCTCAGAAGGGTTCGGGACCTATACCGGTCCGGCCTGCAACAGCATCGCGACTCGCTTCGCTTGCTCAAGCGCCGGTATGAAGGCTGCCCCCGCGCTTTCATTATTGGAAATGGACCGAGCCTCAATCAGACCGATCTGTCGAAGCTGGCTGGAGAGGTGACCTTCTGCGTCAACGGCTTCTTCCTTAAGGCGCTCGAACTCGACTGGACCCCGACGTTCTACGTCGTGGAGGACCACCTGGTGGCAGAGGATAGGGCCGAAGAAATCAACGCCCTGACAGGTTCGATCAAGCTATTCCCTGCCTCTTTGCGATACTGTCTGGATGAGGGACCGGACACAATCTTCTTCGATCATCGCCCGCGGCCGAGCTTTCCCGACGGCTTCGATTTCTCGACGCAGGCAGACAGAGTAACCTACACCGGCTGTACGGTGACGTTCACCTGCCTGCAGATCGCTCACTGGTTGGGTTTTCGTGAGCTTTACCTCGTGGGTGTAGATGCGAGCTACGCTATTCCTGGCGACGCGAAGAAATCCGACGCATATGGGACCGGCGTCCTCGACATGGTGTCGGATGACCCGAACCACTTTCACCCTGACTATTTCGGAAAGGGATACCGCTGGCACGATCCGCAAGTCGGTAAGATGCTGGAAGCATATGCAGAGGCGAAGCGGGTCGCAGACGCAGCAGGCAGGCCGATCCGAAACGCAACGGTCGGCGGCAAGCTCGAAGTGTTCGAGAGGGTCAATTACGACGACGTGCTGGTGACTATGCCCGAGAGGCAGCGGCGCGGCACTCAACAAACGGCGCCGCGTGTGCTTGTGCTTGACGCCGTTCCGTTCGGTCAGGGGACCGCGACGGGGGAACTCAAGGCGTCCTTGTTCGAGGACTGGCCATCCGATCGCCTTCTAGCGCTGTCGGCCGAGGGGCAGAACGATGTCGCCATCAGCCAAGACGGCGACACCAGGATCGCGTCGGGCAAGAACGATGTCCTACGCGCGGTTCGAAGGTTCTCGCCGGACGTCGTTCTCTACCGTCCGGTTCCCGACAAGCCGACGTTCGCCCGAACCGCCAGCGCCATACTTGCCGCCACGAAGGCGCCCTTGGTGACCTGGATCGTTGACACTTGGCAGGATCGCCTCGAACGAACCGATGCCGTTGCAGGCCGAAAAGTTGATCGAGAGCTGCGTGTCCTGTTTGCCAATGCGAGCCGCAACCTGGTGATCAGCCAGGAAATGGCAGATGATTTCGCAGCACGGTACGGTCGAGAGTTCTCGCCTTTAGCCAACGGTATTGTTCCGTCGGACTGGGCCGACTTCGTTCGGGAAGAACGTCCGTCACGGGCTGCTTGTGTCATTCGTTACGCGGGCGGGCTCGCTCCCGACATGACGCTCGGAACGTTGCTGACGATAGCTGACGCCGTCGAAGAGCTAGGAGGCGACTTAGACGTTACCTTCGAAATAAGGACCCGCGAACACTGGCTGCGAGAGCAGGGCGCTGCGTTCGATCGCTACCGCTACACGAAGGTCGTCCGGGCGGACATGTCGGCCTCGGCGTACCGGGCGTGGCTCGCTACGGCTGATATCGTCGTCATCGCTTACGATTTCGGCGAGCCGGCGCGATCCTACGTACGGCACTCGCTGGCGAATAAGCTTCCGGAATGTCTCGCATCGGGGGCAGCGGTGCTAGGCGTCGGACCTTCCGATTTTGCCACGATCAGGGCTCTACTCGCGGCTCCCGGTACAACGGTGGCGACGAGCCCGAAGGACGTATCAGCCAAGCTGCAAGAGCTGGTGCGAAACCCAGCTGCCCGTGAGAAGCAAGGAGAAGCGTCGAAAGAGTTCGCCCTCGATGCCTATGACATTGCCTTGCGGCGCGCGCGCTTCGAAGTGATCTTGCAGGACGCAGCCTCGTCGCCGCCACGCGGCGCCGGTGGGGATCTGGCCGCGCTAGCTGAAGGTCCTGTTTCCGTTCCTGTTCCTGTTCGTAGGTTGGTGACCTTCTACGCCGGGCGCCGCATCATCGCACCAACATTTGCGGTGAGTCTGGCGATGCTTCCTGCTCTGCCTGGACTGCAGGGCATCCCCGGTGCGCAGTTCGGACCCGCCTTGGCCATAGGTTTTACATTCGCGGTCGTCGGAAATTGGGTCAGTCAGTTGCGTCGATGAGCATCAAACTCGACAGACGAGCAGCAACGTTTGGCGCCGTAAGGACGACCTCACTCTCGGAAGCTGGATCCAAGAGCAAAGTTGCGTCAACGAAAGGGGCGTCTCCTCGGACGGTTTCGTCTTGAGTGCTCAGGCATACTGGGCCGGCTTCCGACAATACGGCGCGAATCTTCTTGACGTCGTCTTTGTAAGTAAAGACTGGGAGCCGGATGACATCGCTCCCGTCCACAACGTCCTTCCAAGGCTCTTTATAGGTCTGATGGTCTTTGCGGCCCCTGGGGCCGTACTGCAGGAGGTGAAACTTAGTAAAGCTTGCAAGGGACGTCGCTCGTGCGACAGGTCCGACGCGAGCTTTCAGAACCGAGTCGATCTCGGAGAAACGCCGTCCAAAGAGGTTCGCCGTCTTCGTGTCTGCCGCCCAAACGACAAGCGATAGGACCTCTTTGGTCATGGTAAAGCGGGCGCCCGCCTCGTAGAGGCGACACCATAGGTCCCAGTCCATTACATAGTGTAGATTATCACCAACGCCACCTACCGAGCGAACCGCTCCCGACCGGACGAAGCAGGACGGTTGCGAGATGATATCGTCGCGGTAAAGACGATCGGAAGGGGGTTTTATTGCAGGATGCACACCGATGATGTGACCTTGATCGTTCGCGATGAGGCTCTGGCCGTAGAAGACATCGGTCTGCGGCTCCGCAACGAAAGCGGCTGCTACGGTAGCGAGTGCGTTGGGCGACAGGCAGTCGTCGGCGTTCAACCACCCTAAAACATCAGTATCTAGAGCTTCCCAGCCTTCATTGATCGCAGCGGACTGCCCCGCGTCGGGCCCGTGACGCCTATAGGCGATTAACGGTGCGTAGCGATCGGCTAGCACGTGAACCCTGCGGTCATCACTCGCGTCACATAGCGCAACCTTCACCGGAACGGGTTGTGCCGCTAACGACGCGAAGGTGTGGGCAAGTCGAGGCTCGAAGCGCGGCCCGTGCGGAATGGTGATGCCAAACGTTGATGTCATGCCGTCTCGTTCTCAACTAGCGACCACCGCGATTTCGGATGGAGGAGGCCCCAAGACCCGGTCCCAGATTTTGCGATCTCGAGATCGGGTAGAGGGGTCCGGTGAACGAGTTCGGCACCGTCCCGAATGGCGAGAACGGCCTTGTATTGGCCTCCGCCTAAGGGGAGGGGGGCTACGGCTACGTGTATCGTTTTAGGATGACCTGGTTCGAGCGCAGCCAGTGCGCCAGAGCTGGGATCGGTAAAGTCCGCAACCTTCTGTCCGTCCTGGGTGTACAACAGGACGGACGCTGCCAAAGCGACCGGCGGTCTCGCGACGGTGATATCCAGATCCAAACTGAGCGGTTTGCCGAAGCCGAATACGTCGCGACTCCAGCGTCCTGATGCTGCCGTGACCGCTTCGGTGTTCTGGAGCACGGGGCCGGACACCGACCCGCCACGAGACGCAGCGCGTTGAATGCTCTCGTAGTAATCAATCCCCGCATCAACACTGCCATCGTAGACAATCTTCCCACCGTCTATCACGAGTGCACGGTCGCAGAAGTTTGCGGCCTGGCTGAGCGAATGAGTAACGAAGATCGTCGCGGTCCGACGTTTCATTCGCTCAAGACGACCAAGGCACTTATTTTTAAATTGAAGATCGCCAACGCCGAGCACTTCGTCGATTAATAAGATGTCCGGCTCAGTGTGGACTGCAATGGAGAATCCAAGTCGGAGTTTCATTCCTTGACTGTAGCTGCCGAACGGTGCGTCCAAACGCTCACCGAGTTCGCTAAAAGATAGAATATCGTCTGTTCGTTCGCGGACCGTTTCGACGTCTAGACCACGCAAGACGCCCACGAGCGCGACGTTGTCTCGCCCCGATCTTGCGGGGTCGAAGCCTGTCGTAAGGTCGAAGAGCTCTGTGACTCTGCCGCGCGTCAGAGCGCTGCCTGCATCCGGCAAGACATGGCCGGCTATTATGCGCAGCAGAGTCGACTTACCTGCACCATTACGGCCGAGAATCGCCACTGCCTCACCCCGGGAGACACTGAAGGTAACTTTATCCAGGGCAGTGAAACCGTAGAAGGAGGTCTCAATCGACCTGCCGGTTAGGCGGCCAACGATGCGCCTCGCATTGTGACGACGCTGTGCAGCCAAGCTCAATCCGAACAGCTTTCGGACATGCTCAACCTCAATCAAAGTGGTCATGAGGCCGCTTCTCTCAGGACCGAGCCTAGAGCTCCTGTCACCCAGAAGCCGAGGTAGGTCGTGCCAATCGAGAGGGCGCACAGAGTAACGATAAGCGTGAACGGCACGCCGTTGCCTAACAAGCAGGCACGAGTTTCAGCGATGATGAGCGCGAACGGGTTTGTGTTCATCAGCAAGTCTGACGTCTCGGGGCCGAGCGGAAAGACAGCGAGGCTGAAAAAGATTGCATATCTGAGGATAACCGTCGCCGCTTCGTAGAGGTCGGGAAAGACGAGAAAAGCAGGCAGAAGAATAATCCCAATACCAAGACTAACAATACCTGAAGTGACGATTAGGGCCAACCCCGCAGGTACATTCTCGAGTTCTATCGAGCCGTAGGAAAGAACGAAGGGGAGTGCGAAGGTTGCTCGGAGGGCGAAATCCAGAAGAACGCCGCCTGCTCCAGTTGCGATGATTCCTATGGGCGTGAACTGAGTTGTCCCGAGTAGCGACCTCTTCCTTCGAAATGTCTGTACAGGTGACATCAGAAGTTCGGAAAGGTAGAACCATAGGATCGTACCGATACCCACGTAGACGACCGGATGCACCCCCTCATCTCCGCTGGGAAGAATCATGCGGAGGAATATGAATGCGGAGATCGGCAGGATCGGTCTGACGACAGCCCAAAAGGCAGAGAAGGCGGTGCGGCGGTAAGGCGACACAAAGTCTTGCCAAACCAGATAGGCGATCCGATCCCATGAGGTGAGCAGCGACGCTGCCGCCATCTTAGCCGTTGTCATGACGACCTGTTGGTTGGATGCTAAACGCGAGGTTCCAACCCCATAGCCGATCGGTTCCGTAGGTCTACCCCACGGGCAGAGATGCGTCCGCTGGGCTAGGATGAGATTCAGTGAGGAGCACAGAAATGCGACAGGGTAGAGCCGGACGGTCTGCGTTGAGTTCGTTCAACCCCCAAGACGTCGCCTCGATGCGCACGTTCTTAGCGAATGCGACTAACGCCAGAGGCGACACACGTCCGGATCGTCTTCTGGCGATCTTCGCTGCGCTCCGTGCGAGCGCTGAGGAGGGCACCTGGCACAACGTCGCCGGGCTCAAGGCTTTCCTCCAGGATATTGCCGATTGGAACCCGTACGTCCCGCCATCTGTCGCGGCGAGGGTTGGGCAGCCTTCGCCTCGGTCCAAGCTGTCGTTCCAAGACGCGTGGCGTAGCGCGGGCTTGGCGATGCGCGATGAGCGCATCAAGGTTAGCGACCTGGAGGCAACGATCCGGGCGGAACCGCTAGTCGCCGAACAGTTTGCGAGGCGGAACTTGCACGACCAGCACTACTACTACTCCAAGTACCTGGAGTGGCATATCAGCATAACGGCGCTGGCTTCGCTGCCTGCGCGTCGTGTCGTTGATCTCGGTGCTGCCTATGACGGGTTCGCGCGCGTTGCCCGGGTCGGCGCGCCTACGGCTGAGATTATCATGGTCGACTTGTGCTTCCCAACTGGTCTTCATGCAAAGACTGAGGGGATCGTTCGCTACGGCACCGACGCGGCGGACTTGTCCGAATTAGAAGACGCTAGCATCGATCTCGTTGTCAGCCACAACGCATTCGAGCACTTCATGGGCGGTGCGGACGCTGCCGCCATCACCGAAGCGGCTCGCGTTCTTCGTCCTGGAGGACAACTTATCATCACACCGTTCTTCGCGAGCGCTTATCCGAGCGTTACGATCCAGCCCTTCTCCGCCTTCGTAGCTAGTAACGACGCGGCGCTTGCGGACGCGATCGAGGAGGAAGCCATGGCGGACGGCGTTATTGTCAGGTTCAATCATCAGATCATCAGCCCGTTCGCACGAGGGTACGACTTCGCCACCTTCTCATCGCGGCTTCTTCCTGCGGCTGGGAACATGACGCCGATGTTGCGCCGGGTGCGCCTTGAAGCGGACGCGTCAGGCGGCGCTCACGTCGCCGACGGAATTACTGTAGACAGTCTAGTTTTCACACAGGGGGTGCCAATCTAAGGCGTCTAGATATATCAGCGGCTGGCGAAAGTGCGGCGTCCGCCGGATAGGCTTTCACCAACTTCAGCCAAATAGTCATTCCATGTGGTTACCAGCCCGTCTCTCAGCTCGACTTTAGGCCTCCAACCAGTGCGGAAGAGGCGAGTGACATCGGTCAGCTTCCTGGGTGTGCCGTCAGGTTTGGATTGGTCGTAGGTGATCGGACCATCAAAACCAGCGACGGCAGCGATGATTTCCGCCAGCTCGGCTATGGTGATGTCCTTGCCGGTTCCCACGTTGATCGGAGCGTCGTCTTCGTAATTCGCCATCAAATGTACGAGGGCGTCGGCACAATCGTCGACGTGCATAAACTCCCTACGAGGGCGGCCCGTACCCCAAACGGTGAATGGTTTGCTCTCGCGGCGAGCCTCTCTAACGCGGTTGAACATTCCAGCAATGACGTGCGAGTTCTCTGGGTGGTAATTGTCGCCGGGACCGTAGAGGTTGGTTGGCATAGCAGAGATGAAACGGCAGCCGTACTGGCGCTGGTAGGCTTGGCACAACTTGACCCCTGCAATTTTGGCGATGGCGTACGACTCGTTTGTGGGCTCAAGCGGTCCCGTTAGTAGTGCGTCCTCCGTGATTGGCTGGGAAGCGTGTTTTGGGTAGATGCAAGTTGATCCTAGGAAGACGAGTTTCGACACGCCCACAAGCCGAGCGGCCTCAATCGCATTGGTAGCTATCATGAGGTTCTGAAACAGAAATTTCGCGGGATAAGTGCTGTTGGCGTAGATGCCGCCGACCAGTGCGGCTGCGACGAAGACTGCATCCGGACGGGCGGAGGCAAACCAATCCAGAGTTTGGCGTTGGTCCGTCAGGTCAAGTTCGTCCCGGCGCGCTGTCAGAACCTCGCAGGACTCCGCCCCGAGCCTACGCACGAGCGCCTTGCCAACCATTCCCCGGTGTCCAGCGACGTAGACCTTCTTACCTGCAAGGTCGAAAATAGTCATCTGCGGGCCTCGACAAGGTCTGCTGCAACCATCTCCGCGACGAGTTCCTTCAGTTCGACGGAGTGTTGCCAATTGAGTTCCCGGCGCGCCTTGGACGGATCAGCGATCAGCAGATCAACCTCGGCGGGGCGGAAGTATCTCGGATCGATTCGCACGCGGACTTCCCCCGTTTCTGCATCGCGGCCGATCTCATCGACACCGGTGCCTGTCCATTCAATCCGACGGCCCGTCTCAGCGAACGCGAGTTCGACGAAGTGCCGTACGGTATGTGTCTTCCCAGTCCCGAAGACCCAGTCCTCAGGCGCAGTGTGCTGAAGGACGCGCCACATCCCTTCGACGTAATCGCGGGCATGACCCCAATCTCGCTGGGCGTCCAGGTTACCAAGATAGAGGATGTCTTGTCCGCCAGCTGCGATGGTGGCGACCGCCCGGGTGATCTTTCGCGTAACGAAGGTCTCACCGCGAAGGGGACTCTCATGGTTGAAGAGAATGCCATTGGCGGCGAACATGCCATAGCTCTCCCGGTAATTCACCGTGATCCAGTATCCATAGAGCTTCGCTACGCCGTAAGGAGACCGTGGATAGAACGGCGTGTTCTCGGACTGAGGAACTTCTTGGACCTGACCATAGAGTTCTGAGGTAGATGCTTGATAGAAGCGAACTTTCTGTGTCATTCCGAGAATACGGATTGCTTCTAGAAGCCGCAGAACACCAATGGCATCTGCATTCGCTGTGTATTCTGGCGTCTCGAAACTAACCTGAACATGGCTCTGCGCTCCTAGGTTGTATATCTCGTCCGGCTCAACCGTCTGAATTAAACGAATAATGCTGGTTGCATCTGTTAAATCGCCGTAATGCAAGACGAAGCGTGGCTCGTTCTCGTGAAGATCCTGATATATGTCGTCGATCCTGCCTGTATTGAAGGAAGAGGACCGCCGTTTGATGCCGTGGACGGTGTAGCCCTTTGACAGCAGAAGGCGCGAAAGGTAGGCGCCATCCTGACCCGTTACCCCAGTGATCAAAGCAGTTTTCATACAAATCGAGCGTCCGTGTGATCTGTTGGGTGACGGTCTAGGCGGCGCTTACGGGTTAGCACAAGAAGACGTTGTTTCATGATCTCGATCGTATGGTTCGGCCGCTTTTCCGGTTTTGGCGGCTTGGCCGATGCTGCCTATGGTTACGTTGAAGCTTGTCGTGCGACCGGAATCGATACGATAGCAGTCGACACCCTGACGAACGACGTGGTGGGGCCGCATTCACGGAAGGTGAGCGTAGTAGCTTCGGACGGTAGGCTGACGATCAGCGCGATTAGACCCCAACACAAGATCGTCGTCGTTTGTCACGACTCGCCGCAGTTCCTTAAAAAAGTTGAGTTCCGCGGCGCGGTTAGGCTGATCGGTTTTGTTGTGAACGAGACTGCTACCTTCTCGCCACGCTGGGCTTACGATCTCATGGACTGCCACGAGATATGGACCGCATCGGACTTCAACGTCGACAATCTTTCCGCAGCCGTTCCGCCCTTCATGATCCGGAAGGTCCCTCACGTTCTTCCGACGCATCTGTCTTCCTTCGCTTCTGCAGGTCCGATCGATGCTGACGAGATTAAGTTCGGCATCGTCGCGTCACGACCGGAGCGGCGACGTATAGGTCAATGCGTCAGAAGTTTTCAACGAGCGAGGCGGGAGGGTGGTATCCCGTCGAACGCGCGCTTGATCGTCAAGACTTCAGAAGGTGGGCGAGAGGAGGTTGAAGAAGTTCTGCGTACCGCATCGCTTGACGGCGATGTTCTAGAAATATCGAACAATGTCGATCTGATCTCGGCAAGGTTCACCCGGCAGGACGTATGGGAATGGCTATCGACTATCGACGTCCTCGTGAGCAGCGAGTGGGGGAAGGGATGGGATTTGCCATCGTTCTATGCGCTCGGTATGGGTAAGATCTGCGTCGCGACTGGCTTCGGCGGGAACCTGGAGTACATGACGACCGAAAACGCGGTCTTGATGTCACCTGACTATTACGACTTCCCTGATCCCATGGAGGCGGTGAACGTCGCGCTCTACGTCGGGCACAAGGCAGCATACGTCCGCGATGCGACCATGACGGCGGCACTCGGTGTCGCTTATGGGCGTTGCAAAGACGGTTCCGCGCCCGCGGATCTGCGCTCGTTCAGTCCCGAAGTCGTTGGAAGCCATATCTGTGACCTTGTCGATCAGTATGAGCCGCACGATTACTATGAGGCGGGGGCGCCCCGTGTCGTCGCGGAACGGTTTCGCAAGGGGGGGGCATCGATCGCGCCCGAACCTTCGAACTTGCCTGCGCCAGTATCGCTCGTAGCGCCCTCAACGACCGTGCTCCCCCAGCCAAGCCCTGCTGAAGAGCGCCCGCTTGCCCACTTCTTTGCAAAAGCTCTTGAGCGTAGGCCGGTGCTCTACAGGTCCGCGCAAGCAGTCTATCGAATGAGCCTGAAACGATGACCAATTCCATCTACGACGATTTCATTCAACGTAGGCGTAGGCGTGTCGGTACTGAAGGAGAGATTGACCTCTCATCTACGGATCGTGAGCGATTGGCGAGTTTGGCTGGGAAGTTCTCTGGTCAGAGGATTTTCATCGTCGGAAATGGACCTAGTCTAAATAAGATCGATTTCGAGAAGCTGCGTGGCGAATATACCTTTGCTGCGAACCGAATTTACCTAATGTTCGATCGGACGTTGTGGCGCCCGACTTTCTACACAGCGATCGACTGGAGAGTCACGCCCGATATTCGCGATGAGATCATCGCAATGGAAGGGATCGAATATCCTATTTTTCCGACCCGCTACAAAGGTTTCTTCGATGAATTAGGCGATCCTTTCTGGTTCAAGTTGCGGGGCGGCGGCCCTCGGTTTTCCGATCAGTTCAGCCATGATATCCTGAATGACGGCGTTGCCGGACGTGGGTCGGTGCTGGTTCAGGCAATCCAAATAGCGTTCTACTTGGGCTTTAGTCCGATATACCTCGTCGGCGTCGACGTCAGCTACCGCGTGCCGAGTACCGTCATTCAGGAAGGAGGAGACCGGTTTGGCACTGGGACGCAACTGCTTCTGACCAGCACGCAGGATGACGACGAAAATCATTTCGATCCGCGATACTTCGGTGCAGGCCGAAAGTGGCACGATCCTAATACGGACGAAATGATCAGGGGGTTCGTTGCATGCCGCAAGGGGGTTGAGTTCTATGGCGGCAAGTTGCTGAACGCGACGGTGGGCGGCAACCTCAATCAGATCCCACGCGTGGATTTCGATAGCCTATTTTAAGTTGTGATTGGTTAAGGTTGGAGCGAGATCATGAGTAGTATCATCTATACCACCTACGGCCTGCTGCCCAGCCGGTTCGGATCGCTCGAGGTTACGTTCGCAACGTTCTCAGACTATGCTGACCCGTACTCCAGTCGCGTACGCAATTCGTGGCACATGGAAGGTCATTATATTCTGGCTGCCGAGCTGCTTCGGCCGGGTGATACGTTTATTGACGCTGGTGCGAACATCGGCACCTTCGCCTTCCCGGTCGCAAAATTGTCGGGCAGCGAAGGTATCCTTGTAGAGGCGCTGCCGGAGAACTGCGATTTGCTCCGGGCAGCAGCTATTAGGAACGGCGATGCATCGATTTCGATCGTCAACGCGGCGGTCGGCGGCGAGGAGGGGGAGATATTCATCGCAGGCTCGAGTGCCTATGCTAAAACCTCCAATACTGCAGAGGGCGGAGGCATACGGGTCAAGCAGGTGCCGCTGAGCACTCTTCTCGAACACTACAACCCCTTATCGCCCCGCTTGCTGAAGATCGACGTAGAAGGAAGCGAGCTAGAGACGTTCGAAGGTGCGCGAGATCTCCTCGCTTCGCGACGCATCCCCTACATCATCTATGAATCGAACGGCCCAGTTTGCCAGCATCGGAATTACTCTGTGCGGGATCTACGGCGCGCTCTCAGTCAACTAGGGTATGAAATCTTCACGATCGTTGGACGAACGCTCGTCCCAACCGATGATGAAGAGTTTCAGTTTCTTGGAAACGCCGATCTGTTCGCGACAATGGAAGGCATACCGGAAAAAATAAGTTTCGAGGTCGCTAAGCTTTCGAACGACCGGAAAATAAAGTCGGTGGTCCACACCCTGACAAACATGCCGCCTCAGTACAGAGACTTTATCCTGAATGAGCTCGAACTGGCACCGGACGAAATCAAGCACTCGACCGAAGTGCGGCAGGCAATGATGTCTACGAAAGACACCGTTTAGGTGGGGAACTCAAACAGACTGCTAGCAGCATTGAACTTCGTGCCGCCAAACGAGTGCGGACGGCGGCGGTGCGCCATGGCTGAACTGCTTTAGTTGTCCGATGGGGGCGCGGGAAGCGCTCGATCGGCACCCGCAGTACCGGAAGTCTGGCGGATCGGGGGTCGATGATCGGTCGGTGATCTCGAGCATCCTGTTCGTCCCAAAGAAGGGCCACCGTTGGCGGGAGGTGCCGTCCGAATACAGCCTGGCGGTGACGGTCTACAACCGCTACAACCGATGGTCTCGGCGCCGCATCTGGTAGCGCGCCGTTGCAAAGATTGCGGCAGCAAGGCCGGTAGCTGACGAGTTCAGTCTCGATAGCTGCTACGCGGAGGCTCACCGTTCCGCCTCGGGAGCGAAAACGGGGAGAGAACGAAGCGACCGGACGCAGTCGTGGCGGCAGATCGACGAAGATCCATGCCCAGGCCGATTGGTCGCTGTCCTGGTGATGCCAGGGAACCTCTCGGAAATCTTCGTCGTCGTCGAATGGATCGCCGACGTGGTCCCCGCCTCCGAAGCAGCTACTCTCCGACGACGCCGTTCCGACTCAACTGCAGAGCCTACGCGGGCAGGAACATTGTAGAACGCTTGGTTTGCCAAATGAAGATTGGCGACGCATCGCTACACGCTACGATCGCCTCGTTCGCAACTACCTCGGCGCCATCGCTCTTACCGCCGCATGGACCGTATAAGTTCCCAACCCAAGCTCACGTCGATCCTTCTTCGACGAAACTCAACAGGCTCGACGCGTCGCTTATGACGACGCATCGAGCGTGAAGGGAAAGGTCAGCCGAAGATAAAATCGCTGTTGTCCAACGCGCTGGCATCTACTCCTTGTAGTACAAGTAGAGCGTCACCCCCGAAGTTGATGGTAGTGTCCGTACCGTTCTGGGTAGTCGCCGCGGCGACTTCCGCGAAGGTATCAAAGGCACTTCCAAAGCCGAGTAGCCTGATCTTGTCAGCGTCATTCTCAAAGTCGACAACAATATCAGTGTCCGAAGCAATATCAAATGCGAAGGTGTCGTTGCCCGTGCCGCCAATCAGCACGTCGACACCCGCTCTTCCAAGGAGATAGTCGGCACCGTCGCCGCCCTCCAGAAGGTCGTCGCCTTCTTGTCCATCCATCGCGTCATTACCGCCGTTGCCGACGAGGCGATCGTTCCCGGCGCCGCCGTAAAGCGTGTCCCGACCGTCATGAGCGTAGATCAGGTCGTCTCCGTCCATGCCGTATAGGTAGTCGTTGTCAGCGAGGCCGCGCATGGTGTCGTTTCCAGCGCCGCCATAGAGTTGATCGTTCCCATCTCGACCGAGCATAAAATCGTTGCCATTGCCGCCGTCGAGTCGGTCAGCGCCGTCACCACCATCGAGGTAGTCGTCGTCATTGTTTCCAACGAGCCGGTCATTTCCGGCTCCCCCGTAAATGGTGTCGTTGCCGTCGTGAGCGTAGATCAGGTCGCCCCCAGCATCTCCGTAGATTAGGTCGACGCCGTCGAGACCCCTGATAGTGTCGTTGCCTTCGCCGCCTCGTATCGTGTCGTTGCCCTCGCGGCCAAGAATGACGTCATTACCGGTACCGCCAAGGATAGAATCGTTGCCGGTGCCGCCATCTAAATAATCGTCATCGGCGCCACCATCGATGAAGTCATCGCCTGCCCCGCCGTAGAGGGTATCATTACCCTCGTCGCCGCTTAGTGTATCGTTTGACATGTCTGTCCCAGTTGCGCTTCCGCCGTACAGCAGGTCATCTCCCATTTGACCAGAGAGTCTGTCTTCGCCTTGATCGCCGAAGACCGTATCTGCACCGTCGCCGCCAAAGAGGCCGTCACTGCCGCTGCCGCCACTGATATAGTCCCGTCCGCCTTCGCCGCGAAGGAGGTCGCTATCGGCTCCGCCACTGATCGTATCGTTGCCGACGCCGCCGAAGACGGTGTCATTCCCAGCTTCGCCAGCGATATCATCGTTACCGGCGTCACCATACAGCAAGTCGAAACCGTCACCGGCGCGAATGATGTCATTTCCATCACGCCCAAGCAGAAAGTCGTTGCCGCCCCCGCCCGACATAGCATCGGCGCCGGCCCCGCCGTCGAGAATGTCCATGCCCAGGCCGCCGTGAAGCGTGTCGTCGCCATCGCGGCCTGCTAGGGTATCGTCGTTGCCGGTTCCAAACAGAGTGTCACGCCCGACAGTGCCGAAACTCAGACGGTTTCCGGCAAGGTCGATCGTATCCCCGCTATCGTTAGTGAAATAGACTTGAGTACCGTTCTCCTGAAAGATCGTCTGCCCAGACTGAAGGTTCAGTATCGTCGTCGACGGGATAACAACAAAGTTGCCTGCTTCGAAGGTGCCATCGAGCGTAACCACGATTTCGCCGCTGGTTCCGGCGTCGGGTAGCGTGAGGGTAGTCGTTCCCCCCGCAGCGGCGACTCCTAGGTTGCTCTGCCCGAAGTAGGTCTGCAGCGCGACGATATGGTCATTTTGGCTGAAGTCGGTGATCCGGTCCTGTCCATCGCCGCGCGAGAAGAAGAATACGTCTCGTCCCCCGCCGCCAGTCAGCGTGTCGTCACCACCGCGCCCGTCTATGACGTCGTCGTCAGCGCCCCCGGTCAGGGTTTCGTTTGTATCGTCGCCGAAAATCTGTGCCATCGTCTTGCTCCCTGCTGCCGGGCGTCCCGTCGCCTGGCATTTTCCTGTCACGTTACGCATTTGCCTTGGTCCGGCAAGCGCGGTTCGCGCGGAGCCTAGCAAGGCTTGCACCGAACCCGTGTGCTGCCGAGCGTCCTCACGAAACCTTGTCCGTTTGATGACGTGCCCCAGCTTCAACGCGTTGAAGCAAGGAGCGCTTTCATGACCGAGCAGACCGATGCGTCCGAAGATCCCGCCGAGGCGATCCGCGCGGTGATCCGCGCCACCGTCTCCGCGTCCGGCGAGCCCGACCCGTCCGTGTTGCCGAACCTGGTGCGGGCGCAGCTTCGAGGGCACGACACCGCGGGCCACGACGTCGATGCCTATATTCGCGAGGTGCTGGCAGAGATGCGCGATGCCTGAAGGCGGCGTTCGGTCGCGCTGACACTCCGATTTGACCCGCGTTAACCCTTTCTTCACAAGTATGGCGGGCGTGCGGCACGCTGTTCGCAACGGATCGCCCTGAGCCACTTAACGGAGACTCAGCTTGGCGGCACCGTTTGCGGTCGGGACGAAGAGCCTGAAAGGAAGAGGCGCGGCGCTGGCCGCGGCCGGGTTGGCATTGTTTTCGGTCGGTCAGGCCGGCGTGGTCAGCAACCCCCTGCCTGACGGGAAGGGTGGGGGGCGCGATGCGGCATCCACCTATGGCGCGGCCGCGATCGGGGAGCGCCCGTTCGACCTCGACTGGGCCGATCGGGCGGCCGACCCGAGCCTTCTTTCCGACTACGCGGCGCTTCGTTCTCGAGCGCGGGTCGAGGCAGGCTACCGCACGCTCGTAGTGCCGAAGGGGTCGAACCTGACCGACGTCCTGATCGAGGACGGCGCGTCCGCCGAAGCGGCTGTGGGAGCGGTCGCGGCGCTCGGTGCGCTCGCGCCGCTCGACGAGGTATCGCCGGGTACGACCGTGGATGTCGCCTTCGCGGCGGCATCGCCCGCCAACGCTTCCGCCGGTGATGCGGACGCCCGTCTCACCCGTCTGCGCTTCTACGGCGAAGACGGCCGCCTTCTGACCGCCGAGCGAGACGCGGAGGGATGGAAGGCCGCGATCGAGATGCCCGAGGTCGAGGTCCGCTACGCGGCCGCGGCCTCCACCATTCCCGACAGCCTCTTTGCCGCCGGCCGTCGGGCAGAAGTCCCGCGCGAGGTGCTGTCTAAGCTCGCCAACATGTTTCTCTACGACGTCGACTTCGCCCGCGACATCCGCCGGGGGGACCGTTTCGAGGTCGTCTACGAAGTCCGCTACGATGCCGATGGCACGATGCTGGGCACGGGCGACATCGTCTTCGCCGCCATGACCTGGCGCGGCGGGACCCGCGCGCGGGGCTACTACCTTTCGAGCATTGAGGGAGAGCCCGCCTACTTCGACGTCAACGGGCAGAGCGCGCGCCGCATGCTGATGAAGACGCCGATCGAGGGCGCGCGGGTCACCTCCGGCTTCGGTACGAGGCGCCATCCCATCTCTGGCTACACCAAGCAGCACAAGGGCGTGGACTTCGGCGCCCATAGCGGGACCCCGATCATGGCGGCGGGCGACGGCATCGTGGAGCAGGCAGGGCCGTTCGGCACCTACGGCAACTACGTCCGCATCCGGCACCAGAACGGCTACGAGACCGCCTATGCCCATATGAGCGGCTTCGCACCCGGCATGCGGGCGGGCGCGCGGGTTCGGCAAGGCGACGTGATCGGCTATGTCGGCACGACCGGCCGGTCGACGGGACCGCACCTTCACTATGAGGTGACGAAGGACAAGGTGGCGCTCAACCCGATGACGCTCGAGGTCGCGAACGGGCGGCAGCTGGACGGTGAGCGTCTCGAAGCCTTCGAGGCGGAGCGAGCCCGGACCGATGCCCTGCGCGGTGCGCCCTACGCGGTGGCCGCGGCGGACTGAGCACGGCGAAGAGGGAAGGGGACGCGGGGCGCGCCGGGCGGTAAACACCGGGTTAACCCTCGCGTTCTAGCCAGTCCCTTTTGCCGGAGCCCGCCCCATGTCCGATCCCCGCGACGTCGTCCACATCTCTTCCCTGCTGGCCTCGCGTCTGTGCCACGACCTCGTCAACCCGGTCGGCGCGCTCAACACCGGGCTCGAGGTCCTCGACGAGGAGCAGGACCAGGAGATGCGCGACCATGCGATGAACCTGATCCGGGAGAGCACGGCGAAGACGGTCGCGCTCCTGACCTTCGCACGCACCGCCTTCGGCGCTTCGGGCTCTTGGAACGGGCACATCGACGCCGGCGAGGCGAAGGAGCTCGCGCTTGGCTACTATCGTCACGTCAAGGCGGACCTGGCTTGGGACATGCCGCCGGGCCCGATGGACAAGCCGCATGCCCGCATCCTTCTGAACCTCCTTCTCGTCGCCGAACGATGCGTTCCTCGCGCCGGCAGCACCGTGACCGCGGCGCCGAGCGAGGCCGGGTTCACCGTCACGGCGAAGGGGCCGCGGGCCAAGCTCGGGGACGACCTGGCGCGCGCGCTGGCCTGCGATGCCGCCGACCTCGAGGCGAAGGCGTCGCCGGGCTACCTGGCCGCGCTCATCGCGAGCGCGATCGGCGGTGCCATCGACGCTCGGGCCGCCGATGAGGAGACGGTCGTATTCACCGCCACGCTGCCGAGGCAGTAAGGCGGAACGCTCGAATTTGCGCGGCGCTCTTAACGCGGCCTTCAAGCTTTGGGCGTAAACGTGGCTCGGTATACGTGACGGCAACACTCCCGCCCGGGGGCGGCCGCAGCGAGGAAAGCAGATGGCTGATTGTCTGATCGTGGACGATTCAGAGGCCATGCGGGACGTCGCAGGACGGCTCCTGACCGGCCTCGGCCACTCCGTGCGTCAGGCGGCCGGCCCCGACGCCACCCTCGATGCCTGCGAAGAGGGAATGCCGGAAGTGCTGCTCCTGGACTGGGACCTGCCGGCGATGGGGGCGCTCGACGTGCTCCGTGCGGCGGCGGACTTCCCGGTCGACAAGCGGCCGGTGATTATCCTCTGCGCGACCGAGAACGATGCACGGCAGTTCGCGCTCGCACGCGCCGCGGGGGCACCCTATCACGTGCTCAAGCCGTTCGACCGCGAGAGCCTGCGCGACGTGATGCGCCGGGCCGGCTTCGAAGAACGCGCCGTCGCGTAGAGCGGGCCGGACCTAATCTAACCGGGACAGAAGAAGGCGTAAGGCTTCGTCGCGGGCCTGCGCGCGGACGTGCGACCGGTCGCCGCCGAAGACGTGCTGGGCGGTAATCGTCGGGCCGAGCCCCGCGAGGCCGAACCAGACGAGGCCGACCGGCTTCTCCGCGCTGCCGCCCGACGGACCGGCGATGCCGGTCACGGCCACTCCGAGGTCGGCCCCCGTGCGGCTGAGGGCGCCTTCAGCCATGGCGCGAGCGACCTCTTCGCTGACTGCGCCGTTCGCCGCCAGCATCGGTTCAGGCACGCCTAGAAGCGCCGTCTTCGCTTCGTTTGCATAGGTTACGAGCCCGGTTCCGAACACGGCGGAGCTACCCGGCACCTCGGTCAGCGCGGCGGCGATCAGGCCGCCGGTGCAAGACTCCGCCGTCGTCACGCGACGGCCGAGCGCCGCGGCGCGCGCGACGATCTCCGCGGCGAGGCGGCTCACGGGCGTGCCGTCGGCAGGCGAACGGCGCAGACGGCCTGCGCGGCGATGCCCTCCCGGCGGCCTTGGAAGCCTAGGCCTTCGGTCGTCGTCGCCTTGACCGACACGCGGGACGCCTCGCAGCCCAGGCACTCGGCGACGACGTCGCGCATCCTGTCTGCGTGCGGTGCGATCTTGGGCGCCTCGCAGATGATCGTGACGTCGGCGCTCGAGATCCGTCCCCCACGCTCTGCAAGGAGGCTCGCCGCGTGGCGTAGGAAAACGCGCGAATCCGCCCCGCGCCAGTGCGGATCCGAGGGTGGGAAGTGCCGCCCGATGTCGCCTTCGCCGAGCGCGCCGTAGAGCGCATCGGTGATCGAGTGCAGCGCCACGTCGGCGTCGGAGTGGCCGGCGAGGCTGTGACTGTGAGCGATGACGATCCCGCCGATCGTCACGGCGTCGCCGTCGGTGAAGGCGTGGACGTCGTAGCCGAAGCCGACGCGCGTCTCCTCGTTCGCGGCGAGCAGGGCCTCTGCCATGGCGAAGTCTCCTGGGAAGGTCAGCTTGATGTTGGTGGGTGCATCGGGGACCAGGACGACTTGGCCCCCGCGCTCCTCGATGACGCTCGCGTCGTCGGTGGCACGCCCCGGGGCCGCTTCGCGGTGGGCGGCGAGGATGGCCGGAAAGGCGAAGCCTTGCGGCGTCTGCGCCCGCCATAGGTCGTCGCGCGGCGCCGTTCCGGTCGAACGGCCCATCGCACCCCTCTTCAGCGTGTCGGAGACGGGGAGGGCGGCGATGGCGCCGTCCGGAGCGTCCTCTGCCTCGAGAGCGGCCAGCACACCGTCGATCGTGGCATGGGAGACGAAGGGCCGGGCACCATCATGGATGAGGACGAAGTCCAGTGGATCGACCTGCAACGCCGTCAGACCCGACAGGACGGAGGCCTGCCGGTCCGCGCCCCCGTGAACGAAGCGCGCCTTCGGGCCGGCGGCTTCTCGGAACCGGTGCTCGTCGTCGGGGTGGATCACGGTCAGGATCGAGGCGACGCGGGGGTGGGTCTCGAAGGCGCGCAATGTGCGCCTCAAGACCGGCTCGCCCCCGACGGGCTCGAACTGTTTGGGACCAGCCCGCCCTGACCGGGCGCCGCGCCCCGCCGCGACGATCAATGCTGCGATCTTTGGAGTGGATGTCATTGCTGCGCTCTAGCCGTGCCTGCCGATGGACGGTTCGGCTACGACTTCACGTTGCCGTGAACTTCCTGATTGTCGACATCATAGGGGCCAGTTTACCTTGATGAGAAGGACATCTCGATGGGCGGGCGACGCATGACTTCCCTTTCCGGCTCTCTGCTGGGTTTGCTGCACAACCTCGCGGCCGGTGGCCTCGTCGTGTCGACGCTGATCGCGCTTCTGTGTGCCGTCGTCGTGCTTCGCACCGGCAGCGAGCAGGACAGACGCCTCGCGGCGCTTGCAGAACAGGGGCAGGAACGTGCCCAGATATCGGCGGAGCAGGACGAGGCCGGGGACGCTGCGCGACTTCGCGCCAGGCTTGCTGAGGCGGAAGCCCGGGCCGTCGCTGCTTCCGAGCGCGCGGACGAACTCGAGACGAAGCTGGCCGACGCGGAGGTCGAGCGGCTCGCAGCGCAGGTCGAGGCGCTGGAGGCGGGAACGGACGAGCCGCCGGCGCTTGAGCGCGCCAGCCGCTTGGGCGAGTCGGAAGCCGCGCAGCCGGTCAGGCCACTTCCGCCAGAGGCCGAAGCCTTGCTCCGCCCGACCCCCGGGCCCCTCCTCGCCCAAGAGCAGGCGAACACCATCATCGCCGAGCTCGCGCCTTACGCCGGCGACTTCAGCATCGAAGTGACCTCCGCCCCGGACGAGCGCGCGCGCCTTTACGCCGCGCAGCTCGCGGCCGCGTTCCGGGGCGCGGGCATCGCGACGATCGGGCCTTACGGCGTTCTGACGACCTTCCAGGGCGACGGCGTCTTCATCAGCGTCGAAGGCGCCGCCGCCGAGCCGGGCGGCATCATCCTGAGCGCGCTTCAGTCGGCCGCGCTGCCGGCGCAGCCTGGCCCCTCCGACGGAGTCGCGGCGGACATCCTCGCGCCCGAAGAGGCCGATGTGCGCCTCTACGTGGGCGGGCCGCCGACCTCGTCCTAGCGCTGTAGGCGGGGGGTGACGGCGGCGGCGGCGCGCGCTTCTAATGCGCCGATGCGATTCGTCCTTTCCCTCCTCGTCCTCCCCGCTCTCATCCTCTCTTCCGCCGCGGCGGAGACCGTCCACCTCGTTCAAGCCGGAACGCTTCTCGCCGTCCCCGGTGAGGAACCGCTGCACGACGTCACGATCGTCGTCCGCGGCGACCGGATCGAGCGGGTGGCACAGGGCTATCTGAGCGAGGCGGGCGCCACCGCCGAGGCGTCCGACGACGTCGTCGTCCACGACCTGAAGGCGATGACTGTGATGCCCGGCCTCATCGACGGCCACGTCCACCTTCTCTCCGAGAACAACCCGAACCAGCGGCTGCAGCGGGTCGAGATGTCCGATGCGGGCAACGCGCTCATCGGCGCGAAGCACGCGCGCGATACGCTGATGGCGGGCTTCACGACCGTAAGGGACGTCGGCGCGGGCAGCGGTGATGCGATCTTCGCGCTGCGCGCGGCGACCGAAAAGGGCTACCTGCCAGGCCCGCGCATCTTCGCGGCCGGGGCCATCATCACGCCGACGGGCGGGCATGCGGACGGCACGCAAGGCTATCGCGACGACGTCGCCGAGCTCCTGCACTCGAGCGGCGTCTGCGACGGTGCCGAGGAGTGCCGCAAGGCCGTGCGCGAGCAGATCCGCCGGGGCGCGGACCAGATCAAGCTGACCTCGACCGGCGGCGTGCTCTCGAACACCGCGACGGGAACGGGCCAGCAGTTCACCGACGAGGAGCTCGCCGCCATCGTCGAGACGGCCCATGCGATGGGACGCAAGGCGACCGCGCACGCGCACGGCAAGGGCGGTATCGACGCGGCGCTTCGGGCGGGCGTGGATTCGATCGAGCATGGCACCTACCTCGACGAGGGCTCGGCGAAGCTCTTCAAGCGGTCCGGCGCCTACCTCGTGCCGACCATCCTGGCCGGTGTCACCGTCGCCGAGTGGGCGAAGGACCCCGACACCTTCCTTACGCCCTTCCAGAAGGCGAAGGCGGCCGAGGTCGGGCCCAACATGCTCGCCATGGCCCGCCTCGCCCACGAACAGGGAATCAACATCGCCTTCGGCACCGACACGGGCGTCTCGAAGCACGGCGAGAACGCGCGAGAGTTTCCGCTTCTGGTCGAAGCGGGCCTGACGCCGATGGAGGCGATCCGGGCCGCGACCGTCGAAGGCTCCCGGAACCTCGGACAGGAAGACCTGATCGGCACGGTCGAAGCCGGCAAGAAGGCCGACCTCGTCGCGGTGGACGAGGACCCCCTTTCCGACATCGAAGCGCTCCTCGACGTCGACTTCGTCATGAAGGACGGCCGGGTCTACAAGTCGCCGGAGTAGCCGTCGGGCGGGCCTGTATCGGATCGCAGGGTGGACAGCCGCCTTCCGATCCGATAGAGGCCCGCCCGCGCGGGGGTGAGCCCCGCGCCCGTCGAAGACAGCAGGCATCCATAAGCCCTGCCGAGGCGAGGTGACAGGCATCAGGCGGGCGGCCCTATGGGCCGGGTCCGACCTCTCGCCTTTCCCTCTACTCCTTCGCCGGTCCCAATCGCCCCGCGGGCGCGCTTCGGCGCGTGCGCACCGACTGAAGGTTGCTATGCCCCTTACCCGGGAACAGAAGAGCGATCAGGTCGCGTGGATGCAGGGCGTCCTGAACGACAACGAGGTCGTCGTCGTGATGCGCAATCACGGCATGACGGTGGCCGAGGTGTCGGACCTGCGTGCGCGCATGCGCGAGGCGGGCGGCGGCGTGAAGGTGGTCAAGAACCGCCTCGCCAAGATCGCTCTGAAGGACGCTCCTGGTGGCGAGGTCGCCGACCTCTTCACCGGCCCGACCGTCATCGCCTACTCAGAAGACCCGGTCACCGCGCCCAAGGTGATCGTGAAGTACGCCAAGGAGAACGAGAAGCTCGAAATCCTCGGCGGACGCATGGGCGACCAGGCCATGGACGCCAAGGGGATCGACACCCTGTCCGAGATGCCGAGCCGCGAGGAGATCATCGCCTCCATCGTCGGTCAGCTCATGGCCCCCGCCTCGAACCTCATCAACGCCGTCACCGCGCCGGCGTCGAACATCGCCTCCATCCTCAAGACGCTCGAAGAGCGCGAGAACGCGTAAGGAACCTTTATCATGGCAGACATCAAAGCCCTCGCCGAACAACTGGTCGGCCTCACCCTGCTCGAAGCCAACGAGCTGAAGAACCTTCTCAAGGACGAGTACGGCATCGAGCCCGCCGCCGGCGGCGCGGTGATGATGGCGGGTCCGGCTGGCGGCGACGCCGGTGCGGCGGCCGAAGAGCAGACCGAGTTCGACGTCGTCCTGACGGCGGCCGGCGACAAGAAGATCAACGTCATCAAAGAAGTCCGTGCGATCACGGGTCTCGGCCTCAAAGAAGCTAAGGACATGGTCGAAGGCGCGCCGAAGACCGTCAAGGAAGCCGTCTCCAAGGACGAAGCCAACGACCTCAAAGCCAAGCTCGAAGCGGCTGGCGCGTCGGTCGAACTCAAGTAGTCCTTCCGTCTACGTAGTACTGAGGCCCCGCTTCGGCGGGGCCTTTTTTATGACGGGGGCGGTCGAACAACGCTACTCAGACGAACTGCCATATTAACCAACAGTAACTTACCTATATCATATTTTAGCAGCAAAGTCTGCATCGCGTTGAAGGAGAGCGACGCGAAACCTCTGTGATGACTGCGTTTTGTCCTCTCAACGAGGAGAACTTTCCGTGGGGGAGAGTTCCAGAAAAAACCTGGAAGGAAATGCCATGAAACGCCTAGCAAGCCTTGCGGTCCTGTCCGCTGCCTTCGTCACGCCCGCCTTCGCGCAGGCCGGAGGCGGCCAGATCCGCGGCGTCGTGCAGCCCGTCTGTGCCGTGACCGATCTGTTCGGTTCGATTCAGTTCCCGGCACTGACGGCCGGCGCTTCGCTCAGCGACGACTTCTCCGTTCGCTGCAACGACGCGGACGGCGCCAAGTTGACGATCCGTTCCGTCGAGAACGGTCTCGAAAGCGACGATAACGAAGATCAAGTCGTCAACTACACCCTTGCCGTTTCCGGTACCGGGATCGGGGCGTATGACGGCCTCGGCTTCACCACGAACGGTCCGGGTGGGAACGACAAGACGGCCAGCGGCAATGCGGGCCCGGGTTCGGCCTACGCGCTCGCAGGCGGCGTAAGCGGTCTCATCAGCGTGACGCTGAACTCCACCGGCCTGTGGGCAGGCGGCTACTCGGACACGATCCAGCTTCAGATGACGGCGAACTAAGCCGTCCAGGCCGGGAGGGCGAAGGCCCCCCCGGCCATCTCGTTCGGGTCCGAAGGGGGAGTACGACCAATGCATGCGACGAGACCGTCCGCTATAGTCCGCATTCTGCTGGCCGCCGGTGCGGTGATGATCGCCGCGGGTTCGATGCTGAGCGCACAAGCGCATAGCGTCCAGCCGATGCGGTTCGACCTGCGGCCGAGCGGTTCGGGCAGCCAGACGACGCTGACGGTCGAGAACACCAGAGCCTACCCGATCACCCTCGAGATCCTCGTCGACGCTCTGACGTTTGGCGAAGACGGTGAGGAGGTTCTGACCTCGTCCGAGGACGACTTCCTCGTCTTTCCGCCCCAGATGATGATCGAACCGGGCAAGACTCAATCGGTTCGTGTGCGGTACATCGGTGATCCTACGATAAAGGAATCGAGGGCCTACCGGATCCACGTCAATCAGATCCCGGTCGATCTGACGGGCGAGCAAAGGTCCGGGGTCGCGCTCGCCGTGAACTTCGCGACCTTGGTCAACGTCGTGCCGGCAGGCGCGAAGCCGAAGGTGGTGGCGAGCGCGGTTGAGGAGGCGCCGGGCGGGTATGCGAGGCTGTCGCTGATGAACGAGGGAAAGGCCTATGCGCGGCTGCTCGACATGCGGCTCGCGTTGACGGCGAACGGCGAACGGCAAGTCTACGACGGCAAGGCGATGGAACCTTGGCTGAACGGTGCATCCAACCTGATGCTTCCCGGAACGCAGCGGGAGCTGATCGTGCCGCTGCCGGACGGCTTCACGGCGACCAATATGGAGGTCGCCCTTCTCGCGCAGTAGGGCGCGGGACCGGTGCCTTCGCTTCGTTTTGCTTCGGCGGTCCTTCTCTTCCTGCCTGTCTCCGCTCTGGCGGTAGAGCCGTTCGACCAGGCCGCACGCGGTGCCCCGTCGGCCGATGCAGCCCCCGACTTCGTACTCGATCTGCCTGTCTCCGTGGACGGTCAGTACCGAAGGGACCTCGCCGTCGGGGTCAGCATGGAGGGAAGGGTGTGGTTCCAGAGCGGCGCGCTTCGCGACCTTCTCGCGACGCTCGCACAGGACGGCTTCGTCGAGGAGATCGCTCTCTTGGACGACGAGAGCCTGGTATCCGCCGCGGCGCTGCTCGAGCGGGGGCTGGCGGTGACCTACGATCCGGCCAGCCTGAGTGTCGACATCGAGCTTCCCCCGGCGATGCGGCGAACGCAGCGCATCGCGGTCCGTCCGTTCTCGGACGCGCCGTCGGACGGACAGCTCGAACCTGCGGACATTGCCGTAGGCTTCGTTCTCGATCTTCGTCCCCGCTACGTTCACGAAGGGCCGAACGAAGGGCTCGCGCCGCTCGAAGGGCGCCTGGACGCGGTGGCCAATCTCGGCGGGTTTGGGGGATGGAACCTCATCGCCTCGGCGGACCTCCTGGAGGGAGCCAAGCACCCGGCGGTCGTCACGGACGCAGCGATCTTCAAAGACGACTTCGAGCGGGCGGTCCGTTTTCTGGCCGGTACGCTTCGCCCCGTTTCCCCTTCGCGCCTGCAGACCTCTCCGGACCTCGTCGGCGTCGGCGTGTTCCGAGATTACGCGGCGATCCAACCCTTCGCCAACCTACGGCCAAACGGCGCGACGAGCTTCACCCTCGAGCGCGAGAGCCTGGTGACGGTCGAAGTGAACGGGGGGGCGGTACTGACCGAGCGCCTCCCGGCTGGCTCCTACGACCTGTCGGACCTTCCCCTGATCACGGGCGGCAACGATGTGCGTGTGCTGATCGAAGACGGGTTGGCACGGCGCGAGGTCGCGGTCCTTGGCGCTTATGTCGATGTCGACCTCCTCGCTCAGGGGCGATCGCGCTTCGCGCTCGCGGCCGGGGGGTTGCGCCGCCGCGGGGGGGCGTTTCCCGAGACGAGCGGTGAGACCGTTCTCGTCGCGCAGTACGATCGCGGTCTGACCTCTCAGCTCACCCTCGGCGCTGCGGGCCTTGCCGTCGACGAGGACTGGCAGGTCTCGGCGCGCGCCGCCCTTGGAACCCCGATCGGCGTCTTCGCGGTCGAAGGCGCCTTGCAGGACCGCGCGGCGCGGGCGGGGGCGGCGCAGGCCCGCTACAGCTGGCAATCGAATCCGACCGCCCCGACAAGCCACAGGATCGACGCGCAGTTCGGGATCGCCGAGGCGGGGTTCGGGCCGCTCGCCCAGCTCTCCTTCGGTCCGGTCCGAAGCGAGCCGCGGCGTGTCGACGCGAACCTCCTCTACACGCTTCGCAGCGGCGCCTGGAACTTCACGGCGGCGGGCCAGTGGAGCGAGCGCGGGAAGGTCGAGACGGCCGCGGCCTCTCTCGGTGTGTCGGTCGCGCTGCGCGAGGTGACCTTCGGTTTGACGGCGCGCTACGAGCAGGTCAGCGATCCGGTCTTCGGTTCCTCCCATGAGGAGGCGGTGTTGTTCTCCGTCTCGCAGCGGCTGGGTGATCGTCTGCGCGGCCGCGTCACCTATGACAGCGACGAGCGCACCACGCAGGCCCAGATCCTCCGGATCGGGCAGCAGGGCGTGGGGGAGTGGAGCGGCCGCCTCTTGGCAACCGACGACAGCGTGAGCGAGTCGGTCGATGCCGCCGTGAGCCTGATCACGAACAGGGCGGAGCTCGGGCTCGAGCACCGATCGAGCCGCCGACGAGGGTTCGTCAGCTCGGAGACCTCGGGGCGCGTCGCCGTCGGCGTCGGCATCGCCGACGGCCGCGTCGCGGCCGGGCGACCCTTCGGGGCGGGCTTCGCGGTCATCGACCTGCACGAGTCGCTGAAGGGGCGCGAACTGACGGTCGTGCGGCCCGGCGGGGAGGTCGCGGCGAGGACCGGACGGCTCGGCCCGGCGCTTCACCCCCTGCGCGTCGCCTACAGGACGGAGACCATGATGCTGGAAGTCGAGGAACTCCCGGTCGGTTACGACATGGGACCGCCGGAGGTGGAGGCCTTCCCGGGGGCCGTCGCCGGCTACGTCTACACGGTCGGCTCCGGGGCGTCCGCCACGGTCATGGGCACGCTCGTCGGCGCTGATGGCGAACCCGTGGCGCTCGCCATCGGCGCCTTGGTCGCAAGAGACGGAAGCGGGGATCCCGCGGCCTTCTTCACCAACAGGACCGGCCGGTTCGTCGCTGAAGGCCTGAGGCCCGGCCAGTACGACGTGACGCTCGCGCCGGAAGGCCGCGTAGTGGCCGTGATCGAGGTCGAGGAGGGGGAGGAGGGGCTCGTACGCCTCGGAGAGCTGAGGCTGGCGGAAGAGTGATGCGCCTGCCGCTTCTCATTGCAACGCTGCTCGCGGCGTCGGTCGTTCAGTCGGGGGCCGTTCAGGACGCGGCCGTCCTCGACGTCCGGCGAGAGGACGAGCCCGCCTACGAGCCCTACGCCAGCGACGGGGTCATCGTTCGCCTCGCGGTCGCCGCGCAGGACGCGCCCGAGGGGGCATCGCTGCGGGTAGAGCCTGCGGCCGGCGCGGCGCTGGTCTTTCAAGGGCCCGGCGGTGCGCTTCCTTACGTGCTGCGCGACGCGGTCACGGCAAACGAGGGCGCCGTCCTCGCCCTGCCTATGCGTTCGGAGGGGACGGGGTCGGTCGCGGAGTTCGGCGCGGTGGTGAGCCCCGGCTACGTCTCGCCGCCGGGCACCTACGAGGCGCTTCTGGACCTGACGCTTCTTTCTCCTAGCGGCGAGGTGCTCTCGCAACTCGTCGCGGTTCCGCTCGGACTTCTGGTTCCGGCACGGGCGCAGGTCGTGCTGGCAGGGACTTCGGGTGCGTTCGACCCTGCGCTCAGCGTCGCCTTCATCGACCTCGGCACGTTGACGGACGGCGTCTTCCGCGATGTCTTCGTCACCGTCCGCGCCAACACGGCGAGCGAGATCACCGTCAGTTCCCAGAACGGCGGCGTCCTCGTGCACGATGAGCGTGCCGACCAGATCGTTCCCTACCGAATCGAACTCGACGGCGTGAGCGCAGTGCTGACCCAACCCCTGCGCGTGACGCGCAGTCCCGCCCTCGACTGGGCAGGAACCGCCTACCCCTTGCGGGTACAGGTCGACGAGGTCGGGCCCGTCTTCTCCGGAACTTACCGTGACGAGATCGTCATAGACGTCGTGCCGCACTGAAACCGCAGCCCAGCGCTTGCAATCCGGTGGCACGCGGTCTACTTGCCCCGCTCACCCCCGGTGCGGCCCCGGGGGGATGGCTGTGCACGTGCAACGATCATTCGTTAAGAAAAACTGACTCTGGTGTGACGCGACGGCGCGCGCTTGCTGCATGGCAAGGGCGCGTTTCGGCGTCTGGCATACCGCCCGCGGTCGCACGCTGCGGGCCTCCCCGAGCCGGGGGGTGCCAGACCGCCCGCTGCACCGCTGAAGGGACCTGTAATGGCTCAGAGCTTCGTCGAGAAGAAACGCATTCGCAAGGGCTTCGGCCGCATCGGCGACGCCGCCGAGATGCCGAACCTCATCCAGGTTCAAAAGGAGAGCTACGAGGCGTTCCTGCAGCGTTTCGTGCGGCCCGAAGAGCGGGGCCGGGACGGCCTCGAGGGCGTCTTCCGCTCGGTCTTCCCGATCTCGGACTTCACCGAGACCGCCTACCTCCAATACGTCTCCTACGAGTTCGAGGAGCCGAAGTTCGACACCGAAGAGTGCATGCAGCGCGACATGACCTACGCGGCGCCGCTCAAGGTCAAGCTTCAGCTCGCCGTGTTCGAGGTCGACGAGGACACGGAGTCCAAGTCGATCAAGGACATCAAGGAGCAGGAAGTCTACATGGGCGACATGCCGCTCATGACGGACAACGGCACCTTCATCATCAACGGCACCGAGCGCGTCATCGTCAGCCAGATGCACCGCAGCCCCGGCGTCTTCTTCGATCACGACAAGGGCAAGACGCACAGCTCGGGCAAGCTTCTGTTCGCTGCCCGGATCATTCCCTATCGCGGCTCCTGGCTCGACTTCGAGTTCGACCCCAAGGACATCGTCAACGTCCGCATCGACCGCCGCCGCAAGCTGCCGGCGACGACGCTGCTCTACGCGCTCGGCATGGACCAGGAGGACATCCTCGAGGTCTTCTACGACCGCATCTCTCACGAGGCGCAAGGTAAGGGCTTCACCATGCCCTTCGACGCGAAGCGCATCCAGGGCACCAAGCCCGAGCGTGACCTGATCGACGCCAAGTCCGGCGAGGTCGTGGTCGAGGCCGGCAAGAAGATCACCGCGCGCACGGTCCGCCAGCTCGAAGAGCAAGGTGTCGAGGCCTTCTTCCTCACCCGCGAGGAGATGATCGGCCGCTACTTCGCGCGCGACATCGTCAACCCGGAGAACGGCGAGATCTTCGCCGAGGCCGGCGACGACGTCACGGACGAGGCGCTCGAGGCGCTGGCCGAGCAGAACGTCACGTCCTTCGAGACGCTCGACATCGATCACCTCAACATCGGCGCCTACCTGCGCAACACGCTCGCGGCGGACAAGAACACCAACCGCGAGACCGCGCTGATCGACATCTACCGGGTGATGCGCCCGGGCGAGCCGCCGACCCTCGAGACGGCCGAAGCGCTGTTCTCGGGCCTCTTCTTCGACCCCGAGCGCTACGACCTGTCGGCCGTCGGTCGGGTGAAGATGAACATGCGCCTTGGCTTCTCGAACGAGGAGGTCACGGACGA
The DNA here is from genome assembly GCF_014199615.1 of Parvularcula dongshanensis. Classification (GTDB taxonomy): domain Bacteria; phylum Pseudomonadota; class Alphaproteobacteria; order Caulobacterales; family Parvularculaceae; genus Parvularcula; species Parvularcula dongshanensis. The sequence continues at coordinate 298,150 of NZ_JACHOB010000002.1, read as the reverse complement.
GGTCCGCACGCTGCGCAAGGAGGACATCCTCACCGTCCTCAAGACGCTGGCGGGCCTGCGCGACGGCAAGGGCGAGATCGACGACATCGACAACCTCGGCAACCGCCGGGTGCGCTCGGTCGGCGAGCTGATGGAGAACCAGTACCGCATCGGTCTCCTCCGCATGGAGCGGGCGATCAAGGAGCGCATGAGTTCCGTCGAGATCGACAACATCATGCCGAACGACCTGATCAACGCGAAGCCGGCCGCGGCCGCGGTGCGCGAGTTCTTCGGCAGCTCGCAGCTGTCGCAGTTCATGGACCAGACGAACCCGCTGTCCGAGATCACGCACAAGCGCCGCATGTCGGCGCTCGGGCCGGGCGGCCTCACGCGTGAGCGCGCGGGCTTCGAGGTCCGCGACGTCCACCCGACCCACTACGGCCGGATCTGCCCGATCGAGACGCCGGAAGGCCCGAACATCGGCCTCATCAACTCGCTCGCGACCCACGCGCAGGTGAACAAGTACGGCTTCATCGAGAGCCCGTATCGCCGGGTGAAGGACGGGCACGTCACCGACGAGGTCGTCTACCTCTCCGCCATGGAGGAGCAGCGCTTCGCGATCGCTCAGGCCAATGCCGAGCTCAACGATGACGGCAGCTTCGCCAACGAGTTCGTCAACTGCCGGATCTCCGGCGACGCGACGCTCGTCCCGCGCGAGGACGTGGCCTACATCGACGTCTCGCCGAAGCAGCTCGTCTCGGTGGCCGCGGCGCTCATCCCGTTCCTCGAGAACGACGACGCCAACCGCGCCCTCATGGGCTCGAACATGCAGCGCCAAGCCGTGCCGCTGATCGAGGCCGAGGCGCCCTATGTCGGAACCGGCATGGAGAGCGTGGTGGCCCGCGATTCGGGTGCCGCGATCGCCGCGCGCCGTCCGGGCTTCGTCGAGCAGGTCGATGCCCAGCGCATCGTCATCCGCGCGACCGAAGAGACCGATCCGACCAAGTCGGGCGTCGACATCTACAACCTGCGCAAGTTCCAGCGTTCCAACCAGAACACCTGCATCAACCAGCGTCCGCTCGTGAAGATCGGCGACACGGTGACGGCAGGGGACATCATCGCGGACGGTCCGTCCACGGACCTCGGCGAGCTCGCGCTTGGCAAGAACGTGCTCGTCGCGTTCATGCCGTGGAACGGCTACAACTTCGAGGACTCGATCCTGATCTCCGAGCGCATCGTGCGCGACGACGTCTTCACCTCGATCCACCTCGAGGAGTTCGAGGTCGCGGCCCGCGACACCAAGCTTGGTCCGGAAGAGATCACGCGGGACATTCCGAACGTCTCCGAGGAGGCGCTTCGTAACCTCGACGAGGCGGGCATCGTCGCCATCGGCGCCGAGGTGCATCCCGGCGACATCCTCGTCGGCAAGATCACGCCGAAGGGCGAGAGCCCGATGACGCCGGAGGAGAAGCTCCTGCGCGCGATCTTCGGCGAGAAGGCGGCCGACGTCCGCGACACCTCGCTCAAGCTGCCCCCGGGCGTTTCCGGCACGGTGGTCGAGGTGCGCGTCTTCAACCGCCACGGCGTCGAGAAGGACGAACGGGCGCAAGCCATCGAGCGTGACGAGGTCGATCGCCTGGCGCAGGACCGCGACGCGGAGCTTGCGATCCTGGAGCGGAACATCTTCGGCCGCCTCGAGGACATGCTGGTCGGCGCCGAGGCGACCTCCGGACCCAAGGGCTTCAAGAAGGGGCCGGTCGCCAAGGATCAGCTGAAGGAGCTTCAGCGCGGTCTGTGGTGGAAGATCGGCCTCGCCAACGAAGCCGCCATGGGCGAGATCGAGAGCCTCAAGAAGCAGTACGACGAGAGCCGTGCGCGGCTCGAGGCCCGCTTCGAGGACAAGGTCGACAAGCTGCAGCGCGGCGACGAGCTGCCGCCGGGCGTCATGAAGATGGTCAAGGTCTTCGTCGCGGTGAAGCGCAAGCTTCAACCCGGCGACAAGATGGCTGGCCGCCACGGCAACAAAGGGGTGATCTCCAAGATCGCGCCGATGGAGGACATGCCGTTCCTCGAGGACGGCACGCCCGTCGACATCGTGCTGAACCCGCTCGGCGTGCCCTCGCGCATGAACGTCGGTCAGATCCTTGAGACCCACCTCGGCTGGGCCTGCCGCGGTCTCGGCCGTCAGATCGGCGACGCGCTCGAGGCGTACTCCCGCGACGACAGCAAGAAGGCGGACTACCTTCAGAAGCTGAAGGCCGTGTACGGCGAGAACCAGGAGCTGCCTGAGGACGAGTACGAGCTCAAGGAGCTCGGCAAGAACCTCATCAAGGGCGTTCCGATCGCGACCCCCGTCTTCGACGGCGCGCGCGAGGCGGAGATCGTCGAGATGCTGAAGAACGCCGGCCTGTCCGAGACGGGTCAGGTGACGCTTCACGACGGCCGTACGGGCGAGCGGTTCGCGCGCCCGGTCACGGTGGGGTACAAGTACCTCCTGAAGCTGCACCACCTCGTGGACGACAAGATCCACGCGCGTTCGATCGGCCCCTACAGCCTCGTCACCCAGCAGCCCCTAGGCGGGAAGGCGCAGTTCGGCGGCCAGCGCTTCGGCGAGATGGAGGTCTGGGCCCTCGAAGCCTACGGTGCCGCCTACACGCTGCAGGAGATGCTGACCGTGAAGTCGGACGACGTGGCGGGCCGGACCAAGGTCTACGAGGCGATCGTCCGCGGCGACGACGCCTTCGAAGCCGGCATTCCCGAGAGCTTCAACGTTCTCGTCAAGGAGATGCGGTCCTTGGGCCTCAACGTCGAGCTGCAGAACGGCTGACGACGAAGGGCAGGGGGCCTCGGCCCCCTGCGCCGACCGACTGAACCATACTCGCGGCGCCATCACGGTTCCGCACCGCCCTGAAAGGACACCCCATGTCTCAGGAACTCGCGAACGTCTTCAATCCGCTGGCCCAGCCGCAGACGTTCAACCAGATCCGCATCTCCCTGGCCTCGCCCGAGAAGATCCTTTCCTGGTCGTTCGGGGAGATCAAGAAGCCCGAAACGATCAACTACCGCACCTTCAAGCCGGAGCGGGACGGCCTGTTCTGCGCGCGGATCTTCGGTCCCGTGAAGGACTACGAGTGCCTGTGCGGCAAGTACAAGCGCATGAAGTACAAGGGCGTCGTCTGCGAGAAGTGCGGCGTCGAGGTGACCCTGTCCAAGGTGCGCCGCGAGCGCATGGGCCACATCGAGCTGGCTTCCCCGGTCGCGCACATCTGGTTCCTGAAGTCGCTGCCGTCGCGCATCGCCATGTTCCTCGACATGACGCTGAAGGACGTCGAGCGGGTCCTCTACTTCGAGAACTACATCGTCGTTGAGCCGGGCCTGACGGCGCTCGAGCAGTTCCAGCTGCTGAGCGAAGAAGAGTACATCGAGGCGCAGGAGCAGTACGGCGACGACAGCTTCACCGCCGGTATCGGCGCCGAGGCGATCCGCGACATCCTGGCCAACATGGACCTCGACGCGGTCACCGAGCAGCTGCGCGTCGAGATCAAGGAGTCGACCTCCGAGCTCAAGCCCAAGAAGCTCGCCAAGCGCCTGAAGCTGATCGAGGCCTTCATGACCTCGGGCAACAAGCCCGAGTGGATGATCATGACGGTGATCCCGGTCATCCCGCCGGAGCTTCGTCCGCTGGTGCCGCTCGACGGCGGTCGCTTCGCGACCTCCGACCTCAACGACCTCTACCGCCGGGTCATCAACCGCAACAACCGCCTGAAGCGCCTGATCGAGCTGCGCGCGCCCGACATCATCGTGCGCAACGAGAAGCGCATGCTGCAGGAGTCGGTCGACGCGCTGTTCGACAATGGCCGCCGCGGCCGCGTCATCACGGGCACGAACAAGCGCCCGCTGAAGTCGCTCTCCGACATGCTGAAGGGCAAGCAGGGCCGGTTCCGTCAGAACCTGCTCGGCAAGCGGGTCGACTACTCCGGCCGTTCGGTCATCGTGGTCGGGCCGGAGCTCAAGCTGCACGAGTGCGGCCTGCCGAAGAAGATGGCGCTCGAGCTCTTCAAGCCCTTCATCTACTCGCGCCTCGACGCGAAGGGCCTCAGCGCGACCGTCAAGCAGGCGAAGAAGCTCGTCGAGAAGGAACGCCCCGAGGTCTGGGACATCCTGGACGAGGTGATCCGGGAGCACCCCGTGCTCCTCAACCGCGCCCCGACGCTTCACCGCCTCGGCATCCAGGCCTTCGAGCCCAAGCTGATCGAGGGCAAGGCGATCCAGCTGCACCCGCTCGTCTGCACGGCGTTCAACGCCGACTTCGACGGTGACCAGATGGCCGTTCACGTGCCGCTGTCGCTAGAAGCGCAGCTCGAGGCCCGCGTGTTGATGATGTCGACCAACAACATCCTCAGCCCGGCCAACGGCAAGCCGATCATCGTGCCGAGCCAGGACATCGTCCTCGGCCTCTACTACATCACGCTCGAGAAGGAGGGTGAGCCCGGCAACGGCATGGTCTTCACCGGCCTCGACGAGATCGAGCACGCGCTCGAGTCGGGCGCGGTGAGCCTGCACTCCAAGATCAAGGCGATCTGGCGCTCGGTCGACAAGGACGGCAACGAGACGAAGGAGCTCGTCGAGACCACCCCTGGCCGCATGAAGGTCGCGGGCGTTCTGCCGAAGGACCACAACGTGCCCTTCCAGGCCGTGAACCAGCTCCTGACCAAGAAGACGATCCAGGGCCTGATCGACACGGTCTATCGTCACTGCGGTCAGAAGAAGACCGTCATCTTCGCCGACCAGGTGATGCAGCTCGGCTTCAAGGAAGCCGCGCGCGCCGGCATCTCCTTCGGCAAGGACGACATGGTCATTCCCGACACGAAGGCGGGGATCGTCGAGGAGACCCGTGCGCTGGCCTCCGAGTACGAGCAGCAATACGCCGACGGCCTCATCACGCGCGGCGAGAAGTACAACAAGGTCGTCGACGCCTGGGCCAAGTGTACGGACCGGATCGCCGACGAGATGATGGGCGAGATCAGCCGCACCAAGTTCGACCCCGAATCGGGCCGGACGTTGGAGCCGAACTCGGTCTACATGATGAGCCACTCGGGCGCCCGTGGTTCGCCCACCCAGATGCGCCAGCTCGCCGCCATGCGCGGCCTGATGGCCAAGCCCTCCGGCGAGATCATCGAGACGCCGATCGTCTCGAACTTCAAGGAAGGCCTCACCGTGCTCGAGTACTTCAACTCGACCCACGGTGCGCGGAAGGGCCTCGCGGACACGGCGCTCAAGACGGCGAACTCGGGCTACCTGACGCGTCGCCTCGTCGACGTGGCGCAGGACTGCATCGTCAAGGAGACCGATTGCGGCACCGATAAGGGCATCACCCACGAGGCGGTGGTCGATTCGGGCGAGATCGTGCTGCCCCTGGCGGAACGCATCCTCGGGCGCACCGTGCTTGAGGACGTGACGCACCCGGACTCGGGCGACGTCATGGCCAAGGCCGGTACGCAGCTCGACGAGCCGACGGCCGAAGCGATCGAGATGGCCGGCATCCAGAAGGTCAAGGTGCGCAGCCCGCTCACCTGCGAGACCAAGATCGGCGTCTGCGCGACTTGCTACGGCCGCGACCTCGCTCGCGGCGAGCCCGTCAACATCGGCGAAGCGGTCGGCGTCATCGCAGCGCAGTCGATCGGCGAGCCGGGCACGCAGCTCACCATGCGGACCTTCCACGTCGGCGGCACCGCGCAGGTGGGCGACGTCTCCCTCATCGAGGCGACGCACCCCGGCACGATCAAGCTCGAGAACCGGAACGTCGTTCGCGACAGCTCCGGCGACCTCGTCGTCATGGGTCGCAACACGCTCGTGAAGATCGTCGACAAGGACGGCTCCGACCTCGCCAGCTTCAAGGTCACCTACGGCACCAAGCTGCGGGTGGACGACGGCACCGAGGTCGCGCGCGGCCAGCGCCTCGCGGACTGGGACCCCTACACCCTGCCGATCCTCACCGAGGCGGCGGGCAAGATCTCCTACGAGGACCTCGTCGAGGGCGTCAGCTTCTCGAACGTGGCCGACGAGGCGACGGGTCTTTCGTCCAAGGTCGTTCAGGACTGGCGTTCGAACCCGCGCGGGTCGGACCTCAAGCCCGCCATCGGCATTCGGGGCGAGGACGGCGAGCTGGCCAAGGGCGAGCAGGGCGGCGAGCTTCGCTACCTCCTGCCCGTCGAGGCGATCTTGTCGGTCGAGGACGGTGCGGACGTCTCCGCAGGCGACGTGCTGGCGCGTATCCCGACGGAAGGCGCCAAGACGCGCGACATCACGGGCGGTCTGCCGCGCGTGGCGGAGCTGTTCGAAGCGCGCCGTCCGAAGGACCACGCCATCATCGCGGAGATCGACGGCCGGGTAGAGTTCGGGCGCGACTATAAGAACAAGCGCCGGATCTCGATCGTCCCCGTGGACGAGGACCAGCCCGCGGCCGAGTACCTCGTGCCGAAGGGCAAGCACATCGCGGTGCAGGAAGGGGACTTCATCGCCAAGGGCGAGTACCTGCTCGACGGCAACCCGGCCCCGCACGACATCCTCGACGTGCTCGGCATCGAGGAGCTGGCGAACTACCTGATCAACGAGATCCAGGAGGTCTACCGACTCCAAGGCGTGCCGATCAACGACAAGCACATCGAGGTGATCGTTCGCCAGATGCTGCAGAAGGTCGAGGTGACCGATCCCGGCGAGAGCTCGTTCCTCAAGGACGAGCAGGTCGACAAGGTCGAGTTCGACGAGGAGAACGAACGGATTGAGGCCGAGGGCAAGACCCCGGCCGAGGCCCGTCCGATCCTCCTCGGCATCACCAAGGCCTCGCTCCAGACGCGCAGCTTCATCTCGGCCGCGTCGTTCCAGGAGACGACCCGCGTGCTGACCGACGCCGCCGTCAACGGCAAGATCGACACGCTGGACGGCCTCAAAGAGAACGTCATCGTCGGGCGCCTGATCCCGGCGGGCACGGGTGGCCAGATGGCCAAGCACCAGATCGAGGCGGACCGCCGCGATCAGCAACTCATCGCCGAGCGCGAAGCGCGCGAGGCGGCGGCGCTGCCGGCTCCGGAGAGCGTCACCTTCGACCTGCCGGAGGACGAAGGATCCGCAGCGGCCGAGTAGGGCGCTGCGAGAGGTTAAGCTAAGAGCAGGGGACCCCGCTTCGGCGGGGTCCTTGCATTTCGAGGGGTCATGACGAACGCGGAACCGGTAGAGGGGCAGGGCGGCGGCGCGCTATCGCTGCGCATCGGCGTCGTCGTCATCGGACGGAACGAGGGCGAGCGCCTCGTGCGGTGTCTAGCCTCTCTTCCGCCACGCCTTCCTGCCGTCTACGTCGATTCAGGGTCGACCGACGAGTCGGTCGAAGCGGCGCGCAGGGCGGGGCTCTTCGTCCATTCGCTCGACATGAGCCGACCGTTCAGCGCCGGTCGCGCGCGTAACGAGGGTTTCGCCCTGCTGGCGCGGGAGGCGAAGGTCGACGCGGTACAGTTCCTCGATGGCGACACTGTCCTCCAGCCCGGTTGGCTCCCCCACGCGACCCGATTTCTAGCCGACCATGCCGATACGGTCGCCGTCGCGGGACGAAGGCGTGAGGTTCGGCCCGAATCGAGTTGGTACAACACGCTCTGCGACCTCGAGTGGGATACGCCCGTCGGAGAGGCGGACGCCGTCGGCGGCGATGCGCTCTACCGCGCGGCGGCCTTCTCGGCGGCCGGCGGCTTCGATCCCAACGTCATCGCGGGTGAGGAGCCCGAACTGTGCCTGCGCCTCCGTCGGGCGGGGGGTAGGGTCCACAGGCTCGACGCGGAGATGACGCTCCACGACGCCGCTATCTACAGCTTCGGCCCCTGGTGGCGGCACGCCGTCAGAGCGGGCTACGCCTGGACGCTCGGCGCGCTGATGCACTGGCGCGAAGGCCACTACGTCAAGGAGTTGGCGCGAACGATCGTTTGGGGGGCGGGGCTCCCGATCTTGGCGCTTCTCGCCTTGGCGGTCGGGTTTTGGCCCGTGGCGCTCCTCGTCGTCGCCCTCTACGCCGCGAAGTGGCTGCGCCTGGCCAAGCGCTTCTCCGGCCGTGTTCCCAAGCCGCCCCGCTACGCAGCCTTCTTGATGCTTTCCAACGTTGCGGAGACGTTCGGCGCGGCGCGGTGCCTCTGGGAAACGGCGATGGGGCGCCGCACGATCGTCGAGTACAAGTAGGACAAAGCGATGACCCCCGACTACGGCCCCCGCCTCCTCATCCTTTGCGGTGCTCTACGCTCCGGCACGACGCTCCTGCGTTTAATGCTTGGCCAGCACCCGCAGCTACTGGGGCGGGGGGAGAGCGACTTCCTCTTCGATGGTATCTCGCCGCAAGCGCTGCGGACGGGCGGGACACCCGACGAGCAGGCTGCCTTCGCCCACAACCTCGCCACGGCACGCAGTACGAAGTTGCAAGGCGTCACACCCCCGGGCCCGGGACCGATCCGGCAGATGATGGAAGCGGTCCTGGCGCAGGAGATGCCGCAGGACGGCCTCCTGCTGCTGACGCTCCACCGCCATTTCGACATCGCCGCGCACGCCTTCCCGAACGCACGCTTCGTCCACCTCGTCCGAGATCCGCGTGACGTCGCGCTGTCCTCTATGCGCATGGGTTGGGCGGGGAACGCCTATCACGGCGTCGGCGTATGGCTGCAGGCGGAGCAGGACTGGCAGAAGGCGAAGTCGCATCTCGACGCGGGGAACGGAACTTACGCCGAACTCACCTTCGAGGACCTGACCTCGGCCCCCGAATCGGCGCTTCGTAGCGTGCTACAGAAGGTCGATCTTCCCTTCCACGAGGCGGTGCTGACGCCGCCGGGATCGAGCACGTACAGCGCGCCCAAGGCGAACCGCATCAAGACCTGGCAGAACGAACTGAGCCCCCAAGAGGCGGCCGAGATCAACTGGCGTCTGCGCGAGATCCCGGACGACGAGCGCTACGATCGCAAGACGACCTTGAAGCCGAGTCCGCTACGCGCGCTTCAACTCGGGCTGGAGAGCAAGATCGGAAGGCAGCGGTTCGCGATCGATCGGTACGGTCTGCCGCTTTGGACGGCCGAGCACGTCGCTCGCCGCTTGCGGCTGCCGAACCACGCCCGGCTCATGGACCGGATCGAAGCGATCAATATCAAGCTTCTGAAGTAAGGGCCGCCCCGGGGCGTCGCATCGCTTTCGTCCCCTGCCGAAGTGTTGACGGACGCCGCTCGCGCGCGTATGGGCCGCGCTCACGCCGGATGGGGCGCTGTCGACGAAGCTTCCTCGAAGCTCAGTTCGAAACAACCCCGGGCAAGACGACATGGGTGGCATAGATCGCCGGCGCGTTCCGAAGGCTTCGGAGACGCGCCTAAACGCGATGATGTAGCCCGCGGCGCCTCGCAGCTCCGGCAGGGAAGATTTTGAACGGAACCAGACACGGGACCCGGATGCCGACGATTCAACAGCTGATCCGCAAGCCGCGCAAGCCGAAGCGGAAGATCAACAAGGTTCCGCACCTGCAGGGCAACCCGCAGAAGCGGGGCGTTTGCACGCGCGTCTACACGACGACTCCGAAGAAGCCGAACTCGGCGCTGCGTAAGGTCGCCAAGGTGCGCTTGACGAACGGCTACGAGGTCATCAGCTACATTCCAGGCGAAGGTCACAACCTTCAGGAGCACTCGGTGGTCCTGATCCGTGGCGGCCGGGTGAAGGACCTTCCCGGCGTTCGCTATCACATTCTGCGCGGCGTGCTGGACACCCAGGGCGTCAAGGACCGCAAGCAGCGCCGTTCGAAGTACGGCGCCAAGCGGCCCAAGTAAGCGTCAGCGCTAAAGATCGAGGATTAGAAGCCCATGTCACGACGCAGGCGCGCAGAGAAACGCACGATCCACCCGGATCCGAAGTTTCACGACACGACCGTTTCCAAGTTCATGAACTACGTCATGCTGGACGGGAAGAAATCGGCCGCGGAGAAGATCGTCTACGGTGCGATGGACCGTATCGAGCAGCGCATGAAGCGCCCGCCGGTGGACCTGTTCCACGAGGCGCTCGAGAACGTCACGCCCGCCGTCGAGGTTCGCTCGCGGCGTGTCGGCGGTGCGACCTATCAGGTTCCCGTCGAGGTTCGCCCGGACCGCAAGAGCGCGCTCGCCATGCGCTGGCTGATCGCGGCGGCGCGTAAGCGCAATGAGACCACCATGGTCGACCGACTGTCGGGTGAGATCATGGACGCCGCGCAGAACCGCGGCACCGCCGTCAAGAAGCGCGAGGACACGCATAAGATGGCCGAGGCCAACCGTGCGTTCTCGCATTACCGTTGGTAATTTGAACCGAAGCGCTCCCGGCCCTACAGGGCCGGCGGCAGCGCTCTGAAGGACCCATCATGGCCCGCGACTACAAGATCGAGGACTACCGCAACTTCGGCATCATGGCCCACATCGACGCGGGCAAGACGACGACGACCGAGCGGATTCTCTACTACACCGGCAAGTCCTACAAGATCGGCGAAGTCCACGACGGCGCCGCGACGATGGATTGGATGGAGCAGGAGCAGGAGCGGGGGATCACGATCACCTCGGCTGCGACGACGACCTTCTGGAAGGGTCGCGACGGCGAGCTGCGCCGCTTGAACATCATCGACACGCCTGGCCACGTCGACTTCACGATCGAGGTCGAGCGTTCCCTTCGCGTGCTCGACGGCGCGGTCGCGCTCCTCGACGGCAATGCCGGCGTCGAGCCGCAGACCGAGACCGTCTGGCGCCAGGGCGACAAGTACCACGTCCCTCGGATGTTCTTCGTCAACAAGATGGATAAGATCGGCGCGGACTTCTACGAGTCCGTCGACTCGATCCACGACCGCCTGGGCTGCAAGACCGTCGTCCTGCAGCTGCCGATCGGCATGGAGTCGGACTTCAAAGGTGTCGTCGACCTCATCGAGATGGACGCCATTATCTGGCACGACGACGACCTTGGCGCGTCCTTCGACCGCGTCGAGATCCCGGACGATCTCAAGGACAAAGCCGCCGAGTACCGTGAGAAGATGATCGAGACGATCGTCGAGCTCGACGAGGCGGCGATGGAAGCCTACCTCGAAGGCGACGAGCCGGACAACGACACGATCCGCGCGCTCATCCGTAAGGGCACGATCGCGGTCGACTTCCACCCGGTGCTCCTCGGCACGGCGTTCAAGAACAAGGGCGTTCAGCCTCTGCTCGACGCGGTCATCGACTTCCTGCCGAGCCCGGTCGACGTGCCCGCCATTAAGGGGATCGTCCCGGACACGGAAGAAGAAGTGAAGCGAAAGGCGTCGGACGAAGAGCCGCTGTCCATGCTCGCCTTCAAGATCATGAACGACCCCTTCGTGGGCACGCTCACCTTCTGCCGCGTCTACTCCGGTCACCTGGAGCGGGGGGCGACGCTGCTGAACACGGTGAAGGGCAAGAAGGAACGCGTCGGCCGCATGCTGCTGATGCACTCCAACCAGCAAGAAGAGATCCAGAACGCCTATGCCGGCGACATCGTCGCCATCGCGGGCCTCAAGGACACGACGACCGGCGACACGCTCAGCGTGCCGACCAAGCCGGTCATCCTCGAGCGGATGGAGTTCCCCGAGCCCGTCATCAGCCTCGCGGTCGAGCCGAAGACGAAGGCCGACCAAGAAAAGATGGGCATCGCGCTTCAGCGGCTCGCGGCCGAGGATCCGTCCTTCCGCGTGTCGACGGACGAAGAGTCCGGCCAGACCATCATCAAGGGCATGGGCGAGCTTCACCTCGACATCCTGGTCGACCGCATGAAGCGGGAGTTCAAGGTCGAGGCGAACATCGGCGCGCCGCAGGTCGCCTATCGCGAGACGATCACCAAGACGGTCGACATCGACTACACGCACAAGAAGCAGACCGGTGGCACCGGCCAGTTCGCGCGCGTCAAGATGAAGGTCGAGCCGGTCGAGGCGGGCGAGGGCTACAGCTTCGAGAACAACATCGTCGGCGGGAACATTCCGAAGGAATACATCCCAGGCGTCGAGAAGGGGATCAACTCGGTCCGCGAGGCGGGTCTCCTGGTCGGCTTCCCGCTGCTCGACTTCAAGGTGAACCTCTATGACGGCGCCTATCACGACGTCGACTCGAGCGTCCTCGCCTTCGAAATCGCCGCGCGCGGCGCGCTGCGCGAGCACAAGTCCGAGCTGGGCCTTGCCCTTCTCGAGCCAGTGATGAAGGTCGAGGTGGTCACGCCCGACGAGTACACTGGCACGGTCATCGGCGACCTCAACTCCCGCCGGGGCCAGATCCAAGGCCAGGAAGTGCGTGGCAACGCGACCGTGGTGAACGCCATGGTGCCGCTTGCCAACATGTTCGGCTACGTGAACAACCTGCGGTCCGCCACCCAAGGCCGGGCGCAGTACACCATGCAGTTCGACCACTACGAGCGCGTGCCCAACGCGGTCGCGGAAGAAGTGAAAGCGAAGCTGGCGGGCTAAGCCTTCCAGTTTCATCGGTACCAACTCGTCAGACTACGGAGAGACGAATGGCAAAGGCAAAGTTCGAGCGGACCAAGCCGCACGCCAACATCGGCACGATCGGTCACGTCGACCACGGCAAGACCACGCTGACCGCGGCGATCACGAAGTACTTCGGTGACTTCAAGGCATACGATCAGATCGACGCGGCGCCCGAAGAGCGCGAGCGCGGCATCACCATCTCGACGGCTCACGTCGAGTACGAGACCGATGCGCGCCACTACGCGCACGTCGACTGCCCCGGCCACGCCGACTACGTGAAGAACATGATCACGGGCGCGGCGCAGATGGACGGTGCGATCCTGGTGGTGAACGCGGCCGACGGCCCGATGCCCCAAACGCGTGAGCACATCCTGCTCGCCCGTCAGGTCGGCGTTCCGGCGCTCGTCGTGTTCTTGAACAAAGTTGACCAGGTCGACGACGAAGAGCTCCTCGAGCTCGTCGAGATGGAGGTGCGCGAGCTCCTCTCGTCCTACGAGTTCCCGGGCGACGACATCCCGATCGTCGCGGGCTCGGCGCTCGCGGCGCTTGAGGGTCGCGATCCCGAGATCGGCGAAGAGAAGGTCAAGGAGCTGATGGCGGCCGTGGATGAGTACATCCCGACGCCCGAGCGTCCCATCGACCAGACCTTCCTGATGCCGATCGAGGACGTCTTCTCGATCTCCGGTCGGGGTACGGTGGTCACGGGCCGCGTCGAGCGCGGCGTCGTCAACGTCGGCGACGAACTCGAGATCGTCGGCATCCGCGACACGAAAAAGACGACCTGCACGGGCGTCGAGATGTTCCGCAAGCTGCTCGACCGTGGCCAAGCGGGCGACAATGTCGGCGTTCTGCTGCGCGGTATCGACCGCGAAGGCGTGGAGCGTGGGCAGGTCCTGGCGAAGCCGGGCTCGGTCACCCCGCACACGGCCTTCGTCGCCGAGGCGTACATCCTAACGAAGGAAGAGGGCGGTCGTCACACTCCGTTCTTCAACAACTACCGTCCGCAGTTCTACTTCCGTACGACGGACGTGACCGGCATCGTCACGCTGCCCGAAGGCACCGAGATGGTCATGCCGGGCGACAACGTGAACCTGAACGTCGAGCTGATCGTGCCGATCGCGATGGAAGAGCGCCTGCGCTTCGCCATCCGTGAAGGCGGCCGGACCGTCGGCGCCGGGATCGTCTCGTCGATCACCAAGTAAGCCTTCGGGCTTGACTTCCGGGCGGGCCGCGCGCAACGCGGCCCGCTCTTTTTCACCCGGCTCCTCTGGCCCCCGAGCGCTTCGGGGCGGTGCATGAGCCCAAACTGGACGCCTTAGATGCAACAGAACATTCGGATACGCCTCAAGGCGTTCGATCACCGCGTGCTCGACAGCTCCGCGGTTGAGATCGTCAACACGGCCAAGCGGACCGGCGCGCAGGTGCGCGGCCCCATCCCGCTGCCGACCCATATCGACCGCTACACCGTCTTGCGATCCCCGCACGTCAACAAGAAGTCCCGCGAGCAGTTCGAGATGCGCACGCATAAGCGCGTCCTCGACATCGTGCAGCCGACACCGCAGACGATCGACGCGCTGATGAAGCTCGATCTGTCCGCAGGGGTCGACGTCGAGATCAAGCTGGGGGCGTAAGAGCGATGGCGCACAACCCCCAACCCATGCCGGCGCAGTCTCAAAAGCGGACGGGCATCATCGGCAAGAAGCTCGGTATGACCCGGCTCTACACGGCCGAGGGCACGCACGTGCCCTGCACGGTCGTCAGCCTCGAGGGCTGCCAGGTCACCGCGCACCGCACGGTCGAGCGCGACGGCTACATCGCGCTGCAACTCGGCGCGGGCACGGCGAAGGTCTCCCGTACGTCGAAGCCGATGCGCGGCCACTTTGCGAAGGCCGGCGTCGAGCCGAAACGGAAGCTCGCCGAGTTCCGCGTGCCCGAAGACGCGCTGATCGAGATCGGCGCGACCCTGACGGCGGATCACTTCGTTCCCGGCCAACGCGTCGACGTCGTCGGCACCTCGGTCGGTAAGGGCTTCGCGGGCGGCATGAAGCGACACAACTTCGGCGGCCTTCGGGCTTCACACGGCGTGTCCATCAGCCACCGCTCGCACGGCTCTACCGGACAGTGCCAGGACCCCGGCAAGGTCTTCAAGGGCAAGAAGATGGCCGGGCACATGGGCGACGTCCGCGTCACGACCCAGAACCTGGAAGTCGTCCGCACCGACGTGGCGCGCGGTCTGATCCTCGTTAAAGGCGCCGTTCCCGGCTCCAAAGGCGGCTGGGTCATGATCAAGGACGCCATCAAGAAGCCGCTGCCCGAAGACGCGCCGCTGCCCGGGGCGTTTGCCCTGAAGGGCGAGGAGCCCGAGGTCGAAGAGCCCGAGAGCACGATGGCCGAAGCGGGCGACAAGACGCCGGTCGGATCCTTCGACGCGCCGATCCCGTCCGAGTCCGAAGCGAAAGCCGAGGGCGGAGCCGAGCAGAGCGCAGCGAGCCCGAACCAAGGTAGCCAGGGCGAAACCCCTGAGGCGAAAGAGGCCGGATCGGCCGACGGCGCCGAGACGGATGGAGCCGGCGGCAACGCCGATGCCGGCGGAGGCAAGGAATAATGCAGATCGACGTTCTCACCCTGGATGCCGGCAAGGCCGGCACGGTGGAGCTGAACGACGCCGTCTTCGGCCTCGAGCCCCGCCGTGACATCCTCCACCGCTGTGTGACTTGGCAGCTCGCCAAGCGTCAGCAGGGCACGCACAAGACCAAGGAACGCGGCGAGATCGCCGGTACGACGAAGAAGTTCGTCCGCCAGAAGGGTTCCGGCGGCGCCCGTCACGGCAACAAGAAGGCGCCGCAGTTCCGGGGCGGCGGCGTCGCCCACGGTCCGCGTCCGCGTAGCCATGCGATCGCGCTGCCCAAGAAGGTCCGTGCCCTCGCGCTGCGCCACGCGCTCAGCGCCAAGGCCAACGCGGCCGAGCTGATCGTCATCGACGATCTGAGCTTCGACGGCGCGAAGACGAAGGCGCTGGCGGAGAAGCTGACGGGGCTCGGCCTTAAGAACGCGCTCTTCGTGGACGCGACCGTGAACGAGGGCTTCGCCCGCGCTGCACGGAACCTGAAGGACGTGGACGTGCTGCCGGTCGTCGGCGCCAACGTCTACGACATCCTGCGCCGCGAGAAGCTGATCCTGACGAAGTCGGCCGCTGAGGCCCTGGAAGCGAGGCTGGCATCATGAGCGAGACCAAGCGCGATCCGAAGGAACGGCACTACGATACGCTCGTCTCCCCGGTGATCACCGAGAAGGCGACGATCGCAGCCGAGAACAATCAGCACGTCTTCCGCGTGCGGCTCGATGCGACGAAGCCGCAAATCAAGGAAGCCGTCGAGGCGCTGTTCGGCGTGAAGGTGGCGGGCGTGAACACGCTTCGCTCCAAGGGCAAGAACAAGCGCTTCCGCGGTCGTCCCTACACGCGTTCCGACGTCAAGAAGGCGATCGTGACGCTCGAGGACGGCCAGTCGCTCGACGTGACGACGGGGCTTTGAGACCATGGCACTGAAGACTTACAACCCGACCAGTCCCTCGCGGCGCCAGCTCGTCACCGTGGACCGGAGCGAGCTCTACAAGGGCCGTCCCGAGAAGCAGCTGACCGAAGGTCTGACCAAGTCAGGCGGGCGCAACAACAAGGGCCGGATCACCGCACGCCGTATCGGCGGCGGCGCGAAGAAGCTCTACCGCGTAGTAGACTTCAAGCGTGACCGCTTCGATGCGATCGCGACGGTCGAACGGCTCGAATACGACCCGAACCGTTCGGCGTTCATCGCGCTCGTGGCCTATGGCGACGGCAAGAAGAGCTACATCCTCGCGCCGCAGCGGCTCGCCGTCGGCGACAAGGTGGTCTCGGCCGACCGGGCGGACATCAAGCCCGGCAACGCCATGCCGCTCGCCAACGTCCCCGTCGGCACGATCGTGCACAACGTCGAGATGAAGCCCGGCAAGGGCGGTCAGATCGCGCGTTCGGCGGGCACCTACGTGCAGCTCGTCGGTCGGGACGGCGACTATGCGCAGATCCGTCTGAAGTCCGGTGAGGTCCGCCTCGTACACGGTCTATGCCGCGCGACGATCGGCGCGGTGTCGAACCCGGACCACGCGAACACGAACATCGGCTCGGCTGGCCGCAAGCGCCACATGGGCAAGCGTCCGTCCGTCCGCGGCGTCGCGATGAACCCGGTCGATCACCCTCATGGTGGCGGTGAAGGCCGTACCTCAGGTGGCCGCCACCCCGTCACGCCGTGGGGCAAGCCGACCAAAGGCAAACGCACCCGCTCGAACAAATCGACCGACCGCCTGATCATCCGCTCGCGCCACGCGAAGCGGAAGGGCCAGTAGGACTTAAGGGAAACCCTCTATGCCACGCTCAGTCTGGAAAGGTCCCTTCGTCGATCGCTACCTGCTTAAGAAGGCAGAGGATGCGTCCGGCGGTGGGCACAAGGGCGGGATCAAGACTTGGTCCCGTCGCAGCACCATCCTTCCGCAGTTCGTCGGGCTGACCTTCAACGTCTATAACGGCCAGAAGTTCATTCCCGTGCACGTCACCGAGGACATGGTCGGTCACAAGCTGGGCGAGTTCTCGCCGAGCCGGACCTATTACGGCCATGGGGCCGACAAGAAGGCGAAGAGGCGGTAATGGGACAGTCCGCAAACCCCCGTCGCCTTACGGACGACTCGGCCATGGCGAAGGCGCGCATGCTGCGCGCGAGCCCGCAGAAGCTGAACCTCGTGGCGCAGTCCATTCGCGGCAAGTCCGTCGAGCGCGCGCTCAACGAGCTCGAGTTCAGCCGCAAGCGGATCGCTAAGGACGTCAAGAAGGTCCTCGAGAGCGCGATCGCGAACGCCGAGAACAACCACGACCTGGACATCGACGCCCTGGTCGTCGACCAGGCCTTCGTCGGCAAGAACCTGGTCATGAAGCGCTATAAGCCGCGTGCGCGTGGTCGCATGGGCAAGATCCTGAAGCCGTTCGCCGAGATCACGATCGTGGTCCGCGAGCAAGAGGAGGCCGCATAATGGGTCAGAAGGTAAACCCGATCGGCCTGCGCCTCGGGATCAACCGCACTTGGGACAGCCGCTGGTACGCGAGCAAGGCCGCCTATGGGGACCTCCTCCACGAGGACCTCAAGATCCGCCAGTATCTGCTCGACAACCTGAAGAACGCCGGCGTCTCCAAGATCGTCATCGAGCGGCCTCACAAGAAGTGCCGTGTCACCATCTACTCGGCCCGTCCGGGCGTGGTGATCGGTAAGAAGGGCGCCGACATCGAGAAGCTTCGCCAGAAGCTGTCGGAGATGTCGTCCTCCGAGACGGTCCTCAACATCGTCGAGATCCGCAAGCCTGAGACCGACGCGACGCTCGTCGCCGAGAACATCGCTCAGCAGCTCGAGCGCCGCGCGAGCTTCCGCCGCGCGATGAAGCGGGCCATGCAGACCGCGATGCGCATGGGTGCGCTCGGTATCCGGGTGAACTGTTCGGGCCGCCTCGGCGGTGCCGAGATCGCGCGGATGGAGTGGTACCGTGAGGGGCGCGTGCCGCTTCACACGCTTCGTGCGGATATCGACTACGGCACCGCGACGGCGCGTACGACCTATGGTGCGATCGGGATCAAGGTCTGGATCTTCAAGGGCGAGATCCTCGAGCACGACCCTTCTGCCCATGAGCGCCGCCTGATGGAAAACCAGACGGGTGCGCCGTCGGGCCGGGACCGCGATCGCGACAGGGACCGTCGTCCTCGGCGCGATAGCTAGAGTTTAACCGCTTCAGGTCGGGGGAGGGCGCCTCCCCCGAAACCGGAGCGACAGTCAAGGAACTGCCACCATGATGCAGCCGAAGCGGACCAAGTTCCGCAAGCAGCACAAGGGCCGGATCAAGGGGACCGCCAAGGGCGGGACCGATCTCAACTTCGGCTCCTTCGGCCTCAAGGCGATGGAGCCCGAAAGGATCACGGCCCGCCAGATCGAGGCGACCCGCCGTGCCATTACCCGCCACATGAAGCGGGCTGGCCGGGTATGGATCCGCATCTTCCCCGACGTGCCGGTCACCAAGAAGCCGACCGAAGTCCGGATGGGTAAGGGTAAGGGTTCGGTTGAGTACTGGGCCGCGCGCGTCGCGCCGGGCCGGATCATGTTCGAGATCGACGGCGTGCCCGAGAACGTGGCGCGCGAAGCGCTGACGCTCGGGGCGGCGAAGCTCCCGGTGAAGACGCGTATCGTCAAGCGGATCGGGGAGTAAGCCATGAAGTCCGAAGACGTCCGCGGCATGACCGACGACGAACTCTCAACGCGCCTCCTTGAACTCAAGCGCGAGCAGTTCAATCTCCGCTTCCAGAAGGCCTCGGGCCAGCTGGAGAAGACCGGACGCGTCCGCGAGGTCCGCAAGGACATCGCGCGGATCAAGACGGTCCAGACTCAGCGCAAGGCCGACGCCGCCACAACTCAAGAGTCCGCCTGATGCCCAAGCGTATCCTTCAAGGTCCCGTCGTCTCCGATAAGGGGAACAAGACGGTTGTGGTCCGCATCGATCGGGCCTATTCGCACCCGCTCCTCAAGAAGGTCGTGCGGCGTTCCAAACGCTATCACGCCCATGACGAGGCCAACCAATACAAGGTGGGCGACGTGGTTCAGATCCGCGAATGCCCGCCGAAGTCGAAGCTGAAGCGCTGGGAAGTCATCACCGACCAGTCGGCGGAAGCTACGGCCGAAGCGTAAAGTCATTCGGGCGTCGCGTCTGCGTGGCGCCCACGCGTTCACATCCTAACCGGGTCCCAAGTGGGCCAAGGAGGCAAGCATGATCCAGATGCAGACCAATCTGGACGTCGCCGACAACTCTGGCGCCAAGCGCGTTCAGTGCATCAAGGTGCTCGGCGGCGCCAAACGCAAATACGCGTCGGTCGGCGACATCATCGTGGTGTCCGTCAAGGAGGCGCTGCCGCGCGGCCGCGTCAAGAAGGGCCAGGTCATGAAGGCCGTGGTCGTCCGCACCGCCAAGGACATCAAGCGGCGCGATGGCTCCGTGATCCGCTTCGATCGCAACGCCGCCGTCATCATCAACAACAACAAGGAGCCGGTCGGCACCCGGATCTTCGGCCCCGTGACGCGCGAGCTTCGCCGGTCGGGCCACATGAAGATCGTCAGCCTCGCTCCGGAGGTGCTGTAACCATGGCCGCGAAGATCAAGAAGGGCGATACGGTCGTCGTTCTCGCTGGCAAGGACCGCGGGGCCGAAGGTCAGGTCCTGCGCGTGCTTCCTAAGGAGGACCGCTGCGTCGTTCAGGGCGTGAACCGCATCAAACGGCACACCCGCCCCTCGCAGAGCTCCGCCGGCGGCATCGTCGAGCGCGAGGCGTCCATCCACCTGTCCAACGTCGCGCTCAAAGACCCGAAGGACGGCAAGCCGACCCGCGTCGGCTTCGAGGTCCGCGACGGCAAGAAAGTCCGGATCGCCAAGCGCACCGGGGAGGTCCTCGATGTCTGAGACGCTCGAACGGTCCGAAGCGGACACCTACACGCCGCGGCTGCGCCGGCTCTACCGGGACAGGATCCGCGGACAGATGCAGGAGCAGTTCGGCTACCAGAACCCGATGCAGGTGCCGAAGATCTCCAAGATCGTCCTGAACATGGGCGTGGGCGATGCGGTGAACGACCGTAAGGTCGTCGACCAAGCCTTCCAGGAGATGCAGGCCATCGCCGGTCAGAAGCCGGTCATCACGACCGCCAAGAAGTCGATCGCCGGCTTCAAGGTGCGTGAAGAGATGGCGCTCGGCGTCAAGGTGACGCTGCGCGGCGACCGCATGTACGAGTTCATCGATCGCCTGACGACGATCGCGTTGCCCCGCGTGCGGGACTTTCGTGGTCTCAACGCGAAGAGCTTCGATGGCCGCGGCAACTTCGCGATGGGCCTGAAGGAGCACATCGTGTTCCCGGAGATCGACTACGACAAGGTCGAGGGTCAGCGCGGGATGGACATCATCGTCGCCACGACCGCGACCAATGACGAAGAAGCGCGCGCGCTTCTCAAGGCGTTCAACTTCCCGTTCCGTCAGTAGGCGGCGCGACAGCTAAGGCCAGGTCCGGCAGGCTCGGAAACCAGCCGTAGGAGAGAAGACAGAAGATATGGCAAAGAAGTCCATGATCGAGCGTGACGTGAAGCGGCGGAAGCTGGCTTCGCGCTACGCCGGCAAGCGCGATGCGCTGAAGGCGCAGATGCGCGACGAGTCGACGAGCCCCGAGGAGAAGTTCCGGGCGGCGATGAAGCTCGCCGAGCTTCCGCGCAACTCGTCCCCGACGCGCATCCGCAACCGCTGCCTCGTGTCGGGTCGGCCCCGCGGCTACTACCGCAAGCTGAAGATGTCTCGGATCGCGCTGCGCGAGCTCGGCTCGCTGGGCAAGATCCCAGGCCTCGTGAAGTCGAGCTGGTAAGGAGGCGAGAATGGCGATCAACGATCCCGTCGGCGATATGCTGACCCGCATCCGCAACGCTCAGCTGCGCGGTATGTCCAAGACCACGACCCCTGCGTCGAAGCTGCGCGGGCGCGTCCTCGACGTGCTCGAGGCCGAAGGCTACATCCGCGGCTACACGAAGGTGGAGCACGCGAACAACAAGCGCGACTTCGAGATCGAGCTGAAATACTTCGACGGTCAGCCGGTCATTCAGTTCATGAAGCGCGTGTCGAAGCCCGGTCGCCGGGTCTACACGTCGATCAAGGACATCTCGCCGGTTCGCAACGGCCTCGGCATCTCGATCTTGTCTACGCCGAAGGGTGTCATGTCCGACGCCGCCGCGCGCGAGCACAATGTCGGCGGCGAAGTCCTCTGCGAGGTGTACTGATGAGCCGGATCGGAAAAAGACCAGTTCCCGTACCGAGCGGCGTGACCGCAAGCGTCGAGGGACAGACGGTCAAGGCGAAGGGCCCGAAGGGGACCGCCGAGTTCGTCGTGAACGAGCTTTGCACGGCCGAGATGGGCGATGGCGGCGTGAAGATCACGCCGATCAACAAGTCCAAGGAAGCGCGGTCCATGTGGGGTATGTCCCGCACCATGGTCGCGAACACCTTCGAGGGCGTCTCGAACGGCTTCACGCGCAAGCTCGAACTCGTCGGCGTTGGCTACCGTGCCCAGATGAAGGGCAAGGACCTCTCCTTGGCGCTCGGCTTCAGTCACGACGTTCTCTTCACGCCGCCCGAAGGCGTGTCGATCAACGTGCCGCGGCCGACCGAGATCGAGATCACGGGCTCGGACAAGCAGGTCGTCGGTCAGACCGCCGCTAAGATCCGCGGCTTCCGTCCGCCGGAGCCCTACAAAGGCAAGGGCGTCAAGTACGAGAACGAGTACATCTTCCGGAAGGAGGGCAAGAAGAAGTAAGCCCGCTGCCCCTTGGGGCGCGGTCCTACACCTTCTGCGAACGCTTATGGCACTGACCAACATTCAAAAGAGAGCCCGCCGGGCCGGCCGTACCCGGT
Source organism: Parvularcula dongshanensis (assembly GCF_014199615.1). GTDB lineage: Bacteria > Pseudomonadota > Alphaproteobacteria > Caulobacterales > Parvularculaceae > Parvularcula > Parvularcula dongshanensis. Next base: position 276,159 of record NZ_JACHOB010000002.1, on the reverse strand, counting down.
CGGCGCTCGCGCGCAAGTCCGGCGGCAAGGTCCGCCTCTCCGTCTTCCGCTCGTCGAAGAACATCTCGGCGCAGCTGATCGACGACGCTCAGGGGCGCACGCTCGCCTCGGCCTCGTCGCTGGAGAAGGACTTCCGCGAGGACGGCAAGGGCTCGACCACCGACGCCGCCGCGAAAGTGGGCACTCTCCTCGCCGAGCGGGCCAAGTCCGCGGGCGTTGAAGAGGTCGTCTTCGACCGTGGCGGTTACATCTATCATGGCCGGGTGAAAGCCCTGGCGGACGCCGCCCGTGAGGGCGGCCTGAAGTTCTGAGGGCTGCAACCATGGCAAGAGAACCGAGATCGGGTGGCCGCGGGCGCGGTCGGCGCGAAGAGGAGCGGGACGAGTTTCAGGACCGCCTCGTCGCGATTAACCGCGTCTCCAAGACGGTGAAGGGCGGCAAGAACTTCGGTTTCGCCGCGCTCGTCGTCGTCGGCGATCAGAAGGGCCGTGTCGGCTACGGCAAGGGCAAGGCGCGCGAAGTGCCGGAGGCGATCCGCAAGGCGAGCCAGGAAGCGAAGCGCAACATGATCCGCGTGCCGCTTCGTGACGGGCGCACGTTGCACCATGACGCCCAAGGGCGTCACGGCGCGGGCCGGGTCGTCCTTCGCACGGCGCCTCCGGGTACCGGCGTCATCGCCGGCGGTCCGATGCGGGCCGTCTTCGAGATGCTGGGCGTTCAGGACGTCGTTGCGAAGTCCGTGGGCACGTCGAACCCCTACAACATGGTTCGCGCGACCGTGGACGCGCTGACCAACCAGTCGAACCCGCGAGCCATCGCTGCCAAGCGCGGCCTCAAGGTCTCCGACATCATCAACCGGCGCGCCGAGGTCCTGACCGACGCATCCGCCGCCGACGCTGCGTGAGGGTAGTCATGGCTGACAAGATCACCGTCCGTCAGACCGGGTCGCCGATCCGCCGCCCGAAGGACCAAGCCGCGACCCTCAAAGGGCTCGGCCTCGGCAAGATCGGCCGCATCCGCGAACTCGAGGACACGCCCGCTGTGCGCGGCATGATCCGGAAGGTCGCGCACATGGTTCAGGTGGTCGGCGAGTAAGCCGGCCCCAACCGAACGTCGCCCGATAGGGCACAGGCGAGGCGGCGCATGGGGCGCCGCCGCTAGTCATTCAGGAGGACGCGATGCGTCTCAACGATCTTCGTGACAATGCGGGCGCCCGCAAGCCCAAGAAGCGTGTCGGCCGCGGTATCGGCTCCGGCAGTGGCAAGACCGGCGGCCGAGGCGTCAAAGGTCAGAAGTCCCGCTCCGGCGTCGCCATCAAGGGCTTCGAGGGCGGTCAGATGCCGCTCCACATGCGTCTGCCGAAGCGCGGCTTCCTTACGCCCAACGCGAAGAGCTACGCCGAGGTCAGCCTCGATAAGCTCCAGGCGATGGCCGATGCCGGCACGACGACCATCGATGAAGCGGCGCTTCGTGAAGCGGGCTACCTGCCGCGCGCGATGGACGGCGTTCGCGTCCTCGGCTCTGGCGAACTCACGGCCAAGCTCGACCTCACCGTGACCTACGCGACGAAGAGCGCGCGCGAAGCCATCGAGAAGGCGGGCGGTTCCGTGACCATCACGCGTCCCGAGAAGCACCAGCGCCTTCGCGGTCCGCACAAGCAGAACGCCTAAACCAAGACGACTCGCCGCCGATCCACGATGGGTCGGCGGCGCCCCTTACGAGACGGCACGCCCTTGCGTGTCGTCCGCCCGGCCGCCAAGTCCGCCTCTGACGGACCTTTCGTTCCGAGATCGCCCCCGGGATCGCCATGACCTCAGCCGCCGAGCAGTTCGCTGCAAACCTGTCCTTCGGATCTTTCGCCAAGGCGGAGGAGCTGCGGAAGCGTCTTCTCTTCACCTTGGGCGCGCTGATCGTCTACCGGATCGGGACGTTCATTCCGATTCCCGGCGTGAACCCGGCCGCCTTCGCCTCGCTCTTCCAGACGCAGACCGGTGGCCTCCTTGGCACCTTCAACCTGTTCTCGGGCGGCGCGACCGAGCGGATGGCGATCTTCGCGCTCAACATCATGCCGTACATCTCGGCGTCGATCATCATGCAGATGCTGTCTGCGATCGTGCCGTCGCTGGAGGCGGTGAAGAAGGAAGGCGAAGCCGGGCGCCGTCAGATCAACCAGTACACGCGCTACCTGACGGTCGCGCTCGCGCTCGTTCAGGGCTTCTTCATCGCGACGACGGTCGCGAGCCAGACCCAGAACGGCGTGCCGGTCGTGCCGGACGCCGGGCCGATCTTCCTGATCACCACCACGCTGACGCTTCTCGGCGGAACGATGTTCCTAGTCTGGCTCGGCGAGCAGATCACCGCGCGCGGCATCGGAAACGGCGTCAGCCTCATCATCTTCGCGGGCATCATCGCGGAGCTGCCGCGGGCCGCGGCGGGCCTCTTCGCGTCGGAGCGGGCAGGGGCGCTGCCGCCCTTCGTCGTCGTCCTCGTCGTCGCGATCGCGATCAGCCTCGTCGCCTTCGTCGTCTTCATGGAGCGCAGCCAGCGCCGCCTCCTCGTGCAGTATCCGCGGCGCCAGCAGGGCAACCGCATGACGCAGGGCGAGCGCTCGCACCTTCCTCTGAAGCTGAACACGTCGGGCGTCATCCCGCCGATCTTCGCCTCGTCGCTCCTCTTCCTGCCTGCGACGGCCGCCGGTGCCATCGGCAACGACGCGCCCGGCTGGCTGCAGACGGTCGTGGGCTCGGTCAGCCCGGGGTCGTGGCCCTACGTGCTGATCTACGGTGCGGGCATCGTGTTCTTCTGCTTCTTGTACACCTCGATCGTGTTCAACCCGGAGGATACGGCCGACAACCTGCGCAAGTACGGCGGCTACATCCAAGGCTATCGGCCGGGGGCGCGGACGGCGGAGTACATCGACTACGTTCTGACCCGCCTCACCGTGATCGGCGCGGCCTACCTCGCCTTCGTCTGCCTCATGCCCGAGTTCCTGCGGATGGAGTACTCCGCGATCCCGGTCTACCTCGGCGGAACGTCGCTGCTCATCGTCGTGACGGTGACGCTCGACACCGTGCAGCAGATCCAGGGACACCTTCTGGCGCAGCAGTACGAATCGCTGATCAAGAAGTCGCGGCTGAGAGGGGCACGTCGATGATCGTCATCTTCCTGGGACCACCGGGCGCGGGGAAGGGCACGCAGGCCGCCTACATCTCAGCGCGGCGCGACATCCCGCAGCTCTCGACGGGCGACATGCTCCGCGCCGCGATCGCGGCGGGGTCCGACGTCGGGCGTCAGGCGAAGGCGATCATCGACCGCGGCGAGCTCGTCTCCGACGACATCGTCGCGGGCATCATCTCCGAACGGATCGACATGGCGGACTGCGCTCGGGGCTTCCTCCTCGACGGCTTCCCGCGGACGGTCGAGCAGGCGCGGATGCTCGATGAGATGCTGACGCGGAAGGGCAAGTCGCTCGACTGCGTCCTCCTCCTGGACGTCGATCACGACGCGCTCGAGGCGCGCCGTGCGAAGCGCGTCGCCGAGACCGAGGCCGCCGGCGCGCCGCCGAGGCGCGACGACGATCCTGCCACCTTCGCGAAGCGTCAGGGCGTCTACAGAGAACAGACGGCGCCGCTCGTGCCGCACTACGAGGCGCAAGGCCTCCTCAAGACCATCGACGGCATGCAGCCCGTCGAAGCGGTCAGCGCCGAGATCGACAGCGTGCTGGACGCGTGTTGAAGATCGAAGGTTCGATAAGTCCGATCGATTGAGCGTCTGCGGTAGCTCCGACGCTGCCTTCTCGTCTATTCAGTGCCCATTAGCTTTGAGCGCGTAAGCGGTCTGAGTTGAGAGCCTGAATAGGTGGGCGCGGTGACACCTCGGTCGGAAGTTTCAGGTCCGTTACTCGGTAGTGGCGTGACGACGTCGCTACGGAACCGAGGTCTAGACCTTACGGGATGGACGAGAGACCACCACGTATACATTTTCGTTACGATATTCGCAGGCAGCGCGCTGCTGTTTGATACGGCAACTTTCGCTGCGCAGATTGGACGATTCATTCCGCGTTTCACGGCTCAGGTTCTGCCTCTTGCAGTGCCCGCTGCGCTTGCGTTCGGGATTCTCCGGTACCCGAACGGTCCGATCGGCGGCATCGCTCGGCTTGTTCGAGAACGGGGTGCCCGTGCCCTCATCGCCGTGACCGCTCTTTTTGCCGGGCTTGCCGCGTTCACCACGTTCAAGTCGGCAATTCCAAACCTCGTCCCATTCTACGCGGATCCCGCGATCGTTGCACTCGAGTCGTCTCTTCTCGGTAGCGATCCGTGGCGCTTGCTTCACGATGCGCTTGGACCGCGGCTTGGGTCTTTCCTTCTCTACTCCTACCACCTGCCCTGGTTCGCATGGTGGACGGGACTCTACGTCGTCGTCGCGTGGCTCAAGCCGAGCGTTCTGCGGTCGCAATACCTTCTAAGCTTCTTCCTCGTGCTCGTTCTTATCGGCGTCGTCGCCGCGACGTTTGGCGCTTCGGTTGGGCCGATCTTCTTCGATCGTATCTACGGTGGAGAGCGGTTCGGCGACCTGAGCCGAGCTCTTCAATCGGTCCGGTTCGGTGACAGCGTCGTGCGCTATGCCGACTACCTCTACTCGTTGCACACAGAAGGTAGGGCCGGGCTCGGGGGCGGGATCTCTGCTTTGCCGTCCATGCACTGCGCGGCCGTTACGTTGAACGCGCTCTACATGTCACAGGTTCATAGGTTGGCAGGAACGTTGGCCTGGCTGTTCGCCGCCTGCATCTACGTCGGTTCAGTCTACACCGGTTGGCACTACGTGGTGGATGGGTTGGTCTCGCTGGTAGGCGTAACGCTTATCTGGAAGGGAACGGGCTCCTACCTACGAACTCCTCAAACGCGCACCGAGAGCCAGCTTCGTGCGTGAGTCGTCCAACCCCCTTGCCCAACGTACTTCTGGCTTCGTGGAGCGTTTCCGCGCGCCGGTGAGGAGCACCAAGAGCGCAGCCAACGACCTTTGGCCGGTTTACGGACTCGTCGCCGTCGTTGGTCTTTGTGCGTGGATCGTCGATCCGTCTGCCATGTCTTACCAGGTGAGCCGCCTGATTGGCATCGTCATCGGCCTCATGCTGCCTATAGGACTCGTCTTCGGCTTTGCGGTTTCGATCGCGCTCGAGCCTCGGCGGCCGACGAGATGGTTCCTTCAGGTCGTCAGGACCCGCGGGGCGGGGGCAGGCGCCGTCACCGTGGCCTACCTCATCGGCCTTGCATCCTTGTCGACCTGCAAGGCGCATATCCCCGATGTCGTGCCTTTCTACGCAGATCGCTTCCTGGCGGACGCGGAGCGTGCTGTCCTCGGCACCGACGCGTGGCGCCTTGCCCACGCGGCGCCGGTTTGGCTCGGAAGCCTAGTCTTGTGGCTCTACCAACTCCCGTGGCTCATCTATTGGACGGGCGGTATCCTAGTTGCGGCCTGGCTCCCGCCTAGTCGATTGCGGACGCAGTACGTCTGGAGCTACTTCCTCACGATCTTCGTCTTGGGCATCGCTGTCGCAGCAGGCTCCGCGTCGGTTGGCCCCATCTTCTACGATCGCTTCTTCGGCGGCGATCGTTTCGCGGACCTGGCGCCGGCGCTGGATCTTCTTCCGATCGGGCGCGGAACCAATGGCTACGCGCAATATCTCCTCCGCCTCTACGAGACGGAGGCGCCAGGCCTTGGCAGTGGCATAAGCGCCTTCCCGAGCATTCACTGTGCGGCTGTCGTGCTCAATGCGCTCTTCCTGAGCCGTTTCGGCCGAGGATTGGGTGTCGCGGGCTGGTTCTTCGCGGCCTCGATCTTCTTCGGTTCGATCTACACGGGGTGGCACTACGCCACCGACGGAGTTGCATCATTGATCGGTGTGGTCGTCATCTGGCTGAGCGTCGATCGGATATTGCAGAAAACGGATAGCGATTTGTCGGCCGAAACGTAAGAGTTTCAAGTACAGCCTTCATTGAAGTACGGCAGGCAACCTATGGCGACGAAACCCCACCTTCAGCAGATCGACGCGTTGCGGGGTATCGCTGCACTTCTAGTGGCGTTCGTATTTCATCAGGGAGAAATCCTTGGTGCCGGAAGAACAGGTCCTCTTGATGGACTTCCGGTATTCACTTGGCTGCATGCGTATGGATGGACGTTAGTAGACCTATTCTTCGTCGTATCAGGTTTTGTGTTTTCGCACGTCTACTTGGAAGGTGGAGAACTTCGAGGGAAAACGACCGGCCGAACCTTTTTCGTTAGCCGCTTCGCTCGCCTTTATCCGCTGCACTTCGTGACGTTGTTGGCTGCAGTAGTTTTGATTCCGTACAGCACCGTATCGGTTCGAGTTCAAGAAACATACGACCTCAGGCACTTCGTCCTGAACCTTCTTATGCTTCAAGAAGTCGGAATATCGGAGGATGTCAGTTTCAATGCGCCGGCTTGGTCGATATCTGTAGAGGCACTGTGTTACGCAGTGTTCTTCTTCGCCGCACGCCGAGGGGGAAGATCACTCGTCACGGTGGCATTTGCTGCTGTTGTATTTGGACTGTTCCTGACGGTAGGAGGGCATGCCGGTGTTGACCACGTTTCTCGCGGGTTCGTCGGCTTCTTTGCTGGCCATTTCGCCTGGCGGCTCCGATCTGTACCGTGTATGAGCTGGACCCTCGTTGCAATCATCGCGGCGGGAATACTCGTTCACCCCCCTAAGGTCAGCTACGGTGCCTGGCTCGGGCTGACTGCTTGGCCGGCCCTGGTGCTACTCGCGCTTCGAAGTCACGTGCTCATCCGTCCGATCTTGCGGTGGCTGGGGAACATCTCCTACTCGATCTATCTCATCCACATGCCGGTCTACTATGCGGTTTCAGCGTTTGTTTTCGGCGGAAAGCTGGTGCCTCAACCGTTGTGGACGCCGGTTATCGTTTGTGTGAGCGTCGCTACTCTCATTCTGGCGCACCTAAGCTATCGTCATCTCGAGGCGCCGGCTCGCAGAGCAATCAAAGGTCGGTTCGGCTCGAAGACTGGCGCTTCGGCGCGGTTCGTGGTCGCGAACCGCGATTGATCGAGGGGCGGGGCTCGCACGCGAAGCTCGGGGCGGGGCATGCTATCCACCGCCTCCGGCGATCGGCAGCCGAAGTCAGGCCAGAGAGCCGACGCCGCCTTGACCGCGCCGCCGCACCCCTTATAAGCCCCCTTCGCACTGCGTTCCGCCGCGCTGCGCCCCGCTTTCGCGTGCGCTGGCGTTGCTATTGTTTTCAAGAGGTTGCCTGATGGCACGCATCGCTGGGGTGAACATCCCGAACAACAAGCGCGTTCATGTCGCGCTGACCTACATCCACGGTATCGGCCCTTCGCTGGCCAAGGAGATCACCGACAAGGTCGGGATCGACGAGGCGCGTCGTGTCCAGGACCTGACCGACGCCGAAGTCCTGCGCATCCGCGAGACGATCGACGGCGACTACACGGTCGAGGGCGACCTTCGTCGCGAGAACGCTCAGAACATCAAGCGCTTGATGGACCTCGGCTGCTATCGCGGCCTGCGTCACCGTCGCGGCCTGCCGGTCCGCGGTCAGCGCACTCACACCAACGCTCGGACCCGCAAAGGGCCCGCCAAGCCGATCGCAGGGAAGAAGAAGTAATGGCACGCCAACCCGCCCGCGGCGCCGGCCGCGCCGCCCCGCGCCGCCGCGAACGCAAGAACATCGTCAACGGCGTCGTTCACGTGAACGCGTCGTTCAACAACACCATGGTGACGATCTCCGACGAGCAGGGGAACGCCGTTTCCTGGTCGTCGGCCGGCATGATGGGCTTCAAGGGCTCGCGCAAGTCGACCCCCTTCGCCGCGCAGATGGCCGCCGAGGACGCGGCCAAGAAGGCGATGGACCACGGCATGCGCTCCGTCGACGTTCTGGTACGCGGCCCTGGCACCGGCCGGGAAAGCGCCCTACGTGCGCTGCAAGCGGCCGGCCTGACGGTCACCAACATCAAGGACGTCACGCCCATTCCGCACAACGGCGTTCGCCCCCGCAAACGCCGCCGCGTCTGATTTTTACGGGCCGTCGTCGCGGGCGGCCCCTCGGAGAGATCCGCTTATGTTAGAGAAGAACTGGCAGGACCTGATCAAGCCGAACAAGCTTGAGGTCGAGGCGGGCTTCGACCCGCAGCGCCGTGCGACCCTCATCGCGCAGCCGCTCGAGCGCGGCTTCGGCCTGACCCTCGGCAACTCGCTCCGCCGCATCCTGATGTCGTCGCTCCAGGGCGCGGCCGTCACGGCCGTCCAAATCGACGGCGTGGTGCACGAGTTCAGCTCCATTCCGGGCGTCCGCGAGGACGTCACGATCATCGTGCTGAACCTGAAGCAGCTCGCGTTGCGCATGCACGTCGACGGGCCGAAGCGCCTGACCTTGCGCAAGCAGGGGCCCGGCGTCGTCACCGCCGGCGACATCCAGGAGACGGCCGACATCGAGGTCCTCGACAAGGATCACGTCATCTGCACCCTCGACGAGGGCGCGGATCTGCGCATGGAGCTGACGGTGCAGACCGGCAAGGGCTACGTCCCCGCCGACCGCAACCGGCCCGAAGACGCGCCGATCGGCCTGATCCCGGTCGACAGCCTCTACAGCCCCGTTCGCCGCGTCTCCTACCGGGTCGAGAACACCCGTGAGGGTCAGGTGCTCGACTACGACCGCCTGCTGCTCGAGATCGAGACCAACGGCGCGGTCACGCCGGACGACGCCGCGGCCTACGCCGCCCGCATCTTGCAGGACCAGCTGCAGATCTTCGTCAACTTCGACGAACCGAAGAAGGACACCGGCGCGTCGCAGGACGACGAGCTGCTCTTCAACGCGGCGCTGCTGCGCAAGGTCGACGAGCTCGAGCTGTCGGTCCGCTCGGCCAACTGCCTGAAGAACGACAACATCGTCTACATCGGCGACCTGATCCAGAAGACCGAGGGCGAGATGCTTCGCACCCCGAACTTCGGCCGCAAGTCGCTGAACGAGATCAAGGAAGTCCTTGCGACCCTCGGCCTCCACCTCGGCATGGACGTGCCGGACTGGCCGCCGGACAACATCGAGGAGCTGGCTCGCAAGTACGAGGACCAGTCCTAAGCTTCGTGCCCGCTCCAGAAGGGGCGGGCGCTTTCCTTTTCCAAACCATCCGGGCCTTTGAGTAGAACGGGTTCCGGAGCAGTGGAGACACCCCATGCGCCACGGCGTCGCCCATCGTAAGCTCAACCGCACGGCCAGCCACAGGAAGGCGATGTTCGCCAACATGGCGGCGAGCCTGATCAAGCACGAGCAGATCACCACCACCCTGCCCAAGGCGAAGGAGCTGCGCCCCATCGCGGACAAGCTCGTCACCCTCGCCAAGAAGGGCGACCTCGCCGCTCGCCGCCAGGCGATCAGCCAGATCCGCGACGCGGCCATGGTCGGCAAGCTCTTCGAGACGCTCGGTCCTCGCTACGCGGAGCGCCAGGGCGGCTACACCCGCGTCATGAAGGCGGGCTTCCGTCACGGCGACAACGCGCCGATCGCGGTGATCGAGTTCGTCGACCGCGACGAGACCGCCAAGGGCATGGATTCCGGTCCGACGGCCGAAGCGGACTTCGACGACGAAGATTGAGTCTCCGTCTTCCCGAAGAGTCATGAGGCCGCCCTCGGGGCGGCCTTTTTCGTGCGCGTCGCCCCGGCTAGCTTGCGTAGCATGAGAACCCTCTTCGCCGGCGTGCTCTTCGCGCTCGTCCTTCCGCTGTCTTCCGCTCAAGCCCAGACCGTCGCGCCGCCGACCGACGCCGCGCTGCGCGCCTCCTACGCGCCGATCGTCGAGGAGGCCGCGCCCGCCGTCGTCAACGTCTTCTCCGAACGCACCGTCCAGACACGGGCGCGCTCCATGTTCGACGACCCGTTCTTCCGCGACTTCTTCGGCGATCGCGGGCTCGGCGGCCGCACGCGGGAGCGGGTGGAGCGCTCGCTCGGCTCGGGCGTCATCGTGGACCCGGAGGGCGTCATCGTGACGAACAACCACGTCGTCGATGGCGCGACGGCGATCCGTGTCGTCTTAGCGGACAGGCGGGAGTTCGACGCGGAGGTCGTCCTCGCCGACCAGCAGACGGACCTCGCCATCCTTCGCATCGATGCGGAGGGCTTGCCCGCACTGCCCTTCGCGGATTCAGACGCGGCCGAGGTCGGCGACGTCGTCCTCGCCATCGGTAATCCCTTCGGCGTGGGTCAGACCGTCACGTCCGGCATCGTCTCGGCGGTCTCGCGCTCGGCCGCCGGCGCGTCGGACTATCAGTTCTTCATCCAGACCGATGCGGCCATCAACCCAGGCAATTCGGGCGGGGCGCTGGTCGACGCCTCGGGCGCGCTGCTCGGCGTCAACACGGCGATCTACTCGCGCTCCGGCGGCTCGAACGGCATCGGCTTCGCGATCCCAGGCAACCTCGTACGCCGCGTCGTGGCCTCCGCCGAGGGCGGCGAGGCGGTGGTGCGCCGCCCCTGGCTCGGCGTCCAAGCGACCGCGATCGATGCGCGGATCGCGAGCGCCCTCGGCCTCGATCGTCCGCGCGGCGCGCTCGTCACCGCGGTCTATCCCGATGGTCCGGCCGACAAGGCCGGTCTCGAGGAGGGGGACGTCGTCCTCGCGGTGGCCGACCAGGACGTCTTCGAGCCGGAGGCGCTACGCTACCGTCCCGCTACGCTCGACCCCGGCAGCAAGGCCAAGCTGTCCATCCTGCGCGACGGCAAGGCGCGGGACCTGACCGCGACGCTCGCCTTCCCACCGGACCGCCCCGATGCGGACGAGCGTCGACTCACCGGCCAGCAGCCGCTCTCGGGTGCCACCGTCGCGAACCTCTCGCCAGCGCTCGCAGAGAGTCTCGGCCGCGACCCCTTCGAGACCGGCGTCGTCGTCACGGACACGGAGCCCGGCTCCTACGCCGCCCGCTACGGCATCGGCCGGGGCGTCGTCGTCCTCGGCGTCAACGGCGAGGAGACGGACGACACGAAGGCGCTCGAACGCGCCCTCGCGCAGCCCGCGCGCCTCTACGCGCTGACCCTCAGGACGCAGGACGGCCGCGTCACGACCCTCAGGGTCGGACGGTGAGCGACCTCTTCGGCTCGGCGGGGCTCGAGACGGGCGCCCCGCGTCCGCTCGCCGACCGCTTGCGTCCGCAGGCTTTGTCCGAGGTCGTGGGGCAGGACCACCTCCTGGGCGAGGGCGGTACGCTGCGCCGTATGCTGGATGCAGGCTCCCTGCAAAGCCTCATCCTCTGGGGCCCGCCCGGCACGGGCAAGACCACCATCGCCCGGCTCCTGGCCGCGGAGACGAAGCTCCGCTTCGTCCAGCTCTCGGCGATCCTCTCGGGCGTCGCAGACCTCAGAAAGGCCTTCGCCGAGGCGGAGGCCGCTCGCGCGGCGGGGCAGGGGACGCTCCTCTTCGTCGACGAGGTGCACCGCTTCGACAAGCGCCAGCAGGACGCCTTCCTGCCTCACGTCGAGGCGGGTACGGTCACCCTCGTCGGCGCCACGACCGAGAACCCGAGCTTCGCGCTCAACCCCGCCGTCCTGTCGCGCTGCCAAGTGCTGCGCCTCAAGCGCCTGGATGACGACGCGCTGGCGACCATCCTGTCCCGCGCGGAGGGCGACGCCTCCTTGCCGCTCACGAAGGAGGGCAGGGCGTCCCTTCTCGGCATGGCGGACGGCGACGGCCGCTTCCTCCTGAGCCTCGTAGAATCCCTCCGCGCTTTGCCGAAGGGCACGCCGCCACTGGGGCCCGAGGACCTCGCCGCTTTCGTCCAGCGCCGTGCGCCGAGCTTCGACAACGAGGCGCACTACGACCTCGCCAGCGTGCTGCAGAAGTCGATCAGGGGGTCGGACACCGACGCCGCGCTCTACTGGTGCGCGCGGATGCTGGAGGGCGGGGAGGACCCCCGCTTCGTCCTGCGCCGCCTGACGGTCATCGCGTCCGAGGACATCGGCAACGCCGACCCCCGCGCCCTGCCGCTCGTCATTGCGGCCCGGGCGGCCTACGAGGCCCTTGGCGACCCCGAAGGCCATCACGCCATCGGACAGGCGGTCGCCTTCCTCGCCAGCGCGCCGAAGTCGAACCGCGCCTACCGCGCGCTCAAGCTGGCGAAGGCCGCCGCCCGCGAGACCGGCACGCTGCCCCCGCCGCGCCACGCCCTCAACGCCCCGACGAAGCTCATGAAGTCAGAAGGCTACGGCCAGGGCTACGAGTACGATCACGACACGCCCGATGGTCATGCGGGCCTGAACTACTTCCCCGAAGGCATGGCGCGGCAGCGCTTCTACGAACCCTCGGACCGCGGCGCCGAGGCCAGGATCGCCGAGCAGATGCGCGCTTACGAGGCCCGGCGCCGCTCTCGCGAGTAGAGCCTTGCGGTCTCCGACGGCTGCGTTACCGTCTAGCCGGGCACAGGGGATACCACCGATGATCAAGGCTCTAGCCGTGTTGCTGGCCGCATTCGCGCTGTCGGGCGCGGCCGCTCAAGACCGTCGTCACCTCGAAGAGTACAAGGCCTACCTCGCCGCCCAGCAGGCGGGCGACGCGGCGGCGACCACGCGTTATGCCGAGGCCGCCTGGCGCGCCGCCGAGACGGAACTCGGCGGGCACGAGACGACGGCGCTTCTGGCACAGAATTACCTGTGGGAGGTCCTGCTCCGCGACCCCGAGGAGGCCGAAGAAGCCGCCGCTCGGGCCTTGGCACTCGGCGAGCAGGGGCTCGGCCTTGGGAACTTCACGCTGACCGAACTGCGGCTGGCGGACGCCTTCGCGAAGAACGTCCACCACCTGCGGCGGCGCTCCAATCGTGAGGCGCTCCTGGCCGCGATCGAGACCTACCCGCCGCAGGAGGCTCTCACGAGCGTCCTCGTCAGTGTCTACGATCAGTCGATCGTCAGGGCCTACGTCGCAGACGAGTACGGCCTCGCCTACGACGCCGCGACCCTGTTCGAACGGCGGTTGGCCGAGGAGCCGGGCGTGTCGGACTCGCGCCAAGCCTCCATCTTGACCAATCGGGCCGCCGCCCTGATCGCGAGCCGCCGCAGCCGGTTTGATTCGAAGTATTACAGCCGGACGGACGCGAAGAGCAGCGCTGGATACGAAGAGCGCCTAGCGGACGCTCAAATACTCCTGGACGCCGCCGCCGCGCTCTTTCCGAAGACGAAACGCCTCGACGAGATGGACCCTAACCAGCATCTCACCAGAGCGTGGAACGGCGTTGCCGTCGCGATCGGCAGGTCCATGGACTACGAAGTTCCCGAGGACTGGGCCTTCGAAGGGCATCGCGGCCGGTTCTCGTGGGACAGCTTGATGACGAGGGAGGGGGCGGACGGCGCGGAGATCCTTTGCGAAGTCTCGTGGACCAAGCGTGATATGCACTACCCGGCCGCGGCGATGCGTGACGGCTACATCGGAGCGGTGCTCGTCGGCTACCATCTCGACACGGACGGCCACGTGATCGAGCCGCGCGTCCTCGCCGAGATCCCACAGGAAATCTTCAGCCAAACCATTCTGAAAGAGATGAAGGACTGGGAGGCCGACGCCGGTAACCTCGATCCGGCCTGCCTTCGCGATCACCTCACGTCCTTCAACTTCACCATGCAGCGATAGGTCGTCCTCGGCGCGTCCGAAGACCAAAGCCGGCCGCCGCCAGCCGCCCCGGGTTCATCCCCGCCCCATCGCTGAGAGGCTTCGGCCGGAGGGGCGTAAGAAGCGGTGCGCCGCTTCCTTCCTCGTTCGCCTTCAGGACGTGGGCCGATCCTCGCGCCACGCCTTGAAGCTGACGAGGGTTCCGCTCTCCTCCCAACTCGGCTCGGCCATGTCCGCGACGAGAGGGGCGAGGTCTTCCGGCTGAGGCAGAGTGCTTTGATCCTCGCCGGGCATCGCCTTCTGCCGCATTCGGGTCGCGATGGGACCGGGGTCGACGAGGTTCGCCTTGACCGCGCCGTTCTCGCGCTCCGCAGCGTAGGTCAGGATCAGCCGCTCGAACGCCGCCTTGCTCGCGGCGTAGAGGCCCCAGAAGGGCACGGCCTTGCGCGCCCGGCCCGAGGTTACGCCGACCACACGGCCGGCCTCGGAAGCCCTCAGCAGCGGGTCGAGCCCGCCGAGGAGAAGCCAATTCGCGGTGACGTTCAGCGTCATCGCCGAGGAGAGGAGCTTGCCGTCGACGTCCGTTACCGGCGTCAGCTCGCCAAGGGTCCCAGCGTTCAGGATGAGGGCGTCCAGCTTGCCGAAGCGCTCCGCGAGGGCGCCTGGTAGGCGTTCCATCGCCGCCTCGTCGGTCAGGTCCGCGGGGATGAGGCTGCACTGCCCCCCAAGCTTCGCGACCTCGTCGTCGAGCGCTTCGAGCGCGCCGACCGTGCGGGCGAGGCACAGGACGTGGTGGCCGCGGCGCGCCATCTCCAGCGCCGCCGCCCGGCCGATGCCGCGCGAGGCGCCCGTGACGAGGATCAGCCTGCGTTCAGAGTCGTTCACGGATCACTCCTGCGATGCGTTCCAGCTCTTCCATCGGCGCGGGGCTCGACCCGTGCGGCTTTTCTTGCCGGTCGCGATAGACGGGAATGACGTGGAAGTGGACGTGGAACACAGACTGGCCCGCTGCCTCGCCATTGTACTGCACGATGCGCACGCCGTTGGGGCTCAGCGCGTCGACCACGGCGCCCGCGACGGCCTGCGTCCTTACGATCAGGCGGTGTAGCACCTGCGTCGGCGTATCGAGGAGGTTCACCGCCTTCACGTCCTTCGGCACGATGAGGACGTGCCCTTCGGACTGCGGGAAGGCGTCCATGAAGCACAGAACCGCCTCGTCTTCGTAGACCTTGGCAGCCGGCATCTCGCCGTGGATGATCCGAGCGAAGACGTTGTCGTCTTCATAGGCATGGTCGAGGCTCACCGCGGCTCCTCCGAAGCTTCGGCGGCAACAAAGCGACGGCAGCACCAAAGGTCCAGCCCCGTGCGCGGCCCGCGCTAGGGTCTACTCGATCACGTCCCGGATCTCCTCGAGCCGCTCTTCGGGCAGTTGAAGCCTGACGGACCGGCGCGTGCCGACGAGCTCGACGGAGAAGGGTTCGCTTTCCTCCGCCAGAAGCTCTCGCGGGACGAGAAGAACGAAGCTTTCCCGGACGTTCGAGGGCGACGTTACCCGGCGGTCCCGTTCGGAGAACTCGGTCTCCTGCCCGTTCACGCGCGCCGTGGTGAGAAGGGCGGGGGCGGTCCCGCTATAGGTGCCGTAGAGGTAGACCCCCCACTCGTCTTCGCCCGACCGCACGGCGCGCAGGCGGCTCGTCACCTGGTAGTTGTAGCCGCCCGCCGTGATCGGCTTGCCGACGTAGCGCTCGACGCCCCCGGCGCCCGGATCGGCAGAGGTCGTCGCGCAGGCAGCGAGGAGAAGGGCGGCAGCGAAGGCGATGAGTTTCATGGCATCCTCCCGTCCGCATCGTGGTCCCGGGCAGCCCGCCTGTCCAGCGACAGCGCCGCTACTGTTCGGGCCGAAGCTCCGGTAGGGCCTGCGCTGCGAGGACCATGGGGTCGGAGCCGAGGCCGTAGAGGTACTCTCGCCGCTCCGGCGTCCCCTGGTCGAGCGTCTCGAGCGTCGCGAGCTGGTCCGGCGTCAGGCCGAACTTGACGAAGCCCCGGCGCCACAAGCAGCCTTCGATCGCCTCGCGCCGCTCCCGGATCACCGCCCGTTCCCGCGACATCTCGACGTTGCGGATGCGGGCGAGGTCCACCGCGTCGCCCGGATCGAGCGCGAACGCGAAGTCCTCGAGCGCCTGCGGATCGACCGCGACGGAGGCGCCCTCGATCACGCAGTCGACGGACGCGTCGTCGTACTGCGACCGGCTGACGTTCGGCTTGCCCCAACTGAAGTAGCTGTATCCGGTCTTGGACGGCAGGCGGAAGCCGGGCTGCAACTGTCCTTCCGAGGTCGCGCAGGCGGCGAGCAGCAAGGCGGCGCCCAGCGAGGCGAACCGAAGATGACGTTTCACGACGCGTTCCCCCGAGTGCTCGGCGAGAGGGTAACGCGTCATTCCTTCCGCTTGAAGGGTGTGAACTCGCTCAGATACGCGATCTCCTCGTCCACCGCCTCGCGCTCATGGGCCAGGTAGTGCGCCACGGCCTCGCGGAAGTTCGCGTCGCGGAACCAGTGCGCGGAGTAGGTCGCGACCGGCGCGTAGCCGCGGGCGACCTTGTGCTCGCCCTGGGCGCCCGCTTCGACGCGCGAGAGCCCGCGGGAGAGGGCGAAGTCGATCGCCTGGTAGTAGCAGACCTCGAAGTGGAGGAACGGCACGTGCTCGGTCCGGCCCCAGTAGCGGCCATAGAGCGTCTCGTCCCCGATCAGGTTCATCGCGCCAGCGATGGGCCGTCCGTTTCTGTAGGCCATGATGAAGAGGAGACGGTCCGCCATCCGCTCGGTCAGAAGGCTGAAGAAGGAGCGGGTCAGGTAGGGCGAGCCCCACTTTCGCTCGCCGGTGTCCTGATAGAAGGTCCAGAAGGCGTCGAGGACGTCCTCGGTGACGTCGCTGCCGGTCAGCCAGCGGATGTCGACGCCGCAGGACGCGACCGCCTCGCGCTCCTTGCGCAGCGACTTGCGGTGCCGGGCATTGAGGGCGCCGAGGAAGCCCTGCCAGTCGCCGTAGCCCGCATCGCGGAAGTGGTACTGCTGCCCGCTGCGGATGAGGTAGCTCGAGGCTTCGAGGAGGTCCTTCTCGGCCGGTTCGGGAAAGTTCACGGCGAAGGTCGAAAGGCTAAGCTGGTCCGCGACCTGCGGGCCGACGCTCGCCAGCAGTTCGCGGCCCTCCTCGGTAGCGGAGAGGAGTCGCGGCCCGGTCGCGGGCGTGAAGGGGACGGCGGAGAGGAGCTTGGGGTAGTAGCGGCCTCCCGCCCGGCGGTAGGCGTCGGCGAAGGCGTGGTCGAAGACGTACTCGCCCTGGCTGTGGCCCTTCAGATAGGCGGGCTGCACGCCGATCACCTCGCCGTCGCGCTTGAGGACGAGGTGGCGGGGCGCCCAGCCGGTCTCCGGTTTCACCGAGCCCGACTCTTCGAGGGCGTGCAGGAAGTCGTAGGCGACGAAGGGGTGGAAGGGGCGGCCCTCAGGGTTCGCCTGCGCGTCCCAGGCCGCCTTGCCGATCTCGTCTATCGACGGAACCGTCTCCGCCGTCAGCGCCGCGCTGCCGTCCATGTGTGAGGCTCCTACCGTCTCGAATGGAAGGTAGAGCGCTCGGCGCCGGTGCCGAATGCGGCGTCAGAGCGCGGCGAGGACGGCCTTGGTGAAGTCTTCCGTGCTCGCGCTGCCGCCGAGGTCGCGGGTGCGAAGGCCCTGGCCGAGCGCGGCCTCCACCGCGGCTTCGATCCTGGCGGCCGCTTCGGGCGCGTCGCCTGAGTGCCGGAGGAGCATGGCGGCGGAGAGGATCGCGCCCGCTGGGTTCGCGGCGCTCTGTCCAGCGATGTCGGGCGCCGAGCCGTGGATCGGCTCGTAGACGCCGGGCTTGCCGG
This sequence comes from Parvularcula dongshanensis, assembly GCF_014199615.1. GTDB lineage: Bacteria > Pseudomonadota > Alphaproteobacteria > Caulobacterales > Parvularculaceae > Parvularcula > Parvularcula dongshanensis. The sequence goes on along the minus strand of NZ_JACHOB010000002.1, from coordinate 258,624 downwards.
GCTCGCCGAGGCTCGCCGAGGCGGCGAGGCCGATGGAGCCGACGACGGCGGAGAGCTCGTCCGAGAGGACGTCGCCGAACAGGTTCTCGGTCACGACGACGTCGAAGCGCGCGGGCCGCGTCGTCAGGTGCATCGCCATCGCATCGACGAGGACGTGGTCGACCGTGACGTCGGGATAGTCCGGCGCCAGCGCCTCGACCGCGTGCCGCCAGAGGCGGGAGGTGGCGAGCACGTTGGCCTTGTCGACCGAGGTCAGGTGCTTCTTCCGCCCGCGCGCCGCCTCGAAGGCGACGCGGACGACGCGTTCGACCTCCGCCCGGCTGTAGGGCATGAGGTCGGAGGCAGCCTCCGTGCCTTCCGTCTTCTCGCCGAAGTAGACGCCGCCCGTCAGCTCGCGGACGATGAGGACATCCGTGCCCTCGACGCGCTCGGGCCGCAGGGGCGAGGCGTCCTCCATGCCGGGGAAGAGGCGGGAGGGCCGCAGGTTCGCGAACAGTCCCATCGCCGAGCGCAGGGCGAGGAGGCCCTTCTCCGGGCGGGGGCCGCCCGTCTTCGCGGCCTCGTCCCATCTCGGCCCGCCGACCGCGCCGAGGAGGACGGCGTCGCAAGTCAGGCAGGCGTGCCTTGTCTTCTCGGGGAAGGGATCGCCGGTCGCATCGATGGCCGCGCCGCCGAAGAGCTCGTGATCGGTGCGAAGGCCGATGCCGGCGGCTTCGCAGGCGACGGCGAGGACGCGCTCGGCGGCCTCCGTGACCTCGGGGCCGATGCCGTCGCCGGGGAGGATCGTGACGTGAAGGCTCATGCCGCGCGTCCTTCTTCGAAGGCTTCGATCTCGGGCATCGCGTTCAGAAGGACGCCGAGCGGATCGTTGCCCTCGAGCAGGCACCGCCGCGCGAAGGGCTCGGTCGAGAAGGGCACGACGTGGTTGCCGAAGCGCAGCTCCTCGGCGTCGAGGTCGATCGTCACCTCGCGGCCCGGCTGTTCGAGAAGGTCCTTGTGAACCTCGGGGCTGACCACGACCGGCAGGAGGCCGTTCTTGAGGCTGTTCGAACGGAAGATGTCCGCGATCGAGGTGCTGATCACCGCGCGAAGGCCGTAGGCGAGGAGCGCCCAGGGCGCGTGCTCCCGCGAGGAGCCGCAGCCGAAGTTGTCGCCAGCGACGAGGACCTGGTGGCTACCCGTGTCCGTGCTGTTCAGGATGTGCCCTTCATCGAGGACGCCGTCCGGCCCGTAGCGCCAGTCGTGAAACGCCGCCTCGCCGAGCCCGTTCTTGTCCGTGGTCGTCAGGAAGCGGGCCGGGATGATCTGGTCCGTGTCGATGTTCTCCTCGGGCAGGACGAGCGTGCGCGAGGTCAGGGTGCGGAAGGGTTCGAAGGTCATTGCGTACGTCTAAGGTTGCTTGCCCTCACTCGACATCGAAGATGTCGGTCTCTCCCAAAGGGAGAGACGGGCGCGTATCGAGAGGGAAGGTCGCCGCTTGCCTACCTCTCCCTCTGTGAGAGGTCCAAATCTTCGATTTGGGGTGAAGGCTCACGCCGCCGCGCCGACATAGTCGCGGGGATCGGCCACGAAGCCCGCCACCGCGCTCGCCGCCGCCGTCGCTGGGCTCGCGAGCACCGTCCGCACGCCTTCGCCCTGTCGGCCGCGGAAGTTGCGGTTCGAGGTCGAGACGACGACCTCGCCGGGCGCACCCTTGTCGCCGTTCATGGCGATGCACATGGAGCAGCCGGGCTCGCGCCACTCGGCGCCCGCGGCGAGAAAGACCTCGTGCAGGCCTTCGGCCTCGGCCTGGCGCTTCACGCCTTCGGAGCCGGGGACGATCAGCGCGGTCACGCCGTCCGCGACCTTCCGGCCTCGGAGGATCGCAGCGGCGGCGCGGAGGTCCTCGATCCGGCCGTTGGTGCAGGAGCCGACGAAGACGCGGTCCACCTTCATCGAAGAGAGGTTCTGCCCGGCGGTGACGCCCATGTAGCGAAGGCCCGCCGCCTGGCTGTCATTGGCGGGGGCGGGGACCGAACCCCCGATCCCGCCCGCCTCGTCCGGGCTGACCCCGAAGGTGACCATGGGGGTGATCGCACCCGCGTCGATCACGATTTCGGCGTCGAAGGTCGCGTCGTCGTCGGAGCGAAGGGCGTGCCAGTCCGCCACCGCTGCGTCGAAGTCATCGGGCACACCCGGGCGGCCGCGCAGGTAGTCGAAGGTCGTCTCGTCCGGCGCGACCATGCCGGCGCGGGCGCCCGCCTCGATCGACAGATTGCAGAGGGTCATGCGGCCCTCCATCGAGAGGGCACGCACCGCCTCGCCCTGATACTCGAGGACGTAGCCCGTGCCGCCCTCCATGCCGAGCTTGGCGATGACGGCTAGTGCCATGTCCTTCGCGGTGACACCCGGCGTGACCGGCCCGTCGAAGAAGACGCGCATCGTCTTGGGCTTGCTCTGGAACAGGCACTGCGTGGCGAGGACGTGCCCGACCTCGGTCGTGCCGATGCCGAAGGCGAGGGCGCCGAAGGCCCCGTGGGTCGAGGTGTGGCTGTCGCCGCAGACGATGGTGAGGCCCGGCTGCGTGCGGCCGAGCTCCGGCCCCACGAGGTGCACGATGCCGCGCCGCTCGTCGCCGAGGTCCAGAAGCTCGATCCCGGCCTCGCGCGCGTTCGCGCGCAGCGTCTCGACCTGCTTCTCTGCCTGCGCCGTGACGTAAGGGAGCCTGCCGTCCGCCCCGGCCCGCAAGGTGGGCACGGAGTGGTCGAGCGTCGCCAGCGTCAGGTCCGGACGACGGACCTTCAGCCCGCGTTCCTTGAGGACCTGGAACGCCTGAGGGCTCGTCACCTCGTGGACGAGGTGAAGCCCGATGTGCAGGATCGCCGGGCTGTCCGACTGCTCCGGCCGAACCAGGTTCCGATCCCAGACCTTCTCGAACAGCGTCCCCGTCACAGCGCGGGCACCACCCGGTTCGAGGCGCCCGAGACCAGGCTGCGCAACTCTTCGTCCGACACTTCGTGCTTCTCGTCGGCCAGGATCTTGAACGCGGCGAAGACGCTGTCCCGGCGCTCGGGCGAGACCTCGTGACCGAGCTGCTCGAGGCGCGCGAAGAGCGCGTGCTTACCGGAGTGCTTCCCGAGGACCAGGCTCGAATGCGGCGCGCCGACGTCCTCGGGCTTCATGATCTCGTAGGTCTCGCGGTTCGCGAGCATGCCGTGCTGGTGGATGCCCGCCTCGTGGGCGAAGGCGTTGCGGCCGGTGATCGCCTTGTTTCGCGCGACCTTCTCGCCGGTGATGTCCTCGAGCGTGCGCGCCGCGTCGTAGAACTGCGTCGTGTCCACCAGGGTGTCGACGCCGTAGCTGTCGCGGCGCGTCTTGATCGCCATCACGGCCTCTTCCATCGCGCAGTTGCCTGCGCGCTCGCCGATGCCGCTGATCGTGCACTCGATTTGGCGGACCCCGGCGCGCACAGCGGCGAGGGAGTTCGCGACCGCCATGCCGAGGTCGTCGTGGCAGTGGGCGGAGAAGACCGTGTCGTCGTCCGGCTCGACCGCCTCGATCAGGTAGGAGAAGAGACGATGCGTCTCTTCCGGCGTGAAGTAGCCGACGGTGTCGGGCACGTTCAGCGTCGTCGCGCCGGCCTCGTTCGCGGTCTTCAGGCACTCGGCCAGGAAGGTCTTCTCGGTCCGCATCGCGTCCTCGGCCGAGAACTCGACGTCGCCGAAGACCTTGCGGGCGTAGCGCACGCCGTGGTCGATCGCGTCCAGGATCTCGCCCTTGCGCATCTTGAGCTTGTGCTCGCGGTGCAGCGGCGAGGTGCCGATGAAGACGTGGGCACGCTTGCGCTTGGCGGTGTCGAGGGCCTTGGCCGCGGCGTCGATGTCGCGCTCGGTCACGCGGGCGAGGGAGCAGACGATGGGCCCGTCGGCCTCCTCCGCCACGGCGCGCACGGCCTCGGCGTCACCGGGGGAGGCGGCGGCGAAGCCCGCCTCGATCACGTCCACCTTGAGGGCGGAGAGGGCACGGGCCATGCGCAGCTTGCCCTTCATCGTCATCGAGTAGCCGGGCGACTGCTCGCCGTCGCGCAGCGTGGTGTCGAAGATGCGGACGATCGGCGCGGGGGTGTAGGTCATGGAAGCCTCTGGAAGCGGACCGTTCCCCGGAAGGTGGGGACGGAATATGAAAAGGGAAACCGTTTCGCCTCGGACGCTTACGCCCCCGAGGTGCCGCTAAGGCGCCGTCCGTATAGTGATAGCGTTCTCATTCCGCTCGCTCGTTGCATCTTGGGCCTCCCGAGGGGTTCAGCGTCGTTCCGCCTTTGACGGCAGCTTAGTAGTTCGCCGTCTCGACGGGTAGGCCGTCCGCGCGCAAGGTTTCGATGATGCGGTCCATGTGGGCGCCGTCATTCGCCTCGACCGATATGTCGAGGTGGGTCTGCTTCGCCGGCAGGTCGTTGAAGACCTTGTGGTAGGCGACGTCGATGACGTTGCCGCCCGCCCGTCCGATCGCGGCGGAGACCCGCGTCAGCTGGCCGGGGACGTCCGTCAACGTGATCCGAAGCCGCGCGAGGCGCCGCTGGCGCGCGAGGTCGCGCATCAGGATCGAGGAGAGGAGACGGGTGTCGATGTTCCCGCCGCAAAGGACGCTGCCGACCGTGCGGCCTTCGAATAGCTTGGGATGCGCCAGGATCGCGGCGAGGCCTGCAGCCCCTGCGCCCTCCACTAGCGTCTTCTGCGTCGCGAGGAGGAGGGAGAGGGCGCGCTCGAGGTCGCGCTCCTCGACCGTGACGATCTCGTCGACGAGCTCGCCGACGATCCTGCGCGTCAGGACGCCCGGGTTGCAGACCGCGATGCCCTCGGCGAGCGTCATGCCGCCGCAGGGCTCCGCCCGGTTCTCGGTCGCGTTGATCATGCCGGGGTAGAGCGCGGCCTGGACGCCGACCACGCGGACGTCCGGACGCCGCGCCTTCGCGACGGACGCGATGCCCGCGATGAGGCCGCCCCCGCCGATCGGCACGACGAGCGTGTCGATGTCCGGGACCTGGGCTAGCATCTCCGCCGCGACCGTGCCTTGCCCCGCGCAGACGTAAGGGTCGTCGAAGGGGTGGACGAGGGTCAGGCCGTCCGCCGCGCAGGCGCGCTGCGCCTCGGCGTTCGCCTCTTCGAAGCCGTCGCCGTGCAGCACGATCTTGGCGCCGAAGCGCCGCGTCGCCTCGACCTTCACCGAAGGGGTGTGCTGCGGCATCACGATCGTCGCTTCGATGCCGAGGAGCGCCGCGTGCCGGGCGAGGCCCTGGGCATGGTTGCCCGCCGACGCCGCGATGACGCCGCAGGCGCGTTCCTTAGGGGCCAGCGACAGGAGCTTCGCGAGCGCGCCGCGCTCCTTGAAGGCCGCTGTGTACTGAAGGTTCTCGTATTTGAGGTGGAGCTCGCACTCCGTCTCTTCGGACAGCTTGCGGCTCTTCAGGCACGGCGTCTCCAAGATCTCGCCCCAGGCGGGGTCGGCCTTGGTCGTGATCGCGGTCCACTCGGGTTCGGGCAAGCCGAGGGGGTTTCCTACGGCAGGCTCCTCTTCGAGCGCCAACGCCTCAGATGACGGCCGCATGGGGGATCTCCTTCCAACGGCTCGGCTTCTGACGGCTGCGGCGCTCCAGCGTCACGCGACGGACGTTGTAGAGGCGCTCGATCTGCAAGCGGAGCGTCTCGATCGAGCGGTTGTTTCCGTAGGGGCTGACCTGCACGCGGGTCATGACGCCGCCCTCGACCTCCTCGACGAGGAGGGAGCGGACGGACCAGCCGCGCTGCTCGATCACGGTCCAGACGCGGCGCAGCGTGCCGTTCACGTCGTCGCTCTCGATGGTGAAGGTCTCGATCGTCATCTCAGCCTTCCTTGTCCAGCATCTCGTGGTTCGCCTTGCCCGGCGCGACCAGCGGCCAGACGTTCTCGTTGGGGTCGATGACGACGTGCATCAGGATCGGCCCTTCGGCGCCGAGCAGGCGGTCGAGCCCGGCCTCGACCTCCTCCGGCTTGTCGATCGTGAACGCCTCGACGCCGAAGGCCTGCGCGACGACGGCGAAGTCGGGGTTGTCCGAAAGGTCGACCTCGGAGCGGTTGCCCTCGAAGAAGAGGTCCTGCCACTGACGGACCATGCCGAGGTGGGAGTTGTTGAGGACGATCACCTTGAGCGGCACGCCGTAGCGGCGCAGCGTGGCGAGCTCTTGAATGTTCATCATGAAGCCGCCGTCGCCCGAGATCGAGACGACGCAGGCGTCGGGCTCTGCGAACTTCGCGCCCACTGCCGTCGGCAGGGAGAAGCCCATGGAGCCGAGGCCCCCCGAGGTGATGTGCGCCTGGGGCCGCGAGAAGCGGCAGTGCTGCGCGACCCACATCTGGTGCTGGCCGACGTCCGGGACGGCGACGAACTTGTCCCCCGCCTTCTCGGACAGGCGGTGAAGGAGGGCGGGCGCATAGATGCCGCTGACCGGCGCGTCGTAGCGCGGCGCGCAGGCCTGGCGTCGCTCCTCGTTCAGCTTCACCCACGGCTCGATGCCGGAGGGCTCCGGCCGGAAGGAGCGCACAGCGGGCTTGAGGTCGCAGGAGACCGGCACGTCGGCGCGGCGCAGCTTCGAGATCTCGCTCGCGTCCTTGTCGAAGTGGATCACTCGCGCGTGCGGCGCGAACTTCTCGAGCGCGCCGGTCGCGCGGTCGTCGAAGCGGGCGCCGACGTTGATCAGGAGGTCGCACTCCTGCACCGCCATGTTCGCCGCGCGGCTGCCATGCATGCCCAGCATGCCGAGGAACTGCGGGTGCCCGGTCGGCAGGACGCCGAGGCCCTGCAGCGTCGACACGGCGGGGATGCCCGACCGTGCGACGAGGGCACGGACCTCGTCCACGGCGCCCGAGCGGACGGTGCCGCCCCCGATGTAGAAGAGCGGCTTCTTGGCTTCGCGCACCGCGGCCTCGGCCCGGCGCAGCCCTTCTTCGTCCAGGCAGGGGGCGGGCGTATGCCGCGCGGCGTAAGAGCCGCCTTCGGCCGCCGCCATCTGCACGTCCTTGGGGATGTCGATCAGGACGGGGCCCGGGCGTCCGTGCTCGGCGATGTCGAACGCCTCGGCGATGATGGCCGGGATGTCGTCCGCGTGCCGAACGATGTAGCTGTGCTTCACGATCGGCATGGTGATGCCGAAGGTATCGATCTCCTGGAAGGCGTCCGTGCCCATGACGGGCTGCGCGACCTGGCCGGTGATCGCGACCAGAGGGACGGAGTCCATGTAGGCGTCTGCGATGCCCGTCACGAGGTTCGTGGCGCCGGGGCCGGAGGTCGCGATGCAGACCCCGGCCTTGCGCGTCATCCGCCCGACAGCGGCCGCGGCGAAGGCGCAGGCCTGCTCGTGACGGCAGAGGATGTGGCGAAGCCCGGAGCCCGGCAGGGCGTCGTAGACGGGCATGATCGCGCCGCCGGGATAGCCGAACACGGTCTCGATCCCATGGGCGACGAGCGCTTCCACCACGAGGCGGGCGCCCGTCATGGGCCTCGGTTCGGCGTCGGGGGCGATGGTTCTGGCGGTCTGGCTCATGGCGCGCATCCCATGAAGACGGCGAAGGGGTTGGCGGGGGTCGCAGCGTCCTCCTCGGACGGCGCTTCGGGTTCGGGCCGCGCCGCCGGGGCAGGCGGCTCGGGCAGGCGGACGCGGCCGGCCGCGACCAGGCGATCGTAGCGCTTGCGCGCCCGTTCGGCGGGAGAGGCCGGCCGCGTCACGATCAGTTCTCCGGTGCGTTGTTGGCGCCGGGCTTCAGCCAGCTCATCCGGCCGCGAAGCTTACGGCCGACTTCCTCGATCGGATGGTCGAGGTCGGCGGCGAGGAGGGCGTTGTAGGCGGGCTTGCCGGCCTGGTTCTCCAAGATCCAGTCGCGGGCGAAGGTGCCGGACTGGATGTCCTTGAGGACCGCGCGCATCCGCTCGCGCGTCTCTTCGTTGATGACGCGCGGGCCGGAGCGCAGGTCGCCATAGATCGCGGTCTCGGAGATGAACTCGTGCATCTTGGCGAGGCCGCCCTCGTTGAGGAGGTCCACGATCAGCTTCAGCTCGTGCAGGCACTCGTAGTAGGCGAGCTCCTCGGGGTAGCCCGCCTCGACCAGCGTCTCGAAGCCCATGACGACGAGCTCGGTCGCGCCGCCGCAGAGGACGGCCTGCTCGCCGAAGAGGTCGGTCTCGGTCTCGGCCTTGAAGCTCGTCTCAAAGACCGCCGCCGCCGTGCCGCCGATCGAGTCTGCGTAGGATAGCGCCTTGTCGGTCGCGTGACCCGACGCGTCCTGATGGATCGCGAAGAGGCAGGGCACGCCGCGCCCGCGCTCGAACTCGCGGCGGACGAGGTCGCCGGGGCCCTTCGGCGCCACCAGGAACACGTCGACGTCCTTGGGCGGCGTCACCTGGCCGTAGATGACCGAGAAGCCGTGTGCGAACATCAGCGCGTCGCCGGCTTGCAGGTTCGGCGCGACGTCGTTCTTGAAGATCTCCGCATGCGCCATGTCAGGCGCCGTCAGCGCGATGAAGTTCGCCTCCTTCGCCGCGTCCGCGGGGGACAGGACGCGGAAGCCGTCGGCTTCCGCCTTCTGTTCGGACGGGCCGCCCCGGCGCGCGCCGATGATCACGTCGACGCCGGAATCGCGCAGGTTCAGGGCGTGCGAGCGCCCCTGGCTGCCATAGCCGATGACGGCGATGGTCGTGTCCTTGAACGTGTCCGGCTTCACGTCGTCCTTGGTGAAGACTCGCAGGTCTTGGGCCATGATCTTACTTTCCCTCGCGGATGATGGTTGTTGCGCCTTGGCTCGCCGAGCCGACCAGCGCTGCGAACTTGTCGAAGTAGCCGCCCATGCGGCGGAGCGGGCGGGGCGTGTGCGCGGCTCTGCGTGCGTCCCAGTCGATGTCGGCGTCGATCCTGCGTCCCTCCGCGTCGATGCGGATGATGTCGCCTTCCTGCAGGAGGCCGATCGGTCCGCCGCGCGCGGCCTCGGGCGCGACGTGGCCGATGACGAAGCCGTGGGAAGCGCCGGAGAACCGGCCGTCCGTGATCAGCGCGACCTTGCCCGCGAGGCCTTGGCCGGCGAGCGCGGCGGTCACCGCCAGCATCTCGCGCATGCCAGGGCCGCCCGCGGGGCCCTCATAGCGGATGACGCAGACGTCGCCCGCCACGATCTCGCCGCGCTGGACCGCGGCAAAGCAGTCCTCCTCGCTCTCGAAGATGCGCGCGGGGCCTTCGAAGGCCGCGTCGGCGTAGCCCGCCGTCTTCAGGACCGCCCCCTCGGGCGCGACGTCGCCGTAGAGGACGCGCAGCCCGCCGGTCTTCTTCACCGGGTTTTCCAAGGGGCGGATCACGTCGCGGTCGGCGCTCTCCTCGGCGCCTTTCAACTCTTCGAAGAGAGACTTGCCCGAAACGGTGGGCGCGTCCTCGAGGAAGCCGCCTTCCATCAGCACCCGGCCGAACCGGCGGCAGCCGCCGGCGGCGTGAAGGTCCTGGGCGAGGTAGCGGCCGCCGGGCTTGAGGTTCGCGATCACCGGCGTCTCGCGCGAGAGGGCGTCGAAGGCGTCGATCGAGAAGGGCGTACCCGCCTCGGCCGCGATGGCGGCGAGGTGCAGGACCGCGTTGGTCGAGCCGCCCGAGGCGACGACCGAGAGCGCGGCGTTGCGCAGGCTCGTCTCCGTCACGAAGCTGCGCCCGCCTTCCGCGAAGGCGCGTTCCGCCGCGAGGCGGCCGCAGCGTTCGGCCTCGGCGGCCTTGTCCGGATGCTCGGCGGGCGGATCGCCCGCGCCCATCGGAGCCAGCCCCAAGAAGGCGAGGGCCATCGCCATGGTGTTGGCCGTGAACTGACCGCCGCAGGAGCCCGCGCCGGGGCAGGCGGCGCGCTCGATCGCGCCGAGCTCCGCATCGTCGATCGCGCCGCGTCCGTGCGCGCCCACCGCCTCGAAGGCGTCTTGGATCGAGATGTCCTGTCCGGCCTTGGCGCCCGAGGCGGGGCAGCCCGCCGCGATCGTGCCGCCGTAGAAGACGACGCCGGGCACGTCGAGGCGCGCGAGCGCCATGGCGGCGGCGGGGATGGTCTTGTCGCAGCCGACCATGATGACCGCCGCGTCGAGCGCGTGCCCGCGCACGGCCAGCTCGATCGAGTCGGCGATGACCTCGCGGCTCATCAGGCTCGCGCGCATGCCCTCATGGCCCATAGTGATGCCGTCCGAGACGACGAGGGCGCCGAACTCCACCGGCCAGCCGCCCGCCTCGCGCACGCCCTTCAGGACGCTGGGCGCCAGGTCCCGCAGGTGCATGTTGCAGGGCGTGACCGAGGAGTAGGTGTTGATGACCGCGACCATCGGCTTGTCGAAGTCTTCGTCGGTCATGCCGGTCGCGCGCAGCATGGCGCGCGCAGCCGCCCGGCTCGGCCCTTTGGTGATCGCGTCGCTGCGTTTGGTCTTTGTCATTACGATCTGTCGTTCGAAGTCTGAGGTCAGAAACAAAAAAGCTCCCCGGAGGGAGCTTCGCGTCGGAGGCTGGTACGCCTAGTCCGATGCCGCTCCCGGGGGGCTGCAGGGAATAAGGAGTACGAGGAGTACGGGCAGCGCAGCGGCGTCGCTGGGCGCGCGGGCGTCGTCGGTAAGATCGTCGCGATGCGGCACGGTGCGACCCGTTCGGCTGGAGGGGGAAGCCCTCGATAGTCGCGCGGTTAACACAGAGGCGTGCTCTCGCGCAACCAGAAACTGGCACGAAGATGCGGAGTGAGGCCAGAGCGTTAGGCGTTTCTGCCAAACCCTGCCGCTCAAGCGCTGAAGCGGCGATGCCGCCGCCTCAGCGCCCGTTCGTTAGAGACGAGCCGATACGGCCGAGATCTCGTCCTCTTCGGCCATCTCCTTCGCGCCGTGCGGCCGCACGAAGCGGAAGTGCGCCTTCTCGGTCTCCCAATTGGCGAGCAGCTCTGCGCCGTAGGGCGACCGCGTCTCCTCGACGTGTCGCTCGATCAGCGCGTGGCACTCGGCCTCCGCCTCGGCGGTCAGCCCGCCCCAGGTCACGTGCTCGGGGTTCGCCAGCGCCTCGAACGTGTTCTGACGATCGTAGACGTAGGCCCGTCCCCCCGTCATGCCGGCGGCGAAGTTGTCGCCGACAGAGCCCAGGATCGCGACGACGCCGTTCGTCATGTACTCGCAGCCGTTCGAGCCGCAGCCCTCGACCACGGCCGTGGCGCCGGAGTTCCTGACCGCGAAGCGCTCTCCGGCCCGGCCCGCCGCGAAGAGCGCGCCGGAGGTCGCGCCGTAAAGGCAGGTGTTGCCGACCATCACCATGCCGCTCGGCTCGCGCTTGAAGCCGCGCACGATGATCTCCGCGCCTGACAGGCCCTTGCCGACGTAGTCGTTGGCGTCGCCTTCGACCTCGATGCGGAGGCCCTTCGCGCCGAAGGCGCCGAGCGACTGTCCGGCGGAGCCGTGAAGGCGGACGGTCAGGTGCCCGTCGGGCAGCCCGTCCTTGCCGAACCAGCGGATGATGTGGTGGCTCGTCCGCGTGCCGACGCCCCGATGCGTGTTCCTGACCGTGTAGGTCAGCTGCATCTTCTCGCGCCGACGCCAGACGGGCGCGGCGTCCGCGACGATCTGCGCGTCGAGCGTCGGATCGGGTTCGCGGCGCCCCTCCCGCGTCGAGCGGGGCGGGCGCGGCCCTTCATTGGCGCGGACGAGAAGCGGGTTGAGGTCGAGGTCGTCGAGCGTGTCCGAGCCTCGGCTGACCTGGCGTAGCAGGTCCGACCGCCCGATGACGTCGTCGAGGCTCGATGCGCCGAGCGAGGCCAGGATCTCGCGCACCTCCTCCGCGATGAAGGTCATCAGGTTCACGACCTGATCGGCGGTGCCGACGAACTTCTTCCGCAGCGCTTCGTCCTGCGTGCAGACGCCGACGGGGCAGGTGTTGGAGTGGCACTGGCGCACCATGAGGCAGCCCATGGCGACGAGGCTGAGCGTGCCGATGCCGAACTCCTCGGCGCCGAGCATCGCCGCGATGACGATGTCGCGGCCCGTGCGGAGGCCGCCATCGGTGCGCAGCGTCACCGCCTCGCGCAGGTCGTTCAGCGTCAGCACCTGGTTCGCCTCCGCGAGCCCCAGCTCCCAGGGCGAGCCTGCGAACTTGATCGAGGTCTGCGGGCTCGCGCCCGTGCCCCCGACATGGCCCGAGATGAGGATCACGTCCGCCTTCGCCTTCGCGACGCCCGCCGCGATCGTGCCGACGCCCGCCGAGCTCACGAGCTTCACGCAGACCCGTGCTTCCGGGCTGATCTGCTTGAGGTCGTAGATCAGCTGGGCGAGGTCCTCGATCGAGTAGATGTCGTGGTGGGGCGGGGGCGAGATCAGGGTCACGCCCGGGGTCGCGTGCCGGAGGCTCGCGATGTAGGCGTTGACCTTGAAGCCCGGCAGCTGCCCGCCCTCGCCGGGCTTGGCGCCTTGGGCCACCTTGATCTCGATCTCGCGGCACTGGTTCAGGTACTCGGCCGTTACGCCGAAGCGCCCCGACGCGATCTGCTTGACCGCAGAGTTCATGTTGTCGCCGTTCGGCATCGGCTCGTAGCGGCGCGGATCTTCCCCGCCTTCGCCGGAGACCGACTTCGCGCCGATCCGGTTCATCGCGACGTTGAGCGCGCCGTGCGCCTCGGGGCTCAGCGCGCCGAGGGACATGCCGGGCGTGATGAAGCGCTGGCGGATCGCGTTGACGCTCTCGACGTCGTCGAGCGCGACCGCGTCGCCCATCGTCTTGAAGGTGAGAAGGTCGCGAAGCTGGATCGTGCCTTGCGTGTTCAGGGCCTTCGAGAACCGTTTGTAGGCGTCGTAGTCGTTCTCGCGGACCGCGGTCTGAAGGTCGCGGACCAGCGTCGCTTCATAGGCGTGCCGCTCGCCTTGGCTGCGAACCCGGTAGAAGCTGCCGACCGGCAGGCGCAGCGCGTCGTCCTCGTCCTGAGGCCAAGCGCGGTCCTGGAGGCCGAGAAGGCCTGCCTCGAGCCCGGCGAGGCCGATGCCGGAGATCCGCGACGAGGCGTCCGGGAAGAACTCCGCGAGCAGGGTCCGCGAGAGTCCGAGCGTCTCGAAGTTGCATCCGCCCCTATAGGCCGAGATGACCGAGACCCCCATCTTGGACAGGATCTTCAGAAGACCGTTCTCGATCGCCGTCTTGTAGGCGAGGACGGCCTGGCCGATCGTCACGCCCGGATACTTGTTCGCGGCGTGACGGCTCGCGATGGTCTCGAGCGCGAGGTAGGGGTTCACGGTCGTCGCCCCGACGCCGATCAGCACGGCGGCGTAGTGGCTGTCGACGCACTCCGCAGAGCGGACCGTCAGCGAACAGGACGAGCGGAGCCCCGTCTCGATGAGACGCCGGTGGACGCCGCCCGCGGCCAGGATCATCGGGATCGGCAGGCGGCCCTGACCCTGCGCTTCGTCGGTCAGGACGATGTGGTCCGCGCCGTCGCGGACGGCCTTCGCCGCCTCGTCGCGGATGCGGTCGAGGGCGGCGCGCAGACGCTCGCCCGTGCCGTCGGCATCCGTGAAGGTGCAGTCGATGACCACGCCGCCGAGCTTCTGCGACATCCGGGCATACATGCCGTTGGTCAGGATCGGCCCGTCGAGGACGTAGACGTTGGTCTGCGTCTCGTCCTCGGCGAGGATGTTGCCGAGGTTCTTGAACCGCGTCTTCAGCGACATGACCCGGCCCTCGCGCAGGGGGTCGATCGGCGGGTTCGTCACCTGGCTGAAGCGCTGGCGGAAGTAGTGCGAGAGCGGACGGTACTGGTCCGAAAGAACGGCGAGCGGCGTGTCGTCGCCCATCGACCCCACCGCCTCCTTGCCCTCGGTGACCATGGGGCGAAGGATGAGCTCGAGGTCTTCCTGGGTGTAGCCCGACCCCACCTGGCGGCGGCGCAGGTCGAGCTCTTCGAAGAGACGATCCTCGGGGCCTGGCCCGATCTCCTCGTCGAGGTTCTGAACGTTGCCGAGCCACTCGGCATAGGGGTGCGCCTGGGTCAGGTGGTCGAGGATCTGGGCGGGGTCGTAGAAGCGCCCCTCGTCGAGGTCGACGGCGATCATGCCGCCCGCCGGCACGGCGCCGCGCGTGACGACCTTCTTGTCGCCCGTCGGGCACATGCCGCTCTCCGAGCCGACGGCGAGGAGGCCGTCCTCGGTGATGGCGTAGCGCAGGGGCCTGAGGCCGTTGCGGTCGAGCCCCGCGATCGCCCAGCGTCCGTCGAAGGCGCAGATCGCGGCGGGGCCGTCCCACGGCTCCATGACCGCGTTGCAGTACTCGTAAAGAGCGCGGACCTCGGGCGTCATGATGTCCCGGCGCTTGGACCAAGCCTCTGGAATCAGAAGCGCCTTCGCCATCGGCGCGGAGCGTCCGCCATGCACCATCACCTCGAAGACGGCGTCGAGCGCGGCCGAGTCCGAGCCGCCGGGCTGGATGACCGGCTTGATGTCGCCGCCATGCTCGGCGAACGCGGTCGAGGCCATCTTGACCTCGTGGCTGCGCATCCAGGCGACGTTGCCGCGCAGCGTGTTGATCTCGCCGTTATGCGCCAGCATCCGGAAGGGCTGGGCCAGGCGCCACTGCGGGAAGGTGTTGGTCGAGTAGCGCTGGTGAAAGATCGCGAAGGAGGAGACGAAGCGCTCGTCCTTAAGGTCGAGGTAGAAGCTGTCGATGTCGCCCGCGAGGAACATCCCCTTGTAGATGACGTCGCGCGGGGAGAGCGAGCAGACGTAGAAGTCCTGCAGCCGCTCGGCGAGGGCCTGCTTCTCGATCCGTCTGCGGACGAGGTAGAGCGTGCGCTCGATGTCGTGGAGGTCGCGCCCTTGCGGGTCATGGAACAGGATCTGCTCGATCTCGGGCCGCGCGGCGTTCGCCGTCGTGCCGATCACGGTCGAATCGACCGGCGCCTGCCGCCAGCCGTAGAGCCTAAAGCCGAAGCGCAGGATCTCGGTCTCGACGATCGCGCGGGCGCGGTCCTGACCGGAGAAGTCCGTGCGCGGCAGGAAGATCATGCCGACGCAGACGTCCGCGCGCGTCGGCTCGTGCCCGCCGCGCGCGACCTTCTCGCGGAAGAAGTCCTGCGCCACGTCGACGCGAAGCCCAGCACCGTCGCCGGTCTTGCCGTCGGACGCGACCGCGCCGCGGTGCCAGACGGCCTTGAGCGCGTCGATGGCGCGCGTGACGACCTCGCGCCGGGGCTTGCCGTCGATGGCGGCGATCAGCCCGACGCCGCAGGCGTCGTGCTCGTCACGAGGGTCGTAGAGTCCGAAGGGAACGACTTCCGTCATTGTCCGCTCCTTGTTCATGATCAGATCCGATCTGGCTTCGTCGGAATTGATGGGGAGTTCGATCGGCGCGCTCATTTCTTCGTCCGTTCAATCCTGCCGTCCTGCACCTGCCACACGTTCTCGTCGCTCGTGCCTACGTAAATCGGCACGTCGTGTGCGAGCGAGGCGAATACGTGATGTTCTTCAGGGTAGGGCGTCATGATGTGCGTGATGAATAGTGCGCCCGCGTTATTTTCAGGCTGGTTGGCGACCGCGATGCAGGTCTTGGAAAAGTCCCTCTTCTGCAGAACGTCGTTTCCATCTGGGGACACGGTGAAACGATAGTGCTTACCCAGAACGACCAGATTTGGCACCCGAGTGGCGGAGAAGATGTACCCGTAGAGCTTCCCTTCGGGATCACCCGGAATGGGAACGACGGCGGTGTTGATCGAAGGAAAATCGTTACACCGCTCGATGCTCTGGTCCATGATGGCCGTGCGCGCCCGCCACCTTAGCGCTTCGATGGCCGTCAGCGCGGAGCCGTCGGGCAGGCGCTCCTCCGCCAAGACCTGCCGACCTCGCGACCTGACTCGGAACAGAGCGGAAGGTTCGTCATCACGCAAACCGACAAAGGCGGTCTCGTACGCGTCGCCGTCCTCGTAGCTCACCCATCCGCGTATATCTGCACCGATCAACTCAGCGTATTCTTTGTCCGCGAGAAGCGCGTCGGTCGCGACCCAAGCCGCCGTGTCCTGATCGAAGATCAGGTGTCCGAGCAACTCTGCGCTCTCGACCTCGGTCTGGAATTCAGCTGTCCGGCGTGCGGTTTGCGGCTCTGCGGAGTCCGCACCGGGGGTCGCGCATGCGGCGAGGGCGAGCGCGAGGCCACAACTGAGATTCGCCGACCATGCGCTGAGCCTCGTCACTTCGCGGCCACGGGTTCGTAGGCGCGGGGGTCGTACTCTTCGAGCTGCTTGCCGACCGTATTCGTGCCGTGCGGCAGCTCGCCTCTGCGGAGGTAGTCGTGGATGCCGGCGGCGGCCTTGCGCCCGTCGTGGATCGCCCACACGACGAGGCTCGCGCCGCGCACGATGTCGCCCGCGCCGAAGACGCCGGGGAGGGAGGTCTCGAAGCTCGACGGGTCCGCCTTGATCGTGCCCCAGCGGGTCAGCGCGAGGTCGGGCTCCCCGAAGGCGCCCGGCAGGTCTTCGGGGCTGAATCCGAGCGCCTTGATGACGAGGTCCGCGTCGAGGTCCACCTCCTCGCCCGGCACTTCCTCCGGCGACTGACGGCCCGACTGGTCGGGTGCGCCCAGGCGCATCTTCGCGACGCGCACGCCTGACAGGGCCTCCGGCTCTCCGAGGAGAAGCTTGGGGTTGGAGAGCCAGCGGAACTCGATGCCCTCTTCCTCCGCGTTCAGGACCTCGCGCGCCGAGCCCGGCATGTTCTCGCGGTCCCTGCGGTAGAGGCAGGTGACCGAGGTCGCGTCCTGACGGATCGCCGTACGGACGCAGTCCATCGCCGTGTCGCCGCCGCCGACGACGACGACGCGCTTGCCCTTGGCGTTCATGTAGCCCTCGTCGAAGGCGGGCACGCGATCGCCGAGGCCCTTGCGGTTCGACGCGGTCAGGTAGTCGAGGGCGCTGACGACGCCGTTATTGCCGACGCCCGGCACGGAGAGATCGCGCGCCTTGTAGACGCCCGTCGCGATCAGCACCGCGTCGTGCTTCTCGCGGACCTCCGCGAAGGGGAGGGCGCCGCCGACATCGGCGTTCTGGACGAAGGTCACGCCCGAATCGATGAGGCGCTGGACGCGGCGCGCGACCACGTCCTTCTCTAGCTTGAAGCTCGGGATGCCGTAGATCATCAGGCCGCCCGCCCGGTCGTACCGGTCGTAGACGGTGACCTTGTAGCCGAGGTGGCGCAGCTGGTCGGCGGCGGAGAGGCCCGCCGGGCCCGCACCGATGATGCCGACCGATTGCGGCCGTTCGCGCTTCGGCTTGATCGGCTTGATCCAGCCGTTCTTCCACGCATTGTCGGTGATGTACTGCTCGACAGCGCCGATCGTCACCGTGCCGTGCCCGGACTGCTCGATCACGCACGACCCCTCGCACAGCCGGTCCTGCGGACAGATGCGCCCGCAGACCTCGGGCATGTTCGAGGTCGCGGCGGACATCTCCCAAGCTTCGCGAAGATCGCCTTCGGCCGCGAGCCGCAGCCAGTCGGGAATGTGGTTACCGAGCGGGCAGCCCGAGGTGCAGAAGGGCACGCCGCACTGCGAGCACCGCGACGCCTGGGCCTCGGCCTGGCGTTCCTGAAAGCCTTGGTAGATCTCCTCGAAGTCCTCGCGGCGCAGCTCGGGCGCCCTTTTGTCGGGCGTCTGGCGCGGCAAGCTGACGAAGCGCAGCATGTCGGACATGGCGGGAACCTCGATGGAACTGACTGGAGCCCGGAACGGATACGCCCGCGAGGACGTAATGTCCACGCGGGCGTACCAGTTTGGCAGAATGTCGCGCCCGAAGGCGGGGTGGCAGCGTCGTTAGAAGGTTTTTCCGACCGTCAGTACGACGGTCGCGCCGTAGATGTCCTTGGCGCGATCTTCGAGAACGTCGATCCGCTCGGCGGGAAGGCCGGAATCGCCGAAGTCGGTGTCCGCGTCAGTATCGACATAGGCGACCGAGACGTCCAGTCCGGCGAAGGCCGTGGAGACGCCGAGCTGCCAGTCGAACTGATCGCTGCCCGAGAAGACGAACGAGCCGTCCGTATATCCGATCTGGGCGAAAGCCTCGAAGGGGCTGTCGCCGAGCGGCACGCTCCCCGAGCCGTAGAGGTAGAGGTTGTCCCCTCCGGCATTGTCCTGGTCGGGAACGTACGCCGCGCCCGCCGTCAGGCTGACCACGCCGGCGTCCCCGGCGACCGAGCCGTAGAGTTCTACGTAGTCGTCGTTCGAGGCGCCCGGGTATTGGTAGTACAGGACACCGACATCGATGGCCGCGCTACCGACGTCGAAGGCGTAGCCGCCATAGAGGTCGAGTTCGGTCTCCGAGCTTTGATCGATCTCGGCGCTACCGTCGGCACCGACGACGATCGCGGGAAGGTAGGCGTCGATCGACGACATCCACGTGCCGACATAGAGGCCGTTCTCATGGGTGAGGTCGAAGCCGCCTTGGATCGCGAGGCCACCGTTCGAGTAGGAGACGCCCCGGAAGCGATAGTCGCTCGTGTAGGCGACGTTGGCGCTGATGCCCCAGGGGGCCTCCTGCGCGAGGGCAGCGCTTCCGCTCAGGGTCGCTGCCGCGGCAAGAAGAGCAAGCTTGATTTTCATGTGACTGTCCCAGGTTGAAGTGAAGTGGTGACGAGCGCCCCGAGCCCGTCACGAGAAGAAAGTCCCCCGAGCCGCGGACGCCGCCGCGGGCCCTTCGCCGCGCCCCAGGACAGGGGCGCGGCAGGCGTCGTCAGACCGTGCTGCCGACGGGTTGAGTGCTCCCCGCGTAGGCCGAAGAGCCCGCCGCCACGCCCCGGCCGCCATCGGGCACGCCATCGACGAACTCGGGGTAGGCCTCGAGGCCGAGTTCGGCCGCGTCGCCGCCGATCAGCTCTTCCTCTTCGGAGAGGCGGATGCCGACGGTCAGCTTGAGGACGAACCAGACGATGGCGGAGGTCGGAACGACCCAGGCCGCGACCGCGAGGACGCCGATCGCCTGCGCGCCGAAGCCCGCATCCGGGTTCGTCACCGGTACGACGAGCGTACCGAAGATGCCGGCGACGAGGTGGACCGGGATGGCGCCGACGACGTCATCGAGCTTCACCTTGTCGAGGAGCGGGATCACCAGGGTGACGATGATGGCGCCGACGGCACCGATCAGGATCGCCGCGCCGACCGACGGCGTCAGCGGTTCGGCCGTGATTGAGACCAGGCCGGCGAGCGCGCCGTTCAGGACGAGGGTGAGGTCGACCTTCTTGTAGAGCGCTTTGGTCAGGATCAGCGCCGCGACCGCACCGCCGGCAGCGGCCATGTTGGTGTTGGCGAAGATCCGGCTGACCGCGACGGCGTCGCTGACCGTGCCGAGCGCGAGCTGGGAAGCGCCGTTGAAGCCGAACCAGCCGAGCCAGAGGATGAACGTGCCGAGCGTGGCGAGCGGCAGGTTCGAGCCCGGCATCGGCCGGGTCTTGCCGTCGACGTACTTGCCGAGGCGCGGACCGAGGATGAGGCAGCCCGTCAACGCCGCCCAGCCGCCGACCGAGTGGACGATGGTCGAGCCGGCGAAGTCCTGGAAGTTCAGCTGGTCGAGCCAGCCGCCGCCCCACTTCCACGCGCCGGAGATCGGGTAGATCAGGCCGGTGAGGATCACGACGAAGGCGAAGAAGGGAAAGAGCTTCACGCGTTCGGCCATGGCGCCCGAGACGATCGAAGCCGCGGTCGCGACGAAGACCATCTGGAAGAACCAATCGGAGTGATCGGCGTAGCCGCCGGCTTCACCGACGATGTCGGCCCCACCGGGCGCGCCTTGCGCGGCGTTCCAGATGCTGAACGTGCCGAACCACTTCTCGACCCCGTCATACATGAGGTCGTAGCCGACCAGATAGTACATGATTCCGGCGATCGCGTAGAGCGCGATGTTCTTGAGGCAGATGTCCGCCACGTTCTTGGACCGGACGAGGCCCGCTTCGAGCATGCAGAAGCCCGCCGCCATGAACATGACGAGGAAGCCGCCGACCAGGAACAGGAAGCTGTTCAATATGTACTGCGTGTCGACCGCAGCCTCCTGCGCTGCGGCTGAGGACGCGATCAACGCTCCCGTCCCGGTGGTAGCGAAGACGATCCCCGCCTTCCTGAGTTGTCGCATTGCGATCTCCTTAACCCTCTATCTGACTCGCGAGGCCGTGATACGATACTGTCATGTGATTGTGCGGCGCAATGGGGTGACGCAAGTAATTGCTAACCGATGCTGCAACCGTGACTGATTCGTCGCAAAAATACCACGGCGCAGGTCGTTCGCCGTCGTCACTTGCGTGCTACGGAGCCGCGATGAGCGGTCTGCGCCCCATCCTCGAATCGTCCCGCCGACTGGTCGTCAAACTCGGCTCGTCCCTGGTGGCCCCGCCATCGGGTCGCGGCGCGAGCCTGCCCGGCCTCGCGCGCGACCTCGCGGCGCTCGACGCGGAAGCCACGCTCGTCTCCTCGGGCGCCGTCGCGCTCGGGCGCGGCAGGACCGGTCGCTCGGCTTCCGACCTTCCCGCCCGGCAGGCCCTGTCGGCGATCGGCCAGCCCCGGCTGATGCGCCTCTGGCAGGACGCGTTCGCCGAGACCGGACGGGAGGTCGCGCAGATCCTTTTGACGCCGGACGTGACCGAGGACCGCGCCCGCTACCTGAACGCGCGCGCCGCGCTGCGGGCAGTGCATGCGATGGGCGCGATCCCGATCGTCAACGAGAACGACGCGGTCGCGACCGAGGAGCTGCGCTCTGGTGACAATGACCGCCTCGCCGCGCAGACGGCCGGCCTGATCGGCGCGGACACGCTCGTTCTCCTGTCCGACGTGGACGGGCTCTACGACCGCGATCCGTCGGAAGCGGGCGCCGCGCACGTGCCCTTCGTTTCCCGCGAATCGCTAGGCGGCTACGACACGGCGCGCATGGTCAGCCGGTCCGGCGTCGGCACGGGCGGCATGGGTTCGAAGGTCAGGGCGGCGGCGCTCGCGTCCGGGTGGGGCGTCAGGGTCGTCATCGCCTCGGGGCGAAGCGATTCCCCGATCGGCGACCTCCTGCGCGGCGACGCCCGGTGCACCGTGTTCGAGGCGAGGGACGAGCGCGCGCCCGCCCGGCGACGCTGGCTATCGAGCCGGGCGCACATGGCGGGACGCGTCCATGTCGATGCTGGCGCTGCGGCTGCGCTCCGCCGCGGAGCGAGCCTCCTCGCGGTCGGGGTCAGGGACGCGACGGGCGGCTTCGAGGCGGGCGATCTGCTGCGGATCGAGGGTCCGGACGGTCCGGTCGCCTTCGGTCTTGCGAGCTGCAGCGAGGAGACGGTTCGCTCAGGGGAGGCGAAGATCGTCGTACACCGGGACGATCTGGTGCTGGAAGGCTGACGGCCTCACGCGTGGACGGCGGGTTCCGACACGAGTTCCCAGCGTCCGTCATGGTGCTCGACCAGGGCCGTGCAGCTCTCCACCCAATCGCCGTCGTTCATGTAGACGACGCCCGAAAGCGCCTTGATCGCGGCGACGTGGATGTGCCCGCAGATCACGCCGTCGAAGCCCTTTCGATGCGCATACTCGGCCACGTGCCCTTCGTAGCGCTCGACATAGGCGGCGGCACGCTTCGAGTTGTCGCGAAGGTGCCGCGACAGCGACCAATAGGGCAGGCCGAACCGCTTACGGACGCGGTTCAGCTTCACGTTCAACCAGACGGCGAGGTCGTAGACGTTGTCGCCTAGGGTCTTCAGGAGCTTCCCGTCGGCCAACATGTGCCGGTCGAAGAGGTCGCCGTGCAAGACGAGGTAGCGCTTCCCGTCCGCGCCCTCGTGGACGATGCGGTTGCAAAGCCGGATGCGGCCGAAGGAGACGCGGTAGCGTAGGAAGCCGCGCAGCACCTCGTCGTGGTTGCCGACGATGTAGGTGACCTCGGTATCGCGCTTCGCCGCGGTCAGGATGCGGCGGACGACGTTGGTGTGGCTCTGCGGCCAGAACCACTTCGCGCGAAGACGCCAACCGTCGACCACGTCGCCGACCAGGACGAGCCGCTCGGCCGTGTTCGCCTTCAGGAACCTGGCGAGCGCTTCGGCCTGGCAGCCTCGGCTGCCGAGGTGCAGGTCGGAGATGAAGATCGTCCGGTAGCGGCGGGAGGGGGCGTTCATCCCCGCAGGGCTTTCGCGATTCGAGTGACGGTTTCTTGTCCGGCGCTAGCTCCGAAGGAGAAAAACGCCGAACCAGTCCCGCTCGTCGGTCCAGATCCGTTCCGTCCGCCATCCCGCACGGTCCGCTAGGGCGGCGAAGCCGTCCTGCGTGTACTTGTGGCTGTTCTCGGTGTGGATGCTTTCGCCCTCGGCGAAGTCGAAGCGCTCACCTGCCACCGTCACGGTCTGGGGCAGGGCGGAGACGAGGTGCATCTCGATCCGCGAGGCGTCCCCATTCCAGCGCGCCTCGTGACGGAAGTGCTGCGGATCGAAGCCGGCGGCGAGTTCCCGGTTCATCCGGGTCAGGAGGTTGAGGTTGAAGGCGGCGGTGACGCCCTCCTCGTCGTCATAGGCGCGGACGAGAACGTCCTCCGACTTCACGAGGTCCGCGCTGACGAGGAAGAAGGCGCCGGGTCCGAGCGTCTCGCGGCTGCGGCGAAGGAAGGCTTCGGCGCCGCCTGCATCGAAGTTGCCGATGGTGGAACCCGGAAAGAACCCCAAGCGCGGCTCGGCACCGAGGAACGCTTCGGGCAGCGCCGCGGGCTCGGTGAAGTCGGCGGCGACCGGCAGCACTTCGAGCTTGGGGAACTTCGCCCGTAGGCTCTCCGCAGCCTCGGACATGAAGTCTTCGGCGATGTCGATCGGGACGTAGAGGACAGGGTCGACCGCCTCGATCAGGCGGACGGACTTCACGCTCGCGCCGCTTCCGAACTCGGCCACCGCCGCGCCTGGCAGGCGCTCGCCGACCTCGGGCAGAGCCGCGTCGAAGATCGCTGCCTCGGTGCGGGTGGGGTAGTAGGCGTCGAGGCTTGTGATGTCCTCGAAGAGGACGCAGCCCCGATCGTCATAAAGCCACTTCGGACTGAGCGTCTTCTGGGCACGGGCGAGGCCCGCCAGGACCTCGTCCCGGAACGTCGTGTCCATGTCGTCCCTTATACGTCGCGGGCCAGGCGGAGGCCCGAGAACTGCCACCGCTTATCGGGTGAGAAGAAGTTGCGGTAGCTCGCCCGGACGTGGCCGGGCGGAGTCGCGCAAGAGCCGCCGCGCAGCACCATCTGCCCCGACATGAACTTGCCGTTGTACTCGCCGACCGCGCCCTCCGGGGCACGGAAGCCGGGGTAGGGCAGGAAGGCGCTCGCGGTCCATTCCCACACGTCGCCGAACAGGGAGTCGAGCCCGGTCTGCGGGGCCGGACGAAGTCGGCCCGTGCCCGCGTCGTTGCCTTGGACGCGAACCGTCCGGGCCGCGGTCTCCCACTCGGCCTCCGTCGGCAGGCGCCCGCCCGCCCAGGTCGCGAAGGCGTCGGCCTCGTAGTAGCTGAGGTGGCAAACGGGCGCGTCCTCGTCGATCGGCTGGCGCCCGCGCAGAGTCATCACGCTGAAGCCATCCGCTTCGCGCTGCCAGTAGAGGGGCGCGTTCCAGCCCTCGCATTGCCGCGTCGCCCACCCATCGGAGAGCCACAGGCGCGGCTGGTCGTAGCCGCCGTCCTCGATGAACGCTCGGTACTGCCCGCAGGTCACGGCGCGCTCGCAGAGCTCGAAGGGCCGCAATAGGACCTCGTGCGAGGGGCCCTCGCAGTCGAAGGCGAAGCCGTTCTCCGCCCCGATCCGAACGATACCGCCCTCGAAGCGCGTCCAGCCCGCTTCCCCGTCGGGCCGAGCGACCGCGAGCGGCTGTGGCGACCGGTAAGCGGGCTCCAGGGGATTGCACGAGAAGAGGTGGAGGATGTCCGTCAGGAGGAGTTCCTGATGCTGTTCCTCATGGGCGAGGCCCAGCGCCAGGAGGTCTTCATCCACCTCGCCTGCCTCGATGGTGGCCACCATCGCCTCGTCGACATGGGCTCGGTAGGCGCGAACCTCGTCCAGCGTCGGCCGCGTGATCATGCCGCGACGGTCACGCGCGTGACGGGGGCCGAGCGCCTCGTAGTAGGAGTTGAAGAGAAAGGGGAAACGCTCGTCGAAGAGCGCGTAGCCGAGACGGTCCTTCAGGAAGAACGTCTCGAAGAACCAGGTCGTGTGCGCGAGGTGCCACTTGGCCGGGCTCGCGTCGGGCATCGACTGAACCGTCGCGTCGGCGTCGGAGAGCGGTTCTGCGAGCCTCAAGCTCGCGGCACGCACGGCGTTGAATCGGGCGAGTGCGTCAGCCGGCTCGGAAGCAGGCGAGGCGGGGGCCTTGCGCGGCGTCGAGGGCAAGCGTCATCCTCCTATAGCGCAAGGAGAGTTGCAGCGCCCGGCGCTCAGAGCAAATTCCTGCCGGTCACGATTGCGTCCGCGCCGCGAACCAGTCGGCGAAACGGGCCAGACCCTCGTCAAGCGGCGTCACGGGGTCGTAGCCGAGCTCCGTGCGGGCCCGAGTGATGTCCGCCCAGGTCCGCTCGACGTCGCCGGGCTGCATCGGGGCGAGCTCGATCTGCGCCTTCCGCCCAAGTGCCTGTTCGAGAAGGCGAACCATCTCGCCAAGATCCTGCGGCCGGTCGTTGCCGATGTTGTAAACGCGGTGCGGGACGGGTCCGTGCGCACCCGTCTCGCGTCCGAGGGCCGCCAGGATTCCCGTTACCACGTCGTCGATGTAGGTGAAGTCGCGCGCCATGCGCCCCTCGTTGAAGAGGCGGATCGGCGCGCCCTTCAAGATCGCCTCGGCGAAGATCCAAGCCGCCATGTCGGGCCGGCCCTCCGGTCCGTAGACGGTGAAGAAGCGCAAGCCCGTCAGCGGCAGTCGATAGAGACGGGCGTAGGATTGAGAGAGAAGCTCGTCCGACTTCTTGGTCGCCCCGTAGAAGCTGACCTGATCGTCGGTGCGGTCGTCCTCGGCGAAGGGCACCTTTTCGTTGGCGCCGTAGACCGAGGAGGATGAGGCGTAGACGGTGTGCCGGACCTGCCGGTGCCGCGCGAACTCCAAGACCTGGGCATGGCCGGTCAGGTTCGCCCGGACGTAGGCGAGGGGGTCCTCGAGCGAGTAGCGCACGCCCGCTTGAGCCGCGAGGTGGACCACCCGGTCGATCCCGTCCGGCAACCCGGCGAGCACACCGGGCTCGGCGAGGTCGGCCTTGACGAAGCGGAAGCCCGCCCGATCCTCGAACGTGGCAAGGCGGGCGCGCTTCACGGCCGGATCGTAGTAGGCGTTGAGCGAATCGAGGCCGATCACCTCGTCGCCGCGGTCGAGCAGCGCCCGGCAGACGGCGGCGCCGATGAAGCCTGCCGCACCGGTGACGAGGATCGACATGGAAGAACCGCGCAGCTTCGGAGAAGAGCCTATCAAGCCCAGGGGCGGGGCGCGGTCAAACGGGCAGGGGGCGGCGGCGTGACCGACGGCTTGCCCCGCTTCGCACCCGAAGACGCGGTCGGCCTCTTCGGGGGGTCGTTCAACCCAGCCCATGGCGGTCACCTCGCCGTCGCGGAGGCCGCGCGCCGTGCCTGTAACCTCCGCGCCGTGGTCTGGCTGGTCAGCCCGGGAAACCCGCTGAAGGCGCAGGCGGGCTACTTGTCGCTGCCAGAACGCACCGCCCGCGTTCGGGCCATGACGAAGGGGCGACCGGCGATGATCGCCTCGGATGCCGAGGCCCGCCTCGGGACCCGCTACACCGTCGACACCGTTGCCGCGCTCGCGGGGCGCCATCCCGGGGTGCGATTCGTCTGGATCATGGGAGCGGACAGCCTGGCGAGCTTTCACCGCTGGCGGCACTGGCGGCGAATCGCGAACACGCTTCCGCTCCTGGTCGTCAGCCGCCCGGGCCAGGCGATGCCGGCGCTCACGAGCCCTTCGGCCCACGCATTGCGCCAGTATCGCCTTCGCGAAGCAGACGTCGCCTCGCTCCCGCGCTGCCGGCCCCCCGCCTGGGCCTACCTTCCGGCCGTGCACGACGCCCGCAGCGCCACCGAGATTCGCCGCCGCGAAGCTTCAAGCTGTTGAGAAGAAAAGGGCACTAGGGCGTCTTTTCTCAACTCTCGGCAAGACCCCTTCTTTTCGGCCGTCTTGGCTGTTATCTTGGAGAGGTCGCCAAGCTTCGGCGGCGTTACGACTGGAGAGATCCCTGATCGCTTCCCCCCGGGCCCACAAGGCCGCCAATGACGCGCCCCTCCGCCTCGTGGCGGATGCAGGGCTGGACGCCGCCGCCGACAAGGCCCCGATGCTGCCGATCATCTTGTCGCGGCTCGACGAGGATCAGGCGCAGGACGTCGTCTCCATCAACCTCACCGGCAAGTCCGACATCGCCGATGCGATGATCATCGCCTCCGGCCGCTCTCAACGCCACGTCGGCGCGCTCGCCGACAAGATCCTTCGCGACCTCAAGGACGCGGGATACGGCACCGTTCCGGCGGAAGGGCTGCCGGCCTGCGACTGGGTCCTGATCGATGCGGGCGACGTGGTCGTGCACCTGTTCCGTCCGGAGGTCCGCGACTTCTACCGTCTCGAACGCATCTGGGCGCCCGAACGCTACGAGCCCGCCAGCAGCGACGCCGCGGCGGACGGACCCGGCGCGCCGTCGACCGATGCGGGTGAGGACACCGGCCTTCCGCACTGACGCGAAGGTTTCTTCGAGGTGCAGATCCTTCTCGTCGCGGCCGGACGACGTGATCCGTTCGAGGGCGCGACGGCGGACTACCTCGCCCGTGCCGAAGCGACCGGACGGCAGCTCGGCCTGACGGGGCCCATCCTGAAAACCATCGAGGCGCCGCGTGCGCTCTCGGGGCCTGCGCGTCAGGCCCGCGAGGCCCAACTCCTGCTCGATGTCCTGCCCGAGAAGGCCCGCGTCGTTCTTCTCGACGAACGCGGAAAGGACGTCGGCAGCCGCGCCTTCGCCAACCTGATCGGACGGGAGCGGGAGGCGGGGGCGGCCTCTCTCGCCTTCCTCGTCGGCGGAGCGGACGGGTTCGATTCGTCGCTGCTCGACAGCCTCGGCTCTCGGGTCGCGGCGCGGGTCGCCTTCGGACGCGCGACTTGGCCGCACATGCTCGTCCGGCTGATGCTGGCCGAGCAGCTCTACCGCGCGACGACGATTCTTTCGGGCCATCCTTATCATCGCGACTGATTGGGCATTGAGGCGGCGCCCCGGCCCAAGCTAGGCAGGGCGGCGGTGCGCTTCCTGCTCGTCCTCCTCCTTCTTCTCAGCCCCGCTTTCGCTCAGGACGCGAACGAGGCCGAGCGGCTCCGCGAGATCGAGCAGCTGCGCGAGGAGAAGGCGAAGGACGCCGAGGCGCTGCGGGCGCGAACCGCCGCGGCGGCCGAAGCGCTCAGGCAGCTTCAGGCGAACCTGGTCCGGACCGCCGAGAGCCTTCAGGAGGCCGAGGCCGCGGCGACCGCTGCCGAGGTGGCGCTCGCGCGAACCGAGCGCGAGCGCGCCGAGGTCGCCGAACGGCTCGCTGGACGGCGCCGCGCCGTGTCGGAGGTCCTGGCAGCGCTTCAGAACCTCGAGCGGACGCGACCGCCTGCGCTCGCCGTCTCTCCCGACGACGCGAACCGCGCCGCGATGGCTGCGATCGCCCTCTCCGCAGTGACGCCGGAACTCACGGACGAGATCGAGGCGCTCAAGACCGACTTGGCACGCATCGAGGAGATCCGTGCCCGTGCCCAGCGTGAGCAGCGTGCGCTGGCCGGGGCGGAGGCCGCGCTGACGGAGCGGCGGCGCCTCCTCGAGGAACAGCTCGCCGACCGGGAGCGGCGACAGGCCGCCGACGTGACCCGCCTTCGCCGGATCGAGCGGGAGGACGCCGCGCTCGCCGCCGAGGCGACGACGCTCCAGGGGCTGATCGAAGGCATCAGCCGGCGGGACGAGGGGCGTCCCGTACCGGCGGCCCCGTCGCTCCGGCCGGCGCCGACCGACCTGCCGCCCCCCGAGATCTACGCGGGCTTGCCGGACCGCTTCGCGGACGCGCGCGAGCGCCTGCCGCTTCCCGCGTCGGGACGGATCGTGCAGCGCTTCGGCGATACCTTGCGCGGCGGCGGTCGGGCTCAGGAACTGAGCTTGGTGACCCGGGGCGGGGCGGTCGTGACAGCGCCCTTCGGCGGCGTCGTGAAATGGGCCAAACCCTACGGTGCCCTCGGCAACATCGTCATCCTCGACGTCGGCGACGGCTACACCCTCGTCCTGATCGGCCTCGGCGAGTTCACCGTGCGGCGCGACGACCGGGTGCGGCCGGGCGAACCCCTCGGCTACATGCCGCCGGCGGGGGGCACGCTGCGCTTGCACTTGCGGCGGGCCGGACAGGTCCTCGACCCCGAACCTTGGCTGCGGCCGGGCGGCGGCTAAGGCTTTGTTAACGCTGTCGGTAAGGCCTCGTTAACCAAGCGGGCGTTCGATCTCGCTTCCGTGACACGAGTTTCACGTCGGTCGGCGCGGCCCACCCTTTGCTAAGGTCCGTATGCCATGCCACATTATCTACGAAGAAAGCCGGGGACAGCCCAGATGAGAAAGTCCGCCTCCAAGTCTTCGATGCAGCGCGGTGCCTCGGTGCCGGCCTTGGCGGTCTCGGCCGTCATGGGCGGCGCTGTGACGGCAGCCCTCCTGACGACGGGCTTCGCGCGCTCGGGCTTCGACGCGGACACGTTCCGCCAGCTCGACCTCTTCGGCGAGGTCTTCGAGCAGGTCCACGAGAACTACGTCGAGGATCCGGAGGACGAGCAGCTGATCGAAGGCGCGATCTCCGGCATGCTGACCAGCCTCGATCCGCACTCGAGCTACCTTCCGCGCGACGACTTCGACTCGATGCAGGAGCAGACGCGCGGCTCCTTCGCCGGCCTCGGCATCCAAGTGACGCTCGAGACCGAGGATCCGGGGCGCGGCCTCGTCAAGGTGATCAGCCCGATCGACGACACGCCGGCGGCCCGCGCCGGGCTCGAGCCGAACGACCTCATCTACGAGATCGACGGCGAGACCGTCTTCGGCATGACGCTGACCGAGGCGATCAACCTGATGAAGGGGCCCAAGGGCACCTCGGTCGACCTCAAGGTCGTTCGCGAAACCGAGCCGGAGCCGCTCGAGTTCTCGCTCGTCCGAGACGTCGTCACGGTGAACCCGGTCGTCAGCCGGGTCGAGCGCGGAAAGTTCGGCTACCTCCGCCTCGCGAGCTTCACCGCGCAGTCCGAAGCCAAGCTGCTGGCGGCGCTGGAGGACATGAACAAGGAGTCGGGCGGGGTCAAAGGCCTGGTCATCGACCTGCGCAACAATCCGGGCGGCCTGCTCGACCAGGCGGTCGCCGTCTCCGACGCCTTCCTCGACGGCGGCGAGATCGTCTCGACCCGCGGCCGCAGGGCCAAGGACTCCATGCGCGAACTCGGCACCCCAGGGGACCAGCTTCGGGGCAAGCCGATCGTCGTGCTCGTCAATGGCGGCTCCGCCTCGGCCTCCGAGATCGTCGCCGGCGCGCTCCAGGACCGCAACCGCGCCCTGCTGCTCGGCACCAAGACCTTCGGCAAGGGATCGGTCCAGACCGTGCTGCCGCTCGCCAACGGCATGAACGGCGCGCTGCGGCTGACGACGGCCCGCTACTACACGCCCTCCGGCCGTTCGATCCAAGCGCTCGGGATCGTGCCCGACATCGTCATGCCGATCACCAGGCCCGGCCAGGACGGCCCCGCCGAGCGACGTTCCGAAGCGGACCTGCGCGGCGCCCTCGACGTGCCGAGCGCCATTCCGGACGAGACCACCGCGACGGACGATCAGATCGGCGGCGACACGCTGACGACCAGCCAGCAGATCCTCCTGGACGGCCAGGCCGAGCTGAAGAAGCAAGAGCAGGCCGAGGAGAACGCCACCGCGCTCTTCGTCGAAGCGGTCGAGTGCCCGGCAGAGGAAGACTGCCAGCTCAATCGTGCCCTCGACATCCTCGAGGATCAGACCCGCTACGACCAGCTGCTCGCCGATGCGGGCCTGATCGAGCGCCACTGACGGAACGAAGAGGGCGGCCCACGGGCCGCCCTTTCTCTATGAGCGACTTTCCCGTGACGCCCGACGGCCGCTACTTCGTCGCGAAGGGCGTGCTCTGGCGGCGGACCGACCCGAACCTCCCCGAAGAGACACGAAAGGCGCAAGTCGGCGCGCTCATGCGGGCTCGCCGTGCCGTGCGCGACGCGCAGACGAGCGACGAGACCGCCGCCGCTCGTGCCGCCGTCCAGAAGGCCAAGGTGGCGCTCGGAGAACGAGGGCCGGTGTGGTGGCGCGACGGCGCGCCCGACTACAGCCGCCGGGCGCCGAAGAACACGCCCTATGCGGCCTGGTGGGCGGACCTCGAAGACTGACCTCGGCACTCGCGGTCCGCCTCCGTCCTGAGTAAGGGGACGGTTCCGATCGGAGCCTGCCTATGTCTCTTCTCTTGCGCGCCCTTCCGTCCTTGCTCGCCGCCGCCGCGGCGCCCGCTGCCCTCGCACAGGAGGCGCGGACCCCGGTCGAGCGGCACGGGGCTCTCTCGGTCGAGGACGGCGGGCTCGTGGACGAGAAAGGCGACCCCGTCTCCCTCGCCGGGGTGAGCTTCTTCTGGTCGAACACCGGTTGGGCGCAGGAGCGGTTCTACGATCCGGCGGTCGTCGAACGCTTCGCCGAGGACTGGGGGGTGTCCCTCGTCCGCGCCGCGATCGGCGTAGATGCGGGCGGGGGGCTGATCGATGATCCCGAAGGCAACCGCGCGCGCGCCGAGGCTGTGATCGAGGGGGCGATCGACGCCGGCGTCTACGTCGTTCTCGACTGGCACTCGCACCATGCCGAGGATCATCCGGACGAAGCGGTCGCCTTCTTCACCGACATGGCGAAGCGCTACGGCGACGCGCCGAACCTTATCTACGAGGTCTACAACGAGCCGCTCGACGACGCGGATTGGTCGGCCACGATCAAGCCCTACGCCGAGCGCGTCATCGGCGCGATTCGTGCCGTCGACCCTGACAACCCGATCGTCGTCGGCACGCCGACCTGGTCGCAAGACGTCGACGATGCCGCCGCCGACCCGATCGAGGGGCAGGAGAACGTCCTCTACACGCTTCACTTCTACGCCGGGTCGCACAAGGAGAGCCTGCGGGCGCGCGCGCAGGCGGCGATTGACGGTGGGCTGCCGATCTTCGTGACCGAGTGGGGGACCGTGAACGCCGATGGCGACGGGGCGCCGGACACCGCCTCCACGCGCGACTGGGTCGGTTTCATGCGCGAGAACTGCCTCTCGCACGCGAACTGGTCCGTCTCGGACAAGCAGGAGGGCGCGGCCCTGTTCCGCCCCGGCACGCCCGCCGAGGGGCCTTGGCCGGACGAAGCGCTCACGCCGTCCGGCCGATTGGTGAAGAGCATCCTCGCGGACTGGCAGACGGCCTGCGCGGCCGCCGACTGATCAGCCCTTCGCTGCGCTGATCCCGACGTTCGGTTCGGTCGTCGGCACGCCCATCCGCGCGGCCTCCGAGCGCTGGGAGAGGAGCTTGGTGCGGTAACGGCTCTGAACGACCGAGACGCACACCATGACGAAGATGACGAAGTAGAACGTCGCCTTCGACATCGCCTGCACCTCGAAGCCGAAGAACGACATGTGTGCCAAGTGGCCGGCGTCGGACAGGAGGAGGACGCCTACGACCAAGAGGATGAAGAGCCCCAGCACCTCGTAGGCACGGTTCTTCTCCAAGAAGGCGGCGACGTGATCGGATAGCCAGACCATGAGCGCGCCGCCCGCGACGATCGCGATCCCGAGGACGACGAAGACCTCCGACAGCGCGATCGCGGAGAGGAGGCTGTCGAAGCTGAAGATCAGGTTCATCGTGACGATCCAGAACAGCGCGCCGCCCACCGTCCGCTTCGCCGTCGTCTCTTCGTGCTCGAGATGGTCGACCGAGAGGAGGTGGAAGATCTCCTTCATAGCGGTCCAGATGATGAAGGCGCCCCCGAACAAGGTGATCAGCACCCTTACGGTGAAGGCGGCCGTGAAGGGGTGCGTCTCGATCGAGAAGAGCGGATCTTGGAGCTGCTGGAAGACGAGCAGGATGACGAACAACAGGACGAGCCGGAACAGGACGGCGAGCCCGATCCCGACCCGCCGGACGAAGCGCTGTCTCTCTGCGGGGACGCGCCGGCTCTCGATGGTGATGTAGAGCAGGTTGTCGAAGCCGAGGACGGCTTGGAGCAGGACCAGCATCAACAGCGTGAAGAGGTTTGAGAGGGTGAACAGCCCGTCCAGGCTGAAGATGTCGGCCATTACGTCCTCCAGATCGTCCGAAGGAGTGTTCCGGTTCGCACCGGCTTGTCTAGGCTCGTTTGCTGTCGCGATGGTTCAGCCTCGGGGCCCGTCCGGTTCGGACGGGCCCCCGATGCCCTCGGAGAGTGCAAGGCCGGGGCACAGGACTGAACGAAGTCTAGCTTCGCAAGCGGCGTGCCGTAACGCCGTCGCGGGGAAAGTTGTTCACAGCTTAACGGCTACAACCAGCCCATGCGGCGGAACACGAGCAGCAGCGCGACGCCGAGCGCCGCACAGAGAAGGCAGACGAGCCAGAACGCGGCGTCGGACTGCGCCCCCGGCATGCCGCCGACGTTGATGCCGAGAAGCCCGGTGACGAAGCTCAAGGGCAGGAAGACGGCCGAGACGACCGAGATGATCATCATGTTCCGATTCATCTCGTCGGCCCGGCGGGCGGCGATCTGCTCGTAGATCACGCCCGCCCGCTCGCGGGTGATGTCGAGTTCTTCGACCACGCGGGTGACGCGTTCGGCCTCGTCGCGCACGCTTTGGAGCGTCTT
This sequence comes from Parvularcula dongshanensis, assembly GCF_014199615.1. Classification (GTDB taxonomy): domain Bacteria; phylum Pseudomonadota; class Alphaproteobacteria; order Caulobacterales; family Parvularculaceae; genus Parvularcula; species Parvularcula dongshanensis. The sequence continues at coordinate 225,742 of NZ_JACHOB010000002.1, read as the reverse complement.
CTTGGAAAGGAGCCCCGCCTCGTTCATCGAGAAGCGCGTGACCGCCTCGCGTTGCGGTGCGACGTAGCGGCGAAAGACGATGGCGTCGTGCCGCATGGCCGACAGCTCTCCGCGAAGGTCCTCGGTGTCGGCCCGCAGCGAGAGCTCCTCGAGCGCGTCCACCCGGTCGGAAAGAGCGTCGACGACCGGTTCCAGCCGGTCGGTCAGCCCCCCGATCAGGCGGAGAAGAAGAGAGCCGGCATCGCGCGGCGCGGCCCCCTTGCGCAGTTCGTGCCGGATATCCTCGATCGCCCGCGACCGCTGCTTGCGGACGGTGATGAGGCGACCGGGCGCGAGGTGGATGCGGATGCTCAGCATGTCTTCGGGCGAGCGGCCTTCGTTCAGGTTCACGCCGCGCAGGTTCATGAGCAAGCCGTCCTCGTGCTGAACGCAGCTCGGCCGCGTCTCCTCGGCCAGGAGGAGGCGAAGCGTCGCCTCGTCGAGGTCCAGGTGACCGGGAAGCCAACTGCGGGCGCATTCGAGGGCGAAGTGCAGCCACAGGTAGCCGCCCTCGGGGGGCGTGACGCCATCGCCGTCGATCAGCTCCTGGCGGGAGAGAGGGGTGGCGACGCCGCGGGCGTCCACGGCGAACCCCTCGATCAGGCCGGTGCGAGGGCAGTGCGGTGGCGCGCTGGTCGCGCCGAGGGTGTCGAGCGTTTCGGACATGGGTCCGTCCTAGCCCGGTTTCGTAAGCGGAAAGTAGCGAGGGGGATGGTAGCGGAGGAGGGACTTGAACCCCCGACACGCGGATTATGATTCCGCTGCTCTAACCAGCTGAGCTACTCCGCCGAAGGGCACCGCTATGCCGAAGGCAGGGCGCGATTGTCAACGCGTGTCTTCGCCCAAGTGAACGCCGGCTGCTCAGCCGGCCGTAGGAGGAGGACGGTTATGCGGCCGGCCGCCTGCATGCGTCATCCGCAAGGGTGAGGTGTCTTTTCGTTCGCGCGAACTGCGGCCGACCTTTGACCCAAAAAGTTGTTAGCGCTAGCACTTGAAAGTCGAACGAAGAAGAAGTGGCAGGAAACGTCGAAAGGACCGGCGGTCGGACGAGCATCGTCCGCGCGTATTCTCTCTATTGCTCTTGAACACGATAAACTTCGTGCGGCCCGTGCTGAAAACAGTGCGGTGATAACAGCAAAAGGGAGGAAACCATGCTGAAAAGACTATCGACCCTCGTCGCGGCGACCGTCGCTCCATCGCTCTTGCTGCTCGGCGCGCCTGCCTACGCGCAGACCCAACAAGTCTGCGACGCCGACGCGACGGGCACGAATAGCGGCTTCTTCTACTCGACCTACTACCGCAAAGGCAGCGCCTGCCTGAACATGACGGACCAGTACGGCGGCGGAAACTACGGCGCGAGCTGGAGCCTTCAGTCCACCGGGCCGGTCGGGGAGCGCGGCGACTTCGTCGGCGGCAAGGGCTGGGCGACGGGCAGCCGCTACCGCACGGTCGGCTACAACCTCGGCTCGTGGAACCCCGGAAACGGCTGGCTCGCGCTCTACGGTTGGACCGAAAACCCGCTCGTCGAGTACTACGTCGTCGACACCTGGGGCGAGTGGCGCCCGACCCAGGGCACGCGCGTCGGCGAGGTCTACAGCGACGGCGCCTGGTACGATGTCTACCGCAATCAGCGCGTGAACGCGGACAGCATCGTCGGTCCCAATCAGACCTTCTACCAGTACTGGAGCATACGCCGGAACAAGGTCTCCACCGGTCAGAACCGAACGATCACCTTCAACAACCACGCGACCGCTTGGGCCGCGGCCGGTCTGCCGCTCGGCTCGACCTGGCGCTACCAGACCCTCGCTACCGAGGGCTACGGCAGCAGCGGCAGCGCGAACGTCACGGTCTGGGGTCAGTAGGTGTGAGCTAAGGGGCCTGGCGCTAGGAACCCCGCTCGTCCCGGCCGCCATCAAGCGGCGGCCGGGACGAAGGCCGATCATTCCGCTCGCCACGCGGCGTCTTCCGGTTACACTTCGCGACCCGAAGACGCCGCATCGGCATTCGGCTGCGAAGGACGCCGGTTAGATCGTTCCTTACAGTCGAACCGGAAAGGATCGCTCGATGAAGACGATGATCGCAGGGACTATCGCCACTCTCCTCCTCGCCGGGACGGCGCTCGCGGGGCAGCACGGGCACGGGGCGAAGATCGACACGGACGGTGACGGCGCCTTCTCGCTCGCCGAGATGCAGGCGGCCGCCGAGGCGCGCTTCGCGAAGGTGGATGCGAATGCGGACGGCTACGTCTCGGCTCAGGAGCGCGAGGAGACGCACGCTCGAATGAAGGCGAAGATGCGCGAGCGGATCGCCGAGAAGCGGGGCCAGGAGGCGGCCGAACGCTTCGACGAGCGCGCGCAGGAGTGGGAAGGCAAGCGTAAGGGCCGGGGCGGCGAGGGCTTCATGGCCCGCCTCGACGAGAACGATGACGGGTTCGTCTCGCTCGAAGAGACGCGCGCGCGGACGGCGGAGCGCTTTTCCAAGATGGATGCGGACGGCGACGGCCTCGTCACCCGCGAGGAGATGCGTGCAGCGCGACCGCACCGCGGAAAGCGCGACTGACCTTGACGGAGGCGAGCTCCTCCTTGCTCGTCGTCGACGACGAGCCCTCGATCCTGGAACCCCTGGCCGAGTACCTTCTCGGCCAGGGGTTCCGGGTTTCGACCGCGCCGGGCGCCGCGGAGGCGCGGGCGCTCATCGCGAAGGAGAGCTTCGACCTGGCCGTCCTCGACCTGATGATGCCGGGGGAGGACGGCCTGTCGCTGACCCGGTGGATACGCGCGAACGGGTCCCTGCCGGTGATCCTCCTGACCGCGCGCGGCGACCCGATGGACAAGGTCGTCGGGCTCGAGGTCGGGGCCGACGACTACATGGCCAAGCCGTTCGAGCCGCGTGAACTCCTCGCGCGCATTCGAACCGTCCTGCGCCGGGGCGCGCCGCACGGCGCGGCGAGGCGCTACGACTTCGCGGGCTTCGTCATGCACGTCGCGGAGCGCCGTCTCGTCGCGCCGGACGGCGAGGCGGTGGACCTCACGGGCGGCGAGTTCTCGCTCCTTCAGGTCCTGGCCGAGGCCGCCCCGCGCGTGGTCGGCCGCGACGACCTCCTGGCCGCGACCCAGGGGCGCGAGACCCATGCCTTCGACCGAGCGGTCGACAACCAGGTCAGCCGCCTTCGCCGCAAGATCGAGCCCGATCCGAAGGAGCCGCGGATCATCAAGACGGTGCGCGGTGGCGGCTACACGCTAGCCGCCAGCGTCGTCAGGCGGTGAGGAGGCTCTGGCCGAGAAGGCTCGGCGTTCAACTCGCCGTTCTCCTCGCGCTCGCGCTCTTCGCCGCGCAGGCGGTGAACCTCGGCCTGCTGGCGGCGAGCCGGCGCTACGCCGCCGAGGTGCAGGCGACGACCCTCGCCGCGAGCGTCCTCGCCCGGCGCCTCGACGAGGACAGACCGAGCCTGCGCAGCCGGTGGCGGGGCCGGTTCGTCCAGGCGGGGGCCGGACCGGAGGGAAAACGCCGGGAGCGCCTCGAACGGGTCGCGGAGGACACCTTGTCTGAGGACGGCGACGCGCGGGCCGTGCGCGTCGTGCGGACGCCGATCGAGTGGCGCGGAGAGACCCGGCGCGGCGTGTCCGTCGCCGTCGAGGGTGATGGCGGCTGGGTTCATGCCAGCGTGCCCCTGCGCCGGCGTGACGACGTCGCGATCGCGCCGCTCCTTCTTCAAACGGGGCTCCTCTACCTCATCGTGCTTCTGCCGGTCTTATGGCTCGCGCGCAGGATCGCCCGGCCGCTCGCCGCGCTGACCGAGGCCGCCCGCACGCATCGAGTGGGCGCGCCGCCGCCGGATCTGCCGGAGCAAGGTCCTGAGGACGTCCGGCAGCTGACCGCGGCCTTCACCGCCATGCAGGCGCGCATCGCCGCGCTCTTCGCCGAGCGGGACGCCATGCTGGGCGCGATCGGCCACGACCTCAGGACGCCGATCACGGCCCTGCGCCTGCGGGCCGAGCAGGTTCAGGACGAGCGCCTGCGGGGAAAGATGATCGCGAGCCTGCGCGACACCGAGGCCATGCTCGAGGACGTGCTGACGCTCGCGCGTTTCGGCGCGCCGAGCGGCGATGCCGAGGAGACCGACCTCGCGGCGCTCGCGAAGGAGACGGCGGACACGGCGCGGGCCGCGGGCGAGCGGGTCACGTTGGGCGTGCTGCCGAGCGTTCGTGCGGCCGTCCATCCCGTCCTGGTCCGCCGGGCTCTTCAGAACCTCGTCGGCAACGCGCATCGCTACGCGAATGGCGGCCGCGTCGAACTCCGTCAGGAGAAGGACGAGGCGGTGCTGACCGTCACCGACGACGGCCCCGGCCTTCCGGACGGTTTTCTGGCCGGCGCCGGCACGGCCTTCTTACGAGGGGAGGGCTCGAGAAGTCGCTCGACGGGCGGCACGGGGCTGGGCCTCGCCATCGCCCGGCGGGTGGCGGAGGTCCATGGCGGGACGCTGACCCTGACGAACAGGCCGGGCGGCGGATTCTCCGCCGCCCTTCGCCTGCCGGTGAATCAGCCCGTGAGGTAGCCGTTCTCGTCGAGGTAGCCGACGATCTTCTCGGCGGCTTCCTCGGCCGTCATGTCGACCGTGTTGATCGTCAGCTCCGCGTTGCGGGGCGTCTGGTACTCGGAGTCGATGCCGGTGAAGTTCTTCAGCTGACCCGAGCGCGCCTTGGCGTAGAGCCCTTTGACGTCGCGGCTTTCCGCGACCTCGAGCGGCGTGTCGACGTGCACCTCGATGAACTCGCCTTCGCCCATCAGGTCGCGCGCCATCTGGCGCTCGTCCCGGAAGGGCGAGATGAACGACGTCATCACGAGGAGGCCAGCGTCGAGCATCAGCTTCGCGGTCTCGGCCACGCGGCGGATGTTCTCGACCCGGTCGGCATCGGTGAAGCCGAGGTCCTTGTTCAGGCCGTGCCGCACATTGTCCCCGTCGAGGATCAGCGTGTGGCGACCCATGTCGTGGAGCCGCTTCTCGACCAGGTTCGCGATCGTCGACTTGCCCGAGCCCGACAGGCCCGTGAACCAGAGGACGGCGGGCTTCTGGTGCTTGATCGCGGCGCGCTCGGCCTTTCCGACCTCGAGCGCCTGCCAGTGCACGTTGGCGGCTCTGCGCAGCGAGTAGTCGATCATGCCCGCGCCGACCGTGGCGTTGGTCTGCTTGTCGATGACGACGAAGCTGCCGGTCTGGCGGTTCTCCCGGTACGGATCGAAGGCGATCGGCGCGGAGAGGTTGAGGTTCACCTCGCCGATCTCGTTGAGCGCCAGCGTCTTGCCGGGGCGCTCTTCGAGCGTGTTGACGTCGATCTTGTTCTTCAGCGCCGAGACGACGCCGGGCAGCGTCCGGTTCGCCGTCTTGAAGACGTACTGACGGCCCGGCAGCATCTCGTCGTCCGCCATCCAGATCATCTTGGCCTGGAACTGGTCCGACTGCTCGGCGGGCGAGTCCTTGCCGCAGATCATGTCGCCGCGGCTGACGTCGATCTCGTCGGTCAGCGTCAGGGTGACGGCCTGCCGCTTGATCCCCTCTTCGAGGTCGCCGTCCATGGTCACGACGCGCGCGACGGTCGAGCGGCGGCCAGACGGCACGGCGATGATGGGATCGCCCGGCCTCACGCTGCCAGAGGCGATCGTGCCGGAGAAGCCGCGGAAGTCGAGGTTCGGCCGGTTCACCCACTGGACGGGCAGGCGGAAGGGGGCTTGGGTGTCGACCTCGGTGCTCACCGTCTCGAGGTGCTCGAGGAGGGCGGGACCGTCATAATAGGGCGTGTTCTTCGAGCGCTCGGTGACGTTGTCGCCCGCGAGCGCGGAGAGCGGCACGCAGAGGATCTCGCCGAAGCCGAGGTTCTTCGAGAACTCGCGGTAGTCCCGCTCGATCTCTTGGAACCGGTCCTCGGAGTAGTCCACGAGGTCCATCTTGTTGACCGCGAGGACGACGTTCCGGATGCCGAGCAGCGAGCAGATGAAGCTGTGCCGCTTGGTCTGCGGCATCAGCCCTGCGCGCGCGTCGACCAGCAGGATGGCGAGGTCCGCCGTCGAGGCGCCGGTCGCCATGTTGCGCGTGTACTGCTCGTGGCCGGGCGTGTCCGCGACGATGAACTTGCGCCGCTCGGTCGAGAAGAACCTGTAGGCGACGTCGATCGTGATGCCCTGCTCGCGCTCGGCGGCGAGGCCGTCGACGAGGAGGGCGAAGTCGATGTTCTGCCCTTGCGTGCCGTGCTTCTTCGAGTCCGCGTCGAGGCCGGCGATCTGGTCCTCGTAGAGCATCTGCGCGTCGTAGAGCAGGCGCCCGATCAAGGTGGACTTGCCGTCGTCCACCGAGCCGCAGGTGATGAAGCGGAGGAGGGACTTCTCTTCGTGGCGCTGCAGGTAGGCGACGACGTCCTCGTCGATCAGCGCGCGGTCCTGGTCGGTGAGGGCCATTAGAAGTAGCCTTCCTGTTTCTTCTTCTCCATCGAAGCGGCTTGGTCACTGTCGATGACGCGGCCTTGGCGCTCGGATGAGGTGGCGAGGAGTGTTTCCTGAATGATCTCGGGCAGGGTCGCGGCCTTGCTCTCGACCGCGCCCGTCAGCGGGTAGCAGCCGAGCGTGCGGAAGCGGACGGACTTGGTCTCGACGTTCATGCCTTCGAGCGGCATCCGGTCGTCGTCGACCATGATCAGCGTGCCGTCCATGTTCACGACGGGACGCTCGGCCGCGAAGTAGAGGCCGGGGATCTCGATGTTCTCGCGGAAGATGTACTGCCAGATGTCGAGCTCGGTCCAGTTCGACAGCGGGAAGACCCGGATGGTCTCGCCCTTGTGGATCCGCGTGTTGTAGATGTTCCAGAGCTCGGGGCGCTGGTTCTTGGGATCCCAGCGGTGGCCGGGCGCGCGGAAGGAAAAGATGCGTTCCTTTGCGCGGGACTTCTCCTCGTCGCGCCGCGCGCCGCCGAAGGCCGCCTGGAAGCCGTGCTTGTCGAGCGCTTGCTTCAGCGCCTGCGTCTTCATGACGTCCGTGTGGTAGGCGGAGCCGTGCGTGAACGGGCCGACGCCTTGGCTCCGGCCCTCCTCGTTGATGTGCACGATCAGGTCGAGGCCGAGCTTCTTGGCCGTCTCGTCCCGGAACCGCACCATCTCCTGGAACTTCCAGGTCGTATCGACATGCATGAAGGGGAAGGGCGGCACGCTCGGATAGAACGCCTTGCGCGCGAGGTGCAGCATGACCGAGCTGTCCTTGCCGACCGAGTAGAGGAAGACGGGCTTGTCGACCTCTGCTGCGACCTCGCGGAAGATGTGGATGCTCTCCGCCTCCAGGCGGTCGAGGTGGGTCAGGGATCGATCCGACATAGTAAAGGGTCTCACGAGGGGAAGTTGATCGTAGGCTCACCCGACAGCATTCATGATGCGTGCCGCAAGCGCGAAGGCGAGGGCGCCTTAAGGCCTGCTCTCACGGCGTGACAAGGCGGCGCGCCGGGTAGGGTGGGCGCGGAACGCGGGATCGTGACCTGTGCCGTCGGGGCGCCGGACTCGCCAAAGACGGTCGGCGAGGGGGGCCAAGCTGTTGACGTAGAAGCGAGGTTCGGGGCAATTCGGCATTGCCCCGTTCGGGGCGGACCGCCTGCTTTCAGCCAATCGGAGCGAGGACGCCGCGTGAGCCCGACCGACGCTTTGTTCTCTCGCCTGGTCAGCGGCGCCTTGCTCGATGATGCGGCCGGCGCGGCGTTGGCCGGAATCGCCACGTCGGTGGAGCGTCACGAAGCCGGCGAGGTCGTGGTCGAGCGAGGGGCGCCGGCGCGCGGCGCCTTCGTCGTCGTCGATGGCTGGGCGAGCCGGTCGATCAGCCTGTCCGACGGCCGGCGGCAGATCGTCAACTTCATGCTGCCCGGCGACCTCTTCGACCTTCAAGTCTTCACCGGCCGCCCCGCCGACCATACGGTCACGGCGCTGACGCCGCTGACGACGGCGCAGCTAGACAAGACCGAGATGCTGAACCTCTTCCGAGGTGCCTCGCCGCTGGCGCTCGCCTTCTGGTGGGCCGCCGTGCAGGAGGAGGCGATCCTGCGAGAGCAGATCGTGCGCAACGGGCGGCGCTCGGCACGCGAACGGGTCGCCCACCTTCTTCTCGAGCTGTACGAGCGGCTGCGGGTCACGGGGCGGGCGAGCGACGATGCCTTCGTCCTGCCGATCGGCCAGTCCAGCCTCGCTGACGCGCTCGGCCTGTCCTACGTTCACGTCAGCAGGGTGCTCAGCCAACTCGAACGCAGCGGCCTCATCGAACGGCAGCGCATGCAGGTCAGGCTCGTCGACCGGCCGGCGTTGCAAGCACTGTGCGACTTTTCCACCCTCTACCTCGACGCGTGGGAACGGACAGCAAAACTTGGCTGAGGTGATCGAATCATGACGCCCTCGACTGTTCTTTTGAACAGGCACTTGTCGAGCCCACTCGACTCAGCGAAGTGAACTATGATGCTGAGTCGACAAGGACGCTGCGAGGGAAGGGGCGGAAGCCGTAGGCGGCTCTCTGCGCTGCCCCCTGTCAGCCGCATGTTTTGCTCTTTGAGCCGCGTGTCTATCTCAACTCGGCGACTAGAAGAGGCCCCCGCGTGAGCATCGCGACCCGCCCACCCCTCGGCGTTCTTCGCCAGTTCTCCCGTGCCGTGTTCGCGGACCGGCTGATCGGCGACGAGATGATGCGCCTCACCATGGCGCGGGTCGATGTCGATCCGCGCGCTTCGAGCGCCTCGGTCACCGACCTCATGAGCATCTTCCTCGCCGGTTGGCGGGCGCTCGCCCGCAAGGCCGCGGCGAGTGGCGGCCGTCCGTTCACCGACAGCGCGCTTCTGAACGCACTGCCGACGCCGCCGGACGACGACCGGCTCGTGCTGCTGCTCGTCGACGTCATGGGGTTCTCCGTGGCCGAGGCGGGACGCATCGTCGGCATCGCCGCGCCCGCCGAGGCGCTCCGCCGCGCGCGGGAGGCGCTCGTGGTGCACGGTGCGCCGAGGGCGGTAATCGTCGAGGACGAACCGCTCATCGCAGCCGATCTGCGCGGCATCCTGGAGCGGATGGGCGTCGATGTCGCGGGCGAAGCCAGGTCGGCGGACGAGGCGGTCCGGGCGGCGCGGGCAGCGCTCCCCGCCGTCATCCTCGCCGATTACAACCTCGACGGGCGGGCGACCGGCATCGATGCCGTGCTTCGAATCCACCAAGAACACGACTGCCCGGTCATCTTCATCACCGGCTATCCGGATCGCGTCCTCCAGGGCGAGGAAATCGAGCCGGACTTCGTTATTTCAAAGCCTTACACACCGGACAACGTTAGGGCTGCGGTCGTGCATTGCCTTGACGCCCGCCGGGCGTAGGAACACAAGCCGGGCCCTTAGCCGGTGCCCTGCGAACGGGCGGCAGGACAAGCAAGGACGGGATTAGAGCGCCTCATGGCATCGTCGAACGAGAAACGTCTCTCGAAGCTTCAGATCCTGGTCACGGATTCTGAGCTGACGAACATCGATGACTGGCGCTTCGACAACCGTGCGGACAACCGCTCCTCTGCCGTCCGCGAGTTGATCGCCCTCGGCCTCCTCTACTCCGAGCGGCACGCCGAGGACGCCTCCGAAGAGCTCGTGCGGCTTCGGACGGAGTAGGCGCATGGACGCCGCAGAGGGCCTCGGCTTCTCCGCGCTCGACACCGAGGGCGGGCGGACGGTTCTCCGTCCGGGGCTGCCGGGCCTGCCGGACCGCTTCGGCTTGCTGACCCTCATGCGCGGCCTCGAACCAGCCGCTCGGGCCTCCTTGGCCGTAGCCCTTCGAAGCCCCCGTCAGGGCCCCTTCGACGTTCGCTTCGTGCGGGCCGGAACGAGCTACGCCGCGCGGGTCGATCGTAAGGAGGGCGGTTTTCGGGGCGTGGCCTGGGTTGCGAACTCGGCCCTCCCGTCCTCGACCCTGCTCAGCCGCATGCCGCTGCCGATCGGCATCGCGGCTCGCGACGGCCGGATCCTGACGGCCGGGAAGGACGTCGTGCGCCGGCGCAACCTTCAGGCTATCTCTCCCGACTCGGCGCCGATGATCGAGGCGGCGTTGGGGACCGTCGATCAAGGACCGCAGACGGTCCGCCTGAGCGGCCATGACGAGCCGCGGCCCTGGCATGCGAGCTTGGTACTCGAGGCGCTTCCGGCGGAGCGGGTTCTCTTTTGTCTGATCGACGAGACGGCGCAGCGCGCGGCCTCGGATCGGGCCGATCAGGCGGTGAGGGAGCTCAACCACCGCATCCGCAACGCCATGTCGGTCATCACCGCGCTGATCAGCCTGTCCGCGCCTCACGCTGACAATGTGGGCGCGTTCGCCGCCGCGACGCTCGCGCGGATCGGCGCTCTCGACAAGGCCTACTCTTTGACCGGGGCCAACCCGCACGAACCTCACCGCTACCAGACGGAGGTATCGCTCGGCGCGCTTTGCCGCGCGATCGTCGGCGACGAGCAAGCCGGCGTGACGATCCACGACACCGACATCGCCGTCACGCCCGGTCAGGCGACCGCGATCGGGCTCATCCTGCACGAGCTCGCGACCAACGCGCGCCGCCACGGCACGCTGACCGCGCCCGGGGGCTGGTTGGAGGTCGCCTTCGACCGGACGGAGGACGGTTATCGCATTCGATGGACCGAGGGCGGCGCCAACCCGCCGGCAGAGGCGGAGGAGCGGTTCGGCCTGTCGATCGTGCGGGCCTTCTCGACCAACTACCTCAATGGCCGCACGGATTGGACTCCGACGGACGAAGGCCTCATCGTCACCATTCATGCAGCCGCGGACTAGCCTGCGAGCGCCAACCCAAGGAGCGACGGATGAGCACGACGAAGAAGGAACGCGAGGTCGACAACGAGGTCGCATCCGTTCTGCGCGAGCTGCGCCAGGACCTCGCCACGCTGAAGTCCGACGTGATGACGCTCAAATCGGATGGGGTCTCGCTGGGCCGCAGCTCGCTGCGGACGGCGCAGGAAACGGCGCAGGGCGCCGCTGACACGGCCCGGGACAGCTTCTCGCGGACCGTCCAGACGGTCGAGGACGACGTCGCCGCCATCGCGGCGGACCTGCAGGCACAGGTCCAGCGCAATCCCTACACGACGATCGGCATCGCCGTGCTGGGCGGCATGCTCCTCGGACACCTCTTCCGTCGCGACTGATCGGTGATGGGTCTTAGCGGCTTCGCGCTCCGCCTGCGTCTGATCTTGCGCCGGGCCGCTTTCGGCACGGCCGTCGGCCTCCTCTTCGGAGGGGCGCTCGCGCTGCTGATCGCGGCGGGGGTCGTGGCGGTTGCGGCCCGCTACGGCCTCGTCGCGGGTCTTCTTTCGGGCGCCGGCTTCCTCGTCTTTCTCGGCATCCTCGTTGCGATCGTGGGTCGCCCTCGGCGTGGGCTCGCGACCCCCGCCGCAGCTGTTGCCAGTGGTCCCGTGCCGCAGGCCCCGCCCGCGAGCCTCGCCGGCGGATTGTCAGCCGCTAGCGGCCTCCTGCCCAACGGCGCGAAGGAAGTCGTCGCGGGCGTCGTCGCGCGCCAGCTCACCATCAGACCGGGCCGCACCATCGGCGCCGCCCTGGCGGTCGGCGCCGCCATCACGCTGGTCGGCGCGATGCGTCGGCGCTCGCCGCCCCCTCGCTAACCTCCTCAAACTGCATTTTAGACGGATGCCACCGAGCGGCACGGGTGTGTCCTCGGCGACACACTCATGTCACTCCTATCCCTCCTCATAGGTATAGCAGTCATGAGTAGTTGGTAGAGTGATATAGTACTGTGGAGTAGATCGCGTAGGAACACGCTGATAACGGCATCGTTCCCAAGCTTCATACTAAAAACTTTGACCCTCTGTTTTTAGACGCTTAACGAAAGCGCACCGAACTCGACGGAGGATCATATGACCACCGGTGCGATCACGACGACCGAACTGAACGAGTGCTTGCCGGCACTTCACCGTTTCGCCTTCACGCTCACCCGTAACGAGGACCGTGCGAACGACCTCGTGCAAGACTGCGTCGAGCGCTGCCTGCGCAAGCAGCATCTGTTCGACGGCCAGAACCTCCGTTCCTGGATGTTCACGGTCTGCCGCCGCGTGTTCCTGAACCAAATTCGGCGCGACAAGGTCCGGGGCACGCCCGTGGACATGGACGACGCCCCCCAGGCCAAACTCTCGATCGACGCAGCACAGGAGGAAAAGATGCACTATCAGGATGTGGTCGAAGGCTTCCGTGACCTGCCGCACAACGACAAGGTCGTTCTCTCGCTCGTGGCGATCGAAGGCCTGAAGTACGAGGAGGCCGCCGAGCTTCTGGACGTGCCGGTCGGGACGGTCCGCTCGCGTCTTTCCAGGGCCCGCAGCCGCCTGCGCGAGGCGCTGGAACAAGGCGCCGTTCAGGAAGAGCGCCTGTCGGCCTGATCGCCGTGGCTCGGCCGACACAGGCCGGGTCCTTTCCGATCTCTTCCGCGCCGCAGCGATTGTGGCGCGGAACTCCTACGCCTCAGACGTGTCGGTTGGGACATGGAAGAGCGCATGGTTCATCTGATCACCGAGCAGGACATTCACGCCTATGTGGATGACGAGCTGACGCCCGCGCGTCGTCGCGCGGTCGAGGCTTTCCTTGCCGACCGCCACCTCTCTCTGGCTCAGGCGGTCACCTACCTCCGCACGACCTTCGACCTGCGCAGCCTGAAGCGGGAGATCTACGCCGACGACGCGCTTCGCGGCGAGGTCGAAGCCCTGCTGGCCCGTCGCCGGGCCAAGACGGGCGAAGAGGGCGCGGCGCCGCTGGAGAAGTCTCGCTCGTCGAGTTGATCGAGCGATGGCCTGCTGGCCTTGCCGTGGGCATTGCTCCCCCTCCGGCCGCTCGCCATTCTGCACCGGTTCGTCTCTGGAGCAGACTTATGAAGCGCGCGATTCCCCTCATTCCTTTGCTGCTATGCCTGCCGCTCGCCGCGCACGCGCAAGAGCCGGCACCGAGAACCCTCTCCGTTTCGGGCTTGGGCGAGGCGACGGGGACGCCGGACATGGCGACCTTGCGTTTCTCCGCGACGAGCAGGGCGGCCACCGCGGCGGAGGCACTCGCCGCCAACGCTCAGAAGATGACGGCGGTACGGGACCGTCTGCGGACCCTCAACATCGAGCCGCGCGACATGCAGACGTCCGGTCTGTCGCTGTCGCCCTACTACGAGCAGAACGACAATGGCCGCTTCGACCGCGCAGTGATCGCAGGCTATGAGGCGGCGAACGGTCTCACCATACGCCTTCGCGGGACGGAAGGGGCGGGCGATGTCATCGACGCCGCCGTACAGGCCGGTGCGAACGGGCTCGATTCCCTGTCCTTCGGCTTTCAGAACGCTGATTCGCTTCAGGACGACGCGCGGCGCGACGCCGTGCGCGACGCCCGCGCGAAGGCGGAGCTCCTCGCCGAGGAGGCGGGCGTCTCGCTGGGCCGCGTGCTGACGCTGACCGAGGCGGGGGGCGGGGGCGGGCCGCAGCCCTACTATGACGGGCGGATGATGCGCATGCAGGCCGAAGCTGCGCCGACACCGGTCGAGGCGGGCGAGCAGGCGGTGACCGCGAGCGTCCAGATCACCTACGAGCTGCGCTGAGCGTCAGCCTTTCGCCCCGGTCATGAAGGCGAGCTTCGCCTGCATCTCGTCGGATCGCAGGCACTCGCCGAACTGGCGCACCTCCTCGGTCATGTGCGCCATCAGGTCGTCCGGCTCGCGCATCAGCCGCTTCGTCCGCTTGACGACGTCCGGCGACAGGCGGGCGATCTGCTCTGCGGCTTCGAGCGCGCGGGGCAGGGCGCCCCCATCGTCGGTCACCGCGTTGCACAGGCCGACTTCGTAGGCGCGTTGCGCGCTCATCCCCCCTTGCAGGAAGAAGAGTTCGCTCGCGACTTGCCGCCCGTGACGGCGGGGCAGGAGGCGGCTCGCGCCGGCCTCCGGCACGACGCCGAGCTCGGTGAAGGGCATGCGCAGCGTCGCCGAGCGCGCCATGAAGACGAGGTCGGCATGAAGCAGGATCGTCGCGCCGATCCCGACGGCCCAGCCTTCGACCGCGACGATGACCGGCTTCTCCGCGGCGTGGATCGCCTTGATGAAGGCGAAGGCGGGCGGGTCTCCCTCGAACGACCCCGCGCCCAGGAAGTCGCGAAGGTCGTTGCCGGCCGTGAAGCTGCCGCCCTCGCCGTGAAGGACGAGCGCTCGGAGGCCGTCATCCGCCGCATACGCCTCGAACGCCTCGACGAGCGCGCCGTACATCGCGCCCGTGATCGCGTTCTTCTTCTCGGGGCGCGCGAAGGCGACGCGCAGGACCGCGCCCTCCTTGTGGGTCTCGATGTGTTCGGCCATGGCCGGATCCTCCCGTTTTACGCTAGCCAAGCCCGGACAGACGGAAGACGCAATCAGGAGGCGGCATGACCACGCTTGTCATCGGCAACAAAGCGCTCAGCTCCTGGTCCATGCGGCCCTGGGTGATGATGCGGACGCTCGGCCTCACCTTCGACGAGCGCCTGATCCGCCTCGACGAGCCGGAGACCCGCGCGTCGATCAAGGATGAAAGCCCGTCGGGCCTCGTGCCTTGCCTGATCGAGGAGGACGGCACGACGGTCTGGGACAGCCTCGCCATCCTCGAATACCTGAACGATACTCGTGGCGGCGTCTGGCCGGAGGATGGGGCGCTGCGCGTCCACGCCCGCTGCGCCAGCGCGGAGATGCATTCGGGCTTTTCGAGCCTGCGCGGAACCTGGCCGATGGACCTGACGACGGAGGGCGCGCGGCTCGCCGTGCCCTTCGGCGTGCGCCGCGACCTCGCCCGGATCTTCACGCTCTGGTCCGAAGCGCTTTCGCGTTCGGCGGGGCCGTTCCTGTACGGCGAGTTCTGCGGCGCCGACGCGATGTTCGCGCCGGTCGTCACGCGCATAAAGACTTACGGTCCCGTCGCCATGCCGAAGGCATGCGAGGACTACCTCGAAACCGTCTGGACCTGCCCGGCGGTGACCGAGTGGCGCGCCGGCGCGGCGAAAGAGATCGAA
Source organism: Parvularcula dongshanensis (assembly GCF_014199615.1). Classification (GTDB taxonomy): domain Bacteria; phylum Pseudomonadota; class Alphaproteobacteria; order Caulobacterales; family Parvularculaceae; genus Parvularcula; species Parvularcula dongshanensis. The sequence goes on along the minus strand of NZ_JACHOB010000002.1, from coordinate 210,650 downwards.
GCGGGCTGGTACCCGCGCTGAACCGCCGAGAACGAGGTTGCCGATGAGCGATACGGACACTGACGACGCGGACGAAGCCGTCCTGACGATCGACCTCGTCACGGACCCCGTCTGCCCGTGGTGCTATGTCGGCCACGTCGCGCTCGGCTGGCCGCTCATAGCGCTGTCGATGGAGGGACCGGTCGCGCTGCGCTACCGGCCCTACCGGCTCGCGCCCGACACGCCGCCGGGCGGCATGGACCGCAAGGCGGCGCTCAAGCGGAAGGTGCCCGACGCAGGCCAGCGCGCCGCGATGACCGAGGCCTTGAAGGAAGCGATGCGCGACGCGGGCGTCAGCTTCGACCCCGACCGGCCGGAGTGGCTGCCCGACACGCTCGACGCGCATCGCGTCATCCGCTGGGCGCACGAGGACAACCTCCAGCGCGACGTGGCGGGCGCGATCTTCGAGGCCTACTGGCAGCGCGGCGAGGACATCGGCGACCGGACCGTGCTGTCCCGGCTCGCGGGGCGCGCAGGCATGGACGCGGACGAGGTCGCGGCCCGCCTCGAGACCCAGGAAGACCGCACCGACGTCGCGGAGGAGGCGGCCGCCTTCCGCGCCGGCGGGGTCGGCGGCGTGCCCGCCTTCATCGTCAACGAAGAGGCCGGCTTCGAAGGCGCCCTGCCGCGCGCGCAGATGCTGGACGCCATCCGTCAGCTCGCGGCCGAGACGGGCTGACGAAAAGACGTCTTGCGCCGCAGCACGGAAGGCGCATTGTCACGGCCGAAGGCGCACGCGGCAGCACCGGCTTCGCGCGACGGCGTCAGCGCCCTTCCGAAGGCTCCCTGCGCATGCCGAACGCCCGCACGCCCCGCCGGGGCGCCGCTTCGTGAGTGAAATCGACGTCGGCGCCGCGCCGGTCCGCCTCTCACGCCTCCGCATCAGGACGGTCGAGCAGCTCGGCGGCACGGAGGAGGAGAAGCTTCCGCGCAGCCTCGGCGCCCTCGACCTCTCCCTCCTCGGGATCGGCTGCATCATCGGCACGGGTGTCTTCGTCCTGACGGGCGTCGCGGCGGCGCTCTACGCAGGGCCTGCCCTCATCGTGTCGTTCATCCTCGCGGGCACGGCCTGCGGCCTTGCGGCCCTCGTCTACGCCGAGCTGGCCGCGATGGTGCCGGTGGCGGGCAGCGCCTACACCTACACCTCCGCCACCATGGGCGAGGCGGCGGCCTGGATGGTGGGCTGGAACCTCATCCTCGAATACGCGGTCAGCGCGGGCGCCGTGGCCGCAGGATGGTCCGGCTACGTCACCGGCATCCTGGGGCAGGTGGGGCTGGACGTGCCAGAGCGCCTGCAGAGCGTGCCTTCGGAGGGCGGCCTGATCGACCTTCCGGCCGTCGCGATCGCGCTCTTCGTCACCTTCCTCCTCGCGAGCGGCGTGCGCCACGGCGCGCGGTTCAACGCCGTCCTCGTCGGCGTGAAGCTCTGCGCGATCTTCCTCTTCCTCGTCTTGGCGGGCCCGAAGGTCGATCCTGCGCTGTGGCACCCCTTCGCCCCCTTCGGCTGGCAGGGGATCGCGACCGGCGCAGCGATCATCTTCTTCGCCTATATCGGCTTCGACGCGGTCGCGACGGCGGCCGAGGAGACGCGGGATCCCCAGCGCAACCTGCCGATCGGCATCCTCGTCTCCCTCGGCGTCTGCACGCTCGCCTACCTCGCCGTGGCGGCCGTCCTGACAGGCGTCGTTCCCTACACGGCCCTCAACGTGAAGGAGCCGGTGGCCTTCGCGCTTCGGGAGATCGGCTACGGCTTCGGCGCCGCGGTCGTCGCGGTCGGCGCGATCGCGGGCATCACCACCGTGCTTCTGGTCCTCATCTTCGGCCAGGCACGGATCTTCTTCGTCATGGCGCGGGACGGCCTCCTGCCGGGCTGGCTCGCGAAGATCGACCCGCGTTCCGGGGCGCCGCGCACCGCGACGCTGATCACCGGTTGCGCGGTCGCCTTCGTCGCGGGCTTCTTCCCGCTGGGCGCGATCGCAGAGCTGTCGAACATCGGCACGCTCTTCGCCTTCGTGGCGGTCTCCGTCGGCGTCATGGTCCTGCGGCGGACGCGGCCCGACCTGAACCGGCCCTTCCGAACGCCGCTCGTATGGGTGACGGGTCCGCTCGCGGCGCTCGCCTGCCTCTACCTGATGGTCAGCCTGCCGCCGGCGACCTGGATCCGCTTCGTCGTCTGGTCGGCGATCGGCGCGGTGGTTTACCTCGCCTACGGCTACCGGCGCAGCCCGCTCCGCCCCGCCTGAGAAGACGGCTTGCGGCAGCGGGCTTGCAATCGGTAGCACCGCGCGAGGAGGACCGATGACCGACACCATCCTGATTACCGGCGGCGCCGGCTACATCGGCAGCCACGCCGCCTGGGCCTGCGCGGACCGTGGCTACAAGCTCGTCGTCCTCGACGACCTCTCGACGGGGCGCGAGGCCTCGGTGCCGGACGGGGCCGAGCTGGTCCTTGGCGACGTCGCGGACGAGGCGCTGGTCGCCCGCGTCCTGAAGGACCACAAGCCGCGCGCGGTCATGCACTTCGCCGGCCGCATCGTCGTGCCCGAGAGCGTCGCGGACCCGATCAAGTACTACCGCCAGAACACCTGCGCGACGCTCGGCCTCTTGGCGCAGCTCGTCGAGGCTGGCACCGAGGCCATGCTCTTCTCCTCGACCGCCGCCGTGTACGAGCCGCGCGAGGACGGCGCGCCGCTCGCCGAGGACGCGCCCAAGGTGCCGCTCAGCCCCTACGGCCAGTCCAAGCTGATGACCGAGGCGATGATGCGCGACGTCGGCCGCGCGCATGGCCTGTCGGCCGCGATCCTGCGCTACTTCAACGTCGCGGGGGCCGACCCCGAGGGCCGCACGGGCCAGTCGACGCCTGACGCGACGCACCTCATCAAGATCGCTTCGCAGGTCGCCGTCGGCCAGCGCGACAAGATGCAGCTCTTCGGCGACGACTATCCGACCCCGGACGGCACCTGCGTGCGCGACTACATCCACGTCACCGACCTCGCAGAAGCCCACGTCCTCGCGCTCGAGCACGTCCTCGCGAACCCCGGCCAGGTGACGATGAACTGCGGCTACGGCCGCGGCTCATCGGTGAAAGAGGTCATCCGCGCGGTCGAGCGGTGCACCAACGAGAAGCTTAACGTCGAGATCGCGCCCCGCCGCCCCGGCGACGCGCCCGCGCTCGTGGCGGACGTCAGCCGCATCCACGACACGCTCGACTGGACGCCGAAGCACGACGACCTCGAAGAGATGGCGCGCAGCGCCATGGCCTGGGAGCGAAAGCTGGCTGCCGAGCGCCGCTAGCCGGCCATCACGAAGGGTTCGAGTCCCGACAGGCGCATGGCGGGCTCGATCTCCGGCACCTGCCGCGGTGCCATGCCCTTCGTCGCCTCGGCGTAGGCGCGGATGTGGTCCGGCGTCGTGCCGCAGCACCCGCCGAGCACGTTGACGAGGCCGCTCTCGGCCCACTCGCGCAAGGGGGCGGTCATGCTCTCCGGCGTCTCGTCGTACTCGCCGAAGGCGTTGGGCAGGCCCGCGTTCGGATAGGCCGAGACGTACACGTCGCAGATCCGGGACAGCTCCTCGACGTAAGGCCGCATCAGGTCCGGGCCGAGCGCGCAGTTGACGCCGACCGAGAGCGGCTTCGCATGCCTGACGGAGTGCCAGAAGGCCGCCGCCGTCTGGCCGGACAGCGTGCGGCCCGATTGGTCCGTGATCGTCACCGACAGCATGATTGGCACGCGGCGGCCCGCGCCCTCGAAGGCGTCCTCGATGCCGAAGAGGGCGGCCTTGGCGTTCAGCGTGTCGAAGATCGTCTCGATGAGAAGCGCGTCGACGCCCCCCTCGATCAGGGCTTCGGCCGCCTCGCGATAGGCCGCGGCCAGGTCCTCGAACGTCGTGTTGCGCGCGCCGGGGTCGTTCACGTCCGGGCTGATCGAGGCCGTGCGGTTCGTAGGGCCGATCGCGCCGGCGACGAAGCGCGGCTTCTCGGGCGTCGCGTGCCGGTCCGCCGCCTCCCGCGCCAGCCGCGCGCCTTCGCGGTTCATCTCGACCGCCAGCGTCTCCATGCCGTAGTCGGCCTGCGCGATCGTCGTCGAACTGAACGTGTTCGTCTCGATGATGTCGGCGCCCGCCTCCAGGTAGGCCTCGTGGATGCCCGTGATCACGTCGGGCCGCGTCAGGTTCAGGAGGTCGTTGTTGCCGCCGACGTCCTGCGGCCAATCCGCGAACCGCTCGCCGCGATAGTCCGCCTCGCCGAGCTTGTGCTTCTGGATCATCGTCCCCGCGGCGCCGTCGAGGATCAGGATACGCTCGCCGAGCGCCGTGCGCAGGGCGGCTTCGCGGTCGGTGGGGGCAGGGGACATGACGAGGCTCCGGTTTGGCCGGTGATATAAACAGCCGTTTATACGATGGCTAGGGCGCCGTCAGGGTCGCACCGTCCCGGAAGGCCTGCGGAGGCGGCGGCGCAGCGCAGCTCTGACGCCGCCCGCTGCCTTCAGCCGTCTGAAGAGCCGCCGGAGGAAGAGGAAGAGAAGGACGAGGAAGACCGGCACCAGGAGGGGTACGAGCGCGGCGAGAACGAGCGTCGTGCCCGCGAACGCGTCCTCCTGCAAAGACAGGACGGGGTTCGCGACGCCCCCCGTGCTTGCAGTGGACGCGCCGCGCGCCGCCGCCTTGGTCGCCGCGATCGAGCCCGTCACGGGCACGGCGAGGACGGCGGCCAGGAGGCTGAACTCAGGGCCGAGCCCGCTCGTCGCGGCGAGCACCGCCAGCGCACCGGCCGCCGGACGGACGACGAGGCCGACAGCGTCGAGCACGTTGTCGATGAGCGGCACCTTGTCGGCGAGGATCTCCAATAGACAGGCCGTCCCGAGGATCCACAGCGCCGTGTCCGAAGCCAGCCAATCGTACGACTCGCTCATCGGCAAGGCGAGGCCGCTTCGCTGGAGAAGCGCGAGGCCCGCGAGCGGCAGGAAGGCGCGAAATCCGGACGCCGCGGCGATGGCGAGGCCGATGCAGGCGACGGTCAGCACGTCCATTCCGCGCTCCTAGGGATCCGCGACGAAGAGAAGCAGGCCAGCCCTCATGGGGCAACGCGTCCTGCGCTTTCCGGCCACTGCCGCTGCGAAAAGGTGAACGTCCGGCCGTTGCAGCGCAGTCACGGTGAGGAAGCGTTAACCGTTGGCGGTGAAGATCACTGCACCTCGTACTTGTCACCGTCCCGTCATGGGACGAAGTCGCCTCACATCGGTGTGAGGGTGCACCTGCGAAGAGCGTGTCATGGAACAGACTTTTATCTCCTACGTGACGACGGATACCCGGTTCTGGCTGGCCAGCAACCTCGCGATCCTGCGCTCGCTCGCCATCCCGGCGGCGTTCGCGGGCGGCGGCTTCTTCTTCGTCGCAGGACAGGCGGCGGTTCTACCGTTCGCGCTCGGTCTGTTCTTGTGGCTGCTCCTCGACTGGGCCTTCCTGGTCGTCCGCATGGCGCGGCGCATCGCCCTCGGCGCCGAGGAGCCCAACGACCTTCTGGACCGCACGGTGCTCGGCAATGCGCGGCACCTCTACACCGCCTACTTCAAAGGGCCGATGCCCCGCCTGCGCACGGCCTGAGCGTCCGGCGCAGCCCCAAACGAAACGATCCTTCTTCGCGTCTGTTCCCGAAGTGCCGGGCGCAGGCGACGAGGCCGCGTGCCGGTGCTACCCCCGCGCCGGGCGCGCCTGATGCGCGGCTTCCGGCGCCCGCAAGAAGGAGAATTTCCATGAGCTTCACCCTGCCGAGCCTTCCTTACAGCGAAGGCGCGCTCGCCGACCGCGGCATGTGCCAGGAGACCCTCGAGCTTCACCACGGCAAGCACCACAAAGCCTATGTCGACAAGCTCAACGGCTTCGTGGACGAGAACGACGAGCTGAAGGGCAAGTCGCTCGAAGAGATCATCCTGTGGTCCAAGGACGACGCGTCGCGCGCCGGCGTCTTCAACAATGCCGGCCAGCACTGGAACCACATCCACTTCTGGCAGGCGCTGAGCCCGTCGGGCGGCACCATGCCGGACAAGCTCAAGTCCAAGATCGAAGAGGACTTCGGTAGCGTCGAGGCCTTCCGCGACAGCTTCTCGAAGGACGCGGCGGCGCAGTTCGGCTCCGGCTGGGCGTGGCTGATCGTCGGGTCCGACGGCAAGCTCAAGACCACGAAGACGCCGAACGGCTCGAACCCCGTCGCGACCGGCGAGGGCACGCCGATCCTCGGCCTCGACGTGTGGGAGCACGCCTACTACCTCGACTTCCGCAACGCGCGGCCGGGCTACGTCTCGAACTTCCTGGACAAGCTCGCGAACTACGAGTTCGCCGAGGCGAACCTCGCCTCCGCGTGAGGTAAGCGGCCCGCCCGCAGCGGCGGGCCGAACGCTCAGGGCCTTGTACGTGTTGTCCGATTACGGATTCCACACGAACGAGGCTCTCATGAAGACCCAGCTTCTCTCCGCCGCCGCCCTCTTCGCGCTCGCCGCTTGCGGCGGTCAGGTCACCGATGGCGGCACCGGCTCCGACACGGACTTCGACGCGATCGAGGCGCAGAACGCCACCGAAGCGCGGCCCGAGGCCGAGCAGATCGCGAGCGCGGACGACATCGGTCAGCCCGCGCAGGAAGGGCCCGGCCAGGTCCAGCCCGGCGAGCTTCGGGCCGAAGACTACCCCGAGACCGGCGAGGAGATGACCCGCAACCCGATCGAGCCGGGCAATGAGGAGCCGGGCGGCAAGGACATGATGCTCGCTTCGGAGTACGAGGCGATGGGCCTGGATGCGCCCCAAGGGCAGCGTGCCGACCTCGAGGCGGCCAGAGAGCAGGCGACGGGGCCGATCGTCTCCTATGACGGCCGCAGCTACCTCGCCTACTCGGGCGTCAACGCCAGTGGCCTGATCGGCGAGGATGCCTACGGTCAGGACGGCGAGGCCGAGGGCGAGATCGACGACCTCGTCCTGTCCGAGGACGGCCGCTTCGACCGCCTGGTCATCGGCGGCGACGCCTACGGCGCGGACGCGGTCAGCTTCACCACCGACCCGGCGCGTGACCCGCGCCTGCGCGCCGAGGTGACCGGAGAGCCGAGCGAGTTCGACGAGGACGCGCTGTCGCAAAACGCGATCCTGGTCTCCGAGCTTCTCGAACAACCGATCGCCCTTGGCGACGAGCCCGACGCGATCGCCGTCGCCGACGTCATCATGGGAGAGAACGGTACGGCGCAGAACATCGCCGTCGAGTACAATGGCGACTCCCGCATCGTGCCCTTCGGCGCCGTGAAGGTCGCCGAGGGCGACGGCGGCCGCTACCTCGACATGAGCGCCGAGGACCTACAGGCGCTCGAACCCTACGTCGGCGAGCCCGCCTACGAAGCCCAGTAAGCGTGTCTTGGTGAGAAGAGCCGGATATGCGAGCGTGACGCCCGTGATTCCGCTGCTCTTCCTCCTCCTCGCCTGCGCCGAGCCGGGCGCCTCTCCTGCCGCGCAGGGGCAAGCGCAGGTGCAGGCGCCTTCCGAGGCCTCGGAGAGCGCCGCGCCCGCTCCGCAGCAACGGCCGGACCTCTACGACGTGACCGTCGTGCGGCGCTATCCACACGACACGAACGCCTTCACGCAGGGCCTCTTCTTCGCCAACGGCACGCTCTACGAGAGCACCGGGCAGAAGGGCGCCTCGCGCATCAAACGCCTCAACCTCAAGACCGGCAAGGCGGTCGCCGAGGCGGCGCTGCCCGACGAGGTCTTCGGCGAAGGCGCGACCGTCGTCGGCGACCGGATCGTCAGCCTCACCTGGCGCGCCGGCCAGGGTTTCGTCCACGACCTCGAAACGTTGAAGCGAACGGCGACCTTCGCGATCGAGGGGGAGGGGTGGGGGCTGACCTATGATCCCGACACGGACCGCCTCATCCTCAGCGACGGGACGCCGGAGCTGCGCTTCCTCGACCCCGAGACCTACGAGGAGACGGGCCGCCGCGCGGTCAGTCTCGGGGGCCGCCCCGTCGCCGACCTCAACGAGCTCGAATGGGTGGACGGCGAGGTCTGGGCGAACGTCTGGCAGCAGGACGTGATCGTCCGCATCGACCCCGAGACCGGCATCGTCACGGGGCTGATCGACGTTCAGCCACTCTTCCCGGCGAACCGGCGCGCAGAGCCCTATGACGACGTCCCCAACGGCATCGCCTACGAGCCCCGAACGGGCCGCCTGTTCCTGACCGGCAAGCGTTGGCCGGACATCTTCGAGGTCACGCTGGAGCCCCGTTCATGAGCGAGGAGGAGCGCCGGGCGGACTCGCGGCGGCTCGGGTGGCGCGCCGCGCTGATCAGCGCGGGCCTCCTGCTCCTCGTGCTGATCGTCTTTCCGCTCTTCGTTCACCTCGACTGGTTCGACTTCCGGTTTCGGGTGAAGGGGCTTCTGATCCTCGGCATGGTCGCGACGATCGTGCTCGCCGCCGCGCTCATGGCGGTCAGCTTCCACTCCGCGCGAAGCGGCATCGACGAGGAGTCGGGCGTCCTCCCCGACGATGCCGCGGGCGGGAAGACAGAGTAGCGAACTCGGTTCGACGAAGGCGCGCTGCGCCCTAGCTGGCTCTTGTGCGGCCTGACTGGCCTTTTGCGAGGCGGTTGATGGCGAGCAATCGAGACCTGACCTCCGGTCCCGTCGCGTCCGGCCTCGCGCGGCTCGCCCTGCCGATGGTTCTCGGGGTAGGCGCGACGCTCTCCGTCAGCCTCGCGGACGCCTACTTCCTCGGCCGCCTCGGCACGGCGGCGCTGGCGGCGATCAGCTTCACCTTTCCCGTCGTCCTGACGGTGACGAGCCTCGCCATCGGCCTGTCGGCAGGCGCCGCCTCCGTCCTCAGCCGGGCGATCGGCGCGGGGCGGGGGGAGGCGGACGCAGCGCGCCTCGCCACCGACGCGCTCTTGCTCGCGCTCCTCGTCATCCTGCCTGCGGGCGTGATCGGCTTCGTCACGGTCGAGCCGGTCTTCCGCCTCCTCGGCGCCGATGGCGAAGTCTTGGCCGCGCTCATCCCTTACATGCGGGTCTGGTACGCGAGCCTGCCCTTCCTCGCCGTGCCGATCGTGGCGAGCGGCATTCTGCGCGCGAACGGCGACGCGGTCGCGCCGAGCGCGATCATGATCACCATCGCGGTCCTCAACCTCGCGCTCGATCCGATCCTCATCTTCGGCCTCGGGCCCGCACCGGAACTCGGCGTCGAAGGCGCAGGATGGGCGAGCCTCGCGGCCCGGATCGTCGGCACCGTCGCGACCCTCCTGGTTCTCAGGTTCCGCGAACGCCTGCTCACCTTCTCGCTGCCGATCGGCCGGAACCTTCTCGCCTCTTGGCGTAGCATCCTGAAGGTCGCGGGCCCCGCGTCCCTTTCCAACGTCGTGAACCCGCTGGGCATCTCCGTCGTCACCGCCTTCCTCGCGGGCTACGGCAACGAGGTGGTCGCAGCCTTCGGCGTGGCGACGCGGATCGAGTCGCTCGCTTCGATCCCGCTTCTGGCGCTGTCAGGTTCGATCGGACCGGTCGCGGGGCAGAACTGGGGCAAGGGGCGCAAGGACCGGACGCGCCGCTCGATGCAGCTCTCCTACGCCTTTTCCTGCCTCTGGGCGGCCGTCGTCGCCGCCGTCTTCTGGACGGCGGCAGGACCGATCGTCTCGGTGTTCGGGGAGAGCGGCCCGGTACAGGACAGCGCGGCCTCCTACCTTCGCATCGTCGGCCTGTCCCTGTTCGGCTACGGCGTCGTGATCACGGCGAGCGCCGCCTACAACGCGACCGACCGGGCGAGGGGCGGGCTGGTCTTCACCCTGCTGCGCTCGGCCGTGCTCTACGTGCCGCTCGCAGGCCTCGCCGCTCTGCTTGGCCCGGCCTGGTTCGTCTTCGCCGCCATCGCCGCCGCGAACGTCGTCTCCGGCCTCGCCGTCTGGTTCGTTTCGCTCGCTCGCGCGTCCGGGGGCTGCGAGGACAAATTCCCCCTTGCGCGGCTCGTTCCGATGCGCTTGAAAGCGGCCTCGCCGTTACGGCGTGAGCGGGCGTAGCTCAGGGGTAGAGCATCACCTTGCCAAGGTGAGGGTCGGGCGTTCGAATCGCCTCGCCCGCTCCATTTTTCCTTCACGTGCAGGATACACTCCCCCACTGGGGGTGGCGGTACGGCTCTTGCTGCCGCAAGGGGTGCGGCGTAGCAGACACGCCCCGTTTTCACGCACGAGACGAAGAATGAACATCGACGCCATCCCTGCGGGCCGCGACGTGCCCACCGACATCAACGTCATCATCGAGGTTCCCCTCGGCGGTGAGCCGATCAAGTACGAGGTCGACAAAGCGTCGGGCGCGATGTTCGTGGACCGCTTCCTCTACACCGCCATGCGCTACCCCTGTAACTACGGCTACGTGCCGCACACGCTGGCGGGCGACGGCGATCCGATGGACGTGATGTGCCTGGGCAACCGTCCCCTCGTTCCCGGCGCGGTGCTCCGCTGCCGTCCGATCGGCGTCCTGATCATGGAGGACGAAGCGGGCCTCGACGAGAAGATCCTCGCCGCGCCGCACCCCAAGCTGACGCGCTACTACGACAACATCGACACCTACGAGAACGTCCAGCCCATCCTGCTCGAGCGGATCTGGCACTTCTTCGATCACTACAAGGACCTCGAACCCAACAAGTGGGTCAAGGTCGTCGAGTGGCAGGGCAAGGACGTCGCGGAGCGCCTGATCCGCGAGAGCGTAGAGGCCTGCAAGCGCGGGTGACGGGGGAGGCGGTCCTTCCCGAACGGGCGCCGCGAAGCGCGCTCGACGGCGCTCGCGCGCCGTCCGCCCCCGCCGGGGCGACCGACCGCCTGCGCATCGGTCTCGAGACGGTGGTGGGAACCCCCTTCGTTCCCGGTACCCGGATCGAGACGCTGGTGAACGGGGACGAGATCTTCCCCGCCATGCTCGATGCGATTCGGCACGCGCGCGAACGCATCGAGTTCCTGACCTTCGTCTACTGGCAGGGCGACATCGCCGAGGCGTTCGTCGAGGCGTTCATCGAACGCAAGAGGGCGGGGGTCGAAGTCCTCGTCATGCTGGACGGCTTCGGCGGAAGGCTGATCCGCGGCGACCTCATCGAGAAGATGAAGGACGAAGGGATCGAGGTCCGCTGGTTCCGGCCGCTCGCGACCTGGCACGTCTGGCGTACGGACAACCGGACGCACCGAAAGCTCCTGATCGTCGACGGCACGGTCGGCTTCACCGGCGGCGTCGGCATCGCCGAGGAGTGGGAGGGCGATGCCAGGAACCCGGGCGAGTGGCGCGACAACCACTACCGAGTCGAGGGTCCCGCCGTCCTCTCGCTGCGCGCCGCCTTCTTCGACAACTGGATCGACAGCGCGCTCAGCATCGAGCCGCTGACGACCCACCTCGCGACGCCTCATCCCGAGGCGGGACCGCTCCTCGTGCAGTCCGTCGTGTCGACCGCGACGATCGGGTGGTCGGCGATCGCGCGCCTGCACGAAGGGATGGTCCTGCTCGCGGAGAAGCGCATCCGGATCGCGACCCCGTACTTCGCGCCGCGCGAGGCGGAGACCCAGCGTCTGGTCGAGGCGCTCAAGCGCGGCGTCGAGGTCGAGGTCATCATGCCGGGCCCGCACATCGACAAGCGGGTGTCCGAACTCGCTTCGGCGAGCGCCATCAGCCGCCTCTTGGCGGCGGGGGCGAAGCTCTGGCGGTACCAGCCGACCATGTTCCACCATAAGCTCGTCACCATCGACGGTCGGCTCGCCTCGATAGGCTCGGCGAACTTCAACATGCGCTCGCAGTTCAAGGACGACGAGTTGGCGCTGAACGTGCTCGACGACGACTTCACGGCGGAAGCCGACGCGATCTTCGAGCGGGACCTGGAGCACTGCGCGCCCCTGGACCTTTACCACTGGCGGCGGCGCGGCGCGCTGCGCAAGGCCCGCGAGGTCGCCTCGCGGATCATCCGGCACGAGGTCTGACCCGAGGTCGAGGCCCCTCCGCGACAGTCGGAGGGGCCTCTTTCGCCTTACACGGCTTTCTTCCGGCGGAGCGCCATGCCGCCCAGGGCGACCGGGGCGAAGAGCAGGGCCGCCGCAGGGACAGGCACCGCGCTCGCATCGAAGCTGTTCAGCGCCAGCACCTCGGTGACGTCGGGCGAGAGCCCGAGCGAGGACAGAAGGACGTCCCCGAACACGGTCGTACCCGGACCGATGCCGAAGTCGGAGAGGTCGAAGCCGTAGACGTAGGTCGTCGCGAGGTCGATCACCCCCACCCCGAGCGCGAGGCCGAGAAAGTCGCCGGCTTGCGTCTGTCCGCCGACCGTTGCCGACATGCGTTCGGGCAGGATCGACAAACCATCGTCGACGAAGACGAACTCTTCGAAGACGAGGAGGTCGTAGCCATCGCCGTTGAAGAGCACGTTGTCCGTGAAGCCGACGGACAAGTCGGTGCCCGGGTAGACCGGTTCGGACGTCGTCAGGTCGAGATCGACGACGTCGGAAGCGTCCCTGTCCGATCCGACGAAGGCCGCCGTGTTGGCGAACTGGCTATCGTCGATCGTCAGGATACCGAGGTCGAGCTTGAGCGTGACCTCCGCTGCCTGCGCCATACCGATCATTCCGCACACCGCCGCCGTGGCGGTCAGGATCTTCTTCATGGTCGTCATCCTTGGTTCTCACCGTGCCCCAGCGGCACGAACCGAAGGTTGCAACAAAGAATCCACACAACCTGAGGAAGGGGCGGGCATGTGCGCAGTCAAGCGTTCGCGATCGGCGTCCCGGCTCGGCCGAAGAGGCCGGCGCTCATTTGACCGTTCGCTCTTCGCGCTCCTAAAGGCAGGCGCTGTTCCAACCGCAAGAGCGCTCCATGTCCGTCCTCGTCCGCTTCGCTCCGTCTCCGACCGGCCGCCTCCACGTCGGCAACGTCCGCGCGGCGCTCTTCAACTGGCTCTTCGCGCACAAGGAGGGCGGCAAGTTCCTCCTGCGCTCGGACGACACCGACCTCGAGCGCAGCACCAAGGCGTTCGAGGATGCGATCCAGGAGGACCTCGCCTGGCTCGGCCTGACTCATGACGAGTTCGCGCGGCAGTCCGAGCGCTTCTCGGTCTACGATGCTGTCTCCGAAGGCCTCAAGGAGCGCGGGCTCCTCTACCCCTGCTACGAGACGGCGGAGGAGCTGGACCGCAAGCGCAAGCTTCAGCGGGCCCGCGGCCTGCCGCCGGTCTACGACCGCGCCGCGCTGAACCTCACCGAGACCGAGATGAAGCGCCTGGAGGACGAGGGCCGGACGCCCCATTGGCGCTTCAAGCTGGCGCAGGCGCCGGTCGCATGGGACGACATGATCCGCGGCCAGGTCACGCTCGACACGGCGACGATCTCAGATCCCGTCCTGATCCGGGAGGACGGCCAGTACCTCTACACGCTGCCCTCCTGCATCGACGACGTCGACTTCGAAGTGACGCACATCATCCGGGGCGAGGACCACGTCACCAACACCGCAGCTCAGATTGAGGTCTTCCGCGCCATCCACGAGGTGAGGGGCGGCGGCGAGATGCCGGTCTTCGGCCACCACTCGCTCCTCGTCGGCAAGGACGGGGAGGGGCTGTCCAAGCGCCTCGGCTCCCTCGCCATCGGGCAGATGCGCGAGGACGGGATCGAGCCGCAGGCGATCACGAGCCTCCTTGCGCGCCTCGGGACCTCCGACCCGGTCGAGCCGGTGATCGACATGGAAGTGCTCGCGCAGGGCTTCGACGTGGACCGCATCGGCCGGGCGCCGGCCCGTTTCGACATGGACGAGCTGCGCGCGGTCAACGCCAAGGTGCTGCATCTGATGCCCTATGAGCGGGAGCAGGAGCGCCTCGAAGGAATGGGCGTCTCCGAAGCCCTCTGGACGGTCGTGCGCGGCAACCTCGAGACGCTGGCGGATGCAGCTGGCTGGAAGGACGTCACCGAAGGCCAAATCACGCCCGACATCGCCGAGGAGGACCGTGAGTTCTGCGCCGCTGCGGCCGAGCACGTGCCCGCGGGCGACCTTACGGCCGAGGACTGGTCCGCCTTCGTCGGCGCCGTGAAGGGGGCGACGGGCCGGAAGGGCAAGGGGCTCTTCATGCCGCTGAGGAAGGCGCTGACGGGCAGGAGCTCGGGCCCCGAGATGGCCGACCTCTTTCCCCTCATCGGCTCCGAGAAGGCGAAAGCCCGGCTCTCTGGCGAGGCCGCCTAGCGGCGGCCGAACAGCCGTTCGATGTCGGAGAGCTTGAGCTCGACATAGGTCGGGCGGCCGTGATTGCATTGGCCGGAGTGGGGCGTCGCCTCCATCTGGCGAAGAAGGGCGTTCATCTCCTCGCCGTTCAGGCGCCGCCCCGCGCGGACCGAGCCCCGGCAGGCCATGTTGCCGCAGACCTCGCCGAGGCGCTCTTTCAGCGTCAGCGACTCCTCTAGGCCGGTAATGTCGGCGGCGAGGTCGCGGACGAGGCCTTGTACGTCGCAATCGCCCAAGAGCGCGGGCGTCTCGCGGACGAGGACCGCCCCCTCGCCGAAGGCCTCGAGGAGGAGGCCCATCTCGGCCAGCTCCTCGGCGCGCTGCGACAGCGCTTCGACCTCGTCCTGGGCGAGGTCGACGACCTCGGGGATCAAGAGGCCTTGGCGCGGCACGCCGCCCGCCGCCATCGCGGTCTTCATCCGCTCGTAGACGAGGCGTTCATGCGCCGCGTGCTGATCGACGATGACGAGGCCGTCCCGCGTCTGCGCGACGATGTAGGTCTCGTGAACCTGCGCCCGCGCCGCGCCGAGGGGGTAGTCGGGCGGCGGGCTCTGCGCCTCGGGCTCGCGTTCGGTCCTCGCCGTCGGCGCGGCGGCGTCCGATGGCGCGAAGGCCGACTGTACTTCGGCGAACTGTTCCGGCGTCCCCCGCCTGACGAAGGACCGGTCCACCGTCTGCGGACGGTAGGCGTAGGGCGCCGAGCTGCCCTCGGGCCGGGCGGCGCCCAGTGCGGCGCTCGCGACCGTCGTGGACGCCCTGTGCCCGGCTTCTGCGAGGGCGTGCTTGAGGGCGGAGACGAGGAGGCCTCTGACGGCGCCAGAGTCCCGGAACCGCACCTCGGTCTTGGCCGGGTGGACGTTCACGTCGACCGCGCGGGCGGGCAGGTCCAAGAAGAGCGCGACCATGGGGTGCCTGTCCCGCGCCAAGAAGTCGGCATAGGCGCCCCTGACCGCGCCGACGATCAGCTTGTCACGGACGGGCCGTCCGTTGACGAACAAGTACTGCCGGTCGGGCAGGCCGCGGTTGAAGGTCGGGAGCCCCGCGAAGCCCGTAAGCCGCGCGTCTTCCCTCGGCGCATCGAGCGTGACCGCGTTGCGGCCGAACTCCGCGCCCATGATCGCGGCGAGCCTGCGAAGGTGGCCCTCCTCGCCCGGCGGCTCGGCGGCGTAGGCGAAGCGTCGCCGCCCGTCCGCCTCGAGCGCGAAGGCGACGTCTGGGCGCGCCATGGCGAGGCGCTTGAGGACGTCCTGCGCCGCCGTCGTCTCGGCGCGCTCGCCCTTGAGGAAGTTCAGGCGCGCGGGCGTCGCGTAGAAGAGGTCGCGGACCTCGACCGTCGTGCCCGTCCCGGGGAAGGGGGCGGGCGAGGGCGGGCGCGCCTCGCCGCCGTCGCAGCGCAGGGTCCAGGCGTCCTCGCCCGCGGCGCGCGTCGTGATCGACAGCCGTGCGACCGAGGCGATGGACGGCAACGCCTCGCCGCGAAAGCCGAGCGTGTCGATGCAGAGAAGGTCGTAGTCGCCCGCGTCGTCGGGCGTCAGCTTGGACGTCGCGTGCCGTTCGATCGACAGGGCCAGGGCCTCGCGGTCCATGCCGCAGCCATCGTCGGTAACGCGGATCAGGGATCGGCCGCCATCCTCGATCGCGACCTCGATCCGGGTCGCCCCGGCATCGAGCGCGTTCTCGACCAGCTCCTTGAGGGCGCTCGCGGGCCGCTCGACCACCTCGCCGGCGGCGATGCGGTTGACCGCGCCGGGGGGAAGCCTGCGGATGACCGGGCGGCGGGCGCGGGCCGCTTCCGCCCGCGCCGTCACTAGTTGACGCCGGGCAGGTTCAGGACGCCGCGGTCGTCCTTCGCGATCGTCACCTGGCCGCCGCCCGTGACGGACTCGATCGAACGGCGGCGTTCTGCCATCCAGGCGCCTTCGTCCTCGACGCGGAGCGGCGCGGCCGAATCGTCGATCTCGCCCTTATTGGTGTGCCAGAACAGGATCTGGTTGGCGAGGCTCTCGTTCTTGGACGCGCGTCCCCCGTTCTCGGCGGCGAGGATCGCGCGGATGTTCGAATCGACGTCGAGGGCGCCCGCGTTCTGAATGAGGGCGAGTTCGCCCTGCGAAGGCGGCGCGGCGGACGCGTCGCCGATCAGCAGCTCGCGCGCCCGGTCCGTGGTCGACTTCTCCTCGGGCCGCGTCTCGCCGGGCTTGGGCGGACGCAGCGCGTAGTCCGGCGGCACGGTCAGGGGCGCCTTGGTCGTGATCGCGAACTCGTCGGGCGGGTTCTTGCCCGCGCCGACGGCCTTGCCGAGCGAAGCGCAGGACGAGGTGAACAGCAGCGTGCCAAGGCAAAGCGCGGCGAGGCGAAGGGTAGGGGTCATGCGAGTCTCCACGGGGGCCGCTTCTAGCGTGCGAGCTTGTCCGCCGAAACCCTCACGCGTCTGTGGTTTCGGTAAGCTCGCGCTTCGGCGCGACGAAGAGCGCATCGTAGACGAGGCAAGCGACGCCGACGTTGATCGCCGCGTCCGCGACGTTGAAGACGAACGGGAAGTGCAGGCCCGAGAAGTCGAGGAAGTCGACCACGTAGCCGTAGAGAACCCGGTCGTAGACGTTCCCGAGCGCCCCGCCGACGATGAACCCGCCGCCGATCGCGGCGACGCGCCTATGCAGCGTGCCGAGCCAGCGGACGACATAGGCAGCCACGACCACCGCGAGGACCGAGAGGAGCACGCGGCTCGCGAGCCCGCCGGCGAAGAGGCCGAAGCTGACGCCCGTGTTCTCGACGTAGGTCAGGTCGAAGATGCCGCTGATCTCGATCCTGTTGCCGAAGCGATCGGGCAACCGGATGCCGTAGAGGATCCAGTGCTTGGTCAGCTGGTCGAGCACGATCACGCCGAGGGCCACGAGGAGCCCCAGCCGGAAGAAGGGGTTCGGCCGCGCTGCCCGCCACCACGCCCTCACGGCGAGACCACCCCATGGCACCGGCCGCACAAATGGCTCGGCGGGGCGACGTCCTCGAGGACGCGCCAGCAGCGCGCGCACTTCTCGCCCTTGGCGGTGTCGAGCGAGACGGCGACGCCCTCGGCCTCGTCGAGGCGGAAGGCGCCCGCGGGCGCGGGGCCGTCCGACAGGGCGGCGTCCGACACGATGAAGAGCGTCGCGATGTCCTGATGGCCGAGCGCGGCGCGGGTCTGGGGATCCTCGACCGTCACCATCACCGCCGCCTCCAGGCTGGCGCCGATCTTCTTCTCGCGCCGCGCGACCTCGAGCGCGCCGTTGACGACGCGGCGGACCGTCCGGATGCGCTCCCACCGCTCGGCGAGCTCGTCGTCGCGCCAGGCGGGGTCGGGGACCAAGAAGCGCTGCAGGTGAACCGAGCCTGCCTCCGCCTCCTCGGGGTGACGTACCAGGAAGGCTTCCTCCGCCGTGAACGGACAGATGGGCGCGAGCCAGCGGATGACGTTCTCGAACAGGCGGGACATCGTGCCCCGCGCGGCTCTGCGGACGGGGTCGTCCTTCGCGTCGCAGTAAAGGGAGTCCTTGCGGACGTCGAAGTAGAAGGCCGAGAGGTCCTGCGCGCAGAAGTCCGACAGGGCGCGCCAGGCCGCCTTGAAATCGAAGCCCTCATAGGCCTCGCGCACCTGCGCCTCGACCGCGTCCAGGCGGTGAAGGACGTAGCGCTCGAGCCCGGGCAGCTTGGCGTGCGGCAGGGCCTCGCTCTCGTCGTAGCCGTCGAGCGCTGCGAGCATGTAGCGAAGCGAGTTTCGCATCTTCCGGTACGCATCGACCGCGGAGCCGACGATCTCGTCCGAGATCCGCATGTCCTCGGCGCTGTCCGCGCTCGCCGCCCAGATGCGCAGGATGTCCGCGCCGTACTTTTGGGTGATCTCCTCGGGCAGGATGACGTTGCCGAGCGACTTCGACATCTTCCGGCCCTGCCCGTCGAGGACGAAGCCGTGGGTGAGGACGGCGTTGTAGGGCGCCCGCCCGCGCGTGCCGCAGCTTTCCAGAAGCGAAGACTGGAACCAGCCACGGTGCTGGTCCGATCCTTCGAGGTAGAGGTCGGCCGGCCAGGAGAGGCTCTTCCGCGCTTCGAGGACGAAGGCGTGGGTGCTGCCGGAGTCGAACCAGACGTCGAGGATGTCCTCGACCTTCTCGTAAGCGCTGGCGTCGTGCGCGTCGCCGAGGAACGCCTCCTTGGGCGTATCGAACCAGGCATCGGCGCCGCGCTCGCGGATCGCCTTCAGGACGCGCGCGTTGACGCGCGGATCGATCAGCGGCTTGCCGTCCTGATCCACGAAGAGCGTGATCGGCACGCCCCAGGCGCGCTGGCGCGAGACGAGCCAGTCGGGCCGCCCCTCGACCATGGCGCGGATGCGCTTCTGGCCCGAGGCAGGGAAGAAGCGGGTCTCGGTGACGGCCTTGAGCGCGCGGTCGCGGAGCCCGCCTTCGCCGATGGCGCCCAGCGGGATGAACCATTGCGGCGTGTTGCGGAACAGGACCGGCGCCTTGGACCGCCAGCTATGCGGGTAGGAGTGGGCGAGCCGCCCCCGCGCGAAGAGCGCGCCGCGTTCCATCAGCGCGGCGATGACCGCCTTGTTCGCGCCGCCGTCGCGTCCCGTCTTCTTGCCGGAGGTGACGAAGACCTGCTCGCCGGTGAAGCCGGGCGCTTCGTCCGTGTAGGTGCCGGTCTCGTCCACCGTGTAGGGAACGTCCGACAGCGGCAGGCCGTGCTCGAGCCAGCAGAAGTAGTCCTCCTGGCCGTGGCTGGGCGCGGTGTGGACGAAGCCGGTGCCCGCCTCGTCGGTGACGTGGTCGCCCGTCAGGAGGGGGACGGCGAAGCCGTAGGCGTCCGCGAAGCCCTTGAGCGGATGGTCGAGCGTCGCGTCCTTGAGGAGCGCCGTCGGCACGTCGCGCACGCGGCGCCACTGCTCGATGAAGCCCGCCTCGCGGACGTCCTCGGCGAGCGCGTCGGCGAGGAGTAGCTTGTCGCCCGCCTTCGTCCAAGGCTCGAAGCCCAGGTCGTCGCGCACCTTCTCGACCTCGTAGAGGCCGTAGGAGAGGGTCGGCCCGTAGGCGACGGCCCTGTTGCCGGGGATCGTCCAGGGCGTCGTCGTCCAGATGACGACCTTCGCGTCCTCGAGACCCTCGGGCGCGTCCCTGAAGCCGAAGCGGACCCAGATCGTCGTCGAGGTGTGCTCGTGATACTCGATCTCGGCCTCTGCGAGCGCGGTCTGCTCGACCGGCGACCACATGACGGGCTTCGAGCCTCTATAGACCTGCCCCTTCTCGGCGAAGCGCAGGAACTCGGCGACGATCGCCGCCTCCGAGGAGAACGCCATGGTCGTGTAGGGATCGCCCCAATCGCCCTCGATGCCGAGGCGGCGGAACTCCTCGGACTGGATGCCGACCCACTCGCGCGCGTAGTCGCGGCAGGCCGTGCGGAACTCCGAGGAGGGCACCTCCGCCTTGGTCCGCCCGCGCTCCTTGAACGCCTTCTCGACCTGCCACTCGATCGGCAGGCCGTGGCAGTCCCAGCCGGGCACGTAAGGCGCGTCGAACCCCGACATCTGGCGGGAGCGCACGACGATGTCCTTGAGCACCTTGTTGAGCGCGTGGCCCATGTGAAGGTGGCCGTTCGCGTAAGGGGGGCCGTCATGGAGGGTGAAGGTCGGCTGGCCCTTGGCGTCCTCGCGCAGGCGCTCATACAGCTTCATCTCGCGCCAGCGCGCGAGGATCTCAGGCTCCTTCTTCGGCAGGCCGGCCCGCATGGGGAAGTCCGTCTGCGGCAGGAAGAGCGTGTCGCGGTAGTCTGGCGTGGCGGTGTCGTCGGGCATGAGAAGCGCTAGGGTCCGTGTCGAACGGCCCGTCTATACGCAACCGCCCGGCGTTCCTAGACGCGCGGGCGAACCTTGCCGCCTAGTAGCGGGCGAGGTGGAGCCCGTGCCGCCCCTCGCGGCAGGTGTAGTCGCGCAGGCGGGGCGAGCGCGCGCCGCGGGCGATCTCGACGGTCAGGTCCACGATCCAGCCCTCGCTGCCCGGCCAGGCCCGGTTGACCGAGCCGAGCGTGACGCTGTCGGCGCCCTTGCCCGTCAGGCGGTCCTGCACGCGCGCGAAGCAGGTCTCGACGGCCGAGCTGCGCCCGTCCTTCACCGCGGCCTCGGGGACGGCGTAGCCCGACGAGACGGCGGTGACCGCCGGCGCCGCGACGGCGTTGGCGGCGAGCATCAAGCCTGCGCCGATGACCGCGGCCGCGATCGGATAAGTCCTGCCCATGATAGTCCTCCCTGCCCCGGAGGCATGACACGCGAATGGGGCGTCAGTTGGGAGAAACGTATTTAAGGTCGCGTTAACGCGCCTCGCCGAGCGCCTTCTTCGCCGCGTCCGCGTCCGACGCGATCTGCGCCTTGAGGGCTTCGACACCGTCGAAGGGCCGCTCCGGACGAAGGAAGGCGCGAAGCGCGACCTCGACCGTCCGCCCGTAAAGGTCGCCTTCGAAGCCGAAGAGGTGCGCTTCCAGCCGCTCGGTTTGTCCGTCCACGGTCGGACGAACGCCGATGTTGGCGACCCCGTCATAGGCCGCGCCGTCCACCGCTGCCGTGACGGCGTAGGCGCCGTAGGCGGGGCGGACCACGTCGCCGAGCTCGAGGTTCAAGGTCGGAAAGCCGAGTTCCCGCGCCAGCCGCCGTCCTTCGAGGACGGTGCCCCGCACGGCGAAGGGGCGGCCCATCACGGCCTGCGCGCCTTCGGGGTCGCCGTCGCGCAGCGCCTTTCGCGCGGCGGTCGAGGACCACTTCACGGCGTCCTCGCCGCGAAGGCCGATGGTCTCGACGAGGAGGCCCGCCGCCGCCCCGCGCTCGGCGAGGAGGGCGGCATCGCCCGCCCGCTTCGCGCCGAAGCGGAAGTCCTCGCCGACCACGACGCCGCGAAGGCCGAGAACGCCCGCGAGGACCTCGTCGACGAACGCCTCGGGCGAGAGGGACCGCAGGGCTTCGTTGAACGGCAGGGCGAACACGCGCTCGCAGCCGAGCGCCGCGAGGATGTCCGACTTCTGCGCGAGCGTCGTCAGGAGGAAGGGCGGCGCGTCGGGCTGGAAGACCCGGCGGGGGTGCGGCTCGAAGGTGACCGCGGCGAGGGGCGCGCCGGCAGCCTTCGCCAAGCCCTCGGCGCTGGCGAGCAGCGCTTGGTGTCCCTTGTGCACGCCGTCGAGGTTCCCCAGCACCGCGACGTAGCCGCGGTTCTCGGGCGAAAGGGCGCAGGCGAGCGGCGCTCGCAGGAGGCGCCCGTTCTCGCTCACCAGCGAAGTCCGTCCATGCCGTAGGCGGCGGTCACGTCGTGCGCGTCGAGGATGGCCGCGAGGCGGCCCTCGTCGAGCTTGCCGTTCCGGCCTCGCGCCTCCTCCGAGAAGATGCCGTCGGCGACGAAGACGGCGTCGAGGCCCTCTCGGTTCGCGCCGCGAAGGTCCGTCTCGGGCCCGTCGCCGACGACGAGCGGGCGGTCCGCCGCGCGGCCCGAAGCGAGCGCTGCCTCGCGCGCCATCCGGTAGATCGGCGCGTGCGGCTTGCCCGCGAGGATCACCTCGCCGCCGAGGCTCTCATAGAGGTCGCCGAGCGCGCCGGCGCAGTAGATCAGGCGGTCGCCGTAGCGGACGACCTTGTCGGGGTTCGCGCAGACCATGGGCAGCTTTCGCGACGCGGCCTTCTCGAGCATGCCGCGATAGTCTTCGGGCGTCTCGTTGAGGTCGTCCATCGGCCCGGTGCACAGGATCGCGCCCGCCTCTTCGAAGGACACGAAGTCGGCGCGCACCGCGTCGAACAGGCCGTCATCCTTGGCCGGGCCGAGCCGGAAGAAGGGCAGGTCCGCGCGCCGCTCGACCTCGGCGCGGGTCGCATCGCCGGAAGTGACGATGGCGTCGTAGGCGCTTCGGGGCAGGCCCAGCCGGTCGAGCTGGGCCGGAATGACGTCGGACAGGCGGGGCGCGTTGGTGATGATGACCACCGGTCCGCGCTCGTCACGCCACCGGCTCAGCGCGTCGGCAGCGCCGGGAAAGAGGTCGTGACCGTTGTGGATCACGCCCCAGGCGTCGCAGAACAGGGCATCGTAGCCGGCCTCGGCCTCCGACAGGCCTTCGATCACGCGGGTTTGGCTCATGCTCGCCCGTTAGGGACTCTCAAACATCGCGGCAAGCGCGCGGAAGGGGGTGCGGCCCGCCCCCGGCGCATGCTATGGCCGCCGCCCGGGCAGGGACGGGAACGCTAGTGACAGGCGAGACGCGCGCGAAGCGCCAGGAGCGGGGGACCAAGACCGCATGATCGCCGCGCTCCTCCTCGCTGCGACGGCGCCGTTGGCCGACATCCGCGTCGGCACGGAGGACGGCATCGCCAGAGTGGTTCTCGTCTGCAGCGCGCCCTGCAGCGCCGAGCCCGCAGCGGATGGCGGCTTTCTGCTGACGGGCGTCGACGACTCTCTGAGCGTGGACTTTGAGGACGATCCTTCCTCGCTTCGGCGGATCAGCGTCACGGCTGAAAGGAGCGGGTCTCGCCTCGACATCGAGACCCGGACGCCGCCCCGCGCCGTCGAAGCCACGCTGTGCGGTCCGCAATCGCTCTGCTTCGACCTCGACCTTCGCGAGGTTCACGCCGCCCCCGCCGACACCGTGGGCGCGCTCGACGCCGCCCTCGGACGTCTCGCCGCCGAGGGACCGCCGGTGACCCTCGCCTCGGCCCTCGAATCGCTCGGCGGCCAGGCGATCGACAAGAAGGCCTGCACGGCGGCGGAGGCGCGGCTCGAGGTCGACGCTTGGGCGCTCGACGCCTTCCGGATGGTCGCCTTCTGCCGGGCGGTCGCCGGAAACCTCTCCGAGGCGGACGGCCTCCTCGCCCGGCTCGAGGCCTTCGCGCCCGACCCCTTGGTCACGCGGGCCCGCGCCCTGATCAAGGAGCGCGTCGGCGAGCCGGGCCGTCCGGCCCAGCTTGCCGGTGGCGGGCCCCGCCGCTAACCGCCCTCGTCATGAGCACGACCCCAAAGACGCCGGCGGCCCCCTCCTTCCAAGAGCTGATCTTGCGCCTTCAGCGCTATTGGGCCGACCAGGGATGCGTCGTCCTGCAGCCCTACGACCTCGAGATGGGCGCGGGGACGTTCCACCCCGCGACGACGCTGCGGTCCTTGGGCGAGAAGCCCTGGCGCGCGGCCTACGTCCAGCCTTGCAGGCGGCCGGGCGACGGCCGTTACGGCGCGAACCCCAACCGCTTCCAGCACTACTACCAGTTCCAGGTCGTCCTGAAGCCGAGCCCCGAGGACATCCAGGACCTCTACCTCGGCAGCCTCGATGCCATCGGCATCGACAGGAAGCTCCACGACATCCGCTTCGTCGAGGACGACTGGGAGAGCCCGACGCTCGGCGCCTGGGGCCTTGGCTGGGAGGTCTGGTGCGACGGCATGGAGGTGACGCAGTTCACCTACTTCCAGCAGGTCGGCGGCTTCGACTGCAAGCCCGTCACGGGCGAGCTGACCTACGGCCTAGAGCGCCTCGCCATGTACGTTCAGGGCACGGACAACGGTTACGATCTCGACTACAACGGGCAGGGCGTGACCTATGGCGACGTCTTCCACCAGCAGGAAGTCGAGTTCTCGGGGTTCAACTTCGAGCTCGCCGACACGGACGTGCTGCTGGACCAGTTCCGCGAGGCGGAGGCCGCCTGCGCCGCGATCCTGCAGCGCGGACGCGACGAGGGTCGCAGCTTCGCGCTTCCGGCCTACGACCAGTGCATCAAGGCTTCCCACCTCTTCAACCTGCTCGACGCCCGCGGCGTGATCTCGGTCGCCGAGCGGCAGTCCTACATTCTGCGCGTACGCAAGCTCGCCAGGATGTGCTGCGAGGCGTGGCTCGACAGCCCGCAGGGCCGGGGCCCCAATGCCGGCATCGCGCACGCCGAGGCGGGCTGAGCCATTGGCGAAGCGGGGCAGGGGGCGGCGCGGGCGCCGAGGGTCGCCCGTCTGGCGGGTTCTGAAGGGCGTTCTGCTCTTCGGCGTCGCCGCGATCGTCCTGTCGGTCCTGTGGGTCGCCGCGCACGCGTTCATCCCCGTCGGCCCGACCTCGTTGATGATGCTCCGTGCCCATCAGGGCCAGACGATCGAACGGCGATGGGTCCGGATCGAGGACGTCTCGCCCTACCTGGTCACGGCGGTCATCGCGGCTGAGGACACGAAGTTCTGCGCGCATCCCGGCTTCGACGTCGAGAACATCAAGAAGGCGATCGAAGAGGCGAAGGCCGGCCGGCGCATGCGCGGCGCGTCGACGCTTTCCCAACAGACGGCGAAGAACGTGTTCTTGTGGCCGGGCCGGGGCTGGGTCCGGAAGGGCCTCGAGGTCTGGTTCACCGGCCTGGAGGAACTCTTCTGGTCCAAGCGCCGGATCTTGGAAGTCTACCTCAACGTCGCCGAGTGGGGCGACGGTAACTTCGGTGCGGAGGCCGCGGCGAAGGCACGCTTCGGCAAGACGGCCCGCGAGCTGAACAAGGGCGAGGCGGCGCTCCTCGCCGCGGTCCTGCCGAACCCGGCGAAGTGGCGGGTCGACCCGCCGGGCCCCTACGTCCGTTCGCGTGCCGGAACGCTCCGCGCGCGCATGGATACGGTCCGCGCGCAAGGGCTCGATGGTTGCGTCCTCTCAGAGCTCTGAGCTCTTCTTTCCGAGCGTCGCCCGAACGGCGTTCAGCAACTCTTCGTCCTCGAAGGGTTTGTAGAGCACCGCGACAGCGCCGAGCGCGTCCGCCTTCGCCGTGACGCTCTCGAGGCTCCGCCCCGGCCCGCCCCCCGACATGACGATGAACGGGGCGCCGGACCGGGCCACCTCGGCCGCGAAGTCGAGCCCGTCCTCGCCGTCCATCCACACGTCCAGGATGCACAACGCCGTGTCGTCCGCCATCAACGCCTCGCGGGCCGCCGCGACCGTGCTCGCCCCCGTAGCGGCGTAGCCGGCGCGCTCGAGGACGAAGCGGACCGACTCTCCCACCGCCGGATCGTCGTCGACCACCAGAATGGCACTCATCTCACACCTCTCCTCGTTCCTCCCAGCGCTTCGGGCTCCCTTTCGGAACCCATATCGAAAAGGTGGACCCCTCGCCCGGGGCGCTGTCAACGGAAACGGTGCCGCCCCAACCCGTAACCAGGCCGAGGACGACGGGCAGGCCCAGCCCCGTGCCGCGTCCGGCGCTCTTCGTCGTGAAGAAGGGCTCGAAGGTATGCGTGGCGGTCGCCACGTCCATGCCTTCGCCCTCGTCGATGACGGCGACGAGGGCGAAGGGGCCGCTCGCCGTCGGCTGCACGAGGAGGTTCGCCGGCAAGGGTGCCTCGTCCTCCACCCGGATCAGGATGCGGCCCTTATGTGCCTGAGCCTCGGCCGCGTTGTTGAGCAGGTTGAGGAGCACTTGGCGGAACTCGGTCGCGACGAGGACGGCGGAGACCGCCCCCTCGGGCGGGTCGACGGCATAGGTCAGGCCACGCGGCGCGAGGTCTCGCGCCGTCTCCACCACCTCGTGCAGGAAGGGCCGCAGATCCTGCACCTTGCGCGGCTCGGCCTCGCCCCTCGCCATGAGGAGAGTACGCCGTAGGATATCGCCGGCGCTGCGTACCGCGTCGGCGATACGGCCCGCCAGGACGCCTCGGTCGACCTGGTCGGGGTCCTTGGCGAGCGCCCTCGCATAGACGCCGGCGGGGTGGAGGATGTTCGAGAGCTCGTGGGCCAGCGCGCCGGCGAAGTCGTTCAGCGCGCCGACCTTCTGCGTCTCGGCGAGGGTGCGTGCGAAGCGCTCCCGTTCTTGGGCGAGTGCCGCCTCGGCGCTGCGGTCGACGGCGATGATGAGGTAACGCCGAAGGTCTCCCCCATGCCCCAGGATCGGCCGGGTGAAGAGAAGCCAGCTAGTGCCTGCCAGGGGACCGATCGTGATGTCGAGCGGCCAGGCGTCGAGCGCCTCGCGGCGATCGAGGGCCCGGCGGATCGCGTCGGCGACCGCCTCGCCGGGCTTCGAGACGAGGACGTCGCCGGGCCCCTTGTTCAAGAAGGCCGTCCGCGGCAGGCCCAACCGCCTGGGCAGGTAGTCGTTGATGTAGGCGATCCGGCCGTCCGGTCCCTGGAGCGTCACGGAGAGCGGCAAACGATCGAGGATGGTGCGGAGCGTCGCTTCGGACTCTTCGAGGGCCCGGTCGGCCTCGATGAGATCGGAGTGGTCGTTCGCGATCAGGACGACGCGCGTGTCGCTGAGTGGTTTGGCCGTCCCTTCGAAGAACTTCGTCTCGCCGTCGGGCAGCCGCCAGCGGACCCAGCCGCGCCAGACCTGCCCGCCCCCGACGAGGTCTCGCCAGAGGGCGCCGCGCACCGCTTGGACCACCGCCTCGGAAGCGTCGAGCGTGAACCACGCCGCCTTAGAGGGCACGGCGTCCGGCGGAAGCTGGGTCTCGGCGAGGAAGGCCGGGGAGGCGGAGAGAAGGCGGCCCTCGCGGTCCGTCACCGCGTAGCCGATGCCCGCGTCGTCGAAGGCGCTCAAGATGTCGGCCGTCTGGTCAGACCGCTCCATTCCGGGCTTCCGTCATCGCGACCTGCACCTTGTCGAGCAGATCGCCGAGAAGGGCCAGCTCGTCGGACTCCAGCACCGAGAGGGCCGCGACGACGTCGAGCAGCGGGTCGCGCTGGAGGGCCGCTTGGCCAGCCTTTGTGAGGGAGAAGAGCACCGAGCGGCCATCGTGCCGGGCGGGCTCGCCGCGAATGAGTCCGCGGTCGAGGAGGGACTTCGCGGTCCTCGAGGCAGAGCCGGTCGTGTTGCCGAGGTAGCGAGACAAACCCATGACGGTCGACGCCCGCCGTCCCGCCCTTTGAAAGTACCGAAGGGCCGACCACTGCACGGCGTGCAGGTCATCGACCTCTCTCTTTTCGAGCACCTGCCGCGACAGCTGCGTCAAGATCTGCGCTACGCCTTGAGCCTGGCGCTCCTTGCCATCGACTTCCACGAACTCTCCCCTTCTTCGCCACGATCTAGCACGATCTGCTGTCAGGGGCAGGGGGAGGCGAACAAAGGTTTGACGAAGGCTACGAATAGGCACTCAGCCTCGTTCCGCATCACCTCGCTTCATGCGCCGCATGAGAAAGCGCGCGGGGTGCACACCGCTCGCCTCGCCCGCATCAAGGGGCGACGGTCCGCCCGTGATCAGGGCGCTGAGATGAGCGGCCAGCAGCGGCGCAGCCGACAGGCCTCGGCTGCCGAGGCCGCTCAGGACGAAGAGCCCCTCGGCGTAGGGCGGATCGGCATCGCCGACGCGGCCCGTGCGCAGGCCCTCGAACCGCTCGGCAAAGAGGGTGCGATCGAAGAGGGGCCCGGCGACGGGGTGGCGATCCGGCGTGACCGCGCGCTGCGAGGCGACCGCCGCCCGCCATCCGCTCGGGCGGCTGCCGAGCAGCGCCTCGCCGCGCGCCTCGTTCTCTTCGGT
This sequence comes from Parvularcula dongshanensis, assembly GCF_014199615.1. Classification (GTDB taxonomy): domain Bacteria; phylum Pseudomonadota; class Alphaproteobacteria; order Caulobacterales; family Parvularculaceae; genus Parvularcula; species Parvularcula dongshanensis. Next base: position 182,889 of record NZ_JACHOB010000002.1, on the reverse strand, counting down.
CGCGTCGGCGGACGGGGCCGGTCTCGCCCCGATCCGGCCGGGCGCGTAGGTCGCGCCGACCGCGACGCCGTCCTCATAGGGGGCGGCGTAGCCCCTTCCGGAGAGGACCCGGGCCGGGGCGGGGCCGCCGAAAAGGTCGATCTGCCCGTCCGAGGCGGAAAGTTCCGTATGCAACCCGCCGAGAGCCGCGGCGTCGGGACCGCACGCAACGACCGCGGCCGCGAAGGGCCCGTCTGCGCCGACGCGCCAGCCTCCCGCGCCGGCGGATAGCGTTCCTGTCCGTTCGAGGAGCGGGGTGTCCCCGATCAGTGCTCTGACGACCATGGCCGGCCGCAAGGCCGCAGCGCCATCCGCGCGGAGCCCTTCTCGTTCCAGGCGCAGCATCGCTTCCGGCCACAAGCCGGTCGCGATCGTCTTCGCCGCGCGGGCATCGTCCGCGGCGATGTCCGCCCCCCGCGTCGACAGAGCAGCGCTCGCCGCGTCCTCGTAGAGCGACAGGGCGTAGCGGTAGGCGTCGCGATAGAAGCGCGCCGCCCACCCGCCGCCCGCCTCCAAACGGGGCGTGACGAGCCCGACGGGGTTGCCCGACGCGCCCGAGGCGGCGCCGTTCGGATCGAAGAGGACGACCTCCCGCCCCGCCCGCCGAAGGTGCCAGGCGAGAGAGGCCCCCGCGATGCCCGCGCCGAGGATCGCGACGGGCCCTTCCGGCGCGGGGACGCCGAGCAGCGGGGTGAGGCGCAGGGGTGCGGGCACCGACTCCTCGCTCGGGCGGCGGAGAAGGCGGGCCCGGGTCATCTCGCGCTTGCGGCCGAAGCCGGGCGTCTTCTCGGTGTCGAAGCCCGCCGCCTGCAGCCCCCGCCGAACCGCCCCCGCCACGGTGAAGGTCGCAGCCGTCGCGCCGATGGCCGAACGGGCGCCGACGAGGCGCATGACCGCCTCCGACCACATGTCCGGGTTTCGCGAGGGCGCGAAGCCGTCGAGGAACCAGGCGTCGGCGCGCAGGAGCGCGCTCTGCAAGGAAGGCCGCACCTCTCCGAAGGAAAGGACGAGGTCGACCGCTTCGATGCGTAGCGCCGCCTGGCCGGGCACGGGGTCCGGATAGGCGGCAGCCAGAGCCCTCAGGACCGGCGCGGCTTCCGCCCAGCGCTCGGCCGCCTCTTCGGCGAGCGACCGGAACCGTTCGCGCGGAACCGGAAATCCTTCGACGGACCAGATGGCGAGCCTGCCGCGATCATGGTCCCGCCGGTAGAAGGCGAGGAGCGCGGCGGCGACGTTGAGGCCGGTGCCGAAGCCGAGTTCGCCGATGGTGAAGGTCTGACCTTCCCGCAGCGCCGCGAAGCGGCGGGGCAGGTCGTTGCCCTCGACGAAGACGTGCCAGGCTTCGGCGAAGCCGTCCGCGGCCGAGTAGTAGACGTCGCCGAAGCGCGATGAGCGCGGGGTGCCGTCCTCGACGGTGAGGTCGGCGGAGGGAAGGCTCGTCACGCCTCGAGGAGGCGTGCCAGCACCACGGCGGAGGCGTAGCCGTCGGCCGGCATGCCTTGATCCTTCTGCCAGGCGCGGAGCGCGGCGCGCGTGCCCGCGCCGACGATGCCGTCGACGGGACCGGGCGCGTAGCCCTTCTCGGACAGCGCCTGCTGCAGGGACTTGCGCTCGGCGAGGGTCAGCGGCCGGTCGTCGCGCGGCCAGTCCTGGGCGAGGCTCGTGTCGCGGCCCGCGACGGCGTCCGAGAGGAAGGAGACGCCGAGCGCGTAGGCGGTCGAGTTGTTGTAGCGCAGGATGGCGCGGAAGTTGTTGGTGATCGCGAAGGCGGGGCCGCGGGCGCCGGCGGGCAGGATGATCGAGATGCGCTCGTTGAGGTCGATGCGTTCGGAGACCGATCCCTTCGCCGCCTCGACGCCGAGCGCGAGCCAGTCGCCTGCGGTCCGCGCGTGCTTGGCGTCGGCATGGGCGAAGTCGAAGCCCGCGGGCAGCTTCACCTCGAAGCCCCAGGGCACGCCCTCGCGCCAGCCCGACTGCGCCAAGTAGTGCGCGGTCGAAGCGAAGACGTCGCCTCTGTCGGACCAGAGGTCCTTGTGCCCGTCGCCGTCATGGTCGACCGCATGCTCGATGTAGGTCGTGGGAATGAACTGCGTCTGTCCCATCGCGCCCGCCCAGGAGCCCTTGAGCTCGTCCCGGTCCGCCGCGCCCGACTGAAGAATCTTGAGGGCGGCGATCAGCTGCGTCCGGCCGAAGGACTGGCGGCGCCCCTGAAACCCGAGCGTGGCGAGGGCGGAGACGATGTCGTGGTCGCCCATGATGCGTCCATAGCTCGACTCCATGCCCCAGATCGCGACGACCACCTCGGCGGCGACGCCGTACTCGTCCTCGATCTTGGAAAGGAGCGCCTTCTCCGCCGCGTAGCCTTCCTGGCCGCCCTTGATCCGGGCGGCGGAGGTCGCGCCGTCGACATAGGCCCACATCGGGCGGTTGAACTCGGGTTGGTTGTCGTTGCGCTCGAGGATGACGGCCAGCGGCTGCGCCGTCGCCATCTCGCGGTCGTAAAGCGTAGGATCGACGCCCGCCGCGGCGGCGTCGATGCGGAACTGCTGGCGGAAGGTGTCGAAGTCGCTGTCGGCCTGTGCCCTGGCGGTAACCAGACCGAGCGCGAGAACGCTGATCGTGGCGGCGAGACGCTTCCTCATCCTATCGCCCTGTCTTGTTGCGAAGTTAACTCGTGCCCGAAACAAGGCTAACGGTTGGTTAGCGAAGACGCCAAATGACCGTTGTGCAGGGTTACCGAAGCGCCATGGTCACGGCCCTCAGGAGGGCGGTGGCGCGCGGATCGCCGACCAGGTGCGGCGACATCTTGTTGGGCACGTAGGCGAAGGACAACCCGCGGGCGGGGTCCGCCATGACGCAGGATCCGCCGAAGCCGTAATGGCCGACGGCGGTGGGGGAGCCGCCGAAGACGCCGAGCGTTTCCCGCATGACCCCGGCGCCCCAGGAAAGCTCGAAGGGCAGGACGCGGTCGGGACCGTGGACGCGCTCGGCGAGAGCGGCGCGCAGCGCCTCGTCCGTCGCGAACGGCTTCCCGCCCATTCGTCCGGTCGCGAAGACCTGCATCACCTCGGCGAGGCCGCGCGCGGTCGCGTGCATGTTCGACGCCGGGATCTCGGCGGCGAGCCAGGCGTCCCGATCGACGCCGGCGGGCGAGGACCAGGGCTCCAGGAAGGCGGCGCGGGTCTCGGGCGTGATCTCGCCGAGGTCGGGCGCCCGAGGCGGCTTCATCATCCGCGCGACGCGGCCGGCCGCCTCGCCGCGCACGCTGCAATGAACCTCGAGGCCGAGGGTGCGCAGGTGCTCGCCGATCGTGCGGCCCGTGGCGCGGCGCAGGACCTCGCCGGCGATGAAGCCGAAGGTCTGGGGGCCGTAGCCGCTCGCCGTGCCGGGCGGCCACATCGGTTCCATCTCGGCGAGGGCGGCGCAGGTGTCGTCCCAATCGAGCCAGATCGAGGGGTCCTTCGGCGCGGCGAAGCCGGGCAGTCCGGACTGATGGGAGAGCGCCTGGACGAGGGTGACGCTCTGCTTTCCGGCCCCGCCGAACTCGGGCCAGACCTCGCTGACGGGTGCGGCGTAATCGAGCGCGCCCTGCGAGACCGCGCCGAGGATCGCGGCGGAAAGGACCGCCTTGCCCGAGGAGTAGACGCAGGCGAGCGTGTCCTCCTCCCAAGGCGTCGTCTTCTGGCGGTCCTGATGGCCGCCCCACAGGTCCACGACTGGCTCGCCATCCACGATGACGCAGACGCCGGCGCCGAGGTCGTCTCCCGCCGCGAGGCTCGCTTCGAAGGCGTCGCGGACCCCTTCGAAGCGCGGATCCGTATGGCCGTGGGCGCTCACCGGAAGGGCGGCTCGTCGAAGCTGCGCAGCTTGCGGCTGTGAAGCGCGGAGGCCCCGTCGCGGCGAAGCATCTCGAGCGCCTCGATGCCGATCTTCATGTGCTCGCCGATGGCCCGCTCGTAGAAGCGGTTCGCGGCCCCGGGCAGCTTGATCTCGCCGTGCAGCGGCTTGTCCGAGACGCAGAGGAGCGTGCCGTAAGGTACGCGGAAGCGGTAGCCGTTCGCGGCCACCGTCGCGCTCTCCATGTCGATGGCGATGGCCCGGGCGTGGCCGAGCGTCCTGGCCTCGCGTTCGAAGCGCAGCTCCCAGTTCCGGTCGTCATGCGTGACGACCGTGCCCGTCCGTAGGCGGTGCTTGAGCGCCTTCGGCCCGTCGCCCGTGACCGTGCCCGCCGCCGCGGTCAGCGCGAGCTGGACCTCTGCGATGGCCGGGATCGGGATGTCCGGCGGCAGGTCGCGGTCGAGGACGTGGTCGCGCCGCAGGTAGGCGTGGGCGAGCACGTAGTCGCCGAGCCTTTGGGAGTGCCTGAGCCCACCGCAATGGCCGATCATGATCCAGCACTGCGGGCGGAGGACGGCGAGGTGGTCCGTGATCGTCTTCGCGTTGGACGGCCCGACGCCGATGTTGACGAGGGTGATCCCCTGACCGCCCGGCGCCGTCAGGTGGTAGGCCGGCATCTGGTGGCGCCGCCACGGGCTCGACTGGACCTTGCGGACCGCATCCTTGGTGTCCGCCGAGACCCGCGTGCCGCCCGGCGCGACGAGCTCCTTGTAGTCCGCGCCGACGCCGTTCTTCGACTGAAGCCGCTCGACCGCCAGCTCCACGAACTCGTCCATGTATCGGTGATAGTTCGTGAACAGAATGAACTGCTGGAAGTCTTCGGGCTCGGTCCCCGTATAGTGGCGCAGGCGCTGCAGCGAGTAGTCCGTGCGCAGCGCGGGAAAGAGCGCCAGCGGCTTGGGCTGCGGCTCGTCCACGGCGAGGAGCGAGGTCGTCGCCCAGTCCCCATTGGCGATCCCGTCGTCGATGGAGGCGAGGTCCGGCGTCGGGAAGATCCGCGCGAGCTCGGAGGGCGGCACGGCCTCGACGTCGACCCCGCTCGCCGATTCGAGGACGTAAGGGTAGGGAATGTCTTCCCGGGACGGGCCGACGGACACTTCGACTTCGTACCGGCCCATCAGCATGCCGATCTGCTCGCACAAATAGTCCCTGAACAAGGCGGGCCGGGCGATGTTGGTCTGATAGGTGCCGGGCGATTCGAACTTGCCGAAGGCCGAGGAAAGCGGCGGCACGGCGGTGCCGGGCGCGTACTCCATGCGAAGCGCGGGGTAGGCGAAGTCGAACGGGGCGGGGGCCGGCTGGGTGCCGTCCCGGACGAAAGCCTCGAAGGCGCGGCGCAGCCGTCCGGCGCTCGCCTCGTAGCGCGTGATCAGCGCTTCGACGGCCTCGTCCGGCGTTTTGACGGTCGTCCAGTCCGACATGAAACCTCTCTTCGCGGTCCCGCGGCATCGCAGATGCGGGCGGCGGTTTCAACGCAGGAGGTGCTCAGGGCGTCCAGACCGGCCCCTCGGGCAGCCTGTCGAGGTCGGCTTTGTCCTCCTCGGCGAGGATCCGCCGGATGGTCCGCAGGATCTCTTCGATGGGGGGCTCCTCGAGGGTGCGCCCGTCTCCCGGCGAGCGCTTCTTCGGCGCGGACTGGTCCGCCTCGTTCATTCCAGCTTCTCTGCGAGCCACTGCGCCATCTTCAGGTTCGCCGCCGTCGCGATCGGCAGGTCCGGCAGCGCGTTGAAGGCGTGGATCCCGCCCGGATAGATCGCGAGTTCGGCCTCGTTCCCCGCCGTCGTCCAACGGGACGCCATGAACAGCGTGTCGTCGATCAGCGGGTCGAGCGTGCCGCAGGTGAAGAGGGCGGGGCAGAGACCCGAGACGTCGGCGTAGAGGGGCGAGAGGTCGGGGTCGCGCTTATCCATTTGAGAGAACTGCGCGGCCGGCAGCAGCTGCTCGCCGAACCACGCCATGATCGGCCCCGAGATGATTAGGTTCCGGTCGCCCCAACGCTTGGCGGACGGGGTCAGCGCCATGTCGTAGACGCCGTAGACGAGGTTCGCGCCCGAGAAGGGCGTAAGGCCGTGCCGGTGCTTCAGCCGCAGCAGGGTCACCGCCGACAGATGCGCGCCCGCGCTCTCTCCGCCGATGAGCAGCCTGTCCGTCCCGAACAGGTCCGCCGCGGCGCCCTGCGCCAGCCACAGCGCCGCCGCCTCGCAGTCGTCGGCGGGGGCGGGCCAGCGGTTCTCGGGCGCGAGGCGGTACTCGACCGAGACGACGCCGATCCGAAGCCCCTGCGCCATCATGGCGAGACCCTGGTCCTGGCTGTCGGCGGTGCCGATGACGTGCCCGCCGCCGTGAATGTGCAGGTAGACGCCGCGAAGCGCGCCGTCGGGACGGAAGACCCTGACCGGCACGTCGAGGCCGAGCGCGCTCGCCGTCTCCCACCGCGCCATCTCGTGGGCGGGCTGCTTGCCGAGGAGACCCTGACCGTCGCCGCGCGTCGCCCGCACCGTCTCGGGGCCGAGCTCGATGATGGTGGGCTGCTCCTTCAGGATCGCCTCGACCCGCTCGTTCGTCGCGCGGGTCTCCGGCGCGATCGCGTCCTCGGTGAAGAGCGCCGGGTCGATCGTGATGGGGGCCATTCGCGAATCCTCCTAGGCGGCTCAGACGATGTAGCGATCAGGTCCGTAAGACCCTAACGCCCTTCACACTTGCGGCGGGCGCGCCGGTCTGATTCACCCGCCCTCCGGGCAGAAGGAGCAGAGGATGGGGCAGGCGGCGATGGCTGAGACGGCGCAGACCGGAAAGCTCGCCGCGCTCGAAGCCGCCTTCGGCTTCGGTGCCTTCCGTCCCGGCCAGGAGGCCATCGTCGACTGCCTCCTCGAAGGGCGCGACGTCCTCGCCGTCATGCCGACGGGCGCGGGCAAGTCGCTCTGCTTCCAGCTTCCGGCGGTCATGTCGGAAGGCTTCGCGGTCGTCGTCAGCCCGCTCATCGCGCTGATGGAGAACCAGGTCGCGCTCCTGCGGTCCTTCGGGATCGAGGCCGGCATGATTCACTCCGGCAGAGACCGGACAGAGAGCGTCGCCGACTGGAAGGGCGCGCTCGAGGGCCGGGTGAAGCTCCTTTACATGAGCCCCGAGCGCCTCGCGACGCAGAGGATGCAGGACGCGCTCGCCAAGGCGCCCGTCTCGATGTTCGTGATCGACGAGGCGCACTGCATCAGCCAGTGGGGCCATGACTTCCGGCCCGAATACATGGCGCTCGGCGAGCTCAAGAAGATCCATCCCGGCGTGCCGGTCGCGGCGTTCACGGCGACGGCGGACGACCAGACCCGGTCGGACATGGTCGACCGCATCTTCCACGGCGACGTCCAGGTCTTCATCGGCGGCTTCGACCGGCCGAACATCGCCGTCACCGTCGAGGAGAAGTCCCGCGCGGACGCCCGCGTGGTGGAACTCGTCGGCGAGCGGCGCGGCGCCCAGGGGATCGTCTACTGCCTCTCGCGCAAGGGGACGGAGGCCGTCGCTGAGAAGCTGCAGGAGGCGGGGCACAACGCCGTCGCCTATCACGCGGGGCTGTCGGACGAGGACCGGGGGCAGATCCTCGACCGCTTCATCTCGGAAGCGGACCTCGTCGTCTGCGCGACGATCGCCTTCGGCATGGGGATCGACAAGCCGGACATCCGCTACGTCATCCACCGCGACCTGCCCTCGAGCCCCGAGGCCTACTATCAGGAGATCGGCCGGGCGGGGCGGGACGGACAGCCCGCGGAGGCGATCCTCCTCTTCGGCTATGGCGACCTCAAGTTCCGCCGCAAGATGATCGACGAGTCGGGCGCGCCCGAAGCGGTCAAGCGGGCCGAGCGGCGAAAGCTCGACGCCCTCATCGCCTATTGCGACGCGCATGAGTGCCGGCGGAACGTGCTCCTCGCCTATTTCGGCGAGCGGCACTCCGAGCCTTGCGGGAACTGCGACGTCTGCCGCGAGCCGCCGGAGGCCGTGGACGGGACGGAGGCGGCGGACCTCATCCTCACCGCCGCCGCGCAGACGGGCGAAGTCTACGGGCAGAACCACCTGATCGACATCGTGCGGGGCGAGGAGACCGAGAAGGTCCTCAAAGCCCGCCACGACGACCTCGCCGTCTTCGGACGCGGGGCGAAGCGAACGGGCGCCCAGTGGCGCGGCGTCGTCCGGCAGCTCTTCGCGCAAGGGCTCATCGACGTCGCGGGCGAGTACTCCTCCGTCGTCCTGACCCCGGCGGGCAAGGAGGTCGTGCGCGGCGAGCGCGAAGTCGCCCTCAAGAAGGATCGCCCGACGAAGAAGACCGCGCGGGCGCAGCGCACCGCCGCCCAGATGCCCGACGACGTCAACCGCGAGCTCCTCCAGCGCCTCAAGGACAAGCGCCTCGAGCTCGCCAAGGCCCGCGGCGCCCCGGCCTTCACCGTCTTCTCGGACCGCACCCTCATCGACATGGCCGTGCGCCAGCCCACGACCAAGGAGGAGCTTCTGTCCGTCTACGGCGTCGGCATGCGCAAGGCGGAGGAGTACGCCGAGCACTTCCTGCCGGTGATCGCGGGGTAGGGGCAGGCTCTCAGTCGCAGCCGCGATAGGAACCAGGCGGCGGCTGCGCCCATTACCTGCCCATGCCGCGCAGATCCTTCCTCTTCGCCCTCGCGGCGGCGCTCGGCGTCGCCCTGTCCGTCCTCGTGCCCGCCGCGGCGCAGAGCCTCGTGCCTGCCGCAGGGCCGGTCGTGCGGAGCGACGCGCCCTTGCGCGTCGGCATCGTAGAGCGGCCCCCCTTCGCGTCCAAGGACGAGAGCGGCAGCTGGCAGGGGCTCGCGGTCAACCTCTGGCGCACGGGCGCGGAGAAGATGGACGCGGACTACGCCTTCGTGGAGCTTTCGGAGGGCGAGATCGCCGACGCCGTCTCGTCCGGCCGTGTCGACGTCGCGCTGCCGGTCTATGCGAGCGAGGAGCAGGCGGCAAAGGCCGACCTCGTCTTTCCCTTCTACACCGCGACCCTCGGCATCGCGGAGCGCCGCTCGTCGGGCGTCGTGAAGACGGCGACGAGCCTCTTCTCCTGGCAGTTCCTTCGCATCATCCTCTACCTCTCGGCGCTCCTCCTCGTCGTCGGCGCGCTCATCTGGCTCCTCGAGCGGCGCGGCAACGAGGAGCAGTTCGCGCGCTCTCCGGTCAGGGGCCTCGGCGACGGCTTCTGGTGGGCGGGCGTGACGCTCACCACCATCGGCTATGGCGACAAGGCGCCCGCGACGCTGCCCGGCCGGGCCGTCGCCATGCTGTGGATGCTGATCGGCCTCGCGGTCAGCGCGTCGCTGACGGCCGCCGTCGTCTCGGCCGCGGGAACGAGCTCAGGCCCGCCCGACGACGTCGCGGCCTATATTGGCGACAAGAGCGTCGGCATCGTGGAGGGGTCGACCAGCGCTGCCTACCTGCGCAGCAGCGGCGTCGAGCCGAAGGGCTACGCGAACTTGAGCGAGGGCCTGAACGCCGTCGCGGACGGAGAGATCGACCTCTTCGCCCACGCCGCGCCCGCGCTCCTCTCGGCGAAGGAGAAGGAGAGCCTGAACGTCCGCGTCACCCGAACGCTCGCCGACCCGATCTTCGTCACCATGGCGCTGCCGGAGGGGTCGGCCCTGGCCGAGCCGCTGGAGCGCTACGTCATCGAGCGGACGACGAGCCAAGCTTGGTGGCAGCACGCCGACAGGTGGATTCCCGAGCGGCGGTAGGACGGTCTTGGAAGGACCGCCCTAAGAACCTCACTCCGCCGCCTGGCTCGCCTCGCTGCCGTGGCAGTGCTTGAACTTCCGGCCCGAGCCGCAGGGGCAGGGGGCGTTGCGGCTGACGCGGCCCCAGGTGCCGGGGTCGTCCGCGCGGACCTGCTGCTGCATGCGCTGGGCCCGGATCGAGGAGGCGCCCGCCGACTGGCCGTAGCTTCGGCGGGGGGCGTCGGGGTTTCCGTGGCCCGCGTCGTTCTCGCCGGTCGTCGCATCGACGTGGACGGCCTTCATCTTCGAAGGGTCGAGCTGTCCGCGCGCCTGAAGCTCCTGGATCAGGCGGCGCGCCTCTTCGATGTCGAGCTTCGGCCGCCCGCCGGGTGCGCCCGGCATGCCGCCCTCCGCGCCCGCAGGCTCCTGGCGGCGGACCTGCACGTGGTACAGGGCTTTGGTCACGTCGCGGCGCAGGCCGTCGAGCAGGAGCTCGAAGAGGCCGAAGGCCTCGGTCTTGAACTCGTTGAGGGGGTCGCGCTGCCCCATGCCGCGCAGGCCGACGACCGAGCGCAGGTGGTCGAGCTGCTGCAGGTGCTCGCGCCAGTTCCGGTCGATCGTCTGCAGGAGGAGCTGCTTCTCGATGCGTTGGCTGAGATCCTCGCCGAACTCCTCGCGCCGCTCCGCGGCCCGCGCTTCGGCCGCTTCCTTGATCCGGTCCTGGATCTCGGTGTCGGCGACGCCTTCCTCTTCGGCCCACTCTTCCATCGGCAGGTCGATGCCGAAGACCTCGCGGACCTCTTCGCGCAGGCCCACCATGTCCCAGCGCTCGGCGTAGGACTTCGCGGGCACGTGGGTCGCGACCATGTCCTCGATCAGCGTCTCGCGCATGTCCGCGACGATGTCGTCCACGCGCTCCGCCGACATGAAGTCGATGCGCTGCTCGAAGATCGCCTTGCGCTGGTCGTTCATGACGTCGTCGTATTTGAGGACGTTCTTGCGCATGTCGAAGTTGCGCTGCTCGATCTTCTTCTGCGCGTTCTCGACGGCCTTGGTGAACCAGGGGTGCTCGATCGACTCGTCGGGCTGAATGCCGAAGCGCTTCAGCATCTTCTCCATCCCCGTACCGAAGATCCGCATCAGGTCGTCTTCGAGGCTGAGGAAGAACTTCGTCGTCCCGGGGTCGCCCTGACGGCCTGAGCGGCCGCGGAGCTGGTTGTCGATCCTCCGGCTCTCGTGCCGCTCTGTCGCGAGGACGTAGAGGCCGCCCGCCTTGAGCGCGATCTTCTTCTGCTCGCGGATGCGCGCCTCGATCTCGGCGCGCTTGGAAGCGATCGTCTCGGCGTCGTCCTCGTCGGAGAGGTGGGTCATGATCTCCATGTCCACCGAGCCGCCGAGCTGAATGTCGGTGCCGCGCCCCGCCATGTTGGTCGCGATCGTCACGGCGCCGGGCTCGCCGGCCCGGGCGACGATCTCCGCCTCCTGCTCGTGGAAGCGGGCGTTCAGCACGTTGTGCGGGACGGGGATCGGACGGCGCGCGATCGCCTCCATCTCGTCGGCGAGCTTCGCCAGGCGCTCTCTTTCGTCCGCGTTCTTCTTGTTGTCCTTGAGGTCGTCCATCTGCTTGCGCAGGACGCCCGCGCTCTCGCGCCAGAACTTCTTGTCGGAGAGGAGGCGGGAGAGGTGCTCGGACTTCTCGATCGACACCGTGCCGACGAGGACGGGCTGGTTGCGAAGGTGGCAGTCCGCGATCTGCCGCGCGATGGCGTGGTACTTCTCGCGCGCGCCCAGATACAGCTCGTCGTCGAGGTCTTCCCGCGCGATCGGCTTGTTGGTCGGGATCTCGAGGACGTTGAGCTTGTAGATGTCGGCGAACTCGCCCTCCTCGGTGAGGGCCGTGCCGGTCATGCCCGACAGCTTCTCGTAGAGGCGGAAGTAGTTCTGGAAGGTGATGGACGCGAGCGTGACGTTCTCCGGCTGGATCTTCGCGCCTTCCTTCGCCTCGACCGCCTGGTGCAGGCCGTCGGACCAGCGGCGGCCCTCCATCATCCGGCCGGTGAACTCGTCGATGATGACGACCTTGTCGTCCTTGAGGATGTAGTCCTTGTCGCGCTGGAACAGCTTGTGGGCGCGCAGCGCGTTCTGGAGGTGGTGGACGATCGAGACGTTCTGCGCGTCGTAGAGCTGATCGCCTTCGATCATCTCCTTCTCCTGCAGAAGGTTCTCGATGAACTCGTTGCCTTCCTCGGTGAACTGCGCGGAGCGCTGCTTCTCGTCGACCTCGTAGTGCTCTTCGGAGAGGTGCGGGATCAACGCGTCGATCGCGACGTAGAGCTCGGACTTGTCCTCGGTCGGCCCCGAGATGATGAGCGGCGTCCGCGCCTCGTCGATCAGGATCGAATCGACCTCGTCGATCAGCGCGTAGGCATGGCCGCGCTGGACCATGTCCTCGATGCGCTGCTTCATGTTGTCGCGAAGGTAGTCGAAGCCCAGCTCGTTGTTCGTCGCGTAGGTGATGTCGCAGGCATAGGCCGCGCGCCGCTCGGCGTCGCCGAGCTCGTTGAAGATGATCCCGGTCGTCAGGCCGAGGGCGCCGTAGACCTTGCCCATCCACTCCGCGTCGCGCTTGGCGAGGTAGTCGTTGACCGTGACGACGTGGACGCCGCGGCCGGTCAGCGCGTTGAGGTAGGCGGGCAGCGTCGCGACCAGCGTCTTGCCCTCGCCGGTCTTCATCTCGGCGATGTTCCCGCCATGCATGGCCATGCCGCCGATCAGCTGCACGTCGTAGGGCCGCATGCCGAGCGCGCGGTCGGCCGCCTCGCGGACGAGGGCGAAGGCTTCGATCAGAAGGTCGTCCAGCGTCTCGCCCTCTTGGAAGCGGCGCTTGAACTCCTCGGTCTTGTCCTTGATGCCCTGGTCGGACAGGGCCTTCATCTCGTCCTCCAACTCCCCGATCTTCTTGGCTTTTCGGTACATCGGCTTGAGCCGACGGTCGTTTGCGGACCCGAAGAGGCGGGAAGCGAAAGAGGTGTTTGCCATTATGTGAATGCCTTCGAGGCTGTCCGGGGGCGGGGGAGGCGCGCCCCTTGCAAGCCCCCGGCCGAAGCCTCTGCCGGGCCCGGCCAAGCTGCGGGCAGGCGCAGCGTCACCCCCGTTTCCCGAGAGGGGAATCCGAGGTGGCGGTCAGATAGGAAAGGGCCGGGGGACTGTCAAACGACAGCCGAGTCAGAAACGCTTGGGGGCCGGGGGGCCGTGAGCTAGGGAGGCCTTCGGGTTGAGGCGGTGATGACCGAGCAGCATCCGAGAACACAGAGCGCCGGTGGGATAGCCTTCTTGGGCCGCCTGCCGCTTCGCGCGGAGGGCCGCGTCTTGGGCGCCGGCCTCCTCGCCCTCGTCGTCGCGGGGGCGCTCGCCTACGGCGCGACGGGCGGGAACGTCCTTCCGCTTCGCGGGCCTGCGCCCGCCCTGAGCGAAGCGACGCCGGAGGACCCCGTTCTCGTCGCCGTCGGCGCCGTGCCGATTCGCCTTTCCGACGCGCGCGCGCAGGCCGGGCCCGAGGGGCGCGACGCGAGCCCGACCGCGCTCTTGCGCGAAGGCTACGTCGAGGATGCGGCCGAACAACTCACCCTCGCCATGGCGGCCGAGGCCGACGGCCTCGACCAGGCGCTCGAGGTCCGCGCGGCCCTGGCGCTCGCGCGGCGCCGGGTGCTTGCCGAGGCCTATCTCGACCTCGCCGTGCAGGAAGCGGCTTCCGACGAGAAGGTCCGCGCGGCCTACGACGCCGAGGTCGCGGCGCTGGACGGCGAGCAGCGCGTCGCCGCCGCGCACATCCTCGTCTCCAGCGAGGAGGAGGCCGCGGACCTTCGCGCCCGGATCGAGCGGGGGGCGAGCTTCTCCGAACTCGCCCAGCGCCAATCCCTCGACATGGACACGCGCGGCGAGGGCGGCAGCTTCGGCATGGTTCCGCTCGCCGATCTGCCGGGCGCGGTCCGCGACGCCGCCCAGTCCCTGCCGATCGGTGCCGTCTCGGACCCGATCGAGGGCGAGGGCGGCTGGCACCTGGTCCGCATAGACGCCCGCAACGCCGTCCGCATTCCGCCCTTCGAGGAGCGCGCGCCCGAGATCGCCGCCCGCCTGCGCGAGCAGGCGATGCGCCGCGCCGCCGAGACCGCGCGCCTCAAGGCGCAGATCACGCGCGTGGCGGGGGACGAGGTGCGAGAGGCCCGGGCGGGCCAGTGACGCCGATCCCGCCGCTCCTCGTCGTCTGCGCCGCGCTGATCGACGCCGATGGCCGCGTGCTCCTGACGCGGATTCCCGACGGCAAGCCCTATGCGGGGGCCTGGGAGTTTCCCGGCGGCAAGGTCGAGCCCGGGGAGGCGCCCGAATCGGCGCTTATCCGAGAACTCGAAGAGGAGCTCGGCATCGCGACCGAGGAGAGCTGCCTCGCCCCGCTCGCCTTCGGCACGGACACGAGCGGGGGGCGCTCGCTCGTCCTCCTGGCCTATGCCTGCCGGAAATGGCGGGGCTTCCCCGCCCCGCGCGAAGGTCAGACGCTGTCCTGGACCCTGCCCGGCAAGCTCCTCGGCCACGACACGCCGCCCGCCGACAAGCCGATCGCGGCCGCCGTGCGGGACCTTCTGACCGGCTGATCAGTGCCCCTTTACGGCCTCGGCCAGCGAGGCCCTCGCGCTGCCGGGCTTCAGCGGCTTGGGCTGGCTTTCGTGCGGCGCCCAACCCGTCAGCGCGACGAGGTCGAAACTGGCCGGCACGCCGTCCTCGTCCGCGAGCCCCGCATAGGCCGTCATCGCTGCTGCCAGCACGTCGCGGCGCAGGGCGCCCTTCGGTCCCGCAGCGAGCGTGCTCGTCTCTCCCATGGCGCGGAGGTCCGCGAGGAGCCTGAGCGGATCGCCGTATCGCACCGGCACGTTGACGGTATCCGCGACCGGCAGGGCGAAACCGGTGCGCTGAAGCAGACCCCCGCCGTCCCTGACCGCGACCATCGGCGAGACGCGCGGGGCGACCCGGCCCGTCACCCCGGCTTCGGCGGCCTGCAGAACCCCCCGCAGCTCGTGCAGCGTCCTCTCTCCGGGGAAGAGCGCGACGAGGAGACCGTCGGGCTTCAGGACCCGCCGCGCCTCCAGCAGCGCGCGCGGCAGGTCGTCCGCGGCGTGGAGCGAGAAGACGGAGGCGACGAGGTCGAAGCTTCGGTCTTCGAAGGGCAGGGCCTCCGGTGCCGCCTCGACGGGATCGGGCGCGCCGAGCGCGCGCAGGAGGCGCGCCGACTCCCCCGCCACCACGGCCTCGCCCACCCCGGCAGCAGGGGTCAGCGCCTCGAGGACGGCCGGCGCTCCGGGCCCGTAGAGGAGGGCGCGCGGAAAGTCCTTCAGCACCGTTTCGAGTCGGTCCACGACTTCTTCGGCGGCGCGCCTATGAAGGAAGTCGGCGCCGGCTACGCTCGATGCGGCGCGGCCGAGCTTGGCGCGACGGGCGCTGGCGGAGAAGATCGAGGGGCGGGGCGAAGACATGGAGAGGCCGGAGGCAGCGTACCCGCCACATGGCCCTGCCAGAGCGTTCGGCCAAGCCGGTCGGCGTCTCCTCGACCTCGTCTACCCGCCCGTCTGCCCGCTGACAGGCGAGGCGGTGACGAGCCACGGGGCCTTCTCGGCGGCCGCCTGGGCGCGGGCGGAGATGATCGCACCGCCCTGGTGCGATGCCTGCGGCCTGCCCTTCGCCCTGACCGATCCGGCCGCGCCGCTCTGCATGGCTTGCGCCGCGACGACCGGCTTCCCGGGGCGGCTGACGGGCAAGGGCCGGCTCGACCGCCTCCGCTGCGCCCTGCGCTACGACGAGGAGAGCGCGCCGCTCATCCTCGCGCTCAAATACGGCGACCGGCACGATGGCGTACCGGCCCTGGCTCGCCTCCTCGCCCGCTGCGGGGAGGAGCTTCTGACGACGGGGGTGACGCTCGTTCCCGTGCCGCTCCATCGGCGCCGTCTCGCCGCGCGGCGCTACAATCAGGCGGCCCTGCTGACGGGCGCTCTTTCGAAGCTCACCGGCCTGCCGCACGACGCCCGCCTCCTTGCCCGGTTGAAAGCGACACCGAAGCAGAAGGGCCTGAGCCCCGCCGCCCGCCGCCGGAACGTCGCGGGTGCCTTCGCGGCGCGGCGCGGCGCCGAGGCGGGGCGCTTCGTCCTCGTCGACGACGTCCTGACTTCCGGTGCGACGCTTCTTTCCTGCGCCCGGGCGCTCAGGCGGGCCGGCGCAGCTGAGGTGACGGCCCTGACCCTCGCGAGGGTGGTCCGCGGCTGAACGCCTCGCTACGCACGGTGTTCGCGCCTCGAACCCCCTTAACGCAAAGGACCGCGCATGAAGCCCGTCACCCTCTACACCAAGGCGTTCTGCCCTTACTGCGCCCGTGCCGAGAAGCTGCTGAAACAAAAAGGCGTGGACTTCACCGACATCCCCGCCGCCTTCGACCGCGAGAAGAAGGCCGAGATGGTGCAGCGCTCGGGTGGCCGGGCGACCTTCCCGCAGATCTTCATCGGCGACACGCATGTGGGCGGGTACGACGACCTCTACGCGTTGGACCAAGCGGGCAAGCTCGACCCGATGCTGGCGGACTGACCCGTGCGAACGGCCCTCGTCCAGATGCGCTCCGGGCTCGACCCGGCCGCCAATGCGCGCGACGTCGAGCGCTGCGTCCGCGACGCCGCGAAGCAGGGGGCGTCCCTCGTCGCGACGCCCGAGATGACGCTCGTCGTCGACAAACGGCCCCGCCGCCTCTTCGAGACGCTGCCCGTCGGAGAGCCGGAGGCGGTCGCCCGCTTCGAAGCGCTCGCGCGCGAGCTCGGCATCCACCTCCTGATCGGCTCGGTCGCGGTGGTGCTGAACGCCGAGCCGGGACAGAGGCAGGCGGCGAACCGCTCGATCCTCTTCGGCCCGAACGGCCGGATCGCGCACTACGACAAGGTCCACCTCTTCGACGTGGACTTGCCGACGGGGGAGAGCTGGAAGGAGTCCTCGACCTACGCGCCGGGGGCGGAGGCCGTGATCGCGCATGCGGGCGAGGCCGTGCTCGGGCTCTCGATCTGCTACGACCTGCGCTTCCCCGCCCTCTACCGGCGGCTCGCCCGGAGCGGCGCCAACGTCCTCTGCGTACCCGCCGCGTTCACGGTGCCGACGGGGCAGGCGCATTGGGAGGTCCTCCTGCGCGCGCGCGCGATCGAGACGGGGTCCTTCGTCCTCGCCCCGGCGCAAGGCGGCGAGCACGAGGACGGCCGGGTCACCTACGGGCACAGCCTCGTGGTCGACCCCTGGGGCACGGTGATCGCACGCAAGGAGGACGACGAGCCGGGGCTCCTCTTCGCCGATCTCGACCTGTCGCGCGTCGGCGACACCAGGGCCCGTATCCCCGCCCTGCAGCTTGAAACGGCACCGATCCTGCGCACCTATAAGGCATGATCAAATACGCCCTGAAGTGTGACGACGCGCACCGGTTCGAGGGGTGGTTCTCGAACAGCGCCGACTACGACGCGCAGGCGCAGAAGGGCCTCCTGGCCTGTCCGGTCTGCGGCTCGTCCGAGGTCGGCAAGGCGCTGATGGCGCCCTACGTCGCGACCAGCCGCCGCTCCGAGGCCGCCGCGGAAGAGCGCCTCTCCGTCGTCAGGCAGGCGATCAACGAGAGCGCACGGAAGGCCCGCGACTACGTCCACAAGAACTTCGAGGGCGTCGGCAAGCGCTTCCCCGAGGAGGCGCGCAAGATCCACTACGGCGAGGCGAAGGACCGCCCCATCTACGGGGAGGCGACGCCGGACGAGGCGAAGGCCCTGGTCGAGGAGGGCGTCACCATCGCCCCCCTCCCGCAGCCCGAGCCGACGCCCGACGAGGTCAAGAAGAAGCTCAACTGAGCCGCCCCTCGCTCAGGCCGCCGCGACCCCGAGCGCGACCAGGCAGAAGATGATCAGCGCGAGCACGAGGAAGATCGCGAAGATGATCCGCGCGATGTTCGCGGCGCCCCGCGCGATGCCGGTGAAGCCGAGCGCGCCGGCGATGACGGCGATCACGACGCAGAGAATGGCGAAGCCGAGTAGTCCCATAGGTCCCTCCTATATCGAGAGCGCCAACAGGACGCGTGCCCCGGCCGTTCCCTCCGCGTCTCAGTCCGCCCCGTAGACCGCCTTGCGGAACGCCTTCTGCGGCGTGTCGTCGAAGGGCACGATCTGGTAGAAGATCAGCGCCGTGAGGTCGTTGGCGGGGTCCACCCAGAAGAGCGTGCTCGCGTAGCCGTCCCAGGTGAACTCGCCGATCGCGCCGACGTTCTCGTCGGGGCTCGCGGGCGGCGCCGTGCGCACCGCGAAGTCGATGCCGAAGCCGACCTGTCCCTTGTTCGGCAGGAAGTGCGTGTCGGTCAAACCATCCGGCAGGGCGTCCGTCGCCATCAGCTCGACCGTCTCGGGCTTCAGGATCGTGACCTCCTCGAACGTGCCCTCGCCGAGCAGCATCCGGGCGAAGCGGGAGTAGTCGCGGATGGTCGAGACGAGGCCCCAACTTCCCGGCGTCAGCGCGTGCTCGGAGAGGTTGAAGGCGAGAGAGGCTTCGCCCGTCGCTGGGACCAGCTCGCCGTCCTCGAAGGTGTAGACCTCGGCCAGCCGGTCGCGGTCCTCTTCGGGGACGACGTAGCCCGTATCCTTCATGTCGAGGGGGTCGAGGATCGTCTTCTGGACGTACGCGTCGAACGGCATGCCGGACAGCCGCTCGACCATCAACGCCTGGACCTCGACCGCGTCGGAGTAGTGCCACTGCGTCCCGGGCTGATAGGCGAGGGGGACGCTGGCGAGCCGGCGGACCTCCTCTTCCAGGGTGATGTCCATGTCCCGCACGCCCGCCTCTTCATAGGCCCGTTGCGGGTAGCCCCCGATGTCGCCGCCGCCGAGCCCCGCCGTGTGGCGCGTGAAGTCGCGCACGGTCGGCATCCGCTCGGGCGCGACGAGGATCGGCTCGCCGTCCTCGTCCAGGCCTTCGAAGACCCGCACGTCCTCGAACTCGGGCACGTAGTCCGTGATCGGGTCGTCGAGGTCGAAGAGCCCCTGCTCGTAGAGCGTCATCAGCGCGACGCCGGTGATGGGCTTCGTCATCGAGTAGATGCGGAACAGCGTGTCCTGCGCCATCGATTCGTTCGCCTCGAGGTCCGCCTCGCCGAACGCGGCCTCGTAGACCTTCTCGCCGTCCTGATAGACGCGGGCGACGAGCCCCATGGCCTCGCCGCGCTCGAGGACGCCGTTGAGCGCCTTGCCGATCCGCTCCTTGCTGATCTTCAGCGGCTCGTCCGGTGCGGGGTCCGTCTGGGCGGCAGCGGCGGCGGGCAGGGCGGCGACGACCGTGACGGCGGCGAAGAGAGCGGCGATCTTCATGAGTCCTCCCGGATTTTTTCCGCAGTCTAGCGGCGCCGGGGCATGCGGACCATGCGCCTCGTCAGCCCCGCGGCGGCCGGGCGGCCTGCGCATCCCGCTGCATCTGAGTCCCGCGCGGGCTCGCAAGCCTCTCGGCAATCCGGTTTCTAGCCGCTAAGCGCCCCCTATGACCGATCAATCCTACGACCTTCTCGTCATCGGCGCGGGCCCCGGCGGCTACGTCGCCGCCATCCGCGGCAGCCAGCTCGGCATGAAGACCGCCATCATCGAGCGCGAGCACCTAGGCGGCGTCTGCCTCAACTGGGGCTGCATCCCGACCAAGGCGCTTCTTCGGACCTCCGAGGTCTACACCAACATGAAGCACGCCTCGGCCTTCGGCCTGAAGGCGGAGGGCATCGGCTACGACCTGGACGGCGTCGTTCAGCGCAGCCGCAAGATCGCCAAGCAGCTCGCGGGCGGCGTCGGCTACCTGATGAAGAAGAACAAGATCGACGTGATCATGGGCGAGGCGAAGCTGAAAGCCGCCAACGGCAAGGGCCCCGCCGTCACCGTCAACGAGAAGGGCAAGGAGCGCACGATCACCGCGAAGAACGTGATCGTGGCGACCGGCGCCCGCGCCCGCACGATCCCGCAGGCGGGCCTCGAGCCCGACGGCAAGCTGATCTGGACCGCGCGCGAGGCGATGACGCCGGACGTCATGCCGAAGCGCCTCCTGGTCATCGGCTCGGGCGCCATCGGCATCGAGTTCGCGAGCTTCTACAACGCCATGGGCTCCGAGGTCCGCGTCGTCGAGATGGTCGACCGGATCCTGCCGGCCGAGGACGAGGAGGTCTCGGCCTTCGCGCTCAAGACGTTCCAGAAGCAGGGCTTCAAGATCGACACCGAGACGCAGGTCCAAGGCCTCAAGAAGAACAAGGACACCGTCACCGCCACGATCAAGACCAAGGACGGCAAGACCGAAGAGGCCGAGTTCGACCGGGTCATCCTGGCCGTCGGCATCGTCGGGAACACCGAGAACATCGGCCTCGAGCAAGTCGGCGTGAAGGTCGAGCGCGGGCACATCGTCGTCGACGAGTGGCTCTCGACGGGCGTGCCGGGCGTCTACGCCATTGGCGACGTGACCGGCGCCCCCTGGCTCGCGCACAAGGCGTCGCACGAGGGCATCATCTGCGTCGAGAAGATCGCCGGGAAGAACGACGTCCACCCGCTCGACGTCAAGCGCATCCCGGGCTGCACCTATTGCAACCCGCAGGTCGCCTCGGTCGGGCTGACCGAGGCCAAGGCCAAGGCAGCGGGCCACGAGGTGAAGACCGGCATGTTCCCCTTCCAGGGCAACGGCAAGGCGATCGCGCTCGGCGAGCAGGAAGGCTTCATCAAGACCGTCTTCGACGCCAAGACCGGCGAGCTCCTCGGCGCCCACTGCATCGGCGCGGAGGTCACCGAGCTGATCCAAGGGTTCGGCATCGCCATGACGATGGAGGCGACGGAGGAGGACCTCTTCCACACCATCTTCCCGCACCCGACCCTGTCGGAGATGATGCATGAGAGCGCGCTCGACGCCTTCGGACGCGTCGTTCACATCTGATCATCGATACGGCGAATAGCGGACATGCGCTGCGGTCCTCACTGGCCCGCAGCGCGTCCTCGTCCTAGCTACGAGAGTGAAGCGAGAAGGAGCCCCCCATGGCGCTGAGCGGCAAGTACAACGTCACCATCAACACCCCCATGGGCAGGCAGGAGGGCATCCTGACCCTCGAAGAGGCGGGCGGCACGCTGTCCGGGACGATGGAGCAGGGCGGCGACTCCGTGCCGATCAAGAACGGACGGGTCGAGGACGACACCGCCATGTGGGACGTCGACGTGACCAAGCCGATGCCGCTGACCTTGTCCTTCGAAGGCAAGGAATCCGGCGACATGATCAACGGCACGGTCAAGCTCGGCGCCTTCGGCAACGCGCCCTTCGAAGCCCATCGGGTCTGACCTCGATTCCGGGACAACCTTAAGAGGCCGGAAACCCCGCGTGGCTAGGACACCGGTCCAGTCGCGCGGAACGGGGTCATGCTCAGGGTTGCTACGGTCGATCTGCCTGAGAGCGTGACCCGGCGCCTGGCCGAGCGCGCCGCGTTCTCGGAGAGCTGGGGCGAGTTCCTGAAGGAGCACCTGGCAGGGTTCAGGCAACCCGTGGCCGCGGCGGCGGCGTTGATCGGGCCGATCCTCGTCGCCTTCGTCTACGCCGTGTCGGACTTCACCACCATGGTCGAGGTCGCGGGCACGTTCGGCCTGACCGCGATCGCCTTCCTGCTCGGCGCCTGGTACGTGAACCGGCACGACATCCGCGAAGCGTATGCCCGGCACATGACCGCCCAGCGCCAGGCCAAGGCCGACCTCAAGGCGGGACGGGGCGTGGCGGCGGACCTCCTGCTGAAGACGCGGCCTTCCTTCTACGAGCACGAGCACGGCGTCATCGTCCTCGCCGATTCGGGCGACGGCCGGACCCTCTACTTCGACGTCGACGGCACGGGGGACGACCCGCGCTGGTTCCTCTACGTCAACGGCGACATGCACCGCGGCAACTGGCGCTGGCTGAAGCTCCTGGGCTCGGGCAACGTCACGGAGTTCGAGGCCAAGGGGCAGCGCCTCGCGGGCATCGGCGATACCCCTTACGTCGACGCGCCCGACGCCTGGGAGGCGATCAGCCTCGCCCTCGGCGAGCCGCAGGACGGCGACGTGGTCGACATGCCCTTCGAAGAGGTCAAGCAGACCGTCTCGCGCCTGCTCTGACGTTCAGACCACGAAGAGCGAAGCGCCTTCGGCTTCCGCCGCGCGCTTCTCGACGAAGGCCCGGAGCGCCGCCGGATAGAGCCTGTGCTCCGCCTTCAGGATGCGCGCGGCGAGGCTGTCTTCGGTATCGCCCGGCAGGACCGGCACGGCCGCCTGGCCGACGATCGGCCCGTCGTCGAGCGCGGGCGTGACGACGTGTACCGTGCAGCCCGCGATCTTCACGCCCGCCTCCAGCGCCTGCCGGTGAGTGTGGAGACCGCGGAAGGCGGGCAGGAGGCTCGGGTGGATGTTCAGCATCCGTCCCTCGAAGGCGCGGACGAAGTCCGCCGCGAGGACCCGCATGAAGCCCGCAAGGCAGATCACGTCCGGCGCGGCCTCCTCGAGCGAGCCGCGCAACGCCGCCTCGAAGGGCGCCCGGCCTTCATAGGCTTTGTGGTCGATGACCTCGGTCCGGACGCCCGCTGCGGCCGCCCGCTCGAGGCCGTAGACGCCCGGCCGGTTCGAGACGACCTTCACGATCTCCGCGGGAAACGCCTCGTCGGCGCAAGCCTCCAGCAGCGCCTGAAGGTTGCTGCCGGAACCTGAGATGAGGACGGCGACCCGCGCCGTCATGCAGGCCGCAGCTCGCCGATCGCCTTCGCGTCGGCGCAGGCGGAGAGGACGGCGTCGACCCTCTCCGGCGCGACGATCAGCGCCGCGCCGATGCCCGCGTTGAAGGTGCGCCGAACCTCGGCTTCCGAGAGGCCGCCCGCCTCCTTGAGCCACGAGAAGAGCGGGGGCAGGGCGAGGGCGGCGTCGTCATAGGCGGGGGTCAGCCCTTCGGGCAGGGCGCGCGGCACGTTGTCGGTCAGCCCGCCGCCGGTGATGTGCGCGAAGCCCTTCACCGCGCCGCCGCGCAGGAGGGGCAGGACGTCGCTGACGTAGAGCCGCGTCGGCGTCAGGAAGGCGTCGCCGATCGTGCCCTCGCCGAAGGGCGAGGCGTCGTCCCAAAGGAGTCCCTGATCGGCGACGATACGCCGGATCAGGCTGTAGCCGTTCGAGTGGGCGCCGGAGGACGGCAGGCCGATCAGCACGTCGCCTGGCGCCATGTCGCCCGTCCGGGGCAGGAGGCGGGCCCGGTCGACGGCGCCGACGCAGAACCCGGCGAGGTCGTAATGCCCGGGCTCGTACATGCCCGGCATCTCGGCCGTCTCGCCGCCGATCAGGGTGCAGCCCGCGCGTTTGCAGCCCTCGGCGATGCCGGCGACGACCGCCTCCGCAATGCCGGGCTCGAGCTTGCCGGTCGCGAAGTAGTCGAGGAAGAACAAAGGCTCCGCGCCCTGCGCAAGGACGTCGTTGGCGCACATCGCGACGAGGTCGATCCCGATCGTGTCGTGCCGTCCCATGGCGAAGGCCAGCATCAGCTTCGTGCCGACGCCGTCCGTGCCGGAGACCAGCAGCGGGTCGTCATAGCCCGCCGCCTTGAGGTCGAAGAGCCCGCCGAAGCCGCCCAGCGCGGCGTCGGCCCCTGGCCGCGCCGTCGCCTTGGCGATCGGCGAGATCGCCCGCACCAGGGCGTCCCCCGCCTCGATGTCCACACCGGCACGCTTGTACGCTTCGCTCATGCGGCGGGGTTACGCGCAGTCGCGAGGCGGGTCCAGAGTGCGGCGTCCGTACCAGCCAGCTCCACGCAAACCCCCGTAGCGGTTGCACATTCGGCGGTTGCCTTCGAGGTAGAATGACCTGCTCGTTCCCGAACGAGACCATGCACCGCTGCTGGAACATCAACCCCACTCATCCACTCATCGAGAAAGGAGAGCCGGACCTATTCACGCGCCGCAGCGCGTTTCGAACCGGCGAGCGCGGAACGCCGGTCTTTCTTCAGTAGATACCGACGCCTTTGCCGATCCCGGTCTCGATCCTCGTCAGAACGGCCGACTCGCCTGCTTCGTCCTCGCGCGCCACTCGAACGACGGTATCGCTTCTGCCCAGCGTCAACGCCGCGCCTTCGTTAGTGAGAGGCGCATCCATTCTCGCTATCCGTTGGCGTTCCCCGCCAAGCTCGGCCAACCAGATGTCGAAGACGGCGCCATTCTCCTTCCACTCGTGGAACACGACAGTCATGGTCAACGTCATGCCGACATCGGTCGGCTGGCGCTCGACGTCGACGGCGGACGCCATGGAGGTGCTGCCGGAATATCCTAGTCGGGTCGACAGAAGATCGCCCTCGCTTGGAACCCAGCGGCCCAGCGGAAAGCAAACAGTGCTCCAACCGAACGCGCCGTCACCTTTGTCGCGCCGTCGCGGCGCGCACCAAGTATAGTCCATCTTTGCACCGCGCATTATCCCCGCCGCGCTGACGAGAGGAGTGCCGTAGACGGGCGTTCCGGCAGGCACCGGGGCAGTGGCGATGTTGATCCAGCCCTTGGCTTTGACCTCCTTCGTCAGCACGCCGGTGATGCCGTGCCGTACGGGCACGGAGAGGACGACATCGCCTTCCTCGAGTGTAGCGCCCTCCGACGCGAGAGTTGGGTCCGCTCGAGCGACCAGAGTGGGTTCTTTCGCGAGCGCAACCAGATTCTCGATGCCGCGCTGCATCTTCGTCTTCGCCGTGGCGGCGGACTGGAACGGCTCGTTGTTGTCTTCGATGTAAAGCGCGCCGGCGCTGGGGGCTTCGACGACTTCGTAGGCAAGGGCGTCGCTTGCTTCTTCCGTCTTGAGGACGAGCGTATCGACGACGAGGTTTCCGTCCTCCTGTCGTTCGCCGAACGGACAGCGCCCCGCACTCGTCCACTTGCCATCGTGCCTTTCGATGACGCTCGCGAAGCGCGCCGGGGTGTCGTCCCCGCACCGCCGGTACCCGATCTTACGCGCCGGCCCGGCACCTTGGTCTAGACGGCGGTAAGGTATGGGTTCGGCGAGGTCGCGAATCTGGACGATCGGAGACCAAGCCAACGCCGTATTTGAGATGGTTCCGCCGAGCGTCTGCGACTGCATCAACTCATCGAACGCACCGTCGCCATCGCGATCGCGTAGGCAGGGAATGGCGCTTCGACCGAACGTGCCCGGCTCGCGGCTGTCACACCAGGCTATCTTGCTCGTATCGCTTGGCAGAGCTGTATCGGATGTCTTCGCGCCGAGAAGGGCGGCGAAGAACGGCGTTCCGGCGGGGATTGTCCAGGTGCCGGCGTGGCTGTCCTCGTCGATGACGGCGACGTAGCGGGGCCGCGCAGACCCGACGACGATGACGTCATTCTTCGCGACGATGCCGGTGGCCCCAGGCACGATAGGCTCGACTAGGTCGACCGGTGTAACGGCGGACGAGGTTTCCCTGGCGCTATAAGGATTCGTTGCGCAGGCACCGAGCATCAGGACGATACTGAACTTATGGCGGACATTCATCGGTAGCGCTCTCTCGACAACCACCTCCGCTTGCAACGTGCCGGTTAATCTGAGGTCTACACGTCCTTGAACTGACCTTGCGTTTTTCCAAGGGGGGCGGGCAGTGCGCTGGTTTTCATTCTGGGTCGAGGCTTGGGAAGCGTCGGAAGGTCATGGCAAGTCTGCCATCGGTTCTATGAGCCACGGAAACGCGACGCGCTGATGATCGCTCAGCCTCGCATCGCGGGGGCTCTAGGCTTATCCCTGCCCGCGCCGCCCATGCCGTTCTGTCTGCGCGGCGGGCAACCGGGGGTGGGACGGCCGCCTGACCTTCCCGTTCGTCGCCGCATGGCTTCGGCTGAAGGGACAGGGGCTGGTTCGCCGCTTTTCTCCTCCTTCGGTCCCATGGCAGCAGGGCGAACTCTAGCCAGGGCCTGCGAAGAAGCCGTGCGACCGCGTGCGGTCTAGGCAGTAGGATCCCCGAACGCCGTAGCTACAGTATCGTCTTCCCTGCCTCTCGCTGCGGCGAGCCGCGCGCGGATCCGCCGGACCATGCTATCACCGCGCAGCGGACGAGAAGGGCTGCACGGCATCCCCGATCCTCCAACTTGACCGTTCGGCGCCCCGACGCTAGCAGCCGCGCTCATTTTCATTTCCGGCACCCGCCGCCCGCCTTCGAGGTTTCCCATGTCCCGCGTCTGCGAGTTCACCGGTAAAGGTCCCATCACGGGCCACAACGTGTCTCACGCCAACAACAAGACCAAGCGTCGCTTCCTGCCGAACCTGTGCAAGGTCACGCTGATGAGCGACAAGCTCGAGCGCAGCTTCAAGTTCCGCATCTCGGCACACGCCTTGCGTTCGGTCGACCATGTGGGCGGTCTCGACGCGTTCCTCGCCAAGGCAAAGGACGACGTCCTCTCGGATCGTGCCCGCAAGGTGAAGCGCGACATCGTCGCGGCCGGCTGACCCGCTCTTGACCGGGCTGCCGCCGGACGAAGCGGAGGGCGGCATGACGGCGAGTGCGACCTTGAACCGAAGCGGGGCTTCGCGCCTCGCCGAGCGCAACCTGGCGAGCATCCAGGACCTGCTGATCGGTGAGCAGGACCGGCGCGAGGACTACACCGCCCGCGCCCGTGCGGTGCGCCGTCTTCAAGAAGGACTGCGCCGCCTCGGCCTCGTTGCCGGCCTCAGCGTCTTCGTCCTGCCGCTCCTTCTCGCCGCGCTCATCACGCTCGACCTGCCGCTCGGCTGGTTCGACGGCTGGGTCCACAACGACGCCCTCCGGGCGAGCCAGTGGGTCAGCCGAGGCGAGGCGCTGCTTGCGGCGTCGATCTTCCTTCTCATCCTCCTCACCCGTCGTTACGGCGCGCTGGTCGTCACCCGCGTTCAAGGCCTGTCTTGGATCCTTGCGGTCGGCCTGTCCGCCGTCATGCTCGTCTACCTCGCGCCGCAGCTGACCGAGGCCGACATGCCGCCCATGCGCTACGTGCTCGGCGTCATCGTCGCTTGGTTCACGGGGCAGCAGGTGGCGATCCAGGTCTACGACACGGTGCGGGGCAGCGCCTGGTGGCGCGCGCCCTTCTACGGCGCGCTGTTCGGATTCGGCGTGGAGGTCGCGCTCTTCTTCCCGATCGCCTATGGCGGGGCGGACGTGCCGTGGGCGTCGTGGATGTTCCTCGACTTCTGCCTCAAGGTCCTGGCCGCCGCCGCCTTCCTAGTCCTCTACCGGCTCCTGCGCCGGCGCATCCGTCCCCGCGGCGGCCTCGGCGGCGCCTGAGCCGCAGCCCGCCGCGAGGCCGACCGTCATCAGCACAGTGCGCTGGACCGGCGAGACGTTGTCGTCCGACAAGAGGTAGAGACGAAGGCTGCCGTCCGGCGCGGGGGCGAGGTCCATCCCCTCCATGTTGTCGATCCCTTCGAGGAAGCCGAGCCTTCCGAGCGCCTCGCCCTCGACGACCGCGTCGCCGATTCGGTCTTCCGGCACCCGGACGAGCCGAGCCCGCGCCCCGCGCCAGGGCGACCAGGCCCGCTCCAGGACGAAGAGGTCGCCCGACGCCGCGTCCTGGCGCACCGCCGTCACCGCGAAGTCCTCGGCGGGCCTGTAGGCCGACCTTCGCCACGCCGAGAACGCCTCGTCCTGCCGTCCCGAGCGGACGATCGCCAAGCCGTCCCGCTTGCCCTCCGAGATCGCGATGAGGCTGCCGTCCCGAAGGCGCGCGAGGCCCTCGAAGCCCGAGTTCGCGCCCAGGACGTCTTCGTCCTCCTCGGCCGGGGCTTGCGCTGCGCCGAGCCTGCCCTTCGCCGTCATGGGCACGAGCCGGTCCTCGCCCTCGAACGTGACGACGTAGCCGTCCGCGACGGGCGCCAATCCCTCCGCGTCTCCCGTCTGCTTGTCGAGCGTGCGGCCTTGGGCGTCGATCATCGGATGCCATCGGGACGCCGTCGCCGCCGTGACGTCGCCTTCGGCGTCGAAGGTCAGGGCGAGGGGCAGGACGTGGCCCGTATCGGAGATCGCGAGCGCGCTGCCGCCTTCCGCGTCCAGGAGGATATCCGAGTACCCGCCGAAGGGCGCGCTGCCGGTCAGCGTGATCGCGTCCCGCACGACGAGGCAACCGCTTTGCCGCGGCTCGTCGAGGGCCGGGAAGGGCTCGGAGCGCACGTCGATCGGCCCTACGAGCGCGAGGAGAGCGAGGATCACCGGCGGCCCGTCGCGGGCGTGTCCGCCTCGAACAGTGCGGCCAGCTGCTCCGTGATGGCGCCTGCGAGCTGGTCGACGTCCGCGATCGTCAGGGCACGGCGATAGAACCGCGTGACGTCGTGTCCGATCCCGATCGCGAGGAGTTCGACCGGCGAGGCCGTCTCGATGAAGCCGATGACCTCGCGCAGGTGCCGTTCGAGGTAGGCGCCGCCATTCGCGCTGGACGTCGCGTCGTCGACGGGCGCCCCGTCCGAGATCACCATCAGGATCCGACGCGCCTCGGGCCGGCCGAGCAGGCGCTCATGCGCCCAGAGCAGCGCCTCGCCGTCGATGTTCTCCTTGAGGAGCCCTTCCTTCAGCATCAGGCCGAGGCTGTCGCGCGAGCGGCGATAGGGCACGGAGGCGGGCTTGTAGATGATGTGGCGGAGGTCGTTGAGGCGCCCCGGGTTCTTCGGCCGTCCGTCCACGACCCACTTCTCGCGGGTCTGACCGCCCTTCCAACCCTTGGTCGTGAAGCCGAGCACCTCGACCCGCACGCCGCAGCGCTCCAGCGTTCGGGTCAGGATGTCCGCGCAGATCGCCGCGACCGTGATGGGACGGCCCCGCATGCTCCCGGAGTTGTCGATCAGCAGGGTGACGATCGTGTCCTTGAACTCCTGATCCTTCTCCTGCTTGAAGCTCAAGGGCTGCATCGGATCGACGACCACGCGGGCGAGGCGTGCGGCGTCGAGCACGCCTTCGTCGAGGTCGAACTGCCAGGCCCGGCTCTGCTGGGCCAAAAGGCGCCGGTGAAGCCGATTGGCGAGCCGGGCGATGACCGCGTGCATGGTGTCGAGCTGGCCGTCCAAGGTGGCTCTAAGACGCCCGAGCTCGCTCGGATCGCAAAGCTCCGTCGCCGCCGCGATCTGGTCGAACTCGGTCGTGTAGGGGGCGTAGCGCGAGCCTGAATCGCCCGCGAAGTCGGGCCGCGAGACGCCCGCCTGAAGCTGGTCGTCGTCCTGCTCGGCGGGGCTTTCCTGCGCGTCGGTCAGTTCCTCGGACGGTTCGCTCTCCGAGGAAGGCTGCTCGCCGAAGTCGGGGGTCTCGTCCTCCGGCTCGTCGGCGGCGCCGTCGTCCTGCTCGTCGTCGCGCTCGTCCCGTTCGTTCTTGTCGCCCTCCTCCGTGGGCGCATCGTCCTCGCCTTCCTCCTCGGTCTCGTCCTCGCCGCGCTCGTCGCCGAGGTCGAGGTCGTCGATCAGGCGGCGGGCGAGCTGGGCGAAGGCGTCCTGACTGTCCTGCGCCGCGTGCTCGGCGAGGGCGTCGAGCGCGGGACCGGCCTTGCGTTCCACCTCTTCGCGCCAGGCGTCGACGAGCTTGCGCGCGGGCGCGGGGACGGGACGACCGGTCATGCGTTCGCGTGCGAGGAGGCCGATGATGTCCGTCAGGGGGACGTCCTGGCGGTCCTCCATCCGCTGATAGCCCTTCTCCTCGAGGCTGCGGGCGAGGGCGGCGTCGAGGTTGTCGCCGACGCCCGGCAGGGCGTTGGCGCCGATCGCCTCGATCCGCATCGCCTCGAGGGCGGCGAAGACCGCTCGGCCCTCGCCGTTCTGCGGGGCGAGCGAAGCGTGAAGGCGGGCGTCGTGATGGGCGAGGCGCAGGGCGGCCGCGTCGGCATGCCCCCGGCTGATCGCCACCTTGCGCCGGTCGAGCTTGCGCGGGGGCAGGGGAAGGCGCGCGTTCGCGCCCTCGACCAGCGGCGCGTCGCCGCCATAGCGGACCTCCACGTCCCGCTCGGCGGACAGGGCGCGCGTCGCGCCGGTCAGCACGCGCTTGAAGCGGTCGGTCGGTGTCTCGGGTGCAGACGACATGGTCTGCGAGGTAAGCCTCGCGGCCCTGTCTGGCCAGGGACGATCAGGCTTCTATCGGCTTCTCCGAGCGCGGCGGCTCGAGTTCGGCGTGCCGGGCCGAGAGGAAGTCGCCGAGCCCGCGCAGCTTCGGGATGTGCTCCGAGAAGGCGCGGACGGCGATCAGGATCGGCATCGCCACGATCATGCCGATCACCGACCAAGCCCAGCCCCAGAAGGCGACCGCGAGGAACACGACCACGGTGTTCAGCTTGAGGCTGCGCCCGACGGCGTAGGGCGTGACGAACTGTCCCTCGAGCGAGGTGAGGGCGAAGAAGAGGAAGCCCGCGAAGGCTGCCTGACCGATCGTGTCGAAGGTGATGAGGCCGATCACGGTGCAAAGCGCGATGCCGGCGAGCGCGCCGAGATAGGGGATGAAGTTGAAGACGAAGGCGGCGACCCCGAAGAGGAGCGGGTTCGGCATGCCGATCGACCACATGGCGAGGCCGATCGCGACGCCCAGGCCCGCGTTGATGACGGTGATCGTGAAGAAGTAGCGGCTGAGCTTCGCCTCGATGTCGTAGATGATCTGCACCGCGCGCCGCTTGTCCCGGAACCGGCCGATCGAGTGGACGATCTTCTCGTAGAACATGTCGCCCGAGGCGAGGATGAAGAAGAGGAGGACGAGCGTCAGCACGGTCTGCGCCAGGATGAAGGGCGCGATGGCGGCGATCTTCTCGACGACGCCGGGTTCGGCGACCACGACTTCCTGAGGCGAGTCCGTGCCCTCCTTCGACAGCAACTCGATGCTGTCGCCGGCTTCCGCGACCTGGCTGACCGTGTCGGAGACGTCGCGCAGCTTGCTTTCGGCCTGCTCGAGGATCTCCGGCGCATTGGCGATGTAGCTCGAAACCGGTGCCGACAGTCCGGCCACCAAGCCGACGAGCCCGGCAAGGAGGCCGACGACGATCAAGAGAGCCGTGATGCCCGACGGGATGTGAAGGCGTTCGAGGACGCGGCGGATCGGGCTGAAGGTGAGCGCCAGCAGGAAGGCGAACATCACCGGCATCAGGAGCGCCTTGGCGTAGATGAAGACGCCGACCATCGCGATCAGGAACAAGCCGATCATCGGCCAAGTCGCCGTCGACCGCCGCGCCGCTCGTTCCTCGGCGAAGTCGGTGTCAACCTTGTAGCCGTCCGGCATCGTTTCTCCCTCGTGCCCCCAAGGCGGAATTAACCTCTAACACGCAAGAGGCGGGCCTGTCCGGCGCGCGTCTGCTGCGGCGCGCGCGATTTTCCCGTATCCTCCCGCCGCGATAGAGGAAGCCCGTGCTCGAGACTCCCCCTTCTGCGACCCGTCACGCCTCCTCGCCCGTTCCGGACTGGTCCCGCGAGCGCGCCGAGCGGTGGTGGGAGCCGAGCCGCCGACTGATCGGCGCCGTCCGCGACTATCAGCGGGCCGGTTCCCGCCTGGGCCGCGTCGCGGCGGTCCTACGGCACCGCTTCTGGTCGGCAGTCTGCTCGTCCGAGGTTCCCCTCACGCTGAACGCGGGCGGCGGCCTCCTCATGCCGCACCCGTTCGGGATCGTGATTCATCCGGAGGCCGAACTCGGCGTGAACTGCCTGGTCATGCAGGGCGTGACGATCGGCACGAACGGCAAGGGAGGCTTGCCCCGGCTGGGGAACGGCGTCGACGTCGGACCGGGCGCCGCGATCCTCGGGGGCGTGCAGATCGGCGACAACGCCGCGATTGGTGCCAATGCCGTCGTCCTGTCCGACGTGCCCCCCTACGGCGTCGCGGTCGGGATCCCGGCGAAGGTGATCAGGATCGCCGAACCGGACGCCGCCGGCTAGCCCACCGGTCCGTCAGCCGTGGAAGTGGTCGTAGATGCGCTCGGCAAGCTGCTCGGAAATGCCGTCCACGGCCTCCAAATCCGCCCTTTTCGCCCGCGCGACGGCCTTCGCGCTGCCGAAGTGGTTCAGGAGCGCCTTCTTGCGGCCGGCCCCCACGCCTTCGATCGCGTCCAGCGGGTTGCGCTTCATCTCCTGCGCGCGCTTCGCCTTCTGCGCGCCGATGACGAAGCGGTGCGCCTCGTCCCGTAGGCGCTGCAGGTAGTAGAGGACCGGGCTGCGCGGGGGCAGCAGGAAGGTCTGCCGCCCCGGCATGTGGATCTGCTCGGCCGCGGCGCTCGCCGAGCGGTCCGCGACGCGGGCGCCGGAGGCGGTCTCGCGGCGGGGCTTCGAGATCGAGACGAGGGCGACCTCGCCCTCGGCGGTGTTCGTGCCCACGGTGATGCCCGCCGCGGCCATCGCCCAGCGCGCGGCGCCCAGCTGGCCCTCGCCGCCGTCGATCACGACGAGGCTCGGCCAGTCGTCGTCGCCGGGCTTCGATTCCTTGAGGAGGCGCGAGAAGCGGCGCTTCATCACCTCGCGCATCATGCCGAAGTCGTCGCCCGCCGACAGCGTCTCGTCCTTGATGTTGAACTTGCGGTACTTCGCCCGCGCGAAGCCCTCCTCGTCGGAGACGATCATCGCGCCGACCTGGCCCGTCCCGCCGAGGTGGGAGTTGTCGTAGCACTCGACCCGGCGGGGCGGGGCGGACAGGCCCAGCGTTTCTTGTAGCTCCGCCATCAGCTTGCGTTGGCTCTGCGTGTCCGACAGCTTGCGGCCCAGCGCCTCGCGCGCGTTCATCAGGGCGTGGCGCGTCAACTCGCGCCGGTCGCCCCGGGCGGGGACCAGGATCTCGACCTTCCGCCCCGCCTTGATCGTCAGCGCCTCGGCGAGAAGCTCGCGCTCGGGCACGTCCTCGGACAGCAGGATCAAGGCCGGCGGCATCCGCCCGTCGTAGAACTGCGCGATCCAGGCGCCCATGATCTCGCCGGTCGGCACGTCGTCGTCGACCTTGGGGAAGTAGGGCACGTTGCCGAGGTTCTGCCCCGCCCGGAAGAAGAAGGCCTGGACGCAGGCGGCGCCCCCGTCCGCATGGACCGCGAAGACGTCCGCCTCGCCGACCGAGGCGGTGTTGATGCCTTGGGTCTCCTGGATGAAGGCGAGCGCGCGGATACGGTCGCGCAGGCGCGCGGCGCGTTCGAACTCCATGCGCTCGGACGCCTCCTCCATCTCCTTCGACAGCCGCTTGGTCACGTCGCGGTTGCGGCCCTTCAGGAAGGCGAGCGCCTCGTCCACAAGCTCGTCATACTCCGCCTTCGTCACCTCGCCGGTGCAGGGCGCGGAGCATCGCTTGATCTGGTGCAACAGGCAGGGCCGGGTGCGGCTGTCGTAGACGCTGTCCGAGCAAGAGCGCAGCAGGAAGGCCTTCTGCATGGTGTTCAGCGTGCGGTTGACCGCGCCCGCGCTCGCGAAGGGGCCGAAGTACTGCCCGGGCCGCTTCTGAACGCCCCTATGCTTCAGGATCTGCGGCACGGCGTGGTCGGTCGCGATCAGGATGTTCGAGAAGCTCTTGTCGTCGCGCAGGAGGACGTTGAAGCGCGGCTTCAGCGTCTTGATGAGGTTCGCCTCGAGCA
Organism: Parvularcula dongshanensis; assembly: GCF_014199615.1. GTDB lineage: Bacteria > Pseudomonadota > Alphaproteobacteria > Caulobacterales > Parvularculaceae > Parvularcula > Parvularcula dongshanensis. Next base: position 149,643 of record NZ_JACHOB010000002.1, on the reverse strand, counting down.
GGAGCGCCTCGGTCTCGCTCTCGGTGACGACGAACTCCATCTGCCGCGTCTCGGCGATCATGCGGGCGATGCGGTTCGAGTGCCCGTTCATGCTCGCATAGTTCGAGACGCGGTTACGCAGCGACTTGGCCTTGCCCACGTAGAGGACGTCGCCCGACGCGTTCAGCATGCGGTAGACGCCGGGCTTGGCGGGCAGCCGCTTCACGTAGTCCGCGATCAGGGCGGAGCCTGTGAGCTTGGAATCGGGCTTCGTGGCTGCGGCGGGCATGCGGGACAGAACGGCTCGGTAAGGGGCGGACCCTTCATGTGAATCCGGAAGGGCCTTCCGGCAAGCCCGGCATCATCGAGCCCGTAGGGGCGGAGGGACTCGAACCCCCAACCTAGCGGTTATGAGCCGCCAGCTCTAACCATTGAGCTACGCCCCCGACGGGGCGTCACGCGTAGCACCGAACGCCGCTCTTCCCAAGCTCTTGGGCCCCGGGCTCACAGCCGCCGCAGCAGCGCCTTCGCCTGGCCGGGCCAGTCCTCGCGCCTGATCCGCTCGCCCGCGCCGAGCTTCTCGTCGAGCCAGGCGATCTGCGCGTCCGTCAGCTCGGCGAGCTGGATGTAGGTCCCGATCCCGTTCTCCCGCAGCAGCCGCTCGTAGTGCGGACCGATGCCCTGAATGCGGGTCAGGTCGTCGAAGGGACCGTCGGGCGGCGGCGGCGCTTGCGGGGCCGGCCGCGGCGCGGCGCTGCGCACCGTGCCGGGGTCGGGCAGGGGGACCGGACGCCGCGGCTCGCGCGGGGGGCGCGCCCACCAGCCGGTGAAGACCCCGAGCGCGAAGGCGATCAGCAGCGCCGCCCACATCTGTCCGATCAGCCAGATCACCGCCGGACTCCCCGCAGGCGCAGCGCCGCTCTTTCGTCCGATGCAGGCATGACATCAGCCTGCCTTATATCGACGCCCGTCACCCCGCCCGCGACGGGTCCGCCGACCGAGACGGCCCGGACGGCGACGCGCCGGGCCTCCCGCAGCGCGTCCGCGCTCGGCGCCGTGCCGAGCAGGATCGCCCGCTGGCCGTCCATCCGGACCGCGGCCCAGTCATGCCCCTCCGCGAGAAGCGCAGCCGTAACAGCGACTTCGAGCTTGGCCGACACCTCGCCATGCGACGGACCGATCAGCCCCGCATGGACGGTGGCGAGACCCAACAGCGCCGTCGCGAGGCAGCCGATCGTCAGGCGCAGGGCAGGGGACAAGGCGGGCGGACTCCGAAGATTCGCATCCCCTCTTCTTCCCGTCCGAACGGGCGAGGTCCAGCGGGCTCTTCGCAAGCAGGGGTTGCAGCGGCGCTGTGCCCGCTTCCGTTGCAAGCGATAGGGTGGCCTAATAGGTCAAAACAAAGGGCGCCCGAACGCCCGCGCGAGGAGACCCCATGGCAGACGCTCTCATCTACGACGCCGTCCGAACGCCGCGAGGCAAGGGCAAGCCCGACGGCTCCTTGCACGAGATCACCCCCGTCGCGCTCGGCACCCAGGTGCTCGAGGCGCTGCGCGACCGCAATGAGCTCGACACGGCGCACGTCGACGACGTCATCTTCGGCTGCGTCTCGCCGGTGGGCGAGCAAGGCTCGGACATCGCACGCACTTGCGTCCTGATGGCGGACTACGCGCAGACGACGGCGGGAGTTCAGGTCAACCGCTTCTGCGCGAGCGGCCTCGAGGCCGTGAACATGGCCGCCGCCAAGGTGATGACCGGCGAGGCGGAGATGGCGATCGGCGGCGGGGTCGAGGCGATGAGCCGCGTGCCGATGGGCTCGGACGGCGGCGCCATGGTCTCGGACCCCGCGGTCACCTTCAAGAACTACATCGTGCCCCAGGGCATCTCGGCCGACCTCATCGCGACCCGCTACGGGATCAGCCGCGACGACGCCGACGCCTATGCGGTCGAGAGCCACAAGCGCGCGGCGAAGTCCTGGGAAGAGGGCCGCTTCAAGGGCTCGGTCGTCCCGGTGAAGGACGTCATCGGCATGGACGTCCTCTCCACCGACGAGACGATCCGGCCGAACACGGACATGCAGTCCCTCGGCGCGCTCAACCCTGCCTTCTTGGGCCTCGGCGAGATGATGCCGGGCTTCGACAAGGTCGCGATCCAGAAGTACCCCGAGGTCGAGAAGATCGACCACGTCCACACGGCGGGCAACAGCTCGGGCATCGTCGACGGCGCGGCGGGCGTGCTGATCGGCTCTGCCGAGATGGGATCGAAGTTCGGCATGAAGCCGCGCGCCCGCATCCGCGCCATGGCGTCCATCGGCTCGGAGCCGACCATCATGCTGACGGGGCCGGAGTTCGTGACCCGCAAGGTCCTGGACCGCGCCGGCATGACGAGGGACGACATCGACCTCTTCGAGCTCAACGAAGCCTTCGCCAGCGTCGTCCTGCGCTACATGCAGGCGCTCGACATCGACCACGACAAGATCAACGTCTGCGGCGGCGCCATCGCGATGGGCCACCCCTTGGGCGCGACCGGCGCGGTGATCCTCGGCACGGTGCTCGACGAGCTCGAGCGCACGGGGAAGGGCACGGCGCTCGTGACCTTGTGCGTCGGCGGCGGCATGGGCACCGCGACGATCATCGAGCGGGTGGCGTGACGATATGAGCGAGAAGAATGCTCTCGATTACCCACAGAGCAGGTACGTTTCGTTCGTCGACTCGATCCCGCTTTTCTTTCGTAACTACCTGAAGTTCGAAGGGCGCTCGTCCCGCGGCGCGTTCTGGTGGTGGATGCTGGCCAGCGTCCTCATCAACGTTGGACTTGCTTTGCTGGACGGAATGATCGTCGGGTGGGAGCAAGACAATGGCCCGCTTGGTATGCTCTTCTCGTTGATCACGCTCATCCCGAGCCTGGCACTGAACGTTCGGCGGCTGCACGATGTCGGAAGGAGTGGCTGGTGGTTGCTCCTCGCAGTGACGATAATCGGGATACTACTCCTATTCTATTGGGCCGTGCTGCCTGGCCAACGCAGGCGAAACCGCTTCGGCCCCGACCATGAAACCGGTCGTGGCGACTATCATGAAGAATTGGCCACAACTTTCAGCTGAGGCGCAGACTATGTCAGACTACGATACCCTGACCCTCGACATCGACGCAGACGGCATCGCGCTCGTCACGATCGACCTGCCGGACGCCTCGATGAACGTCTGGAACCGGGCGCTGATCGAGGAGTTCTCGGCAGTCATCGACCGCTTCGCGAGCGACGATGCGATCACCGGCCTCGTCGTCACCTCCGGCAAGGCGTCTGGCTTCCTCGCGGGTGCCGACCTCCGCATGCTGAGCGACGTGCCGGCGGACGCGACCGCCGCGCAGGTCTTCGAAGAGAACTTCAAGCTCCAATCCCTCCTTCGCAAGATGGAGACGGCGGGCAGGGCGCCCAAGGACCTCCTCAAGGGCGCGGCGACCGCCAAGCCCGTGGTCGCGGCGGTGAACGGCCTCGCGCTCGGCGGCGGGATGGAGCTGGCGCTCGCCTGCCACTACCGCCTCGCGGCGGACAATGGGCGCGTCCAGATGGGCCAACCCGAGGTGCAGGTCGGCCTCATCCCGGGCGCGGGCGGCACGCAGCGCACGCTGCGCCTCGCGGGCGTTCAAACGGCGCTTCAGACCTGCTCCCTCGGCAAGCCCATGAAGGCAGCGGAGGCGAAGGCGGCGGGCTTCCTCGACGAGATCGTGCCCGAGGGCGAACTGATCGATCGCGCCAAGCAGTGGTGCCGCGACAACCCTAAGTCCACCCAGCGCTGGGACAAGAAGGGCTTCAAGATCCCTGGCGGCGCGGGCGCGATGGACCCGCGCGTCGTGCCGATCTTCGCGGGCGCGAGCGCGATGGCGCAGGGAACGACCAACCACAACTACCCCGCGGTTCAGCGCATCCTCTCCTCGATCTACGAGGGCTCGATCGTCCCGATCGACACCGGCCTCAGAATCGAATCGAAGTACTTCACCAAGTGCCTGATGGAGCCGCAGGCGCAGAACATGATCCGTACCCTGTTCGTGAACAAGCAGGCGGCGGAGAAGGGCATGGCCCGCCCCGAAGGCGTGCCGAAGTCTGACCTCAGACGCGTGGGCGTCCTCGGCGCCGGCATGATGGGCGCGGGCATCGCCTACGTCACGGCGCGCGCCGGCATGGAGGTCGTCCTCCTCGACCGCGACATGTCGTATGCGGAGAAGGGCAAGGCCTACTCAGCCAAGCTCAACGAGAAGGGCATCGGCCGGGGCAAGCTGACCAAGGAAGCCTCCGAAGAGATGCTGGCCCGCATCAAGACGACGACGGACTATGCGGACCTCAAGGACGTCGACCTCATCATCGAGGCCGTGTTCGAGGACCCGGGCGTCAAAAGGGATGTCACCGAGAAGACCGAAGCGGTGATCCCCGAGGACGTCGTCTTCGCGTCCAACACCTCGACCATTCCGATCGCCAGCCTGGCCGCGAACTCGAAGCGGCCGGACCAGTTCATCGGCATCCACTTCTTCTCGCCCGTCGACAAGATGCCGCTGGTTGAGATCATCCGCCCCGAGGGCACGGGCGACAAGGCGCTCGCCACCGCGCTCGACTACGTGGCGAAGATCAAGAAGACGCCGATCGTGGTCTCGGATGCGCGCGGCTTCTACTGCAACTCCGTCGTCGTGCCCTACCTCAACGAGGCGGCGCTGATGGTGAAGGAGGGAATCTCCGCCGCCCTCATCGACAACTGCGCCGTCCACATGGGCATGCCGGTGGGGCCGCTCGCTCTCATGGACGAAACGAGCCAGGAGCTCGGCCTCTCGATTACTCGCTCGGCCCAGCGCGACATGGGCGACGCCTACGTCCCCACGGGCGTCGAAGACATGCTGGAGCTCTTCGTGGACGAGCTCGGCCGGAAGGGCCGCAAGGTCGGCAAGGGCTTCTACGACTACCCCGAGGGCGAGAAGAAACGCATCTGGCCCGGCCTGACCGAGCACTATCCGCATGCGGCCGAGCAGCCGAGCGCAGAGGAGGTCAAGGAACGTCTCCTCTACAACCAGCTCGTCAACGCGGCGCGGATGTACGCGCAGGGCGTCGTCCACGATCCGCAGTCGGCGGACCTCGGCGCCATCTTCGGCTGGGGCTTCTGTCCCTGGACCGGCGGCCCGATGAGCTACATCGACATGGTCGGGGTGAAGACCTTCGTCGAGACAGCCGACCGTCTCGCCGCCAAGCACGGCGACCGCTTCTCTCCGCCCGAAGCCTTCCGCGAGATGGCGAAGAAGGGCCAATCGCTCTACGGCGAAGAGAAGGCGGCCGCGTAGGGCGGCTGCCCGGCCACACTGCCACCGACGGCTTCCGGCCTCTCCGGCAGCCGCGCACCGACCTTGCCGCTCGCGATGTCTTATCGTCCGGCCCCGAGGCTGCGGGCATTCCCTGCGCGCCGCCTCGGCGTTCGTGCCCGCGCAGTCGCCCTACGACTTATCCCCGCCCCCTTGGCCCCGTGCCATTCTCCCCCCGTCGCGGCAGGACCGGGGCGGGGCGGACAGCTGACGTCTCCCCTGCCTGCCGCCACGAGGTCACGTGCTGACGAAGTCTGGATGATGGAATGCATCCCACTTGGTCAGGCCAGACACGCGCCGGGCGAGCTGAAGAACGGCCCCGGCGGATCGCCTCGAGGGAGGTGGAGGGTCCCGTACCGCGCGTCAGGCTACGGTGTGGGACCCTTCACGCCGCAGCAACTCCAAATCAAACCCTTCGCTGCGGCGAGCCGCGCGCGGGACACCCCGGACCATCGTACCACCGCGCGAGCGGACGCGAACGGCTGCCTCGCTTCCGGTCTCGCTGCGCGGCGTTCAGCGTCCCAACGCAGTCGCCGTCCGGTCCGCTTCCGCCGCGAGGCTGACCACGTGATAGAGGATGCTGGTCGGCATGTCTTCGCTCACGACCCGTCCGTCCGCGTCGTACTGCTCGTTCCAACCGCCGGGGAAGGGGGCATCGAAGTAGCTGCCGAGCATGCCGTCGATCAGGCGCGCGGCCTTCCCCTCCATCGCCGTTTCGCCCCGCCGCGCTAGAACGAGGCTTGCCTTGGCGTGCTCGATCGCGACCCAGGAACGGCGCGTCGTGCGAAGCGGCGTGCCGTCCGCCTTCGCCTCGTCGATGAGCCAGCCGTCGTGGCCCATGCCGGTGCGCTCGGCCGCCTCGTAGAGCGCGTGCATCAGCGCCGACTGGTCCTCGCCGGTCAGCTCTTCGTAAGCGTCGAGAAGCCAGACCCACTCGACCATGTGGCCGGGTTCGATGACGTCCCCGCGTTCGGGATCGGGGGTAAGATCTTCGGCGAAGAACTCGCGCAGGACTTCACCGTCCCAGAAGCGCTCCGTAAAGAGACGATGGATGGCCTTCGCACGGTCGAGCGCGCCGTCCAGCCCTGCGCGGTGAAGCGCCATGAACGCCTCGAAGAGGTGCATGTGCGGGTTCTGACGGCGGGGCAGGGCGTCGGGCTTGCCCTCCAGGTAGCTGCCGTCGGGCTGCCCGATGGTGTCGAGGAAGCCGATGGTGCGCTCCGCGACTTCGCGCGACTGCGCATCGCCGAAGGCGATTCCGCGCCAGGCGCAGGCCAAGAGGACGAAGGCGTGGTCGTAGGTGTCGCGCTTCGCGTCCACCACGGCGCCTTCGGGCGACAGGACGTGTGCGAAGCCGGTGAAGGTGCCGTCGCCCGCCAGGCTGTGGTCGTCCGTCCCCGCCTCGAGCGCGAAGGCGAAGGCATGGTCGGACGCGCTGCGTCCCTGCTCGGTCCAGCCGAGGTGCTCCGCGTGGGCGAAGGCGTAGGCCTGGCGCGGCTGCACGCGGAAGCGCTTGTTCCGGTCCATGAGCGGCGCGCCGTCGGGCGTCAGCGCTTCGTAGAAGCCGCCGCGATGGTCCCGCGCTCGTCGCGACCACATGGGCAGGCAGGTCTCGATCATCCAGGACTTGAGGCGCGCATTGGCGGCGGAAAGGTCGGTCATAGGAGCGCGCTCCGATCGCCGGCCTTGAGCTGCTCGATGATCGCCTTGACGTCCTGCGACCGGCTCTCGTCGATGACGAGGACCGCGTCGTCCATCGCGACGACGATCACGCCCTTCAGGCCCACCGCCGCCACCAGCGGCCCTTCGGAGCGGACATAGGTATCCTCGCAGTCGATCGTCACGACGTCGCCCTTCGCCGCGACGCTGTCCGCCCCGCGGGCGAGGCTCGCGACCGCGCTCCACGAGCCGATGTCGTCCCAGCCGACGTCGACGGGATGCACGATGGCCGCGCGCTCGGTCCGCTCCATGATCGCGTAGTCGATCGAGTCCGCCGGGACCTGCGCGAAGCTGGCCTCGTCGAGGCGGAGCGTCGTGCCGTCCTGCACCGCCCGGTCGTAGGCCTTCCTGACCTCGGCCATCATCTCCGGCACGAAGCGCTGGGCCTCTTCCAGCAGGTCGCGGGCCCGGAACAGGAAGATGCCTGCGTTCCAAGCGTAAGAGCCATCCTCGAGGTAGGACTTCGCGGTCTCGACGTCGGGCTTCTCCCGGAACGCCTCCACCTCGTAGACCCCTTCCGTCAGCGGGGCGCCGCGCTTGATGTAGCCATAGCCGCTCTCGGGCGCGGTCGGCTTGATCCCGAGGGTGACGAGGTGACCGCGACGGGCGGCCTCCTCCCCGCGGCGCACGGCCTGCCAGAACCCTTCGACGTCCCGTACGAAGTGGTCGGCGGGCAGAAGGAGAACCATCCCCTCGGGATCGTCCTGTGCTACGTGAAGGCTGGCGACGATGGCGACCGGGGCGGTGTTCCGGCCCACAGGCTCGGTGATGACGGCGGACGGGCCGCCCATCTCGGCGAGGAGGCTGGTGATGCGCCCGCAATGCGCCTCGGAGCAGATGACGACCGGCCGCTTCACGTCCGCTCCGGCCTGCGTCACGCGGACGGCGGTCTCCTCCAGCATGGTGCGGTCGGAGACGAGGGGGCGGTACTGCTTCGGGTCGGCGTGGCGGGACAGGGGCCACAGCCGCGTGCCGGAGCCGCCGGACATGATGACGGGGGTGATGGAGGGCATGGGACCTCGAGAAACTGGTTCGGCCCGCTTAACGCGGTCACAGGGCTCCGGACATAGCCCCGGCGGCGGGGGACGGCGACCCGTCACCGCACTAAGTCTACTCGATGGCTGACGGTTCCGACCTCGACATCCTCCCGCCCCGCTTCCGCGACTGGTTCGAAGGGCGCGGCTGGCGCCTGCGCGATCATCAGCGCGACGTGCTCCTGGCGTCGCGAGCGGACCGCTCCGCCCTGCTGATCGCGCCGACGGGCGGGGGCAAGACGCTCGCGGGCTTCCTGCCGTCCCTGATCGACCTCGCGGAGCGGCCGCAGAACCAGCGGAGCCTTCACACCCTCTATGTCAGCCCGCTCAAGGCGCTCGCCGTCGACATCCAGCGCAACCTGATGACGCCCGTCACGGAGATGGGTCTCGACGTTCAGATCGAGAGCCGGACGGGCGACACGAAGTCCTCCGTGAGGCAGCGCCAGCGGCACACCCCGCCCGACATGCTCTTGACGACGCCGGAGCAGATCGCGCTGCTCCTCGCGCACCCTTCGGCGGAGACGCTGTTCTCGAGCCTCAGATGCGTCATCCTCGACGAACTCCACGCCCTCAGAGGCTCCAAGCGCGGCGACCTCCTCGCGCTCGACCTCGCTCGGCTCTGGACGCTCGCGCCGGGCATGCGGACGGTCGGCCTCTCCGCCACCGTCGCCGACCCCGTGCCGCTACAGCGCTACCTCGTGCCGCAGCCCGAGGAGGGCACCGAGGAGGCCGCGCTGATCGTGGGGCAGGGCGGCGTGAAGCCGGACGTCCGTGTCCTGACCGCCGAGGACCGCATTCCCTGGTCCGGGCACTCAGGGCGCCACGCCTTCGGGCAGGTCTACGAGGCGATCAAGGGCGCCACGACGGCGCTCATCTTCACCAACACCCGCTCCCAAGCCGAGGTCTGCTTCCAAGAACTGTGGCGGATGAACGACGACAACCTCGCCATCGCGCTTCATCACGGCAGCCTCGAGCGGGCGCAGCGAGAGCGGGTCGAGGCGGCGATGAGCGCGGGCCAGCTTCGAGCGGTCGTCTGCACGGCGACCCTCGACATGGGAATCGACTGGGGCGCGGTGGACCTCGTCATCTGCCTGGGCGCGCCAAAGGGCGCCTCGCGCCTCGTCCAGCGGATCGGCCGGGCGAACCACCGAATGGACGAGCCGAGCCGTGCGCTGCTCGTCCCTGCCAACCGCTTCGAGGTGCTGGAGTGCGTCGCCGCGAAGGAAGCCGTAGACGCAGGTCTGCTGGACGGCGAAGGGCAGAAGCCCGGCGCGCTCGACGTCCTCTGCCAGCACATCTGGGGCATGGCCTGCGCCGAGCCATTCCGTCCGGACGCGCTCTACCGCGAGGTGACCTCCGCCGCGCCCTATGCCGGACTGCCGCGCGAGGTCTTCGACCGGGCCTTGGGCTTCGTGACGAACGGCGGCTACGCCATGCGCGCCTACGACCGGTACAAGCGGATCGTGCCGATGCCGGACGGCCGCATGCGGATCAAGGACCCCCGCACCGCGCAGCTCTATCGCCTCAACGCGGGCACGATCGTCGAGATGCCGGTCTACACCGTGCGCTACGGCCGCGTGACCCGAGAGGACGGGCGCCCCGGCCGGGCGCGGGGCGGGCGCAAGCTCGGCACGATGGAGGAGTGGTTCTCGAGCCAGCTGACGCCGGGCGATACGTTCTTATTCGCTGGCGAAGTGCTGCGCTTCGAGGGCATTCAGGACATGGACCTCTTCGTCACCCGCGCCGCGTCCGACGACGTCATGATTCCCTCCTGGCGGGGCGCGAAGTTCCCTTTGTCGAGCTTCCTCTCCGCCCGCGTCCGCGACATCGTCAACGATCCCAAACGCTGGCGGCAGCTCCCGCCCCAGGTCCAGGAGTGGCTACAGCTGCAGAAGCGGAAGTCGGTCATCCCCGGGCCGAACCAGCTCCTCATCGAGACGTTCGAACGGGCGGAGAAGTTCTACCTCGTCTGCTACCCCTTCGACGGCCGCATCGCGCATCAATCGCTCGGCACGCTGTTGACGCGACGGCTCGAGCGGGCGGGGATGCAGCCCTTGGGCTTCTGCCCAACCGAGTACGCGCTCTCCATCTGGATGCGCCGCGATCCGCGCGGCCTCGATATGAACGCCCTCTTCGATCAGGACATGCTGGGCGACGACCTCGACAGCTGGCTCGCCGACGCCGAGCTGATGAAGCGCACCTTCCGCTACTGCGCTCTCATCGCCGGCATGATCGAACGGCAGCATCCGGGCCAGGAGAAGTCCGGCCGTCAAGTCAGCTTCTCAGCCTCGCTCATCTATGACGTCCTGCGTGAGCACGAGCCCGATCACATCCTCCTGCAGGCGGCGTGGAACGACGCGGCGGCGGGTTTCCTCGACATCCGCCGCCTGTCGGACCTCCTCGCGCGGATCCAGGGGCACCTGATCGTGAAGCACTTGGCGCACGTCTCGCCGATGGCCGTCCCCGTGATGATGGAAGCGGGGCGGGAGACGATCGTCGGCGGCGCGAACGAGGCGATCCTGGCCGAGCTGCAAGACGAGCTTCTGGCCGAGATGATGAGCTGACGCTGGCTCTCTCTCCGGGTTGTAACCGAACGGGCGCACGGGCCTCCGTGTCCCCCCTTCGTCCGTTCACAGCATTTCCAGACGGCGCGGCGTAACGGCCGCTGCGCCCAGAGGAGACGAACCATGGCAGACCGAAACTACTCGGGCGACAGGAACGAAGGCCGCCGCGGCGGCGGCCGCTACGGCCAGGATGAGGGCGCCTACATGCGCGGGGGCCAGGACCGAGACCGCTTCTACGATGCCGAACGCTCTAACGACGACCGGATGCGCGGCTATTACGGCCGGACGCGCCGGTCCGAAGGCGGCACGATCAACGACGTCGAGGACGACTTCGAGGACGCAGACTTCGGCCTTGGCGGCGGGCCTGGCCGCGGGCGCATTGGCGGCGGGATGAGCCGGACGCTCTCCCGGCAGAACCGCCGCTATGGTGACGACGAACGCCTCGCCGAGCGCAATATGGGGCAGGGCGGCTACGCCCGCGACTTCGACGATCGCGGCCGGAACGCAGGGACCTTCGGGGCCGCCGATCGCCCAAGCCACCGCGGCAAGGGACCCAAGAACTACGTCCGGTCCGACGAGCGCATCTTGGAAGAGGTCAACGACTGGCTGACCGACGATCACGAACTCGACGCGAGCGAGATCACCGTCACCGTTCAGGACCGCGAGGTCACGCTCGACGGCGTCGTCGACTCGCGCAGCCAGAAGCGTCTGGCCGAGGACATCGCGCACGACATCTCCGGCGTGACCCACGTCCAGAACAACCTGCGCATTCAGGACCCGAACGTCTCGAGCGGCGAGATCGAGTAGGCTGCCCACGCGGCCCGCGGTTCACCCGCGGGTCGCGACCTTCCAGCCCGGCCGGGCGGTGCAGCGCTCGAAGTAGGCGCTCACCGCTGCCGGGAACGCCTTCGACATGCCGGCGAACTTCGCGAGAAGGAGCATGTAGGCGACGGAGATATCCGCCGCGCTGAACCCGCTCGGCAGCAGGTAGTCGTTCGCCGATAGCGGCCCCGCGAGCACGTCGAAGCAAGCGGCGGCTTCCCGCTCGCCCCACTTCGCCATCGCCTCGATCCGCGCCGCTTCGGGAAGAAGGCGCCGGTGGCCGAGCGCCATCGTGACGGAGGGCCCCATCCCCGCTTCGCCGTAGTGAAGCCATTGAAGGTAGGGACCGTACAGACGGTCCTCTGGTGCGGGCGCCAAGTCCCCCGGGCCGAAGCGGGCGAGCAGGTACTCCATGATGGCCACGCTCTCGAACAGGATGAGGTCGTCGTGTTTGAGAGCGGGAATCTTTCCTGTCGGGTTCACCGCCCGGTACTCGTCGCCGGTCAGGACCTTCCGGTCGAGCGGCATCGCCACCGTCTCGTAGGGCACGCCCAGCTCTTCTAGGAGCCAGACGACCCTGACGGAGCGGGCGGGCGGGGCGTGGTAGACGGTCAGGCTCATGCGCGGCCTCGTGCTCGTGACTGGCGTTGCACCCTTGGACCGGGGAAGGGGCGGTCGCCGCAAGCCCGCGGCGCACAAGGCACCGCCATGACGAAATCCTCCGCCTCGACGAGCCTCACCGACGCGATCGACGTTGCAACCGTGCTCGCCTTCCGCCTGCCCATGCTGATGATGACGCCGAACGCTACGCGCCAGCGCGAGGCCGAACGGATGATCGCCGAGAAGGTGCAGGCTGCGTGGGACGGTACGCTCGCTTGGCAGGCTTATTGTATGAAAGCGAGCCTGATGATGTGGTCGAACCCACCGAGCGCTGACTCCTTCGCCGATGCCTACGAGGCCTGGGTTGCCCCGGGGCGGCGGACTTTGCGAGCGAACGCACGCCGCCTGTCCGCACGGAAGCGGATCTGAGGACTTCCCCTGCGAGCGAGTCCTTCGCCCAACTTTCGCCGCAGGACCTAACCCTTCGGTTCAACTCGATGAAACCGCAGCAATCTCGTGATAGAACTGCACATCGTATGTTGTGACCGCACACCGATGTGATTAACGTCACATTAGGGATAGGAGACGGCATGGAAGCGGTATCGTCTGGCGCGCTTATTCTGGCGCACAAGTTTCTCGGTTCGACCATGCTGGTCTGCGGTGCGGTTTTCCTTCCTCTTCCGATCCCCCTCGGCCTGCCGCTGATCGCGCTCGGGCTGGCGTTTCTCGCCCCCTACTTCGATCCGGCGCAGACGGTCATCCGCAGCCTTCGCCGCCGCGCGCCCGGTTTCGACGTCGTGCTCATCAAGCATGCGCATCGCTGTCCCCGGGTCATTCAGACGACGATCGAGCGGACCGCGCCCGCTTTCTGACGCCTCTCGTCGCGGTTCTCCGCAAAGACGGTCGACGCGAGGCGGACCCGCCTTAAGTGCCCGTCGTGGCCCGCATTCTCTTCCTCCTGCTCTTGCTGCCGGGCTGTTCGGGCCTGACCCTGCTCAACGCCGTCGCGCCGAACCCTGACCGAACGGTCTCGCGCGTTTCGGACCTCTCCTACGGCGAAGGCGACCGCCGGGCCTACGATCTCTACGTGCCGTCGGCGCCCGGACCGCACCCCATCCTCGTCTTCTTCCACGGCGGCTCTTGGGCGAGCGGCGACAAGGACGGCTACGTCTTCGCAGGGCGGCGGTTCGCGGCGGAAGGGTTCCTGACGGCCGTGCCGAACTACACGCTGGTTCCGGACGGCGCCTATCCGGTGTTCATGCAGGACGCGGCCGCTGCGCTCGCCGCCGTGCTGAGGGAAGCGCCAACGCGAGGCGGAGACCCCGCCCGCGTGTTCCTGGTCGGCCACTCCGCGGGCGCGTACATCGCAGTCCAACTCGCCCTCGCGACCGAGTTCCTCGAGGCGGAGGACATCGATCCGGCGCGCATCGGCGCCGTCGCGGGCCTGTCGGGTCCCTACGACTTCCTACCCCTCGACCCCGGCGCGGCGCAGGCGGCCTTCGGAAGGGCGCCGGACCTGGAAGCAACGCAGCCGGTCGCGCGCGTCGGCGCGAAGGCGCCCCCGATGCTTCTTCTGACGGGGACCGGCGATAAGACGGTTCGTCCTCGGAACAGCGCCGTGCTCGCCGAGGCGCTTCGAGCGGCCGGTGCCGAGGCGGCGCTCCGGACCTATGACGGCGCAAGCCACACGGACACGATAATCGCCGTCGCCTTTCCCCGGCGCCTGCCTGTGGTCCGGGACGTGACCGAGTTTTTCGCTTCGAAAGGATCGCAGCTTTGAGAACGGTCGATGTCGCTATCATTGGAGCCGGCACGGCGGGGCTTCAGGCCTACGCTGCGGCGAGGCATTGGACCGACTCCATCGTCTTGATCGAAGACGGTGCCTACGGAACGACCTGCGCGCGTTCGGGTTGCATGCCATCCAAGCTCCTGATCGCAGCGGCGGAGCGGGCGCACGAAGCCCGCGGCGCGAAGGTCTTCGGGATCGAGACAGGCGAGGTGACGGTCGACGGTCCCGCTGTCATGCGTCGCTTGCAAGACCTGCGCGACCACTTCCTCGAGGGCGTGGTCGCGCAGACCGAGGCCATTCCGGAAGCCCGCCGCCTCCGCGGCCACGCACGCTTCCGCGAGCCCGGTGTCCTCGAGGTCGGGGGCGAGATGCTACGCGCACAGAGGATCGTCATCGCGACGGGGTCCGTCTCCCGCATTCCCGATCAGCTGCGCGAGGGCGCGGGCGCACGGCTCTTGACCATCGCCGACCTGTTCGAGCTTCGGGACCTGCCTGAAAGCGTTGTCGTTTTCGGCGCCGGCGTGATCGGCGTCGAGGCGGCGCAGGCGCTGGTGCGGCTCGGCGTCCGGGTCCGATGCCTGTCGAAGGGCGGAGACGTCGCCATGCTGACCGATCCCGTGATCACCAAGACCGCCCACGAGATCCTGGGCGGAGAATTTCCGGTCGAACTCGACGCCCAGATCGACGAGGTCAGGAATGATCAGGACGGCGTCCACGTGACCTTCACGATCGATGGCGAAGCGAGAACCGAGACCTTCGAGCGCGCGCTCGTGGCGACGGGGCGTGTTCCCAACATGGGCGGGCTCGACATCGAGAACGCGGGACTGAAGCTAGACGAGCACGGCGTGCCCCTGTCCGATCGCGCGACTTGCCTGTGCGAGGCCGGCGAGAGCCCGAGCGCCGTCGCGGTCTTCATCGCGGGCGACGCGGAGGGCAATGCGCCCGTCCTGCCGGTCGCCTCGGACGATGGCCGCATCGCGGGCGACAATGCGGGGCGTTGGCCGCATGTGAAGGCGCATCGCCGCAAGACCGACCTCTTCATCACCTACACGAAGCCCTCGATCGCCACGGCAGGTATGCGGTACGCGCAGATCGTTAAGAGCGGCCGCCGCTTCGAGGTCGGCGAGGCGTCCTTCGCCGATCAGGGCCGCGCGGTGATCGAGGATAGGGCGCGGGGGCTCCTGCGGCTCTACGGCGAGTGGGAGACGGGCATCCTTCTCGGCGCGGAGCTGATCGCGCCCGACGCCGAGCACCACGCCCACCTCCTCGCGGCGCTCATCGCACAAGGGCTCTGCGCGCCCGAGGCGCTCGGTATTCCCTTCTATCACCCTTGCACGGAGGAAGCGATCAGGACTTCGCTCCGTGACCTGTGTGCGAAGCTTCTGCTCGACGACCTGCCGGTCGAGCGGATGATCAACAGGAAGTAGCCGCTAAGAGGTAAGGGCCTCGACGGCCTTGAGCGCGAGGGCGACGCGGGGCCTGCCCGCTTCGCTCTCCTCGCGAAGGAGGAGGCGGCCGTCATTCTCTTCGGTTCTGCCGACCGAACCGAGAAGACGGGCACCATCCTGGCGCTCGTCGCTCAGAGTGATCGCGACCGCCTTGGGGCCCGCGTCGAGCGCCGCGATGCCCGCGGTCCGGCAGGCCGCACGAAGCCGCGCGACGTCCAGGAACAGGCGGGCGGCCTCCGGCAACGGGCCGAAGCGGTCCTCGGTCTCCTCCGATAGCGCATCCACCGCCGACACGTCGTTGGCGTGCGCGAGGCGGGCGTAAAGACGAAGCCGGGCGGTCTCGTCGGGAATGTAGGCTTCAGGCAGGCGGCCGCCGGGTCCGACCTCGAGCCGCGTAGAAAGCGCGCCCGTCGCTTCGCGGCCGGCGAGCGCGGCGGTCAGGAGGTGTCGGTACAGGCCGACGCCGAGCACGTGGAGGTGACCGGCCTGCTCGTCACCGAAGAGGTCGCCCGCGCCGCGCTGGTCCAGGTCGCTGGCGGAGAGGGCGAAGCCGGCGCCGAGCCGGTCCTCGGCTGCGAGCGCACCGAGACGTGCTTCCTGCGCGTCCGACAGATCGTCCTCGTGCAGGAGCCAGAAGACGGCTCGTCCGCCGCCCCGACCGACGCGTCCGCGTAGCTGATGAAGCTGCGCGAGGCCGAAGAGTTCGGCCCCGGCGACGATCATCGTGTTCGCGCGCGCGACGTCGACGCCGTTGCCCACCAGGGACGTGGCGAGGAGGACGTCGGCATCCCCGTTCGCGAAGTCGTCGACGGCACGGGCCGCTTCGTCCGCCGGCAGGTCGCCGTGAGCGATCCTGAGACGAAGGTCCGGCGCGCGGTCCTCTAGCATCTTCGCCAACGGATCGATCCCGTTGATGCGGGGACACACGACGAAGCTTCGCCCCCCGAGCCTGGCCTCCCGCGTTATCGCGCTGACGATCGCGTCGTCGCTCAGCGGCGCGATCCGCGTTCTGACCGGCCAGCGGCCCGGCGGCGGATCTGCCAGGACCGAAACCGTTCGCAGTCCGGCGCCGGCCGCCGCGAGGGTGCGGGGGATCGGCGTCGCGGTCATGGAAAGGCGATGACAGCCGCGCGTCCGCTGGCGCAGCGCTTCCTTGTCCGCCGCGCCGAAGAGCTGCTCCTCGTCGATGATGACGAGGCTGAGGTTCGAAAAGGAGATGTCTTCGGAGAGCAGGGCCTGCGTGCCGACGACGATGCCGATCTCGCCCGAGGCCAGTCCCTCCCGCACGGTGCGGCCATCCGTATCCGACGTGGCGCCGGTCAGGGCGGCGACCTCGACGCCGAAGCCTTCGAACCGCGCCTGCAGCGCGGCGAGCGTCTGCGTCGCGAGGATGGTGGTCGGCACGCAGAAGGCGACCTGCCCACCGCGGAGCGCGACGGCAGCGGCGGCCCGCAGAGCGACCTCGGTCTTCCCGTAGCCGACGTCTCCGATGAGCACGCGGTCCATCGGTTTCCCCGAGGCCAGGTCCTTCACGACGGCATCGACCGCGCAGGCTTGATCGCCCGTCACGGGGTGAGGAAAGCCGGCGCAGAACCGGCGAAAGACCGCGCCCGGGCGCTTGATTTCTGGCGCGTCCTCGGCATCCCGCCGATCGATCATCTTCGCGACCTCCTCGGCGGAGGCGAGGATCTCCCGTACGGTCTCTGCCCTGCGTTCGGCCCAGTCCTCCGCGCCGAGGTCGTCCAGCCTGACGTCGTCGGCGCGGCCGCCATATCGCCAAAGCCGGTCCGCCTCGTGGACCGGTACGAGCAGGCGTTCATCGTCCGCGAAGGTCAGGCGGACGACCTCCGCCTCTTCTTCTCCGAGGACGACCGTCTCGAGGCCGTCGAGCCGGGCGAGGCCGTGATCGAGATGGACGACCGCGTCGCCGATCGACAGCGCCTGGTCGCCGAAGAGCAGCGACTCGTATGCGCCCTCAGCATGCTCGGCATGATCGCCAGCGCCGAGAAGGTCCCGATCCGTCACGAGGGCCACGCCGAGGGCCGGGTCGGCGAAGCCAGCGTCGAGCCGTCCCCGGACCGCGTAGGTGCCTTCGTGCTTCGATCCGCAGATGGACCCGAGCCTCGCTTCCTGGACGTCGCCGTCAGCCGCGACCGCTTCTTGAATCCGCTCGAGCCGCCTGTCGCTCTCCCCCGCGAGGACCACCGTCAGTCCACTCTCTTGGCACTCGGCGAAGAAGCGCTTGAGCGCTCTTCGCGGTGCGCGGGTCGTGGCGAGGGAGGGAGCGGGGCGGACTTCGCTCGGGTTCGGCGCCGTGAAGGAGACGGCGGAGTGCGCGGCACTGACGGCCTGCCAATCCTCGCTTCCGACGTAGAGGGTTTGAAACCGCGCTGCGTCTTCTCGCAGCGCGTCGTAGGCGCCTGTGAGGACCTCGATCCGGTCCGAGGCGCCGTGGTCGAGCACGAGGACCGCCGAAGGCCACAGCTCCGGGATGGAGGTCATGCCCGGGAGGAGCGTCGTCAGCCTCGCTTCCCGGTCTGGTTCGTCCAGCAGGGCTTCGGTCAGAAGCTCACTCGCCGGGGACAGGGTGACGGCGCGCAGCGGCCTGCCTTCCGATCGCTGGGTCTCGATGTCGAAGGCCAGGATCGTCTCGATCGTATCACCGCCGAACGTCACGCGCAGGCCGGTTCCGTCTGCCCGGACGACGTCCACGACCTGGCCCGAGACCGCGACGGTGCACGGCGTGTCGGCGCGCGGGGCCGCACGGTAGCCGCGGGCGATTAGGTCGGCACCCAGACGATCGGCGGATCCCCTCTCGCCACGCTTCAAGTACAAGCAGAGCGCGGCGAGCGGTTCGAGGGGCGGCACACGCTGAAGCAGGCTTTCCGGCGTGACGAAGACCACCGGATCCCCACCTTCCGCGAGCAGCGCGAGGGCGGCGGCACGAAGGCCCGCGCTCTCCGGGGAGGGGGCCCGCCGTTCCTGCGCCAGCACGTCCCACGGGGGCAGGGTCACGATCGTGCGGTCCGGCGCGATCGTCCGCAGGGCCTCCGAGAGCGCAGCGAGCCGCGCCATTCCGTTTGCAACGACGATCGCGGCGCCGGGGCGCGACACGAGATCGGCGAGGATGAAACCGGCGTGGGCGGCGGACGACAGGACGGGCAGGGTGGTCGGAAGGGCTTCGGCCATGGGTGCTTTCTTTGAAGCGAGGCGAACACCTGGCCCGACGCAGCCTCTCGCCCGTAAGGGCCGGCCGCGAACAAAAAGGCCCCGCCGAAGCGGGGCCCTTCTTTGTCGACGTTGCCGAGGCTCAGCGGTCGGCGCGCAGGTCGTCCCGGTCGGAGTCCTTGCGGACGAAGTCTTCGCCTTCTTCGACGTCGACCTCCGTCGAACGGATCTTGTCGACCACGTGACGCGTCTTCTCGGTCGCGGCCTTCCTCACGTCCACTTCCTCTTTGACTACGGCTTCCTTCTCGATCACGGGCTCCTCGCCGCGCGCGTGGACTTCCACCGTGCGGTCTTGGAACGCGGCGTTCGCTTCATCGGCGGAGAGGACGCGGTTCGCAGGATGCCGATCGAGGAAGACCTCTTCTTCACGCAGGGTGACGTCCTGCTCGAAGGGCTTCTCGACGACGTAGGAGCGGACCTTCACGGCGCCCCGGTCGACGTCCCGCTTACCGATGTTCAGGCGTTCCTCGACCAGGTCGATATGCCCGGAATCATCTGCGTCCAGTTGGCTCGGCGCGGCGTCGCGGCGGTCCTCGGCGGTCCGACCGTCATCTTCCGCAGCCCGGCCGGCCCCGAAGAAGCCCGCCCGGTCCGCATAGTCGCGGCGATAGGCGTTGCGGGTGCCGAAGCGATGTTCGTCCGTATAGGACTTCTCGCGCTCGTCGAGGTCGAGCGCCGCCCCGCCTTCGAGGATGCGGACGGCTTCGGTCACGTCGTCCTCATCGACACGGGCTTGGACCAGCGTCTCGCCGCGCTCGAGCGCGTCGTGATAGGTGTGAAGCTCGTCGCCGGGGATAGCGCTGTCGCGAAGGTAGCTATAGCGCTTGGAGGACTCGTCGTATCTGCCTCCTTCGAGCTCGCTTGCACGGTCGATGATGTGAATCTTATCGGCGTCCACCTTGGCGGCCTTGAGGGCCTCCTTCGCAGATTCGGCCTGTTGGCGGTTCGGGTAGACCGCGGTTACGATGCGGTTCATCGGAATGTCTCCTTCAGTCTCTGGTGGCGGTGAGGGGGCGGGCGGGGGCATCGCCGGCGGCAGGTCGAGAGGTACTGGTAACGCTCTCGTCCCGGGCCGGGATCTCGTCGATCCGCAGGTGCTGCTTCGCAACGCGCACCGTCCGGCTGTCCGTTTCGGTCAGTTCGTCGAGGCGGACACGGACTTCTTCGATCACGACGAGCTGCTTTGTGACGACGGCCCGCTCCTCGACGACCGAGATGACGACGGTGTCGCCCTCGACGCGCGGCTCCGGTGCGGCCTCGACGAAGCGTTCGACGGGCATGCGGTCGAGCTTCGCCCACTGGCGGCGCAGGGGGGTCTCGACCGTCTCGTCTTCGTGTTCCGTCACGGTCGAGACGCGCACGCCGCCGCGATCGACGGTCCGCTTCGCGACGCGGATCCGCTCTTCGGCGAGGGTCAGCCGGGTTTCGGCCGGATCGCCGTTCGCGGCGGACCGGCCCTTTTCTGCGTCTGTTTCGTCTCGATCGTCCATAAACCTCGGAACACGGACGATCGGGAGGCGTTACTGCGCAACTAGGTGACGAATCAGAAAGTTACCGCACAATCTTGCCGGGATCGGACGCCTGCTCCTTGGATCCGTCGTAGTCGCGCGCTTCGCCGGCCGAGCCGTCGGGGCGGACCTGGTCCTCACGGCTCCAGCTGCCTTCCGGACCCCCTTGCATGTGGGTCGTGCCGGCGCCCGCGCGCGGTGCCTCGGAAGCGTTCACGCCGCGCGTGTCGTTCGGATCGCGATCGCCTTTGAGGATCGCGACCGCGCGATCGACCTCCTCGGGTTGAACGTAGGCTCGCACGGCGATGCCGCCGGCTTCTTCCTCCATGTGAATGTCGTGCGCATAGATGTTGGCCCGTTCGAGCGCGTCGTGTGCCGCCTCGGCGCTGGCACGGTCGGGAAAGTGGGCGGTGACGTGTTTATGCATGGGGGGCTCCGGTTCGCGTCCTGGAAAGCGAACAAGGACGTAGCGCCTTCGGTTCGACCAAGAGGCGGCGTGCCGCGTTGATCTCGGTTCCGCTCGGCGCTACTCCCCCGTCAGGCGGCCTCCGGAGGCCGAGAGTTCGAGGATTTCATGGCCGGCGACGTCAAGCACGACTACCATCTCGTCTCACCCAGCCCCTGGCCGCTGGTGGGCAGCATCTCAGCGATGGTGATGATGCTAGGAGCCGTCGTCTGGCGTTACAGCGCCGGCGGCGATCAGACGCTCTACGGCATGTCCGGCGCTTGGGTGTTCTTCGTCGGCCTCCTTGGCGTCCTCTTCACCATGGCGGGCTGGTGGCGCGACGTCGTCGCCGAGTCGATGCGGGGCGAGAACACCTCCGCCGTCGTGCGCATCGGTCTGCGCTACGGGATGGTGCTGTTCATCCTGTCCGAGGTGATGTTCTTCGTCGCCTGGTTTTGGGCCTTCTTCGCCGGCGCGCTCTTCCCCGACGCGGGTCCCGCGATCGTCCTGTCCGACGGCAGCCAGATGCTGAACGCCGAAGGGCTTCCCGCCTACCTCATGAACGATGCGAAGTTCCATCACCTGGGCGGGCAGTGGCCGCCTCAGGGTGTCGAACCGCTGGCGGCCTGGGGTCTGCCGCTCGTCAACACGATCATCCTTCTTCTGTCAGGGACGACGGTGACCTGGGCGCACCACGCCATGCAGATCGGCGACCGGCAGGGCTTCAAGGTCGGCATGATCGTCACGATCGCGCTCGGGGCCTTCTTCTCCTGCCTACAGGCGGTCGAGTACTTCGAGGCGCTGCGCTTCAACATGTTCGCGTTCGGTAACGGCTCGGTCTACGGCGCGACCTTCTTCATGGCCACGGGCTTCCACGGCCTCCACGTCATCATCGGGACCTTGTTCCTGCTCGTCTGCCTGATCCGAGGGCTTCGCCACCAGTTCACCCCGGAGCGTCACTTCGGTTTCGAGGCGGCGGCTTGGTACTGGCACTTCGTCGACGTCGTCTGGCTCTTCCTCTTCGCGGCGATCTACGTGCTGGGGAACGAAGGCCTGTTGAGCTGAGGCCACCCATCGCGCGAGAGCCTTACTACCCGCCGGTCCCGCCGGTCCCGCCGAGCGCCGCGGCGCTCGGCGCCAAGTGTCCGCGCTGCGGCAAGGGAAAGCTCTTCGCGGGGTTCTTGCGGCTGAAGGACCGCTGCCCGGTCTGTGACCTCGACTACTCGAAGGCCGATTCGGGCGACGGACCGGCCTTCTTCGTCATGTCGGCGGTCGGCTTCGTCTCGGTCGCCTTCGCCTTCGCCCTGCGGTTCGCCTTCGGCCTTCCGGCGGGCGCGGTCCTGATCCTGGCGATCCTCCTGACGCTCGGTCTCACGCTTCTCCTCTTGCGCCCGGCCAAGGCGCTGATGGTCGCGCTTCAGTACAAGAACCAAGCGTCGGAGGGGCGGGCACGGTGAGGTTCCGCTTCCGCCCCGTTCTGACGGGCGCGACGCTTCTCGGCCTGATCGTTCTCGTCTCGCTGGGCACCTGGCAAGTGCGCCGGTTGGCCTGGAAGGAGGACCTGATCGCCAAGGTCGAAGCGCGGGTCGATCAGCCGCCGGTTCCCCTCGGCGAACCGCTCTCGATGATAGGGGCGGGGCAAGACCCCGAGTACCTTCCCGTCGAGGTCCAGGGAGGATTTCTGACAGATCGGACCGCCCACGTCTTCGGCACCTATGACGGCGTCGCGGGTTGGTACGTGTTCCAACCTTTCAGACCCGACGGCACGGACGAAACGCTCCTCGTCAATCGCGGCTTCGTGCCGGACGAGGCACGCCAGCCGACCTACACGCCGCCGGATGCCGCAGCCATGACGGGCCTCGTCCGGCGCTTCGAATCGGGCAGGGGGCTCGCCGCCGCCATCGCGCCGCCGGACGAACCCGCAGCAGGGTCCTACTTCTCACGCAGAGCCGACCCGCTCTACGAGGCGTTCGCCGATGTCGGCGGGACGGCGTTGCCCTTCTACCTCGACAGCACCCTGCCGACCGCACTGCCCGAGGGCGGCACGACGCGGATCGAGTTCAGCAATCGCCACCTCGGCTACGTCCTGACCTGGTACGGCCTCGCGGCGGCCCTCCTCGCCGTCTACCTGGCCGCGTCGCGTGCACCGAAGGGGTAGCGCAGCGCGGCGGTGGGCGCCGCATCTCGCCGTAGGCGTCGTCGCGTTCGGCTTCGTCCTAGCGCCGGGTGAGGGCGCGGCCGTCCTGCAGGCCGCCGCCCGCTGGTTCCTCCGCCGCTTCGACTGGCTGACGCTCTGGGGCGCGACGGCGTGCCTCCTCCTTTGCGCGCTGATGCTGCTGCCCCCCTGGGGGGGACGCCGGATCGGCGGCGCGGACGCGAGGCCCGAATTCCGGACACTGACTTGGCTCTCCATGCTGTTCGCCGCAGGCATGGGGGCGGGCCTCGTCTTCTGGGGCGCGGCCGAGCCCCTGATCCACGCGGGCTCGCCGCCGCCCGGCTCGGTCATCGGCGGCAATCCGACCGCGCAGGCGCACGCGCTTACGCAGTTCCACTGGTCGCTCCACGCCTGGGCGATCTACGCCGTCGCAGCGCTCGCCGTCGCGCTCGCAACGAAGGCGGGCGAAGCGCCGCTGCCGAGCGCACCCTTCGAGGCGGCGCCCCGGCGGGCGCGGCGCCTCCTCGACTGGACGGCGCTCGTCGCGGTGCTGTTCGGACTGGTCGCCAGCCTGGGCCAGGGTCTCTTTCAGATGAGCGCGGGGGCGGGGTTCATCTTGGGGACACCGCCGGGCAGGGCGACGCAGCTCGTCCTCCTGCTCGTCCTCCTCGCCGCCTACGGCACTTCCGCCGCCAGCGGCCTTCGGCGCGGCATCGCCGTCCTCTCGCTCGTCAACGTCGCGCTCGCGCTTCTCCTGCTCGTCTTCGTCCTGGCAACCGGGCCGACCGCCACGCTTCTCGAGACCGTGGGGAAGGCCGGGCGAGCCTATGTGGAGGCGCTGCCCGAGCTGTCCGTCCGCCTCCGGCCCGAGGGGGCCGGGCGGGCGTGGACGCGGGAGTGGTCCTTGACCTACTTCTTGTGGTGGGTCGCGTGGACGCCCTTCGTCGGAGTCTTCGTCGCGCGCATCAGCCGGGGACGCACGGTCCGAGCGTTCGTCACGGGCGTCGTCCTCGTGCCGGCACTCGCGACGCTCCTATGGTTCGGCGTCTTCGGCGGCGCCGCGCTCGAGGTGCAGGCATCGGGGGCGGAACTCGGCGTGGCGGACTTCTCGACGGCGCCAAGAGCGACCTACGCGCTTCTCGGGCACTACCCGTTGGCGGCGCTCACTCAGGCCGTGACGCTGCTCCTCGTCTTCTTGTTCCTGGTGACCAGCGCGGACAGCGGGGCCTACGTCCTCGGCCTCTTGAGCCGAGGCGGCGGCGAGCCGCCGATCGCGGAACGGCTTTACTGGGGCGTGGTCCTGGCCGCGATGACGGGGGCCGCGATCTGGTCGGCGGGCGGTCAGGCGGTCACGCGCGCCATGGCGGTGACGGGCGCGATCCCGCTCGTCTTCCTGCTCGGTGCGCAGGCCGTCACGATCGTGCGTCGCAAAGAGAAAGGGACGCCGAAGCGTCCCTTCTAAGTACGATATCCGATCCGGCTCAGAACAGCCGTTCGAAGAAGTTGGGATCGCCGCCGCCATCGCGCGCGTAGGCCGTCTCCGCCTCGATCATCTTGCGTTCACCCTGCCGGATGAGGTCCTCGCCCTTCTTGATCCGGTCCTGGCCGTCGCGGATGTCCTTGCGGCCCCGCTCGATCTTCTTCCGCTCGTCCTTGACGTCGTCCTGCAGCTTGGCGACCCGCTTCTCTAGACGCTGAAGGGAGTCGTCTTCTTCGTCCTCCGCGACTGGCGTCCCGGTGGTCGCGCTGCGCGCGGCCGAAGCGCCGGAGAGAAGCAGAGCGGCGTTGTAGGCTTCGCGCGCTTGGCTCAGGTCGCGTTCGTAGCGGGCGAGCTGCTTCGTTGCGTCCTGAACGTCCTCTCGGCCGTCCTTGACCTCGTCGCGGCCTTTCTCGACCGTTCGGCGGCCCTTCTCGACGTCGTCCTTCCCGTCCCGCCACGCATCGGCAATGTCCGAGATCTGGGAGGCGAAGTTGTCCTCCTTACCCCCGATGGAGCTGCAGGCGACGAGAGGCAACGCGCAAAGCGCGAGGATGCCGTTCGCTAGGATGGATCGCATGAGGCCCGCTCCCTATGATGTCTGACGCGTCAATTATTATGGGGCGTCGCGCCCTTCTTTCAGTCAACGTTGGGTTACAGTCTATTCGCTGTACCCCGGCCCCCGTTCAGCCGAGCCGGACGGCAACGTCCGAAATCGCCCGGTCGATGAGCGGGTCCCGCCCGTCAGCCGCCTTCTCCGCGATGATCCGGCGCGCGGCGGCGACGGCGAGGTCGGCTGCATGACCACGAACGTCGGCGATAGCCTGCGCTTCGGCCCGGGCGATCCGGTCCTCCGCGGCACGGGTCCGGCGCGCCAGCTGCTCATCGAGGTGCACGCGGGCGTCGGACGTCATGATCTTGGCGTCGTCCTTGGCCTGCTCGATGATCGACTTGGCTTCCTCTTCGGCTTCGCGCTGGCGCTTCTGGTACTCGGCGAGCAGGCGCTGCGCCTCCTCCCGGAGCGACCGCGCCTCGTCGAGTTGGCCCCGGATGCGATCGCTACGCGCGCCGAGGGCGCCGCCGACCTTGCGGTGCACGCCCTGCCAGGCGAGCAGGCCGAGCACGAGCAGGAAGGCCACGAGGACCCACAGGTTCGTATCCTCGTACCAGGCGCCATGGGCCGAGTGGTCGTCGACCTGGGCGTGAGAGTCGACGAGGGTGCCGTCGTCGAGCGTCAACTCGTCCCGGACATCGTCGACGAAGTCGTCGTTCGGGTTCTGAAGATCATGCTGCTCTTGCATGGATGTCCTCCCTCGCGGTCGTAAGCGCGTCGTCGACGTCGGCTTCGGAGGGCGCCTCGCCGGTCAGGCTCGACACGATCTCACGGGTCGTCTCGCGCGCCGCCTGGAAGACGGCGTCGCGCGCACGTTCGGCGGTCTCCGCGATCCGAGCCTCGGCGGCGTGGATCTTCGCGTCGAGCCGGGCGTCGTTCTCCTCTTCCATCTCCGCGATCTCGGCGTCGATCGACGCGCGGGTCTCCGCGGCGATGGAGGCCGCGCGGGCCTTCGCGTCGGCGAGCGCCTTCTCGTAGCCCGCCTGCGCTTCCTCGGCCTGCCGCTTGAACTCGGCGGCTTGGTCGTAATCGTCGGCGATGCGGTTCCGGCGCTCCTCGATCACCCCGCCGAGGCGCGGCAGGAAGATGCGGGAGAGCACGAAGTAGAGCGCGCCGAAGGTCAGCAGCAGCCAGAAGATCTGGCTCGCATAGGTCGAGGCGTCGAGCTGAGGCAGCCCGCCCTCCTGCTCGCCGGGGACGGGCTCGGCCGCGAAGGCCGCGCCGAAGAGGAAGAGGGACGAAGCCCCCGAAGCTAGCAAGGCACGCATGGGTCTCACCAAGGAAGGTGGGCCCGCGAGGGGCCGGAACGGCGGACGGGGCGGCCCCGCCCGCCGGGAGCTGATCCGATCAGGAGAAGAGGATCAGGAAGGCGATGACGAGCGCGAAGAGGCCCGTCGCTTCGGTCAGCGCGAAGGCGATGAAGAAGTTGCCGGTCAGCCCTTGCGTGGCGGACGGGTTGCGGAAGGCGCCCTGCATGAAGTTGCCGAACAGGATGCCGAGGCCGATGCCGACCCCGAACAGGGGAAGGACCGCGAGGCCCGCGCCGATGTACTTTGCCGCTTCTGCGTCCATGGAAACTCTCCGAAGGTTCGGCCCCTCCGGGGCCAGGGTGGATGGAAGAAAGCCCGGTCAGTGCGCCGGGTGCAGCGCGTCCTGAAGGTAGATGCAGGTCAGGATCGCGAAGACGAAGGCCTGGAGGAACGCCACCAGGAACTCGAGGATGAAGACGCCGACGATGCCGATCAGCGGCAGGATCGCGATGCCCATGAGCAGCGGCCCGGATGCGAGGAGCACGGCCACGAAGCCCGCGAACACCTTCAGCACGACGTGGCCGGCCAGCATGTTGGCGAAGAGACGCACGGCGAGGCTGATCGGGCGCGAAAGGAACGAGATGATCTCGATCGGGGTGATCAGCGGCAGCAGCCAAAGCGGCACGCCGTGGGGCGCGAACAGCTTCAGGAACCCGAAGCCGTGCTTGTAGAGGCCGTAGACCAACACGAGGCCGACCGAGAGAACCGCCAGTGTGAAAGTGACGATGATGTGGCTCGTCGGCGTGAAGCTGTGCGCCGCGGCGGGCGAGCCGGGCAGGGAGGGCAGGAGGCCCAGGAAGTTCGACAGAAAGACGAAGATGAAGAGTGTGAAGACGAAGGGAAAGAAGCGCCGGCCCTCCTCGCCCATGGTGTCGCGGACCATCTTCGAGATGAACTCGTAGACGACCTCAGCGGAGCCTTGCGCCTTGCCCGGCACGAGGGCGGCGCGCCGCGTCGCCCAGGTGAAGAAGAGCAGCGCCGTGCCGAAGCTGATCAGCATCCACAGCGAGGCGTTGGTGAAGCTGAGGTCCACGCCCTCGCCGAAGGTGAGCGGCACGATCGGAACGATCTCGAACTGCTCCATCGGGCCGGCGGCCATGCCGCGGGCCAGGCCGAGCAGCCAGCTCGCCACGTCGAACGGCGCGTCAAGCATCGCGGTCACGTCCAGGCTCATCCGTCTCCGTCCCGTTCTCGGCGGCAGTACCCGCCATCATTCCGCGATAGACGCCGCGAAGCCCGGCTGCGAACCCGAAGAAGAGCCCCAGCAGCAGGCCGATGACCCGGCCGCCGAGCAGTCCTCCGAGGACGTATCCAAGCCCCGCGCCGACAAGCACGGACACCACGAACTCGATCGCGATGCGAAGGCCGTCTCCGACGGCGCCGCCCGCATGCTGCGCGCCGGGGGGCGGGGTAAGCCCCGCCTCGCTCCGGCCCTGGGTCAACCGCTCTCCAAGCCGATCGAGGTCGGAAGAAGGGGGCCGGTTCGGATCAGGCTCGCTCATGCGGAAGAAGCCGCAAGGAGGACCCTCACGCCGCGTCGATTTCGTGCGCGCGTGTAACGGTCCGTGCAGGGGGGGTCAAGCAAGCAGGCTAACCGCGAAGCCATGTGGGCTTCAGGAGCGCCCTGGCCCCCGCCGGAAGGTTTGCTACAGCACCGGGCGAGTCGCCGTAAGGACGCCCCGATGGCCGTCTACACCCACGTTCCGGAAGACGAGCTGACTAGGTTCCTCGCGAGCTACGGTCTGCCGCCGGCAAGCGTCTTCAAGGGCATAGCGGAGGGCGTCGAGAACTCGAACTATCTCCTCGAAGCGGGCGGGCAGCGTCTGATCCTCACTCTCTACGAGAAGCGAGTCGCGCCTGCGGACCTGCCCTACTTCCTCGCGCTGATGGACCACGTCGCCGACGCGGGCCTGCCTGCGGCGAGGCCCCTGACGGCGAAGGACGGCGAACGGCTTCGAGAACTGTGCGGCAGGCCCGCCGCCCTTATCACCTTCGTCCGCGGCGTCTCGCCCGACCGGCCGTCGCCGGCCCAGGCCCGCGTTTGCGGCGAGGCGTTGGCCCGGCTGCACGCGGCCACCGGCGACTTCGAGCCGACGCGGCGGAACGACCTGGGGGCTGAGGACTGGCCTCGGCTGACGGGCGCGCTGATGCCGCGGGCCGACGAGATCCAGTCCGGCCTGTCCGAAGAGCTGCCCCGCCTCCTGGCTTCGGCGTGCGGCGCTCTTCCCCAAGGGCTGCCGACCGGCACGATTCACGCCGACCTGTTTCCCGACAACCTGCTCCTGACCGAGGGCGAGGTGACGGGCATCATCGACTTCTACTTCGCCTGCACCGGTCCGCTCGCCTACGACCTCGCCGTTTCCATGAACGCCTGGACGCCCGAGCCGCAAACCGACGCTCCGATCGATACGCGCAATGCCCGGGCGCTGCTCGAGGGGTATGAGAGCGTGCGTCCGCTGGCCGCGGCCGAGCGCGAGGCCCTGCCGACGCTTCTGACCGGGGCGGCGCTGCGGTTCTTCCTGACACGGGCCCACGACTGGCTGCACCGCGTCCCGGGGGCGCTCACCCGGATCAAGGATCCGCTTCCCTATCTGCGCCTGATGCGGCACCACGCGGCGCTTTCGAACGACATCACGAGGACGGTTTGACGGACGTTTATACGGACGGCGCCTGCGCCGGGAATCCCGGCCCCGGCGGCTGGGGCGTGCTCATCGAGGGCGAAAGCCCCCGCCGCCTGTCGGGCGGCGAGCGCGCGACGACGAACAACAGGATGGAGCTGCAGGCCGCGATCGAGGCGTTGGCGGCCTTCCGGCCCGGGACCAAGGTCACGATCCATACCGACAGCCAGTACGTCCGCAACGGCGTGACGAGCTGGGTTCACGGCTGGAAGAAGAACGGCTGGCGCACCGCCGCGAAGAAGCCGGTGAAGAATCAGGACCTTTGGCAAGCGCTCGACGCCCTCGCGACCGAGCGGGCGGTCACTTGGAAGTGGGTGAAGGGTCACGCCGGTCATCCCGGCAATGAAGAAGCGGACAGGCTTGCCCGCGAAGGCATGGCCCCCTTCGCATAGGGGTATGTTCGGCCTATGTTCCAGGGGCACAGAGGAGAGGTCCCATGAAACGTATTCTTGCCCCTGCCATGCTGGTTCTGGCCGCCGCTTGCGCCACGAGTGGGCCCGCCAGCTTCGATAGCTTCGAGGCCGCCGAAGCGGCCGACTTCGCGTCCTACGATCAGGTCTACATCGCGCCGATCACGGCGTCTCAGGACGTTCTGGACCGCATTGGCGCGCGGCCGATCAGCCGGTTCGACCGGACCCGCCCGCTCGACCAGGACGACATCGACGGGCAGATCGAAGACCTCCGCGAGGCGATCGAGGAGCGCGTCGGCCGCGTCGCGACGCTGACCGATGCGCCCGGACCCGGGGTCCTGACGATGCAGATCACGCTCACCGAGCTGCAATCGAACCGGCCGACCATGGCGGAGATGCGCGAGGATCCGTCCTTGAGCTTCGAGTCGATCTCGGTCGGGGCGGCGGCGGTCGACATCGTCCTTTCCGAAGAGGGCCGGACGCTGGCGACGATCGAGGACGAGAACTTCTTCCGCCGCATCGACGATCCAGCCGTCAGCAGCCGCCGCTGGGCGACCGCCGACATCTACTTCGACCGGCTGTCGCGGAAGCTGGCCGACCTCCTGGCGTAAGCCTCAGGGGATTCCCGTCACCTTGTGCGTCTGAACCGACAGGCGCCACTTAGGATGGCGGCGGCAGTAGTCGATCGCCGCCGCCGTGTTCGTCACTCTCTCCGGTCCGTCCATGGGCTGGAGGAAGTGGTGCGTGAAGGCGAGACCGGCGAAGCGCTCGGGCCGCGCCTTCGCTTGCGGAAAGACGAGCTTCAACTCCGAGCCCTCGGTCAGGACGATCTCAGCGTCGGCCTTGGGGCTGACGCAGATCCAGTCGAGCCCCGGCGGGGCGGGCAGGGTGCCGTTGGTCTCCACGCCGACCTCGAAGCCGCGCTCGTGGAGTGCCTCGATGAGGTCACCATCGAGCTGGAGGAGCGGCTCGCCGCCCGTACACACGACGTAAGGGACGCCGCCTTCCGCGCCGGTCGGCCAGTGGCCCGCAATGGTCGCCGCGAGGTCGCGTGCCGTCGCGAATCGTCCGCCTCCGGGGCCGTCCATGCCGACGAAGTCCGTGTCGCAGAAGCTGCAAACGGCGCGCGCCCGGTCCTCTTCCCGCCCGGACCAGAGGTTGCAGCCCGCGAAGCGCAGGAACACGGCGGCGCGCCCTGCCTGCGCGCCTTCGCCCTGAAGCGTGTAGTAGATCTCCTTGACGGCGTAGCTCACCGGGCCCGGTACTCCCGCCAACCCTTCGCCCGCAGCTCGCAGGCCGGGCAGTCGCCGCAGCCATAGCCCCATTCGTGCAGCGTGCCGCGCTCGCCGCGGTAGCAGGTGTGCGTGTCGACGCGGATGACCTCGACCAAGGCTTCGCCGCCGATCGTCTCGGCCAGCTGCCAGCTCTGCGCCTTCGTCAGATCCATCAGCGGCGTCTCGACACGCATGTCGGTCGCCATGCCGAGGCGCAGGGCTTCGGCTTGGGCTTGCACCGCGTCCTCTCGGCAATCGGGGTAACCCGAGTAGTCGGTCTGGCACATCCCGCCGACGAGGACGCCGAGGCCCCGGCGATAGGCGAGGGCGCCCGCCAGGACGAGGAAGGCGAGGTTTCGTCCCGGAACGAAGGTGTTGGGAAGACCTGACGCCTCGGCGGCGAAGGCGACTTCGCTCGTCATCGCGGTCTCGCCGAGCTGGGACAGGCCGCGAAGGTCCGCGCCGTGATCGGCACCCAGGCGAGAACCCCAGTCCTTGAGGGCGGCCAGCTTCCGACGGACGACCTGCCGCGCCTCCAGTTCGACCTTGTGGCGCTGCCCATAGTCGAAGCCGATGGTCTCCACCCGCTCGAACCGGTCCAGCGCCCAGGCGAGGCAGGTCGCGGAGTCCTGGCCACCCGAAAGAAGGACGAGCGCCGCATGTGAGTTGTCCTGCATCGGGCGCAGATAGGACGTCCGAGCCGATCTCGCACGTCCCAAAAGACCGGCCTCACGAAAACGCGAGGCGTTAACCTGCCTTTTACCGAAACAACCTAAGGTTGGTATCGTTCGGGGCGGTTCTCACCCTCACCCCCAGCCGACGGCCCACAACTCCCTCCCCAGGGGCCCGAGGCACGCACCGGACGAACAAGAGCGCGGGCGTCCCATCTTGCCCTGATCGGGGCGTCCGCGCTCATCTGCTTCCCGCCGCCACCTCCGTGCTCGCCGCGATGCTCTCGAACCTATGGTCGGCATGCCCGAAGGAGAAGGCGAGGGCGACCGCCACACCGAAGAGGTAGGTCGCGACGAGCGCCGGCTTCGTCTTGTGGCCGAGGTGACCCGGCAGGTGCGTCGCGCCGACGTAGAGGAGCGCGCCCGCAGCACCCGCGAGCAGCAGACCGAGTCCGGAGACCGGCAGGACGGCCAGCAGCCCCTGGGAAGCGATCGCGCCGACGGGCGTCGTCGCCGCCGCGCCGAGGAAGGCGCCGAGCAGCGCGCGGGACAGACGCAGACCTGCGGCGCGCAGCACCGCGAAGAGGACGACGCCCTCGGCGAACTCGTGCGCCACGAGGCCTACCGATGCGACCGCGCCCATATGCTCGTCATGCGCGAAGAGAACGCCGTACTCTATTCCGTCGAAGAAGGAATGAAGCCCGATCGCGAGCAACGGCGCCAAGGCGGCGCCGACCGTCTCCTTGAAGGAGAGGTTCACGCCGTAAAGAAGAAGGTAGCCGGCCAAGGCGGCGAACGGCGCGCTCGTGCTGAGCGTGGCCGCTGCGGGCAGCAGCATCAACGCCGTCGTGACCAGGACGCCGGCGGCGAAGGTGGTGAAGTAGGGGCTCTGACGGACCGCCCAGTCGCTGCGCAGCGCCGCTGCGACGAGGCCGAGAGTCGCCAGCGCCGCTGCGATCAGGCTGGCCCAAACGGCCGGCGGCACCGTCACGCTTCCCGCAGCCATGCTTTGCGACCCCGATCCCGACCCGTCATGCCCGAGGATCCGGGCGCGTCCGCCCCTGTGGCAGCTTCGCTTCGGCCGAACAAGGACAGGGGCACTCGCTTGCTAGCGGGGCACCGAACCCTAACCTCGGGGTCAGGAGGAAGTCTCATGCGCATTCAAACAGTCTTGCCGTTCCTACTCCTCGCCGCCTGCACGACCACGGACGGTGGGGGCGGGGATGAGACCCTGCTCGGTCTGGACGATCCCCGGATCGGCGCCGAAGTCGGACAGGTCTGCTTCCTCGGCAGCATCGACGGCTTCTCCGAGTGGGATCAAGGCGAAGGCGTCGTCCTTCGCAAGGGGCCGCAAGAGCGCTACCTCGCGACGATCAGGGGCGTCTGCCAGCCGCTCGAATTCGTCCAGCGCGTCGGGTTCGACCCGCGCGGCGCCAGCCAGTCCTGCCTGACGCAGGGCGACTACCTCTTCGTCTCGTCCGCGATCTCGCCGCTGTCGACCACCGACAGCTTCGACAACGCCCGCTGTCTTGTCGACGGCCTCTACGAATGGAGCGGCGAGGCGCCGGATGGCGAGACGCTGACGCCGACGGACGACGCGGCGGCAACGGAGTCCTGAGGGTGGAGGCGCTTCTGCTTCCGTTCGGTGGGAAGACGCCGCGGGTTCATGAGACCGCCTTCGTGGCGCCGGGCGCGGTCCTCATCGGCGATGTCGAAGTCGGGGAGGAGGCTTCCGTATGGTATGGTTGCGTCCTGCGTGCCGACACGAATGCGATCCGCATCGGCGCGCGCAGCAACGTACAGGACGGCACCGTCATTCACGTCGACGCCCCGGAGATGGGCGGCTTGCCGGTCGAGATCGGCGAAGAGGCGTTGATCGGTCATCGATGCCTGCTTCACGGCGCCCACGTTCAGGACGGCGGCTTCGTCGGCATGGGATCGACCATGCTGGACGGTTCGGTCGTCGAGACGGGCGGCTTTCTGGCCGCGGGGGCCTTCCTCGCACCGAGGAAACGCGTGCCGGCCGGCGAGATGTGGGGCGGATTGCCAGCCCGGCGGTTACGGTCCTTGAAGGAGGGGGAGGGGGCGGCCGCCCGTCTTGGCGCGGCGCACTACGTCCTAGAGGCGAAGGCCCATGCCGACGCCCTGGCCGATCACGCCGCCGACTTGACCCCTTCGTAGCGGTTCCTGATCGCGCGCGCGAAGTAGGCGCCCTTCGAAGGCGCCCGTTGCAGGCCGTGCCAAACGGCCAAGGGCACGCCCTCATAGGCGTAAGGGTCCGCATCGCCCGCGAACCACAAGAAGAGGCGGCGGGAGAACGCGTCGTACTCGGCGCGGTCGAAGAGGGAAGAGGACCAGTAGACCATTGGAAGGAAACGCTTCTGCTGGTTCACAAATGGGAACGACCAGACGTCCTCGCCAGCGCTCGGTACGATTTCGCCAGCGGAACGGAAGCTTTCCGCGAGGGCGCCGAGAACCCCTCCTCGCCGCTTGACCGGCCCCGACGCGACGCCTATTCACCGCCGCGTTGGGGCCGTAGCTCAGTTGGTAGAGCGCGTCGTTCGCAATGACGAGGCCAGCGGTTCGATTCCGCTCGGCTCCACCACTTCTCTTCTTACTGCGTCCGTGTTTGCGGGCCCGAGGTCACCAAAGCCTCGAGCTCGGCGAGCGTCATGACGCCGTCACCGCCCGACACGGCTTCGAACTGTGCCTCGGTGCCGGGGCCGACATAAGCCACGAACTCTTCTTCCACGACCTGGCCATCGTGATCCGCGTCGATCTCGTCGAAAGCTTCGGAAACGCTCTGCGGTTGGGGCTGCGGCGCGGGCGCATCGCTCTCCTGCGCGACGGCGACACCGGCAAGGCAAAGCGCGGCGACGGACAAGCAGATGGGCTTCATCATAAGAACCTCTCAAAAGGGCAACGCAAAGAGCGCGTCGTAAAGAGAAGATCGTGCCTGGGTTCGGCGCCGCAGTGGTCCTGATAAGGTAAATCCGCGGCCGAGGCGGCTGAAAGAAGGCGCCCTAACTTACTGTAACTCTACTTAAGCCCGTCGCGCCGACCGGATGAGAAGGTAGAGAAGTCCGCCCAGCGCTATCGGCGCTGCGAGAACGCGCAAGACGGCCAGCAGCGGTATAAGAACCGTCGCCAGCACACGGAAGACGGTCGCAAGGGCAAGGCCGACCGTTCCGGCGATGCCCACGGCGAGGTCGTGCCCGACGTCGCCGACCGGCAGCACGCCTTGCGACGCGGACCAGATGCAAAGCCCGAGCGCGAGAAGAAAGACCAGGCTAGCTTTCAGGATCTT
This sequence comes from Parvularcula dongshanensis, assembly GCF_014199615.1. Taxonomy (GTDB): domain Bacteria; phylum Pseudomonadota; class Alphaproteobacteria; order Caulobacterales; family Parvularculaceae; genus Parvularcula; species Parvularcula dongshanensis. Next base: position 115,275 of record NZ_JACHOB010000002.1, on the reverse strand, counting down.
CATGGAGAAGAGGTGGGGTGGGCATCGGAGCAGGTCAAGCGCGATGCGCCATGCGAAAGGGGGAGGGCGAACCCTCCCCCTCGCGAAGGCTGTGAGTGGAATTAGGCGCTGGCTTGGCCCGGCGCGCTGCCGCGATCGTCGCCGACGGCCAGGGCGTTCAGCATCCAAGCGAACTCTTCATGCGTGCCGATCCGTTCGGTGACGAAGTCGGCCGTGAACGTGTCGCCGATCTCTTCGGCCTTCTCGACCGTGTCGCGCATCTTCCCGGCGAGGTGCTGGTGGTCGAGCGCCAGCTCGCGCAGCATGGCGCCCGCTTCGGGCACGCCGGTCGGATCGTCGATCGCACTCGACTGGTAGATGTTCTTCAGGCCGGCGGGCGCGGGGAAGCCGAGGGCGCGGATGCGCTCGGCGATGGCGTCGATCGCCTTGGCCAAGTCCTTGTACTGCTTATCGGTAAGCTTGTGGACCGAGTAGAAGAGCGGGCCCGTGACGTTCCAGTGATAGGTCTGGGTCTTGTGGTACAGAACGTAGGTGCCGGCGAGGTTGTCCGCGAGCTTCTGGCAAAGCGCCTCGCGGCCGTCATGGGAGAGGCCACTCTCGACGGGCAGTTCCGGAGAGCGGGCGGTGTGGGCTTCGGTCATGAATTCGGTCTCCTGAAATGGTCGAACGGGCCGGGAACACAGCTCCCGGCCTTCTCGTTCCTAGAATGCGGTCTTCGGTCGCTTCGGCCTCAGACGCGGGTGCCGCGTCCGCGCATCAGGTTCACGATCAGAGAGATCACGAAAAGCGCGACGAAGACGAAGAACAGGATCTGCGCGATGCCCGCCGCAGCGCCGGCGATGCCGCCGAAGCCGAGCACGGCTGCGATGATCGCGATGACGAGGAAGGTAAGAGCCCATCCTAGCATTGTATAACTCCTTCGTTCCCACGGCCGGATGCCGTTTCGATGTCGGACTTACGTGCGGGAGCGCGCCGTCGTTCCGCGCTTTCCCGCGAACGTGAAAGCCTGGAAAGGGAAGGGTTCGGCCTTCGTTCCGCTACTGGAACCGGCGCCGTTGCGTCGTACATAACCGGCCATGTCTCAAACCTTGCCCGACGACACCGGTTTCTCCGAAGCCATCGCGACCTATCACGGCCGGATGGTGCCGTCCGGCTGGGCGCCGCACCGCCCTCAGCGGCCGGCCAAGCTCGACGGCGGGAAGAAGTTCCAGGTCGTCTCCGACTACGAGCCGGCGGGGGACCAGCCCGCCGCGATCGAGGAGCTGGTCGACGGCATCGAGGTGCACGAGCAGGACCAGGTGCTGCTCGGCGTCACCGGGTCGGGCAAGACCTTCACCATGGCGAAGGTGATCGAGGCGACGCAGCGCCCGGCCCTCATCCTCGCGCATAACAAGACGCTGGCCGCGCAGCTCTACGGCGAGTTCAAGGCGTTCTTCCCGAACAACGCGGTCGAGTACTTTGTCAGCTACTACGACTACTACCAGCCGGAAGCCTACGTTCCGCGCACGGACACCTACATCGAGAAGGAATCCACGATCAACGAGCAGATCGACCGGATGCGGCACTCCGCGACCCGGGCGCTGCTCGAGCGAGACGACGTCATCATCGTCGCGAGCGTGTCCTGCATCTACGGCATCGGCTCGGTCGAGACCTACACGGCCATGACCTTCACGATCAGTGAAGGCGATCAGATCGACCGCAAGCGCCTGCTCGCCGACCTCGTCGCCCTTCAGTACAAGCGCAACGACGCGGCGTTCACGCGGGGCACGTTCCGGGCGCGCGGCGACACGATCGAGGTCTTCCCCGCGCACTATGAGGACGCGGCCTGGCGGATCACGCTCTTCGGCGACGAGGTCGAGGAGATCGTCGAGTTCGACCCGCTGACCGGCAAGAAGATCACGACGCTGCCGCGCGTGAAGCTGTATGCGAACAGCCACTACGTCACGCCCCGCCCGACGCTCGCCAAGGCGGTGGACGGCATCAAGGCGGAGCTGAAGCAGACGCTTCCGAAGCTGCACGAGGAGGGCAAGCTCCTCGAAGCGCAGCGCCTGGAGCAGCGGGTGCAATTCGACCTCGAGATGCTGCAGGCGACGGGCTCGTGTCAGGGGATCGAGAACTACTCGCGCTACCTGACGGGCCGGAAGCCTGGCGAGCCGCCGCCCACCCTGTTCGAGTACCTGCCCGACAACGCGCTCCTCTTCTGTGACGAGAGCCACGTGACGGTGCCGCAGATCGGCGCCATGTTCAAAGGCGACTACGCGCGCAAAAGGACGCTCGCGGAGTACGGGTTCAGGCTTCCGAGCTGCCTCGACAACCGCCCCCTCAAGTTCGACGAGTGGGACGCCATGCGCCCGCAGACCTGCCACGTCTCCGCGACGCCGGGGCCGTGGGAGCTCGACCGGACGGGCGGCGTCTTCACCGAGCAGGTGATCCGCCCCACAGGCCTCGTCGACCCGCCGGTCGAGATCCGGCCGGTCTCCAAGGACGGCTTCAGCCAGGTCGACGACGTCATCGACGAGGTGAAGCAGACGGCGAAGCGCGGCGGGCGCAGCCTCGTCACCGTGCTGACGAAGAAGATGGCCGAGGACCTGACGGAGTACATGCACGAGCAGGGCGTCAAGGTCCGCTACATGCACTCCGACGTCGACACGGTGGAGCGGATCGAGATCATTCGCGACCTGAGGCTTGGTGTCTTCGACACGCTGATCGGCATCAACCTCCTGCGCGAAGGCCTCGACATCCCCGAGTGCCAGTTCGTCGCGATCCTGGATGCGGACAAGGAAGGATTCCTGCGCTCCGAGACCTCGCTGATCCAGACGATCGGCCGGGCGGCGAGGAACGTGGACGGACGGGTCGTCCTCTACGCCGACGGCGTCACCGGCTCGATGGAGCGCGCGCTCGCCGAGACGACGCGCCGGCGCGAGAAGCAGGAGGCGCACAACGCCGAGCACGGCATCACGCCGATGACGGTGAAGGCCAAGATCGCCGAGATCGTGGACTCGGACGACGAGGGCACGAAGGCCGCCTACGGCACGACCTTCTCGAGCGCGAAGCTGACCACCGGCATGGGCGCCATGAACGAGGAACGGGCCGCCTACGCCGCGGCGGGCGGCAACATGCAGAAGCACCTCAAGGCCCTCGAGACCCAGATGCGCGAGGCGGCGGCGGACCTCGACTTCGAAAAGGCGGCGGCGCTGCGGGACGAGATCAAGAAGCTACAGGCGTTGGAGTTGGAGACTGGGTGAGCTGTAACAGAGCCGGATTCCATCATAATTTGCGAACTCGACGTTTGGGTGGGCGGAAGTGAAAGTAGAAGTTCACTCGGGGTGCACGTCTGCAGACGTCGATCGGGCACTTCGGCAAATCGAGCAGACATTCGGTGTCATCGTCGCGCGCTTGGCCGCCGAGCACGAGCCTCTTGAGAACATGTCGTGCTTGAGTACCTCGCCTTCCTGCCAACACCCTTTCACGAACATTCCTGCGAAAGTGGGTCAAAGCTTCCACAAGGCGAGTGCCACCTGCTTCGTCGATGCTCCGGTTGATTACCTCCAGTTCGCGTCTTCGAATTGGGCGACCCGAGTGCGTGCCTACGCGGCAACGGTAGAAGCGTGCGTATTGAAGATAGCAAGGACGAGGGTGACGGCTGACGAGCGCCAAATCCTTCTCGGTATTGTGGAGCGCGCGTCACAAGAATTGTCCGTAGAAGTTCCCGAAGTCATCGCGGAAGTGGGTCCAGTGTACGTGAGATCGACGGCGGCAACTGACGTCACTCCGATGCTCAGTTTCAAACCGCATCCTAGCATGATGCCGGTTCGGCCCGAAGAGATATGGATGCATGATCGCGGTGACGGTGTAAGAAAGGAGACCCTGTTCAAGCTCTACAATAGGCGTAGCGAGGTGATCTTCTATCGAGAAGGTTGGTTCTCCGATGACTTAACTATTGTCGAGCATTGGGGCACGTGCGGGAGTCGTGGTGAAGCAAGAAGTCATACGCATACCGATAAAAGCAATGCTCGTAAGACGTATGATCGTTTGAAAAAGGTAGCCTACGAAGCTGGCTTCCGAGCGATACCGCTAAGCGAGCATGCGAAGCTGGTCGTGGAATATCCAGTCGCAGAGACGAAGGCAGAAACGGACCTGGAGCGACGGCATGCGCTCGAAGACCTTCTCGATGAACTTACCGGATGGCTTGGTTTAGGTCATGTGGACGGCAGTTCGATCGGTTCCGGGACGATGGAGGTCTTGTCTTATGTGGTCGACTTCCAAACCGCGAAGGCCGCTATTGTCGAAGCACTAAGCGAAACCGCATTCTTGGACTTCAACCGCATCTATCGGGCGGCGACCTGATCTGGTTGTGCTGCTTGTCTACGGCCCCAGTGCAAATTTCGTCTCCGCGTTCCACCCTACATATAACCCCCCATCCTCATCCATGATCACCGGCCGCTTGATCAGCGTCGGGTTGTCCCGGAGCAGTCCGGCGAGGTCCGTCTCCGCCCGCGCCTTCTCCTCGTCCGGCAGCTTGCGCCAGGTCGCGGAGGAGCGGTTCAACGCCTTGTCGGGCGCGGCGGCGATCAGGGCTTCGAGGAAGGCGGTCGTCGGCGGGTCCTTGCGGAGGTCGACGACGGTGACCTCGCGGCCCGCCTCTTCGAGGGCGCGGGTCGCTTTGCGGCAGGTCTCGCAGGTCTTGATGCCATAGAGGGTGATCATGGGCGCTCGCTCGTCTGGTCCGTCAGCGCGGTCCTAAGACCGTCCGCCGCCCGGTCCAACCTTCGGAGACGAGCCGTTCTTCCCGTTCGTCGCCCGCGATCGGTCCGCGCCGGTTGGCCACAGGGTACGTCCATGCTCTGATCCCGCAACGGTCGCGGCGTTGCCGGTTGGCCGATCGGAGGGCAGCCGATGGGCACTAGAAGAGATCTGATGAAGTCGCTGACGCTCGGGGCGGGCGCGACCGCGCTGTCAGGCGCGAAGGCGGCCCCTTGCGGGGGCGGCGAGCCGGCGGCGTGGCGCCGCGGCGTAGAGGGGCAGCGCGTTCCCGACCTCGGCGACGGGCGCTTTCTGAACCCGATCCTATCGGGCGACCATGCCGACCCGACCGTCCTCAAGGACGGCGACGCCTACTACATGACGTTCTCGTCCTTCGACACGGTGCCGGGCATCGTGATCTGGCAGTCCCGGGACCTCGTCAACTGGTCGCCGGTCGCGACCGCGCTCAAGACGGCCGTCGGCTCGGTCTGGGCGCTCGACCTCGTCAAGCACGATGGCCGGTACTTCATCTACATCCCGGTCGTGGGCGACGCCGGGCAGACGATCATGGTCATCCATGCCGACCGGATCGAAGGGCCGTGGAGCGAGCCGATCGACCTTGGGATACCCGACCGGATCGATCCCGGCCACGCGGTCGGCGAGGACGGCAAGCGCTACCTGTTCGTCAATGGCGGCGGGCGGGTCCGGCTCACCGACGACGGCCTCGCGACGGACGGCGAGATCGAGCAGGCTTACGAGCTGTGGCAGTACCCGGACGACTGGATCGTGGAGATGTATTCGGGCGAGGGGCCGAAGATCACGCGCAGGGGCGGCTACTTCTACCTCGTCGCCGCGATCGGGGGCACGTCCGGACCGCCGACGGGGCACATGGTCGTCGCCTCTCGATCTCGCTCGATCCACGGTCCCTGGGAGCAGTGCCCGCACAACCCGATCGTTCGGACGACGGACCCGGACGAGCGCTGGCTCTCGCGCGGGCACGCCACGCTCGTCGAGGGCCCGGACGGCGACTGGTGGATGGTCTACCACGGCTACGAGAACGGCTTCATGACGCTGGGGCGCCAGACCCTCCTCGATCCCGTAGAGTGGACGGAAGACGGTTGGTTCCGTGCCCTGGGTGGCGACCTCGCTCAGCCGATCCGCAAGCCGCTGCCCGCGTCCGAGCCGGGGCGGGGCCAGGCCTTGTCGGACGACTTCACCACCGACCGATTCGGCCTTCAGTGGAGCGTCTGCGAGCCGGGGCCCAACGAAGCGACCCGCGCGCGCTACGAGGACGCGGCGCTCGTCCTAAGGGCGGAGGGCACGGGACCGCAGGATTGCTCGCCCGTCGCCTGCATCGCCGGGGACCAAGCCTACGAAGCGTCCGTGACGATAGCACCGCGCGGCGGGGCCATTGGCGGGATCGTCTTGTTCTACAGCGGCCGCGGCTTCGTCGGCTTCGGCTTCGACGGCAGCCAGATCTACACCTACAACTACAGTCAGGAGCACAGCTGGCTGCGCATCCCGGTTCGAAGCGACACGCTTCGCCTGAAGCTCGAGAACGACCGGCACATCGTCACCATGTCCTACAGCGCGGACGGGAAGACCTGGACGCGCCATCCCTGGCGGTACGAGGTCTCGGGCTACCATCAGAACGTGTTCGGCGACTTCCGCAGCCTTCGCCCCGCGATCTTCTCGGCCGGCGAAGGGGAAGTTGAGTATACGGACTTTACCTATCGTGCCTTGACCTAGAGCGGCGGCGCCTACGCCTCCTCGGGCAGCATCGCTTCGAGCGTCTCGATCGTGTCGGCCTCGCGGCTCGGCTTGTCCCAGCGCAGGCGGCTGACGCGCGGAAAGCGCATGGCAACGCCGGACTTGTGGCGGGTGGAGCGGCCGAGGCCCTCGAAGGCGATCTCGAGGACGAGGCCCTTGTCCTCGTCGGCGCGGACGGAGCGGACGGGGCCGTAGCGGGCGATGGTGTTGTCGCGGACGTACTTGTCGATCTTGCGAAGCTCCTCGTCGGTGAAGCCGTGATAGGCCTTGCCGACGGGGACGAGCTCGCGGCCGTTCTCCGCATCCTTCCAGACGCCGAAGGTGTAGTCGGAGTAGTAGGAGCTGCGCTTTCCGTGGCCGCGCTGCGCGTACATCATCACCGCGTCGACGAGGAAGGGCTCTCGCTTCCACTTCCACCACTCGCCCTTGGGGCGGCCGGGGACGTAGACCGACGAGCGCCGCTTGAGCATCACGCCTTCGATCGCGTCGAGCGGCGGGTTGGCGCGGGCCGTGGCGAGCGCGTCCCAATCGGGGAGGTCCACGACCTCGGACAGGTCGAAGCGCTCGTCCCCGTCGGGGCTCGCCCGGTGTTCCCTCAGCAGTAGACCTTCGAGACGCGCGCGGCGCTCCTCGAAGGGGAGGGGGCGGAGGTCTTCGCCTTCGAGCCACAAAAGGTCGTAGGCGCGGATGAAGGCGGGGTGGCTCTTCATCATCTTTTGGCTGACGGTCTTGCGGTTGAGCCTTTGTTGCAGGTCGTTGAAGGGCCGCACGGCGAAGCGGTCGCGGACGTGCGGGTCGAAGACCAGAAGCTCGCCGTCGATCGCCGCGTCGAAGGGCATGGCGGCGAGGATGTCGGGGAAGGCGCCGCCGATGTCGTCGCCGGTGCGGGAGTAGACGCGACGCTCATCGCCCTCTCGCACCGCCTGGACGCGGATGCCGTCCCACTTCCACTCCGCCGACATCTCGGCGAGGTCGATCTTGGGCTTGTCCGCCTCTTCGATCGGGTGGGACAGCATGACGGGGCGGAAGGGGGCGGCCGCGGCGGAAGCGGGCTTCTCGCCGCCTTCGAGCCAAGAGAAGAGGGAAAGGTAGGGCGGCTTGAGGCCGTGCCAGAGCTCCTCGATCTCCTGGACGGGCTTGCCGCCGTACTCGGCGAGGGCGACCTTCACGAGGCGCGCGGCGACGCCGATCCGTAAGCCCCCCGTGGCGAGCTTGATCAGCGCCCAGCGGCCGGACGCGTCGAGGGCGTCGAACCAGCGCTCGACGACCTCCAAGGCCTCCGTGCGGGTGACGCCGTTCAGCGTCTCGACCGCGTCGGTGAGGGTGGGGACGTAGTTCTGCCCCGGCTTCTCGGGCCAGATCAGCGCCGCGGCCTCTGCGAGGTCGCCGACATAGTCGTGGCTCATGTCGAAGAGCGCGCCGTCGACGCGGGTGTAGACGAGCTGCTTGATCTGGCCGGCCTTGATCGTCTTGATGTCGAGGTCGCGCGTGATCGCCGCCACGGCCCAGCCGCGCTCGGGGTCCGGCGCCTCGCGGAAGTAGTCCGTCAGGATGCGCACCTTCGCGTTGCGCCCCGGCGTGAAGATCAGCCGGTCGAGGAGGCCAGCGAAGCGGATCATGCGCCCGCCCCCTCAGTCATTCTCGTCCTCGTAGCCGATGAGGTGCAGCGGCCGGGCGACCCGGCCCTCGACCTCGGCCCAGCGGACGAGCGCGTCCTCGCGCCCATGGGTGACCCAGAGCTGGTGCGGGTCGACCTCGCGAACCGTGTCTGTCAGCTCGTCCCAATCGGCGTGGTCCGAGACGATAAGGGGCAGCTCGACGCCCTTCTGCTTGGCGCGCTGACGGACCCGCATCCACCCGGAGGCGAAGGCGATGACGGGGTCGGGGAAGCGCCGGGCCCAGGTCGAGCCCATGGCGGAGGGCGGGCAGACGACGACCTTGCCTTCGAAGTCCTGCTTCGCGCCGCGGCCGTCCTTGACCGTGGCGGGCGCGAGGGGACCCAAGGGCACGCCCAGACGCTCGTAGAGGTCGCAGAGGCGCTGCATCGCGCCGTGGATGTAGATCGTCTCGTCGTAGCCCTGCTCGCGCAGATGGCGGATTATCCTTTGCGCCTTGCCGAGCGCGTAGGCGCCGACGAGGTGGGCGCGCTCGGGAAACTGCTCCAAGGAGTGGAGGAGCTTCGCGACCTCGCCGGCCGTGTCCGGATGGCGGAAGACCGGCAGGCCGAAGGTCGCCTCCGAGATGAGGACGTCGCAGGGCACGGGCTCGAAGCCAGCGCAGGTGGGGTCGCGCCTGCGTTTGTAGTCGCCCGTGACGACCATGCGGGTGCCCTTGTGTTCGACCACGGCCTGGGCCGAGCCGAGGACGTGACCGGCGGGCACGAGCCAGAGGGCGACGCCGTTGAGGTTCACGACCTCGCCGATCTCGGCCGATTGGCGGCGTTCGGTGAAGTCCTCGCCGTAGCGGGTCGCCATGATCTCCAGCGTCTCGGGCGTCGCGAGCACCGCGCCGTGGCCCGAGCGGGCGTGGTCGGCATGGCCATGCGTGACGACGGCCCGGTCCACGGGGCGGACGGGGTCGATGTAGAAGTCGCCGGGGGGGCAGTAGAGGCCCGCGGGGGTGGGGTGCAGCAGAGCCTCTGGCTTCATGGGAACGATGTAGGAACGAAGGCCCGGGCGGCCAACGACCCGCGCTGCCGGGTACCGGACCGCCGCCCCACCCCGGCCGCTCGTCGAGGGCCGGAAGGTGGCACGGGAGCGAGGGGCGGGGGTAAGCTCGCTGGGCTTCGGTGTGCAAGGCGGAGGGGATGGGTGACCCGGGACAGATCGAACGGTTGGGACGCGGTCGCAGCGGGCTTCCTGGCGGCCCGCACGCCGGTCGGGCTGGGCGTCGTGCGGCGCTGGGCAGCCTCCCTGCCGCCGGGCTGCGCGGTCCTCGACCTCGGCGCAGGGTCGGGCGAACCGCTGGCCGCGGCGCTCATCGCCGAAGGGTTCGATCTTCACGCGGTCGATGCGTCTCCGGCCATGGTCGCCGCGTTCCGTGAACGCTTTCCGGACGCCGCGGCCGCTTGCGAGCCCGTCGAGGCGAGCGCGTTCTTCGGCCGGACGTTCGGCGGCATCCTGGCGGTAGGCTTGATCTTCCTCTTGCCGACCGACGTCCAGCGCGACGTGATCGCCCGGGCCGCCACCGCGCTCCGGCCCGGCGGCCGCCTCATCTTCTCCGCGCCCTCGCAGGCCTGTTCGTGGAACGATGTCCTGACGGGACGCCGCTCGGTCTCGCTCGGCGCGGAAAGGTATCGCGACCTGCTCGTCCGTGCCGGGCTGATCCCGACCGGCGAGGACACGGACCGGGGCGGCAACCACTACTACACAGCATTGAGACCGTCTGGCTAAGGACGGCCCCCCGGACTTATCCCCGCCGTCCATTCGGCCCTCATGCTCCTTCGCAAACCTCGCGAGGAAGCTCCATGGAAACCACCGACCGTCACGGCCTGCCCTACGTCATCGCCGCGCAGGCGCAGAAGCACGTCACCGTCAACGAGACGTTCCGCGCGCTCGACGCCTTGGTGCAGATGAGCGTCCGGTCCGCGAGCGTCGCGTCGGAGCCGACGTCGCCCCTGCCGGGCGACGGCTACATCCTGACGGAAGAAGCGGGCGGTCCGGCCTGGGACGCCTTCGCGGCCGACGCGGTCGTCGTCTATCAGGACGGCGCGTGGGCGGTCTTTGCGCCGACGCCTGGCATGACCGCCTATGTCGAGGACGAGGGCACGCACCGGGTCTGGGACGGCGGTTCGTGGCGCGGCATGACGGGCGGCGGTGCGGCGGCTCCGCAGGAGGCGGCGGCCCGCTTCGGCGTGAATGCCGCCGCGGACGATACGAACCGCCTGACCGTGAAGTCGGACGCCATCCTTCACAGCCACGACGACGCGAGCGGACAGGGCTCCGGCGACGTGCGGCACACGCTGAACAAGGCGGCGGCGGGCGGCACGGCCTCGGTCGTCTTCCAGTCGGACTGGTCGGGCAGGGCGGAGATGGGCCTCGCCGGCGAGGACGACTTCTCCTTCAAGGTGAGCGCGGACGGGAACGCCTGGTCTACGGCGCTTCGCATCGACCGAGCGACGGGTGCGGTCAGCTTCCCGAACACCGACTTCGGATCGGGCGGCGGCGTGACGGCCGGCGAGGCCGCGTTGACCGCCAAGGCCTTCACGGACCTTCTGCGCGCCGACCTCGTCGCGGGCGGCGGCGTCCTGGGCGGGAACCTGGCGCGTACGACGCAGATCGTCCTCTACACGACGACCGGCATCGTGCAGGTCGCGAGCGCCGCCGAGCGCAACGTGGTCGAGGTCTACGACGACGGCGCCGCCTATGTCGGCCGCAATGTGAGGCAGCGCCTCTTCATGTCGCTCGGCGAGGTCGCGGTGCTCACGGGCCTGAGCGCGGGCGCGGTGATCGTCTCGACGGGCGGGGTCGGCGGGGCGAGCGACACGGCAAGCGGCTCGGACCGCTCGCCCATGCCGCTCGGCCTCGAAGGGTTCGCGGGGCGCCAGTTCTTCTTCTACGCCTTTCGCCGCAGCGCGGGCGGGGCGGGACGCGTCTTCGTCAGCGCGGGCGCTGTACCCGCGACCGTCCGCCTCCTGAACGGCGCCGGTACGGCCGAGGTCGACAGCGCAGCGCTCGGCGCGTTCGGCTTCGCTGAGCTGCAAACCGATGCCGATGCGGAGTTCCAAGTCATCGCCGACCAGCCGATCTTCGTCGGCGTGGCATCGGGCCTTGGCGGCGGGGACGTGGTGTCCGACCTGCGGCTGGTGCCGCCGCTTTCGACCCAGATCATCGGGCACGCCCGGCAAGGCTACGTCTCCGCGCTGTACGCCGACACCGTCGTCTCTTGGTATCTGCAGGACGGCAGGCGCGGCAGCTTCACCGTGTCGCCGGGCAGTCCAGTGGACCTCGCGGCCGAGACCGGGGCGAACTCGAACGACTACTCGCCCGAAGACTTCGTTATCCTGCGCGCGAGCGGGCCGATCAGTTCCTACTCCGGCGCGGATGGCGAGGGAGGAGAGGCGACGCCGCACTATCCGGTCGGCGCGCTAGCGCAGCGCGTGCCCGTGCCGCTCGCGACCAAGGCCCAAGGGACGGGAAAGGATTCCTGCTTCGCGCTCGCCAGTCCGCATGAGGGCACGGCGGCGATCTACCGTAGCGACGGATCGCTCTTCGCGACCCTTCCTCTGACGCGGCAGAACGCCGTCACCACTCCGGACGATCAGCTTTGCCCCTGCTCCGCGCGGCTCGACGGTCAGAGCATGCCGTCGGACTTTCCCGGCGGTTGGATCGAGGCGGACGTACCGATCTACGTGGTCATGAACTCTTCCCAGAATGAGGCGCAGTTCACGGGTGGCGTGATCACCTACGGCGACGAGATCGCGCTGCCGGGCGTGACGCCGGAAGAAGCCCGCACGGAGGTCCGGCGGGACGAAGCCGGCTTCCTGCGCCGCCGCCGCCTGGGGGCGGACGGCGCGGAAGCCTGGGTGCTCTGCTAGGCCGCGTCGTCGGCGGGCACGAAGTCGAGCGCGACGCCGTTGTTGCAGTAGCGAAGGCCGGTTGGCTCTGGGCCGTCGTTGAAGACGTGGCCCTGATGCCCGCCGCAACGCGCGCAGTGGTACTCCTTGCGCGGGTAGATCAGCTTGAAATCGGTCTTCGTTTCGACCGCGCCAGGCAGATGATCGAAGAAGGACGGCCAGCCCGTGCCGCTCTCGAACTTCGTGTCCGAGGCGAAGAGCGGCAGGGCACAGCCTGCGCACACGAACTGTCCTTGGCGCTTCTCCTGATTGAGGGGGCTGGTGCCGGAGCGTTCCGTGCCTTCCTTGCGCAGGACGCGGTACTCTTCCTCGGTCAAACGCTTCTTCCACTCGGCGTCGCTGAGGCTTGCCCAGTCGGTGCCGCTTTGGGCGGCTGCGGTGTTGCTCATCTTTGTCTCCTCGTCGCGGCTGCTGGCCGAACAGGCGGTCATCGCGGTCAGTGCCGCGCCGGCCTGCAGAAGGTGCCTGCGGCTGATCGTCATGGGGCCCTCCAGTGCCTCTTCGGCGCCATATGGGGTCAGCCCGCCAGGCATGCGACCGTGACGAGCGCACCTGTCCAAACGTTCGACTTGAAGAGGGAGAGGCAGAGCGGGCCGTCGGGCGGGGCGAAGCGCACCGCCTGCCAGGCGAGCTGCGCGCCGGGAAGGAGCGCGAGAGCGGTCCAGGGACCTGCGCCTGCGACGAAGAGCGCGGCAGCGAGGAACGCGGTGCTGGCGGCGTAGAAGCCCGCGACGCCGCCCTTGGCCTGCGTACCGAGGCGGCGGGCCGAGGACTTCACGCCGGCGAGCGCGTCGTCCTCGATGTCCTGGCAGGCGTAGATCGTGTCGTAGCCGAGGGTCCAGAAGAGCCCGGCTGCGTAGGTCAGCAGGGCTGGCAGGGTAACGGCCCCCGCGACCGCCGCGGACCCGACGACGACGCCCCAGTTGAAGGTGAGGCCGAGCCAGGCCTGCGGCCACCAAGTGACCCGCTTCATGAAGGGATAGGCGGCGACGAGGCCGAGGCTGAGGACGCCGGCGAGGATGGCGGGCAGGGGAAGCTGGACGAGGACGAGGAGGCCGATCAGCGAGAGGCCGACGAGCAGCGCCCATCCGGCCTTCACGCTGACCCTGCCGGACGCGATCGGGCGCGACGCCGTGCGCGCGACCTGCGCGTCGAGGTCGCGGTCGACGACGTCGTTGTAGACGCAGCCCGCCGAGCGCATGACGAAGGCGCCGATGCCGAAGAGCACCACGAGGCGCCAGAACGCCTCCGCCCCCATCGTCTCGGGCCGCGCGATCAGCGCGCCCCAAAGGCACGGCCAGTAGAGGAGCCACGCCCCCGCCGGCCGGTCCGCCCGCATGAGGCGGAGGTAGGGGCGGACGGGCGCCGGCGCCCGGTCGATGAGGCCGACCGAGGCGTCGGGCGTTCGCTCTTCGGCCGTCACGCGGCCTGCTGATCCGCGATCCACTCGTCGACGCGCCGCTCTAGGATGTCGAGCGGCAGGGCGCCGCCGCCAAGGACCGTGTCGTGGAAGGCGCGGACGTCGAAGTCATCGCCGAGCGCCTCCTCGGCCCGGGCGCGGAGCTCCTGGATCTTCAGCATACCGATCTTGTAGGTCGTCGCCTGGCCCGGCCAGACGAGGTAACGGCGGACTTCCGAGCGGATCTGCCCTTCGGCGGCGGGCGAGTTGTCCATGAAGTACTGGACGGCCTCCTCCTCGCTCCAGCCCTTCGAGTGAAGGCCGGTGTCGAGGACGAGGCGGATCGCGCGCCAGATCTCCGTCGTCAGGCGCCCGAAGTCGGAGTAGGCGTCGTCATAGGCGCCCATCTCCTTGGCGAGGATCTCCGAGTAGAGCGCCCAGCCTTCGACGTAGGAGCCGTAGAAGTTCTGAGTACGGAACTCGGGCACGCCCTCGAGTTCCTGCGCGATCGAGATCTGCATGTGGTGGCCGGGCACGCCCTCGTGATAGGCGATCACCTCGAGCTGCGGGATCGGCATGGCGCGCATGTCGCTGAGGTGGGCGTAGAAGATGCCGTCGCGCGAGCCGTCGGGCGTGCCGGGGTAGTAGTGCTGCGCGCCGCCGTCCTCCTCGCGGAAGGCCTCGACCCGCTTCACCGTCAGGCCTGCCTTGGGCAGGATGCCGAAGAAGTCGGGCAGACGCTCTTCGATGAAGGCGAGGTGCTCGCGCGCGCTTTTAAGGTACTCCTCGCGCCCCTCGTCCGTGTTCGGATAGAAGAACTGGTCGTCCGTCCGCATGAACTCGAAGAACTCTTGAAGAGTCCCCTCGAACCCGACCTCGTCCTTGATCGCCTCCATCTCGCCCCTGATGCGGGCGACCTCGGAGAGGCCGAGCTCGTGGACCTCGTCCGGCGTCATGTCGGTCGTGGTCGAGGTCTGAAGCGCGACCTCGTAGTAGTTCTTACCGTCCGGCAGGCTGCCGACGCCCTCGGCGAGTTCGGTCGTGTTCGGCATGTCCTCTTCGATGAAGGCGATGAGGTCCTCATAGGCGGGGCCGAACTCTTCCAGCAGCGCCGTCCGCGTCTCCTCGCGCAGGGTCTCGGCGCGCTCGGCGTCGATCGTGCCCGCCTCTTCGAGGGCCGCGATCTTCGCCTTCGCGTCGGACCACAGCGGCGCCTCGCCCTCGCCCTCGAAGGGCGCACCGGTGATGAGCGCGCGGGACTGGGCGATCACGCCGTCATAGGCGAAGCGCGGGGGGCGCGTGCCTTCGTCCAGGCCCGCCTGCGCGCGCTCCTGCAGCTGGCCGATCGCCTTCGCCACGCCGCCGATTCGCGTCACGTAGGCCTGCATGTCCTCGTCGGTTTCGACGGCGTGGAAGTTGATGAGGAAGTTCGGAAGGAAGGCCTGCGGGCCTTGCATCTGCGTGAAGGTGTAGGCCTTGCGCCGGTAGGGCAGGGACTTCTCCTGCTGCTCGAGGTCGTAGACCCAGAGGTCGTAGGACGTCTTCGCCTCGGGCGTCAGCATGTCGCGGTCGAACTCTTCTTCGAGCTCCTCGACCGTCGAGCGGTACCAGGCGAGCTGGCGGTCCTCGGCGGCCTCGGACATGTCGTCGATCTGGTCGTAGTCCTCGTCCTTGCGGCCGAGCGTGGTCTTGGTGATCGGCGAGAAGTCGAGCTGCTCCTCGAAGCGGGCGGCGAACCACTCGTCGAGACGCGCAGTCTCGGCTTCGACGGAGTTCTGGTTCTGCGCGCCGGGCTCAGTCTCCTCGACGGTGACCTCGGAGGCGGCAGGCGGCTCGTCGCCTCCGCCGCAGGCGGTGAGGGCGGTGCTGGCGAGGAGCGTCAGGAAGAGAGGGCGCATCGGATCGACTCGTGTCTGCTGTTGCAGTGCACCTTATCGAGGGTCAATGAGGTCGCAAGCGCGCCATGCCGCGTTGGTTTGGCCGTAGCGGTCTGGACAAGGCGGCGGCGCATCGCGACAAGGCGGCGAAGACAGATCCTCGGACTTCAAGATGGCAGAACGCAGCCCCGCCAAGACGCAACCTTCCAGCTTCGCCTGGACGGACGAGAACGCCGACTGGTGCGAGATGACGCTGGGCAAGTACCCCGAAGGCCGTCAGGCCTCGGCGGTGATCCCCTTCCTTTGGCGGGCGCAGAAGCAGGAAGGCTGGGTCACGATCGCCGCGATGGAGCACATCGCGCGTCAGCTCTCCATGCCCTACATCCGGGTCTACGAGGTCGCGACCTTCTACACCATGTTCAACCTCAAGCCGGAGGGCCGCTACTTCGTGCAGCTCTGCGGCACGACGCCCTGTATGCTGCGCGGCTCGGAGGACCTGATCGAGGTCTGTCACGAGGTGATCGGGCCGCAGCACACGATCTCGCCGTCCGGCAATTTGTCCTGGCTCGAGGTCGAATGCCTGGGCGCTTGCTGCAACGCGCCCATGGTTCAGATCAACGACTACTACTATCAGGACCTGACGCCCGAGACCTTCCGCGACATCCTGCAGCGGCTCGACCGCGGCGAGTACGTCGAGCCTGGCGTCTTCAACGAGGGGCGGCACACTTCGGACCCCGAGGGCGACAACACCTCGCTGACCGACCCCGCCCTCTATGACGGCTCGGCCGCGAAGAAGATCGACAAGCTGCCGAACGCCGAGCCGGCGCCGGCAGAGTAGTACACCGTGCGCCCGTTCGTCCTTCTCGTCCTCGCCCTGCTCGCCGCCTGCGGGCAGACGACGGCAGAGACGGCGTCCGCGGACAAGCGGATCGCGATCACCTATGACGACGCGCCCCTGCCGGACGGCCCGCACCTCACGGGCGCCGAGCGCGGCGCGGCGCTGATCGAGGCGCTGGCGGCTGCGGAGAGCGGCCCCGTCGCCGTCTTCGTGACGACGGACGGGCTCGCCGACGAGCCGGACGGTCGCGAGCGGATCGAGGCCTACGCCGCGGCGGGGCACCTGATCGCCAACCACTCCCATACGCACCCGCACCTCAGCGAGATGACTGCGGACGCCTACCTTGCGAACCTGGACGAGGCCGAGCGGCAGCTCGCCGGGTTCGAGAACCGCCGTCCCTGGTTCCGCTTCCCCTACCTCGACGAGGGCGGGCAGGACCGGGCCAAGCGCGACGCGGTGAGGGCCGGTCTCGCCGAGCGCGGCCTGATGAGCGGCTACGTCACGGTCGATACCTATGACTGGCACGTCCAGAGCCGGTGGGACGAGGCGGCCAGGGCCGGTCGGCAGGCCGATTTGGACGCCCTGCGGGAGGTCTACGTCGCGATGGTCCTCGACGCGGCAGAGCACTACGACGCGCTGTCGCGGGCGCGGCTCGGGCGGGCGCCGGCGCAGGTGCTTCTCCTGCACGAGAACGACCTCGCCGCGCTCTTCGCGGGCGACATGATCGCGGCGCTGCGCGACGCGGGCTGGCAGATCGTCAGCCCCGACGAGGCCTTCGCGGACGAGATCGCGGAGAACCTTCCGGACGGGCTCTTCTCGGGCATGGGCCGGGTGTCGGCGCTGGCTTTCGAGGCGGGCGCCCGGGGCGACGAGCTCGGCCATTGGTCGGTGGATGCGGATGCGATCGACGCCCGGCTCGAGAAGGCGGAAGCGTTCTCGGACTAGCGCGGCGGCGACCAGCCTTCGGGGGCGAGTTCGAAAGCCGCGAAGTCGAAGCCCGGCGCGACGGTGCAACCGACGAGGCACCACGCGCCGAGTGGTTCTGCGCTTTGCCACGCCTGCGGCGGCACGACGACCTGCGGCCTCTGTCCCGTGCGGAAATCATTGCCGAGGACGTGGTCGGTAACGCCGTCCTCGCCCCCGATCCGCAAGCGGAGCGGGTCGCCGGCGTAGAAGTGCCAGACCTCCGCCGCGTCGATCCTGTGCCACGCGGACGCCTCGCCCGTGCGCAGGAGGTAGTAGATCGCCGTCGAGGCGCCACGGCCCTCCGGCGGCGCCTCGTCCCTGAACGTCTCGCGGAACCAGCCGCCTTCGGGATGGGGTTCGAGCCCGAGGGCGGCGATGACCGCGTCGGCCGTCACGCGATCGCGTCGTCCTTGGGCGGGACGCGCAGGACCTGGCCGGGGTAGATCTCGTCGGGGTCCTTCAGCATCGGTTTGTTGGCCTCGAAGATGATGTCGTAGGCCATCGCGTCGCCGTAATGCGCCTTCGCGATCTTCGACAGCGTGTCGCCCGACTTCACGGTGTACATGGTGTAGTCCGGCTTGGCGTTCTCGGCGGGTTCCTCGACCTCGATCTGGCTCTCGACCTCGGCGACCCCCTTGGTGTTGCCCGCGGAGACGATCATCCGCTCGGCGTCCTCCTTCTTGGGCACCCGGCCCTTCAGGATGACGCGGTCGCCCTTCTTTTCGGCCTGGACCTTCTCGGCGTTCTTCTGGCCTTCCCTCTTGAAGAGGTCGGAGAAGAAGCCGCCGCCCTCCTCGTCCTTCACCTCCTGCTTGCCGGCCTTCTTCTCGAAGCTGAACAGCTTGACCATGATATCCTCCGTGACGCCCCCGAAACGCCTATGGGCGCGGAGCTAACACGTCGGCACCGGCCTCGGCGCGGGCCTTGCGCAGTTGGGGTCAGACCTCCCCTTCGCCGAGCATGGCCTTCAAGAGGCCGATCGTTTCGCGGAAGGCGGGCGTGCCGGGCGCGATCAGCTCGACGTGGCCGCCGGGCACGAGCACGAAGCGCGCCTCGTCGCCCGCCGCTTCGGCCTCTTCGGTCCAAGCCCGACCGAGCGCGGGCGGTGCGATCCGGTCGTGACGAGCGTTGAGGCTCACCTGCGGCGTGGCGATGGGCAGGAGGCGGTCCGGCGAGGTGTCGGCCAACGGTTCGGCCCGCCCCGTATCGGCGCCGGTCAGGCGGTCCTGGATCGAGGCGAGACAGGAGGGGAGGGTCGCAGGCGCAGATTCTTCGAGGTCCGGCAGGCCGCCCGTGCTGAGGACGCCCAGAAGCGGCAGGTCTTCGCCGACGTGCAGGAAATCATCGTTCGGCAGCTTCGCGCTCGCCGCCAGCCAAAGGGCGAGGTGGCCGCCCGCCGAGTGCCCGTAGGCGACGACACGGCTCGCATCGAGGTTCAAGCCCGGCGCCCACTCCGCGAGCGCGGCGGCGGCGCGGCGCACGTCGTGGAAGGTGCCGGGGTAGCCGCCGCCTTCCTCGTCGACGCCTCGATACTCGACGTTCCAGACGGCGAGGCCCTCTTCGCGCAAGGCCTCGGCCGCATAGTTCATCAGGCGGCGGTCCGCGACGGACTTCTGCCAGCAACCGCCATGGATCATCAGGACGACCGGGAAGGGCCCCTCGCCCTCGGGCCGCCAGACGTCGGCGATATCGGTCTCCCCTTCGCCCCACTTCACGGTCGTCTGCGGCAGTGGCCTTGGCTGTCGGGTGAGATCCGACCAGCTCATCGCACCGCGGGACGAGCCCCCGCTCGAGCAGGCGGCAAGGACGGAGACGGCGCAAAGCGCGAAGAGGAGACGAAGCATGGTCGCGACCTTCCGCTGCGCCGCCGCTCGCGACAAGCCTCAAGCGGCCTGCTAGCCCGCCTGCATGCTCCAGACGCCCGAGACCCGCAGCGAGGCCGCCGCCCTCGACCTCGACGATCCGCTCGCGCCGCGCCGCGCCGCCTTCGCCCTGCCGGAAGGGATCGTCTACCTCGATGGACACTCTTTGGGCCCAGCGACGCACGCCGCCCTCGACGCGGTGCGCCGCGGCGCGGGGGGCGACTGGGCAGAGGGGCTGATCCGATCCTGGAACACCGCCGGTTGGATCGACGCCCCCCGCCGCGTCGGCGACAAGCTGGGTGCCTTCCTCGGCGCGGAGCCGGGCGAGGTGATCGTCGCGGACAACGTGACGGTGAACCTCTTCAAGCTCGCGGCGGCGGCGTTGCCGCTCGCACGGGCGCCTGAGGTGATGGCTGACGGCGGCGAGTTCCCGACGGATGGCTACATCGCGCAGGGCCTCGGCGTCGTCGGGGCGAGGCGCGTCCGCCGGGAACGCTTCGTCCCGGGCGAGACGGCGTTCGGCGGCGTGCTGATCAAAAGCCTCGTCGACTATCGGACCGCCCAGGTCGCGGACGTTCGCGCCGTCGAAGAGCACGCCGCCGCGCAAGGCGGCCTCGTGGTCTGGGACCTCAGCCATGCGGCGGGGGTCGTTCCGTGCGACCTGCCGTCGATGCGGCTCGCGGCGGGGTGTACGTACAAATATCTGAACGGCGGTCCGGGCGCGCCTGCCTACCTCTACGCGGAGGCTGGCCTCGCCGAACGGATGAGCACGCCGATCCAGGGCTGGTTCGGCCACGCCGACCCCTTCGCCTTCGACAGCGACTACCGGCCGAGACCGGGGGCGGCCCGCTTCGCGACCGGAACGCCGCCGGTCCTGTCATTGGTCGCGCTAGAGGCGGCGCTCGAGGTGTTGGATGGGGTCGATGGCGAGGCGCTGTGGGCGAAGGCAGGGGCGCTCGGAGACCTCTGCGTCGCGCGTCTGCGAGCGCTCGGCCTTCCGCTCGAAAGTCCGGTTGAACGACGGAAGAGGGGCGGGCACGTCGCCTTCCGTCATCCGGAGGGCTACGCTGTCGTCCAAGCCCTGATCGCGCGGGGTGTCATCGCGGACTTCCGCGCGCCGGAGACGGTACGCTTCGGGCTGTCCCCGCTGACCTTGTCTTTCGCCGAGGTCTGGGACGCGATGGACCATCTGGAAGCGGTGCTCGCGGACAAGCTCTACATGGCGGCCGCCTACCAGGTGCGGGCGACCGTCACCTGACAAGCGGAAGAGGGATCGAGGGGACGCCGCAGCGCGTCCCCTCGCGGCGCGTCGACTCAGACCGTCTTGCGACGACCGAACCGGAACGCGCCGCCCGCCGCCCCAGCGGTCAGGAAGAACAAGGCCGCGCCCGGGAGCGGGACGGGGTCCATGGCCATGATCTCGGCAGAGGCGACCGGCAGCAGCGCGACGTAGCAGCCGCCGTCGATCGGCGTGTCGGCCAAGTCGTCGCCGCACTCGCCGTCGAACTCGAACATGGAGCCGTCGGGACCTGCATAGCCAAGGCCGTCCGCGAACTCTTGGTCCGTGAAGGCCAAGCCGTGAATGACGATCTCACGGAAGGCGAGCGGGAACAGGTCCTCGACCGCATACTCTTGCATCGTGACCGGCGACATGAGGGGGATGCCCTCGTCGTCGTCGAAGTCGAAGGTCATCTCGTAGGTCGCGTTGCCGTCCGCATCCGACATCAGAAGCTGGGCGAAGGGGTTGTCCTCCGGCGCGGGCTCGAGCGTGGTGACGAGTTCGAGGAGCACATCGCCATAGGCGGCGGCACCTTCCACGGTCTCGATCTTGCCGTCACCGTCGACGTCGACGTCGAGCGTCGGGGTCTGCGAGTCGAGGGCGGGCGCACCCGTCGCAGTCAGACCGCCGTCGAAGAGCCCGTGCATGTGCATAGGGTGCGGCGTGTTCGGAACGAGACCCGAGAAGCTGAGGCTGAGGGAGAGCGATTGCTCTTCACTGTCATAGGTCAGCATGCCGCCGCCGGTGACGCCGCTGTCGTTCAGGGTCGTGAAGTCGACGCTGTAGGTCGACAGGTGCGCGGCGTTCGCCGTGCCGGCCGTGAGGGCGAGCGCGGTGCCGGCGCAAAGTAGCGTACGAAGCGGTGTCATAGAGATCCTCCTGGTTGGCTAGGGGGACAATGCACCGATCGTTAACCATGACCAGGCGGTCAGGCCCGGCCTCACGCGAATGAGACGCCTACGGACGACACGAAGTGCAGGCGGACCTGGTTGCATCCAAGCTGCACTTTCCTTCTTGTAACGTGTCCGAAGGCGGAGCGGCTCGCCCGATGGGCGAGCCGCCGCATGCTCAGCGGATGAAGCGGGACGCCGCCTTCTTCGCGGGGCGCGCCAGCACAGGGGGAAGGTACTCGGTCAGCAACTCCTGGGTACGAACGTGCCAGTCGGTGCGGTCCTCGGTGCCTGGACGGTTCTTGAACTGCGTCGTCTTCGACACTTTGTCCTCGTCCCAGGTCGAGGTGTAGTAGTACAGCGCGATCGACTTCCGCGTGCGCCCCTCGGGATGGGTGATCGGGTTCGGGTTGCCGTGATAGCTGTCGCCCGTCGTCGTGAACATGACGCAGCGATTGGCTAGGGGAACCACGGACTTGACCTTCTCGGTCATGTCCTCGTTCCACAGCTCGAGCTGGCCGCCGTACTCGTCCTTCCAGTCGTCGTTGAGGTAGATGAGGACGTTCACCCGCCGCTCGACGTCCATCAGCTTGTGATGGTTGAAGTCCGCGTGGACCGAGAGGTGACCGCCGCGGCCGATCTCGTGGAAGCCGCCGCCCATGAAGTAAGGGTCGGGGATCAGGCCTTTGATGCCCGTGATGTTCTCGACGATCTTCACGAAGGGACGGGCGTTGAACGCGTAGAACAGCGCCCGAAGGTTCGCGTCGTCGAGGAAGTCGGGGTTGAAGCTCTGCTTGTACCGTTCCTGGTCACGGTCGAACGCCCGTCCGTCGGGGTCGAGCGCCACGGGGAAGTGGTCCAGGCAGTAGTCGATCAGCGAGCGGGGCAGGAAGTCGTCGATGACGATGTGCGGGAAGGGCTCGGCGGCCTCGTATTGAGCCGTCAAGTCCTGCCCGAGCGTCTTCGCGACCTGCGGGTCGATGGCGAGCGAGTCGTCGCTCTTCGAAGGGATGAACGCCACTTTGATCCTCTTATCGAGAGTGTTCTTCGTCCCGCCCCTGCAAGCGCCTTGCCGAAGGCTCTGGCCTGCGACCGTCAGTCGCCGCCGATTTGCCGGTCGCGCAGGGCACGGAACTCGTTGCCTTCATACCAGTTGGGCGCAGCGTCCGAATAGGCCAGGGCGGCCCCCGTATCTCGCAGGATCGTCAACGTCTCCGTGAGCCCGTCGAGGCGCCAGGTCTCCGGATCGTACTGGTCCGAGGGCTGGTGGTAGCGGTTCGCGGTGTAGTCCTCTTCGGCCGCGCGGCCCGCTTCCTCGCCGCCCTCGACGAGGTCGATGCCCTTGTCGACGTAGATCATCGGCACGCCCTTCTTGGCGAGGCTGATGTGGTCTGAGCGGTAGAAGTAACCCTTCTCGGGGCTGGCGTCGGGGCGCAGCGCCTTGCCCTCGCGATCGGCGACGGACTTCAGCACGTCCTCCACCTCGCTCGCGCCGTAGCCGACGACGATGAGGTCGCGCGACGGCGCCGTCGGGGCGATGGCGTCCATGTTGATGCCGCCGACCGTCCGCTCGAAGGGCACGAGCGGGTCCTCGCCGTAGTAAGCCGAACCCAAAAGCCCCGACTCCTCGCCGGTCACGGCCAGGAACATGATGGAGCGGCGCGGGGCGTCCTCGGCTTCGGCGAAGCTCTCGGCGAGCGTGACGAGCCCGGCCGTCCCGGTCGCGTTGTCGACGGCGCCGTTGAAGATGTGGTCCTCGCCGGCCGGGCCGTCGCCGACGCCCAAATGGTCCCAATGCGCCATGTAGAGGACGTACTCCTCCGGCGCCTCGGCGCCCGGCAGGACGCCGACGACGTTGGCGCTTTCGGAGCGTTTGATGCCGTTCTTCAGGGTCGCGGCGGCGGTCATCCCGCCCATCTCCACGGGGGTGAAGTCCTTGGATTGCGCCGCTTCGAGCTGCGCCTCGAAGTCGAGGCCGGCGGCGTCGAACATCTCGCGCGCGACGTCCTCCTGCACCCAGCCCTCGGCCATCGCGCGGCTGGCGCCGTCGTCGGGACGCTCGAGGTCGAGCTGCGGGCCCGTCCAGGAGCCCTCGACCACGTTCCAGCCATAGGCGGCGGGCGCCGTCTGGTGGACGATGATCGCGGCGGCGGCGCCCTGCCGGGCAGCCTCTTCGTATTTGTAGGTCCAGCGGCCGTAATAGGTCATCTCGCGGCCTTTGAAGTCCTCGCCCTCGAGCGCGTAGCCGGGGTCGTTGACGAGGATGACGACCGTCTTGCCCTCGACGTCCATGCCTTCGTAGTCGTTCCAGCCATATTCGGGCGCGACGACGCCGTAGCCGACGAAGACGACGTCGGAGCCGTCGAAGGAGACGTTCTCCTTGACCTGCTTAGTCCACCAGACCGCCTCGTCGCCGTAGGACAGCGCGCGCTCGGTCCCGTCCGGCAGGGTCAGCGTGAAGGAGGATTGCGCGGGGTCGAGCGTCAGCTCCACCATCGGCACGGCCTGCTCGTAGGAGCCGTTGACGGGTTGAAGCCCTGCGTCCTCGAACGCCTTGGCGAGGAAGCGGCGCGTCTTCATGCCGCCTTCGGTCGCCGGCGCGCGGCCTTCGAACTCGTCCGAGGCAAGGGTGGCGATCGTGTCGCTGAGGAGCTCCTCGTCGAGCGGGGGCAATTCCGGCACCATGGCGAGCGCGTCGGCGGGGGTGGTGGGTTCGGCGCCTCGCGCAGGGGTCTGCGCCGCAGGCGCTTCGCTCTGCGCGCTCGGCGCCTGCTGCGCCTCCGCCTCGGTGTCTGCACCGCCGCAGGCGGCGAGGAGGGCGAGGGCGGAGGTGAGCATCAGAACGCGGCGCATAGACGAACCTTCTCGAAAGATTGCAGGGACACTAGGCCCGAGCCGTGCCCGGGCCAAGCCGGGGCTCAATCGCCGTCCGCCCGCTGCGCGTTGACCCAGCCGTCGACGCGGGCTTCGAGGACGGAGAGGGGGAGGGGGCCGCCCGTCAGGACGAAGTCGTGAAAGGCGCGGATGTCGAAGCGATCGCCGAGCCTCGCCTTCGCGTCTTCGCGCAGCTCGATCAGCTTCAGCATGCCGATCTTGTAGGAGGTCGCCTGACCTGGATAGACGATGTAGCGCTCGATCGCCTTGATCGTGTCGCCCTCGGGGTTGGGCGTGTTCTCCTGCAGGTAGTCGATCGCCTCCTGCATCTCCCAGCCCTTGGCGTGAAAGCCGGTATCGACGACGAGCCGCGCCGCGCGCCAGAGCTCCATGGCGAGGCGGCCGAAATCCGAGTAGGGATCGTCGTAGAAGCCGATCTCCTTCGGGACGAGCTCGGAGTAGAGGCCCCACCCTTCCGTGAACGCTGTATAGCCGCCGAACTGGCGGAACTTCGGCAGGCCCTCCATCTCGATCTGGATCGCCCGCTGCATGTGGTGACCCGGAATGCCCTCGTGATAGACGAGCGCTTCGAGCTGATAGGTCGGCATGTTCGCCATGTCGGCGAGGTTGGCGTAGAAGATGCCGGGCCGCGAGCCGTCCTCGGCGGGCTGGTTGTAGAACGCCTTGCCGGCCGCCCGCTCGCGGAAGGGTTCGACGCGGCGCACTTCGAGCGGGGCTTCGGGCAGCTTGCCGAAGAGGTCGGGCAGGCGTTCGCGCATGCCGTCCACATAGCCGCGCGCTTGCTCGAGGTAGGCCTCGCGGCCCTCGTCCGTGTTCGGCAGGAAGAACTGCGGGTCCTCGCGCATGAAGGCGAAGAAGTCCGAAAGGTCGCCGTCGAAGCCGACCTCCTCCATGATCTCCCGCATCTCCTCGTGGATGCGCTGCACCTCGGTCAGGCCGAGGCCGTGGACCTCCTCCGCCGTCATGTCGGTCGTAGTGTAGTTGTGCAGGAGGGCGTTGTAGTACGCCTCCCCGTTCTCCCGCACGCCGATCCCATAGTCGCCGTCGATGACCTCCGACCCGATCATCTCGCCGACGCGGTCCGCGAACTGGGCGTAGCCGGCGGCGTAGGGGGCGCTGATCGCGCTTTCGAAGGTCGTCAGCAGACGGTTCTTCTCTTCTTCGCTCGCGTCCAGCGCCTCGACCTTCTTCTCGAAGTCGGCGCGGACCGCGCTGCCGTCGGCGACGTTCCGTGCGCCCTCCTCGATCAAGGGGTAGGAGAACTCGGGCAGCGGGTAGCCCGCGTCGAGCCGGGCTTGAAGCTGGTCGGCGGCTTGGCCGAGCACCTCCGGCACGGCCGCGACGCGGGCGATGTAGCTCTCCGCGTCCGAGACGCTGTCCACGCGGTGGTAGTTCGCGAGGAAGACGGGAATGTTCGAGTGGATGCCCCGGAACTGGCTGAGCGGAAAGCGCTGCATCCGGAACTGATCGAGGCGTAGGTCGTTCTCGAGCGTGTACGCGAAGAGGTCGTAGTTCAGCTGCCCCTCGGCGGAGAGCGCGCCTCGGTCGAAACCAGTGCGAAGCTCCTCGAGCTGGCGTTCGAGCAGCGCCCGCTCGCGGTCCTCGGCCTCGGGGCCGCGGTCGTCCCATCGATCAAGCGAGGTCTTGCGGCCGAGATAGGTCTGATATTCGGGGCTGCGCGCCACCCGCTCCTCGAACTTCTCGTCGAGGAAGGCGACGAGGCGGGCGTCTTCGGTTTGTGCGGCTGCCTGCACCGTCGCGGCGGCGGCGAACGGCACGGCGGCGGGGAAGAGCGCGAGGGCGCAGGCGGCGAGCAGCAGGTTGCGGCGCATAGGAACTCCTTGTGGTCGCCCGACGCTAGCAACGTAGTTGCGCTCGGCAATGCGCGGACGCAGCCATATCGGTCGATTGTAGTGCGGTAGCAGCGAGGGGGGCTCACCGACTGCGTGATGCCGTTCCGCGATCTTTGGTTGTCTGTCCGATGAACGCCGCATCGAGCTCGACTGCGTTATGATATAATTCGCCTGCGGACTGCTGTCATAAAGAAGTGCTTATATCAGTCGTGGCTGATAGCGGCGGTCAAGAGTAAAAATTTGGATGGTGCTTGCGTTTCAGAGGCGCTGCGATTGCTGGGTAGGGAGGTCGAATGAAGAAGGCGGCTACCGTCCTTGCCTTGTTTCACGGGTTGATCGTCAGGGAAGCTTCAGCCGGCTGGGGCGGCTCGACGGGTTTCCCTAGGCAGCAATGCCCCCCAATGTCGAACTTCGAAGCGGTCATGCCGGAAGCGCACGGCAAGTTCCTCATGATCGACGAGAGCCACGGCACCCGCGAGGGGCCGGAGGCACTCTACCGCTACGTCTGCAACCTCACGAGCAGGGGCGAGAAGGTCATCGTGGGGCTTGAGATCGAAGCGCATCAAGATGACACCCTGCAACGCGGCTTCCAATCCGAGGATCCGGTCGAGGTATGGGGCGAGGGTCTTTGGATCTTCGACACGCAACTCTCGTCATTTGGCGACGGCCGCGGCAGCTGCGCGATGATGAGCCTCCTTCTGCGCTTCCGCGACCTTCAAAGGGCGGGGGCGGACCTCGAGGTGCGAGCGGTCGCAGGCGATTCCGACTCCGTCGCGTCTCCTCGCATCGCCGCCCTGCCGGACATGCAGAGCCGCCGCTTCGCCTACGACGCCTATAACCTGCTTCAGGTTTCTGACGACTACGAACACGTCATCTTCTACGCTGGCGGCCTTCACGCACGGCGTGCCGGCGCTCAGGTCGACGAGGATGGCCCCCTCTTCGACCGAAGCCGCTACCTTCGCCTCGCTCCGGTTATCGACGGCGGGTTCGCGCAGAACTGCACGCTTGGGCATGGATGCGGCACGAACCCGATCGAACGCTCGACGCTTAGACCGTCGAAAGTCTTGAATGAACATTACGAGGTAGGAATGGACGCCGATATGGGCCCGTACTTCGATGGGTACATCTACTTGGGAGAAACGACGGCATCGCCGCGATATCTGTTCACCGCGGGTCTGTCTTCCTGTCGCTAGCGGCCGCAATCAAAGTTCCGGCAGCGCCTCTTCCTCGACGTCCTGGCTGCGGCCTACGGGGACGAGGGTGAACAACATCGCCTCGGCGGACGGGGCGACGTCGGTGCGCACCGGCTCGTAGCCTGCCTTGGCGATGGTGACGCCGATCGGCTCGGCGATCTCGGCCCGGCAGGGCGTGGTGCAGGTCGTGCCGTCCTCGAAGCGGACGTGAGCCTTCTCAGGCACCGTTCGCAGCGTCACGCCCGTCGGCGGGGCTTCTTCCGCGGTCGCGCAAGCGGCGAGGGGGAGGGCGAGGAGGAGGCGCTTCACGAGCCTGCCTCGGGCACTTCGTTCGCCGCGGCGAAGGCCGCCTCGAGGTCCGCGATCAAGTCGCCCGCGTCCTCGAGACCGGCATGGACGCGGATCGTCTGACCCTCCGCCGACCAGGGCACGGCGGTTCTATGCCGCTCGGGCCAAGTCGGGATGCAAAGGCTCTCATACCCGCCCCAGCTATAGCCCATGCCGAAGAGCCGAAGCGCGCCGAAGAAGGCGCTGAGGTAGGGCGCGTCGGACCGCTTCAGCACCGCGCCGAAGAGGCCGCAGGCGCCGGTGAAGTCGCGCGCGAAGAGGGCATGGTCCGGGTGCGAGGGCAGGGCGGGGTGCATGACCTTCGCGACCTCGTCCCGCTCTTCGAGCCAGCGGGCGAGGGCGAGACCGGTCTCTTCGTGCACGGCGAGGCGGCGGTGGAGGGTCCGCATGCCGCGGTGGACGAGGGCGGCGTCGTCAGGGGAGGTGGCGAGGCCGAGGCCGCGAACGCCCTGTGCGACCTTGCGGGCCGCGCTGCCCGAAGCCGCGACCGTTCCGAGGAAGACGTCGGAGTGACCGCCGAGGTACTTGGTCGCCGCCTGCACGCTGACCGCGGCTCCGAGGGCGAGCGGCTTGAGGTGCACCCCCGCGCCCCAGGTGTTGTCGACGATGACGGGCGGTCCCGCCTCGCACAAGGCGGGGAGGTCCTGCACCTCGAAGGTCAGCGAGCCGGGGCTCTCGGCGAGGATCGCGACCGTGTTCGGACGGACGAGGCCTCCGATCCCCGCGCCGATCCTCGGATCGTAGTACTCCGTCTCGACGCCCATCCGCCGAAGGACGCCCTCGCAGAAGCCGCGCGTCGGATCGTAGGCGCTGTCGGTGACGAGGAGGTGCCCGCCCGCCTCGGCGAAGCTCAGGAGGGCGAGCGTGACCGCCGCGAGGCCGGACGGCGCGAGGAACACCTGGTCCGCCCCCTCCAGCGCCGCGACGCTCTCCTCGAGCGCGCGGTGGGTCGGCGTGCCGCCGCGGCCGTAGAAGAAGGGCCGCTCGGCGGCGGTGAACGCCTCGTAGCCGGGGAAGAGCACGGTCGAGCCGCGCTGAACGCCGGGGTTGACGAGGCGCACGCCTTCCTTGGGCCTGCCCTTATGGGCGTCGCTCGTGCAAGGCTTCATCCCCGCCACTCGATCACGCCCCTTCCCTGATCGTACACGGAGAACCCCGCCCTTTGATACATGCGCAGCGCCTGCGGCGCGTCCATGGTGCAAGTCTCGATGATGACGCGTTCCGGCCCCGCCGACCAGACGAGGTCGAGCACCTGGCGCAAGAACCAGCGGCCGAGGCCGGTCCCCTGCGCCTCAGGGACGAGGCCGAAGAACTTGAACTCGGCGAGGGGGCGCCTGCGCCAGTCGACCTCGGCGAAGCCGGCGGGCCAGCCTTCCTTGTAAAGAACGTAGATCGCCACGCGGTCGTCGTGCACGATCGAGGCGAGCTTGTCGTCGGCCATGTACCGCCTGCTGACCCAGCGGTGCGGCTCGCCGACCGCGTTCCACAGATAGCGATAGTAGGGCAGTGGCGGCGCGGCGGCGCGCATCATCGCCGTTCGGAAGGCCGGACGGGGAGGTTGTGGCCCCCGGGGCGCCTCGCGCTGCTCGAGGTAGGTGATCGTGACTTCGTGGCGGTCGAGAACGCCGTCCTTGTACGCTGCGTTCATAGGAGGCGTGTCCCGTTCGGCACGGCGGCGTCCGGCGAGACCAGGACCACCGCGCCGTCCTCGTCCGCGAGGCCGAGGACCAGCACCTCCGAGCGCACGGGGCCGACCTGGCGGGGCGGGAAGTTGACGACGCCCAGGACCTGCCGCCCGATGAGCGCTTCGGCCTCGTAGCGTCCGGTCAGCTGCGCCGAGGACCGCTTCACCCCGACCCCCTCGCCGAAGTCGACGCGCAGCTTGTAGGCGGGCTTGCGCGCTTCGGGGAAGGGTTCGGCCTCGACGATCGTCCCGATGCGGACGTCGACGCGCAGGAAGTCGTCGAACGAAGCTTCCGCCTCCGGTGCCGCCGCCGGGTCTAGAACGAGGTGCACGGGCTCACTCCAGCCAGGAGGGGACGGGCAGGTTCTTCTCGCGCAGCCAGGCGGGGTTGTAGAGCTTGGACTGATACCTGTTGCCGTAGTCGCAGAGCACGGTGACGATGGTGTGTCCCGGTCCCATTTCGCGTGCGAGTTTCATCGCGCCCGCGACGTTGATCCCGGCGGAACCGCCGAGGCACAGCCCCTCGTTCAGCGTCAGGTCGAACAGGATCTCGAGCGCCTCGGCGTCGCCGATGCGGTACGCCTCGTCGATCTCGAGGCCCTTGAGGTTCTCGGTCACCCGGCCCTGGCCGATCCCCTCCATGATCGAGTTGCCCTCCGCTTCCAGCGTGCCGGACTTGATCCACGAGAAGAGCTTCGCGCCGTGGGGGTCCGTCAGCGCGATCTTCACGTCCTTGGACCGCTCCTTGAGCGCGAGCGCGACGCCGCCGAGCGTGCCGCCCGAGCCGACCGCGCAGGTGAAGCCGTCGACCTTGCCCTCCGTCTGCTCCCAGATCTCGGGTCCGGTGGTCTTGTAGTGCGCGTCCCTGTTCGCCGTGTTGTCGAACTGGTTCGCCCAGACTGCGTTCTCGGTCTCCTCGGCGAGCCTGCGGGAGTAGTGCACGTAGTTGTTGGGGTCGGCGTAGGGCACCGCGTCGACCTCGATCAGCTCCGCCCCCAGAAGCTTGATCGCGTCCTTCTTCTCCTGGCTCTGGGTCCTCGGGATGACGATCTTGACCTTGTAGCCCTTGGCCCGGCCGACCATGGCGAGGCCGATGCCCGTGTTCCCGGCGGTCCCTTCGACGATGGTGCCGCCGGGCCGCAGCGTACCGTCCTTCTCCGCCGCCTCGATGATGCCGACCGCGGCGCGGTCCTTCACCGACTGACCGGGGTTCAGAAACTCGCACTTGCCGAGGATCGTGCAGCCGGTCTCCTCGGAGGCGCGGCGGAGCTTGACGAGCGGGGTCTTGCCGATGAGGCCAAGGACGGAGGAGGCGGTTCGCATGACGCCCGCTTACGCGCGCGGGGGGGCGCCCCGCAACGCGTCCGTTCAGGCAGCGGCGCGCTAAGCTTCGGTTAACCTTGTCTCGAAATTACCACGGAATTTCCGTCGCTTGGCGGTGTTGGTCCGCTAGTTTGGTCGCGAGGCCGGACGAATCGCCCGACGAGGGTTCAACCCAGGCATTGCGAGGGGACACGCATGATCAACACACAGCCGACCGGCTTCGCCGAGCCGACCGACCTTCCCAAAAGGCTGCACAGCCTGTGGATCAAGGAGGCCGACCGGCTTCTGGAAGCGGTCGGTCCGGACGCCGAGGACGCCGAGTGGCAGGCGCTGATCGAGATGCTGGAGGAGGCGTCGCCGATGCCGGGCGGCAAGGTCGCCCAGGTCGCGGCCAAGGCGCGGAGCATGGTGGGGAGCTATGCCGAGAAGGCCGACCGCCGCCGGCTGGCCGTGCGGGCGTTCCGGACCGCCGCGCGGGTCGAGGCGCGCGACGCGCCGCAGATCGGCGGGTGAGCGGCGGGGCCCTGAAGAGGGCGTAGCGTTAAGCGCTCTTTAGCCGCGCTTGTGGCAGCGTCCGTCCGAACCCCGAGCGGACGCTGCCGTGCTGCCCACCCTCACCGCCTACAACGTCTTCCAGCGCTCGCTTCAGACGACGGCGGCACCCGAGGCCGCGGCCGACCCTGCCGTCCAAGCGGAGATCGACTACTGGAGCGCCTCCGTCGGCAAGGTCCGCTCGGTGGCCGAGTTCGCCGCCGACGCCCGCCTCGTCGCCTTCGCGACCAAGGCCTTCGGCTACAAGGAAGACGCCCCCAGCGCGGCGCTCCTCGGCATCGCGCTCGATCAAGGCGCCAAGGACGCGGGCGCCTACGCCAACAGAGTGCCGGACTACCGGCTAGAAGAGCTCGTGCGCAGCTTCGGCTTCGCCGAGTTCGGCACGGCGCGCCTTCGCGACCCGGTCTTCACCGAGGGGATCGCGAAGCGATACATCGCCCAATCCGCCGAGGCGCCGGTCGCGAGCGTTCCTTCGACGCCGGCGGAGGTCGAGCGGCAGTACTTCAAGACGAAGATCGGCACGATCGAGACTCCCGACGACCTCCTCGCCGACAACCGCCTCTATGCCTACGCGATGAAGGCGTTCGGCCTCGAAGATCGCATGAACGAGCGCTTCTTGATCCGAGAGGTGCTGGCGGACGGCGTCGGCGAGGCGGACGACTTGGCCAACCGGCTCGGCGACGAGAAGCTCCAGGCCTTCGCCCGCAGCTTCGGCTTCGGCGAGGTCGGCACGAAGTACGTGCAGTCGGCTCAGTTCGGCGAGACCGTGGCCCGGCGCTACGACCGCGCCACGGGGCTGAACGCTCAGCCCGCGGCCGAGGGCGAGCGGGAGGAAACGGCTTACTTCCGCGAGGCCATCGGAAAGGTCAGGAGCCTCGACGACCTCTTCGCGGACAAGAAGCTCTACGACTACGTCATGACCGCCTTCGACCTCGCGGGCGACACCGGCAAGACGGCGCTCGTGCGGAAGGTGCTCGAAGAGGGCGTCAGCGAGCGGGACACCTTCGCCAACCGCATGTCCGATCCGCGCTACGGCGCGATGGCCCGCACCATCGCCTTCGCGGAGTTCGGCACGAGGAACCTCGAGGATCCGGGCATCGTCGGCGAGATCGTCAGCCGGTACGAGCGGGCGCAGCGCGAGATCGAGGCCGGACAGGACGATCCCGCCGTGGAGCTCGCCGCCTACTTCGACCGCAAGGCGAGCGGGCTGACGAGCTGGTACCACGTCCTCAGCGACACGCGTCTACGCAACGTGACGCTGACCGCGCTCGGCATGCCGGCCGCCATGGGCACGCTCGGCGTCGACCGCCTCGCCGCCGAGTTCCAGGACCGCTTCGACATCGCGGACTTCCAGGACGAAGCCAAGCGGGCCGACTTCATCAAGACGTACCTCGTATTGTCCGACACCGGCGGTTCGGCCGGTGCTTCCAGTCCGATCCTCAGCCTGTTCTCCGGCGGTGACGCTACCGGCCTCTACGGCCTGGTGGCGAAGCTCTGAGGAAACGCCGCGCCATCTGCGCCGTTGCGCCTTTCCGGCCGCCCCCTTAGCTTGCTGTCTTTCGAGTAGGAGAGGGCGACATGGCCTGGGCCCCCGACAGCTGGCGCGGCAAACCGTACAAGCACATCCCCGAGGACTATCCCGACCGGGATGCGCTCGAGGCGGTCGAGGCGGAGCTTGGGACCTATCCGCCGCTCGTCTTCGCGGGCGAGGCGCGGACCCTGCGAGAGCGGCTGGCCTCGGTGTCGCGCGGCGAAGCGTTCCTGCTTCAGGGCGGGGACTGCGCCGAGAGCTTCAAGGAGTTCCGCCCCGACAACATCCGCGACACGTTCCGGGTGATGCTGCAGATGGCGGTGGCGCTGACCTACGGCGCCTCCATGCCGGTGGTGAAGGTCGGCCGCATCGCGGGTCAGTTCGGCAAGCCGCGCTCCTCGCCGGTCGAGACGATCGACGGCGTGACGCTGCCCTCCTACCGGGGCGACAACATCAACGGCATGGAGTTCACGCCCGAAGCGCGCGTCCCCGACCCGCAGCGCCTCCTCAAGGCCTATGGTCAGTCGGCGGCGACGCTGAACCTGCTGCGCGCCTTCGCGAAGGGCGGCTATGCGGACCTTCGCAACGTCCATCGCTGGAACCTCGAGTTCGCGGCGGGCGCGCAAGGACAGCGCTACATGGCCCTCGCCGACAAGATCTCGGAAGCCATGGGCTTCATGGACGCCTGCGGCATCACCGCGAGCAACCCGCGCGCCTTCTCCGAGGTCGAGTTCTACACGAGCCACGAGGCGTTGCTGCTCGGCTACGAGCAGGCGATGACGCGGACGGATTCGACGACGGGCCGCTGGTACGACACCTCGGCCCACCTCGTCTGGATCGGCGACCGCACGCGGCAGCCGGACGGTGCCCATGTTGAGTTCTGCTCGGGCATCGAGAACCCGATCGGGATCAAGTGCGGGCCGAGCTTAGAGCCCGACGACCTGATGGAGCTCCTCGACATCCTGAACCCCAAGAACGAGGCGGGGCGGATCGTGCTGATCAGCCGCTTCGGTTCGGACAAGGTGGCGGGCGGCCTGCCGCGCCTCGTCGAGCGGGTGCGCCGCGAGGGCCGCAACGTCGTCTGGTCCTGCGACCCCATGCACGGGAACACGATCAAGGCGGCGAACGGCTACAAGACGCGGCCCTTCGACCGCATCTTGTCCGAGGTGACGCAGTTCTTCGAGGTCTGCCGGGCCGGGGGCGCCTATCCGGGCGGGGTCCACTTCGAGATGACCGGCCAGGAGGTGACCGAGTGCACCGGCGGCGCGGTGGCGATCTCCGAAGAAGATCTCTCGGACCGCTACCACACGCATTGCGACCCGCGCCTCAACGCGAGCCAGGCGCTGGAGCTGGCCTTCACCCTGGCCGAGAAGCTCCGCGAGGAGCGGCGGCGGGAAGCGGCCTGATACGCCTCTTCGCTGCGCTGTCCCTGGCGATAGGGCCGGGGCGCGCGGCGGCGGGGTCTTGCCTGCGGGCATTGCCGCCGCAAACCGGCGAGGCCGTGGCCGAACTCGCCGAAGAGCGGATCGCCGCGCCGCTCGGGCTGACCTGCGCGCGCGCCGCCAAGACCGTCTGCGGCGGCACTCCGTAACAGCGCGTGACGTGCCTTCGCCGCGCTGCGGCCTAAGAAGCCCCTATGAGTGACGGTACGATCAGGACGGGCGTCGCGGGAGCGGGGGTCTTCGGCGGCTATCATGCGAACAAGTACGCGGAGGCCGAGGGCGCGACGCTGAGCGCGGTCTACGATCGGGACGAGGACCGGGCGAAGGCCCTGGCCGAGAAGCACGGCGTTGCGGCGTTCTCCGAGTACGGCGCCTTCCTGTCCGAAGTCGACGCGCTGACGATCGCGGCGCCCGCCACCGTCCACGCGGAGCTCGCCGGGCGGGCCCTCGAGCGCGGCAAGCACGTTCTGGTCGAGAAGCCGATCGCGATGTCGCTGGACGGCGCCGACCTCGTCGTCGCGATGGCGGAGGAGGCGGGGCTCGTCCTGCAGGTCGGCCATCAGGAGCGCTACGTGGCGGACGCCCTGGGCCTTCTTCGCCGGGACCCGCCGCTCGTCGTGCGTTCCCGCCGGCTCAACCGCTTCTCGGGCCGGGCGATGGACGTCTCCGTCGTCCTCGACCTGATGATCCACGACCTCGACCTCCTCGCCAAGCTCACGGGCACGGACGAGGCGGAGGTCCTGTCTTGCGAAGCGCGCCGCGAGCACGGGACCGAGGCGGACGAGGTTCTGGTTCGCCTGAAGATGGCGGGCGGGGTCGAAGCGGCGCTGTCCGCCTCCCGGTTGGCGAGCGATCCGACGCGGGACCTTCTCCTTTCCTACCCGGCGGGCGAGGTGCATCTCGACTTCCTGACCCGCCGGACGGACAACAGCACGCCCGAACCGCTGGCGGCGGCGCTGGACGATACGAACGCCCCGCTCGCCCTCCGCGACCCGCTCGCCTACGGCACGAAAGGCTTCCTTCGCGCGATCCGCGAGGGGACGCCGCCGCCCGTCACGGGCGCCGACGGCCGAGCCGCCCTCAAGCTGGCGCTCCTCGTCGAGGAAGCGGCCAAGGAGCAACTCGCATGACCATGCCCGCAACGAAGGACCGGCCTGAGGTCGGCCCCATCGCATTCATCGACCTCAAGGCGCAGCAGGCGCAGATCCGGGAGAGGGTCGAAGCGCGCCTGATGGCGGTGCTCGACCACGGGCGCTACATCGCGGGGCCCGAGATCGAGGAACTCGAGACGCTGCTCGCGGAGAAGGTCGGCGCGAAGCACTGCGTCGCGTGCTCGTCGGGCACGGACGCGCTCATCATCCCGATGATGGCGATGGGCCTCAACCGCGGCGACGCGGTCTTCCTGCCCGCCTTCACCTACAACGCGACGGCCAATGCGGTGATCATCGCGGGGGGCGTGCCGGTCTTCTGCGACGTCGACCCGGACGGGTTCAACATCGACCCGGAGGACCTGAAGGCCCGCATCATCGAGGCCAAGGCACACGGCCTGACGCCGCGCGCCGTCTGCGCCGTCGACCTCTTCGGCGTGCCGGCGCCTTACGCGGCCTTGCGCTCTATCTGCGAAGAGGAGGGCTTGGCTCTCCTCGGCGACGCTGCGCAGAGCTTCGGCGGGCAGCAAGCCAGAAACGAGGACTGGGCCTGGGTCGGCAGCCTCGCGCCGATCACCGCGACGTCCTTCTTCCCCGGAAAGGCCCTCGGCGGGTACGGCGACGGCGGCGCGATCTTCACCGATGACGACGAGACGAACGAGGTCTGCCAGTCGATCCGCTGGCACGGCACGGACGCGGCCCGCGCCGAGAGCGTCCGCGTCGGCCTCAACGGCCGCATGGCGAGCTTCCAGGCGGCGGTCCTCCTCGAGAAGGCCGCGATCTTCTGGGACGAGCTGGAAGCCCGAAGGCGCGTCGCGGCGATCTACGACGAGGGGCTGAAGGGCCTCGCCGCCCCGCAAGCCATCCCTTCGGGTACCCGCTCGGGATACGGCTACTACACGGTCAGCCTGGACGATCGCGACCACGTTCGGGAGAAGCTCGGCGAGGCGGGCGTGCCGACGGCGGTTTACTACAAGACGCCCCTTCACCGGATGAAGGCGTTCGCGCCTTACCCGCCCTACGGTCCGCTGCCGAACTGCGAAGCGGCCTCGTCGCGCGTTCTCAGCCTGCCGATGCACCCCTACCTCACCGACGAGCAGGCGCGCTTCGTCGTCGAGGCCTTCGCAGCGGCGGTGGCCTAGCTCGCCTTTTGCTCAACTAGAGCATAGATGGATGCCATGACCGACCGCCTCGCCATCGCGCTCGCCCAGCTCAACCCGACCGTCGGCGACGTCGCGGGCAATGCGGACCGGATCGCCCAGGCCCATGCCGAAGCCGCGGGGCAGGGGGCGGACCTCGTCGTGTGCCCGGAGCTCATCGTCACCGGCTACCCGCCCGAAGACCTCGTGATGCGGCCGGCCTATGCGGAGGCATGCCGTCAGGCCGCGCTGTCGCTCGCGGCGCTGACGAAGGACGGCCCCGCGCTTCTGATCGGCACGCCCTGGCCGGGCGGGGGCGGCGACCCCAGGCCCTTCAACGCCAGCGTTCTCCTCGTGGACGGCGCCGTCGCGGCGGTCCGCTACAAGTCGTGCCTGCCCAATTACGGCGTCTTCGACGAGCCGCGCACCTTCCGCCCCGGCCCACTGCCCGAGCCGGTCGAGTTCAGGGGCGTGAAGCTCGGCCTCATGATCTGCGAGGACATGTGGAAGCCGGGGCCTGCGGAGCGCCTCGTGGAGGCGGGCGCAGAGATCCTGGTCGCGCCGCACGGCTCGCCCTTCCGTCAGACCGCGCACGCCGAGCGGGTCTTCCAGGCCGAAGCCCGCTGCCGCGAGACCGGGCTGCCGGTCATCTTCGTGAACCAGGTGGGGGGGCAGGACGAGTTGGTCTTCGACGGCGCGAGCTTCGCGCTGAACCCAGGCGGCATCGCGTACAGAGCGCCGCTCTTCGAGCGATCGGTCGCAACGACCCTCTGGGAGCGGACGGAAACGGGCTGGCACTGCGAGGAGGACCTCAGCCTTGAGTGGGAAGAGGACGACCCGCTCGTCTGGCGCGCGGTCGTCACCGGGACGCGCGACTACGTCCGCAAGTCGGGCTTCGAGAGCGTGGTCCTCGGCCTTTCAGGAGGGATCGACAGCGCGCTCGTCGCCGCGATCGCGGCGGACGCGCTAGGCCCTGAGAACGTTCGCTGCGTCATGCTGCCGAGCCGGTACACGTCCG
Organism: Parvularcula dongshanensis; assembly: GCF_014199615.1. Lineage (GTDB taxonomy): Bacteria > Pseudomonadota > Alphaproteobacteria > Caulobacterales > Parvularculaceae > Parvularcula > Parvularcula dongshanensis. Next base: position 77,950 of record NZ_JACHOB010000002.1, on the reverse strand, counting down.
AGGCCAGCCTGAAGGACGCGCGCGCCTGCGCCGAAGCCATTGGCTGCCCTTACGACACGATCCCGATCGAGCCCGCGGTCGAGGCGATGACGGGCATGCTCGCCGACAGCTTCTTGGGGCGCGAGCCTGACGTGACGGAGGAGAACCTTCAGTCGCGCATCCGGGGCACGACGCTGATGGCGCTATCGAACAAGCTCGGCGTCCTGCTGCTCACCACCGGGAACAAGTCCGAGATGGCGGTCGGCTACGCCACGCTCTACGGCGACATGAACGGCGCCTACAACCCGATCAAGGACGTGTACAAACAACGCGTCTTCGAGCTCGCGCGTTACCGGAACGAGGAGCGACCGGCGGGGTGCCTAGGCCCTGAGGGCCGGGTGATCCCTGAGCGGATCATCACCAAGCCGCCCTCGGCCGAGCTTCGCCACGATCAGAAGGACGAGGACAGCCTGCCGCCTTACCCCGTCCTGGACGACATCCTGCACGGCCTCGTGGAGGAAGAGATCTCGGTCGACGCGATCGTCCGGCGCGGTCACGACCGGGCCGTCGCCGAACGCATCCAGCATCTTCTCTACCTGTCGGAGTACAAGCGCCGGCAGGCTCCGCCGGGGCCGAAGGTCACGAGCCGGAACTTCGGCCGCGACCGCCGCTACCCCATCGTCAACCGGTGGCGCGAGAAGGCTTAAGCCTTCTCGTCCGACCCGAAGTTCGCGAACACCTTGTCGAGGTCCGTCTCCTGGCCCTCGTCCTCGTCGCCGGTCTCGGTCTCCGCCGCAGGCGCCAGCGTCGCGCCCTCGGGCAGGGCGCCCGCCGCTTCGATCTCGGCCCGGCGCTCGGAGGCCTTCCGGACCGCCGCGTCCAGGTCGATCTGGCTGCAGAAGCCGAGCGTCACCGGGTCCATCGGCTCGAGGTTCGCCGAGTTCCAGTGCTGCTTGGTGCGGATCGCCTCGATCGTGTTCTTGGTCGTTCCCAGAAGCTTGGAGATGACCGAGTCCGGCACCTCGGGGTGGTTCTTGACGATCCAGGCGATGGCGTTCGGACGCTCCTGCCGGCGCGAGGTCGGCACGTAGCGGGCCTGCTTCTTCGCGGTCTTCACCGCGGTCTTCGGCCGGGACAGCTTCATCCGATAGCCCTTGTCGGCCTCGGCCTTCTCGATCTCGTCGCGGGTGAGCTGCTGGCCGACCACCGGGTCGATGCCGCGCACGCCGGGGGCGACGTCGCCGTCGGCGATGCCTTTCACCTCGAGCGTGTGCAGGTGGCAGAAGGCGGCGATCTGATCGAAGGTCAGCGAGGTGTTGTCGATCAGCCAGACGGCGGTGGCCTTCGGCATGAGCGGGGCGTCGGACATGAGCGTCTCTCCTTTGTTGCGTGAGGGACGCGAGGCGCGTCCCGCCCCGGGGACCGCCCGGGGCAGCCGAACCTCTGAGTTGTCAGGGGGACGGCGTGAGCCTGCCGTCAGAGATACGAAGGCTCGAACGCGCTGACAAGGTTAAAGCCGTTCAGACCGTAAGGACGACCTTGCCGACATGACCGCCCGCCTCGAGGTGGCGGTGCGCGTCCGCGGCGTGGGCGAGCGGGAAGACCTTGTCGATGACCGGCGTGACCTCGCCGGCTGCGAGCTTGGGCAGGACGCACCGTCGGACTTCGGCCGCGAGGCGCGCCTTCTCCTCGGGCGGGCGGGCCCGCAAGGTCGAGCCGGTCACGGTGAGTCGCTTCGTCATCACGGCGCGAATGTCGAGCGTGCCCTCCGTCCCGCCGAGGAAGGCGATCGAGACGTGCCGTCCGCCGGGCCGCAGGAGCGCGACGTTACGGGCGAGGTAGTCGCCGCCGACCATGTCGAGAACGACGTCGGCGCCGCCATCGGCTTGGGTCAGCGCCGTCCAGTCCTCGCGCCGGTAGTCGAAGCACCGCGCATAGCCGAGGGCCTCCGCGGACCGTGCGCGCTTGGCGCTGCCCGCGGTGCCGTAGGCTTCGGCGCCGAAGGCGCGAGCCATCTTGCCGGCCATCGTTCCGATGCCCGAGGTCGCGCCGTGAACGAGGAGGCGTTCGCCAGGACGCAGGCCCCCCGCCTCGAACACGTTGGTCCAGACGGTGAAGGCCGTCTCGGGAAAGGCGGCGGCCTCTTCGAAGGAGAGCGCCTGCGGCTTCGGCAGCACCGTTCCCGCAGCGCAAAGGGCATGGGTGGCGTAACCGCCGCCCGAAAGCAGCGCCATCACGGCGTCGCCCACGGCCAGCCCGCTTACGTCGCTTCCCACCGCCTCGATCACCCCCGCGACCTCGAGACCGAGGCTCTGGGGCGCGCCGGGCGGGGGCGGGTAGGCGCCGTGTCGTTGCAGAAGGTCGGGCCGGTTCACCCCGGCGGCCCGAACCGTGATCAGAACCTCGTGAGGTCCGGGCGGGGAAAGGTCGACCGACCGGAGTTCGAGTACCTCGGGGCCCCCCGGGCGGGCGGCGAAGACGGCTTGGGACATGGGGTTCGCAGGGGTCATCCGGCCAGTGTGCGTGACCGCGCCCGGAACCGAAAGTCTGTGACTAAGTTCTCAGTGAAGAGGGACACTTAACCGAAAAGGTACGCTTGTCCGCTACCGCGAAGTGGGGATGCGGAGGTGTGAGTGAACAAGTCTTCGGCCCGCATACGGCGTGCCCTCAGCCTGCGTTTTAGCGCGGCGATGCTGTTGCTCGCCATCGCGAGCACGGTCGGCTTCGTCACCGCCCTGAGCCTCAATCAGCGCGAGCGACACCGGGCCGAAGCGATCGCGATGGTCTCGAGCCAGCGCGCGCTCTCGCAGCGCATCGCGCTCCTGACGAGTCGCCTCGATCAGGATCGCGAGCCCGAACGCCTGCGTGAGGAGCTTCACGCCGCCATCGCCCGCATGCGCCGGCAGCACGACGTCCTGACGCTGGGGGCTTCGGCCGACGTCGACCTCACTCGTTTCCTCTCGCCGATCCAGGGTCTCTACTTGCAAGGCTACCTTCCGTTCGACCGCCAGGTCCGCACCTTCCTGGAGCGGGCTGAAACGGTATCCGCAGCCGAGCCTGGCTCCGACGCCTGGCAGAGCGCCGCGCTCGACCGCTACCTCGTCGTCGGGATGGGCACCGATGCGCTGCCGCAATCCCACGCGCTGATCGTTCAGGTCATGCAGGCCGACGCCGAGGCGGCGTTGACGAAGGGGCGGTGGGTGGACGGGCTCTTGTGGCTCTCCGCGCTCGGCCTGATCGGCGCGATCGCCATCTTCATCTTCGGACCCATGGGCCGCAGGGTCGCCGACAGCATCGACAACATCGCGACGGCCGAGGCACGCGCTCGCCAAGCGGCGCGTTCGGCCGACGCCGAGCGCAAAGCGAAGGGCGCCTTCCTTCACGCCGCGGGCCATGAGCTGAAGACCCCCCTCAACGCCCTGATCGGCTTTGCCGACATCATTCGGCAGGAGAACGTCTCGGATAAGGCGGACGAAGCGCTTCAGGAAATGCAGTTCGCCTCCGACCACCTGCTCGGCCTGATCGACGCCATCCTGGACGCCCACCGCGCCGAGGAGGGCACGCTGACCCTCAACGAAGAGGCGTTCTGCGTGGCCGAACCGCTCGAAGCGGCGAGCCGGATCACCGAAGGCCTCTGCCGCCGCAAGGGGCTGGGCCTCGAGGCGTGCATCGACGTGCCGACGACCTCCATGGTGTTCGGCGATGCTGTCCGTCTCCGGCAGATCTGCTTGAACCTCCTCGACAACGCGGTGAAGTTCACGGAGGCGGGAAGCGTCGGTTTCGAGGCGAGCGTCGCGGAGACCGAAGGCGTCCTCACCCTCTCTATTCTCGTCACCGACACCGGCATGGGCATCCCCGCCGCGCGCCAGTCCGCCGTGTTCGAGCGCTACGCCGCGAGCGAGGACGCGGTCGCGCGCGGCGTCGGCGGCCTCGGCATCGGGCTTTCGACGACGAAGACGCTCGTCGGGCTGATGGGCGGAGAGATCGCCTTGCGCTCGGAAGAGGGGGCGGGGACGGAGGTTTCCGTCACGATCCCGCTCGCCAAGGTCGTCCCGGCCGCGCCGGCGCTCGAAGCGCCCGAACGCGATGGTCCCATTCGCGTGCTGATCGTGGACGACAACGCGCCCAACCGCATGGTGGCCGAAGCGATGGTCAAGATCGCGGGCGGCGAGGCGGTACTCGGCTGCGACGGCGTCGAGGCGGTCGAGGCCGCGAACGCCGACTGGTTCGACCTCATCCTGATGGACATCTCCATGCCCCGCATGGACGGGATCGAGGCCACCGCGATCATCCGCGAGGACGGACCGAACATGACCACGCCGATCATCGCGGTCACTGCGCACGTCGCGAGGGAAGAGGTGCCCGACCTTCTCGATCAAGGGTTCGACGAAGTGATTCACAAGCCCATCCGAAAGGACCTGATCGCCGACGCTATGATGCGCTGGACCGGGCCGGGCGCGGCGCCGCTGCGGAGGACCGCATGATCGGCATCCTCCTCTCGCTGCTCGCCCTCGCCGCGCCCGCCGGGACCGACCTGCCCGAAGAGGCCGCTGCGCCGGTGCCGCCCGGCCCCATCCGCGTGGCCGGCTCCTCGACCGTCGCCCCCTTCGCCCTCGTCGTCGCCAGCAGTGCCGACGGCCACGCCGTGGTGAGCCAGACCGGAACGACGGCCGGCCTCGCGGCTCTCTGCGCCGAGGGCCAGCCGGTCGCCTTCGCCGGCGCGTCGCGTCAGGTGCGGCCCGAAGAGGTGACGCGCTGCGCCGAAGGGTCCGTCGCGACCCTCGTAGAGCTGGAACTCGGCCTGGACGGCATCGTCCTCGTTCAAGGTGAGAAGCAGCGCGAGCTCTCCCTGACCGCCCACGATCTCTACCGCGCCGTCGCGCGCACCGTTCCGCTCGGCGATGGGAACTGCCGACTCGTTCCCAACCGCGTCAGGAACTGGCGTGACGTTCGGGCGGCGCTTCCCGACCGGCCCATCATGGTCCTAGGGCCACCGCAGGGGTCCGCCACGCGCGAAGCGCTGATCGAACTCGCCGTGCGGACCGGCGCCAGGGCCGAGCCCTGCCTCGCCGCCCTCGAACGAGAAGACGAGCCTGCCTTCCTCGATAGTCTGCGCCTTCGCGACGACGGCGCCTGGGTCGACACGGGCGGCAGCGATGGGGCGGCAGCCTATGCGCTTACGCGGATGCCGGACGCCATCGGCATCTTCAGCTTCGTCCACGCGCTCAAGCAGGAAGGCTTGGAGACGCTGTCCTTCGACGGTGTGCACCCGACCGCCGCGACGGTGGCCGATGGCCGCTACACGCTCGTGCGCCGAGCCTACCTCTACACCACAGCCGGCCAGCTGACGCGCGATCCGCGCGTGATGCGCATGGTCGGCGCGTTCCGCGACCCGGCGCTGGTCGGGCCCGGCGGCGTTCTGACCGCGATGGGCCTGGTCGCGGGCGAGGAGGCGGGCCGTGCCCGGCTGATCGACACCGCGACGGGTGAGGACACGCCGCTGCGCCGGTGAGGGCCGGTGCTCAGTCCTCGATCCGGAAGTCGATGGTCGTGACGACGCGAACCTTCTTCTCGACCTGCTCGCCCGGCGAGGCGTAGGGGTTCGCCTCGATCAGCGGCGAGATCGAGAAGTAGCCCTGACTGGCGCTCAAGATGTCGCCGACGCGCGAGCCCGAGTCCTCCGCGAACTGCTCCGCGCCCGATCGGGCATCGCGCGTCGCCGCGGCGATCATCTCCGGCTTGATCTCCGAGAGGGCCGTGAAGACGAAGCTCGGGCCCTGGTCCTGCACGACGACGCCGCGCTCGACGAGCTCCGAGGTGCGGCGGCTCAGCTGCTCGACGAGGTCCACCTGCGCCGAGCGGATGAGGACGGTCTGCGTGATGATGTAGCGGCCGCCCGTGATGGGGCCCTGGCGGTAGCGTTCCGCCGCTTGATCCACGACCTGAAGGCGTTGGCGGATGACCTCACCGGCGGGCAGCCCCGCCTCGGTCGCGAAGGCGGTAAGCGCCGTCAGATCCTGCTCGACCCGGCGGCGCGCGGTCTGAAGGTCGTCGTCGGCGGCGGTGATCTGAAGCGGCCACTCGGCGAGGTCGGCCCGGACCTCGCGCTCTGCGAGGCCGCGAACGGTCACGGAACGAACGGGCTCCCGGCCCGCCTCGAAGCCGTCCCCGATGAAGAACCCCGCGAGGGCCGCGCCGACGCCGACCAGCAGCCCGGCCAGGATGATCGAAACTCGTTCCACGTCGCCTCCCGGCACCCTCATACGCCCTCAACCCCAAATCTCCATCAGGAGTCCGCGTTCGTCGCGCGTTCCGTCGCCCAAGCGCCAGGCGGTGCCTGACAGGGCGTCGAGTCCCGTCAGCGAGAGCACCATCGCGTCGCGCAGGTCGTCGTCGGCAACCGCGCGCTTCGGCCACCGCGCCCGCACCGCCGCGATCAACGACGATGGGTCGAGGCCTCGGCGCCGCAGCACCGCGTCCCTCTCGTCCGCGCCCGCCTTCGTCTTCTTCGCCATCGCCATCGGCGCGCCCGCGAGCCTCGTGAAGGCGAGTTCGGGATGTCCTTCCAGGACCCGTCCCTGATCGTCCGGAGACAAGGCCGCGTCGGCCTCCCGGATCTTCGGCAGGATGTTCCAGCTCTGCGCGGAGACGCCGCCGCCGGGCCGCAGCGCCCGCCCGATCTCGCTGGCCTCGGCGCGGCTCGCCGCTTCGAGCGCGGCGCGGGCCGGGGGCGGGAAGACGCTCGCCCGCCTGGGGCCGAGGCGCAGCCTCGCCGCGCGGTCGCAGGCGCGCGGGGTGTCCGAGGACAGTCCGATCGGGACGTCGATGACGACGACGCGTGCTGATCTGGGCAGGGCGTCCGAGAGCAGCACGTCCAGCGTCGGGAACACGTCCCAGCCGACGAGACACCCCGTCCCCGCTCCGGGACGGTTCTCGCAACCCCTGGCGGGTGCGCAGGCGACGGCCACCCATCCTGACGGGCAACCGTCCACTCCCAGGCTTATGATCGGCCCTTGGCCGCCCTTTGCAGTCGCCGATCCGTCCATGGCACGTCGATTGCGATCCCTCCATCCGGAATCAAGGTTGTAAGCGGCGTGCCGGGATGTCTATTCTGTGCGTTGCGTCCCCAAAGACGAGGAAGCGATATGAGAACGGCCGGCGCGGAGAAGACCGATAGCCCTGACGGCGCCGGCAGGATCGGACCCTTCGTCCGTTCCAAGATGTTCACCAACCTTTTCGCGCACGGGATGGAACTGGTCGAGGAGACCGCGACCTACCTGGACGACGAGGGCCGCCGCGCCTCGCGTGACCTCAGCCGCGAGGCGGCGCTCGCCTATGCCGGCGTCTCCATGCGACTGACGACCCGGCTCATGCAGATCGCCTCCTGGCTCCTCGTCCTGCGCGCCGTGCGCGAGGGGGAGATGACGCCGCAGGAAGCAGGCCACGAGAAGTACCGCATCGGCCCGGCGGAGCGGCGCCCCGCCGGCGGCGATCCGGCGGCCGGCCTTCCCGAGACGCTGCGCAACCTGATCGGGCAGACCGATACCCTCTACGCGCGGATCACGCGCCTCGACCGCGACCTGTTCGTGGATGTATCCGCTGCGCCCGCGAGCGGGGACGCGGCCGGTCAGCTCCGCGCGCTGCACGACGCCTTCGGCACTCGCTGAGGGCGTTTCCGTTCAGAACCAGATGAGGCCGGGCTGGGGCGCGGGTTGCGTGCCCGTACGGATGTAGTCGAGCGCGGCCTCGACGCTGCTCAGAAGCGTCTCCGACTGAAACGGCTTCGTCAGGACGCCAAGCGCCTCGCCCGACGCCTCTTGCGTCTGGCCGGTGACGAAGAGCGTCGGCACGTCGAACTCGTCCTTCAGCGTCCGCGCGAGGTCCAGGCCGGAGTCGCCGTCTTTGAGGTCGATGTCCACCAAAGCGAGGGCGGGGCGGCTCCCCGCGAGGAGCTTGAGCGCCGCCGCGTTGGTGACGGCCGGGCCCGCGACCTCGTAGCCTGCGTCCTGCAGATCGAGCTGCATCATCATCCCGATCATGACGTTGTCTTCGGCGAGGAGAATGAGCGTGGTTGTCATGACCTAGCGGAGTACGGCCTCGAGAGGCGCTTCGAGGCGGACGGATAGTCCTTCCTCGCGGTAGTCGAACTCAGCCTTGCCGCCATAACCCCTCATCGTCGCCGTTATGAAGGTCTGCCCGTAGCCCGGTCCTCTCGGTGGCGCCACAGGGGGACCGCCTACTTCCGTCCAGGTCAGGACGAAATCTTTCTGGGCCTGCCAAGCGATACGGATTTGACCGGTCTGGTTGCTTAGCGCCCCGTACTTGATCGCGTTGGTCAGCAGTTCGTGAACGATGAGGGCGAGGGCCTGCCCGACCTCCGCGCTGACGAGCAACGAAGCGTCGGCGGTCACCGTGATCCGGTCCTCGCCGGTGTAAGGGGCGATGACCGCGCCGATGGCGTCGCCCAACTCGGCTTGGCCGTAATCGTTCGCGTAGAGGACCTCGTGCACCTTGGACATGGCGGCGAGGCGTCCCTGGAAGACCTCGCTGAACTGACGCAGGTCGTCGGCGTTCCGAAGCGTGAGGCCGTAGAGCGCCTGAACCGTTGCCAAGATGTTCTTTACCCGGTGGTTCAGTTCACGCCGAAGGCGGTCCTGCCGCTCGATGTAGTCGCGAAGCGCGTACTGACGTTCGCGCGACAGGCGCATGATCTCCACCGCGCTTTGAACCTCCGAGATCTGCACCGGGCGTTGGAGAAGAAGGAGCTTCGTGCGGGGAAGGGCGGCCTGCAGTTTCTCCAATGCCGGCATCACGTGGCCGGGGCCGTCGGCAAGGAGGATGAGCGGAAGCTCCGCCCAGGCGGGCTGGCGAATGAGGAAATCGGAGAGGGACGGCACCGTCTCGCCGAGGGCTTCCTGGGTCAGGACGAGCACCCCGACGGCCTCGGGACGCGACAGCGCTTCCGCCAAGGTGGCAGGCTTGTCCGAGATGTGGATGTCGTCTTCGCTCTCCATCAGCGCGGTCCGCAAGAGGCCCGCATCGCGTCCTTTCGGCGCCACGATCCAGATCGGAACGCGGTTCGTCCGCGGGGCGGGCTCGGAACGCAGCACGGTCAGGATTGCCCGAGCAGCCGTACCGCCGTCTCGGGCGCCGTCTGACCGAGGACCGCCACGCCCTTCTTGCCGATCTCCAGGCGCCTGATGTTCAGGTCGTGCGGGCCGTGCCGCTTCTTCGCCACGGTGATGGACCGTTCGATGGTTGAACCCGCCTCGTACATGCGCAGGAAGAGGACGGTGTCGCCCAAGAAGCTGACGTCCAGCGTCATGCTCATCTGGTGACCGAGCAGGCCGGACTGGCTGACGATCAGCACTGTCAGAACGTCGCGCCGCGCCAGGTACTTCAGCAGGAGCTGGATCTGCACGATCGCTTCGTTGCTGTTCGGCAGGCCGCCGACGTAACCCGTGAAGCTGTCGATCACGACGACCTTGGTGTTGTTCTCGTCGACCGATCGCAGCGCGATCTCGTTGAACTCGCCCTGGCTGATCTCGGAGGGGTTGAAGTCGTAGATCTCCAGCAATCCCTGCTTGTGGAAGCTGCGCAGCGGCAGGCCTAAACCCTCCGACCGCCGAAAGAAGGTCTCCTGCCGCTCCTCGAACAGGAACATGGCGCAGGCTTCGCCCCGGCTGAGCGCGGCGTGAAGGTAGAGCGAGGCGAGCGTGCTCTTGCCCGTGCCGGCCTGACCGATGACGAGCGCCGTCGTTCCGCTCTCGAGGCCGCCGCCCAGCATCTCGTCGAGAGGCCGGACGCCGGAGCTGATGAGGTTCCCGCCCGCCTCCTCCGGTGCGAGCAGGGGCACGATCCGCGGGAAGGCGACGACGCCCTTGCCCTGCAGGATGTCCATGTCGTGATAGCCGTCGAAGAAGTCGACGCCGCGCATCTTCGCCACTTCGATCCGCCGACGCGCCTGTCCGTAGGTCGGCAGGTCCTTGTCGAGGTGGATGATGCCGTGCGCGTAGCTTTCGAGTTCCAAATCGTTGCTGTCGTCCGTCGTCAGATCGATCAGCAGCGTCGCGACGCCCATCTCGCTCGTCGTCTGCTTCAAGGACAGCATCTCGCGTTGGAAGCGCGTCGGGTCACGGCTGAGCTTCCGGACCTCCACGAGGCTGTCATAGACGAGGCGCCGCGGCTTGTGCGTGTCGAGCGCCTTCATGATCGCGTCGCGCGTCAGGTCCATCCGGATGTCGACAGGGTAGAAGACGGTCTGCTCTTCCGTCTCCGGCTCGCCCGTCTTCATCTCGACGACGTGGATCTTGGAGATGTCCCAGCCGTGGCTGTCGGCGATCATCTCCAACTCGTGCCTGGTCTGCGATAGGGAGACGAAGACCACGCTCTCGCCGTTCTTCACGCCCTCCAAGAGGAACTGGAGGGCGAAGGTCGTCTTCCCCGTTCCCGGCTCGCCGTGCAGCAGGTAGCTGTAGCGGCCCGGAAAACCGCCGTTCAGGACGTTGTCTAAGTTGTGGACACCGGTCGATATACGCTCTGGCATCGTACCTCCCTTTGCATTTGAAGCCGGGAATGGTCTGCGACCCGCTCCGCGTGAGGGGCACGCTTGTCACGATCCCGCCGCGATTGCATCCGCTGCACGCCCTTGTGACCGTACTCGGCGACGAGGCCCGTGCTCGCCTAGTCGCGCGTGCGCCAGACGCTCGGCTTCAAGAGCAGCAGGGCCGCGAGGATCTCGACCCGTCCCAGCCACATGGCGAGGATCAGCGCCACGCGCGTCAGTACCGGCGGCGTGCCTTCGCTCGACGGGCCTGCCGTCAGGCCAGTGTTGTTGAGCGCCGATGCCCATTCGAACAGCGCGTCGATCGGTGCGTGGCCGGCGAGGATCAGGCAGAGCCAACCGATCACCGTGAACCCGGCCCAAGCGACGATCAGGCGCAGCGCCCCCTTCGCGCCGTCGCCCGGCGTGTCGGGCAGGTCCGCGCGCGGCCTGAAGACCGCGTAGAGGGCGAAGGCGAGGGCGGCGAAGCGCATCAGTTTGATGCCGCCGGCAGTCGAGCCGAGGTCGCCGCCGATGTACATCGAGACGATGAGGAGCGCCTTCGAGGACGCGCTGAGGTCCGGGACCGCGAGCGAAGAGAAGCCCGTCGTGCTCTGCGCCGAGGAGGCGACCTGAAGCGCGTCGAACAGGGCGACCGGGGCGGGCCCTGAGCGTTCTATGGAGAAGACGCCGAGACCGAAGACGGCCGAAAGCGAGACCAGCACGAAGACGACCGCGCCGAGCTTGCGCAGGCCCGCGCGCTCGATGGCCGGCCGCACGTAGTCTGACAATGCGACCGCGCCGAGCAGGGCGAACGCCATCAGGCAGGCGGTCGTGACGTGCGGCACGTCGGTCAGCGAGTTGTTGAGTGACGAGAAGCCCGCCGTCGAAACGGCAGTCAAGCCGTGCAACAGCGCCTGGTGGAAGGGAAAGCCGGTTGCCCAGGTCAGAAGGATGCAAGCGACGGTGAGGAGGCCGTACACCAACGTCACCTGCTTGGCCCGTTCGGCGAGGTTCGGCTTCTCGTCTCCGTCCTTGCCCGCATCGTCCGCGATGTCGGACTCGGCCATTTGCTGAGCGGCCGTGGCTCTACGGGGGAGGAGCGCGACCGTCAGCGTGACGATCGCGTAGCCGCCGACCCATTGTTGCCAGGCGCGCAGGAAGTGCAGGGCGAAGGGCTGCGCATCGATGTCGGTATAGCGGGTAAGGCCGGTGCCGGTGATCCCGGACATGCCTTCGAAGACCGTATCGAGAAGGGAAAGGCCGCACCAGAGGTAGGGGGCGCTCGAGACGAGCAGCGCGAGGGGGAAGGCCAGGGCGACGGCCATCGCGTCCTCGGCCTCGGTCACGTCGCGCGGCGCCGCCGTCCGCAGCGCGAGGACGCCCAGCCAGACCGACAGGGCGGCCGTCGGCAGGAGGGGGAAGAAGACCTGCCAGACACCGCCGAACAGCGCGACGAGGAGCGGCAGGACAGTGAGGACGGCGAGGGCTGGAAAGAACCGCAGGGTGAGGGCGGCGACCCGGATCGCCCGGGCCTCCGGATCGTCCCTGCGGCGGGAACGCGGTGCGTTCCCGACCGGAGTATCGCTCAGACGTCGGCCCTTTCGCGCATGGTGGAGGCGGGTTGCTCCGTCCCTTGAATCGGGCGGACGTCGACGTCGGGTCGCCCGAAGACGAGGCCTTGGCGAGCCAGGATCGCCGGTTCGAACCCGTCATAGGCCGAACGGATCAAGGCGACGCGGCTGAGCATGACGCCGAAGACCAGCTTCGAAGTGATGTCCGCGACGGTGTAGACGGCCTGACGGAAGACCATGCCGTCGGCGTTCGGCCAGATGGCGGGCAGGACGTAGCCGAGCGTGTAGAGCGTCCAGGTGGCAACCAGGAACACGCCGATCCGGCCCATCTCCTTGCGCACGCGGTCCGGAACGTCGCCGACGACGCGGTGGGTCAGGACCATCACCTTGTAGTTGATGTAGATGAAGGGGATCGTGGAGACGAAGCCCCAGACCCAGAACGGGTAAGCGTTGCGCCCCTCGGCGACGGCGAGGCCGGCGGCTGCGGGCTCGAAGTACTGGCCGATATAGCCGGTGTAGACCATGACCAAGCCCGCCAGGGTGAGCTTCCACCAGTTCGACCAGAACGCGGCGCCCGTCAGTCCGACGACGACGAGAAGCTGCGTCAGCAGCATCGGCACGTCGATCGACCAGTTGATGTACCGGTATCCGTTCGAAAACTCGGCATCCGTCACCGGCAGCCAGGCGTTGGGGCTCGTCTCGCCGATCGTCGAGAGCAGACCGGTGCTGGCCGCCCCGGCAGCGCCGGTCAGCGGAACGGCGACGAACGCCTCCTCCCAAGACCGGAAGAGTTGATAGAGTTCGAGCGCGGCGGACACCATCACGACCGCCGACAGGATCGAACTGATCCTGTACCAAGGCGCGGTGTTCTTCAGCGACAGGGCGAAGTAGACGAGGCCGGCTGCGAAGACGGCGACCGACAGCGTGAACATGTGGCGGACGAAGTCGTACTGCCAATGTTCGAAGGCGAGGAAGTTCTCGAGGTTGGGCATGAAGCGCTCCGGCTGTGCGTAGGCTCAACCTATGGCGCGGCGCCTCGGCGGCCAGTGTGGGGCTTCATCTGCCGGTGGGCAAGACGAGGCCAAGAAGACTCCAACTCAGCGGGGAATCGAACGGTTTTGTTGTCCGACTGTTCCTTCGAAGGAAGCAGTATCAGGAGGACCAGATGGCTGATCCGAATACCACGGGGACCACGACCGGCACGACGACGCCCGGAACGGCGCCAGGCGCTACCCCCGGCACGACGACCACCGCCGGCACGACCACCGGCACCGGCTACACCGCCGATAACGTGCGCGTCGCGCCCGCCGACAACGCCCCGGCGACGCGCAAGGATTCCGCCGCGACCAAAGGTCTCATCGTCGGCATCCTCACCTTCATCGGCCTTTGGCTCCTCGAGCTCGCGATCAACTCGACGCCGCTGCCCGAATACGGCCGAGTCTCGGTCGCCGACATGATCGTCTACGCAATCATCGGCATCATCGTCGGCGTCGTCGTCAAGCTGATCGACAAGTCGCGATCGACGAAGACGACGAAGGTCTAGACTTCGAGGGAAGCGTCCGCGCGGATACGCTGTGCGGACGGTTCCTCGCTCAAGTCGGACCAAGCCGGATTGGCGGTTCGTACGAGGGCTGCGCGTTCGGCGAATGGCCAAGCGCGCAGCCGGGCCGTGCGTAGCTTCGCCGTGTGGCGGCAGCCATACCGCTCGACGTGAACGAGGCGGTCGATCGCGTGCATCCTCGCATAGGGTGCCCCGTGGCCGGTCTTGACCGCGAACACCGCGCGGCTGAGCTCGCGTGTCGTCATGATGTAGAGGCGGTCCCGCCGCGCCGTGGCGAAGATCGCCACGTGCCAGGCTTCGTGCGGCGTCGGGGGTATGCCTTGAAAACGGTCGGGCAACGGCACGACGGCGCGTTTGCCTCTCTTTCTCCCTGTCCTGATCCGGCCAGCCTTCATCGCGACGGGAAGAATCACGCGGGGCAGTCTGCGTAAAGACCTTGTCGCAGAGGGGACTCTTCGTCACGCCCGGCACGATGATCACCGAGCCGCCGCCCGCTCCCGGCCCCGACGCCGCCCGCTTCGCCGATCTCATCGGCCGGCGCTTCGGACCTTCGGAATGGATCCTCATCGATCAATCGAGGATCGATGCCTTCGCCGAGGTGACGGACGACCACCAGTTCATCCACGTCGATCCGGAGGCCGCGGCGCGGACGCCCTTCGGCACGACGATCGCGCACGGTTTCCTGACGCTTTCCTTGCTGACGGCGTTGATGCCGACGGACATCGCGATGCCGGACGGTTTGAGCTTCGGTCTCAACTACGGGTTCGAGCGGGTCCGCTTCGTCGCGCCCGTCCGGTCGGGAACGAGGGTGCGAGGCCTCGCGACGCTCGCCGCTGCGACGACCCGCGCGCCTGGCCAGACCCTCCTGAGTTGGGACGTGACGGTGGAGGCGGAAGGAAGCGCGCGCCCCGCTCTGACGGCCCGGTGGTTGACGCTGGCCTTCGGCTGAGCGCTCAATCGGCGCCGTCGTCCAGGGCCATCGGCGCGGCGCGGTCCCAAAGCTGCCCCTTGCAGATCGGGCCGAGGCAGCCCTTCACCTCGAGCGTGTCCTCGTCGACCCGACGGATGCGGGCGCGGTAGGTGTTGCCGTTGCCGGGATGGTAGATCGCGCCGCCGCGCCAGTCCTCGGACCCGGCCTCGAAGCCGTGGAGGAGGGTGATGCCTTCGATCGGGCGGCCGCGCAGCGCCTCGTCCTTGTTGTGCTCGTCGACGGTGACCTTGCCGCGAACGGGATCGACCCAGGTGACGATCCCGCACGGCGTGCCGTCGCCGCAGTCCTTGATCCGGACCAAGCTGTCGTGATCGGGCGTGTACCAATAGCCCCAGACCGTATGGGGACCCGCCACGGCCTCCGCGCCGGCCCCCGCCGGAAGAAGGAAGCAAAGGCTAAGAAGCGCGCCGCTCACTCGTCGCATAGACCACTCCTGCCGCCCCGTGCCCGAGGCTCACGCTAACGCGAGCCTCGGAGGGCCGCCACGGCAGAGTGCGGGCGGAGCGCGAAGAAGGGGTTAACTGTTACCCCAAAGCCGCGAAGTGGTTGGCGACGCCGACGGAGACCCGGAGGATCATCTCGTAGGTCTCCTCGAGCGGCCGGATGAAGTCGCGCTCGATCGCCTGGTAGCGCGGCGTGGCCTCGGCCGGGTAGTCGGCCGGCTCGTCGAGTTGCGCCTGTTGCGTCGGATCGGCACCCATCGGGAAGGTCTCGCGCAGCGTCGCGACCGCTTGCGGCACGTCGAGCGCGAAGATCAGCGCCATGACGTCCTCCCGGCTGAACCCGCCTTGGGGCGTGAAGGCCGGAAGGCGCGCCGCGATCAGGAAGGCGTGCTGGATCAGGCAGAGCCGCACCGCGTGAAGGATGTCCAGATGGACCGGCGGGTAGGACTTCGCCGGCAGGTCCATGGCCGTCAGCGCCCGGGTCAGCGCGATCGAATCCGAGCGCAGGCGGCCTGCGAGCTGCAGCGCCGCGAAGTAGCGCGGATCGTCCGACAGCGCGCCGGCCAGCACCGCGCAGGGCGCTTCGAGCGCCTCTTCCTCGCCCGAGAGCGGGCGGGTCGCCCAGAAGCTCCCGTCGTAGAGCTTCATGTAGGCGATCATGGTCTTCATCTCGGAGTGGCTGTTCGCCGTCGCGACGAGGCGCATGATGCGGCCCATGCGATCGGACTTGCTGCACAGCCGGGCATAGGCCTCGGGCTCGATGCCGACGGCGCTGCCGACCCCGCCGAGGATGTTCGCGAGGAATCCCATCTGCTGCAGGATGCCGTTGTGCGGGATCGCCCGGATGCGGCGCAGGGAGGTCTCCTCGTCCGCACCCCGGTCGAACTGCCGCCGCGACTTGCGGCTGCCGGTCTTGGGCAGGAGGGCGAGGCCCATCGCGCCGAGCGCGACGTTGTAGGCGGGGTCGGAGAACAGGTCTTCCTGTCGCCGCTTCACCGCGTTGAAGAAGTCGAGGCTCGCCGCCGTGTCGCGGTAGAACGGGTCGTTCGCCGGCGAGGCTTCGGCCGCGAGCGCGTGGGCGCGCAGGATGCCGCCCAGCGTCCGCTCGGCGAGAAGGTCGTCGGTGAACCAGACGTAGCCGTCGCCGCCCTGGAAGCTCTGCTCGTGCACCAGGTTGATGCCGCGCTCCGCGAACTGCGCCCGCGCCCAGGGGCTGCAGGCGTAGAGGCAGCGGTCGAGGATGCCGCCGGGGTGACCGCCCCGGCCCATGCTCTCGCCATGCGTGTCGTAGATGACGGCCTCGAGGTCGCCGAGGCCGTGCCGGTGCATCTCGTCGGCGAGCTGGCCCTGCAGCCGCTCGATCGCGAGGCCGGCGGGCACCTGGCCCATGAAGCGGCCCGCATCCGAGAAGCCGGTCTCGATCGAGACCCGGCCCCGGCGCTTCGCCTGCGTGCGGTAGGCTTCCTGCTGGAAGAGGACGTCGAGGATGCGACGGCCGCGGTCGAGCGAGATCGCCGTCTCGAAGAGGGGGCAGACGTCGATCTTGTGGTCCGTCCCGAAGAGCTTGGCGAGGTAGATCGCGGTCAGGACGGTGACCGGGTTCTCGCACTCCGCGATGAGAAGGCGCACGGGCGCGTCCTCGTCGACATGCTTCAGGATCTGCGAGGTGGCGATGAAGAGGCGCGCCGCGGAGGACGTCTCGGCCGCGAGGCTCGCGAAGTTCACCCGGACGGGCTCGGTCCGCGCGATCAGGGCCGAGACCTCCTCGAGCGCGGAGCGGCCGAAGAGGTCGTCCTCGCGGTTGAAGCCGAGCGCCGTGCGCGCCGCGTTGCGGATCTGCGCGGCGTTGAGGCGGAAGTGGATGTCGCCCATGCCGAGGCCGAACAGCTCCATCTCCGAGCGAAGGGCCAGGAGACGGACCGCGGCGTCCGGATCGGCTCGGTCGGCGAGCTGGGCCAGTTCGCGCATGATCGGCTTGACGCTGGTCAGACGGTCGTCGCCGTCCGCCGTCAGCGCGTTCGCGGCGGCCGCGAGGTCGGCCGGGTCGGTGAGCGGCACGCCGAAGGCGTCCGCGTCACGGCTCGCCCGGGCATGGGCGTCGGCCAGCTTGTCACGCAAAGCGCTCGCGGGCTCGAAGTCGATTTCTTCGAGGCGGGCGAGGTAGATGCCGAGCCTGTCGCGCTTCTCCTCCAGGCGGTGCGCGATCACGGCCTGCCAGCCGATGTCGTTCCGCCCGTCCATGTCGTAGCCGACCCAGGTGCCAAGGCCGATCGGCGTCGGGCTGAAGCCCCGCCACTCGCCGGGGAAGCGGTCGCGTGCATAGGTGAGGAGGGCACGGGTCAGCCGGCCGAGCGCATCGCCCGCCGTCCGCATGGCATGCTCGGCCTGCCGGTGCTCCTCGCCGAGGGTGATGTCGTCGTCCGGCATGCCCGGTCCCTCGGAGGGAACGGCGCCCTCGGCCGCGCAGGCGGCGAGGCGCTCGCGCGCTTCGGGACGCAGGAGGAAGGTCGGGTGTCCGGTGAAGACGATGGTCTCGCGTCGGCGGGACCAGAACGCCTCGAACGCCGCGAAGTCGGGAAGGGGGTCGGACAGGCTGCGGACCACGCCCGCGAGGTCTTCTTCCTGATCGAGCTGCAGGTAGCGACGCACGTGCTCCGCCCGGTTGGCGAAGGCATCCTTGTCGAGAAGCCCGAGCAGCGCCGTCAGCTTGGCCCGGTCGAGCTTGCCGCCTTCCAAGGCGCGGGACAGCTCGTGCGCGAGTTGCCGGACGGGGTTCGACAGGGGGTCGCGGCGAACCTCGCTACGCAGCGACTCGAGGCGAGCGCCGAGCGCGTCTTCGAGGGCGTGAGGGCTGAGACCGTCGAGGTCGGGGAGGGACATGGCGGCTCCGAAACTTTAACGTTCGGGGCGGGTGTGCAGGACGCGGCCGCCCCGTGCAACGGGGGGCAGCCCTATGCGCTGCATCACTCGATGACAGGATCGACCAGAATGCCCATGGCCGCGTAGAGGCGAACGAGCGCCGAGTAGTAGGCGAAGCGCGCATTCGTCTCCTGCCGGACCGCGCCGTAATAGGTCTCGTTGGCGAGGACGAGGTCGGTCAAGGTCTTGGTGCCGCGCTCATACTCGATCTCGGTCGCGCGAAGTTGAGTGCGCGCGTCGACGCTCGCCTCGAGCAGGGTCTCGCCGACGTTGAGCGTCACCTGCGCTTCGGAGAGCGCCCGGCGGACGGCGTCCTCCACGATCAGCCTTTGCAGGTCCTCGTCGGCCTTGGCGCCGCGCAGGCGCGCTCGGGCATCGAGGCTGCGGGCCCGGTTGCGCCCGCCCGTGTAGAGGTCCTGACGCAGCGCGAAGCCGATCCGCGCCTCCTGCTGGTCCTGACCGAAGCCCGGGTCGTCCTGGTAGAGCGCGAAGGCGTTCGCCGAGATCGTCGGCAAGTGCGCGCGCCGCGCCTCGTCGAGGCGGGCCGTCGCGGCCCGGACGGTCGAGCGCGCCTGACGCAGGGCGAAGGACCGGTCCATCGCCCTGTCCGTCGCGGCGACGGGCGAGAGCGCCAGCGTCTCCTCGGCCTGCCGGTCCAGCATGCCGGTCGCGCTTTCCCCCTCGACGCAGGGCACTTCGCGTCCCGTCAGGACGGAGAGGCGGACGAGCGCGCCGTCCGCTTCGACGCGCGCGTTCAGCGTGTCCGACCGGGCGACGGCGTAGCGCGCGCGGATCTGCGCGGCGTCCGTCAGGGTGATCACCTGCCTCGACAGGCGTTCCGCGGCCGCGTCGGCGTCGCGGCCGTAGCTCTCCGCCTGCTCCTCGGTCAGCTGCAGGATGCGCTGGGCACGAAGGACGTCGATGTAGGCGAGCGCCACTCCTTCGGCGACGTCGATGCGTGTCTGGTCGACCCCGTGCCGCGCCGCTTCGAGCTGCGCCTTCGCGGCGGCCTGGCTCGCGCTCCTCTGACCGAAGGTGAAGAGATCCTGCGTGACCTGCACGCCGACCTGGTCGTCCCGCGTCCGATCGAGCGGGAGGGTGTTCCCGAGCCCTGCCTGACCGAACAGGCTCACCTGCGGCAGGTTCTGCGAGTAGCTCGCGAGGGCGCCGGCGAGCGCCTGCTCGCGGCTCGCCTCTGCGCCGTCGATGCGGGGATCCCGGCTCAGCGTCTCGGTCAGGGCGGTCCCGAAGCCCAGACATTGCTGCGCGCCCGCCGGCAAGGGCAGGCACAGGGCGCACGTCGCCGAGGCGAGCAACAGCTTCCGCATCATCCGCTCGTCAGTTCATCCGGGAGCCGCGCGACATGGTCGCCCGGATCGGCTCGAAGACGTAGTCGAGGAAGGTGCGCGAGCGGCCCGAGGCGATGAAGGCCTCGACGGGCATGCCGGGAAGGACCTCGATGCGCGCGGCGGGGTCGAGATGCGAGGCGTCGAGCACCACCCGGGCCTCGTAGTAATGCGTACGCGTCACCGGATCCTCCACGAGGTCGGCGGAGACGCCGACCACCTCGCCGGGCAGGCGGGGGGCACGGAACGACTTGTAGGCCGTGAGTTGTGCTTCGACCGACTGGCCGGCCGTCACGGAGTCCCGGTCCGTCGGGGAGAGGCGGATCGACGCGATCAGCGCGCTGTCCCGCGGCACGATCTCCATGATCGGCTCGCCCTGCCGGACGACCCCGCCGACGGTCGACACGGCGAGGTTCAGGACGGCGCCCGCGATCGGCGCCTTGATCGTCGTGCGGGCGAGCCGGTCCTCGGTTCCGCGCAGACGCTCGCGGGCGGCGAGGGCGCGGCTCTGCGCCTCGACGACCTCTCGGCCGGTCTGTTCCAAGAAGCGGGCGCGTGCCTCGGCGATCTGATCGTCCGTCTCCGCGATGGCGCCTTGCGCCTCGTTCCGGGCGCCCGCGAGCCTGGAAAGCTCGCCTGCGAGGCTAGCGACCTCGCGGGAGAGCCGCTGGACGTTGCCGATCGTCTCCAGGCGCTGCTCGAGAAGCTCGCGGCGGAGCTTCAGGTCCTCGCGTCCCGACGCGAGGGCATTCTCGGTCGCGTCGATCTGCCCGCGAAGGTCCGAGACCCGGCCGACGAGGCTCGCCCGGCGGGCCTGTAGGACGCCGATCTCGGCGTCCCGTGCGGCGCGCTGCTGCTCGAACAGGGTCGACTGACGGGCCTCGATCTCGTCCCGCACGCCCTCGGGCAGGCCGATCCCGCCGAGGCTCGAAAAGTCGGGTTCGTCGCCGGCGCTGCGCAGGGCGGCGAGGCGCGCGAGGCTCGCCGTGTTGATGGCAAGGTCCTGCGCGAGCTCGTCCCGCGAGGCCTGCGACTGCAACGGCTCGAGCTCGAGGAGGACGTCGCCTGCCTCGACGCTCTGGCCCTCGCGGACGTACAGCTCACGGATGATCCCGCCCTCGTAGTGCTGCACGCGCTGGCGGTCGTCGCGGACGACGACCTGGCCCGAGGCGGTGACGCCCTCTTCGAGCGGCGCGACCGCGCTCCAAAAGATGAAGCCGCCGAAGCCCAGCGCGCAGGCCAGCATCGAGTAGCGGATCGTCCGGTCGGCGAAGGGGCCGCGCGGCGCGGTCACGAGGCTTCCTCCGGCTTGACCGGGGCAGGCACGGTGATGGGGGTTCCGGCGGGGTTCGGCCGCTGCGGCGCCTCGCGGCTGCGGCGGAGGTCCGAGACCTTCTTGAGGTACTCCTCGCGCGGGGTCAGCACGACCTTGCGATCCTGGATGACCATGACCTGGTCGGCCGCGTTGATGAGGCGGAGGTCGTGGGTCGCGATGATCGCGGTCACCCCGCGGTTCTGCGGCGCTTCGCGCGTGTAGGCCGCGAAGCGCGCCATCAGGTTCGCCGCTAGGTTCGCGTCGAGGTGCGCGGTCGGCTCGTCGAGGAGGATCAGCGCCGGGCTGCCGAAGAAGGCGCGGGCGAGGCCGACCGATTGTCGCTGACCCGCCGAGAGGTGCACGCCGCCCTCGCCGATCGGCGTGTCGTAGGCCTGCGGCAGACGAAGGATCATGTCGTGACAGCCGACGCGCCGCGCGGCGTCGAACACGGCCTCCGGGTCCGCGTCGGTGAAGCGGGCGATGTTCTCGCGCACCGTCCCCGTCAGAAGCTCGACGTGCTGCGGCAGGTAGCCGACGTAGCGGCCCCGGTCGCGCGCGTCCCAGGCCGCCATGTCGCGTCCGCCGAGGCGAACCGTGCCCGCCCGCGGCGCCCAGGCGCCTGCGACGGACTGAAGGAAGGACGTCTTGCCCGCGCCGGAAGGCCCGAGGAGGGCGATGAGCGCGCCGGGTTTCAGCTCGACCGTCATCGGCGGCAGGAGCGGCTTGCCCGCGCCCGGAATGCCGACGGCGAACTCTTCGAACTTGAGCTGCGGTTCGGGCCGGGGCAGGGCCGTGACGGCGGCGACGTGCATCGGCAGGTCGGAGGCTTCGTGTCCGTCGACCCACTCGGCGAGTTCCCGCCAGGCCTTCCGCCCAAGGATCACCTGCCGCCAGATCGCGACGGTCTGATCGATCGGCGCCAAGCCGCGGCCCATCAGGATCGAACCCGCCACCACGGTGCCCGGCGAGATCTCGCCGAAGACGAAGAGCGCCGCGCCGCCGCCGAGGATCGCGATCTGAAGGATCTGCCGGAACGAGCGCGTCATGGAGGACAGGACGGTCGCGGCCTCGCCCGCGCGAAGGTTGTGGTCGACCGCGTCGCGGCGAAGGGTCTGCCACTGGCCGACGGCGCGGTCGGTCATCCCCATCGAGACGATCGCCGCGCGCTGCCGGACCATGTGGTTGAGGTGGTTCTGCGCCCGCTGATCGCGCTTGCCGGCCTCCTCGACCGCCGTGCGGCTCAGCCTGTCGGTCATCACCGCGAGGCCGAGCAGGATGAGCGCGCCTATGAGCGCGATGCAGCCGAGCACGGGGTGGATCAGGAAGAGGATGCCGATGAAGAGCGGCGCGAAGGGCACGTCGAAGATCGGTGCCAGCGTCCCTTGCAGCAGGAGGCCCTGCACCCGCGAGAGGTTCGCGACCGCCGACACCGTCTTCGCCGAGGGCATCGCCGCGGCGGCGAGCCCGCGGCGAAGCGTGACCCCATCGAGGCACTCGCCGAGCAGCTGTCCTGCGCGGGTGAGCGCCCGCTTCCGGCCCGCATCGGCCGCCATGTAGATCAGCAGCAGGAAGACCGCGATCCCGGTCAGGTAGATCAGGGTCTCCATCGATCCCGACGACATGACGCGGTCGTAGACCTGCAGCATGTACATGGGAGAGACGAGGAAGAGCAGGTTGACCACAACCGAGAAGCCCGCGGCCGTCCAGAAGTAGGCGCGAAGGCGCCGGACGGCCCGCCCGCTGAGCGGCCCGGTGTCGGCCTCCGCCTCGACGCCGCTCAGCGCCGCTGCGTGCGGCGGGGCGGGCGCGTTCTCCGGCGCCGTGTTGTCGTCGGTCTGGTTCATGGAAGTTCCATCATGGGCGAAGGCAAGACATTAAGGAAGCGACGGCTCATGGACTTACGAGAGAGTCAGGCGCGCGCTTCGCTCGTCTCCGTTCCCGTCATCGCGTCCTCGGACGGCGCGGTCCATGCGATGAGTACGTCGCGAAGCGCGTTCTTGCGGACAGGCTTGTGGATGACGGCGTCCATGCCCGCGGCGAAGCAGGCGGTCCTGTCCTCTTCCATGACGTGGGCGGTCGCCGCGATGATGGGCAGGGGCGGGGTTCCGGCTTCGGCCTCCGCCGCGCGGATGCGGCGGGTGGCTTCGAGGCCGTCCATCTCCGGCATGGAGACGTCCATGACCACGACGTCCGGCCGCTTCGTCTCGCATTCGCAGAGCGCTTCGATGCCGTTCGCCGCCACCCGGACCTCGGCGCCGAGCCCCGCCAGCATGGTCTTCAGGACCATCTGATTGACGACGTTGTCCTCGGCGACGAGCACGTCGAGCCCGGGGGGCAGGTCGCGCCGCAGGCGCTTCGCGGCCGTGCGCGCCTGCTTCGCCGAGCGCTCGTAGAGGACGTTCGCCACCGCATCCATGAGGTGGCTCGCGCGGACGGGCTTCTTGACGAGCGCCGCGTAGGCGGGGCTGTCCGCGTCATCGAGTCCCACCACCGGACCGTCGAAACCGCCCGCCTTGAGGGCGCTCGCGAGGCCGGCACCGCCGCCTAGAAGGGCGAGGTCGAACTTGTAGCCCGATGCGAGGCTCGACAGGGCCGCCCCCTCGTCCGCCGCCGTCACGACGCGCATGCCCCAGCGCCGCGCATGGTCGGCGACCCGGCGGCGAGACGCCTGATCGGGCTCCAAGATCAGGACGCCGATGCCGCGAAGGCTCGGCATGTCCGTCTCCTCCGCCTCGGCGTCCAGGGGTAGAACCAGCTTCACGGTGAAGCACGACCCGGCGCCGAGCTCGCTGCGCACCGCGATCGTGCCGCCCATGAGCTCGGACAGGCTGCGGCAGATGGAAAGACCGATCCCCGTGCCCGCGTAGCGGCGGGTGGCGGTGTTGTCGGCCTGCTCGAACTTCTCGAACATCCGCTCCTGGACCGCGGCCGGTATGCCGATGCCCGTGTCCTCGACCTCCATGGTCAGGCTGGCGGCGCCGTCCTGCACGGTGCCGCCGATGCGGACGACGACGCTGCCGCTCTCCGTGAACTTCACCGCGTTGCCGACGAGGTTCGTCACGATCTGCCGTACGCGTCCGCCGTCGCCGACGAAGCGCTCGGGCAGGCCGGCCTCGTACTCGAGCTTGAGCGTGATGTCCCGTTCGCGCGCTTGGTTGGACAGCAGGGTGATCACGTCCTCCACCGCGCCGCGCAGGTCGAAGGGCTCGGGTACGATCGTCATCTTGCCCGCTTCGATCTTGGAGAAGTCGAGGATGTCGTTGATGATCGTCACCAGCGCGCTGCCCGAAGAGACGACGATCTTCGCGAGCTCTCGCTGCTCCTTGTCGAGGTCGGTCTCGAGCAGCAGCTCGGCGACGCCGATGACGCCGTTCATCGGCGTACGGATCTCATGGCTCATGTTGGCGAGGAAGTCCGTCTTCGCCCGGCTCGCCTCGCTCGCCGTCTTGGCGGCGCGCTCGGCCTTGAGCCGGCTCACCTGCAGTCCACGGACCATCCGCTCCAAGGAGGCGGCGAGCGCGCGCGTCTCGACGGAGCCTTCGTGCGGGATCACCGCATCGAAGTCGTCCCGCGCGACGCGTTCCGCGGCTTGGGCGAGCGCCCGCAGCGGGCTGCAGACGGAGCGGGCGATGATGATGCTGGCGACGAGGGCGATCCCGAGGAAGGGCAGGCCGATCGCTGCGTCCCGCGCCATGAACTTGAGCGCCGTCCGCATGACGGGCGGCGCGCTGTCGTAAAGGGTCAAGGTGCCGATCACCTCGTCGGCCGTACCGCGCAGGGGCAGCACCAGAAGGACGCCGCGCTTCGCGTCGATCTCTCCGCGTCCGGTCCGCAGCGTCCGGGCTTGAAGCGGCGCTGCGGCTTCGGGAAGGGCGGAGGCCCGCTCGCCGAAGTGCCGTCCGCCGATTGCGACGTGCAGGAATCGCCTTTCGTCGCTGCGGTCGCCGAGGGCGGCCAGGATGTCCGGAACCGCATCGACCTGGCCGCGTCCGACTGCGCCTTCGATCGCGGTCGCGGAGAGCCGCGCTGCCGCCTCGGCCCGCTCGCGCAAGAGCGCTTCGTGCTGGCGGGTATCGCGGAAGGCATCGACGACGGAGAGGGTCACGGTAAGCGCGGTGACGACGCCGACGAGGGTCAGGACGAGACGGCCCAAGAGCCCGTCCTTCCTCAGGTCGAGGATCGCGTCCGTTCGTCCGTTCCGCTGCATGCCCCGGCCCTGCGCTGCGCCCAGGCGGGCGTAACAAGGCTAGCTGAAGAGGGGCTTAAGAACCGCGAAGAACCCCTGAAGGCGGCTCAGGCGCGGGTCACTTCGTCCGCGATCTCCGCAACGAGGCGCCCGATCCGACCGAGAAGCGGGTCCTCGTCGGAGAGGGGATAGGTCCTCGACAGGTTCGAGGTGCCGGTCATGGCGATGTAGGTCGCCTCGCCGCGCGTGTAGACGAGGGCCCGAAGCGGCAGTTCCGCCCCCATCAGCGGTACCGCCTCGATCAGGGGCGTCGCTGTCTCCGGATCTCCGAAGATCACGAGCGTGGCGAAGGGCAGGGCGGCGCCGACGCTCTGCGCCGCCGCGGCGTGGTCGATGACCGCGAAGACCGTCAACTCGCGCCGATCCAAGGTCTCGAGGAGGCGGGAGAGCGTCCCTTCGGGGCCGAACTCGCTGCGCGTGACGGTGAAGCGGTCCTGAACGATCACGTCTTCCGCCGCCTGCGGCTCGTCTTCGCTCAGAGGCTCATCCTCCGGTTCGGACTGAGCACAGGCTGCCAGCAGCAGGGCGCCTAGGATGAGGGCCCGTCGCCACCGCCCTGCTTCGTTTCGCATCAAAGCCTCCCTCGGTCCGCAGCCCCTGCAGAGTCCGCGCCGTCCGGACTCACGAGCGCCTCGATCTCGTCGCTGAGGGCCATCGTGGCCTCATAGCCGATCCCGCGGTAGTCCTCGAAGCGGTCGAAGGCGCCCGGCGGGCAATCCGCCATGTCGGGTGTGATGCGCACGTCGGCCACCTCGATCTGCGCCCGCGCCTCGGAAAGTTGCGCCTGCACGATGTCCAGCGTGGCGACGACCGTCTCCAGGAAATGAGGCTGCGCGGCCGACTTCGCCTTCATCATGGCGAGTTCTCGGTCGATCGTGTTCTTGGTGCCCTTGAGGAAGTCGGCGACCGATCGGGGCATGATGGTCTCGCCCGGAATGTGCGGCATCTCAACCGGCACCACGGCGCGGCCGGTCGGCCGGTCGAAGCGTTCGAGCACCCGCCCGGTCGTGTTGAGGTCCACCGAGATCACCCGGTCCGCGCCGAGGGCACGGGCGAGGCTGACCGGCACGGGGTTGGTCGCCGCCCCGTCGATCAGCCAGCGCACCTTGTCGCCGACCTGGTGCTGGGCGGCATGGAGCAGCATCGGCACCGCGGCCGAGGCCCGGCAGGCGTCGAGGACCGAACCGCGCGTCAGCCAGACCTCCTGGCCCGTCGCGAGGTCCGTCGCCACCGCGCCCCAGGGCCGGTCGAGGTCCTCGATCAGCCGGTCGTGCTCGCGGAACGCTTCGAAGGCCGGCCCGGGATCGACGAGGCCGCCGCGACCGAAGCCGTAGGCGAAGCTCGACCAGGAGGCGAAGCTGCCGATGCCGACCGCCCAGCGCTGGAACTCCTCCCAGATGCCCAGATGCCGCGCTGCGCTGACGAGCGCGCCGACCGAGCAGCCGGCCTGCACCGTGACCTCGACCCCAAGCTCGTCGAGCGCTTCGAGGACGCCGACATGGGCCCAGCCCCGCGCTGCGCCCGAGCCGAGCGCCACCCCGATGACGGGCCGCCCCTCGGAGCGCTTGCGCAATAAGCGCGCATGCGCGGGCGAAGGCGCTCGTTCTTCTCCGGCAGGCGCGGCCCCTTCCTTCGACATCGCTTCGGCGCTTTAACCCTCGGGTAACGATTGCTTGCGAGCAGTTAACGCTGCCCATTGGTTCGGCCTTACTACCACGGGGGCCTGAAGGGACAGTCAAGTCCTACCGGGGGCACGGATCAGGGAGATGGTCATGAGCAAGTCCGTCGCGGCGCTCGCGGAGTCCGGTTCCGAGGAGCCGGTGGTCACGTCGGCCGAGGCTGGCGTCGACGACCCTGTTCGCGCCGACCCGTCGGTCGAACCGACCACCGCCGCGGACCCCGAAGCGGCGCTCACCGTTCTCTTCGGCGAGGACGACGCCGACGACGCGCCGAGCGAACCTGCCGAGGCGCCCGTCGCGGAGCAGCCGCGCCCGCGCAAACCCAAGGCGAGGGCGAGCCTGCTCGAGACCCTCACGCCCTTCGTCCTCTGGCTGAGCCTTCTCCTCGTTCTCGGCAGCCTCGGCTACGCCGCCTGGATCGGGGGCGTCGACCAGACCGTCGCGCTCCTCTTCGGGGGCGGACTCCTCGCCTTCGGCACGCTGATGCTGCTCGCCTCGGCGAGTCGCGCCTACTCGCCGCTCCTGCTCAGCGGGCTGATGTTCCGAGGGCGCGGCAGGGGGCCCCAGCGGCGGGCGGTTCTCGCCGGTCAGGACATCCTCACCGCCCTCGGCCTCGCCGAGAAGATCCTCTCCGCCGACCCCGAAGCCCGGCTCGTCACCACGCGCGACGGCGTCGTCGTCTATGCGAACGAGGCCTACATGCGCATCGCGGAGGAAGCGGGCGTCGTCGGCGCGACGGGCCTTCCGCCGCGCATCGAGCGCCTCTTCGGCCAGGCTGGCGGCGAGAGCACGAAGATGTTCCGGCTCGCCCGCGCCGCCCGCTCCGGCGCGGAAGGCGACGAGGTCATCACCCAGGCGATGGGACGCATCGCGCCCGGCGACGCCGACCTGCCCCGCCGCCGCTTCGAGGTCGCGGTTCGCCCGATGGGCTCGGACGGCCGCCACGTCGCCTGGCGTCTGCGCGAAGTCCCGGTCGAGAACGCGCGCGACGACCTGCGCGCCGCCTTCGCGAACTATCCGCGCGCGGTCTTCGCGCTCGAACGCTCCGGCAACCTCGCCTGGACCAACGCCGCCGCCGCCAGGATGATCGGGCTGAGGCCCGGCGCGACCGTCGCGCTGTCCGACTTCGTCCTCGGCGAGACCTCCGAGCTCGTCTCCACGCTCTGGGACGCGGCCGGCGAGGAGGTCGAGGCCCGCATCCGGGACCGCGATGCGAAGAACGGGCCCGGCCATGCCGGCGTCGTCCTGACCGCCTTCGCCCGGGGCGGCATCGGCGAGGGCTTCGCCTGCGTCGAGATGCTGCCCAAGGGCGGGCTGGTCCGCGAGGCCGGCGCGCAGGAGCTGTCCTCGGACGTGGCCGAAGCGCCGATCGGGGTCGCCGTCCTGGAAGGGGATCCCGGCGCGGACGCCCGCATCACCTACTCGAACCGCCTGATGACGGACGCCTTGGGCGCGGAGGACGGGGCTTCCGTCGCGACGGTCCTTCCGCAGACGGCGCTGCGCGACATCGCAGCGGCGCTCAAGGCCCGCGCCCCCTCGCAGCCGCTCACCCGCCGCATCGAGCTTTCGATGGGCAAGGGCGCCCAGGCCCGGCTGTTCGAGGTCTATGCCCGTCCGATCAAGCGCCGCAGGGGCGCCTACGGCCCCCGCCAGACGGTGCTCTACGCGATCGACGTCACCGCGCAGCGCCGCCTGCAGGAGGACGCGACCCACGACGCCAAGCTCAAGCAGGTCGGCCAGCTCGCCGGCGCCATCGCGCACGACTTCAACAACCTGCTCCTCGTGGTCATGGGTTCGACCGAGCTCCTGATGCGCCGCCACTCCGCGGGCGACCCGTCCTATCCGGACCTCGTCCTCATCAAGGAGAACGCCCAGCGGGCGCGGAACCTGACGCGGAACCTGCTCGCCTTCTCGCGCAAGCAGACCCTCCAGCAGGAGGTCCTGAGCCTCACCGAGGTCCTGTCGGAGTTCACGCCGTTCCTCGCGCGATACGTGACCGAGCGGGTGAAGGTCGACGTGCGGCACGGCCGGGCCCTTCCGGCCGTCAAGGCCGACAAGGGCCAGCTCGAGCTCGCCCTCATGAACCTCGCGGTGAACGCGCGCGACGCCATGCCGAAGGGCGGCAACCTGACGATCGAGACCAAGACCGTCCGGCCCGACGAGGTGCGCGGCTACGGCTACGCGGTGCTGGAGGAGATCGCTTACGTCCTGATCGAGGTCGCGGACGACGGCACCGGCGTGCCCGAGGACATCGCCGAGAAGATCTTCGAGCCCTTCTTCACGACCAAGGGGGAAGGGAAGGGGACGGGCCTCGGCCTCTCCACCGTCCACGGCATCATCGGCCAGATGGGCGGGCGCATCTTCCTGCACAACCGCACCGCCCCTGGCGCGCCGACCGGGGCGACCTTCCGCATCTTCCTGCCCGCGCTCGGCGAAGAGGAAGCCCGCCAGGCCCAAGGCGCCAGGGCGCATCAGCCGAACGAGAACGCCGACCTCACCGGCAAGGGCCGCATCCTCATCGTCGAGGATGACCCGGGCGTGCGCAGCATCGTCGTGCGCGCCCTCGGCATGTGCGGCTACGAGATCGTCGAGGCCGAGGACGGCGACGAGGCGCTCGGCATCATCGAGGACGAGAAGCCCTTCGACCTCGTCCTGACCGACATCATGATGCCGGAGATGGACGGGCCGACCCTGATCGCGGAGGCGGGCGAGAAGCTGCGCGGCGCCAAGGTGATCTTCATGTCGGGCTACGCGGAGACCGCCATGCGCGACAAGCTCTCCGAGACCCAGGGCGCGGGCTACCTGCAGAAGCCGTTCACCCTGAAGAAGGTCGCGGCGACCGTGAAGGAAGCGCTTAGCGGCTGAGTCAGGCCCTGTCCCATTCCAGGACAGGTGCAGCGGTGACTGTACGCGACTGAACCTTGCCCTGTTGAATCGTGTTCAACTCCAATCGAGGGGCGGCAGTGGGCCGAGCCCGTAGTCTGGGAGAACACAAATGGAAGGTTTAGGTTGGTTCCTGACGATCATCATCGGCGGCCTCGCCGGGTGGATCGCAGAACAGATCATGAAGTCCAACATGGGCATCATCATGAACATCATCCTCGGCATCGCCGGGGCTTTGATCCTCAACGCCATTCTATTCGCCGTCATGGGCGGCACCTTCGGCGGGATTATCGGTCAGCTTATCGTGGCCGTGGTCGGCGCCTGTCTGCTGATCTGGATCGGCAGGCTCTTCCGTCGCAAGACCTAAGACGACGGGCTGCGGGCGGGGCTCAGTCCCCGCCCGTCTCCTCTTCGAAGGGCACGTCCGCCCCGCGCCGGCCCAGGCGCCAAACGACGATCCCCCCGACGCCGAGCAGCAGCACCGGTCCCCACCACAAGGGCGCGTTCCGGGCGTTGTGACGCGGCGCCAGCAGGACGTACTCGCCGTAGCGCGCGACGAGGTGCTCGCGCACGGCGTCGTCGCTCTCGCCCTTGGCCACCCGCTCGGCGACGAGGGCGCGCATGTCTGCGGCGAGCGGCGCGTCGGAATCCCGTACCGATTGGTTCTGACAGACGACGCAGCGCAGCTCGCCCGCGATCCGGTCCGCCCTTGCCGCTTTGTCGGCGGGAAGGGTCGGCCCTGTCTGCAGCGCCGCCGCCAGGATGAGCGCCGCGATCATTCGGCGGGTGCCAGGGCGGGGGCGCTCGGCCGCCGGCGCACCGCGACGCGTGCGGCCCTGTAGCGCGGGTCGGACAGCGACAGCGCGCCGCCCGCCGCCATCAGCACGGCGCCGCCCCAAAGAAGGTAGACGAGCGGATGGTGATACGCCCGCACGACGCGGGCCTCTCGGTTCTCGCCGCGCCCTTCGCCGACCGCCAGGTAGACGTCCGAGAAGCCGCGCGCGCCGACCGCCACTTCCGTCGTCATCTGCTGCGCCCCGGGATACCACCGCCGCTCGGGGTAGAGTTCGCGGAGCGTCCGGCCCTTCTTCGACAGCGTGAAGGCCGAAACCTCGGACAGGTAGTTCGGGCCTTTCGCTTCGTAGATGCGGTCGAGCGTCAGGGTGTAGCCTGCGACTTCCGCCGACTGGCCGGGGGCGAGGACGGCTCTCGTTTCTTCCGCCCAGATCGCCGTGCCGACCATGCCGAGCACGGCGACGCCCAGACCCGCATGGGCCAGGGTCCCGCCCCAATAACCGCGCGGCAATCCGCGCAGGCGCCTCAGGCTCTCGCGGGCTGGCACCTCGCCCGTGCGCACTCGGCGGGCAAGGTCGAAGACGGCGAAGAGCAGGATCCACAGGCCGACGACGAGCGCGCAGAGCGCCGCGAGGCTGCCGCCCTCGATCCCGTACCAGACAGCCGCGGCGATCATGGCGGCGAGGGCGGGGGTCCGGGCCTTGCGGACGAGGTCCCCGCTGCGCCCTCGCTTCCATGGCAGGAAGGTGCCTGCGGCCAGCGCCAGCGCGATGAGCGCGAGCAGGGGCAGGCCGACGGCGTTGAAGTAGGGCGGCCCCACCGTGATCCGCTCGCCCGTCGCGACCTCGATGACCGTCGGCCAGAACGTGCCGAGCAGGACCGTGAAGAGAAGGACCGACAGGAGGATGTTGTTGACGACGAGCGCGCTCTCGCGGCTCAGGCCCGCGAAGACTCCGGTGCTCGTCAGGCGTCCGCCCCGAAGCGCGAAGAGCAAGAAGGCGCCGCCCGTGTAGAGTCCGCAAAGAACGAGCAGGACCGCCCCGCGGTTCGGATCGTTCGCGAAGGCGTGGACGGAGGTGACGATGCCCGAGCGCACGAGGAACGTCCCCAGCAGCGAGGTCGCGAACGCCATGATCGCCATGAAGACGGTCCAGGCCTTCAGCGCATCGCGCTTCTCGACGACGAGCGCGCAGTGCAGCAGGGCGGTCGCGGCGAGCCAAGGCATCAGCGAGGCGTTCTCGACCGGGTCCCAGAACCAGAAGCCGCCCCAGCCGAGCTCGTAATAGGCCCACCACGCCCCCATCGCGATGCCGAGCGTCAGCGACGACCAGGCCAGCAGCGTCCAGGGCCGCACCCACCGCGCCCAGCTGGCGTCCATCCGGCCCTCGAGGAGGGCGGCAACCGCGAAGCCGAAGGCGACCGACATGCCGACATAGCCGAGGTACAAAAAGGGCGGGTGGAAGGCGAGGCCGGGATCCTGGAGGAGGGGGTTCAGGTCCTGCCCCTCGGTAGGCACGATCGGCCCGACGCCCCGGAACGGGTTCGACGTCAGGACCGTGAAGGCCAGGAAGCCGACGCCGACGAGGCCCTGCACTCCGACGACCCGCGCCCGAAGCGCGTCCGGCAGGCGGCCCGCCAGCGCGACCGCCGCGCCGAGGCCTGACAGCATGAGGAGCCAGAGGAGGAGCGAGCCCTCGTGACTGCCCCAGGCGCCCGCGAACTTGTAGAGCACCGGCTTCGCCGTGTGGCTGTTCTGCCAGACGTTCAGGAGCGAGAAGTCCGAGCGCAGGAAGGCGCTGACGAGAAGGCCGAACGCGGAGGCGACGAAGAAGGCCTGAAGCACCGCCGCGCTGCCCGCGGCCCTCATCAGGACCGGCTTGTCGCGGTGCGCGCCCCACAGCCCGCCCGCCGCTTGGAGCAGCGCGAGGAGAAGCGCCGCCAAGAGCGCGAGCGTTCCTAAGGACGAGGTCACGGGGCGAGGATGTGACGCCCGCGGCCTCGGCCCGCAAGTGCGACGGTGTCGCTACTCGCGCCCTTCCTCGGCGATCCGCTGATACTCTGCCGCGAGGACGCCGAAGGCCTCCTTCCGCTCCCCCGTCTCGGAGATGAGACCCTTCCGGTTCCAGCCCTGCTGATAGAGGGGGTGCTGCCGCCGCGGCGAGCGGAAGTCCTTGAGGATCCACGGCGACATCCCGGCCAGGAACGGCACCTCGCGCGCCATCTCCAGCGTCTCGCGGTAGACGTCCGCCTGATACTCCTCGGAGAACTTCCGCTCCAGCTTCGGATCGTGGAAGCCCGCGAGCGCGCCCGCCCCGAACTCCGAGAAGATCAGTGGCTTGTCCCAGACGGACCGCCAGCGCACCTCGCTGACCTCTTCGAGCGGCAGGCCGCCATACCAGCCATTATAGGTGTTGATCGCCAGCACATCGAGCGAGGCGGCGAGGGGGTCGGCGATCTCCGAGACGACCGTGCCGTCCTCCTCCTGGCTCTCCGACAGGAGCGCGGCGGTGACGAGACGCGTCGGGTCGAGGCGCCGCACGTCGCCGATCAGCGTCTCGAGGAACCGGTTCCGCGCCTCGCTCACCGGCGTCTCGTTCGCCACCGACCACAGCGCGATCGACGCCCGGTTGCGGTCACGAAGCAGGTTCTCCGCCACCATCCCCCGCGCGACGGCCAGGGTCGCCTCGTTCTCCC
Organism: Parvularcula dongshanensis; assembly: GCF_014199615.1. GTDB lineage: Bacteria > Pseudomonadota > Alphaproteobacteria > Caulobacterales > Parvularculaceae > Parvularcula > Parvularcula dongshanensis. The sequence goes on along the minus strand of NZ_JACHOB010000002.1, from coordinate 44,982 downwards.
AGTCGATGCGCCAGTAGACGGGCACCTCCGACCAGACGATCAGTCCCATCTCGTCGGCGAGGCGCAGCGTCGCTTCCGAGTGCGGATAGTGCGCGAGCCGGACGAAGTTGCCGTGCAGCCCCTCCTTGATCTCGGTCAGGAGCGCGCGGGCGGCGTCCTCGGTCATGATGCGGGCCGGGTTCTCGCCCAGCTCCTCCTCATGCATGGAGATGCCGCGAAGGAAGATCGGCTCGCCGTTCAGCAGGATGCGGTCGCCTTCCACGGAGAGGGTGCGGAACCCGATGCGCTCCGGCAGGACGTCGTCTCCTGCGGCGACGCTCACCTCGTAGAGCTTCGGCGTCTCCGGGGACCAGCGTTCGAGCGCGTCCGGCGCCGGCGCCGCCAAGTGCGCGATGCCGGTCTCGTCGGTCTCCCCGCTGAGGGTCAGGCCGAGCTCGGGGACGCCTACCTCGACCGCCTTGCCGCCGGCGCCTGGGCCTTCCAGCTCCACGGTCGCGCGGATCTGCCCGTCCCGCTCCAGGCGGACCCACGCGTCGTCGACGAAGGTTTCCGGAACGGTCACGAGCCGGATCGCCCGCGTCACCCCGCCATAGGTCTCCCAGTCGGTCACGGGCGGCGGGACGCTCGCCTCGTCCCGGGCCGAGTCCACGCCGAGCACGATGCGGTTCTCGCCTTCCTTCAGGACGTCCGTCACCTCCATGGTGAACGGGGTGAACCCGCCCTCATGCTCGCCGACGAGCTGGCCGTTGAGGTAGACTTGCGTTCGGTAGTTCGCGGCGCCGACGCGGATGAACGCGCGCTCGCCGCGCTTCGGCGCGGCGTCGAACGCGCGCTGGTACCAGACGAGGCCCTGATAGTGACGCATCTCAGGGGCGTGTTTCGTCCAGGAGCCGGGGAGGGTCGCTTCGGGCGAGCGCCGCATGTCGTACTCGTAGAGCGCGGTCGGGTCCTGCCGCGTGATCTCGTCCACATCCCGCGGATCGTAGCGCCGGTGCCCCTCGCCGGCCTCGCCGCCGTGAAAGCCGGCCATCCCGTCGCGATAGGGATCGATCGAGTAGGTCCAGGTGCCGGAAAGATCGGTGCCGTCCCGCGCCTCCGCATTGGTCATGACGAAGCGGGGCAGGGCGGCGCCACCGGCTTCGCTCTGCGCGGACGCGACGGGCGCGCAGCCAAGCGTGAGGCAGAAGGCAGCGATCATTGAGAGACGTCTTTTCATTCCGGGCATTCCTCCTGACGCCGAAGCTAGGCAGGCGCGCCCCGACGGTCACCCGAACCACGCAGTCGGCTCGCGTGTTGGTGCCGTGAGACGAGGAGGAACGATGCTCAAGAAACCTGGCGCCAAGACCGCCGCCCTCGAAGGCCTGCTCGGCCTCGTCGTGTTCGGCATCTCGCGGCGCTACCCGACCAGCCGCCTCCTGATCGCGCTGCCCCTGATACAGGCCGGGCTCGCCGTCATCGAGTCGGGCCAGCGCGTGCAGGAGGTCCGAAGAGCCAGGCGCCGTCAACTCGGCGGCCTCCTGCCCAGACGATGAGGACGACCATGAGAGACAACGACCGCGCCATCCCGGCCGCCGTCACCGGGCTCGCCGCCCTGGCGGCCCGCCAGCTGATCAAGCGCCACCCGATCGGCCGAGCCGCACTCCTCGCTTACGGTGCGGGCAAGCTGGTGCAGGCCGCGCGTCAGGGCTCGGACCGCAAGCCGCGCTGAGCGGCTGACAGTCCCCCCCTGCCGGGACGGCCGATCAGGCCGCGCTGGAAAGGGAACCGGCGCCGGTCACATCGCCCTCGGCGAGCCAGCGCGCGCATTCCGGCCCGAGTTCGGCTAGGGCCTTGGCGTCGTAGGCGGCGACCTCTTCGGCCGTCAGCGTCGTCTGCCAGCGGCCGTTCGTCCCCTTGTTGATGAAGGTGCTCGCGCCGCCTTCCCAGACCGACCCGCCGAGGGGCACGACCTTCTCGGCGTTCGTTTTCATCCACTTGAAGGTCGAGTGCTCGATCACCCGCGCGCGCTCTTCGCCGGTCAGCTCGACCTCCAGGAAGGCGGCGATCCGCTCGACGGCGCCGGGCAGGTCGCGCTTCAGATCGTTGAAGTGCAGCATGAGGACGTTTGGATAGTCCCGCACGCTCCACCAGCTTCGCACGTTCTCCCATAGCGACCAGAACTGACCGCCATCGTTCTCGAACCAGTGCCGGTAGAAGTCGTGGACGTCGTCTTCCACGGGCTCGAAGGCCGGCCCGACCCGATCCGGCAAGCCGTTGATGATGCCGTAGAACTCCGGCCGGAAGTTGGTGCAATGATTATGAAGGCTCCACGCGACGTCCCGGCCGTCGCGTGCGATGTAGATGTGCTTGAGTTCCGGGCGGAAGACGAAGGCGTCGAGCGGTAGGTAGGTCTTCAAGAACCGCCGGTGCGCCTGCGCCCCGAGCAACGCCATCTTCTCCGCTTCGAGCGGGAGGCGCATGTCGACCCAGGGCGACAGCTCGGGCACGCAGATGTCCGGATCGCCCCTGAACAGGACCTGCCCGACGATCTGCTGTGTCCAGGTCGTGCCGGACTTCGCGTAGGTCGCGACGATGACGTCGTCCGGCCGGAACGCGAAGCGGTTCCAGATCGTCGAGTCCATATGATGGTTCTGCAGCTCGCGCGTCTTGCGCGGCCAGACGTGAGTCTCGGCCATGGTCCCTCTCTCCCAAGAGCGGGCGCCATAGTGCGACCAGGCGCCGCAGTCAAGGGACCATTCCTGTACGGAGTTGCCGTCCGTTCGGACCACCGAAGCCTTTCTTCGGTACGAAGACGGCTGCAGCTGCCGAACGGGACGGAAAGCGCGAGCGAGAAGAAGGGGTTCGCCGGACGGCGCCGCCCTTACGCCGCTCCGAACACCCGCTCGAACACCGTGTCGACGTGCTTCGTGTGATAGGAAAGATCGAACAGAGGCTCGATCTCCGAAGGCGGAAGCAGCGCCGTCACCTCGTCGTCAGAACAAAGAGCACTCAAGAAGCTCGCCCCTTCGTCCCAAACCTTCATCGCGTTGCGCTGGACGAGGCGATAGCCGTCCTCGCGGCTCGCGCCGGCTTGGGTGAGAGCGAGGAGGACGCGCTGAGAGAAGACGAGGCCGCCGAGCGCGTCGAGGTTCGCCTGCATCCGCTCGGGGTAGACGACCAGCTTCTCGACCACGCCCGCGAGGCGGTGAAGCGCGAAGTCGAGATGGATGGTGCTGTCCGGCCCGATGCCGCGCTCGACGGAGGAGTGCGAGATGTCCCGCTCGTGCCAGAGCGCGACGTTTTCCATCGCCGGAACCACGGCCATCCGGACGAGGCGGGCGAGGCCGGTCAGGTTCTCGGTCAGGATCGGATTGCGCTTGTGGGGCATGGCCGAGGACCCCTTCTGCCCCTTGCCGAAGAACTCCTGCGCCTCCCGCACTTCCGTGCGCTGAAGGTGACGGACCTCGACGGCGAGGCGCTCGACGGAGGAGGCGACGACGCCGAGGGCCGCGAAGTAGGCGGCGTGTCGGTCGCGCGGGATCACTTGGGTGGAAACCGGCTCCGGCTGGAGGCCCATCTTCTCCGCCACATAGGCTTCGACCGAAGGGTCGACGTTGGCGAAGGTGCCGACCGCGCCCGACAGCGCGCAGGTGGCGATCTCATCCTTGGCGGCGAGCAAGCGGCGCTTGGCGCGGTCGAACTCCGCGTAGTAGCCCGCCAGCTTCAGGCCGAAGGTCATGGGTTCGGCGTGGATGCCGTGGCTGCGGCCGACCGTCGGCGTCGTCTTGTGCTCGAACGCGCGGGCCTTGAGCGCCGCCAGCACGCGGTCGACGCCGCCGATCAGGATGTCCGTCGCGCGGGAGAGCTGTACGGCTAGCGTCGTATCGAGCACGTCCGAACTCGTCAGGCCCTGGTGGACGAAGCGCGCCTCGGGCCCCACGATCTCGGCGAGGTGGGTGAGGAAGGCGATGACGTCGTGCTTCGTCTCCGCCTCGATCTCGTCGATCCGCGCGACGTCGAACTCGGCGTCCTTGCCCTTCGCCCAGATCGTCTCCGCCGCTTCCTTGGGCACGATGCCGAGGCGTGCCATGGCGTCGGCGGCATGGGCCTCGATCTCGAACCAGATGCGGTACTTGGTCTGCTGGTCCCAGATCGCGGTCATCTCGGGGCGGGCGTAGCGGGGGATCACGGATCGGACCTCCAGGGCAGGCCGGCGAGGACCGGCGGACAGAAAGAAGGGCGCGCCTCGTCGGCGCGCCCGTCCCTAACCACCAATCGGAAGCCTTGTCAGGCCTTCTTCTTCCGGCGCAGAAGGCCGCCCGCCCCCAGCGCGCCGGCGAAGAGGAAGCCTGCGGCCGGGATCGGCACGACGCCGTCGACGCCGTCGACGATCACGGTGTACTGCGGCGTGAACGGGTTGCCGCGGGAGAAGCCGGTGCCGCTGAACATGAAGGTCAGCGTCTCGTTCGGCATTACGCCCAGGCTGGCGAAGCTGAGGATCTGATCGCCATTGCCCGCCTCGTCGGCCGTGATCGTGAAGGTCCCGGTCGTCCCCATGTCCCCCATGACGGTCAGCACGAAGTCGTAGATCCCGACGCCTTCGGGGGTCGGCATGGACTCGTCGACGTCGAAGCTGAGGAGGAAGGTATCGACCATCGCGCCGGCGACGATGTCGATCGTGTTGTTTGCCGGGACGAGCGCACCGCCATCGTTGACGTCGTTGTTCTCGAACCGGACCGGGGAGTCGGGCGTGACCACGTTCGTGGCACTGACGAGTTCGATCGCGGCGTTCGCGATCGCGCCCGCACTCAAGGTCCCGAGGGCGGCTAATACCGCCGCTACGGACTTCATGGACTGCTTCATGGCATCCCTCTGGCGCAATTGAGGCAACATGGTCGGCATACGCCGTAACCTCGGGTATGGTTACCACAAGGACGGTATTCTCGCACTTGCGAAGATCAGCGCGCGTGGCTCCTCGCGCTCACGATTGCAGGAGCCGCCGCGCTTGCGCAGTAGGGGAAGGATTCCCGCCTCGCGGCGGCCGGCCGTCAGGCGTAGATCATCTTCCGCGTCATGCCGCCGTCGAGGATCAGCTCCGCTCCGGTCGCGAAGCCCGCGCTGGAAAGGTAGGCGACGGCGTCCGCCACGTCCTCGGGCCGCCCGACCCGCCCGGCCGGGTGTTGCGCGTGATCTTCTTCCGAGAGGTCTTCGCCCGAGACGTTGATCCACCCCGGCGAGACGCAGTTCACGCGCACGTCGGGACCGAGGCTGACGGCGAGGGAGTGGGTCAGCGCGACGAGACCGCCCTTGGTCGCCGAGTACGCATGCGTGTCCGGTTCCGACATGTGCGCCCGGCTCGATGCGATCAGCACCATGGCCCCCTTCGCCGCCCGAAGCGCGTCCTCGGCGTGCTTGGCGAGGAGGAAGGCGGCGGTGAGGTTCACCGACAAGATCCGGTTCCACTGATCGAGGGAGGTGTCCTTCAGGCTGCCGAAGCGCGACACCCCGGCGTTCGAGACGATCAAGCCGAGAGGACCGGCCTCGGCGGCGCGTTCCACGAGGCGCGCGACGTCCTGCTCGGAGGAGACGTCGGCTTCCACCGCCAGCCCGCCGATCCCGTCGGCGACGCCCCGAAGCGCCTCGCCGTTCTCGTCGGCCATGACGACCCGGTAGCCGTCCTGGGCGAGCCGTCTGGCGCAGGCCAGCCCGATGCCGTGGGCCGCACCCGTCACGATCGCTGTCTTGGCTTCTTCCATCTCAGGCCTCCTCGGCCCGAGAACAACTCAGCGCGGCGATCGTCACTGCGGGGCGGCGAAGCCCTCCTGGAAGCCAGAGATGAGGATGCCGGTCAGGAAGGCGGCCACGCTCGCGGCCGTCGAGACGAAGAGAGCGACGCCGCCGAACAGGACCGCTCGGCTCCAACGCTCCGCGCCGCTCTTGCCCGCGACGCCGCCCCGGCCCGCCGTGAGGGTGTCGAAGAAGAAGCTGACGCCGATGGTCGAGAGCCCATAGGCCGCCGAGAACCGCGGATCGACGAGGGGGATGGCGAGAAGAAGCAGGAGGCTGACGATCGAACTCGGCACCAGCGTCAGGAGGTGAAGCCTCAGACGCAGCACCGCTTCGGTCCCGTGTCCCCACACGCGGAGGACCATGGACGTCAGCCCGTGCAGGATGACGAAGGCGAGCGGCAGGCTCGCGGCGTAGGACGCGAGGAAGGTCTTGAGGTTGTCGACCATCTCGGTCTCGGTCGCGGCGCCGGCGCCCTTGGCGAACCCCGCCGAGAACTCCTTGAAGAACGCGCCGTCCTCGTTCGCCCAGACGAAGCGGAAGAACGCCATGGCGGTCAGGATGAAGAAGAGGAGGCGGATGGACGGCGTGTATCGCCCGCCCCAATCCTGCGTCCTCGCGGCGGCGTAGACCCGGGCTGGCCGCACGAACATGTCGCGGATGGTCTTCAGGCCGCGCAGGTTGAGGCCGAAGACGTCCTCGACCATCGCATCCGCGCCGAGCGTTCTTCGTCCCGCGTCCATCCTCGTCTCCCGGCCCTCAGGGCAAGGTAGGGTGCGCCGCTCGGCGAGGGAAGCGCCCGGGCGCTTGTCACGGCGGCGAAGCCGCGCCACACGCGCCCCATGGCGAAGAAGAAGACGTTCCGGCCCAAGCCCCGCCGCCCCCGCGGCTTCCGCGACCGCTCCGGCGAGGAGATCCTCGCCGAGCAGGCGATGCTCCGGCGCATATGCGACGTCTATGCGTCCTACGGCTTCATGCCGCTCGAGACCCCGGCCTTCGAGTTCACGGACGCGCTGGGCAAGTTCCTGCCCGACGTCGACCGGCCGAACGAGGGCGTCTTCTCGCTGCAGGACGACGACGAGCAGTGGATGAGCCTCCGCTACGACCTGACCGCGCCCCTCGCGCGGCACGTGGCCGAGAACTACGACGCCCTGCCCAAGCCCTTCCGGCGCTATCAGGTCGGCACGGTCTGGCGGAACGAGAAGCCGGGACCCGGCCGCTTCCGCGAGTTCACGCAGTGCGACGCCGATTCGGTCGGCGCGCCCGCGCCCCACGCCGACGCCGAGGCGATCATGATGTTCGCCGACGCGATCCGCGCTGCGGGCCTCGAAGACCGCGACGTCAAGATCCGCGTCTCCTCGCGCAAGGTCATGTCCGGCCTCCTCGAAGCGGTGGGCCTCGATCCCGAGGACAAGGGCGTCAGCGGCACGGTCCTGCGCGCGATGGACAAGTACGACCGCCTGGGCGCCGAAGGCGTGCGCCTACTCCTCGGCCAGGGCCGCAAGGACGAGAGCGGCGACTTCACGCAAGGTGCCGGTCTCTCGGACGGACAGGCCGATCACGTCCTCGCCTTCATGGAGGCGGCCTCAGACGACGACGCGGCGGCCATCGCCCAGATGCGCGGTGTGATGGGCGGCAGTGCGGTCGGCGCCGAGGGCGCGGACGAACTGGACGCCATCGCGGAGACCCTGGCGGCGATGGGCTATGCGAGCCGCGTCCGCATCGACCCCTCGGTCGTGCGCGGGCTCGACTACTACACCGGCCCCGTCTTCGAGGCGGAGGTGACCTTCCCCGTGCAGAACGAGAAGGGCGAGACCGTCGTCTTCGGCTCGGTTGGCTCGGGCGGCCGCTACGACGACCTCGTCAAGCGCTTCAAGGGCGTCGAGGTCCCGGCCGTGGGCTGCTCGATCGGCGTCTCGCGCCTCCTCACCGCGCTCGCCGCGCGGGGCGAGGCGCAGGCCGCGCGCGGACCGGTCGTCGTCCTCGCGCTCGAGGCGGATAGGATGCCGGCCTATCACCGCATGGCCGCGGCGCTGCGGGCGGAAGGCATTCGGGCTGAGGTCTACCTCGGCGGCTCGGGAATGCGGGCGCAGCTCAAATACGCCGACAAGCGCGCAGCGCCGGTCGTCGTCATTCAGGGCGAGGACGAGCGCACGCAAGGCGAAGTCACGGTCAAGGACCTCGAGCTCGGCGCCAAGCTCTCCGAGACCGTCGAGAGCAACGAGGAGTGGCGCTCGGGCCAACCGGCCCAGGTCACCGTGCCGGAAGGCGAGCTGATCGCCGCCGTGAAGCGGGCCCTCGGCGCGGACTAGTCCCCGGCGCCGACGCTCTGGTCGACGACCCGCGCCTCGGCCGGCATCACTCGGTTGAGGAGCCCCTCGCGGACGCCGTCGAACACGTACTGCACCGCGAGCGCCATCAGCAGCATGCCGAGCAGGCGGGTGATCATGTTCATCCCCGTCCGCCCGAGCGCGCCCGCGATCCGGCCCGACGACATCAGGATCGGCACGGAGACGAGGAGCACGGTCGCCAGCGCCGCGATGGTGCCGAGCTGCGTCATCAGCCGGGTGTCCGCGACGTCCTGGTTCATCAAGAGCATCACGGTCGCGATCGCCCCCGGGCCCGCCAGCATCGGCAGGGCGAGGGGGAAGAACGCCACGTTGTCGCGCGCCGACGCCTTCGGTCCCGGCCGCTTCGCCTCGGCCTGCTCGTCCGGGTCGAAGAACATGCGGAAGCCGATGAGGAAGAGGAGGAGGCCGCCCGCCGCGCGGAAGCTCGCAAGGTCGATGCCCATGTGGTGCAGCACCACCGCGCCGAAGAGCGCGAAGGCGAGGAGCACGCCGCCCGCGATCGCGACCGCGCGGATCGCCGTCTTCCGCTGCTCGGCTCGGCTGTCCCCATGCGTCAGCGCGGCGAAGAGCGGCGCGACGAGCACGGGGTCGATGATGATGAAAAGAGTGACGAGTCCGGCCACGTAGGCGGAGAAGGCGGTATCCATGGAAGGCCCCGAAGGAAGTACGAACACGCGTGGCCGGTGCGGATGCGCCTCTGCGGCGCGCGCGTCAACGGATCTTCTTCGGCACCGGACCGCAGGCCTCGACGTGCAGCCCGTCGGGCAGCTGCGTCGCCTCGTCGCCGCAGGCCATGTCCAGTTGGACCTGCGTCAGGCCGATCGCGCCGCGGAGGTCCGCGCCCGTGAGGTGGCTGCCGTCGAGCAGCGCGCCCGAGAGGTCGGCGCCGTCGAAGGTCGAGCCGGTGAAGTCCGCCGCCCGCATGGAGGCGCGCTCCAGGACGGCGCCGTCGAAGGTCGCCTCGTGCGCCTTCACCCCGTCGAAGAGCGAGCGGATGAGGTAGGTCTTGGTGAAGTCCGCGCCGTGAAGCGTGGAGTTCTGGAAGCTCGCCTCGTCGAGCCGCCGGGCGACGAAGGCCTGGCCCGACAGGTCGAGGTCGGTCGCCACGAGGCCCTGCCTCGGCGGCGTCTTCTCGGCCATGAGGTCGAGCATGGTGAGCGCCTTCTCCCAGCCCCTCTTCAGGGCCGGTCTGAACGCGTCGTTCACCCCGTCGCTGACCTCGTAGATGCCCCAGGCGATGTCGCTGGCGAGTTCGTTGACCCAGCCGGGAACCCGCTCGCGCTCCTGCGCGGAGGCGTTGGAGTACCAGAACTGAAAGCTGACCAGCAGTACCGTGATCAGCAAGCCGAACAGACGGAACACGGCTCTTCCCCCCGAATGCCTACGGCATAGCAGGGCCCGCTTGACGAACCGGTACGCGAGGCAGGCAAAGGCGAGCGGTCGCGTTAACCCGGTGGTGACCGCAGGTCAGCTGCAGCCCGTACTCGCGCCGCAGGAATCGCACCGCAGGCAGGTGCCGTTGCGAACGAGGGTGAACTGGCCGCAATCGGGGCAGGCGTCGCCCTCATAGCCCTTCACCTTCGCCTCCTCGCGGGCGGAGCGGGGGGCGCTGAGGATGCCCTTGGGCGTCGGCCCGCCCTTGTCCTTCTCGCTCTGCGGCTCGGCGGCCACCTCCTCGCGGTCGCCGCCGCGCCGTTCGCGCATCCGGTCGAAGTCGCCCCCGCGCAGGACCACGAGGTTGTCCGTCACCTGGCTGCGCGAGAAGCCCTTGGAGATGAGGCGCTGCGCCTCTTCCTGGACGCCCTCCGCCTGCACGCCCTTGCCCATGTCGAAGGCGCCGTCGCCTTCGGGCACGTGGCCGAGGTCGGAGCGGCCCATATAGCTGATGGCGAGTTCCCGGAAGATGTAGTCGAGGATCGAGGTCGCGTTCTTGATCCGGTCGTTCCCCTGCACGGGACCTGCGGGCTCGAAGCGGGTGAAGAGGTAGGCGTCGACGAACTCTTCGAGCGGCACGCCGTACTGAAGGCCCAGGGATATCGCGATGGCGAAGTTGTTCATCAGCGAGCGGAAGGCCGCGCCTTCCTTGTGCATGTCGACGAAGATCTCGCCGAGCTCGCCGTCCTCGAACTCGCCGGTGTGCAGGTACACCTTGTGGCCGCCGACGATGGCCTTCTGGATGTAGCCCTTGCGCCGGTCGGGCATCCGCCGCCGCCCGGGCGCGCGCTCGACGACCTTCTCGACGACCCGCTCGGCGAAGACCCGCGCGCGCTCGGCGGCGGGCGCCGCGACGAGGTCGTCCGCTTCCAGATCGTCCGACGCGAGGAGGGCGGCGGTCAGAGGCTGGGACAGCTTCGAGCTGTCGCGGTAGAGGGCGACCGCCTTCAGGCCGCGTTCGTGCGCCGTCCTGTAGGTGCGCAGGCAGTCGCCCACCGTCGCGGATGCCGGCAGGTTCACCGTCTTCGAGATCGCGCCCGACACGAAGGGCTGGCACGCCGCCATCATCTCGACATGCGCCGCCACGGACAGCGCCCGCGTGCCGATCCGGCCGCACGGGCTCGCGCAGTCGAAGACGGCGTAGTGCTCGAGCGCGAGGTGCGGCGCGCCCTCCGTCGTCATCGTGCCGCAGCAGTAGAGGTTCGCCGCGTGCACGTCCTCGTCCGAGAAGCCGAGGTCGCGAAGCGTCCTGTAGCCCGACTGGCCTGGCTCCCAGGTGCCGCCGAGCGTCTTGCGCAGGAACCCTTCGCCCAGCACCTCCGGGGTGAAGACGTAGGCGATGTCGAAGGCGCCCTTGAGGGCGGCGCGCAGCTTCTCGATCTCCGCCTCGCCGAAGCCTTCCTCGCGCAGATCGTCGAAGCTGATGCCCGGCGCGTGCTCGAGCGTGCCGTGTCCGACCGCGTAGGCGCGGATGTCGGCGATCTCCGCGTCCGAGTAGCCGAGCGTCTTCAGCGCGCGGGGAACCGACGCGTTGATGATGCGGAACATGCCCCCGCCCGCCAGCGACTTGAACTTCACGAGCGCGAAGTCGGGCTCGATGCCCGTGGTGTCGCAGTCCATGACGAGGCCGATCGTGCCCGTCGGCGCGATCACCGAGACCTGCGCGTTGCGGACGCCGTGCGCCTCGGCCTTGCGGAGGGTGCGCCGCCAGGCGTCCTGCGCGGCCACCGCCAGCCCCTTGAAGGGCACCTCGCCCACCGCCAGCACGTCCGGCCGGCGGTCCAGCCGGTCCCAGTCGCCCGCACCGGCGGCGGCGGCGTGGTTGCGCAGCACGCGAAGAACGCCGTCCTCGTTCGCCTCGAAGCGGGCGAAGGCCCCCAGGCGTTCGGCCATGTCCGCCGAGGTCTCGTAGGCGGTCGCCGTCATCAAAGCGGTGATCGCGCCTGCCGCCGCGCGGCCCTCGCCCGAATCGTAAGGCAGGCCCGCCGACATCAGAAGGCCGCCCAGATTGGCGAAGCCGAGGCCGAGCGTCCGGTAGGCGAAGGATCGCTCGGCGATCGCGCGCGAGGGGTAGCTCGCCATGCCGACCGAGATCTCGAGCACCATGGTCCAGAGCCGACAGGCGTGCCGGAAGCCCGCCTCGTCGAACGTTCCGTCCTCGGACAGGAACTTCAGGAGGTTGATCGACGCCAGGTTGCACGCCGTATCGTCGAGGAACATGTACTCAGAGCACGGATTGGAACCGACGATCTCGCCGTCCGCGGGGCAGGTGTGCCACGCGTTGATCGTGTCGTGGAACTGCAGCCCCGGATCGGCGCACGCCCAGGCGGCGTCGCCGATCTTGGACCACAGATCGCTCGCGGGCAGGGTCTTGACCACCCCGCCGTCGGTCCGGCGGGTCAGGTTCCACGCCGCGCCGCCCGCGACGGCGTCCATGAAGGCGTCCGTAACGCGCACGGAGTTGTTGGCGTTCTGACCCGCGACCGAGCGATAGGCCTCGTCGTCCCAGCCGACCGTGTACTCCTCCATCGGCATCGCGGTCTCGCCTTGGCTCGCGAGGGCGATCGCGCGCGCCATGACGCCGTCCGGCACGCCGTCGCGCTTCGCGGCCTTCAGGACCCTGCGCAGCGTCTCGTTCCTCTTCGGCTCGAAGCGGTCCTTCGCGTCGCCCGACACCGCGTCGAACAGGGCGTGCACGTGCCGCTTGATGACGGCGCTGCCCGCGACGATGGCGGCGACCTTGCGTTCCTCCTTGGCCTTCCAGCCGATGAAGGCCTCGACGTCGGGATGGTCCGCGTCGACGATCACCATCTTCGCCGCGCGCCGGGTGACGCCGCCCGACTTGATCGCACCGGCGGCCGCGTCGCCGACCTTCAGGAAGCTGAGCAGCCCCGACGACATGCCCCCGCCTGACAGCGGCTCGCCTTCGCCCCTGATCGCGGAGAAGTTCGACCCCGACCCCGAGCCGTACTTGAAGAGCCGCGCTTCGCGCGTGAACAGATCGAAGAGGCCGCCGGGACCCACGAGGTCGTCCGCGACCGACTGGATGAAGCAGGCGTGCGGCTGCGGCCAGGCGTAGGCGTCGTCGACCTCGACGACGCCGCCCGCCGCTTCGTCGTAGCGGAAATGGCCGTGATGCTCGCCTTGCGTGCCGTAGGCCCAGGAGAGCCCGGTGTTGAACCATTGCGGTGAGTTGGGCGCCGCCACCTGGCGCGCGAGCATGGCGGTCACCTCGTCGCGGAAGGCGCGCGCCTCGTCCTCGCCGGCGAACAGGCCCTGCTTCCAGCCGTGATAGGTCCAAGCCCCGGCCATGCGGTCGAACACCGCCTCGGCGTCGTCCTCCGCCCCGAGGCCCGCCCCGTCAGCGGCGCGGGACGGCGCGAGCCAGTCCGGCACGCCGTCCTCGGGAACGCGCACGGTCGCGGAGGGCACGCCGGCCTTGCGGAGGTACTTCGACGCCAGGACGTCGGTCGCGACCTGGCTCCAGGCTTCCGGCACGCGGACCGAGGTCATGGCGCCCGTCTGCGGGTTGCGGCTCTCACGGACTTCGTAGGGGCAGGGCGTGCCCGAGAAGAGGCGGGGGATCACGGACATTCGCGGCTCTCCGGCGGTCGGTTGACCCATATAGGAGTGCTTCGCGCGGCCTGCGAAGGGGGAAGGGGTTACGAGCTGGGCAACTGCAGGGCGAAGGCACGGATGTCGTGACAACCTTGCCTTGTTAGGTTACCGTTTGTTCGGAATCTGGGGAGTGACGGTCATGGTCGTGACGAAGTCGGCGGGCGAAGCGGTCGCAACGGACGCTGAGCGGCTGCGGGGCCGGGTGAAGTGGTTCGATCCTGCCCGCGGCTTCGGCTTCGCCGTCAGCGAAGACGGCGGGGGCGACGTCTTCTTCGGGGCCGAGGCGCTGCGATCCTACGGGCTGGAGACCGCTTGCGAAGGGGCCACGCTCGTCTGCGAGGCCGTGCGGCGGACGAAGGGTCTGCAAGCCGTGCGGATCCTGGAGGTCGACTCCTCGACGGCGAGCGCGGAGTCCGCACGCTTCGTGCCGGTCGGAACCTTCCGCTCCGCCACGGTGAAGTGGTTCAGCCGCGTGAAGGGCTACGGATTCCTCAGCGAAGGCCCCGGGACGCCCGACATCTTCGTTCACGTCGAGACGGTACGGGCCGCGGGCCTCGGCGAGCTGCGCACTGGAGACCGCCTTCGCGTCTCCTACGGCGAAGGACCCAAGGGCCGTCTGGCGGACGCCGTCGCGAAGGAGCAGGACAACTGACGCTGAACACTGCGTGAGGAGACGTTTCGTTACCCACGCTTCTCTGTCCTGCCGTGTTTGGCGTCTTAGTTACGCTTCAAACCTGACAGGAGGAACACCATGAAGACGCTTCCAACTCTCGCTCTTTCCGTCGCCGCTCTCTCCCTCGGCGCGTGTACCTCCACCGGCAACACCGAGCGGAACGCCGCCGGGGGCGCGGCGCTCGGGGCGGCGGCCGGGGCGGTCATCGGCAACAATGTCGGTGATGGCGACGCGGGCCGCGGCGCGGCGATCGGCGCGGCCGTCGGCGGCGTCGCGGGCGCCGTCCGGGGACAGTCGCAGGACCGCGCGCAGGAGCGCGAAGGCTATGGCGGCGTCGCGCAGAACCGCCAATATTACGACGAGGTGGCGGGCCGCTACTACACCGTCGATCCCCGCACCGGCGACACCTACTGGGAGAACGGCCAACTCCGCTCGCGCGGCTCGGCCTACTGAGCCGAAACGAACGTCTGCACGACTTGAAAACCCGGGGGCAGGGCGCTACCTGCCTCCCCACTTCCCACGCGGGGGCTCATATCTTCGGTGGCGGATGGTCCGCTTCCTCTCCCGCGGCGGTTCAACCGAAGGATAAAGCCGCATGAGCGTGCCTGATTTCTCCATGCGCCAGCTTCTGGAAGCTGGCGTTCACTTTGGTCACCAGACGCACCGCTGGAACCCGAAGATGCGTTCGTACATCTTCGGCGAGCGGTCCGGTGTCCACATCATCGACCTTTCCCAGACCGTGCCGATGCTGCACCAGGCGCTGGTCAAGGTCCGCGACGTCGTCGCGGGCGGCGGCCGGATCCTCTTCGTCGGCACGAAGCGCCAGGCGCAACAGCCCGTGGCCGAGGCCGCTTCGCGCTGCGCGCAGTACTACATGAACAACCGCTGGCTCGGCGGCACGCTCACCAACTGGGAGACCGTGTCGAAGTCGATCCGCCGCCTGCGCGACCTCGAGGAGACGCTCGAAGGCGAAGGCCGCGGCCTGACCAAGAAGGAGCAGCTCCAGCTCTCGCGTGAGCGCGAGAAGCTCGACCTCTCGCTCGGCGGCATCCGCGACATGGGCGGCCTTCCGGACCTGATGTTCGTGATCGACGTCAAGAAGGAAGCGATCGCGATCCAGGAAGCCAAGAAGCTCGGCATCCCGGTCGTCGCGGTGGTCGACACGAACTGCTCGCCCGACGGCGTCGACGTCGTCGTGCCCGGCAATGACGACGCGAGCCGCGCCATCGCGCTCTACTGCAACCTCGTCGCCGATGCGGTCATCGACGGCCTGGGCGCCTCCGCGGTCGCCATGGGTCAGGACCTCGGCGAGCTCGAGGAGCTTCCCGAGGACGCGCTTCTGGGCGCGGACGACGCGGCCGAAGAGCCCGTCGCCGAAGGCATGGTCGCGAACGCCGCGGCCGAGGAACAGCTCGCCGAGAAGCTCGACGAGCAAGCCGCCGAAGCGAGCCGCTGAGGCCGGCCGGGCAACGCATCGCCCGACCTTGTAACGCGGCCCGCGGGACTCACCTCTCGCGGGCCTTTTTCACTAACTGAACATATCAGGAGAGCACCGATGGCTGCGATTACCGCGAGCATGGTGAAGGACCTGCGCGAGAAGACCGGCGCGGGCATGATGGACTGCAAGGCCGCCCTCAAAGAGACCGATGGCGACGTCGAAGCCGCCGTCGACTGGCTGCGCAAGAAGGGCCTCGCCAAGGCCGCGAAGAAGGCCGGGCGCACGGCCGCCGACGGCCTCGTCGCCTACGCCATCCGCGAGAACAAGGGCGCCCTCGTCGAGGTCAACGCCGAGACGGACTTCGTCGCGCGCAACGAGACCTTCCAGAAGATGGTCCGCGAGATCGCCGACCTTGCCGCCGACAAGGCCGGCGACACGGAGAGCCTGAAGGCCGCGACCTATCCCGGCACGGACAAGACCGTGGACGAGCACGTCGCCCAGATGGTCGGCTCGATCGGCGAGAACATGGCCGTCCGCCGCGCCGCCACGCTCGAAGTCGGGCAGGGCGCCGTCGTGCCCTACGTCCACACCCCGATCGCGGACCGTGCCGGCAAGATCGGCGTCCTCGTCGCGCTCGAAGGCACGGGCGACGCCGAAGAGCTCCAGTCGGTCGGCAAGCAGATCGCGATGCACGTCGCGGCGGCCCGTCCGCAGGCGCTGAACATCGAGAGCCTCGACCCCGCCCTCGTCGAACGCGAGAAGACCGTCCTCGCCGACCAGGCGCGCGCGTCCGGCAAGCCCGAGCAGATCATCGAGAAGATGGTCGAGGGCCGCCTGCGCAAGTTCTACGAGGAGAGCGTCCTCCTCGAGCAGATCTTCGTCATCGACGGCGAGACCAAGGTGGCCGACGTCGCCGGCAAGATCGGCGCGAAGCTGACGGGCTACCTCCGCTTCGAGCTCGGCGAAGGCATCGAGAAGGAAGCCGACGACTTCGCCGCCGAAGTGGCGAGCCTGTCGAAGGGCTGAGGCGCATCGACACTTGCCGTTAGCGGCGTCCGCCGCTAACGGCCTCAATCCTCGCGTGGGAGGGACGCCACCCGCACCACGCTCTCCTCCAAACCGGAAGGAACATCATGGCGAAGAAAGTCACCGGCTCCCTGAAGCTTCAGGTGCCAGCGGGCGCGGCCACGCCGTCCCCGCCGATCGGCCCGGCCCTCGGCCAGCGCGGTCTGAACATCATGGAGTTCTGCAAGTCGTTCAACGCGCAGACCCAGGAGATGGAGAAGGGGATGCCGATCCCCACCATCATCACGATCTTCTCGGACAAGTCGTTCACCTTCAAGACGAAGACGCCGCCCGCGACGTACCTCATCAAGAAGGCCGTGAACCTCAAATCCGGCTCGAAGACGCCGGGCCGCGAGAGCGCGGGTTCGATCACGCAGAAGCAGCTGCGCGAGATCGCTGAGATGAAGATGGCGGACCTCAACGCGAACGACATCGACCAGGCCGCCAAGATCATCGCCGGCTCCGCCCGCGCGATGGGCCTCACGGTGGAGGGCTGAGATCATGGCGAAGCACGGCAAACGCATCCGCAGCCTTCGTGAGGGCATCAACCCCGAAGAGATGCACCCGGTCGCCGACGCGGTCGACACGGTGAAGAAGAACGCCTCGGCCAAGTTCGACGAGACGATCGAGATCGCCATGAACCTCGGCGTCGATCCCCGCCACGCGGACCAGATGGTCCGGGGCGTCGTCAGCCTGCCGAACGGCACGGGCCGCACGGTTAGAGTCGCGGTCTTCGCGAAGGACGACAAGGCCGAGGAAGCCCGTCAGGCCGGGGCCGACATCGTCGGCGCCGAGGACCTGATGGAGCAGGTCCAGAACGGCCAGATGGACTTCGACCGGGTCATCGCGACGCCCGACATGATGCCGCTCGTCGGCCGCCTCGGTAAGCAGCTCGGCCCGCGCGGCCTGATGCCGAACCCGAAGGTCGGGACCGTCACCCCGAACGTCGCCAAGGCCGTCGCCGACGCCAAGGGCGGCGCGGTCCAGTTCCGCGTCGAGAAGAACGGCATCATCCACGCCGGCATCGGCAAGGCGAGCTTCGACGCCGAGAAGCTCGCGCAGAACGCGCGCGCCTTCGTCGACGCGGTGAACAAGGCCAAGCCCTCGGGCGCCAAGGGCACCTACATCAAGAAGATCGCTCTCTCCTCGACCATGGGGCCGGGCGTGAAGATCGACCCGCAGGACGCCCTCGCGCAGTAAGCGGATCGTCCATGCACGAACGAAGAGCCCGGCCCCGCGCCGGGCTCTTTCGTTTGGGGATCAGTCCGGCAGCTCCGCGACCCGCACCCAGTCGACCTCCATCGGGAAGGACCGGACCCCTTCGCCCTCTGCGCGAGGCTGGAAGTCCTCGTCATGCGCCTCGGTCCAGTCCACAGGCGGCACCCAGCTCGACAGGTAGAGGTGCATCTCCCCGTCGGGCACGAGGTCGCCCCTATAGCTGACGAGGCGGCGCTGGCTGCCGTCTTCCGCTTCGATGAAGGTGTCGAGCGCTCCCTGTCGCCAGGTCAGCGTGTAGATGTGCCAGTCCGCCGTGTCCGCGCCGCTCTTCACGCTGTCGCCGACATGGCTGCCATAGACCGGGTCGCGAAGCGTCTCGTACTTCCGTTCGTCCACGTTCCAATCGATGTAGCTCGACACGAGGACGGGATCGTCCTTGGCGCCTGCCGTCTGCGTCGTCAGCCACTCGAAGTCGATCTCGTCGGACCGCATCGCGCCGTCGCGCCGGCTCTGCTCGTACATCCAGAAGGCGTGGATGATGCCTTCCTGCGCATGCGGAATCCGCAGCCGCGCCTGGAAGACGAGCGTGTGGCCGGGGCGGGGCAGGTAGGCCTCTCTCGTCTTGATCAGCTCCTGCGCGAAGCCGCCTTCGCCATCGTCGCTGACCGACAGGCGCAGGACGCCGTCCTCGCCGACCTCGCCCATCTCGCCGAACTGGCCGCGTCCCTGCCGGTGCGTCTCGGTCTCCCAGACGCCTCGGTCGACGCCGGGGCCGCCGTCGAAGCCGTCCGCTAGAAGGACTGTCGGCTCGGCCTGAGCGGCAAGACTCAAGGCGGCGTAGAGTAGGGCGGTCATCCTCACCTCCGGGCAAGGGGGGAACGGTAGAAGAGCGAAAGAGGACCGTCCAGGCAGACCCAGTGGGACTATGTGACGAACGGGTGTCGCCATGCCTGACGACTAGGCCTAGCTTGGCGCGATGCCTCGGCTCGATTCGCTTCTCGTCGATCTCGGCTTCGCGCGCAGCCGCGAGCGGGCGAAGGCGGCCGTGCGCGCGGGCCTCGTCCGCGTCGACGGCGCGGTCGCGACCAAGCCGTCCGCGACGGTCCGCGACGGCGCGGCGGTCGCCTGCGCGGGCGAAGACCACCCTTGGGTCTCGCGCGGCGCGCTGAAGCTCGTCGAGGGCCTGGACGCCTTCGGCGTGAGCGCGAAGGACCGCATCTGCCTCGACCTCGGCGCGTCGACGGGGGGCTTCACGGAGGTCCTGCTGTCACGCGGCGCCAGGCGCGTCTACGCCGTGGACGTCGGCCACGACCAGCTCGCGCCGAGCCTTGCCTCCGATCCTCGCGTCGCGAACCTCGAACGCACCCATGCGAAGGCGCTCGGCGTCGGCCTCGTCCCCGATCCGATCGGCCTTCTCGTCTGCGACGTCAGCTTCATCAGCCTGACCAAGGCGCTGCCGCCGGCCTTGGCGCTCTGTTCACCCGGGGCCGAGGCGGTCGTCCTGGTCAAGCCGCAGTTCGAGCTCGGCCCCGACGCGCTCGGCAAGGGCGGGCTCGTCCGCGCGGCGGACGACGCGCTGCGGGATTGGGCTCGAGCGGCGATCGTGCCCTGGTTCGAAGAGCGGGGATGGGACGTGATCGGCCTTCAGGACAGCCCCATCAGGGGCGGCGACGGCAACCTCGAGTTCCTGTTGGCGGCCCGTCATGGTTAGGCGCGCGCGCCGCGCCGGGCGCTCTCCTCGCGCCGCGAAGGGCGCGACGCAGGCCGTGGTGATCGAACGCCTCGGCAATGCCGGCGACGGCCTCGCGGGCAACCTTGCGGTGCCGTTCACGCTGCCCGACGAGCTCGTCACGGTGCGGACGGAAGGGCGGAAGGGCCGCGTCATCGCGGTCGAACGCAGTTCGCCCGCCCGCGCCGCGCCGCCCTGCCGTCACTTCGGCCTGCCGGGCGACGGCTGCGGCGGCTGCAAGCTGCAGCACCTCACCGAGGACGACTACCGCGCTTGGAAGCGCGAGCGGCTCGTCTGGACGCTGTCGCGCGCCGGCATCGAGGTGCCGGAGCCGCGCCTCTTCGCCTCGCCGCCGCGCTCGCGCCGCCGGGCGAAGCTCGCGCTGCGACGGGCGGGGGGCCGCGTGATCTGCGGCTTTCGCGCGCTGGGCACGGACCGGATCGTGGACCTCCAGGAGTGCCACATCCTCGCACCGGCCCTGTTCGACGCCGCCCGCTGCCTGCCGAGCCTCGTCGGCGTCATGCCCTTCACCGGCGAGGTCGAGGCCGTCGTGACGCTGACGGGCACCGGCATCGAGGTCGCGATCACCGGCATCGACGAGATGGCGCTGCCGCTCGGCGCGCGGGAGGCCGCGACCCGCATCGCGACGGAGTTGGACCTCGCGCGCGTCACCCTCGATGGGGTGCCCCTTTTAGAGCGGCGCACGCCCGCCCTGAGCCTCGGCGGGGTCGAGGTCGCGCTACCCTCCGGGGCGTTCCTTCAGGCGACGCGGGAAGGCGAGGAGCAGATCACCGCCCTCGTGACGGAGGCGGTGCGAGGCGCGGGTCTCGTCGCGGACCTCTTCTGCGGCGTCGGCACCTTCGCCCTCCCCTTGTCGCGCGTGGCGAAGGTCTTCGCGGCGGAGGCGGCCGAGGCCAGCGTGACCGCCCTCAGAGCCGCTGCGAAGCGCGCAGGCCTGCCGATCGAGGCGGAGGTGCGCGACCTCTTTACGAGGCCGCTCCTGCCGAACGAGCTTTCCGGCTTCGGCGCCGTCCTCCTCGACCCGCCCCGGGCGGGGGCCGCAGCGCAAGCCGAAGCGCTCGCCCGGTCGGAGGTGCCGCTCGTCGTCTACGTCTCCTGCGATCCCGGTGCCTTGTCGCGCGACGCCCGGACCCTCTCCGCCTGCTACGATCTGACCGACCTTTCGCTTGTGGACCAGTTCTTGTGGTCGCCCCACATCGAGGCGGTCGCGGTCTTCAGGCGGAGAGAAGGATAATGGACGTCATCGGCAACGGGTTTCGGCGGGCGGCGTACTCTGCGGGGACGACCGCGCGCGTCGGATGGTACACCATGCACTACCTCGCCGGGCGTCACGTCGTCGGACCGATCACTTCGCCCGGCAACGTCCCCAAGCCGATGAAGTCGTCGCCGCCTGACCTCGCCGAGCTGCGCGACAGCTTCCGCGACCTGTTCCGCCGGGAATGGAACGACATCGCCAAGGGCACCTACAAGCTGCCGCGCGACCTTCGCCGCGCCCCCAATCCGTGGCGCCTGATCCGCAACGGCCGCGACTACCTGCGAGAGGCGAAGATGGTGTCGCGCCGCGCCCATACGCGCGGCGGCGGGGTCGAGGTCCGCGCGAACCGACGCGGCGATCTGCCCGGCTACTACCAGCAGAACTTCCACTTCCAGTCGGATGGTTGGCTCTCGGACGACTCCGCCCGCATCTACGACACGCAGGTCGAGACGCTGTTCACAGGCGCGGGCGACGCCATGCGGCGCCGGGCGCTGCCCTATCTGAAACGCGAGCTCGACCGTCTGGCGGCGGCGGGCAGGGGGCAGGACGAGGTCGTCTTCGCGGACATCGGCTGCGGCACGGGGCGTCTCCTCGTCGACGTGGCCGACAACTTCCCCGAGCTTCGAATGCATGCGGTCGACCTGTCGGAGAACTACCTGAACACGACCCGCCGCGCGACGAGCTTCTCGGACCGCATCGTCTACACCCAGGCACCGGCGGAGAGGCTCCCCTATGCCGACGGCTCGGTGGACATCATCGCTTCGGTCTACCTCTTCCACGAGCTGCCGCCCAAGGTCCGCCGGGAGGTCGCGGCCGAGTTCGCGCGCGTCCTGCGGCCAGGCGGGCTCTACCTGCACCTCGACAGCGTTCAGTACGGCGATACGGGCCTCGACATTCTGCTCGAGACCTTCCCCCGCGTCCTGCACGAGCCCTACTACGAGAGTTACTGCAACACGGCCCTGCCGGACCTCTTCGCGCCTGCGGGCCTCGCGCCCGAGGGGCAGGAGGTCGGCTTCCTGACCAAGACGTCGGCCTTCCGGAAGGCGTCCTGACCGACCGGAACACGTTTCCACAGAGGGGAACATAACCGGAACACAGTTGCCAGGAGCGGCGCTTTTCTGGTAGGCCGATTCTGCTGAGACCGTGCCCTCGGCCGCGGTCGTCGCGGCGTTCGGGCCAAAGCTTCGGAGGCCCGCAATGGCAGGCAGCGTCAACAAGGTGATCCTCATCGGCAACCTCGGATCGGACCCCGAGGTCCGCGCCTTTGCCAATGGGGGACAAGTCTGCAGCTTCTCGGTCGCGACGTCCGAGAACTGGAAGGACAAGAGCACCGGCGAACGGCGCGAGAAGACCGAGTGGCACCGGGTCTCCATCTTCTCCGAAGGCCTGGTCCGGGTGGCGCAGAACTACCTGAAGAAGGGCTCCAAGGTGTACCTCGAGGGTCAGCTCGAGACCCGGAAGTGGCAGGACAAGGACGGCAATGACCGCTACACGACCGAGGTCGTCCTGAGGGGCTTCAACTCGACCTTGACGATGCTCGACGGCCGAGGCGAGGGCGGCGGCGGTTACGGCGGCAAGATCTCCGGTGGCGGCGACGACCGCGACTATGGCGGGGGCGGCGGCGGTTACGGCGGCGGCGGGGGCGGCGGCTCCAACTTCGACCTCGACGACGACATCCCGTTCTAAGCGCGCAAGTGGCGAAGCCCGCACCGCGGATCTTCGTAAGCGACGCGTTGGGGGCGGGCGGCACGCTCGTCCTGTCCAAACCTCATGCCCACTACCTCGGCACGGTGCTTCGCCTCGGCGAGGGGGCGGAGGTCCTTCTTTTCAACGGCCGAGACGGGGAGTGGCGGGGCTCCCTCGGCCGCGTCGACCGGAAGGGCGCCGAGGTCACCCTGGCCGAGCGCGCGCGCCCGCAGACCGGCGGACCCGACCTCACCCTCCTTTTCGCCCCGCTGAAGAAAGGGCCGACCGACCTCGTCGTCCAGAAGGGGACGGAGCTCGGCGTCGGAAGGTTCGTTCCCGTACTGACGGCGAGAACTCAGGCCGACCGCGTAAAGACGGACCGCCTCGCGGCGATCGCGATCGAAGCCGCCGAGCAGTGCGAGCGCCTGGACGTGCCGGTCGTCGAGGAGGCCTGTCCGCTGGACGAGGCGCTCGCCGAGATCGGTGCCGTCATGTTCTGCGACGAAGCGGGCGACGATCCGCAGGCACGCTGGGGCGGCGGCGCGGGGCGGGGGGCGCCGGCGCTCGAGGCCCTTGGCGGGGTCGCGAAGGCGCCACGGGCCGTCCTCATTGGCCCCGAGGGCGGCTTCACGGCGGGCGAGCGCGAGGCGCTTCGGGCGCGCCCCGACGCCGTCCCCGTCAGCCTCGGCCCGCGCATCCTCAAGGCGGAGACGGCCGCCATCGTCGCGCTCACGCTGTGGGGCGCGGCGCTAGGCGACCTTCGCTAGGCGATTAACCTTACTCGACTTCCGCGCGTTGTGCACTGCGATCACAGCCGCGCGTGGAGCGGAACCGGCCCGGTCCTTGAAACGTCCGTGCCTAGCTATGATCGAAACCAACTTTCTTCACATGCTGATCTTCGCCGGTCTCTGGGCCACCGTCATCGTAGGCATCAAGCTCACCTCCTCCGACTGACCGGACATTCGAGCGCCGGGCCGTTCGCAGCCGGGTGTGACCTGCATCACCGATCACAAGCGACGAGGGACCTAACGGGAGGCCTCTGTTCAGGGGTCTTCCTAATGATCGATTCCTCCTTCGCCTTGATCTTCTGCTTCGCCCTCGTCTGGGGCCTGTTCGTCATCGCGCTGAAGCTTGCGACGCCCGCCGAATGAGGAAGGCCCCGCCGGGGCGGGGCCTTCTCTAAGCATCCGATCCGGTGTCAGACGCGTCTGACGCGGCGCCGCGCGAAGCCTCCGATCGCAAGGCCCGCCGCCATCAACGGGAATGCCGCGGGAACGGGCACTTCGGGCGTCGGCGGTACGGGAGGGCCTTCGTTCGAATCGAACGTGCCGCCCTGTACGAAGACCGCGCTGTCGTAGTTCGTGTCGCTGACGTCGGCGATGACGAACAGCGCGGTGTAGATCCCCGCGCCGAGCTCGCTGGAGTTCGCGACCAGGACCGTCGTCAAGCCGTCCAGTTCGATGTCGAACAGACCGCCCGTATTGTCGCGGAACAAGGACGAGTTCGCGCCCGTGTTGATGGTGTCCACGTTCACCGGATCGTCGCCGAGGAGCGCGAGGTTCTCTCCGCCGACGAGGAGCTGAAACTCGTCGGTGAAGGCGCTGTTGACGTATTCGAGGTACTCTTCCGAACCGAACACGTAGTTGAACGAGACGTCGGTTCCCATCTCCGGATCATCGAAGGTGAAGTCGAAGGAAAGGATCGCCGTGTCCCAGTCGAAGTCGATGAGGTCGGTCACGTTCGTGGTGCCGAAGCTCGTCGTCATGTTGGGAAGCGAGTTCGGCTGAGCGAGGCTCAAGACGTTGCCGGTCGACAGGACGATCCCGTTCGCGAAGCCGACGGTGTCCGTCCCGTTCGTGAACGTCCCGAACTGGAGCGGACTGCCGGTGAGGGTCGGCGTTCCGACGAGGCTGACGCCTTCGCCCAGGATCGCGTCGACCAGCACCGCTGCGTCGTCGGTTTGTGTGATGACGATGGCATGGGCCGATGCGCCGTAGAACGCGAGCATGGCGGCGCTGACGGCAATTCTTCTCTTCATGGTCTTTCTCCCCCGGTTTGGGCGCTCTCGGCTTGCACCGATACGCGACGGGGAAGTGTGAGCTAGGTCACAATACGCTCGCTCGAATGCAGCGGAAGCGCGGTGCGGAAGGCCGTGATGGGAGAACCGGCCTTCCGCACACGATAGGGTTAGGCCTTAGCCTTCTTCGCGCGGCGCCGCGCCATGCCGCCGAGCGCGAGGCCGCCCGCCATCAGCGGAAGCGCAGCGGGAACCGGAACGGGGCTGACGCCCACCGCATCGACGTCGAAGCCGTCGGTGCTCTGGCTGTTCGGGAAGTTCATCAGCGTCGTGTCGACGAGGGCGATGTAGGTGAAGGTGCCCGGGATGATCAACGAAGCGCCGGACTGGGCGTCGGCGTTGAAGAGCTGACCGGCATAGGTGAAGTCGGCGAGGTCGGCCGCATCGTGGGTGCCGAAGGCGTAGTCCGTGCCGTAGAGGACCGCGAGGCTCTCAGGATAGCTGCACGCGCCGCTCGGGCGGACGCTGCAGTTGAAGGTGACTTCGTACGCCGTGGTCGTGCTGCCCGCGCCGAAGGTCATTCCATCGAAGGAGAAGACCGCGAAGCCGGGGTTCGTATAGCCGACATCCGACAGGCCGAGCGAAAGGAAGGCACCGTCGGGCGCGCCCAGGGCGTTCGTTGCATCGTCACGGTCGTTGCTGGTGCCGACCGTGCCGTTATTGGCCCAGTCCACGTCCGAAGCGTAGACCGTGGCTGCGTTGGCAGTGGTTGCGGCGAAAGCGAGCGCGCTCGTCGCACCGGCGGCCATGGCCATTTTCAGGATCGTTTTCATTAACTTAGCCCCCCTTTTGGGCATCTTTCGTTCCGGACAGGCCCCCTGCCGCCGGTAACGATTCGGTAAGATGCATGAATGATGCCGTAACGATGTCGCGAGCGGCGTTAACCGCGAAAAAGAAAAAGGCCCCGCCGGGGCGGGGCCTTTCGATTCAGTCCGTGTACGGTTTTCAGCTGGACTTGCGCCGGGCGAGCGCGCCGCCGCCGATGGCCGTCAGCATGAAGAGCGCCGCGCCGGGTAGCGGAACCGGGTTCGCCGGGTTGAAGACGAGCTTGTCGCTGCCAGCGCCCGCATTGACCTGCTGGAACCGGACGCCCGCTTGCAGACCGTCTTCGAAGAAGGCTGCGGAGAAGAGCGACATCAGGCCCGCCGCGTCCTCGTCGCTGGCGAGCAGGAACGTCACGGTCGTGGACAGACCGGTCATCAGGCCGTCATTCGCGTTGCCGCCGTTGAAGTTGTTGTTGTCGGCGAAAGCCACGTCCAGCGTACCGAAGGGCTGGAAGGCCGCGTCCGCCAGATAGGTGTCGAGCGCCCCGGTGTTCGTGAAGTCGTTCGCGTAGGTCGCGCCTTCGACGAGATCGAAGCCGAAGCCCGTCAGCGTCGCCATGGTCGCGCCCGCACCGAAGGTCGACTGGCCCGTGGTGTTGGTGATCACGAGCGTGACGCGAACGTCGTCGCCTTCGTCCGTGAAGTCGAAGTCGACGCTCGCGGCGGCGCCCGTCAGCGGCGAGTTCGACGACGTGCTGTTCGCGCCGAAGTCGAGAGTGAACGCCGCAGCCGAGGCCGCAGGAGCGGTCATCAGGCCGGCAAGAGCAGCGGCACACGCGATAAGTGTAGTCTTCATAGTTATTACCCCCGGACCCAACGTCCTCACCCGGACCTTTACAAAACGTGAAGATTATCTTCAATACATAAAAGTTCATTAACTATAGATTTTCCATTCATAGTAAAGAAACCATCGAGCGTCTTCTGACGTATCGCCCTGTCGGCGCGGCACGCCTGCGGTAAGACGTCGTCATGAGACGCTTCACCCTGCCGCCCCGCACCGATTGGCGATCCAAGGCCGAAGCGGTTGGTTTCATTCACCACACCGTCTCCGGCGCCCCTTACTGGCAGGACGGGGCGGCCTACGCCTTCACCCTCGCCGAGATCGAGGAGGGGCTCGAGGAACCCTGCCGCCGCCTCCACGCGATGTGCCTCGAGGTCGTCGACCACGCGGCGTCGCACCGGCCCACGCTGCGCCGCCTCGCCATTCCCGACCGCTATCACGACTGGATCGAGGGAAGCTGGGCGGCCAAGCAACCTTCGCTCTACGGCCGCTTCGACCTGCGCTTCGATGGGGAGGGGCCGGCCAAGCTCTACGAGTACAACGCCGACACCCCGACCTCGGTCTTCGAGGCAGCGGCGTTCCAATGGCTATGGTTGGAGGATCGCCTCGAGAGCGGCGAGCTGCCGCCCGGCACCGATCAGTTCACGAGCCTGCACGAGGCGCTCGTGGCGCGTTGGCGCGACGTCGCCGACCCGTCGCGCCTGCTTCACTTCCTTTCCGTCGACGACGGCTTCGAGGATCGGGCCACCACGCTCTACCTGGAGGACACGGCCAGGCAGGCGGGCTTCGAGACGCGCTACACGGCGATGGACGAGATCGGCGTGGACCTCGCCGGCCGCTACGCGGATGACGGGGCCCTCGTCATCGAACAGGCCTTCAAGCTCTACCCGTGGGAGTTCATGCACCGGGAGCCCTTCGGGCCGGACTTGGTCCGAAGCGCCACCCGTTGGATCGAGCCGCCGTGGAAGGCGATCTTGTCCAACAAGGCGCTGCTCGCCCTTCTGTGGGAGGGGTGGCCCGACCACGACAACCTCCTGCCGGCCGTCCTCGAAGGGGAGGGCGGCCTCGCCGAGCCCTACGTGCGAAAGCCGATCTACGGGCGGGAGGGGGCTGACATCGAACTCGTAGGCGGCGGGATGAGCGCGCCCTCGCAAGGTTACGGCGCGGAGGGTTACGTCCATCAGGCCTACGCGCCGCTGCCGGACTTCGGTGGGCACCGGCCGGTCCTGGGCGTCTGGATCGTCGGCGACGAGGCCTGCGGGCTCGGCATTCGCGAGGGCGGAATGATCACGGACGATGAGGCGATGTTTCTGCCCCACGTGATCGATCCGCCCGGCACGTCCTCGGTTTGAAACATTCCGTCTTAAAGGCGCCGTTCCGGTCACCGTCGCGCGACTGACGCTTGGGTTTCGCGCCGCCGCGTCCAATTGCGTGACCGCAGGGCAACGCTCCTCCCTAAACCCGCCCCGGCGAGGGGAACGAAAGGCTAGGGTCGAGGCGTTCTTGCCGTGTAAGGAACGAAAAGAAGAAGGCAATTCATGTCTAAGATCAAACTTCTCGCCGCTGCGTCGGCGACCGTCCTCTCTGGCGCCGCCATCGCGAACGCGCAGACCCAAGGTCCGCGCGAGTACACGGAGGAGCCTTCCGGCTTCTACCTGTCGGGCGGCTACACCTACATCGACATCGAGACCGATAGCGACGTCGAAGCGCTGGACGACATCGGCGAGGGCATCAACGCGCTCAACGCGCGTGCGGGCTATCAGATCACGCCGCTCTTCGGCGTGGAGATCGACGGGACCTTCGGCCTCGACAATGGCGGCTTCGACCTCGATTCCAACGAGATTGACCTTGGCGAACTCGACATGGCGGACGAGAACGCGGACGCCGACAACCTCGACCAAGTCCTCACCGGCAATGGTGACGTCGGCCTCGACTACCTCGTCGGCGCCTACGCGACTGTCGGTTTTCCCGTGTCGGAGCGCTTCCACGTGATCGGACGCGTGGGTTACGCCCTGGCCGAGGTCGACAACACCTACGCCGTGACGATCGACACCCCCGGCGGCAACACGCGGACCATCACCGACACCTTCGGCGGCTCCGATGACGGCTTCGCCTTCGGTGCCGGCGCCGAGTACACGCTCAACGACACGTCGGGCATCCGCGGCGACTACACCCGCTACAACTTCGGCGAGGCGAACGCGGACGCGTTCACCATCTCCTACGTCCACCACTTCGGCGGACCGGGCGTCGGCTACTAAGCTCGACCCTCGAGAGAGCGGGAAAGGGCCGGGCTTTTGCCCGGCTCTTTTCGCAGGTGCAGCATGCCGCTTTGACGGCGCTCTTGCGTAAGCGTATTTGTGCGCCGTGACGATGGAAGCCGCATCACTACGATCCGATGGCGACGCCTGGGCGCGCGCCGGCACGGCCATGTCCGTGGCGGTCGCCCTCGGCCTCCTCCTCGCCAAGCTCTATGGCTGGCTCACAACGGGTTCGGCGGCCGTCCTCGGCTCGGCGGCCGATTCGGGCCTCGACCTCTTAGGCTCCGCCGTCGCCTTCGGCGCGGTGCGCTACGCCGCGCAGCCCGCGGACTCCGACCACCGCTTCGGCCACCAGAAGGCCGAGGGCCTCGCCGCGATGATGCAGGCGATCGTCATCTCCGCCTCCGCCATCTTCGTCGCCTACGAAGGCATCAGCCGCCTCGTCGACCCGCAGCCCCTTCGCGACGCCGCGCTGGCGATGCGCGTCCTCGGCCTCGCGACCCTCGTCACCATCGCGCTCGTCGCGTTTCAGACCGTGGCCGCCCGCCGATCGGGCAGCCTCGTGATCAGGGGCGACCGCGCGCACTATGTCGGGGACGTCATCGCCAACCTCGGCGCGCTCCTCGCGGTCCTTCTGGCCGACCGCTACGGACTTCTGAGGGCGGACGGCGCGGCGGCGCTGCTCGCCTCGGCCTTCCTCCTCTGGTCGGTGCGCGGCATCCTCCTCGGCGCGCTGCCGCAGGTCATGGACCAGGAGCTGCCCGACGCCGACCGCCGCCGCATCGCGACGATCACGGACGCCGTCCCGGGCGTGATGGGCCACCACGCCCTGCGCACGCGCATGGCGGGCCGCCGCCGCTACATCCAGATCCACCTGGAGATGGACCCCTACATCACGCTGCTGCAAAGCCACGACATCGCCGATGAGGTCGAGGAGCGGCTGAAGGACGCCTTTCCCGACGCCGAGGTCATCACCCATCAGGACCCCTACGGCCACGAGGACGCCGACCATGGCGACCACGACCGGCACTAGGGCAGGGCGTCAGCTCGCCGCTTCGCCCCAAAGCGCCTCGACCCGCGCGTCGCGGCCGCAGGAGGCGCGGTAGTAGCGGTAGCGCACCGGGCTCTTCTCGTAGAAGTCCTGGTGATAGGCCTCGGCGGCGGTGAACGGCCCGGCCTTCCGCACCGGCGTCACGACCGCCTGGCCGAGCTCGTCCGCCGCCTCGGCCACCGCCGTCTCCGCCGCTTCGCGCTCGTCCTCGGTCTCGTAGAAGATCGCCGTCGTGTAGCTGTGGCCCCGGTCGCAGAACTGCCCGCCCGCATCGGTCGGATCGATCGTCCGTAAGAACCGCTCGGCCAGCCGCGCATAGTCCCACGCCGCCGGGTCGTAGTAGATCCGCGCGACCTCGAGGTGCTCTCCGTGGTTCTCGTAGGTCGGGTTCGGCATCTCCCCGCCCGAATAGCCCGAGACGACCTCGTAGATCCCGTCCAGATGCTCGAAGTCGCTCTCCACGCACCAGAAGCACCCCCCGGCGACGAGCATCCGGCCCGCCCCCTCGGGCACGCCCTCGACCTGCGCTTCGAGGTCCTGGGTCTCGTCCCCGCCGACGCAGGCGGCGAGCGGAAGCAAGAAGGGAAGGGCGGCGAGGGCGCGTCTCATTCGGGTCTCCTTTCCTCCTCCACATAGGAGGGGCGCCGGCGCCGTCGCGGCTTGGGCTGGAGGGCGCCCGCCGCCACCACGCTCACGAAGGCGACGGAGGAGCCCACAAGCGCTGG
Source organism: Parvularcula dongshanensis (assembly GCF_014199615.1). Classification (GTDB taxonomy): domain Bacteria; phylum Pseudomonadota; class Alphaproteobacteria; order Caulobacterales; family Parvularculaceae; genus Parvularcula; species Parvularcula dongshanensis. The sequence continues at coordinate 15,012 of NZ_JACHOB010000002.1, read as the reverse complement.
CTTGCCGCCGGGGCCGAAGAGGTTGCTGTCGATCGCGCCGATCACGAGGCCGAGCAGCACCGACAGGAGGATGATCTTGGGAAGGGACATGGGGCCGTGCCCGAATAGCCGCTCCCTCGCGCTACCACGCCCGCCCGGCCCTAGACAGAGCCAACCCTTCACCCTTACGAGACCCAAGGTGTAGCGCTCCCTGCGACATCATTCCCCACATCTTGTGGATAAGTCCGGCGGAGGCGGGGGATAACTCGTTCCCGAATCGGATCACCGTCGGGATAAGAGAAGCAACCCACTCTACCCTCGGAGGCCCCGATGCTCGACCTGACCTCGCCCCGCACCCCCGGCCTTCTGACGCCGTCCAAGGGCTACAAGCCGTTCCGCTATCCCTGGGCGCACGATTACTGGCTCAAGCAGCAGCAGGTCCACTGGATGCCCGAGGAGGTGCCGCTGGGCGAGGACTGCAAGGACTGGGCGCACAACCTCTCTGACGGCGAGCGGAACCTGCTGACGCAGATCTTCCGCTTCTTCACGCAGTCCGACGTCGAGGTGAACGACAACTACATGGAGCGCTACGCGCGCGTCTTCAAACCCGTCGAGATCAAGATGATGCTCGCGGCGTTCTCCAACATCGAGACGATCCACATCGCCGCCTACGCGCTCCTGCTCGAGACGATCGGCATGCCGGAGTCCGAGTTCTCGGCCTTCATGGATTACCAGGAGATGGCCGACAAGCACGACTATATGGGCCAGTTCGGCGTCGACAACGACGCGGACATCGCGCGCACCATCGCCATGTTCGGCGGCTTCACCGAGGGGCTGCAGCTCTTCGCCTCCTTCGCCATGCTGATGAACTTCCCGCGCCTCGGCAAGATGAAGGGCATGGGCCAGATCGTCACCTGGTCGATCCGGGACGAGAGCCTTCACTGCGAAGGCATGATCCGCCTCTTCCACGAGTTCGCGCGCGAGACGCAGTGCCTGACGACCGCCGTCAAGGACGACATCGTCGACTGCTGCAAGACGGTGGTGGGCCTGGAGGACAAGTTCATCGACCTCGCCTTCGAGGCGGGCGACGTCCCCGGCATGACCCCCGACGACATCAAGCAGTACATCCGCCACATCGCCGACTGGCGCCTCGACCAGCTGGGGCTTCCGGCCGTGTACGGCGTATCCAAGCACCCGCTGCCCTGGCTCCGCGAGATCCTCAACGGCGTCGAGCACGCCAACTTCTTCGAAGCGCGGGCTACGGAGTATTCCAAGGGCGCCACCAAAGGCGACTGGCACGGCGCGCAGGGCGTGTGGAACCAGTTCGACAGCTGGAAGGCTGGGCGGGGGTAGTAAGTGTCAATCAGCGTCCAGCAGGTTGGGTTATTGCTCGACCTACTTGGCGCTGCTTTGATTACTACTGATCAGGTAGGGACACTTCGTCAGAGACTGCAAGAGGCACTCGCACGGCGCGTTGATGTGCGTCTTGCTAACTTCGAACGGCCACGGTTTCCAAGCTCGCCTTCAAAAGAAGAGTATTCCCGAGCGATCGAAGTATTTCTAGCCGAAGAGATGGGTGCTTTTGCAAGTTTATACAGCAGGGTTGCCGGAAGAGACTTCATCAGGAAATTGAAGTTTGATTTGCATGAGCGCGACGGGTCACTCGGACTCGTATTGGATGAGGCTGTCGTTATCTGTCCTCCGCTGAATCGATCAACGCAGGAACGTGCCTTGTCGAAAGTGCTGGAAAGCATGCTTGTTACGGCCGGCGGAGTGTTTATGCTAACCATAGGATTTCTCTTACAAGTACTGCCGGCCTTGTAGACGCTCGCTTCGCTCGTAGGGCGGCTCACCGGAGGTGTGCCGCCGCCCGGCCTCTCCGCCTGAACCGCCGGTCGAACGTCGGGCGTATGCCGCCGCCTCGCCGTCGCACGTCGTCGCAACCGTGGAATGGCGGCACGCTTCGCGGGCCGCCCTACGGCGTCTATCGACGGCGACGCCCTTCTCTTCGCTTCGCGACTGTTCTACCGTTCCGACGAACGGGGGAGTGTCCATGCAGATCGAGGTGCGCTGGTCCGCCGACGCTCTTCTCGGCATGCCTTTCCAATCGCGACGTCGCTACGAGAAGCGTGGCGAAAAGATTACCGTCTTCGCCGACGGTCGCCCTATCGGCACCGTGCCGATCTGCGGCGCGACGGCGATCGACGTGCCGGCTGACGCTAAGTCCGTACACACGCAGTTCGGCAGGTCCCGAACGAGGCCCATGGCCGTTTCATCGCTATCTGAAGGGGACGTTCTGATCCACGTCGATCATGGCCTGCATCCGCCGAAGCGGGAGCGTCGCCGTCGAATCCTAGGCCTGTGTACCTGCATGGCTGTACTGTTTCCCCTGTTCCTCTTCGTGCCTGGCACCGCGGAGAACCCCTGGTTTTCATACTCCATCGCCTTTCCGATGATCGCCGCGGTTCTCGCCTATACGGTCTTGGTTCCAGGTGCCGTTGCCGACCTCGTTCGCGGCGAACGAGGTCGGGCGGACCCATGACCGAGACCGTCACCCTCTACCGTCCGGTCGGCCCGGAGTATTAACGCTGACCTTAAGTAGCCACTCGCTCCGCTCGTAGGGCGGCTCACCGGAGGTGTGCCGCCGTCCGGCCTCTCCGCCGGGACCGCCGGTCGAACGTCGGGCGTACGCCGCCGCCTCGCCGTTGCACGTCGTCGCAACCGTGGAATGGCGGCACGCTTTGCGAGCCGCCCTACGTGTGTTTCGTTCTTGATCTGTTCTCCGGCGGCGCTACCGTACCGCCATGCCGAACTATCGACGTCGCTACGGGGAAGGCGGGACCTTCGCCTTCACGGTCTGCCTCGCGGATCGACGCCAAACGACGCTTACGGACAACATCGGCATCATGCGCGAGGCCTACCGCGCGACGTGCCGCGATGCGCCCTTTCGGACGCTCGCGATTTGCGTCCTGCCGAACCACCTGCACGCAGTCTGGACTCTGCCCGAGGGGGACGCGGACTATTCGCGCCGCTGGCGCTCGTTCAAACTGCGCGTCACCCACGCCATCGGCCGCCGAGTCTGGCAACCGCGCTACTGGGAACACACCATCCGGGACGGGGGCGACCTCGCCAACCACGTGAACTACGTCCACTACAACCCGGTGAAGCACGGCCACGCTGAGAACATGGACGACTGGCCGCACTCTTCTTGGCACCGCTGGAAGCGCTCGAACGCCTGGTCGCCACCCCCCGAAGACATGCCCCTGTAGGGCGGCTCACCAAAGGTGTGCCGCCGTCCGGCCCCTCCGCCGGGCTTCCACATCGTCAACCTTTGGGTCCTAGCGTGAAGTCTCTCCTCAGGCAGCGGCAGGTGGACGAATGAACATTACTGGTACGGCTGGATCAGACTACCTGATGGGCGAGTTCGGCGACGATCTGATCGAAGGTCTCGGCGGCAGCGACGTTCTCGAGGCCTCGGACGGGTTCGATACGCTTCGTGGCGGGGCGGGGAACGATATCTTGCGCGTCATCTATGGCGACGGCGCGCTGTTCGATGGTGGTGAGGGGCAGGATACGCTCGGCGGCGGCATCTACGACGTCGGGACGAACGTGACGATGATCGGCGGCACCGGTGCGGACGAGTTCCGCCTCTCGGACGGGGTTCGCGTCGAGGACTTCGGCGCGGGCGACAGCTTGATCCTTCAGTCGTCGTCAATCGGAATCTACGTCATCGAGGATCAGATATCCCGGACCGACAGCGGCGGTGTCAGCGTCTTCGAGGTCGATCCGCTGGCGTTCCGCTACTTTCCCTTCGGCATGCTGGACGGTGGTCTGACCTTCACCATTGTAGGCGCACCGGCAAATCTTACCGCCGTTCCTATGGGTGAAAGCGCCGACGGTATGATGGGTGTGAGCACGACGACGCTGACCGCCGATCCGGGACCGGGCTTCGTGCGGGGCGGGGGCGAAGAAGGCGTCGTCGCGCTGGCGAACGCCGGCGGACAGCAAATCAACGGGACGGTGGGCTTCTCGAACCTCCTGACCGGTCAGGCGGGCGCGGACACCCTCAGCGGCGGGGCGTGGTCCGATACCCTTTCTGGGGGCGGCGGCCGTGACCTCCTCCTCGGCGGGGACGGCGAAGACGTCCTGGGGGGCGGCGCCGATGCCGACACCATTCAGGGCGGCGGCGGAGAGGACCTCCTTTACGGCAGCGGCGGGTCGGACGTCCTCTTCGGCGGCGACGGCGACGATATCCTCTACGGCGACGGCGCCGTTTGAGCGCCCGCCCTACGACTTATCCCCGCCCCCTTGGGCCCGTGCCATCCTTCCCCCGTCGCGGCAGGGCCGGGGCGGGGCGGACAGCTGACGTCTCCTCTGCCTGCCGCCACGAGGTCACGTGCTGGCGAAGTCTGGATGATGGAATGCATCCCACTTGGTCAGGCCAGACACGCGCCGGGTGAGCTGAAGAACGGTCCCGGCGGATCGCGCTGAGGAGCGTGGAGGATCTCGTGCCGCGCGCGGCGAGGGTGTGGGACCCCTTGCGCCGCAGACAACCTACTACCAACCCGAACTGCGGCGAGCCGCGCGCGGGACACCCCGGACTTCTTCAAACCCGGCTCGGACGGACGATCACGGCTGCGCGCTTCTCAACCCGCGAAGAGCCGATGGTCGATCCGCCGCCTGCGCAGCAGCGCGAGGAGCACGAGGCCGCCCGCCATGAGCGGCAGGGCGCCGGGCAGCGGCACCGCCGAGAGCTCGACGACGCGGCCGTCCGTGGGCGACAACCCGTTCTCCGCAACCCAGATCTCGCCGTTCGGCCCGATCGCGACGCTGGTGGGGCTCATGAACCCGCCATAAAGAAGCGTCCGTACGCCGAGGTCGTCGATCATCCACAACGAGCCCGTCATCTCCGGCCCGATCAGGCTGTCGCTGTCGAGTTCCAGCGCGAAGATCGTGCCGTCCGCGCCGAAGGCCACGTCGATCAGGTTGGTGAAGCCGGCCGCCGCGCTCGACACGCTGCCGTCCTCGCCGACCGCGAAGACGTCCGCGCCGCCAGGCGGGAAGGGGAAGCCCGTCAGCTGCGCGACCAGGACCTCGCCCGCCTCGCCGAGCGCGATACCGGTCGGCACGGCCTGATAGACCGGCGGACCGAAGGGCAGGGGGTTCGGCTCCTCGGGCAGGACGGCCCGTGTGCTGATCGTTCCGTCGGCCGCGACGTCGAGCAAGCTGTTGCCGCCCGCGTCGGTGACGACGAAGCCGTCGCCTGAAGCCGCGACGCCGTAAGGGTTCGAGTTGAGCTCCGCGCCGTCCGGGTTCGTCAGCTCGAAGTCGGCGAGGCTCGCCAGCGGGACGAGCGCCGCGCCGTCCCAGGCGGCGAGCTGCCCCAGAAGCTCGGCCCCGTCCTGCCCCGCGAAGGCGGATCTGAGGTTCGGGTCCGCGCCGAAGCCGAAGAGGACGTAAGGCGTGCCGTCCGGGCCGAAGGCCAGGTCGTGCGCGCCGCCCCCGCCGAACCCGCCCGCCGGCGCCAGCGAGGGCAAGTCCGCGATGACGGTCTCGGCCGCCCCGCCCATGGCGCGGAGCACGCTGCCGGTCGTGCCGTAGAAGACGGTCTCACCGGCGCCGTTGACGATCGACGGTCCGTCCCCGCCCGACCCCGCCTCGACGATCCACAAGGCGCCGTCCGGCCCGACCACGACGCTGCGCGGATTGGCGAGCCCGTCGGCGACGACCGAGCCGATCGTGTAGGTCGCGGCCTGGGCCGACCCCAGGGCCGCAAGCCCTCCGATCAGGAGCGAAGCGACGGTGCCGGACGACTTATGCCGCCGCGAAGGCTTGCTGCTAGAACGCATACGGCTCTCCCTCGAACCAGAACGACGGACCGAGGTCCGTCACACGCGAGCGTTCTTGGCGGCGGCCGGCCCCGGGGCACGGCCGCCGCGTGGGAACGGGCGCATCCTACCGCATGCGGAGGGCGCCCGGTAACGGTTTTGGCAGCGGGGCCTACTCTCCGCCCGCCAGGATCGCCTCCTTCATGCCGGGCAGCCATTCGTTCGCCTCGTTGTCCCAGACGGGAAAGGTCTGCGTGAACGCCCAGGGGCAGGTCGCGATCCCGCGGTCCTGCATCGCTGCCGTCACCGCTTCGGTCCATTTGATGCGGACATCGCTCTTGGCGGTCCCGTTGACGCCGTACTCGCCGAGGAAGAGCGGGTAGCCCGTCTCCTCCGCATGCCGCGCGGCCCGGTCGGCGTCCGCCTCGAGCTGTGCCCGCTCCTCGGCGCTGCCCCAATCTACGTCCTCGTCGGACATGCCGGCCCAGGACGCCTTCTGGTGCGTGAACGCGTGCGGGTCGTAGTAGTGGAAGGTGTGGACGATGTTCGGATCGTCCGGCGTCGCGGGGATGGTGGGCAGGCCGCGGATCGAGTTCCACTGATCGCCGCCTAGCATCACGAGGCGTTCGGGGTTCGTCTCCCGGATGGTCGCCAGGCCCTCCAGGAGGACCGACTGCATCACCTCGCCGGACAGCGCCTCTCGCGGCTCGTTCAGCACCTCGAAGACGAGGCTGTCGGGCGCGTCGGCGTAGTGCGCGCCGATCTGCTGCCACAGCGCGACCAGCTTGGCGCGCTCGCCCTCCGGGTCTTCGTAGATCTCGTCGAAGTGGTGGACGTCGAGGACGACGTTGAGATCCTCGTCCATGGCCCAGCCGATCACTTCGTCGACCCGCGCCATGAAGTCCTCGTCGATCGCGTAGTCCGGGCCCTCTCCCGTATGCGCCGACCACTTCACCGGCAGCCGGACCGTGTCGATCCCGGCCGCGGCGATGGCGTTCATGTAGTCGCGGCGGATCTTGTGCCCCCACTCGCCCTCGCTCGGCGCGTCGAGCGCGTTGCCGAGGTTGACGCAGCGGTCGACCTCGAAGTCCGCGGCGAAGGCGGATGCTTGAACGGCGAGCGCCATCGCACCGCCCGTCAGCAGGGCTGCGTATCTTCTCATTCTTGGTCCTCCCTTATCGTTGCCTCGACCTTAGGGAGCGTCGGCCACGCCGCAAGTACGCCCCGCTTGCGCTTCTCAGGCCCGCCGCCCGCTGCTATCGGCCCGGTCAGCCGACCGGAGTGCCCCATGCCCGACCCTGTCTACAAACGCGTCCTTCTCAAGATCTCCGGCGAGGCGCTGATGGGCGACGGCCAGTTCGGCATCGACCTGCCGACGGTCGAGCGCGTGGCCTGCGAAGTGAAGTCGGCCTGCGACATGGGCGTCGAGGTCTGCCTCGTCGTCGGCGGCGGCAACATCTTCCGCGGCCTGACCGTGGCGGCGGGCGGCATGGAGCGGGCGAGCGCCGACTACATGGGCATGCTCGCCACCGTCATGAACGCGCTCGCCGTGCAGTCGAGCCTCGAGAAGCTGGGCCAGCACACCCGCGTCATGTCCGCGATCGAAATGACCTCGGTCTGCGAGCCCTACATCCGCAGACGGGCGCTTCGGCATCTCGAGAAAGGGCGCGTCGTCATCTTCGCGGGCGGTACGGGCAACCCGTTCTTCACGACCGACACCGGGGCGGCGCTGCGCGCCGCCGAGATGGGGTGCGACGCGTTGATGAAGGGCACCCAAGTGGACGGCGTCTACTCCGCCGATCCCAAGCTCGACCCCGACGCCGAGCGCTACGAGCAGATCAGCTACCGCGACGTGCTGACCCAGGACCTTCGCGTCATGGACCAGGCGGCGATCAGCCTGACCCGCGAGAACGGCATCCCGATCGTCGTCTTCAGCCTCAAGGACGGCATCCAGGGCGCGTTGACGGGGCAGGGACGCTTCACCGTGGTCGGCGGTGACGAGGTCTCGTCGGGCGCCAAGTGACCACGCAGGGCGGAACGCTTCGCTTGGCGACGCGAGCCGACGTCCCAGCCCTTCGCGCGCTGATCGAGCGTTCGGCCCGCGCGCTTTGCGTGCCCTACTACTCGGCTGATGTCGTCGAGGGCGCGCTGACCGGACCCTTCGGCGTCGACACGACCTTGATCGACGATGCCACTTACTGGCTGATCGAGGAGGACGGCACACCCATCGCCTGTGGCGGGTGGAGCCGCCGCGCGACGCCCTTCGGCGGCGACGCCTGGGCCGGGCGGGACGTGCGCCTACTCGACCCCCAGACGGAGCCCGCGAAGATCCGCGCCTTCTTCGTCGCGCCGGAATGCGCGGGGGCCGGCCTCGGTGGGCGCCTTCTCGACAGGTGCGAAGGGGAAGCGCGGGCGGCGGGGTTCAGCCGTTTCGTCCTGACCGCCACTTTGAGCGGCGTCAGCTTCTACGAACGCCGTGGTTATGCTCGCGGGGCGGCGGAGCGCTACCCTGTCCCCGGCGGGCAGATCGACTTCGTCGTCATGACCAAGGGTTGAGGGCGGGCACCGGCATGCCCCCTGTTTCCCTTTGAGGCGGCTTCCCGCATAAGGCCGGAAAGACAGCCCCGAGGAACGTACCCATGGCCGATGGTCCAGACTTCAAGGAACTCGAGAAGCGCATGGACGGCGCGCTCGCCGCGCTGAAGACCGAGTTCGGCGGCCTTCGCTCGGGCCGCGCGACCGCGAACCTGCTGGAGCCGGTCGTCGTCAACGCCTACGGCTCGGACATGCCGCTCAATCAGGTGGGCACGATCGGCGTGCCGGACGCGCGGACGCTGGCCGTCAACGTCTGGGATAAGGGCCTCGTGGGTGCCGTCGAGAAGGCGATCCGGAACTCCGGTCTCGGACTCAACCCTGTCACCGACGGGCAGACCGTTCGCGTGCCGATGCCGCCCATGACAGAGGAGCGCCGCCGCGACCTCGCCAAGATGACGGGCAAGTACGCCGAGGCCGCCAAGGTCGCGATCCGCAACGTCCGGCGCGACGGCATGGACGAGATCAAAGCGGCCTCCGACATGCCCGAGGACGACCAGAAGAAGGCGCAGACGCGCGTTCAGGACCTGACCGACGCCAAGATCAAAGAGGTCGATCGCCTTCACGCGGCGAAGGAAGAAGAGATCATGCAGGTCTGAGGGCGCCTCAGAACCCTTTTCCGTTCCGCCGCCTGGAGGCGCCGATGTCCGCTACGCTTAGAAAGCACGCAGGCCGCATGTTCGCCGGTGGAACGGAGGCGCCCGAGACGGCGCGACCGCTCCGACACGTCGCCATCATCATGGACGGCAACGGCCGCTGGGCGAAGGCGCGCGGGGTCTCGCGGCTGGAGGGGCATCAGCAGGGCGTCGAGGCGGCGCGCCGCGCGGTCGAGACGGCTCGGGAACTCGGGCTGACCCACGTGACGCTCTACAGCTTCTCGACAGAGAACTGGAACCGCCCCGACTGGGAAGTCCGGCACCTCATGGGCCTCCTACGGCGCTTCTTCGAGGACGATCTCGCCAAGCTGGCGGACGAGGGGGTCCGGGTCCGGATCATCGGTGATCGGCAGACCCTGCCGCGGGATCTCGTCGCGCTGGTCGAGGACGCGGAGCGCCGCACCGCGGACAATACCGGCCACACGCTCCAGATCGCTTTCAACTATGGCGGCAGGGACGAGCTCGTTCGGGCGGCCTCGAAGCTCGCGGCGCAGGCGGCTTCCGGAGAGATCGATCCCGCCGCGATCGACGAGGCGGCGCTGACCGACGCGCTCGACACGAAGGGCGCGCCCGACCCCGACCTCATCATCCGGACGAGCGGCGAGCAGCGCATCTCGAACTTCCTGCTCTGGCAGGCCGCGTATGCGGAGTTCGTCTTCCTCGACTGCTTCTGGCCGGACTTCGGCCGAGACGAGTTCATCGCCGCCGTCGAGCAGTATCAGCGCCGCGAGCGCCGCTACGGCGGCCGGCTCGAAGAAGACGCATAGTCGAGCGGAAGTGAAAGCGTAGGAAGTCTTCCACCTAACGGATCGGTATCCTCGGAACTTGAACCCATACTGGGCCGTTCCGAAGACAACACGCTCTCGTGGGAGATTTTATATGACCACCCGATCCATTCTTCTTGGCACCGCAGCGGCCAGCCTCCTTACCGTGCCTGCCTTCGCGCAGTCCGACAGTGCGATGCAGTCGGACGACATGATGACGTCGCGGATGTCGACCGAAGCGCAGCAGTCCGACACGGACGGTTCCGTCTTCACGCCGGACGAAGAGCCGTCCCCCGACCAGCCGATCACCGACCCCGCGCAGACGGCCGACTACGCCACCGACGACATGGCGGCCGTCCTGACCAAGCTGACGGAACTCGGCGCGAAGCCGATCGACACGCTGACGCCCGAAGAGGCGCGCAGCCAGCCCTCGCCTGCGGACGCCGTGCGGGGCGTTCTCGAGGACGAAGGCGAATCGACCGAGCCGATGGCGGTGGCCAGCACGCGGGACATCGAGGTTCCGGGCGCGGACGGGTCGCTCAACGCCCGCATCTACAGGCCCGAAGGGTCGCAGGACGGCGAAGCGCTGCCCGTCATTGCCTATTGGCACGGCGGCGGCTGGGTGATCGCCGACATCGACACTTACGATGCGACGCCCCGTTCGCTCGCCAACGGTGCGAACGCGATGGTCGTGTCCTTCGACTACCGCCAGGCGCCGGAGAACACCTTCCCGGCGGCGCATGAAGACGCCTGGGCGGCCTATGAGTGGCTGACGCAGAACGCCGCGTCGCTCGGCGGCGATCCCGAACGCATCGCACTCGTCGGCGAAAGCGCGGGCGGGAACCTCGCGGCGAACGTCGCGATGCGGGCCCGTGACGAGGGCGGCACCCAGCCGATCTACGAAGTGCTCGTCTACCCGGTGGCGGGCTCCGACACGGACACGCCGTCCTACGTCGAGAACCAGTCGGCTATGCCGCTCAGCAAGGCCGCGATGGAATGGTTCTTCGGCTACTACACGCCCGACGAAGCGGACCACAGCGATCCGCGCATCGACCTCGTGAACGCGGACGTCTCCGGCCTGCCGCCGACGACCGTCATCACGGCAGAACTCGACCCGCTCCGCTCCGAAGGTCGGACGCTCGCGGCGAACCTCGACTTGGCCGGCGTCGAGACGCGCGCCCAGACTTATCCGGGCGTGACGCACGAGTTCTTCGGCATGGCGGCGGCCGTCGAGCAGGCCCAGGCGGCGCAGGACTATGCGCTGGAAGGCCTGCGGGACGCCTTCGAAGGGAACGGCGCCGCGCTGGCCGAAGGCGACGATGCCGCGGCGGAAGGCGAGGCCACGGCGCGGGCCGAGTTCGCCGCCCTCGACGAGGACGAGAACGGCACGCTTGAGCGCAAGGAGTTCGTGGACGGCGTCCGGGACATGCAGGACGTCTCCAAGAAGGACGCGCGCAAGCTCTTCAAGACCGTCGCGCAGGGGGACGACGAGGTGACCGAAGACGAATTCGTCGGCGCCTACGCGCAGATCCGCGGCGCGTCCCGCCCGTCCGGTGACTGATCCGGTCTGAACCTTCGGGCCTGACCGCCTGCGAGGCCGGCTTCGGACCATGCGGTCCGGAGCCGGCCTCGCGATCGAACCCCGGGGTCCGGCCTTTGACGCCCTCGGCCGAACACGGCAGAAGTGCGCCTTTACCCGACCCCGGGCGGACCGATCGACACCCAGCTTCCCCATACCCCTCGGAAGAACCGCCTTCCGAGCACGAGCGGCCTCGGGGCCCGCCTCGCCACGGCGGGCGTGTTGATTCCGCTCGCGCTGCTGGTGATCTGGTTCGGGGGGAAGGCCTACGCCGCCGTCATCGCGGCGATGACGATCTTCCTCATCTTCGAGTGGACCCGCCTCGTCGTCGGCGCCGAGTTCCAACGCGGCTTCTACGCTCTATCGATCACGGCCATCGTGGCGGTCTTCCTCGCCGCGGGCGGCCACTACGCGACCGCGCTCTTCGCGACGCTGACCGGCGGTATCGCCGGTACCATCCTGGAATGGCCGAGGCGGAACCCCGACAGCTGGCCCGCCGTCGGGGCAGGCTACCTGATCGTGCCCGCCATCGCCGCCTTGTGGCTGCGCGAGGTGCCGGAGGGCGGCCGCCTGCTGACCCTTCTTCTCTTCGTCGTCGTCTGGGGCGCGGACTCCGGCGCTTACGCCGTCGGCCGCACCCTGGGCGGGCCGAAGCTCATTCCGAAGGTCAGCCCGAACAAGACGTGGTCCGGCGCGATCGGCGGTCTTCTCTCCGGCGCGATCCTGGCGATGCTCGTCGCGGCGGTCGGACAGCTCGGCCATTGGGGGGCCTGGGCGCTGATCGGCGGCGCGCTCGCACTCGCCTCGATCGTCGGGGACATCGCCGAGAGCCAGCTCAAGCGCTCCTATGGGGTGAAGGATTCAGGGTCGGCCTTCCCAGGGCATGGCGGGGTTCTCGATCGGCTCGACGGCTTCCTCTTCGCCGCGGTGCTCCTAGCTATCCTCGTGCTCCTCGGCCAGAACGGGTGAGGGGAGCCGGAAGGGGCGCGATGCTGCGACGAAGCGTGACGGTCCTCGGTGCCACCGGTTCGGTGGGCGAACAGACACTGGCGCTGATCGCGGACCTGCGGGCGCGCGGCGAGGCGGACATAACCGTCGAAGCCCTGACCGCCGACACGAACTGGAAGCGGCTCGCCGAGCTCGCGGTGACGCACGGCGCCCGCTTCGCCGCCTGCGCCGACCGGCAGGCCGCAGAACGGTTGCGCGAGGCGCTTGCCGGTCACGACATCGAAGTCGGCATCGGCGACGAGGGCGTCTGCGAAGCCGCGCGGCGCGAGGCGGGCTGGGTCATGGCGGCGATCGTCGGCATTGCGGGCCTGCCGCCCCTCCTGGCCGCCGCGAAGCGCGGCGCGGACGTCGCCTTCGCCAACAAAGAGTGCCTCGTAAGCGCCGGCGAGGTCGTCCTCGCCGCGATGCGGGCAGGGGGCGGCAAGCTGCTGCCGGTCGACTCCGAGCACAACGCGATCTTCCAGGTGCTCGACCGGCCCGAGCGCGTCCGGCGCCTCGTGCTGACGGCTTCCGGCGGCCCCTTCAGGACGCGCAGCCTTGAGAGCCTCGCCGCGGTGACGCCGGCCGAGGCGTGCGCGCATCCGAACTGGACGATGGGCGCGAAGATCTCGGTCGACAGCGCGACGATGATGAACAAGGGCCTCGAGCTGATCGAGGCGGCGTTCCTCTTCCCCGTGCCGAAGGAGCGGATCGAGGTGCTGGTGCACCCCCAATCCGTGATTCACTCCATGGTCGACTACGTGGACGGCTCGACCCTGGCGCAGCTCGGCGCCCCCGACATGACGATTCCGATCGCTTCGGCCCTGGCCTGGCCCGACCGCGTACCGACCCGCGCCGCGCCCCTGGACCTCGCAGAGGTCGGCACCATGACCTTCGAACGTCCTGACGAGGCGCGGTTTCCGGCGTTGAGGCTCGCGCGTCAGGCCCTCGATGCGGGCGGCCTTTACCCGGCCGTCCTGAACGCGGCGAACGAAGTCGCGGTCGCCGCTTTTCTCAAAGGTCACCTTCCCTTTCTGGACATCGCGCGCGTGACGGAACACTGTCTGGCTCACGAATGCGGGACCGATCCTTCGGCCAGCCTCGACGCCGTTACCGCCGCCGACGCGCGGGCCCGGCGGACGGCGCAGGCACGGATCACGGCGGTCGCCGCTTAGGGAAGAGGAACGGACGTCAGGGCATGGCGAGTTTGTTTTCGGCGGGGTCCGGCGTGCTGATCGCGCTGCTCGCCTTCGCGGTCCTCCTGCCGCTGATCGTCTTCGTCCACGAGTACGGCCACTTCAAGGTCGCGCGCCTGTGCGGGGTGAAGGTGGATGCCTTCTCGATCGGCTTCGGTCCGGCGCTCAAGAGCTGGCGCGACCGCCACGGCACGGTCTGGAAGATCAGCGCGATCCCGCTCGGCGGCTACGTCAAGTTCTTCGGCGACGCCAACGCCGCCTCGGCGGGCCGCGCGGAGGGCAGCGCCTACGCGGTCGGCTCGGACCTGGCCCCCGCGGAGGCCGAACCCGCTGCCGGACCCGGCGCGACGCAGTTCGGCTCGGAGCGGGCGAAGCTCGAAGCGGTCCTGACCGACGAGCAGAAGCGGGTCTGCTTCCACTTCAAGCCGGTCTGGCAGCGCATGGCCGTCGTTGCGGCCGGTCCCTTCGCGAACTTCGTGCTGGCTGCGGTCGTCTTCGCGGGCCTTTTCATGGCCTTCGGCAAGATGGTCGTGGAGCCCGTCATCGGCGAGGTGACCGAAGGCTCGGCGGCCGAGGTGGCAGGCTTTCAGACGGGCGACCGGGTGGTTCGCATCGACGGCCGGGGCATCGACGACTTCAACGAGATGGCGACCCGGGTGCGCCTCTCCTCGAACACGGAGATGGTCTTCGACATTGAGCGGGACGGTCGGCCGATCACGCTCTTCGCGACGCCCGAGCGCGTCGTTCAGACCGACGCCTTCGGCAACGAGATTCGCGCCGGCCGCCTCGGCATGTACAGCGCGGGGCAGGCGTCGCGCCTGCGGATGAACCCTGTCCAGGCGGTTTGGGAAGGCACGCTTCAAGTCGGCCGGACGCTCGACACGACGATCGCCTATCTCGGCCGCATCGTCGTCGGGCGGGAGGATGCGCGGCAGCTCGGCGGGCCCATCAAGATCGCGCAGTTCGCGGGCCAGGCCGCCAGTTCGGGCTTCACGGCCGAGGCCGACCTGACGGTGGTGCAGCGGTTGACCGCGTCGCTGCACGCCTTCTTGTCGGTCGCAGCGCTCATCTCGGTCTCGATCGGCTTCCTGAACCTGCTGCCGGTGCCGGTCCTGGACGGCGGGCACCTCGTGTTCTACGGGGTCGAGCTTCTGACGGGACGACCGCTGCCGGACAGCGTGCAGGGCGCGGGCTTCCGCATCGGGCTGGCGATGGTCGGCACGTTGATGGTCTTCGTCGTGGTCAACGACATCATGGGATTGCTCGCGCGCTGATGCCGCGCGGAGACGTAAGGGCAAGGCTACCGAATCGATGAGACATGCAAATGAGGGGCTGACGGCGGCTCTGCTGCTCGGCGCGTCCGCGCTCGGCCTCATCTCTCCCGCCGCCGCGCAGCAAGCGAGCGTTCCCGCGCCGCCGCAACAGGCGCAG
>NZ_JACHOB010000001.1 GCF_014199615.1 Parvularcula dongshanensis | reverse complement strand
GAACACAGGACGCTGGCGGCTTGGCCGGCCGTGTTCAGGCAACGATCTTCGCAGTCCGACATCTACCTCGGCAATTGGAAGGACCGCATCCCCGGTGTCACGTTCATGCGGCAAGTAAAGGCAGCAATTAGGTAATCTAAGTAGGACTTGCAGCGCTCTCGACTTGGAGTTGCGAAAGTGCCGTACCTGATATCTTCTTGCTACTAGTAGGCGAGAGATACCTTGGCGCTAATGCGCTGGCGCTGATGAACCAGTTTGAAGTAACGCTGGCAGGCAGCGGCACGGCATACGTATGGGGGATAAGACATGCGAACAAAAAGAACAAACAAGGTATTGTTTGTTGGCGGTCTCTCGGCCGGTATCCTTTCCGCCGCAGCATTCTTGTTCGGCTTAGCGGTTGGTGCTTACAGGCTTCCTCCATACGGCCTTATAGCGAGTGCGAGAAACGAGCTCACCGGACAACATGAAGAAGCCTTCTACAATGACCCACTGTTTCGGAAGCACGTTTCTTGTCCGGAAGACGCTGTAGTCGTTTTCGGCATGGGGCAGAGTAATGCCTCGAATACGAATAGCAGTGTATCCTCTCCCGTCTACAACCACCCAGTCTACAACTTTTTTGAAGGAAATTGTTATATTCTGCAGGATCCAGTCCTAGGGGCAGATTCATACGGCGGATCAATTTGGCCACACCTAGCTTCTGAGTTGAGTGCATTTACTGATAAGCCCGTGGTTGTCGCGGTGAGGGCGAAAAGCGGAAGTGCAATTGGTAGATGGCTTCCGCCTTCGCGCTATACCGACTCAGTGAAGAGGGAATTAGAACGATTGGCCGAGGCAAATCTTGAGCCAGAACTGTTCATTTGGTTCCAAGGTGAAACTGATGCTGCTGAAGGTATCGATACGGTTGCGTACGAGAAGTCGTTAGCGCTGCTAGTTGACACTATCGCACCGAAATCGACATGGCTTGTTGTAGACACCTCTGTCTGTGGAAAGGTTCGAGAGAAGTACGTTCCTCTTGGCTTAGCGAGAGAACGTCTCATGGACGCACGTTCAAATATTATTGTCGGGCCAGATACAGACGTGCTAGGAGATAGGTTCAGGCACGACAGCTGCCACTTTAATTGGTTGGGCAAGAAGGCCGTAGTCGAAGGAATAATGGAAACCTTATCCGGCACTGAACTCCTCACTGATCCGGAGGTAGGACACATCCGTTCGTCCGAGTTCGAGAGCAAGGGGGCGTTATGACAACAGACTCGACCGAAGCAGGGTCTGGGTGCGATCGACTTCTCAACTTAGAGCTTGTCTCGAAAGGCCGGCGCGCAGCATATCCCTGCACAAGCCTTCGGGTGACGATGCAAGCGTTGGCAATGCGGAGTGGCCTACCCAGTCCGCCGTCGTTGAGCGATTTATGTTGACATCCCCTTGATCGTAGGTCTGCGCCTGGCGGTAGAGTGGTGGACCGTCGCCGTACTCGACGGCCGATACGTACGTGATGAGCCGCGCCGCAAGCGTGCTTCGCCCGATCGGCAGGGACGGCTATTTGCCAACCGTGATGCGAACCATCGGACCGAATTCAGACCGTCCGGCCCCTTACCCACTACTTTGCACTTCCATCGCTAACGACCGGTCCCGGCCCGCCCGGGGCTAAACTGTCGCTCCATCCGTTGGTAACACGCCAACGCTAGGTACTGCCCATGTCCACCGGTTCAGCACTACGCTCAGCGCCGCCATTGCCTCCTCCATCTGAACAGTGCCACGGGGGGAACCAGCGGCATCGTGCGGGTGCAGAGGACGAACATGACAGAGAGGGTCGGCCGTTCCAAAACTGCGACCCGCATAGCTGGCAGGAGAATTGCTGACGCAATCACACGGCACACCTTCTGCGGCGGCGTTAAGCAAATCGAAGGATGAGAAGAGATGAAGTACCGTCCTGAAATAGATGGGCTCAGAGCCCTCGCAATTGTCCCCGTGATAGGATTTCATGCCAAATTTATTGGTTTTAGCGGCGGATATATTGGAGTAGATATCTTCTTCGTAATAAGCGGCTATCTTATAACGACCATCATTGCGCAGGAGGTGTGTGCGGGAAGGTTTAGCATTATAAATTTCTACGAAAGGAGAGCCCGCCGAATACTTCCAGCACTTTTCGCAATGTTAGCTCCAGTATACTTGTTTTCCTGGTCCTGGCTCCCCCCCTCTGCTTTTATCGATTTCAATGAGAGTCTCGTTGCGTCTTCAATATTCTCATCAAACCTCTACTTCTGGCATTCTGCGGACTACTTTGACACGGCCGCAGAACTCAAGCCTTTGCTACATACATGGAGCCTAGCGGTCGAGGAGCAATACTACATATTTTTTCCGGTCTTGATCTGCACAGTATGGAAATTTGGTCGATATATAGTTATAAGTATAATTGCTCTTATGTTCGTTCTCAGTCTAGGACTGGCTGAGTGGGGGGTGGACCAAGTTCCTAGTACAGCATTCTACTGGCTTCCGTTTCGGGGCTGGGAAATGCTTATAGGTTCGCTTTGTGCACTCTATCGAATGTACCACCCCCCCTCTGACCGCCTCAGCTACATAAACCATGGCACAAGCGTACTCTCTATAGTAATGATTATTACGTCGGTCGTTAGCTTTAATGAACAGACCCCTTGGCCAGGTCTGTACGCTCTCGTCCCAACGGTAGGTACAGCTTTAATTATTTTGTTTGCCCACGAGAGGTCGTTAGGAGGCCGTCTACTAGCATCGCGCATATTCGTCGCGACCGGCCTTATATCCTATAGCGCCTACTTATGGCACCAGCCGCTTCTAGCCTTCGTCAGGCATCGAACGATTGGCGAGCCTAGTCATATGCTACTCGGCCTAATGGTTGTTCTTACGTTTTTCCTCGCTTACTGCAGCTGGCGCTGGATCGAGGCGCCTTTTCGAAATCGAAGCCTAATCAATCGGAACCAGATCGCCGTAGGGTCGATCTGTGGTATCGTAATTGCAGCTGGTGTGGGCTTCTTGGGCGGTGGGCAATCCGAGATGCTGCAGGTTGGTTGGGCGAACCCCTTGAATTCGCCGCCGCAGGTTGCGCTCTATGACTCCGACAACGAGGCGCTTCGCCTTCAGTCATGGGAGCCACTTCGTAAGAAAACAGGAGATGCTAACTATAGTGCTTCCAACAATAGTGCTGATTATAACGCTTGGTTCGACCCCCTCGATTTTCGAGCTAATCTTCTGTTAGTAGGGAATTCCTTCTCGAAGGATCTCTACAATACATTGAGTGCAAGCAGAAGCGTCCGGGAACAATACGAACTAGCGCGTTTTGGCGTCCAAATCCGAGACCTTTCTTACGGGCACGCTTTCTTCGATAGTCCGAACTATCGTCAGGCAAATGTCGTCATACTCGTAACACGTTGGACCGACGCTGATGTTGAAAATCTGGCCTCCCTACTGGCGCGTGTAAGACACGATGGCAAGACTGCGGGCGTTGTGAAAGCGATAACGGAGTTTCCCGAGTACCGTTATGGAGCATGGAACCTTGCTGACAAAATAGTGTTCGAGAATAGAAGCCTCACCAATAGTGAGACGGCGAACCTGATAAACAAATCCTATACTGATTTTGTTCAAAACGGTCCAGTGAATCAGTTGCAGATCGCGCATAACCTTATGATTGAAGAAGTCAGTAGCAATTTTCCGAATGTAACTGTATTGGATCGAATGGATTATATTTGTGCGAAGCAAGAATGTATTGGGTCCAGCCCAAGCGTAGAGAAGACTTTCTATGACTATGGTCATCACACTCTGAGCGGTGCCGATATTTTCGGTAGGCAAATTGATGATCTTGCTTGGCTGGATCAGGTGAAAACGAAGGCGGTTCGGTAGGTAGTGCTAATCCGGCAACGGTTGGTAACCTGATCTGCTGGGCGGTGGTCCATTGGGCTGGCATCAATATGTCGATCAACGGGAGCACAAAAGTCCCCGTTGGCCGGGACCGACGTGGCAATTTATTAAAATCCCAACTGTTCGTTGACAATTAGCTTGCGATATCAGAACATTGCGGTGATCGCAGTAGGAACCTGTGAATAAGAAGGGCGCTATGAGTCGCCTTGATCAGCCGAGAAGATCTAATGCAGTGACGCGCCAGCGTCGTGGAATCAACAGTATGTGATTGCCGTGATTGCAACAGACTCAACATTACGAAACCGAAAACTAGGCTAGCTCGCTTGAGCGTATTGATTCCTCGCTGACCCGTTCGTGCTTCGTGTAGGGTTCGGTTCGGTTCGATAATTTCATTGCGCTGTCGTTTGGATGGCAGCGGCGCTGACGATGAACCTTCGGCGCCACGTGGTTGCGACGCTTCGGGCGGAATGTCGATCGGGGGGGCGTCGGTTCTGCGCCGGAGAGGCGACTGCGGGGCACCGGCTCCGGCAGTTAAAGGCGACGGGGAACCTTGAGCCGAAGCGGCACGGCGGCCGGTTTGGCTCGGTCTTGGATGGGGGCGAGGATCTGCTGCTAGCGATGGCCTGCGAGGTGAAGAGGGACGCGGAGGTCGCCGAGGTGGCAGAGCGACTCAAGGCTGAGCGAGGCTTGCGCGTCCACGTCACGACGATCTGGTAATGGCTTGAGCGGCGAGAGATCACTCACTGAAGCGTCCGCGGACGTTGCAGAGCACGAGCGCGATGACCTCCGCCTGAGGCGGCTCTGGTTCTATAGCCGGGCTGACATCGATCCCCAACGCCTCGGCCTCATCGACGAAACGAGGGCAAGCACGAAGATGGCGCGGCGGTGCCCCGGGGGGACGAGCGTCGCGTCGCCGCAGTCCTGCATGGGCTCTGGAAGACGACTACCTTCACCGTTGGCCTGCGCCCATCCTCCCTCGTTGCACCGATGGCGCTAGACGGACCTATGGATGGTCCCGCCTTCCTTGCCCATGTTAGGTACGTGCTCGTGCCCGACCTACCCTCCGGCGATGTTGTCGTGCCCGGAAAACCTGCCAACTCACAAGTTGACCGGCATTCGAAGGCGATGGCGGAGGCCGGGGCAGAACTGCCCTACCCCCTGGCGTGCTCAAAGTTTAGGACTTTCCTCAGGACTGCCGTACCTCGAACGGTCGATGCTCTCTAGTCAGCGATCGCCGCTGCGATCGAATGCTTCTAGCCAAGCGAGTGCCGCAGCTACGTCACCACCGCTGGTCGCGAACCGCAATAAGATCAAATACCTCTAGTGGTTCAGTAATCGAAATGCTTGCGGTATCCAACAACTAGCAGGCGTACTGTTCTTGGAAATTCAATCAAACCTTTCAGAGAACGACTTTAATGCTGCTCGCGCTCCAATCACGCATGGAACGCCACGGTCTTCGGATGCGCGACGTTGCTGTGCTCATTTGTAACGGGACTCAAGGGCTTGAGCGAGAGCTAGAAGCACTGCGGCGGGGGGAACGGGACAACGCTTTTCTACCAAAGCTGGTAGAACTCGAGCTCCTCACGACGATTTAGGCAGTACCTACACCCATCCGTCCGTGGGGCTTCATTCTAACAAGCAAAGAGCTTTCCCTCCCCGATCTTCGCCGCCGCGCTTTCTGGAAGCCAGAAGGAAAGGCGGAGCGAGTTTCCTGACGCACTATGGCCAATGCAGTACGCCCCGTTCGTGAAAGCTAAGATCAAGCGTTTCCCCTTCCTATATTGGGTTCGGCTACGCAGCCAGCTTCGGCATCAGTTAAGCCGAAAATGACGTAGTCCGGTTTCGCCTCGCAGGCATGCCTTCTAGCCGCTCGAGGGAACCAGTTCGACCCGGCAGGCTGAGCGGTGCGAGCGCAAACCTCGGTAGCTTTCTCACCCGATGAGCTCCCTGACTCTCTTAAAAACCTCACGGACTCGCGGAGGACGACATAACTTCATCCAGCAGCGCCTACTATGAAGACCCGTTGTGCTGCGCCGCGCCAAGCGCCGACCACGAGTGGGACCGTGACGGTTACGTAGCCGTCGTAGGTGGCAGCAAGTTCCGGAAAGGTTTCCTCTATTAGAACGGAGGACCGGTTAACGATGGCGCCAGGCTAACTTAGCTGGCGGAGCATATGTGGACCGATCCCGAGACGGAGGACCAGCTCCAACGGCTCTTCGATGTCGAGCCGGTCCAAGAGTGTTCTCGCTGCCCCCCCCTCATGGCAAAGTTGATAGCGGCTGGGCTCGTAATGCGAAGCCATGACAAAAGCTGGTTTGCGGTTCTGCGGCTGATCAAGGATGCTTTCTAGGCTACGCAGCGTCAGCTATTTCCCCCGCGATACGGAGGTTATTCCGAGGCTTCCTCTGATCGAGGACAGCATCGGTTACGCCTACGTCGTCGATCTGACGTAGCGCAGCTTCACGACTTAAGATGGGTTAGTCGTGGAACCCTGAAAACGAAGGAAGCTTCGCGGCGGATACCGGTCTGCGAACCTCGCATCGCTTTATATAGCCATGCCTCTCAAAGTGCATGTCATCGGAGGAGCGGTAACTAGGTACACAACAATGTGGGCGAGATTCGGGGCGGGCGGATCCACCGCCCGCGAAAATCGCTAAGCTCCAACAAGATACAGCAGAAGAGTGGCGGATGGAGAGGGATTCGAACCCTCGAGACGGTTACCCGCCTACACGCGTTCCAGGCGTGCGCCTTCGACCACTCGGCCACCCATCCGGCGAAGGGCAGTTAGGCCGGGACGGGGCGGGTTGGCAAGGTTGCTTGTGTGACGACCGCCCGGATGCAGTGAGTGCGCCTTTCGCGACCGCGAGAACGCGCTTTGTGCGCCTCCCCAACTCGATTACCGCGCCGTATCAAAGACTTATCGTCCCCTTCAAATACTTGCGCACCTATTGCGCTCAGCGACACTTATGTGATAGCTTCATGACAGTTGGATGACAGTCCCGCCCTGCGGGCGTGGCTTCAGGTTCGACGCGAACGAGCGATCGGGCCGCATTTTAGGAGAGGATGCTATGGTAACCCTTCGTACTGCCCTTCTCGCAGCTGGTACTGCAGGCCTTCTTGGCTTCGGCGCCGCTTTTGCGCAGGGCCCGGCCCCTGTTTCGTACGAGTTCGGCTTCTCGCTTGAGCGCGGCGACCTCGTGAACGCCGACGCTCGCGCCGCGACGCGCGACCGTCTCGCCGACGAGGCTGAGACCTACTGCGAACGGCTGACCGCAGAGCACGGCATGCCCGATCAGGTTCACGCCTGTACCGACGCTGTCATGGCGTCCGTCGAGGCCGAACTCAGCACGCAGGCTCGCGCCGCGCTCTACGCTTCTGCCGAGTAAGCTCTCTTTCTCGCGGAACGGGCGGCGGCGCTTGGGCGTTCGCCGCCCATAGTTGTTCCGCGAGCAAGTCATGAAAGCCGTCGTCTATCACGGTCTCGGCACATCCGCCTTGATAACGTTCCCGACCCGAAGATCCAGGACGACCGCGACGTCGTCGTCCGGCTGACCGCCAGCGCGATCTGCGGCACGGACCTTCACTTCGTCCGCGGCACGTTCCCGGGCATGAAGGAAGGCACGATTCTCGGCCACGAAGGGGTGGGCGTCGTCGAGGAGGTAGGCAAAGGCGTTCGCAACTGGCGTAGAGGCGACCGGGTCGTCATCCCCTCCACCATTTCCTGCGGCGGCTGTTCCTACTGCCGGTCGGGCTACACCGCGCAGTGCGACGAGGCGAACCCGGGTGGCAAGCGCGCGGGCACTGCCTTCTACGGCGGGCCTCAGGCGGCGGGCGGCTTCGACGGCCTTCAAGCTGAGTACGCGCGGATCCCCTACGCAAACTCCTCGCTCGTGAAGCTGCCCGACGGGGTCGACGACGAGCGCGCGATCCTGATGTCCGACATCTACCCGACGGGCTACTTCGGCGCTCACATCGCCGAGATCGAGGAAGGGGACACGGTCGCCGTCTTCGGCTGCGGCCCGGTCGGCCTCTTCGCCGTCGTCTCGGCGTTCCAGCTCGGCGCGGGGCGGGTCATCGCGGTGGACGGGCACGAGGACAGGCTCGCCAAGGCCCAGGCGCAAGGTGCGGAGCCCGTCGACTTCAACGAGGAAGACCCGATCGAGGCGATCTTGTCGCTGACCAACGGCGTCGGCGTGGACCGAGCGATCGACGCGGTCGGCGTAGACGCGGAGGCACCAAAGTCGGGCCCTGCCGCGAAGGACGCGAAGCCGACGCCCGGGCTCGTGGAAAAGATCACGCAGGACGGCACGAACCAGCGAGGGCAGCTCTGGAAGCCCGGCGACTCGCCGATGCAGGCGGTGTCCTGGGCGATCGAGGCCTTAGCCAAGGCCGGCACGCTGTCGGTCATCGGCGTCTACCCGCCGACCGACACCTTCTTCCCGCTCGGCCACCCGATGAACAAGAACCTGACGGTCAACATGGGCAACGCCAACCACCGCCGGTACATCCCGCACCTGATCGACCTCGTGGAGTCCGGCACCTTCGACCCCCTGAAGCTGATCACGCAGGACGAGGGACTGACCGACGCCATCTCGGCTTACGAGCAGTTCGACCAGCGCAAGTCCGGTTGGGTGAAGGTGGTTCTGGAGCCTTCGGCCTGATCGTGAGGCCGTCGGTACTGGCCATTCGGACATCGCCCCTCTAATCGGCCTCGATGTCCGAAAGCCTGACCGACCGGCGCCGCGAACGCCTTCTCGACGGCCCCGTCGCGCCGGTCCTCTTCTCTTTGTCCTGGCCGCTGACGCTGGGGCTCTTCGCGGTCGTGGCGATCAACGTGACCGACACGTTCTATGTCGGCCGCTTGGGTCCGGACCACCTCGCAGCGATCGGTTACTGCTTCCCCGTCATCTTCGGCATGTCGGCGATCGCGATCGGCATGGGGAACGGCGCGACCTCGGTCGTCGCACGCGCCTTGGGCGCTGAGGAGATGCGGCGGGCGCGGATCCTGACGTCGAACACCTCGATCTTCGTCCTCCTCTACTCCATCGCGCTCTCAGCGTTGATGTACGCTACCTCCGACTGGGTGTTCCTGAACCTCATCGGCGCGCCGGCCGAACTCATCCCCCTGATCCACGACTACATGAACGTGTGGTACGGAGGCCTCGCCTTCCTGATCCTGCCGATCGTGCTGAACGGGCTCGTGCGCGCCGCTGGCGAAGCGGTCGTGCCGAGTGTGCTGATGGTGCTCGCCGCCGTCGTGAACGCAGCGCTCTCACCGGTCCTGATCTTCGGCCTTCTGGGCGCGCCCGCCCTCGGCATGGCGGGGGCGGCGTGGGCGACGGTCGTAGCGCGCGGCTTCATCGCGGTGCTCGCGGTCGCCTACCTCTTCCGCCAGGACCTGATCGAGGTCAGCCGCGACAGCCTCTCAAAGTTTATCCCGTGCGTACGCGACGTCCTCACCTACGGCGCGCCCGCCTTCCTGGCGCAACTCGTGGGGCCGCTCTCCGGCATGATCCTGACGCGCCTCCTGTCCGAGGCGGGGCCCGACGTCGTCGCGGGCTACGCGGTCGGTGCGCGGGTCGAGGCGCTCGCCATCATCCCCTTCTACGCGCTTCAGTCCGGCATCTCCCCCTTCGTCGGCCAGAACGTCGGCGCGACGCGCTTCGGACGCCTGCGCGAGGCGGAGGCGTCGGTCCTCCTGTTCTCGCTCGTCTGGGGGGCCTTCGCGGGTGCGATGCTGTGGTGCTTCGGCGGAGACGTCGGCAACCTCTTTACGGACGACCCGATGATCGCCGCCGTCACGGACCGCTATCTGGGCTTCGTCGGCTTCGGGATCTGGGGCGCGGGTCTGCTCATCGTCAGTGTCGGAGTCTTCAACCCCCTGGGCTATCCGAACCTTGCCATGGGGCTGAACGTGCTTCGCTACATCGCGATCTATGTCGGGCTCGCCCTCCTGGCCGCCCTCGCCGTCCTGCCCTTCTGGGCCGGGACGACGGCGATCTTCCTCGCGGCGCCGATCTCCTACGTCGCGGCGGGCGTGGTCTCCTTCGCCCTCATCCACCGCCTGATCGAGAAGCCGAAACGCGTCGTTCCCGTCAGGACGGCCGCGACGGGACCTGCGTCGAGCACCGCGGAGCCGAGCCCCGCGCCCTAAGGCGAAGTCGATCGGAGCGCCTTAAGGTCCTCGCCGTCGTCCACGTCCCGCAGGGTCCTCAGGTGCGCGACACGCGCATCGCCGGGCAGGCTGGCAAGCGTGTCGCCAAGCGCGTGCTTCGTCGACCAGCGGACGCCTTCGAACAGGCCCGGCAGCGGGCGGCGGCGCGAGGCACCGATCAGCCAGTAGCCGCCGTCCTCGGCCGGACCGACGACGAGGTCGGCGCCGCGGAGCGCCGCGAAGGCCGCCGCCACGTCCGCCCTTGTCACCTGCGGTGCGTCCGTTCCGAGGATCACGACCGGCCCTGGAGGCAGGCGCCGCAGCGCGCGCCTCATCCGGTCCCCAAGGTTTCCGCCGCCCTGCGCGATACGCCGCACGCCCGGCGGCCAGCAGGCAGGGCCTACGCCCGGCGGCGCATCGGCGCAAAGGACCGTCCGCCAGCGCGGATCGGCAAGACGCCTGAGAAGCCTCGCCGTCGCCTGCCGGTAGAAGCTCGTCGCAAAGGCGGACCCTACGTCCTTCGCCAGGCGCGTCTTGACCCGGCCCGCGAGCGGCGGCTTCGCGAAGAGGACGAGCTGCGGCGTGACGCTCACGCGTAGCGCGCCGCGATCGTCTCGGTGGGCACGCCGCGAAGGTAGGCGAGGAGGCACCACTGATTGCGCAACACGCGGCGGACGTAGCCCGCCTGCTCGTAGCGCGCGGGTGATGTGACGGCTCGCGAAGCAAGCAGACGCAGTGCCCCCCGCCCCCCGTCCGCGACGATCCTACGTGCGATGTCGACGTCCTCGAAGAGCGGCAACGGCGCGAAGCCGCCGATGCGCTCGTATCTGGCGCGAGAGATGAGAAGCCCCTGATCGCCGTAAGGCAAACCGAGCGTACGGGTACGGAGGTTCGCGCCCGCTGCCACGAGCCTCGGAGCGATACCCTTCCTTGCGAAGGCGAGGCGGAAGGCGCCCGCCGCCTCGTCCCTCGCGCAGAACGCCCCGACCTCCCCTTCCCACTCCGGCGACAGCACCGTGTCGGCGTGCAGGAACAAGAGCCACTCGCCCCGGGCCGCCTCGGCGCCGCGCCCGAGTTGGCTGCCCCGACCCGGCCCCCCCGCTACGATCTGGCAGCCGGCGGCGTCGGCGACCGCTAGCGTCTCGTCCGCAGAGCCGCCATCGGTGACGATCACCTCGCGCACGAGGCCGTCCGCGTTCGCGTCCCAAAGACAAGCGAGCGTTTCGGGCAAGGCGTCCCGAGCGTTCAGCGTAGGGATGACGACAGAGATCACGGGCTGGCTTCTCCTGCTCACCCGTCCCTTAACGGGTTCGCCACGGCCTGTCCCGCCTGTGTCTACTGTGGAAACCTCGTTCTTGCTTTGTTCGCCCCTTACGCGCCATCCTCCCTTCATGGCCCGCGTCGTGTCCCCACCCTTCCTTCCGTCCAAGCCAAGCGCGGGGCGGGGGCGCGGCGCGCGGTCGAACGCCTCGGGCCGCTTCGAGCGCATAGCCTATGAGGGCTTCGACGACGGCTGGTCCGACGAGGCACCGGAAGAGCACAAGACGAGCGTTCAGGAAGAGCCCGCACGCAAGATCGTCACCTTCAACGACAGCCCCTATGTGGGCTTCGATCGCTCCATCAACCCGTACCGGGGCTGCGAGCACGGCTGCTCCTACTGCTTTGCGCGGCCGACCCATGCCTATCTCGGACTCTCGCCGGGGCTCGACTTCGAGACCCGCCTCTTCGCGAAGCCGAACGCCGCCGCCCTCCTCCGCCGCGAGCTGTCGAACTCGCGCTACGAGGTGCGGCCCATCGCGATCGGGACCAACACCGACCCCTACCAGCCGATCGAGCGGCGCTATCGCGTCATGCGGGAGGTCCTGGAAGTCCTGCATGAGTTCAGCCACCCCGTCAGTATCCTTACCAAGTCCGACCTTGTCCTTCGCGACCTCGATCTCCTTGCGCCGATGGCACGCGACGGCCTTGCTCGCGTCATGCTCTCGATCACGACCTTGGACGGCAAGCTCGCCCGCGCGATGGAGCCGCGGGCGCCGCGCCCCGGCCTCAGGCTCGAAGCGGTCCGCGTCCTTGCCAAGGCCGGCGTGCCGACCGGGACGGTGCACGGGCCGATGATCCCCGGCCTGTCCGACCACGAGCTCGAAGCGCTGATGGAAGAGGCCGCGGCGCGCGGCGCGACCTACGCCGCCTATACGATCCTACGCTTACCGCTTGAGGTTGCAGATCTCTTCGAGGAGTGGCTCGAGACCTTCGCGCCGAACCACAAGTCGCGGGTTCTGAACCACCTGCGCGAGATGAACGGCGGGCGGACCTACGACGTCGCTTGGTCCCGTGCGGAGGAGCCTCGCTCGACCGTCGCGCAGCTCATGCGCGCCCGGTTCAGGAACGCCTATAGACGCCTCGGCTTTACCGAGATGCCGGACCTCGACTGCAGCCGCTTCTCGCCCCCGGCGGCGGTACGTCCGCAACTGTCGCTCTTCGGCTAACGCAAGATCCGAATCTGCCTAGGCACGCGGCATGGCGCTGACCTTCGAGATCGAGGACGCCCTGCTCGGCCCCGTCGCGGGCGTGGACGAGGTGGGACGCGGCCCCTGGGCCGGGCCGGTCGTCGCCGGCGCCGTGATCCTGGACCGCGCCCGCGTGCCGAAGGGCCTGCGGGACTCGAAGAAGCTGAGCGCGAAGCGGCGCGAGGCGCTGTCCGCCGAGATCGCCGAGACGGCCGCGATAGGCCTCGGCTGGGTCTCGGTCGCGGAGATCGACGCGATGGGCGTCGGCAAGGCGACCCTCCTCGCGATGAGCCGCGCGCTCGAAGCGCTTCCCGTCCGGCCCGCTGCGGTGATCGTGGACGGCCTCGTCCTACCCGCCCTGCCGGAAGGGGTTGTCGCCCGTGCCTTGCCTCGGGCCGACGACCTCTCTCCCTCCGTCGCGGCCGCCAGCATCCTCGCCAAGGTCGCCCGCGACGCCGAGATGGCGCGTCTCCACGAGCATCACACCCCTTATGACTGGGCGTCGAACAAGGGCTACGGCACCAGGGCCCACGCCGATGCCTTGGAGATACACGGCGTCACGCCGCACCATAGGTTAAGCTTCGCCCCGATCGCGCGGCGCGCGGAAAGGAAGCCTTAACCCTCCTCAACGTTCCGTTACCGGAGCGTTCATCCCCTGTTAGCCATACCGGAGTCTATTGCCGAGGCATTAAGTCGAGGCGCTTCGTGACCACTCCGTATAAAGACTCCATCCTTCGCGGCGACTGCATCGAGGTCATGAAGAGCCTGCCGGACGCCTGCGTCGACCTCGTCTTCGCCGACCCGCCCTACAACCTGCAGCTCGGCGGCGGCCTGACCCGGCCCGATCAGTCGGATGTCGACGGCGTCACGGACGAGTGGGACCAGTTCGAAAGCTTCGCCGCCTACGACGCCTTCACGAAGGCGTGGTTGGCGGAGGCGCGCCGCGTGCTCAAGCCCAACGGCGCGTTATGGGTCATCGGCAGCTATCATAACATCTTCCGCCTCGGCTGCGCCGTTCAGGACCTCGGCTTCTGGATCCAGAACGACGTCGTCTGGGTAAAGACGAACCCGATGCCGAACTTCCGCGGTACGCGCTTCGCCAACGCCCACGAGACCCTGATCTGGGCCGGCCGCGACAAGAAGAGCCGCCCGACTTTCAACTATCACTCGCTCAAGGCCGCGAACGAAGACGTGCAGATGCGCTCCGACTGGACGCTGCCGCTCTGCACCGGACAGGAACGCCTCAAGACCGGCGGTAAGAAGACCCACCCGACACAGAAGCCAGAAGCGCTCCTGCACCGCGTCCTCAGCGCGACGACCAACCCCGGCGACGTGGTCCTCGACCCCTTCTTCGGCACGGGCACGACGGGCGCCGTCGCGAAGCGCCTCGGCCGACATTTCGTCGGGATCGAGCGGGACGAAACCTACGCCAAGGCCGCCGAGGCCCGCATCGCATCGATCGTGCCGGCCGACCCCGAGGACGCAGCGCCCCTCCCCTCGCCCCGCCGCCAGCCGCGCGTCGGCTTCGGTCAGCTGATCGAAAGCGGCCTCCTGGCGCCGGGCTCGAAGCTCTACTGCCCCAAGCGCAAGCACATTGCCCGCGTGAAGGCTGACGGCACGCTCGATACGTCGTTGCACCAAGGCTCGATCCACAAGGTCGGCGCCGGCGTTCAGAACGCGGCGTCTTGCAATGGCTGGACGTTCTGGCACTACGAGGAAGCAGGCAAGCTCGCGCCGATCGACAGCCTAAGGAGCGTCATTCGCCGCGGCATGAACTGACGCTAGCGCGACGCAGCGGCGAAAGACCGTCGGCAAGCCCGAGAGGTCGTCGGTAAAGAACGTTCCTGAAGGCGCGTCTCCCAACCGAGCCGTCTGGACGGTGAGCTTGAGAATGAAGTGGGTGAGGCCGTGCTCTACCTCTCCCACATTCACCCAATCGCTGGCCACAGGCGCGCCCGCGTCCGCCCCCCCTTCCTTCCAATCGCTACTGGGCAGGCCAAGCATGCCGCCGTAGAGGCCGTTCTCGGCGCGCCGCTCGCAGAGCACCGCCCCGTCCGGCCGGACGCCAACATAGACGACGCCACTACGCACCGGCCTCGGCTTCTTCGGCACGCGGACTGGCAGCTCCTCCGTCAGCCCCCGCGCAGCCGCGTCGCAGAACGGGCGCACCGGGCAGAGGAGGCAGTCGGGCCGCTTCGGCCGGCACACCCCGGCGCCCAAGTCCATCATCGCCTGCGCGTAGTCGCCTGGCCGGGCCGCAGGCGTCAGGGCCGCAGCCCCCGCCCGAACTTCGGCGCCTGCCTGCCGCACGGGCCGCTCGATCGCGAAGATCCGCGCCACCACCCGCTCGACGTTGCCATCGATGACCACCGCCCGCTCGGCGAGGGCGATCGCGGCGACCGCCGCTGCGGTGTAGGTGCCTAGCCCCGGCAGGGCCCGCAAACCTTCTTCGGTTTGTGGCCACCCCTGCTCGGCGACGACCTTCGCACAAGCATGAAGGTTCCGCGCCCGCGCGTAGTAGCCGAGCCCCGCCCACTCCGAGAGGACGTCCTCCTGCGGCGCTGCCGCGAGGTCACTCACCGTCGGCCAGCGTTCGAGGAAACGCTCGAAGCGCGGGCGCACCGTGGCGACCGTCGTCTGCTGCAGCATGACCTCGGAGAGCCAAACGCGGTAAGGGTCCGGCCGCTCGTCCGAACCCGGCGGCACGCGCCACGGCAGGATACGCGCGTGGTCGTCGTACCAATCGAGCAACGCTGACGCGAAGCCGTCCTTACCCCGCCCCTCGCCGCCTGCTACGCTCATCCTCGTCCCATGACCCAAGACCCACGCACAGCCAAGCCCGCTCCGTTTCCGACCAAGCCCGCGCGTCGGGGTCCGCCTCCCCTGTCGTCCCGCATCTCGCCGCAGGTCGCGAAGCTCGCGGCGAAGTCGGGCGCGATGGATCCCAGCCTCGCCGAGCGTTGGGCCGAGGTCGCGGGCGTCGACCTCGCTCGCCTCTGCCGGCCCCTCGCCCTCAAACGGCAGAAGAACGCGGTGACGCTCGAAGTCGCCGTGTCGAGCGGTGCGGCCGCGATGCGGGTGCAGTACGCGCAGAACCAGTTGTTGGCACGGGCGCGCACCGCTCTGCGCGAACCGAGGCTGACGCGCTTGTCGATCCGGCAGGCCGGCGCTCAGGTCGCGGAGGGCCGGAACTGGGCCAGCCGCCGGGTGACCGCGGAGGCTGAAGCGCCCTCGCCCGCCCCTCGTCCGGCCCGCAACCCGGCCGAGGCGCTAGAGCGCCTTCGAGCTGCAATAGCGTCGCATCGGCGGTAGCCGTCCGTCCGGTCACTTGCACCGCGAAGCCGCATCGGCTTGCTTGCAAGCAAACAATTGCGGAGATTCTTTCATGCGCACGACGATGCTGGGCGTCGCGGCCCTCGTGATGCTCGCCGCTTGCGGTGGGTCCGACGCGAGTGAAGAGGGCACGGCACCCTCGCTCGCCTCTCTCGACGGTGAGGCAGCGCAGACTGCGGCCCCCTCGAACACCGCCCCGGCGGAAGAGCCTGCCGAGACGATCTCGGAGCCGGAAGGCAGCCTTGCGACCGAAGACATGGTCTTGGGCTCCGACGACGCGCCGGTCACCGTCACCGAGTACGCCTCGGTAACCTGCCCGCACTGCGCCACCTTCCACACGCAGTTCCTGCCGGTGATCAAGGAAGAGCTGATCGATACAGGCCAGGTGCGCTTCGTCTTCCGCGAGTTTCCGACCTCGCCGGTCCAGCTATCCTACATCGGCTCGATCCTGGCACGGTGCTCTGCCACCGAGGCCGGCGCGCCGGGCTACTACACCATGCTGAGCGCACTCTATCAGCGCCAAAGCGACTGGGCGTACAGCGCCGAGCCCGCCGTCGCGCTCGAAGAGATCTTCTCCCAGGTCGGCCTCGACCGGGCGGCCATGGAACAGTGCCTGAGGCGTGAAGCGATCATCGAGAAGATCAACGCCAACGTGAAGGCAGGCCAAGAAGCGGGCGTTCAAGGCACACCGACCCTACTGATCGACGGCGAACGGTTCGAGTTCGGCCGCACTCCCGAAGAGACCGTCGAAAAGCTTCGAGCGATCGTCGCGGAGCGTAGCTGACGCGACCGACTCAAGGGAAGGTGCGGACGTCTTGGGAGGCTGTGAAGCTTGAAGTTCGACCGTCTGCGCCTCACCGGGTTCAAGTCCTTTTGCGAACCTGCGGAGCTCGACATCCTGCCCGGGCTGACCGGGATCGTCGGCCCCAACGGCTGCGGCAAGTCGAACGTGCTGGAGGCCCTGCGCTGGGTGATGGGCGCCTCCTCCGCCAAGGCGCTGCGCGCCGGCGGCATGGAGGACGTGATCTTCGGCGGATCGGGGACCAAGGACCGGCCCGGCCGTCCGGGGCGGGCCTGGGCCGAGGTGACGCTTTCCCTTGCCAACGAAGAAGGCGACGCGCCTGCGGGCTGGCCCGAGGCGCTGCGCGAGCAGCCGAGGCTGGAAGTCAGTCGTCGGATCACGCGGCGCGGCGAGGGCGCGGCTTCGACCTTCCGCGTCAATGGGCGGGAGGTCCGCGCCCGCGACGTACAGATCCTCTTCGCCGACGCCGCGACCGGCGCCAGTGCGGCGGGCCTTGTCCGGCAGGGTCAGGTCTCGGAGCTGATCGCGGCCAAACCGGAGAACCGTCGCCGCCTGCTTGAAGAAGCGGCGGGCATCACAGGCCTCCACGCTCGCCGCCACGAGGCCGAACTGAGGCTGAAGGCGACGCTGACCAACCTCGAGCGACTGGACGATACGCTCGGCGCACTCGAAGCGCAGCGCGCCAGCCTCGCGCGGCAAGCGCGGCAGGCGACCCGCTACCGCAACGCCTCCGCCGAGTTGAAGCGGATCGAAGCGATGCTCGCCTACCTTCGTTGGCAGTCGGCAAAGCATGCCGCCACCGAGGCCGACGCCGCGCTCGCTGCCGCCGAGGCGCAGGTCCGCGAGGCGAGCGCCGTTGCCGCCAGCGCCGCCGGCGACCTGACCCGCACTCGCGACGCCGTCGAGCCGCTCCGGGTCGCGGAAGCGGAGGCGCGCGCGGTGCTGGCGCGGCTACAGGCAGACGCAGAGAACGCGGAGGCCGAAGTCGACCGAGCGGAGGCGCTGATCGAACGGCTTAAGCAGACCGAACTCCGCCTTCAGGGAGACCTCACGCGAGAGAACGTGCTCGCGGAGGAGGCGGAGGCTGCGCTCAACCGGCTCGCGGACGAAGAGGAACGCCTGAAGGCGGAAACGGCGCCCGCCGCCGATCGGCTCGCAGCGCTCGAGGCCGAGGCGACGAAGAACGAGACCACCCTTCGTAAGGCGGAGGCATCCCGCGAGGACGCGCAGCGCGCCGCCGCCGAAGCAGAGGCGGAACGCCGGGCGGCGCTCACGGCGCAGGACGCGGCTGCAAGGGCGGAGGCAAGAGCGCGGCAGGAGCGCGACGCGCTTGCTCAAGCCGTCGGAGAAGAGAAAGGCGGCACGCAGCAGAGCGAGACGCTGCTGCGCCTGCGCGATGAGGCCAGCGAGAAGCTCGCTGGTGCAGAGCGCCGCTTGAGCGAGGTGGAATCGCAACGGGCGTCCGCTGCTGCCGCCCTCGAAGCCGCCCGCGCCCCGCGTGAGGCCGCTGCCGAACGGCTGGCGGCGGCGAGCGCCGAAGCACGAGCTCTTCAGCGTCTGCTCGAAGCCTCCGCGCCGGAACCTGGCGCCGTGCTCGATCAGGTGACGGCCGCCGAGGGCTTCGAGACCGCGCTCGCTGCAGCTTTAGGCGACGATCTCTCCGCGGCGCTCGACGAGAATGCGCAACGCCGCTGGTCGGCGCTGGGCGAAGTGCCGTTGGACGCACCGCTGCCGGACGGCGTGCGGGCCCTCTGCGACGTAATCACCGCGCCCGCTGCCCTCTCGCGCCGCCTAGCCGCGACCGGCGTCGTCGACGCTGTCGACGGACCGCGCCTCGCAGGCGCACTCTCGCCCGGCCAACGCCTCGTCAGCCGCGAAGGCGATTTGTGGCGATGGGACGGCTTCTCCGCCCGGTCGGGCACACCCGCGCCCGCTGCCCTTCGGCTCGAGCAGCGCAGGCGGTTGGAAGCGGTAGAAGCCGAAGAAGAAACCGCGAAGGAAGCGCTTGCGGCCACTGAGGCCGGGCTCGCCGACGCCAAGGCGGCCGAACAGGCGGCCGTGGAGGCCGAAAGAGAGGCGCGCAGGGTACTGCGCGATGCCCGTGACGGCCTTACGAAGGCCGACAGAGCGCTTGCGGATGCCAAGGCGGACGAGGCCAGGCGGGCTGCCAAGCGCGACGCGGCGAAGGCTCGACTGCAAAGCCTCGAGGAGCGGCTGAGAGAGCTTCAAGCTGAGTTGCGCGAGGCCGAGGCGTGCGTCGAGGCCCTTCCGGCCATCAGCGGCGTAAGCGAAGCCTTGAACCAGGCGCGGACCAACGCCCAAACCGCCCGCACCGCCTTCGACAAAGCGCGGAGCGCTTCATCGGAGGCTCGCCGCGAAGCGGAGGCCCGTGCCGCCCGGCTGCGGACCATCGGGGGTGAAACCGAAGACTGGCGTCGGCGCGGCGAGGCGGCTCAGGAGCGGCTCGCTCAAGTTCGCGAAGTCGCGTCCGACGTCGCAGAGCAACTGACCGCGGCCGAACGGGCGCCGGCCGCACTGAAGGCTCGGCGCGATGCGCTTGGCGAGGAGATCGCTGCTGCGGAGAGCCGCCTGCGACGGACCGCCGATGCCGTCGGCGAGGCGCGAGCCAGCCTTGACGAGGCGGAGGCATCGGCGCGGACGGCGAGCGAGACCGTCAGCACCGCTCGCGAGGCACGTGCCGCCCGCGCGGCGCAACGTGATGCCGCGCGGGAGCGGCTATGCGACGCCGAAGCAGCCGCAGCCGAAATTGCGGACGGTGCGCCGGACGGTCTGCTTGAACGAGCCGAACATGACGCGGCCTTGCCCCTTCCCGACGCCGGTACGCTCGAGGCGCGCGCGGAGAAGTTGCGGCGGGAACGCGATGCCCTCGGCGCCGTGAACCTCGTCGCCGAACGAGAGATGAGCGAAGTCGACGTCCGTTTGACCGAGCTGTCCGCCGAGCGGGGGGATTGCGAGGCGGCGGTCGGGAAGTTGCGCGGGGCGATCGGCACGCTGAATCGGGACGGGCGTCAGCGATTGACCGCGGCCTTCGAGACCGTGAATGGTCACTTCGGCGCGCTCTTCCGTACGCTCTTCGGCGGGGGAGATGCGCACCTCGCGCTGACGGGTTCGGATGATCCGCTCGAAGCGGGGCTCGATATCCTGGCGAGCCCCCCTGGCAAGAAGCTATCGTCGATGAGCCTGATGTCGGGCGGCGAGCAGGCGCTCGTCGCGACCGCCCTTATCTTTGCAGTCTTCCGTGCCAACCCCGCGCCGATCTGCGTCCTGGACGAGGTCGACGCGCCCCTCGACGACGCCAACGTTGAGCGCTTCTGCGACATGCTGCGGACGATGGCGGCGGAGACCGAGACGCGTTTCCTCGTCATCACGCACCACGCTCTGACCATGTCGCGCATGGACCGCCTCTACGGGGTGACGATGATCGAACGCGGCGTCAGTGCGCTCGTCAGCGTCGATCTTCAGGCGGCCGAGGCGATGGCCGCCTAGGCGCGAGCGCTAGATCAGGGACATGATCAGCGCCCCGCCCCCGCCCTCCGGCCGCCCCTTCGTCCGCGTTGTCGACTTGGAGACCACAGGGTCGCGCCCCCCAGCACACGGCGTATGCGAGGTCGGCTGGCAGGACGTCGAGCAGGACGGTGAGGACCGTTGGATCGTCTCGGAGAGCCGCGGTTCGACCCTGATCGATCCCCGCCGCGAAATCCCCGCCGTCACGCAGGCGATCCATCACATCGTCGACGACGACGTACACGGTGCGCCGGTCTGGGAGGAGGTGGCGCCGGTGGTCCTTCGCCCTAAAGGATGCATCGCTCTTGCCGCGCACAGGGCCGCGTTCGAGCAGCGCTTCTGCACGCCGAGGCTATCGGGCGGGGCCGCGTGGATCTGTACCTGGAAGGGCGCTCTTCGCCTTTTTCCCGGCAGCCCCTCTTTCTCGAACCAAGTCCTGCGCTACTGGCGCAAGCCGGAAGGCCTCGACCGCGACCTCGGTCTGCCGGCGCACCGCGCCCTGCCCGATGCCTACGTCACGGCGCATCATCTGCGCGACATGCTTGCCCTCGTGCCGGCCGAAACGCTGATCGCTTGGGAGCGCCTTCCCGGTCTGCCGCCCCGTGTTCCATACGGGGCTGACAAAGGAACCTACTGGCACGAACTGACCGACGCCGACCTCGCCCGCTATGCGAGGGATCGAGACGAAGACGTTCGCTACGCCGCAAACAATGAGCAGAAGCGAAGACAGGTCGGCGCGTCGCCTCCGCAGAGCGGAAAGCCGGTACAGGAAAGCTTTCTCTGAAGCATTTCGCACCCGCAGCAAAACGCTCCCGTGAGATGAACCTCTCGTGATCACTGTAAAAAAGGCGTGCGAGCGGGAGCCGAATGCCCCTCTCATATGTTTCGTTGTTATTAGTCGCACTCAGGGAACATGAATCATGAAGACTCTCCTTCTCTCCGGCGCCGCGATCGCAGCGCTGTCGCTCACTCAGGTCAGTGCACAGACGACAGAGGATCCTGCTCGTACCGTCCCGAGTGAGGCGACTACGCAAGACGACATGACGTCGGACTCCGCGACGGCCGACGACTACTTCGGCGCCGACGCGAATGCGGAAGTCGATGCCGACATGACGACGGCGCAGACCGACGGCTATGAAATGTCGGACGAAGACGAAACCGAGATGGCTTCGGACGACGTCGATGTGGACGAAACGACCGTCGCTCAAACCGACAGCACGGACGAATCGACGCCTCGCGCCGACGAAGAAGGTTCGGGCGACGACTTCTACGCGCAGGGCGATGCGGATACGGATTCGCCGTTCTCTGGGCAGACGAACTGGGAAACCGATCCCGATCGCGAAGCGCTCGACAGCGACGAGACCATGGAGTCCGAACTCGCCGAGGACGCGACCACGACCGACAGCCAGTCGAGCACCATGGCGGCGGACCAAAGCACGGACATGGATACGGGCTCGGCCGATACCTACGCCACGACCGATCCGATGGAGCCGTCCGACACGACCGTCGCTCAAGACGATACGATGTCCGACAGCACTGCTGCGGAAGATGAGACCCAGCTCGCGACCCCGAACATGGGCGACGTCAACAGCATGGATCCGCAGCTCGAGACTGCCGACAACTCGGACAGCATGGACGAGATGGCCACGGAGTCGAGCAGCACCGAGGTCGCTTCGGCGGACGAGCTGCCGCAAGTCGCCGAGGATACCGACCCTGACACTGCGGCCGACGACCTGAACACGCAGGAGCTCGCCTCCGAGCCGAAGCTGACGACCGAGCCCCGGACCGCGTCGACGACACCGGCAGCCGGCAGCAGCGATCCGATGATGCAGGACGACACGGACGCGCTGGCCGCGACCGACCTCGAAGGCGAGGAGAGTGCCGATCCGATGCTGGCGCAGGACGACATGTCCTCCGACCCGATGGCGGACGAACCGGTGATGACGGCAAACGCGTCGTCCTCTGATCTCCTCGCTTCGGACTACCTCGGCCAAACCGTCTATGACAGCGAAGGCGGCAAGCTGGCGCGTGTGGACGACGTCCTGCTCGACGATCAGGGTCAGGCGCAGGCCGTAATCCTCGCTGCGGGCGGCCTGTTCGGCCTCGGCGGTGACAGCTACGCCGTGGACTTCGACCGCGTCAGCGCCACGCAGGAAGACGGTCAGGTCCGGCTCGAATCGCAGATGAGCGAAGACGAAATCGCCCAGCTGCGTGAGTTCGACATGGCGTCCTACGAGGACCAGATGGGCACGATGATGCTGGCCTCCGAAGTTCGGGGTCAGGATCTGCCGATCGGGGAATCCGAGGAGACCGCGTCCGTCAACGACATCATGATGAGCAGCACGGGTCAGGTCGACTCGGTCGTGATCGCCTATGAAGGTGAGCAGTACGTGGTGCCCTTCGACCAGCTTGGCGTCGCCGAGGGTGACGGTGGCTTCTACGTGGACGCCGAACCTTCTGAGATCTCGTCCTTCGAAGTCTACGAGCCCCGCTCGTAAACCCTGACGGCCTGGGGACCGCGCGCTTAGCGGTCTCGAGAGATCAGCTTTCGAACGCCTCCGGGGAACCGGAGGCGTTCGTCTGTTGCACCACCTTCCTCGCCGCGTGCTGGCACGGCTCGTGCTTCACCGTTAACCCTCGGGCTGGACGGATGGTCTAAGCCGGCTGTCCTCTTCGCTACGGGAGCGTTCATGGCGGAGATCGCCACGACCTGGCAGATGTGGTTCGCCCTCGCCGTGATCCTCGCGGCGGTCGTCGGCTACGCGTCGGACAGAGCCAGCCTCGAGACCGTCTCGGGCGGGGTTCTCTCGATCCTACTCCTCGTCTTTCACTTCGCGCCGGTTCTCGACGGCGAGGGCGAAGTGGCACTCGGCACGGCTGAACTCCTCGCTGGGTTCGCCAGCCCCGCCCTGTTCGCGATCCTCGGGCTGCTCATCGTCGGGCAAGGCATGTATCAGTCGGGCGCCCTCGAGTACCCGACCCGTCTCCTCCTCGACGCCTACGACAAGTTCCGCCTCCTCGCGGTGCTACTCGTCTTCCTCTTCGTGATGGTGGTCAGCGCGTTCCTCAACAACACACCGGTCGTGGTGATGTTCGTCCCGATCATGGCGGCGATGGCGACGCAGGCGAAGATCGCACCGTCGCGGCTGATGATGCCGCTGAGTTTCCTTTCCATTCTCGGCGGCATGACGACCACCATCGGCTCGTCGACCAACCTGCTCGCCGTCGCTGAGTATCAGGTGGTCACCGGGACGCGGCTGAGCTTCTTCGCGCTCACGCCGCTCGGTCTGATCCTTGCTGGCGTCGGCGCGGTCTACCTCGCCTTCGCAGCCAAGTTCTGGCTGCCGGATCGGCGCGGCGGAGAAGCCACCACCGCGCCCGACGGTCGGCAGTTCGTCGCGCAGCTGACGTTGGAACGAGGGAACCCGCTGATCGGGCAGGTCTCGGTCGCCGGCTTCTTTCCCGACCTGCCAGACCTCACGGTGCGCATGGTCCAACGCGGCGACGAGGTGCTGCTGCCGCCCTTCGACGGTGTCGTCCTGCAGCTGAACGACAAGGTCATCGTCGCGGCGACCCGCGGGTCCCTGACCGACCTCCTGCGCAAACGGCCGCAGATCCTCCAAGGCTTCATGGCGGAGGTCGAAGTCGGCGAAGGGGCGTCGGGCGAACTCACCATGGTCGAGGCGGTGGTCGCACCGGGCTCGCGCATCATCGGACGGACGATCAGTCAGATCCGCTTCCGCTTCCAGACCAACTGCGTGATCATCGGCATTCAGCGGCGGTCGCGCATGATCCGCACCGAGGTCGCGCATATTCGCCTCGAAGCGGGCGACGTCCTCCTGATCCTCGGGGACCGCTCGGACGTCCGCTCGCTCAGATCCGACCGAGACATCCTGATGCTCGAGCAGTCGATGCAGCAGCTGCCCGACCCCGATCATGCCCGCTACGCAGGCCTCATCTTCCTGCTCGTCGTCTGCGCCGCCTCGACAGGCTTCCTGCCGATCTCGATCGCCGCCATCCTCGGCGCGACGGCGATGGTGGGAACCGGGTGTCTCAACGTGCGCCAAGCCAGCCGAGCCGTGGACCGCCGCGTCTACCTGCTCGTCGGAACGGCGCTCGCCCTCGGCGCAGCGCTCGACCGAACGGGCGGCGCGGCCTTCCTCGCGAGCTACCTCACCCCGCTCGCCACCGGGCCGGGAGGCACGACGCTCTTGTTGTCGGCCTTCTTCGCGATGACCGCTGCGCTGACGAACGTGTTGTCGAACAACGCGACGGTCGTTCTCTTCACGCCGATCGCGGTGAGCGCCGCACAAAGCGCAGGCATCGACCCCTTGGTCTTGGTCCTGACGGTGATCTACGCGGCGAACTGCTCCTTCGCGACGCCGATCGCGTATCAGACGAACCTTCTGGTCATGGGGCCGGGGCACTACCGCTTTCGGGACTTCGTGGTCGTCGGCGGGCCGCTAATCGTTCTTCTGTGGGTTCTTTATACTGTCGTCGCGCCGCCCTACTTCCGCGCGGTAGGGCTTCTGTGACACAAAGCTTCTAGCCTACTCCCCCAGCGACAGGGCAAACGCGCACGCATGACAAACGCCTTCCCGCCCCACGGCTCCAGTACGAGTCGGGAGTTCTACCTGACGGCCCCAGCGGCGTGTCCCTACCTACCCGGCCAGCAGGAGCGAAAGGTCTTCACCTTCCTCGGCGGCGAAGGGGCAACGGCCCTGAACGGTACGCTGTCTCAGCGAGGCTTCAGGCGTTCTCAGAACATCGCCTACCTGCCCGCTTGCGAGCGTTGCTCGGCCTGCAAGCCCGTCCGCATCCGTGCCGCGGAGTTCGACGAGCGTCCCTGGCGCCGGGTCCTCAAGCGAAACCGCGACCTGACGCGCAGGACGAAGCCCGCCAAGATCACGACCGAGCAGTTCTCCGTGCTGCGCGGCTACCTCGACGCGCGCCACGCCGGCGGCGGCATGGCGGGCATGACCGTGCTCGACTACGCTCAGATGGTCGAGCAGACCCCCGTCGCGACCGAACTGCACGAGTACCGCGACCCACACGGCCAACTCGTCGCCTGTGCGCTGACCGACCGGCTCGAGGACGGTTTCTCTATGGTGTACAGCTTCTTCGAGCCCGACGAAGCCGCGCGGTCGCTCGGCACCTACATGATCGCCGAACACGTCCTGCAGGCGCAGGCCGACGGCCTGCCCTACGTCTACCTCGGCTACTGGGTCGAGGGCTCGGAGAAGATGGGCTACAAGCGTCGCTTCTCACCGCTCGAAGTTCTGACCCGGCGCGGTTGGGCGGCGATCGAGTGATCTCTGCTCGTATGGCCGACGAGCCGTTCGGCCCCTGAACGCAGGATCCTACTCGGCCGCGACCTTCGCCGCCTCGATCTCGGCGGCCTTCTCCTCGACGAGCGCGACCAGGCGATCGATCATCTCGTCGTTCTTGAGCTTGAAGGCCGGAACACCGCCCAGATAGGCCATGCCGGCCTCCGCTCCGCCGCCCGTGAAGCCGATATCGGTCTCGCGCGCCTCGCCGGGGCCGTTCACGACGCAGCCGATCACCGAGAGGGAGAGAGGTGTCGAGATGTGCGCGAGGCGCGACTCCAGCTTCTCTACCGTGCGGATCACGTCGAAGCCTTGCCGGGCGCAGGACGGGCAGGAGATCACGTTCACGCCCCGATGCCTGAGACCGAGCGACTTCAGAATGTCGAAGCCGACCTTCACCTCTTCCTCGGGTTCGGCGGAAAGGCTGACGCGGATCGTATCGCCGATCCCCGCCCATAGAAGGTTGCCCAGGCCGATCGCGGATTTCACCGTCCCGCCGCGAAGGCCCCCTGCCTCGGTAATGCCGAGGTGCAAGGGCGCGTCGGTGGCCTCGGCGAGCGCCGTGTAGGCCGCGACGGTCAGGAACACGTCCGAGGCCTTCACCGATATCTTGTACTCCCGGAAGTCCAGGTCCTCGAGAATGTTCGCGTGGAAGAGCGCGCTCTCGACCATAGCCTCGGGACAGGGCTCGGCGTACTTCTCGAGGAGGTGCTTCTCGAGCGAACCTCCGTTGACGCCGATCCGCATCGAACAGCCGTTCGCGCGCGCGGCCTCGACGACCTCGCGCACACGGTCCTTCGATCCGATGTTGCCAGGGTTGATGCGCAGGCAGGCCGCCCCGGCCTCTGCCGCTTCGATCCCCCGCTTATAGTGGAAGTGGATGTCCGCGACGACGGGAATCGGGCTGTGCGCGCAGATCTCGCGCATCGCACGCGTCGAAGCTTCGGTCGGACAGGAAACCCGGACGATGTCGGCGCCGGCGTCGGCGATGCGCTCGATCTGCCCCAACGTCGCCTTCGCGTCCGCCGTATCCGTGTTGGTCATCGACTGGACCGAGACCGGGGCGTCGCCACCGACCGGCACGTCGCCGACCATGATCTTGCGCGACTGTCGCCGCTCGATGTCTCGCCAAGGGCGGATGCTCATGAATCTGTCCTGCGCCGCATGGGTTCTACCTAGGCCTAGTCCCCCGCTGCCTCAACGGCGGACGAAGTGCGCTTTGGTACGAAGGCCGGCGGACGCGCGCTACGGCTTGCGGAAGACGATTCGGGTGGTGCGCCCCGCCGTCGCGACGGATCGTCCACTCTCCTCTGCCGGCTCGAAGCGAAACCGCGCCACCGCGGCGAGCGCAGCGCTCTCGAAGCAGTCATTGGTCGTGTTCTGGACGTCCGGGTTCACGACCCGGCCCCGGGTGGAGACCCCGAAGACGATGGTGACGACCTCCTCATCGGCCGCACGACTCTCGCAGCGACGAGGGTAGACAGGCTCGACTGTCGATATCAGCCGGGCCGGCGTCGTCGTCGATAGCGTCACCGCAGGGACGGCTCTAACGCCGGACGACGCAAGGACTTGCGGCTCGGCCAGGTCTGGAACCGCGGCTGGCGTCGCCGACTGCAGTTCATTCACGGCCGACGCCGGGTCGGGGGCGGAAGCGCCGTCGGTGGAGTCAGCCGCGAGCTGACGCTCGTTCAATCGGTCGGCTCGGCTTGGAAAACTGGGCACCGTGTCGTCCGGCGCGGCGATAACCGGCGCGCCGTCTCGAGACGGGGCGGAGCGGGCGATGACGAGGGGAACGAGCGGCGGCAGCAGGCCGTCCCGCGCTTTGGCCGTCCGTGGCGGAACGATAGGCTCCACATTCGCCTCTTCGGGGCCGGCCGAGACCACCCTCCCCTCCGCAGCAGGGGTCGGCGTCGCCTGGGCCGCCGGCGCGAGGCTGGTATCGACCTCGTAGGTCACTTCTTGCTCGCCGCTGCGGCTCGCGATGGGGAAGCCTTCGGGGCTCGTTGCCGGCAGGTCAGGCGCAGCGGACTGAACGATCTGCCACGCGCCCCAAAGGAGAAAGCCTACAACGAAGAGGACCGCGAGGAGAGAGACCTCACGCGGCGTGTTCGATTCGGCCGTCCGTGCCCGTTTGACCACCGGGGCAGTGGCGGACCGCACCCAGCCCATCTCCTCGCGAAACCGAGCGACCAGAGGATCGGCAGGCAGGTCAAGATGGGCGGCGTAGGCCCGGACGAACCCAAGGGCGTATGGCGGGGCCGGAAGGCCCGCCGGGTCCATCGACTCGATGGCCATCAACCGCTCGGCCTTGACGTTGATCTCGTCCGCAACGCGGTCGAGGCGCAGGCCTGCCCCCTCCCGCGCCGCGCGTAGCATCGCTCCAGCCGTGGCGAGTTCGGTGACCTGCTCTGAATGCCCGTCTCCGGCCGTGCGCCGCGACCGCTCCGGGTCGAGAGGGACGATGTCGGCTGACCTTAGCATTCGTGCCCGCCTTCCTGCGCCACTCCTGCCCGGGAGAGCGCCCATGTTAGGGAAGCTTAACGCAAGCTTATCCGGTTTTGAACCGTTCCTTTCTATGCGAATATGGGGCCGGAACGGGGCACCGAGCGTGAAAGAACTTCTCCAGACATGACTGCGGAGCCTGACAGCGCGGCGATAAGCCTAAGAACGGCAGGGCCTGCCCCCGCTTGGCGGCCCGATGTTCGCGAGCACGCCGCTGCCGTCGGGGACCGCGCACTGACACGGCTCAATGCTTTGCTAGCGGCGCGATTCGGTCGGTCGCACCTCGTCTCCACCCTGAACGCCGGCCCGCGCCGGGACGATTCGGACGAAGAGGTGCGTGCCGACCTGTCCGATCTCGGGGACGC
The DNA here is from genome assembly GCF_014199615.1 of Parvularcula dongshanensis. GTDB lineage: Bacteria > Pseudomonadota > Alphaproteobacteria > Caulobacterales > Parvularculaceae > Parvularcula > Parvularcula dongshanensis. The sequence continues at coordinate 1,139,475 of NZ_JACHOB010000001.1, read as the reverse complement.
GCTCCCTCCCGGCACGCTGTCCTTGCAGCTGCGCGACCGCGACTTCGCGAGCGCCGAGCCCGCGATCCTCACTCACATTCGGCAGGCCGAAGGGCTGCCACCGGCCCTGCCGGCAGTACTCTTCCCCAGAAGCTTCGATGGCGTAGACGAGCTTCTCTCCGAGGCGTTCGCTGCGGGTTACCAGCCCTTCGAAGGCCCCCGCCCCATCGGACTGTCTTTCGCTGGGCTTCGCGACGTCGACATGATCGATGATCGGCTTCGCTTCGGGGCCGGCACTAGCTGGGGCGCTCTTCTGACCGCGGCGGCAAAGCGGGGAGAGGCCGTACCCGAGGGCACGCTCGCCGACCTCTTCGGAACGCCGGTCGAAGCCGCGGAAGCGGGACTTTTCGACGCCGCTGACGTCGAAAGGGTGGCTGGCCTCGCGGCCTGCGCGACCGCAACTCTTCCGCCGCTGGGTGTCGGCGTCACGGACAGGTGCTGGGCAACGCGCAGCACGGACGAGGCGAAGGCGCTGTTCGAGCGCACTGTGCGCCGTTACCGCCCGCTCTTCACCGAGGTGATCCCGCCGCTCGATGCCGAAGCGCTCGCCGTGGCGGGGTTCTGGCGCGGGTCGCGCCGATTCGCGCGGGGCGGAGCAGTCCTTCGCATCGTCTTCGAAGGCAGTCGTGCCCAACGCCTCGCCGCGATCACAGCCGCTAGCTGGTCGATCGGGCGGGCTGGCGGGGTCTTCCAACACCGTGGACGCCTGCCTGACAGAGACGTGCTGAGCGCGCTCGCGGTCGGCGCCGGGGCGGCACGCGTCGTCGTCGATCGCCTGCCCCCCTCCCAACCCGAAGGCGCGGTCGTCGGCGCCGCTCTCACCGCCATCAGAGGACGGATGACCGAACGTCACGTGATCTGGTACCCGCGTGACCTCACGGACTCTCTGGGTCAGGCGATGCGCTTGTTGAGGCGCCCGCCGGTCCCGGCTCCGATGGATTCCTGGGACGCGCTCCGCATCGCGCTCAAGAAGGCGATGCCGTGAGCGCCGACGAGGCGGCTTGGCCATTCGGCGCCGACCGGGCGATCGACGCTTTAGGGCTGCGGTGCCCCCTGCCCGTCCTGAAACTCGAGGCGGCGATGCGGTCGGCCTCACCCGGCAGCCGCATCGCGATCCGCGCGGACGACCCCATCGCCAAGCTCGATCTCGTACACGCCGCCCGGGATGCCGGTTGGCAAGCCACGCCGCAGGCCGCGGAAGATGGCCAATGCGTCTACCTCGTTAGCAAGCCCGACTAACCGCTACGGACGGAAGCCGTAGTAAGATCTTGCAACGTCTGGACGGCTCACACGTCTGGCACCATAGGTGCATTCCACCAAAGCCAAACGCCTATGCCGGCCTTATGGGATAAAGACGACCGCGCCGTGACACAGAACCTCTGCAGCGGTGGGCAAGCCCTGGACGATCCCGAGCGGCTCGCTGCCCTCAGGCGGACGGGACTCCTTGAAGGCGGGCCGGAAGAGGTCTTCGACCGCGCTGTGCGCTTGGCGACACGCCTCCTCTCCATGCCCGTCGGTTTGCTGTCTCTCGTCGAACAGGATCGGCAGGTCTTCAAGGGCCAGACGGGCCTTGGCGGGCGGACCGAAACCCCGATCAGCCATTCGTTCTGCCAGCACGTCGTGATGAGCGGAAAGCCTCTCAGCGTCGATGACGCCCGGCTCCACCCCCTCGTGCGAGACAACCCAGCGGTCGAGGAGTTGGGCGTCGTCTCCTACCTTGGCGTGCCGGTGCGCTCGCCCGATGGGCATGTCATCGGGTCGTTCTGCGCGATCGGCACCGAACCACGCCGGTGGACGAAGGATGATCTCGACGCGCTGCAGGACATCGCGGCGGGCGTATCGAGCGAGATCGACCTTCGCGCCGCCTTACGCCGTGCCGAAGAGTCCGAGGCGGAGTTGAGCGAAGCGCTCAACGAGAAGGACGTTCTGCTTCACGAGGTGAATCACCGCGTCCAGAACCTGTTCTCGCTCGTCCCGGCCATCGCGACGCTCTCGGCACGCAGCGCAGCGAACACCGACGACCTCGTCAGTGCGATCCGCGAGCGCGTCTCCGCGCTCGCCCGAGCGCATGCCCTGACGGTCAACCTCTACTCGGAAGATAGAGGCGTCGCGCTCGACGCGCTCATCCGTGCCGTGCTCGAGCCCTACGAGGATCGTGCCGACGCGTTCATGATCGACGGCCCGTCAGTCCGCCTCGCCAGCAAGTCCGGCAACATGATGGGCCTCGCCCTTCACGAGCTCGCCACCAACGCGGCGAAGTACGGTGCGCTTCTTTCCCCGCACGGGCGGATCGGCATCAAGTGGCGGGTCGAAACGACGCCCGATGCCCGCACACTCGTGTTCTCTTGGCGCGAGGCGGGGGGGCCGAAGGTGGCGACCGAACCGAACCGGGCGGGCTTCGGAACAAAGCTGATCGATCGGCTCTTCTCGGGCCAGAACGGGTCGCTCGAGCGGAAGTGGAAAGCGACAGGTCTCGAAGTAACGATGCACCTGCCGCTGCCGGTCAAGAACGAGGTCTGACAGCAAGGCCGGTACGCGGACGGGCTGTAAGAACCCGCCGCGTGGTGGGCCTCAACGGGGCGCGAGCACCATCATCATCTGGCGGCCTTCCATCTTCGGCATGGCCTCGACCTTGGTGACGCCTTCGAAGTCGTCCTGCACCTTCTTCAAAAGCTGCATGCCGCGCTCCTGGTGCGCCATCTCGCGACCGCGGAAACGCAAGGTCACCTTGACCTTGTCCCCTTCCTCGAAGAAGCGCCGCATCGCCTTGGTTTTGACTTCATAGTCATGCTGGTCGATGTTCGGCCGCATCTTGATCTCTTTGACCTCGACGACCTTCTGCTTCTTCTTCTGTTCGTTCTTCTTCTTCTGCTGCTGGTACTTGTGCTTGCCCCAATCCATGAGCTTGCAGACCGTCACGTCGTCGGCGACGGACATCTCCACGAGATCCAGCTGAGCCTCCGCAGCGATGTCGAGCGCATCGTCGAGCGACATCGGCCCCCTCTTCTCGCCTTCTTGGTCGATGACGAGAACGCGGGATGCGCGAATTGAGTCGTTCATGCGCGGCCCCGTGTTCTTGGGCGGGGTCATGTTCATCGGTCTGCGGGCTATGGGACTCTCCAGAAGTTGCTTGGGTTCGGCGCCTTCACGCCTTGCCCGCATATAGCTTCCGGTGGCGGCTTCTTCAATCGGCGGGCCGTGCAAACGCGTCGGCCGATCGCACGTGCCCCGCGCAACGCAAGGTCTGCAGCACGAAGGCCGGCTCGATCGACCTCGCCTCGCGAGAGACGAGGCGGATCACGTCGTGGCCAGCATGGCTTACGACGGGAGATGCGTCCTCGCCGGAAAGCAAGACGCCCGGACAGCGCGAGGCGAGCGCGAGGCAGGCAGCGTCCGCGCCGTCCGAGACGAAGAAGCGAGCGGTCCGAGCTAGAGGCACGAGCGCGGCGAGATCGCTCTCCTCGATCGCGAGCAGTCCCGAATCCTCGATCTCTCCGGCAAGGGCGTCCCAATAGGACGCTGGCCAATGCCCGTCGCGAAGAAGAAGCGCAAAGGGGGTGCCCTTGAGCGGGCTGCTGGCGGGCCTGCCGCCGAAGTCCGGATCCGGCAGGCTGTGGAGGACGATGAGACCGGCTTCGCGAAGAAGCTTGCGCATCGCGGGCCCGCCTAGCGGATGGGCGCTGGGCTGCGGTCCGATCCAGACCGAAGCCGACACCGCCGCGCGGAGCCCGGAATCAATGCCGTCGAGGTCGTAGGCCACGTCGTAAGCATCCACCCCCGCCGCTCGGACCTCGCTGAGGACCCGATCGACGTGCGGACTCCTTCGAACGAGCGGCGCGAAGCGCTCCGTCGTGACGAAGTCGAGCCGCGCGCCGGGATGAGCGTGCCGCAGAGCGGCGAGGATCGGCTCGGCGTCCAAGAGAGCGGCCAAGCCCTCGCGCTTGATGACGAGAACCAGCCTCGCCGTCATGCCTTCCGCTCCCTCGCCTCGAGTACATCGCGATAGACGCCCAACGTCGCCTCGACCATCGCCGCCGTCGAGAACTGCGCCGCCCGCTGGCGCCCCGCAGCGCTCAGGCGAGCCCCGAGCGCAGGTTCCTTCGCGAGCCGCAACAGCGCATCGGCGAGCGGCGCGGCCTGGCCAGGCTCGACGAGGATCCCTGTTTCTTCCGGCAGCACGGTCTCGCGGCTGCCGCCGTGATCGGTCGCGACCACGGGCCTGGCCATCGCCATCGCCTCGAGCGCAACCCGCCCAAAGGCTTCGGGCCGGGTCGAGGCCGAGACCGCGACGTCGGCCCAAGCGTAGGCTGCCGGCATGTCGTCCCATTCTCCAGGCATCACGACCGCATCGCTGAGTCCGGCCTGCTCTATCGTCGCATTCAGCATCCGCTCGTAATCCTCGTGGCCCTGGGGGCTCCCAAGAAGCGCGAGCCGCAGGGTCAGCCCGCGTTCCTGCAACTGGCGGGCCGCCTCGATGAGCACCGCTTGCCCCTTCCAAGGGGTCAGCCGCCCAGGCAGCAGGATTCGAAACCTGTCCTCACCCCCGAGCACGTCGAAGGCTGCCGTCAGCCGGTCGGGCGTCACCGCGCCCGGATCGAAGTCGCCGAGCGCCGCCCCTCTAGGAATCGTCACGATCCGCCGGCCCTGCATGAACCGCCAATCCGCGAAGGCCTCCCGAATGGCCGACTCCGTGAAGCGGGAGTTCGCGATGACGACGTCCCCCCTCGCCATGACCGAGTTGTACAAGAGCTTCGCGGTGCTCTTCCCACTATAGGCGCCGTGATAGGTCGTCACGAAGGAGGCCCCCGTCCTTCGCGACGCCCAGAGTGCGGGCCAGGCCGGCGCCCTGGACCGCGCGTGAACGATGTCGACTCCTTCGGTCCGAACGAGCGTCGCCAGTGCCGCTCGCGTTCGCGCCCAAACGAGGGGGTTCTTCGACGCCATCGGCAGCGTGACGTGCGCCCCGCCGAGCCCGGTCAATGCCGGGACGAGGCGCCCGCCCTCCGATGCGACGAGCACCCGGCCGCCCGCGCCGATGATCCCCTCCGCGACTTCAAGTACGGTGCGTTCGGCGCCGCCCGCCTCGAGCGCGGGGATGACTTGTAGGATGCAGGCACCGCTGAGCTTGAGGGTTTGGCCGGGCATCCGAGCGGCGTAGAGGTCCGCCTCATGACCGACAAGCAGCCTCCCGCCATGCTCGACGGCCCGAACGGGCGCATCGCCACCCTACGGCGGGAGGGGTCAGGCCCGACCGTCGTCTGGCTCGGCGGCTACGCTTCGGACATGCGTGGCACGAAGGCGGAGACGCTCGACGCCTGGGCCGCCCGGTCGGGCAGAGCCTTCTTCCGCTTCGACTACACCGGTCATGGCGAGAGCGAGGGCGCGTTCGAGGACGGCACGATCGGCCGGTGGCTCGCCGACGCCAGGGCCACGCTCGCACAGGTCGACGGCACCCTGGTCCTGGTCGGCTCTTCCATGGGCGCCTGGATCGCGGGCCTCCTCGCCCGAGAGGACTCCTCTCGGCTTGCAGGGCTGCTCCTCCTCGCACCGGCCCCCGACTTCACGCAGGACCTGACGCGGAAGGGGTGGAGCGAAGAAGAGCGCGCGCGCCTCGAGCGCGACGGACGGATCGCCTTCCCTTCGGCCTATGACGACAGCGAGATGGTCTATACCCGCGCCCTGTTCGAGGACGGTGCGAACCACCTTCTGCTTCACGCGCCGCTAGAGGTGCGCTGCCCAGTGCGAATCATTCAGGGGACGAAGGACGACGCCGTCCCCTGGACCCACGCGGTCCGTTACGCCGAGCACATGACCGCCGAGGACGTGACGGTCACGCTGGTCAAGGATGCCGATCACCGGCTCTCCTCCCCGCCCGACCTCGACCGCATGATCGCGACGCTGGAAGGTCTGCTCGCTTAGAGCGAGGCCGCCACCAGCATGTTGTTCACGACCGCGATGCCCGTCGCCGCGACGGCGATCGAGAAGATCGTAAGCACGAAGCGGTGCGGGAACCACACGATCATGGCCGTAACGAGAAGCTGGCAGGCGAGCTTCGGCGCCACCCAGTAATGCGCCAGCGACTCCATCGCGGCGGCGACGATCGGGTTCGCCTCGACGGCGCCTGCCGACAGGCCGTGCAGCGTCGAAGCGACGTCCGCGAAGCCGATCGCGTTGTAGAGAACGACGATGAACAGCGCCGCCAACCTGTTCGCTGGAACCGACCGCGCCCGCTGCGCCGCCTCCCCGACCTTGCTCCACCGCTCGACATAGCCCGTCGCCGTCGTCGCCATCTGCGCTCCGATCGTCATTTCTGCTCGTCCTCCGGTCTGCAAACCGCGGGCCACGCCTTAAGGGTTCCTTTACCCTGACCGATCGCACAGGTGACCCGCAAGCTCCCCGTCGCTAGTGTTTTCCCCAGTATGAACGAGCCCGTCCGCGCGCCACGCCCGCCGATCCTCCGAGCGAAGGCGGTCCTGCTATGGGAACGCGCGCAACAGGCCTTCCTGCCGCCCGTCCTTCTGCTCCTCGCAGGCGCCGCGGTCGCGCTTCTCGGTCTGTACGAGATCATGCCCTGGTGGGCCGAGACGGGCTTGAAAGTCGCCTTCTTACTCGCCTTTGCCGCCTTGGTAATTCGAGGCCTGCTTTCGTGGCGGGCGCCCGGCTGGACCGAAGCCGCGCGCCGGATCGAAGCCGACAGCGATCTTGCCCCCGGCACGATCAACGCGCTGCGGGACAGTCCCTTCGCGGGGACGGCGGACGATCCGTACTGGCGCGCCTATCAGGACCGCCTTCAGCGCCTTCTTGCCGGCACCCGGCTCCGCCGGCCCCGCGCCCGGACCGACGGCACCGACCGTCTCGGCCTTCGCTTCGGCCTCGCCCTTCTGATCGTCGCGGGGCTGATCCTCGCTGGCCCCGATGCGCCCTCGCGGCTCCGCTCGGCCTTCGTCCCGGGTCTCGGCAGCGCCGGGCCGGTCATGGCCGACGTCTGGCTCGACCCGCCTGCCTATACGAACAGACCGCCCGTGCTCCTCGTCCAGTCCGCCGAGTTGCCTGACGGAATCGGTGGGCAGATCGAGGTTCCGCAGGGGACCTCGGTGAAGCTTCGCCTAGCCGGATCCGGCAAAGGACCGCGCGCGAAGGTCACCCTCGCCACGGCGGGCGGGCGCGAGCGCCTTCGCGGCCAGCGCGGCGAGGGCGCCTTCACTGCGGAGGCGGCGCTCGACGAGAACGCAGCGCTGACCGTGCGCGCGGGCGGCAGCGTCGCTTCCTGGCCCATCGTGGTGACACGCGACGCAGAACCGCGCGTGACGCTGCTCGAACCGCCCGCCGAGGAGGGCGGCACCCGCATCGCGCTCGAGGTCCTGACCGCGGACGACTACGGCATCCAGGACGCCTCGATTCTCCTGCGGCTGCAGCCAGCTCAGGATCTGCCGCCGGACGTGCCTGGCCCCGATCAGAGCGTCCTCGCCGGCGAAGAGACGCTTCCCCTCCCCGCCCTCGCCGGGCCGGGTGGCGAACGGGCCGTGACGCTCGACCTCAGCGAACATCCATGGGCGGGCCTTGCGGTCGCGCTCGTCATCGAGGTGAAGGACGGCGCGGGCCACGCCGCCAGGACGAAGCCCGTGGCGCTGACCTTGCCCACGCGCAGCTTCTACAACCCCCTGGCTAAGACCGTCATCGAGGAGCGCCGCAAGCTGGCGGCCACCCCCTCCTCCTGGCCGAGGACCGCGCGTCTTCTCGACGCGCTCACGCTGGCGCCCGAGAAGACGGCCGAAAGCACGCGGGAGTACCTCCTTCTGCGGACGGCCTATCACGACGTCTGGGACGGCCGGGGCGAGGCGGTGGAGGAGGTCGTCGAGAGCTTCTGGCCTCTCGCGGTTGCGCTCGAGGACGAAGGGCTGACGCTCGCCCGTCAGCGTCTTGAGGCGGCGCAGCAGGCGCTTCGCCAGGCCCTCGCAGACGGGGCTTCGCAAGACGAGATCGAACGGCTGATCGAAGAGCTCCGACAAGCGATGAACGACTACATTCAGGCGCTCGCCCAGTCGGGCGACGCTTTCGCGGAGTCGTCCGGCGAGAGCCTCGGCGAGCAGGATCTCGACGACCTTCTCGACGCGATGAGGGATGCTTCCGACCGAGGCGCGGAGGCCGAGGCGGAGGCGCTCCTCTCCCAGCTAGAGCAGATGCTCGAAAACCTGAGTCTGTCTCGCAGCGGCGAAGGTCAGGAAGGCGAAGGCCAGCAGGCCGGACAAGGTCAGGGCCAGGGTGGAGGCAGCGGCCAAGGCGGGGGCGGCTCGTCCGGCGGGGGCAGCGGCCCTCTCGATCAGGCGGGTGACCTCATCGATCGGCAGCGCCGCTTGTCGGACGAGACCTTCTCCGCCCGCCGCGGCGAACGGGGGACCGAAGGGCTCGCGGGCGACCAGCGAGGTCTCGGCGAAGCGCTCGAGGCTCTTCGCGAAGGGGCGGACGAGAGCGCGGCGCAGGCCCTGACGGATGCAGGCCGAGCCATGGAAGGCGCGGCCCAGGCGCTGGAACGCGGCGACCTCGGCACCGCTCAGGCCCTGCAGGAGGCCGCCATCGAATCGATTGCCGAAGGCGCCGAGCGTATCGCCGAAGCCGAAGGCGACGACGGATCGGGCGAGCGGCGCGACCAGACCGGGGACGGGCGAAGCCAGCGAGCCGGCGATGGCGGGGGCCGAGATCCCCTCGGCCGGCCCTACGGACCGCAAGGGCAGACTGGCGTCGAGATACCGGACCTGTCCGACCCCGAACGGGTGCGCGAAGTCATCGACATTCTGCGCCGCCGCGTCGCCGACCCCGCCCTGCCCAGCGAAGAGCGCGAGTACCTCGAGCGCCTGCTGGAGCGGTTCTGATCAGACCACGCCGATATAGGGCAGGCCACGCTTGCCGCCCGCGTCGTCCATGCCGTAGCCGACGAGGAACGCGTCGCCGGGCGCTGTGAAGGCGGCGAAGTCCGCCGTGACGTGCGCGGCCCGCGTCGCCTGCTTGTCGACGGCCACCGCGATCCACGCCCTCTTCACGCCCTTGTCCTCGAGGATGCGCGAGGCGTGCGCCAGGCTTCGGCCCGAATCGAGCACGTCGTCGACGAGCAGCACGGTGCGCCCTTCGACGGGTCCGGTGAAGTCCTTGATGACCCGCACGAGGCCGGAACTCGACCGCGCATCGCCGTAGGAGGCGAGCTGGACGAAGTCGACCTGCGGGTCGGCCCCGTGGCGAACGAGGGCCCGCACGAGGTCCGCAGCGAAGACGAAGCCGCCCGTCAGCACCGGCGCCAGGATGAAGTCAGTGCCGAGCCGCTCGATGATCTCGCCTGCGAGGGCATCGGTCCGTGCGGCGATCTGTTCGGGGGTGAAGAGCTCTTTCATGCCGCCTCCTAGACCAGGGCTGACTGCAAGGGCAGCCCGCTTACATAGCTCGCGCTCAGCGCGGCGCGCCGCCGAGGACCGGCGGGCCGGCGTGCCCGGCGCCCCATCCGCTGCCGCGGGACTGAAGGGCGAACCCTTCCCGCTCGGACGCCTCGCCGGGCTCGACTGCGACGTTCAGCGCCCATACTCCTTCTGGCAGCAGCGCGCGAACGGCGAAGGGCCGTTCACCGCCGGGCGGCAGGGGTACGGCCGGCAGGGGTACGACCTGCGCCTCGCTGCCCGCTGGCCCGGTGGCGGTGAGGACGAGCCGGGGGAAGGTCTCGTCCAGCCCATCGTTCCGCACGACCCCCGTGATGCTGACGGCTGGGCCCTGATCGGACAGGGCGTACCGCCCGAGGGCCGCTTCGACGCTGAGGGCCGGGGCGGCCGCAGGCGGCCGGAGGTAGGCGTAGAGATTGCCCGCCGGCGGAAAGACCGATTGGACGCGGTCCGGCGCCGCGACGACCACGTAAGTCAGGCTCGCCACCGTCGCCGCGAGCAGCGTCCAGCCGAAGAAGCGCGCTGGCGTCATCGCGTTCGCCGCCTTCGTCCGCATCGCCCCGCGGGCTCGGCGGGTCGCCTCGTCCTTAGGTACGGGGCGTTCCGTGCGGGCGGCGGGTCGAAGCGCGGCGAGAAGAATGCGAACGCTTCGTGCGAGGCCGCCGACCGCCGGTGCGACCTGCTGCGCGAGGCTGCGCAGGAGGATCCGCATCGCCTCGCCCGCCGGCGGCACGGGATCGTTCGGCGCCGCGGCTGGCCGGGCGACTGTCGGAGGGGCAGCGTAGACGATGGCGAGCGCCTGCTGCTGTCCCCTCGCCGGAGAGTCCTGCGGGGCGTCATCCGCCTCGGCTGCGCGCGCGCCCTGCCGAGCGGGACCGTCGTAGAGGGCATCGATAACCGTCTGCGACGGCAACGCCTCGTCCCCGAAGCGGACGACAGGCGCGGCAGGCGCGACGTCCGCTGCGGCCGCGCCGGCGGCGATGACCTGCGCAATCTGTCCGCGCTCGAACCAAACCTTCTCGCAGGAGGAACAGCGGACCTCGCGGCCCCCCGGCGGAATAGCCGAGGCCGGGACCCGGTAGGCCTTGAGACAACCAGGACACGAGATCAGCATTGCGCGGCCCGGTCGCGATGGTAAGCCCGCAGGAGCTCATGACGGATACCACCGACACTTTGGAGCGTGCCCCCGACTCGCCGCAGGCCGCGCCGGGGCGCGACGTGATCGTACGGCTCGAGGACGTAGGCCTCACCTATGACGGCACGCGCGAAGTCCTGCGCGGTGCGAGTCTGACCCTGCGCGAAGGGGACTTCCGCTTCCTCACCGGGCCGTCCGGCGCGGGGAAGACGACACTCCTCAAGCTCATCTACCTCGCTCACAAGCCCACGACCGGGCAGGTGCGCGTGTTCGGCGAAGACGTCGCAACCCTGCCCCCCGGCGCCATGCCGGGTCTGCGCCGCCGAATCGGCGTCGTGTTCCAGGAGTTCCGGCTTCTCGACCATCTCACCGCCTTCGAGAACGTCGCCCTGCCCATGCGGGTGGCCGGCGTTAACCATCAGGGCTACGCGGGAGACGTTATCGACCTGTTAAGCTGGGTCGGCCTGTCTCACCGCATCGACGCGAAGCCGCCGGTCCTTTCGGGCGGCGAGAAGCAGCGCGTCGCCCTCGCCCGTGCGCTCGTCTCGAAGCCGGACCTGATCCTCGCCGACGAGCCTACGGGCAACGTGGACCCCGTCATGGGCGAGAAGATCATGCGCCTGCTGATCGAGCTCAATCGTCTGGGCACGGCGGTGATCGTGGCGACGCACGACCTCGGCCTCGTCCGCCGTCTGGGCAAGAACATCCTGAGGCTCAAGGACGGGCGCGTGACCCTGCACGGCCCCCTGCCCGAGAAGACCGACGGCGAGGAGCGGCCGTGAGCGACACGCAACGTACCGGCCGCCCTGTCCGCCCCACGCCCCTTCTGCCCGAAGCCGGGGCGGCGGGCGCGCCGCTGACGATCGTCGTCGCGATCCTCGCCTTCATGGCGAGCCTCGCGCTGATCGGAAACCTCGTCGTGGACCGCGCCGTCGAGGATTGGACGAGCGAGCTGACCGGTACGGTCACGGTACAGATTCCCGGCGAAGAGCCAGCGGCGATCGACCAGAAGGCGGAGGCCGTCGTCGGCCTCCTGGAACAGACCGACGGCGTGATCGGCGTTACTCGGCTCGACCGCGCCGAGACCGAAGCGCTCCTCTCGCCCTGGTTCGGTGCAGGGGGCCTGCCCGACGACATTCCCGTTCCTGCGCTGGTCTCTGCCGAGGTTACGGCGGCGCTCCGGTCCGATCTCAAGCCGCTTCGTGCGCAGCTGACGACGACCGCGCCGGACGCGGTGCTCGACGACCACGGAACGTTCAACGACCGGCTGGTTGCGGCGGCGACGCGCCTTGCCTCCCTCGCCTTCCTCGTCTTCGCCATGGTGATCGGGGCCGCGGCGGCGGTGATCATCTTCGCCGCTCGCGCCGGGCTCGCTGCGAACCGCTCGATCATCGAGGTCCTCCACCTCGTCGGCGCGACGGACGGCTTCGTCGCCCATCAAGTACAGCGCCGCTACTTCTCGCTCGGCCTGCGCGGCGGCGTGGCGGGGGCGGTCGTCGCCGCGCTCGTCCTCTTCTTCGCCGCGAGCTTCGGCGGCGGCGGAGACGGCGTCTTCCTGCCGAGGCTCGGCGCCGACCCGGCGCTGATCGCCTGGCTCGCCATCGTGCCGCTCATCCTATGCGCGGTCGCGGCAGTCTCCGCTCGAGTGACGGTGCTGCGAACCCTTCGATCGTTCTGACGCGTGCGCCGCCTACCGACCTTCAGCCGGCTTCGCGCGTGGGACCGGCATTTGCGCAACCATGCTTTGCCCGCCGCCTTCGGCGCCCTGGCGGGCGCTTCGGGTCTGCTCGCGATCGGTTTTCTCGTCTTCGTCATTGCCCTGCCCCAGCCTCGCCGCGCGACGCCGGAACGGCTAGAGGCCGCGGCACGGGACGTCCCGTTCGAGGCGCGCGGGATCGTCGCGCTGACGGGCGGAGCGGGCTTGAGGATCGAGGGTGCGATAGCGCTGCACCAAGCTAACCTCGCGCCCCGCATCCTCATCTCGGGCGTGAACCCCAAAGTCGGCAAGGCGAGCCTCGACACCGCCTCGACCGCGGCGGTCTTCGAATGCTGCGTCGACCTCGGCGTCTACGCGCGGACGACGAAGGGCAATGCCTTCGAAGCCCGGTCGTGGCTCCGCAGCCATGACTATCGCCTCGTCTTCCTCGTGACCTCGAACTTCCACCTGCCCCGGGCCAGGGCCGAGCTTCGCAGCCTTGCGCCCGAGCTGACGGTCATCGGCGTGCCGGTGGACAGCCGCACCGTGCCCCAAGACGGCTGGGTATGGTCGCCGCGGGCTTGGGTCGCGCTCGCGAAGGAGTATGTGAAGTACCTGATCGTGCGAACGCGGCAGGTAGTAGACCCTCGATGATCCAGCTTCGCTCTTACCTCTACGCCGCCTTCATGGCGGCCAGTACGCTCGTTATCGGCGTCTTGGGCCTGCCGAGCCTGCTGCGTCGCGATTGGGCCGTCGGCGTTTCGAAAGCGTGGTGCCGGACGCTTCTCTGGGGTGCACGCGTATTCTGTGGCCTGCGCTGGCGCGTCGAGGGCCGTGAGCTTCTGACCGACGGTCCTGCCGTCATCGCCGCGAAGCATCAGTCGATGTGGGAGACGCTGGCGATCATGACGTTGCTGCCGGACGCGGCCTTCGTTCTGAAACGAGAACTCTCCCGGATCCCCTTCTTCGGTTGGTACGCCCGCGCCAACGGCTTCATCTTCGTCGACCGTCAGGCGGGCGCGAAGGCGCTGCGCGAGATGACGGGTGCCGCGAAGGAAGCCGTCGCCCACGGCCGACAGATCGTCATCTTCCCCGAAGGGACCAGATCTCCCATCGGCGAGCACCTGCCCTATCAGCCTGGCGTCGCCGCGCTCGTCCGCACGCTCGGCGTGCCCTGCGTCCCCGTTACGCATAACGCAGGGGTCTTTTGGCGCCACCCGGGCCTCGAACGCCGCCCAGGAACGATCGTGCTGAAGATCCTAGACCCTTTCCCCGCCGACACGCCGCGCCCCGCTCTGATCGCAGGGCTCGAAGAGGCGATCGAACCTGCGACCCGGGCCCTTGAAGCCGAGGCGCTCGACTCTCTAGAGCCTGCCGCATGACCGATGCCGTTCGGACGCACCGCGTCCGCCTCGCCCTCATCCTCGCCGTCGTCGTTCTCCTGCTCGGTGGCTACACCGTGCTGTGGTTCCATGGCGCCCGCATCATGCGGGCTGAACTCGACCGTTGGGTCGCGACTGAAAGGGCGGCAGGCCGCGAGGTCGCCCATGGCGACATCCGCATGCGAGGCTACCCCGCCGCTCTCCGCGCGGTCGTCGACGCGCCGAGCTGGGCAGAGCCCGGCCAGTGGTCGTGGAACGCCGAGACGCTCAACGTCATCGCGGTCCCTTACGATCCGCGCCGCCTGATCCTCGCGCCCTTCGGCGAGCAGGCCGTCGTCTACGACGACGTGACCTATGCGCTCCGGGCCGAGGACATGCGCTTCAGCCTCTCTCGCGGCGCCTTCGGCGCGCAGATCGCGGGCCTGACGGCGGAGAGCGGCGAGCGCACCCTCGCTCTCGCGGTGGGTAAGGCGAACTGGGCGCGGAACGAGGACGGCACGGCGGTCCTGGGCGTCAGCGGACAGGACGCGCTCTACCGCGTGCCTTCCGGCGCGGTGTCGCTGCCCTTCGTCAACGCGGCCCTCTCCGAGAACGGCGGCGGCGAGCTTCAGGTCCAGGCCTTCAACGCCGCCGTCTCTCCCGACGCGGCGACCGACCCGACGCTCCTGGCGGGCGAGGGCGAAGCCTCGCTCGACGATGCCGGCTACCCCGCCGGGCGCATGACGCTGCGCCTGCGCAACCCCGAGCCACTCGTCACGGTCATGAGCGAGCAAGGCGCGATCCCCTCGAACCAGGCGCCCGCCGTCCTCAGCGTGCTCGCCTCCATGCAGGAGGACGGCGAGACGGCCTTGCCCCTGTCGATGCGCGACGGCCGGCTGCGGGTCGGCTTCGTCCCGCTCGCCGACCTGCCGAAGATCGGGGGCTAGGCTGCGATGAAGATGCGGCTTCGCCTCGCTCTCCTCGCCCTACTGCCGTCGGCTGCCGTGGCCCAGGACCGCGTTTCTCTATGGCCCGACGGGGCGCCGGGCTCCGAAGAGATGCGCGACGTTCCGGAGACGTCCGGCGATTGGTGGGTCCGCGACGTTCACGATCCGAGCGTGACCGTCTTCGCGCCCGACGGCGCGCGTAGCGGTACCGCCGTCATCGTGGTGCCGGGCGGCGGCCACGCGAACCTCGTCTTCAACTCGGAAGGCGTGGCCCCGGCGAAGTGGCTCGCCGCTCGCGGGGTCACGGCCTTCGCGCTCAAGTACCGCCTGGCCCGCCAGGAAGGCTCGCCTTACGACATAGAGACCGACGCCGCGGCGGACCTTCGCCGCGCTGTCCGCTTCGTCCGTGCGCATGCAGAGGAGTATGGGGTGTCGCCGGATAGGATAGGCGTGCTCGGATTCTCTGCGGGCGGCGAACTCGTCAACCTCGTCACCTACGGGCCGGCCGGGGGCGACGCCGAAGCCGCCGACCTCGTCGAGCGGCAAAGCGCGCGGCCAGACTTTCAGGTCCAGATCTACCCAGGCCCCATCGGCCTGCCCGACCACTTCGATCAGGCCCCGCCGCCCGCCTTCTTCCTCGCGGCCTTCGAGGACAAAGGACCGACCTTGACCTTGATGCGGCAGCTGGACCTCTACCGCGAAGCGGGCGTCCCGGCGGAGCTGCACGTCTTCGCCCACGGCGCTCACGCCTTCAACATGGGCGACAGGTCCGACTTCGCGACCGTCTCGGACTGGCCCGAACGGCTCGCCGATTGGATGATCGACAGTGGGTTCATGGATAACGGCAGGAGCCGGTGATCCCGAAGCGAACGCCACGTGTCGGCGCCGGCGCGATCTTCTTCCTGCTCGGCGCGACTTACGGCGTCTGGCTATCGCGCATTCCGGCGGTCAAGGCGCAGTTCGGCCTCAGCGAGGGGACGCTCGGCCTCGTACTCCTCTGCTTCGCCATCGGCTCGCTGCTCGCCTTTCCGCTCGCCGGGCTTCTCGCCGACAGGATCGGGCCGCATCGCCTCGCCCGCCTCGGGGGCGGCCTCGGCAGCGCGGCGTTGGTCGGAGCGGGCCTCGCGCCCACCGCGGAGGTGCTCGCGGTCTGCCTCTTCTTCATGGGCTTCGCGGGCGGGCTCACCGACATCGGCATGAACGGATGGGGCGCCGCGATCGAACAGCAGACGGGACGGTCGATCCTGTCCTCGCTGCACGCGATGTTCTCGATCGGCGCGGGAGCAGGTGCGATCTCCGGCGCCATCGCCGCTTGGGCGGGGGCGGCGCCCAGCGTTCACTTTGCGCTGTTCGGCCTCACTGGCACGCCGGTCCTTCTGTTCCTCGCCTCCGCGCCTTGGGCCCCGCCCGCCGGAACCGAGACTGAAGGGCCGCGCTTCGCCCTGCCCCGCCCCGAGCTTCTGCTCGTCGGCCTCCTCCTCTTCTGCGTCTCGTTGAGCGAAGGCGCGATGGCCGATTGGGGGGCGCTCCTCACGGTCGAGGTCGCAGGGGCCCGCCAGAGCGAAGCGGCGCTCGCCTTCGCCGTCTTCTCGGCCACGATGATTGCGATGCGCCTATGCGGCGATGCCGTGATCGAGCGGCTGGGCGCCGTCACGGTCGGACGCGGAAGCGCGCTGGCGGGCGCTGCGGGCGTGCTGATTGCGGTGACCGCCGATAGCGTTCCGGTCGCCTATCTTGGGTTCGCCCTGATGGGCGTCGGCTACGCGCTCATCTTTCCCATCTCGATCGCCCGCGCGGCGCGCGACGACCGGACCGGAGCGGGCCTCGCCATCGCGAGCGTGTCGAGCTTCGGCTACGCCGGCCTTCTTCTCGGTCCGCCGATGATCGGCTTCCTCGCCGAGGCGACGAGTCTCCCTGTCGCCTTCGCGAGCCTCCTGATCCTATCGCTCTTCACCCTCGCCGCAGCGTCGGCTCTCCGCCCACCCGCCTTGCGCGGACCGGCATTCGCGCCCTAACCTTTCGGCAACGAACGACCGGCGGCCGGACCGCGGGCAAGGGAGGATGGATGGGACGCGTCTACAAGACGTTTGCAACAGTTTGCGCCTCGGGTTTGACAGCGCTCGTTCTGAGCCATGCCCGCGCGCAGAAGTTCGAAGGCGTCGCGGAGACGCCGCCCATGGGATGGAACAGCTGGAACCACTATGGCTGCGACATCGACGAGGACCTGATCAAGCAGACCGCCGACGCGATCGCCCAGAGCGGGCTGCGCGATGCGGGCTACACCTACGTCAACATCGACGATTGCTGGCATGGCGAGCGGGACGAGGACGGCTTCATCCAGGCCGACCCAGAGCGCTTCCCCTCGGGCATCAAAGCGCTCGCCGATTACGTCCACGAGCGCGGGCTCAAGATCGGTCTCTACTCCGATGCGGGCCGAACGACCTGCGGCGGCAAGCCCGGCAGCCAAGGGCACGAGTATCAGGACGCGAAGCAGTACGCCCGCTGGGGCATCGACTACCTCAAATACGACTGGTGCGCGACGGGCACCGGCGAGGACCAGCGTAACCCGCGCGAGGCCTACGCGCTGATGCGCGACGCGCTTCACGCCGCGGGAAGACCGATCGTCTTCTCCATCTGCGAGTGGGGCGACAACAAGCCGTGGGAGTGGGGCGAGGACGTCGGGCACCTTTGGCGGACGACCGGCGACATCATCAACTGCTGGGATTGCGAGGTCGGGCACGGCAACTGGTTCAGTTCCGGCATCCTGCCCATCCTCGACAAGCAGGCAGGGCTGCGCGCCTATGCAGGTCCTGGGCACTGGAACGATCCCGACATGATGGAGGTCGGCAACCTGCCCGCCCTCGGCGAGAATCGCGCCCACTTCGTCATGTGGGCGATGCTCGCCGCGCCGCTGATCATAGGCACGGACGTCGTGAACATGGACCCGAAGATCCTCGAGATCCTGACCAATGAGGGCGTGATCGCGATCGATCAGGACCCGCTCGGCATCCAGGGCTTCCCGATCATGAAGTCGCCGGACCTCGAGTACTGGGTGAAACCCCTCGAGGGCGGCGACTTCGCATTCGCCGTCCTGAACCGGTCGGACGAGCAGAAGCGCTACGCCTATGACTGGGCGGCCCACCCTGTCGGTGACAACGCGAACGGCTGGAACGCCGACACCGCCAACATCCGCTACACCGTGTCCGACCTCTTACGCGGCCGCGACGTCGGTACGACGGAGACGCCACTGACGGGCGCCGTGCCCGCCCACGACGTCGTCGTCTTCCGCATGAAGAAGAACGGCTGAGCCCGCCGGAGATCGAAGAATGAAGCGCACCATGTTTCTCGCCGTCCTTGCGGCGCTGCCCTCGCTTGGCTTCGCACAGGATGCGAAGCCCGCCTTCGAGCACTTCATCACCCGCGAGGGCGCGAAGCTCTACGACGGCGATGAGGTCTTCCGCTTCGTTTCCTGGAACGTGCCGACGTTGAACTACGTCGAAGACGAGATGGCGTTCAGCGAAGTGAACCCCTACGCCCTGCCGAACGAGTTCGAGCTTCGCGACCTCTTCGAGAGCGTGAACCAGATGGGCGGGCAGGTCGTTCGCGGCTACACGATCCCCGTGCGGAACGAAGACTTCCCCGAAGACGCCGTCACTTACGTCGAAGCACCTGGCGAGTTCAACGAGGAGGCCTTCCGCGTCATGGATCTCGGCATCGCGCTGGCCGGGGAGTACGGCGTGCGCGTCATCCAGCCGCTCGTGAACAACTGGCCCTGGATGGGGGGACGGCCCAACTATGCGGCGTTCCGCGGCAAGGATACCGATGCCTTCTGCACGGACCCCGAGATCCGCGAGGACTTCAAGCAGACGATCCGCTTCGTCCTGAACCGGACGAACACGGTCAACGGGGTCAAATACAAGGACGACCCCACGATCATGGCGTGGGAGACGGGCAATGAGATGACCTGCCCGGCTGAATGGGCGGTGGACATCGCGCGCACGATCAAGTCGGAGGCGCCGAACCAGCTCGTCCTCGACGGCTACCACGCGGTCGGCAACAAGGGGCAGGACCCCGTCTACGTGCAACAGCACTCGATCGACGAGGACGCGATCGACCTCATCTCGACGCACCACTACGAAGAGAACCCCCGCGAGGTCATCGCGAACATCGCCGAGAATGTACGCCGGATCGGCGGCAAGAAGCCCCTTCTCGTCGGCGAGTTCGGCTTCATGTCGACGACCGCGATGGAACAGGTGATCGACTTCGCGATGAGCGAGGACACCATTCCCGGGGCCTTGATCTGGTCGCTGCGCCGCCACCACCGCGATGGCGGCTGGTACTACCACACCGAGCCCTTGGGCGGGGGCCTTTACCGCGCCTATCACTGGCCGGGCTTCGGCGAGGGCGAGGTCTACGATGAGCGCGCACTCGTTCACATGACGCGGCAGAAGGCCTTCGCCATTCAGGGCAAGGACGTTCCTTCGCGCAAAGCCCCCGCCGCCCCCACCCTGCTGCCGATCGAGCAGGCAGGCGCGATCTCCTGGCAGGGCTCGGCCGGCGCCTCGGCCTACACCGTCGAACGCCGACACGGCGGAGACGGGGACTGGACGGCCGTCGCTACGGGCGTGGACGACATGCAGACACCCGGCTTCCCCCTCCTGTCGGACATTGGGGTGAGGGTCGGAGAACCCTACTACTATCGCGTCACCGCGCTGAACGAAGGGGGGGAGTCCGCGCCCTCCAACGTCGTCGGTCCCGTAGTCAGCGAGTTCCTGACGCTCGTCGACGACGCGGAGAACCTCGGCACGGCCACTTTCTGGGAGAACGTCTCGGTCGTCACTGGAGACTACCGCTCCTACAAGGAAGCCTACGACCGCCTGATGGGCGAGGAAGGCGCGTCCCTCACCTATACCGCGCCCGGACGGCTGCGCGAACTGCGGATCTACGCCTTCGAGAAGTCCGAAGAACCGCACCTCTCCCTTACCGTCCGTTCGCAGGCGGGCAAGGAACGTCGGGCGAAGATGCGGCATACGGACTACGCCTCGTCCGAGAGCAACTACGACTACGCCGTCCCCCGCCTCTACAGTTTCATGCCGACGCGGCGGCAGGACGTGCAGGACATGATCCTGGACTTCTCGGGTCGGTCCGACATCGTGCGCGTGGAGATCGACTACGTGCCCGAAGAATGAGGCTTACCCGCCGAGCAGCAAGAGCGTCGTCGCGCCGTTCGAGATGCCCGCTTGCAAGGCGTAGAGGTGGTCGACCAGCGTAAGTGTCGACTTCGCCGCGTGGCAGCGGTCGTCGACGTAGAACCAGTAGCCACGGTAAGGCACGGCGACGGCGGCTGTGTCCGGCTTGGTCTTCGACGACATGACGGCGAAGTAACCGCCCGTCACCTCGTCCCAAGGGGGCGGTGCCGTGCAATGGCTGGAAAGGTCGGCCCGCGCGGAGGTCCCCACTAGGCTCTCGTGCTCAACCGGCACGGCGACGGTCTTCGACAGCGCCGACATAACCCCCAGAAGGGAGCGTCCGCGCACGGCGAAGTCGCCGAGCATGTTCCCCCGTGTCGTGATCTCCGCCATGTATCGATTGCCCGACATCGGCACGACGTCGGCTGCCCAGTTCTTGGTCAGGAACTCGGCCAATGCCTGACCTTCGCGGACACCGCGATCCCACTTGAGGATCACACGTGGATCGCCGCCTGCCTCCTCCGCGTCGATCACCTGAGCCAAGAGGCGGTCACTGTCCTGCAGCGTGCGCATCAGCGATGCGAGCTGTCTGAAGCGGACGTTGTTGGGCAGAACCTCGCTACTCGGTCCCGTCGAGACGCGGGCGTTGTCGACGTTCCCGATCCGCGCCACGCAGCAGAGAAGCAGGCGCTCCACGCTCCAGCCCGACTGGCTGAGAAGGAAGATCGAAGCCGGCGGCAGCGGCTGGAGAAGCTGCTGCGCGAAGTCCTTACCCCGCAGCGCGTTGTAGACGACTGTCGGCTGGCTGCTCGTATCTCCGCCGATATTCCCCGACAGCACCTCGTTCAGCGGGTTGCCGTCCAGCGGGATCGCGCTCGACAGCCCACCCCGATACGAGGTGCGGTCTTGCGTCGTCATGCGCTCGACGTCGACGAAGGTGACGGGGTCGTCGTAGCGCAGTCGGACGATGTTCAGGAGCAACTGCTCCTGGCGCGCCTGCGAGATGGCGTTGGAGTAGGTCAGCGTGTCGATCGCGACGGGCGCTGGCGGACGCACGGTCGAGGAGGCGCACGCGCTCGCCGTCAAAGCCAGCCCCGCGGCCAGCACTCGCCTCGTTCCGAACCCCATGTCGCCTTCTGCCCCGTCAGCCCGCTCCGGTCTACAGTCGGGGGACTTAACGGAGAGGTGTCAGCTCTCGCCGCGCTGTGCGGCCGGGACGAGAAAGCGCGAGACGAGGCGGTGCAGCGACTGGACGTGACCATCGACACCGCGCGCGTCGGGGTCCGAGGTCATGATCGCGGTAAGCCCCAAGCTCGGGGCGACGTAGATCATCTGGCCGCCATAACCCCAGGCGTAGGCGAGCCGGATCGCGCCCGCTTGCCCCAGCCACCACCCATAACCGTAGCTGCCACCGCTCCAGGGCGAGCGCACGCGAGGCCGCCAACTCTCGTCGACCCAGCTGTCCGGCAGGACGCGTACGCCGTCATGCACGCCGTTGTTCCGGTAGAGCTCACCGATCTTGAGAAGTGCGCGAGGCGAGAGCGCCATCTGGTTGCCACCCATATAGACGCCCTGAGGGTCCCGCGTCCAAGGCGGCACCTCGATGCCCAAGGGTTCGCCGAGCCAGTCCCGTGCGAGCGCGAGCGTGCTTCGCCCCGACGCCCGCGTCAGGACGGTCGAGAGGAGGTGCGAGCTGCCAGTCGAGTAGATCATCCGTCCGCCAGGATCGGCCACGAAGGGCTGCTCGAGCGCGTATGCGACCCAATCCTCGCTCACGACCCATGGGCCGTAGTTCCGGCTCGAGGTCGAGCCTAGCCCTGCGCGCATCGTCAGCAGGTCCTCGATGGTGATCTCGGAGATTCGGGGGTCGGCGTCCTGCGGGACGCGCTCACCGAGTAGCGGCGCGATCTGCGCGTCGACGCCGGACAGAACGCCCTGCCCAATCGCCACTCCGGCGAGCGCGGAGAGGACGGACTTCGACGCGCTCTTGATGTTGACCGGCGTGTCAAGGTTCGGCCCTTGAAACACCCGCTCTCGCACCACGGCGCCGTCGCGCGCGACGATCATCGAGCGAAGCTGCGGCAGCGTCGCCGCCTCTCCGAACGCTTGGTCGAGCAGGCTCGCAAAAAGGCCCGTGGTCTCGGCGCGGGAGCAGCCAGGAGCGACCGCCGAGGCGGAAAGGGCGGCCACGAAGCCGCGTCTCGTCAGATGCATAGGGCGAAGATGGGACATCTCCGCCGTTGCGGCCAGAAAGCTTTCGGCTTTGAAACGAAGTCTAGCGAACCGCCAACGCGTCGCGGACCCGCTCGGCGATCATCGAGGCGGCATCTGCGAGCGCGACCTCCTGCTTCTCGCCGGTGGCGCGGGTCTTCACCTCGACCTTGCCCTCCTTGAGACCGCGCGGGCCGACCGTGACCGCGTAGGGCAAACCGATCAGGTCCATCCGCGCGAACTTCTCGCCCGCCCGGTCGCCCGTGTCGTCGTAAAGGACCTCGACCCCCTGCCCTTCGAGCTCGGCGACCAGCGCCTCGCAGGCCGCGTCCGCTTCCGCGTCGCCCGCCTTCAGGTTCACGACACCGCAGTGGAAAGGCGCGACCGGCACCGGCCAGATCGGCCCCGCCTCGTCGTTGTGCGCCTCGATGATCGCGCCGACGAGGCGGCTGACGCCGATCCCGTAAGAGCCCATCTCGATCTCGTGCTCCTGCCCGTCCGGGCCTTGCACCTTGGCACCCATCGGCTCGGAGTACTTGTTCCCGAAGTAGAAGATGTGCCCGACCTCGATGCCCTTCAGCGTCGTGCGGTCGGCTTCGCCCACCTCTGCCCACAGCCCCTCGTCGTGCATCTCGTCCGTACGCGCATAGAGCGAAGTCCGCTCGGCGAAGAGCGGCTCTAGGTCACCGCCGAAGTCCGTGTCCACGCCGGGCGCGGGCAGGTCGGCGAGACCCTTGTGAAGGAACACTTCCGACTCGCCGTTCTCGGTCAGAAGGACGAACTCGTGGGAGAGGTCGCCGCCGATCGGCCCGGGATCCGCGCGGACCGGCACGGCGCGCACGCCCATGCGTTCGAAGGTCCGCAGGTAGGCGACGAACATCTTGAGGTAGGACCGCCGCGCGTCCTCAGGCGTAAGGTCGAAGCTGTAGGTATCCTTCATCAGGAACTCCCGCCCCCGCATGACGCCGAAGCGCGGACGCAGTTCGTCCCGGAACTTCCACTGCACGTGGTAGAGCATGAGCGGGAGCTGCTTGTAGGAGCGCGTGCCCGCCCGGACGATCTCGGTGATCATCTCCTCGTTCGTCGGGCCGTAGAGCATCTCCCGACCCGAGCGGTCCTCGATGCGCAACATCTCGGGGCCGTAGGCGTCGTAGCGCCCCGATTCCTGCCAAAGGTTCGCAGGTTGGATCGTCGGCATCAGCATCTCGACCGCGCCCGCCCGATCCTGCTCCTCCCGCACGATCGCCTCGATCTTGCGCAGGACGCGGAGGCCGAGCGGCAGCCAGGCATAGATGCCCGCCGCCTGCTGACGGATCATGCCCGCGCGCAGCATGAACCGGTGCGAGGCGATCTGCGCGTCGCCCGGCGTCTCCTTCAGGGTCGGCAGGTAGAAGCGGGAAAGGCGCATGGGAGGCTCCGCGGCAGGCATCGCGCGGAGTTATCGGCGCGGTGCCCCGCTGTCCACGCTCACCGTGCTAGCGCCTAGTGAATGAGGAACCGCTTCGCGACGGTGTGCGTCACCAGGTAGACGAGGGCTGCGAAGACGAGCGCCGTCGGTAGGCCGCGATGGGCGAGGAGCATCGCGACGAGCGTCACGACGGACAGGACGGCCGGCGCCGCGTACTCGACTTCGATCACTAAGAACCGATGCAGCGTTCGGCGCCGGTTTTGGATAAGGGGATCTGACGTAGGATCGGTGACCATCGGCCCGTCTCCGGGTGCGGGTTGGGCCGCCCCTCGAGCCGAAAGATGGCCGAGACGGCCCACCGCTCAACGGATCGGTCCGCGAGAGCGGCGACACCATTCTACGCCTGTCCGGGATCTGTATCCAGCGCGGCGCCATCGCGCTCGACTCGCGAGCGGTAGCGCCGAATGTAAATGGTGCGGTCGAGAAGACTCGAACTTCCACCCGTGTTACCGGACAGCGACCTCAACGCTGCGCGTCTACCAATTCCGCCACGACCGCACTGGCGAGGGGGTCTCCCTCGCGGAAGCGCGCCGATAGCAAAGCGAAGCGGGCCTGTGAAGCCCAATCGTTCCCCGCTAGACGCCTTTCATGACAGAGCGTGCGAACTGGACCGAAACGCCCGTCGCCTGGCGCGTAAGCGAGGGGCGCGTCCTCTACCCTACCGCCGTCGAGGCGATGGAAGCGCGGGTCGCGGAGATCCAAGCCGGCACGGCACCGGAGCTCGTCTGGCTTCTCGAGCATCCGCCGCTCTACACGGCGGGCACGTCGGCCAAGCCCTGCGACCTGCGCGACCCGGACCGCTTCCCGGTCTACGATTCGGCGCGCGGCGGCCAGTACACCTATCACGGACCCGGTCAGCGCGTGGCCTACGTGATGCTGGATCTGACGAAGCGGACCCGCGACGTCCGCCGCTTCGTCGCGGACCTCGAAGACTGGATCATCGGCGCGCTCGACCGCTTCGGCGTGAAGGGCGAGCTTCGCGACGGACGGATCGGCGTCTGGGTCGACCGCTCCGGCCCTGGCTACCGCCGCGAGGACAAGATCGCCGCGCTCGGCGTCCGCCTTCGCCGTTGGGTCAGCTTTCACGGCGTGGCGCTCAACGTTGAGCCGGACCTCACGCACTTCGGCGGCATCACGCCCTGCGGCATCCAAGAAGAGGGCTTGGGCGTCACGAGCCTCGTGGACCTCGGCCGCCCCGTTACCATGGACGAGGTCGATGCCGCGCTGCGTGCCTCCTGGGAAGAGGTCTTCGGCCCTACGGTGGACGAGGCCGAACATGAGAAGGCCCCGCCGGGGCGGGGCCTCTCCGAACTCGTCTAAGCGATCGCTCGGCTCGTCAGTGAGCCGCGCCGTAGTAGCCGCTGAGCTCCGTCCGGTATGCCTGGTCCGCAAAGTTCGGCCAGTTGTCCTTATCGAAGCCCGGCGCGTCCTTCAGGCGCTCCTTCGGCACGTTCAACACGAGTTCCTTCTTCGCCGTGTCGACCGTGAACTGGTCCCACGGAACGGCGAATAGCTTGTCGCCGACGAACATTACGCCGCCGAACTGCAGGACCGCGTACTCGATCCGGCCCGTGCTCGTGTCGAGCATGATGTCCTTGATGCTGCCTAGCGCCTCGCCCGCGTCGTTGCGGACGTCGTCGCCGATGATGCTGGTGGCGGAAAGCGTCAATGCCATAGTGTCCTCCGATCAAATCTTCCAAATAGAATTCTCAAACAACGGCCTAAGCCGCGTCGTCCGCAAGCCGCGGACTTATCAAGGCAACAGGTGTGGGCAGGCTCGGGTTCGCAACCTTTAAGGATGTTCATCAGCTCGCGCAGAATGGGGCCCTGCCCTCGCAAGGGGCGGAAAGGCACGCTATGTCGGGTCCCATGGACACCCTCACCGCCCGCGCGCCCGACTCTATCATCCGGCACGACGCCGAAGGCTTCGAAGGCATGCGCAAGGCCGGCCAGCTCGCCGCCTCTTGCCTCGACATGCTCGTGGCCGAGGTGAAGCCGGGGGCGGACTCCGCGCGGCTCGACGACCTCGCCTACCAGTTCATCCGCGACCACGGCGCGGTCTCGGCCACCGTCGGCTATCGCGGATTCGGTCACGCGCTCTGCATCTCGCCGAACCATGTGATCTGCCACGGTATCCCGGGCGGCAAGCCCGTCAACGCCAAGCCGATGAGGGATGGCGACATCCTCAACATCGACATCACCGTGGTGCTCGATGGCTGGCACGGCGATACGAGCCGCATGTACTGGGCCGGCGAGCCGAAGGTGCTGGCGAGGCGCCTGACCGACGTGACCTATGAGTGCCTTTGGGCCGGCATCGACCAGGTGAAGCCGGGGAACACGCTCTACGACATCGGCAAGGCGATCCAGGACCGGGCCGAGGCGGACGGCTTCACCACGGTCCACGACTTCTGCGGCCACGGCCTCGGCAAGCGGTTCCACCAGGCACCGAACGTCGTCCACTACGGCGAGATACGCGATTTGGCGGGCCGCGTGCACCGCGCCCCTGCGACCGTGCTTGAGCCCGGCATGTTCTTCACGATCGAGCCCATGATCTGCGCCGGCAAGCCCGACATGCGTGTGCTCAAGGACGGTTGGACCGCGGTCACGCGCGACCGCTCGCTGACCGCGCAGTTCGAGCACGCCGTGGCGGTGACCGAGGACGGCGTCGAGGTCTTCACGCGCAGCCCGGTAGGGTACGATCGTCCACCCTACGCGGGCTGACCTTGAGCGTGCCGAACCCGAATGCGGGGCACCGGAAGCGCCTGCGGGAGCGCTTCCGCCGCGCCGGGTCCGAAGGCCTACAGGACTACGAGCTCCTGGAGCTGATCCTCTTCAACGCGATCCCCCAGCGCGACGTGAAGCCGCTGGCCAAGGCGCTGATCGCCACCTTCGGCAGCTTTGCAGACGCCCTCGCCGCCCCGCGAGGGCGGCTTTGCGAGCTGACGGTGCCTGTCGAGGGGAAGCCTCCGCTGAAGATGACCGATCGCGCTTGCGACGAGTTCGCGCTCACCCGCGCCGCGGCGCTCCAAATGATGCAGGACAACGTCCTAAAGCGTCCGGTCCTGTCGTCCTGGCAGGACCTCCTCAGCTACTGCCGATCCCACCTCGCCTACAACACGACCGAAGAGTTCCACGTGCTCTTCCTCGACGCGAAGAACCGTTTGATTACGGACGAGGCCCAAAGCAAGGGCACGGTGAATCACACGCCCGTCTATCCGAGGGAAGTCGTAAAACGCGCCCTCGCTCTCGACGCCGCCGCCCTCATCCTCGTTCACAACCACCCTTCGGGCGACCCCACGCCGTCCCGTGCCGACATCGAGGTGACGAAGCGCATCGTCGACGCGGCGAAGAGCGTCGACGTCCGCGTGCACGATCACCTCATCATCGGTCGCGGGCGCGAGGTGAGCTTCAAGAGCTTGGGTTTGCTCTGACCGCGAAGAACGGCTCTTTCGGGCGGTTCGCCGTTCTCTTCCTCCTTCGGCGATAAGAATGGGCGCGGGGAGCTTCAGACGGGTCCTTGCCGAGACGCCGCGCGACCGCGCGATCTCGGGGTCCGGACCTCCGAACGTCGCGGCCCGGTACAAACCCAACGCCTTTCGCTGCGGCGACCCGCGTGCGGGCTCCCGCCTGGGTTCATGGAACTCGCTACGGGCGGGCGCTTCGGCGTGCCCGACGGCCAACGTGACATTCGCTGGCGCCGAACCCGCTGCGCACAGGCCGAAGGCCCGTGCCGCCAGCAAGCGCTCAAGTAGCGAGCGCCAGCGAGCGGTAGCGCCGCAAAAGACTCCGGCGGGCGGTCAGCCCGCCGGTAGCGCCACAAAAAAGGCCCCGCCGAAGCGGGGCCTGACCTCCGTAGACTGACGGGAGCTGTCAGCGTTTGGAGAACTGGAAGCTGCGGCGGGCCTTGGCCTTGCCGTACTTCTTACGCTCGACGGCGCGGCTGTCGCGGGTCAGGAAGCCGCCCTTCTTGAGGACCGGGCGCAGGCTCGGCTCGTAGAAGGTCAGCGCACGGGCGATGCCGTGGCGGACGGCGCCGGCTTGGCCGGACGGTCCGGAACCCTTGACCGTGCAGTACACGTCGAACTGGTCCTTGCGCTCGGCCGCTTCGAGGGGCTGGCGCAGAACCATCTGAAGGACGGGACGGCCGAAGTACTCGGTGTAGTCCTTCTTGTTGACGACGATCTTGCCGTTGCCGGGCTTGATCCAGACGCGCGCGACGGCGGTCTTCCGCTTGCCGGTCGCGTAGGAGCGGCCGAGGTCGTCAATCTTCGGCTCGGCCGGGACGTAGTCGTCCTGAACGGCGTCCGCGTCGATGACGCCCGCTTCCGCGGCGGCGTCTTTCAGGCCTTCGAGGCCGGTGGTGGTCTCGGACATGCTTAGCGCCTCGGCTTGTTCTTGGAGTTCATGGCGGCGACATCGAGCGTCTCGGGCTGTTGCGCCTCGTGCGGATGCTCGGGCCCGGCGTAGACGTGCAGGTTCTTCATCTGACGGCGCGCGAGCGGGCTGTCCTTCGGCATCATCCGCTCGACCGCCTTGGTCAGCACGCGCTCAGGGAAGCGGCCTTCGAGCACCTTGTCAGCCGTGGTGGCTTTGAGGCCGCCCGGATAGCCGGTGTGCTTGTAGTAGGTCTGCGTCTGGCGCTTGTTGCCGGTGAAGGCGACCTTCTCCGCGTTGACGACGATGACGTTGTCCCCGTCGTCGACGAAGGGCGTGTAGGTCGGAAGGTGCTTGCCGCGCAGGCGCATGGCGATGATCGAAGCCACGCGGCCGACCACGAGGTCCTCCGCGTCGATCACCACCCACCGCTTCTGCACGTCGGCCGCCTTCGTGTTGTAGGTCTTGCTGGCCTCGGTCTGCATGGCGTCCCTTGAGGGTTGTTCGGAAGCGGGGCGGATAGCAGCATGGACGTTGTTGTCAACAACCGTCTGAAAGTCGCAAGTCGGACAGCGGCTTAGCCACACGGTATGATCATACCACACTTACGGCTGGGGCGGGATAGCCGAACGGTTTCCGCGTGTTACATGGCGAGGACGTTCGAACGAGACCTTCATGACGAGATCCCTTCTGCTCGCCGCGGCCACCGCCGCCCTCCTTTCCGCCTGCGGCGACCGGGAGGCCGAGGTGCCGCCGGTGCCCGAAGAGGCTGCGGCCCCCGCCCCGGCCGAAAGCGAGAGCGCCCGCGAGGCGCCGCAGGCGGAGGTCGCTGTCAGCGACGTGCTCGGCAGCTTCGGCGGCGAGACCTACGGCATGGCGGTCTGGGCGCACCCGACGCTCTCCTTCGAGGGCGCGGTCCTGGTCGCGAACGGCGATGCAGGCCTAGCCGTGGTGCCGATCGACAGCGACGTTGCGATGAGCACGGTCGAGGGGACCTTCGACGGCCCGGTCGCGGTCAGCTACCCGGACGACGGCGATCCCTCCAACACGCTCGTGGCCGCTGCGTCGGGTGAGGAGATCGTCCTCCTCGACATCGACCCCGACACCAGAGCCTTCAACGAGGTCGGTCGGCTGCCGGCGCCGGACGGCACGCGCGCGCTGTGCGCACGCGGCGACCTCCTCCTTCGTGCCGACGGCGGAGGCCGGGTGTCCTTGAGCAGGATCGAGATCGGCGACGGGCGCGCGGTGCGGACGGAAGAGACGCCGTTGCGATTCGCGACGTCCTGCGCGGCGGCGGCTTCGAGCTTCTTCGTTCTCTCCGAAGAAGGCCTCGTTGCGACGCTGGACGACATGGGCGACCTCGACGCGACCTATGAGGAGGCATTCGGCGAGGGTCGAGTGACCGACCTCGTCGCCCTCTCCGCGGACGAAGACGAAGCGCTCCTGATCGCGCTCGACGAGCAAGACAGGTTCCGCCTCGCCCAGGCGAACGCACCGCTCGTCTCGCTCGCCTCGGCACAAGAGCGCGGACGCGCCGGCATCGGCGCGCTGGCGGCGGGCTCGGGCAATTACGGCAGCATCTACCGCGACGGCGTCCTGGCGGTGCTCGATCAGGGCCAGACGCTCAAGCTCGTTCCCTGGGTCGGCCTGTCGCGGTCCTTCGGCGTCGGTCAGTCCGAGACGGTGGGGCCGCGGACCCTCAACGCCGAGGCGGTCAGCGGCCCTGCGGCACCGCAGATAGAGCTGCCGTCGAGCGTGGGTGGCGCGCCGGGCGAGTAGCGCCGCTCAGGGCGTGGACGGACCAGACGGCGGCGGTCACGACGACGAGCGCCCCCGCCTGGTGCGCGAGGCCGAGCCATAACGGCACGGCGGCCATGACCGTCGCGATGCCGATCACCGCTTGGAACGTCACTGCGCCAAGGAGGCTCGCGCCGTAACGCCGGGTATCTCGCCCCGCCCGGTAGCACTTCACGGCGAAGGCGATGGCGAACGCGAGGACGAGGTAGGCACCGATGCGGTGGTTGAACTGCACCGCCGCGACCCGCTCGAAGAGGTCCGCGAAGCGGGACGGCTCGCCGAAGTAACCCTCCGGCACAATCTTGCCGCCCATGAGCGGCCAATCGTTGAACGTCTTGCCGGCCCGGAGCCCCGCCACGAAGGCGCCGAGCACGATCTGCAACGAGATGGCCGCCAGCATTCCCCAAGCCCAACCGCCGAGCTTCGACCCGGCTGCGACCGCTCGTGATCCGGAAAGGGAGAGGAACTGCCACACGATCAGGGCGTAGAGGAGAAGCGCCGTCGAGAGGTGCAGTGCGAGACGGTACTGGCTGACGTCCACCCGCTCGGACAGGCCCGAGGACACCATGTACCAGCCGATCGCGCCCTGCAGGCACACGAGGGCGAAGAGCCCCCAAAGCTGCCAGCGCAGACGGCCGCGAACCGTACCTCGAACGCTGAACCACAAGAGCGGCGCGAACACGGCGAGGCCGATGATCCGGCCGAGGTTCCGGTGCGACCACTCCCACCAGTAGATGCCTTGGAACTCGGAGAGGGTCATCCCGGCGTTGACGCGGTGGTACTCGGGGATCTGCCGGTAGAGCGCGAAGGCCTCTTCCCAATGGGCATGGCTCATTGGCGGCAGGGCGCCGAGGACGAGGTCCCACTCGGTGATGGACAGCCCCGAATCGGTGAGCCGGGTCGCACCGCCGACGATCACCATGGCGGCGACGAGGACAGCGAGCAGCAAAAGCCAGAGGCGGACGGAACGGGGCGCGTCGGACATGGTTTCCCTATAGGCGCCGCTTACGGCATAGGAAGAGGCGATCATGCCGCAACCCGCTAGGAGGATAGGATGCAGCCGCGTCAGAAGAAGCTGATCGGTGTGCTTCTCTTCCTGCCCGCACTGATCCTTTACGTCGGGCTGGTGCTTTGGATCGCCGATCATCTACCCTCGCACTGGGCGATCTACCTCGTCTTCTACGTCGTGGCCGGCACGGCGTGGGCGTTTCCGCTCAAGCCCGTCTTCCGCTGGATGAACAGCCCCGCCGCGTCGTGACGAGGATCGACCTCAACGCCGACCTCGGCGAGCTGCCGGGCGAAGAGGGGGCGGCACTCGACGCGGCGATCATGCCGCTCCTGTCGAGCTGCAACGTCGCCTGCGGCGGTCATGCCGGGAACGAAGAGACGATGCGGCGGACCCTCGCCATCGCGAAGGCGCACGGAGTCGCGCCGGGGGCGCACCCTTCTTACCCCGACCGCGAAGGGTTCGGCCGCCGCGAGGTGCAGATCGGAAACGACGCCCTCGCCGCTTCGCTCGCCGGGCAAGTAACGGCGCTGATAGAGGCCGCGGCCGCGACCGGCACGGCGCTGACGCACCTCAAACCGCATGGCGCGCTCTACCATGTCGCCGCTCGCGACGAGCGCGTGGCAGCGACGCTCGCGACGATCGCCTCTTCGCACGGCCTTGCTCTCGTCGGTCCCCCGACCGGCGCGCTTCGCGCGGCCGCCCACGCCGAAGACCTCGCCTACCTCGCCGAGGGCTTCGCCGACCGCAGCTATCAGGCGGATGGGACGCTGACCCCGCGGGGACGGCCCGGCGCGGTGCTGACGGATCACAAGGCCCAGGCGCGACAGGCTCTGAGCCTCGCGCGCGGTCGGCCGCTCGATACGCCTGGCGGCAGTGTGACGCTGCGCGTCGAGACGCTCTGTCTTCACGGCGATACACCCGGCGCGATCGGCGCCGCGCGGGCGATACGAAGCGCGCTCGAAGCGGACGGGATCGAGATCGGAGCGCCCCATGCCCGCTGATGAGCACGCGATCTCGCCGTTCGGCGACGACGCTCTGACCGTCGCGATCGCCGAGCCGGTCCTGGCGATCGAGGCGCGCGCCGAGCTTCTGCGGGCGGAGGGCTGGGCCGAAGCGGTCCTCGCCACCACGGGCACGCTGACCCTTCGCTTCGATCCCCTGCGCGTCGGAGCGGACGAAGCGGCGAGCCGGTTGCGGGCTGCGCTAGCCCGGCCCGCCCCGCCGCCCGGTGCCGTCGCCCAGGAGGTCGTTCTGCCCATCCGCTATGACGGGCCGGACCTCGGAGCGGTCGCGCGAATGGCGAACATGACCACAGGTGACCTCGTCGAGGCACACGCCGCCGCGACTTACACCGTCGCCTTTCTCGGCTTCACGCCGGGCTTCGCCTATTTGGACGGTCTTGACGCGCGACTGTCCGACGTGACGCGTTTGGCCAGCCCCCGCGTCAGAGTGCCTGCGGGCAGCGTCGGCATCGCGGGCGGACGAAGCGGCGTCTACGCCCTGCCCGGCCCGGGCGGCTGGCCGCTGATCGGGACGACGGACGGGCGGTTGTTCGACTCGAGCGCTGACGATCCCTTCGCCTTGCGAGCGGGCGCAACCGTGCGATTCGAGCCTTCATGACCGCAGCGCTAACTGTCCTCGACCCCGGCCTACAGACGACCGTGCAGGCAGGGCCAAGGCGTGCCGCCCGTCACCTCGGCGTGCCCGCGAGCGGTGCGGCGGATCCGGTCAGCCTCGCGCTCGCGAACCGCTTGGTCGGCAACCCTTGGGACGCGGCAGCGATCGAGCTCACCCTGACGGGCGGCTCCTTCCGTGCGGAGAGGACGCTGACGGTCGGGATCGCCGGCGCCCCGTGCACCGTTCAAGTCGATGGGCGCAGCTTCGGGCTGCATCGCGGTTTCCGCTTGGAGCGGGGTTCGAAGCTGGCGCTCGGTCCAGCGTCGGCAGGCTGCCGGACCTACCTCGCTGCCGAAGGCGGCATCGACGTTCCTGCCGTGCTCGGCAGCGCTTCGACCTACCTGCCCGCCGGGCTCGGTGGTCTGGAGGGCCGCTCGCTGCGGAGTGGAGACCGCCTGCCGGCCGGCAGCGCATCGGGCGTAGAGGTCGTCTCGACGCCCGATGCCCTGCGCCCCCCTTGGGATCGGAACTGGACGTTGCGGGCCTGCCTCGGGCCCGGGGGCGAGCTACTGACCGAGGCCGGCCGCGCGCTTTTGTTCGGCGGGGGCTGGCGCGCGGGACGGGCAGCCGACCGCACCGGCGTAAGGCTGGAGCGATCCGATGGGGGCACCCTCGCGCTTCCGTCCGTCGGGTCGTTGCCGAGCGCCCCCGTCTTTCCCGGGACCTTGCAATGCCCCGAGGGCGGTGCGCCGATCCTGCTCGGTCCCGACTCAGGCACGACCGGCGGCTATCCCCGCATCGCGCAGGTAATCCGCGCGGACCGGCATCTCTTCGGTCAGATAAGACCCGGCGATGCGGTTCGCTTGCTTCTTTGGACGCCCGACGACGCCCGCGCCGTCTTGGAAGAGAAGGCGACGCTCCTCTCGTCATGGATCGGCAAGGATTTTCAGCTCGACTGAGCGGGCTTGCCGGGCGGCTCAGACCCTCACATCCTCCGGCAGGGAGGATCTCGAACATGATCGGACGGCTCCTTGCGTTCGTCGTCGGTGCGGCCGGAGCGGTGGCGGCAAGCCAGGCTCCGGGCTTCACCCTTCAATACATGCAAAACCTCGAAGGGCGCGTCGCCGAGCTGCGCACCGTGATCGACCGCTTCGACGCGGAGATCGTACGGATCGGCTACGATCGCGCCTCGGCTCTCGAAGAGTGCGAGACCGCGACGCGGCTGCTCGGCGTCTTCTGCCGCGGCATCAATGCGGACATCGCGCGGTACGAGCGGCTGTCCGCGCACCAGGCCCGCCTGGTCTCCGCGGAGGACTGGGTTCGCCCGCTCGTTCTGGCCCGATCACCGGAGCGGGACGTCACGGAAAGCACGCTCGACCAGTTCGAGCCCGCCTTGCCCGTCACGCCTGTGGGCTTCGGTTATGCCGGCGGCGGCTTCGTCCTGGCCTGGCTCGCCGCCTCGGCGGTCTTCGGTGTCTTAGGCGCGGCGTTCAGGCCTCGGCGTGGGCGGCGGGGAAAGATCCGGCTGACGTGACCCATCTTGCGGCCGGGGCGCGCACCGACCTTGCCGTAGAGGGTGAGCGCGGCGCCTGCCTCGCCCGCCAACGCCGACCAGTCTTCCGCCTCGGCACCGATCAGGTTCTCCATGACAGCGTCCGAGTGGCGGGCAGGATCGCCTAGGGGCCAGCCCGCGACGGCGCGGATGTGCTGCTCGAACTGGCTTACCAAGCAGGCTTCGTGGGTCCAGTGGCCCGAATTGTGGACCCTAGGCGCGATCTCGTTGGCGATCAGGCCGTCCGTTTCGGACCAGAAGAACTCGAGCGTCAGGACGCCGACATAGGAGAGCGCGTCCAGCACGCGGCGGGTCGCATCCCTTGCGCCCTGCACGACCTCGTCGGGGACACCGGCCGGCACGGTGCTACGGCGCAGGATGCCGTCTTCGTGGTCGTTGCGGCTGAGGTCGTAGAAGGCAACCGAACCGTCCGTGCCGCGCGCTGCGACTTGGCTGACCTCGCAGTCGAAGCGGACGAGGCCCTCGAGGATGCACGCCTTCTCTCCACAAGCAGAGAAGGCCGCCTGTGCGTCGCGGTCCGACGCGATGCGAGCCTGTCCCTTGCCGTCATAGCCGAAGCGGCGCGTCTTGAGGATGCCGCCCCCGAGCTTGATCGCAGCGCGCTCGGCGCTGTCGGCATCGTCGACCGCTTCGTGCGGCGCCACGGGAATGCCGAGGCCGGACAGGAAGCGCTTCTCCGCCAGCCGGTCCTGACAGACGGCGAGAACCTGGCTGTCGGGCGCGGCACGAGTCAGCCCCGCGACGAGATCGACCGAGGCGGCGGGGACGTTCTCGAACTCGAAGGTCGCGGCATCGACCGTGGCAGCGAACGCGCGAAGCGCCGCCTCGTCTTCGTATGCGGCGGCGGTGTGCCTCGCCGCGACCCTGGCCGCCGGGGGCGCCCCGTCCGGGCCGTAAGTGTGGACATCGAAGCCGAGCCGCGCGGCCGCCCCCGCCAGCATCCGGCCGAGTTGTCCCGTGCCGAGGATGCCGATCGTCGAGCCGGGAGGAAGCGGCGTCATTCGCTGGGCTCGTAAGGAGGTTGCTCGAGGACGGCGTCGGTCTGGGCTTGGCGCCACGCGTCGAGACGGCCCGCGAGCGCTTCGTCCGACAGCGCGAGGATGCCTGCCGCCATGAGGCCCGCGTTCTTGGCCCCCGCCTCGCCGATCGCCAGTGTGCCGACGGGTACGCCGCCCGGCATCTGCACGATCGAGAGCAGGCTATCGAGGCCGGAAAGCGTGCGCGATTGCACGGGCACGCCGAGGACGGGCAGAGGCGTCATCGCGGCGACCATGCCCGGAAGGTGCGCGGCGCCCCCCGCCCCTGCGATCACGACCTTGTAGCCGTCGTCGCGCGCCGACTTCGCGAAGTTCGTCAGGCGGTCGGGCGTCCTGTGCGCCGACACGATGAGATCCTCGTGCGTCACGCCGAGTGCGTCGAGAATCTCCGCCGCGTGCCGCATGGTCGGCCAGTCCGACACCGACCCCATGATGATCGCGACCGCCGCCTCACCCGCCGCCATGTCCGTTCCTCTTGCCCACCGAAAGGCCCTGCCCCGAAGCCGGAGCGTGTAACGGCAAGGCCGCCCGGCGGCAAGAAAGCGGCACAGGATGCCCTACAGCTTTTGCGTGCGTGTCCGCTATCGCGCGCAATCTCATCGAAACTGAACGAAGGGTTTCACGCTTCCTCAGCCCGCCTCCTCATAGCGTCTGCTTGCGGGGCAGACCGAAGGGCAGTCGATATGAGCGATGTAGACCGGACAATTCTGACCCTTGCCGATGTGGGGAGCGGCATGCGTCGATTCGATGAGATGGAGTTGGAGATCGCCCTCCTGAAGGACGAACTCGCACGGGCCGAGCGGCGGATCGAAGAGCTGAACAGGCTCGCCGACCGCGACGCGTTGACCGGCGTCCTGAACCGCCGGGCCTTCGCGAGGGAGATGACACGGACCATCGCGGCCAAGCGTCGGCACGGCAGCTCCGCCATGCTGGTGACCTTGGACGTCGAAGGCCTAGACGCGATCGCTGCCCGTCACGGACACGCGGCCTGCGACGCGGTGCTCGCCCATCTCGGCGAGACGATCCTGACGCAAATCCGTTCCACGGACGCGGCGGGCCGACTGGGCGGGGACGAGTTCGCACTGCTCCTCGCCTTTGCCGACCAGGACGGCGCCGACCGCAAGATGCGGCGCCTGACCGCCAAGCTGTCGGAGCTCCCGTTCAGCTGGAACGGCCAGACGCTCGAGGTCGGGGTGCGCTACGCCATGCGGCCCGTCACCGATCAGGACGTCGAGACGCAGCTCAGCCATGGGACCACGGACCTGCACAACGCGCAGGTCGTGATGCGAGTGATCCGCTAGCCGCGGAGTCCGTTGATCCGCGCGATCAAACCGGCGGTGGACGCATCGTGCGTCCCCGCCTCGCCGCCCTGCAGTTCGGGCAGGATCGCCTTGGCGAGCACCTTGCCGAGCTCGACGCCCCACTGGTCGTAGGAGTTCACGTCCCAGACCGCGCCCTGAACGAAGATCACGTGCTCGTAGAGCGCGATCAGCGCACCGAGCGTCATCGGCGTGACCTTCTCGACCAGCATGCTGACGGTCGGCCGGTTACCCGGAAACGCCTTGTGCGGCGCGAGGCGTTCGGCCTCTTCCTCCGACGCGCCCCCCGCGATCAGTTCCGCTTTCGCCTCCTCCGCCGTGCGGCCCTGCATCAGGGCCTCGGGCTGGGCGAGGAAGTTCGCGAGCAACTTCGGGTGGTGATCGCCGAGCTCGTTGTGGGAGTGCGCCGGGGCGATGAAGTCGCATGGAATGACGTCCGTGCCCTGGTGGATCAGCTGGTAGAAGGCGTGCTGACCGTTCGTCCCCGCCTCGCCGAAGAGGATGGGCCCCGTGTCGTAAGCCACCTTCTCGCCGGACAGCGTCACGGACTTGCCGTTCGACTCCATGTCCGCCTGCTGAAGGTAGGCGGGCAGCCTGTGCAGGTACTGATCGTAGGGTAGGACCGCATGGGCGTGCATGCCGAGGAAGCTTCGGTGCCAGACGCCGATCAAGCCCAGGAGCAGCGGCAGGTTCTCTCTGTCCGGTGCGCCACGGAAGTGATCGTCCATCGCCGCCGCGCCGTCCAGGAGCGCGCGGAAGTTCTTCCAGCCGATCTGAAGCGCGATGGGCAGGCCGATCGCCGACCAGAGCGAGTAGCGCCCGCCGACCCAGTCCCAGAAGCGGAACATGTTCGAAGGCTCGATGCCGAAGCCTTTGACCGCGTCCTCATTCGTCGAGAGCGCGACGAAGTGCTTGGCGACGTCCGCTTCGCCCGCGCCCTTGGACAAGAACCAGTCCCGTGCGGACTGCGCGTTGGTCATCGTCTCCTGCGTCGTGAAGGTCTTCGACGCGATGACGAAGAGCGTCGTCTCGGGGTCCATGACCTTCAGCGTCTCGGCGAGGTGCGTACCGTCCACGTTGGACACGAAGTGTACCGACCGCCCCGGGATCGCGTAGGGCTTCAGCGCCTCGGTCACCATGACGGGGCCGAGGTCCGAGCCGCCGATGCCAATGTTCACGACGGTCTTTAGCGGCTTGCCGGTGTAGCCGAGATGCTCGTCCGTATGCACCTTCGCGCAGAAGGCTTCCATCTGCGACAGAACGGCCTTCACCTCGCCCGTGACGTCCTCGCCGCCGACGGCGAACTTGCGATCGCCGCCACGCAACGCTGCGTGAAGGACGGCGCGCCCCTCGGTCTCGTTGATCGGCTCTCCCGCGAACATCGCGTCGCGCCGCTCGGTCACGCCGCATGCCTTCGACAGCGCCAGCAGAGCGTCCAGAACGTCATCGGTGATGCGTGTCTTGGAGTAGTCGACGAACACGCTGGCCGCCTCGCCCGAGTACCGCTCGAACCGGCCTTCGTCCCTGCCGAAGAGGTCGCGCATGTGGCGCTGCCCGTCGGTGCCGGCCAGGGTTTGTAGGGTCTGCCACTCGGAAAGGTCGGTCCGGCTGGTCATGGTCTCACTCATTCAAAGAAGCCCGCCTGGCGGGGCGAGCGGGCTGTAACAAAGGCTGCGCGCGGGCGTAACCGGTAGCCTCAGTGCCTCAGTACTTTACCGAGCAGCCGTAAGGTTGGGTTTGCGTCGTCACCACGCGCTGATCGTTGCGCAGGCTGGCGAGGGCGGCGCTGACGTAGTTCTCGGCGCGGGGGATGTCGTCGATGTCCGCCGAAGGGATCGTGTCGATGGCACCTGCGTAGCGCAGCGTGCCCGTCTCATCGATGACGAACATGTGGGGCGTGGTCTTCGCGGCGTAGAGCTGTCCGACCTCGCCGTCCTCGTCGAGGAGGATCGCCGTCGGCGCGGCCTTGCGCTCGGCGGACAGCTCGGTCGCGCGGTCGCCGCTGACGTGTCCCTGCTTGCCCGGCGCGGACGAGATGACAGACAGCCAGACCGTCCCGTCCGCCGTCGCCCGGCGTTGAAGAGCCTGCATGTTGCCGCTGTCGTAGTGCTTCTTGACGAAGGGGCATTCGTTGTTGGTCCACTCGAGGACGACCTTCTTGCCCTCGTAGTCGGACAGCGAGACGGTCTGCCCCTCGGCCGTGCGGGCCGAGAAGTCCGGCGCGGGCTGGCCGACCCGCGGCGCGGCCGTGGCGGCGCCCGCTAAGAGGCTAGCGGCGCTCAGGGTTGCGGCGATGCGTTTCATGACTCTCTCCCTTCGAGGACCGCGACCACGCCGTTCACGGACAGCATCTGCGGCAGGATCCGCGGCGCGTCGGCACCGGGTGCGTAGTAGAGATAGAGCGGGACACCGCTTCGGCCCTGCCGTTCGAGCGCGGCGGTGATGACGGGGTCGGGCACCGTCCAGTCGGCGACCATGTAGCGTGTGCCGCTCGCCTCGAACGCCGCGACGACGGCGTCGCGGTTCAGGACCGTCTGCTTGTTGACCTGGCAGGTGACGCACCATGCCGCCGTGAAGTCGACGAAGACCGGCGTCCCTCGCTCGCGCAGGCTCGACAAGACGGCCTCGTCGTAAGGAGCGGCGTCAAGGACCGATCCCGCCTCCGAAGAACGCGGTGCGGCGTCCGCAGCGCTCAGGCGGACGATCGGAACGATCGCCAGGAGAAGAGCCGCCGCCGCCACGATCCTGAAGGCGCGCCCGCCCACCGCCTGCCCCCGGCCGAAGGCCCAGCCCGCAAGGCCCGCGAGGACGAGCGCGATGCCGAGCGTCAGCACGCCGTTCGGCCCCGCCTGCACGCTCAGCACCCAGGCCAGCCAGACGAGCGTCGCGAACATGGCAAAGGCGAAGAGCTGCCGAAGGGTCGTCATCCAAGGCCCCGGCCGCGGCAACGACCGAGCGAGCCCCGGCAGGAGCGAGATCAGAAGGTAGGGAAGCGCGAGACCGAGGCCGATCGCGAGGAACACGCTGACGCCGAGGGCGGCAGGCTGCGTAAGGGCGACGCCGACCGGCACGCCGAGGAACGGTCCGATGCAGGGCGCCGCGACGAGGACGGCGAGGACGCCGGTGAAGAAGGCTCCGAGATCCCCGCCTCGCTCCGCCAGGCTTTGGCCTCGTCCCTGAACGCTCGTGCCGACTTCGAAGGCGCCGAGAAGGTTGAGGCCGATGAGGAAGATCAGGACCGCGAAGAGCCCGATCACGACGGGGTTCTGTAGATGGAAACCCCAGCCGACCGCCGCGCCGCCCGCGCGGAGCGCGAAGAGGAGACCAGCCATGACCGCGAAGCTTACGAGCACGCCAGCGGTGTAGAGCCCCGCCTCCCGCCGCAACGCAGTCCGGTCGGCCTGCGCCGCGCGGGCGAGCTGCGAGGCCTTCAGGAAGACGATGGGGAAGACGCACGGCATGACGTTGAGGACCAAGCCGCCCAGAAAGGCGAGCATCAGGATCGCTCCCAGCCCGGGCGTCCGGCCCCGCCGGGCGGACACGTCGCTCGTTAAAGCCGGAGGAGCGACGGAAAGGGCCTCCCCGGTTCGGGCGGCCGAGATCGGCGTGCCGACCCGGCGATCGTCGGAACCGGTGACGAGGAGGCCGTCGAGGCTCTCAGGCGGCGCGTCGAGGTAGGCGAAGCCAGGGTCGAGCGCGATACGCGTCTCGCCGTCCCCGTCGGTCACCTCGTGGCGCCCGGCCGGCTCGACGAGGTTCGCTTCGTAGGGAAAGAACTCGGGCGCTTCGAGGTCCGGAGGCAGGATGAGGACAGGCCCCGTCCCGTCGTCTGCGTAGCGGGCAGCGATGCTCCCTGCAGGCCTATGGACCGCCCTCGCCTCCTCGATCAGCCCGCCATAGCGGCGCTCGGGCGGCGCGGGGGCGTCCGTGATCGGCAGGTCGAGCGTCAGCGTCGCGCTTTCCGGAATGCAGATGTCGCTACAAATGAGCCAGCTTGCCTCGACGGACAGCGGCACCGTCCGGCCGGGCTCTGCGTCCTCGGCCAGGCTCAACGGAACGACGAACACGGCTTCGTCTTCATGCCCGTAGTTCACGAGCGTACCGAGGGACAGGCGGTGCGGTAGGGGGTAGAGAGGCTCGCTCGCCTCGAAGCCGTCGGGCAGCGACCAGTCGAGCGAGAGGGGCAGCCCTGAATCGCCCGGGTTCTGCCAGTAGACGTGCCAGCCGGGATCGAGCCTTTGGTAGACGGCGAGGTCGATCGTCTCGCCAGGCGCCCCGCCCTGCCGTGCCGCGATCAACCGCGTCGTCGCATGGCCAGTCTCGACGGGCGCGCCGACCTGCGCGGCGGCAGGGGCTGCCCAGAAGAGGCAAAGTAGAAAGAGAAGCCGGATCACGGCATCAAACTAAGCGAAGCCG
The DNA here is from genome assembly GCF_014199615.1 of Parvularcula dongshanensis. Classification (GTDB taxonomy): domain Bacteria; phylum Pseudomonadota; class Alphaproteobacteria; order Caulobacterales; family Parvularculaceae; genus Parvularcula; species Parvularcula dongshanensis. The sequence goes on along the minus strand of NZ_JACHOB010000001.1, from coordinate 1,098,865 downwards.
ATCCGATCCGCGAGGGGGCGCCGTGCCGCGCCCACTCGCTTAGCGGTAGGGGGCGTCGAGCTCGAGGTTGCGCGCGATCAGACGCTCCCAGCGGTCGCCGTTCGAGAGCAGCTTCTCCTTGTCGTAGAAGAGCTCTTCGCGGGTCTCGGTCGTGAACTCGAGGTTCGGCCCCTCGACGATGGCGTCGACCGGGCACGCCTCTTGGCAGAAGCCGCAGTAGATGCACTTCGTCATGTCGATGTCGTAGCGCGTCGTGCGGCGCGAGCCGTCCTTGCGGGGCTCGGCTTCGATCGTGATCGCTTGGGCCGGACAGACAGCCTCGCAGAGCTTGCAAGCGATGCAGCGCTCTTCCCCATTGGGGTAACGACGCAGCGCGTGCTCGCCCCGGAAGCGCGGGGATTGAGGCCCGCGCTCGAAGGGGTAGTTCACGGTCGCCTTGGGGCGGACGTAGTACTTCAGCGCGAGGCCGAAGGCCGACAGGAAGTCGGTCATCATAGCGCCTTTGAGCGCCTGCGCGATGCGGGCCATTACGAAACCCTCCAAGAGTGGAACCAGTCCGCAAAGGCCGGGAACAGCAGCATCAGACCGGCGACGATCACGAGGTAGGCGACCGAGGTCGGCAGGAAGATCTTCCAGCCGATGCGCATCAGCTGGTCGTAGCGGTACCGGGGCACGATGGCCTTCACCATCGCGAACAGGAAGAAGATGAAGACAATCTTGAGCGCGAGCCAGAGGGGCCCGAGCGCTTCGAGCCCGAGGAAGTTCCCGAAGGGCGAGTGCCAGCCGCCCAGGAACAGGATCGACGTCATCGCGCACATCAGCACGATGTTCATGTACTCGCCGATCATGAAGAGGAGGTACGGCGTGGAGCCGTACTCGACCTGATAGCCCGCGACGAGTTCCGATTCGGCCTCGGGCAGGTCGAAGGGCGGGCGGTTCGTCTCGGCGAGGGCCGAGATGAAGAACATCACGAAGAGCGGGAAGAGCGGGATGAAGTGCCAGTTCAGGATGCCGAGCCCGCGGTTCTGCGAGTTGACGATGTCCGAGAGGTTCATGCTGCCTACGAGCAGCAGCACCGAGATGATGATGAAGCCGAGAGAGACCTCGTAGCTCACCATCTGCGCGGCGGAGCGAAGCGAGCCGAGGAACGGGTACTTCGAGTTGGACGCCCAGCCGCCCATGATGATGCCGTAGACGCCCAAGGACGACACGGCGAACAGGTACAGGATGCCGACGTTGATGTTCGAGACGACGAGCCCCGCCCCGACCGGAATTACGGCCCAGGAGATCGTGGCCAGCATGAAGGTGATCAGGGGCGCGATCAGGAAGACCGTCTTGTCCGCCCCCGCCGGGATCACGACCTCCTTCAGCACGAACTTGAAGAAGTCCGCGAAGGACTGAAGCATGCCGAAGGGTCCGACCACGTTCGGCCCTTTGCGCATCTGCACCGCGCCCCAGACCTTGCGGTCGAAGAGCAGCAGGAAGGCGAGCGCGACCAGGATCACGACGACCAGCGCCAGGATCTGGAACAGGGTCGTCAGCGTGCCGGCGAAGGGGTTCGTCCAGTCGCGGACGACGAGGCCTTGGAAGATGTCCATGCGCGCGCCCCTAGCGGATGCCGCGGCGTCCGCAAAGTCTCTCCGGGCGCGGTTTTCAGCCGCGCTCCAACCTCACGCGGCACCGTCCGGCTGATCGCCCCAGATAACGTCGTCGCCGTCCCCGCCGAACAGGACGTCGGCGCCCGCCATGCCGATCAGCACGTCGTCCCCGGCGCCGCCTTCGAGGACGTTCCTGCCCTCCCCGCCTTCGATGAGGTCACCGAACGCGGTGCCGACAGCGCTTTCGATGCTCTCGAGCTCGCTCAGGGACGCCCCGGCAGGATCGAGGAGAAGGTTGCCGGCGAGGTCGACGTGCACACCGAACATGTAGGCCGACAAGTCCACCGTATCGGCGCCGTTCCCGCCGATCAGCGTGTCGTAGCCGCCGTTCCCGGCCAGGACGTCCGCGCCGCCGCCACCCTCTAGCCGGTTGTTCCCGGCGTCGCCGAAGAGCCTGTCTCCGAAGCGGCTGCCGATCAGGTTCTCGATGCTGCGGAGCGTGTCGACGCCTTCGGTGCCGAGGTCGAACACCCCGCCGGGATCGGAAAGGTCTATCGCGACCGCGCCGCGGGCGGCTGCGTAGGAGACGGTGTCGTTCCCGAGGCCGCCGTCGAGAAGGTTCGAACCGCTGTGGCCGACGACCGCTCCCGCGATCGGCTCGCCATCGTCCCCCAACCACATCGCATCGACGAAGCCGGGGTCGGCGCTGTTCCCGATCAGGAGGTCGTCGCCCGCGCCGCCGATCGCGTCCTCGATCATGACGCCGTTCGCGATGGCGAGGTTGTAGGTCAGGCCCCCGAGGCTGCTGAACGCTTCGGGCCGAAGGTCGATTACCTGGTCGTTCGCATAGTCGGATGCGTCGATCACATCGACGCCGCCCGCGTCCCATATGGCGCCGATCATCGCGTCGCCGGGGCCGCTCAGCGTCCAGCCCTCATCGTTCGTGTTCGAGCCGAAGCCGTAGATCGTGCCGTCCGCCCGGGTCTCGGTGTTGACGCCGTAGAGGCGTTGCAGCGCCGCGACGTCGTGCAGCATCGGTCCGGTCGCCCAGCGGCCGCCGAAGTCGGCGCCGGTGAAGCTCTCCGAGAAGTAGCTCATCAGCGTGTACTGGCGGCTGTCCTCGAAGTAGTCGGCTGAAGCCGCGTAGCTCGCTTCTGTGTCGTCGGAGGCGTCGTAGTCGCTTGGGTGCAGAAGGCCGATCGCGTGACCGAGTTCGTGCATGGCCGTCGTAAAGGCGTAGGTGTCCGGCGAGGAAAGCCCGGCCACACCGATGTTCACGGCTGCGGCGCTGATCTCGCTGTCGAAGCCGCGCGTGGTGGTGCTGCCGCCGTTCGTGTCGATCTGTCCGAAGATGTCGATCTGCGAGGCGCCCGCATTGTCGACGTGAATTCCATCGGCGCCAGCCACCCTATCGAAGGTCAGCCGAGCGACTTCCGACAGAAGCTGGATCGCATACTCGACGCGCGCGATCTCGGCAGCGGTCAGCGCCCTGTGCTCGGAAGGGTCATCGACGCCGTCGGTCGCGTTCGTGATCTCCCCCGCCGCCAGGTAACCGTAAGTGACGGAGCCAGGGCTGCCCAAGCCCTGCGGGTTGTAGCGCCCGTTCTCCCAAGTGCCGGTGTCGTAGTCTCCGTCGTCCCACTTGGCGCTGTCATTGTAGAAGCCGCGCGAGATCGTGGCGGCCGCCTTGTCGTAACCGTAGCTGACCTTGGCGAACGGATTGCGAGCCTCGGCATAGGCGTCGCTGGCAAGGGCCCCTAGCGTCCAGTGGGGAAGCCGAGCGGCATCGTCACCGGAGAGGACTCCGGTGGGCGCCTGCGCCCCGCCAGGTTTCAAAGAGTCCACGCACCGCTCCGCCCACGTAGCCAGTGACGGCTATGAAGCGAATCTAAGGGAGCGGAGACTCCGGCAAAAGCGAACTGGCGGAAACGTTAACGGAAATTGCGATTTCGACGCCTCACACCCGCGCGAGCCGGCACGTCCCGCGCGAGCGGGACGCGCCCGCTTCTACTCGGCCGCGAGCGCCTTCGGCTTCGCGAACGTCGTCGAGCACTCGGCCATGATGGCCGATGCCCGTGCGATCGGATTGGTCAGGTAGTAATCCCCGATCGGTAAAGAGAAGCCGTCGCCGGAAAGCGCCCCCGCCCCGTCGAAGAGCGAGGCGGACGGGGCCGCCCCCGGCTCGGCGAGGTCGAGGGTCGCGAAGACTTCGTTCTCCTCGATCATCCGCTGACGCAGAGCGAAGAGGTCGTCATAGGGCAAAGCTTCGCCCAGGCGCCCGGAGAGCGCCCGGATGATCGCCCAGTCCTCGCGCGCCTCTCCGAAGGGGAAGTAGGCACGGATAGCCTGCTGCACGCGGCCCTCGAGGTTGACGTAGAGGCCCGACTGCTCGGCGTAGGAGGCGGCGGGGAAGACGACGTCCGCGACGCTGGCGCCCCTGTCGCCGTGGCTGCCTTGGTAGATGACGAAAGCGTCGCGCAGCGCTTCCACGTCGCACTCGTCGGCGCCGAGGTTGTAGACGACTTCGATCTCGCCCGAGCGGGCCCCGTCCAGGATACCGGCGAAGTCGCGGCCGCCTGCGCTCGGCAGGAAGCCGAGGTCGAGCGCGCCTGCGCGCGCTGCGGCCGTCTGCAGGACGCCGAAGCCGTTCCAGCCGTCAGTGCCGGTCGCGCCGACCGCCTCGGCGAGCTTGAGCGCCGCGCTCATGACGCCGTGCGCATCCCCTCGCACGAGGGCGCCGCTGCCGATGAGAACGAGCGGCCGCTTCGCGTCCTTCAGGACGTCGAGGAAGCCGATCTTACCCTCGTGCAGCGCGGTCAGGCTGTCCGTGCCTGCGCCTAGATGCTCGTAGTCGTAGGTGAGGTCCGTCGCCTGACCGATCAAACCGACCTTCAGGCCCATCTTGTTCAGCCAGTTGCGGCGGATGCGCGCGTTGAGAAGCGGCGCTTCGTGGCGCGGGTTGGTGCCGATGAGCAGGATCGCGTCGGCCTCGTCGATGCCCGCGATGGTCGAACCCATCAAGTAGGCGCCGCGCGGCGCCCGCTCGCCGTTCGGAAGCACACCGACGCTAGAGCCGTCCTGACGACAGTCGCGGTGCGGCGTGCCGATCTTGTCTGTCAGGTCCTTAAGCGCCATCACCGCCTCGGCCGGGACGAGGTCGCCGACGAGCGCGCCGACCTTCTCTTTCGGCGTCGCTTCGAGCCGGGCACGCACGACCTCGAAGGCTTCGTCCCAGGTCGCCGCCCGGAGCTTGCCGCCCTCGCGGATGAAGGGCTTGTCGAGGCGGCGCTTCCTGAGGCCGTCCCAGATGAACCGCGACTTGTCGGCGAGCCACTCCTCGTTCACGCCGTCATGCACGCGCGGCAGGATGCGCAGGACCTCGCGCCCCCTCGCGTCGATGCGGATGTTCGAGCCCATCGCGTCCATGACGTCGATGCTCTCGGTCTTCCGCAGTTCCCAGGGCCGAGCCATGAAGGCGTAGGGCTTCGACGTCAGCGCACCGACCGGGCAGATGTCGATCAGGTTGCCCGAGAGCTCGGTGTCGACCGCCTTCTCGAGGTAGGTGGTGATCTCGGCGTTCTCGCCCCGGTTGACGAGGCCGAGGTCGTTCACGCCCGCGACCTCGGTCGCGAAGCGCACGCAGCGCGTGCACTGGATGCAGCGGGTCATGATCGTCTTGATCAGCGGACCCATGTACTTCTCTTCGACCGCGCGCTTGTTCTCCTCGAACCGCGTGCCGCCGCGGCCATAGGCCATGGCCTGGTCCTGAAGGTCGCACTCGCCGCCCTGGTCGCAGACCGGGCAGTCGAGCGGGTGGTTGATGAGCAGGAACTCCATCACCCCCTCACGCGCCTTCTTGACCATGGGGGTGTTCGTGAAGAGCTCCGGCGGCGCGCCGTCCGGGCCCGGGCGCAGGTCCTTCACGTTCTGCGCGCACGAGGCGACCGGCTTGGGCGGGCCGCCCTTCACCTCGATCAGGCACATGCGGCAGTTGCCGGCGACCGACAGGCGCTCGTGATAGCAGAAGCGCGGGATCTCTTCGCCCGCCGCCTCGCAGGCCTGAAGCAGGGTCAGGGCGGGGTCGACCTCGACCTCATGGCCGTTGACCTTGATCGTGCGCGTGGCGGGAGCGGGCTTGGCGGTGTCTGACATGGACGCTTCTGTGTTCCGGCTTTCGCTCCCCGTCTAGCCCATATGCTGCGCGACGAAAGGGGGCCGCGACCCTAAGCCCCGCGTTCGCGGCGCCAATCGGTTCCGAGGGACCGTTCCGCGGCCACCCGCGAGCAGGATCCGCCGAGGGTGGTGAAGTGTGCGCGAGGCCTGCGCGCTTGGGCTTACGCACCTCGGCGAGTGAGACTAGGTCTCGATGATGAGAACCGACGCAGCCGCCCCGACCGTCAAGCACCTCGCCGACTACGCGCCGCCCGACTACGAGGTCGAAACGGTACGCCTGGTCTTCGCGCTCGATCCTCGCGAGACGGTCGTGACGGCGATCTTGAGCCTGCGTCGCCGCGAAGGCGCGGCGGACGACGCTCCCCTCGTTCTCGACGGAGAGAAGCTGTCCTTACGCGAAGTCGCGATCGACGGGCGGAACTTGGGCGCGGACCAGTACGAGGTGAGCGACAGCACGCTCGTCATCGCTTCTGTGCCCGCTGCCTTCTCCCTGACCACGGTCGTCGCCATCGACCCGCAGGCGAACACAGCGCTGTCCGGTCTCTACCTCTCTTCGGGCATGTTCTGCACGCAGTGCGAGGCGCAAGGCTTCCGCCGCATCACCTACTACCCCGACCGCCCCGACGTGCTGTCGCGCTTTTCGGTCAGGATCGAGGCGCCGAAGAGCGTTCCCGTCCTGCTTTCGAACGGCAACCCGGGCGCGAGCGGCGACCTGCCCGGCGGCCGGCACTTCGCCGAGTGGGACGACCCCCACCCCAAGCCCGCCTACCTCTTCGCTCTGGTAGGCGGCGACCTCGCCTCGCTCGATGACCGCTTCGTCACCATGTCGGGGCGCGAGGTGACCTTGCGGATCTTCGTGCACGAGAAGGACCTCGGACGCTGCGCCTACGCGCTCGACGCGTTGAAGCGGGCGATGCGGTGGGACGAGGAGGTCTTCGGCCGGCAGTACGACCTCGACCTCTTCATGATCGTCGCCGTCGACCACTTCAACTTCGGCGCGATGGAGAACAAAGGCCTCAACATCTTCAACGCCGCCTGCGTGCTCGCGAGCCCTGAGACGGCGACCGACATGGACTACGAGACGATCGAGGCGATCGTCGCGCACGAGTACTTCCACAACTGGTCGGGCAACCGCGTGACCTGTCGCGACTGGTTCCAGCTCTGCCTCAAGGAAGGCTTCACCGTCTTCCGCGACCAGGAGTTCTCCGCCGATCAGCGCGACCGCGCGGTCCAGCGGATCAAGGACGTCCGCCGCCTTTGGGCCCGTCAGTTCCCGGAGGATGCCGGCCCCCTCGCCCACCCGGTGCGGCCGTCGTCCTACGTCGCGATCGACAACTTCTACACCGCGACCGTCTACGACAAGGGCGCAGAGCTCGTCCGCATGATGAAGGCGCTGGTCGGGGCCGAGGCCTTCCGCGCCGGGACCGACCGCTACTTCGAGAAGAACGACGGCACGGCCGCCACCGTCGAGGACTTCGTCGGCGCGATCGAGGCGGCGTCGGGCCGCGACCTCTCGCGCTTCATGGCCTGGTACGCCGAGGCGGGCACCCCGGTCCTGCGCGTCGAGGAGTCCCGCGAGGCCAGCGGCAACGGCGTGACCCATACGCTGACGCTCACGGCGGAGGCCGGAAACCGTCCCGTGCCGGTCCGGCTGGCGCTCATCGACGAGGACGGCGAAGCCGCCTCGGAGCGCCTCGTCGAGGTCGAGGGCCACGCCAACGTCGTTACCGAAGGCGTGACCCCGGGTGCCGTCGCCTCGGTCCTGCGCGGGTTCTCGGCACCGGTTCGCGTCGAGCGGAACCTCAGCGTCGACGAACGGCTGAAGCTCGCGCGGGCGGACACCGATCCGTTCTCGCGCTGGCAGGCAGGCTACGCCCTCGCCGTCGACGCCGCCTTGTCGCTCGGCGGCCTCGGTGACCTCGAATCCCCCGAACTCGTCGCCGACGAGCTAGGGGCGGCGATCGCCAAGAGCGTCGAGAACGAGGCCTTCGCACCTGCCTTCCGGGCCGAAGTGCTGCGTCTGCCGTCACTCACGGACTTGGCGCGCGCCTCGCGCGTCATCGATCCCGAAAAGCTTCAACTCGGCCGCGAGGTGCTGCGCTCGCGGGTGCTGTCGTACTGCCGCCCGGTGCTGGAAAGCCTGCATGACGGCCTCGCGTCGGACGAGCCCTACGACCCGGGCGCGCTGCAGGCCGGGCGCCGGGCGCTGCGCAATGAGGCGCTGCGTCTCCTTCTGGCCGACGCGGACGAGGCGCCGGCACGCCGGGCCCTGCGCCAGGCCGAAGAAGCCGACAACATGACGGACGAGGCGGCCGCGACCGCCGCCCTCGCCCACGCGCCCGTGGCCGAGCGCGAAGCGGCGCTGGCCCGTTTCTACGATCGCTGGAAGGACGACGCTCTGGTCCTCAACAAGTGGTTCGCCTGGCAGGCGGCCTATACGGGGCCAGGGGCGCTCGAAGAGGTTCGAGCGCTTACGGAGCACCCTGCGTTCGACAAGGGCAACCCGAACAAGGTTCGTGCGCTGATCGGCGTCTTCGCGATGGAGAACCTGCCGACCTTCCACGCCGCGGACGGCAGCGGGTACGACTTCTTCTTCGACTTCGTGTCCGAACTCGACGGCAGGAATCCGCAGGTCGCCTCCCGGCTCCTGACGGCGACGGAGTCCTGGCGCAGGCTGGAACCGCTGCGGCGCGATTTGATCGAGAAGAAGCTGCGGTCGCTCGCGGAGCGCAAGGGCCTCTCCGACAACCTCTACGAGACGGCGCAGCGCCTCGTTTCCTGACGAATAGGTCAGAACGCGTCGTGACAAGTGCGCGAAGCAGCGTATGATTCCGTGTGGGCCAAAGCACGGAACGAGGGATGGGGAAGCCAGACGCGCGACGACAGCCAGGCGAACGGGTCCTGCCCACGCCGCGTCGCGTCACGGCGCTGACTCTGCTTGTCCTGGGCGTCTGCCTCGGTGTGCTCACCATGCGGGCGGTGATCGACACGCGCGCGGCGCGCAGTGCGCCCTTGGCGGACGTGCAACTCGCGGCCGTCGAGGCGGCTGACCGGCTGGCGGCCGCCCCGCCGATCACCCCTGGGGCCGCGCCGCCTCGGACCGCGAAGGCCATGCTCTCCACCGCGGCGGGGCCGGGCGGCATGGCCTTTCTCCTCGACGACGAAGGGCGGCCGCTTCTCTTCGGCGGCACGCCGGCCCGGTTCGATGTCGACCCTTCGGGCCTGACGCGGATCGAGGGATGGGCGCGCGTCGGCGATGAGCGGGTTCGCGTCGCTCGGCGGCCCGTCGCCGGCGGCCAGGAAGTGGTCGTGCTCCGCCCGGGCGGACCGGCGGCCTTCCCGCCCGTCTGGCTCCCGCATGCCCTGGCGGCGCTCGCTCTCACGCTCCTCACCGGCGCCCTCCTCGCGGCGCTCCGCGGTTACGCGGAACAAGCCACGCGCGACGCACGCGAGAAGGCGCTGCTGTTGAAGCGTTTGATGGGACCCGAGCGCGCGGGGTGCGGTATCTGGCGGGCCGACGGCGAATCGATCGAGCTGCCTGGCGCCCTCATCGCCAAGCTCGGCGGTCCGCGGGCGGACGTTCGGGTACGGAAGTCGGACGTTCGCGAGGCCTTCCACGAGCGCGATTCCTCTCGCGCGCTGTTGTTGACCTCGGGCTCCGAGGAGCTGAACGACCTGCGCTGCCGCGTGCGGTACGGCTCGGGCGACTGGCAATATGTTTACATGAGCGTGCTCACCCGCACCCCCGAAGTGACCGAAGGCATCGTCGTCCCCGTGTCCGAACGCGGCCTCGACGACGGCCGCTCCTCGCAGCTGATCCAGCGGCTGCGCGAGACGCTCGAAGCGATCCCGCAGGCCTTCCTCCTCTGGGACGCGTACGGACGGCTGGTCGCGTGGAACGACGAGTTCCGCATCATCTTCGAGGTGAAGGCCGGCGACATGCGCGAGGGCATGGACGCCGAAGCCCTCGCGGAGGTTTGCAGCATCGACGCGCGCTACCTGCACGACTACTTCGCCCCGCCGAGCGAGGCCTCCGTGCAGACCGAGGCGACCTTCCCCGACGACCGGGTCTTGCGGATCACGCGCCGCCGGACCTTGGGCGACGGCTGGGTCTGCATCGGCACGGACGTGACCGACGCGAAGGCCGATGCCGAGGCGAAGGCGATCCGCGAACGCGAGCTCCGCGCCACCGTCGCGGTCCTCAAGAAGTCGCGCCGCGAGCTGAGCGAGGCGATGGAGAGCTATCAGCTCGAGAAGGCCCGCGCCGAAGAGGCGAACCGGTCGAAGTCCGAGTTCCTCGCGAATATGAGCCACGAGCTTCGCACGCCGCTAAACGCGATCATCGGCTTCTCGGAGATGATGGAAGCGGAGTTCTACGGTCCGCTTGGGCACGACAAGTATGACGACTACGTCCGCGAGGTGAACAAGTCGGGCCGTCACCTCCTCGCCCTGATCGACGACATCTTGGACCTCTCGAAGATCGAGGCCGGCAAGCTCGAACTCAACTTCACCCAGATCGACCTCGAGCGGCTCCTGCACGAGGCGCTCCGCTTGATCGAACCGCAGGCACGCGCAGCCGACATTCACCTTCGCGCCTTCGCGACCGATCCCGTCCCCAGCGTCTGGGGCGACAGCCGCGCGATCAAGCAGGTGCTGATCAACCTCCTCTCCAACGCAGAGAAGTTCACACCGCAGGGCGGCTCGGTCACGGTGATGACCAAGATCGATCTCGACACCGTCACGGTGATGATCGCCGACACGGGCGTCGGCATCCCCCCGACCCAGATCGAGCGGCTCGGCGCCCCCTTCGAACTTCTCGAGGACCATTTCGCGACCAAGCGGCGCGGTTCAGGCCTCGGCCTCGCGCTGTCGAAGTCCCTGATCGAAGCCCAGTCGGGCATTCTCGCCATCGCCTCCGAGGTCGGGCGCGGCACCGTCGTCTCCTTCGTCCTGCCCCGCCGCCCCGGCGCGCCTGTGCGCCTGCCCTCGATCCTCAAAGGCGGCAGCACCCACGTGATGACGAAGACGCCGGACGCGCGGAACGGGTCCGCAGCCCACAACGAGAAGCCTCGCGCCTACGCGGCGAGCTAGGACGGAAGGACGACGTCCAAGGCGGCTCGCACCGCCGCCGCCGCCGCCTCGACCTCTTCGAGGACAGACCCGTCGATCCCGGGCAGTTGTCGTAGGCGGCGCTCTTGCGGTGCGGTCAGCGCCGCGGGCGGAACGGCGCCGAAGGTGGCGCGGCTGTACTGGGCCACGGCCTCGAAGAGGCTGTGCGCCCGGCCAACCTGCGCGGCGAGATCGGCGGAGAGCGCACCGGCGTCGGCATGGTAGGCGAGCGCCGCACGGGTGGCGCGGGGCGGCCGCTCGGCGCCCACCTGCCTGGTAAGGGCAAGGTACTGCGCGAGGAAGTCCGTATCCGTGAGCCCGCCCTCGATCCGCTTCACGTCGAGTGGGCTCCTGGGCGGCTGTCCCTCGAGGAGCCGTCCGCGCATGTCGCGGACGGCGGCCGCGACCTCTGCCGGGTCACGGGGCTTCGCCAGCACGTCTTCGATGACGGCTTCGACCTCCGTACCGAGATCGCCTTCGGTCAGGATGACCCGGGCCTTGGTCAGCGCCATCGCCTCCCACATCCAGGCCGCCTCGTGGTGATAGCGGTTGAAGGCCGATAGGGAGACCGCCGCAGGCCCCGCGCCGCCCGACGGGCGCAGCTTCATGTCGATCTCGTAGAGGACGCCCTGACCGGTCGGCGCGGAGAGCGCGGCCACGAGGCGGCGGACACGCTTCAGGACGGCTTCGGACGCTTCGGGCGGCCCGTCATAGACGAAGACGAGGTCGAGGTCCGACGTCACGGTCAGGCTGCGGACGCCGAGACGGCCGAAGGCGAGGATGCAGAACGGGGGCAGGTCGACGCCGGACGCCCGAAGGGCATCGCGGACCTTCTCCGACAGCAAGGTCACCGCCCCATCGGCGAGGTCGGAGAGCGCCGCGCCGACGGCGTCCGGGTCCGCCCGGCCCAAGGTCAGCTCGGCCGCATGCCGGAGGCGCCCCTCGGAGACGACCCGCCGGGCCGCGTCCATGGCGCCCTCCAAAGACGGCTCGTTCGGAAAGACGGGCGGCTCGTCGTCGCCGAGCAGCGCTTCGACCAGGGAAGGCCGCCCGGAGAGCTGCTGCGCGAGCATTGGTGAAGCCGCGCAGAGGGTTACGACGTCCTCTAGCGCTTCGGGGTGGGCGGTGAACAGGGAGAACAGCTGAACGCCCGAGGGCAGGCCTGCCAAGAGCTGGCTCATCCGTGCGAAGGCCGTATCGGGATCGTCGGTCCGCGCGGCGGCGGCGAGGATGTGCGGCACGAGGGCGGTCAGAAGCTCGCGCGCTCTGACCGATCGCGTCGCCGCGAGCGTTCCTTGGTGCCACCCTCGGACGGCCCCGATGATCGCACCGGCATCGGAGAACCCCATTCCGTTCAGCGTACCAACGGTTCGAGGATCGTCGTCCACCCCGGTGAAGACGAGGCTGCCCGGCGCGACTTGCTCGGCGCCAGGGACCTCGAAGAGATCGGCATAGGTGTCGTGAATGCGGTGGAGCGTGGCCGCGATGCCGGCGTCGAAGGCCGCGAGGTCCTCCTCACCGAAGAGGGTCGCCACCGGTCGCCTATGCGCTTCTTCGGCGGGCAGGGTTTGGCTCGCCTCGTCCTGCCGCATCTGGATGCGGTGCTCGACGTCGCGCAGCGTCGTGTAGTCCGTGGCGAGGTTCGCCGCGACGTCGGGCGCGACGTGTCCCGCCGCGCTCAACGCCCGCAGCGCGTCCAGGGTACCGCGGACCCGTAGGGACGGATCGCGGCCGCCGAGGATGAGCTGCTGGGTCTGGGCGAAGAACTCGACTTCGCGGATGCCGCCGGGGCCGAGCTTCACGTCGCCGCCGGGCACGCGGATGTCGGGGTTGCCGACCTTTGCGTGGATCTGCGCCTTGATCGCGCGGACGTCCGACAAGGCCCAGTAGTCGAGCGTGCGGCGCCAGACGAAGGGCCGGATCATGGCGAGGTAGGCGTCGCCGACGTCCCTATCCCCTGCGCAGGCGCGCGCCTTGATATGCGCCGCCCGCTCCCAGTTCTGACCGTACTGCTCGTAGTACCGCTCGGCCTGAGCGAGGCTCACGGCGACCGACGTCGAGGACGGGTCGGGACGAAGGCGGAAATCGGTCCGGAAGACGTAGCCGTCGGCCGTCCGGTCGCTGAGGATCGAGGCCAAACGCTGGACGATGCGGACCGCGACGCCCTTTGCGCCGAGGCGGCTCGCGGCGGGTACGTCCATGCGCTCGGCGTCGAAGACGGCGATGAGATCGATGTCGGAGGAGTAGTTGAGTTCCCGCGCGCCGAGCTTTCCCATCGCGATCAGCGTGATACCGCTGACGGAACCGCCCTGTGCATCGCCCGGGACTTCGGTCGAGGCCGAGCGGAGCGCCGCCTCGACCGCGGCGTCGGCGAAGTCCGAGAGGTCCGCGGTGACCTTCGACATGGACCAAAGACCCGAAAGGTCTCCAAGCGCTAGTGCGAGGTGCGCCTGTTCCTTCGCGCGGCGAAGGTCACGAGCCGCGTCACCGGCGTCTATGTCCGACAGGAAGCGAGTGCCGAGCGCGTCGTCTTCGGGGCGTTCCAGAACGGCATCGACGTCGTGCCGTTCCATCAGGCGCGCGAGGTAAGGTGCCGCCTCGGCGACGCCGCTCAGGAAGGACCGAAGCTGGCTGCCGGCTTGCCCAACCTTCGGCCCGTCCGAACATGCGCCCAGGCGGACGAGCGCTTCGGCTCGTCCCCTTTGGTCGATCTGGCGCGAGAGCGCTTCGCCGAAGCTCGTCATGCGTTCGGCGTTAGCCCGCTTAGGCGGGCTTTGCGAGCCTCGCTCAGCTGATGCCGGCAGCGGCCTTCAGGTTCGAGGACGGCTTGAAGCGCAGGGACTTCGACGCCTTGATCTTGATCTCTTCGCCGGTCTGCGGGTTCCGGCCCTTGCGGGCGGCGCGCTTGGTGATCGTGAAGGTCCCGAAGGTGCCGATGGTGTACTTGCCTTCCTTCTTCGACTTCTTGAGACCTTTCTCGATCTCGCCGAAGACGAGTTCGACCATGCGTTTGGCTTCGGCGTTGGTCATGTTGCCGGACTTCGCGACGTTCTCGACGAACTGGGCCTTGCTCATGGACTCTCTCCTGTTGGGGGCGGATGCCGCGTCCCGGAATGGAGCAGTGAGTCTGAAGAATTTGCAAACGCCTATTCACCAAACCCGCTTCGCAGAGCCGTTTCAGGCCTTCGCTTCGCTCAGAGCGCCATGGGAGGCCGGTTTGGACGGCTTCGGCTTCTCCGGCGCCGGCGGGAAGGCGATCCGCACGCCGAGGCCGTAGGCCGTGGGCGGTACGAGCCCCCGCGCGTCCGGATCGTGTGGCAGACCCCGCCCGATCGTCAGCTGCGCGTTGTGGCGCCGCGCGATCGCGGCGACCAGCGAGAGGCCGAGGCCGTTTCCGCTCGTCGAACGGCTCCGCTCCAGACGGACGAAGCGCTGGAGGATCCGTTCCCGATCCCCTTCGGAGACACCGGGGCCGTTGTCCATGACGGACAGGAGCACGCCCCCGCTCGGCCGCGGCACGACGGTCAGCTCGATCGCAGGATGCGTCTCGGTCGGTCGGCGCCCGTATTTGAGAGCGTTGTCGAGAAGGTTGGCGATCAGCTGACTGATGAGCTCCCGGTTGCCGAGTACGTCCGGCACACGCTCTACGTGGCCGTGAAGGGCGAAGCCCGCCTCGTCGGCGGCTGGCTCGTAGAGTTCGAGCATCTCCTCGGCGACCGCCGCGACGTCGACGGGCACTTTGGAGCCCCCGCCCTCCCCGGACTCGATCCTGGTGATAGAGAGAAGCGCGTTGAACGTGGCGAGCAGCCGCTCGACGTCCATGGTCGTCCGCTCGATCACCTCGTCCTTGTCCGCCTGCGGATCGCCCATCGCCGTCTCGAGGCGGGCCTTGATGCGGGTCAGCGGACTGCGAAGGTCGTGGGCGATGTTGTCCGAGACCTGCCGCATGCCGGTCATCAGGCGCTCGATCTGATCGAGCATGCCGTTGATGTTGGTCGAGAGGGTATCGAACTCGTCGTCCGAGCCCGTCAGCGCGACGCGTCGGCTGAGGTCGCCGTCCCTGATCGCGCGGACGGTACGGCCGATCGCATCGACGCGCCGGAGGAACGCACCGGAGTAGATCGAGCCGAGGACGAGCCCC
Source organism: Parvularcula dongshanensis (assembly GCF_014199615.1). Lineage (GTDB taxonomy): Bacteria > Pseudomonadota > Alphaproteobacteria > Caulobacterales > Parvularculaceae > Parvularcula > Parvularcula dongshanensis. Next base: position 1,083,844 of record NZ_JACHOB010000001.1, on the reverse strand, counting down.
AAGAAGAGCGTCACGCTGCCCAGACGCAGGATCGTGTTCCGCGCGTCCTGACGGATCTGGTCGATGTCACGGATGTCGCGGGCCGCGAGGATGATCGCCCGCACCTCCTTGCCGTCCGGGGTGCCGTAACGAAAGGTCGCGACGCGCCCGACGGCGGGGCGGCTCTCGGTGACCACCACGCCATCGACGACGGCCCGCGCGTCGTAGTCGAACTCGAACATCTCAGGCCCCGCGTTCAGGACCTCGCGCGGCGGGTTGATGAAGTCGGTCGAAAGGATGCGGATGGGCGGCCCGCCATAGACGACGAGGTAGAGCGCGTTGTCCTGAACGATCTTGAGGCGGTTCACCTCGTTGTTGACCCGGTTGAGGCCAACGAGGCCGTCCGAACCGGCGCTGGCGTTGACGCGGGCGAGATGGTTCAGCTCGCGGAACAACTCCTCGTCCAGGCGCTCCATCGTCTGCCCGATGGTCGATTCGTACACGAAGTATCCGATCCCCACGACCGATAGGACGAAGAAGGTCGTATAGATCAGCGTGTAACGGAACGCGGAGGTGCGAAGAAGGCGCGGGACGAGCCTGAGGCGCGTCAGCCGCCGCGTCTCCTCGCCCTTCGTCACAGCGCCTCGCTTCGGCTCAGTCTTCGTCGGTCAGCGTGTAGCCGGCGCCGCGGACGGTCTTCAGCAGAGGCTTGTCGAAGCCCTTGTCGATCTTGGACCGCAGGCGGGAGATGTGCACGTCGATGACGTTTGTCTGGGGGTCGAAGTGATACTCCCAGACGTTCTCGAGCAGCATGGTGCGGGTCACGACCTGGCCGGAGTGGCGCAGCAGGTACTCGAGCAGGCGGAACTCGCGCGGTTGCAGGTCGATCTTGCGACCGCCCCGGCGCACGGTCCGCGAGAGGATGTCCATCTCGAGGTCGGCGACCGAGAACTTGGTCTGGATGTTCTGCGGACCCCGGCGGCGGCCGAGCGCCTCGACGCGCGCGATCAGCTCGGAGAAGGCGTAGGGCTTGACGAGGTAGTCGTCCCCGCCCGCCTGGAGCCCCGCGACGCGGTCGTCGACTTCGCCGAGCGCGGAGAGGAAGAGCGCCGGGGTCTCGTCGCCCTCCTCGCGGCGCTGCTCCAACATGGAGAGACCGTCCAGCCCCGGCAGCATGCGGTCGATGACGTAGGCGTCGTAGCCGCCGGACTCGGCCATGTTCTTGCCGGTATCACCGTCGAGCGCGTGGTCGACGGCGTGCCCGGCCTCGCGCAGTCCCTTCACCACGAAGGTGGCTGCATCGGCATCATCCTCGACGACTAGAATGCGCATCGGGGTCTCCTCGAGTCTTCGTCCAAGTTAATCTTCAGGTCGGAACTAGTGCCGTTCGGCGCAAGGGAACAGGCCGGGGCGCAGGGCCCCGGCCGGAACGCTTAGCTGTCCGAGGTCACCGGCAGCGCGCGGAAGTCGAGCCCGCGGGCCGTGAGAACCCGGACGAGGACGGCTTCCTTGCCGCGGTCCCGCGCCATCTTCACGACGTCCTCGAGGTCGGAGAGGCTCTCGACCTCCCGGTTGTCGGCCTCGGTGATGACCATGCCCTCGCGAATACCGGCCTCCGACGCCTCGGAAGAGGGATCGACCTTGGTCACGAGGACCCCCGTCACGTCCTCGTCGAGCTGGTAGCGCGATCGCACCGCATCGTTGAGCGGGGCGAGCGTCACGCCGAGGCTGTCGGCGAGGCGGTCGTCGCCCTCGGGCTGGCCGCCCGGCGTCGTCGCGGAGGCGATCCGGTCGTCGTCGCGCCGCTCGAGTTCGACGTTGACGGTGCGCTCCTTGCCGTCGCGAAGGACACGAACCGGCACGCGCTGGCCCGGCGAGGCCCTGCCCACCGTCCGGGTCAGCATGGTGGCGGAGTCGATGTCCGTGTCGCCGAAGCGCAGGATGACGTCTCCGTCCTCCAGGCCCGCCTTGGCCGCCGGGGAGTCGTCCTGCACGGTGCCGACGAGTGCGCCGCGTGCCTCATCGAGGCCGACGGCGGAGGCCAGGCGATCGTCGAGGTCGGTGATGCCGACGCCGAGCCAGCCCCGGGTGACGCCGCCTTCTTCGATGATCTGGCGGGTGACTTCGGAGGCCGTGTCGGCCGGCACCGCGAGGCCGATGCCGACATTCGCGCCGGTCGGCGAGATGATGGCCGTGTTCACGCCCACGACGTTGCCGCGCAAGTCGAAGGTCGGCCCGCCCGAGTTGCCGCGGTTGATGGAGGCGTCGATCTGGATGAAGTCGTTATAGACTCCATCGCGCAGCTCGTCGCCACCGATCGCCGAGACGATGCCGGAGGTGACCGTGCCGCCGAGCCCGAACGGGTTGCCGACCGCGAGCACGTAGTCGCCTACGCGCAGGTCGGCGTTGGGCGAGAACTGAACGTAGCGTTGGTTCGAGGAAGGCTCGACCTTGAGGACCGCGATGTCGGTGGCGGGGTCGGTCCCGACGAGGGTCGCCTGAAGCTCGGTGCCGTCGTGCAGCACGGCCACGATCTCGTCCGCCCCGTCCACGACATGGTTGTTGGTGACGATGTGACCGTTGGCGTCGATGAAGAAGCCCGAGCCCTCACCCATCGCCTGACGCGGTTCGGCGGGACCGTTTCCGCTGAAGCGGTCTCGGAACTGATCGCGGAACTGCGGCGGCAGCATGCGCTCGAACTCCGGCGGGAGGCCCGCCATGGTCGACTCTTCGAGTGTCTGCGTCGTGCGGATCGAGACGACGGCGGGGCTCACGTCCTCGACGAGGTCGGCGAAGGAGAGCTGCTGTATGAAGCCCGGATCCGGCCGCATCAGCTGCGGCTTCGCTTCCCGAGGCGCGTCGTTCTGCGCGGAGGCGAACTGAACGCTGCCGACGCTGAGCGCGCCCAGGGCGAACGCACCGGCGGAAGCGAGAAGGGTCTCACGGCGGGCAGAAGTGTTCATAAAGTAAGCCGTTTCTTTGGGTTGCACTGAACGCATCAGAACGATGGCTACAAAGTGGCGATTCCCAACTTAACGGGTACTGTCCACGCGCTTAAACCTGCGTAAGCTGTCCTACAGTAGAACAGGGCGCCGGATCAGGAAGCGCGGCGGAGCATGTCCTCGCGTGGGTCCGCCTCGCCTTCTTTCCAACTCTTCAGGAAGGCTTCGAGCGCCGGGTCCGGCTTCTCCGGAAGAACGATGCGGGTACGGGCGATGAGATCGCCGCTGGTCCCCGTCTTGCTGTTCTTCAGGCCTTTGCCGCGCAGCCGGAACGCCGTGCCGGAAGAGGTGTTCGCCGGCACCCTGATCGCGACGGTGCCCGTCACGGTCGGGACCTCCACCTTGCCGCCCAGCACCGCTTCCCTGAGCGTCACCGGCACGTCGATCGCCAGGTTGTCGCCTTCGATACGGAAGAGGCCGTGCGGCTTGACGCTGACGTCGACGAAGACGTCGCCCGCCGGACCGCCATTGATGCCGGGGTTGCCGCGGCCGCGCAGACGCAGGGTCTGCCCGTCGCGCAGGCCTTCGGGGATCGTCACGTCGATCGTCTTGCCGTCCGGCATGGCGACGCGCTTCGTGACGCCGCGCGCGGCCTCGAGGAAGTCGACCGACAGGCGGTAGCGCACGTCGCGCCCCTTCTGCGGCCGCGGCGCGCGGGGGCCGCGCGGCCCGCCAGCCCCGAAGAGGTCCGAGAAGATGTCACCGATGTCCTCGAAGCCGCCGCCCGAAGAGGTGCTTCGATAGCCGCCCGAGCGCCCGCCGAACGGGTTGCCGCCGCCACCGCCGAAGCCTGGCGCCCGCTCGTTCCCGTCCGCGTCGATCTCGCCGCGGTCGTAGCGTTTGCGCTTCTCTTCGTCCCCGACGATGTCGAACGCGGCCGAGACCGCCTTGAATCGGTCCTCGGCGGCCTTGTCGCCCTGGTTGCGGTCGGGGTGATACTGCTTGGCGAGCTTGCGATAGGCCTTGCGGATCTCATCCGCCGAGGCCTGCCGCCCGACGCCGAGCACGCTGTAGGGATCCTGTGCCAATCGCTGTTCGCCTCGAGAAAACTGCCCCCGCATATCTTAGGAAAGCGGGCGCAGTTTCAAGGGATGCGGTCACAGGCGGAGGCGTGCGGGCCTGCCGGGGCCCACGAGAGCGGAGAGCTGCTGAACCCAGACTTCGGTGGCCCCCGCCGCGTCAACGAGGGCTTCGGGCGCGCCGACCTCGGTCCGCGAGCGCTCGCCGGCCTCGTCCCAGACGGTGACGCGGTAGCGCTCCTCCGCCTCGCCGAGCGGCGTGTCCTCACCCCAGGCGTCGCCGCCGATGCGGCTCCGACGGACCCAGGAAAGAAGCGTCCGCGCGTCTCGCGCCGCCGCCCGAAGATGCGCCGGCGCGAAGGGCCGCGCGCTGACGCCCGCGACCGAGACCGGCACCTCCGCGAAGGGGAACCGGCCCGGCTGCGCACCCGCCGGCCCCGCCTGCCAGGCTGCTGGCGTGCCGAGTGCGTCCGCGGGCAGCGCCAGCGTCTCGGCGCCGCTGAGGAAGACGATGCGGGTACCGGACAGCGCCCCCTGCGCCGCCTCGTCCTCCGTGCCTCGCTGGCCGCGAAGGAGCCTGGTCAGCCGCCAGGTGCCGTCCTCGCCGAGGACGGCGTCTTGGTACTGGAGCAGCTCCCACCCCTGGCCGACCCGCACCGCGGCGTAGCCGCCGCCCGACAGGACGGCTTGGCGATCGAGGCTCGACAGCGCCCCGGCGGAAAGCCTCACTCGCAGCACGCTCGCACGGTCCCACCGCGAGGTCGGCCCCGGCGGCAAATCCGCCGCGAGGCGCCCGACCAGCGCGGGCGCGGCGACCATCGCCGCGCGCGGTGCCTCCGCCCCCGGCCCCGCATGGATCGCGACCGCCCCCGGCCAAGGCTCGGCGAAGGCTGCGACGTGCAAGAAGAGGCCGTCCGGCTCGCCGGGAAGGAGCGGGATGTCGAGCACCTCGGCGACCACCGGCCCCTTCGCCCGAGGCAGCGGCGACGCCGTGCCCGAGAGGCCGGTGTAGCGCGCGCGGTAGAGCGAGGGGTCGGTCGCGACCGCCTCGACCTCCCGGTAGTCCCCGTCCGCAACCGCCGTCAGGCGCAACGTGCGGCCTTCGAGCGCCACGACGTCGGCGGGCTCGAAGCGTAAGTCTCCTGGCGGCAGCGAGAAGCGGGCCCCTTGGTCCGACGAGGCCGCCTCCGCGAGAAGACAGGCGAGCCGCCCCTCCGCTTCGCCCTGCTCCAAGACCACGGCGGTGACGAGCGCACCCGCCTGCCCCGACCGCGCGTCGGGCAACGCCGCATCGGCGTGGCCGGTGCGATAGTCCGAAAGCCCGTCCGTGTAGGTCAGAGAAAGGCTCGTCGCTCGTTCAGCGGGCGCCCCTCGGTTCGCGATCAGGATCGTCTCTCCGGTATCGACGAGCTCGCGAGGGTCCAACGCTTCCTCCGCGTCTCGGCCCCGGGGCCGCACGATCAGCACGCCGTCCCGCTCGGTCGCATCGAGCTGGTAGAGGTCGAAGAGCGGTTGCAGCGCGTCGCGACCCGGCATCGGCCGGTCGATGACGTAGCCCGTGACGAGGGCGGCGCAGGCCGAGGCGTCGACGGCGTGAAGCCCCGACGCTCGCGCGACCTCCTCGATCAGCGCGCCGAGCGGCACCTTGCCCGCCCGCCCGTTCAGCCAGTGCCCATAGGTCCAGTTCTCCGCGTCCGACCAGACGTCGCTTCGGACGGGGAAGTCCGGGAAGGGCCTCGCGTCCCAGGTGTAGAGGAAGACGCGCGAGGGCTCGACCATCGACCCGCCGTAGACCGGCGAGAGCGGGTTGTTCTCCGCCTTCGTCCAGTAGGACAGGTGCGCCTCGATGAACCGCCGCTGGATCAGGTCGTCGCGGTTCCGGTCCGAGTGGTAGGGAAAGAAGGACTCGGAGGACTTCGGGTCCACGAACACGTTGGGCTGGTTCGCGCCCTTGTCCGCCGCGCTGCAGCCGATCTCGTCCGACCACGCCGCTTCGTACTGATACCCGCGCAGGCCTTCTGGGTCGGCGGCGGAGAAGACGTGCGCTTCCGCCCCGTTCGGCCAGACGAGGCTGTGCCGGGAGAAGACGTAGCGCGGCCGCTCCGCCTCTGGCCCGATGTGGGCGAGGCCCGAGGGGCCCTCGATCATCACCTCGCGGGCGTCCTCATAGGTCTCGCCGACGAGCGCGATCCGCCTCGCCCCGCCGCGCACGACCTCCGCGATCCACTCAGCGCCCGCCCTCGTCTTGCCCGCCCCCCGGCCGCCCAGCAGGAGCCACGTCGTCCAGTCCCCGGGCGGCGTCTCCTGATCGAGCCTTCGCCAGTCGCTCCAGAGCGTCAGGGTCCGTCGGCAGGCCTCTGGCCTCCAACCGTCGAGCCAGCTCTCCCTTCCCGAGAGCAGCAGCATGGCGCCGCAGTCGGCGTTCCAGCTCTCGCCGAGATCCGTCGTCTGCTTCGGGGGCGGGGTGTCGGTCGCGTTCATTCAGGTCCATGCTCAGGATCTTCTCGACGTTGGTACGGTGCGTGCTGATGATGCGCCCGCGCTTCTCCGCAGCCGCGACGTCTTCGGGCTTCGACCAGTCGAGACCGAGGAGGATACCCGCGTAGTCGCAGGTCAGGCGCAGGACGCCCGCCGCGAGGGTGGCGCCCGCATCGTCGTCATCGGGGGGCAGACGCGCCTCCGTTCAGCTTACGGAGAGCGCAGGTTAGGCCAGCGGCAGGTTACGGGGATAAGTCCGTCAGTCGCGCTCTCGCGTGACGTAGCGCCAGAGCTTCGACGCCTTCACGCGGGCTTCGGAGCGAAGGTCCTTCGAGACGGCCTCGCCGGCCTCTTCGACGCTCTCGGGCCGCCCGCTCACCAGCGGATGCCAGTCGGCGAGGTCCCGGCCCTCGGCGAGCCGGCGATAGGCGCAGCTGCGCGGCATCCAGGATAAAGTGCCCGCGTTCTTCGGTGTCACCTGAACGCAGCCGGGCACGAGGCGCAGGCGGTCCGCATAAGCCGAACAGCGCCGGGCCTCGGGATCGAAGAGGCGGCACGACACGCTCGTCTCGTACAGCTCGCCCGTATCTTCGTCCTCGAGGAGCACCATGCAGCACTTCCCGCAGCCGTCGCAGAGGCTCTCCCACTCCGCCTCGGACATCGCCTCGAGGGGTTTGGTCTTCCAGAAGGGGGACGGCTCTGTCACGAAGACTAGCTAGCGAGCATGGCCCTCCGCGCAACCGCCCCTTATGGTCGCGCAAATCGTGGAGCCCGAATCCTGCCTGATCGCCGTCGCTCTCACGCCGCCTTCGGCCGAAGCCTTCTCGTCGCCGTGCGCGACGGGTCTGCGCAGTCTTGGCGAATCGTTCGGGCCGCTTTGCCGCTGGCGGGGCGCGGGGCGGGGCGGGCCGCCGCGCTCCTGCCCGGGCTGCTGCTCCCCGGGCTCGCCCGGTCCCTGCTCGTCGCGGGGTCGGCCGGCCTCACCTTCGCCTGCGTGGCGTTGATCGCGAACCTCCGTTTCGCCGCCGCGGTGCTGCCCGACCAGGACATCGATCTCCTCTCGGCCGGCCGGCCGATCAGCCTCACCATCCTCGACAGGAACGGCGAGCGCATCGGCACCCGGGGACTCGAATACGACGAGGCGGGACGGCGCATCGCCGCCTCTCACATCAGCTACTTCGACCCGGTGCCGCTCTCGGACCTGCCGCCTTACGTGGTCGACGCCTTCATCGCGACCGAGGACCGCCGGTTCTGGCACCATCCGGGCTTCGATCCCAAGGGCCTCGTGCGCGCCCTCGTCGCCAACCTCGAAGCGGGCACGGTGGTCGAGGGCGGCAGCACGATCACGCAGCAGCTGGCCAAGAACCTCTTCCTGAGCGCCGACCAGACCTTGATGCGCAAGCTCACGGAGATGCAGCTCGCGCTCTGGCTCGAGGCGCGGCTGACCAAGGAAGAGATCCTCTCCTTGTACCTCAACCGCATCTACCTGGGCGCGGGCACCTACGGCATCGAAGCGGCGGCGGACGCCTACTTCTCGAAGGATGCGCGCAGCCTGAACCTCGCAGAGGCGGCACTCCTCGCCGGGCTGCCCAAGGCGCCCTCCTCGCTCGCCCCGACCTCGAACCTGGAAGGGGCGCTCTCGCGGTCGCGCGAAGTGATCGACAACCTCGTCGAGACCGGCCGGATCGACCCGATGACCGCCCACGTCGCCAAGGTCGTGCCGCCGGACCTTGCCCTTCGGGAGCGCAGCGCGGGGTTCGGCTACTTCCTCGACCGGGTGACGGAGGACGTCTACGCGCGGTTCGGCCGGCTGACCGAGGACATCACCGTCACGACGACCCTCGATCTCGGCCTTCAGGTCGAGGCGCAGGAAGCGGTCGCTGCGTCGCTCGACGACGAGGCGGTCGAGCGCGGCGCAAGGCAAGCGGCGCTGATCGCCTATGACGCCCGGGGCGGGATCGTGGCCATGGTCGGCGGCCGCTCCTACGAGCAGTCTCAGTTCAACCGGGCGAGCCAAGCCAAGCGGCAGCCGGGATCGGCCTTCAAGCCCTTCGTCTTCCTGGCGGCGCTCGAGGCGGGCTTCGATCCCGACACCATCGTGGTGGACCAGCCCGTGCGCGTCGGCGACTGGACGCCGAGCAACTACAACAGCCGCTATCGCGGCCCGCTGCGCCTATCCTCGGCCGTCGCCGCCTCGGCGAACTCGGTGGCGGTCCAGGTCAGCGAGGCGATCGGCCGCGAGCGCGTGGTCGACGCCGCGCGGCGCGTCGGCATCGGCCGGACCCTGGAGCCGCTCCCGTCGCTGGCGCTCGGAACGCTCGAATTGACGCTCGAGGATCTGACGGCCGCCTACCTTCCCTTCGCTCAACAAGGCAGCGAGGTCTCCGGCCACGTGATCGAACGGGTCGAGACGCGGACGGGCAAGGAACTCTACGCCTTCTCGGACATCGAGGGCTTCAAGGTCCTAGAACCGGCCATGGCCGGCGAGATGACGCGGATGCTCGCGAGCGTCGTGGAACGAGGCACCGGCCGCGCCGCCGGCCTTCCGGACCGGCCTTCGGCCGGGAAGACCGGCACGACCAATGATTGGAAGGACGCCTGGTTCATCGGCTACACGCCGCAGCTCACGGCCGGGGTATGGGTCGGCAACGATGCGGCCGACCCGATGAACGGCGTCACAGGCTCGTCCTACCCGCTGGCGATATGGCGGCGCTTCATGACGGCCGCCCATCGCGGCCTTCCGGTTCTTCCCCTCGACGAGGGCAAGCCGGGCCTGTCCGGTACCGAGCCGCTGGCGGGCCTGTACGCAGGCCTGCGGGGCGACCTCGTCCGAACCGCCTACGGCGCGGACAACGAACGCCTTTCCCGCCTCGGACAGGAAGGACGGATCGTCGGCCGCGCGGCGCCGGGCGTCGAGCGCTGAGCGGTCCTTCGGCAGCTCTTATTCGGCCAGGACCGCCGCCGCGCCGCGGCCGTCGAGCTCGATGACCCAGAGGTCGCGGTCGAACTCGCGCTCCTGCTCGATGCGGGACGCAACGTCCGCCTCCGTCGCCCCCTCCTCGCTGCGCGGCTGCCAGCCTTCGTCGTGAAGGTAGGCGTAGAGGCCGACGCCGCCGGGTTCCCGCGTGACGGCGTAGAGCAGGCCGGCGTCCGGGTCGCCCCGGTGCAATACGGTCGCGAAGACGCCCGCTGCCTGCGCGCGCCGGATCAGCGCGCCGGTTACGACGTGCGTCTTGAGGCGGTTCAAGCCCGCAGCGGGTTCGCGCCCGCCACCGCCTCGAAGGGCAGCGTCACCGTCGCCGTCGTTCCCTGCCCCTCGGTCGAGGCGAGCTCCAGCTCGCCCCCATGAACGCGGGCCAGTGCTTGGCTGAGCGACAGGCCGATGCCGGTACCGCGCGCGCCCCGGACCCCTTCGGCCCGCGCCTGCTTGAACCGGCGTCCGACCAGCTTGAGGTCCCCCGGCGACATGCCGACGCCCGTATCTTCGACCACCACGCGAATCTCTCCGCCGAGCGGTTCGACCCTCACCGAGACGCCGCCCTTCGCGGTGAACTTCAGCGCGTTGGAAAGGAGGTTCAGCATGATCTGCCGGACGATCTTCGGGTCCAGGAGCAAGAGCGGCAGGCCGCTCGGCACGTCGCATCGCACGTAGAGTCCTGCGCTCTCGGCTTGGAGCCGCACGATGTCGGCGCAAACGGTGACGAGCGCTCCGAGATCGGTGGGCTCGCGGTTCAGCGTGACCTCGTTCGCTTCGGCCTTCGAGAGGTCCAGAAGATCGGTGACGAGCCCGAGGAGGTGCTGGCCGCTGTCGTGGATCACCCGGGCGTAGTCCTGCACGCGCGCTTCGGGCGCCGTGCCCAGGCTGTCCTGGCGCAGCGCGTCGGCGAAGCCGATGACGGCGCCCAGCGGCGTGCGGATCTCGTGGCTGACATTGACGAGGTGCTCCGTCCGCTTCGCCGCGAACCAGGCCGCGTCCAGGCTCTCGGCCCGCAGGGCGGCATCGCGGCTCGCCCTGTCCGACACGTCGCGCAGCACGCTTCGGAACCCCTTGTCCGTGCGGGTCAGGGTCACCTCGAGCGGCCGCCCCCCCGCCGCCCGCGCCTCGAAGCGGGAGAAGCCCGTCCGCGCCGCCTCGTCCAGGGCGCTCAGCGCCGCGGCGTGATCGTCGGCCGCGATCGCGTCGGTCAGCCTCGCCCCCCGCACGGCGGCCGGGTCGATGCCCAGTACGGCCGACGCGTCCTCGGAGACCCGAAGGAACCTGCCGTCTCGCTCGTGCAGAGCGAGCACGTCGCCGCCCCCCCCGGACCAGAGCGCATCGCTCTGCCGCCTCGAACCGCGTCCTGATCGTAAACGACTCACCAGCATGCGTTAACGATACGGTCGGGCTTGTTAACGGAAGCTGAAGGCAGAGCCGGCAGGGTCGCCGACTGGGCTGAGGGCGGCACGGCGAGAGCTAAATTATCGGTCACTGTCCCGTTTCGGGACCTCAGGATGAAGTGACCGTGATAGCATGGGAAGGGCAGGTCCATCATGGCGAAACGACTGGATCGAGAAGCTTTCTCGGAGGGTAGAATGGGTGTGAAGGCAGGTATCTGCGGCGCGATCGGTCTCGCCGCCATCGTGGGATTCGCGTCGGCTGGCGAGGCCGTGGTGCCGACGGCATCGGCGCAGGAGGCCTCCTCTCTGCTCGAGAGGACGGCGTCCGACTACGTCTTCCTGCGCACGGACATCGACTACATCGGCAGCTCGCCGGTGAAGGACGCCAAGGGCATGCGCGAAGCGCACAACCGCCTGGCTTCCTTCGATCCGGAAGCGCTCGCCCGTGGCTGGGTCGCCTATGCCGCCCTGGTCGCGGCCGACACGCCGAGCTTCGCCGAAGCGATCGAGCAGCGCACCAACAAGCCCAAGAAACGCGAAGCCTTCCTGAAGGAGCTGCGCGACAACCCCGCCGTCGTGCGGAACATGGAAGGCTCGGAAGAAGCCATCGCGGCGATCCGCGCCGTCGCCGCGCGCGACGCGACCAAGATCAACGCGCTCGGCGACAAGTTCATCGATGACGCCTACCAGATGCAGGCCTTCGGCTGGGCGAAGCAGAAGATTCCGGCCAACGGCTCGCAACGCGTCGCCAGTGCCCTCGCCTACGCGAAGACCCGCGCTCACCCGTCCATGGCCGTTTCGACCCGGGCGCAGACCAAGGCCGGCACCTTCCGTCCGAACCTCGCCGGGGACGCGACCTGGACGCCGATGTGGTCGGTGGATACGACCCCGCCCTCCGAGGCGGACCGGACCGGCGTCCTGATGACAAAGGCGCTCGTTCTCGCCGCGCGCTACGCGACGAACGACCTGACGGCCGAGCACCTCGACCTCTACGCCGACAACAAGACGTCCGATAAGTGCCTCGTGAACGCGAAGCTGAACCTCGACCAGTGCATCGCCGCGACGCGCACGCCCTACGAAGAGGCCTTCTGCCTCGGCGAGCACGCGCTCAACGACGTGAGCTACTGCGTCGGCTGGGTCGCGAACGCGGGCCGCATCAAAGAGTGACCCTCCCCGGCTAGCGGCGGGCCCGTCCCGCCGCTACCTGCCGGGCATGGAACCCGGTACCCCCTCCTTCGACGACATCGCGGCGGACTTCGCCTTCATCGACGATTGGGACGAGAAGTATCGCTACCTGATCGACCTCGGGCGGCGCCTCGAACCCCTCCCCGCCGAGCTTCACGACGACACGCACAAGGTCAGAGGCTGCGCGAGCCAGGTCTGGCTCGCCGTCGACGAAGCCGACGACCGGTTGCAGGTGCGCGGCGACAGCGACGCGGCGATCGTCAAGGGCCTCGTCGCCCTGATGATCTCGCTCTTTTCCGGCAGGACGCGCGAGGAGGTCTCGGCCCTCGATGCGGAGGAGAAGCTGCGCGAGCTCGACCTTCAGGACCACATCACGCCGCAACGCTCGAACGGCGTTGCGAGCATGATCAAGAGGCTCAAGGCCGAGGGTCGCTAGTCGCCGGAGGCGACGAGCTTAGCCTCGGCGTCTTCGTTCCTGTAGAAGGTGTAGCTCAGGGTGATCTCGCGGACATCGTCGAGGTTGTCGTCGTCGGCGATCGACGGATCGATGAAGTAGGTCACCGGCATCGACACGCTCTGCCCCGGCTCGAGGCGCTGCTCGGTGAAGCAGAAGCACTGCACCTTCATGAAGTAGAGCCCCGCCTTCGCCGGCTGGACGTTGAAGGTCGCCGTCCCGACGACCGGCGTGTCCGAGCTGTTCGTCGCCGCGAAGTAGGCCATGGCCGTCTCGCCGACGTGGAGGGTCTGGCTGACCTGCTCCGGCTTGAACGACCACGGCAGGCCGGGGGCGACCGTGCCGTCGAACCGGACTGTGACCTTGCGGTCGAGGACGCGGTCCGATCCTGCGTCCGCCCGCTGCGTCGTGCCGTCGAAGCCGGTCACGCGGCAGAACGTGTTGTAGAGGCTCGGCGCGGCCGCCACGAGGCCGGTCATGCCCGCGATGGCGGTGCAGACGATCAGGACGACGCGTCCGTTCGACGTCATCACTGCCCCGCCAGCCGGCCGGCTTCGATGCTCTGCGCCAGGCGCAGCACGGTGATGGCGAAGACGAGCACGCAGAACCCGACGACGCCGAGCGCGACGGCGACGTTGCGTTTGCTGCGCGCCCGCTGCTCCTCGGGCGTCGGCTCGTAGACCTCGCCGGTCGGAAGACCCTCGCGGGCGTAGTCGTGCTGTTCAGCCATGCAGTCCCAGCCAATGTTCGATCAGAAGGGCTGCGAACAGCCCGAACAGGTAGAAGATAGAGTAGCCGAAGAGCGATCGGCAGGCGGCGTTCTGTCCCGCCTCGTCCTCGCGTCGCCGCACGGCCCAGGCCCGGCGCAGAAACTCCGCCCCGGCGCCGGCGGCGATGACGCCGTAGAGCCATCCGGCCGCGGGCGTCAGGACAGGAAGGACCGCGAGCGGCGCGAGCAGGACCGAGTACCACCAGATGAGGCCGCGCGTATGCGGCGCGCCGCGGACGTTCGGCATCATCGGGATGCCGGCGGCTTCATAGTCGCCCGCCTTCAGAAGGTTCAGCGCCCAGAAGTGCGGCGGCGTCCAGACGAAGATGATCGCGAAGAGGAGCCATGCCGCGAGCGGGGCGTCCCCCGTGACGGCCGCCCAGCCGACGACCGGCGGCAACGCGCCCGCCGCGCCGCCGATGACGATGTTCTGCGGCGTTCGGCGCTTGAGGCCCATCGAGTAGATCACGGCGTAGAAGAAGATCGTGAAGGCGAGAAGGCCCGCGCCCAGATAGCCGCGTCCCGAGAGCGCCAGCACCCAGACCGACAAGAGCGCGAGGAAGCCGCCGAACGCTGCCGCCTCGGCGCGCGGCACCCGCCCGGAGGGGATTGGCCGGTTCTTGGTCCGGCTCATGACGGCGTCGATGTCCGCGTCCCACCACATGTTGAGGGCGCCCGACGCTCCTGCCCCGACCGCGATCGCGAGCAGGGAGAGAAGCGCGAGCGGCCAGGACGGGACGGGCCCGGGCGCCGCGACCATGCCGACGAGCGCCGTGAAGACGACGAGGCTCATCACCCGCGGCTTGAGAAGCGCGAAGTAGTCGCCCGGCGTCGATAAGGACATCAACGGCGTCTGCGGCCCGGCAGGACTGTAGCTCTTCGGCTCGCTCGTGTTCATCCGCTGCCTCTAACAGAAAGGGGCGCCCGAAGCGCCCCTTCCGTTCGTTCGGTGATCGACCGGTTACTTGATGACCGGCAGCTCGTTGAACTGGTGATAGGGCGGCGGCGAGGGAAGCGTCCACTCCAGCGTCGTCGCTCCTTCGCCCCACGGGTTGGCCCGGGCGCCCTTGCCGCGGCGGAAGAGCGCCGCTTCGGCGATGCCGACCAGCCAGATCAGGACTGCGGCCGCCGTGATGTAGTAGCCGATGGTCGAGACGTGGTTCCAGAAGGCGAAGCCCTCGGGGTAGTCGATGTAGCGCCGCGGCATGCCTTGCAGGCCGAGGAAGTGCTGCGGGAAGAAGATCAGGTTCACCCCGACGAACATGACCCAGAAGTGCGCTTGGCCGATCTTCTCGTTGTAGGCGTGGCCGAACATCTTCTCGTACCAGTAGTACCAGGCCGCGAAGATCGCGAAGACCGCGCCGAGGCTGAGCACGTAGTGGAAGTGCGCGACCACGTAGTAGGTGTCGTGCATGTAGTGGTCGATGCCGGCGTTCGCGAGCAGGACGCCCGTCACCCCGCCGACGGTGAACAGGAAGACGAAGCCGACGGCGAAGAGCATCGGCGTCTTGAAGTCGATCGACCCGCCCCACATCGTCGCGATCCACGAGAAGATCTTGATGCCGGTCGGCACCGCGATGACCATGGTGGCCGCCACGAAGTAGGCCTTCATGTCGACCGACAAGCCCACCGTGTACATGTGGTGCGCCCAGACGATGAAGCCGATGAAGCCGATCGCGACCATGGCGTAGGCCATGCCGAGATAGCCGAACACGGGCTTCTTCGAGAAGGTCGAGATGATGTGGCTGACGATGCCGAAGGCCGGCAGGATCAGGATGTAGACCTCCGGGTGACCGAAGAACCAGAACAGGTGCTGGTAGAGCACCGGGTCCCCGCCCCTGGCCGCATCGAAGAACGCCGTGCCGAACATGCGGTCGGTCAGCAGCATGGTGATCGCGCCCGCGAGCACCGGCAGCGACAGCACCAGCAGGAACGCCGTGACTAGCACCGCCCAGGCGAAGAGCGGCATCTTGTGCAGCGTCATGCCCGGCGCGCGCATGTTGAAGATCGTCGTGATGAAGTTGATCGCGCCCAGGATCGAGCTGACGCCCGCAAGGTGGAGCGAGACGATCAGGAGGTCCATCGCCGGGCCGCGCGTCGCGACCGACAGCGGCGGGTAGAGCACCCAGCCCCCGCCATAGCCCTGCTCCGCCCCGTAGCCGGGTGCGAAGAAGCTGAGCGTGAGCAACGTCGCGGAGGCGCCGTAGAGCCAGAACGATATGTTGTTCATCCGGGGGAACGCCATGTCTGGCGCCCCGATCATTATGGGCACGAAGAAGTTGCCGTACCCCCCGATCAGCGCGGGCATGACCATGAAGAAGATCATGACCAGGCCGTGATAGGTGATCAGCACGTTGTAGAAGTTCTTGGCCGATTCGATCCGCGCTTCGGGCACGCGCTCGACGCGGCACTGATCGCCGCCGACGAGCTCGCCGGTGGCGCAGGCGCCGTCGACGGCCGGGATCATCTCGTACTGCGCCGTGAAGTTCGTCAGGAAGGTGATTCCCGGTTCCTTCAGCTCCTGCCGCATGGCGCCGGACATGGCGCCGCCGATGATCCCCGCGAAGATCGCGAAGATCAGGTAGAGGACGCCGATGTCCTTATGGTTCGTCGAGAAGAACCAGCGGACGAAGAAGGACGGCTTGTGGTCGTGCGCATGGTCGTCATGCGCCGCGTGGTGGGCTTTGGGGTCGGCCACGGAGACGCGGTCGGCGGTGTAGGACGTGTCTGACATCGCGTCGGTCCTTTAGTTGAGGTCGGTCGTAGCGGGCGCGGCCGCGGCGAGTTGGTCTTGATTCTGGAAGAGCGGCTCGAGACCGTTGAAGTCGCGCTGCTCGTCGACCCAGGCTTCGAACTCGGGCCGGGAGACGACGCGCACAGCGATCGGCATGAACGCGTGGTCCTTGCCGCAGATCTCGGAGCACTGGCCGTAGTAGGTGCCCAGTTCCTCGGTGTAGAACCAGGTCTCGTTGAGGCGCCCCGGAATGGCGTCGATCTTCACGCCGAAGGACGGCATCGCCCAGGAGTGGATGACGTCGCGGCCGGTCGTGATGACCCGCACGGTCTCGCCGGCCGGAACGACCACGTCGTTGGTCGCGGCGAACCGGTACAGCTCGGAGGGCACCGCGTCCGGCGGTGCGATCAGCGCGTCGAACTCGAACTCGCCGAAGTCGGGGTAGGAGTAGTTCCAGCCCCACTGATAACCCGTCGCTTTGATCGTCATGCTCGGGGCCGGGACGATCTGCGATTCGTCGGCGCCGAAGAGGCCCAGGATCGGCTTACGGCCCACCCGGCTGCGTCCGCCGATGACCTCGAGACGTTCGGTCTGCGGCAAGGCGCCGGCGAGCGTCACGGTAAGCTCGGGCTCGCCGAAGCCTTCGACTTCGTACTCGTCCGTCTCGAGAAGCCGGCGCTCGCCGCTCTCGACGTTCACGGCCGCGACTTCGATATGCCGGTTGGTCTCGATCAGGCGGGAGTCGGGGAAGTCGTTGGCGACCGTGACCGTGCGCTGTCCCGGCTCGGCGACCACCTTCTGCCCGTCCGGCATGGTGTCTTCGAGGTAGAGAAGGTCGAAGGAGGGGAGCGCGATGATCAGGAGGATCAGCACGGGCACGAGGGTCCAGGCGACCTCGACCAGCGTGTTGTGGCTGAACCGGCGCGGGATCGGATTGGCGACCTTGTTGTAGCGGACGAGCACCCAGATGATCAGGCCGAGCACGAAGAAGCTGATCAGGAGCTTCATCGGCAGGAGGATGAACTCGTAGAAGGCGTGGATCTCGTTCGCGATCGGCGTGACGGCTTCCCGCATGCCCGTCCCGGTGGGGTCGGGCAGGTTCGCCTCGGTCGAAACCTCGACGCCGGTTGCCTGCGCGACCTTGGCGACCGCCTGCGATACCTCGTCGGCGGGGCCGACGTCGTCGGCCGTCTCGCTCGTCGCGGTAGCGGCACCCTCCTGCTCCTGCGCGAGGGCCTGCGGCGTGAATAGGAAGCCCGCCAGCAGGAGGCCTAGAACGGGTAGAAGGGTTCGCGCGGTCATGGGCGGCTTATAGGTCCGTGGCTGCCTGGATGTCGCCGCTTATGGGCCGGAAAAATGGTCGCATCAACACCGGCGCCTCAAACGCGGACCGTTTGTCGTTTCCGGGGTTCGGGAGTATGATTGTCGCAAACAATAATCACATGGGAGGTTGCGATGATCGCGTTGGTCTTGGCGTTGGCCGCCATGGCGGGACCGCGGACGGACGGTCCCGGCATCACCCTCCTCGCCGGGGAGGACTGGGCGAGGCGGTGCTACCTGCACGCGGTCGACACGATGCCGGACGAGGATGCGGTGAGGGACTGCGACCGTGCGGTCGCGAGCCAAGCGAACATTCGCGGCAACCTTGGCGCTTCGGTCGTGAACCGGGGCGTCGTCCGGTTTCGCCTCGGTGACTACCGGGCCGCGGCGGACGACTTCACGCTCGCGATCGACGGCTTCGGCATGAAGACCGCTCGGGTCTTTATCAACCGGGGCCTCGCTTGGGAGATGGCGTCCGGCCCGGACCTCGACCTCGAAGGGCTCGCCCGCGCCGACTACGCTCGCGCTCTGAAGCTCGACCCCGATAACGAGGTCGCGCTCGAACGCCTGCGTCAGCTCGAAAGGCCTTACATCGAACGGGAGGTCGTGTTCGACCGCGCCGTCACGAGCTGAGGCGAGAAGGCCCCTATCCTCCCCGGCCCGCCGACCCTAACTTGCGGGCATGGCCTCTCTCTTCTTCGACAGAACCGACCTCGACGCCGTCCGGACCCAAGGCGTCGTCGACGACGCCCTCTCCGGCGCCGACGACGGCGAGCTCTACTTAGAGCACAGCCAGTCCGAAGCCTTCGTCTTCGACGACGGACGCTTGAAGACGGCGAGCTACGACGTCTCGCAGGGCTTCGGCCTGCGTGCCGTCCTCGGCGAGACGACGGCCTACGCGCACGCGTCGGAGCTTTCTGAGGCCGCGCTCAAGCGCGCCGCCGCCTCGGTCCAGGCCGTTCGCACCGGCCAGGGCGGCACGCTCGCGGGCGGACCGGCTCGCACGAACACGTCGCTCTACACCGCCGACAACCCGCTAGACGGCCTCGCCTTCGACAAGAAGATTCGGCTTCTGCAGGACATCGACGCTTATGCGCGGGACCTCGACCCGCGCGTCCGGCAGGTGTCGGCGAGCCTCTCCGGCGAGCACGTCACGGTCGAGATCGTCCGCCCCGGCGGTCAGATCGTCCGCGATGTCCGCCCCCTCGTGCGCCTCAACGTCGCGGTCACGGCGGGCGAAGGCGATCGGCAGGAATCGGGCTCGGCCGGCGCCGGCGGCCGGGAGACCTACACCCGCCTCATCGATCCTCGCTTCTGGCAGGCCCAGATCGACGAGGCGCTGCGCATGGCGCTCGTGAACCTCGAAGCCGTCCCCGCCCCCGCCGGCGAGATGGAAGTCGTGCTCGGCTCCGGCTGGACCGGCGTGCTCCTGCACGAAGCGGTCGGTCACGGCCTCGAAGGTGATTTCAACCGCAAGAAGACGTCCGCCTTCGCCGGACTCCTCGGCGAGAAGGTCGCGGCGGACGGCGTCACCGTCGTCGACGACGGAACGCTCGAAGGGCGCCGGGGCTCCCTTACCGTCGACGACGAAGGCACCCCGACCTCGCGCACGACCCTGATCGAGGACGGCCGCCTCGTCGGCTTCATGCAGGACAGGCTCAACGCCCGCCTTATGGGCGTCGCGCCGACCGGCAATGGACGACGCGAAAGCTTCGCCCACGCCCCGATGCCGCGCATGACCAACACCTTCATGACCGGCGGCGAGCACAGCCGCGCCGACCTGATCGGCAGCGTCAAGGACGGCATCTACGCCGTGAACTTCTCGGGCGGTCAGGTCGACATCACGAGCGGCAAGTTCGTCTTCAACTGCACCGAGGCCTACCGCGTCCGGAACGGGAAGGTCGGCGAGCCGCTCAAGAACGTCGCCCTGATCGGCGACGGGCCGACCGTCATGCGCCGCATCTCGATGATTGGAAACGACTTCGACCTCGACCCCGGCATCGGGGTCTGCGGCAAGGCCGGCCAGGGTGTGCCCGTCGGCGTCGGCCAGCCGAGCTGCAAGATCGACCGCATCACGGTCGGCGGCGCGGGCGGCTAGGCCGCCGCGCTGCCCCGTCGCTGGCGAATGATGTCGTCGTAAGCGCCGTTTATGCGCTGGCAGACCTTGCGCGCGGCGTAGACCACCGATTCGTCCATGCCGAGGCTGGCCAGCCTGTCCGGATGGCTCGCTTTGACCTTCTCCATCCAGGCGGTGCGGATCTCGGAATCGGTCGCGGTTCGTTCGACGCGCAGCAGGCCGTAGGGATCCCGAACCTCGACGGGCTCCTGCGCCATCAGGCGGGCGGACAGGATCGCCTGCTTCGCCACGACCTCGATCTCGCCCTCTGGACTTTCGACAGGCACGAAGGCGCGCGAATCGTTGAGGAGGTCGGACAGGCGTTCGCCTGGACAGACGAACACCTCGCCCTCGACCTGACGCCCATCGGTCAGGCACAAACTTACCATGAGCTTCGACTTGCCCTGGCGGATGACGGTCTTCTCGAACATGAACGGCCTCCGTGCTGACGGGATCGTTGCAATGCCAAGGCCATGTCGGCTCGCGCTCCTATGATCGTGACCCGCTTCGCCCCCTCCCCGACCGGACTCCTGCATTTGGGCCATGCCTACTCGGCGATCCTGAACCACGACGCGGCACGAGCGCATGGCGGACGGTTCCTTCTGCGGATCGAGGATATCGACCGGGGCCGGTGCCGTCCCGAGTTCGAAGAGGCGATCTACGAGGACCTCGCTTGGCTCGGTTTGAGCTGGGACGCGCCCTTGCTGCGCCAATCGGAGAGGATGGCTGCTTATCGCGACGGGCTCGAAGCCCTGCGGGACCGCGGCCTCGTCTACCGCTGCTTCCTTACGCGTGCGGAAGTCGCCGAAGCGATGTCGGCGCCGCACGGTCCTGCGTCCGCGTTCAAGGGGGCGCCCCTGCCGCCCGCCGAGGAGACCGCCCGGCTCGAAGCGAACGAGCCGTTCGCCTGGCGCCTCGACATGGACGCAGCGGTCGCGGCCATGGGCGTGCTTCCTGTCACGGAGATCGTGGACGGCGCCCGGCATACGCGCGCTGCCGATCCGGCCCGTCACGGCGATGTCGTCCTTGCCCGGAAGGATGTCGGTACGAGCTATCACCTCGCCTCGGTCACGGACGACATCGCGACCGGCGTGACGGACGTCATTCGCGGCGAGGACCTGAAGGAAGCGGCCGACCTTCACGTTCTCCTCTACGCCCTCTTCGGTTCCGCCCCGCCCACCTACCGGCACCACCCCCTCGTCACTGACGAAGGGGGGCGGCGGCTCGCGAAGCGGGACAGGTCGAAGACACTGCGCAGCCTGGCGGACGCCGGCGAGACGCCTCTCAGCGTTCGCGCCCGGTTGGACCTGAGAAAGGGATGACGCCGCTTCTGGCTTCGCTCGGCGGCATCGCGGTCGGCCAGCCCGTACGAAGCTTCGCGAGGGCCCGCAGCCGCTCCTCGAGTTTGCAGAGGCGCTCGTCGAGCCTGTTTCCTTCGTCCCGCGCGTCTTCGACGACGGCACAGGCATGCGACACTGTCGTCCGCTCCCGGCCGAACGCGTCCGCGACCTCCTGATAGGTCAGCTGATAGCAGACATGGGCGAGGTACATCGCCACCTGCCGCGCGAAGGCGACCTCCTGCTTGGCCCGGCTCGCCGAGGCCAACGCGCTCTCCGCGATGCGAAACTCCGCTGCGACCAGTCGTCTCGCGGTGAACGCGAACCAGTCTTGCGGCGCGCCTGCGCCGCTACTCTCCAACGTCATGTTTTTGCCCTTGCCCTGGTTGTTCCGGACCACCCTCTCCGGATGTCCCATCTTACGAGACACAACCTACACGGGGACAAGTTTTTCTTGGTTTAGTGGACAGTTTTATTCGAATTGAACTGATTCAACTACAGTAAGCCGTCATTAAGAAACAGCGTCTGTTCCTGCTCGGAAATCGCTCCGTGCCCCGCTACGCGCCGCTTGCTTCTACCGAACGTTCGGATCCGGTCGTTACCGGACCCTTGCGGCCTGTAAGCTTCCGTTTACCCGGCGGCGAAGACGAGAAGCAGCGTGATCGCGAGGACGACGGCGGTCGTGAGCGCCGTGTAGCCCACCGTCCACGTCCGCGCCAAGCCGCCCTCGGGCCCGTGCGTCGCATAGAGGCGGCGGATCGTGCCGGCAGCGCCCGTTCGCGCACCGCCCCAGACCGACCGCCATGCCGCCGAAGTCCAGACGACGCCGCCCATCAAGAGCTTCCGCCCCGGCACCCGCCAGAACCAATCGACGTCGAGGTTCACCGACCGAACCTCCGCCGGGTACAGACGGAACTTCACGAGGAGCGCGAAGGCCAGGATCGCGAACATCAAGAGCTGCATCTGCGTGACGACGTGCGCCGATGTATAGGCCGTGTACTCCGCTTCGAACGGCAGAAGCGCGTAGAGCGCCGACGGCACGACGCCGATGAAGATGCACAAGAACGCGGCGATGCCCATCGCGATCAGCATGGGCAGGGGCGCCTCCTTCGGACGTGCCCGCCCGGTGATCGAAGGCGCGAAGTTGTCGTGCGCGAAGAAGGCGAAGTACGGGATCTTGATCCCTGAGTGCTCGAGTACCCCGGCCGAGGCGAAGAGGAGCGCGAGGTAGGCCCAGAAGTGGTGCTGCTCCGCCGCGGCGAGCGTGATCATCGACTTCGCGACGAAGCCGGAGAAGAGCGGGAAGGCCGAGATCGACATGGCCCCGACGATGGTGAAGACGGTCGTCAGCGGCATCGACTTGTGAAGCCCGCCGAGCTCCGTCGCCTTGGTCGTTCCGACCCGCGTCAGCACCGCGCCCATCCCCATGAACAGGAGCGCCTTGTAGATGATGTGGACGAAGGCATGCGCCGCCGCGCCGTTCAGCGCCAGCGGCGTGCCGATGCCGATGGCGCAGACCATGAAGCCGAGCTGGTTGTTCAGCGAGTAGGCCAGCACCTTGCGAAGGTCGTTCTCGATCAGCGCGAAGAAGACCGGGAAGGCGGTCATCACGCAGCCGATGACGATCAGGATGTCCGTGCCTGCGAACCCGCGCGCGAGCGTATAGATCGCGAGCTTGGTCGTGAACGCCGAGAGCATGACCGCGCCGACCGCGCTCGCCTTGGGGTAGCTGTCCTGAAGCCAGGTATGGAGGAAGGGGAACGCCGCCTTGATCGCGAAGCTGAGGAGGAAGAGGAGCGGCGCGAGGGCGACGCGGCCGTCAGGGCCGATGAGTTCGAAGCTGTTGAAGGCGAGGTCGTTCCCCTGCCCCGCCCAGACCGCGATCCCGCCCATGAGGAGGAGGCCGGAGCTGACCTGGACCACGAGGTAGCGCATCCCCGCCTTGAACGCGGCGTGCCCGCCCCCGGCCCAGACGATGAACACGGAGGAGAGCGCCGCGAGCTCCCAGTAGACGAAGAGCGTCAGGAGGTCCCCTGCGAGCGCGCCGCCGATGGCGGCGCCCGCATAGATGAGGCCCATCGACGCCTCGAGCCGCGTCGCGTGACGCCAGCCGTAGATGACGTTGAGCGCCGCTGCGACGTGAAAGATGAACGAGAAGATGAAGGAGAGCCGATCGACCCTCACCCCCGTCAGATCGAAGCCCATCACGCTCGACTGCGCGAAGAGGAGCGGCTCGCCGACGGGCGCGTTGCCGTAGGAGAGAAGGTGTACGAAGGCGATCGCGACCCCGACGACGCCCGCGACGTTCCGGCCCATGCGCGGCAGGAGCGCCGCGACGAGCCCGGCGAGGATGAGGACCATGCCGGGGCTGAGGGCGGCGGGCAGGACTTGGGTCACGAGCGCCTCCCGGCGGGCTGTGAGAGCAGGGTCTCGACGGGCAGCGAGACGGTCAGCATGCGGCTGCCGTTCGCCTCGGCGAGGCGGTCCGCGAAGTCCGTGAGGTAGCCTTGCGGATCGGCGAGCGTGCGCAGGTAGGCGCTGCCGTAAGAGGTCGAGGCGTGAAACCCTGCGAGGTCCTCGGCCGCCATTTCGAAGCGGTGCGGTACGCGGACGCGCTCGGGCGCGGTCCAGTCCCCATGCGCATCGAGCGTCCGCGCGGCGTAGTCGTGGCGTCCTAGGCGGTCGTGCATGAACGGCTTCCACCGCGCCTTGATCTCGTCCTCGATGACCGCCTTGGTCGCCGGGCCGGGGTCGGGGCGGTAGTAGGTGCAGACCGCGAGCAGCGCCCCCGGCACCGCGACCTCGGCGAGCCTCGAGAGCACCCGGGGCCCGTCGAACCAGTGGAAGGCCGTGCCGCAGGTGACGAGATCGACCTTGCCGGGCAACGGCGCGGTCTCCGCGGAAGCGACCTGCACGTCGAGGTTCGGCGCAGGCGCGATGAGCGCCGCCATCTTCGCGTCGGGCTCGACGGCGGCGACCCGCTCGAACCTGTCCGTCAACGGACCCAGCATCGCACCTGTCCCGCTGCCGAGGTCCAGGGCGACGCCCCGCCCGGCCGTCCGCGCGAGGAGCAGATCGAAAAGCGCCTGCGGGTAGCCGGGGCGGTAGCGGGCGTAGGCCTCCGCCGCGCCGCCGAAGAGGAGCGTCTCGGCGCTCACGCCTTCGCCTCGTCCATGTCGGTCACGCGCACGGCGTCGTCCGCGACGGGGTTGTGCGGCAGCTCCGCCTCCGCGCCGTCATAGTAGCCTTCGGGCCGCATCAGGATGCGGCGGAGGTGCTGCCCGGCCAGCACGATGAAGGCGAAGGAGACGAAGCCGACCACCGCGTAGAAGGCCGGGAACGCGTCCGCCGTGAAGTGCGGGTGCATCTCGTGCATCGCCGCAAGCACGAAGCCAAGCGCCGCGAAGAGGACGCAGGACGCGATGAGCACGATCCAGATGATGCGGATCGTGCGCGGCCGCTCGAAGACCGAGTGCTCGTCTTCGCGGATCTTCGGATGCTCGCTCATCGTGCCACCAGGGGTTCGAGGAAGGCCACGAGGTCGCCCATGAAGAAGAAGAGCAGCACCGTGCCGATCGCGGTGATCCACGCAGGCACGAGGCAGAAGAGCGGCGCCTCGTCAATGACCGCGGCCGGCGCGTGGCCGGAGGCGGGCGTCGGCACGGGGTCCATGAAGGCGCGCACCGCCGGGGTCAGGAGGTAGACGATGTTCATCAGGCTCGAGACGATCAGGACCGCGATGAGCCAGCCGTGCCCGCCCTGAAGCCCGCCCATCATCAGGTAGAACTTGGGCCAGGACCCCGCCATCGGCGGCAGGCCGATGATCGAGCACGCGCCGATGATGTAGGCGATCCAGGTGTAGGGCATCGCCCGCCCCGTGCCGCGCATTTCCGAGATCAGCGAGTGGTGCGCTGCGGTGTAGACCGCGCCCGCGCACATGAAGAGCGTCATCTTGCCGAGCGCGTGCGCCGCGATCTGCGTCGCCCCGCCAATGACGCCGAGCGAGGTCGCCATCATCGCGCCGAGCGTGACGTAGGAGAGCTGCGAGACCGTCGAGTAGGCGAGCCGGGCCTTGAGGTTGTCCTGCGTCATCGCGATGGCGGAGGCGAGGAGGATCGAGCCCGCCGCGATCCACATGTAGAGCTCGGACGCGCCCGAGGCGGCCAGGTAGTCCGTCCCGAAGACGTAGAGCGACACCTTCAGCACCCCGAAGACGCCCGCCTTCACGACCGCGACCGCGTGCAGGAAGGCCGAGACCGGTGTCGGCGCGACCATGGCGTTGGGCAGCCAGGGATGGACCGGCATCAGCGCGGCCTTGCCGATCCCGAAGACGAAGAGACCGAGCAGGATCACCGGCCCCGCCCCGCGCAGGTCCGGCGCGTCTGCCAGGATGCCGCCGAGCGCGAAGTCCGTCGTGCCGGTCAGAACGTAGGTCCAGATCACCGCCGGCAGCAGGAGGCCGATCGAGGTGCCGATCAGGATGCCGAGGTAGATGCGCCCCCCTGCCCGCGCCTTGGCGTCGCGCTTGTGCGTGACGAGCGGGAAGGTCGAAAGCGTCAACGCCTCGTAGAAGACGAAGAAGGTGAGCAGGTTTCCGGCGTAGGCGATGCCGAGCGCCGCGGTGATCGCGATCGCGAAGCACATGTAGAAGCGCGTCTGACCCTTCTCGCCGTTCCCGCGCATGTAACCGATCGAGTAGAGCGAGTTCACGATCCAAAGGCCCGACGCGATCAGCGCGAAGAGCGCGCCGAGCGGCTCGACCGAGAAGGCGACGTCGAGGCCGGGCAGCATCGTCAGGACCGTGACCTCGGGCCGCGCGCCGCCAGCGACGCCGACGAAGACCGTCAGCACGCAAAGGAAGGTCAAGACGGCCGTCGTCAGCGTGATCCCCTCGCGCAGGTTCGGCGCGCGGTCGGTCAGCATGATGCCGACGAAGCCGATCAGCGGCAGGATCAAGCTCGCGAGGAGCGCGGTCTCGGGCGTCAGCATCAGAACGCCCCCCCGCCGAAGCTGAGCGCGAGGAGGCCTTGGGCCGCCTCGGTGCAAAGCGCGACCAGCCCTTCGCCGTCGACGCCGACATAGACGTTGAGCGCGGTGACGACCGCCATGGGGATCAGCATGCCGAGCGGCACCGCCCGGCCTTGTACGGCCGGGGCGCCCGCTGGCGGGTCTGCGAGGAACATCTCATAGGCGACCCGGCCGATATAGGCGACGGCGAGCAGGGAAGAGGCGACGATCAGGAGCACGATCAGCAGCGAGGGAACGGCCAAGGTCGCGCCGAGCGCCGCTTCGATCAGGACGAACTTGGACACGAAGCCGGCCGTGAGCGGCACGCCGATCAGGCTGAGCCCGCCGATGATGAAGCAGGCGGCGGTGAAGGGCATCGTCCTTCCGATGCCGCGATAGTCGGAGAGGCGGTGCGACCCGATCGCGTAGTAGACGCAGCCGACCGCCAGGAAGAGCGAGGCCTTCATCAGCGCGTGGTTGACGACGTGGGTCAGCGCGGCGGCCACCCCCGCCTCCGTCGCGAACGAGATACCGAGCAGCATGTAGCCGATCTGCGCGACGGAGCTGAACGCGAGCATCTGCTTCACGTCGTCCCGGAAGACCGCGATCAGGCTGGCGACGAACATGCCGGCGAGGCCGAGGACGAGGAAGAGGCCGAGCGCGACCTCCGTAAACGGCGCGGAGAAACCGACGATCGTGAAGAGGAACCGCAGCATCGCGTAGACGGCGACCTTGGTCGCGGTCGAAGCGAGGAAGGCCGTCACCGCCGAGGGCGCGTAGGTGTAGGCGTTGGGCAGCCACCGGTGCAGCGGGAACATGGCGAGCTTCAGCCCGAGCCCCGTGACGATGAAGGCGAAGGCGGCGCGAACGACCTTGTTGTCCTGGCCTGCGAGCTTCGCATGCAGGTCCAGCATGTTGAGCGTGCCGGTCATCTGGTAGAGGAGGCCGAGGCCGATGACGAAGAAGGTCGCGCCGATCGTGCCGAGCACGAGGTAGGTGAAGGCCGCCGTCAGCGCCCGCCTGTCCTGCCGCGCGCCCATCGCGACGAGCGCGTAGGTCGACAACGAGCTGATCTCCAGGAAGACGAACACGTTGAACGCGTCGCCCGTGGCGACGACGCCGATGAGGCCGGTCAGGCAGATGAGGAAGGCGCCGTAGAAGGCCGGCGTCTGGTCGCGCCCCACCTCTTTCAGGACCGACGCGCGGGCGTACGGAAAGACGACCGCTGCCATGCCGGAGACGAGCGCCATGACGATCGCGGTCGCAAGGTCGATCCGGTAGACGATGCCGAGCGGCGCGGACCAGCCGCCGAGGTAGTAGGTGATCACCCCTTCTTGCATCACCACGCCGAGCAGCGTCGCGGCGAGCGCGAAGGTCGCCCATGAGACGAGCGTCGCGAAGAGCCAGGGCAAGCGCCCCTTCGGCAGCAGTACGCAGGCCGGCGCCGAGATCAGCGGGACGACGACGGGGAGGACGGGAAGGTGGTCGACCAGCGCCACTACGCTGCCCCCTCGGCCTGGCCTTCGGTCAGACCGTACTCTGCGGCGTTGTCCATGGCTTCGAGCGCGTCCTCTTCGACCGTGCCGTAGGCCTCTTTGATTCGCACGCAGATGGCGAGGCCGACGGCGGTCGTGGCGACGCCGACGACGATGGCGGTGAGGATCAGAACATGCGGCAATGGGTTCGAGTAGATGGTGTCACCGACGGTCCGGGTGATCTCCACGACGTCGACGCCGGGCGGGTCGCCGACCGGCACGTGCGAGGGGCTTGCGAGGAGGTCGGCGCCGGGCGCGACGTCGGCGGATCCGCTGCCCAGGGGGTGAAGCCCGGCCTCGGCGCCGTGGGCGGCCCCGGCATGCGCGTCCGCGGCGTGCGAAGCGCCCTCCCCGCCGACGGTCGCGCCGTGCAGGTCGGCAGCCCCTTCCGCGTCGTGCTCGTCACCGTGACCCTCGAGGAGGATCGGCGCCGTGCCGCCCGTGATGCGGCCGATCGAGATGTAGAAGATGAAGACCGAGGTCTGGAACAGGTTCAGCCCGATCAGGGACTTCACGAGGTTCCCGCGGCTGAACACGATGTAGAGGCCGGTCATCATCAGAACGATGACGATCCAGTAGTTGTACCGGGCGATCACGAAGTCGAGCACGTCTACCATGCGTCGTCGGAAGGTTCCGCCTCCCTGCCCGCGAAGAGGTAGAAGATCTGCAGCATGGTCGACGCCACCGCCATGCCGACGCCGAACTCGACCATCAGGATGCCAAGGTGCTGGCCCGCATTGTGGTGGCTGTCGGGGTCCAGCACGTTGTAGTCGAGGAAGTTGCCGCCGAGGAACAGGGTCAGGAACCCGGTCCCGACGTAGATCATCACGCCGAAGGCCATGCCGAAGGTCAGGAAGCGCGGCGGGATGGCACGCTTGGTCTCCTCCAGGCCGAAGCCGAGCGCGTAGAGGACGAAGGCGACGGCCAGGATCACGCCCGCCTGGAAACCGCCGCCCGGGCCGTAGTCGCCGTGAAACTGTACGTAGAAGGCGAAGAGCACGATCGGCGCGAAGAGCAGCTTGATCGTGACCCGCAGAATGACGTGTCCCATGCCCATCAGATCAACCTTCCCTCAACGCGGACCGTCGGACAGCGGACGGGCGGGCGCGGGCGCTTCGCCGACAGGGCTCGCTTCGTCTTCGCTGGGCGCAGGGTCCGTCACCTTCCGTCCGCCGCGGATCGATCCCGATCCGAGGAGGAGAAGGCAGGCCAAGCCGGCCGTGAACACGACGAGCGTCTCGCCCATCGTGTCGTAGCCGCGATAGCTGGCGAGGACGCCGGTGACGATGTTCGGCACGCCGATGTCTTCGGGGCTCCGCTCGACATAGGCCTGCCCGACATAGGCGTTCGCCGGGCTGTTGGGGTCGCCGATCGCCGGCATGTCGATCGTCGCGTAGACGAGCGCCGCCCCGACGATCACGACGATGGCGAGCGGCAGGATGGTGCGCCGGCTCGACACGCGTTGCTCGCGCTTCGACGTCAGCGCCATGCCGGACAGAACGAGCACGGTCGAAACCCCCGCCCCGACCGCGGCCTCGGTGAACGCGACGTCCACCGCGTCGAGGACGACGAAGAAGGCGGCGGACAGAAGGCTGTAGATGCCCGACAGCATGGCGACGCCGAACAGCCGCCGCATGCGGACCATGGCGAGGCCGCACAGCATCAGGAGCGTCAGGAGCGACAGGTCGATCAGGACCGTCCAGCTGAAGCCCGGCTCGAACGGAATCTCCATCAGGACGCTCCCTCCGTCCTTCGCGCGGCGCGGACCGGACGGGGTCCCTCGCCTTCCTCGGCGGGCGTGAGGTCCGCGCCGGTCAGGGGCCGCAATCCACCGACGAAGGCCGCATGCGCGGCGGCGTGCGTGCTGACGGGGCTCGTCAGCACCAGGAAGACGAAGATGAAGAACAGCTTCACGATCGTGATGAGGTCGTCCGCCTGCAGCGCCATGGCTAGGAGGACGAGGTCCGCCCCCATCGTATCGGTCACGCCGGCCGCGTGCATCCGCGTGTAGAAGTCGGGAAACCGCAGGACGCCCAGCGCGCCGGCGAAGACCAGGAGCCCGCCGAGGAGGAAGAGGCCCCGGGAAAGGACGTCGAGGATCACGTCAATCATGCCGGTCCTCCTCGCGATCCACGCCGGTCATGACCGGTGCGAGCGCCTGATAACGGAAGAACTTCAGGATGGCGATGGTCGCGACGAAGTTCAGGAGGGCGTAGAGGAGCGCGATGTCGAGGAAGTCAGGCCGGCCCGTCAGGAACCCGACCAGGCCCAGGAGCAGCACGGTCTTGGTGCCGAAGCTGTTCACCGCCAGCACCCGGTCGTAGAGCGTCGGCCCCTTGATCGCCCGCACGAGGACGAGCGCCATCGCCGCGACCACGGCCACCGTTGCGACGGCAAACATCAACACTTCACCGCCTGCGTTCTCGGCTCGGCTCGGTCGAACGCGGTGACGCGGTCGCCCATGTCGCCGATGGCGTCCTGATCGGCCAACGCCTCGGTCAGGGCGTGAATGACGAGCGTGTCGCGGTCGACGTCGACCGTGATCGTCCCGGGCGTCAGCGTCACCGAGTTGCCGAAGATAGTTCTGCCGAGGTCGGAGACCTGGTTCGCCGGCACGCGGATCATCTTCGGCGACAGGCGCAGCGTCGGCCGCAAGACCTCGCGCACCACGATGACGTTCGCCTTGCCGATCTCGACCGTCAGCCAGAACATGTAAGGAAGGATGCCGGGGAAGACGCGCGTCGGCACGCCTTCGCGGTCGAGGATGCCGAGGTGGTGGGTCAGCCAGACGGTGACCGCCACGCTCATCGCACCGAAGCCGAGGAGCGTCGGCTCGTCGAAGTAGAACGATAGGAGCAGCCACAGCGCGCCGAGCGCGACCGTCAGCGCGAGGATGCGTCCAGCGAGGCTGCTGAGGAAGCCGAGCATCGAGCCTGCGAGAGAAAGTCCGCCGGAGGCGCGAACAGGAGACCTACCGGCGTGCCTTCTGCCCGCCGGCGGGCGCAAAATCGCGACCTTTGCTCAGGAACGCAACAGGGGGCGCCGGGAAACTTTAGACAGCCCCGAAGTAGCCGCCGTCATCGCCGCTGGCGGACTCCGCCGTGCCGAACCCTTCTGCGTCCGGACGCCAGTCCCAGTAACGCAGGACGGTCCGCGCATAGTCGCGCGCGATCGTGTCGAACGTGGCCACCAGATGCTCCCGCCGTTCGGCATCGAACTCGGGCCCCGTGCCGTCCTTGGGCAGGCCTGCCGCCCCTTCCAGGATCTGCGTGAAGGCGCCGCGCGACACTCCGATGCTTTTGGCGAGGATCGAGAACGGCTCGCCACCGCCGTCGAGCATGACGCGCGTCGCACAGTCGGTAGAGATGCCGGCGAGCAGGCCGACAGCCTCGCACAGCTCTCCTGTCGGCACGGCGCGCGCGACGGTCAGGGTCTTCTCGACCACGTCCATGGTGACGGTCTCTCCGTTCCGTCCCCGCGGGCGGTGGCGCCGATCGATGAGGTGGAGCAGCCGCTTGACGACCGGATCGGGCGCCTCGGCCGTGAACACGGCCCGATACATCGGCTGAAGCGTGTCCTGGATCACCGTTCGGTCGATGGCGAAACGCGACAGGATGCGTTGCCGCTGCGGCGTGCTGGCCCACCAGAACATGGTGAAGCCGTGACCGGACTGAAGCTCGGGACGGGCGAGCAGCAACGTTCGCACCTCGGCGTCGTGACGGCTCTTGAACAGGAGTTGTTCGATCCGCTCCGGCGAGAGCGCGACCTCCGTCCGACGCAGAATGGCGGCGATGACCGGTCCCTCGTCCCAATCGAGCAGCGCTTCGGCGACGGCCGGTGTCAGGTCGTCCCGCTTCGCGATCAGGCTCCGGTGTTCCGCGGTCTGGCCGGCGACCTCCACGAGGAGAGGCTCGCCGATCTCCTTGAGGCGCGTCAGCAGCGGCTCCGCCACGTCGATCTGATCGTGCAGAAGGCGACGCAGGAGAATGCCTGGTGGGCTCCCGACCGCCGTCATCCGCTCCGCGACCTCTCGGCGCAAACCGATGTCCGCCGTCGCCATCAAGCTTGCGAGCACGTCGGCGACGAAGGCGCGTTCGTTCTGCGTCTGCCGCCCGGCGGGCAGGCTCAGGACGTCCACCAGGCGGCGGACCAGCTCCGGCTGGGTTCCGCTGCTCGCCAGCGTTCCCGCTGCGTTCTCGTTCGTCTGGGCCGCCGGCTGCATGGCTCGCCTTCAAGCTTCGATTAATCAGGCCGCCGGTGTCCCACATCGGGCTTAACGCCCGCTTTCGTGTTCCGGTCGAAAGCGGTAGGCGGCGGCAAAGCCCGGTCAGGATCCTCTCATGCGACGCTTCGCTCCCGCCGCCCTGCTGCTCGTACCCGCCTGCGCATCGCTCAGCGACGCGGCCGACGGGCCGTTCTACGGCTCTGGCGTCAGCGACGGCTGCCGCACGGCGGAGGCCCGCAACCTGAGCTTCTCCGTGCGCGAGTACCGCGACGAGGCGCTCTTCGACGCCGAGCCGAGCTACCGGGCGGGTTGGCGGGCGGGTTACGCCCAGTGCCAGCCTGCCGAGAACATCTCGGCCCGGCCCGAAGACTTCGGCCAGCAGGACACCGACTTCTAGCGCGGCGAACCAGCTGATCTTGTTGCAGTGCAAGGGAATTCGCTGCGTTCTCTTCTTCGATTGGACCTGTTCTTGCGGTAGCCTCTTCTTAGAGTCGGGCAGCATCCGGCTGCCCGCGTCAGGGAGAGACGCGATGCAGAGGTTCGTTCTAGGATTGCCCTTCGCAGGGATCGTCACCGCAGCGCTGTTCGTCCTCATGTACGGCCTGATCATGCCTGGCGAGATCTTCATCCCCGGCGAGATCAAGGAGCGGCCCTACATTCCCCCGCCGCCGAAGCCTTTCGAGCCCGACCCCCCGTCCATCGAACGCACGATCGCTCCTCTTCCGGAAACGCCGCCGCTCATCCGGCCCGACTATACAGGTCCGGCAAGCAGCGACCCGGCGAACGGCTTCGTCGAGCCGACCCTGTCGGTCGGCGAGATCGACCCGTCGGGCGGAACCGCCTCCGCGGTCCTTCTTCCCCTCATCACGATGAGCCCCGCCTACCCGGCGAACTGCCTCGCCAGGGGTACGAGCGGCCACGCGACCGTCCGCTACGACGTCACTCTAGGGGGGCAGGTCGTCAACGCCGTCGTCACGGAGAGCTCGAACCGCTGCTTCGAGCGGGCGGCGCTCGATGCGATCGCGGCCTGGCGCTACCAGCCCGCCATGACCACGGAGCAGGGCTACATCGCGCGCGGCGAGACGAAGCGGTTCGCCTTCGAGGTGCAGTGACGCTTCGGTTCCTGCTCGCACTTCCAGTCGCGCTGCTGATGCTGACAGGCAGCGCGGCCGGTTTTCAGCAGGCGATCTCGCACTACCGAGGGACGCTGATCGCCCTTCCCGATCCGCCGCCGACCGCCCTGGCGGTCAGGCTGTCGGAGCTCGAGCGGAGACCAACTTTCCATTCCGCTATCGGCCCTTGTGTCCTCTTCTCTATCCCGCACCCGCGCGACGAGGTCGCCCGTATCCGCGCCGAGGACGGGAAGAACGACAACCTTCCGTGACCTACCGCACGGACGCGCTTCGGCTGCGTCCGGCACTTCTCTCCTTCGATGGCCGGCCTTACCCTCCGGCGAACGCCTCAAAGGGGAGAGACCGATGCGTTTTCGTCACCTGCTTGCCGCTGCCGCCTGTGCCGCCGCCTTCTCTAGCGCCGCCCTCGCCCAGAGCTTCACCGGGAAGGACGTCGAGTCCTTCATGACGCTCATGGATCGGGTCGAGGGACTACGGGACAAGTATCCTGACGAGGAACTACAGGCGTCCTTGCCCGACGGGCCGATGGGCTTTTCGGACCTGCTCGGCGCCGATGGCCGCTTCAAGATCTTCTCGACCATGGCGGACCGCCTCGGCGAGATGTCGTCGAGTCCGGCCGCGCGGGACTTCTCCTCGGCGGTGAAGGAGAGCGGCTTCAAATCCCTCGGCAGCTTCGGCGACACCGCCGACTCGATCATGATGGCCTACATGGCGCTGAGCATGGACGAGGACGCGTTCGAGGGCATGGAGGAGCTCAAGAACATGGATCCCTCCATGCTCGCCATGATGCCAGAGGGCGTGCGCACCCAGATGGCGGGCATCTCCAAGCTCGCCGAGGCGGTCCAAGCCGTGCCCGAGGACGACCTCGACACGCTCCGGCCCTATCAGGACGAACTCAACGACAAGTTCGGGCAGTAGCCGGGGCAGCCCCCGCCCTTACTCGGCCGCCATTGCCGCCGCTGCCTCGGGCTGCCAGCGCAGCACGGGGCGGCGCGCGGCCTGCGTCTCGTCGAGGCGGCGGCGCGGGGCGAGGCGCGGGGCGGACTTGAACTTCTCCGCCTCGCCGGACTTCGCGTCCTTCGCCAGCGCGAGGAGCGAGTCGCAGAACTCGTCGAGGCTGCGTTTCGACTCCGACTCCGTGGGCTCGATCAGCATCGCGCCCGGCACCACCAGCGGGAAGTACATCGTCATCGGGTGGAAGCCCTCGTCGATCATCGCCTTGGCGAAGTCGATCGTGCCCACCCCCGTGCCCTTGAGGAACGCGTCCGAGAACAGCGCCTCGTGCATGCAGTGCCCGTCGAAGGCTGGCGACATCTCGGCCGACAGGCGCGCGAGCACGTAGTTCGCATTGAGGACCGCGTCCTCCGCCGCCCGCGCGATGCCGTCGCCGCCATGGGACAGCATGTAGGTCAGCGCCCGGACGAACATGCCCATCTGGCCGTGGAACGCCGTCATCCGGCCGAAGGCGTCCTCGGCTTCCGAAGCGTCCTCGACCAGGCGGAAGCGGCCCTCTTCCTCCACGACGAAGGGCAGCGGCGCGTAAGGCGCCAGCGCTTCGGACAGGACGGTCGGGCCTGAGCCCGGGCCCCCGCCGCCATGCGGCGTCGAGAAGGTCTTGTGCAGGTTGATGTGCATCGCGTCGATGCCGAGATCGCCCGGGCGCACCTTGCCCGCGATGGCGTTGAAGTTCGCGCCGTCGCAGTAGAAGTAGCCGCCCGCCTCGTGGACGAGGTCGGCCATCTCGCGGATGTCCCGCTCGAAGAGGCCGCAGGTGTTGGGGTTCGTCACCATGATGCCCGCGACGTCGTCCCCGAGCTTCTCGCGGAAGGCGGCGATGTCGACCCGGCCGTCCGTGCTTGCGGGCAGCTTGTCGACGGTGAAGCCGCACTGAACGGCCGTCGCGGGGTTCGTTCCGTGCGCGGACTCTGGGACCAGGACCCGCGTGCGCGTCTCCGCTTCGCCCCGCGCGATCAGCGCCGCCTTGATCGCCATCATCCCGCAAAGCTCGCCATGCGCGCCCGCCTTGGGGCTCATCGCGACCGCGGGCATGCCGGTCAGCTCCTTCAGCCAGCCGGCGAGCTGCGCGATCAGCTCGAGCGCGCCCTGCACCGTGCTCTGCGGCTGCAGCGGGTGGATGTCCGCGAAGCCCGGCATCCGCGCGACCTTCTCGTTGAGGCGCGGGTTGTGCTTCATCGTGCAGGAGCCGAGCGGGAAGATGCCCATGTCGATGGCGTAGTTCTTCTGGCTCAGCCGCACGTAGTGCCGCATCGCCTCGGGCTCGGCGAGGCCCGGAAGGGTGGGTGCTTCGTCCGCCGCCAGGTCGCCGAGGCGCGACGCCGTGCCTGCGGGTTCCGGCAGGTCCACGCCCGTTCCCTCGAAGTCGCCCTCGTCGAAGAGGAGCGCCACCTCGAGCTGTAGGGCCCTATGCCCCGTATGGGTCGGCGCGGCTGCCGCTGCGGAAGGGACGGCACGGGTGGGACGGCCTTGGGCGTTCATGCTCATGGAAAGGTCCGTAGGCGAAGGGTGGGAAGAGGAAGGGTCAATGGACGGTGCCCCCGCTGGGGCCGGTGACGGGCGGCAGGGCCTCGGGGTTGCTCGCCTCGACCTCGGCGAGCTTGTCCTGATACTCCTGCTCGGTGATCACGCCCCGCGCGCGCAGCCAGGCGAACTTCGCCTTCTCGCGCTCGGGGTCGTTGTCGCGGTCGACGTCGCCGTGCTCCGCGAGGAGCACGGCGCGGCGGCGCGTGACGATCTCGTGCATGACCTCTTCGTACCGGTCGTCGTGCAGGACGAGCATCCGCCCGTGCCCCGTGTCGATGACGGTGAAGGTCGCGGTCAGCTTCTGGTAGCCGATCCAGGACAGGCCTGCGAGGCCGAGGAGGACCGCCGCCGAGACGAAGTAGAGCGGCGCCGTGATCGCCCGGACGAGGTTCAGGACGACCAGGGCCAGCCAGAAGAAGCTCGCGGCGCGCAAGGCCTCGAACTTCTCGGTGTACTCCGTATGCGTGAACGGGATCTCGTCGTAGGGCACCTTGTAGCTGAGGGCGTGCTGCGCATCCTCGAAGCGGTAGTGCAGCGCGTCGTCCGCGAAGGCGAACCACATGCGGTTCGACAATCGCTTCTGGCGGACGCTCGGCCCTTCGAGCTCGATGAGCGACATCACAGGACCGCCTTCAGCCCTTCTGCGAGGGCGCGTACGTCTTCGTCCGTCGTCACTTCGGTGGCGGCGACGATGAGGAGGTTCGCCATCTCCGGATCGTTCGGCCACAGCCGCCCGCCGGGGACGCCCGCGACGATGCCGCGCTCGGCAAGGGCTTCGACGACCTCGGCCGCGTCCTTCGGCAGGCGGACGGTGAACTCGTTGAAGAAGCGCTCGTTGAGAATTTCGACGCCCGGCACCGCCGACAGGGCGTCCGCCGTGCGGCACGCCGTCTCGTGGTTGAGGATCGCGAGGCGGCGAAGCCCCTGCCCGCCGAGGAGGCTCATATGGACGGTGAAGGCGAGCGAGCAGAGCCCCGAATTGGTGCAGATGTTCGACGTCGCCTTGTCGCGCCGGATGTGCTGCTCCCGCGTCGACAGGGTCAGGACGAAGCCGCGCTGACCGTCCGCATCCACCGTCTCGCCGCAGAGCCGCCCGGGCATGTGCCGGATGTGCTTCTGTCGCGCAGCGAAGAGGCCGACGTAAGGCCCGCCGAAATTCAGCGCGTTGCCGATCGACTGGCCTTCGGCGACGACGATGTCCGCGCCTTGCGCGCCCGGCGACTTCAGAAGGCCGAAGGACACGGCCTCGGTGACGACCGCGACCAGAAGCGCGCCGTGCTCGTGCGCCTTCTCCGCCAGCGCCGAGAGGTCGCGAACGTGGCCGAACACGTCCGGCGACTGAACGACGATGCAGGAGGTCTCGTCGTCGATCATGTCGGCGATGGAGCCGTGCCCGTCCGCGGATGAGGGCGCTTCGAGCACCGTGTCGCCGATCAGCTCGGAGTTGGTATGGATCACCGCCGCGTAGTGCGGATGCAGACCGCCCGAGCAGACGACCTTCTTCCGCCCCGTCACCCGCCGCGCCATCAGCGCGGCTTCGGCGCACGCGGTCGAGCCGTCATACATGGAGGCGTTGGCGACCTCCATGCCGGTCAGGGTCGCGACCTGC
The DNA here is from genome assembly GCF_014199615.1 of Parvularcula dongshanensis. Taxonomy (GTDB): domain Bacteria; phylum Pseudomonadota; class Alphaproteobacteria; order Caulobacterales; family Parvularculaceae; genus Parvularcula; species Parvularcula dongshanensis. The sequence goes on along the minus strand of NZ_JACHOB010000001.1, from coordinate 1,047,024 downwards.
GTCTGGAACTCGAAGAGGTACTGAAGCGTCCCTTGGGCGATCTCGGGCTGATAGGGCGTGTAGGCGGTCAGGAACTCGGACCGCTGAATGATGTGGTCCACCGTCGCTGGCACGTGGTGCTTGTAGGCGCCGCAGCCTGCGAAGAACGGCGCGTCGCCCGCCGCCAGGTTCTTCGAAGCGAGCGCCCGCATCTGCCGCTCGACCGAAAGCTCGCCTTGATGCGGCGGCAGGTCGAGCTTGGGGTTCAGCGCGTCGGCGGGGACGTCCGAGAACAGCTCGTCCACGGCCGACACGCCGACAACTTCGCGCATCGCGGCACGGTCGGCTTCGTTGAGGGGAAGATAGCGCATGAATCAGTTCCTAGTCTGCTGCCGCGGACAAGCCAGGCATGGAGAATGCAGGCGGTCGCATTGCCGGGCGTCAAGTTCGACGATGGCGGCGCATAGAACTCGCCGATCGTGGAAGTTCTCCATTGCATCTCGATCCCTTTTGACCAGCAGCCCATAGCTGCCTGAGAACATGAGGAGGAGCGAGAGGACAGCGACGACGCTCCCTTTCCTCCGCGTCCAACCAACTAGCACCGGCATCGCGACGGCCGTCGCTACAGCCAAAGGCGCGAAGATGGCTCCATAGCGGAAGAGGTCGGAAACAAACGGAGCGGCAATCAGGATAGCAGGCACGAAGATGGCTGCAGCCAGAAACCACGGTGGTAACCGGTGCTGCCCTTCACCCCGCGTCATCAGTGCTCTTTCCCCAACGTCTTCCGAAACACGTCCCCATCGTCCTTGAACGTCTTGAACTCGAGCGCATTGCACGCCGGGTCCATCACGAACATCGTCCCCTGCTCGCCGGCCTTCCCTGCGAACCGCACATAGGGTTCGATGATGAACGGCACCTCCGCCGCCTTCAGCTTCTCACCCAACGCTTCCCAGTCGGACCATTCGAGCAGGAGGCCGAAGTGCCGCACCGGCACGCCGTGCCCGTCGACCGCGTTCGCCTGCGCTGCGCGGCACTCGTCCGGCGCGTAGTGCGCGACGATCTGGTGGCCGTGAAGGTCGAAGTCGATCCACTCCCCGGGCGCCTCGCGCCCCTCGGGGCAGCCGAGCACGCCGCCGTAGAAGCCGCGCGCGGCTTCGAGGTCGTTCACCGGAAAGGCGAGGTGGAAGCGGGGGCGTGTCACTTGCGCTCGTCCGTCACCTGATGGTGCGCGTGGTGACGCAGCTTCCGCACACCCGCGATGGCGAGCGGAATGCCGATGGCGAGCAGGATCAGGGCCAGGATCAGCTCGATCGCCTTCACGATCAGGGCGATGACGGCGACGACGATCAGCGCGACGCCGATCCAGGTCAGAAGATGGCTCGTTTTCTTACTCATCGCGGTCGCGACCTTTCCCCCACCAGGAGGCGGGAACGTATTGGGCGAGGTCGTGGACCGCGCCGAGGATGGCGCCGAGGACGGCGAGGACCAGGACCTGATCGGCGATCAGGCCGAGGACCAGGCCGCCTATGGCGCCGGTGATGATGCTCTTCTCGCGGGCGTCGGGCCCGCGGCGGCGGGGCTCACTCATCGCTCAGCTGCGCCTTGTACGCCGCTTCGTCCATGAGGCTCTCGAGCTCGCTCTCGTCCTTCAGCTTCAGCTTGACGAACCAGGCGCCCTCTTCCGGGCCCTCGTTCACCTGCTCGGGCGCATCGACGATGGCAGAGTTTACCTCGACCACCTCGCCCGACACCGGCGCGTAGACGTCGGAGGCGGCCTTGACGCTCTCGACCACCGCCATCTCGGCGCCCTTGTCGAAGCTCTTTCCGACGTCCGGCAGCTCGACGAAGACGACGTCGCCGAGCGCTTCGGCGGCATGCGTCGTGATCCCCATCGTCACGATTCCGCCCTCAGGCCGAACCCACTCATGGCTCTTGGTGAACTTCATCATCTTCAGCGGGCTCCTCGGTAGTAGCGTTGCGGAACGAAGGGTAGGCGGACGACCTCCGCCTCCATCGGCTTGCCGCGCACCATCAGGTGCACGACCGTGCCGGGCTCGGCGAAGCGGGCCTCGACCCGGCCCATGGCGACGGGCGCGTCGAAGGTCGGGCCGAACCCGCCGGAGGTGACGGCGCCGATGACCTCGCCCTCGGCGCTGCGCACTTCGACGCCCTCGCGGGCGGGCGCGCGGCCGAGCGGCCTCAGGCCGACGCGGACGGCCTCGCAGCCTTCCTTCAGCTCGCGAAGGATGCGCTCGGCGCCGGGGAAGCCGCCTTCCTGACGACGCCGCTTGCCGATGGCGAAGGTGATGGCGGCGGAGACGGGCGTGTCCGCTTCGGTCAGGTCGTGCCCATAGAGGCAGAGCCCCGCCTCGAGCCGCAGCGAATCGCGCGCGCCGAGGCCGATGGGCGCCACGTCCTCATGCGCGAGCAGGCGCCGGGCCAGCGCCTCCGCGTCCGAGTTCGCCACCGAGATCTCGTAGCCGTCCTCGCCGGTGTAGCCGCAGCGGGACAGAGTCACGGGAATGCCTTCGAGCTGCGTGTGCCGCATCGACATGAACGGCATCTCCGGCGCCATCGGGTCCAGAGCGCCGATCACCGTGTGCGCCAGGGGGCCCTGCAGCGCGAGGAGGGAGCGGCCCAGGACGTCGAGCTTCGCCCGCCCGGCCAGCTTCTCTTCGATCAGCGCGAAGTCCGCGTCCTTGGTCGCGGCGTTGACGACGAGGAACAGCTTACCGTCCTCCTCGGTCCGCGTGATCATCAGGTCGTCGAGCACGCCGCCGTCATCCGCCAGCAGTACCGTGTAGCGGATGCGCCCGGGGCTGAGCCCCGCGATCTCGCCCGGCACCAGCGTCTCGATCGCGGAGGCGGCCTCTGCGTGGTCGCTCGCCGTCAGGAACGCCTGCCCCATGTGGCTGACGTCGAACAGCCCCGCCTTCTCGCGGACATGCAGGTGCTCGCCCTTCACCCCCATCGCGTACTGAACGGGCATCTCGTAGCCGGCGAACGGCACCATCTTGCCGCCGAGCTCGCGGTGGAGCGCGTCCAGGGGCAAAGTCTTCAGAAGCGTATTCTGGGGCGTATCGTTCAAGGTGCGAGTCTCCGGGCGGCGCCTTTCGGCTTCGTCCCCGGCTGTCGCGACGCCTGAGAGATTCCGCGAGGCCTCGCCCGCACAGGGACTGGCCCGCTTGCTCCTTCGGCAGGGCCTGCCGGCCCTTTTCCAGCCTTTGATCCTCTCCCGCGGTCCTGTTGCCTGAGCGTTTCCGGGGCGGTTGCGCCTTCGGCCCTGGCCTGTTCGCCAGTGTCTCCCGCGGAGGAGCGCCGAACCCTCGGTGAGTCCGGCCGAAGGCGAACCTAGGGGCACGCCCGCCCCTGTCAATCGGGGTCGGTGCGGTCCCGCCGGTCCGGTTGCCGCATCCGCCCTTCGTACCGATATGTCGGGACGAGGCGGAGAAGGAAGAGCAACGCGATGGCAACGGGTTGGGCGCGGGACGGCGCCGTTCAGGATCAGATCGACGACACCGTCAGCGACGCGGTCAGCCACGCGCGAGCGCGCCTGCCGCACGGCGAGAGCGCCGAGTTCTGCGTCGAGTGCGAGGAGCCGATCGCGGAGCGCCGCCGTCAGGCCCTGCCGGGCGTGCAGACCTGCCTCGCCTGCCAGTCACGGCGCGACGGACGACACCGCATGCCCGGCATCAACCGCCGCGGCAGCAAGGACAGCCAGCTGCGCTGAGCGGTCGCTTGCGCCGCCCCCCTCGCCCGCCTAACCGCGAGGGGATGAGCAGCCCCGTCAACGAACGCCCCGAAGACGTCCTTTCCGCCGTGATGGCGCGCGCGAAGGCCGCCGGGGCCGATTCCGCCGACGCCCTCATCTACCGGGCCGTCAGCGCCTCCGTCTCCGTCCGCCTCGGTGAGGTCGAGGAGGTCGAGCGGTCGGAGAACCGCGACCTCGGCCTGCGCGTGCTCGTCGGTCGGCGCCAAGCGTGCGTCTCGACGACCGACTACAGCCCCGCGGCGCTGGACGAGCTCGCCGAGCGTGCCGTCGCCATGGCGCGCCTCGCGCCGGAAGACCCCTATCTCGCGCTCGCCGACCCGGCCCGCCTCGCGAGCGGCGACCTCCCCGACCTCGACCTCTTCGACGGCATCGAGCCGCCCGCCGACGCCCTGCGCGAGCGGGCGCTCGCCTGCGAGGCCGCAGCGCGGGACGTCGAGGGCGTGACGAACTCCAGCGGCGCGAACGCGTCCTTCGGCACCGCGCAGTCCTGGCTCGCGACCAGCACCGGCTTCCTCGGCGCCGCGAGCGGCGGCAGCCACGGCACTTCCGTCTCGGTCCTGGCGGGCGAAGGCACGGCGATGGAGCGCGACTACGAGTACGGCGCCGCCACCCACCTCTCGGACCTCCGCACCCCAGAAGAGATCGGCCGGACCGCCGGGGAGCGCGCCGTCCGCCGCCTGAACCCGAAGAAGCTCGCGAGCCGCAAGGCGCCCGTCGTCTACGAACAGCGCCTCGCCGCCAGCCTCCTCGGCCCGCTCGCGGGCGCCATCAACGGCGCGGCGATCGCGCGCGGGACGAGCTTTCTCAAGAACAAGCTCGGCCAGGAGATCTTCGCCTCCGGCCTCACCGTGACCGACGACCCGTTCGTCCCCCGCGGCTTCGGCTCCAAGCCCTTCGACGGCGAGGGCGTCCGGCCCGAGACGCTCAGCGTCGTCGAGGATGGCCGCCTTACGACCTGGCTCCTCAACACCGCGCAAGCAAAGCAGCTCGGCCTCGAGACCAACGGCCGGGCCAAGCGCGGCACGGGCGGACCGCCCGGCTCCGGCGCGACGAACCTCGACCTCCAGCCGGGCACGATGAGCCTCGAAGAGCTGCTGCGCGATACGCATGAAGGCCTCTACGTCACGGACATGTTCGGCCCCCAGGTGAACGGGAACACGGGCGACTACTCCGTCGGCTGCTCGGGCTACTGGATCGAGAACGGCGAGGTCGCCTACCCGGTCTCCGAGATCACCATCGCCGGCAACCTTCTCGAGATGTGGCAGAGCCTCACGCCCGCCTCTGACTTCGTGCGGCGCGGCGCCCGCAACGCCCCCACCGTCCGCATCGCGCAGATGCAGATCGCAGGCGCCTGAGGTGACGCGCCCCCTGCCCGAGGACCACGAGCGGATGTGCGCTGCGGTCCGCCAGGCAGGCGAGGCCGTGCGCCAACGCTTCGAAGCCGGCAACACCAAGGCGTGGGAGAAGGACGACGACACCCCCGTCTCCGAGGCCGACTACGAATCGAACGACATCCTCAAGGCGGCCCTCCTCGACGACGAGGACTATGGCTGGCTCTCTGAGGAAAGCGCGGAGGACGAGGACCGCCTCTCCGCCTCGCGCACCTGGATCGTCGATCCGATCGACGGCACCCACGCCTTCTTGAAGGGACAGCCGCACTTCGCGGTCTGCGTTGCGCTCGTCGAGGACGGCAGGGCGGTCAGCGCGGCCATCTTCAACCCGGCGACGGACGAGTTCTTCGAGGCGATCCGCGGCGGCGGTGCGCGTTGCAACGGCGAGGCGCTCTGCGCCTCCTCGGCGGAAGAGCTCGACGGCTGCCGCGTCCTGGGCTCGAAGGCGATGTTCGAGCATCCGGGCTGGCCCGAGCCTTGGCCGGTCATGCGCCTCGCCTACCGCAACTCGACGAGCTACCGCCTCGCCCTCGTCGCGGCGGGACGGTACGACGCCACCATCGCGCTCGTCCGAAAGGCCGACTGGGACGTCGCGCCGGGCGCGCTCATCGCGTGCGAGGCGGGGGCGGTCGCCACGGATCACAAGGGCGATCCCTTCGTGTTCGCAAAGCCGCACCCCGTTCAGCGGGCTCTTGTCTGCGCCGCGCCGCGCCTTTATCCGCGAATCATCGAACGGCTTGGCCACCTGCCCGACGACCTGCGGCAAGTCGCTCTGTGAGCCCGGCTCTTTAACCTTACGAGGTCCCGATGTCCGAAACCGAAACCATCACGTCGAAGCAGCTTCTCCACCTCGTCTTCGGCGGAGAGCTCACCAGCCCGCGGGAAGCGCGCTTCAAGAACATCGACGAGATCGACGTCGTCGGCATCTTCCCCGACTATGCGAGCGCTGAGCGTGCCTGGCGCTCCAAGGCGCAGGCGACCGTGGACAGCGCGCATACGCGCTACTTCATCGTCCACCTGCACCGGTTCCTGGATCCCGACGGTGACGGCCTGATCGGCTGAGGAAGAAGCTTACGCCGGCGCCGGGCGCCAACCTGGCCGCGCCGCTCGGCGCGGCAGACGCCCGGAGACGGCGGCAAGCAGCAGAAGAACCGGCATCGCCACCGCGAAGGCGACGAGGATCAGCCCCGTCACCGCGACCGCGAGCAGCAGAAGCGCCAGCGCACCGGCTGTCCGGACGGAGGGCGGCAGGCTGGCCCCTGCAAGGTGAGGAAGGCTCGCGCCTCGTGCCGGCGCCTCCTCGGACGAGAGGACGGTGCGGCGGGGCATGAGAGCGAGCGCTGACATGGTCATAGGTAAGCAGACACCCGAACGCTTGAGAAGGGTCCCGGACGCCTCCTGACCGCGCGGCCTTCTTACAACTGCGCGAGCAGGTGCTCGGCGGAGGAGACCTCGAAGGCGCCTCCCTCCTCGACGTCCAGCCGTTCGACGACGCCGTCGTTCACGACCATCGCGTAGCGGCGCGACCGTTTGCCCATGCCGAAGCCCGTCCCGTCGAGGACCAGGTCGAGCGCCTCGGCGAGCGCGGCGTTGCCGTCGGCGAGCATCACGATGCCCTCTGCGCCGGACGCTTCCGCCCAGGCCTGCATGACGAAGGCATCGTTCACCGAGGTACAGACGAGCTGGTCGATTCCCTTCTCGGCCAACGCGTCCTTCTTCTCGACGAAGCCCGGCAGGTGACGCGCCGAGCAGGTCGGCGTGAACGCCCCGGGCACCGCGAAGAGCACCGAGCGCTTGCCTGCGAAGAGCTCGCTCGTCGACACCGCCTCCGGTCCGTCCGGCGTGGCGCGCATGAGCTGCAGGTCGGGGAGGCGTTCGCCGGGCTGGATCATGGATCGGTCCTTCGTTTGACCCAGGGCCCCTGGCCCTCGCCGCGCCGCAGGTAAAGGGGGCCCCGCAGCTTTGCGAAACGACACGTTCGGGCGAGCGCCGCTTGCTTGTTTCACCGTTTCGCCTTCCTAATTCAGTCTTATGGCGATCTCATCCTACATCGGCCCCGAAGGTCAGACCGCTGGCGGCACCGGCTCAGGATTGGCCGGCCGCTTCCTCATCGCGATGCCGCAGCTCGACGGTGGCGCCTTCGCGCAGTCGCTCGTGCTCGTCTGCAGCCACGACGAGGAGCACGCCTTCGGCGTCGTCGTGAACAAGCCGATCTCCGGGCTCTACATGGCCGACATCGTCTCCGAGATGTCCATCACGCCGAGCCCCTCCGCCCTGACACGCGCGGTCCATTTCGGCGGTCCCGTCGACATGCAGCGCGGCGCTCTCCTCCACTCTCTCGACTGGCGGACGGAAGAGACGCTGATCGTCGCGCCGGGGATCGGCATGACGGCCACGCGGCCCGCCCTCGTCGCCGTCAACGAGGAAGAGGGTCCGCGCGACGCGGTCCTCTTCATGGGCCACGCGGCCTGGGGTCCCGGTCAGCTCGACGCGGAGATCAAGTCGAACGCCTGGCTCGACGCGGACGGGGCGCCGTCCCTCATCTTCGGCGACGATCCCGAAGGCGCGTGGGACGAGGCGCTGCACTCGATCGGCGCCAGCGGCGCGCTGCTCTCGGCGATCGCGATGCCGCCGGGTGATCCTCTGCCGAACTGATGCTCAGGGGGCAGGTCGCCCGAAGAGGTAGCCCTGTCCGTACTGGCAGCCGAGCGCTCGCATCGCCCGGGCGGTGCGTTCGTCCTCCACCCCCTCGGCGATGACGGGTACGCCTAGGCGGCGCGCGATCGTCGTCATTCGCATCAGGCTCGCTCTGACGGCGCGGCTAGAAGGCGCCTGCGCGAAGGCCTTGTCGGTCTTCGCGAAGTCGAACTGGAACTGGGTCAGTCGCGCCAAGGTCGCGTGCCCAGCGCCGAAGTCGTCCATCGCGATCCGCGCGCCCGCCCTTCGCAGGCCCGCCATCACCGCCGCCGCCCGTCCCGGCGCCATGATCCGGTCCTCGGTCACCTCGATCACCAAGGCGCCGGCGGGGGTCCGGTGGCGCCCGAGGATGGCCTCGACCATCCCGACGAGGGGCAGCTCATCGAGAACCCGCGCGGGCACGTTCACCGAGACGAAGTGAAGGCTCCGCGACCGATCGGCGATCCGCCGTGCGGCGAAGTCGATCATGCGCTCCGTCAGCGCCAGCCCCTGATGCCCCCCGACGAGCCTCGGAACGAAGGCGTCGGCCTCCAGGAGCGTGCCGGTCTCGCCGCGGAGCCTCGCCAAGGCCTCGTACCCGACGATCCGGCCGCTTCCGAGCTGGACGATGGGCTGGAAGCGGGCCGTTAGGTCGTCGAGCCCGACGCCGCTCAAACCGTCTCCGCCTCGGCGCGGGACCGCTGCGGCGCGGCGGCGCTCAGATCGCTGCGCAGGAGCGAGACGAGCTGGTGGTCCCGCCGCGCCCCGTTCACCTCGAGGAAGCCGCGCACGACGCCTTCCTTGCGGAACCCGGCCTTCTCGAGAACCCGTCCCGAGGCCAGGTTGTCCGGCAGGTAGGCCGCCTCGACCCGCTCGAGCGCCAGGCTCTCGAAGGCAAAGGCCGTCAACGCGCCGACCATGGCCGTCGCGTAGCCCTTTCCCCGCTCCGGCGCGTCCGTCCAATAGCCGAGGCTCCCGCTGCGCGCCGCCCCTTGGCGCACGGAGGCGAGCCGGCACACGCCGACGAGACGATCCTCGACGAAGGCATGAAAGGCGAAGCCGGTTCCGAGGCTCCGTTCCGTCGCATAAAGACGAAGCCGGCGCCGGTAGGCCCGCTCGGTCAGGTAGTCGCGTGGCCAGCGAGGCTGCCACGCGCGCAGCCCTTCGACGTTGCGCAGCGCGACTTCGGCCCACTGCCGATAGTCCCGCTTCGACGGCGCGCGAAGACTGACGGGGCCGTGGATCAGCTCGTCCGTTCCCGATGTCGTCTCCCTCACCGGCCTGCGAGCTCCCGCACGGCGTTCTGGACCACGCCGAGGTCGGCGGGCAGCGCATCGTAGCGCTCCTTCGCGCCCATCAGGCCATCGAGGCGCGGCGGCAGGCCGGGCCTGTACCCCGTCGCGGCCTCGACCGCGTCCGGAAACTTGGCCGGATGCGCCGTGGCGAGGGTGACGAGCGGTCCTTCGAGGCCGTCCTCGCGGGCCTGCGCCGCCGCGTGAAGTCCCACGGCGGTGTGCGGATCGATGGTCATGCCCGTCGCTTCTCGTACGTCGCGCATGGCGGCGTCGACCGCCTCCCCGGACGCGGCGTAGGAGGAGAACTCCTCGCCGATCCTGCTGCGCATGGCCGCGCTGAGGTCGAAGCCGCGCCCCCCCGCCTGATGCGCCATCAGCGCCCGGACGGTCGCGGCGTCTCCGTCCGAAGCCTCGAAGAGGAGCCGCTCGAAGTTCGAGGAGACTTGAATGTCCATGCTGGGCGACGTCGTTGCGGCGACCCCCTTCGGCTCGTGCAGTCCGGTCCGCAGAGCGCGGTCGAGGATGTCGTTCTCGTTCGTCGCCACGATCAGGCGGCCGACCGGCGCGCCCATCCGCTTGGCGACGAGGCCCGCGAAGACGTCGCCGAAGTTCCCCGTCGGCACGCAGTAGGAGACGGGCGCCCCGCCCCGCGCCAAGTGAAGCGACGACGTCACGTAGTAGGCCGCCTGCGCCACGATGCGGGCCCAGTTGATCGAGTTGACTGCGCCGAGGGACACCTCGTCCCGGAACGCATCGTCCGCGAACATCGCTTTGACGAGCGCCTGGCAGTCGTCGAACGTCCCCTCGACCGCGACGTTGAGGACGTTGGGGGCGGTCACGGTCGTCATGAACCGCCGCTGCACTTCGGAGATGCGCCCCTTCGGATGCAGGACGCAGACGCGCACCGCGGAGAGCCCGGCGAGCGCCTCGATCGCCGCCCCGCCCGTGTCGCCCGAGGTCGCGGCCACGATCGTCATCCGCCGCCCCGCCCGCTCGAGCGCTCGTTCGAACAAGCGTCCGAGGAGCTGCATCGCCACGTCCTTGAAGGCGAGCGTCGGTCCGTGGAACAGCTCGAGCAGGAAGTCGTCCGCCCCGTGCTGGACCAGCGGCGCGACCGCCGGGTGACCGAACCGGGCGTAGGCGGCCTGAGCGACGGCTTCCGCCTCGCCGCCCGGCAGGTCGGGCGCGAAGGCCTGCAGCACGCGCGCCGAGACCTCGGCGAAGGGCTTGCCCGCCAAGGCTTCGACGTCGTCGAGCTGCGGCCAACTCTCCGGCAGGAACAACCCACCATCAGGTGCCAGGCCGCCGAGCATCACCTCGGTGAAGCTGAACGTCCGTCCGCCGGGATCGGCGCGGGTAGAGCGGTATCGCATGAGAAGAAGGCCCTGTTCGCGCCGAAGCGGTTAGCCCATCGGCGGGCGCAGCGGAACCGGCCCGGCTACTCTTCCTTGGGCTTGGGCGGCCTGACCCGGCCGAGTGAGTCCGCGACCACGGCGCCGCGCTCGCCGAGCGGACGGGGCCGGCCGCTCGTCGTGTCGACGGCCGTCTGATGCTCGGCCTCGGCGTTGATCTTGGCCCCCGTGATGACGACGAGCGAGGTCACCCAGATCCAGGTCTGCAGCAGGATCACCGCCCCGAGCGAACCGTAGGTCTTGCCGAAGTCCGCGACGGACGCCGCGTACCAAGAGATGAGGCCCGACGCTAAGAGCCAGAGGACACCGGCGAGCACGCTGCCCCAGGTGACCCAGGACAAACGCGCCGGCCGCCGGCTCGGTCCGTAGCGGTAGAGGAGCATGGTGCCCGCGACCATGCCGCCGAAGAGGACCGGCCACCGCAACAGCGAGAGGCCGAGTTCCGCCACGAGCGGCAGGCGCAACGCCTCCAGGAGCGGCGGCACCGCGACGACGAGGATCAGCGTCATCGCGGCGAAGAAGATGAACCCGAAGGTGAAGCCGAGCGACAGGAGGTTGATGACGAGGATGTTCCGCCGCTCCTTCTCGCGATAGGCGACGTTGAGCGCCTCGAACATCGCCTTCATCGAGCGGTTCGACCCCCAAAGCGCGACGAGGAACGCGATGATCGAGGCGATGCCGAGCTTCGGTGCGGAGGTCGAGGCCACCCGCGTCATCTCGTCGTAGAGGAACTTCGCCGCGTCGTCCGGAACGACCGCCGACAGCGCCAGCGCCTGATCGGCGGCTTTGGAAGGGTCCGAGATGAGGCCGTAGATCGAGACGAAGAGGGCGATGGCGGGGAACAGAGCCAGCAGCGAGTAGTACGCGACCCCGGCCGCCACCAGCATGAGGTGGTCGTCCAGGAACCCCCCGCCGAAGCGGCGCAGCACGTCGAACCAGGCGCGCGGCGGCAATTGCCGCGGCGTGATCGCATGCCGCCCCCGGTCCTTGGCGAGCTGATGCGTGTCGAGCGTCATGCGGAGGAGCTAGCGCGCGCCGATTGGGCTTCCAGGGGTTCTCCCCGCTTCCGGTCCGCAGGCTTCATCGTGCGTTCCTTCGTCTCCTGCATGACGAGCGCGGCGGTCGCGCCGTGGACGACGACCGAGATCAGGATCGCGAGCGCGGCGACGCGCCAGGCAACGTCGATGCCCGGGAACGCCTCGTGGTTCTGCGCGTAGGCGAGGTAGAAGATCGAACCCATTCCCCTGATTCCGAAGAAGGCCGTCACCCCCCGCTCGATCGGCCGCGTACGGTGGCCGATCAGGGCGATCATCCCCGCGGCGGGACGGATCGCGAAGACGAGGAGGCCAGCGAACACCCATTCCTGCCACCGCGCGGCGCTCAGCGTATCGGTCGCGAGCAACGCGCCGAACCACAACAGAAGGAGCGCCATCAACAGCCCCTCGGTCTGGTCCGCGTAGTGATGCGGCTGCTCTTCGTAGCCGTCCTTGTGATGGACCCGGGCGTAGTGCCGGGCGGCGCGGGCGGACACGAAGACGGCCAGGAACCCGTATCCCGACAGGAGCTCCGTCAGGCCGTAGGCGAGGAACGTCGCGCCCATCACGGTCAGGCCCGAATTGTTCTCTTCCTGCTCCGCGTCGCCCACCGGCGAGTAGACGATGCGCGAGAGCGACCAGCCCACCGCGATCCCGACGAGGATTCCGGCCAGCACGCGGTAGACGAGGTCGAATCCGATCCAGTGCAGAAGCTCGGTCTCGGCATACCGGCCGATCGTCGCCTCCGCCCCGAGCGCGGCGAACCCGATCGCAAGGTAGACGAACGGAAAGGCCAGACCGTCGTTGAGGCCGGCTTCCGCCGTCAGAGCGACCTCGACCTCGTGCTCCTCGCCCGAGCCGGGACTGCCGACCTGGACCGAACGCGCGAGCACAGGGTCGGTCGGCGCGAGGCAGGCGGCGAGCAGGATCGCGGTGGCGATCGGCAGGCCGATCAGCCCGAGGCCCAAAAAGATCAGCGCGAGGATCGTCAGCGGCATGGCGATCGAGAGGAGACGCCAGGTCGCGCCCCACGCGTGAAGCCCCATCGGCCGATCGACGGCCAGGCCCGCGCCCGCCAGGCTGACGATGACGATCAGCTCCGAGGCGTGCTCGATCACCGTCAGCTCCAACCCTCCGTCGCGGGGATCGAGGAAGGGCAGCGCGAAGGGGCTGAGCGCGATGAGCGCGCCGACGAGCACGTAGAGCGCGGGAACGCTCACGAACTTCGATTGCTGAAGGATCGGTAGGAAGGTCAGCCCGAAGAAGGCTGCTCCCCCGACCACGTAGAAGACGTCGCGCGCGTCGACGGAGAGAAAGTCAGGCACTGCTCAAGAACACAAGCCGAATTCCTGCGTTCCCCATGCCGGCTGCGACGGTTGACCGCTGAAAGGCCCGCCGCGACACTCCATCGGACGGGCGGTCGGCGACGCATCGACCGCCCCTAAAGGGTGGGAAACCATGACGTATCTTTCGCGGCGCCGGATGATGGCGCTCAGCGCCGCCATGCTCGGTGCGGGTTGCAGTGGCGGCTCGAACGACGCCTCGCCCTCGACCCCGGCTCCAACGCCCCCGCCGCCGGCACCGCCCCCTCCCCCGCCTGCACCGCCCGCAGGGCTTACGCCTTTGAAGGAGGCGGCGTCGGCGAGGAACATGCGCTTCGGAACCGCGATCAGCACGGGCGGTACGCTCGACGACGCAGGCTATCGTGACCTCGTCAGGCCCCACTGCAACGTCCTCGTCGCCGAGAACGAGATGAAGTGGCAGGCCTTGCGTCCCTCCGAGGACCGGTTCGACTTCACCGATGCGGACGCGCTCGTGAACTTCGCCCGGAACGAGGAGATCGACTTCCGCTTCCACACCCTTCTTTGGGAGGTCGAGGAACGCTACCCCGCCTGGCTGCGGACCTACGACTTCGGCGCCGCTCCGGCCGCCGAGGCCGAACGGCTTCTGACCGGGCACATCGCCCGCGTCGCGAGCACCTATCGGGACAACATGACGGGCTGGGACGTCGTCAACGAGGCGGTCGATCCTGCGACGGGCGGCTACCGCACCTCGCCCTTCTCGCAAGCCTTCGGCGGCATGGAGGCCGTTCTCGACACGGCGTTCCGCGCCGCGAGGGAGGCGCTTCCGGACGCGCCGCTCGTCTACAACGACTTCATGAGCTGGGGCTCGGACGGCACGCACCGCGACGGGGTGCTTCGCCTCCTCGAAGGCCTGCTGAACCGCGGCACGCCGATCGACGCGCTGGGCCTGCAAAGCCATCTTTGGGGCGGGAACGAAGCGGGCGACTTCGCGGACGAGGCGGGGTGGCGCACTTTCCTCGACGAGGTGACGGGCATGGGTCTCGGCCTCGTCGTCACGGAGCTCGACGTCAACGACCGCGACCTTCCGGCGGACCTCGCCGTCCGCGACGCCCGCATCGCCGAGGTCACGCGACGCTATCTCGACCTGACGATGAGCTATGAAGGCCTGCGCGACGTCGTCGTTTGGGGCCTCGTGCACCGCTACTCCTGGCTTCAGTACTTCCAGGCGCGCGCCGACGGCCTCCAGAAGCGCGGCACGCCCTTCGACGACGATTACGAACCGACCCTCATGGCAGAGGCGATAGCGGAAGCGTTCGAGGCGACGAGCGTCCGCCCTTGAGGTTCAGCCGCAGCGGACCGCAGTGACGACGCCGTCCTCGTCGACCTCGATCGTCATCCGGGTTCCGACATACTCCATAGTCACGACCTCGCCCGGACGGATGATCCGGGTGTCGAGGTCGGCGGGCAGGCTCACTGCGGCCAGCGGGTTGCCGACCAGGCTCCGATAGTCGTCGGCACCGCAATCCGGCGCCGCGGACAGGGTGGCGGGCGCGCCGTCGGCTTGGACGGGCGGAGACGTCGGCGGCTCGGCGGTGCCGCAAGCGGCGAGGATCACGAAGGGGGCGAAGCGAGTCGCGAGCATGAAGAAGCGTCCGGGTGACGAGAGAGACCACTCTGGCTCTGTGCCGAACGCGGCACAACGAGCCGCCGCAGCGCCGCTCCCGCGAGTTAGATCGAAGGATGGTGGAGGGGGCTGGATTCGAACCAGCGTACGCATACGCGGGCAGATTTACAGTCTGCTGCCTTTAACCACTCGGCCACCCCTCCGGAGCGCCTCGTCCCGAAGCCTGGCTTCGGAGCGGCGCGTATAAGGGAGCGTTTCTAGCCTCGCAACCCCGTTTCCTTGCCGAGGGAGGCCCGCTAGGCGCGAGCGATGACACCGCCCCCCGCAAAGCCCGACACGCCGAGAGGCTACGGCCGGAAGACCGCGCCCGAGCGCGTCTGGATCTACGGGCGCCACCCCGTGCTCGCCGCGCTTCGCAACCCGGCGCGCCGCTGCCGCCGCCTCGTCGCGACCAAGAACGCGGCCGACTGGCTTACCGAGCAGGGCTGGACCGAGAAGGCCGCCGACGACCTCAAGCCCGGCGCGATCGACGCGCTCCTGCCGCAGGGTGCGGTCCACCAGGGCCTTGCCGGCGAGTTCACCGACCTGCCTCGCGCCCGACTGAAAGACGCCTGCGACGCCGCCGCGGGCCGCCCCGTCCTGGTCCTCGATCAGGTCACCGATCCTCAGAACGTCGGCGCGCTGATCCGCGTCGCAGCCGCCTTCGGGGCGCAGGCCGTGGTGGTTCAGGACCGGCGCACCCCGCCCGTCTCCGGTGCGCTCGCGAAGGCGGCGGCCGGCCTCGCGGAGACCGTTCCATTGGTGCGGGTGGTCAACATCGCCCGTTCGCTCGAAGCGCTCAAGGAAGCGGGCTTCGTGGCGACAGGCCTCGCCGGCGAAGGCGCGGCCGCCCTGCCCGCCTACGCGCCGACACGCCCGGTCGCGCTCGTGGTCGGCGCGGAGGGACCGGGGCTGCGCCAGCTCGTGCGGGAGACCTGCGACGAGCTGGTCGCCATTCCGATGGCCGCGGGGGTCGAGAGCCTCAACGTCTCCACGGCGGCGGCGGTGGCGCTCTACGCGCTCACCGCCGGACAGGGCTGATTCAGCCGACGATCTCGTCTTCGGAGAAGAAGTAGGCGATCTCGTCCTTGGCGGTCTCCGGCGCGTCCGAGCCGTGCACCGTGTTCGCCTCGATCGACTCGGCGAGCTCCTTGCGGATCGTGCCCGCGTCGGCGTTCTCGGGGTTCGTCGCGCCCATGATCTCGCGGTTGCGCGCGATGGCGTTCTCGCCTTCGAGTACTTGGACCACGACCGGGCCCGAGGTCATGAAGCTGACGAGGTCACCGAAGAACGGCCGTTCCTTGTGGACGGCGTAGAAGCCTTCGGCCTGTTCCTTGGTCATCTGAATGCGTTTCTGCGCGATCACGCGCAGGCCGCCCTCTTCGAGCATGGAGACGACCTTGCCGGTGATGTTGCGGCGGGTCGCGTCGGGCTTGATGATCGAGAAGGTCCGTTCGAGCGCCATGGGCGCCTCCTTTTGTTGAATTCGGTCGCGGGCGCATAACAGCGCCGTCGCGGAGAGGCCAGACGGTCAGTCGTCCCGAAGCTCGCCGTCGACGCCCAGCCGCTCCTCGCCCTTCGCGACGATCTTCTTGATGACCGGGATGGCTCCGAACTCCAGGACCGGCACGGTGATCATCGTGGTCAGAAGCACGCTCACGGGCAGCGGCAGCTGCGTGAAGCCGAGCGCGTGCAGGGCGTAGTTCGCGAGGAGCACGCTCGGATAGACGGCGATCCAGATCAGGAACGCGACGATCGACCGTTCGGCCAAACGGCTCATCGCGTCGCGTCGCTGAACGGTGGGGGCGTCATGACCATACTCTCCCCAGGCCAACGTCATGAACGTATGAAGGTTCCGGTGCGCAGGCCCAGGAAGCCGCTGACAGGCGGGGCGGAACGGCGCATCATCGGCTGATGTCCCGCCCGCTGCCGCCCGTCCGCCTGACCTCGGACCTCCTCCTCCAGGCCTACCGCATCGGCTACTTCCCCATGGGCGAGGACCGCTACGCGCGCGAGGTCTTCTGGGTGCGGCCGGACGTGCGAGGCGTTCTGCCGATAAGGGGCATCCACATCCCCCGCCGCCTGCGGCGAACCGTGCGCCGCGACCTCTTCGAGATACGCGTGGACACCGCCTTCCGCGCGGTGATGGAAGGCTGCGCCGCCCCCCAAACCGAGCGCGAGCAGACCTGGATCAACGGCGAGATCCTCGATGCCTACTGCCAGCTCCACACGCTCGGCTACGCCCACTCGGTCGAAGCGTGGCTGGACGATGTCCTCGTCGGCGGGCTCTACGGCGTCTCGCTCGGCGGCGCCTTCTTCGGCGAGAGCATGTTCTCGGTCGTCACCGACGCCAGCAAGGTCTGCCTCGTCCACCTGGCAGGCCGCCTCTCGGCGGGCGGCTATGGTCTCCTGGACACGCAGTTCACGACCGATCACCTGCGGCGCTTCGGGGTCGAGGACGTCCCCGCCGACGACTATGCGCGGCGGCTCGAAGCGGCGCTGCGCATCGAGGGCGACTTCGCCGCCCTGCCCCCTCAGGTCTCCGGGTCGACCATCTTACAGTCGATCACCCAGACGTCGTAGACCGGGTGCTCGAGGGCGTTGAGGGACGGGGTCGAAGCGAACATCCAGCCGCGGAACAGCGCGGGCCGCGCCTCTTCTGCCCCCGGGCGTGCCGCTCTGCGGGCGGCGGCCTTCTCCTCGCGCTGCGCCGCGCGGGTGCGGCGGCCGTGGACGTCGGCATCGGAGGCGAAGACCTCCAGGAACACGCTCGTCTCCGGGAACTCTTCGGGCGGGCGCTTGTCGCATGTGCGCGGCAGCAGGGTCAGGGTCCCGAAGGACATCTCTTCGCCGATGGGCACTTCGAGGTCGCGATAGGCCGCCGTCACCTTGTCGAGGGCGCGCAGCGTGACCGAGACGGGCTTGAGGGGGTTGTCGGACTGCCGCCGCAGCAGCTCCGCGCCGAACGCGATGCCGGAGGGCGAGCGGGACAGGCGGTCGAGTTCCGTACCGTCCTCTTCGGCGATCTCGGGCGTCGTGGTCCAGCCGAGAGGCTCGTTCGCTTCGGCCGCGTCCGGACGCAGCGCCTGAACGGGCGGGCCCGCCTGCGCCAACGCCATGCTCGGCACGGCGGAGAGCACCGCGATCAGACCTGCTCGAAGGGATGTCGTCATGCCTGCCCTGCCCGGCTTGCAATGCTTGCCTGCGCTTGAGCCTACGCTTCTTCGGGGCTCCACGCCTCGTAATCTTGGTCCACCTTCCGGCCCTCGTCCACCCGCGTCAGCGAGCCGATGGGCCGGTAGGCGAGCGGCGTGCCGGTCATGTTCGGAAGGTGCTGGCGCTCGAACTTCTTGCGCGGCAGCGGCACGACCGTCGGCGGCTCGTCCCAGATGTGGTGCAGCCAGCCGTGCCAGTCAGGCGGCACGCGGCTCGCCTCGGCGACGCCATGATAGACCACCCAGCGACGACGGCGACCGTCGGAGAAGGACGGCGACTTGCCCTCCTCGTAGTACTTGTTGCCCTGCTCGTCCTCGCCGACGAAGCGGGCCCCCCTCCGCCAGAGGGTGAGCGACGTGCCGAAGGTGGCCGAGTGCCACCAGACGAAGATGCGCTTGATGATGCCGATCATGGACGCGCTTATGCGGCAGCGAAGCTTCGCCGTCCACGGCAAAGGCGATCGCGACCGGCCCGGCCCGGAAGGCGGGGAAGCCTCACGACTTCGTTCCCGAAACGCCGACGATCCTAGCGCCACGCTGAACTTTTCGTTCAGCTTCGAAACTTAGATTGCGCCTGGTTGGCGGGAGATCCTGCGTGGGCAATCGCGTCCTGACGGACAAGCAAGGCAACGCCTCGCGCGTCGCGGCCGCGCCGCGCCGCGTGCGTGAGGCCGCGATCGTCGAAGGTCCACGATGAGCTGGCTCTCGCGCATCTCCATCAGAGGCAAGATCACCTTCGGGATCGTGGGGACGACGATCTTCGTCCTCTTCGTCGCGAGCGCGAGCTTCGTCGGCTACGAGGCGGCGACCTTCGAGCGGGACCTCGTGCGCGAGCGCACGGAGCTCGCGCGGGTCACGGCGTCCAACATCTCCGCCGCCGTGGTCTTCGACGACGTCCTCGCGATCGAGGAGAACCTCGGCGCGTTCGAGGAGATCTCCGACATCACGAACGCGGCCGTCCTGACGCCGGCGGGGACGCTCATCGCCGCCTATCACCAGGAGGGCCGGCCGCTGACGCCGCCGCAGGCGCTGCCGGTCGGCGCGGAGGGCGCCGCCCGGGTCGGCGGTACCGTCGTCGTCCAAGCCCCTGTGCGGATCGGCGACGAGGTGCTGGCCGCGCTCCAGCTGACGGTGAGCAAGGAGCGCCTCGGTGAGCGGGTCGGTCAGTACATCGAGATCGCCTCCGCGGTCCTTCTCGTCGCGATCGTCGTCGCCTGGGTCCTCTCTTCGCTCGTCGCCCGCGCGATCGTCCGGCCGATCCAGGCGCTGACCGACGCCACCGCCGACATCCGCGACCTCAAGGACTACAGCCGCCTCGTGGACGTGAAGAGCCAGGACGAGGTCGGTCTCCTGGCCCTCGGGTTCAACGCCATGATCGGCGAGGTGAAACGCCGCGACGAGACGCTGGAGGAAACCGTCCGTCAGCGTACGCTCGAGCTGAGGACTTCGATGGAGAAGGCCGAAGCCGCCAGCAAGGCGAAGTCGGAGTTCCTCGCCAACATGTCCCACGAGATCCGTACGCCCATGAACGGCGTCCTCGGCATGGCGGAGGTCCTTCTCGACACGCCGCTCGATTCCCATCAGCGCGAGCTCGCCGGCATCATCATGTCGTCCGGCACCAGCCTCGTGACGATCATCAACGACATCCTCGACTTCTCGAAGATCGAGGCGGGCAAGTTCGAGCTGAGCCCCTCGCCCTTCAACCTCCACACCGCCATCGAGGACGTCGTCAGCCTCGTCTCGGGCCGCGCCAGGGAGAAGGACCTCGAGATCGTGGTCCGCTATCAACCCGGCTTGCCGGAGCATCTCGTCGGCGACGGGGGGCGTTTGCGGCAGGTGATCACCAACCTCGTCGGCAACGCCGTCAAGTTCACCGACAAGGGCCACGTCCTCGTCGAGGTCACGGGCTCGGACGAAGGCGAACGGGCCGCCTTGCGCCTCTCTGTCACCGACACAGGCATCGGCATTCCCGCCGACAAGCTCGACCGGATCTTCGAGAAGTTCGAGCAGGTCGATGGGTCGTCCTCGCGCCGCTACGAGGGAACCGGCCTCGGCCTCGCGATCTCCCGTTCGATCGTGGAACTCGCGGGCGGCACGCTGAAGGCCGAGAGCGAGCTCGGTCGAGGCTCCACATTCTACTTCGACATCGCCTTGCCGGTGGACGCCGCGGGGGCTGCGAACGGCAAGGTCGCGGCTTCCATCGGCGGCGTTCGCGTGCTCGTGGTCGACGACAACGAGGTCAACCGGCGCATTCTTCGAGAACAGCTGACGACCTGGGGCGCCGAGGTGGTGGCCGCGCCGTCGGGTCCGGAGGCCCTCTCCGTCCTGCGCGGCATGGGCGCGTCTCCCCCCGACCTGATCGTCACCGACTATCAGATGCCCGGCATGAACGGCGAGGCGTTCGCCGAGGCGGTGAAGGCGCGGCCGGAAAGCGCCGACGTCCCGATCATCATGCTCTCCTCCGTGAACGAGGCGCAGTCCGCCAGCTCGCGCGAGCAGAAGCGCTTCGCCGCCTGGCTCGTCAAACCGATCCGGACCACGCTCCTCATCGACGCCCTCGCGCAGGCCCTGAGCGAGACCGCCCGAACGACGGCGGGCGAGCTGCGCGAGGTCGTGCGCAAGGCGACCGAGCCCGCGCCGCGCCCGAAACCCGCCGACGTCGTCGCGCTCGACCTCCTGATCGCGGAGGACAACGTCGTGAACCAGATGGTCCTGACCAACATGCTCGCGGACCAGGGGCACGAGATCGAGATCGCCTGCAACGGGCGCATCGCCGTCGAGAGGTACAAGGCGAAGCGGCCGGACATCGTCATCATGGACGTCTCCATGCCGGAGATGGACGGCATCGAAGCGACGCGCGCGATCAGGGGACACGAGGCCGAAGCCAAGCTGCCGCGCACGCCGATCATCGCGGCGACGGCGCACGTCATGAACGAGGACAAGGACCGCTGCCGTGCCGCCGGCATGGACGACTACATCTCCAAGCCGATCAAACGCGACGCCATCATCGCCGTGATCGCGAAGTGGAGCCCGACGGTCGACAAGGAGAAGAGGCGCGCCTGACGGCTCTTGAGCTTACGCCGCGTCGGGCGGTTCCAGCGTGAAGGCCGCCCCCGGCAGCGGCTTGTCCCAGCCGGGCACGTGCGGCGGCGCCTCGGGCGACCAGCCGACCACTTCGAGAAGGCCGGACAGGTAGCCGTTCGAGTTGTAGCCGCCCGACCAGCGGAACGGGATCATGTCGTAATCGGTAAGGTCCGCGTAGCGCGCATCGACCTCGAACAGGCGCTCGACCGCCTCGCGTTCGGTCATCTCGCCGGACACGACCAGCGGGTGCTGGATCTCGGCATCGTAGGTATCGGGGATCAGCAGGCTCGCGTCCCATGCGCGGTTCACGCTCGACACCAGCGTGCCGAAGATGGGGTTCATGTCCTTGGGCCCCGCTCCGAGCGTCGCGTAGCGGCGCCCGTCCGGAAGCGTGCGGGTGAAGCGGGGATCGCCTTCGAAGGCGGGGTGATCGTCGACGATGACCATCAGATAGGCGTGGTTGCGGCCCGCGAAGACCGGATGCGCCTGGAGGCGGACCTCGAGGTGAGGCGTGTCGGTCGAACGGCCTTCGCGGCCAAGCGCGATGGCGTCGAGTTCGTGCAGCACCGCGTCGGCACCGTGCCGCGAGGCGGCCTCCCGGAGCGCGCCTTCGGCCTCCGGGTCCGCCTCGATGAAGTCTCTTACCGCGCCGGCCTCGTCCGCCGCCACGATCTCTTCGGCCGTCTTCAAGCGAAAACCTCCGCCGTACCGCTGGCGTCCTGCTTCGGTCCCTTACCGCGCAGCGTGAAGCGCCAAGTCATCAAGCCGCTGAACAGGCATATGGGAACGGCCCAGAAGGCGAACAGGGCACCCCCGACGACGATCAGGAAGACCACGGCCGTCGCGAACCCCGACACGGCCGAAGCGAGGAGCGTCGTCCAGACCGACCAGCCGAGCCTCGGCCAGAACAATCCGAGCAGCACGCCGCCGAGCGCTGCGGGAATGCCGCCGACGATGTGGGCCCCCACCATGGCCAGGATGAACGCGCCCACCATGCTGCCGAGGGACCTGAACACCAAGGCGAGGGGCATGCCGGCACTGAGGTCCTGGCTGACGCCGAACAGCACGAACCCGGCCGAGACGGCCACCGCGCCCCAGATCGGTCCGACGCCGAGGCATAGAAGCGCGAGCTTCATAAGCCCCGGACCGCCTGAAGAGTTTCCGGCCATTCGTCCCCCTAGCGTCTCCTGGAACCAGAGCCTGCCATGACGGCCTAGGCAAGCCCGCCACACCTCGCCGCGTTGCGCCGCCGCGCCATCTTGGTTACCGCCGCCGAACGAAGACGCCCGAGGCCCGAATGACCGTCCTTACCGAACCCGACATGCCAGAAGCGCCGGACACGACCGTCTCGGCGGGAGAGGTGTTCGGCATCGAGACGAAGATGACGGTCCCCGCCTTCTCCGAAGGCAACCCTTACGTTCCGCCGCTCGACCCGACCTACCGGTTCGACCCGAAGACCACGCTCGCGATCCTGGCGGGGTTCTCTCACAACCGCCGCGTCATGGTTCAGGGCTATCACGGCACGGGCAAGTCGACGCATATCGAGCAGGTCGCCGCCCGCCTCAACTGGCCTTGCGTCCGCGTGAACCTCGACAGTCACGTCAGCCGCATCGACATGATCGGCAAGGACGCGATCGTGGTGGAGGACGGCAAGCAGGTCACCGCCTTCAAGGAGGGCATCCTGCCCTGGGCCTTCCAAAGGCCCGTCGCCCTCGTCTTCGACGAGTACGATGCGGGCCGGCCGGACGTGATGTTCGTGATCCAGCGCGTGCTGGAGGCGGAGGGCCGCCTGACGCTGCTCGATCAGAACCGCGTCCTGATGCCGAACCCCTACTTCCGGCTCTTCGCGACGACCAACACGATCGGCCTCGGCGATACGACGGGCCTCTATCACGGTACGCAGCAGATCAACCAAGGTCAGATGGACCGCTGGTCGATCGTCACGACGCTCAACTACCTGCCGCATGACGAGGAGGTCGAGATCGTCGCCGCGAAGCTGCCCTCCTACGCCGGAGACGACGGCAGAAGGACGCTCGGGGCCATGGTCCGCGTCGCCGACATGACCCGAAACGCGCTGATGAACGGCGACATCTCGACCGTGATGAGCCCGCGGACAGTCATCACTTGGGCGCAGAACGCCGAGATCTTCGGCGATGTCGGCTACGCCTTCCGGGTCACCTTCCTCAACAAGTGCGACGAGATGGAACGCCCATTGGTGGCCGAGTTCTACCAACGCGCCTTCGGCGAAGACCTTCCCGAAGCGGCCCACCTCGTCGACGTCGCGTGAGGCGGCGGCTCCGGCTGCCACTGACAACCAATCTGTCTTGAAGTCGTCACGTTTGCGCTATCATTGCGCCATGGCATAGGACTCGCAGGCCAGATTGCGCCACGGTCATCCTCGGCCGAGTAGGCAGGAGTTTGGCCTCGCATGACGCATGACTTGGATGGACAGCGCATCCTCGTGGTTGAGGACGAGGCCATCATCGCGATGGACCTCAACTGGTCGCTGAGCGACCACGGCGCCGAGGTCGTCATCGCTCGGAGTCTGGCTGACGCGAACTCGCTCAACCTGGCGGCCTTCGACCTCGCCGTACTCGACATCGACGTCGGGGACGGGCTGGTCTGGCCGGTGGCCAACGCGTTGCAGGCGCTCGACGTGCCGTTCCTGTTCCACTCCGCGACCTGCCGGGAGGACGGGGTCGGCTTTCGCTTTCCGGGCGTGCCGTTCCTGACCAAGCCGGCCGGCGGCGCACGCCTGATCGAAGCGCTCGTCGAGGCGGCGACGGCCCGAACCAAGCTCGAAGCCGTCGCCTGAAGGCTTCTTAGTCTTCGATCTTACGGAAGCTCTTGATCTTCGTGGGTTCGCGAGGCGGCTCGCCCTTCTTGATCGCGTGGACGGCGTCCATGCCTTCGACCACCCTGCCCCAGGCGGTGTACTGGCGGTCGAGGAAGCTCGCATCGTCGAGGCAGATGAAGAATTGGCTCGAAGCGGAGTTCGGATCGTTCGTCCGCGCCATCGAGCAGACGCCCTCGGCGTGGCTGACGTCGTTGAACTCGGCGGGGATCGTCTTCTCGTAGCCGCCCGTGCCGGTCCCGGTCGGATCGCCCCCTTGCGCCATGAAGCCGTCGATCACGCGGTGGAACACCGTGCCGTCGTAGAAGCCGTCTTCGGCCAGCTTCGTGATCTGCGCGACGTGCTTCGGCGCTTTGTCTTCGAACGTCTCGATGACGACGTCGCCGGTTTCGAGCTCCAGCTTGAGCTTGCTCATGAAGTAATCTCCTTGTTGACGCGGACCGGGACGGTCACGTTGCAGACGTCCCGAAAGAAACCCGTCGAGCTTAGGGCACCCGTCGAGCGCAGCCAGGCCGTGAAGGTCTCCGAGTCCGAACGCAACACTTCGACGGCCGGACGGTCCTCGACGGGAATGTCCGCCGCGATGCGCATCCGCACGATCGGCGTCGGCCGCGCCGGCGGTTCGCCCCTGTTGATGCGGCGCGTGTTGCGCTGGCCGTCCACCACCCGGCCCCAGACGGTGTAGCGCTGGTCCAGGCTCGACCGGTTGTCGCCGAACATGACGAAGAACTGGCTGTTCGCCGAGTTGGGATCGCCCGCCCGCGCCATCGACATCACGCCGGGACAGTGAAGCCCCCAAAGCGCGACCGTATCCTCGACCAGAAGGCCCGGCAGCGTCGCAGGCTGCGCGCCGACGGGCACCGAGCCCAAGAAGCCGATCTGGGCGGCGCGGTTGTCCCGGCCGAGCGGCACGAAGGCGTCGAGCCCCGCCACGGGCCGTGCGAACTCGCCGGGCAGGTTCGGCAGCGTCGAGCCGCCCGTCCCCGTCGCGGTAGGATCGCCGCCTTGCGCCATGAAGCCTTCGATCACGCGGTGGAACACCGTGCCGTCGTAGAAGCCCTGCCGCGTCAGGCTCTTCACACGTTCGACGTGCTGCTGCGCTAGGTCCGGACGCAGCTCTATCAGCATCGTCCCGCTAGGCAGGTCCATGACGAGCAGGTTCTCGGGATCGACCGCTTGCCAAACCTCCTCCGGCGCCGCTTCGAGGATTTGGCTCGGCGTTTGCGCCGGCGTCTGCGCCTGCGCTGTCGTCAGCGCGAGCGCGGCGAGAGTTATGTGAAGGATGCCCATTGCGTGCCCGTCCGTCCCGTGAAGCGGCGTTGTAACCGCAGGATCTCGAGCGCGCCACCGCGCGCAGCCTGAACGCTCCGCAAGACGGTTCGATGACGATCCCGTGCTTCACGGCGCTGTAGGGCCACCCGCAGGTTGGCTTCGGTTAAAGAAGGATGAAGCCGGTGGTATGAGCCGCTCCCCGGCAGGATCAGAACATGACCGAAGGCCAGGCGCGCCGCGTCGCGAACGATCTTGAACTGACCGGAAACGCCGACACCACCCTGAGAGGCAAACGGGTGCTCGTCGCCGAGGACAACGTGATCCTGTCCATGCACCTCTCGATGATGTTGGAAGAGGCCGGCGCCACGGTGATGGGCCCCTACCCCTTCGTCGACGAGGCGCTCGGCGCGCTCGCGCAGGAATCTCCCGACCTCGCCGTCCTCGACTACGAGCTCGCGACCGGCAACAGCCGTCCCATCGCCAAGCGCCTGACCGACCTCTCCGTTCCCTTCGCCTTCTTCACCAGCCACGACGCCTGCGACCTCGAACCCTGGTCCACGGACGCTCCGGTCGTCTGCAAGCCGAACACGGACGAGACGCTGATCGTAACCATGACCGGGCTTCTCGGTCACGACGCCTGAGCGCGTCAGCCTCGGGCCTTCTCCAGCAAGCGCTTCTCGACCACCGGCGGAACGAAGGCCGATACGTCGCCTCCGAGCCGTGCGATCTCCTTGACCAAGCGCGAGGCGATCGCCTGGTAGCGCGCATCGGCCATCAGGAAGACCGTCTCGATCTCCTCGTTCAAGAAGGAGTTCATGCCGACCATCTGGAACTCGTACTCGAAGTCGGAGACCGCCCGCAGACCGCGCACGATGACGTCGACGCCGTTCGCCTCGGCGAAGTGCATAAGCAGCCCCTCGAAGGGCATGACCGTGACCTGCGCGCGGGCGTCCGCGTCGATCCCCTCCAGCGCCTCGCGGACCAAAGCGGCCCGTTCGTCCAGCGTGAACATCGGATCCTTGCCCGTGTTCACCGCCACGCCGACGATGAGCCTGTCCACGAGCTTCACCGCCCGCCGAAGGATGTCGATGTGGCCGAGCGTGATCGGGTCGAACGTGCCGGGGTAGAGGCCGGTAAGCTGTGTCATGACGGCATCCTTAGCCGCTGAGTCGCGACGGCGTCACACCCTTAGTGGCGCCGCCGCCAGGTTGCCTCGCCCCGCGAGGCCCTCGCTGCGATAGCGGCGCGCCAGCGGAGGCGGGCTGCGCTAGGTCCGTGCGATGACACCGATGATCACCGCCCTCGTCCTCCTCGCCGCCCAGCCCGGCTGGCGCCCGCTCCTGAGCGAAGACCTCGCCGACTGGAACGTCTACCTCAGCTACCGCCATGGATCCGACTACGACGGCAGCGTGCCGCGGAACGCCGACGGCACGCCGATCGAACCCGTCGGCCTGAACCCGCCGGACCAGGACGTCTTCGTCGTCGAGACGGTGAACGGCGAGTCCGTGCTGCACGTCTCCGGCGAAGTCTACGGCATGGCGTTCACGGACGAGGTCTTCGAGAACTACAGGCTGCGGATGCAGGTGCGTTGGGGCGAGGTGGTCTGGCCGCCGCGCGAGGCGCTCCTCAAGGACACGGGCCTTCTCTACCACTCGGTCGGCGAGCCCGGCGCGGACTATTGGCGTACTTGGATGCGCAGCCAGGAGTTCCAGATCATGGAAGGGCATGTCGGGGACTACTGGACTCAGGCGGGCAGCGCGTTCGACCTGCGCGGCTTGCCCCGCGAGGGCGTGATGTCGCCGGTCGCGAGCATGCGCCATGGTTGGGTCGAGATCGCCGAGGGTTCGGCCGCGGGCAACTTCGCCATGCGCTCGCACGACGCGGAGAGCCCGACGGGCGAGTGGACGCAGATCGAGTTGATCGTTTTCGGGGACCGTGCCGTACATGTCGTCAACGGCGAGCCGGTCATGGTGCTGAAGGGTTCGCGCTACACCGCAGAGGACGGCGAGGTCCGGCCGCTGACCTCGGGCCGGCTCCAGATACAGAGCGAGGCGGCCGAGGTCTTCTTCCGGCGCATTGAGGTCATGCCGATCGATGCGATGCCCGAAGCCTACGTGCCGCTATTCGAGTGAGCCCGCGCCTTACGGCGAAGACCTGCACTGTCGATCGAACCCGAAGGGTCGGCGCCGCGGAGTAGCCTCCGGGCGCCTTATCCCATCCAACCGTCCGAAGGCGCCGCCTTGACGAGCGTCGGCTTAGCGAACGCCCTACTCCGCGCCGGTGACGCGGCGGACGACCTCGCCGTCCTCGTTCAAGAAGGCGATCGCCGCCTCGCCCTCCGGCGTGACCGAGAGGCGCAGGCGCGTCCGCCCTTGCGCGTCGCGAAGGGCGACCGCCGCCTCGTCGTCCCGGTCCCGGCCGAAGAAGGCGCGGGAGGCCCCCTGCTCCTCCTTCGCCAAGCGGGCAAGGACGGCCTCGCGCGCCTCGTCGGTCTCGGCGCGGGCGAGCGCGTCGAAGCCTTCGAAGTCCATGGCCTCGGCAGGGCGATCCGTGACGAAGAGGCCGGCGACGCCCGAGCCGTCCTCCTCATAGCCGATCAGCTGGACGATCTGGTCCTGTTCGTAGGCGTCGAAGGTCAAAGAGCCCCCGGTCTCGGTCGTGCCGTCCTCCCGCGTCCGTCCGGCCACGACCAGCCCGCCGACCTCGGTGCCCTCGTCATTGTAGAAGAGCATGCCCGACTGCGTGCGGGAGGGATGCCGATAGGCCTGTCCACGAACGATGATCTGAGGATCTCGCGCCTTGGCGTAGAGGATGAGGCGCGGCGTGCCGTCCGGTTCGACGACGTCCAGACGCTCGACGACGAGGTGGGCGATGCGTTCGGTCCCGTTCTGCGCTTCCGTTCGCGACAGAAGAAGCGCGAAGGCGCAGGTCAGGATTGCGGCGTAGATCGTCAGGGTGGCGGTGATGGGTTTCATGCGCTCTCCTCCGCAAGGGACCTAGGCCGCTCGCGCGAAGAGGCACGACGCCCTCGCTACTCGCGCATCTCGCTCGCGCGCATCGGCATCGCGTCGATGGTCTCGCAAAGACGTTCGATCGTCAGGACGTCATGCGTTCGAAGCTTCTCGCCGCCGTCCTTGCCGACGAGGATCACGGTGAAGCCGTCGGGGCGGTAGCGGCTGGCGAGGCCCGTCCCGGCGTCGCCGACGATCACGACGACGTCGCGTTCCGTCAACGCCTCCCCGTCCGCCTCGAAGACGTCGCGCTGACGATCCGCCTCGCCTTCGTCCCCGGCGAAGACGAGCACAGGGCGGGCGGACCAACGGAACTGCTCGAGGTCGGGCTCGACCTCGGCGGCCGCGAAGATCGGAAAGAGGGCGAGGATGGTCGGTATCATCGTCTAGGAGCTAAAGCGCCCAAGCCTGCGGGACACCCCGAGCACGGTGCAGGGGCCCGCGATGCTGGCGGCGTGAGCGCCGAGCACCGCAGGCCTTCGCCGTTAGGGCAGGCGCCTCAGGACGACCCCGCCTCCGGCGCGTCGCCGGCTTCGTCCAGCTCTTCGTTCGCCTCGGCTTCGGGCACGTGCTCGACCGAGACGACGTGTTCGCCGTCGCGGGTGTTGAGGATCGTGACCCCTTGGGTGTTCCGCCCGGCGATGCGGATGTCGCGGACGTGGGTGCGGATGAGCTGGCCGCCATCGGTGACGAGCATGATCTCGTCGCCGTCCTCGACCGGGAAGCTAGCCGCGACGCGGCCGTTCCGCTTGGTCGTCTGGATCGCGACGATGCCCTTCCCGCCCCGGTTCGTGGTCCGGTACTCGTAGGCCGACGAGCGCTTGCCGTAGCCGTTCTCGGTGACCGCGAGGAGGAACTGCTCGCGCGCTTCGAGCTCGGCGATGCGCTCGGGGCTGAGGGCGGCTTCCTCGCCGCCCTCCTCGTCGCCGCCCTCGGTCTCGACCCCTTCGGTCGCGCGGCGCATGGCGGCGGCGTGGCGCAGATACGCGCGCCCTTCCTCGGGTTCCACGCCTGCGCGCAGGATCGTCATGCCGATGACGAAGTCATCGTCCTGGAGCTTGACACCGCGAACGCCTGTGGACGTCCGCCCGCTGAAGACCCGGACCGAGTCCAGCGGGAAGCGGACGGCGTAGCCTTCGGCCGTCGTGAGAAGCACGTCCGTGTCCTCGTTGGCGAGGCCGACGCCGACGAGGACGTCGCCCTCGTCGAGCTTCATCGCGATCTTGCCCGCGCGGTTGACGTTGGTGAAGTCGGACAGCTTGTTCCGCCGGACGTTGCCCGAGCGGGTCGCGAAGAGGATGTCCATCGCCGCCCACTGCTCCTCGTCGTCCGGGAGCGGGAGGATGTTGGTGACGCGCTCGTCCTGCTCGAGCGGCAACAGGTTGATGAACGCCTTGCCCCGCGCGGTCGGCGCGCCTTCGGGCAGGCGCCAGAGCTTGAGCTTGTAGACCATGCCCTTGTCCGTGAAGAACAGGAGCGGGGTGTGCGTGTTGCCGACGAAGAGCTGGGCGACGAAGTCCTCGTCCTTCATCGACATGCCCGAGCGGCCCTTCCCGCCGCGGCGCTGCGCGCGGTAGGTGTCGAGCGCGGTGCGCTTGACGTAGCCCGTGTGGGTGACGGTGACGACCATCTCCTCGCGCGCGATGAGGTCCTCGTCCTCCATCTCGATCGCGTCGACGAAGTGCGAGCGGCGGGGGGTGGCGAACTCGTCGCGCACCTCGGTCAGCTCGTCCTTGATGATCGTCAGCACGCGGCCTCGGTCGCGCAGGATCTCGAGGTAGTCGGCGATCCGCTCGGCCAGGGCCTTCAGCTCGTCGCCGATTT
This sequence comes from Parvularcula dongshanensis, assembly GCF_014199615.1. GTDB lineage: Bacteria > Pseudomonadota > Alphaproteobacteria > Caulobacterales > Parvularculaceae > Parvularcula > Parvularcula dongshanensis. The sequence goes on along the minus strand of NZ_JACHOB010000001.1, from coordinate 1,017,238 downwards.
CGTCGCGGCCGAGGGCGGTCAGGCGCTGCAGGCGCAGATCGAGGATCGCGCGCGCCTGCGTCTCGGTCAGGCGCAGCGTGTTGCCGTCCGACAGGACCGAGCGCGGGTCCGCGACGAGGCGGACGAGCGGGCCCATGTCCGCCGCGTCCCAGTCGCGCGACATCAGGGCCTCGCGCGCCTCGGCGGGGGTGGCGGAGGCGCGGATGGTGCGCACCACTTCGTCGATGTTGGCGACGGCGATGGCGAGGCCGACGAGGACGTGGGCCCGGTCGCGGGCCTTGGCGAGCTCGTACTTCGTCCGCCTCGTGACGACCTCCTCGCGGAAGCGCACGAAGGCCTCGAGCACGCCTCGGAGCGTCATCTGCTCGGGCCGGCCGCCGTTCAGCGCCAGCATGTTGACCCCGAAGGAGGTCTGAAGCTGGCTCTGCTTGTAGAGGTTGTTGAGGACGACCTCGGGGTTCGCGTCGCGCTTGAGCTCGATGACGACGCGGATGCCCTCGCGGGAGCTCTCGTCCCGCAGGTCGGCGATGCCCTCGACCTTCTTCTCGCGGACGAGGCCGGCGATCTTCTCGACCATCGAGGCCTTGTTCACCTGATAGGGAATCTCGGTGACGATGATGGCCTGGCGGTCCTTGCGGACCTCCTCGATGGAGGTGACGCCGCGCATGACGACGGAGCCGCGGCCGGTCAGGAGGCCCTGACGGCTGCCCGACTGGCCGAGGATCAGGGCGCCGGTCGGAAAGTCGGGGCCGGGCACGATCTCGACCAGCGCCTCGTCCGTGATCTGCGGATCCTCGATCAGCGCGATCGTCGCGTCCACGACCTCGCCGAGGTTGTGCGGGGGGATGTTGGTCGCCATGCCGACCGCGATGCCGCCGCCGCCATTGACGAGGAGGTTCGGGAAGCGCGCGGGCAGGACGACGGGCTCCGCTTCGGAGCCGTCATAGTTGTCCTGCTTGTCGACCGTCTCCTGATCGATGTCGGCGAGGAGCGCCGTCGCCGACTTCGCCATGCGCACCTCCGTGTAGCGCATGGCGGCGGGCGGATCGGCGTCGATCGAGCCGAAGTTCCCCTGCCCGTCGAGAAGCGGCAGGCGAAGCGAGAAGTCCTGTGCCATGCGGACGAGCGCGTCGTAGACCGCGCTGTCGCCATGGGGGTGGTACTTGCCGATGACGTCGCCGACGACGCGGGCGGACTTCTTGTAGGGGCGGTCGTAGGTGTACTTGTTCTCGTGCATCGACCACAGGATGCGGCGGTGCACGGGCTTCAGGCCGTCGCGCGCGTCGGGGATCGCGCGGCTGACGATCACGCTCATGGCGTAGTCGAGGTAGGACCGCTCCATCTCGTCGGTGATGGAGATCGCCTTCGTGCCCGGCGGCAGCGGCGGCGGCATCATGTTCTCGGGCGCGGTGCCCTCTTCGGTGTCGAGACCGTCGCCGTCCACGGGTTCGGTCGCAGGCCTGTCGTCGTCTTGTGCCAAGGTCGTCCTAAGTGGTGTCTCTGAGTCGTGAACGCTCTAGCATTTCGCTGCCGGAATGGCCAGGGCGAGAGGGAAGGAAGTACGATGAAGCGAACGACACAAGCCGCTGTTCTCACTAGCGTTCTTGGCCTTGCCATGGCCTGCAGCGAAGCGCCCGCGGAGGCGCAGGCGCAACAGGCCGAGTCGGTGCCGCCGAGTCAGGCGAAGCCGATGATGAACCAGACGGCGCAGACCGAGCGGACCGCGCAGGCGAACGACGAGGCGACCGAGTTCCCGGCGCCCGGCGCAGGGTCGGACGCGACCGCGCGGTTCATGGGCAGCCAGGGCGACGAGATCGGCACGGTCGAAGCGACGGACGGGCCGAACGGTGTCCTCATGCGCGTGAGCCTGAGCGGTTTGTCCGAAGGCTACCACGCCATCCACCTGCACCAGGTGGGCGACTGCTCAGACTACGACGCCGGGTTCAAGGCGTCGGGCAGCCACGTCAATCCGGGCGGTAACGAGCACGGCCTTCTCAACGAGGCAGGCTACGAGGCCGCGGACCTGCCGAACCTCTACGTGCACGCCGACGGCACGGGCCGGGGCGAGTTCTTCACGGACAAGGCGACGCTCACCGAGTTGAACGACCAGGACGGCTTCGCGGTCCTCGTACACGAGAACGAGGACGATCACATGACCCAGCCCATCGGCGGCGCGGGCGGGCGGGTCGCCTGCGCGGCGGTCGGGGCCACGGGCGGCGGCATGTAGTTGGCGGAGGGCAACGCGACCGTTCCGACCGGCGCTTCGGTGGACGACTTCCTGTCGGGGGTCGAGCCGGCCGGCCGCCGCGAGGACGGTCTCGCCCTCAAAGCCCTGTTCTCCGAGGAGACCGGCGAGTTCCCCTTGATGTGGGGCTCGTCGATCGTCGGCTACGGCCGCTATCGCTACCGCTACGAGACCGGCCGCGAAGGCGATTGGTTCTGGTGCGGATTCAGTCCGAGAAAGGCGAAGATGTCGCTCTACTTCATGCCCGGCTACGGCGCTTACGAGAAAGAGATCGCCGCGCTCGGCCCGGTCAAGACGGGGGCGAGCTGCGTCTATGTCGGCCGCCTCGCCAAGGTCGACGAGGCCGCCCTCCGGCGCCTCGTAAGAACCTGTACGCAGCGCATGAGGGCCGAAGCGTGAGCCTGCGTCAGGCCCTTGGCGACCTCGAGGTCTCGACGCGCGGCGAAGGCTTCTTCGACGTGACGCGGCAGGTCGCGTCCTGGCTGCAGGGTCAGGGCGCCCAAAACGGCCTCCTGACTATCCTCTGCCGTCACACCTCGGCCTCGCTGACGATCCAGGAGAACGCCGATCCCGACGTGCTGACCGACCTGAAGACGGCGCTTCACCGCTTCGCGCCACAGGACGGACGGTACGTCCACGATGCGGAAGGCCCGGACGACATGCCCGCGCACATCCGCACCATGCTGACCTCGGCGACGCTCTCCGTGCCGGTGCGCGGGGGGCGGATGCACCTCGGCACCTGGCAGGGCGTCTACCTGATCGAGCACCGCGCGAGGCCGCACGAGCGGCGCTTGTCGCTTCACTACCTCGGCGACTGATCCGGCACGCGCGGGTCGAGGGCGAAGGCCGTGGGCGTCGTGCGCGGAACCGGGACGTAGGGCGCCGTGGCGGCGGGGGCCGTCCGGCGGGTCATCCTGACGGCACAGAAGAAGACCAGCACCACGTAGACGCTCGCCACCCACCAGAAGAGGCCCGCGGGCCCCAGAAGGCGCATCGCCTGAGGCGCGACGGAAGCGCCCGCGATGGCGGCGACGCCGTAGAGCAGCAAGAGGCCCCCGTTCACCGACAGCGCCTCGCCCGGATCCGCATGATCGTTCGCATGGGCGACCGTCAGGCCGAAGCACGGCATGGCGAAGACGCCGAAGACCGCGCCCGCCCCGAGCAGCGCATGGAAGGAGACGGTCCCCGCGAGCGGCAGGCAGACGGCCGCCCCCGCCGCGCCCACGGCGCAGCTCATCAGGACGGCCCGCCGGTCGAACCGGTCCGAGAGCCAGCCGACGGGCCACTGCGCCAGCGCGCCGCCAAGGATGATGGAGGCGACGAAGGGGCCCGCTGCCGTTCCGGCGTAGCCGAGGCTGCGCACGAAGACCGGTCCCATCGACCAGTAGGACGACGCGGCGAGCCCGACCATGGCCGCGCCCGCGAAGGCCACGGGGGAGACGCGCCAGAGCCGTCCAAGGTGCAGACGCGTGGAGACGGGCGGCGGCGGCGCCTCGACCCGGGTCAGCGCCACGGGCACGAGGGCCAGCGAGATCGCGACGGACAGAAGAGAGAACACGACGAAGCTCTGCGGATCGAACAGCGTCAGCGAGGCCTGCATCGCCGTGACGAAGCTGAAGTCCGTGATGCGGTAGGCGGACAGCACCCGCCCCCGCGTCGCGTTGGTCGAGCGCTCGTTCAGCCAGGCTTCGAGTACCATCTGCATCGCGGCGAAGGAGAATCCCGTCAGCACACGAAGCGCCAGCCAGAAGACCGGCTCGACGACGATGGCATGGGCCAAGGTCGCGGCCGAGGCGATCGACGCGAAGGCGGTGAAGGACCGCACGTGCCCCACGTCGCGCACGAAGGCGGGCGCGAACCGGCAGCCCAGGACCAGCCCGACATAATAGGCCGAGAGGAACATCCCGATCACCGTGACCGGGAACCCCTCGATCCCGCCGCGAACGGCGAGCAGCGTGCTTTGAAGGCCGTTGCAGCCGAGCAGGAGGCCGCCCGACAGCAGAAGCGGCCAGAGGGACATAACCAGCCGCATCGCGGACTCTCGGTGACGGGGGGAAAGGCCATCCCATGAAAGGGATGGCGCGAGTGACGGGGCTCGAACCCGCGACCTCCGGCGTGACAGGCCGGCACTCTAACCAACTGAGCTACACCCGCGTCGCACCGAAGTGCGAGGCCGCCTGATAGGAGGCCGGGCGGCGGGGGTCAAGCGTCAAACCCGCCTCCGCGGCGCTTTCGCGGGAGCGGCTCTCGACGCTGCCAAGAATGGGTACGGCGGCGCACAACGCGTGTTACCGCGCCAGCGAAGAACTCACGCGAGGAGCACCTCATGTTCGAAGACCTGAAGGGCCGCAGCGCGGTCGTCACCGGCTCCACCTCCGGCATCGGGCTGCACATGGCCGAGGCCCTGGCCAAGATGGGGGTCGCCTTGACCCTCAACGGCCTCGGCGAGGAGGCGGAGATCGAGAAGGAGCGCAAGCGCCTCGAAGACACCTACGGCGTCACCGTCCGCTTCGACGGCGCGAACCTCATGGATCAGGCCGAGATCCGACGCCTGATCGCGGATGCCGAGGCCGCGCACGGCAAGATCGACATCCTCGTCAACAATGCCGGCATGCAGAAGGTCGCGCCGATCGACGAGTATGACGAGGCGACCTGGGACCGCCTCGTCGCGCTCAACCTCTCGGCCGTCTTCCACGCGACCAAGGCCGTCCTGCCCGGCATGAAGAAGCGCCGCTGGGGCCGGATCGTCAACACGGCCTCCGCCCACGGCCTCGTCGCCTCCCCCTTCAAGGCGCCTTACGTCGCGACCAAGCACGCGGTCCTGGGGTTCTCCAAGGCGGTCGCGCTCGAGGTCGCCGAGCAGGGCATCACCGTGAACTCGATCTGCCCTGGCTACACGCTGACGCCGCTGGTCGAGAACCAGGTCGCGGACACGGCGAAGGCGCGCGGCATGACCGAGGAAGAGGTGAAGTCCGAAGTCATGCTCAAGGCGCAACCGACCAAGGAGTTCGTCACCTACGAGCAGCTCAACGGCATGCTCCTCTACCTCTGCTCGGACGCGGGGGCGTCGTGCACGGGCAGCTCCTACGTCATCGACGGGGGCTGGACGGCGCAATGAGCGAAGCCCCTCGCAAGGGCCTCAACCTCGCGCTCCAGGGCGGCGGCGCGCACGGCGCCTACGCCTGGGGCGTCGCCGACCGCCTGCTCGAGAGCCGAAGGGTCACGCTGAACGCCATCACCGCGACCTCGGCCGGGGCGATGAACGCCGCCGTCATCGCCTATGGGCACGCGAAGGGCGGGGACGAGGGCGCACGCGAGGCGCTCGAAGGGTTCTGGCGCAAGGTCTCCGAGATGAAGGGCCTGATGGGCGTCCCGGACGTGCCCGAGCCCTGGCGCAGCCTCGTCCCCGGCCTCGCCGACGCGGAGCAGATGATCTCCTTCGCGGTGATGGAACTCGCGGCGCTGTCGCTCAGTCCGTACCAGTTCAATCCCGTCAACTACAATCCGCTTCGGGTCGTCCTCGAGGAGGCCGTCGACTTCGACGTCATCCACCGCGAGGGCGACATCAAGCTCTTCATCAGCGCCACGAACGTCCGTAGCGGGAAGGTCCGCGTCTTCCGCAAGGAGGAAGTGACGCTCGACGCGGTGATGGCGTCGGCCTGCCTGCCGCAGCTGTTCCAGGCCGTCGAGATCGGCGGCGAGGCCTATTGGGACGGCGGCTACATGGGCAACCCGTCCTTGTGGCCGCTCTTCTACGAGACGGACGTCGAGGACCTCCTCGTCGTGCACATCAACCCGATCGAGCGCGACGAGGTCCCGATGACCGCAGCGCAGATCGACAACCGCATCAACGAGATCACCTTCAACTCGGCCCTCCTGAAGGAGATGCGCGCCGTCGCGTTCGTGCAGAAGCTCCTGCGGGACAAGTGGGTGACGCAGACGCACGCGGCCGAGCTGTCCGACATCAAGTTCCACGCAATCCGCGCCGACAAGACGCTGAAGGATCTGAGCCTCGCCTCCAAGTACGACACGAGCTGGGGGTTCCTATGCGACTTGCGCGACCGGGGACGGCGGGCGGCGGAGTCTTGGCTCGACGCGAACTGGGACGCGGTCGGCGAACGCGGAACGGTGGATTTGCACGCCGAGTTTCTTGATCTTTAGGACTTTCCGCTGATCTTCGCCTCCGAGACAGGGGGCACAACATGACGCTACGACGAGGCACGAGCGGTGACGACACGTTGCTCGGAACGACCGGCGCCGACACGATCTACGGCGAGAGCGGCGACGATCACCTCGACACCGGACCCTCCGGCAGTTCCTACCTCTGGGAGAGCGATTATCTCTACGGCGGCAGCGGGAACGACAGCTTGTTCGGCCGCTCAAACGGTGCGCGCCTCTACGGCGAGAACGGTAACGACACGATCACTGCCGTCGGAGCGTTGGCCCACCTCGATGGGGGCTCCGGGAACGACACGCTTCACGGATCGAACTCTATCGTTTCCGTCTACGATCGTTTCGCCGGCTTAGCTCGGTCGGAGACTTTCGATCCAGGGGCCGGAATTGACACTATTCATACCGGCGACGGTCTGGACCGCATCGAGCTGTATTCGACATCACTGTCTGAGCGTATTGTCTACCTCGAAGATTTCGCCCCCGGCGACTTCCTGATGTTATCAGCGCCAATAGACGATGAGCAACACAAATGGATCACGCCCGTTGAGCTTCATATCGACGGCGATGGAAATGGTACCTTCGAAACGAAGGTCCACTTTACCGACCCAATCGACCCATTGACTCTAGTACGAAGCATCGATCAGCTCGGAGGCTTCACTTATCTACAGTTGGTCGGCGCTACGCAATATGATACGATCGGTGACGCTAACGATAATCTGCTCGTAGGCGGCCGGTATGCCGATCGTTTGTCAGCGGGAGGGGGAAACGACGTCGTTGAAGGTTTCGCAGGAGACGATACCCTCGTCGGCGGGGCTGGAATCGACGTGATTCTCGGCGGCGACGGCGCCGACCTTATATACTCTGAGGATCCCGGTGTGTCGGCATCCTTCTCTTCCGGCGAAACGCTGGTCGGCGGCGCAGGAGATGATACGATCTACTCGGTCACCTCGAGCGAGCCTGACTCCAAAAGAAACGTTATTCACGACGAAGCAGGTGACGACCTACTCATAGGCTCAGACGGCAACGAGTTCTGGGTTCTCGGTCCGGGCTCCGATACGTTATCGGCGGGCGGGGGTTGGGATACATTAGTCGTGCAAACCGGATACTCGGGCCGACATAGCGTCAGCCTGCGCGGCGGAGTCCTGCGGTCCGACGCCGATGCGAACGTGGTATCGGGTGTGAACGAACTGAACATCGACGGGGGTGGAGACGATGACTTCATTTCCATCTACAGCGATGACCTAAGATCGGACGCTATCGACGCGATGACGCTCTACGGCATGGCGGGGAACGACTTTCTTGAGGTCGTTGGAAAAGGTTCTCATGAATTGATCAATACTCAGGGTGCGGACACGCTATTGGGTGGCGCAGGAAACACTCTGGTTGAAGCGACATTCGCTGATACCCTCATCGTTACGGGAGAGGGTCGAGATTCTATAACCTTCAGATATCTTGGTGACAGTGACGCAGGGCGGACGACCATCGTAGACTTTACGCCTGATGATCAGTTAATTCTCTACCTCGATCGAGACCGCATGTCGGTGGAAAGCACGTCTAGCGAGACACGGCTTCTACTTCATGACGATAGCGGAGGATCGCAGACGATCGAGATTGTCTTGGTTGGATCATACGACGGTATCTTCAGCTTATCCCAACCTGATGCGGTTGGACAGCAGCTCATCTCGTACGAGGGTACCGTGAGAGCGCGCGGTTTCGCCGGGGGGTCTGCCGCCGACGACCTCGTCGGCAGCGCCGGAAACGACAGTCTGTGGGGCTTCTTGGGTGACGACACCATCACCGGCGGGCTCGGCGGCGACGTCATCCACGGCGGTGACGGCAACGACGTCATCTGGGGCGACGGCGCCTAGCGCCGAGCCCTTTCCTATCCTTCACGAAGTCCGGGCGGACTCCCCGCCCGCCTCGCTGTTTCCGCAGTGAAACGACAGCGAGGCGCTCCATGGCCATCACCCTTTCCCGCATCCACCACGTCGGCATCATCGTTCAGGACCTCGACCGGACGGTCGCGTTCTACAACGCGCTGCTCGGGACCGAGCCGAGCATCAGAACCGAGGTCGGCAACTCCGCCGGGCTCGCCCAGCAGATGCAGGTCGGACAGGCCGCGGGCGACGCCGACGCGAAGATCGCCTTCTACGACGTCGACAACACCTCGCTCGAGTTCATTGAGGTCGTCCGTCCGCAACAGGACCTTCACCAGCAGCCCGTCGCGCAGCCGGGGGCGAAGCATCTGTGCTTCCAGGTGGACGACGCGGAGGAGGCCTTCGCGGCGCTGCGCGCGGCGGGGCACGAGTTCCACGCGCCGGTCGTCCACTTCGACGAGAACCAGCCGGACCTCAAAGGCGTGAACTGGGCCTACTTCGAGGATCCCGACGGCAACGTGCTCGAGATCATGGAGGACCCCAACAAGAAGGGCGTGAAGGGCGCGGCGCAGAAGGTCGGCCTCGCCAAGGGCTGAGGCGCCTACTCCTCTGGTCGGACGTTGCCGCGCAGGGACTTCACCTGCCCGCGGCGCGTCTTCGCCTCCAGGCGCCGGCGCTTGCTCGCGAGGGTCGGCCTCGTCCTAATCCTCGGCTTGGGTGGCGTGAGCGCGTCGCGGATCAGGTCGGCCAGGCGCGCCCGCGCGATCTCGCGGTTGCGCGCCTGGGACCGCGTCTCCTGCACATGCAGGACCAGCGCACCGTCCTGCGTCCAGCGCCGCCCCGCGAGGCGCCTCAGGCGCGCCTTCACCGGCGCGGGCAGATTCGGCGAGCGCGCCGCCTCGAATCGAAGCTCGACGGCGGTCGCGACCTTGTTGACGTTCTGACCGCCGGGGCCGCCCGAGGTGGTGAAGCTCTCCGTAACCTCCCAATCCTCGATCGTGACCCGGTCGGAGATGCGCAGGCTCACGAGACCTCCTCGATCAGCTCGGGCCCGTCCGGCTTCCACGAGTTCACGGCGCGCCCGACCTTCCACCAGGTGAGGTCCGGCGGCGGCTGGCCGACGATATCCTTCGCCGCGCGATCGTCGGTCTCGTCGGCGTGGAGCCAGTCCTCGTAGCGTTCGGGCTCGACGAAGACGGGAACGCGGTGGTGCAGCTGGCGCAGCTTGCCGACGGCGGGCCGGGTCAGGAAGGCGGCCGTCGTCATCTCCTCGCCGCCCGCCCCCAGCCACTCCTCCCAAAGCCCCGCGAGGCAGAAGAGCGGCATGGAGCGGTCCTTGGCGATGAGGTAGGGCTGCTTGCCGCCCTCCTCGTCCAGCCACTCATAGGCGCCGTTCATCGGGAAGAGGCAGTGGCGCCGGCGCCAGGCGTTCTTGAAGCTCGGCTTCTCCGCCGCCGTCTCCGAGCGGATGTTGACGATGGCCTTCTTGAGGAAGCTGCCCTGCCGGTCCCAGGCGGGCACGAAGCCCCAGCGCACGAGGTCGTAGCGCCGCTCGCCCTTGGGCCCCAGGCGGATCACCGGCACGGGCTGGGACGGCGCCACGTTGTAGCGCGCGGGAAAGTTGTCGGTGATCTTGATGCCGAAGGCCTCGGCCATGTCCGACGGCGTCTCGGTGATGACGTAGCGCGCGTTCATGGGGAGCGTTATGAGGGGGAATGGCCGACCCCCTCAAGCCGATCCTGTCCGCAGGCGCAGTCGTCTTCCGCGGCGACCGCGTCCTCCTCATCCGGCGCGGGCGTCCGCCCTTCCTGGGCCACTGGTCGATTCCGGGCGGCAAGGTCGATCATGGCGAGCCGCTGCGCGAGGCCGTGCTGCGCGAGGTGCTCGAAGAGACGGGCGTGACCGCGCGCGTCGTCGGCCTGATCGACGCGTTCGAGGCGCTGCCCGCGAGCTCCGACGAGGCGCACTTCGTCATGATCGACTTCGTCTGCGAGCACGTCTCGGGCGAGCCGATACCGGGCGACGACGCGGACGACGCGGCGTTCCTGTCCATCCCCGAGGCGTTGTCCCGGATCGCCTGGGACAAGACGCGCCTCGCGGTCCAGGGCGCCCTCGCCTTCCGCCGGGCGAACGCACCGGCGCTGTCGGGGCGGGTCGAGTGAAAGCGCTCCTCGCCGCGCTGTTGTTCGGCCTCGTCCCGGCGCCCGCGGGCGGACGCGTGCCGGAGGCGGAGGAAGCCTTCGCGGCGCGCCAGGCCGACCTCGTCTCGCTGGCAGGGTCGCTCGGCACGCTGCACCGGCTGCGCCAACTCTGCGACGAGGGGGAAGACCCGGATCTCTTCCGCACCCGGCTGATGGCGCTCATCCCGCTCGAAGTGCCCGTGGCCGCGACGCGAGCCGAGATGATCGCGGCTTTCAACGCGGCCTACCGCGAAGCGAGCCAGGAGCACGCGATCTGCGGGCCGGAGGCCGAAGCGCTCTACGCCGAGGAGGGCGAACGAGCGCTGGCGGTGACAGAGCGCCTCTACGCGCCTTTCCGCTAGCCGCTCTTTCAGCGTCTGGGCAGCGTCTCCTGGAAGCGCACGGGCTCACCGCCCGGCTCGCCGATCAGGCTGTCCTCCCACATGACGCGCCGCCCACGGATGATCGTGCCCTTCGGCCACCCCGTCGTCTCGAAGCCGTCGAAGGGCGTCCAGCCGGACAGGTTCGCCTGGTCCTCGTGCCGGATCGTCCGCTTGGCTTTCAGGTCCACTACGGTGAAGTCCGCATCGTAGCCGATGGCGAGGCGCCCCTTGCCCGCGATCTGGAAGATCCTGTTCGCCCCCGCGCTCGTCAGGTCCACCAGCCGTTCGAGGGTCAGGTGCCCCGCCGCGACGTGGGTCAGCATGACGGGCAGCAGGGTCTGCACGCCCGGCATGCCGGAGGGCGACTTGGGGTAAGGCTTCGCCTTCTCCTCGCGCGTGTGGGGGGCGTGGTCCGACCCGATGACGTCGAAGAGGCCCTCGCGCAGCGCGTCCCATAGGGCGAGGCGGTGATGCGCGTCGCGAACCGGCGGGTTCATCTGCGCGAATCCCTTCAGCCGTTCGTACGCCTCCGGCCCTTCCAGGGTCAGGTGCTGCGGCGTGCACTCGCAGGAGGCGACGTCCTTGTTCGCGGCCAAGAGCGGCAGCTCGTCGGCGGTCGAGATGTGAAGGACGTGGATCCGCCGTCCGGTCTTCCGCGCGAGGCGCAGGAGGCGCTCGGTCGAACGAAGCGCCGCCTCGGGGCTGCGGACTTCGGGGTGAGACGTCCAGTCGCCGTCGCGCGCGAGCTTCGCGTTGTCGCGAAGCATGTACTCGTCCTCGGAGTGGAAGGCGACGCGGCGCATCCCGTTCCTGAGGACCAGCTCGACGCCCTCGTCGTCTTCGATGAGGAGGTTGCCGGTGCTCGCGCCCATGAACAGCTTCACGCCGCAGACGCCGGGCAGAAGTTCGAGCTCGCCCAGCTGTTCCGCGTTCCCGCGCGTCGCACCCATGTAGAAGGCGTGATCGACGACCATGCCCCGGGCGCGGTCGAGCTTGTCGCCTAGCGTCGCTTCGTCCGTCGTCAGAGGGTTGGTGTTCGGCATCTCGAACACCGCCGTCACGCCGCCGAGCGCCGCGCCGCGTGCGCCCGCCGCCAGGTCTTCCTTGTGCGTGTTGCCGGGCTCTCTGAAGTGGACTTGCGTGTCGATGACGCCGGGCAGGACGTGAAGGCCCGTGCAGTCGATGACCTCGCCCGCATCCGTGCCGGCGGGCACGTCCAAAGCGGCGATCTTGCCGTCCTTGACGCCGACGTCGCGGACGCCCGCGCCGTCATGGTTCACGACGGTGCCGCCGCGCAGGATGAGGTCGTAGGTCATTGCATCGGTCCTACCAAAAGCTCGGGGTCGACGAGCGTGCCGTGCCACTTCACCGACCAGTGGACATGCGGGCCCGTCGCGCGGCCCGTCATGCCGGCGCCGCCGAGGACGTCGCCTTGGCTGACGCGGTCGCCCGCTCTCACGTCGATGCGCGACATGTGCATGAGTGCGCTCTCCAGGTTCTGTCCGTGGTCGATGAGGACGAGGCCGCCCTCGAAGAACATGTCGGGCTCGGCGAGCGTGATCACCCCGTCGGCAGGCGCGCGCACGGGCGTGCCGACGAAGTCCATCGGGCTCTTCATCGACAGGGGCCGGGCCACGTCGACGCCGGAATGCGGGTTCTTCGGCACGCCGTTATAGGTGCGGTAGGAGCCGAAATGGCTGGTGATCCGCCCCGTCGCGGGCCAATCGAAGCCACTCTGCCAGAAGGCCGAGGGGACGGAGGACGCGCGTGCGGCGTTCTTCTTCTCCGTCCCGATACGGATGCGCTCCAAGTCTTCCGGCTTGTAGGGGTTCACCTTGCTGTCGGGGACGCCGGTGATCTCGTCGAGGAGCAGCCACTCCCTGGGCGCGATCGTCAGCACCCGCTCTTCCGCGGTCCCGTCCGGCAGCGCGATGCGCAGGGTGGACCGCTCGCCGTGGTCCCGCCCGAAGCCGAGGACGAAGCGGCCGTCCTCGCTGACGGGGACCGCGTCGCCGTCCAGGGTGACTTCGGCGGCCGGGTCCGTCGTGCCGAAGGCGAGCCCGCCTTGCGAGAAGACGCTGTCCGCCGTGAACCAGGGGGCGGGGTCGTCCGCCGCCGCCTCGTGCGGGGTCGTCCTGCTCGGCGAGAGCGTCGGCTCGGGGGGCGCGGCGTGCGCGGCGCAGGCGGCGACGAGGAGCGCTGCGAGCGCCCGCATCAGAACGCCTCGCCGTTCGCGCGCGCCTTCTCGTAGGCCTCGTTCGCAGCCGTAGCGTCGGCATAGGCTTCCTGCCGCGCGACGCTCCAGTAGCGAAGCTCGTCCAGCGCGATCTTTCGTCCCGTCACCGCGCAGGTCACGTAGGCCCCGGCGCGTTGCACGTCGAAGTCCGCGTCGAGGTAGCGAAGCTTGGCCTCTCGGCCCTGATCGGTCGTATCCAGCATGGGGGGCTCCTAGCAGAGGCTCACTCGAAGAGGGAGGTCTGCGGCGCCGCCTCTTTCGCGCGCTTCGGCTTCGCCTTCGGACCGTCGGCGATCACCGCCTCGCGCACCCCGTCGGCGAAGCGGAGGGCCACCTGGCCCTGGGCCTCGGACGCCCGGCGGACGACGGCGCCGTCGGCGGCGGTAACGAGCGCGAAGCCGCGCTCCAGCACGCCTTGGTAGGAGTAGCTGGTCAGGAGGCGGCCTTGCGCTTCGAGCCTCTGCCCCGCCCGGTCGAGGAGCGCGGTCGTCGCGGCGAGGCGGCGCGCCGCGGCGGCGGTGTCGGCGCTGCCTTCGCGAAGCGAACGGCGAACCGCCGCCGCGGGAAGGCGCGAGCGGTCGAGCCGCGCGCTCGCCCGGTCGAGGCCTCGCAGCGGGGCGCGCGAGAGCCGCTCGGCGCGGGCTTCGAGGCGCTGAGCCCGAAGCGCCAAGGGCTGCCGAAGCAGCGTCGGGGACAGGCGCCCCGTCGTCCGCCCGGCCCGCACGGCGGCCCTGTCCGCGAAGCCGAGCGCGGCGCTGCGCAGGCGCTGGCTCGCACGGGCGAAGCGGTTCTCCGCGCGCTCCAGTGCGACGCTGAGCGAGCCGCCGAGCCGCTCCGCCGCGCGGTCGAGGCGCTGCTCCGCGGGCTGGATCAGGGCTTCGGGCCGCCCCAGCCCCCGCCCCGCTGCGGTGAGCGCGAGGTCGCGGCGCTCGACCGTCCGCGAGAGTGCCGTGCCGAGCTGCGCCGCCCTGCCCTCGACCTCGGCGAGGAGGTCGAGCCGCACGGGCACCGCCATCTCCGCCGCGGCGGTCGGCGTCGGCGCGCGGACGTCGGAGGCGAAGTCGATCAGCGTCGTGTCGGTCTCGTGTCCGACGGCGGAGATCAGCGGGATGCGGCTTCCCGCCGCCGCCCGCGCGACGCCCTCGTCGTTGAAGCACCAGAGGTCCTCGAGGCTGCCCCCGCCGCGCGCGACGATGAGGACGTCGGGCCGGGGAAAGCCCTCGGGCAGGCGGTTGAAGCCTTCGATCCCGGCGACGATCTGTTCGGCCGCGCGCTCGCCTTGGACGAGGGCGGGCCAGACGAGGACGCGGGAGGGGAAGCGGTCGCGCAGGCGATGCAGGATGTCGCGGATGACCGCCCCGGACGGCGAGGTCACGACGCCGATCACGCTCGGCAGGTAGGGCAGCGGCCGTTTGCGCGCGGGGTCGAACAGCCCTTCCGCGGCGAGCTTCTTCTTGCGCTCTTCGAAGAGCGCCATCAGCGTGCCCGCGCCTGCGGGCTCCAACGTGTCGATGACGAGTTGGTAGCGCGACTGGCCGGGGAAGGTCGTCATCCGACCCGTGGCGATGACCTCCATCCCCTGCTCGGGGCGGACCTTCATCCGGCTCGCCGAGCCCTTCCAGACGACCGAGGAGAGGACGGCCCGCTCGTCCTTGAGGTCCAGGTAGACGTGCCCAGAGCCCGCCCGCGTCACGCGGCCCAGCTCGCCGCGCACCCGGACGTAGCCGTAGGCGTCCTCGATCGTGCGCTTGAGGGCGCCCGAAAGCTGGCTGACGGTATACTCGGGCGTGTTGCTTGGCGTCGTCGAGGACATGCCCGACGCTTAACCGCCTTCGCCACGGAAAGCGAAGGCCGAGCGTGCCCCCGGACACGAAGAAGGCCCCGCGAGGGGGCCTTCGACGTTTCGAAGTTTGCAGAGCGGCGTTACGCGCTCGCGCCTTCCTGCTTTGCGTCCTCGGCGAAGACCTTGAGCGGTTCAGCCCGGCCCTCGACGACCTCCTCGTTGACGACGACCTCCTGCAGCCCGTCCAGGGTCGGCAGGTCGAACATCGAGTCGAGGAGGATGCCCTCCATGATGGAGCGCAGGCCCCGGGCGCCGGTCTTGCGGCCGATGGCGCGGCGGGCGACGGCCTTGAGCGCTTCCTCGGTGAAGGTCAGCTCGACGTCCTCCATCTCGAAGAGGCGCTGGTACTGCTTGACGAGCGCGTTCTTCGGCGTCGTCAGGATCTGAACCAGGGCCTCCTCGTCGAGGTCCTCGAGGGTCGCGATCACCGGCAGACGGCCGATGAACTCGGGGATCAGGCCGAACTTGAGGAGGTCCTCAGGCTCGACGCCGCGAAGCACGTCGCCGATGCGGCGGTCCTCGTCGACTTCCTTCACCTTCGCGCCGAAGCCGATCGAGGCGGCGTCGCCGCGCGACTGGATTACCTTGTCGAGGCCGGCGAAGGCGCCGCCCACGATGAAGAGGATGTTGGTCGTGTCGACCTGCAGGAACTCCTGCTGCGGATGCTTGCGCCCGCCCTGCGGCGGCACGGAGGCAACGGTGCCCTCCATGATCTTCAGGAGGGCTTGCTGCACGCCCTCGCCCGACACGTCGCGCGTGATGGACGGGTTGTCCGACTTGCGCGAGATCTTGTCGATCTCGTCGATGTAGACGATGCCGCGCTGCGCCCGCTCGACGTTGTAGTCGGCCGACTGCAGGAGCTTGAGAACGATGTTCTCGACGTCCTCGCCGACATAGCCGGCCTCGGTCAGCGTCGTCGCGTCCGCCATGGTGAAGGGCACGTCGAGGATGCGGGCGAGGGTCTGCGCGAGCAGCGTCTTGCCCGAGCCCGTGGGCCCGACGAGCAGGATGTTGGACTTGGCGAGCTCGACGTCGTTGTTCTTCTGCGCGTGGTTCAGGCGCTTGAAGTGGTTGTGGACCGCGACCGAGAGCACGCGCTTGGCGTAGCTCTGACCGATCACGTAGTCGTCGAGCACGTTGTGGATGTGCTGCGGGCTCGGCACGCCGTCGCCGGACTTCACGAGAGAGGACTTCGACTCCTCCCGAATGATGTCCATGCAGAGCTCGACGCACTCGTCGCAGATGAAGACGGTCGGACCGGCGATCAGCTTCCGCACCTCGTGCTGCGACTTGCCGCAGAACGAGCAGTAGAGCGTGTTCTTGCCGTCGCCGCCCGAGCCGGAGGGGCCTGCGCCGTTGCCTTTGACCTTGCTCATTCAGGGTCTCCTCGCCGCTGGTCCCGAAGGCCGCGGCTGTTCCAAGTGAGGCCGGAAGTCCCGACTGTGCATGATCGGGTCCATCGGCGCAACGCGGCGCGTATCCTCACGCTCCGCGCAATTGGTTACAAACGTGTTGCGTTTACGATTGCGGGGCGGCCGGTCCTTGGGCGCCCTCGCCCGGCGCGGCGCGCCGTTCCAGCACCTGATCGATGAGGCCGAACTCCAGCGCCTCTTCCGGCGTCATGAACGTGTCCCGGTCGAGGGTCTGCTCAATCGTGTCGTAGTCCTGACCGGTATGCTCGACGTAGATCTCGTTGAGGCGGCGCTTGGTCGCGATGATGTCGCGCGCGTGCCGCTCGATGTCGGACGCCTGGCCCTGGAAGCCGGCGGAGGGCTGGTGGACCATGATGCGGGAGTTGGGCAGCGAGAAGCGCTGGCCCTTGGTCCCCGCGGTCAGCAGCAACGACCCCATGGACGCCGCGAGGCCGATGCACATCGTGCTGACGGCCGGGCGGATGTACCGCATGGTGTCGTACATCGCGAGGCCGGCCGTGACCGAGCCGCCCGGCGAGTTGATGTAGAAGGCGATGTCCTTCTTCGGGTTGTCCGCTTCGAGGAACAGGAGCTGCGCGACGATCAGGGTCGAGACCTGGTCGTGCACCTGGCCCGAAAGGAAAATGATCCGCTCCTTCAGAAGGCGCGAGTAGATGTCGAAGCTGCGTTCCCCGCGGCTCGTCTGCTCGATCACCATCGGGACGAGCGTGTTCATGTAGATGTCGTGGGGATCGCGTTCGGTCATCGGAAACCTGTCATTTCGAAGGGACGGACACCGGGCTAGCCCGCCCTCGGTGAATAGGGAGTGTAGGTAGGACGCGGGGCACGGACGCGCAAGCATCGCGCGTTTCGATCGCGCCCGCCACTCCCTGGCGGCGAGGCGGCGTCAGTCCTTTCGCAGGCGATAGGTCTCGCCCTCGCCCGGAAACCGTCTCGTCCGCACGTCCTCGGCGTAGGCGCGGGCCGCCTCGCCGATCTCGCCGCGCAGGTTCGCGTAGCGGCGCACGAACTTCGGCGTCCAGTCGAAGGCACCGAGCATGTCGGGCGTGACCAGCACCTGCCCGTCGCAGGCCGCGCTCGCGCCGATCCCGATCGTCGGGCACGACACCTCGCGCGTGATCCGCTCGGCCAGCGCCTCGTCCACCCCCTCGATCACCATGGCGAAGGCGCCGCCCTCGTCCGCCGCGCGGGCCTCGGCGAGCACGGCTTCGGTCTCGGCCTCGCTGCGACCCTTCGCCTTGAAGCCGCCGGTGACGAGGCTCGCCTGCGGCCGAAGGCCCACATGCGCCATCACCGGCACGCCCCGTTCGCTCAAGTAGCGCACGGTTTCCCCGGCATAGGCGCCGCTCTCGATCTTCACCGCCCCGGCGCCCGTCTCGGACAGGACGCGGGCCGCGCTCGCGAAGGCCTGTTCGGGCGAGGCTTCGTAGGTCCCGAAGGGCAGATCGACGACGACGAGGCTCCGCTCGGCGCCGCGCATGACCGCCTTGCCGTGCAGGATCATCATCTCGAGGGTCACGCCGACTGTGCTCGGAAGGCCGTGCACCACCATGCCGAGTGAGTCGCCGACGAGCAGCAGGTCGCAATGGGGGTCCAGCATCGCGGCGGTCGGCGCGTCGTAGGCCGTCAGGCACACGACGGGCGTTCCGCCCTTGGCGGCTCTTATGCTCGCTGCGGTCTGGCGCGGGGCGTTGGTCTTGGTCTGCTTGCTCATCGATCAGTTCGTCGGCTTCAGCGCGGCGAGGCGCTCTTCGGACAGGCCGAAGCGGGTCTGCACCGCCCGCATCGCCTCGCCGTCCCCGCCGAGCTGCCACAGCGCGCTCACGAGCCGTTCCTTCTCGTCCGCGTCGAGGACGCGCGCCGCTTCCGCCGCGCTCTCGGCGTCCGCGCCCTCCGCCTCGGCCCGCAGCTGCGCGGTCTTCGGCCGGGTCAGGAGGAAGAGCTTCATCAGCACGGCGTCGACCGCGTCGCGCTCGATCTCGGTCGCGTCCTCGCCGCCGACCGCCATCATCAGGAGGCCGGCCGCCCCGGCCCGGGGAGAGAGCGCCGCCATGTTCAATCGTCCCCGAACTGCATGAGGCTGAACACCTCGTCCGTCAGGCCGGCCAGCGCCTCGCGGCCGCCCAAGCCTTCGAGCTCGATGACGAACGCGCAGGCGACGGGCCGCGCGCCGAGCTCCGCCAGCAGCTCCGCCGCCGCGACCGCCGTGCCGCCGGTCGCGATGAGGTCGTCGATCAGGAGGACGCGCTCGCCCGGCGCGACCGCGTCGCGGTGCAGCTCGAGGACGTCCTCGCCGTACTCCAGGCTGTAGGACCGCGAGATCGTGTCGTGCGGCAGCTTGCCCCGTTTCCGGACCGGCACGAAGCCCGCCCCGAGCGCGGTCGCCAGCGCGGCGCCGAAGACGAAGCCGCGCGCCTCGATGCCTGCGACCTTGTCGATCCGATGCGCCTTGAACGCGCTCGCCAAGCCTTCGACCGTTCGCCTGAACGCCTCGCCGTCCGCCATGAGCGGCGTGATGTCGCGATAGACGATGCCCGGCTTCGGATGATCCGGGATCGCCCGGATGGCGGTCTTGAGATCCATTGTCCTCGTCCCTCGTCGCCCTGCGACGCCTTCTGCCGTGGACCGGTGTGTAGCGGCCCGCTAGCGCGGCGTCATGCGCATCCTGGCTCTTTGTCTCCTCGTCGTCCTGTCCGCCTGCGGCCAAGGGACGGAGGCCCCGCCGCAGAGGACGACCGCGGACAGGCTCGCCGCGCCGCCCGATGCCGCCTATGGCCAGCGCTTGGCGCAGATCTGCCGGACCTGCCACGAGGTGGCGCAAGGCACGGGGCACAGGGTCGGCCCCAACCTATGGGGCGTCGTCGGCGCCCCCGCCGCGCACCATGCCGACTTCGCCTACTCGGCGGCGATGAAGCGCTCGGGCCTCGTCTGGAACGAAGAGAGCCTCGACGCCTACCTCGCGAACCCCCAGGGCTTCGTGCCCGGCAACCGCATGGCCTATCCCGGCATGCCGAACGAGGCGGACCGCCGGGACGTCATCGCCTACCTCGAAACGCTGAGCGGCCCCGAAGAGGGCGCCGCTCCCTGAGCGCGCGTCAGCCGCCCTGGCTGGCGACCGTCACGGTCTCCGCTTCGCTTCGCCGATAGCTGTCCGCCTCGGCCTCCGGCATCGCTTCGAGCCGGTCCTGCGTGTACCCGGCCGCCACCAGACGGTTGCCGCGCAAGGACAAGTCGCCGAGGGGCACGAGCACCGACCGCTCGCCGAGCCCGAGGAAGCCGCCCGCCTTGACGAGGGCGAAGGTCTGACCGTCCCGCTCCACGACGTCGGCGACCTCGCCGAGCTCGTCCTCCTCCTCGTTGATGAGCCCGGCTCCGCGGACGTTCTCGGTACGAAGCTCGGTCGTCGCACCGCGCGGGGCGGTCTGCATGGCCTGCTGCGGGGCCTCGGCGTTCTGCGAGGCTTGCGCCCGCGCGGGCGGGACGGGTTCGTCGCCGCGCAGGACGCGGACCTGAACCTCGCCGGTCCGGCGGAACTCGACGTTCGGCGCCTCGCCGCCCTCGATCTGAACGTCGGGCTGGTCGCCGCCTTCGATGCGGACCTGAGGGTCGGCGCTGGCGTAGTCGACCTGCGGCTCGCCCTCGGCCTGTTCGATCTGAACTTCGGGCTCGGCCTGCTGTACGTCGATCAGCGCTTGCTGGCGGACGCTGACGCCGGTTTCGCCTGCGACCCCCGCGCCCTCTTCGGGAACGCTGCCCTCCGAGACGCGTACGCTGGGCTCGGGCTGCTGGACGGAGACAGTGGGCGGCGCCTGGCGCACTTCGACCTGCGGTTGCGCTTGGGTCACGCCGACCTGCGGTTCCGGCAGGCGGACGATGACCTCCGGCTGCGGCTGCTCGATGGTGATGGTCGGGCGCGGCATCTGCACCCTGACCGTGGGCTGCTGCATCCGCACCACGATCTCGGGCTCCGCCTGGCGCACGGAGACGTTGGGCTGAGCCTGCCGCACCGATACGTTCGGCGGCGACTGCTCGACCGAAACGCGCGGCTGGGGCGTTACGACCCGAACGGTATCGACGTCGGCCGCCGTTCTCGTCTCGCGCTGAACCTCGGTCTGGGCCTCGGTTTCTATTTGGTCGGTTTCTGTCCGGTCAGCTTCTGGCCGATCGACTTCTGTCCGGTCGATCCGCGCGGCGGGGTCGGGCTCGGGGCGGGTCGGCCGGTCCTCGCCTTGGGCGGGCGCGACGAGGCGCTCCGGCGGCGGGGTGGGCGCCAGCGGCTGCGCCGGTTCGGCCGCTGCCAATTGCTGCTCGACCCGGGCCAGCGCCCGTTCGCAGGGCTGCGCTTCGCCGCGATAGGCGACGCGGCGCGCCTGGGTCAGGGTCATCGGGATCTGCAGCCCGTCCTCGCTCGCCGACTGGACGGCATCGATGAGCTCTTGGCAGGAAGGCTCCAGCTGCGCGCCCTCGGCTTCCTGAAGCGGCAGCGCGAGCGCCGTGCCGCCGAGAAGCAGGCCGAGAATAGTGGTCATGACAGTCTCCCTGGTCCGATCTAGGCGCGGCCAGGCGCACGACTCGTCCGGTCCCGCCCCCTCGCGCCATGTCCGAGGCTAACGGCGCAGAACGCACAGGGTTCCTGGCGCAGAACCAGGAAGGCGGCGAACTTGTCCCCACGTTCTTAGCCTATGGCACTCTTGTCTCGTCGCGGCAGGGCCGGGGCTGGGCGGACAGCTGACGTCTCCCTTGCCTGCCGCCACGAGGTCACGTGCTGGCGAAGTCTGGATGATGGAATGCATCCCACTTGGTCAGGCCAGACACGCGCCGGGCGAGCTGAAGAACGGCCCCGGCGGATCGCGCTGAGGAGCGTGGAGGACTTCGTGCCGCGCAGCGAGCGAGGGTGTGGGACCCCTTGCGCCGCAGACAACCTACTACCACCCCGAACTGCGGCGAGCCGCGCGCGGGACACCCCGGACTACCTCATACCGCACGACGGGCGGACGAGAACGGCTGCCCGCTGCGCGCCCGCTGGCGCACAGGCCAAAGGCCCGTGCCGCCAGCCCGCGCTCAAGCAGGCGGGCGGTCAGCCCGCCGGTAGCGCCACTAAGAATGAAAGTGCCGGGGTTCTGTTGCCAGGCCCCCGGCGGCCCCGCCTAGGACGGGAAAAGCCCTAGGACTTAAAGTGCGGTATCTCCGCGCTGCTTACGCAGCGAGGGCGACACCTTCCATGTTGTTGTCGTTGGCAACTATTCATGGTTGACCAAATAACGGAGGTCACCCGAGCAAAAGCCGATCCTCTACACGTCCGTCGATGCTGTTTCGGCCCCGCCGCAAGCCGCCCCCGGTGTCGGGAGGACGCCCTCTGGTGGAGCCGCCGGGTACTGCCCCCGGGTCCGGGCCGTTTATTACGATCGCCGTTTATCGCCATAGGCGCACGAGGCGTCCCCACTCATATAGCAGCCCACCCCCTCGCGGAGAAGGCCGCGCCCCCATATTGTTATCAAACTGCAATCAAAAGGGCGTACAGAGCGCGCATGGACAAGCAGGACTTCAAGCGCTGGCGCAAGTCGCTCGGCTTCTCGCAGAAGGACGCGGCAGAGGCGCTCGGCCTCAAGCGGCGTATGATTCAGTACTACGAGAAGGGCGAGCGGGACGGCGAGAAGGTGAAGATCCCGCTCTCGGTCCGCCTCGCCTGCTACGCTCTGGCCCACGGCGTGACCGACTATCACGGCCCGAAGAAGAAGGACGGCGAGAAGGTCGAAACCGATCTCAAGCTGGTCGAGAACGCCTAAGCGTCTCGGGAAAACACGGGCCCCTCGCGCGCGCCGACCTGCTAGCGTCGCCGCCTGACGCTGATTCCCTGGAGAGCGCGCCATGGATGCCTACCTCGCCTTGATGCGCGACGTGCTGGAGACGGGCACGGACCGCCCCGACCGGACGGGCACCGGGACCAGGAGCGTCTTCGGCCGCCAGCTTCGTTTCGACCTCGAAGAAGGCTTCCCGCTCGTCACGACGAAGAAGGTTCACCTCAAATCGGTGATCCACGAGCTCGTCTGGTTCCTGCGCGGCGAGACCAACATCGCCTATCTGCGCGAGAACAAGGTTTCGATCTGGGACGAGTGGGCCGACGAGAACGGGGACCTCGGCCCGGTCTACGGCGCGCAGTGGCGCTCCTGGCCGAAGAAGGACGGCGGCGTGGTCGATCAGATCGCCGAGGTGCAGGACCTGATCCGGCGCGATCCCAACTCCCGCCGCCTCGTGGTGTCGGCTTGGAACCCGGGACAGTTGCAGGAGATGGCGCTGGCGCCCTGCCACTGCCTGTTCCAGTTCTACGTCGCAGACGGAAGGCTTTCCTGCCAGCTCTACCAGCGCTCGGCCGACATCTTCCTCGGCGTGCCCTTCAACATCGCGAGCTACGCGATCCTGACCCACGCTATGGCGCAGGCCACGGGCCTTCGCCCCGGCGATTTCGTCCACACCTTCGGCGACGCCCACCTCTACCACAACCACTTCGATCAAGCCCGAGAGCAGCTTTCGCGTGAGCCCCGGCCCCTCCCCCGGCTGACGATCGATGCGGGGCTGAAGGACGTGCGCGACCTGCGCTTCGAGGACGTGAGCGTGGAAGGCTACGACCCGCATCCCGCGATCAAGGCGCCGGTGGCGGTTTGAGCGGCCTGCCCGTAGCGCTGGTGGTGGCGATGGCGGAGAACCGCGTCATCGGCAGAGATGGCGGCCTGCCCTGGCGCATGTCCGGCGATCTGAAGTGGTTCAAGGAAGTCACGCTCGGCAAGCCGGTGATCATGGGGCGGACGACCTATGAGAGCATCGGCCGCCCCCTGCCCGGCCGCGAGAACATCGTCCTGTCGCGTCAGACGGACTTCGCCCCGGGCGGCGTCCAGGTCGCGAGCACGATCGAGGACGGCCTCGCCCTCGCGAACGAATGGGGCGCGGAGACGGGCGCGGACGAGGTCTGCGTCATCGGCGGCGGCGCGGTCTACGCCGAGGCCCTGCCGAGAGCGGACCGGATCTACCTCACCGTGATCGAAGCCGAGGTCGAGGGCGACACGCGCTTCCCGCCCCTGGACGAGGCGGACTGGACGGTCACCCCTCTGCGCCGCGTCGCTTCGGACGGGCGCAACGACCACGACGCGCGGATCGAGCGCTGGGACCGGAAAGAACAGGCGTAGCAAGGGTTCACAGACAAGGCGGCGCGCCCTACCGGGCATGATCCCATTCCGCCAACCAGGACGCTTCCGCCCGTGCTCCGACGCTTGCCGCCGCTCGCCTTCGCTCTTCTCGCTACGCCGACCCTCGCGCAAGAAGCCGACACCATCGTCGTCACCGCGACGAAGACGGCCGCTGCGATCGAAGATATCCCCGCCAGCGTGGACGTCCTTACGCTCGGTGAGGAGCCAGGCAGGCTGCGCGGTGCCGAGGACGTGGCGAGCCTTCTCTCCGGCGTGCAGGTCGCGGTAGCGAACGGCAGCCAGCCCGTCTTCCAGATCCGCGGCATCGGCGCGGTGGATCACCAGGCGCTGACCCCCGGGGCGGCGGCGGTCTATCGCGACGGCGTCTTCCTCGCGACCAACGTACAGACGGGCTTTCTGCTCTACGATCTCGCCCGGGCCGAGGTCCTGAAAGAACCGCAGGGCACGCTCTACGGCCGCAACGCCTCGAGCGGCGCGATCGACTTCGTCAGCGTCCGGCCGGGACCGGACCAGCCTGGCTCACTCCGCGTTGGGGCGGGCAACAAAGGCTACGCGGACGTCGAAGCCGCCGGCGGGACGCAGCTGGCGGAGGGCGTCTACGGCCGGCTCGCAGGCCGGGTCCTGCGACAGGGGCCGTTCCTCGACAACGTCGCAGGTCCGCGCGAGGCGGGCGGCGTCCGCGAGGCGTTCGGCCTGCGCGGCAGCGTTCTACGCGAGGGCGGCGTCGAGGTCCTTCTCTCCGGCCACTACGAGCACGAGGGCGGCGTCAACGCCTCGCCGCGCAACGACACGCTTGATCTTGCGGACCACGAGATCGCCGTCGGCGCCGACGGTGTGCGGGACACGGACAACGACTTCTGGGGCGGACGGCTCGAGCTCTCCGGCGAAGCGGGCGGCTGGGACCTCTTCTCGCTGACCGCCTACGAAGCCTACAGTCAGGATTACGGCTTCGACTTCGACGGGACGCCCGCGCCTTACGGCGATCCGAATCTCAACGCGAACCTGTCCTACGACCGGAACTTCTTTCAGTGGAGCGAGGAGTTGCGCGGCAGTCGGACCTTCGGCCGACTGTCCACCATGATCGGCCTCCACGGATCGGCTGACGACTTCGCCCAGGATTACCTGATCTGGTGCGGCGCGCTCGACCGCGCGGCGCAAACGGGCACCTGCCCGTACGTCGGTGCGCCGGGCCGGGTCGGGCCGACCCCGGCCTCGGATTCACAAGTCCTCAGCCTGCTGACGCGAATCAATCAGGATCGCCGGACCGCGGCCGTCTTCACGAGCAACGACGTGATGGTGACGGACACTCTGACGCTAACCCTGGGCGGGCGCTGGACCTACGAGCGGATCGAGGGCGAGGGCTTCGGCATCCACCTCTTCGCCGACGGCACGCGCGCTTATAACGACCGTGACGGACTCGGCGCGGCGGTGGGCTCGAACGTGATCGAGGACGACCGGCTGACCGGAAACGGGGCCCTGCGCTGGCGGGTGGCGCCGTCGCAGACCGTCTACCTGTCCTACGCGACGGGCTACAAGTCGGGCGGCTTCAACGGCGAGGTCGCGAACAATGCGGGCCACTACCAAGACGAGGGCCTGTTCGGTGCCGAGACGGTGGGCGCGCTGGAGCTCGGCTACAAAGGGCGCGTCGGCGTCGCGCGGATCGAGGGCGCCTTGTTCCATCAGGACTATGACGATCCGCAGGCCCGCATCTTCGTCGACTTCCCCCAGCCGGACGGCGGCGTCATCGTCTCGAACTCGCTGTCGAACCTCGACGCGGCCGAGGTCTGGGGCGCCGAGGCGAGCGCGGCGCTGAGGCTCTTCGAAGGCTTCGAGGTGGAGGGCAGCGTGACGCTGCTCGATACCGAGATCCAGCAAGGCGCCGGCGCCAACGAGGCGTTCGGCGGCAACTCCTTGCCCTTCGCTTCGGACGTCACGGCAGTCCTCGCCGCATCCTACGAAAGACCGCTTGCGGAAGGATTCGGTCTCTTCGCCCGCGCCGACGCGAAGCATTCGAGCGGCTTCTACCTGGACGCGGAAGGCCTGACGGAACGGCGCCAGGAGGCCTACACCATGCTCAACGCCGAGGTCGGCCTGACCTTGCCGCGGGGCGCACGCGTTTCGCTCTGGAGCCGCAACCTGACGAACGAGGACGTCGCCGTCTCCGGCTACGGCTTCATCGGCTACGACACCTTCCGGTCGCCCCCCCGGACTTGGGGCCTCAGCGCCGAACTGTCGTTCTGATCGCCCCTACGACTGCGCCTCGCGCTTCATCGCCTGGTCGAGGCACTCCGCCATCTTCTTGCGGATGTCGTGATCGGACAGCTTCTTCGGGAGGTCGGACCGCAGCTTGCGGAAGACATCCTCGGGGCCCGGCTCCTCGAGGTCGGCACGCACGACGCTACGCGCGTAGTCCGTCGCCGCGTCCCCCTCGAGACCCAGCACTTCGGCCGCCCAGGCGCCGAGCAGCTTGTCGCGGCGCGCCTCGATCTTGAAGCGCGCCTCCGCGTCGTGAGCGAACTTGGCTTCGAACTGGCGCTCGCGATCGTCGAAGGTGGTCATGGGCAAGGCTCCGGCAGTAAGACCGTAAGACTAGGCCAGCTCGCGCGGGGTGCAAACGGCTTTGCGCCCCTCCCCCCTGCGTGCTAGCGCCCGGGCTTCCAAAGAGAACGAGACGACCGACGACAGGAGCCCCGCATGGCGCGCGGTAAGCAGATCTACGAGGGGAAGGCGAAGATCCTCTACGAGGGCCCGGAACCCGGCACCCTGATCCAGCACTTCAAGGACGACGCGACGGCGTTCAACAACCAGAAGCACGCCGTGCTCGAAGGCAAGGGCGTCCTCAACAACCGAATCTCCGAGTTCATCATGTCGGGCCTTGAGCGGGTCGGCGTGCCGACGCACTTCATTCGCCGCATCAACATGCGCGAGCAGCTGATCCGCCACGTCGAGATCATCCCCCTCGAGGTCGTTGTCCGCAACGTCGCTGCCGGTTCGATCGCGAAACGCCTCGGCCTGCAGGAGGGCGACGCCCTGCCCCGTTCGGTCGTCGAGTTCTACTACAAGGACGACAAGCTCGGCGATCCGATGGTCTCCGAGGACCACATCACGGCGTTCAACTGGGCCAGCCCCCAGGAGATCGACGACATGATGGCCTATGCGCTCCGCGTGAACGACTACCTGTCGGGCCTCTTCGCGGGCGCTGGCATCCGCCTCGTCGACTTCAAGCTCGAGTTCGGCCGCCAGTACGAGGGCGAGATGGTCCGGCTGATCCTCGCCGACGAGATCAGCCCGGACTGCTGCCGCCTCTGGGACGACAAGACCGGCGAGATCATGGACAAGGACCGCTTCCGCAAGGATCTGGGCGGTGTCGTCGAGGGGTATAGAGAAGTCGCGCGGCGCCTCGGCGTACTTCGCGACGACGACAAGCCGGGCAAGGCGAACGGTCCCGTTCTCGTCAGCTCGAACGACGGAGAGCCGAAGTGAAGGCACGCGTGACCATCACCCTCAAATCCGGCGTCCTCGACCCGCAGGGCAAGGCGATCGAGAGCTCGCTTCACGGCCTCGGTTTCGAGGGCGTGTCGGGCGTGCGTCAGGGCAAGATGATCGAGCTCGACCTGCCGCAGACCGACGAGGCCGAAGCCCGCGCCGAGGCAGAGCGGATGTGCCAGCGTCTGCTCGCCAATCCGGTGATGGAGACCTACCGGATCGACCTCGAAAGCTGACGTCTCACCGTGTCGGCGGGGCGAGCGCGGCGCTGACCTCGGGCGTCTCTTCGTCCTTCGCTGCCGGCGTCGCGCTTGGCAGCTCCGGGCGGGCCTTCGGGCTCTCCGCCACGAGCTGCAGGTCGCGCGATTCGAACAGGCGGTAGGTGTCGCGGTACCAGGCGGAATCGGGGAAGTTGTGCCCCAGAAGCGCGGCGTAACGCTTAGCCTCGGGAACGATGCCGAGCTGAAGGTAGGCCTCGACCGAGCGGTGAAGCGCTTCGGGCACTTGGCTCGTCGTCTGGTACTGCTCGATCACCGTGTTGAACCGGCCGAGCGCCGCGACCAGCTGGCCTTCCCGCAGGTACCAGCGCCCGACGTCCATCTCCTTGCCGGCCAGGTGGTCGCGGGTGAGGTCGATCTTCAGCCGGGCATCGCGGGCGTACTCGCTCTCCGGGTAGCGGCGGATGACGTCTTCGAGCGCCGTGAGCGCGTTGCGCGTGATGTCCTGGTCGCGGCCCACGTCCCTGATCCGCTCGTAGAAGTTCATCGCCTTGAGGTAGTAGGCGTAAGCGGCGTCCTTGTTGCCGGGGTGGATCGCGAGGAAGCGCTCGATCGAGGCGATCGAGTCTTCGTAGTCGTTGGTTCGGTACTGGGCGTAGGCCGTCATCAGCATCGCGCGGCGCGCCCATGCCGAGTAGGGGTGCTGCCGCTCCACTTCGGCGAAGTAGGCGATCGCCTCTTCGTAGCGCTTGCGCTCGAGTTGCTCGGCGCCCTCGCCGTAGAGCTTCTCGACCGGCTCCTCGACGTAGGCGAAGCGCTCTTCGTCACCGCGAGACGCACAGGAAGCGAGCGTCGTCGTCAGCACGAGGGCCAGGAGCGGGGCGGCTTTGAGCATGAACGGATCCTCGGGGCGGCGGGGCCCCTGCCCCGCCCGGTCTTGTCGTCGGTCACGTTTGTATGAAGCGATGCGCAGGGACGCAAATGGCGACGCCGCGCTGGCAGGTGAAACCCTGTTCAGGCCAGGATGCGGCCGCGGGCTTGGTCCGCATCGAGCAGGGTCACGACCTCCACGTCGGTGGAGGCCGCGATGGCCGCAGCGAGCATGGTATTGAGCGTGTGGCCCGGCTTGTAGGCCGTCACCCGACCGATGACGGGCTTGCAGAGAAGATGCAGGTCGCCAATCAGGTCGAGGGTCTTGTGCCGGACGAACTCGCCGTCGAACCGCAGCCCTTCTTCGTTGAGGACCGCGCCGTCCGCGACGACGATGGCGTTGTCGAGCGATCCGCCGAGCGCCAATCCTTGCGCCCGCATGGCTTCGACGTCGGAGAGGTAGCAGAAGGTCCGCGCCGCCGCGACGTCGCGGCGGAACGCGTCCGCCGAACCTTTCAGCGTCAGCTGCTGGCGGCCAATCAACTGGTCGGGATAGTCGACGGTGACGTCGACCCGGAAGGCAGGAGCCTCGTCCGCGTCCAGCGGCTCGACCACGGCCATGGCGTCTCCGTGACCGACGTGGATCGGCGCGGTGACGCGCAGCGCGCGGCGGGGGGCGGGCAGAGACCTGACGCCGACACGTTCGATCGCCTCGAGGAAGGGTTCGGCGCTGCCGTCCATGATCGGGACTTCGGGACCGTCGAGCTCGACGATCGCGTTGTCGATGCCGCAGCCAGCCAGCGCAGCCATCAAGTGCTCGACCGTCGAGACGGAGGCACCGTGAACGTTCGAGAGCACGGTCCCGAGGGTCGTCGACGCGACGTGGAAGGGCGTCGCCGGGATCGTCACGCGGGAGAGCCGCTCCGACTGATCACCCGCGCCGCCTTCGAGCAGGTCCATCCGGCGGAAGAGGACACCCGTACCGGCGGGCGCAGGCCGAAGGGCAAGCGCGACCGCTCGGCCGCTGTGAAGGCCAATGCCTTCGCACGCGACCGACGCGCGGACCGTTCTCGCCTGTGCAACTGCGATCACCATGACCTCACCTTCGCGTCCCAGGCCGACACAGCGGTACCGGACCTGAGCGTTCGCGGTTGCAATATGGTTTCGGGCGCCGGAAAGCCGAAGTCACGCTGTGTTACGGCGCGATACCGCGCTGGACTTGCACGTCTGGCGTGTTACTCGACGGTAACGGACTTAGCGAGGTTGCGGGGCTGATCGACGTCGGTGCCCTTCGCCACCGCGGCGTGGTAGGCAAGTAGCTGCACCGGCACCGCGTAGATGAGCGGCGCGAGGAGGCCCGTCAGCCGCCCCTCGGGCAGGCTCGGTACCGGAACCCGCCCCCACAGCTCGCCGCCCCGCGCCGCCTCCGCCAGCCCCGCTTCGTCCGAGATGAGGCAGCACTTGCCGCCCCGGGCCATGACCTCCTGCATGTTGGAGACGGTCTTCTCGAAGAGCGCGTCCTTGGGGGCGAGGACGATGACGGGGACCGCCTCGTCGATCAGTGCGATGGGCCCGTGCTTGAGTTCGCCCGCGGCGTAGCCCTCGGCATGGATGTAGCTGATCTCCTTGAGCTTGAGCGCGCCCTCCATGGCCAGCGGGAAGCTGACGCCCCGGCCGAGGTAGAGGACGTCCCGCGCCCCCGACATCTCGTGTGCGAGGTCCCTCAGCGCTTCGTCCATGGCCAAGGCTTCGGCGAGGTGGCGCGGCACCTCGAGGAGGGCGCCGACGAGCCGCTCCTCCTCCTCGCGGCTGAGCACGCCGCGAGCCACGCCTGCGCCGATCGCGAGGCAGGCCAGCGTCGCGAGCTGACAGGTAAAAGCCTTGGTCGACGCCACGCCGATCTCGGGACCGGCGTGGGTCGGATAGATCGCGTCCGCTTCGCGCGCCATGGTGCTCTCGGGCACGTTGACGACGGCACAGGTCTGCTGGCCCGCCGCCTTCGCGTCCTTGAGCGCGGCGAGGGTGTCCGCCGTCTCGCCCGACTGGCTGACGAAGAGCGCCGCGCCGCCTGGCATGTAGGGCACGTCTCGGTAGCGAAGCTCCGAGGCGATGTCCGCCTCAACGGGAAGCTTCGCGTAGGTTTCGAACCAGTACTTCGCGATCAGCCCGGCGTAGTAGGCGGTGCCGCAAGCGGAGAGCGTGAGCTTGTCGATCCGGCCGAAGTCGAGGCCTCCTTCGGGCAGCGTCACGCGGCGGGCGACGGGGTCGAGGTAGGCCGAGATCGTATGACCCACGACCTCGGGCTGCTCGTGGATCTCCTTCGCCATGAAGTGCCGGTGTTCGCCCTTGTCGACGAGGGCGGCGGCGGCGTCCGAGATCTGCTCGGTACGCTTCGCAGGCAGGCCATCCTCGCCGAAGACTTCGAACCCGCGCCGCGTGACCGCCGCCCAGTCGCCATCGGCGAGGTAGGTGACCCGGTTCGTGAAGGGCGCGAGGGCGTAGGCGTCGGAGCCGACATACATCTCGCCTTCGGAAGCGCCGACCCCCCGCCCGATCGCGAGCGGACTGCCGCGTCGGGCACAGTAGAGCGTGTCGGGCTCGTCCTCGAAAAGGACGGCGAGCGCGAAGGCGCCCTCGAGCCGGGCGAGCGTGCCTTCGAAGGCGTCGCGGGGATTCTGTCCCTCGGCGAGCGCCTGTCCCATCGCCTGGGCGATCGTCTCGGTGTCGGTCTCGGACTCGAAGCGGACGCCCTTGGCCGTGAGCGCTTCGCGCAGGCGGGCGAAGTTCTCGATGATGCCGTTGTGAACGACGGCGACGCGGAGGCCCGTATGCGGGTGGGCGTTGGCGGTGGTGGGGCGTCCATGGGTCGCCCAGCGGGTGTGGCCGATGCCGACCGCGCCCGGCAGCGGGTCTTTCGCCACGACCTCGCGCAGGCGGGCGAGTTTGCCGACGGCGCGGCGCCGGTCGAGCCGTCCGTCCGCCACGGTCGCGATGCCCGCCGAATCGTAGCCGCGATACTCGAGCCGTTGGAGCCCTTCGATGAGGCCGGACGCGACGTCTCCGCCACCCAAGATGCCGACGATGCCGCACATGGCTACTTCTCCTTCCGCTCGCGGAACGAAACCGCCCATCCGGGCTTCTCGACCTGGCGCCCTCGAGCGAGAGCCAACGCATCGCTCCGCACGTCGTCGGTCACCACGGATCCGGAGCCGACATAAGCCCCCTCCCCGACCGTGACCGGGGCGACGAGGGACGAGTTCGACCCGATGAAGGCGCGCGCACCGATCCGCGTGACATGCTTTTCGTAGCCGTCATAGTTGCAGGTGATGGTGCCAGCGCCGATGTTGACGTCCGCGCCTACCTCGGCGTCGCCGAGATAGGTGAGGTGGCCGACCTTGGCGCCTTCGCCGAGGACGGCCTTCTTCGCTTCGACGAAGTTACCGACCTTTGCGCCCTTTCCGACCTTCGTGCCCGGACGAAGACGGGCGAAGGGCCCGACGCTTGCGCCGGCCTCGATCACGCAGCCTTCGAGATGGCAGAAGGCCTCGACCCGGGCGCCGCTCTCGATCCTGACGCCAGGGCCGACCACCACGTTCTGTCCGATCACGACATCCTGGCCCACTTGCGTGTCGTGCGAGAGGTATAGCGTCGCCGGATCACGCAGGGTGACCCCCGCGAGGGCGAGGGCAAGCCGCGCACGCCGTTGGAACACGCCCTCGGCCGCGGCGAGTTCGGCCCGGTCGTTGACGCCCGAAACCTCCTCGGCGGAAGCCTTAACGACCGCCGCGCGCTCCCCGGCGCCTCGCGCCAGGCCGACCAGGTCGGTGAGGTAGAACTCGCTCTTGGCATTCCGGTTCCCGATCCGCGGAAGAAGCGCCCGCAGGACGTCCGAACGCACCGCCATCACGCCTGCATTGCAGAGCCGAACCGCGAGCTCGTCGGCGCTCGCGTCCTTCGCCTCGACGATCCGATCGAGCGCGCCCGACCCGTCCGTGACCAGGCGACCATAGGCGCCGGGCTCGTCCGGCTCGAAGCCGAGGACGGCGAGCGCTGCCCCGTCGTCGATCGCCCTCGCCATTCGGCCCAGCGTTTCCGCCGTCACGAGCGGCGTGTCCGCGTAGAGGACGAGGACGATGCCCTCGAAGCCCTCCAGCTTCGGCAGGGCGGCGGAGACCGCATCGGCCGTGCCGCGGGGCGGATCCTGCACGGCGATCTCGACGCCTTCGGCCAGATCCCCCGCCGCCGCACCGACCCGAGGCGACATAGCACCGACCACGACGACCTGCCGGGCCGCGCCAAGCGCCGCCGCGGCGTTCAGGACGTGGCCGAGCATGGGGAGGCCGCCAACTTCGTGGAGGACCTTGGGCAGGGAGGAACGCATCCTCGTGCCCTGGCCTGCGGCGAGGACGACGCTGGCGATCGCGGTCATGCGGACTCCTGACGGTTGCGTTCCGCCTGTAGCGCCGGAGGTCCACCGCCTCTAGGGGGGCCCATGGCCACCACTCCCCCCGACCGCCCGTTCTCGGATCTCGTCGTCATCTTCGACCTCGACGGCACGCTCGTCGACAGCGCGCCGGACCTTACCGAGGCGATGAACGTAATCCTCGGCGAGGAGGGAATGGCGCCTTTGCCCGAGAGGGAGGTGCGTCACCTCGTCGGGGAAGGCGCGCGGGCGCTCCTGCGACGCGGCTACGCAGAGCATGGCCGCCGCTTCCCCGAGGGCGAGGAGGGCGACGTGTTGGTCACCCGCTACGTGGATCGCTACGCGGCGCGGATCGCCGAACGCACCCGCCCCTTCGGCGGTTGTGAGGATGCCCTCGCGCAGCTGGCCGAGGCGGGCGCAGCGCTCGCGGTCTGCACGAACAAGGTGGAGAAGCTCGCCTTCCCGCTCCTGGATGCCCTCGATTTGACGAAGTGGTTCGATGTCGTCCTGGCTCGCGACAGCCTCGATCGGTGCAAGCCCGACCCGGCACCGCTCATCGAGATCCAGCGCAGGACGGGGCGCGCGCGGGGCGTGATGATCGGCGATACGCCGACCGACCTTGCGGCGGGCCGGGCCGCAGGCATGCCGGTGCTGCTCGCAGAGTTCGGCTATGGCAGCTTCGAAACGAGCCACGCCGTGAAGGACGAACAGCGCTTCGAGGACTTCGAAGCGCTGTTCGAGAAGATCCGGTCGCTGGGCGGACGAACCGGGGACGTTTCTTAGGCAGTCTCGCCCGACATGTTTCGGCGAGGCATGCCGTTGACCATGTCGCTGCGAACGTCATAGCGGGACGACCGCATGGTCGAGACGAAGCCTTGTTGAACGAGCTCGACGTTCACGTCGAAGCCCTTCTTCCGCCAGTAGTCCGCGATTAGTACTTGAAGACGGTTCGCACCGTCCGAAGAACAATAATCCGACATGCGAATCTCCCTGCTGCGGCTGTGACTTTGTAAGCGCTGCCTTCGGAACTTGTCTATAGGACGGCCTTGTAGGAAGTCCGATTTCGGGACGCCAATAGCTTAACAAACGCGTGATCTGTGGAAGTCTGTGCTACGCCGGACCCGTCCCTATAACCTTGTCCTATAGAGGCGCAGGACGAAAAGACACGGTGCCGGAGGAGATTCAGTGAGTGCTGGCAAGCCTCTAGCGTCCACGTCCGCAGAGGGCGGCACTATCGGTCTTCGGATCCGAACGGCCCGCAAGGCGCTCGGCCTCAACCAAGGCGCGCTCGCCAAGCGGCTCGGCGTGACCCAACCGACCGTGGCCAATTGGGAGGCGGGAGTCCATGACCCCCGCCAGCTCATGCTCGCCAAGATCGCCGACGCGCTTAGCGTCTCGCTCGGCTGGCTCGCGGGTGGCGAGCGGTCCGGGCGCGAGCAGGACACGAGCCCCGGCGCGCCCTACCTGCGACGACCGTTGCAGCACGTACCGATCCTGACGCCCAACAGCCTGTCCCGCGTCGTGACCGGCCAGCTCGATCCGCATGAGGTCGCGACCGACTACGTGCCGATCACCTATGGCGGCGGCAGGCTCGTGGCTGTCTTCCTGCCGGAGGCGGAACCCCGATCCGGCATTCCTTCCGAGACGCTCTTCGTCCTCGACACGGAGCGGCGGCGCCCCCTGAGCGGCGAACTCGTGCTGCTCGAAGATGCGGGCGGGCCCGTCCTCCATCGGTGGCAGGAAGGAGAGACCGGCCTCGCGCTCGGCCGGGTGATCGCGTCGGTCCGCTTTCACTGAGCGGTTCGCGACGCGACCGCTTCCCTCGATGGGCGGCGGGCTCTAAGCGCAGGGCGTGCCGAACAGCCTACCCCGCACCGAGAACTTCGCCTTCGCCGACTGGCGGATCGAGGACGGCACGGCCGTCTTCGCCTTCGAATGCGGACGTTTCGGCCGGTTCGAGGAACGGGTCTGGTTTCCGGACACCCCCATGCCGGCCGACCCCGGCGAGGCCCTCTCGCGCCTGCTTACCCTGCTGCACGTCGCCCTCGGCGTCAGCACCTACAAGGCGGCGGCGGCGAAGAGGATCACCTTCCCCGCGCTGGGACCGGCCGGGCGCGGCATGGCGCGCCGTCTCTACGCGGACGGTCTCGCCGAGTTCTTCGTGAGAGCCGGGCTCGACTTTCCGCCCGATACCGAGATGAAGTTCGCTCCGGCGCCCCCCGCCCTCGCCCCGGCGCCCCCCGCCGAGGGGCCGGCCTTGGTCGCCTTCGGCGGCGGCAAGGATTCGCACGTCGCGCGCGCCATCGTGCAGGCGGCAGGCGAGGACGTGCACCTCGCTGCGGTCATCCTCTCCGATGCGGTCGGGAACGCGATCCAGGCGACCGCGCCGGCCCCCGTCACGCTGCTTCACCGGCGCCTCGACCCGAAGCTCTCGGCACTGGAAAGCGCCTTCAACGGCCACGTCCCCATCACCGCCATCAACATGCTGGTCCTTACGGTCTATGCGATGCTGACGGGTCACGGCGCCGTCGTGTTCGCCAACGAGCGTTCGGCGGACGAGCCGACCATGCGGCTCGGGCGCATCGAAGCGAACCACCAGGACTCGAAGTCGTCCCGCTTCGAGGCGCTGCTCGACACCGCGGTCGCCGAAGCGGCCCCCGGCGCGCCCCTGCCCTTCTCGATCCTCCGCCCCTACTCCGAGGTCTGGATCGGCGAGACGTTCGCGACGCTGAAGGAAGCCTTCCCACGCTTCACGAGCTGCAACCGGAACTTCCGGCTCGCAGGCGATGCGAGCGCCCGTTGGTGCGGGGCGTGCGCGAAGTGCGCCTTCACGAGCCTCATCCTCGGCCCGCACCTCACCCCCGAGGAGACGGAGACGGCATTCGGCGGCGTCTTCCTCGACCGCCCCGCCCTCCAGCCCTACTACGAACAGCTCCTCGGCCTGACGGACATCAAGCCGTGGGACTGCGTCGGCACGATCGAGGAGAGCCGCGCGACGCTTTGGACGCTCTCGACTACCGAGTGGGGCCGGGCGCGGCTGGCGACCCGGAGCTTCCTGCCGAGGGTGCTCGCTCAGGAGAGCGAGGCCTCGCTCGAGCAGGCCTGGGCGAGGGCACGCACGCCGCTGCCGGACGTCACCAGCGTTCCCGAGCGCTACCGCCGGGCGGCAGAGCGCCTGTGAGCGTCACTCACGTCCTGTTGCACGGCCTCGGCGTCGAAGGGCAGGCCGCGAAGCGCTACTTCGAAAGTCATACGGCTCTGCCCGTCCGCCTGTTCGACGTGAAGGCCGAGGGCAGCGAGACGATCGAGGAAGCGATATCCCTCCTCGGCCCCGACACGCTCTACCTACGCTCTCCTGGCGT
This sequence comes from Parvularcula dongshanensis, assembly GCF_014199615.1. Lineage (GTDB taxonomy): Bacteria > Pseudomonadota > Alphaproteobacteria > Caulobacterales > Parvularculaceae > Parvularcula > Parvularcula dongshanensis. Next base: position 981,307 of record NZ_JACHOB010000001.1, on the reverse strand, counting down.
CCCCCCCGAGGACGCGCTTCACCGCGCCGCGCTCGATGCCGGCGCGACGGTGACGACGCCTACCGGCTACTGGCTCGCCAACCTCGCCCCGACCGGGACGGTCACGGTGACCGGGACGAAGGGGAAGAGTTCGACGACGGCGCTACTGTCGGCCCTACTGACCGCCGGCGGAGTCTCGAGCGCGCCTTACGGCAATATCGGGCGGCCCGTCTTGGACCGGGCTCTACCGGGGGAGACGGCGCCCGTCGTCGAGTTGTCGTCCTACATGATGCACGACCTCCAAGCGCCGGAAGAAGGCCGCCGGTGGCGCCACGTCGTGACCAACCTCTACAAGGAGCATACGGACTGGCACGGCGGCGAGGCAGCCTATCGGGAAGCGAAGCTCCGGCCCTACCGGTGGACGCCACCTTGCCCCGGGGTCGCGCCTTCCGCCGTCATCGAAGCGGCCGGCCTGCCGGGCACTACCGTGCCGACCGAAGCGGTCGTACCACTCGACGATGGCCGCTTGCGCATTGGCGGGGAGGCGTTCGAGCCGTCGGCCTACGGTGACGCCTTCGCGAGCCCCGGCCTCCAGCAGGCCGTAAGGATCGCCGCGGCCGCCGCCCTTCCCGCTCTCGGTCCGTCCGGCGTCTTGGCAGCCCTGCTTACCGTCCTGCCGAGTTGGGAGGGCCTGCCCTCGCGTCAGGCGCGAGTGCCGAGTAGGGATGGCCGGCTCTGGATCGACGACGCCCTCGCCACGGTGCCCGAAGCGACGCGTCAGGCCTTGGTCCGGTTCCGCGACCGGCCCGTCAGGCTGATCCTCGGCGGTAAGGACCGGGGACAAGACTACCGCGCGCTCGCGGACGAGATGGCAGCGTTCGACGTCAGGGTCTTCGGCTTCGGCGAGGTGGGGCCGAAGATCGCGAGCCTCGGTTGGCCCGTCTTCGGCTCCATGGAGGAAGCGGTGGCGGCGGCGCGCGCCGACTGCCCTTCGGGCGGCGTCGTCCTCTTCTCCCCCGCAGCGCCGTCGGGAGCGCCGCATGCGAGCTATGCGGAGCGCGCGGCGCTCTTCGCGAGGCTCGCGAGCGAGGCGTAAGCGGGACGGCGCGACCAGGCGTAGCGCTTGAGACAGAAGAGGAATGTGCTTCGCCGCTGCGCGGCTTCGCGCTAGTGTCGCCCCATGCGCCCTTCCCGTCTTCTCCCCGTCCTTCTTCTTGCGGCCTGCGCCAGCGGCGCCGCCTACGGCCCTGCCAGCAGCCCTTCCGCGCTCGGGTACCGCGAGCAGCCGATCGAGGCAGGGCGCTACCGCGTCGTCTATCGGGGCAAGAGCCTGCAGGTTGCCGAGGACGGCGCGCTCCGCCGAGCCGCAGAGCTCGCTCTCGCCGACGGTTATGACTGGTTCACCGTGGTCAGCCGGGCGGCAGAGAGCGAGGGCGGCTACAGGAGTGGTCCGTCGATCGGCCTCGGAGCCGGCAAGGGCGGGCGAAGCTCGGGCGTCGGCCTCGGCGTGCAGCTGCCTCTAGGCGGCGGAGGCTCGAGCGAGACGGCCGTCAGCCTGGAAGTGGTGATGGGGCGGGGCGAACGCCCCTCCGATCCGCAGACTTACGACGCCAACTCGGTCGCTTCGACCCTTCAAGGTTAGGCCGTCAGACCGACCGGCGCCTACGGGCCAGGCGACCATCCAGCCGCTGCGCCCGTTCTTCTTCGGTTCGAGGCCGAAACAGCTCGAAGGCAAGCCCACCGAGGACGCCTGCCGCGATCTGAAGCCACAGCCCCAACTCCGTCTGCGCGCCCAAGATCGGCATGACGCCGTAACGGCTCTTCATGATGAAGAGCGCGACGGCGACTGCCATGCCGCCGCCGACTGGATACGCGATCGGCGCGAGCGCCGGAAGCATGGCCGCCACCAGGTTCGCGACGAAGAAGGCGATCGCGAAGCCGATCAGGATCACGACGAAGTAGCTTCGCAGCCCCGCGATGTCGGCGACCGTCGTGTCGATGTTCACGTTCAAGGGGACGTCGCGCCCGACGCTCTCGACGCCGGACAGGACGACCTGCGTCGAAGCGATCGAGGCGAGGACGTAGGCGATCACGCTCGCGGCGAGCCAGGCGACGATGGTTCCGAGAAAGCGCATGAGACCGTAAGCTTGACCGCCGCCCCGTGCGGCGTCTTCTGAGGTGGACGCCTGCGTTCCGAAAGGCAAGCAAGGCGGCTAAGGGGCAAAGAACACTCTCACCGCCGCCGACCGGAAGACCCCCTCGACCGCATGACGCCTGTCCTTCTTTTCCTCGCCGCCAGCCTCGCTCTCCCGCCTCAAGGGCCCGCGCCCACGATCGGCGAAGCCCCCAGCGCCGACCCGTCTCGTTACACGGTCGAGACGATTACCGACGCGCTCGATCACCCATGGTCTATCGCCTTCCTGCCCGAAGGTCCGGGCGCCGGCGACGTGTTGGTCAGCGAGCGTCCCGGCCGCTTGCGGATCGTAAGGGACGGACGCCTTTTGGAAGAACCCGTCACCGGGCTGCCGGAGGTCTACGAAGCGGGACAAGCGGGCCTCTTCGAGGTCAGCCCCTCGCCGGACTTCGCCCGCACCGGCCTCCTCTACCTGACCTATGCGGCGGGAATGACGGGCGACAACACGCTCGCTCTTGCCCGCGCCCGGTACGTGCCGACGCCGCAAGGGGGGCGCTTGGAAGCGCTGGAGGTGCTGTTCGAGGCAGTGCCCCACCGGGAGACCGACGCCCATTACGGCGGCCGGATCGCCTGGCTCGGCGACGGCACGCTGTTGCTGACGTCGGGCGAAGGCTACGCCTACCGTCATCAGGCGCAGGCGATGGACAGCCACCTCGGCAAGGTGCTCCGGCTCGACCGGGACGGGCGGGCCCCCGCCGACAATCCGTTCCAGGGCGTACCGGGGGTTCTGCCCGAGATCTGGTCCTACGGGCACCGGAACCCCCAAGCCATCACGACCTTGCGCGGCGGCGTGTTCGAAGCCGAGCACGGCCCGCGCGGCGGCGACGAACTCAACCTCATCGAGCGCGGCGCGAACTACGGTTGGCCCGCAGCGAGCTATGGCATGGACTATTCGGGCGCGTTCATCACGCCCTTCGCGACGTGGGAAGGCACTGAACAGCCTCTCGTCCAGTGGACGCCGTCGATCGCGCCCTCATCGCTCACCGTCTACGACGGCGTCCTCTTTCCTGCGTGGCGCGGCCAGCTCCTGATGAGTGCGCTCGCCTATCGGCACGTCCGCCTCATCGACCCCGACGATCCTATCCGGCAGGAGGAGCTCTTCGGTGAGCTCGGCAGCCGCGTGCGGGACGTGGCCGTCGCCCCGGATGGCTCGGTCTGGCTCGCTCTGGAAGCGGACGAAGGCCGCGGCGGCCGGCTCGTCAGGGTCACCCCTTCGCGCTGAACAGACCTTCACACACCGTCACTTCGCCGTGAGGCCCGATCGGGCTAGATGCGGCCCCAACGACGGGCCGGGGGCGCCCGGCCCAAGCAGGAGTACTTCATGACGCAAACGGCGAACCGGCGGAGGCTCCGCCTTGCCCTGTTGAGCGGCGCGGCGAGCGGGCTGATGGCAGCGAGCGCCGTGGCGCAGACCGAAATCGCGAACGAGCGCACGACGCCGATCGCGACTTCTGCGGCGGGGGACGTCACGGTGACCGAAGGGGGCAGCATCACGGTGCCCAGCGGAACCGCGCTGACGATCGATTCGGACGCCGACGTCGTCATGGACGGAACGATCGACGTCTCGGGCGAAGCCGTGGGCGCACGGGGCGTGCTGATCACCGGGGCCCAGGCAGGCAGCTACACCCAGGCCGGCGACATCACCATTCAAAGCGCGGTCGAAACCGTGCGGAACCAGGCGCCTGCCGTGTTCCCCGCGGACCGGTACGGCCTCCTGCTCACCGAAGACGCCGCGCTGACCGGGGACGTCAGCCTGGGTTCCGGATCGAGCATCAGCGTCGAGTCGGCTGGCGGCGCGGCCGTGTCGCTCGAGGGCACGTTGACTGGTTCGTTCAGCAATGCAGGCGCGCTTCGCGCAGCCGGTGAGGATGCCAGCGCGCTTCGCATCGGCGGCACCGTCACCGGCGACGTCACCCTCAGCGCCGGCAGCACTTTTCAAGCGGCCGGCATAGGCGCCACCGGGCTCGATCTTTCCGGCTCCGTCGGGGGCGGCGTCGTGATCGGCGGGACCATCGGCTCCAGCGCCTTCACCACGCAGGGCAGCGGAACGGGCGACGCCGCTCCCATCGACCAGACCGCGCTCGCAAGCGGCGACGGCGTTCGGATCACGGGTTCGGTCGCGGGTGGCGTGACCACCGCGGCTGCGACCTCGACGACCAATGCGGCCGTCCTCGTCGCGAACGGTAGTGGGCGCGCGCTCTACGTTGGCGACGGCGCCGAGATCGGCGCGCCCGCGGCGGACGGCTACGGCATCGTCAACGGTGGTACGATTGCCGGCGACGGACGGGTCGTCACGAGTGGGGGCTCGTTCAGCCCGGTTCTCGGCACCGACGCGCGTGCGGTCGTGATCGGCGACGCAGTCGTCGAGGGCGGCTTCCGGAACGCTGGCGGCATCACCGCGACCACGAACGGCCTCGATGTCGGGTCGGTCGCCCTGGACCTCGGCTCCGGCGCCGAGCTTTCCCGCGTGTCCAACGCCGGCACGATCAGCGCCACGGCGACGACCGACACCGGGCAGGCCGTCGCGGTAAGGAACGCCTCTCCCACCCTCAGCCGTTTCGTCAACACCGGAACGATCAGCGCATCGGTTAGCGACTACGTCGACACAAACGACACGACGGGGGCGGACGATGGCGCGCTGACGGCGCGACAGGCGATCGCGATCGACTTCCGCGCGAGCCCGACGGGTATCGAGCTGATCAATGACGGCTCTACCACGACGGCGGGCGCGATCCGCGGCGACGTGTTGTTGGGCGCCGGGGCGGACCGCTTCACCGTGACGACCGGCTCGGTCTCCGGCCTGATCGATCTCGGCGACGGCGACGACGTCCTCGCGCTGAGCGGCGGCAGCACGGTCACGAGCCCAGCCCTGCGTTTCGGCGCCGGCAACGATACGTTGACCCTGCTGAACTCCCGCTTCATCGGCAATGCCGACTTCGGGGGCGGCACGGCTGATACGCTCAGCATCGCGGGCACCGCTGGTTTCGCCGGAACGCTGACAGGTGCCCAGAACCTCTCAGTGGACGTTCGCGACGGGGGCGAGCTGTCGCTGGTCGGAGCGGCGCCGGCTCAGGTCCAGAGCCTGACATCGGACGGCGGCACCTTGCTGTTCTCGGTCGCCGGAGAAGGATCGACGTTCAGTTCACTGAGCGCATCGGGCGACATCACCTTGTCCGATGACACGGTGATCGCGACGCGGTTCGCCTCCGCCTTCGACGGAGACCTCACGACGACGATCCTACGCGCGGGCGGCGCGTTCAACGCCGACATCGCCGCCCTGCGAGAGGGGACGGTGAGCAGCAACGCCTTCTTGTTCGATCAGGACATCGCCCTCACGGAGGACGGCCAGGGCATCGATCTGACCTTGCGCCGCAAGGGCGCCGCAGAAGTCGGGATCGGCGATGCCTTCGCCCCCGCCTACCCGGCGGTGATCTCGGCGCTCGCCGCGGCCGGTTCGACGGACCCGCAACTCGGCGCCGCCGTCTTCAACATCGGCACGTTCGAGCGCCGCCGCGGCGAGACCGTGCTCACGCCGCAAGAACAGTTCTCCGAGGCCTTCTCGCAGTTCCTCCCCGCGCCGCTCGACGGTCCGCTTACCTACGCTCGCGCGCAGAACGCCTCGGTCACCTCGATCGTCACGCAACGCGTCGAAGCGCTGCGTCAGGGCGGTGCGCGGCAACGGACGGCCTGGCTTCAAGAGGAGACCTTGTTCGTCAACCGCGATGCGGACGAAGGCTCGCTCGGCTTCGACGGCGGTGGCTTCGTCGTCGCGCTCGGCGCGGACATGCCGTTCGGCCCGATCGACGTCGTCGGTGTCAGCGCCTCGATCGCCTCGGGGCGGTTCGACGAGAAGTCCGGCGAGGACTTCCCCTTCGACCAGCTGACCTATGCCGGCAGCGTGTACGCTGCCGACGTCCTGGGCCCGATCGCGATCGACGGGCGCGTCGCCTACGGCATGACGAAGACGGAATCCGAACGCACCGTCCAGATCGTCACCGACGAGCAAGGCAACACGCTCAACCGAAGCGTCATCGCGGACTGGGACGGCACGCAGCTGTCCGCTTACGGAAGAGTGCGCTACGAGGGTCGCGCCGGTGCGTGGAACATTGAGCCCTTCGCCAGCGTCGACTACCTCAAGCTCGACGAGGACGGCTACGCCGAGGAGGGCCCCCAAGGCGCGGTCATCGCGCTGACGGCGGACGACCGCAGCGCGACGAGCCTGCGGGGGAACCTCGGGGTGACCGTCGGGCGCCGCTTCGACTTGCGGCCTTCGAGCTACGACACCAGCATTCCCGGCATCATCGAGCCGCGCCTCACGGTGGCGTGGAGCCAGGAGCTCGACGAGGACGACCTGACCGCGACCTACCGCTTCGGGGAGGGCGATCCTTTCACGCTGACGCAGCAGAAGGAAGACGGCGCCGCGATCCTCGGCGGGGACATCGCCTATCAGAACGAGTACGCGAAGCTTTCGGTGGGCGTCTCCGCGACGGTGGGCGACGTGACGGAAGTCTACACGCTTCGAGCGGGCGTCGGGCTGCGCTGGTAGTCAGCGCCCGCCGCCCCAGGCAGGGGGAAGCGGCGGGCAAGGATGAAGCCGATCGGCGTCACGAGGAGCGTAAGGAAGCCCGCGAAGGCGCCCAGGCGGGGCAGGAGCAGCGCCGCGGGCACGACCGCAAAGCCGAGCATCGCCGCTACCCGGTAGCGCCACAGCGCCCGAAGCGTGAGCTGGTGTTCGGTCGGCGTCAGCACCAAGAGTTCGGTGCGCTTACTGGCATGGCCGTACATGGCCGCCAGGCAGGCATAGACGAGGGCGTAGCCTGCGCCGAAGTAGGCCGCGATCGTCTGAGCGCCTTTCCAGTCGAGGCCCATCGCCTCGGCTCTGCTCATCTCTCCGAATGAGGCGAGGACGTAGGCGTAGAGCGCTTCGTAGACGAAGCGGAGGGGATAGGCCGTGAAGAGGACGATCAGGAGGAGGCAGGCGTTGAGGCCGACGATCCGGCTGTCCGCGAGGCCGTAACGCCGAAAGAAGACGAAGTGGGCGTTCCACACCGCGAGGAGCGTCGCGAATGCGCCCGTGATCGGAACGAGTCCGACGACGTAAGCGTTCAACGCACCCACCGTTCCGACCGCCCCATCCGCCGCGACGATCATGCCGAGCGCGAGCGCGAAGACGATGTCGGAGAGGTTCTCGATGCGCGTGACCTGCTCGCCGCGCCAGCGAAAGCGCAGATCGTGATCGAAGGCCGCTGCCAGAGCGCTCCGCACCCCGCCCGTCAGTCCCCCTCGCCAGGCCTGTCCAGGCTCTCGGCGATTCGCACCAGCTGCACGAAGCCCGCGCGGTCGCCGTACTCGTCGCGCCCCTTGGCCCCGTTCGCCATCTCGATCAGCGCGTCGTAGGAGAGCCCGTCGGCACGGCCCGACCGGCCGAGCTTCTCGCCGAGCGCCGCGACCGCGGCGGCGAAGCGGGCGTCCTCGCTTGGCGCGTCCGTCCTGTCCGCAGGCGTGATCGGCCGTGTGATCAGGCGACTGTCGTCCTCGCCCGGACGCTTGTAGCGGATCTTCAGGAAGGCGAGCTCAGCGTCCGGGTCGTAAGGGGCCGCGTCCTTCTCGTCGTAGCGGCGGTCCGGCAGGCTCCCGGCCTCCCCCGCCCTCGTCACCTCGTAGAGCGCGGTGACCGTGTGGCCGGAGCCGATGTCGCCGGCATCGATGCGGTCGTTGTCGAAGTCCTCTTCTCGCAGGGCCCGCGTCTCGTAGCCGATCAGGCGGTACTCGGAGACCGCCGACGGGTTGAACTCGACTTGGAACTTCAGGTCCTCGGCGATCGGGAACATCGACGAGGTGAACTCGCGCACGAGGACCCGTCGCGCCTCGGCAAGGTCGTCGATGTAGGCTGCAACGCCGTTCCCGTTCTGCGCGATGCGCTGCATCATCGTGTCGTTGAGGTTCCCGGCTCCGAAACCCAGGACCGAGAGGTAGATGCCGGTCTCGCGCTTGCGCGCGACGAGGTCTTCGAGCCTTTCGTCCGAAGTGACGCCGACGTTGAAGTCGCCGTCGGTCGCGAGGATCACGCGGTTGACCGCATCCTTCCGCAAATTCTGCTCGGCGAGGTCGTAGGCGAGTTCGATGCCCTCTCCCCCCGCGGTCGAGCCGCCGGCGCTCAAGCGGTCCAGGGCCTCGCGGATCGCGAGCTTCTCGTTGCCCCCGGTCGGTTCGAGCACGACGCCCGCCGCACCCGCATAGACGACGACGGCGAGGGTGTCGTCTTCGCCGAGTTCGCCCGCCAGGAGCTTCATCGACTCTTTGAGAAGCGGCAGCTTGTCGGGGGCGTTCATCGAGCCCGACACGTCGAGCAGCAGGACAACGTTGCTGTCCGGCACCTCCTCGGGCTCGAGGTCGTAGCCGCGCACGCCGATGCGGATGAGCTCGGTCTTCTCGTTCCAAGGCGTCCCGAACACCGAGACGTCCGCGGCGAAGGGCTCGTCCGCGCTCTTCGGAGCTGAGTAGTCGTAGTCGAAGGCGTTGATCATCTCCTCGATCCGCACGGCCTCGGAGGGCGGCAGGGCCTGCTGGTTCAAGAAGCGGCGGACGATGGAGTAGGAAGCGGTGTCGACGTCCGCCGAGAAGGTGCTGACGGGGGCGTCGGCGACGCGGAGGATGCCGCTCGGCTCGCCATTGTCGAAGCGGGATGTGTCGGCGGGTTGTTCGTAGTAACCGCCCGGGGGCGGCATCGGTGCGTATGCTCGCGCCGCCGCGCTTTCAGAACGCACGCCGGTGACGACGATGGAGTCAGAGAATTCAGGCTCTTCTTGGACGGTCGGGGTCGCCTTCGAGGGCCCCTTCGACTCCTCGCTATCGCTCGCGCATGCGGCGAGCAGCAATGCGGCGACCGCGACTCTGCTTCCCGATCCCATAAGACCCCTCCTTCTCTTCCCGAAGGAAGCCTATCCCCGCCCGCCTCCGGCCGACAAGCGTGCGAAACCGTACCCTCCCGCGCCCCGGACTTGAGCGCCGCCATGCATCGTGGGTAAGGCGGCCCCGAACCCTCACTCCCCGGGAGCCCGTCTCTTGAGCACCGCCTGCACCTTCGTCCTTTTCGGCGCCACCGGCGACCTCGCCCGGCGCATGCTGTTCCCCAGCCTCTACTTCCTGCACCTCGAGGGCTTCCTCGCCGAGGAGCAGAAGATCGTCGCGACTTCGCGGTCCGAGCGCGAGGACGCCGAGTTCCGCGAGGCGGTCCGCGAGTGGGTGCAGGAGCGTGCGGGGGACCGCTACGACCCGGACGTCTTCGACGCCTTCGCCCAGCGTATCTCCTACGTTTCGGTCGATGCGAGCGAGCCTCAGAGCTTCGAGAACCTCGCTCAGCATCTCAAGGCGTACTGTCAGGACGAGATCGTCTTCTACCTGTCGACGAGCCCGTCGATCTTCGGGGCGGTTTGCCAGGGCCTGAAGGCCAACGGCCTTTCCAAGGCGCCGAACCGGATCGTCGTCGAGAAACCCATCGGCTCGGACCTCGCCTCGAACATCGAGATCAACGAGACGGTCGCCGAGGCGTTCTCGGAGGACCGGACGTTCAGGATCGACCACTACCTCGGCAAGGAGACCGTCCAGAACCTCATCGCGCTGCGCTTCGGCAACAGGATATTCGAGCCGCTCTGGAACGCTCAGGCGATCGAGAGCGTGCAGATCACCATCGCGGAGACGGTCGGTGCCGAGGGGCGCGGCGGCTACTACGACGAGTACGGCGCGATCCGCGACATGGTGCAGAACCACCTTCTCCAGCTCGTCTGCCTCGTCGCGATGGAGCCGCCCACCAGCCTCTCGGCCGACAGCGTGCGCAACGAGAAGGTGAAGGTCCTCAAGTCCCTCGCCCCGATCACGCCCGAGAACGTCGAACACAAGACGGTGCGTGGCCAGTACGAAGGCGGCTACGCCGAGCAGGGCGCCCCCGCCTCCTCCTACAAGGAAGATGTCGAGAACGAAGACTCGGACACCGAGAGCTACGTCGCGATCGCCGCGGAGGTCGAGAATTGGCGCTGGGCCGGCGTGCCCTTCTACCTCGAGACCGGCAAGCGCATGGCCGAGCGCAACACGCAGATCGTCATCCGCTTCCGCGAGGTGCCGCACTCGATCTTCGGGGCGGAGACCAACCCGAACGAGCTCATCATCAACCTGCAGCCCGAAGAGCGCATCACGCTGCAGATCATGAACAAGAAGCCGGGCCTGACGGCGGAGGGCATGCCGCTTCAGGAGCTGGGGCTGAACCTGTCGCTCGCCGAGCACCACACGGCGCGCCGCCGCATCGCCTATGAGCAGCTGATCCTCGACGCGCTCAACGACAACCCGGCGCTCTTCGTCCAGCGGGACGAGCAGGAAGCCGCCTGGCGCTGGATCGACGGCATCATCGATGCTTGGCAAGCACGCGGCATGCGGCCGAAGTCCTACCGCTCGGGCGGAACCGGCCCCTCGTCGAAGCATTCCCTTACGGAGCGCAACGGCCACTCCTGGTACGAGTAGCCGCACGCGGGAGGAAACCATGATCGAGACCTTCGAAAGCCGCGAGGCGATGACCGAAGCGGCGAAGACCGCGTGCCTGCACGCGCTGCGTGCAGGCGTCGAGGAGCGCGGCGCGGCGTCCTGTGCCCTGTCCGGCGGCTCGACCCCGGTGCCGCTCTACGAGGCGCTGTCGGAGACCGAGTTCGACTGGGACAAGGTTCACGTCACCCTCGCCGACGAGCGCGACGCGCCGGACGACACGCCCGCGCGCAACGACAAGCTGCTTCGGGAACATCTTCTGAAGGACTACGCGTCCGCGGCGAAGCTGACGCCGATGGTAGGGCTCGACCACCTGCCGGACGCCTTCTCGCCGCTCGACCTGATCGTTCTCGGCATGGGCGACGACGGGCACACGGCGAGCTTGTTCCCGAACTCGCCGGGGCTGAAAGAAGCGCTCGAAGGCCCCGCGGACGAAGTCTTCAAGGTCACCCCGGACCCCCTGCCCCCCGGCGCGCCCTACGCCCGCCTCACGCTCAGCCGCGCAGGCCTCCTCGGGGCGCGTTCGATCCTCCTCCTCGTAACGGGAGAAAAGAAGCGCGCCGTGCTTGAAGAGGCGATGCGCGCTGGCCAGGTGGAGGACATGCCGGTCCGCGCGATCCTCCATGCGGACGGCGCCCCGTTGCGCGTCCTTTACGCCGACTAGGATACCCCATGCACCCGACCGTCAAATCCGTCCGCGACCGGATCGAAGAGCGCAGCCGCGACACCCGCGCCGCCTACATGGAGAAGGTCGCGTCCATGCGCGGCCGCGGCCGCCGCGATCACCTCGCCTGCGGCAACCTCGCCCACGGCTTCGCCGGTGCGCAGAGCCGAGAAGACCAGATGGCCCTGAAGGCCGGGGTCAAGAACATCGGCATCATCACCGCCTACAACGACATGCTGTCGGCGCACGCGCCTTACGAGGACTATCCCAAGATTCTCCGCGAGGCCGCGCGAGAGGTCCGCGCGACGGCGCAGGTCGCCTCGGGCGTTCCCGCGATGTGCGATGGCGTCACGCAAGGCCAGGACGGCATGGAGCTGTCACTGTTCAGCCGTGACGTCATCGCGATGGCGACCGCGATCGGTCTTAGCCACGACATGTTCGACGCGGTCCTGTGCCTCGGCATCTGCGACAAGATCGTTCCTGGCCTGACGATCGGCGCCTTGTCCTTCGGCCACCTGCCGACGTTGATGGTGCCGGGCGGCCCGATGACCTCCGGCCTGCCCAACAAGGAGAAGGCCCGCATCCGCGCGCTCTACGCCGAGGGCAAGATCGGCCGCGAGGAGCTGCTTCAGGGCGAGATGGACTCCTACCACTCCCACGGCACCTGCACCTTCTACGGCACGGCGAACTCGAACCAGATGCTGATGGAGCTGATGGGGCTTCACCTGCCGGGCGCCGCTTTCGTCAATCCGGGCACGCCGCTTCGGAACGCCTTGACCCGCGAGGCGGCAAAGCGGGTCGTGAAGATGGGTCCCGAGCTCTGCATGGCGGAGGTCTGCAGCGCAGGCGCGTTCGTCAACGCCGTGGCAGGCCTTCACGCGACGGGCGGCTCGACCAACCACACGCTGCACCTCGTCGCGATGGCCAGGGCCGCAGGCTGGATCCTCACCTGGGACGACATCGCCGAGCTGTCGAGCGTCGTGCCCCTTCTGGCGCGCGTCTATCCCAACGGCCCCGCCGACGTGAACCACTTCCACGCGGCGGGCGGCCTCGCCTTCGTCACGCGCGAGCTTCTGAAGTCGGGCCTTCTCTGCGACGACGTCGTCACCGCGATGGGCCCGGGCCTATCGGAATATACGAAAGAGCCGATCCTCAAGGACGGCGAGCTCGTCTTCCGGGAGGGGACGGAACACTCGCTGAACACCGATATCGTCCGTACCGTGGAGAAGCCCTTCGCTGCGCAAGGCGGCCTCAAGCTCCTCGAGGGCAACCTCGGCCGCTCGGTCATCAAGACCTCCGCCGTCGCGCCCGAACACCGCGTGGTGGAGGCGCCGGCGATCGTCTTCCACACCCAGGACGAGTTCCTCGCACGGTTCAAGGCAGGCGAGCTCGACCGGGACTTCGTCGCCGTGCTGCGCTTTCAGGGGCCCGCCGCGAACGGCATGCCGGAGCTTCACAAGCTCTCTCCGCAGCTCGGCGTGCTTCAGGACCGCGGACGCAAGGTCGCGCTTGTTACCGACGGCCGCATGTCCGGTGCGTCTGGCAAGACGCCGGCGGCGATCCACGTCACGCCCGAGGCGATCCACGGTGGCCCTATCGCCCGCGTCCGCGACGGCGACGTCATCCGGCTCGACGCGAACGCCGGCACCCTCGAAGCCAAGGTCGGGGACCTGATGGACCGTGCGCCCGAGGTCTACGTCGCGAACACGCATGATGGTCTTGGAAGGGAACTCTTCGGCGGGTTGCGTTCCAAGGTCGGTCCCGCCGACGAGGGGGCCTGCACGCTCTTTGCTTAACCCCGTGAGGCGGAGGAAACCGCCGCCTCATTAAGGTGTTAGGCGCCCATGACCGCTTTCCTATCGCCCCGCTGGATCGTCGCGCTGCCGGCACGCAACGAGGCGGAGCGATTGCCGGCTGCGCTTTGTGCGCTGGATCTGGCCGCGGCGGGAGCGCGAGCCCAGGTCGGCGTTCTGGTCTTCGCCAATGGGTGCGAGGACGACACGGCCGCAATCGCGCGCCGGATGGCATGCGATCTTTCGCGGATCGACCTCGCCGTCGTCGAAGCCGACCTGCCCAGCCAGGACAACCACGCGGGCGGGGCCCGCCGCGCCTCGGTCGAAGCCGCCCGGCACGTTTTCGGGGCGCACCCGCAGGACCTCCTCTTCACGACGGACGCGGACGCGCAGCTGGCCCAGGACGCCTTCCGCCTCGCCGAAGGCGCGTTCGACGGGGCCGCGGACCTCGTCCTCGCCCGCATCGACTGCATCGCCGACCCCTTCGACCCCGCCCCCGAAGCGGCTCTGGCCTGGGGTACGCCCGCGGTCCTGTGGCGACACAAGGTCCGGACGCTCGCCGAGACGGTAAGGACGGGCCAGGTTCCCTACCCCCCGCTTCACGACGATTATGGAGGGGCGGGCATCGCGATCCGCTTCGCGGCCTACGATGCGCTTGGCGGCTTCGCCTCGGTCCCTTTCGACGAGGACAAGCGCCTCGTCCTCGCGGCCGATCGAGCCGGTCTGCGAGTGGACCGCGCCTGCGGCTTCGCCGTCTCGGTCTACACCCGGATGACCGGCCGCGCCGTAGGCGGCATGGCAACTGCCCTTGCCCAGAACGTGCTACGCGCGGCGCAGAACGCGCCCTGCCTCGTCGAGCGGCACGACATGACCCTGGCGCGCCTGCTGCGCGATCCGTCCCATGCCAGCGCCTTCACGGACGAGCCTGCGGCGCTCGAGCCGGTCGAGGCCGCGATCCACGGCCTCGACGCCGCCATGGCGCGCTACGCGGCGAGACCCGTGGCAGGAACGGCGTGAGCGCCGCGCTTACCGCGTTGACCGAACGCCTTCGGGGGGCGCGGACGGACGCTTTTCCGGCGGATGGCGTGAACGTGCTCGCAGAAGGCAGCTACCTTCGCGCCGAGACGATCGAAGAGCTATCGGCGCCGGGCAGCCGAGAGGTCCCACCTGGTATGTTCGACGTGCTCGTGGCGGTCGGCCGGGGCGACCTTGCCCTCGGTCGCCTCTATGAGGGGCACGTCAACGCGCTTGGCCTGATCGAACGGCTCGGTACGCCGGATCAGAAGAGTTGGGCGAGGGGGCTCGCCGAGGAAGGCGGCCTCCTCGGCGTTTGGGGCGCCGACGACTTCGCCCGGCCAGGGCGGATCGAGGGGAACGTTCTGCGCGGGCGCAAGACCTACGCCTCCGGCGCGAGCGCGCTCTCCGCCGCCATCATCATCGTCAAGGACGAGGAAGGAGACACGCACGCTTTCGTCTTGGAGGCGGAACGTCTCGCTGGGCGGTTCGATCCGGCCTGGTGGCGGCCGCTCGGCATGGCGACGACCGACAGCTTCGCAGTCGAGATCGACGGGATCGAGGTCGGCGGCCCGGACCGGCTCAGCGGACGAAACGCGTACCTCGCGCAACCCTACTTCGGCGGCGGCGCGGTGCGCTTCGTCGCCGTTCAGCTAGGCGGCATCCTCGCCGTCTGGGACGCGGCGTGCTCGCACCTCGCCAGAACCGGACGCGAGGCGGACCCGCATCAGGCCGCCCGGCTCGGCGAGATGCTGGCCGAGTGCGAGGCAGCCTATGGCGGCGTGCGCACGGCCTATGCCCGCCTCGCCCGGGCAATCGCCTGGACAGAATCAGAAGGCGTTGCCGAGGACGCCCTGATCGCCGACGCGGCCCGGACCCTGACCGTGCAGGCGGGAAGCCGGGTCACGGACCTCGCCATCCGCTCGGTGGGTTGCAGCGGCCTCATGGCCGGGCACGACCTCGAACGCGCCGTGCGGGATCTCACCGTCTACCTTCGCCAGCCTGCGCCCGATGCCGCCTTGGTCCGGGCGGGCAGCGCCGCGGCGCAGGGATCGTACAGGCCCGTCTTCGATGATTGACCGACCGGTCGATTGGGCCGCCTTCGCCCGCCTGTCGGGCGCGGGGCGCGGTATCGTCGCGATCGCGCCGCATCCCGACGACGAGACGCTCGGCTGCGGGGGCCTGATCGTTCAAGCTCGCCAGCGCGGCGTTCCCGTTCACGTCGCGCTCCTTACCGACGGCGCCGCATCGCACCCGCAAAGCCGCGATTGGCCGCCGCGAAGGCTAGCCAGGCTCCGAACGACCGAACTTCGGCGTGCGCTCGCAAGGCTCGGCGTCGACACGCCGCCCCTCCTCCTCGGACTTCCGGACGCCGGAACGCTCGGCATCCCTTTAAGCCAGCGCGACACGGCCCTTCGGCGCTTGGCGGCACTGATCGTGCGGGTCCGACCGGGCCTGGTTCTGACGACCTGGCGGCGGGAGCCGCATTGCGATCACCAGACCGCCTACGCGCTCGGACGGGCCGCTTGCGACCGGACCGGCGCCCGCCTTGCCGAGTATCTGGTCTGGACGCCGCTCTTAGGGGCGGCGGGCGACGACCCTTTGCCTGGCGAGGGACGGAGCGTCCGCCTTCGTCTCGGCGCCGCCCGCCTGCAAAAGCAATTCGCCCTCGACGCGCACCTCAGCCAGCTCGGCGCGGTCGTCGGCGACGATCCCGAAGGTTTCGCCCTGACCTCGCCGCAGCGACGCACGATGACCGGACCGCACGAAACCTATGTCTTGTGAAGACAAGGTCTCGGGTCACCTTCGCCACTTCGAGACGCTCTACGCGGCGAGCGATGATCCGTGGCGCTACCGGAGCCTCTGGACCGAAGAGCACAAGCGGCGCGTCGTCGGCACCCTTCTAGGGTCCCACCGCCTCGCCTGCGGGCTCGAGATCGGGTGTGGTCCGGGCGTTTCGACCCTTGCCTTAGCCCCGCGCTTTCTGCGCCTTCTCGCCTTGGACGGCTCGAGCCGCGCGGTGGAGATCGCGAAGAGACGTCTTCGTGCCGAGCGCCACGTAGAAGTCCGGCGAGCGATCCTGCCCTGCGCTCTGCCCCGCGCCGCCTTCGATGCCGCCATAGCGAGCGAGGTGCTCTACTACCTGCCGGATCGGGCCCGCCGCGATCTCATCGGAAGCCTTGCCGCCGCCCTCAAGCCGGGTGGGCGGTTCGTCACGGTCAATCATCTGAAGCGCTTCGACGACGCAGAGGTGAACGTCGATCGGCTAACGGCGGAGCTGGCCGCCGCCTTCGGCCCATCGCGGCGCCGCGTGAACGGTGCGTCGTGGCGCGCGGACCTCTATCGCCGCCGATAGGTTGCCAGCGCGCTTCGCTGACGCGACAAGCAGCCAACGCGAGCAAGAGGGACCGCTATGCGCATCGTGATGATCGGAACGGGCTATGTCGGCCTCGTCTCGGGCGCCTGCTTCTCGGACTTCGGTCACGAGGTCGTCTGCGTCGACAAGGACGCGGGCAAGATCGACCGCCTCCTGAAAGGCGAGATGCCGATCTACGAGCCCGGCCTCGACACGCTCGTCGCGCGCAACGTTGAGGCGGGGCGCCTGTCCTTCACCCTTTCCCTCGAAGAGGCCATGCCGGGCGCGGACGCGGTCTTCATCGCGGTCGGTACGCCCTCGCGACGCGGCGACGGCCATGCCGACCTTTCTTACGTCTACGCCGCGGCCGAAGAGGTCGCGAAGCTGATCGGCGACTACGTGGTCGTCGTCACGAAGAGCACCGTCCCCGTCGGCACCGGCGCCGAGGTCGAGAAGATCATTCGGGAAGCGCGGCCGGACCTCGTCCCGGGTGATAACTTCTCCGTCGCCTCCAACCCCGAGTTCCTTCGCGAGGGCGCAGCCATTTCGGACTTCAAACGTCCGGATCGGGTCGTCGTCGGCGCCGAGGACGAGAAGGCGCGCGACGTGATGCGCGAGCTGTACCGTCCTCTCTTCATCAACGAGACGCCGATCCTGTTCACCGGCCGGACGACGTCCGAGCTGACCAAATACGCAGCCAACGCGTTCCTCGCGACCAAGATCACCTTCATCAACGAGATCGCCGACATCTGCGAGAAGGTCGGCGCGGACGTCCAGCAGGTCGCCAAGGGCATCGGCCTCGATGGCCGCATCGGGAAGAAGTTCCTCCATGCCGGCCCCGGCTATGGCGGCTCCTGCTTCCCCAAGGACACGCTCGCCCTCGCCAGGACCGCACAGTCCGTCGGCGCACCGACCCGCATCGTCGAGGCGGTGGTCGAAATCAACGACGCCCGGAAGCGGTCCATGGCGGCGCGGATCGCCGACGCCGCAGGCGGAAGCCTGAAGGGCAAGACGGTCGCGGTCCTAGGCCTGACCTTCAAACCCAACACGGACGACATGCGCGACAGCCCCGCGCTCGACATCGTACCGGCGCTTCAGAAGATGGGCGCGACCGTGAAGGCGCACGACCCCGAAGGAATGCACGAGGCGAAGAAGCACCTTCCAGACCTGACCTATTGTTCGGGCCCTTACGAAGCGTTGGAGGGCGCGGACGCCGCAGTGCTCGTGACGGAGTGGGACGCCTACCGTGCCCTCGACATGGACCGGGTGTCCAAGCTGATGGCCTCGCCGGTGCTGGTCGACCTCAGGAACGTCTATACGCCTCAGATCATGCGCGAAGCAGGGTTCACCTACCGTTCGATCGGACGAAGCTGATCAGGTCATACCGAAGGCCAGGCGGAGGTTCTCCATCGCTTGGCTGGCCGCGCCCTTGAGCAGGTTGTCGTGTGCGCAAGCGACGGTCAGGACGTTCGTGTCCTCGTCGAGCGCCATGCCGCCGATGACGGCCGCGGCGGTCCCTGCGACCTGCGCAGGCTCCGGCGGCTCGTCCTGCAGGCGTACGACGGCACTGTCGGCGTAGGACGCCCTGTACCGCCCCTTCAACTCGGCGAGGGTATGACCGAGCGCCAGCGGCGCGGTGCAGGTCACGATGAGCCCACGGAAGAACTGCGCCACGTGCGGCGCGAAGGCGACGGGATGGCCGACTGCGCGTGTGATCTCGTGCTGATGCCCATGTCCGCCGAAGCCGTAGGGCAGCACGTTGTCACGCAGTCGCGCGGGATCGTTCTTCGGCCCCGGCGTCGTTCCCGCACCGGAGTACCCCGAGACGCCGAAGGCGGACGGTATGCCGACGAAGAGGTCCCGCACCGGCCACAGAGCGAGTATGGCCGCCGTCGCGTAGCAACCGGGGTTCGCGATCCGCTTCGCCGCGCGGATCGGCGCCCGCCCGAGTTCCGGCAGACCGTAGGTCCACCCCGGCGTGTCCCGGTAGTCCGCGCTGAGGTCGACGATGACGCTGTCCGGCGAAGCCGCTTCGATCGCTTCGACGTACGGGGCGGCCAGACCGTTCGGTAGGCCTAGGACATACGCGTCGCAGCGGCGTGCGGCGACCTCTTCCGGTCCGAGCTGCTCGATCGTCAGGCTGCCCGTCGCGCCCTCGAACGCCTCACCCAGGGTCTTCCCGCAAAGCTCGCGGGACGTCGCGAGCGCGAGGGAGAAGCCGGGATCGGCTTCGACCAACCGTACGACCTCTCGTCCGACGTAGCCGCGCGCCCCGATCAGGCCGACCGTCTTCATGCCGCCTCCTCGAAGTCGGGTGGCAGGCTCGCCAGCTTCTCGCCGAGTTCGATCGCGGCGAGGTCCGCGTCGCCATACCAGTAGACGTGCCAGAAACCCCGGCGGAGGAAGCCGTCGGCCTCGCTCGCATAGAAGGCGTTGAACGGGTTGCGTGCCCGGCTGCGCCAGACGAGGCGCGGCGAGCGCGCCTTGAGCCGTGCCCATACCGCCTTGGCGAGGCCCTCCCCCCGGGCGTCGGGGTCGACGGCGAACTTGTCGAGGCAGTGCATGGGACCGAGGTCGGTCACGATCGCGGCGGCGCGGGTGTTCTCGGTCCTGATCGAGTAGGCCGCGTCGAGCCGCTGCCAGTAGTCCGGCCGCAGGCGCCGCCCGAAGGCGCGCTCGATCAACGGGGTCAGCGCGCGGGCGTCGGCGCCTTCCTCGGTCAGGATCCGCTCGCCCTGACGGATCAGCGTGCCCGCCCCGCCATGGGTGAAGAGTTCGCGCACGAGGTTGTTCGCGTCGGTCATCGAGACCGAGCTCGATAGGGGAAGCTCGGAGAGGAGCTGCGCGATCTGATCGAGCTTGAGCGCCATCCCGCCATGGACCCAGTCGGCCGCGCGCAAACCCTCGAGATCGGTCGCCAAGTTGATCGAGTCGACGATCCGCCCCTCGCCGTCGAGCATGCCGCCCGTGCCTGTGAGGAAGACGATCTTCTGCGGCCGCAGCGCGAGGGCGACCTGCCGCGCGACGTCGTCGGCATTGACGTTGAGGAGCCGCGCCTCCGCATCGAGGTGCGCGCAGCCGATGAGCGGCACCATGCCCGAGGCGAGGAGGCCGCGAAGCGCCTCCTCGTCGATGCCCGCGACCTCGCCGACATGGCCGTAGCGCTCGGCATCGAGGAGGCGCGCCGTGATCGTGCCGGGCGGGACGAGGACGGCGTTCCCGCCCCTGGCACGCATCGCCTCGACCAGAAGGAGGCCGGTCCGCGCGGTCTCCGCCGCGACGATCGGCATGGCCGGGGCGGGCGTCACCCGCAGCCCGTCCCGCCGCTCGGTCCCGATGCCGGCCGCGCCGAGGCGCCCGTCGAGCTGCGGGCCGGCGCCGAAGACGATGACGGGGCGCAAGCCCAGCGCCTGCAGAAGCGCTAGCCTGTCGGCTAGCGTCTCCAATTCCTGCGCCATCAGCGCGCCGCCGACCTTGACGACGGCGAAGCAGCCCTCATCCGCCGCCGAGAACTGGTCGAGGTAGGCGCGGACCTCCCGCCCCTCGCGCAGGTTCGCGAGCAAAAGGCTCGCCTGGTCGCGGAAGCTGGGCTCGGTCATCCGGTCACGATCCGTTCGTAAGCCTCGTAAGTGGCGAGCAGGCTGTCATAGGACACCCACTCGTCCGCCGTGTGCGCCTGAGCGATGCTGCCGGGCCCAAGGACCGCGACCGGCACGCCCGCCGCGGCGAAGAGCGCGGCCTCGGTGAAGAAGTGCACCGGCTCGCCAGGCGCGAGGCCATAACGACGAACGTGGTCCGCGGCTAGGGCCTGCGCCTTCGTGGCCGGCCCTCCTGCGTCCGAAGGCAGGGCCGGGCCCGTGAAGCGCGTCGTGTGCTCGGCATCGGGTGCGAGCGCGCGAAGCTCGGCGAGGACCGCCTCGTGGTCCGTGCCGGGCTGTGCGCGGAAGCCGTAGAGGACCTCGGCGCTGGCCGCGACCATGTTGGGCTTCACCCCGCCCTCGATCCGGCCGAAGTTCAGCCGGTTCTGCGGACCGATTTCGGTTTCGAGGCACGCCCCGATCCATCGCGCGGCGTCGTGGACAGCGGACTGCGTGACGGCTTCGGACGCGTGCGCGCTGCGCCCCGAAAACCGGGCCGAGGCGCTGACGAGGCCTCGGTGCCGGGTCACCGCCCGCGCCTCGGTCGGCTCGGCGACGACCGCGAAGTCCACGTCCGGCGGCGTCTCCAAGAAGCGGCGCACGCACCAGGACTTCCCCGCCTCCTCGTCCGTGGTGAGGACGAGGCGCATGGGCGCGTCCGTCTCTGCGGCGAGCGCCATGAGGACGGCTGCCGCTCCCTTGATGTCGCAGGCGCCGAGGCCGATCGCGCGGTCCTCGGCTCTCAGCAGCTCGTGCGGGTTCCGCGACCAGCCCTGGGCGGCGGGTACGGTGTCGAGGTGAACGTTGAAGAGGACGGACGGGCGCCCTCGCACGGCGTCGAAGATGACCGAGCCGTTCCCGAGATCGGTCACGTCGAGGTCGAAGCCCGGCAGCCCTTCGCGCACGGCAGCAGCGAGGGGGCCATCCGACGCGATCGTACGCGGCGGGTTCTGCGTGTCCGCGGCGATCAGCGGGGCGAGCCGGCTTAAGATGCGGTTTAGCCGCTCCGTCATCCGCCCCGCCCCATGATCATTCCGCCGTCGAGAAGACGTAGGCGACGCGCTCGACCTCGCCCGGCGTCTCGACCAGAAGGGCCTGACGCTCGGCGGGCATCACGTTGCCCATAGCGAAGCCCGAGACGACGAGCAGGCGCTCGGTCCCGTAATAAGTCGCGTCGAACGCGGTCATCGAGCCCGCGGCGCAGGGCTTCACCACGTAGGAGTAGCGCCCGTCGCCGTAGCGGTAGAAGCCGTCGCGCTGGTTGCGCTCGGCGAGCTTGCGGGCCTTCTCGCCCGTCAGCTTGTAGACCGCGATCCGCTCGCCCGCCGCCGCGTCGAGCCCTTCGGGGGCCGGCGTCTGGCAGTCGAGCATGGCGCGCGGCGACGCGTAGGGCGCGTTCGACGCGCAGGCGCCGAGCGCCGTGAGGCCAAGCACGGCGAGCGCCGCACCGAAGCCAGTCGTAGTTGCCTTGTTCATTCCCGATCTCTCCTCCGCCACAGAACCGTGGACTGGCCGAAGAGGCCGGTGAAACCTTCGGCCACCTCGCCGGTCCATGCCGCCTTCTGTGCATAGACCGCGCCGGGGCGCTTCAGGATGTTGTCGGAGCGCACCGCCACGGCGTGGACGGTGCCGCCCGCCGCGCGCAGCTCGACCTCGCCGGTCGTCCGCCTGCGGCTCGAGGAGAGGTAGGCTTCGAGGTCGTCACGCAGGGGGTCGTAGTAGCGGCCGTCATAGACGAGGTCGCACCACGCCTCGCCCACCGTGCGGCGGAAACCGTTCTGCTCACGGCTGCTGACCGCCTCGCAGAGCGCCGTATGGGCGGCCTCGAGCGCGGCGAGGCCCGGCGCCTCGAAGACGATCCGGCCCTTGAGGCCGACGAGCGTGTCGCCCGTGTAGATCTCGTAGCCGACGCCGTAAGGGCCGAGGCAGTCGTTGAGCGCTTTCAAGAGCGCCGCGCCCTCCGCCTTCTTCCCGTCCACCGAGACCGGCACGCCGTCCTCGAACTGCACGCTCAGGGACAGGGGCTCTCGCGGCCAATCCTGGGCTCCGGCCGTCAGGACGCGCGCGTCCTCGCCCGGCACCTCCCACTGGTCGATGGGGCCGCCCGACAGCGTCGCGCCGAGGAGGTTCTCGTTGACCGAGTACTTCGACGCCCGCTCCGGCACGGCGAAGCCGCGCTCCTTGAGGAACGCCATCTCGTACTCGCGGACGTTGTCCTTGTCCTGAATGTCGCGGATCGGCGCTAGGACCGGGCGCTCCGTCAGCGCCTGAAGCGTGACGTCGAAGCGAACCTGGTCGTTCCCCATGCCGGTGCAGCCATGAGCGATGGCGTCGGCGCCGACCTCGTCCGCGAGCTCGACCCCGAGCCGGGCGATGACGTAGCGGTCGGCGCAGAGAACGGGATAGCGCCCCTGGCGCCGCGCGCCGCCCCACAAGAAGGGAAGGACGACTTCGGACCAGAGGAGCGAGCCCGCGTTCAGCGTGCGGTGGTCCGCCGCGCCGAGCTCCATCGCGCGGGCGGCGATGCTCTCCTCCGCCTGCGGATCGACCGAGCCGGAGTGCACGTAGTAGGTGACGACCCGCCAGCCCTGCTCGCGTAGCGCCGCGACGCAGTAGGAGGTATCGAGGCCGCCAGAGAAGGCGAGGACGACGGTCTTCTGGCTCATAAGGCCCCCAACAGCTTGGACATGACGGCTTTCTGGACGTGAAGGCGGTTCTCCGCCTCCTCGATGATGAGGCTGCGCGGGCTGTCCGCGACGGCGTCCGTGACCTTCACGTTCCGCCGCATGGGCAGGCAGTGGGAGAAGGTCGCGTCGTTCGTCAGCGCCATCTTCGCCTCGTCGACGATGAAGCGCTTGAACTCCGGCGGCGTCAGGCGTTCTTCCATCGGCAGGCCGATCTGGTCGAGCCGTCCCCAAGACTTCGCGTAGACCGCGTCCGCGCCGTCATAGGCCGCCTCGACATCGGTCGTGACCGTCAGCGTGCTGCCGTTCTCTTTCGCGAAGCGCTGCCCCTGCTCCATGAACATGGGGTCGAGGAGGTAGGCTTCGGACGGGACCAGGAGCGTCACGTCCATGCCCATCTTGGTCGTCGCCAAGAGCCCTGAGTTCATCACCGCCGTGTTCAGCGGCTTCGGATGATAGGTCCAGGTCAGCGTGATCTTCTTGCGTGCGAACTCGCCATGCGCGTCCTGCAGCGCCATCAGCATGGCGAGTTCCTGACAGGGGTGGACGATCGTCTCCATGTTGACGATCGGCACCGTCGCGTGCGCCACGAAGGCGGACAGGAGCGGGTCCTCGCGCTCGGCCTGCCAGTCCTGGAACTTCGGGAAGGCCCTGATCCCGATGAGGTCGACGTAAGCCGACAGGACCCGCGCCGCCTCCTTGGCGTGCTCCTCCGCATCGCCGTCCATCACCGCGCCCTCGGCGAACTCCAAGGGCCAGGTGCCGCCCGCGTCCAGCACGACCGGCGTGCCGCCGAGCTGCGCGAAGCCGACCTGGAACGAGGTCCGGGTCCGAAGCGAGGGATTGAAGAAGACGAAGGCCGCCGTCTTGCCGGTGAGGCGCGACTGACGCGGCTCCGCCTTCAGCGCGCGGGCGTCGTCCAGGAGCGCCTGGAGTTCGGCCTGAGACCAGTCTGCGGTGGTGAGGAAGGAGCGGGGCAAGGGAGCCTCTCTCGGAAAACAAAAGCCCGGCACGGGGGCCGGGCGCGACGGAAGGGAGAACACTCGTGTCAGCGAGCGGTCGCGCGGCCTCGTCGGTATCGACGTCGGAGATGCATGAACGTCCTCATGGTTGACGGGACGCTAGTCGCGACCCATGCGTCCCGCAAGCAGCGAACTGCACGTGAGGGCCGAAAAATGACCGATCCTGCCGATGGCTCCAACGACAACCGCTCCTCCATGTGGGGCGGCCGCTTCCGCGCCGGCCCCGCCGAGGCGATGGAACGGTTCAATGCCTGCTTGGAGGACGACAAGCGCCTCGCCATGGAGGACGTCGCGGGCTCGATCGCGCACGCGCGCATGTTGGCTCGGCAGGACATCCTCTCGGGCGACGAGAGCGACCTGATCGTCGACGGCCTGGCGCGGGTCCGCGAAGAGATCGTCTCCGGCGCCTTCGTCTGGAAGCCTGCCCTCGAAGACGTGCACATGAACGTCGAGGGGCGGCTGCGCGAGCTGATCGGCGAGGTCGCGGGCAAGCTGCACACCGGCCGCTCGCGCAACGACCAGGTCGCGACCGACATCCGCCTTTGGACCCGCGCGTCGCTCCATAGGATCGAAGAGGCGCTGAAGGACGCGCAGCGCGCTTTCCTCTCCCAGGCCAAAGGGCATGAGGAGAGCGTGATGCCGGGCTTCACCCACCTTCAGATCGCCCAGCCCATCTCCTACGCGCAGTGGTGCCTCGCCTATGTCGAGATGCTGGGCCGGGACGCGAGCCGCATGGCGGACGCCTGCGCGCGCCTCAACGAGAGCCCGCTCGGCGCGGCGGCGCTCGCGGGCACGCCGCACCCGATCGACCGGCCCTCGACGGCCGAGGCGCTGCACTTCGACCGCCCCATGCGCAACAGCCTCGACGCGGTCTCGGCCCGCGACTTCTGCTTGGAGGCGGTGGCCGCCGCCTCGATCTGCGCCACGCACCTCTCGCGGCTCGCAGAAGAACTCGTCATCTTCGCGACGCCGCAGTTCGGCTACATCAAGCAGTCCGACGCCTACTCGACCGGCAGCTCGATCATGCCGCAGAAGCGCAACCCCGACGCAGCGGAGCTGCTGCGCGGCAAGGCGGGCATGGTAGCGGGCGCCTTCGTCGCGCTGACGGTCGCGACCAAGGGCCTGCCGCTGGCCTACTCGAAGGACCTGCAAGAGACGAAGCGCCCGCTGATGGACGCGCTCGACGGCCTCGAAGAGTGCCTGGAGATCGCCGCCCGCATGGTCGAGACGATGACGCCGAACACCGAAGCGATGGCGCGGGATGCGGGCGAGGGCTTCGCCACCGCGACCGATGTCGCCGACATGCTGGCGCAAGCGGGCATGCCCTTCCGCGACGCCCATCACGTCGTCGGCGCCCTCGTCGCCCTGTGCGAGGACGAGGGCTGCAAGCTGCACGAACTGCCGCTCGCCAAGGCACAGAGCGTCTCGCCCGCCGTCAGCCAAGAGATGCTCGATGGCCTCACCCCGCTCGCGAGCCTCAAGCGGCGCACGAGCGAGGGGGGGACGTCGCCGGAAAGCGCCCGAGCGCAGATCGTGTGGTGGCGCGAGCGGCTCGGCTGAACAACCCTGCCGTGGCCGCGCTGCGATCCGTCCCGGGCGCAGCGCAGTTCAGGTAGCGACCCGACTTCCCCCGGTTGCGGTCGCCCTTCCTTCTCCCTCGACCTTGCGACTTTTCCAGACTCCTGCGGACTCGACTCGCCCTTCGGCCGGGATTGAGAACATATAGCGAACTTCATGGACCATGGAGGCCGCCGTACTTGTCTCGTTCGCAGCAGATCGAAGCCTTGCGCGCGCAGATCGGCGTGGGCAGCGAGGTGCCGAAAGCGGTGCCTTTGGCCTTCGGCGCCGCCCCGATCGACGAGGCGCTGCCCGGCGGCGGGCTGGCGCTCGGCAGTCACGAGCTATGCCCCGGCGGGGCGGACCTGCCGCACGAGGCGGCCTGCGTGCAGCTTGCGGCCTGGCTTCTCGGCCAGGCGCGCGGACCGGTGGTCTGGGTATTGCCGAGGCTGACGCTGTTTCCGCCCGCTCTTGCCGAGGCGGGGCTATCGCCGTCCCGTGTCCTGTTCGCGGAGGCGGGGCGGGACGAGGACGTGCTGGCAGTGGCAGAGGAGGCGCTGCGTCACGGCGGCCTCGCGGGCGTCGTGTGCGAGGCGTCGCGACTGACGCTCACCGCCTCGCGGCGGTTGCAGCTTGCAGGCGAGGCGGGCGGTGTGCCCTGCCTGACCTTTCGGCGCTGGCGGCGCGGGCAGGCGCCGTCGGTGGGCACGGCGTGCGCGACGCGCTGGACGGTCACCGCCCTGCCCTCCCGCGCGCCATCCGGCTTGCCGCGTGCTGCCTGGCGGTTGGCGCTTACCCGGTGCCGCGGGGGGCAGCCCCGCAGCTGGGACGTCGCGCTGGAGCCGCAGAGTGAGCCGGGGACGCCGCTACGCTTGCGTTTGGCTGACGCGGTGGCCGGCCGACAGGCTGTCCCGACGGCCCGGCGGTTTGCCGCCTGAACCCTTCGTCGTGGCGGAGGCAACGGGTCAGAAGCGCCTCGTCCTATGTGCGAGCTATGCCGCCGCCGCCGCCGGCGTCGCGCAAGGGCAGACCGTCGCGCTGGCCCAAGCGAGCGTGCCGGGGCTGACGGTCCTCGAGGCGGACCGCGAGGCGGACGCGGCGTCCCTCGCCCGCCTCGCGGTCTGGGCCTTGCGCTACACCCCGCTCGTCGCGCCCGACGGGCGGGACGGGCTCGTCCTCGATACGACCGGAGCGGACCATTTGGCAGGCGGCGAGGCCGCGCTGCTGTCCGACCTGCTGACACGCCTGCGCAAGGCGAAGCTCTCAGTACGCGGCGCCTTGTCATCGAGCCACACGCTCTCCTGGGCCCTCGCCCGGTTCGGCACAGGGACGGACGGGCCTGGCCGCATCGTCCCGCCGGGGGGCGAGGAAGAAGCGGCGGCCCCCCTTCCCGTCGCGGCCCTCGGGATGACACCGGCACAGGGCAGCGCCCTGCGCCGCTTGGGGCTCGATCGGATCGGCGAGGTCGCGGCGGCGCCTCGATCCTCCCTCGCCTTGCGGTTCGGCCCCGATCTGACGGGCCGCCTCGACCGGCTGCACGCGCGGATGCCGGAGCCCCTGACGCCCATCGAAGCGCCCGAGCTCATCCGAGCCCGCTTGCGCCTCGCTGAGCCGATCGCGCATCAGGCCGGCATCGAGGCGGCGCTCGAGCGGCTGACGGACGAGCTTTGCGCCGCGCTCGTCCGGCGCGGCCTCGGCGTGCGCATCCTCGATCTCCACTACCGGCGGGTGGACGGAGAGGTCCAGATCCTCCGTGCACGCGCCGCCGCATCGAGCCGTGATCCCATCCACCTTCGGCGTCTGTTCAAGGAGAGCCTGGAGACGATAGACCCAGGCTTCGGCATCGAGCGGCTGGACCTCGTCGCGGTCAGGACGGGCAGGCTCGAGGCACGCCAGCGGGTAACGGGCGAGGAGAACCCGCCGCCCCTCGAGCCCCTCATCGACAGGATCGGGGCACGGGTAGGCCCCGGGCACGTGTACAGAGTGGCGCCGACCGAGGCCGATCTACCTGAGCGGTCCTGCCGCAGGACGGGCCCGCTCGCAGCGCCCGCTATTCTCGTCTGGGACCGAGGCCCCCGCCCCGCCCTCCTGATAGAGCCGCCCGAGCCCGTGGAGGTTCTTGCCCTCCTGCCCGACCACCCGCCCCGCCGCTTCACCTGGCGAGGATGTCAGCATCAGGTCACCCGCGCGGACGGGCCCGAATGCATGATGGCGGAGTGGTGGCGTGCGGACGAGGAGGTCGCACTAACACGCGACTACTACCGCGTGGAGACACAAGCGGGTGGCCGTTACTGGCTCTTCCGCGCCCGCGACGAAGCGGCAGGCACGGCCTCATGGTTCGTACATGGGGTCTTCGCGTGAGTACCTATTGCGAGCTTCAGTGCACCTCGCACTTTTCCTTCTTGCGCGGCGCGTCGTCCTGCGAAGAGCTGTTCGCACAAGCCGCCATGCTCGGCCTGCCAGCGCTCGGCGTCGTGGACCGGAACTCGGTTGCAGGCCTCGTCCGTGCGCACGAGGCGGCGAAGGTGACGGGCGTGCGCGCCGTGCTCGGTTGCCGGCTGGATCTCGACAACGGCACCTCTCTCCTCGTTTACCCTCAGGACAAACCCGCCTGGTCCCGCCTCTGCCGCCTTCTGACGATCGGCAAGCGGCGCGCGGGCAAGGGGGCATGCGACCTTGGGTGGGAGGACGTCGCCGAGCACCGCGAGGGGATGCAGGCCGTCCTCATACAAGACGATCCCGGCGAGCGGATGACGCTGGACCTTGCCCGGTTGAGAGAAACGTTCGGCGATCGTGCCTACATCGCGCTGACCCGCCGCTTCTTGGCGGACGAAAGCGAGCGATTGGCTCGCGTGGTCAGGCTCGCACGGGCCGCGCGGGTGGGCACGATCGCGACGAACGACGTCCTCTACCACGCGGAGTCTCGCCGCGTGCTCCAGGATGTCGTCACCGCGATCCGCGAGGGCTGCACGGTGGAAGCGCTGGGCCGCAGGCGGGAGCGGACGGCAGGGCGGTTCCTCAAACCGCCAGAAGAGATGGCGCGGCTCTTCGAGGACTACCCCGAGGCGGTGGCGAACACCGAGGCGCTGACCGCGGCGTGCGCCTTCAGCCTGTCGGAACTCCAGTACCAGTACCCGGACGAGGAAGCGGACGGACAGACCGCGGCGCAGCGGCTGCGCTGCGTCGTCGAGGCGGCGATCGCGCGCCGCTATCCGGCCGGCTGCCCGGACGATCTGCGCGTGCTGATCGAGCGGGAGCTCGCGCTCATCGCCAAGCTGTCCTACGAGCCCTACTTCCTCACCGTTCACCGCATCGTCGAGGCCGCACGGAACCAGCTGAACGTGCTCTGCCAGGGGCGCGGCTCGGCGGCCAACTCCGCCGTTTGCTACGTGCTCGGCGTCACCTCGATCGACCCCGTCGAGAACAAGGGCCTCCTCTTCGAACGCTTCGTGTCCGAAGAGCGCGGCGAGCCGCCCGACATCGACATCGACTTCGACGCAGGCAGGCGCGAGGAGGTGATCCAATGGGTCTACGAGACCTACGGGCGCGACCACGCCGCTTTGACCGCTACCGTAGTGCGCTACCGCGCACGCGGCGCGATCCGCGAGGTGGGCAAGGTGCTCGGCCTGCCCGAAGACGTGACCGCCGAGCTCTCGAAGCTCACCTGGGCCTGGGACGAAGCGGGCGTGACCGAGGCGCAGGCCGCTTCCCTCAAGCTGAACCTCGCCGACCGCCGCCTGCGCATGACGCTCGACCTCGCGCGGCAGCTGATGGGCGCGCCTCGTCACCTCAGCCAGCACCCCGGCGGCTTCGTCCTGACGAAGGACCCCCTGATCGACCTCGTCCCGATCGAGCCCGCGGCGATGGAGCGCCGTCAGGTGATCGAGTGGGACAAGGACGACATCGACGCCCTGCACTTCATGAAGGTCGACGTCCTCGGCCTCGGCATGCTCGGCGCGATGAGCCGCTTCTTCGACCTGCTGCGCGAGCATAAGGGCGAGGATTACGACCTCACGACCGTCCCCGACAAGCAGGAGGACGTGTACGAGATGATCTGCAAGGCAGACACGCTCGGCGTCTTTCAGATCGAGAGCCGGGCGCAGATGGCGATGCTGCCGCGGATGAAGCCGCGAAGCCTCGACGACCTGACCGTCGAGGTCGCCGTCGTGAGGCCGGGACCGATCCAAGGCCAGATGGTGCATCCCTACCTCAAGCGGCGCGAGGGGCTGGAAAAGACTGAATATCCCACGCCAGAGTTCAAGGAGGTCCTTGAGAAGACGCTCGGCATCCCTCTCTTCCAGGAGCAGGCGATGTCGATCGCGGTTCGGTGCGGCGGCTTCACACCTGGAGAGGCGGACGAGCTTCGAAGGGCTATGGCGACCTTCAAGTACACGGGCGGCGTGAGCCACTTCCGAGACAAGCTCATTACGGGGATGGTCAAGCACGGCCTTTCCCGCGACTTCGCCGAGCGGACCTTCGCGCAGCTCGAAGGCTTCGGCTCCTACGGCTTTCCTATGTCCCACGCGGCGAGCTTCGCGAGGATCGCCTACGTGTCGTCCTGGGCGAAGTGCCGCCACCCGGACGTGTTCCTCGCCGCCCTCCTCAACGCGCAGCCCATGGGCTTCTACGCGCCCGCTCAGCTCGTCTGGTGCGCGCGGAACCACGGCGTCGAGGTAAGGCCGCCTTGCGTCAATGCGAGCCGGTGGGACTGCACGCTCGAAGAGGAGGCCGGGCCGAAAGGCTGGCTCGCCGTGCGGATGGGCCTGCGCATGGTGTCGGGCCTGCCCGAGGCGGAGGCGGCGCGCCTCGTCCTCGCCAGGACGCCGGACGGCGCGCGCTTGCCCTATCAGGGTCCCGAAGATGCGCAGCGCCGGGCGGGCCTGTCGGCCAAGGCCATCCGCAAGCTCGTCGAGGGCGACGCCTTCGCCGCCTGCGGCCTCACCCGACGCGGGGCGGGCTGGCAGGCCGCAGCCCTGCGGGATACCCCTTTGCCCCTCTTCGAGGCAGCGGACGATGCCGAGGGGAAGATCGCATCGGAGGCACGGGAAGAACCTTTCGACCTCCCGGCGATGACCACGCGTCGAGAGGTGGTCGAGGACTACGTCTCGACGGGGCTGTCTCTTCGCGCGCACCCCCTCGTCTTCATGCGGCGCGCCCTGCGCCGGAAGCGCGTGCTGACCGCCGACGAGGCGCACGCCTTACGCGACAAGTCTTCCGTCCGCGTCGCAGGCCTCGTCCTCAGCCGCCAACGGCCGGGCTCGGCCAAGGGCGTCATGTTCCTCACGTTGGAGGACGAGACCGGCCCCGTGAACGTCATCGTCTGGCCGAGCCTGTTCGAGCGCTACCGCCGCACGGTGCTCACCGCCGGCATGATCGGCATCGAGGGCCAGTTGCAGCGCGAAGGCGAGATCCGGCACGTGGTCGCGAGGCGCCTCGTGGACCTGTCCTCGGCCCTCGCCCGGCTCGGCGACGACGCCGGCCTGCCGACACGCTTCGGCCGCGGCGACGAGGCCCGCTCGGGCGGCGGCCCGGACCGCCGAGGCCTGCCGCCGGGGTCGGGGGCCCGGCTCCAGCCCATCACCGAGGACTACAACCGCGACTTCCAGCACCGCACGATCCTAGGCGAGCCCGACGCCCCGCAGCTGCGCGTCCGGCCGAGGAACTTCCGGTAAGGCGCCCTCAGGCCGCCTTCGCCTTCTCGCCCCGGAGGACGGTGCCGATGCGCCTTGCCGCCTCGCGCAGGCGGTCTTCGTCCTGGACGAGGGCGATGCGGACGTGGCCCTCGCCCGCCTCGCCGAAGCCCGTGCCGGGGCTGAGCGCGACGCCCGCCTCGCGCACCAGGCGCTTGCAGAAGGCGAGCGCGTCGTCGCCTTGGCCCGCCGGGATCTCCGCCCAAGCGAACATCGACGCCTCGGGCCGCGGCAAGGACCAGCCTGCGTCCTCGCAGGCGTCCAAGAGCACGTCGAGGCGCGAGCGGTAGGCCGCGCGGACCTCCGCCGTGATGGCCTCCGCATTGTCGAGCGCGACCGCGCAGGCCTCCTGGATGGGCTCGAAGCTGCCGTAGTCGAGATAGGCCTTCACCCGGGTCAGCGCCGCGATGAGGCGCGGGTTGCCGACCGCGAAGCCCGCGCGCCAGCCCGCCATGGAGAAGGACTTGGACGCGGAGGTGAACTCGACCGCCACGTCCTTGGCGCCCGGCACCTGCAGGATCGAGGGCGTCGGCTCGCCGAAGTAGATCTCGGCATAGGCGAGGTCGGAAAGGAGGAAGATGCCGTGCTTCTTCGCGAAGGCGACCGCCTCCTTGTAGAAGTCCAAGGTCGCGACCTCCGCCGTGGGGTTCGCGGGGTAGTTCAGCACCATCGCGATGGGGCGCGGCACGCAGTACTTGAGCGCCCGCTCCGCCGCGCGGAAGACGCCGTCGTCCGCCTTGACCGGGATCGGGCGGACGACCCCGCCGACCATGACGAAGCCGAACATGTGGATGGGGTAGGACGGATTCGGCGCCAGGATGACGTCGCCAGGCGCCGTCATCGCGAAGGCGAGGTTCGCGAAGGCGTTCTTGGAGCCGAGCGTGTGCACGACCTCGGTGTCCGGATCGAGCTTCACGCCGAAACGCCGGGCGTAGTAGTCCGCTTGCGCCTGGCGCAGGCGCTTGATGCCCTTGCTCTCCGAGTAGCGGTGGCAGGACTTGCGCAGGACCGCTTCGCGCAGGGTCTCTGTGACGATCTCCGGCGCGCCGAGGTCCGGGCTGCCCATGGAGAGGTCGATCACGTCGCGACCGGCGGCCTCGGCTTCTGCCACCAGTTCCTTGACCTGCGCGAAGACGTAGGGCGGGAGCCTGCGGATGGCGTAGAAGTCTTCCATTGTGACCGATCGTGCTGCGACAGGGCATGTTGGTGAACGATGACGACTAAAAAGTGAAGAGAGGGGTGGTCTCTTTCGTGGCGCTACCGCTCGCTCGCGCTCGCTACTTGAGCGCTGGGCTGGCGGCGCGGGCCTTCGGCCTGTGCGCCAGCGGCGCTGGGCCGGCGGGTTTCGGGCACGCCGAAGCGCCGACCTGTCGTCGGTGTCGAAGTCGCCGGGTGTCCGGACGTCCCCGCGCTGAGCGGGGAGTTGGATTGATACTGTAGCCCAGAACGGTGAACGTCCGGCGGTGATCTTGCCAAGGGGCCCTCGCAGGGGGCGACCTTTCGGCGCCTTGGTCCGCGATAGCGCTTGAAACCCTCGTCCTTCAGCGATGAGCCATGAGCCCCGATCAGCCACTCATGGTACGGGCCGCTACGCCCGCTCGCCTTAGGATCACCGTCCCCCGAACCGATGAGTAGCGTGCACACCGCCCGGCCTGTCCGGGAGAACGGGGGCAGCATGGCATCGGGAAACGAGGCGGGGATAAGTTTCGAGCCGAACCGACGACGGCGCCGCCCGGTCGAGGCTGAAGTCCCAGCTAAGTCGAGGCCTGCCCCTCCGCGATCAGAGCGTCGTCGCGGGCTTTCGCCTTCTGGTAGGCGGGCCGCCCCTTCAGCCTCTCCGCGTAGTCCGTGAAGGCATGGAGGCTTGGCAGGCTGCCGAACCGGGTACCCCACAGCACTTGCGCACCGAAGTAGACGTCCGCTGCGGTGAAGGCGTCGCCGCAGACATAGGCGCGGGACAGGAGAAGACCTTCCATCGTTTCGACCACCAGGTCGTAGGTGCCAAAGCCGGCGACGCCGCTCTGCTCCTTCGTCGGAGTCCAGCCGAACGACTTCGCCGTCACGGCTTGTTCGAGCGGGCCTGCGGCGAAGAAGAGCCAGCGATAGTAGTCATGCCGCGCGGCGGGCGGAGGCGCGAGCTTCGCGTCCGGGAAGGCGTCCGCGAGGTAGGCGCAGATCGCCGCGCATTCGGTCACGACACGGC
Organism: Parvularcula dongshanensis; assembly: GCF_014199615.1. Classification (GTDB taxonomy): domain Bacteria; phylum Pseudomonadota; class Alphaproteobacteria; order Caulobacterales; family Parvularculaceae; genus Parvularcula; species Parvularcula dongshanensis. The sequence goes on along the minus strand of NZ_JACHOB010000001.1, from coordinate 947,981 downwards.
CCTCGTGAACGATCGCCGGGACCTTGCCCATCGGATTGATCTTCTTGTAATCAGTACCCTTCATCGAAGGGCCCCAGTTCATCAGACGCTCCTGATAGTCGGCGCCCACCTCCTCCAGCATCCACCTGACGGTCTGACCCCGCGACATGGGATTGGTATAGAAGTCCAGCATGACGGTCCCTGTTCGCCTTCGGCGCGAAAGGGTGAACCGGCCTTCCGAACGCGGCAAGTTCGGGATGCAGCACTTCTCTACCGTAGACGGATGGTTAGCATTGCCACGACGTGCTGCGTCGCAGCTTTGCTTTAAAGCAAAGTACTGACTTTGTTGGCGTGTCCCCGCTTGCCTTTGGCCTCGGATGCGCAATCTCCAGCCGAACTCACGAAGCAGGGACACCCCTCATGTCACAGACACAAGACAGACTCGGCGTCGCGGTCGTCGGCCTCGGCGGCGCCGTCGCGACCACGGCCATCGCCGGCATCGAGAGCATCAAGTCGGGCTCGAACGACCTTTCCGGCCTGCCGCTCGCGGATAGGGCGGTGGGGGGTTTGAAACCCTATGACGGGCTCGTCTTCGGCGGCTGGGACCTCTGCGAGGACGACCTCGGCACGGCCGCGCTCGGCCACGGCGTCCTGTCCGAGAAGCACCTTTCGGGCGGCGCCGCCGCGCTCAAGGACATGCACGCCTGGCCCGCCGTCGGCAGCGAGGACTTCTGCAAGAACGTCACCGGCGGCAACAAGATCGCGGTCGCAGGGCATAGGGGCGCGGTCGAGCGCATCCACGACGACCTGTCGATGTTCAAGGAGGAGCAGGGCCTCGACCGCGTCGTCATGCTGAACCTCGCCTCGACCGAGCGGACGCCGGACCTGTCGGCGGAGGCGTTCTCGAGCCGCGAGGCCTTCGAGCGCGCGCTCGACAGGGACGACCCCGAAATCAGCCCCGCCATGCTCTACGCCTACGCGGCGATCACGGCGGACACGCCCTACGGCAACTTCACGCCGTCCGTCGCCGCCGACGTGCCGGTGCTCGCCGCCCTCGCGGCGGAGCGGGGCGTGCCCGTCGCGGGCAAGGACGGCAAGACGGGCCAGACCTTCCTCAAGACGGTGATCGCGCCCGCCCTCCGGGCCCGGGCCCTGCACGTGGACGGATGGTTCTCGACCAACATCCTCGGCAACAGAGACGGCCTCGCCCTCGACGACCCGAACAGCCTCAAGAGCAAGGTCGGCACGAAGCTGTCCGTTCTCGACCAGATCCTCGGCTACCCCGTCGAGGATCACCAGGTTCACATCCACTATTATCGTCCGCGCGGGGACGACAAGGAGGCCTGGGACAACATCGACATCTCAGGGTTCTTAGGCGAGCGGATGCAGATCAAGGTCGACTTCCTGTGCAAGGATTCGGTCCTCGCAGCCCCCCTCGCCATCGAGATCGCGCGGACGCTCGACCTCGCCAAGACCCGCGGTCAGGGCGGCGTGCAGGAGCAGCTCTCGGTCTTCTTCAAGATGCCGCAGACCAAGGACGGCGCGCTGCCCGAGCACGCCTTCCTAAAGCAGGTGCAGACGCTCGACGACTGGCTCGGCGAGGCGTGAGCGCCGGAGGCCTGGACCCCGCCCTCCTGCCGCTCCTCCGCGAGCTCGGCGACCTGAAGCGGGTGCGGAGCGCGGACATGGACGGCAGCTTCGCGACGCGCGGATTCCTGCGCGGCTGGGGGCGGCTCGTTCGCGGCGAGGACGCCGTGTCGGTGGCGCACGCCCAGGTCGCGGGCGCGCTCGCCGCCGCCCGGCTCGGCGCGATGGACGGCGACAAGCTCGCGCAGCTGGGCCTGGACGAGGAGGCCGCGCGAAGCGTCCTCCTGCGGAGCATGGACGAAGTGGCAGGACCGTTGGACAGGGACCTGACCGAGACGCTGCGGCGCGCCGTGCCCCTGCATGAGGACGATGCCGAGGAGGACGCGCCCGCCTTCGCGCACGCCCTCGGCCTTCAGCCGCGCGCGGGCGTCACCTGCCCCGGGCGGCCGCGCATCATGCTGCAGCCCGAGGAGAACCACGCCGACCACTGCTTCATGGTGGCGGTCTACGCGAGCCTGATGGCGCCCGCCTTCGGCGCGGACCCGGTACGATGCTGGTGGTTCGGCACGGTGCATCACCTGCACAACGCGGCGATGCCCGATGCGGGGTTCACCGGCGAGATGCTGCTGGAGCCGCATCTAGGCGCCGTCATCGAGGAGGCACGGCGCCAGGCGCTGGACGAGCTCGAGGGCGATCTGCGCGAGGCGGCGGCGGGCGTTTTCGAAGAGATCGGAGGCGACGGCACGCCCGAGGCGCGCGCCTTCCACGCGGCGGACGTGATCGACCGCGTCCTCGAGATCGAACACCATGTGAAGGCCCGGTCCGTGACGATGGACACGGTCCTTGGCGAGTACGAACTGGTCCACGAGGGCCCCGTGAAGGGATTCCATGACGACGTCCTGCGCGCGGTCGGCCTGCCGTGACCTTGCGTTCGCCGGTCACGCGCATGACGCTTCGGGCGGACACGCCGCACTCGCTGACGGACGGCGAGGCGCGCTGGCCGGTCGTTGACGGCATCCCCTACCTGCGCGCGGGCAGCGAGGCGCTGGCGGCGGAGGCGGTCGCCGCGCTCGATGAGGACGCGGCGGACGAGGCGACCGCCCTCCTCCTCGCAGAGAACGATCCGTGGTGGGATGAGGCGCCGCCGCCGCACGACGTCCTGCTGTCCGCGGTGCGCGAGAAGGACCGGCTCTCCTTGCGCGAGGTCATGGACCGGCTCGGCTGGGGCCGGGTCGGCACCTACTTCGCGCATCGCTGGTCGGACCCGACCTTCCTCGCGGGGCTGACGCTGCTGGAAGCCCATTGGCGCGCACCGGAGAGCGCGTTCGAGCTCGCCTGCGGGATCGGGCACTACCTCCGTGCGCTGTCGCGTGCGGGCGTGAGCAGCGTCAGCGGGGCGGATGTCGTCTTCGGCAAGCTCTGGGTCTGCCGCCATTGGGTCTGCCCCGAGGCGGACCTCCTTTGCTTCGACGCGGACGCGGCCTGGCCGGCGACGCCGGCGGCGGACCTGATGCTGTGCGCGGACGCCTTCTACTTCCTTCGCGAGAAGGCCGCGATCGCGGAGCGCCTGCGCGAAGGCGCGGGGGCCCTCTACGCCGTGCCGCACGTTCACAATGCGGGCGCCGAGAACCACTCGGCGGGGGCGGCTGCGCGTCTGGACGAGCTTCGCGCGCTGTTCCCGGGCGCGGCGATCTACGACGATGCGGGCCTGACCGAGGCGGGGGCCGCCGGAAAGCCGGTGCGCGCGGAGATGGGCGACGCGCCGGACGCGTTCAGCCTCATAGGCGGACCGGCGCTCGGCGCGTCCGCGCTGCCCTGCCCGCTCCTGCGGCCGGAGGACGGAACGCCGCTTCGCCGCAACCCGCTCCTGACCGATCAGGGCGTCGCTTGGCCTTCCCCTCGCTACGAGGAGGAGTACGGACCCCTCGCGACCTACGGCCGCCCGGGCGTGCCCAACACCGCCGCGATGACCGAAGGGGTCGCGCCGTTCGTCCGTACACGTGAACTCCTCGACCTGCCGGAGCGCTGGTGATGCGCTGGGGGATCGCAGGGTATGGCTGGGTCGCGCGCGACTACATGGCGCCGGGGATCGAGGCTGCGGGCGGCGAGGTCGTCAGCGTCGCCGACCCGTCCGAAGCGGCCCGCGCCGCCGCGGAGGGACACGGCGCGAAGGGCTTTGCGAGCCTCGAAGAGATGCTGGCGGAGGAGCGCCTGGAGGCGCTCTACGTCGCGAGCCCGAACGACCGCCACGAGGCGGCGGTGCGCCTGGCGGCGGCGGCGGGCGTGCCAGTCCTGTGCGAGAAGCCGATGGCCGCGACCCTCAAGGGCGCGGAGGCGATCGCTTCGGCGGTCGCGGCGTCCCCGGCGCTCTACGGCACGGCGTTCGATCAGCGCTACCACCCCGGCCACGCGGCCCTCGCCGAAGCGGTCGCGGCGGGTGCAGTCGGCAAGGTCGCGGCGGTGCGCATCGTCTACTGCTGCTGGGTCGATCCGACCTGGAGCCGGGGGACGGGCGAGAACTGGCGCGCGGACCCGAAGGCCGCAGGCGGCGGCGCGGTCCTGGACCTGGCGCCGCACGGCCTCGACCTCGTGCAGCGCGTCCTGGGCGAAGAGGTGACGGACCTCCACATCAGCCTTCAGAACCGCGTACACCCTTACGCGGTCGAAGACGGCGGCGTCCTGTCGGGGCGCACGCCGTCGGGCATCCTTCTTTCGATGCACACCGCCTACAACACGCCCGAAGCCCTGCCGCGCCGCAGGCTCGAGGTGGTCGGCAGCGAGGCGATGCTCGTCGCGACGGACACGATGGGCCAGGACCCGGGCGGCAGGCTCGTCCGCATCGACGGGCTGACGGGGGAACGGGCCGAGGTCGACTTCGACCGGGCCGCCTCGCCCTTCGCGCGCCAGGCGCGGGCGTTCATGGCCGGCGTACGGGGCGGGACGCACGACTTCGACGTCCACCGCGACCTCGCGCTCATGCGGCGTTTCTTCACCGCCTATGAGGAGGCGCGACGATGGCTCTGACGCACTACGCCTGCACCAATTGCGGCTTCTGGCAGGCCTACTTCGCTCCCCCGCCGGACTGCCCCGTCTGCACGGACGTCCGCAACGATCTGCCCGAGGATGGGTGGGACTTCCTTCCCGCGCGCGAAGCGGAGGCCCGCTTCACGGGCGAGGTCCGTCAGATCTCGGACGGGTTTTGGGCGGCGCGGACCTCGCCGCCCTTGGGTCTCAACGGTCAAGGCTGGCTGATGCGCAAGGACGGCGTCAACGTCGCCTTCGAGGGCGCGCCCTACTACACGAACGCCATGCTGGACGAGATCGAGACGCTCGGCGGCGTGCAGATCCTGGCCGCAAGCCATGCCCACGGCTACGGGGCGTTGTGGCAGCTCCAGGCACGCTTCGACCCCGAGGTGGTCGCGATCCAGAAGGACGACCTTCGTATGACGAAGGCGTTCAAGGTGACCCTGCCCTATGACGACGCGCTCGAACTCCTGCCCGGCCTGACGCTGCACCACGTGGGCGGTCACTATGAGGGGCAGGCCGTCCTCCATGACGAGGGGGCGGGGCGGCTCTTCTGCGGCGACGTCTTCAAGATCGATCAGACCGAGGACGGACGCTCCCATGCGATCAGCAGCCACAAGGCGTTTCACAAGGACATTCCGCTGACGCATGGCGAGCTTCAGCGGTACCGGGACGTCATCGCGCCCTTGGACTTCACTGAGGTCTGCACCCCCTTCGAGCACGCGCCCGATGTCGGCCGCGGGGCGTGCGTCGCCGCGCTCGACCGCGCGCTGTCCGAGACGCCCAAAGTCCGCCGCTACGCCTTGAAGGACCTGTCGTGATCCGAAGCCCCCTCCCCCTACCGCCCGCAGCGCGCGCCTATGTCGACGCGCTGCCGCCCGGCGACTGGTGGTTCTTCGACCAGGCCCCGATCGATAGGGCGGGCGTCCCGGCCTTCGCCGCCGCCTTCCTGCCGGACGACCCGGGAGCCGCCTGCACCCCGCTGCAGATCAACACCGGCTACGGCGAAGAGCCCGAGCAGGCCATGATCGCCGCCGCCGCCGAGGCCTATGAGTGGATCAGCGCACGGACGGGCCTCGTCGGCCGCGAGGTCGTGCGCGGGAGCTATGACGAGCTCGTCCGCGTTCACGGAGAAGCGGCCGTCGCCGACCCCTTGCGGCTCTGCCTTCCGGCCGGGAGCCCGGTGGAACGGACCACGCCCCTCGCCTGGACGCGCGGGCAGCGCATGCTCTCGGGGGAGGAAGCGCTGGTTCCGCTCGACCTCGTCGCGCTCGCCAAGGATCAGCTGCCGGAAGGCTACGAGCCCTTCACCACGCTCATCACCAACGGCCTCGGCGCGGGGCCGACGCGGGAGTGGGCGGCGAGCCACGGGCTGTTCGAGCTGTTGCAGCGGGACGGGAACGGCCTTCGCTTCCGCGCGCTCGACGCTGGGCTGGCGATCGACATGGAAAGCGCGCCGGAGGGCGTCCGGCGCCTCTACGACGACCTCCGCGCCAAGGGGCTCGAGGTCGTCCCGAAGCTCGCGACGACGGAGTTCGGGACGGCGAACGTCTACGTCGTCGGGCCGGACGAGGACCCCTCCGCCCCGCACGTGCCGATCGCGCTGACGGCGACGGGCGAGGGCTGCGACATCGACGCGGCCCGCGCGCTGCGAAAGGCGCTGCTGGAGTACGCCCATGCCCGCGCGCGAAAGGCGGTGAGCCACGGCACGCTCGAACAGGTCGCGCCCTTCCTGCCCGACGGCTACTGGGCGCGGATCGAGCCGATCGTGCGCGCCCAGGCGCACGACGCCGAGGCGCGCCAAGTCGAAGGCTTCCGGCAGTGGCTGAAGATGTCGGGGGCCGAGCTGAAGGCGCTGCTGGAAGACCCGATGTACCGGGTCCGCGAGACGGTCGCCTTCTCGGCCCTGCCGCGCGACGACACGCAGACGCCGGGGGGGCGCGGCGCGGTGATGGCGGGTCGGCTCCAGGAGGCGGGGATGGACCCGATCCTCGTTCCCTACACGGCGGAGGACGCGCCGATGCAGGCCGTCCGCGTCGTCTGTCCTGGCCTCGAGGTCGAGACCATGAGCTACTACCGCATTGGAGAGCGCGGCGCGAAGAAGCTGATCGAGGCGGACAGCCCGCTGATCGTCTGGGGCGAGGAGACCGAAACGCGCAGGCCCGTGCGGATGCCGCCCGACGGTTATGACCGGCTCGGCGCCCCCCCCCTCCTCGACACGGCGGCCGTCGACCGGACGGTAGGGCACCTCTACCCCCTCTACCGCGAGCCCTGGGAGCACCAGATGATCTTTCGGCGGGACGCATGACCCTTCGCTACGCCTACAACACCAACGGTGCGGCCTCGCACCGGCTGGACGATGCGCTGACCTTGATCGCGGAGGCAGGTTATGACGGCGTCGCGCTGACGCTCGATCATCATCACCTCGATCCGTTCGCGAAAGGATGGAGGGGTGAGGCCGAGCGCGTGGCGCGGCGGCTCGAGGACCTGAAGCTCGGCAGCGTCATCGAGACGGGTGCGCGTTACCTCCTCGACCCGCGCATGAAGCACGAACCGACCTTGGTGACGCCGGACGCAGAAGGACGCGCCCGCCGCGTCGCCTTTCTCTCCCGCGCGGCGGAGATCGGCGGCATCTTAGGGTCCGAGGCGGTGTCTTTCTGGGCCGGGGTGCCGCGACCGGGTGTGGACCGGGACGAAGCGCGGGGCTGGCTGTCCGACGGCCTCGAGCGCGTGCTGGACGCAGGCGAGGCGGCCGGCATGGACATGGCGTTCGAGCCCGAGCCCGGCATGCTGATCGAGACGGCGGGCGAGTACGGAGCGCTGGCCGAGCGCCATCCGCGCCTGAAGCTCGCGCTCGACACGGGGCACTGCCTCGTGACCCAGGACATCGAGCCGAACGAGGCGGTACGGCGCTACGCCGACCGCCTCGGCACGGTCGCGATCGAGGACATGAAGCGAGGGGACCACACGCATTTGCCCTTCGGCGAGGGGGACATGGACGTGCCCGCCGTGCTGGCCGCGTTGAAGGAAGTGGGCTTCAGCCGTCTCGTCAGCGTCGAGCTCTCGCGCGAGAGCCCGCGGGCGCACGCGGCCATCCCGGAGTCGATCGCCTACCTGAAGGCGGTCGAGGCATGAGGGTCCTCTTCCTCTCCCGACGCTACTTCCCCGCGATTTCGGGCATGTCGATCTACGCGGCGAACCTGCTGCGCGAGCTGGTCGCGCAGGGGCACGACGTCACCATGGTTTCTCAGTACCGGGACGACGACTACGGCAAGTCGGTCTATGGCGGCGGACCGCCCCCCGCCGTGCCAGGCGTCCGCGTCGTAGGCCTGCCGCAGACGGGAGAGGCCGCGACCGGCGACTTCGAGAGCGACATCGAGGTGATGGTGGAGACGATGATCGAAGAGCACGCCAGCGCGCCCTTCGACGTGATCCATGCGCAGTACGGCTACCCCACGGGGTGGGCAGCGCTGCTCGCGGGGCGCGAGGCGGGCCTGCCGGTCGTCGTCTCGATCCAGGGCGGGGACGGGCACTGGGTCGGCTCGTGCTGCGAGTGTCACAGGCTCGCCATGACGCGGGTCTTGGATCACGCCGACCGCGTGCTGATCGGCGGGGAGAGCTTCGCGGCGGAGGTCCACGAACGGCTCGGCACGCCGCTGGAGCGGTTCACGCTGATCCCCGGCGCGGTGGACACGAAGCGCTTCACGCCGGGGAACGGCCCGGGCGAGGGTCCGGTGCGGCTGCTCTATCACGGGCGGGTCGATGCGCGAAAAGGGGCGCTCGACACGCTCCATGCGCTGGCACGGCTCGAGACGAAGCGGGACTGGCGGTGCACGATGTCCGGCATCGGCCCGGACCTCGCGGCGGCGAAGGCCCTGGCGGACGAGCTGTCGCTAGGCGGGCGCGTGAGCTTCACGGGGTACGCCGACTACGAGACCGTGCCCGACCTCTACCGCGCGCATGACGTCTTCTTGTCCCCGACCTACGCGGAGGGGTTCTCCAACACCGTGCTCGAAGCCATGGCGTCGCGTCACGCGATCCTGGCGGGGCGCTCGGTCGGCATCGTCGACTGCTTGCGGGATGGCGAGAACGGTATCCTGGTCGAACCGGGCGACATCAACGCCATCGCGCGGGAGACCGCGCGGCTGGTCGACGACGCGCAGCATAGGGAACGCCTGGCGGGGGCGGCGCTGCGCGAGTGCCGCGAGACCTACTCCTGGGCGGTCGTCGGCCGGATGATCGCCGACCAGTACGAAGCGGTCGCAGGGCGCACCCAAGCGCGAGGCTTCGAGACTGCCCTGCCCCGCGACCCGTGCCGCTTCCGCGCGGAGCCGCACCTGTTGTGAGCCGGACGGTCCTCGCGCTCTCGCCGCACCTCGACGATGCGGCGTTCTCGGCGGGCGGCCTCCTCGCGCGGTTGGCGGCGGGCGGGGACCGCGTGATCCTCGCAACGGTCTTCACCGGCAACGTCGCCCGGCCGACGGGCTTCGCACTCGCCTGCCAGCTCGACAAGGGTCTGGCGCCAGACGCGGACTACATGGCGTTGCGCCGGGCAGAAGACGAGGCCGCCTGTGCCGCGCTCGGAGCGGAACCCCTCCACCTGCCCCACCTCGAAGCCCCGCATAGAGGGTACGAGGACGCCCCCTCCCTCTTCGGCGGTGTACGCACCGAGGATCGCGAGGAGGCCGCGGTCGCCGAGACGCTGCGCAGCGCGTTCGGCGGGGAGCGCATCGACCTCCTCCTCTTGCCGCGAGGGATCGGCGGGCACGTCGATCACGAGGTCGTCCGGCGGGCGGGCGGCGTCCTCGACGCGAAGCGCCGCCTCTACTGGACCGATTGGCCTTATGCGGACAGGGAGGCGCCGAAAGCCCCCTTCGCGGCGGAGGACGGCAGACTGCTGTCCGAGACCGTCACGCTGACACCGCGCGAAGCGGACGCGAAGCTCGCCGCCTGCCTCGCCTACGAAACGCAGCTCGGCTTTCAGTTCGGCGGGGCGGAGGCGCTTCGGGAGCGGCTCGCCGGCATCCAGTCCGAGACCTACCTCGCCTAAGCCCGGTCGTTGCCGCGGATGAGCTGGACCGTCTGGGTCGGGAAGGCGAACTCGATGTTCCGTTCGCCGAAGAGGTCGACGATCTTCCGGTTCACAAACGTGCAGTGCTCGAGATAGGTGAACCAGCCGCGCTCCGTGTCACGCTGGGCGTCCTCGTCCTCACCGCCCATGAAGTACCAGTGGTAGCCGCGGATGGTCAGCCAGGCCTCGCCGAACTCCGGGAAGCTGACATGCGGGTCGCCGTCGCGACCCTTGGCGTTGGCATCCTCCAGGACTTCGTCGTCGGTGAAGACATCCATCAGCGCCTGCATCGCCCGCTCGGCCTCGCGCGCGTCGGGGCGGTAGGGGATGGCGATGTTCAGCTCCCGGCGGATGTAGCCGCGCGCGGAGAGGTTCTCGACCTCGCGGTCGATGAACAGCATGTTGGGGATGGTGATGATGTTCCCGCCGAGGTCGCGAAGGTCCGTCGACTGAAGACGGATGTCCTCGATCGTGCCCCAATGGGTGCCCAACCGGCCCTTGAACTTGATCCAGTCGCCGATGACGAAGGGCCGGTTCACGAAGATCGACACCGCGCCGAAGAGGTTCTTCACCGAGTCCTGCGCGGCGAGCGACAGCGCGAGGCCGACGACGCCGAAGCCGACGATGAGCGCGCCGACGTTCACGTGCAGCACGCTTTCGAGGACGAAGAGAAGGACGACGAGCGCGACGAGCGTGCGGAGGATGCGCCGGATGGCGGTCACCAGCATCCGGTCGTAGTGGCCCTCGCCCTTCCGCTCGATCCGCCGCTTGGTGAAGGCGGCGACGACGTCGATCAGCGAGATGGCCAGGAGCGCGAGCGCGATCACCATGAGGAACTGCGGGATCGCGAAGCGCAGCGGCCGCAGCACTGGTCCCAGCGCCAAGAAGCCGAAGGCGACGGTGAAGAGGATCGTGAAGACGACGAGGCCGCCCGAGGCGCCGAGGCCGCGCAGCGTGCGGGCAAGAAGGCTGTGGTCGCCCTCCTCGACCCGGCCCGCCCCCCAGCGCAGGAGACGATAGAAGAGGATGCCGCCGCCGATGCCGACGGTGAAGGTCCCGAGGAAGCCGAGCCAGCCCAAGAGGCCCGTCTCTTCGAAGAGCGGCGAGAAGACCCGGACGAAGTACTGCCCTTCCTGGCTTTCGTCGTAGCGCGGCGGCAGGGGCGCCATGGCGTCGGACAGCGCCTGGAGGCCGTCCAGCGTCCGCCTCGAGAAGGTCCAGCGGCCGTCCGCCGCCTTCTCGACGGTGATCTGGCCGTCCGGCGGGGTCTCCAGCGTCTGCCAGACCCAGAGGTGTTCGGTCGCCCGGGGGAAGAAGACGAAGCGCGTGTCGCCCGCCGCCTCGATCGCCTCTTCGCCCGGCAGAGCCGCGGGCGAGACGGGGCCCAGGCGCAGGAAGACGCCGTAGAGCGTGTCGGCTTGGGCGCGCGAGGCTCCCGCCGGCAGGCTCGCGAGGGCACGACCGTAACCAACCTCGTCATAGCCGCGGTCGACGAGCGCCATCGCCTCGACGAAGGTCATGATGGTGGCGCGGGGGCTGTCCTGGCCGTTGAAGCGCGGGTCGTCGACGAGGTCGCGCACCTCGCCGGGCTGCATCTTCTCGATCAGAAGGCGGCTGCCCGATTCCAAGGCTTCGAGCAGGTCCGAGAAGACGCCGCCCGAGGCGGATTCGGGATCGGCAGGGGGCCGATCAGAGCCACCGCCGGACGATGGGGCCGTCTGGGCGGCCGCGGTGCCGAGCGTCAGGACGGCGCAAAGGCACAGAAAGAGACGAAGAATGACATGCATAGCCGGGATCGAGGCCTAGCGACGCTCGCCGCGGGGGTCCACGCCGCGCCGCACCCCTCGCCAACCGGCGGCGGCTGCGGTTATGCCTCGGTCCGGAACGAGGGAGTTCGAGAATGGAACGTGCGGTACGGTTGGGCCTCCTCGCAGCGGTGACGGCGCTCGGTGCCTGCGCGAGCCCGCAAGGCGCCGGAACGCGGAGCGCCCGGGCGGTGCACGACGAAGCGCTGGTCCTCGACAGCCACCTCGACACGCCCGCCGCCCTCGTCCGCCCCGGCTTCGACGTCACGGCGCGTCACGAGGCGGGCCGCGACGACAGCCAGGTCGACCTGCCCCGCATGAAGGAAGGCGGCCTCGATGGCGGCTTCTTCGTCATCTACACGCCGCAAGGACCACTGACCGAAGAAGGCTACGCCGAGGCGGCGGCGACGGCCGAAGAGCGCGCCTCCGCGATCGAGCGCATGGTGCGCGAGCACCCTTCGGACTTCGCCCTGGCGACGACGTCTGAGGGCGCGCGGCAGGCCGAGGCCGAAGGCAGGCGGGTCGTGCTGATGAGCATCGAGAACAGCTATCCGCTCGGCGAGAGCGTCTTCGGCCTCGAAGGCTTCCACCGCCGCGGCGTACGGATGGTCGGGCCCGTCCACTTCCGCGACAACCAGTTCGCGGGCAGCGCGACGGGCGAAAGCGGCAAGGGACTCACGCCCCTCGGCTTCGAACTCGTGGCGGAGGCGAACCGGCTCGGCATGATCGTCGATGCGAGCCATGCGAGCGACGCCGCCTTCGACGACATGCTGGAGGCGTCGAGAACACCGATCATCCTGTCGCATTCGGGCGCAAGAGCGATCTACGATCATCCGCGCAACATCGACGACGACAGGCTGCGCAAGCTTGCAGCGGCGGGCGGCTTGATCCAGGTCAACGCCTATGGCGGCTACCTCGCCGACCTGCCGGAGACGCCGGAACGCGACGCGGCGCTCGAAGCGTTGGGCGAAGGTCCCGGAGCGACCATCGAAGACGAGGCCACCCGCGCGCGGCGGCGCGCCGAGATCGACGCCGCCTATCCGCGTCCCTATGCCAGCTTCGAGGACTTCACGGCGCAGCTCCTCCACATCCTGGCCGTCGTCGGGCCGGACCACGTCGGCATCGGCGCGGATTGGGACGGGGGCGGCGGGGTCGACGAGATGCGCGACGTGAGCGACCTGCCGATGATCACCGAACGGCTGCTCGAAGAAGGCTATACGCCCGAAGAGATCGAGAAGATCTGGGGCGGCAACCTTCTGCGCCTTCTCGATGCGGCCGCAGCGGCGGCCGACTGACGCGTGGACACGCTTTCGACGCTGATCCCGCCCCTCGCCGCGATCGCCTTCGCGATCGTCCTCCGCAACGTCTACGGCGCGCTTCTTCTCGCCCTGTTCCTGTCCGAAGCCTTCGTCGCGGGCGGTCCTGTCGGCGGCCTGACCGCCAGCTTCGACCGCGTCGTCGAAGTCTTCGGCAGCGCCTACAACACGCAGATCCTGCTCTTCTGCCTGCTGATCGGCGCGGTGATCGCGCTCGCCCGTGACTCGGGCGGCGTCGCAGCGACAGCGCGCGCGCTGCTCGGCCGAGGCATCGTCCGCACGCCTCGCCGCGCCGAACTGATGGTCGCGGCGACGGGCACGGCGCTCTTCGTCGAGACGAACGTCAGTCTTCTCGGCTCCGGCGTCCTCGGCCGGCCGCTCTACGACGCGCACGGCCTGTCGCGCGAACGCCTCGCCTACATCATCGATTCCACGAGCGCGCCGGTCAGCGTCCTCGTCCCCTTCAACGGTTGGGGCGCCTACGCCATGGGTCTCGTCGCGGCCCAAGGCCTCGCGCAGCCCTTCGGCGTCGTGCTCGGCGCGGTGCCGCTCAACTTCTACGCCTTGCTCACCGTGGGGCTCGTCTACGTCACGGCCCTGACGGGCCGCGTCTTCGGGCCGATGCGGGCGGCCGACGCGCGAACGGAGGCCGTCGCGGCGCCAGGCGGCGCGGCGCCGACGCGGCCGCGCTACATGTGGGTGCCGCTCGGCGTCCTCGTAGGCGGTGCCCTCCTCTTCATGACGCTGACCGGCGGCGGTTCGATCGTGAACGGCGACGGGGCGCGCTCGATCCTCTGGGCGGTCAGCCTCGCGGCCCTGCTCGGCGCGCTTCTGGTCAGGCGGGACCGGGTCATGGATGGCCAGGCCGTGGGGCGCGCGGTCTTCGGCGGGATCGGCGAGATGGTGCCGCTCGTCACCGTCCTGCTCCTCGCGCTCGCGCTCGGCGCTTCCTTGAACGCCCTCGGCACGGGCGAAATGGTGGCGCGCCTCGCGGCAGGGTCCTTGCCGCCCTTCCTCGCGCCGGCCGTTCTCTTCGTCGCGGCGGGCGTCGCGAGCTTCTCTACGGGCACGAGTTGGGGGACTTACGGCCTGCTGATACCGATCGCCATGCCGCTGGCCGCGGCGCTGGGCGTGCCGCCGACCCTCGCCCTTGCGGCAGTTCTGGGCGGCGGGGTCTTCGGCGACCACTGCTCGCCCCTGTCGGACACGACGCTGATCGCGAGCGTCGCGTCGGGCACGGAGCACCTCTCGCACGTGACGACCCAACTGCCCTACGCGCTCGCCACCGGCGCTGCCGCTCTCGCCGCCTACCTAATCAGCGGGCTCGTCGTCTCGTTGTAAATCTAGAGCAAACAAACCGGACGAAGTCGGCCCCCATCACGGTTCGTGATACGAATTCTCAAAACGCGCCGTGAATCCGCTTCAGGTCTGAAGGCTGTATTAGGTCTGTACTCGCTACGCGGCAATATCGGGGAAGTATTGGGGCGGACATGTCAGTCAAACAGAGCGTCTACGAGCGCGTGACGCGGTCGGTCACGAGCTACGCTATCCGCATGCTCGATCCGGTCGGGATCGTTCAGACCTAAAACACTGGTGCCGAGAGGATCAAGGGCTATACGACCGATCAGATCATCGGTCAGCACTTCGCCTGCTTTTATCCCCATAAGGGGCAGGTCGCGCACGATCCGCAAAAGGCGTTGGAGACCGCACTGAGAGAGGGTGAGTACTCCACGCAAGGATGGCGCATCCGCGCGGACGGCCGCCTGTTCTGGGCCTCGGTCTCGATCACGCCCGTCTATGGCGACGAGGACGAGCTTATCGGGTTCACGAAGATCAACGCGCGACTGCACCGCGGACAGAGAAGCCAACGAGCAGCTGGCGCGCTCCGAGCGTAGCTTCCGCCTACTGGTGCAAGGCGTGACCGACTACGCGATCTACACGCTCGACAAGGACGGCCGCGTTGCGAGTTGGAACCCGGGCGCGGAGCGGGCCAAGGGCTACACCGCGGACGACATCACCGGACGCCACTTCTCATGCTTCTACCCGTCGGAGAGCCAGGCGGCTGGCGACCCGGCCCAGGCGTTGGAGATGGCACTTCGCACAGGAACGTTCGAGGCCGAGGGTTGGCGGGTCCGCAAGGACGGAACCCGCTTCTGGGTCATGGTGGTCATCGACCCCGTCTACGACGGGGACGGCGAGTTGATGGGCTTCGCGAAGATCACCAAGGACTGCACGGAACGCAACGAGACTGCGAGGGAAGCGCAAGAGACCGCGGACGGCTTTCGCCTCCTCGTCGAGGGTGTCACCGACTACGCGATCTACATGCTCGATCCCCAGGGGCACGGGCAGAACTGGAACGCCGGCGCGGAGCGGGCGAAAGGCTACAAGGCCTCCGAGATCGTGGGCCACCACTTCTCCCGCTTCTCAGCGAGAAGGACCGCGAGGCAGGCTTGCCGGACAAAGCCCTTTCCGAGGCGCGTGAGAAGGGCAAGTTCGAGGCGCAAGGCTGGCGCTACCGAAAAGACGGCACGCGCTTTTGGGCGAGCGTGGTCATCGATCCGATCTATCACGAGGGTACGCTGATCGGTTTCGCCAAGATCGCGCGGAAGTTCACCGAGTAGAAGGCGAGCCAGGAGAAGGTCGAAGGTCTCCTCGAAGAGCAGCGCGAGACCTCCCGCGAGCTCGAGGCGGCGCTGGAGACCGCGCGCCGCGAGCGTGGCGAAGTCGGCTTTCCTCGCCAACATGTCTCACGATATCCGTACACCTATGAACGGCATCCTGGGCATGTCCGAAATCCTGTTGAACGCGGAGCTCGGGCAACGCGAACCGATGTTCGCAGAGACGATCCACCAGTCGGGCAACGCGCTTCTCACCGTGATCAACGACGTGCTCGACTTTTCCAAGATCGAAGCCGGCAAGGTCGAACTCGACCCTGTCCCGTTCGACCTGCGCGGCGCCGTCGAGGACGTTGCGACCCTGCTGGCGACCGCCGCGCACGAGAAGGGCATCGAGATCGCGGTACGCTGCGCGCCGGAAGTGCCGCTGCTCGTCGAGGGCGATGCGGGGCGCCTGCGCCAGATCGTCACGATCCTCACCGGCAATTCGGTCAAGTTCACGCCGTCGGGCCACGTCCTGATCGAAGTGAAACTCTCCGCCGAAGGCCGTAACCACATCAGCGTCGCCGATACCGGCATTGGGATTCCCAAGGGCAAGCTCGGGCTGATCTTCGACGATTTCAGCCAGGCCGAAAAGACGACGACCCGCCACTATGGCGGCACGGGCCTCGGCCTTGCCATCACGCAGCGTCTGGTCGACCTGATGGGCGGCGAGATTGGTGTGACGTCGCAGTTTGGCGAGGGCTCGACCTTCTGGATCGAACTGCCCTTCAGTCTCGCGGATGCGAGAACGCTTCCCGCCACGCAGGAACGTCCGTTGGCGGAAGGCCTTGTGCTCCTCGTCGACGATGTCGCGGTGAACCTCAACATCCTCGAGGAGCAATGCCGCGGCTGGGGCCTTCGTTGTCGGAGAGTTGACGGGGGCCGACAGGCGGTCAGGATGCTCGAGCGGGCGGCAGCGGATGGAACGCCTTACGATGCGGTCTTGCTGGACTATCACATGCCGGACATGGACGGACTCGCCGTCGCGCAACATGCCGCACGGTCGAAGCTGCTGGATCCTGCTCGGATCGTCGTTCTGTCTTCGGTCGACAACGACAACTCGGTCGCCGCTTTCAGAGCGCCCGGCGCGTCGGACTACCTGGTCAAGCCGGTTCGGGCAAAGCAGCTCTACAACTGCCTCGCGGCGATCTCCGCTGCCGAGCCGGAGGCCGAAGGCGCTTCGCCCCCAAGCCTGCAGGCTACCGAAACGCCCGCGGCATCGACGCCCGAGCCTGCCGCCGTGAACGATCACCGCCTGCGCATATTCGTGGCGGAGGACAACGCGGTGAACCGCCTCGTCTTGCAAAACCTCCTCGACGGCGATCAGTATGCGGCCTCCTTCGCAGAGGACGGTGCGGCGGCCTACGATGCCTACCGAGAGGAAGAGTTCGACGTGGTGCTGATGGACCTCTCCATGCCCAAGATGGATGGGATCGAGGCGACGAAGTACATTCGTGCCCATGAGTCGAAGAAGAACGCGCCCCGAACGCCCATCCTTTGCCTCACGGCCCATGCTATGACCGGTCAGCGCGACCGATGCCTGGAGGCCGGCATGGACGACTACCTATACAAACCAAACCGCTCCGACGCCTTCCACGCGATGATCGGAAAGTGGACGCAAGGCGGCGTAACGCACTGTTGCGACGCGGCGAGTTGGAGCGGGTAGCGAGAATCGAACTCGCGCGTTCAGCTTGGGAAGCTGACAGGCTACCATTACATCATACCCGCTAGCCCGGTCGCGTTGTGTGCGCTGAGGCTCGAGCGCTGTCAATGAGGTGCTGGTGTCCGAAGGAAGACGTCCGCTCGCCCTGGAAGAGCGGGAGCGCGAGGAGAGGCGGTTGTTCAGCCCGTCCGCCGCGCGGAACCGCGCGGCCATCGTCGACGCCTTCGGCTCGCTCATGCCGACGGGAGGCGTCGTCCTAGAAGTCGCGTCGGGAACGGGTGAGCATGGGGCCGCTCTTTGTTCGGCCTATCCTTCTCTCCGCTGGCTGCCGTCCGAACCCGACGAAGGCTCCCGCGCGAGCGTCGCGGCGTGGGCCGAGAGCGTTCCTGACGGCTGCATGGCGGCGCCATCGGATCTCGACGTCACCGTCCCTGGCTGGTGGCGAGACGTGTCCGAGGTGCCCGACGGCGTCTTCTGCGCCAACATGATCCACATCGCGCTCTTCTCGGCCTGCGAGGGGCTGTTCCGGGGCACGGCGGCGCTGCTTCGGCCCGGCGGGCGGTTGATGCTCTACGGGCCGTTCTCGCGGCGCGGCGTCATGGCCGAGAGCAACCGGCGCTTCGACGCCTCGCTCAAGGCGCGCGATCCGGGTTGGGGCGTCCGCGACCTCGACGACGCGCTGCAGCCGCTCGGCGCGTCGCTGGGCCTGCACCTCGCCGAGATATGCGAGATGCCGGCGAACAACCTCTCGGTCGTGTTCGAGAAGGGCTAGCGCCCGTAGCGCAGGAAACGGACGAGGGTGTCGCCGAAGCCGCGCTCGTCCTCCTGGACGAAGCCGGCCGTTTCGGGGGCGGCATCGTTTCGCCCCTGCTCCGCCACGATCAGCGCGCCCTCGCCTAGCCACCCCCCTGCCGAGAGGCCTGCGAGCGTCGGCGCCACGAGATCCTGCCCATAGGGCGGGTCCAGGAACGCCAAGGAGAAAGGCCCCCCCATGCCGGCAGGCTTCGCGCCGAGCTGCGTGGCCGAGCGGCGGTGGAGGCGGGTGACGCCGTTGAGGCTCAGCGCCTCGCAGTTCTCGCGGATCGCGCCCCTCGCCGCGGCGGCGGTCTCGACGAAGAGGCAGAAGGCGGCGCCCCGGCTGATCGCCTCGATGCCGAGGGCACCCGACCCAGCGAAGAGGTCGAGGACGCGCGCGCCTTCGAGCATCTCGTCCTCGCGATGCGCGAGGATGTTGAAGAGCGCTTCCCGCGTCCGGTCGGTCGTCGGCCGCGTGCCCATGCCCTTCGGCGCGCGCAGGGGTCTGCCGCCGAGGCTGCCGCCGGTCACCCTCACTTCCGGCCTATCCCGAGTTCGGCCGACAGCTTCGCGCCGAGCTGCTCCTTGAGCTGCTTCGTCGGGACCTCCTCGACCGCGCCGGTCTGCAGGCCGCCGAGCTGGAAGGGGCCGTAGGCAGTGCGGATCAGGCGGTTCACGTGAAGGCCGAGGTGCCGCAGGATCGCTCTGACCTCGCGGTTCTTTCCCTCCGTGATCGAGAGGGTGATCCAGACGTTGCCGCCCTGGATCTGGTCGAGCTTGGCCGCGACGGGGCCGTAGCGGACGCCGTCGATCTCGACGCCTGCCGAGAGCCGATCGAGCTCGTTCTGCGTCACCTGACCGTAAGCCCTCGCCCGGTAGCGGCGACGCCAGCCGTTCGACGGCAGTTCGAGCGCCCGGGAGAGCCCCCCATCATTGGTCAGGAGAAGGAGACCTTCGGTCGTGAGGTCGAGCCTTCCCACCGACAGGACGCGGCCCAGCGCCGGCGGCAGCGCCTCGAAGACGGTCCGGCGGCCCTGGGGGTCCTTGTGCGTCGTCACGAGGCCGTCGGGCTTGTGATAGCGCCAAAGCCGGACCGGCGGGCGGCCGCCCACCCGCTCGCCGTCGAAGCGAATGTCCTGCCCCTCGGTGACGAGGGTCGCGGGTGTCGTGACCGTCTGGCCATCGACCGTGACGCGGCGCTGCTCGATCAAGCGCTCCGCCTCTCGGCGGGACGCCACGCCCGCGCGGGCGAGGACCTTGGCGATCCGTTCGCCTTCGCGCGCCCCGCCGTCTTTTTCTTGTCCGTTCATTCCTCCGCGCTACGGTCCCGGCGGGCACGCGGCAAGCCCGCCTGTAGTTAAGGGGCCAAACGCACGGCCCCCGTGCTACAGACGGGCAGGAGCCGCGTCAGGGCGGCGAAGCATCGGCCCCCGAGGGCGGGGCGAAGGAGCGGAGAATGAAGAAGCTGATGATCGGGGTCGCTGCCATGGCCGCGCCCCTCGCGATGACGGCAGCCTGCACGACCACCGACCCCTACACCGGGGAACAACGGGTCAACAAAGCCTCGCGCGGGGCCGCGATCGGCGCCGTGGTCGGCACGGTCGGCGGCATCGTCGGCAGCGACAAGACGAGCGACGCGGTGCTTGCCGGGGCCGCGGGCGCGGCCATCGGTGCGGGCGTCGGCGCTTACATGGATCGCCAGGAGCAGGAGCTGCGCAACGAGCTCGCCTCGACCGGCGTCCGCGTTCAGCGCAACGGCGACAACATCCGCCTGATCATGCCGGGCAACATCACCTTCCCAACGGGGCAGTCCTCGGTGAAGCCGGAGTTCTACGCGACCTTGAACTCGGTCGCGACCGTACTCGAGAAGTACAACAAGACCAACGTGCTGGTCGAAGGCCACACGGATGACGTGGGCTCCGATCAGTCGAACCTGAACCTGTCGATCGCGCGGGCGGAGGCCGTGGGCAACTACCTGGCGAGCCGGGGCGTCGCGGTGCCGCGGATCAACGCGCTCGGCTACGGCGAAACGCAGCCGATCGCGGCGAACACGAACGAGACGGGCCGCGCCCAGAACCGCCGTGTCGAGATCCAGCTGACGCCTACAGGCTGACGCCGCGAGGCTAATGTCGGCCGCCCGCCTCTCGCTGCGCGGGCGGCCGCGAAAGGCTCGCACCGGAAGCGGCGGAGGCGATTTCGCTAGCCTAGGACGCGAACGCCGTAGCGCCGCCGCATCTTCGCGAGCTTCGGATCGATGTAGGTCCGGCAGAACGGCGCGTCGGGTCGGCGCTCGTAGTAGCGTTGATACCGGTCGCCGGACGGGCGGAACGCGGTCAGCGGAAGCACCCGAGTCACCACTGCCGATCGCATCTCCATTTGAGCCTGCGCGAGGGCGGCCTCGGCGAGGCGCTCGGTCCCCTCGTCCGGTGCGTAGACCGCACTACGGTACTTGCCCCGCATGCTGTGGTCCGATCCGCTGGAATGGGTGCGAAGATGGACGTCGATCAGGACCGCGAGGGGGATCGCGCCAGGAGAGAAGGTGACGCGTACCGCCTCGGAGAAGTCGTCATCGGGGGCGACGCTGGCGATCCACCCCTGCTCCACGCGGCCGACGCCGCGCAGATGTGAAAACACCGCCTCGGTGCACCAATGGCAGCCGCCCCCGAATCCGATCACCAATTCTTCGTTCATCACTGTGAGATAGGGGTCGAGGTGGCGCCGCGGAACGAGGACGGCATGCAGCGATCGACACGGCGCTTCGCCCTCGTCTCCATCTGCGTCGCTGCGGTTCTCGGTGCGGGCGCTCTGGTCGTCCTCGACGGGTTCGAGCAGCCGAGCGCCGCCGCTACGCCGCCTCAGCGCGCAGAGCCAAAGGCCGAGGCGCCGAAGCCAAAGGCCCCGCCCGACATGCCGCCCATGGCAGAGCCGACCGATCTACCCGAGGCGCCGATCAACCCGGTGCCATACTAGCCGCCGAGCCTCAGGCATCGGCGCGTTCGGCCCTGTAGCCGGTCTGCACGCCCAGCGCCTTGAGCTTCCGGTGAAGCGCGGAGCGCTCCATGCCAATGAAGGCGGCGGTGCGGGAGATGTTGCCGCCGAACCGGGAAATCTGCGCCATCAGGTACTCCCGCTCGAAACGCTCGCGCGCCTCGCGCAGCGGCAGGCTGATGACCTGCTCCATTCCCTCGCCCGTCGGCAGGCTCGGTCCGCTGCCCAGGACCTCTTCGGGAAGCTGGGCGAGGCTGATCGGCCCCTCGCCGCGTCCCGCCATGATGAGGGTGCGTTCGAGGACGTTGCGGAGCTGACGCACGTTGCCAGGCCATTCATAGGTCTGAAGCGCCGCCTGCGCGTCCTCCGTCAGGCTGCGCCGCCCGAGGCCGCTGCCCCCCGGAAGCGACTTCAAGAAGTGATCGGTGAGGGCAGGGATGTCGTCGCGCCGGTTGGACAGCGGCGGCGTCGTGATCTTCACGACCGCGAGCCGGTGGTAGAGGTCCTTGCGGAACCGGCCTTCTTCCGATCCGGAGAGAAGGTCGTCCGAGGTCGTGGAGATGATCCGGACGTCGACGCTGACGGGCTGGGCGCCGCCGACGCGGCGGAAGCGCTGGTCCACCAGGACCCGCAGGATCTTGCTCTGCGTCTCCATCGGCATGTCGCCGACCTCGTCGAAGAGGAGGGTGCCGCCATGGGCCTGCTCCATCAAGCCGATCGTACGCGGATGGCCGTCCTCGCCCTCGATGCCGAAGAGGGCCTCCTCCATCCGCGTAGGCTCGATCGAGGCGGCGGAGACGACGACGAAGGGCCGATCCGCCCTGTGCGATTGGGCGTGAAGGGCGCGCGCGACCGTCTCCTTGCCGGAACCGACCGGCCCGTCGATCAGCACGCGGCTGCGGGAGTCCGCGACGCGGTCGATGACGCCGCGCAGTTGTACCATGGCGCTCGAATTGCCGACGAGCGCAAGGTCCGCCGACCGCATGCGGAGCGTCGTGTTCTCGCGCCGCAGCTGCGCCGTCTCGAGGGCGCGTTCCGCCGTCAGGAGCAACTTGTCGGCGGACAGCGGCTTCTCGATGAAGTCGTAGGCGCCCTTGCGGATGGCGGCGATCGCCGTCTCGACGTTGCCGTGCCCAGAGATGATGATGACCGGCAGGTCGGGGTGGAGCGTCTTCAGCTCGGTCAGGATCTCGAGCCCGTCGAGGCGCGAGCCCTGTAGCCAGATGTCCAGGACAACAAGGCTCGGCAGGCGCTCGCGCACGGCGGCCATGACCTGGTCGGAATCGCGTGCGGTGCGAGGCTGGTAGCCTTCGTCTTCCAAGATGCCGGCGATCAGCTCCCGGATGTCCTGCTCGTCATCGACAACGAGCACGTCGACGGCCATGGGTTTCATGCTTCAAGCCTTTCCCGCGCGGCCCCGCCGCGCGTTTCCTCCTGTGCGGGCAGGACGATGCGCGCGCGCGCGCCGCCGCCCTCCGCATTGTCGATCTCGAACCGGCCCCCTTGGTCCTCGGTCGCCTTGCGGACGATGGCGAGGCCGAGCCCCGTCCCCTTCTCGCGCGTCGTCATGTAGGGCTCGGTCAGCCGATGGGCGGCTTCCGGGGGCAAGCCGGGGCCGTTGTCGCCGACCTCGATGACCGCCTCCCCGCCCAGACGCAGCAATGCGACGCTGACGGAAGGGTCGTCCACGGCGTGTTCCGTGACGGCCTCGGCGGCGTTCTTCAGCAGGTTGCCGACCGCTTGGCTGAGAAGGCGCCCGTCGCACGCCGCGAGCACGGGCGCTTCCGGCAGCTCGGTGACGAAGCGGACGGTGGGGAAGGCGACGGTGATCGGGAAGGTCGCCTCGCGGATCAGCTCGCCGAGGTTTTCGGTCGCCATGACCGGCTCGGGCATGCGGGCGAAGGCGCTGAACTCGTTCACCATGCGGCCGATGTCGCCGACATGGCGGATGATGGTGTCGGTGCAGCGGTCGAAGACCTCGCGGTCGTCCTGATCGATCTGCTTGCCGTAGCGGCGGCGGATACGCTCCGCCGAGAGTTGAATGGGCGTGAGGGGGTTCTTGATCTCGTGCGCGATGCGGCGCGCGACGTCGCCCCAGGCCGCGCTTCTCTGCGCGCCGACGAGCGCCGTGATGTCGTCGAGCATGACGATGCTGCCCGCCTCGTCGTGCTCGCCGCCCTCCGCCACGATCTGCACGTTGAGGATGCGGGTCACGCCGCGGCGTTGCGCCTCGATCTGACCCGAGAGGCTGCCGTCATGGGTTCCGCTCGCGCGCTGGAGGAGAGGGGCCAGTTCCGGGGCGACCGAACCGAGCGGCGTGCCCTGCAGCGTGCGCCTGCCCATGCCGAGGATGCTCGCGGCGGCCGGGTTCGCGAAGACGACGTGCCCGTCACCCGAGACCGTCAGTACCCCTGCCGGCACGCCGGACAACACGGTCTCGATGAAGCGGCGACGCTGTTCCTGCTCCTCGTTCGCGGCGATCAGGTCCGCCCGCTGCGCCTCGAGCTGCTCGGTCATCGTGTCGAAGACGCGCCCGAGGTCGCCGAGCTCGTCCCGGCGCGGGGGGAGGTTCACGCGGCTCGAGAGGTCGCCCTCGGAGACGCGCCCCGCCGCCGTCGCGAGCCTGCGCACGGGGTCGACCACGCTCTCCGCGACGAGGAGGCCGAGATAGACGGCCGCGAGGAGAAGGATCATCAAGAGGAGGCCGTAGCCGACGGCGAAGTTGACGCTGAGGTTCGCAAGCCGGCGCCTGACCCCCGCCGCCTCGTCGCGGAAGTCGCGCACGGCGAGGAGCTGACCGCTCAAGGCGGGCAGTTCCGACTTGTAGGCGATGAGGGTCGCGCCCCCGAGCGCCTCGGTGCGGAGCGTCGCGTAGTAGGTGTCGAGCGTGGTCGCGTCGAGCACGTTGAAGGAGCCGTCGCCCGCCTCCTTCATGCTTTCCAGGACCGAGATCGGCGGAAGGTCGAAGGGCTCGCCCGGCATCTGGCTCACGGCGGCGACCACCCGGCCGTCCGGCCCGAGGATCGTCAGCCCCGCGAACTCGCGAAGCACCGCCTGGCCGAGGAGCCAGCTGCGGAAATAGACGGGGGAGGCCTCCGGTCCGCCGCCGAAGCGTTCGAGGACCACGAGGTCCTCGGCCAGGCCGCCGAGCTTGACGCCCGCCTCCTGCGCCTGCGCCGCGAAGTAGCCGTTGGCGAGGTCGCGGGCCACGGCGTTGGACGCCTGGACCCGCTCGAGGAAGTAGTTCTGCGCGAAGGACTGAAGGACGGCACCTGAAAGGACGAAGGCGACCACCGCCGGCACGATGCTGACGACCGAGAGCACGCCGACGAGGCGGCCGTGCAGCTTCGCCCCCCGGCTGCCCGCCCGCGCGGCGCGGTAGAGGGCGAGGAGGCGGCTGCCAACCAGAAGGCCGAGGACGCCGACAAGGACCAGGAACAACGCGAAGAGGACCGGCACGGCCGTCGGCACACTGTCCACGAGGTGGGCGAGGACCCAAGCGGTCGTCGCGAAGACGAGGCTCGCGAGCAGGGCGAGGAGGACGAGGACGGTCCGGTTCGACAACCGGCCCGGCCTTCTCAGGAACAGCTTTTGCCGGCTTGCCAACGCGACGCCTCGATCGACCTGCGGCGAGAATGCATCACCTGTTACCGAGATTCAACACAATCGGTAACCATGAACGAACGTTGTGCGCCTTCGCCTCAGGCTGCGATCGCGGCGGGCTCCTCGAGCATCGCCGCCTCGAGGCCGGCGGCGACCTGTTCGGCATCGGTCGACCGGCAGAGCGCGCCCGCGAGGGCCCGGCCGCCGTCCGGCGCCGAAGCGTGGACGTGCCTGACATAGGCCGCGACGTGCTTGCGCGCCGTGCGGATGCCGAGCGCCCTGCCCCGCTCGGCGCTTTGGCCGTGGCCGCATGCGTAGTGCGTGACGGTCTCGCGGTAGTGACGAACCGCGATGCGCGCCCGCGTGCGGGGATCGGGCTCCTGCGCCTCGCCGCCACCTTCGAGCGCCCTGGCGATGCCTGCGAGGAGCC
Organism: Parvularcula dongshanensis; assembly: GCF_014199615.1. Classification (GTDB taxonomy): domain Bacteria; phylum Pseudomonadota; class Alphaproteobacteria; order Caulobacterales; family Parvularculaceae; genus Parvularcula; species Parvularcula dongshanensis. The sequence goes on along the minus strand of NZ_JACHOB010000001.1, from coordinate 923,063 downwards.
AGGGGCGCCCCTCCGCCGCCCGGCCGATCATGACGCCGTCCGCGCCCGACGCCGCGAGCGCGGCGCGGGCGTCGCCAGCGGTCCTGACATCGCCGTTGACGAGGAGCGGGATCGTCACCGCGTCCTTGACCGCCTGGACGGCGTGCCAGTCCGCCTCGCCCTTGTAGAACTGGCAGCGGGTCCTGCCGTGCACGGTGACGAGCTGTACGCCCGCCTCCTCCGCCCTGCGCGCGAGCTCGGGCGCGTTGAGGCTGTCATGGTCCCAGCCGAGGCGCATCTTGAGCGTCACCGGAACGGACACGGTACCGACCGTCGCCTCGATCAGCGTCAGGGCGTGGTCGAGGTCGCGCATCAAGGCAGAGCCGGAGAGCGCGCCCGTCACCTGCCGCGCGGGGCAGCCCATGTTGATGTCGATGACGTCCGCGCCGTTCGCCTCGGCGATCCGGGCGCCTTCGGCCATCCAGCGCGCCTCGCGACCGGCGAGCTGAACGACGTTGAGGCCGAGCCCCTCGTCCAACGCCGCGCGCAGCACCACGTCGGGCCGCGCTCGCGCCAACTCTTCGGACGCCACCATCTCGGAAACCACCATCCCCGCCCCGCAGGCCGCGACGGCACGCCGGAACGGCAGGTCCGTCACGCCGGACATGGGCGCGAGGACGACGTTGTTCGTCAGGGTGTGCGGGCCGATGCGCAGCATGGACGTGCCCATAGCGAAGACTCCGGCCTGGGTCAGCCTGCTGTCGAAGATGCAGGCCACTGGACCAAAAGGCCCTCCATGAACAACGCCGTGAGAGCATTCGTGATGATCAACAGGTAGATCATCGCCCACACGCGCGCGCCGATCTCGTAGCCAGTCAGCCGCTGAACCGTAGTCGTTACGATATCGGCGACGAGCGAAAACGAGATCACGACGAGGAACACGATCCCCGTCCATGGGGGAGCGACATACCAGTCAGGCAGAGAGGCGAGTACGACTGCGTAGCAAAGCGCCATTGCGCTTACGAGGGCAATCCAAACCGCAACTTGGCGTGGCTGCCATCGCCCGAACGGTCGGCGGTACCGAGCCCGCATCCCGTCGGACATATGATCGAGCACAGCGCCGTTCGGACCAAACTCGCGCCTTCCGCCCATCACGCTCTCCCCGATCTCGTTTGATCCTACCGAGGCGCGCGTCCGCCGTCACGCGGGCTGATCGAGCCGGTTCGCTGCTCTTCCAGGCTACGCGTCAGCGGCGTGACCTCCGCCCCGGTATGCGCCGTGCTCGCCGGTTCGATCAGCGCGATCAGGCACTCTTCGTCGGCGACGGGATTGTGGCGAACGCCGCGCGGCACGACGTGAAGGTCGCCCGGGTTCAACGTGACGGCGGGGCGGTCCTCGTACTCGATGCGCAGGCTGCCCTTCAGCACCAAGAACGCCTCGTCCTCTCCCGCGTGGTCGTGCCAGACGAACTGCCCTTCGAGGCGCGCGACCTTGACCATGGCGCCGTTGACCTCGGCGACGATCTTCGGCGACCAGGTCTCGGGCCGCGCGGCGGCCTCCGCTTTGAGGTCGGTCACGGTCATAGGCGTGTCTCCAGCTTGCGCCGGGCTTCGGGCAGGGTCTTGCCCGCCGGGGCCAGTAGGCGGTCTTCCAGGAAGTAGCCCGTCATGCGGAGCGCGGCGGCGACGTCGCCCCGCACGGGCTCGCCCATGCCGATGAGGAAGGGCGGAAGGGGCAGCATCTTGTCCTTGTACGGCATTCCCGCTTCCTGGCTGACGGCGGTGCCGCTCTTGGGGCTGACGAAGACGAGGTCGGCGCCGTCCTCGAGCATCCGGCCCGTCGCCGCGCAGCGGTCGAGCGTGAGACCGAAGCCGAGCGCGTCGAGGAGGCCGACCTCCCACTTCGCGAGCAGGATCGGGAAGAGGAGCTTCTCCTCGACGTGGTCGAGGATCACGCAGGTCGCGTCGTAGAGCTGGGTCTGCTGCTCGCCCTCCGGCAACACGGTCGCCAGCGTATCGGTCACCGCCGTCAGTCCGAGGAGCGCGTGCCGCTCGGCCAGGGCGCCCGCCGCGCGGGGGCGGCGCAGCTCCAGGTCGAAGTAGCCGAGGGCGCGTTCGCCCTTGCCGTGCCAGGTGACGGCGACGCCGTTGCCGGGCTGCAGGAGCGGACCCTTCGACTTGCCCTGCCCGCCATAGACGATCGCGCCTTGCCGGCCGTGAAGGCGCGTGAAGAGGTCGCCGATCGCGTTGCTCTCGCCTTGGGCCCTCGCGTCGAGGACGATCGCATCGTCCGACCAGTTCACGGCTTGGGCAGGCCCTCGAGGCCGAGGCCCCTGAAGCGTTCCGCGTCCTGCGCCCAGTTCTCGCGGACCTTGACGAACAAGAAGAGGTGCACGGTCTCGCCGAGAAGCTCGGTCAGCTCTTCGCGCGCGAGGCGCCCGACGGTCGAGATGGTGTGCCCCTTCCGTCCGAGGACGAGGGCGCGCTGGCCCTCCCGCTCGACGTAGACGACCTGCTCGATGCGAAGCTCGCCCTTCTTAGTGCGCGACCAGCCCTCGGTCTCGACCGTCAGGCTGTAGGGCAGCTCCTGATGGAGGCGGAGGAACAGCTTCTCGCGCGTCACCTCGGCGGCCATCAGCCGGTCGGAGATGTCCGAGAGCTGATCCTCGGGGTAGAGGAACGGCCCTTCGGGCATGAGCGACGTCAAGTGCCGCTTGAGGTCGTCCGTCCCCCGCCCCTTGTCGGCGGAGATCATGAAGGTGTCGGTGAAGACGCCTTCCGCGTTCATGCGATCGGCGAGCTTGAGGAGCGGCGGCGCCGGGATGAGGTCGATCTTGTTGAGGACGAGGATCGCCTTGAGCCCCTGCTCCTTCAGGCCGTCCACGATCCGGTCCGTGTCCTCCGCCGCGCGCCTCGCCGCAGCCTTCCCGGCCTCATCGGACGCGGCGATGTAGGACGGCGCGTCGACCATCAGGATCAGCGCGTCGGTCCCTTCGGCGCCCTCCCAAGCGGCTTGCACCATCGCGCGGTCGAGCGCGCGGCGCGGCGCGAAGATGCCCGGCGTGTCGACGTAGACGATCTGGACCGCCTTGCCGTCCGCGCCGTCCTCCATCGCGATGCCGCGGATGCGGGCGCGGGTCGTCTGCACCTTCTGGGTGACGATCGAGACCTTCGCGCCGACGAGGCGGTTGACGAGGGTTGACTTGCCCGCGTTGGGCGCGCCGAGCACGGCGACGATGCCGCAGCGTGACGTCTGACCGGTCATATCAACAAAGAACCCGTTTAGTAGGCTGGGACAAAGCGGTTATAGAACCTGCGAGAGCACTAGTCGCAAACAACGCACGCACAAAGGCGCTAGAAAACGTCGATAGATCATTCACATGAACAACGACTCCTAACGTCTCCTCCATAATCTTGTCAGATGTGAACCAAACAACCGCTGCCAGCATCGCCCCTGATACCCCCACTACGGATTTATAATACCGGCCCCCAAGGCGCCGTGCGTTTCCCGTCCTTTCGTCGATATCACCAACGATCGGAACCGCCTTCCAGACCGCCAATATAGACGCGAGCAGTATTGGGATATATCCAATCAGACGGTTAGATAACACTTCCAACCCTGCCGCTAACATTGAGACAACACCACAAGAAATCCAGGTCACTACCACCAGGCGTATCAGTCTTGAGAATGAGCGGGGGGCAACTACATTATCCATATGCGGACTGGTCGTCGTGTTGCTTCGTCTCCTCTTAAGTTCCCGGTGTTGGTTGGGTAGGAACACAAGGACGAAAAACAACACGATGGGGCAATAGGCCAACAGAGCACTATCCGTCGCCTCGGCGAGGCAAATTGATATGATGCCTGCCAGTGCGAACCACCCCATTTGGCGCAGTTCAGCTCCCCAATTAGCCATCGTCCGACCACACCCCTTCCCGGATCAGCACCTTTCGTGCAGCCTCTGTCTGGGCGGCGCGCTTCGAGGCGCCTTCCGCTACCTCCGGCGCCACACTGCCGACGATGACCCGGGCGGTGAAGACGGGCGCGTGGTCGGGGCCCTTCCGCCCCGCGTCTTCGTAGCTGGGCGTGCCGTGCCCCCTCTCCTGCGCCCACTCCTGCAGCGCCGTCTTGGCGTCCTCGTGCCCCCGCGCGATGCGGTCGAAGTGCTTGAGCCAGAAGCTGTCATAAGCGCGGCGCGCCGCCTCGAGCCCGCCATCGACGTAGAGCGCGCCCAGAAGCGCCTCGCAGGCGTCGCCCAGGACGCCGTCGCGGTCGCGCCCTCCATTCGCCGCCTCGCCACGCGACAGCTTCAAGGCCGGCCCGACCTTCCAGCTGCGCGCCGCCTCGGCGCAGGTCTCCTTGCGCACGAGCGCGTTGAGCCGCGGGGCGAGTTCGCCCTCCGCCATCTGAGGGTAGCGGCGCCAGAGTTCTTCGGCGGTGAGGAGGCCCAGGACGCGATCGCCGAGAAACTCGAGCCGCTCGAGGTCGCGCACGTCGGCCCGCCCGCCCGACAGGCTGGAATGCGTCAGCGCGCGGTCCAAGAGGTCGCGCCGTTCGAAGCTGTGCCCGATCGCCTCCTCGACGGCCGCCTCGGCGTCCTTGCGCCGGCTCACCGCCTCACTCGACCTTGTCGCCGATCCGGCCGTAGCGGATGGCGCCCGGCCACTTCCACACCTGCCAGAGGCGGGACTTGTCGCCGTCTACGGAGAAGGCGATGCGCGTCGCGCGGCCGACGAGCTGGTGCTCAGGCACGAAGCGGACGGTCGGCGTGCGGCTGTCCAGGGAGTTGTCGCGGTTGTCGCCCATCATGAAGAAGTTGCCGTCGGGCACGGTGATGAGCGGCGTCCGGTCGTACTCGTAGTCGTCACCGCGGCACTCCTGGATCACGTAGGAGACGCCGTCCGTGTTCGTCTCTCGATAGAGCTGTCCGCCCGGATAGCCGTCGCAGTCGGGCTCGCCCTCGACCGGGGTCCGCGCGAGCTGTTGTCCGTTGACGTAGAGGCGGCCGTGCATGACCTGAACCGTGTCGCCAGGCAGGCCGATGACGCGCTTGATGTAGTCGCGGTTGCGGTCGTTCTGGTTCTTGAAGACGACGACCTCGCCGCGCTCGGGCGTATCGGCGAAGAGCCGCCCCTCGCCCGGCAGGCGCGTCAGAGGGTAGATCAGCGACGCCTTGGAGTAGCCGTAGTCGATCTTGTCCACGATGATGAAGTCGCCGACGGCGAGCGTCGGCTTCATCGAGCCCGACGGGATGTTGAAGGGCTGGAACAGGAAGAAGCGGACGAAGAGGGTCACCGCGACCGCGATCAGCACGGTCTTCGCGATGTCCCACGCCTCCTCGCCGGCGGTCATGGGCTTCTTCTCGTCGAGGGTCTCGTCCTTCATGCCGGCGCTGCGGCTGCTCGTTCCGGTCATGCTCATCTCGTTGGGCCTTCTCATCGGGCCTGGGGCGAAGCGTAGAGGATGACGAAGGCCTGGGCCAGCGGACCGTCATCCGTGATGGTCAGGTGGATCTGGACCTCGTGCCCCTTGGGCGTGATGGCGTCCAGGCGTTTTCTCGCCCCACCCGTCAGCTGCATGGTGGGCGCGCCGGAGGGAAGGTTCACGACGCCCATGTCGCGCCAGAAGACGCCCCCGCTGAGCCCGGTGCCGAGCGCCTTGGCCGTCGCCTCCTTCGCGGCGAAGCGCTTGGCGTAGGACGCGGCGCGCATTCGCCGCTTGTCGGACTTGGCGCGCTCGATGTCGGTGAAGACGCGGTAGGTGAAGCGCTCGCCATGCCGCTCGAGGGTCTGTTCGATCCGGCGGATGTCGATGAGGTCCGAGCCGATGCCGACGATCATACGAGCATCCCCGTACGCGCGTCGTCGATCAGGCGCCGCATCTCCCGGATCGCGTCGTCGAGCCCCATGAAGACCGCTTCGCCGACGAGGAAGTGGCCGATGTTGAGCTCGCGCATGGCCGGGATCGCGGCGATGTTGGAGACGTTCTGGAAGGTGAGGCCGTGCCCGCCGTGAACCTCGAGCCCCAGCCGGTCGCCGAGCGCCGCCGCGCGGTCGATCGCGTCCCAGGCGGCTTGAATGCGGGTCGGCGTCGTCGAGAGCGCCGCCTCGGCGTACTCGCCGGTGTGAAGCTCGACGACGGGCGCGCCGATGCGGGCCGCCGCTTCGACCTGGCGCTCGTCGGGGTCGATGAAGAGGGAGAGGCGAGAGCCCGCCGCGCCCAGCTCTTCGGCGAAGCGGCGCAAAGCCTCCTCCTGCCCCGCCGCGTCGAGGCCGCCCTCGGTCGTGCGCTCCTCTCGCTTCTCAGGCACGAGGCAGACCGCGTGGGGGCGCAGCTCGAGCGCGATCGCCAGCATCTCTTCGGTCGCGGCCATCTCGAGGTTCAAGGCCGCATCCAGCGCCCGCAAGCGCTGAACGTCCTCGTCGCGGATGTGGCGACGGTCCTCGCGCAGGTGGGCGGTGATGCCGTCCGCCCCCGCCATGAGCGCGAGCTCGGCGGCCCGGACGGGGTCGGGGTGCGCGCCGCCGCGTGCGTTCCTGATCGTCGCGACGTGGTCGATGTTCACGCCCAGGCGGCAGCGCGGCGCGCTCGCGGCGGGGTTGCCGCTCACGCGAGGCCCCGGCTGCCGGGCTTCACTGCCGGCAGGTCACGCAAGTGGTCGGGGAGGGCGTCGGCGGGCCAGGCCTGCACGTCGAGCTGCGCGAGCGGGACGAGCGGCACGCCGACATCGGACTTTCCGTCCGACCGGTCGATCAGGCAGGCGAGGCCCAATACGTCGGCGCCCGCCTCCCTCGCCGCGGCGATGCATTCACGCGCGCTGAGACCCGTCGAGACGATGTCCTCGACGACGACGACCTTGGCCCCCTTCGGCAGGGGGAACCGGCGAAAGGCGAAGCCGCCGTCTGTCCGCTCGGCGAAGACGAAGGGAACGCGAAGCTGCCGCGCGGTCTCGTAACCGTAGATGATCGCGCCCATCGCGGGGGAGACGACGAAGTCGGGCGCGTCGTCGATCCGCGCCTCGATCTTCTCGGCGAGCGCGCGGCAGAGGACTTCGGTCCTGTCGGGGTAGGTACTGACGACCGACTTGTCGAGATAGGTATCGGAGTGCAGCCCCGAAGAGAGGATGAAGTGCCCCCGCTTGAGGGCGCCCGTCTCCTCGAAGAGCTGCAATACCTCCGCCGTCTTCATATGCATTCCTTTTCCGACCGTTTCGCCTCGACCACGTAGTCCGAGGCGCGCAAGCCCGTCAGCACGTTCGCCAGGTGCCGCGCGTCGCGTACCGCGATGTCGAAGCAGAGGTCCGAGAAGCGGGCCTCCCTGTTGCCGAGCTTCATGTCCACGATGTCCGCGTCGTAGCGGGCCAGCATCGTGCCGATGTGCCCGATCGCGCCCGTCCGGTTGTTCACGGTGACGACGATCGGCGCGACGAAGGCGGTGCTCGGCGCGCTCGACCAAGCGAGGTTCAGCCAGTCGGCATCCGCCGCCGCCGCCAGGACGTCGCAGTCGATGCGGTGGACGGCGACCGTGCCGCCCTGCCCCGCAACCCCGACGATGCGCTCTCCGGGCAACGGCCCGCAGCAATCGGCGAGTCGAACCTGCGCCCCGCGGGAGACGCCTTCGAGCGAGACTTGCGCCGCGGGCAGCGTTCGCCCCGCCGCCACCGGCGCGCCCGGCTGGCTGCGTCCGGCGGCTTCCAGGTTCGGATAGACGGCGGAGACGACGTCCTGACCGGAGACTTCGAGCCGGCCCGCCGCTTCGAGGAGCGGCTTGAGCCCGCGATAGCCCATGCGCTTCGCCGCCCCCCTCACCGCTTCTTCGCCGAAGGGCAGGTCGCGCGTGGCGAAGGCAGCCGTGACGATCCGCCTGCCGAGCTTCAGCTGCTCCTTCTGCGCGAGCATGCGGATCCGGCGGCGGATGCCGCTCTTCGCCGTGCCGGTGACGACGAGCCGTTCCCAGTCGGACGGAATGGGCGCATCGTCCGCGCGCAGGATCTCGACGACGTCGCCGGACTTGAGCGGCGTCCTGTTCGGCCGCGCGACGCCGTTGATCTTCACGCCGGCGTAGGAATCGCCGATCTCCGTGTGCAGCGCGTAGGCGAAGTCGAGCGCCGTCGCCCCCTGCGGCAACGGGATGACGCGGCCGCGGGGCGAGAAGGGGAAGACCTGATCGCGGTAGAGGTCGAGCTTGGTCTGGGCCAGGAACTCGGCTGGGTCGCCCCCCTCCTCGAGGCTGCCGACGGTGCTTCGCAGCCACTCATAGGTGTCGTAGCGCCCGCTCTGATGAATCTCGACCGTCTGCCCCGTCTTCTGCTGCGCGGCGGCGTCCTTGTAACGCCAGTGCGCCGCGATCCCGCGCTCGGCGGTCTCGTGCATCGTCTTGGAGCGGATCTGCACCTCGACCTTCTGGCCGTTGTGCCCGTCGCCGGTGACGAGGACGGCGGTGTGGATCGACTGGTAGTTGTTGGGTTTCGGTGTCGAGACGTAGTCGTCGAACTCGCCCGGGATCATCGGGAAGGCCGTATGGATGACGCCGAGCGCGCGATAGCAGGCCGCCGTGTCCTTCACGATGACCCGGAAGGCGTAGATGTCGGCCAACTCCTCGAACAGGCTCTCCTTGCGCTGCATCTTCCGCCAGATAGAGAAGGCGCGCTTCTGCCGGCTCGTGACCTCCGCCTCGAGGCCCGCCTCGGTCAGCTTACGGCGGATCGTCTGGGCGAGCGTGACGACGTCGTGGACCGCGCCCTCGGCGAGCTGATCGAGCTCCGCCGTGATCCCCTGATAGGCCTCGGGGAAGAGGTGCTCGAAGGAGAGGTTCTCGAGCTCCTCCTTGATGCGATGAACGCCGATCCTGCCCGCGAGCGGCGCGTAGATCTCCATCGTCTCGGTGGCGATCCGGCGGCGCTTCTCCTCGGCCATGTATTCGAGGGTGCGCATGTTGTGCAGGCGGTCGGCGAGCTTGACCAGGAGGACGCGGGCGTCCTTCGCGGTCGCCATGATGAACTTGGCGAAGCTCTCCGCCTTCCCGTCGGCATCCGCCGCAAGTTCGCGCTTGGAGATCTTGGTGACCCCGTCGACGAGGGCCGCGACCTCGTCGCCGAACATCTCGGCGATGCTTTCGCTCGTCACCTCCGTGTCTTCGACGACGTCGTGAAGGAGCGCGGTCGCGATCGTCGCCGGATCGAGCTTGAGTTCGGTCAGGATCGCCGCCACGGCGAGCGGGTGCGTGAAGTAGGGATCGCCCGAGCTGCGCTTCTGATCGCCGTGCGCCCGCATCGAGAAGACGTAGGCCCGGTTCAGGAGGCCCTCGTCCGCCTGCGGATCGTAAGCCCGCACGCGGTCGACGAGCTCGTACTGCCGGATGAAGCCGGGAGGCGGACCCTTGTGCGGCGCTACCGCCGCCTCGCCGCCCCGCGCCGCCGACGGTGCGCCCGCCGCCTCAGCGTCCGGAACAGCTTGATGCGCGCCGTCAGGCGCCGAACCCTCAGGAAGGATCGCTTGCGCCTCTGCGTCGCCACCCTGCGCCGAAGCGCGCCCTGCCGCCGGGCGCGCTGGCGCCGGGTCCGTCTGTGCGAAGGGCGCGCCATCGGCAGCCACAGGGTGTCACTTGTTCGAGGGCGAGATCGGCGCCATGCCCGTCGACTGAAGCGCCTTGAGGAGGTCTTCCTCGGAGACGGTATCGTGCTCGGGCAGGTCGGCCTTCGCCGCCGCCAGGCCTTCGGCCTCTTCCGGCTCGTCGACGTCCAGCTGCGTCTGCAGCGAGGTGACGAGGTCGTCGGCGATCTCCTTGGAGGTGATCTTCTCGTCCGCGATCTCGCGCAGGGCCACGACCGGGTTCTTGTCACGGTCGCGGTCGACGGTGAGCGGCGCGCCCGAGCCGATCAGGCGGGCGCGGTGAGCGGCCAGGAGGACGAGGTCGAAACGGTTGTCGACCTTGTCGATGCAATCCTCGACGGTGACGCGGGCCATAAGGTCTCCGGAATCTCTGGGAACAAGGCACGTAGAGGCGTCGGCGCCCAAGCGCAAGGCGGCGCAGGGCCGCGATCGTTTCGCTCTACTCGGCTACCTTCACCACCATCTTGCCGGTGTTCGTCCCCTCGAAGAGGCCGACGAAAGCGGCGGGCGCTCGGTCCAGGCCCTCATAGACCGTCTCCTCGTGCTTGACCCGCCCGGCGGCGACGAGCGGCGCGACCTCGCTGAGGAACTCTTCCGTCCTGTCCATGAAGCGGGTGACGATGAAGCCTTCCATCAGCACTTGCCGGGTCAGCAGGTTCGCGAAGTTCGAAGGACCGGCAGGCGCCTCGGTCGCGTTGTACTGCGAGATGAGCCCGCAAAGCGCGATGCGGCCGCGATCGTTGATGCAGTTGAGGACGGCCTCGAGCTGCATCCCGCCGACGTTCTCGAAGTAGCCGTCGATCCCCTTCGGCGCGAGGTCCCGCAACGCGGTCGTCAGCGAGGCGGCGTCGTGCTCCTTGTAGCCGACCGCAGCGTCGCACCTCGCCTCCCGGACCAGCCAGTCGCGCTTCTCCTTCGTGCCGGCCGAGCCGATCACGCGAAGCCCTTTCTGCTTGCCCAGCTGGCAGACCAGCGAGCCCACCGCGCCCGCCGCGCCCGACACGTAGAGCGTCTCGCCGGCCTTGGGCCGGATGAGCTGCGTCAGCCCGGCCCAAGCGGTCAGCCCCGGCATGCCGAGGACGCCCAAGAAGGCGGAGGGCGGCGCGAGGCTCGGGTCGATCTTCCGAAGCGCGCCCGCCGGAACGACGCCGTGGCTGCGCCAGCCGAGCCCCCCTTGCGCGACGACGAGGTCGCCGGGCGCGAAGCCGTCGACCTTCGATTCGAGCACCCGCCCGACCGCGCCGCCGTCGAGCGGCTCGTCCAGCGCGAAGGGCGGAATGTAGCTCTTCACGTCCGGCCGCATGCGGCCGCGCATGTAGGGATCGACGGAGAGGTAGAGCGTCTCGGCGAGGACCTCCCCCTCCTTGGGCGCGGGCAAGTCGCGCTCGACGGTCTCGAAGATATCGAGCGTCGGCTTCCCTTCCGGGTAGCGCGTCAGGTGGATCTCGCGGGCAGTGGTCATGAGGGGCCTCCGGACCGACCGCTTCGCGCCCCGCACGGCTTTCTTCAACGCCCGGCCGCAGCCCCCTTCTCCAAGAAGCGGCGAAGGTCCGCCCCGAACGCGTCCGGCTGGTCCTGATGCGGCCAGTGCCCGGCCCCCGCGTAGCGGCGCAGAGAAACCTCGCCGAACGCCGCCATGCGTCCATCGGCCTCCGGATCGCTGGCCCAGCTGTCCGTCCCGTAGGCCAGGAGCACGGGACAGCGGATCGCTGCGTAGAGCGGCAGGTAGTCGGCGGGCGGGGTCGGCCGGACCGTGGCGAAGGCGACGAGCGGGTCGTGCCGCCACGTCCATCCCTCCGGTCCTCGCCGCAGGGCGGCCTTGGCAAGGTGGCGAGCCTGCGCGGCGCTCAATCGGGGGTGGAGCGCACCGAACCGTGCGATCGCCTCCTCCTCATCCGCGAACACCCGCCGCGGCCGGCGGCCCCGCGCGAGCCGCGCCTCGGTCTCCTTCCGCAGGCGCGCAGCCCAGGGCGCCGCAGTCACGCGATCGTAGGCCTCCTGCGAGAAGCCGAGACCTTCGATGACGCAGAGCCTCGAGACCCTCTGCGGAAAGGCGGCGGCGTAGCGAAGCGCGACGTTGCCGCCTGCCGAGTGGCCGACGAGCGCGATCGGCCCCGGCCAGCGGCCTTCCGCCCACTCGTTCACCGCGGCGAAGTCCGCAAGGTAGTCGTCGTCGCCATAGCCGCCGCCCGGCACGTGGGCCGACCGCCCGTGACCGCGCAGCTCCGGTACGACGAGGCAATAGCGGTCCACGAGCGTGGCGACGGTCCAATCCCAGCTCGCGCCCGTATCCTTGAGACCGTGCTGAAGGAGGACGGGCGGCTTCGCCTCATCGCCCCAGATTCGGACGGCCAGGCGCAGGCCCGCGACCTCGACCGTCGTATCGGAACAGGGCACGCCCGTCGGAAGTCCGCTCATCCCTATGCTATGCCCGATCGTGGCGATTTGGTCACGTTGGGTTGCCGATCGTCTTTAACCCGAGACGGCGTCTTGTCTTTGGCACGCGCCCTGCTTACCTCGCAGTCGCGAAGGCGCGGTGCCGATTCTGCCGAGGCGGAGATCAGGGCGTAACACGCAGCCTCGCGTCCAGACTTCCGTACAGGGTCGCCCCCCTGGCGAGGCAGGACAGACCGCCCTGCGCTTCGTGGCCTGACGGCTTGCGGCGCGCAACTCACGCAAGACTCCTCAGACCTACCAAGCACTAAGGCACTCATGAAGTTTGTTGATCTCGGCCTCGAGCCGAAGACCCTGCAAGGGGTCATGGACGCCGGCTACGACGAGCCGACTCCCATCCAGGCGAAGGCGATCCCCGAAGCGCTGCAAGGACGCGACGTCCTCGGCATCGCGCAGACGGGCACGGGCAAGACCGCCGCCTTCACCATCCCGATGATCCACCGCCTCTCCAAGGGCAGGGCCAAGGCGCGCATGCCGCGCAGCCTGGTCCTCGCGCCGACGCGCGAACTCGCTATGCAGGTGGCTGAGAGCTTCGAGAAGTACGGCAAGTACCACAAGCTCTCCATGGCGCTCCTGATCGGCGGCGTGTCGTTCAAGGACCAGGAGATGAAGTTGACGCGCGGCGTCGACGTCCTCGTCGCGACGCCCGGCCGCCTCCTCGACCACCACGAGCGCGGCAAGCTCTTGCTGACCGGCATCGAGGTGATGGTCGTCGACGAGGCAGACCGCATGCTTGACATGGGCTTCATTCCGGACCTCGAGCGGATCTTCAACCTCCTGCCCTTCACGCGGCAGACGCTGTTCTTCTCCGCGACGATGCCCGACGAGATCACGCGGATCACGAACCAGTTCCTCTCCGCGCCGACGCGGGTCGAGGTCAGCCGCCCGGCCCAGACCGCCGAGACCATCCGGCAGCTGATCGTGAAGATGCCGCAGGGCGGCGACGCGCTGAAGCGCGCGACCCTGCGCAAGGTCATCGACGACGCGGAGAACCTTCAGAACGGCATCGTCTTCTGCAACCGCAAGCGGAACGTCGACGTCGTCGCGAAGTCGCTGCAGAAGCACGGCTACGACGCGCGGCCGATCCACGGCGACTTGGCGCAGGCGTTCCGCATGGAGACGCTGAAGGCGTTCCGCGACGGCGAGCTGAAGCTGCTGATCGCCTCGGACGTCGCGGCCCGAGGCCTGGACATCCCCGAGGTCTCTCACGTCTTCAACTTCGACGTACCGGTGAACTCCGACGACTACGTCCACAGGATCGGCCGGACGGGCCGCGCGGGCCGCAAGGGCACGGCGGTGATGCTGGTGACGCCGAACGACACCAAGCAGTTCGACGCCGTCCTCAAGACGACGAGCCAGGAAGGCATCGAGGAGGCCGACCTCGGCGACTTCTTCGAGACGGTCGAAGTCGAGGAGAAGCCTCGGCGCAAGCGCAGCGAGCTCGCCAAGTCCGGCACCAGGAGCCGCAGCCGGAAGAAGCCTGCGGACGAGAAGGTCGCGGAGGAGCCGAAGCCTGAAAAGGTCGAGGAGAAGTCCGAAGCCGCCGCCGAAGCGCCGAAGGACGAACCGCGCAAGACGGACAAGCGCGACGACGATCGCCGCTCTTCTCGCGGCGGCCGTGGCCGGTCGCGCCGCGACGACGGCCCGGCGATGAGCCATGGCGACAGGGTGGTGGGCTTCGGCGACCACGTGCCGGCCTTCATCTTGCGCGACGACGCCGCGAAGGCCGCCTAGGCTTCGGGCGACAGGAGCTTGCCGGGGTTCATCAGGCCTTTGGGATCGAAGGCCTGCTTGACCGCCCGCATCAGAGCGATCTCGACCGGGCTCTTCCGCTCGGCGAGTTCGTCCCGCTTGAGCTGGCCGATGCCGTGCTCTGCGGAGATCGAGCCTTCATGCGCGACCACGACGTCATGGACGCGGCGTTCGATCTCGCTCGCCCTCTGCCGCCACGCGGCATCGTCGGCGCCTTCGGGACCGAGCACGTCGTAGTGGATGTTGCCGTCGCCCATGTGCCCGAAGGCGATGACGCGCGCGCCCGGCACCAAGGCCTCCACCGACGCGTCCGCCTCCTCGAGGAACGCCGGCACGCGCGCGACCGGCACGGAGACGTCGCACTTCACGCAGTAGGTCGGGTCGTTCTTCATGGCCTCCGACGCGTTGTGGCGGATCGCCCAGAGGCCTTCAGCCTGCGCCAGCGTCTCGGCGATCGTGCCGTCCGTCACGAGCCCCCGCTCGAAGGCCTCTTCCAACAGGCCCTCCGCGACCGCGCGTAGCGTGCCTTCCGTCCCGGCGGTCAGCTCGGTCAGGACGTAGGCAGGCGACGCCTCGCCGACCGGGCGGTGGAGGTCGGAGAAGTGTTCGAGCACGAGGTCGACCGTCGCGCCGTTCATCAGCTCGAAGGAGGTCACCTGACCGCCCGACCGCTCCTGCGTCAGCGCGAGGAGTTCCACCGCCGCCTCGGCGCTCGGCACGCTGAGGAAGGCGGTCACCCGCTCGCGCGGCGCAGGGTGGAGGCGCAGAACGGCGGCCGTGATGAGGCCGAGCGTTCCCTCACCGCCGATGAAGAGCTGCTTGAGGTCGTAGCCCGTATTGTTCTTTCGCAGCGCGTTCAGCCCGTGCCAGATCCGGCCGTCCGGCAGGACCGCCTCGATCCCCAAGGTGAGGTCGCGCGCGTTGCCGTAGCGGAGGACCGAGACCCCACCCGCATTGGTCGACAGGATCCCGCCCACATTCGCGGTGCCCTCGGAGCCGATCGAGAGGGGGAAGAGCCGACCGGCCTCTTCGGCCGCAGCCTGGACCTCGGCGAGCGTCACCCCCGCCTCGGCCGTCAGCGTGCCGCCCTCGGGCGAGACCTCGCGAACCTTGCGAAGGCGCTTCGTCGAGACCAGCACCTCGCCGTTCGGCACCTGTCCGCCGACGAGGCCAGTGTTCCCGCCCTGCGGCACGATCGCGATGCCGTTCTCATAGGCGTAGGCGAGGACGGCGCCGACCGCCTCGGTGCTGCCGGGTGCCAGGATCAGCGGCGTCTCCCCCCGCCAGCGTCCGCGCCACTCGGTGAGGTGCGCCTCGCGGTCCGGGCCCTCGACGAGCGCCCTGGGTCCAGCGCGCTCGGTCAGTGCGTTGATGTGTTCGGGGCTCGGCGCGGTCGGTCCTGTCATGGGCCCCACCTAGCCCCCTGCCGCACTGCCCGCGAGCCCTGGGGCTACACAAGCGCGCCCCGCCCCGCTAACGGGCGCCTAGCATCGCGGAGACAGATCATGGCCAAGCTCGCCACCGTGTTCGGCGCCTCGGGCTTCCTCGGACGCCACGTCGTGCGCGAGCTGACCACGCGCGGCTGGCGCGTCCGCGCCGCGGTCCGCAGGCCCCACCTCGCCGAGTACCTTCAGGTCTTCGGCGTGCCCGGCACGGTGCAGCTCTTCCAGGCGAATGTCCGCCACCGCCGCTCGGTCGAGGACGCGGTCGCGGGGGCCGACGCCGTCGTCAACCTCGTCGGCCTCTTGGGCGAGGTGGGCAAGAACACGTTCGACGGCACGCAACGCGACGGCGCCCGCATCGTGGCGGAGTCGGCGGCGGACGCAGGCGTTCGGGACCTCGTCCACGTCTCGGCCATCGGAGCGGACGCGGACAGTGACAGCGACTACGCCCGCACGAAGGGCGAGGCGGAGCGGCTCGTCGCCGAGGTCTTCCCCGAGGCCGTCATCCTGCGGCCCTCCATCGTGTTCGGTCCGCAAGACGCCTTCTTCAACCGCTTCGCCGGCATCGCCCGCCTCTCCCCGGCGCTGCCCCTGATCGGCGGCGGCAAGACGCGGTTCCAGCCCGTCTACGTCGACGACGTCGCGGACGCAGTCGCGGCGGCCGTCACCGACCCGGCCCATCGCGGCAAGACCTTCGAGCTCGGCGGACCCGAGGTGATGACGTTCAAGGAGCTCATGCAGCTGACCCTGCACGTCACCGGGCGCCGTCGGGCGCTCGTCCCCCTACCCTTCCCCATTGCGGGGCTGGTGGGACAGGCTGGCGACCTCGCCGCGAAGCTGCCCTTCGTTCAGGCCCCGCTGAGCGCCGATCAGGTGAAGCTCCTGAAGCGCGACAACGTCGTAGGAGAGACCGGCAAGGTCGGCACGTTCGCGGACCTCGGCATCACGCCGACGGCGATGGACGCCGTGCTGCCCAGCTACCTCTACCGCTACCGCAAGCACGGCCAATTCTCGCCGGAAGTCGCCCTTTAAGCTGCCTTAATCGGCTTTACTCACCCTGACGTGACCGTCCGTTCACGCGCGTAGCAGCGAAGAGCGGAACCGCGCCCCTGAGCCTGTGTTGCCCTATCGCAAGGAGGGGGTGCGCCTTCGCGCGCCCTGCTCCTCCCGAGGACAACCGAAGGAGCGTGTCATGGACGATACGACGAACGACAAGGCGCACGACGCCAAAGAGAAACTGGTCAAGCCAGAGACGGAGACGGCCGTTCGCGACGCCGCGGAGGCAGTGAAGCACACGGCGTCCAAGGCGAAGACGACGGCCTCCCAGAAGGCGAAAGAGGCCAAGGGTGCGGCGGGTGACGTCGCGCACGAAGTCTCGGGCGAGGCGCACGCGCAGTTCGACAGCGCGAAGGACCAAGCCCGCTCGACGGCTGCCGAGCTCAAGAGCAACGCCCAGCAACGCGCTCGTGAGGAAGCGGAGACCCGAAAGGCGCAAGCGACCGGTGCGCTCGGCCTCGCCGCGCGTGACCTGCGCGCCGCCTCCGACGCGGTGGAAGAGTCGTGGATGACCCGCGCCTTCTCGACCGTCGCGAACCAGCTCGAGGACGTCAGCCGCTCGATCGAGAACAAGTCGCCGAACGAGCTCCAGGCCGTCGCGCGCAACGCGGCGCGCAACCATCCGGGCCTGTTCTTGGCAGGCTGCTTCGCCGCCGGCGTCGCGATCACGCGCACGCTGAAGGCCGCCGCCTCGGAACAGACCGGCCACCTCTACGACGACGGAGCTTCGGGCGACTATTCCGGTTCGCGCGACTACGGCGCGGCGTCGTCGGACCGTCCGGGCGCGACGAGCGGCGCGAACTTCGCCGACGAGACCTACTCGTCGGCGACGTCGGATGTCTCGGCGGGCAGCGGCATCGGCGAAGCCGACGCGGGTTACGCCGGAACGCGGGCGAACGATCCGAACGATCCGACGCTCGGCAACGATCTGAACCGCCAGTAAGGAGGGCAAGATGGCAAGCGCAACACCCCCTAACGGAAGTGAGTACACGGCGGAGCAAGTCCGCGTCGCGGGCGGCCCCGGCTACGTGGCTGACCCGTCCGTTGGTACGCTGATCTCCAGCCTCCTGTCGGACACGTCGCGCCTCGTCCGCGACGAGGTTCGGCTCGCCAAGGCCGAGGCCGGCGAGAAGGCGACGCAGGCCGTTCACGGCGTGAGGGACATCGCGATCGGCGGCGGCATCGCCTTTCTCGGTGTGATCTTCCTTCTGCTCGCGGCGGTCTACGGCCTGTCCGAAGTGATGCATCCGGCCTTCGCCGCGCTGATCGTCGGCGCCGTGGTCGCGATCATCGGCTACGTGCTTCTCAAGAAGGGCACGGCGGATCTCAAGGCGAAGAACCTCGCCCCCAAGCGGACGCAAGCGAACATCTCGCGCGACGCACACATGGTTAAGGAGTCAGTCTGATGGCTAAGAACGACGAAATCTCTTCGATCGAGTCGGACCTGGAGGCTACGCGCGCCAGGACCGAAGCGACGATCGACGCCCTGCAACGCAAGCTGCAGCCGCGCGCCGTGGTGGACGAAGCGACCCGCTTCTTCCGCGGTACGGACAGCGGCAAGTATGCGGAGGACGTCACGCGGAACGCGCTGGCGCAAGCCCGCGAGAACCCCGTGCCGCTCCTCTTGATGGGCATCGGCGCGGCGCTCCTCGCGACCAAGCGTCCGGGCCGTACGACTTATGTCAACGAAACGACGGCCTACGGCCTCGGCGCGGATACGGATGCGGAGGTCTTCGCGGACGACTACGCCGCGCAGCAGGCCGAGCTCGACGCGCTCTATGATGCGGAGTGGGAAGAGACCCACCGCGTCATCGGCTCGTCCGAAGCGATCGACCGGACCTATACCCGCCTCGACGACGAGGACGAGGATACCTATCAGAACCGCCTCTACGAGGCGCGCGGCCGCGCCTTCGAGATCGAGCGTCACGACGACGAGGACGACAAGTCCTTCCGTCAGCGGATCGACGAGCGTCTGCACCGCGCTAAGTCGAAGGCCGGCGAGTACAAGACGCGCGCCGGGGACTATCGCCGCCGTCAGACCGAGAAGGCCTCCGGTCTCTATCAACGGGCGGGCGACCGCACCTCGGCCTTCTACGGCGACGCCAAGTCCCGCGCGGGTGGCCTGTACGGCAGCACGCGGCAGCACGCGTCCGACTTCGCGCAGGGGACGCAGGCACGTGCGGGCCGTTTCGCCGACAGCACGAAGCAGCACGCCAGCGACCTCGCTCACGGCACGCAGGACGCTGCCCGTCGCTCCGTGCACGCGACGACGGACTTCTACGAAGAGCGTCCGCTCGTCGCCGCCATCGCGGCGGTCGCCGCGGGTGTGATCGCGGGTTCGTTCTTCAGCGTGACGGGCAATGAGCGCCGGGCCCTGCGTCCGGTCTCCGACCAGCTCGGCGACGCGGCGAAGCGCCTCAACGAAGCCGCGAACGCGAAGATCGCCGAGTACGCGCACCGCGTTCAAGAGTTCGCCGAGCGCACGGAAGAGCGCGTCGACGACGTCGCTGCGAACGACGTCGGCAGCAACGAGGTCTCGGACGCCGAGACCGACACGACGGGTTACACCCCGTCGTCGCAGCCGACCGGTGCGTCCTCCTAAGCGCGAGACCAATGAGCGAACGAACGGGCGGCCTTCGGGCCGCCCGTTCTGCGTTTCAGGCGAGAGAACGCTAGCGAATCCGCGTGTCGTTCCCTAAGTGTTCCTATATGTCGGATTGGCAGCGCAAGAACTGGGCGGCCGCGCAAGAGGCGCAGGATGCGGCTATCGCGAAGCAGCGCGAGCGGGAGAAGAAGGCCCGCGAACGGTCCGCCCGCAACGCCCAGCGCAAGATCGCCCGTCTGCGCAAGACGCTCGCCGAGAACGGGGAGATTACCGACTTCGAGGACGAGTTCGCGGGCTCGGTCGCCGAACGGCTCGACAAGTACGGCGCGGCCTTCGCGGATCCGGGCCTCGGCCGTCCCGGCGACGCGTTGTCGAGTGCGCAGAAGCGGGTCGTCGCGAGCATGAACCGCAAGGTCAAAGAGGCGCGGGCGGCCGAGAAGGCGAAGCGCGCCGAGGCGGCTGAGACCGAAGAGGACAAAGCCGCGCCCGCCCCATCCGCGAACGTGGTTCGCCTGACCCCTCGGCGCTAGCTTCCAGTGGTGACCGTCCTCGCCCCCGCAACCATTGTCGTCACCCTCGATGCCGAGGACGATGCCGAAGGCTTCCAACGGGAGGCCCGATGCCTCCTTGCCGACCGCGTTCCGCCCGGTCAGGTCGTCTGGCGCGTCAGGGGCGCCGAGCACGACCTCTTCGCCGCGCCGCCAGAGCGGACGGTTGCGAAGGGCGAGGTCACCCTGCCCCGCCCGGCGGTCGAGCTCGCCAACGTGGCGGTGCATCACTCGGATCCGAGCCGGTTCTCGTTGATCTACGCCTTCTTGTACCGCTCGCTGACCGATCGCGGGCTGGCCGAGAACCCGGCCGATGCGCAGGTCGCGGCGCTTCGCCGGATGGAGAAGGCGATCCGTCGGGACGCCCACAAGATGCATGCCTTCGTCCGCTTCCGGCGGGTAGAGGCCCAGGACGGCGCCGAGCGTTTCGTCGCCTGGTTCGAGCCGGACCATCACATCGTCGAACGCGAAGCGCCCTTCTTCATCCGGCGCTTCGCCAACATGGACTGGACCATCGTGACGCCGCGCCGGACGGTGCGGTGGGACACGGAACGCCTTCATGTCGGGCCCGGCGGGCGGCGCGAGGACGTGCCGGCAGACGACGCCTTCGAAGATGCTTGGCGGACCTATTACGGCTCGATCTTCAACCCCGCCCGGGTCAAGGTCTCGGCGATGCGCGCCGAGATGCCGAAGAAGTACTGGCGCAACCTGCCCGAAGCGCGCGCCATCCCCTCATTGATCGAGGCGGCGCCCGCGCGGGTCGCCAAGATGGCCGAGGACGCGCGCCGTGACGACGAGGCGCGGCTCGGCCATGCGATGCCGCAGCGACAGGCGCGGCCGCTCGCCATGCCAGCCATCCACACCCTCGTGCGCGGCTGCACGAACTGCCCGTTGCACGAGCCCGCAACGCAAGCGGTCACCGGCGAGGGGCCGGCGGACGCACGCCTCTTCCTCATCGGCGAGCAGCCCGGCGACATGGAGGACCTCGAAGGCCGCCCTTTCGTCGGCCCGGCGGGTCAGGTCCTGACGCAGGCCATGACCGAGGCCGGGATCGAGCGAGGCGAGACCTACCTCACCAACGCGGTCAAGCACTTCAAGTTCGAGCTTCGCGGCAAGCGGCGACTGCACAGGACGCCCTCGGCCCGCGAGGTCGACGTCTGCGCCGAGTGGTTGCAGGCGGAGCACCAGGCCGTGGCGCCGCACGTGACCGTCACGCTGGGCGCGACGGCCCTTCGTGGCCTTCTTGGCCAATCCGTTCCTCTCGCTAGGGTGCGCGGCACGGTGCTCGACCTGCCGACGGGGTCGAAGCTGATCCCGACCTTCCACCCCGCCTATCTTCTTCGCCTGCCCGATGATGGGGCCCGGCGGATCGAGGAGGGTAAGTTTCTGTCCGACCTCAAGCGCGCCAAGGCGCTCCTCGCCGCGTGACGGCCCTGCCCGACGCCTCCTTACGGCTCGACCGGTGGCTGTGGCACGCCCGGGTCTTCAAGACGAAGGCAGGGGCGGCGAAAGCCGTGCAGGAGGACGGCGTCCGCATCACCCGCACCGGTCAGACGCAGCGCTGCGAGAAGCCGAGCTTCGGGGTGCGGGTCGGCGACATGGTGGCGCTGAGCCGCGGCCGGCGGGTCCTGGTCCTCGAGGTGGTGGCGCTCGGCGAGCGGCGCGGACCGTCCGCCGAGGCGCGGGCGCTCTACGCCGACCACTCGCCGCCGCCCCCGCCGCGGGAGGTCGCGCCGCCGCCCGTGTTCGAACGGGGTGAGGGCGCTGGCCGCCCGACCAAGAAGGATCGCCGGGCGCTCGACGCGCTTCGGGAACAGGAGGACTAGGATGCTCGGAAAGCTGTTCGAAGGTTTCAAGAAGGAAGAACCCAAGGACGAGGCGGCGTCCGTGCCGCGCGCCCTCGCCGCCCTGCTCGTCGAAGCCGCGCGGGCCGACGAGGACTACACCGACGCCGAGCGGGCCGTCATCGACCGGGTGCTCGAACGCCGCTTCTCGATGAGCCGGGACGAGGCGCGGACGACGCGGATCGAGGCGGAGACCGACCAAGCCGAAGCGAGCGACCTTTACGGCTTCAGTCACGTCGTGCGGGACGGCCTCGACCGCGAAGGCAAGCTCGGCCTGATCGAGGACATGTGGCGGGTGGTCCTGACGGACGAGACGCGCGACCCGTTCGAGGAGCAGGTCATCCGGCGTCTGGTCGGCCTCCTGCACCTCGAAGACACGGACAGCACGACGGCCAGGCGCCGGGCGGAGGCGGCGAGCCGGCCGTAGGAACGGCCGGTCCCCCGTCAGTTCAGCGTGTCGGCCTGCGCCAGGGTCGCGACGGGCACCTGATCGGAGACCGCCGGGGCGCCCGTCATCATGGCGAGCGTCGTGCCGACCAACGCCGCGATGGCGCCGACGCAAGCGTAGCAGACGTTCGAGCGGCGGGCCGGGGGCGCCGCGTGGGAATAGTGTGTCATGTCGCCCTCCTTATGTGTCATGGAAGTGTCACAGATAAGCGCAACCGGTGCGCTCTGTCAAGGGAGTGCGCAAAGAATGCGCTCCGGTCGCGGGAACGGGATCGGCGTCCAAATCGTTGATCACTCATGAACATCTTCCACCTCTCCCCCGATCCGCGCGCTGCGGCCCGGCTTCATTGCGACAAGCATGTCGGCAAGATGCTGGTCGAGAACGTCCAGATGCTCTCGACCGCGCTCGTGCTGTCGGGCGGCGAGGCGCCGTGGAAGCCCGCCTTCGCGAACCATCCGATGAACCGATGGGTCCGGCAGAGCGCGGACAACTTCCGCTGGACCTGGGACCTCTCCGACGCCCTCGGCGAGGAGTACGTCCACCGCTTCGGCAAGGCGCACCGCGCCCATGACGCTCTTCGCAGCTTCGACCGCGACGCCCTCGCCCGCCTCATCGGCGAAGGCGAGCGGACCGTTCCGCCCCAGTGCATGGGCGAGGACTTCAAGGTCGAGGGCGATACGATCGCGGCCTATCGCCGTTTCTACGCCGGCGACAAGGCGCGCTTTGCAACGTATACGAAGCGCCCCGTACCCGAATTCATGCTGGATGCGTTCCTGCCGATGACGGAGGAAGAGATCGCGGAGGCGGCCCGGCACGAAGCGTGATCGGAAGCGAGGCAGCCCGAAGCGTCCGTGGTCTCTTTCGTGGCGCTACCGGCGGGCTGACCGCCCGCCTGCTTGAGCGCTGGCTGGCGGCACGGGCGTTTGGCCCCGGGCGCCAGCGGCGCGGGGCCAGCGAGACCGGAAGCGAGGCAGCCCTCATCGTCCGCTTGCGCGGTGGTACGATGGTCCGGGGTGTCCCGCGCGCGGCTCGCCGCAGCGAAGGGTTTGGTTTGGAGGTGCTGCGGCGTGAAGGGTCCCACACCGTAGCCTGACGCGCGGCACGGGACCCTCCACGCCCCTCGGCGCGATCCGCCGGGGCCGTTCTTCAGCTCGCCCGGCGCGTGTCTGGCCCGATACGGCGGGATGCATTCCATCACCCAGGCCGACCGGCACGTGGTCCCGCAGCGGCAGGCAAGGGAGACGTCAGCTGTCCGCCCCGCCCCGGCCCTGCCGCGACGGGGGAAGCATGGCACGGAGCGGAAGGGCGGGGATAAGTCTAGATGTCTACATGATCCGGGCCTGTGATAGGCATAGGACCGGGGTTCGTAACCGAACGCTCGCTGCCGCCAGGACCCTGATCGAGGGGCTATGCTTCTCAGCTGCCGAAGCCGAACCGGTAGCCGACGAGGATAGCGGCCGAACCGAGGCCTCACATCCATTCGAACGGTATTAGGTCTCGCGTCGATGTTGTAAAAGAGACACCCTCGCCAGCAGTATAAGCGCCTCAACGAAGTTCGGCGTCTTCGCCCGAAGGAACGAATAGCGCTGTCGTTTCGATGTCGGGCGGCGGAGACCGGTACCCGCCGCCGGCGCCGTTCCGCCCCGCGCCGGACCGGCTTTTCCAGTCCGGGCGAGCGTCACCGGAAGCGGACCTTCGGACTTGACGGTCGCCCGTTCGATGCCGAACACCTGACGAATGCGAGAACCTGTCATTCGCACCGTCGACCCCAGCGAAGCCGAAGCGCTTGCGACGATGAGCCGGCGGACCTTCATCGCGACGTTCGCGAGCGGGAACACGGCCGAGGACATGACGGCCTATGTCGAGCGGTCCTTCAGCGCCGAGAAGATGCGCAAGGAACTGACAACCCCAGGTTCGACCTTCTACTTCCTCGAGGCAGAGGACGGGCCGGTCGGCTACCTCAAGGTCAATGTCGGCGACGCGCAGACCGAGCAGCTGCCGGGCGACACGCTCGAGATCGAACGCATCTACGTCGAAGCGGACCGGCAGGGCGAAGGGTTCGGCAAGGCGTTGTTGGACTTCGCGCTAGCGGAAGCCAGGCGCGCCGGTCGGGAGGCAGTCTGGCTCGGGGTCTGGGAGAACAACCCGAAGGCCATCGCCTTCTACGAACGCAAGGGGTTCGTCCCGTTCGGTGCCCATGACTTCACCGTCGGCGCCGATGTCCAGACCGACATCCTGATGCGGCTCGAACTTCCCTAGGCCGACGATCGAGCTTCTCGTATCGGCATCAGCGGCGGGATTACTTTCGCCTCCCCTTGATGTCCGGTCTTGCGCCGTCTTGAACCTTCCCGCCTCGGACCGGAACCGCCCGCTCCGTCGCGATGGGGGCACTCCTGACCCATCGTTTCGGTCGGCTTGCGGCCTCTTGCCGCGATCCTGCCTCACGGTCCGGCCGCGACCATGGGCCTGAACCGGCCTTGAGCCGCGCGATCGACAGCGACCTCACATCCTGAAGACGCCGAAGGTCGTCTCTTCGATCTTCGCGTTGAGGCTCGCCTCGAGCGCGAGCGCGACCACGGTCCGCGTGTCCTCGGGCGCGATGATGCCGTCGTCCCAGAGGCGGGCGGTCGAGTAGTAGGGGCTGCCCTCCTCCGCGTACTTCGCCTCGATGGGCGCCTTGAAGGCGGCGCGCTCTTCCTCCGACCACGCCTCTCCCTTCTTCATGCCCATCTCCTTGACGGTGGCGAGGACGTTGGCGGCGGCCTCGCCGCCCATGACCGAGATCCGGGCGTTGGGCCACATGAAAAGGAACCTCGGCCCATAAGCCCTGCCGCACATGCCGTAGTTCCCAGCGCCGTAGGAGCCGCCGACGATGACGGTGATCTTCGGCACCTTCGCGCATGAGACCGCGGTGACGAGCTTCGCGCCGTGCTTGGCGATGCCGCCGTGCTCGGCGCCCTTGCCGACCATGAAGCCCGTGATGTTCTGCAGAAAGAGGATCGGGATGCGGCGCTGGCAGCAAAGCTCGACGAAGTGCGCGCCCTTCATCGCGCTCTCCGAGAAGAGGACGCCGTTATTGCCTAAGATGCCGACGGGCACGCCCTCGATGTGGGCGAAGCCGCAGACGAGGGTGGTGCCGTAGCGGGCCTTGAACTCGGAGAACTCCGAACCGTCCGTGATCCGCGCGATGACCTCGCGGATGTCGAAGGGCTGCTTGAGGTCGTGCACGGGGACGCCGCGAAGCTCCTCCGCCGGGTAGAGCGGCGGGCGGGGCTCGGCCCTGAGGACCTGGTCGCCCCAGCCTTGCCGGTTGAGGCTGCGCGTGACGTCGCGCGCGATGGCGAGGGCGTGGGCGTCGTCTCGGGCCAAGTGGTCCGAGACGCCGGAGATGCGGGTGTGCACGTCACCGCCGCCAAGCTCCTCCGCCGTCACCTCCTCGCCCGTCGCGGCCTTCACCAGCGGCGGCCCCGCGAGGAAGATCGTCCCTTGGCCCTCCACGATGACGGTCTCGTCCGACATGGCGGGCACGTAGGCGCCGCCGGCGGTGCAGGAGCCGTGGACGACCGAGATCTGCGGGATGCCGGCGGCGGACATGTTCGCCTGGTTGTAGAAGATGCGGCCGAAATCGTCCTTGTCCGGAAAGACCTCCGACTGCATCGGCAGGAAGGCGCCGCCCGACTCGACGAGGTAGATGCAGGGCAGGTTGCACGCCGCCGCGATCTCCTGCGCGCGGAGGTGCTTCTTCACGGTGATCGGATGGTAGGAGCCGCCCTTCACGGTGGGGTCGTTCGCCGCGACGAGGCAGAGCTGTCCCGCGACGCGGCCCACGCCCGCGACGATGCCGCCCGCGTGGATGTCCCCTGAGTACATCCCGTAGCCCGCCAGTTGCCCCACCTCCAAGAAGGGCGTGCCGGGGTCGAGCAGCGCCTCGATCCGCTCGCGCGGGAGGAGCTTGCCGCGAGACTTGTGCCGGGCCTGACGCTCTTCTCCGCCGCCGAGCGCCGCGGTGCCGACCCGCTCGCGCAGCTCCGCGACGAGGGCGTCCATCTTGGCGCGGCGTCGCTTGTAGTCCTCGGAGGCGGTGTTCAGTTCGGTTTTGATCGCCGGCACGAAAGGCCTCCCTCGCCCTACGCAGCGAGGGCTCCGCGCCCCGCGGGGCCGGGGCTTGCTCAAGGCTTGCCCCGACCGCGCCCGTTTCTCAACCGTCGAGGTCCACCTTCGGCTCCCGGTCCCAGTGCCTAAGCTTGCCGAGCGTGCCGACGAAGCCGTCCACGCCCCCGTCCAGTTCGAAGCAGCCCTCGTCGAGCGCCTCGGCGACGCCCGCCTTCTTCAGGAGCGGCATGGCCCCGTCCGTATAGGCAAGGAACTTCGCATGGGCGAAGGCGTCGGCGACGAAGTCGCGGCTCGGCGCGTCGTTCATCAGCATCTGGCCGCCCTCCGCGGAGGCGAGGATCGCGACCGCGTCGTAGAGGACCGAAGGGCCGCCATCGACCTTCTGGTCGCCCTCCACCATGCTTCCGTCCGACAGCTCCACGCCGCCGACCATGGGGGCTACGACCTCGACCATGCCGCCCGCCGACGTCACGGCGGATTTGAGCGCCGCGAAGGTGTCCGCGTCGGCGCCGTCCGTCATCAGGACGCCGAGCTTGCGGCCCTTAAACGTGCCCTTGTTCATCTTGACGATGCTGAGGGCGTCCGAAGGCGCAAGGTCGGTGATCGGCGCACGGGCGGGCCTCGCCGGCTCGGGCAGCTCCAGGCGCAGGCCCTTCGCGACCTTCTTGGCCAGCGTCTCGTCGATGTTGAGAAGGTGGCTGACGACCCGCGAGCGGATCTTTCCGTGCTCGACCTTGGAGAGCTCGAAGGTCAGGGCGTCCGCCATGTGCTTCTGCTCAGGGGCCGACTGGCTGACGTAGAACTGCCGTGCCTGGCTGTAGTGGTCGGCGAAGGTCTCGGAGCGGTGGAAGGTCTTGGGGCCCCGCACCTCCTCGGGGTAGTGCTTGTAGCCCCGGTCGGGGTCCTCGCGCGGGCCGCCCGCCTCGGTGCCCCAGGAGTTCGGCTCGTAGTTCGCCCGGCCCATGGGGTTCTTCATCGCCATGTGCCCGTCCTGCTGGAAGGTGTGCACGGGGCAGCGCGGCTGGTTCACCGGGATGCGGGTGAAGTTGGGCCCGCCCAGGCGCTTGAGCTGGGTGTCGAGGTAGGAGAAGTTCCGCCCCTGCAGGAGGGGGTCGTCGGAAAAGCCGATGCCAGGCACCACGTTCTGTGTACAGAAGGCGACCTGCTCGGTCTCGGCGAAGAAGTTGTCGACGTTCTCGTTGAGGGTCATCGTGCCGACGATCCGAACCGGCACGTCCTCCTCGGGGATGAGCTTCGTCGCATCGAGGACGTCGAAGGGGAAGCTGTCCGCGAAGTCCTGATCGAAGAGCTGCACGCCGAGGTCCCATTGCGGGTAGTCGCCCTTCTCGATCGCGTTCCAAAGGTCGCGGCGATGGAAGTCGGGGTCGGCGCCGTTGAGCTTCACCGCCTCGTTCCAGGCGACCGACTGCATCCCCAGCTTCGGCTTCCAGTGGAACTTGACGTAGGTGCTCTTCCCCTCGGCGTCGATGAGGCGGAAGGTGTGGACGCCGAAGCCCTCCATGAAGCGGAAACCCCGCGGGATCGTCCGGTCGGACATGATCCACATGATCATGTGCATCGTCTCGGGGCTGAGCGAGGCGAAGTCCCAGAAGTTGTCGTGCGCCGTCTGCGCCTGCGGGAAGCCGCGGTCGGGCTCGGGCTTCGCCGCGTGGATGAGGTCGGGGAACTTGATCGCGTCCTGGATGAAGAAGACGGGAATGTTGTTCCCGACGAGGTCCCAATTGCCTTCGTCCGTATAGAACTTGACCGCGAAGCCGCGCACGTCGCGGGCGACGTCGGGCGAGCCCTTGTTTCCCGCCACGGTCGAGAAGCGCGTGAAGACGGGCGTCTTCTTGCCCTTCTGGAACAGGCCCGCCGAGGTCACGTCCGACAGGTCGTCCGTCGCCTCGAAGACGCCGCGCGCGCCGTAGCCGCGGGCGTGGACCACGCGCTCGGGGATGCGCTCGTGGTCGAAGTGGAACATCTTCTCACGGAAGTGGAAGTCGTCCATCAGCATCGGCCCCGGGGCGCCGGCCTTCAGGTGATTCTGGTCGTCGGCGACGGGGATGCCCTGCTGGGTGGTCATCGTCTCGTAGCCGTCGCGCGTGGTCTGACGGTTCGCGCCGCTGTCGTCGAGCTTGAGGTCTGGGTCCTGAGCCATGGGGGCACCTTCGTTCCGGGTCTGCGTGGAGCAGGAGCCGAACGAAGGGCCGGGGCCCGGCGTTCCCCTTCCGACTGTTAAACTTCGGACGAAGCGGGGACTTTCGCGCCGCGCGCGGGAAGGCGCAGGAAGAAGCGCATCATGACCTCCGAAGCGTCGGGGCCCGCAGGATCCGTGTAGCTGCCCGAAGGGTCGCCGCCGGACCAGGCGTGACCGAGGCCCTCTACGGTCCAGGACTCGCACAGCGGCGTGCCATGGGCGAGGTGCGTCGTTCGGCGGACGTAGCGGCGGCCGTTCGCCTCCCCCCTCGCCTCCCGGCTGAGGACGAGGCGGGGGCCGCCCGCGGCCTGGCGCGCCAGCGCCTCCGCATTGCGGGGAGAGACGGTCGTGTCCTGATCGCCGTGGAAGATGAGCGTCGGGGTGCGCGGCGTCCCGGGCAGCGCGTCTTTCGGACCGGACCGCATGGCCGCGATCGCGGCGCGCACGCCGACCGCGGCGCCCGAGGGCACGCCCGAGTGCACGAAGAGGCCCGCTGCGAGTTCGGGATAGCTGGCGGCGAGCCGTGCGGCCATCGCGCCGCCGGCGGAGAGGCCCGCGAGGAAGATGCGGCGGGGGTCGGCGCCCTCCTTCGCGGCGACGTCACGGATGAGGCTCGCCAGGAGCGCCGCCTCGCCGCTCGCGCCCTCGCCGCGGAACCAGTTCCAGCAACCCTGAGGGTTCTCGAGCCGGCTCTGTTCCGGGTAGAGGACGAGGACGCCCGCCCGATCCGCGAGGGGGTTCACGCGGGTGCCGCGCGCGAAGTCCTCGGCGTTCTGGGCACAGCCGTGAAGCATGACGAGGAGGGCCGGGCGGCGCGGCAGCGAAGACGGCCTGTAGAGGCGGTAGTCGCGGGCGCCGCCGGCGCCGCGATAGCGGTGGGCAGCCCAACTGCCCTCGCCGCGCCCTTGCCGGCCGAGGAGGCGCGAGAACGGCTCGGTCCATCCGCGCTGAGCCGTACGGAGAACGGACGCCAGGGAAGGCGACAGCGGATCGAACATTCGGCACCGCCTCGCTTGTTGCGCCGCAGCAGAATTCGCCAGTTAGGGCGCCCCTACCCCAGTCGCCAGTTCGATTCGGTTAACGCGCCGCAAGCGTGCCGCCGCGCGTTGCGGCCCCGCGGCCTCTCGCCCTAAGCCGTCCCCAAAACATCGACGGAGGAAGACCCATGAGCACGAACAGCTTCCAAGGCTTACGCTTCGGTCTGCCTGAAGAGGTCGAAGAGGTCAGAAGTCAGGTCCAGCGCTTCGTCGCGGACCGCATCGCGCCGATCGCGGCGAAGGTCGACGAGGAGAACGAGTTCCCGGCGCACCTCTGGGGCGAGATGGGAGAGATGGGCCTCCTCGGCATCACCGCGCCCGAAGAGTATGGCGGCGCGGCCATGGGCTACCTCGCCCACGCGGTCGTCATGGAAGAGATCAGCCGGGGCTCGGCGTCCGTCGGCCTCTCCTACGGCGCGCACTCGAACCTCTGCGTGAACCAGATCAGCCTCAACGGCTCGGAGGAGCAGAAGGCGAAGTACCTGCCCAAGCTGATCTCCGGCGAGCATGTCGGCGCGCTCGCCATGTCCGAGCCCTGGGCGGGATCCGACGTCGTCTCGATGAAGCTTCGCGCCGAGAAGAAGGACGGCGCCTACGTCCTCAACGGCAACAAGATGTGGATCACCAACGGGCCCAACGCCGACACGCTGGTCGTCTACGCCAAGACCGATCCGCAGGCGGGCGCGAAGGGCATCACCGCCTTCCTGATCGAGAAGGGCACGCCCGGCTTCTCCACCGCGCAGAAGCTCGACAAGCTCGGCATGCGGGGGTCGAACACCTGCGAACTCGTCTTCGAGGACTGCGAGGTGCCGGAGGACGCCGTGATGGGCGGCGTCGGCAACGGCGTCCGCGTGCTGATGTCCGGGCTCGACTACGAGAGGGCGGTCCTCGCGGCCGGCCCCCTGGGGATCATGCAGGCCTGCATGGACGTGGTGCTGCCTTACGTGCACGAGCGCGAGCAGTTCGGCACCCCGATCGGCGAGTTCCAGCTCGTCCAGGGCAAGATCGCCGACATGTACTCGACGATGAACGCCTGCAAGGCCTACGTCTACGCGGTGACGGGGGCCTGCGACCGGGGCGAGACGACGCGCCAGGACGCGGCGGGCTGCATCCTCTACGCCGCCGAGAAGGCGACGCAGGTGGCGCTCGACGCGATCCAGCTTCTGGGCGGGAACGGCTACATCAACGAGTACCCGACGGGGCGCCTCCTGCGCGACGCGAAGCTCTACGAGATCGGGGCGGGCACATCGGAGGTCCGCCGTATGCTGATCGGGCGGGAGCTGTTCCGCCTGACCGCATGACCGCAAAAGTCTTGCCCGTCCTGATGCTGATCGGCTCCAACGTCTTCATGACGCTGGCCTGGTACGGGCATCTGAAGTTTCGGGGGGCCCCGCTCCTGCTCGTGATCCTGGCGAGCTGGAGCATCGCGCTCGTCGAGTACTGCCTCGCCGTGCCCGCCAACAGGATCGGCATCGCCGCCTACTCGCCGGCGGAGCTGAAGACGATCCAGGAGGTCGTGACGCTATGCGTCTTCTTGGGCTTCGCCGCGCTGTACCTGAAGCAGCCGATCACGGCGAACCACGTCCTAGGCTTCGCCCTGATCGGGCTCGGCGCCGCCGTCGTCTTTCTGAGGCCGTTCCGATGAACCCTGAGCGTTGGGAGTACCGGGTCTGGGGGGAGGCGGCGCGGGACGCCGAGCTTCGCCTTCAAGGCGAAAAGGAGATCGGGGCGGAGTACCGCACCGACACCTATCTTCTGACAGCGGACGAAGCGGTCCTGCCGAAGATTCGCGCGGACGAGCGGTTCGAGGTCAAACGAAGGCTCGAGGTCCGGGACGGCTTCGAGCGGTGGGTCGCCGAGACCTCCGCCCCCTTCCCTCTCGGCGCCGAGACGGTCGCCGCCCTGCTGCCCGATGCCCCCGCCCACGCGCTGACGGACGCGAAGGCGCTGCGCGCCTACGCGGAGAGCTTGCCGGACCTTCTCGTCCTGTCCGTCCGCAAGCACCGGCGGCGCTTCGCGCTCGGCGATGCGGAGGCGGAGGTCACGGCCGTACAGGCGAGCGACGACGTCCTGCGTACGGTCGGGATCGAAGCGGAGGGCTTCGAAGCGGCCCTCGCCGCAGCCGAGGCGCTCGGCCTGAGCGCGGCGCCGAACCGCGACTACGGCGCGGCGCTGCGGCGCTCTTAAGAGCCGAGGCCCTTTCGTACCTGCGCGATGACGATCGTGCCGATGACGCCGGTGAAGAGGCCGCTCAGCGTGTCGAACTGATCGTCCGACAGCCATTGCTGCCCTTCGGGCAGGATGAGGTGGAGGACGTAGATCACGGCGAGGATCACCACGAGGAGCGTCCCGACGCCGACCGCGAGGAGGCGGACCCAGGCGAGGAAGCTCTTGAACTGCTCGTCCCGCTTGGCGTCGCCGCGCAGCGCCTGGTCCTTCAGCTCCGCCTCGGTCCGGCCTTCGTCGAAGACGTCCTGCTCCCGCCGCGCGGCGTCCGAGGAGTCGCCCGCGACGAGGGCGCCCTCGGTCTGGCGTCCCCTGTCGCCGATCGGGCGCGGGCGAGGCTCTCCCGTCTCGCTCACGCGGCCTGCGAGAGGGCTTCGTAGTAGTCCTGGATGCGGTCGTTCGAGATCACCGAGCCGAAGGCGCCGTCGTGATAGACCTGCGACCAGGGGCTGCCCGGCGCGTGGGTGAGCTTGGAGAGGTCGAAGCCGTCGAGCCGGCCGTAGCGCTCGTAGACGTCCTCGAGCAGCGGCATCTCCTCCTCGCCGAGCTCGTCGCCGACCGGGGCGGGCAGAAGGTCCGTCACCGGCGCGCCCTTATAGGTGCGCAGACGATCGTAGAGGCGGGGGATGACGGGGCCGTACTGCCACGCCTCGACCGGGTCGCGGATGAGGGCGCGGCCCGTCAGGCCGAGCTTCCAGCCATGCGCGATGTAGACGAGCTTCAGAAGCTGCATCGGCGTCAGGGCGTGCCTGTCCTTCCTGGCCAGCTCCAAGAAGCGGTTCGCCACCGTGAGGCTGTCGTGCATGCCATCCACCTTCCGTCCGCCCTCTATCTAGGCCACGTCAAGGGGGATGTGAACAAGTTGCGAACACCGGGGACGGTGGCGCCGCCCCCGGCATTGGTCGCGCCTATTGCTGGAAGGCGCGCAGCATCCAGAGGCGCTTCTCGATCTCGCGCGTGACGTCGATCAGGATGTCCTGGGTGGTGGGATCGTCGCTCGTCGCCTCGATGCGGGCTTCGACCCTCTGCGACACGGTTCCGTACTCCTGCGTCAGAAAGGCGAGGACCTGATGGTCCTGGATCGGGCCGCCCTCCATGACGGGAAGGTTCGCGCCGTCCGCGACCGCGCCGTTGCGGCCGTCCGCCGGCGCGCCGAGCGCGCGCTTGCGCTCGGCCACCGTGTCGATCAGTGGCGAGAGGCCCTGGTAGGTCTCGCCGAGCAGGTCGTGCAGCGAGTAGAAGAGCGGCCCTTCGACGTTCCAGTGCGCCTGGTGGGTGTCGTGCTTGAGCGCGATCAGCTCGTAGAGCGTGTCCTGCAGCGCCTTGTTCGAGGTGTCTCGGACGTCCTCGCCCAAGGGCAGCATCGATGAGGCCTCCTCGTTCTTGTAGACGGAGAGGTCTTGGGCCGCCGCTGGAAGCGCGAGGACGAGGGGTGCGAGGGCGGGAAGTAGGAAGCGTTTCAAACCTGAGTCTCCTGCGTCGTGTCTCTTTCGGACACGACACGAGCAGGACGGGTTCGGACGGTGCGTCAGGCTGCCCCGGCGTTCAGGAGCGCGCCGAGCCCGGCGGACTGGTAGGCCGCATCGAGCGCGCGCTGCTGGTCGAGGATCGCCTGGCCCTCCGTCGGCAGCGGGGCGCCGGAGCGCAAGGCGTCGACGAGGGCGGCGAGCTGGTGGTCGTAGGTCGTGCCCTCCGCGATCGGCGCCGTGCCCGCCTCGCCCTGTGCATGCCAGGAGAGCGCCGCGCCCTGATGCGGGGCGACCGGGTTGACGAAGCCCGCCTGCCCACGCTCGCCCTCGGCGAAGATGGCGGCCATGCGCACGGTCTCGGGGCGCATGTCGCAGTTCAGCTCCGCCTCGCCGCCCGAGGGGAAGACGAGCTCGACCCGCATGGCGTCGTCGACGCCCGAGGGCGCGGTCGTCGCCCGCGCCGTCACCCGCTCCGGCGCCTCGCCGAAGACGGCGATCGCCCAGGCGAGCGCGTAGCAGCCGAGATCGCGCATGGCGCCGCCGCCGAGTTCGGGCCGGTAGCGGATCTCGCCGTCCTTGTCGGGAATGGGCACGGTGAAGACCGAGCGGACCTTCTTCACCGGGCCGATGCGGTCGTCTGCGATCCAGCTCAGATAGGTCTCGAAGGCGGGATGGTAGCGGTGGTGGAACGCCTCGACGACGCGGCGGTCCGACGCCTTCGCCGCGGCGAGCACGCTCTCCGCCTCGGCGAGGTTCATCGCGAAGGGCTTCTCGCAGAGGACGTGCTTTCCCGCCTCGAGCGCGCGGATCGTCATCGGGGCGTGCTCGCTGACCGGCAGGGCGTTGTAGACGAGGTCGACATCGTCCGCCTCGATCAGCGCGTCATAGGTCGTATGCCGCTCGACGCCGTGCGCGGCGGCGAAGGCGCGCGCCTTCTCCTCGTCGCGCGCGGCGACGGCCTTGAGGACGACGTCGTCCCTGTCCATGGCGGGCTTGACCACCGCCTTCGGCGTGATCCGGGCGGCGCCGAGAAGGCCGATGCGAAGAGGTTCGGTCATGGGGCGATCCTTTGGTTCGGGCCGCCCTATCGAAGTTGACGCCGCCCCGCGAGGGGGCGGCGCAGCGTCAGACGAACATCGTCGCGGGCTGCTCCAGGTAGGCTTTGACGGTGCCGACGAAGCTCGCCGCGTCCCAGCCGTCGACGATCCTGTGGTCGAAGCCGCAAGAGAGGTTCATCAGCTTTCTGGGCACGACGCGACCCGCCTCGTCGTAGCGGGGCAGGGTCTGGATCTTGTTGATGCCGATGATCGCGACCTCGGGGTGGTTGATGACCGGCGTCGTGACGATGCCGCCCAGGGCCCCGAGCGAGGTGATGGTGATCGTACTGCCGGAAAGCGCCTCGCGGGTGGCCGAGCCGTCGCGGGCGGCGGCCGAGAGGCGCGCGACTTCGTCCGCGTTCTGCCACAGGTCGTTGGCTTCGGCGTTCCTGACGACGGGGACCATCAAGCCGCCCTCCGTCTGCGTCGCGATGCCGATGTGGAGAGCGGACGACTGGCGCAGGATCCCCGCCTCGTCGTCGTAGCGGGCGTTGACCTGCGGGAAGTCGCGCGCCGCGAGCGCGATGGCGCGCATGAGGTAGGGAAGCAGCGTCAACTTCGGCCTGTCCGTGCCCTTCGCTTGCGTATTCATGTGCGCACGGAGGGCTTCCAGCGCGGTGACGTCCACCTCGTCGACGTAGGTGATGTGCGGAATGCGGCGCTTGGACTCGGCCATGCGCTCGGCGATCTTGCGGCGAAGGCCGCGGATCTGGATTTCGGTGACGCCGTCCGCGGAGGGCGCGGGGGCCGGGGCGGGCTTGCGCGGAGGCGGGGCGGGCCTTGCGGGCGCTTCGGCTCTCACCGAGCCGCCTGCGATGTGGCGGTCGAGGTCCTCGTGGACGACGCGGCCCTTCGGCCCCGTACCCTCGACACCTGCGAGGTCGACGCCGAGGCCCTTCGCCCGCCTACGGACGGTCGGGCTCGCCAGCGCCTTGCCCATGACGGCGGCGACGGCGGGCTCCCTCGCCGTCCCGGCGACCTCCGCTTCGGCGTCCTCCTGCGGCGCCTCATCGAGGGTTGTTCCCTCAGCCGGCTCGCCGGCGGCGCCTGCGACCTCGATCTTGATGATCTCGGTGCCGACGGCGACGATCTCGCCGACCTCGGCGCCGATCCAGACGACCTTTCCCGCGCGGGGGGACGGGATCTCGACCGTCGCCTTGTCGGTCATCACGTCGGCGAGGTTCTGGTCGGGTTCGACCGCGTCGCCGACCGCCACGTGAAGCTCGACGAACTCGGCCTCGGCGACGCCCTCGCCGACGTCAGGGAGCTTGATGGTGTAGGTGGTCATGAACGGAAGCTCTCCCGGAAGCGTATCGAAGGGCCGCGCGGCGACCCGCGGTGTAGGCGGTGGCAGGGGCGGGAGGTCACGCCGACGTGACCTCTCTAAGCGCCCGACCCACCCGGTCCGGCCCCGGCAGGTACGCCCACTCCTGCGCATGCGGATAAGGCGTGTCCCAGCCCGCGACGCGCAGGACAGGGGCTTCGAGGTGGTAGAAGCATCGTTCCTGAACGAGCGCCGCGAGCTCGCCGCCGAAGCCGCCCGTGAGCGTCGCTTCGTGCACGATGACGCAGCGGCCGGTCTTCTTCACGCTCTCCTCGATGGTCTCGAGGTCGAGGGGGATGAGCGACCTGAGGTCGATGACCTCCGCGTCGATGCCCGCCTCCTCGGCCGCCGCCATGCAGATATAGACCATGGTGCCGTAGGCAAGGACGGTGACCGCCTCGCCCGCGCGCCGCACCTCCGCCTTGCCCAAGGGGACCGTGTAGTGACCTTCCGGAATGCGTCCGTCCTCGTGCTTGGACCAGGGAACGAGCGGCTTGTCGTGGTGGCCGTCGAAGGGGCCGTTGTAGAGGCGCTTCGGCTCCAAGAAGATGACGGGGTCGGGGTCCTCGATCGCGGCGAGCAGCATGCCCTTGGCGTCGTAGGGCGTGGACGGAATGACCGTCTTGATGCCTGAGACGTGGGTGAAGATGGCTTCGGGCGACTGGCTGTGTGTCTGTCCGCCGAAGATGCCGCCGCCCGTCGGGGTGCGGATCACGATGGGGCAGGTGAACTGCCCGTTCGAGCGGTAGCGGATGCGCGCCGCTTCCTGCGTGATCTGGTCGTAGGCCGGAAAGATGTAGTCGGCGAACTGGATCTCGACGACGGGTTTCAGGCCGTAGGCGGCCATGCCGATCGCGGTCGCGACGATGCCGGACTCGTTGATCGGCGCGTCGAAGACGCGCGAGGTGCCGTGCTTCTCCTGAAGCCCCGCGGTGACGCGGAAGACGCCGCCGAAGTAGCCGACGTCCTGTCCGTAGACGACGACGTCCTCGTCCTCGCCGAGCGCGACGTCATGCGCGTCGCGCAGCGCCTCGATCATGTTGGCGGTGCGGGTGTTGGCCCCTTGCATCGTCAGAACCCCGCCTTCTTGCGCTGCTCGTCGAGGCGTCCGGGCGGCGTCGCGTAGACGCCTTCGAACATGTAGCCTGCCTTGGCGCCGCGCCCCTCGTGAACGAGGCCGTTCGCCTCCGCCCGCGCCTCGGCGTCGCGCATCTCGGCCTCGGCGGCCTTCTCCATCGCGTCCGCGTCGTCCTCGCTCAGCGTCCCCTCCGCGATGAGGTGCTGGCGCAACCGCTGGATTGGATCGCCGAGCGGCCAGTGGGCCGCCTCGTCCGAGGGGCGGTACTTGGACGGATCGTCCGAGGTCGAGTGCGCGCCCGCGCGATAGGTGACGTGCTCGATCACGGTGGGACCGAAGCCCGCCCTCGCCCGCTCCGCCGCGTAGCGTGAGACCGAGAGGACCGCGAGGAGGTCGTTGCCGTCCACGCGCAGCGCCGGGATGCCGTAGCCGAGGCCCCTGCGCGCGAAGGTCGTCTCGAGCCCGCCCGCGATGCCGCTGAACGAGCTGATCGCCCACTGATTGTTGACGACGTTGAGGATCACCGGCGGCTTGTAGACCGAGGCGAAGACCATGGCGGCGTGCCAGTCGCCCTCCGCCGTCGCGCCGTCGCCGATCCAGGCGGCCGCGACCTCGTCCCCGCCCTTGACCGCGCTCGCCATCGCCCAGCCCACGGCCTGCGGATACTGGGTCGCGAGGTTCCCCGAGACGGTGAAGAAGCCGTACTCCTTGAACGAGTAGAGGATCGGCAGCTGCTTGCCTTGCAGCGGGTCCTCTTCGTTCGAGTAGATCTGGTTCATGCAGACGTAGGGGTCGCATCCGTTCGCAAACAGGATCCCCTGCTGGCGGTAGGTCGGGAAGTGCATGTCGCCTGGCCGCAGCGCGAGCGACTGGCCGACGGCGACCGCCTCTTCGCCCAGGCAGGGGACGTAGAAGCTCGTCTTGCCCTGGCGCTGCGAGCGGACCATGCGCGCGTCGAAGGCGCGGGTGCGGACCATGGCTTCGAGGGCGGCGAGCTTGTCCTCCGCCGCGATCCCTTCGGCCCAGTCGCCATGCGCGCGGCCTTCGTCGTCCAGGACCCGGATCAGGCCGTCCGCGTAAGCGCCCGCGTCGTGCGCCCCGAGGTCCAGGGGCGGGCGGGGCAGCGCGCCCGCCTTTCCGACATCGAGGTGGCTGAAGTCAGGGGCCTGGCCGGGCCGGACCTTGGGCGCGGGCACGCGCAAACGCACGCGCTCCGGTGCGGCGCGCCGTTCTTCCACTTCGTCCTCCCTTGGCGGTCCGTTGTATCCGTCCATCGCCTTCTCCCTTCGGAAGAAACAAGAAGATGGCGCAAGCGGGCCCCCCGGTCACGCAGAGGAACGGGCGAAGTTGCAGCCCCTCTTCGCAGAGCTTGGGGATCAGCCCCCCTTCTCAGAGCAGATAGTTGCGCTGCGCCGCGCTGCGACGCGCCGATCATGCCGCAAAAAGAGAAGGGGCCCCGCAGGGCCCCTTCTCGATTCCATCGAGGCGTTCCGCCTTACATCGTGCCGCCTTGCAGGCTGACGGTGGCGTTGGCGCCCATCTCGCCGACGTCGATCATCGCCGAGTTGAAGTCGGGACGACCGCCGGAGTAGCCCGACAGGCCCCACGGTTCGGTCGGGGTCGGCGTGCCCATGGCGAGTTCGCCATTGCCGTCCGTGTCTTGGAACGCGGCCACGGCGTAGGAGCCGGGCTCGACGTCGTCGAAGTTCACGGTGACCGTGCTGCCCGTCGCGGTGGCGGTCTCGGTGTACTCGCCTTCGTTCTTCAAGAAGCCCTGCGCGGTCTGAAGCGCGACGTAGACCTCGCCGGCATCAGGCTGCACGCCATTGATCGTCACGGTGACGGTCGCGCCTTCTTCCATCGTGCCGTAGGTGGTGCCGCTCGTCGACATGCTGTCGTCCGTGGCCATGGTGTCGCCGCCCATGTCCTCTTCGGTCGTCACGACGGTCGCATCGTCCTCAGTCTCGACTTCGCCGCCGCCGCAGGCCGCGACGCCGAGGGTGAGCAGGGCGATCAGGGGTAGGTGTTTAGTCACAGCTTGTGTCTCCCGAGCTTGGTTCTCGCTGGGTGAACAACGAAAGCGGCGCGCTCGTTCCGCATGCAATGAGCGCTGCCTCGCGGGAACGCTGCGCCGCGGGGCTTCGTTCGGTCCCTTGAGAGACGGAGAACACCATGACCGACGCGAAGCGGACCGACCCTAAGCTCTGGGAAGAGGTGAAGAAAAAGGTCACCGAAGGCGACAAGGGCGGCGAGCCGGGCCAGTGGTCCGCGCGCAAGGCGCAGATGGCCGTCTCCGAGTACAAAAGTCGCGGTGGCGGCTACGACGAGAGCGGCGCGAGCCAGGACGAGACTTCGTTGCACGCGTGGACCGAAGAGGACTGGGGCACGAAGTCCGGCGAGGAGAGCGGCGAGACCGGCGAGCGTTACCTGCCGAAGAAGGTGCGCATGCTCCTCACCGAGGACGAATACGCCCGCTCGACCAGGAAGAAGCGCGGCGGCAACGAGCAGTTCGTGGATCAACCCGACGACGTGCGCGAGAAGGTGAGCCACATCAAGGCGAACGGTCCGACCAAGAAGATGCTCATGGAACGCGCCAGAGAGCTCGAGATCGATGGGCGTTCGGACATGACGAAGGACGACCTCGTCGCGGCGATCGAGCAGGCGACGGACGAGAACGGACGGAAGAAGGGTTCGGGCGGCGAGACCAAGGCGGAACTCTACGAGGACGCGCGGGAAGAAGGGATCGAGGGCCGCTCGAAGATGAGCAAGGACGAGCTGAAGGAGGCGCTGTCATGAGCATTCGCGGCGACGATCCTTACGACCTCGAGCGCTTCGTCGACGCGCAACTGCCCGCCTACGCCCGGGCGCTCGGCGAACTGCGCGGGGGCGAGAAGCAGACCCACTGGATCTGGTACATATTTCCGCAGATCGCCGGCCTCGGATCGAGCCCCACGGCGCAGCGCTTTGCGATCAAGAGCCTGGAAGAGGCCGCCGCCTACCTCGCCCACGACGTGCTCGGCGCGCGTCTGCGCGAGTGCACCGAGGCGGTGCTGGCGCATGAGGGAAGAAGCGCGAACGCGATCTTCGGGCATCCCGACGACCTCAAGTTCAAGAGTTCGATGACGCTGTTCGAGCGGGCGGCGGCCGAACCCGACCTCTACGCCCGGGCGCTCGACACCTTCTATGGCGGCGAGCGGGACGCCGAGACGCTGAAGCGTCTCTGATCGAGGCGCATGCGAAGGTGGACGCTCGTCCGTCCTTACGCCCGGACCCTGCGCCGATCCGCCTTAGCGGGGGCGGGCGTCAGGGCGAAGGTACCGGCGCGAAGAGCCGTGAGTGCCTCGTCATGGTCTTTCCTTAACTCCGTACACCCCTCCCAATGGAACGCCTAGGGGAGCCGTTTCCTCACAGGGCCGGGAGGGTACGCCCTTCTGGGACCGCGCGGCCGTGGGCGGCCTCTGTGGCCGCGCTTTGCGAACCTGCCTGACAAGGCGCAAGAAGGCCGAAAAACGGAGGAAACACGATGCTCCTACCGAGCGAGGATCCGATCGTTCTGGCGTCGATCGCCCGCACGCCGATCGGCGGCTTTCAAGGCGAGCTCGAAGCGCTGAGCGCGCCGCAGCTCGGCGCCAAAGCCATCGCTTCGGCGATCAGGCGGGCCGGCCTGCGCGAGGAGGAGGTCAGCGAGGTGCTGATGGGCTGCGTCCTCTCCGCAGGCCTCGGCCAGGCGCCCGCGCGGCAGGCGGCGCTCGGCGCCGGCCTGCCCGACAGCGTACCTTGCACCACGGTCAACAAGATGTGCGGCTCGGGCATGAAGACGGTGATGCTCGGCGCCCAAGCTCTGTGCGCCGACCCCATGGCGGTGATCGTCGCGGGCGGCATGGAGTCGATGACGAACGCGCCCTACCTCCTGCCCAAGGCGCGCGGCGGCATGCGCCTCGGTCACGGCAAGGTCGTGGACTCGATGTTCTTCGACGGGCTCGAGGACGCCTATGAGGGCGGGCTGATGGGCAACTTCGCGGAAGCTTGCGCGTCCAAGTACGAGTTCTCCCGCGCGGAGCAGGACGAGTACGCGATCGAGAGCCTGAACCGGAGCCTCGCCGCCTCTGACGGTGCGTTTACGGACGAGATCGCGCCCATCTGCGTCGAGACGAAGACCGGGACGGTGAAGGTCTCGAAGGACGAGCAGCCCTTCAAGGCGAAGCCCGAGCGGATCACGCAGCTGAAGCCCGCCTTCAAGCGCGAGGGCGGCACGGTGACGGCGGCGAACGCCTCGTCCATCTCCGACGGCGCGGCGGCGGTCGTCATGATGCGCGCGTCGCGCGCCGAGGCGCTCGGCATCGCCCCCATCGCGCGGTTGACCGCCATGACGAGCCACGCGCAGGCCCCCGCCTGGTTCACGACCGCGCCCGTCGGCGCGCTGAAAGCGCTCATGGAGGAGACCGGCCTCACCAAGCAGAAGATCGACCTGTTCGAGGTCAACGAAGCCTTCGCGGTCGTGCCCATGGCGGCCATGGCGGACCTTCAGATCCCGCACGAGAAGATGAACGTACACGGCGGGGCCTGCGCGCTCGGCCATCCGATCGGGGCTAGCGGCACGCGGATCCTCGTGACGCTGGTCGGCGCCTTGCGGAGGCGGGGCCTGCGGACCGGGGTCGCGGCGATCTGCATCGGCGGGGGCGAGGCGACGGCGGTGTCGTTGGAGCTCGTGTCCTGACCGCGCATACGCGGTGCTTCGTCTGCGGCCGCCGCCCGGCGAAGGTCACGCCCGCCTGGCAGGCTTGCGACTATTGCGATACGCGCTGGCGGCGGCGCGCGGACGGCACCCGCGCCCATGCCGCCTCTTTCCGGCTAGGGACGAGTTCGAAGGACTGGCGCCTGACTTCAAGCACGGCCCGCGCCGTCGCGGCTTCGCGCGGCCCGGGCAGCCCCCTGCCCCCGGTCACCCTCGGTATCATGGCTCGCCAGTGCGACCTCGATGCGGCCATCGCCCTTTGCGAGCGCCTCGTCCCGCCTTTGGCGGAAGCCGTGATCCTGCTCGATGCCGACGAGGTGCCGTCGGTGCGGCTGCCCGAGAAGGTCCGGCTCTACGCAGAGCCCTTCGCAGGCGACTTCGCCGCGCGGCGGAACGCCGTGCAGCGGCTCGCGGCGTCTTCTTGGGTGCTTCAGCTCGACACGGACGAGACGATGCCGCTGTCGAGCGTCGCGCGGCTCGGCACGGTCCTGCGCCACGCGGCGCGGGACGGCGTCACCTCGCTCGGGCTACCGAGGCGAAACTTGGTCGATGGCCGCTTGTCGGACCTCTACCCCGATCCTCAGTACAGGCTGAACCGCCGCTTCGTCCGGTTCGCGGGGGTCGTTCATGAGCGCCCTGCCCTTCTCTCCCGCCCGCGGCACGCCCGCTTGGCGTTGGGCGCCCCGATCGAGCACCATCTGAGCGCGGCGCGCGTGCGGGCCCGCACCGAGGTTTACGGCGCGATGGCGAAGGGCGGCGCGCGCCCGTCCGACGAAGCGGCGCTGCTGACCCCCTTCCGCCCCTGAAGCACGCGCCGGTAGAGCGCCTCGGTCTCCGCGCCGAGGCTCTTCCGCGTGAAGCGCCTCGCAGCGACCGCGCAGGCTTCGCGCGCGGCGTGCATTCTGTCCTCGTCCTCCAGGAGCGACCGGACGGCCGCCGCGAGCGCCCTGCCCTCGCAAGAGGCGGAGAGGACGCCCGTTCCCGCTTCGCCGACGAAGGCGCGGGCCGAAGGGTCCTCGGCGCAGGCGACGAGCGGTCGGTGGGCCTGGATCGCTTCTTGATAGACGAGGCCGAAGCTCTCGTAGCGCGAGGGCGCGAGGACGGCGTGCGCCGCGCGAAGCTCGGCCCGCAGCGCATCCTCCGACAGCTTGCCCAGGGCGACGCAGTTCCGCGGCAGCTCGCCCTCCCCCTGCGCGATGCCGACGAGGCGTAGTTCGTACGCGGCCCCCAGCAGGCCTGCCGCCTCGAGGAGCGCATCGAAGCCCTTCCGCCGGGTCGGCCGCCCGACGAAGAGGAGGCGGTGCGGCGGGCCGTCCGGCGCGGGCGGCGCGGCCGTGACCGCGCCGGGCGGCAGGCTGAGGCCGATGACCGCGTGAAGAGGCCCGGGGGGCGCCACGCCGTACAGCGTCGCCATGGCCGCGCCGTGATGATCCGTGTTCGAGACGAACCCTGCGGAGGCTCGCGCTTGCGCCCGCTCGAGCCCCGCCGCCGCGCGAAGATCGAAGGCGGCCCGCGCGTCGCCCGGCTCGGCCGTGCCCGAGACCGGCGTCGAGCAGCGCGTGACGAGCGGGAGGCCCAGGCGGGGGACGCAGACACCGGGAGCGTACCAGTTCGTGGACTCGACGAGGTCGAAGGGGCCCGACGCCCGCACCGCCTCGGCGAAGGCGATCGGCGCGGCG
This sequence comes from Parvularcula dongshanensis, assembly GCF_014199615.1. Taxonomy (GTDB): domain Bacteria; phylum Pseudomonadota; class Alphaproteobacteria; order Caulobacterales; family Parvularculaceae; genus Parvularcula; species Parvularcula dongshanensis. Next base: position 880,369 of record NZ_JACHOB010000001.1, on the reverse strand, counting down.
AGGTGGCCGGTGCCCGCCCGTTCGCGCAGCGCCTTCAGATCGCCGGTCATGTGCCGCCCTGCCCCGAGGACGCGAACGCCGCCCGCCTCTTCGTCGTCCGTGCGGTCGAGCGCGAGGACGGTGACGTCGTGCCCGCGCGCGGCCAGGCTCTCCGCGACCTCCCGGGCCGCCATTGCGAGGCCGCTCTTCGCCGGCGGGTAGTCCCAGGCGAGGAGCGCGGTGCGGAGGGGGGACGTCATGCGATCTTCCAAGGCGGCGAGTCGGCAAGCTAGGCCGACTGGATTTGCGAACCAGCCCGGCGCAGGAGTGTCCCCCTCCGAGCGACACGAAGGAGGCTTTCATGCCCACCGCCCTCATCACCGGCGCCAATCGAGGCATCGGGCTCGAGCTTACCCGCGCCTATGCGGCCGAAGGGTACAAGGTCCATGCATGCTGCCGCACGCCGAGCCAGGCGAACGAGCTTCGCGACGTCGAAGGCGACGTGACGATCCACGCGCTCGAGGTCACCGATCACGGCGCCGTCGACGCGCTCGCCACCGAGATCAAAGAGCCGATCGACGTGCTGATCGCGAATGCCGGGGTCTACGGTCCGGGCTCGGAGGCGCAGACCTTCGGCTCCCTCGACTACGGCGCGTTGCGCGACACGCTGGAGACGAACCTCCTGGGCACGGTGAAGACCTGCGAGGCCTTCCTGCCGCAGGTCGCGCAGTCGGGGGAGAAGAAGATGGCCGCGATCACCTCGAAGATGGGCTCGATTGCGGACGCTTCGGGCGGTTCGGTCATCTACCGGACGTCCAAAGCCGCGCTGAACATGGCGATGGCCGTCGCGGCGCCCGAAGCCAAGCGCCAAGGCGTCGCCGTCGCGGTCCTCCATCCCGGCTGGGTCCAGACCGACATGGGCGGCCCCAACGGCAACATCGACGCGAAGACGAGCGCTGCGGGCCTCAAGGAGCGCATCGCCGGGCTCAAGCCCGCCGACAAGGCGCCCTTCCTCGCCTATGACGGCCAGGAGATCCCCTGGTGAGTAAGGCTGGCGGCTGCCTCTGCGGCGACGTCCGCTTCCGGATCGAAGGCGAGACCGGCCGCGTGACGGCCTGTCACTGCACGCAGTGCCAGCGCTGGTCGGGGACCTACTGGTCCTCGGTCAGCGTGCCCCAAGATGCTTTGGTGATCGAGCACGGCGCGGAAAGCCTCGCCTGGTACCCCTCCTCCGAGCGCGCCGAGCGCGGCTTCTGCGTCATCTGCGGCGCGAGCCTCTTCTGGCGGCAGATCGACGAGGCCGCGCCCCACGTCGCGGTGGCGATCGGCGCGCTCGACCAGCCGACCGGCCTCTCCGTGGACCTGCACATCTTTACGGCCGACAAGGGCGATGCCTACCAGATCGGCGGGGACGCGCCGCGGGCGGCGGGGGATGGCTAGGGTTCGGCTACCCCCTTGTCACCACAAACCGTCGAGGCTTCCCACGTCGTGGAAGGCAGCGACCTTAATCCCTTATAAGGGACGCTTCCTCGCTAGACCGGTTCGATCGATCCCCTCAGCTAGAAGCCGTCTAGAAGCTCCAGCGAAGGTCTCGACCGAGTTCGAGCCCCGCGACGCGGGCCATGACGCCCAGCCATCGCTTGACCTGATCCTTCGAGTTGTTGGTGTTCACCCACCACTCGCCGTCTAGCGGCGCGGCGTGCTTCTCAGCGAGGTGCGCCTTGTCGAAGAGGTCGATCTTCGAACGCGCGACGAGGCCCCGCGTCCGCCCCCTCTCCCCCTGCAACCGGTCTAGGAAGTCCGGGTCCCTGTCGGCGAGCCTGCGCAGCGTTCCGATGAGGAGCGCTTTGAGGTTGGGGTAGCTGCGAGCGTCCCCTAATACGTCGACCGCGTAGACCCCCGTACGCCGGGCTGCGAGAGCCTCATCGCGCTTCGCGGCGAAGTCGGGCGGCGCCTCGCTTCGGCCCGACAGCGCGGACAGCCGGTCAGTCGCTGGGTCGAAGACGTGCGTGGGATGCCCTGGAGACCGTCCAACGAGGAGGCGGTCGCTCTCTATCATCAAAGCCGGATCCTCGAAGCCAGCCGCTTCGAGTCGGCGAGCAAGCTCCCCTAGCCGGACGTACGCTACGCTGAACCGTGGCACTCCACCTTCCCTTATAAGGCGCGAATTCATCATGGCTGCCTAGCTGTTTGCAGTCAATCTTTCCCTTATAAGGAAGTTCAGGCGGCCTGTCGCTGTTGGTTCCTTCTCCTTCGCGCCTAGCTCGCGGCTGACCCGTGTTGCGCTGACAGTTCGCCAAGGACTGAATGCCGCGAACCTCAGCTGAAGTTGTAAGGGTCCACGTCCACCGTGCACCGCACGCTACTCGGCAGCTTCACCCGCGACAGCCACGCGCCGAGCACGTTCTGCACGCTGACGCGGCGCGCCGTCTTGACGAGGAAGCGGACGCGGTAGGTGCCTCGCAGGCGATAGAGCGGCGCGGGCGCCGGGCCCCAGACCTCGACGCCGTCGGCGTGCGGGACGGCCTGCACCAAGGTCTGTGCCGTCTCCATCAGCTTGGCCTCGTTCTCGCCGGAGAGGACGAGGGCCGCGAGGCGGCCGTAGGGGGGGAAGCCCAGGCTTCGCCGCCCGTCGAGCTCCGCCGCGAGGAAGCCGTCGCGGTCCTGGCCCGCGAGCGCGCGGATGACCGGGTGCTCGGGCTGGTAGGACTGCAGCATGACCGAGCCCGGCTTCTCCGCCCGGCCGGCGCGCCCCGAGACCTGGGAGAGCACCTGATAGGTCCGCTCCGCCGCGCGCAGGTCGCCGCCTGCGAGTCCGAGGTCCGCGTCGACCGCCGCGACGAGGGTGAGGCCGGGGAAGTTGTGCCCCTTCGCGGCGGCTTGCGTCGCGACGAGGATGTCGATCTCGCCGGCTGTCATCCGTTCAAGGAGCGACCGCGCCGCGCCTGCGTGCTGGACCGTGTCTGAGCTGAAGATCTCGACCCGTGCGTCCGGCCAGCGCTCTTGCGCCTCCTCCGCCACGCGCTCGACGCCAGGGCCACAGGGCGAGAGGCTGTCATGCGCCCCGCAATGGGGGCACGCCTCGGGCTTCGGCATGGAGAAGCCCGTGTGGTGGCAGACGAGGCGGTTCGTGTACCGATGCTCGACGAGCCAGGTGTCGCTGTCGGGCGCGCACATGCGCTCCCCGCACTTTCGGCACAGGACCACCGGCGCGTAGCCGCGGCGGTTGAGGTAGAGCATGACCTGCTCGCCGCGGCGCAGGACCTCCGTCGTGCGCTCGACGATGGGCGGGGAGAGCCAGCGCTGCTTGTCGGGCGGGCTGGCACGCATGTCGACGACTTGCGTGTCGGGCAGCTCGGCGGGGCCGAAGCGGGAAGGAAGCTCGACGCGGCCGTACCGGCCCTCCTCCACGTTGGCGAGGGTCTCGAGGCTCGGCGTCGCGGACGCGAGGACCACGGGGAAGCCTTGCCGCGCGCCCCGCGCCACGGCCATGTCGCGCGCGTGGTAGAGGACGCCGTCATGCTGCTTGTAGGCGGCCTCGTGCTCCTCGTCGACGACGATCAGCTTGAGGTTCGTGTAAGGAAGGAAGAGCGCGGAGCGCGCGCCGACGACGAGCCGCGCGCCGCCGTCCGCGACCCGCTTCCACACCCGCCGCCGCGCGGCCGACGTCATGCCGGAGTGCCAGGCGGCGGCGGGCGCGCCGAAGCGCGCTTCGATGCGTTCGAGAAAGGGCAGGGTGAGCGCGATCTCGGGCAGGAGGACGAGAACCTGCGCGCCCTCGTCCGCGCGCAGCGCTTCGGCGACGGCCTCAAGGTAGACCTCGGTCTTGCCCGACCCCGTCACCCCGTCGAGCAGCGTCGCGGAGAAACCACTCGCGCGGACCTTCTGAGACAACGCCCGCACCGCCGCCGCCTGGTCGTCCGACAGCGCACGGCCTGGAAGGTCGGGGTCCGGCGGATCGAAGGCCGGGTCGGGATCGAGTTCGACGACCCTGAGCGCGCCGGCCTGCGCGAGGCCGCGCACCACCGCCTCCGTCACGCCCGCGCGCTTCGCGAGCTGCGCCGCCGTCATCGGACGGCCGGGACGGGCGGCCTTGAGGACCGCGCGCCGCTTCTCGGTGAGCTTCAGTTCCAGGGGCGGGCTCTCCGCCGGCACGAAGGCCGACTTGCCCCGCGCCTTCTCGAGCGCGCTGCCCGACCGCATGACGAGGCGCAGGACGACGCCGCGCGGCGAGACGCAGTAGGCCGCGACCCAGTCGACGAAGTCGCGCACGTCCGCGCTCAAGGGCGGGGCGTCCAGGACGCCGACGACCTCCTTCAACTTCGCGTCCGGCACGCTGCCATCGGCCTCGTCGCCCCAGGCGACGCCGATCACCTTGCGCGGCCCCAAGGGCACCACGACGAAGTCGCCGGGGCCGACGATCATGCCGTCGGGCACGGCGTAGTCGTAGCCATTCCCCGCCGGCAGGGGCAGCAGGACCTTGACCCGAACCTTCGGCTCGGGCGCACCGGCGATGTCGAGAAAGGCCTGCGCGGCGGGCATGGAGACGCTCCTTACCCCGTTCCCACTTCGTTCCTAGAGGGCGGGGCCGGACCTGCCAAGCCGCCTCTCGCGACGCGGCGCGCACGGCCCGCGTGCAGGAGGCCCGGCGAGTTCAGCCAGCGGGGGGCCTGCGTGACGCGCATCACGCCATGGTGTCCGAAGCGCGCCTATCGCGCCTTGGCCGGGCCCCTGCCCGCTGGATAGGCAGAACGGGCGCCTGCGGCTCGGCGCGATCGAGGAGGGAACGGCCGTGACGGGAACGAAGGACCAGAACGAAGAACCGCGCCTGGCCGGCCGCCGCCGGTTGCTGCGCGGCGTGACGGCGGGGGCGGGCGTGCTCGCCGCCGGCGCGGCGCTGCCGGCGGCAGCGAAGGGCCGCGCGCGGGCGAGCCTCTTCACGAGGGCCACCCATCCGGTCCTCGCCGACAGCCCCTTGAAGCGCGCGAGCGACGCCTTGCGCCTGCGGCTCGGCCTCGCCCGGGACGCCTTCGACGCCCGGGTCGGCGCGCAGGCGACCAATGGCGACGAGGCGGCGCATGAGGGCTACTGCGCCATGTTCACCAAGGCCCTGCCGCACGACGCGCTCGGCCACGTCGACCCGCCCGCCTATGAGCGACTGCTCGATGCGCTGCGGCAGAACAGCGGAGCCGCCTACGACCGGATCCCGCTCGGGGGGCCGCGCAAGCTCGCCAACCCCGAGGCGGCCTACGACTTCGCCATGGCAGGCCTCGACGGCCAGGCGCTCCGCATGCGTCCCGCCCCCGGCTTCGCGTCGGAAGAGACGGCGGGCGAGGTCCTGGAGCTCTACTGGAAGGCGCTGCTTCGCGACCGTCCGTTCCTGAAGTTCGGCAGCGACCCCCTCGTCGCCCGCGCGGCTTCGGACATGAACGCCTTTGCGCATACGGCGGGCGGCCCGCTTACCCCTTTGACGGCGTTTCGCGGCGAGACGGCGGGGGACCGCGTCGGCCCCTATGTCAGCCAGTTCCTGCTGCGCGACGTGCCCTTCGGGAACTCGGTCCACGTCCAGCGCTATGCGAGCCCGCCCGCAGGGGCGGACTGGGGCACGTCGTGGGACGAGTGGCTCTTCGTTCAGAACGGCGGCGTGCCGGGTACGCCGGACCTTCGCGGCGCGCGGTTCATTCATGACGGCCGCAGCCTCGCCGCCTACGTCCATACCGACTTCACCTACCAGACCTACCTCAACGCCGCCCTCATCCTGCTCGGCCTCGGTCCCGACGCCGTCGCGAAGGACAGCCCGGCGCGCAGTTCGAAGACGACGGGCGGCTTCGTCAGCTTCGGTCCCGCCGACGTCGTCGACGCGGTCGCGGGCGCCGCGCGCGAGGCGCTCCACGCCACCTGGTTCCAAAAGTGGTCCGTTCACAGGCGGCTGCGCCCCGAGGCCTATTCGGGGCGCCTGCACAACCAGCTGACCGGCCGTCACGCCTACGGACTGCCCGAAGCGCTCGGTGAGACCGATGGCGTCGGGCGCACGAAGGCCCGGCAGGGAACCGCCCTACTCAGCCAGACCTATCCCGAAGGGGCGCCGACCCACCCCTCCTTCCCCGCCGGCCACGCCGTCATCGCCGGTGCCTGCGTGACCATGCTCAAGGCGTTCTTCGAGGAAGGCTTCGTCCTGCCCGCCCCCGTTCAGGCGAACGAGCACGGCACGGCGCTCTTGCCGGTTCCGAATGCCCTCACCGTGGGCGGAGAGCTCGACAAGCTCGCCGCCAACGTCGCGCTCGGTCGCGACTGGGCCGGCGTCCACTACCGGTCGGACGGCATCGACGGGCTGAAGCTCGGCGAGGACGTGGCGCTGTCTCTGCTCGCCTCGCGGGCCGCTTGCTACTCGGCCACCTTCGACGGCTTCTCGCTGACCCGGTTCGATGGCAGCCGCGTGACGATCGGCGCGGGTGGCCTCTCCGCCTGAGGCGTGGCAGACCTCAGGGCATGACCCGCGTCCTCCTCGTCTGCCTCGGCAATATCTGCCGTTCTCCTGCTGCTGAAGCGATCCTGCGCGACAAGTCGGAGAAGGCGGGGATCGACCTCGAGATCGACAGCGCGGGCACGGGGCGCTGGCACGTCGGCAAGCCACCGGACGCGCGGATGATCAAGGCGGCGGGCAAGCGGGGCTACGACCTCAAGACGCTGCGCGGGCGGCAGGTCGACACGGGCGACTTCTACACCTTCGACCTGATCCTGCCGATGGACACCTCGAACATGGCGGACCTCGAAGACCTCGCGCCGCCCGACGCGACGGCGAAGCTGCGGCCCTTCCTCTCCTACGGCGTGGGCGGCGACGTGCCCGACCCCTATCATGGCGGGCCGAGCGGTTTCGAGACCGTGCTCGACATGATCGAGCATGCGAGCGACGGCCTCGTCAAAGCGCTGGCTTCGCGTCGTGCCTAGCCTTCTTGCGATCGGGGCGGGCTACTCGGTCCGGCCGCTTCTGAGGCGCCTCGCGGACGAAGGCTGGGCCGTGACGGGCACCACCAGAAGCGAGGAGAAGGCCGACGCGCTGCGTTCCGAAGGCGTCACCGCGCTGCGCTGGGCCGCGCCCGCCCGGCTGCCAGAAGAGGTCGTGCGGACGGCGGACGCGATCGTCGTATCGGTGTCGCCGGGAGAAGAAGGGTGCCCCGCCCTTCATGCGCTGCCCGAGGAGACGCTGCGGGCCGAAACCCGTCTTCTCTACCTCTCATCCTCGGGTGTCTACGGTGACAAGGACGGCGCTTGGATCGACGAGACCGCGACCTGCACGCCCGGGACCGCGCGGGGGCGGCGGCGCCTTGAAGCCGAAGCGGGCTGGCAGGCGCTCGCCGCGCGGGTTGGCGCCCGCCTCACCCTCTGCCGCCTCGCCGGCATCTACGGGCCCGGACGAAACGCGGTGGAGAGCCTGTCCGGCGGCACGCGCGGCGCGCGGTCCGGCCTTTCCCAACGCGTGATCAAGCCCGGTCAGGTCTTCAACCGCATCCACCGCGACGACATCGCGGGCGGTCTTCACGCGTTGCTGGACGCCGACGCCCCGCCGGGCGTCGTCAACTTCGCCGACGACGAGCCGAGTCCGCCGCAGGACGTGATCGCCTACGCCGCGAGGCTTCTGGGTGTGGGCGCGCCCCCCGAAGTCCCGTTCGAGGCCGCCGAGATGTCCGACATGGCGCGCAGCTTCTACGCCGAGAACAAGCGCCTCAGGAACGATCAGCTCAGATCGCTGCCGGCCTTCGCCTTGCGCTACCCGACCTATCGCGAGGGGCTGGACGCCGCTGTCCGGTCGCTGCGCACCGAAGCCTAACCCCGCCGAAGGAGCTTCATCGCCGTCGCGCCGATCGCGGCGAGGATGCCGCCCGTGACGAGCGGGCGGCGGGCCTTGGCGTGCTTCTCTTCGGGCGTCGCCGCCTCGGCGGGCACGGGTTCGGACGCCGCCGGGGGCGCCTCGGGCTCGATCTCAGGCTCGGGCTCGGGCTCGGGCTCGGACGATGGGGTCGTCTCGTCCGATCCGAGGGCATTCGCGGGCGGTACGGGCGCCGGCGCGGCCGTCAGCGCATCGTCCGCCGCGGCGCCGGGCGCCTCCTCCGCCGCCGGCAGCGCCTCTTCTTCCGCGGGTGCCGATGCGGCGATCGCGGGTTCGGCCTCGACCGGCTCTGCGGGCTCGGGCGGGCTCTGCGTAGCCGGCGCAACCGCCGGGGTCTCCGGCGCTTCGGCGCTTGGCTCGGCCGCAGGGCTCTCGGCGCCTTTCAGGGTCGCTGCCATGCCTTCGAGCCAAGCGCCGAAGCGCTCCTTCGTCTGGGCATCTTCGAGCGCTTCGGCCGGGAAGTCCGGATAGCCCGTGACGCCTTCGGTCGAGAGGTCGCCGACGACGGCAGAGAGCTCATCGCGCAGCCCCTGCCGGGCGTCCTCTTCCTGATAGGCGGGCGCGGACTGGATCCAGCGCAGCGGCAGGCAGATCCGCGCGGGCTCGGACTTGAGCTCCAGCGCGACGACCGAGCCCTTGCTCGTCTCGGCAGGAAGACGAACGCCGAGCTGCCTGCCGTTCGGCGTGACGTAGGCCTCGCCGCCGAGCGCGTCCGCCTTCGCAAGGACGTCCCGCATGATCCTTGCCGAGGCCTCGCCCGACGGCGTCACGTTCGCCTCGATCCACTCCTGGACAGTCATCGCACGTTCCCTTGTCTCGCGAACGCAGCCTAGGCAGTCCCGGCGCCCCCGCACAAGGCGGGCCTCTGCGCCGGGCCCAAGGGCCGTCTTAACTTCGTCGTGGCAGGAGAGCGGCGGCCGGCACGAAGGGGGCAGACATGGCTTACGAGTTCGCGAGCGGCGGGGTGCGCTTCGCGCTGAGCGAGACGGAAGGCCTGGCGCGGATCGAGCGGCGTCCCGTGCCCCTCTCCGCGCGGCAACGCCGCCTCCTGCAAGTGCTGGTTCAGAACCCCGGCCGACTGATGACGCGCGAGGACCTGCGGGCCTGTGTCTGGGACGGCGAGGAGCTGGCGGACGGTACGGTCGAGCACGCGGTTCGCGCCGTCGCGGCGGCGCTCGGCGACGAGCCGCAGGCGCCCCTCTTCATCGAGACGTTGCCGCAGCGAGGCTGGCGCTTCCTGCCCGACGAGGCGGTCGTCCTCGGCAAGGCCGCAAAGGCGCGCGCCGAACCCGCCTGCGCGATGACCGACCTCGCCTCGCGCCTTCGCGCGGCGGCGAAGGAGGATCACCCCGGGCCGGTCGTCGAAGAGGCCCGGCGCCTCGGCGAGATGCGGGACCTGCCGGACCCCTACTTCGTGGCGCTGGCGCGCGGCGACCGCGAGACCGCGGCGCGCGAGCTCGAAGACGCGGCGTAAGCCTGCCTCAGATGTCGAGCTCGGCTTCGAGCGCGCGGCCCTGGATGAACTCGCGGCGCGGTTCGACCACGTCGCCCATCAGGCGGGAGAAGACGTCGTCCGTGTCCTCCGCCTCGTCGATCTCGACGCGGAGGAGCTGGCGCGCGTCGGCGTCGAGCGTCGTCTCCCAAAGCTGGTCGGGGTTCATCTCGCCGAGGCCCTTGTAGCGCTGTAGCGCGATGCCCTTGGCGCCGGCCGAGCGGATCGCGGCCAAAAGCTCGACGGGACCGTAGACGGTGGTCTCAGCCGCGCCGCGCACGAAGGTCGCAGGCTCGCCGAAGAGGGGGGCGAGCGGCCCCATCGCCTCGGCGAGGCGCCGCGCGTCGGCGCTGGTCAGGAGTTCCTCGGACAGGCCGTAAGCCTCGCGGACGCCGCGCACGTCGCGCGCGATGGTGAGCGTGCCCTGCCCGTCGATCTGGGCGGTCCAGCCCTCCTCGCCTTCGTCGGCCAGGCGGTCGAGGCGCTCGGCGAGGACGTCGCCCGTCTCCTGGCTCGCAGGCGACCCAAGGACACCGGCGAGCGCCGCCTGCACGATCACCGCGCGCGGGTAGCGGTTGGGGAAGGCGCCGATCCGGCCGTGCGCCGCGCGGGCGGAGGCGACCTTGTCGGCGAGGTCGGCGGCGACGAGCACCTCGCCGGAGCCGAGGCGGAGCGATGCGTCCTCGAGGCCTTCGCGGTACAGATAGTCCTCGAGCGCCGCCTCGTCGGTGAGGTACTGCTCGGACTTGCCGCGCGAGACCTTGTAGAGCGGCGGCTGCGCGATGAAGAGGTGACCACGCCGCACGACCTCCGGCATCTGACGGTAGAAGAAGGTCAGGAGCAGCGTACGGATGTGCGCGCCGTCGACGTCGGCGTCGGTCATCACCACGATCTTGTGGTAGCGCAGCTTGTCGATGTTGAACTCGTCACGGCCGATGCCGGTGCCGAGCGCAGTGATCAGCGTGCCGACTTCCTGCGAGGAAAGCATCTTGTCGAAGCGCGCGCGCTCGACGTTCAGGATCTTGCCCTTGAGCGGCAGGATCGCTTGGTTCTCGCGGTTGCGCGCCTGCTTGGCGGAGCCGCCGGCTGAGTCGCCCTCGACGATGAAGAGCTCGGACTTCGCCGGGTCGCGCTCCTGGCAGTCGGCGAGCTTTCCGGGCAGGGAGGAGACGTCGAGCGCGCCCTTGCGCCGCGTCAGCTCGCGGGCCTTGCGCGCCGCCTCGCGGGCGGCAGCGGCCTCGACGACCTTCTGGACGAGCTTCTTCGCCTCGTTCGGGTGCTCCTCGAACCAGGCGCCGAGCTCTTGGCCCACGACGTTCTCGACCACGGGACGGACCTCGGAGGAGACGAGCTTGTCCTTGGTCTGAGAGCTGAACTTGGGGTCCGGCACCTTGACCGAGAGGACGCAGGTCAGCCCCTCCCGCGCGTCGTCACCGGAAAGGGAGACCTTCTCCTTCTTCATGAGGCCAGAGGAGGTCGCGTAGCCGTTCACGACCCGCGTCAGCGCGGCCCTGAAGCCCGCAAGGTGCGTGCCCCCGTCGCGCTGCGGGATGTTGTTGGTGAAGCAGAGGACGCGCTCGTGGTAGCTGTCGTTCCACCACAGGGCGCCGTCGACGGTGATGCCGTCGCGCTCGGCCGTGAAGCTGATCGGCGCCGAGACGAGCGGCGTCTTCGCCGCGTCGAGGTAGCGCACGAAGGCTTCGATCCCGCCCTCGTAGAGGAAGGTCTCCTCCTTGGTGTCGACGTGGCGCGCGTCGCGCAGCACGATCCGGACGCCGGAGTTGAGGAAGGCCAGCTCGCGCAGGCGCCGCTCCAGCGTCTCGTAGTCGAACTCGACCATGGTGAAGGTGTCGGTCGAAGGCAGGAAGGTGACCTCGGTGCCGGTCTGTTGCGTCTCGCCCGTGACTACGAGGTCCTCGACCGCGTCGCCGCGGCGGAACTCCATCTCGTGGACCTTGCCCGCGCGCCAGATGCGAAGGCGCAGCCAGTCCGAAAGCGCGTTGACGACCGAGACGCCGACGCCGTGAAGGCCGCCCGAGACCTTGTAGGAGTTCTGGTCGAACTTACCCCCCGCGTGCAGCTGGGTCATGATGACCTGCGCCGCGGACACGCCCTCTTCCTGGTGGATGTCGGTCGGAATGCCCCGGCCGTTGTCGGAGACCGTGGCCGAGCCGTCCTCGTTCAGCGTGACCGTGACGAGGTCGGCGTGCCCGGCCAGCGCCTCGTCGATCGCGTTGTCGACGACCTCGTAGACCATGTGGTGCAGGCCCGAGCCGTCGTCCGTGTCGCCGATATACATGCCCGGCCGCTTGCGCACGGCGTCCAGGCCCTTGAGAACCTTGATGGAACCGGCACCGTACTCGGTGTCGGCGAGGATGTCTGAACGGGCGGCGGCCGCGTCTGCGGTCATAGGGAACCCTGACTGTTGAGGCGCTCGAATCTCTGGGTTCCAAGCTAGCCGATCGGTCGGCAAAACCCAAGCGTTACGAGGGCGAAACGAAGTCGCGCGAGCTTCGCGCAGCGTCTTCTCCATATAGGCATTTCGGCCGCGAAACTGAACCCCCTCAGCCTCGCTCCGTAAGCGTTCCTTCGGACACCGCGAAGGCCTGCGCCCGGGCCCCCCAAGCGTCGAACAGCTCTGCGTCCGTGCCGGTGAGGAAAGCCTGGCAACCGAGCTGCTCGAGGATGTCCGAAAGCGCCGCGCGGCGGTGCTGGTCGAGGTGCGCCGCGACCTCGTCGAGGAGGAGGATCAAGGGCACGTCCGCCTGGTCCCGCCGCGCCGCCGCGCCCGCGAGGACGAGGCCGATGAGGAGGGCCTTCTGCTCGCCGGTGGAGCAGAGACGCGCAGGCTGAGCCTTGTCCGTGTGCGTGACGTGGAGGTCCGAGCGGTGCGGGCCGGTCAGCGCCCTGCCCGCCTCGGCGTCCCTCCGGCGGCCGTTGGCGAGGCGCTCTTGGAACTCCGCCTCGACGTCCGAGGCGGCGCGGATCGCGAGCCCCTCTTCGAGGAAGCCTTCGAGCGCGACCTCGGCGCCTGGGAAGGCGCCCTCGCGCAAGCCTTCATAGCCGCGCGCGAGGGCCGCGGCGGTCGCGCGCCGGGCGGCGGCGACCGCCACGCCGCTCTCGGCCATCTGCGTCTCGAGGACGGTGAGGAGGCGCGGATCGGGCGAGCGGGGCCCGGTCAGCGCGGCGTTCCGCTGCCGCATGGCGTGCTCGTAGGCGGCCGACGCCTGCGCGTGGGCGCGGTCCTGGGTCAGCGTCATCCGGTCTAAGAAGCGCCGCCGCTCGGACGCGCCCTCGACGAAGAGGCGGTCCTGCGCCGGCGTCAGCCAGGACATGGCGACGTGGTCCAAGAAGGCCCCCGGCCCGGAGGCGGGCTGGCCGTCCACCCGCGCCTCGCGCCGCTCGGGCCGCGGCGGCGCGGATCGGATGGAGAGGCGCGTCTCGTCCGGGTCCGCATCGGTCCCGAGGCTAACCCCGACGCCGAAGCCGTCCGCTCCCTGACGACGGACGTCGGACAGGCGCGCGGAGCGCAGGCCCCGCCCCGGCGAGAGGAGGCTGATCGCCTCCAGAAGGTTCGTCTTGCCCGAACCGTTGGGGCCGGTGAGGACGACCGAGCGCCCGTCGAAGCGCTGGTCGAGGGCGGCGTAGGAGCGGACGTTCTGGAGGGTGAGGCGGCGGATGGCTGTCAAAGCTTAATTGGATCTGCTTCTGGATGGCCGTTCCAGTCGAAGCACCGCTGTTCGCTCATCGCTTCATTCAAGACCGCACTGACCCATACATGCTCTTCAAATGATTTTTTCTGTCCTGTCGTAGCCTGAACTTCGGCTTCGTTCAGGAACCGGTCTGTACGAACCTGAAAATTGTTATACCGATCATAACTCAGCACGACTTCGTCGTCGTTCGCCCAGACTGCCTCGATGCACGGCATAAAGAGGCCCCGCACGACTGGTTTGGACTTCGCCAAACCGGCTGGTGTCAGGTCGCAATCAATATACTCCACAAAAAGCGTGCGGTATCGGTAGCTAGCGACTGGACCTCCACCACCCTCGATAGCAAATACTATCGCACGAGTCCTATCCGGACTGGGAACGATGGAGACAACTCTTCCATCGCGAATGGATGGCGAGTTTAAAAGAGCGTACGCCAGCGCTGCGCTCAACGACACGCCGACAAGCAGAAAGATTGTTCCTACAGGCCGGAGTTTCATCAAACCCGCAGCGGCATCAGCACGTAGAGCGCCCGCGCGTCCTCTTCGTCCTGCACCACCGTGGGGCTCGCCGGGTCGTTGAGCTTGAAGGTCGCGGTCTCGCCGTCGATCTGGCCGGAGATGTCGAGGAGGTAGCGGGCGTTGAAGCCGATCTCCATCTCGTCCGCCGGGTAGTCGACAGGCAACTCCTCGGTCGCGGTCCCGGTCTCGGGGTTGTTGACCAGAAGCTCGAGCTTGTCGCCGCCGATCGAGAGCTTCACCGAGCGGGTCTTGTCCGCCGACACGGTAGAGACGCGGTCGACCGCGCGGGCGAAGTCGGCGTTGTCGACGCGCATGATCTTGTCGTTCCCCGCCGGGATTACGCGCTGATAGTCCGGGAACGTCCCGTCGATCAGCTTCGAGGTGAGGACGACGTCCCCGCTCGAGAAGCGGATCTTGGAGGCCGAGACCGTCACCATCACCTCGTCCTCGGCATCGTCCAAGAGCCGGCGAAGCTCGAGCACGGCCTTTCGCGGCACGATCACGCCGGGCATGGCGTCCGCGCCCTCGGGCAGCGGCGCGTCGAGCCGGGCGAGGCGGTGTCCGTCCGTCGCGACCGCACGGAGGGATTTCTGCCCCGCCTCGTCGCTGGCGTGCAGGTAGATGCCGTTGAGGTAGTAGCGCGTCTCCTCCTGGCTCATCGCGAAGCGGGTCTTGTCGATGAGGCGGCGGAGGTCGGACGCGGGCGCGGTGAAGCTCGTGCCCTTCTCGTCCGTCTGGATCTGCGGGAAGTCGGCTTCGGGAAGGACGGCGAGCGTGAACTCGGACCGCCCAGCGGTGAGGCGCAGGCGCCCGCCCTGCCCGCCCGTCTCGAGACCCACCTGCGTGCCGTCCGGCAGCTTGCGCACGATGTCGAAGAGCGTGACGGCGGAGGCCGTGACCGCGCCGTCGATTTCGACGTCGGCGGGCACCTGCTCGACCACCTCGATGTCGAGGTCGGTCGCGGTGAGGGAGAGCGTTCCGCCATCGCCCCGCATCAGGACGTTCGACAGGATCGGGATCGTGTTGCGCCGCTCCACGACGGACTGCACGTGGCCGAGCGCTTTGAGGAGCGTGCCGCGTTCGATGGTGACCTTCATGGCGCTCGGGCCCTCCAGCGCTGTCGCTTAAGTGAATCGGGGGACGAGACTAAGCACAGCCGCGCGAGGCGCGCCAGCACATCGCTACTCGGGGGAAGGTGGGCCTCCCCGGTCAGGGAGAGAGGAAGACCGGGGAGGCCGAGCCTGCCGGGGCGGCCCGCCGCGCAAGGGGGGAGAGGGAAGCGCGGCTAGCCGAACGCCCCGGCAGGGGAGCCGTGATTGCTCAATCGGCTGCCGGTGGCAAGAACACCGACCCCTCTGCGCATCACGAATTGTTACCGCTAACAGAAACGTTATGAACCCGAGCGTGGCGGCTCCCGACAAATTGTCAGGTGTCCGGCTTCCGTTCCGTCTAAACCGGCGCGTCCTACATCGCGCGCCCCGGCGCCCGGCTTCCCGGAAGGCTGCTTGTCCCCTCTTCTCGATGCGCTCTCCGAGCACCGTGCCGTCATCGCGATCGGCCTCGTCGTCCTCCTCCTGATCGGCTTCGTCCGCGAGCGCATGCCGCCTTCGGTGACGGCTGCCGCGGGCGCCGCGCTGTTCCTGGCGTTCGGCCTGACGCCCGTCGATCAGGCGATGGGCGTGTTCTCGAACGAAGCGCCGATCGCCATCGCGGCGCTCTTCATCCTCTCCGGCGCGCTGGTCCGTACAGGCGCGCTCGAAGCCGTCGCGTCACGCACGCTGGCGCTGTCGAAGACACGCCCCCGTCTTGCCATCGGACTCCTCTTCGGCGGGACGTTCCTGGCGTCGGCCTTCATGAACAACACCCCCGTGGTGATCGTCACGATCCCGATCGCGACGGCGCTGGCGGCCTCTCTCGGGGCATCGCGCAAGCGGTTCCTGATCCCGCTCTCCTACATCGTCATCCTCGGCGGCACCTGCACCTTGATCGGCACGTCGACCAACCTGCTCGTCGATGGGGTCCTGCGCGCACGCGGCCTCGAAGGGTTCGGCGTCTTCGAGATGACGGGCGTCGGCCTGATCGCGGCGGCGGCGGGCATGGCGACGCTCGGCGTCTTGGGGCGCTGGCTTCTTCCCGGTGGCCATGACGGCGACACCGTGGCCGAGGAGCCCTCCGCCATCCTCAGCGAGCTTCGCGTGCGAGAGGGCGCGAAGGTGGTCGGCAGCCCGCTTGCGGGCTTGCGGGCGCTCGCGCCTCGAGGGGTCAACCTCGTCGCCGCCTACAGGGGCAGCGAGCGGCTCGACCAGATGCCGGGCGCCGTGCTGCAGGCGAAGGACCGGCTGATCATCCGTGCGACCGAAGCCGAGCTTCTCACCCTCCTCGCCTCGCCCGACTTCGAAACGGGCCTCGCCATCCGCACGCCCAGCACCGCGCCGCTCGAGACGGTGACGCTGACCCTCGCCGCCAACGATCCCGCCGTCGGCGGTCCCCTGCGCAGCGCGCCCTTCGCCTCGCGCCTGCCGGTGCGCATCCTCGGGGCGGCGCGGCACCGCCACCTCGCAGGGCCCGACATGGCGAACCTGATCCTCAAGGCCGGAGACCAGCTGTGGGTTCAGGCGACCGCCAACACGGTGAGGATCCTGCGCGAATCGCCGACGCTGATCGTCTCGGGCCCGCCGACGCAGTTCGCGTTTCGCCGGGAACGGGTCGCCCTCGCGGCGATCGTCATGATCGGCGTCGTCGCGCTGGCGGCCTTCGGCGTGATGCCGATCTCGGCGCTCGCCCTGATCGGCGCCGCCTTGATCCTCTACCTGCGCTGCGTCGACGCCCAGGAAGCGTGGCGCTCGATCGACATGGACGTCCTGGTCCTCATCTTCGCCATGCTGATCATCGGACGGGGCCTGGAGGCATCGGGTTCGGTCGCGTTGATCGTGGACGCGCTGACCCCCTGGCTCGCGGACCGTTCGCCCTTCTTCCTCCTTCTCGGTGTCTACGCGCTGACGTCCTTCCTGACGGAGCTCGTCACCAACAACGCGGTCGCGGTGATCATGACGCCGCTCGTGATCGGCCTCGCCGCCGCCCTCGGCATTGAGCCTCATCCCCTCGTCCTCGCCGTGATGTTCGCCGCGAGCGCGAGCTTCGCGACGCCGGTCGGCTATCAGACGAACACGCTCGTCTACTCGGCGGGCGGCTACCGGTTCTCGGACTTCCTGAAGGTCGGGGTGCCGATGAACCTCACGGTCGGCATCGCGACCTGCGGCGCCATCGCGGCGTTCTACAGGTTCTAGGAGGCGAGCCGCGGCACCGCTGACGCGGCGCCGCGGCGAGACCGCTAGGCCGGGACCGGCGAGAGGGAGGGCGAGCCGCCATCGGGGGCCGCCACCTCCGCCGCGAGCTTCAGCGCGTCGAGCCTGGTCGCTTCGCGCCAGCCGGGCTGCAGCCCGGCATCGGCGCCGAGGCCTTCGAGCTGCGCTGCGACGGTGGCGTTCACGCCGCAGGCGAAGACCGCCTTGCGGGCGTCCGTCGCGTCGGTGACGATCGACTCGACCGCCCTCGCCGCCGAGACGTCGACGCGCGGCGCGCGGGAGAAGTCGAGGACGAGGGCGGTGCGCTCCCGCGCCCGGTCGCGCACCTTGTGGGCGAGGTCGGCCGCGGCGCCGAAGCTCAAGGGGCCGTCGAAGGCGAAGACCTGGATGCGGCCGTGGGCCGCCTTCATGATCGCTTCCTCCTCCACGGTCAGCGGCGTGACGACGTGCTCGCCGAACTCCTGGAGCTGCTGGTCGGCGACCCCCTTCACGAAGGCCAGGGCAGCGAGGAATACGCCGATGCCGACCGCCGTGATGAGGTCTACGAAGACCGTCACCAGAAGGACGAGCGCCATCAGCAGGAGGTCCCACCGCGGACCCCTATGCGCCCGCTTGATGTAGGCGAAGTCGATGATGTCCCAGCCCACCTTGATCAGGATGCCGGCGAGAACGGCATGCGGGATCTGCCGCGCGAGCGGCGCGAGGGCGAGGACGACCGCCAGCAGGAGGAGGCCGTGCACCATGCCCGACAGGCGGGTGACGCCGCCGGTCTTGATGTTGACCATCGTCCGCATGGTCGCGCCCGCCCCGGGGATCGCGCCGAAGAGGCCGGCGACTGAGTTGCCGATGCCCTGCCCGATCAGCTCCCGGTTGGAATCGTGCCGGGTCCTCGTCGCGTTGTCGGCGACGAGGCTCGTCAGCAGGCTGTCGATCGCGCCCAAGACGGCGAGGATGATCGCGGCTTCGACGACCAGGAAGGCCGTGGACCGGTCGACGGAGGGCAGCACGAACTCGGGCAGGCCGACGATGAGGTCGGCGCCGAGGATCGGCACGTCGAGGAGAAGCCCGATCAGCGTGCCGACGATGAGGGCCGCGAGCGCGCCGGGGATGAACCGCCCGATCGCCTTCGGCCAGAAGAACACCATGGCGAGGGTGAGAAGACCAAGCGCGAAGGCGGCGAAGTTAGGGTCCGAAACGGCCCCTGGGATCGCCTGAACGGCGGCGATCGTGCCCCCGCCCGCAGGCTCCGAGCCCAAAAGGCGGCTTGCCTGCAGAAGGATGATGATCACCCCGATCCCCGACATGAAGCCGGAGATGACGGGATAGGGGACGAGCCGTATCGTCTCGCCGAGGCGGAAGGCGCCCATCAGGATCTGGAGGATCCCCGCCAGGACGACGGCGGTGAAGACGACGCCCGCCACCTCCCCGAAGGGCAGGACGCCCTGATTGGTCATCTCGCCGACGAGGCCCGCGAAGACGACGACCATCGGCCCCGTCGGCCCCGTGATCTGCGTCTGCGTGCCGCCGAAGAGGGCGGCGAAGAAGCCGGTGAAGATCGCGCCCCAGAGCCCCGCAATGGGTCCGGCGCCCGACGCCTCGCCGAAAGCGAGCGCGAGCGGCAGGGCGACGATGCCGGCGGTGATGCCGCCGTAAAGGTCGCCCTTGAGGAAGCGGAAGTCGAAGTAGCCCTTCGGCGCCGAGGGTAGAGTGCCGGCGCTGGCGCCGGTCGCGCTGTTGGTCATCTTGGCCGTTCCCTCAATGATCTTGAGCGGTCACTTGCGCCGCGTACTCCGCCACCTCGTTCTTGTAGCGCTCGGCCACCGGCTCGAAGCGCTCGTCGTTCTCGTCCCAGGCGACGACCTCGCCGGATGCGATGTCGTAGACCCAGCCGTGAAGCTGCACCCGGCCCGCCGCGAGGGCGGCGGCGACGTAAGGGTGCGTCTTGAGGTGGGTGAGCTGAAGAAGGACGTTCTGCTCGATGAGAAGGCGCATCTTCTCTTCGTCCGACTTGCCCTGCCCGAGCTCCTGCACGGTCTGCACGGCCGCGCGGGCATAGGCGAGCCACTCGGCGACGTGCGGCAGGCCGC
Organism: Parvularcula dongshanensis; assembly: GCF_014199615.1. Classification (GTDB taxonomy): domain Bacteria; phylum Pseudomonadota; class Alphaproteobacteria; order Caulobacterales; family Parvularculaceae; genus Parvularcula; species Parvularcula dongshanensis. The sequence goes on along the minus strand of NZ_JACHOB010000001.1, from coordinate 861,390 downwards.
CCAGCGTCTCGGGCGCCATCGCGCCCGCCATCGCGCCGCAGCCCGTGTGGCCGCAGACGACGATGTGCTTCACCTTGAGGGCGGCGACCGCGTACTCGATCGTCGCGGTCGTGCCGCCTGTGTGAAGGGTATGCGGGGGGACGATGTTGCCGGCGTTCCGGACGATGAAGATCTCGCCGGGCTCGGTCGAGGTCATCAGGTTGGGGCTGATCCGGCTGTCCGAGCAGGTGATGAACAGGGCCTCGGGCTCCTGGCCCGTGGAGAGCTGATCGTAGAGCTCGCGGCGTTTCGGGAACGCCTCTTGCTGGAACTTCACGACACCGGCGGCGATGCGGGGCATACGGGTTTTCTCCTGAGTGTAGGGTCCTAGACGCCGAGCCAGGCGGCAAGAGCGGCGTGCAGGAGCTGAGGGTCGATGGGCACGCGGCCTTCGATGAAGTGAACCGCGTTCGCGACCCAGTCCGCGAGGCTCGCATCGGTCAGATGATAGAAGTGCTGACGGCCTTCGCGCCGTTCCTCCACCAACCGGTGCGCTTTCAGCTGTGCCAAGTGCTGGCTGACGCGGGTTGCGGGGAGGCTGAGTGCCTCCGCCAACTCGCCGACGGCCTTCTCGCCACCGCGCAGCTCCTCGATGAGACGCACGCGGTCTGGATGGCCGAGCTGCTTGAACATCTCGGCGAGTTCCTTGGCGACGAGGCTGTGCTGAGACACGGAACCGCTCCTTGCCCGCCCATCATATGCGAAAACTTGCAGATGTGAAGGCATGAGGCCGTCATTCCGACCCGTCTTCGTTCGCAGGCTCAGCCGGCGCTAGAGCTAGAGGATGAACTTCGACAGGTCGGCGTTGCCGGCGAGGCCTTCGAGCCGAGCGAGCACGAAGGCCTTGTCGACCGTCACCGTCTCACCCGCACGCTCCGCTGCCTCGAAGCTGACCTCCTCGACCACGCGCTCGAGGATCGTCGCGAGCCTCCGCGCGCCGATGTTCTCGACGTTGGCGTTCACCTGCGCCGCCATGTCGGCGAGCGCGTCGATGCCGTCCTCGGTGAAGTCGAGCGTCAGCCCCTCGGTCGCGAGCAGCGCCTCGTACTGCTTGAGGAGGCTCGCCTCCGTGTCGGTCAGGATGGCGCGGAAGTCCTCGCGCGTCAGGGCCTGAAGCTCGACCCGGATCGGCAGGCGCCCCTGGAGCTCGGGCAGGAGGTCGGACGGCTTCGCCGTGTGGAAGGCCCCGGACGCGATGAAGAGGATGTGGTCGGTCTTGATCTGGCCGTGCTTGGTCGCGACGACCGCGCCCTCGATCAGGGGGAGGAGGTCGCGCTGGACCCCTTCCCGGCTGACGTCGGCGCCCGACGCGTTGCCGGACTTCGCGACCTTGTCGATCTCGTCTAGGAAGACGATGCCGTCGTTCTGCACCGCCTCGATGGCCTCGGCCGTGATCTGCTCGTCGTCGAGGAGCTTGTCGCTCTCGTCGTTGATCAGCGGCTCGTAGGCCTCCTTGACGGTCATCTTCTTGGTCTTGGTCCGCCCGCCGAACGCCTTGCCCATCATCTCGGAGAGGTTGATCACCGAGGCCGAGCCGCCCGGCATGCCGGGGATGTCGAAGCTCGGCATCCCGCCCGTGTCCGAGACCTCGATCTCGACCTCCGCGTCGTCGAGCGTGCCCTCGTTGAGGCGCCGCCGGAAGCTCTCGCGGGTCGCCTCGGACGCGGTCGCGCCGACGAGGGCGTCGATGACGCGGTCCTCCGCCGCCTCGCGCGCGCGGGCCCTCACCTCCTCGCGGCGGCGGTCCCGCACGAGGCCGATCGCGACCTCCATCAGGTCCCGGACGATCGAGTCCACGTCCCGGCCGACATAGCCGACCTCGGTGAACTTGGTCGCCTCGACCTTGAGGAACGGCGCGTCGGCGAGCTTCGCCAAGCGGCGCGAGATCTCGGTCTTGCCGACGCCGGTCGGGCCGATCATCAGGATGTTCTTCGGCGTGACCTCTTCTTGCAGCGGCCCCTGGAGCTGGCGCCTGCGCCAGCGGTTGCGAAGCGCGATCGCGACCGCCTTCTTCGCGTCGCGCTGGCCGATGATGAAGCGGTCGAGCTCCGCGACGATCGCCTTGGGGGTGAGGTCGCTCATCGGGCTTCTCCTTCGCCTGTCGCGCCGGCGGCGCCGATCGTCTCGAGGGTGACGCGGTCGTTGGTGTAGACGTCGATCGAGCCTGCGATCTTCAGCCCCTCGCGCACGATGTCTTCGGCCGAAAGGTCCGTGTGCCGCAGGAGCGCCAGCGCGGCGGCCTGCGCGAACGACCCGCCCGACCCGATGGCGATGACGCCCCCACCTTCTTCGGTCTCCGGCTCGATCACGTCGCCGAGGCCAGACAGCATCAAGGTCGTGTCCCCGTCCGCGACGATCATCAAGGCCTCTAGCCGCCGCAGGGCGCGGTCGGTCCGCCAGTCCTTGGCGAGCTCGACGCAGGCGCGGGTCAGCTGGGTCGGATACTGCTCGAGCTTGCCCTCCAGGCGCTCCAGAAGCGCGAAGGCGTCGGCCGTGCCGCCCGCGAAGCCCGCGATCACGCGCCCGCCTGCGATCCTGCGCACCTTGCGCGCGTCGCCCTTCGAGATGGTCTTGTCCATCGAGACCTGGCCGTCGCCCCCGACGGCGACCGTTCCGCCCCGGCGGACGGCGAGGATGGTGGTCATGCGTACTCCGAAACGCTTGCGTTGCCGTCCGACATGGGGAAGCGTCGCGGGAAGGGAAAGCCCGGGAGGGGAAAAGCCATGAGACGTATCGGTTTGGGGCTATGCGCGCTCGCGCTCGCAGGGTGTTCCACCAGCGTGCAGACAAGCTCGGGCCGCGAGTACCTAGGCCGCTACGACAGCGCGGTCGCCGGGGCCTCGGACGCGGCCCTCGGTGTCGACGACGCAGCGTTCCGGGCTGCGGCCAGCGTCGAGCCTCTCCTGCGCTTTCCGGCCCGCATCGGCATCGCCCGGATCGAGGGCGGCCAGCTCACCCCGATCCCCGACGACGAGATGGCGTCCTGGGCGGCGCTGATGGAGGAGACCGGTGGCGCCTACGGCGAGGTGACGCCCCTCAACCTCCTCGTCGCCGAACTCGCCTCGAGTGGCGCCGTGACCGGCTCACCAGCGCAGCGCGCGGTTCAGAAGATTCGGCTCGGCGCCGCGCGCCAGCACATGGACGCGGTCTTCGTCTACGAAGTCTTCGGCACCCACGACGCGCGGCAGAGCCCGCTCTCGGTCGGCGACCTGACGATCATGGGCGCCTTCTTGCTGCCGGGGCGCAAGGTCGACGCTCTGGGGCACGCCGAGGCGATCCTGCTCGACGTGCGAAACGCTTATCCCTACCTCACCGCCTCGGAGACGGTGACGAAGGACGGGCTCGCTGCGGCTGCGCGGGCCGTCGGGCGCGGCGAGAAGCTGCGCGACGCGGCTGAGGCGCAAGCTGTGGCCGACCTCGCGGCGTCCCTGCCCCCGGCCCTCGCCAAGCTCGCCGTGGAACTCGGCAACCTGCCGGACGAACCGGTCGAGACCGCGGCACTCGATTGAGCGGCGCCATTGCGACTGCGGCCATCGGCGCCGCTTCCGCCCAGGGCGAAAAGCACGTATGATCAGCGTGATGGCAGGGGTGCATCGCTCGAACGCCGCGCGGTGTGCCGCGCTCGCCCTCCTCGCGGCCTGCTCGGGCGGCGGGGGCGGCTCCTCGTCCTCGCCGCAGCCGAGCCGCGCGCCGACGCCGGCGCCGACCGTCAGCACGGCGCCGACCTGGGAACCCGGCACCTACCCGGCGTCCTCGACCCTCGCGAACCGCTGCGAGCGGCCGCGTACAGGGGTCGACCTCGAGGGGAACCCCTTCCCCGACAGAGCGGGCTCGCTCGCCTATGAGAAGTTCTGGCTGCGCTCCTGGACGCACGAAACCTACCTCTGGGCGAACGAGGTGCCCGACCGGAACCCCGCGAACTACGCGAGCCCCGTGGCCTATTTCGACACCCTGAAGACGACCGCGACCACGCCGTCGGGCACGCCGAAGGACGACTTCCACTTCAGCCAGCCGACCGAGGACTACCTTCGGGACCGGAACTCCGCCCCCGCGGCGAGCTACGGTGCGCGCCTGGCCGTCATCGATCCCTACCCGCCGCGCGAGGTCCGCGTCGTCTACACCGATCCCGGCACGCCCGCCGCGCCCGTCCTCGCGCGGGGCGACCGCATCCTCAGCGTCGACGGCGAGGACCTGGTCTATGGCGGCGAGACCGAGGCGGCGCTCGATACCATCAATGACGGCCTCTTTCCCCGCGCGGCGGGCGAGACCCACGTCTTCGAAGTCCAGGATACGGAAGGCCGCAAGCGCAGCGTCACGATCACCTCGGCAAACCTCTCCGAGGCGCCCGTCAACACGGTCCGGGTGCTCGACCGCGACGGCGGGAAGGTGGGCTACCTGCTGCTGAACACCTTCAGCCCCTACGCGACGGAGGCGGCGCTCGCGGACGCGGTGCAGACCCTTGCGGACGAAGCGGTGAGCGACCTCGTCCTCGACCTGCGCTACAATGGCGGCGGCCTTCTCGCCATCGCCTCTCAGCTCTCGCACATGATCGCGGGCCCCGCCTATACGCGCGGCCAGACCTTCGAGCAGTTGCGGTTCAACACGGGCGTGGGCGGCACGAACCCGATCACGGGCGGGCACAACGATCCCGTCCCCTTCTTCGCCGAAGGGCTCGGCTTCTCCTATGACGACGGGGCGGTGCTGCCGGTGTTGAACCTACGCCGGGTCTACATCCTGACGACCGAGGCGACCTGCAGCGCGAGCGAGGCCGTGATCAACGGGCTTCGAGGCGTCGACTTCGAGGTCGAGCTGATCGGCAGCACGACCTGCGGCAAGCCCTACGGCTTCTACCCCGAGGACAATTGCGGGCAGACCTACTACACGATCCAGTTCCAAGGCGTGAACGACAAGGGCTTCGGTGACTACGCCGACGGCTTCGCGCCGACCGAGTCCTTCGACGGCTTCGCCGTCTCGGTGCCGGGCTGCTCGGTGGCGGACGACTACACCTATCCGCTCGGCGACCCGCGCGAGCGGATGCTCGCCGCGGCTCTTCAGCGTCGGGAGACGGGCGCCTGCCCGGGCCTGACGATGGCGAAGGCGGCCGCCCCGGCCTGGACGCGCGGGGCCGTGCAGAGCGGCCCGCCGCTGATCCCGCGCAGAGCGCCCCTCGCGGACGAGCGCGACATGCGCCTGCCTGGCGGACGGCTGTGAGACGGCCGGTCGCCGCGGCGGGACCGGCCGCTTTGTTTCTTCTTTGCGCCTGCGCGGGCGTGCCCGACGAAGAGGGGCCCGCCCTTCTGACCGAAGAGGGCGTCGATGCCGCCCGCACCGCGCTGTCGGCGGCGCTCGGCCGCGCGACGATCACCCTCGGCGAGCCTTCCGCGACGACGGCGCCCGTCCTCGTCGTCCTGCCGCCGCGGCCCGGCCCTTACGAGGCCAACAGCCCCGCCCTCCCCCTGCGCTTCGACGTCCGCTCCGACGCGGAAGGCTGCCGCCTCGTGCCCGAAGCCGATGGGCGGCGGACGTTGACCTTGCCGAAGAGCGCCTGCCGACCGGTCCCGCCGCGCTGATTGCCCGTGCCCGCGACGCCCGTTAGCGTGCGGGCGGGAACGAGGACCGCCACCATGAACGCCTTCCGAATCCTCGCTTACGTCCTTCTGGGCCTGGCGCTCGCCCTCTTCGGCGCGGACGTCGTGACCAGCCTCGAAGCGCAGCAGGTCACCCTGCGCGCCACCAGGGCGATCCTCTCGCTCTTCGGGCTCGATCTCGGCGTGCAGGAGGGCGGCTGGTTCGCGCGCGTCGGCAACTTCCTGCTGGCGACGCCGCTTTGGGCCTCGCTCGCGACCTTGGGCGCCCTGATGGTCCTGATCCTGCGCCCGCCGCGCTGAGGATCACTCCGCCGCCTGGCGCTCCGCCTCCGCCGCCGCGACGAGCTCCTCCGCGCGCTGGTTCAGCGTGACGTAGTCGACCTTGCCGGTGCCGAGGAGCGGGATGTCCGACAAGTGCAGCACCCGCTTCGGCACGGCGAGCTCGGGCACGCCGTGGCTCTGCGCCCAGTCGAGGAGCGCGGTTCGGTCGGGACGCTCCTCCTCGGTCAGGAGAACGATCTGCTCGCCCTTCTTGTCGTCCGGCAGCACGACGGCCGCGTGGATCGAGTCGGGCCAGACGACGCTGGCGCAGTTCTCGACGACCGAGAGGCTGATCATCTCGCCCGAGATCTTCGCGAACCGCTTCAGGCGGCCCTTGATCGCGACGTAGCCGCCGCCGTCGATGGTGACGACGTCGCCCGTGTCGTGCCAGCCGTCCTCCGGCGGGACGACCTTGCCCGTCTCCGGGTCGAGGTAGCCGGCCATCACGTTCGGGCCGCGCACCAGGAGCCGCCCGCCGTGCTCGAGCCCTTCGACGGGGATGAGCTTCGTCTCGACCCCCGGCAGGAGCTTCCCGACCGTGCCCGGACGGATGTCGCCCGGCTGATTCACGGCGAGGACGGGGGCGCACTCGGTCGCGCCGTACCCTTCGAGGACGGAGAAGCCGAAGAGCCGCCTTGCAAGGTTGCGCGTCTCGTCCCGGACCTTCTCCGCGCCGCAGACGGCGTAGCGCAAGCTGGACATCGAGCCGGGCTTCGCCGCCCGCAGGTAGCGCGACAAGAAGGTATCGGTCGCGAAGATGATCGTCGAGTTCGTCTTCCGGATGACCTCCGGAATGATCTTCACATGCAGCGGGCTCGGATAGGGAACGAGCGGCTTGCCCTCGATCAGCGGGAAGAAGCATCCCGCCGTCAGCCCGTAGGAGTGGAAGACGGGCAGCGGGTTGAAGCAGACGTCACCCGCTTCGAGGTCGACATGGCCGCGGATCTGCTCGACGTTGGCGACGAGGTTCTGGTGGTTGAGGACGACCCCCTTCGGGTCGCCCTCCGTGCCCGAGGTGAAGAGGATGACGGCGGGCGTCTCGGGGCTCATCGGACGGCGCAGGAGCGCGGGCGCCTTCTCGCCGAGCGCGGCGCGCAGCTTCTGGAAGCCGGTCAGGTTCTCCTTGATGTCCTCGAGGTAGCGGATCCGGGCATGCGCCGAGAGCGCGTCGACCACGCCCTCGAGCCCGCCTTGCTCGATGAACTTGCGGCTGGTCAGGACCGACTTGATCCGCGCCGTCTCGACCGCCGACCGAAGCGCCTTGTCCCCGGCCGTGAAGTTCAGCATCGCCGGCACGCGGCCGTCGACGTAGAGGGCGAGGAGCGTGATCACCGCGCCCGCGCTCGTCGGCAGGAGGACGCCGACGTTCTCCCCGCGCTTCGTGAAGCGCGAGATCGCCGCGCCCAGGGCGAAGGCGCCGCGCACCACGTCCTTGTAGCTGATCGCCTTGCCGTCGGGCTCCAGGATCGCCGTCGCGTCGCGGCCGACCCGGGACTTGGTGTCGAGCAGCTTCGAGAAGACCGTCTCGCGGCTCTTCGACCAGATCTGGCGACGGCTCTTGCGCGCGTCGGCGAGGAGCCGTTCCTCGGCGGCAGCGCGCTCCTTCGCCTCGGCCTTGGCCGTCTGGTCGGCTTCCTCGGGCAGCGCGTCGTCGGCGTCCCGCTTCTTCTTGGCCATGGTTCGGCTCCTCCTGCCGCCGGGTGGCCGCTGTTGGCGTGGGCGCGTTCGCGCCGTTGGCACGCAGGGGCGGGCGGCCCTATGGTTGCCGAACCATCTATCTCTCCGCGTAACACCCGGCAACAGAGGGTGACCGCGGACCTCGGACAGGAGCAGAGCCTTGCGGCGGACCCCGCCCCCTTCACGACTGAGGATCGCCTGGGCCCTTCTCATCCTCGGCGTGCTCGGGCTCGTCCTCGCGGCCGTCCTCGTCCCGCCGCCCGCCGCGCCGGACCGAAGCGTGGACCTCGCGCTGCCGACGCGGCCCGACCCTTACGCGCCGACCGGAAGCGCCATGATCGCCGAGCCGATGCCGGAGGATGACGAGCTTCCCATCGTCGTGCGCGGCGCGGAGCCCGAAGAGGCCGCCTCCGACGGCCCGGGCGAGGTGGTCATCTCGGTCCTCGACACGCCTGGCCGCACCCCGCGCGCGCCGCACGAAGGGAACCCGGCCACGCCGCCCGCCGCGCCCGACCCCGGCCTCACCCGATCGACGCCCGACGGCCCGGTCCCGGCACGAGGAGCGGACGGGCGGACCCCCTTCGAGGCGTACCGACGGACGCAGAAGGCCGGCGAGGGCGCGAGCCTCGGCGTCGTCCTCAGCGGCCTCGGCCTCGACCCCGCCTTGACCGAGCGGGCGCTCGCGCTGCCGCCGGAGGTCTCGCTCGCCTTCGCGCCCTATGCTCGCGGCCTGCCGAGCCTGATCGAACGCGCCCGTTCGGCTGGGCACGAGGTGCTGATCGAACTGCCGATGAGCACGCCGGGCGTCGCGCCGGCCGCTCTCGGCCCCGCCGCGCTGTCGGCGGAGAGGGACGCGCGCGGCAATGACAGGCGCCTCGCCTGGCTCCTCGCCCGGGCGCCGGCCTACCCCATGGTCACGAACTACCTCGGCGCAGGCTTCTCGCGCGACGAGGCCGCGATGGGACGGCTGATGGCACGGGTGGCCGAGGCCGGGCTCGGCTACGTCGACGACACGGGCGCCGCCGCCGGCGCCGCCCGGATCGCCGGCGTGCCCTACGCCGCGACGGACAGGCTGATCACGCCGGAGGACGGCAACCCCGCCGCGGCGCTTCGCGCGGCCGCCGCCGCGGCGCGGCCGGGACGGGTTTCCCTCGTCAAGGTCTACGCCTCGGACGACGCCGTCACGGCGATCGAACGCTTCCTTGCAGAGCCGCGCGTCGGGGTAGTGCCCGCCTCGAGCGCGGTCCGCACCCAGTAGGAGACTGCCATGATCGTACCGGACGGCCTCGAGGACTACCGCCCTAACGTAGGGGTCTGCCTTTTGAACCGGCAGGGCCTCGTCTGGCTCGGCACCCGGGCCGGGGTCGGCGAGAACGAGCCGCTGACGGCGTATCGCTGGCAGATGCCGCAGGGCGGCATCGACGAGGGCGAGGCGCCCGACCTCGCCGCCTTCCGCGAGCTTCGCGAGGAGACGGGCGTCACCTCGGCCCGCCTCCTGACGATGACGCCGGGCTGGCTCGCCTACGACTTCCCGGCAGAGTACCGGAAGAAGCGCTGGCGCGGACAGCGGCAGAAGTGGGCGGTGATGCTGTTCGAAGGCGAGGACGACGAGGTCGACCTCGACGCGGACGAGCACAAGGAGTTCGACGACTGGCGCTGGGCCGAGCTGTCGGAGGCGGCGGGGCTCGTCGTGCCCTTCAAGCGCGGCGTCTACGAAGAACTCGCGGCGAGCATCGCCCCCCTCGCCGCCTTCGTCGCGGCGCGGGGCTGAACGCTACTCTTCGCGCTCGACGGTCAGGTTCAGCCGCTCGATGAGCTGGGCCGGTCGCGCCGCGCCGTCCGAAAGCGTGCCGAGGACGACGGGGCTCGACGGATCGATCGAGATCTTGAGCGTGCCGCCCTCCGAGACGAACTGCGACACCGCGTCGGCGTAGTCCGGCACGCGCGGGCTCACGCCCTGCCCCTGCAGCGCCGCGATCGTGACCGTGCCGGCGACGCCCTCGCGCAGGCGGGCGGGGTCTCGCCCCTCCATCGCGCCGTAGACGGCGAAGAGCGCGCCGATCAGCGCCTCGTCCTCGAGCGTCAGCGTGATCCCGTCGATGGCGACGGCGCTCAGCGCCTCCTCGCCGCCGCCGAGAACGGCGGCGTGGTCGAAGGCCGACATCCGGGCGTCGAGGCGGCTCGAGAAGAGGTCCTTCGCCTCGCCTTCGCTGGTGAAGCGGATCGTGTCGGCGTCCGCGTCGTAGGCATAATCGACGCGCGACGAACTCTTCACCGCGGTCAGTCCTTGCGCCTTCAGGACGGGGAGGAGCTCTGCTTCCTCCTCGCCGAAGTAGACGGAGTAGTCGGTGGTCACCCCTTCGGTCGCCGCCGAGAAGCGCTGCGGCATGTAACCGAGGAAGTCGATGTCGGAGATCGTCGTCCGAGCGGCGCTCGTGGCGAGCTTGCCGTTCACGTAGGTCTTCTGATCGCGCAGCTCCGCGCCCCCGACCTCGATCATGTCGTCCGCATCCATCGGCGGCTCCTCGCCGGCGGCGAGGTAGGGCAGGAGACCAGCGACGCTCATGCCGTCCCAGCGCAACGAGGCGATCGTCGTGCGCGCGTTCTCCGGCAGGAACAGGCCGCCGAGCGGGCCGTTCAGAACGCCGGCGAGCGCGGGGCTCATGCTCGCGAGCCGGCCGCGCACGGCCGAGACCTCCTCGCCGGTCATCGTCTCGAGCGCGCGCAGGTTCACCCGGCCGAGACGTCCTTCCTCGTAGCCGTTCAGGGTGAGTTGCGCGACCGAGACCGTGTTCTCGTTCGTCACGACGAGGTCCTGAAGCGTGACGTCCCCCATGGCGAAGCTCGTCAGCCAGGCGGCCGCGGCGACGGCGTCCTCGCCTTGCGCTTCCGGCCGGCGCACGCGCAGGTCCTGCACTTCCGCCCCGCCAAGGCGGATCATGGTCGGCGCGGGCCGCGCGCCGGGACCGGCGTCCGCGCCGCAGCCTTCCGTGCCTTCATCCTCGCAAGGGTCCTTCGTCAGGGTCACGTCGTAGAGCCGCAGGCGCTCGAAGGGGGCCTGCAGATCGCTTGCGGCAGACCCGATGGCGCGCGCCGCGTCGAGGTCGGGCGCGAACAGCTCCGCGCGGCCGATCGCGACGTCGGCGTCGCCTCCGGACGGGGCGATGCCGGTGACCACGAGCGCCCCGATCTCTTCATCGAAGGACGCGCTCTCATAGGAGCCCGCATCGAGGCCGAGAGCCGAGAGGTACGCCGCCGGGTCGACCGGCTCGGCGCCCCGCGCACTGTAGGGCCGGAAGCCGTCCTGCGTTGCGATCGTGGCGCTCTCGGCCTTGCTGAAGCGGTAGGCCGAGGCGCCGCCCGCCGTCGCGAGGGCAAGGGCGGAAACGATCAGAGCGGTCTTCTGTCGGGACGGGGTCACAAGGGGGTCCTTCGGATTCCGGCAGGGTCGAACCCGAGGCTAGGCTCTCCCCCGCCCCCCGCTAGGACGCTTCGGCAACAGCCGCCCACTAACTTCGCGGTAGTGTACGGTCAGAACTTCGCTTCGCCGTCCCTTATCGCTTCGATCAGGCGGAGAGCCTCGGGGGCGGCCCAGTCCGCGGCGCCTTCGAGGCGCCCGACCTCCCGGCCCCTCACGTCGTAGATCGCGGTCAGCGGCAGGCCGAGGTCGCCGCCGAAGGCGCCCAAGAGAGACAAGGAGGGATCGGACCAGAGGGGAAAGGCGCCCGCGACGCCGGCCTTCTCGAGCAGCGCGGTCTGCGCGTCGGAGGGCCGCTCGACCGCGATCGGCAGCAAGGTCACGCCCGTGCGTTCGGCCATGGCGACGAGGCTCGGCAACTCTTCGAGGCACGGCGCGCACCAGCTCGCCCATAGGTTCAGCACCACGACCTCGCCGCGCCCCGCGAGCGCGCGAAGCTCGGCTTCGTCCCCGCCGGCCTTCGTGACGGTGACCGGGGGAAGCCCGCGCGGCACGTCCGCAGGGCGGAACCCTTCGACCTCTCCGGTCAGAAGCGGGCCACGATCGGTCTCCGCCCCCTCTTCCCAGGGGCGGCTCTTCGGCACCGACGCCGCCAGGATTACATAGGCGAGGAACGCGCCCCCGAGGATCATCATGACGATCAGCAGCGTGCGCGGTTCGGTCAGGGTGCGAAGAAGACGCATCGGGGACGACCCTCGGTTGCCAAGACGGAAGCGGTTCGGGCAGATGCCAAGAGCGTCCGCCCCTGGCAAGGTGGCGGCTCGCCGCCCCGATCCCTCCTTCGAGGTCCGAATGAGATTCTTGTTGATCCTCGTCCTCCTCTCGCTGCCCCTGGCGGGCTGCGGACGGCGCGCGCCCCTCAAGGTGCCGCCCCCGCCGCCGCAGGAAGAGCCCTCGCCGGCCTACGGAGGCTGAACCGTGGATCACTTCGAGCGCCGCGGCGGCGTCCTCCACGCGGAGGACGTTCCGATCCCGAGGATCGCCGAGGCCGTCGGCACGCCCTTCTACGTCTATGCGAGCGCCACCTTGCGCCGGCACGCCCAGGTCTTCCGGGCCGGGGTCGGAGAGGACGCGCTCGTCGCCTTCTCCGTAAAGGCGCTGTCCAACGTCGCCGTCCTGAAGGTGCTCGCGAGCGAGGGCCTCGGCGCGGACATCGTCTCGGGCGGCGAGCTCGCCCGCGCGCGCTCGGCGGGCATCCCCGGCGAGCGCATCGTCTTCTCCGGCGTCGGCAAGACGCGCGCGGAGATGACCGCGGCGCTGGAGGCCCGGATCTACCAGTTCAACGTCGAGAGCGAGGCGGAGCTTCGCACTCTCTCCGAGGTCGCCTCGGCGCGGGGCTCGGTCGCGCCCGTCGCGCTCAGGGTGAACCCGGACGTCGACGCGGGCACGCTCGACAAGATCTCGACCGGTAGGAAGGACGACAAGTTCGGCGTGCCGTGGGAACGCGCGCCCGCGCTCTACGACCTCGCCCGGCGCCTGCCCGGCATCGAGGCGCGCGGCGTCGACCTGCACATCGGCAGCCAGATCGCGAGCCTCGCGCCCTTCGAGGCGGCCGCCCGGCGCGCGGGCGACCTGATCGAACATCTTCGCGCCGAAGGACACGACATCGACCGGCTCGACCTCGGCGGCGGGCTCGGCATCCCTTACGGCGACGGCGTCACGCCGCCGGACCCCGCCGCCTACGCGGCGGCGCTGCGGCGCGTGACGGACGCCCTCGACGTCCGCCTCGTCTTCGAGCCGGGGCGGATGATCGCCGGCAATGCCGGGCTCATGATCGCGGGCGTGATCTACACCAAGGCGCAGGAGGCGCGGTCCTTCGCGATCTTGGACGCAGGCATGAACGACCTGATCCGCCCCGCCCTTTACGGCGCGAGGCACGCAATCGTTCCGGTCGCGGAACGAGACGGCGATCCTTCGCCCTTCGACGTCGTAGGGCCTGTCTGCGAGACGACGGACCTCTTCGCGCGGGACGTCCCCCTGACCGCCCCCGCGCCGGGCGACATCCTCGCCTTCAAGACGGCGGGGGCCTACGGCGCGGTGCAGGCGTCGCAGTACAACACGCGGCCGCTGATCCCCGAGGTTCTCGTGGACGGCGACCGGTTCGCGGTGGTGCGGCGGCGTCCGAGCACCGAGGACATGCTCGCTCTCGAGGAGCTGCCGGACTGGACGGACCGCCCCGCCGATTGACCCCCAGGCGCCCGGCCCTTACCTCCGGGCCATGACCGTCAGGACCATCCTCACCGTGCCCGATCCGCGCCTGCGCGAGGTCTCGAAGCCCGTTCCGGAAGTGAACGACGAGACCCGCGCGTTGATGGATGACATGCTGGAGACGATGTACGACGCCCCCGGCATCGGCCTCGCGGCGATCCAGATCGGCGTGCCCCAAAGGGTCATCGTCATGGACCTCGCGGGCGAGGGCGAGCCGCCGCAGCCGCGCTACTTCGTCAACCCCGTGATCTCGGAGCCGTCGGACGACGCGGTGCCCTACGAGGAGGGCTGCCTGTCGATCCCCGGCTACTACGAAGAGATCTGCAGGCCGAGCCGCTGCGTCGTCAGCTACCTCGACTATGACGGCAACGAGGTCACCGAAGAGGCGACCGGCCTCTTCGCGGTCTGCATCCAGCACGAGATGGACCACCTCGAGGGCGTTCTGTTCCTCGACCACCTCTCGCGGCTCAAGCGCGACCGGATCATGAAGAAGATCAAGAAGGACGCGCTCGCCGCGGCCTCCTGAGGAGAGCCTCCCATGCGCGTCGTCTTCATGGGCACGCCGGACTACGCCGTGCCCGCCCTCGCCGAGCTGATCGCGAGCGGTCACGAGGTCGTCTGCGTCTACAGCCAGCCGCCGCGCCCGCGCGGCCGGGGGCACAAGCTCCACCCCTCGCCCGTCCACGCCTTCGCGGAAGCTCACGGCATTCCCGTCCGCACGCCGACGAGCCTCAAGAAGCCAGACGCGCAGGACGCCTTCGCGAACTTGCGCGCCGAGGTCGGCATCGTCGTCGCCTACGGCCTGATCTTGCCGCAGGCGATCCTGGATGCGCCTGACTATGGCTGCCTCAACCTTCACGGCTCGCTCCTGCCCCGCTGGCGCGGCGCCGCGCCGATCCAGCGGGCGATCATGGCGGGCGACGCGGTGACGGGGGTGCAACTCATGCAGATGGAGGCGGGGCTCGATACGGGGCCGGTCCTCCTCTCCGAGACGGTGCCGATCGAGCCCAGCGAGACCTATGGCAGCCTCCACGACAAGCTCTCGCGGACGGGTGCCGACCTCCTGCCGCGCGGCCTCGCCGCGCTCGAACGCGGCGGGCTCACACGGGTGCCGCAAAGCGAGGACGGCGTCACCTACGCGCACAAGATCACGGCCGAAGAAGCCCGCATCGACTGGAGCCGCCCCGCCGCCGAAGTCGACGCCCACATCCGTGGGCTTTCGCCTTTCCCCGGCGCGTGGACCGAGGACGCACGGGGCACGAGGCTCAAACTGCTGCTTTCTCGTATCGGTAGCGATACGAACGAAGCCGCAGGGACGGTGCTCGCGAAGGTGGGCGCGCTCGGCGTGGCTTGCGGCGACGGCCGGACGGTCGAACTCGTCAGGCTTCAACGGCCGGGCGGCCGACCGCAAGCGTCCGAAGAGTTCCTGCGCGGCTACGACCTGCCGCCCGGCAGCGTCCTGACCTGATCCTCATGCCGCGCTACCGCCTCACGGTCGAGTTCGACGGCACGCCCTTCGTCGGCTGGCAGCGTCAGGACAACGGCCCCTCGGTGCAAGGCGCGCTCGAGGCCGCGGGCGAAGCGCTCACCGGGGCGCCCGCCCCCGTCGTCGGCGCGGGCCGGACCGATGCAGGCGTTCACGCGCTCGCCATGACGGCCCATATCGACCTTCGAAAGCCCTTCCCCGCCAGGACCGTACGCGAAGCGCTCAACGCGCATTTGCGGCCTGCGCCTATCGCCGTGCTCGACGCCGAGGAGGCCGAAGAAGGCTTCCACGCCCGCTTCAGCTGCACGGGACGGTCCTACCTCTACCGGTTGCTCGCCCGCCGTGCGCCGCCAGCCCTCGAGCGCGAGCGGGTCTGGCACGTGCCCATCCCTCTCGATGAAGGCGCGATGGCAGAAGGCGCGAAGGCCCTGATCGGCAGGCACGACTTCACCACATTCCGCTCGGTCCACTGCCAGTCACGAAGCCCCGTCAAGACGCTGGACGAGGTGCGCATCGAGCGGGCCGGCGACGAGATCCGCCTGCACCTCGCGGCGCGCAGCTTCCTTCACAACCAGGTCCGCTCGATCGCCGGCACGCTCGAGCGCGTGGGCGCCGGCGCATGGCCGCCCGAGGCCGTGGGAACCGCGCTTTCGGCGAAGGACAGAGCGGCGTGCGGGCCGGTCGCTCCCGCCCGCGGCCTCTACTTCGCCGCTGCCCGTTATGACAGCTCAGCGTAGGCCCTTCGGCTTCTGTTTCTCTTCCGGAACAGCCGAGTTGCCGGCTTCCTTCCCAACTTCGTTCCCTGCGGCGGCCATCTGCACGAGCACGGGATGTTCGCTCTCAGGGTAGGCCGCCCGAAGCGAGCGGGAACATTCGGCGGCATGGTCGGCGAGCCAGCGGTCCCGCGCAGCGTAGTCGGTCAGCCCGTCGGCGGTCGCGTTGACCTCCTCGATCGCGCCTGCGGCGGCGGCACGAACCGCGTCGTCTTCGCCCGGCGCGGAGGCCGAGAGTTCGTACTTCCACTTCAGAAGCTCGATCCCAGCGCTGCGCCGCGTCTCCTCCGGCACGTTCGTGATCACCTTCAGCTCCTCAATCACGCGGACGAAGACGGCACCGCAATGAGCGGCCTCGTCGGTCGTGAACTCGCCTTCTTGGGCACGTGCCGTGCCGGTCGCGGCGAGAAGGAGGGCGAGGAAGAAAAGCGTCCGCATGGGCGGTCTTTCTGCGTGTCGAGCGTCAAAGCTAGCCGGGCCGGGGACGCGGGATAAGGGCGAACGCGTTACGATGACGCGAGGCTGGGCGAGCCGATGAAGCTCGAGGCCAGGGTAGAAACGACGAGACCCACGAGAAGATCGACCAAAAAGACGACGGCGAGAACGCCGATCGTGGGCCCCGTCTTCGTATCGAGCGAGCGCTTCACGACGCCGAAGAGGAGCCACACCGAGAGGACGGTCGCCAGAAGCGCAAAGGGTCCGAAGAGGAGCGGCGTGCTGGCAGCGACCGCAGCCGCCGCGCCGAGCCCCGCGATCAGGTTCACCGCAAGACGTGACCAGTTGAAGCCGATCAGAAGCGGCGTCACGCGCCACCCTTCCTGACCGCGAGACGCCAGCTTGGCGAGAACGAAGAGAGTCGCGCTCCAAGACAGGACCGTCGCGACGACTTGAAGCGTGGCGGTGACCGCCGGACCTGCCAGCGCCTCGTCGGTGCGGGACAACTGTACCTGACGCGCCACCTCGCCGATCAGCATCACCGCCGGCAAGGAAAGGGGGATCGCCCAGAACGAGGCGAAGACACCTCGCGCCGTCAGGTCGAGCCTCTCCTCCCAATCCCCCTCGCCGCGGGCCATGGCGAAGGTCCCGGCCATACCGCGCGTGATCTCCTTGCCGCTCACCACGCCGCGTACCCCGCGAGGATCCGGCCGTAGATGCATGTCAGCGCTTCGAGGTCCTCGACGGCCACGTTCTCGTTCACCTGATGCATGGTCGCGCCGACCAGGCCGAACTCAATCGTCGGTGCGTGGCGCGAGAGGAAGCGGGCATCGGACGTGCCCCCGGAAGTCGAGAGTTCGGGTCGTACCTTCGTCTCTGCCTCGACCGCGTCCGCGACGAGCCGGGCGAACCGGTCGTCCTCGGTCAGGAACGCCTCGCCCGAGACACGGGGCGCGAGGTGCCACTGGGTAGGGCCGGCGGCGGTGGCGATCCTGCGCTCGAGTTCCCGCACCAAGGTCTCCCCCGTCCAGTTCGGGTTGAAGCGGACGTTGAACCGCGTCCAGGCCGACGCCGGTATGACGTTCTCCGCCCCCTCCGGCGTGCCCCATCCGGTGAGCTCTAAGTTGGAGGGCTGGAAGCGGTCATACCCGTCATCGAGCGGCACATCCGTGAGCGCGGTGAGGATACGCTGCAGGACGGGCAGCGGGTTCTCCGCGCGGTCGGGATAGGCGACGTGCCCCTGCCGCCCATGGACGGTCAGGATCGCGTTGCAGGACCCCCTTCGCCCTACCTTCATCATCGAGCCGATCCGGTCCGGATTGGTAGGCTCGCCGACGAGGCAGTGTTCGAAGCCTTCACCGCGCGCCTCGACCGCGCCGAGCACGGCTTTGGTTCCATGTATGGCCTGGCCCTCCTCGTCCCCAGTGATCAGGAAGGCGAGCGGCGGGGTGCGCTCTCCCGCCCGCGCGACGGCCGCGACCATCGCGGCGATCCCGCCCTTCATGTCGGCGGCGCCCCGCCCATGAAGACGGCCGTCCGCGATGACCGGATCGAACGGGCCCGACTGCCAAGCGTCCATATCTCCGGGCGGTACCACGTCGGTATGGCCTGCAAAGCAGAAGCGCGGTCCGCCCTCGCCCCGAACGGCCCAAAGGTTGTCGACCGATGTTGCCCCTTCCCCGAAGGAAAGCCTCGTGCAGCGAAATCCGAGTTGCTCGGCCCAGAACTGCAGCAGGTCGAGCGCCCCGCCCTCGATCGGTGTGACCGAGGGGCAGCGGATGAGGTCGCTCGCGAGCGCGACCGGGTCGGTAAGGTCGGTCATGCCTCGCTTATCGCGGGCGAAGGGGGCGTCGGCAATGGCCGCTGCGTGGCGGCATGCTGGCGGACACACGAAAGAAAAAAGCCCCGCCCCCGGGGGGGGCAGGGCTTCCTGATATCCTACCTCGTAGGCGCGTTACGCTTGCTTGCGGCGACGGCGCAGCAAGGCACCGCCTGCGAGCGCTGGTGCGAAGAACAGTGCAGCGCCCGGCAGCGGGACGGGATTGAGGCTGTTCTCGGCGACCACTTGCCCGCGGATCAGACCCATCGGGGCTGCGACCGTGTGCAGGTTGAAGTATAGGCCGATGTCCTCGCCCTCGTTCGCCGCGAGCAGCTCGCCGAGGAAGTCGTTAAGCGTCGCGCCGCCATTACCCTCGCTGAGGTCCCAGGTGCTGCTGACGGTGATCGTGCCGTCACCATCGCCGAAGTCGATCGTCGTGTCCGCGTCGGTGTCCGACGTGCCGAGGCCGAGCGCGGTGTCGAAGAGCGAGAAGACGACCGGGCCGCTCTCGCCGCGGTCCCCGTCGTGAATGTGGAAGCCGGTGACGACTTCGCCGCCCGTGCCCGCGTCCGTTCCTTCGACCACGTCGATCTGACCGCTGTCGACGATGCCGCTGAAGTCGAGGTCGCCCGTGAAGTCGACGCTCATCGACAGGCTGTAGAGGCCGTCCTCGTCCTCGACGACGGCGAGCGAACCCTGACCGAACTGGTTGGTGTAGCCTTCGCTCGGCGTGCCGCTTTGCGCGACCTCGATCGTCGCGCTGAAGATGGTCGCGGCGCTGGCGCCCGCGCCGATCGCGAGGGCGCTGGTCCCTGCGAGTCCGGCGATGAGAATCTTCTTCATGAGGTGGTCTCCCTTCTCGTCGGCGTAATGCCGTGCGGAAATGGGACACACATGAGGCGGCACGGTTCGGTAAAAGACTGAGAAAGGCCGCAATTCAGCGGTCACGCGTTCGCGAGGAACGCTTCCGCCTGCTCTTTGTGCGCGGGCGTGACGTGACCCGAGAGGTACATCCAGATCCCCGCCAACACGCCCGCATCGTCCAGGAGGCCGATGAGGGGCATCGCGTCCGGGATCAGATCGACGGGGTTCAGGAAGTAAAGAAGCGCGAGGGCGAACCCGGCCTTGGCATGGGTCGGCACGCCGGGGTCCCGAAGCGCGTAGTAGGCCGCGAGGAGGCGAACGGCGACCTCCGGGTTGAGCCGCGAGAGCACGCGCACGAACTTCGCCACGAACTCGAGGTCGATCCGGCTGCGGGCCTCGCCGATGTCCTCTTCGGACATGTGGGAGGCGTCCTCCAGCAGGAGCTTCGCCTTCGCGGCGTGCGCGTCCGAAGGAGAGGCGCTCTCCGCCGCCATGCGCTCGGACTCGCCCCCATGCCGCCGCCAGAACCCAGCCATACGCTCTCCTTGTCCTCTTTCCTCCATGTGGCGACCGGTACGCCCCTCGCAAACGAGCGAAAGAAGGGTTACCTCTCCGTCAGACTGAGGAGGACGCCCCTTGCGACAGGACGACAGCGCCGCGCTGCCCCAAACCGCGACGCCGCCCGTGCCCCGCCGCAGCCTTGCCGCCCTCTTCTTCGGGACGGGCCTCGCGATCATGCTCGCCTTCGTCCTGTGGGTCGCGAAGGGCGTGATCGTGCCGGTGGTGGTCGCAGCCTTCGTCAGCTTCCTCATCGTGACGGTGAAGCGCGGCATCGACCGGGTACCGGTGATCGGCCCTCGCCTGCCCGAGCCGATCGAGTTCACTTTGGCCTTCGCCGTCATCGTGCTCGCCCTTTTCGGCCTCGGCCTCGTCATCCGGGACAACATCGAGGAGGTGCTGGCGCAGTGGCCTGCCTATCAGGCCCGCTTCACCGAACTCGCGACGGCGGCGATCACCTGGGCGAACGAGCACGGCCTCGTAAACCAGGACGCGAGCGAAGCCCTGGCGGACGTGCCTCAGCAGCTGATCGAGTTCGGACGCGGCGCCCTCGGCGACGTGGCTGAGGCGGCGGGCGGCATATTGGGCGGGCTCGTGACCATCGGCCTCTACACCGCCTTCATGCTCGTCGAGCGCGGCCGGTTCTTCAAGAAGATCACCCGCATCGCGGGGCCGAGGGACGCGCGCGCCATCGTCTCGGACGTGATCGACGACATCGGCCACCTCGTGCGGCAGTACATCTCGATCAAGACGCTGACGAGCCTGATGGTCGCCGCCGTGTCCTTCGTCATCATGATGGTGCTGGGCGTCGACTTCGCGGCCTTCTGGGCGCTCGTCATCTTCGCCTTCAACTTCATTCCGATCATCGGCTCGATCGTCGCGGTGATCCTTCCTTGCGTGCTCGCCCTCGTTCAGCCCGAGGGCGGGCCCGGCCTCGCCCTTCTCACCCTCGGCCTTCTCACCGCCGCCGAGCAGGCGGTGGGATCGGTGGTCGAGCCGCGGCTCCTCGGCAAGTCGCTGAACCTTTCCCCGCTCGTCATCCTCTTGAGCCTCGCGAGCTGGGGGACGCTTTGGGGCTTCGCCGGCATGCTCCTCTGCGTGCCGATCACGGTCGCGATCATGATCGTCCTGAGCCAGTTCGAATCGACGCGGGCGATCGCGATCCTCCTGTCGGACAACGGCGAGATCGCGCCGCTGAAGCGCGGTCACACGGATCTGGAGGAGCGGGGCATGATGCGCCGGGGAGAGGCGCTAGGCCAGTAGCGCTGCGAGCGCCCTCGCCTCCGCCTCCCGGCCCGAGCCGTGCCGCCAGGCGAGGCCGAGGTCGCGCGACGGGGAGGCCTCTCCGTCGCGCACGGGCACCGCGACGAGGCCAGCCCCCTCGGCGAGCCCCTGTTCCACCGCGAGCCTCGGCAGCAGCGTCGATCCGAGCCCGGAGCGCACCATCTGCGCCAAGGTGAAGAGGCTCGTCGCGCCGAAGGCGTCCGCCGTCTGCCGATCCTGAAGCTTGCAGGCCGAAAGGGCATGATCGCGCAGGCAGTGCCCGTCCTCGAGCAGCAGCAGGTTCTCGCGACCGATCTCGGCGCTGCTGACCGAGGCCTGGCCGGCCAGAGGATGGTCCGGCCGGCAGACGAAGACGAAGGGGTCCTCGGCGAAGATCAGCGTGTCGAGGCCCTCGTCTTCGATCGGCAGGGCGAGCACCGCCATGTCGTGCCGCCCGGACCGCAGGCCCGCGACCAGGGTGTCCGTCAGCTCCTCCCGCAGGAAGAGGCGCAGGTCGGGGTAGGTTTCATCGAGAAGGGGCATGAGCCGGGGCAGAAGGAACGGGCCGATCGTCGGGATGAGGGCGAGGCGCAGCTCCCCGGTCAGCGGCGGCCGGGCCTCGGCGATCCGCACGAGCTCGCCCGTCAGCGCGAGGATCTCCTGGGCCCGGCTCGCGACCTCCTCACCGAGCGACGTCAGCGCGAAGCTCCGCGCGGAGCGGTCGACCAATGGCGCCCCAAGGATCGTTTCGAACTCCTTTACGCCCGCCGAGAGCGTCGACTGCGAAACGAAGCAGTCGTCCGCCGCCCGGCTGAACGAGCGCCGCCGGACGAGGGCGGTGAAGAACTGCATCTGACGGAGGGTGGGAAAGGCGGCCATGCGTCAGATCGAGAGTCGCTGCGTTCCAGGAGACCCTTGAAGCGGTCTTCGAGAGCCGCGTCGAGGCCGCGCCCGCGCCGGGCGGGACCCAGCGCATCCGAACGCCCTCCCCCGACGAGGCGGCCCGGACATCATTCTTCGTCAGGTGTGAAGAAAGTTGGGCAGGGCGCGGAACCCTCGCCCCCCGGCCCGCGTTCTCCAGTCGCTTCGGACGGACGAGCTCTGCCCTTGGAACCGCGCTGCGGTGACACGCTCAAAAGTTCGAAGGGAATGGCCTGCCGCTGCCCTACCCGAAAGGCAGACCATTCCTGAAGAGGAGCGCTGGCCGGGACACTTCCCCCCTGCCCTGAGTCCCCGCCAGCGCTCCCACCTCCTCCCGGTCCGAAGGCCTGAGACGTCGCCGCCGGTGCCGCGTCAGTGACCGCCGGCGAAGCGTCGTCAGCCGCTCATCGCCCTCGCGACGGCCTTGGCCGAATCCGCCGTCATGGCCGCGACGATGGCGCCGGCCGTCTGAGGCGGCATCGCCTCGAGGATCCGCGCTGCGGCGTCGGCGTCCAGGGACGAAAGCACCGCCGCCGCTTTCGCGGGCGGCATCGCACCGTAAAGCGCGGCCTGGCGGCGTCCGGCGTTCTCATGCTCTTCCGCCTGAACCGCCCTAGCCCGCGCAGCGTGCCGCTTCGCCTCGGCCAACGCCATGTCGGCCGCGATCGAGCGGGCTTCGATCGCCTCGGCCCGCTCGTCGAGGTCCGCGGACCAATCGTCCAGGGCCTCGAAGGCGTGCGGCGCCTCCGTAACGGGTTCCAGCGACGATCGCGGTACCGCGTCCAGGCTTACCAGCGCCTCGGCACCCCGGCCCGCCGCCCCGACGCCGAAGAGCACCGTCAGAACCAGGAGGATCGAAGGGCGCCCACTCACGACCCGACGGCCTTAAGGAACGGATTCGCCATCGCGGCGGCACGCTGGCGAACCGGGGCGGCGTCGGCGCCGAGCGTCGTGGGCTCGTTGCGGGCCGGTCTGTCCGACGGCTTCTCGCTCCGAATGGCTCGAACGGCCTTGCAGGCGATCGCGACGCCATGTTCCAGCGCGTCGAGTTCGACCCGAGCCCGCGTCGCCAAGACGGTCAGGGATCGCTCGGCCGCGTCGGCGGCTTGCTTCGCTCGGCGTTCTGCGCTTGCGGCTTGGCCGTCCAGTATTCCGGCGAGGTCGTCGACGCTCTGTTGCTGGACCTTCAACCTCGCGCAGGCGGCGTTGAGCTTTTCGACCTCCTCACTCGCCGTCCTGCCGATGCCTTCGCTCGCGGCCTGAGAGGCCTTCGTCGCTGCCGTCAGCTCACGGATGGCGCGGCCAGCGCCTTCCTCCAGACGGTGAAGCTTCGACAGCTGACGATGCAGGCGTGCGCAGTACAGCACCGCCGAGGCGCTCGCGCCCAGGGCCGCGAGGTCGAGTGTGAGGGTAAGAGGAGTCATGAAAGCCTCAGGTCGTGATGAAGTCGGTGATGAGGATGGTACGCGGTGCGTCTTCGCCGAGCACTTCGCGAGCCCGGTCGTGCAGAACGCCGCGCAAGGCTTCGAGACCGCCGGGCGCAGTCAGGACGTCCGTGTCCATGCTACGCACGGCCGCCGTGAACCCGTCGCGCAGACGCGGCGTCTCCACCTCGACGGCATGGACGCCGTCCGTGTCCGTTTCGATCGCGACGACGAGGCGCAGGCGGGGGGCGCGGCGGCGCGGATCGTTGACAGCGCCGCCGGACGCGGCGTGGCCGGCGGCCCCCTTGCCGTGGCCCACGGCCAGGATCCAGTAGTTCTGAAGCGCGTCCGCAAAGCTGATGCCGTGCACGAACAGCCGGCGACGAGGTTCAGAAGCGTGATGAGGCGGCCCGCCTCGCGCGCGTCGGCGAGCTCGATCATCGCGTCGACGTTCGACATGAGGACCGTGCCGTCCGCGTCGGCCAAAGGGTGCGAAGGGTCGAAGACCCGCTCTCCTTCCTTTTGGCTGAGGCGCACGGGACCCGCCTCGACGCCGCCCTCGAAGGGCCGGAAGGCGACGAGCTTGCGCTTGTAGCCGGGCGTGTCCGCGTTCGAGAGGTTCTCGGAAGAGAGCCGTAGGCGCGTCGTCTGCGCCTCCATGCCGGAGGAGGCGGCGCGCATCGCACCGAGGATCGGATCGACGCTCACCGCGGGCTCCCCGCCGCGAGGCGCATCAGGTCGAGCGTCTTGGTCCAGACGGTGATTGCGGCGTCATGACGGCCAGCGTTCTGCGCCATCCGGACGAGCTGCGAGTCGAGGGAGATCGGGTTCCGGCTCTCCTTCGCCTGCAGGGGCTCGCCGCGCAGCGCATCGCCGAAACGGGCGGCTTCCTTCGCCTTGGCGCCGCGCATGTCGGCCCGCGCGACGTTGTCCGCCGTCACGGCGTGGACGTGCCCTGCGTGCCGCGCCATCGCCGAGGCGAGGCCCAGGAGGGAGGGGTTCGGTAACATCCGGGTCTCCTTGATGAACGGAGCCTTAAGATGTGCAACTCATGGTTGATGGACCGTTAACGCATCACGGATACGTGTACCGTTCGGGACGCCGCCGCCCCATGGCGGGACTGAACGCCGCGGTGGACATGGAGAGGACGAGGCGGGACAGACGGGCGGAACGCTACGCCCGCTTATCAGGAGCCCGCCCATGAAGACCCGCGCCGCAGTCGCCTTCGAAGCCGGAAAGCCGCTGGAGGTCGTAGAACTCGACCTCGAAGGGCCGAAAGCCGGCGAGGTCCTGGTCGAGGTGATGGCGACCGGCATCTGCCACACCGACGCCTACACCCTGTCGGGCAAGGACCCCGAGGGCGCCTTCCCGGCCGTGCTCGGGCACGAAGGCGCGGGCATCGTCCGCGAGGTCGGCCCTGGCGTCACCGACGTCGCGGTCGGCGAC
The DNA here is from genome assembly GCF_014199615.1 of Parvularcula dongshanensis. Taxonomy (GTDB): domain Bacteria; phylum Pseudomonadota; class Alphaproteobacteria; order Caulobacterales; family Parvularculaceae; genus Parvularcula; species Parvularcula dongshanensis. The sequence continues at coordinate 837,090 of NZ_JACHOB010000001.1, read as the reverse complement.
CACGTCATTCCGCTCTACACGCCCGAATGCCGGACCTGCGAGTACTGCCTCAACCCCAAGACGAACCTCTGCCAACGCATCCGCACGACGCAAGGCCAGGGCGTCATGCCCGACGGCACCTCGCGCTTCTCCTACAAAGGCGAGAAGATCCTCCATTACATGGGCACCTCGACCTTCTCGAACTTCACGGTCCTGCCCGAGATCTCGCTCGCGAAGATCCGCCCCGACGCGCCCTTCGAGAAGGTCTGCTACGTCGGCTGCGGCGTCACCACGGGCCTCGGCGCGGTCATGTTCACTGCGAAGGCGGAGCCGAACTGCACCGCCGTCGTCTTCGGCCTCGGCGGCATCGGCCTGAACGTCATCCAGGGGCTGAAGCTGATCGGCGCGCGGCAGATCGTCGGCGTCGACCTGAACCCCGGCAAGGTCGAGATGGCGAAGCGCTTCGGCATGACCGACTTCGTGAACCCCAAGGACCACGGCGAGAACCTCGTCGGCCACCTCGTCGAGCTGACCGGCGGCGGCGCGGACTACTCGTTCGAGTGCATCGGCAATGTGAACGTCATGCGCCAGGCGCTCGAGTGCTGCCACAAGGGCTGGGGCACCTCGGTCATCATCGGCGTCGCGCCGGCGGGCGCGGAGATCAGCACCCGCCCCTTCCAGCTCGTCACCGGCCGGAACTGGCGCGGCTCCGCCTTCGGCGGCGCGCGGGGCCGGACGGACGTGCCGGGCATCGTCGACATGTACATGGAAGGCCGCATCGACATCGACAGCCTGATCACCGACGTGATGCCGCTAGAGGACATCAACAAAGGCTTCGACCTCATGCACGAAGGCAAGGGCGTGCGCAGCGTGGTGACCTATTAAGGTCACCCGCACACGGATGGTCGGTGGGTGTGGACTCGAACCACTCCCCGCATACGGGCGCGGCTTTACAGGCCGCTCGCCGGAACCCCCGGCTTTACCCACCGATCGGTACGCGAGGATATGCATGCCTGAGACAGGCAACGCCCCGCGTTCTATGAATGAGGAGAGCGTGCAACGGCACGCATACGGCTACGATCCCCTAGAGGGGATATCGAACGGCGTATGCGAAGTTCCTGATCACGCCACCCCAATCGGCGAACTGTCCGCCAAAGTCAAGACCAAGAAGAAGAGGTCACCATGAAGACCACGAACAGCTGGAAGAGCTTCGGCGGCACCCTCTCCGTGCACGAGCACGATTCGAGCACCTGCCGCTGCCCCATGACCTTCGCGGTCTACACCCCGCCGGGCGAAGGGCCCTTCCCCGTTCTTTGGTACCTCTCGGGGCTCACCTGCAGCTGGGCGAACCCGATGGAGAAGTCGGGGCTTCAGGCGCATGCGGCGAAGTACGGCGTCATGGTCGTAGCCCCCGATACGAGCCCCCGCGGCAAGGGCGTGGCGGACGACGAGGCCTACGACCTCGGCCAGGGGGCGGGCTTCTACCTGACCGCGACGCAAGCGCCGTGGTCTGAGCACTACAAGATGGATGTCTACGTCACGGAGGAGCTGCAAGAGCTCGTCTTCGACCACTTCCCCGGCGACCCCGCGCGTCAGGGCGTCTTCGGCCACTCCATGGGCGGGCACGGCGCGTTGACGCTGCACCTCAAGAACCCCGACACCTACCGCTCCGTCTCGGCCTTCTCTCCGATCGTCGCGCCCTCGCAGGTGCCCTGGGGTCACAAGGCGTTCGGCGCCTATCTCGGCGAGGACCGAGCGAAGTGGGCGCAGTACGACGCGAGCGAACTCGTCCGTGAACGGCCCTCGCAGGCGAAGATCCTGATCGATCAGGGGGTCGCCGACGGGTTCTTGGAAGAGCAGCTGAAGCCAGAACTCTTCGAGGCCGCCTGCGCGGAGGCCGGACAGGATCTCACCGTCCGCCGCCATGAAGGCTACGACCACTCCTACTACTTCATCGCGAGCTTCATGGGCGACCACATCAAGCACCACGCAGAGGCGCTGAGAGGCTGAGCCCTACCCGCCCGTCACGCTCATGTGGCGGGCGACGCTCGGCGCTTCGCCGCGCTTGATCGCGAAGTCGTGCCCCCAAGGCTTCGCGCCCACGGCGTCGACGATGGCCGCCCGGAGGGCCCTGTCGTCCCCGCCCTCGCGCAGGACCGCGCGAAGGTCCGTGTTCCGGCCGCGCCCCAAGCACTGGTAAAGCTGTCCCGTACAGGTCACCCGCACCCGGTTGCAGCCATCGCAGAAATTGTTCGTCAGCGGCGTGATGAGACCCAGGCGTCCACCCGTCTCCTCGACGCGGACGTAGGTCGCGGGCCCGCCCGTGCGGTCGGGCAGCGGCGTCAGCGTCCAGCGATCCGACAACGCTTCGCGCACGTCCGAGAGCGGCAGGAACTGATCCGCCCGGTCCTCGCCGGTCTCGCCCATCGGCATGACCTCGATCAGGGTCACGTCGTGCCCGCGCGCGTGGCCCCACTCGATCAGGGGTACGATCCCCGCCGCCTGCCCCTTGAGCGCGACGGCGTTGAGCTTGACGTGGAGGCCCGCGGCGGCGGCGGCTTCGATCCCTTCGAGCACGACCGACACGTCACCGCCGCGCGTGACCTCCGCGAAGCCCTCCGGGTCGATCGTATCGAGCGAGACGTTCACGCGCCGCACGCCGCAGGCGAAGAGGTCCTCCGCGTGCCTGCCGAGCTGCGTCGCGTTGGTCGTCAGCGTCACCTCGTCGAGCGCGCCCGTCCCGAGGTGTCGCGACAGCCGTTCGAAGAGGCGCATCACGTCGCGGCGGACGAGCGGCTCGCCGCCCGTAATGCGCAGCTTGCGCACGCCGAGACCGACGAACGCCGCCGCGACCCGGTCCAGCTCTTCGAGGCTCAAGACCTCGGGCTTGGGCAGGAAGCGCATCCGCTCGGCCATGCAGTAGCGGCATCGAAGGTCGCACCGGTCCGTCACCGACAGCCGCAGGTAGCGGATCTGACGGCCGAAGGGGTCGGTGAGGGGCGCCTCGGTCATGCCCCAGCCTGCGCCTCGGCCGAGCGAAGGCGCAACCGCTGCTGCTGCACGAAGTGGGTAGCGGCCCGCCTCAAGCCGCGCCCTCGACGAAGCGGGCCACCGCGGCGAGGAAGGCGTCGTTCGCCTCCTCGCTGCCGATCGAGACGCGGACGTAGTCAGGCAGCCACGCGCCGCCCATGGCGCGGATCATGATCCCCTCGCTCTCGAGGTGCTCGAGAAGGCTCGCCGCCTCGGACGCCCGTGCCGCTTCGTCGGCGCCGCGCATCCGCACGAGGAGGAAGTTCGCGAAGCTCGGCGCGGCGGTGAAGCCCATGCCTTCGAGGCGGTCCAGCACCCGCGCCCGCTCGGCCGCGTTGTGCGCTCGGTTCCTGTCAACGAAGCCCTGGTCGCCGAGCGCGGCCTCGGCCGCTGCGAGCGCCAGCGCGTTGACGTTGAAGGGCGGCCTGATGCGGTTGAGGACGTCGATGACGGAGGACGGCCCGAACGCCCAGCCGACGCGCAGCCCGCCAAGCCCGTAGATCTTCGAGAAGGTCCGCATCATGACGACGTTGTCCGCGCCGCTCGCCATGGCCTCGCGCACCATGTCCGCGCCGTCCGTGTAGTCGTCGCCCGCCTCCATGTACTCGGCGTAGGCGCCGTCGAGGACGAGGATGATCTGCGGCGGCAGCTCTTCGCGCAGGCGCCGCACCTCGGCGGAGGGGATCACCGTGCCGGTCGGGTTGTTGGGGTTCGCGAGGAAGACGATCTTGGTGTCCTCGCGCACCGTCCGCAGGATCGCGTCCACATCGGCGTGCAGGTCCGTCTCCTCGGCGAACAGGGGCTCCGCCCCCGCCCCCTGCGCCGCGATCCAGTAGTAGCTGAAGCCGTGGCGGGTCTGGACGATCGAGGTCCCCTCGCCGGCATAGGCGCGCAGGAGGAGCGTGATCACCTCGTCGGAGCCCGACCCGATGATCAGGTTCTCCTCCGGCAGGTCGTAGGTCTTGCCGAGCTTCGCCTTCAGGCTTCGCGCGGCGCCGTCGGGATACATCTCGGCGTGCGGCGCGACGCCGGCCAGCGCGGCGAGCGCGGCCGGCGCGGGGCCGAGGCCGCTCTCGTTCGAGGAGAGCTTGTAGACCTTGCGGCCGGCCGCCGGCGTCGGTGCCTTGCCGGGCTTGTAAGGCGTGATGTCGAGGAGGCCGGGGCGGGGCTCCGGCCGCGAAGGGGTCGTCATGCGTCGTACTCCGGTTCGGGCGCCATCGAGGCGCCTTCTTGCAGGCGGCGCGGGCGCGGCTCGATCCCCGAGTGGCGCTGCCGCTGCGCGAAGAGGCGCAGGAGGACGAGCGCGAGGACCTGACCGAGGACGCCGAGCGCCGATGAGGTTACGGTGAGGATGGTGATGCCGTCCTGCACGTCGAACAGCATCAAGGCGAGGTGCGCGAGCGTGATCCCCCACCAGACGGGCAGAACGGCGGGCGGCGGCACGGCCGCACGCCGCTGCGCCCGCCAGAGCGCCTCGAGGTCGCGTGGCGGCTGGTAGAGGTTCACGCCGGGAATGAAGTAGGCCCAGACGACCTGCGCCGGCGTGCGCGGGAACGCCCGCCCCTCCGCCGCCAGGTTCTTCACCGACCAGTCGAGCCATCGCATCCAGGTGAAGCAGCCGAGCGGGATCGCGACCGCGAAGGTGAAGAAGGAGGCGAGGTAGGCATGGCCGAGCGCGGTCCGTCCGCCTCCCGGCTGCGGCAGGACGAGCCCCGGCGCCAGCACCTCGCAGGCGAAGGTGAAGGCGTGAAGGACGAGCTGCACGAGGAGCGCGCCCATCATCACGGCGTAGAGCGTGCGCAGGCTTCGCGGGAAGCCCGTGGGCCTGCCTCTCGCACTCGCCTCGCGCTTACCCGCGTTCACGTTTCGGCCTCTTCGTTGTCACTCGCGCTCAACTGCCCTATCCGCGCGGCCTTACGAGCGTAAAGGGGCCGCGCCAGTGCACGGGTCGATCGAAGAGGGACGTAGCGGCCTCCTGCCGCCGGGCGAGGGCGAAGTCCTGCGTCTACCCGCGCCCCTGCCCCTCGACTGCGGCCGCACGCTCGAGAGCGTCGATGTCGCCTACGAGACCTACGGCACGTTGAACGAGGACCGCTCGAACGCGGTCCTCCTCTGCCACCCCCTGACCGCGGACCAGTTCGCGGGCCGCGACCACCCCGTCACCGGAAAGCCCGGCTGGTGGAGCTACCTGATCGGTCCCGGCCTGCCCCTCGACACGGACCGTGTCTTCGTCGTCTGCGCCAACGTCCTCGGCGGCTGCATGGGCTCGACGGGACCCGCCAGCCTCGATCCCGAGACCGGGCGCCCTTATGGCCTCGGCTTCCCCGTGGTCACCATCAGCGACATGGTCCGCGCGCAGGCCGCGCTTCTGGACGCGCTCGGCATCGGCCGCCTACTCGCCGTGGTCGGCGGCTCGATGGGCGGAATGCAGGCGCTCGCCTGGGCTGCGGACTTCCCAGAGCGGGTCCGGAACGCGGCCATCCTCGCCTCCGCCGCCCGCCACACGCCGCAGAACATCGCCTTCCACGAGGTCGGCCGCCAGGCGGTGATGGCCGACCCCGCCTGGCGCGGCGGCGACTATGCGGGCGAGGAGCCGCCCAAGGCCGGCCTCGCCGTCGCCCGCATGGCCGCGCACGTCACCTACCTCTCCGAGGCCGCCCTCGAGGAGAAGTTCGGCCGCAGGTTCCAGGACCGCGCGAGCTTGGGCTACGGCTTCGACGCCGACTTCCAGGTCGAAAGCTACCTTCGCCACCAAGGGTCGAGCTTCACCGATCGCTTCGACGCCAACAGCTACCTCTACATCACCCGGGCCATGGACTACTTCGACCTCGGCTCGGGCGAGGCGCTGTCGGAACGCTTCTCGGGCACGAAGACGCGTTTCCTCCTCGCCTCCTTCACCTCGGACTGGCTGTACCCCACCCCTGAGAGCCGGCGCGTCGTCCGGGCTCTGCACGGCGCGGGCGCGGCGGTCTCCTTCGTCGAGCTTCGAAACGACCGTGGCCACGACGCCTTCTTGATCCCCGACCCCGCCTTCGAGGCGGTGCTCGAAGGCTTTCTCGGCACCGCCATGCGCGAGGCGGGAGTCTGACCGTGCCGACCACGACCTCCCGCTACGACGTGATCGCGAGCCTCGTGCCGCACGGCGCGCGCGTCCTCGACGTCGGCTGCGGCGACGGCACGCTGCTGCGACGCCTCGCCGAGGAGCGCGGCGCGCAGGGCTACGGGCTCGAGATCGACGCCGGCGCGGTTTCCGCCGCCGTCGCCCAGGGCCTCTCGGTCGTTCAGGGCGACGCCGACACCGACCTTCAGGACTACCCCGACGGCGCCTTCGACGCGGTGATCCTCTCGAACTCCGTCCAGGCGCTCCGCGACCCGATCTTCGCCCTTCGCCAAGCCGTGCGCGTCGGCAAGCGCGCCGTCGTGGCCTTCCCGAACTTCGGCCATTGGCGCATCAGAGGTCAACTCCTCCTATCGGGCCGGATGCCGCGCAGCCGCGCGCTCCCTGCGAGTTGGTACGAGACGCAGAACATCCACCTCTGCACGGTCTTGGACTTCCTCGACCTCTGCCGGGACGGCGCCTTCGTGCCCGAGGCGGCCTACGGCCTGTCGGACCGCCGCGCCCGGCGCTTCGATCCGTCCTCGCCGAAGCTCTCCAACCTGCGCGCGCAGGAGGCCGTCTTCGCGCTGTCCGCGGGCACGTAGCGCGCGGCGGGACCCAAGACCCCCGGCGCGAAGACGCCGCGCAGGACCTCGGCCTTCGAGCCCTTGATCGGCACGGCCATGGACTTGCGCGCCTCGATCAGGTTCACGCCCGCCAGGTTCGGCAGGAAGAAGGGCGGCCCGAGCGCGCCGATCGCCGAGCCGACACGCTCCCAAGAGCCTGCGACCCGTAAGAGCGCCTCGTGGTTCACCGGCGGGAAGTGCAGCGCCGTCGCGTAGGCCGTCGGCGCGAACATCGCGCCCTGCAGCAGCATGTCGAGCTGGCGGCGCGAGTAGGGCCGCCCGACGCTGAAGGGCGTCGTCTCGACGAGTGCCCAGAGACCGCGCCTGTTGGCGCAGACGACGATCATCAGCCCGTCATCGGCCAGCACCCGCCACGCCTCGCGCAGCATCCTTCGCGGCCCCGAGACGTCTTCGAGCCCGTGCACGATCAGGAGGCGGTCGACGCTCGCGTCGGGCAGCGGCCAGAGGAAGTCCGAGACCACCGCCATCGGCACGCCTTCGTCCCGGCGCACGCCCGCGCCCTCGGGCACGAGGGCGACCAGACGCTCGGCTTCGGTGAAGGCGCCCATGAAGGGGCTGACATAGCCGAAGCCCGCGACGCGCTGCCCCTGCGCGGTGCCCCACGCCTCGGCGAGCTTCGTCGTCACGTGGTGGGCCGCGAGGCTTCCCAGCGCGCCGTCGTAGAAGCTCGTCAGCTCAGAGGTCGTGGTCCGCACGTCCGCTTCCTTGCCCGTCTTCGGGTCCGACCTAGAACATAGGGCATGCCGAGCCCGACCTCACGCCGCTTTTCGCATGGCGCCCTCACCGTTCATCAGATCCCGTGTCTGAAAGACAACTACGCCTTTCTCCTTCGCGACGAGGAGACGGGCGACGTCGCGGTCGTCGACACGCCCGAGGCGGGGCCGATCCTCGCGCTCGCGGACGATCTCGGCTGGCGCATCGGCACGATCCTGAACACCCACTGGCATGCCGACCACACGGGCGGGAACGAGGAGATCAAGGCCGCTCACGGCGCGCGCATCGTCGGTCCCGCCGCCGAGGGCGACCGTATTCCCGGCCGCGACGAGGCGGTATCGGAGGGCAACGAGGTCCGGGTCGGAAACCTGAGGGCAGCCGTCATCGCGACCCCCGGCCACACCCGCGGCCACATAACCTATCACTTCGAAAGCGTGGGTGTCCTTTTTCCCGGCGACACGCTCTTCTCGCTCGGCTGCGGTCGCCTCTTCGAGGGGACGCCCGAAGAGATGTGGTCCTCGCTGTCCAAGATCCGCGCCCTGCCGGACGAGACCGTCGCCTACCCGGCGCACGAGTACACGGTCTCGAACGCGAAGTTCGCGCTTGGCATCGACCCGGGCAACGCGGCCCTCCGCGACCGCGCTGCGGAGGCCGAGCGCCAACGCGCTGCGGGCGAGCCGACCCTGCCCGTCCGCCTCGGTGCCGAGAAGGCGCAGAACCCGTTCCTGCGCGCTGACGACCCCGGTCTCGCGGTGGCCGTCGGCCTCGAAGGCTCGCCGCCCGCGCAGGTCTTCGCAGAGGCCCGCCGCCGGAAGGACCAGGCGTGACCCCGGCCGAGGTCGCAGAGCGCCACCGGTTGACCGAGCACCCCTATGAGGGCTGGTTCCGCCAGACCGACCACGCCGAGGGCCGCTTCCGCTCCTTCCTCTACCTTTTGCCGGCGGGCGTCTTCGCGCCCTGGCACCGCGTGCCCGCGGACGTGCTCTGGAGCTACGAGGACGGTGGCCCCCTCGCCGTCAGCACCTCGCCCGACGGGATGCAGGTGGGCGCGGCGAAGCTCGGTCCCGGCGCGGGCTTCGCGCGCAGTTCCTGGGTCCGTCAGGGCGCCTACCAGACGCTCGAGCCCGTCGGCGAGTGGACGCTCCTGCGCGGCACGCTCGTCCCCGACGTGACGATGGCGGACCGCGAGGTGACGCCGGACGCCTGGTATCCCGGCGGCGGAGCCTGGGCATGACGCCCGAAGGCCAGGTCCGCCGGGACGCCCAGGCCTTGGGCTATGCCGGCCTCCTCCCCTTCGCGGCCGGCGCGCTTGCGCCTTGGGTCTTCCCCGCCTTCGCGAACGCGTTCCTCGGCTGGCTCCTCGCCTACGGCGCGGTCATCCTCTCCTTCATGGGCGGGGCCAGGTGGGCGCTCGCCATGACGAGCCCAGAGGCGCGGCAGGGGCGCCTCTTCTCGGGCCTCCTCGCCGCCGTCGCCCCCGCCCTCCTCGCCTGGGCGATGCTGGTCCCGGAAGCGATCCTGCCGATCCCCCTTGCCTTCCGCCTGATCGTCTTGGGCGTCGGCTTCGCCCTTCTCCTCCTCGATGACAGGGCAGGTGCGCGCGCCGGCGAGGGTCCAGCCTGGTGGGCGCCGCTCAGGACGAGGCTGACGATCGGGGTGGAAGCCGCCTTGGCGGTGGCGGCGCTGAGGGCGTTGACGGCCTGAGGTCGGCGACTGGCAAGCCTGTCGTCAGACGCCCCACGCAGCGCGGCGACCATCCGCGCGGAGCGAAGTGGTCGGCACCTGGTAGACCCGGCTGTCGCCGAGGAGGAACGTCGCAAACCCCCTCGGGAAGTGCGGCGCGAAGGCGGGGTCGAGGACGTTGAGCCCGCCCGTATAGGCGCCGAAGGCGGGTAGGATCAGCCGCTCGCCATCGGTGACGAAGCAGGGCCGGCGCACGCCCCGCCCGCCCTTCTGCGCGACCGCGCAGGGGTGAAGGTGGCCCGCGACCTGCCAGTCGTCCGTCGCGCCCGGCTCGTGCACGAAGGCGAGGCCGCAGAGCTCGGCCGCGTTCAGCGCCGTCCCGCCGAAGCGCTTTGGCGGCAGGGGGTCGTGATTGCCGAGGACCCAGACCCAGTCGGCGGCGGCGCAGAGGGCGTCGAGCCTGCGTGCGTCGGCCTCGTCCATCCGCGCCTCTGCGTCCTTGTCGTGGAAGGCGTCGCCGAGCGACAGCACGGTCTTCGGACGGCAGAGCCGTACCAGGCGTTCGAGCGCGTCGAGCGTCGCGCGGGTATCGTAGGGGGGAAGCGGGATGCCCTTCGCGGCGTAGTGGCTTCCCTTCTCGAAGTGGAGGTCCGAGACCACGAGGAGGCGTGCCTCGGGCAGCCACATGGCGCCCGAGCAGTCGAAGACGACGGACTGCCCGTGGAGGCGAAGAGTCTCGGAGAGGCAGTTCGAGGTCACGAGGCGCAGCATGCGCCGTCTATAACCCCGCGCAACTCCGGCGTGAATCCGCAAAACGCGTCATCTTGGGACAGATCGCTGCGCTCAGCCTCGCGCGAAGTGCTTCGACAGCCGCAGGCCCTGACCTTGATAGTTCGAGCCCAGCCCCGCGCCGTAGACGGTCTCGGGGGCGCCGGTCAGCCGTTCGTAGAGGAGGCGCGCCGCTACTTGCCCGTGCTCAAGCACGAAGGGCGCATCGTAGCCTCTGACCTCGAGGACGGCGCGGCTCGGCGCGCCGGTGCCGAAGCCGGGGTCGAAGAAGCCGGCATAGTGCGCACGGAAGGCGCCGAGCTCGGTGTCGATCGCGACCATCTCGGCGGCGAGGTCCGGCGGCACGCAGAGGGTCTCGCGGCTCGCCAGGATGTAGAACTCGTCGGGGTCGAGGACGATGAAGCCCTCGGCGGGCGCCGCGATCGGCTCCCAGAAGTCGGCGGGATCGAGCGCGCCCGTCCGGTCGACGTCGATGAGGCCGGCGTGGCGCCGCGCGCGGTAGCCGACGGTCTCAGCCTCGCGCCCGGCAAGGTTCACGGAGAGGCGCAAGCCGCCGCCGATGGCGCCGTTCTCGGACAGCGCGCGGCCCTCATGGACGCGGCGGAGCTCGGCGTCGCTGAGGAACGCGTCGCCGCGGCGCAGACGGAGCTGGTTCAGGGTCGAGCCCTCTCGGACGAGGACCGAGAAGGTCCGTGGACTGACCTCGGCGTAGAGCGGTCCTTCGTAGCCGTCGGGCACGCGCTCATAGGCGGTGCCGTTGTCCGTCACCAGGCGCACGAAGACGTCGATGCGCCCGGTCGAAGACTTGGGGTTCGCGCCTGCCGAGACGCCTTCGGGAAGCGAAAGCGCCTCGCGAAGCTCGATCAGGTACACGCAGCCCTTCTCGAGCACCGCGCCGCGGGACAGGTCGAGCTCGTGAAGCGCGAGGCCGGAGAGCCGGTCCGCCACGGTTCGCTCTGCGCCCGGCAGGAACGCCGCCCGCACCCGCCACGCCCTGCGGCCGAGCGTGAGGTCGAGGCTCGCGGGCTGAAGCTGGCGCGGGCCGAAGCCCGACGGCAGGCGCAGCACGCCTCCATCGGCGGCGGCGCGCAGATCCTCGGCCGTGAAGACGCCGGTAGAGGAAGGCTTTTCGGGAATCGTTCTCGTCCTCGCAACGCCGGGGGGTCCTACCCTCCCCGGCAAGCCTCAGGGAAGGGGCGGGGCGCCATCGAGGCGCCACGCACGGAAGACGGCCTCCTCGGCGCCGAGGTCGACCGGCACGAGCCAGTCCGGCGCCTCGTCGCGAAGCAGCAGAGCCGCAAGGCCGTCCGGCGCGTCCTTGGCGTAGACGGCGATCTCGGCCGCGGCGGGACAGATGACGACGAGGTCCAGCCCTTCGCGGCGCATGACGGCGGAAGCGGCCTCGTCGCCCTCCCTGAAGGCGTCGATCACCTTGCGCATGTCCGCGTCGCCGCGGTGATACGGCCCGGCGAGGAAGCGGTGGGGCGTCTCGCGCAGGAGAAGCGGGACCGCATCGATGGGGGCGAGGACGCCTCGACCCGGCCCGCCCGAAAGACGCGCAGGGACCGCGCCGCGCGTGCAATCGTCGTCCGACGCGGCAGCGAGCCCGGCCGCCCCCTCGGCGCGGGGCGTCCCCTCGGACCAGTCGAGCTTCCACAGCGCGCCGACCCCGCCGCTCAACGTCAGAGGACAGAGGACCACGATCGTGAGCACGGTACCGAAGACCCGCGGCAGAAGCGCTTCTCGTCGCCGTGCCCAGCGCCACCAGATCGGCAGGAGGGCGACGAGGCCCGGCAGCAGGTAAAGCTCCGCGACGCCCGAGGCGCGGCGGAAGGCGAGCGCGACGAGCACCGCGACGACCGAGGCGCAAAAGAGGCGCAGCCAACGGTCGCGTGCTTCGCCCGAGGCGTGCAAGGCAACGAAGGCCGTCGCGGACAGACCGAGCAGAGCCAGAACCACGAAGGACGCGGCCCAGCCGCCCGGCTGCGCGGTGATCGGCAGCCCCTCGAGGATCGAGGCGTACCAGACCTCCTGAACGACAGGGTCCATGGCGGAGAAAGGGTTCGCGAGGCAGGTCGGGGCGATCGCGGCGAAGGCCACTCCGGCCCCGCCGGCGCCCAGCGCCAGGAGACCCGCTCGCGCCCAGGCGCGACGCAGGAAGGGAAGCGGCGCCACGACGAGGCCCGCCACCGCGAAGGCGGCGAGGTGGCCCGCGCCGAGCGCGTCGCACCAGTCCCACGACCACGCCGCCCGAGGCCGCAGCGCGGCGAAGAGGAGAAGGCTGAGCACCGCCAACGATCCGAGGTAGACCGCGGCGCGCGCCGCCTCGTCTCGGGAGCGCAGCGATGCGACGCCGGTGATGAGGGCGAAGCCGGCGAGGTAGGGCAGCGCTTCGGTCGAGATCTGAGCCCAGACAGCGCCGGCACCCCCGATCAGGAGGCCGCCCCGCCACGGCACGCGGACGAGGAGGCCTAGAAGGCAGGCGGCGGCTGCGACCGCCTGCCAGGCATGGTGATCTATCCGTCCCGGCGCGAACTGAAAGGCAAGGTCCGGCAACAGCGCCGCAGCAGCGAGGCCGACCGGGACGAGCGCGCCTCGAACCATGCTTCTCAGCACCCACCCCATCGTGCCGAGGAGGGCGAGCAGCGCGAGAAGCGGCACGATGACGACCGCCATACGTTCTGCCGAACTCGGTCCGACGACCGGGGCCAGGACCGCGATGACTCCCGCGATCGGCAGATCGACGAGCCGCGACCAATGCATGGGCAGGCCCTGCGCACCGCCGAGCCGGTACTGCGTCACGTCCTGGAAGCCCTGACCGGAAAGGAGGTCGCGGACCTGAACGAGGCGGGTGTGATCGTCCGGTCCCAGCGTCATGCCGCTCGCGATCACGTCGGCCTTGGCGACGCAAAGGACGAGGGCGGCGGCGAACCAGACGAAGAGCAGCGGGGCCGGGCGCGGAAGCGGAGGCCGCGCCGCCCGAACGCTCGGCATCGCCGCCGCCGTCACGCCGTCCCCGCTTGGTCGAAGACGAGTTGGCGGCGGACGAACCAGACCGCCTGGAAGCTCGCGATCACCGCGAGCAGCTTCGCGGCGGCGGGGGGCGCGCCGAAGGACGAGGACGTCGCCGTCACGAACGCCGTCACGCCGAGGCCGATCGCGGCCGAACCGGCGAAGAGCGCCTTCTGGACCCTGCGGCGCGGCGACCCCTGCTCACCGACCTCCGCCGCGAAGACCAGCCGGGAAGACAAGACCCAGTGGACGACGACGCCGAGGGCGTAGCCGAGAGCCGCAGCGCCCGTGACCGGCAGGCCGGAGGCGACCATCGCGGCGAAGCTTCCCACGTCGCAGACAAGCGCCGCGGCGCTGACCGCGGCGTAGCGCACGAAAGGCGCGGAGTAGATGTCGCCGAGGACGCTCACGGGGTCAGGCCGCCTTCACCCGCCTCGGCACCATGCGTTCCGAGCGCAGGGCCTGTACGGCACCGTCCGCCCCCGCCTCGTGGTACTCCGCGTCCTCGTTGACGCCCCAGACGTCGTAGACGCGTTCGCCGGCCTCGATGTTCCGGACCGTGAGCATCGCCGTCATCATGGCATGGTCCTGGTTGTTGTACTTGTGCATGCCGTTCCGGCCGACGAGGTGCAGGCCCGGATAGCGCGCCTCGAGTTCGGTCCGCATCGCCTCGACGTTCGACGTGTACGCGTCGTCGTAGACCGGATAGGCCTTGTCCTGACGGACGACGACACCGCCCGTGATCGCCTCGTCGGCGCAGAGGCCGAGCTTGACGAGCTCGCGCTTGGCCAGCGCGACGAGGTCCTCGTCCGCCGCGCTCCAGAGGCCGTCGCCCTCGAAGCAGAAGTACTCGAGCCCGACGCAGGCCATGTCGTCCGCGGGGATGAGGTCGGGCGACCAGGACCGGAAGTTCTGAATGCGGCCGACCTTTACGGACGGATCGTGGATGTAGATCCAGTTGTCGGGGAAGAGGTCCTCCGACCGGACCATCAGCGCCACGGTCAGGAAGTCCCGGTATTTGAGGCCGGACGCCTGCGGCAGGGTTCTTGGCAGGGGGTGAAGTCGGCTCGCGAGCTCGCGCATCGGTACGGACGAGATGACGTGCTGCGCGTCGATCCGTGCAGGTTCGCCCGCCGCGGTCGTCGTGACGACCCATCGGCCGTCCCGCGGACGTTCGGATAGCCGAGCGAGGCTGTGTCCCATCAGGACCTCACCGCCGTGTTCGACCACCTTGTCGCGCGCCGCCTCCCACATCATGCCGGGGCCGAGGCGCGGGTAGCGGAAGCTCTCCAGCAGCGTCTTCGCCGCCATGCCGTCGTTCGGCGCGTGGTGGAGGTTCAAGGACCGTTTGACGCCATCGATCACGGCGGCGCCGAGCGAAAGCCCCTTGATCCGCTGGGCGGCCCAATCGGCACTGATCTCGTCGCAGCCCATGCCCCAGACCTTCTCCGTGTAGGTCTTGAAGAAGGTGGAGAAGAGCTTCCGCCCGAAGTTGTTGACGACCCAGTCCTCGAAGCTTCTGACCTCGGGCTTGGGAAACAGCTTCCAGCGCAGGTAGCTCAGCATGCAGGCCGCGGAGCGGAGGACGCCCAAGTTGCGCAGCGCCTCGAAGGCGCGCAGCGGATAGGCGTAGAACTTGCCGTCGTAGTAGATGCGGCTCATGCGCGGGCGCTCGATGAAGCCGGCCGGCAGGATCTCGTTCCAGAGATCGACGACCTCCTTCGACTTCGAGAAGAAGCGGTGACCCCCGATGTCGAAGCGGTAGCCCTCGTGCTCGACCGTACGGCTGATGCCGCCCACATAGGCCTCGTCACGCTCGATCACGCAGACCGAGTAGCCTGCCTTCGTCAAAAGATAGGCCGCCGTCAGCCCCGCCGGTCCCGCGCCGAGGATGGCCACGTCGACTCGCCTGCTGATCGCCATGCCCCTCAGTCCCTCGCCTCGCGCCGAACCAGACAAGCAGAGTGAGACTAACAAACATTATCCCTCTTCTTGCGCGTGCTCCCGTTTGACCGGTGCGGTCCGATCGCCTACCCCGCGCGCGGCGCCGGGTTTGGGCCGGCCGGCTTGCGGCGGCGCCTCTTCGGACCTCAACCTCCGAAGCGTTCACCGCTAAAAGGCCGGGACGCGCAGGCGACGCCTGCGCCAAGAAGGGTTCATCCGTGACCAAGCCTCCCTACCGACCCCGCACCCTCGCCGTGCGCGCCGGCACGCACCGCGCCTTCCAAGAGACGTCCGAGGGCCTCTTCCTCACGTCGGGCTATGCCTATGACGGCCCCGAACAGGCCGCGGCGCGGTTCTCGGGCGACGATCCGGGCCACATCTACTCCCGCTTCTCGAACCCGACCGTCCAGATGTTCGAGGAACGCCTCGCCGCGATCGAAGGGGCGGCTTGGTGCCAGGCGACGGCGACCGGCATGGCGGCCGTCACGGCGGCTCTCCTCAGCCAGCTCTCCGCAGGGGACCACATGGTGGCGAGCCGAGCGCTCTTCGGCTCATGCCGCTACGTCGCCGACGACCTCTGCTCGCGCTTCGGGATCGAGGCGGACTTCATCGACGGCACGGACCTTGGCGCCTGGAAGGCCGCCGCGCGGCCGAACACCAAGCTGTTCTTCCTCGAGAGCCCCTCCAACCCCGGCCTCGAGGTCCTGGACATCCCCGCCATCGCCGACATCGCCCATGATAAGGGCGCGCGCCTTCTCGTGGACAACGTCTTTGCGACGCCCGTCCTGCAACGGCCGCTCGACCTCGGCGCGGACCTCGTCTGCTACTCCGCGACCAAGCATCTCGACGGTCAGGGCCGCGTGCTCGGGGGCGCGGTGCTGGGCCGCGAAGAGAGCTTCCTGACCGACACGCTGAAGCCCTTCGTACGGAACACGGGACCTTCGATCAGTCCGTTCAACGCCTGGGTGCTTCTCAAGTCGCTTGAGACGCTGGACCTTCGCGTCCGCGCGATGTGCGAGAACGCGGCGCAGATCGCCGAGGGCCTCGCAGCGCACATCGGCGGACCGCTCGCACGGGTGCTCTACCCGTTCCGCGACGACCACCCGCAAGCCGAGATCGCCCGCCGGCAGATGGCGGCGGGGGGCACCGTCGTCACGGTCGAGTTCGCCGGCGACGCGGAGACCGCGCAGGCCAATGCGTTCCGCTTCCTCGGCGGCCTCGAGCTGATCGACGTGTCGAACAATCTGGGCGACGCGAAGAGCCTCGCCACGCATCCGCGCACGACGACCCACTCGCGCCTTTCCGAAGAGGCCCGTATGCTGCAGGGCGTCACGCCGGGCCTCGTCCGGCTCTCGATCGGCCTCGAGGATCCGGCCGATCTGCTCGCCGACCTCGACGCGGCGATGCGGGCGTGCTGACGAGGGAGGCATGATCTGGGGCGAAGTCAAAGACGGATGGGACGGCGCGATGCCCTATGAGAGCATCACGCGGGGGATCCGCATCTCGGTCGAGCCCGACTTCCTCGAGGAGGAATCGGAGCCCTCGGACGATCACTACGTCTGGGCCTATACGGTCCGGATCGACAACGTCTCGGACCGGGTCGTCACGCTGAAGACGCGGGTCTGGTACATCACAGACGCGGGCGGTCAGACCGTCACGGTGACAGGCGACGGCGTGGTCGGCGAGCAGCCGGTCCTTCGCCCCGGCGATGCCTTCGAGTACACCTCCGGCACGCCGCTGACGACGCCTTCGGGCATGATGCGGGGGGTCTATCACATGGAGACCGACGCCGGAGAGATCTTCGAGGCAGACGTCCCGGCCTTCAGCCTCGACAGCCCGCACGATTGGCACCGGTTGAACTGAAGGGCGACCAAATGCGGGACAAGAAGCGGTTCGGCCAGGGCGTGGTGATGGCCTCGGAATCGTCGCCGCGGTCGCGGTGATCGCGGCGGCCCTTCTTCGTTAGATCACGTCCGGCCAGTAGCGGCGCTTGATCAGCACGCCGATGATGACGGCCAGGAGGATCGGGCCGGTCACCACGCCGAGCGTCAAGAAGAGGCCGAAGCCCACGCCCACCGTGGCGAGCGCCAGGGACAGCACGGTCGCGAGGACCGCCGCGACGAGCCCGACCAGCGCCGCACCGAGGCCAACGAGGACGCCGGCCGCGCCTGCGGCCGCACCGCCCGTCACCTCGAGGAAGCTGAGGTCCGAGATCGTCCGGCCATCGATGTACACGACGCCTTCGCCGAAGCGGTAGGCGGCGACGATCAACGTGACGGTGAGGATGCCGAAGACGACGCTTCCGGTCGTCAGCGCCGCGCGCATCCGTCTCGACCTAGGCTCGCCTTCCGTAAGGTCGGCGGCGTCGGAGGCGGCTTCGTCGGCGGCGGTCATCGGAATTCCTCGGGTGGCTACGATGGACACGTCGTCGCACCTTACAGAGGTTTCAAGGGCTGCGCTGCCCAGATCATAGCATGATTGTCAACAGGTGTCAGCTAGCTTTTGATGACGCTTCGTATTTCCCCTGACGGCCTGTGTCGGCAAACCGGTCTTCCAGAACTTCAGTCGGGCTCGGGGATCATTTCCATCAGCTCGTCCGCCGCCTTGAGGACGTCGTCATAGCCCCACTCGCCAGCTCGCTGCTTCGCCGCTGCGAGGCCCGAGCGGTGGACGCGGGAGAAGTCGCCATAGGGGAACATGTAGCGCCCCTTGGTGCCTTCGTTCTCCTCGGTCTTCTCGGCGAGGAACCACTTCGCGTAGCCCTCATAGCCGTCGCGCTCGATCTTCTCGTTCTCGCGCGCCGCGGTCGGCGCGGCTTCGGACCAGTCCGACGCCTTCACGTAGTGGTTGGCTTTGATCAGATCCCGGGCGTGGTCGAGAGCCTTTTGGTTCAGCTTGACAGACATGATGCGTCTCCTTGCTGCAGATCAAAAACCAACGCTTTGGGCCCGCGCCTGGTTCGCCTCGCACCGCTGCGGGGGTGGCGTGCGCAGGGTGGTTCTGCTCGTTAGCCCTTGCCTCTCCTTAGATCGTTACCAGGTGGGGCGGACTTCACCCGCGGGGCCGCTTTACGCCGGCGCCCCGCTTCTCGAACGCCAAACTCACGGAAGGATAACGACATGAGCCAGGCGAAAGCAGGCGACACCGTCCAACTGCACTACACCGGCGCCCTCGCCGACGGGACCAAGTTCGACAGCTCGGAGGGCCGCGACCCGCTCGAGTTCCAGCTCGGTTCGGGCCAGATCATCCCCGGCCTCGACAAGGCGATCCCCGGCATGGAAGTCGGCGAGAAGAAGCAGGTCACCGTCGGGCCCGACGAAGGGTATGGCGACCGCGACCCCAGCCGCGTCCAGGCCGTGCCGCGCAGCCAGTTCCCCGACAACATCCCGACCGAGCCCGGCACCCAGCTGCAGATGCAGACCCAGGACGGCCAGACCATCCCCGTCATGGTCGCCGGCGCGAACGAGAACGAGGTCACCCTCGACGCCAACCACCCGCTGGCGGGCCAGGAGCTGACCTTCGACGTCGAGCTCGTCGGCATCAAGTAGGAGGCACGTTTGGCCTCACGGCCCGTAGGGCCTCCGGCGGGGCGGCGTCCCGCCGGCTTCGCGGTCGCTCGCTTCGCCAGCTTCGCTGGCGGGGCTCGAGCGGCCGTTTCCGTTTGTGGGGCAGGCACGCCGAAGCGTCCGCCCCTCGTGCGGTATGAGAAGGTCCGGGGTGTCCCGCGCGCGGCCCGCCGCAGCGAAGGGTTGAGTAAGGTTTGCTGCGGCGTGAAGGGTCCCACACCGTAGCCTGACGCGCGGCACGGGACCCTCCACGCCCCTCGGCGCGATCCGCCGGGGCCGTTCTTCAGCTCGCCCGGCGCGTGTCTGGCCCGATACGGCGGGGTGCATTCCATCACCCAGGCCGACCGGCACGTGACCTCGTGGCGGCAGGCAGGAGAGACGTCAGCTGTCCGCCCCGCCCCGGCCCTGCCGCGACGAAGGCAGGATGGCACGGGCGGCCGGGGGCGGGGATAAGTCGTAGGGCGGTCGCGGCACGCGGCCGCCATTGGCGACCGCCCTACGGGTGACGGCCAGCGGCGGTGACGCCTGGCACCGCCCTCGCTTCCCCTCACCCCAAATCGAAGATTTGGACCTCTCCCAGAGGGAGAGGTGGCGGCACGCGGTGCGAGCCGCCCTACGCGGCGGCGTTCAACTTCGACGCTTGTCGATAAGTCTTCCTTCGATCTGTCCTGCTAATCCGGCTTCGAAGCAAAGCGCGGGGCGCCCATGCGCGTTTTCAAGCGGAAGAAGAGCGACCGGACGCCGTTTCGGCCGCTGCGCCAAAGAATGGCGGCGCAGTCCTTGCGCGCCCGGCTCCTGGACGAAGTGCCCGCTACCTTGGCTGGACTCACCCTGATAGGCAGTGCCTTTTGGATCGGGTTCACGTACTTCGTCGCGCCGAACCTGATGGTCCCCGCCCTCGGCCTCATGTTCCTGGTTGGCACGGCGTGGTTCGGCCTCGGTATCCTCCGGATGCAGCGCCTCGCCAAAGGCGCGCAGGCCGAGGACTACGTCGGCGCGTTCCTGCAGACCCTCGAGCGACGCGGCGCCTACGTGCTGCACGACCTCTGCCGGGACGGCTTCAACATCGACCACCTCGTGATCGCGCCGAGCGGGCTCTACGTGATCGAAACCAAGTACGCCTCGAAGTCCGGGCGCGGGCGCGACGAGATCGCCTGCCGGGACGGCGTCCTCTATCGGAACGGGCGCCAGATGCGCGGCGATGCCCTGAGCCAGGTCACGCGCGCCTGCGAGGAGGTCGCGAGAATGACCCGCGCGCTTGGATACGCCCCGCCCCTGCAGCCCGTCGTCGTCTTTCCCGGCTGGTGGACGAAGAGCGAAGGGCCGGTCTGGGTGTTGAACGAGAAGGCCGCCCTGCGGTGGATCAGACAGCGCCCGGCGGTGATGACGGCTGCGGAGACGCGGCAGCTGTACCGCGCCCTGCGGGCGCCTGCGGCGGAGGGGGCGGCTGCGGCGTAGAGCCGTGGCCAGGACGCGCAGGCCGTGCCGCTAGACGGAGTGGCGCGGCTGTACGGCGGTTGCAGCAGCCTGAACATTCGGCACGGCTGGTCTCGACAGGCCCTTGCCCGAAAGTCTACCCGCGACCGGTCGCTCTGAAGTCCGATCCGGAGACCTTCGTGCCTTCCATTCGCCACGCCCTCGCATCCGCTCTCATGGTCCTCGCTACGCCCGGCGCTTATGCGACCGAGATGGGCGAGGACCCGCATTCGAGCTTTTCGCCCTGTCCCGATGCGGCGAGCGATCCTTCCCTGAACGGATCGTTGTGCACCGACGTCTCTGTCCCGCTCGATCACGAGGCACCCGAGCAGGGCAAGGCCGAGCTTTTCGTACGCAAGTTCCCAGCGGCCGGGCGGCCTCGCGGTCAGATTTGGATGATTGCGGGTGGGCCCGGGGAGTCCGGTGCCTCCTTCTATCCCTTCCTCGCTACCGTCAGGGCCGCGCTGCCCGGCTACGACGTCATCATACCGGACCACCGGGGCACCGGCTTTTCCGCCCGCCTCTGCCCCAAGGAAGAGAGTGTGAGCAGCGCTGGTGGCACCGCGCTTTCGGGGCCAGAGTGGGGGAGCTGCTTTCAGGCGTTGAATGTCGACGCCGCGCGGACCCGCGCCTTTACGATCTCGAACGCAGCCCGCGACCTCGCTCTCCTCATAGAACGCTTCGGTGCGGATAAGGATCGCCTGGTCTACGGCGTGTCCTACGGGACGCAGCTCGTCCTGCGCATGCTGACGATCGCAGGACCGGGTGGGATCGACGGCGTGGTCCTCGACTCGCTGATCCCCGTCGAGGACACGCAGCGGTGGGACCTTAGCCGCCGCTCCGCCGTCGTGGACGGCGTCGGGCGGCAGGTCCTGCGCGACTGCGCAGACCTTAGAGGCTGCGGCGTCCAAGGCGGGCGCCTCGAAGAACGAATGGCCGCACTGGTGGACGATCCGGCGACGGCGGATATGGTGGGGACCCCGCCGCGATACGCCTTCGGGGCTTTGCTCGACGATCCAGAGACGCGGGCGATGATCCCGCAGATCCTCGATAGGATCGAGGCAGGAGACGGCTCCGCGATGGCCGAGGCACAGGCCCGGCGCGAGGCGGTTGCAGCGTTGTTCGAGCCCTATCCGCAGGCCCCCTCCTCGATTCCACTCGTCAGCCTGATTAGTCGGTCGGAGAACACCGCCCGCCCCGCCCTGACCAAGGAGCAGATCGCGGCGGAGGAAGAGGACTACCTGTTCGCAAGCCCCCTCCCCTCGCAACTCATCAGCGGCGGCATTCCGACCTATGAGCGGGACGAGTACTTCGCGGCCCGGCCGGAGCGCGTGCCGCCGAGCCTGGTCCTGCACGGTGACCGCGATCCGAAGACGCCTTACGAAGGGGCGGTGGAGCATGTGGCGTCACTCGAACCTGCAGGGCCGGTTCAGCTCGTCACCGCGCACGGCGCTTCTCACTTCGTGCTGATGACGATGCCGAGCTGCTTCGCCGAGGCGGTCCGGACGTTCGTAGACGACGGCGTCGCCAGCGACAGCGCCTGCTCGGCGCCTCGATGACGAGCACCCAAGAGGCGAGGCTCAGCCCTCGTCCATCTTCAGGGCCTTGATGAAGGCTTCCTGCGGGATCTCCACGCGGCCGAACTGGCGCATCTTCTTCTTGCCCGCCTTCTGCTTGTCGAGGAGCTTGCGCTTGCGGCTGGCATCGCCGCCATAGCACTTGGCGGTGACGTCCTTGCGCATGGCGCCGATGGTCTCGCGCGCGATGACGCGGCCGCCGATCGCGGCCTGGATCGGGATCTTGAAGAGGTGGCGGGGGATGAGGTCCTTCAGCTTCTCGCACATGGCTCTACCGCGCGCCTCGGCCTTCGATCTGTGCACGACGATGGCGAGGGCGTCGACCGGCTCCTCGTTGACGAGGATCTGCATGCGGACGAGCTCGCCCGCGCGGTAGCCGGTGATCTGGTAGTCGAAGCTGGCATAGCCCTTGGTGATCGATTTGAGCCGGTCGTAGAAGTCGAAGACGACCTCGTTGAGCGGCAGCTCGTAGACGACCATGGCGCGGCTGCCCGCATAGGTGAGGTCCTGCTGCACGCCGCGGCGGTCCTCACAGAGCTTGAGGACGCCGCCCAGGAACTCGTCGGGGACGAGGATCGTCGCCTTGATCCAGGGCTCTTCGAGGTGATCGATATGCACGGGGTCGGGCATGTCGGCGGGGTTGTGGAGGTCCCGCCTCTCTCCGTCCGTCATGTACATGTGGTAGACGACCGAGGGCGCGGTCGTGATGAGGTCGATGCCGAACTCGCGCTCTAGACGTTCACGGACGATCTCTAGGTGGAGGAGCCCTAAGAAGCCGCAGCGGAAGCCGAAGCCCAAGGCCGCCGAGGTCTCCATCTCGTACTCGAAGCTCGCATCGTTGAGGCGCAGCTTGGCGATGGCGTCGCGCAGATCCTCGAACTCGGCCGAGTCGACGGGGAAAAGGCCGCAGAAGACGACGGGCTGGTTCGGCTTGAAGCCGGGGAGCGGCTTGTCGGCCGGGCGCTTGTCGTCGGTGATCGTATCGCCGACGTTCGTGTCCGCGACCTCCTTGATCGAGGCGGTGAAGTAGCCGAGCTCGCCCGGGCCCAATTGGTCCACTTCGGTCCTGTGGGGCGAGAAGAAGCCGACCTGGTCGACCTGGTGGGTCGAACCCTGGGCCATCATGCGGATCTTCTGGCCCTTCTTGAGGACGCCCTGCACGACGCGGACGAGGACCATGACGCCGAGATACTTGTCGTACCAGCTGTCCACCAGCATCGCCTGGAGGGGCGCGTCGGCGTCGCCCGTGGGGGCCGGCAGGCGGGTGACGATGGCCTCGAGCACGTCGCCTATGCCGAGGCCCGTCTTGGCGGAGATCAGGACCGCGTCCGAGGCGTCGAGGCCGATGACGTCCTCGATCTGCTCGCGCACGCGGTCGGGCTCGGCCGCGGGCAGGTCCACCTTGTTGAGGACGGGGACGATCTCGTGGTCGACCTCGATGGCCTGGTAGACGTTGGCGAGGGTCTGCGCCTCGACCCCTTGGGAGGCGTCCACGACGAGGAGCGAGCCCTCGACGGCGGCCAGGGACCGGTTCACCTCGTAGGCGAAGTCGACATGGCCTGGCGTGTCGATGAGGTTGAGCGTGTAGGTGCGCCCGTCCTTCGCCGTGTATTTGAGGCGGACGGTCTGCGCCTTGATGGTGATGCCGCGCTCGCGCTCGAGCTCCATGTTGTCGAGCACCTGCTCCTGCATCTCACGGTCCGTGAGGCCGCCGCAGGTCTGGATCAGGCGGTCGGCGAGCGTCGACTTGCCGTGGTCGATATGCGCGACGATGGAGAAGTTGCGCAGGTGGGAAAGGTCGGTCATGCGCGCCGCTCTAGGGCCGCACCGCCCGCCCCGCAACGCGGCAAAGAGAAAGGGCGCTCCTCGCGGAGCGCCCTTCCCTCCCCTCCGGCCTTCAGGGAGCCTCAGGCCGTGCGGCGACGGCTGCGCATGCCGGCCAGGCCAGCGATGCCGGTCAACATGACGATCGCGGCGCCGGGCACCGGGTTCGGGATCGCGCCGGCGGCGCTGTTCGAGACGGTGAAGCCGAAGTCGTTGAAGTCCTTGTCCCCGCCGCCGAGCATGTCCTCGAAGCTGACGCGGGTGACGAGGCCGCCAATGGTCTCGGCGCGGGCGTTCGCGAAGCCCTTGGCGTTACGGCTGCCGTCGCCCGAGTAGAGGCTGTAGCCGCCGCGGTTCGCGATCGCGAGGCGGAAGATGAGCTCCGTCCCCGCGGTGAAGTCGCCGAGGTCGAACGAAGTGCCCGCCGCGAAGGACTTGCCCTTGAAGACGAGCGTGTCCTCGCCGTCTGCGCCCAGGAGGTAGAGCGCCGAGCGGAAGCCCGCGTCTTTGCCTTCATAGGTCACGGTGACGTTGCCGTCCGCGGCGACGTAGACGCCTTTGCCCGCGCCGTCGGCCGAAGCGACGGGAACGGCCCAAGCGCTGCCGCCGGCCAGGAGGCCGACCGCGAGAAGGACCGAGGTGAGTTTGCGCAACATGGGTGTTTTACCCCTTTCTTACGGTTAAGGGGCAGACACTGCAGCGCAGCAAACGTCAATCGATCCATTAAGGGTTGCGCAAGAGATCACGCACAAGTCACCGGCGCACGCACGCGAGGCGCGATTTCAGCCGCCTCAGTACATGCGCCGGGTGTCTCTCACCAAGTATTACAGAGTTAAACACCCTTCGCGCGGATCGCGTCGCGGATCTCTTCAAGTAGAAGGATGTCCTTGGGCGGCTCGACCGGCGCATCGGCCGGGGCCTCGCTTTCGGCCTTGCGTTGGAGACTGTTCATGGCCTTGACGATGATGAAGACCGCCCAGGCCACGATCAGGAAGGCGATGAGGTTGTTGAGGAAGAGCCCGTAGGCGATCACCGGCTCACCCGCTTCGCGCGCCGCGTCGAGCGAGGTGAACGTCGAGTCCGGCTTCAGGTTCACGTAGAGGTCGGAGAAGTCGACCCCGCCGGTGAGCCAGCCGATCGGCGGCATGATGATGTCGTCGACCAGGCTCTTCACGATGGTCCCGAAGGCCCCGCCGATGATGACGCCGACGGCGAGGTCGACGACGTTGCCCTTGACCGCGAACTCTTTGAACTCCTGAATCATTCCCATACGGACCTCCACCATTTTCGTTTCGGCCCTGCAAGAGAGTAGGCGCCGCAGAGAAAGGTGTTCCCTGCGGCACCGTGATTCGCAAGACGAAAGTGGTTAACGCCCCCGGCCGCGGGCGGCGCCGAGGCGCTGCGCGGTCTCGACCTTTCGGCTCAGCGCGAGCGACTCGTCCATCACGTGGAAGATGTAGCTCTGCTCGACCGTGCCGTCGAAGAGGTAGGCCTTCGGTCCCCCCGCGTAGATCGCCACGTCCTGGCCACCATGGGTCTCGGACCCCGCCGGGACGAGCGCGTCCTGGTGGAAGTCCTTGTCGGTGGTGTCGACGCCGGTGAGGTCGCGGCGCGTGACGAGTTCGGTCGTGAAGAACGGAGAGGACGGACCGTTCGCGTAGGAGAGCGTGGTGTAGGGCTTGCCGTCGCCGGCCATCACCGGTCCGGGCAGCGGCTTGCCGGCCGCATCGACCCCGTCGGCGAGCCCGAGGATGTCGTTGTCGACCGTCGGGTAGCCGGAGAAGGTGAAGACGTGGCCGTGATCGGCGGTGACGACGACCAGCGTGTCGCGCAGGTCCACCTTGGCGAGCGCGGCCTTGATCGCCTCGTCGAAGGCGCGGGTGTCGCCCATCGCCTTGGCGGCGTTGACCTCGTGGTGGGCGTGGTCGATCCGGCCCGCCTCGACCACGAGCATGTAGCCGTCGGGGTCGGCGGAGAGGTTGTCGATGGCATAGGACGTCATCTCGGCGAGGCTCGGCTCACCGCCCGCGCTGTCGTCGCGGTCGAGGTCGTACTGCATGTGGCTCGACTCGAAGAGGCCGAGGACCTTCACGCCCGCCTTCGGCAGCGCCTCGAACTCGCCCTTCGTCATCGCGACGGCGTGGTTCGGCTTCGCCGCCCACTCGGCCGTAAGGTCGCGATCGGTCCGCCGGCCGCTATCGCCCTCAGGGCCGGTCTGGTCCTGGCGGAGGAAGGCCCTCCGGCCGCCGCCGAGCGCGAGCTCGATGCCGTCACCATACGGAAAGTCCACGAGCTGCGTGGCGATGTCGGCGCAGTCGGCCGAGGGATAGTCGGCGATGCCCAAAACGTCCGTGTCGCTTTCGAAGTCGCGGTCGACGACCTGGGCGTAGGTCGCGGCCGGGGTCGCGTGGGTGATGCGGGCGGTCGAGACGACGCCGGTGGCGAGGCCCGCCGTCTCCGCGAGCGCGAAGAGCGGCGTTATCTTCTTCTCGGCAGGCGTCGAGCAGTCGGCGCGGGTGATGCCGGGCATGTAGTTGATGAGGCCTTCGTCGGTCTTCACCCCGGTCGTGATCGCGGTCA
Organism: Parvularcula dongshanensis; assembly: GCF_014199615.1. Classification (GTDB taxonomy): domain Bacteria; phylum Pseudomonadota; class Alphaproteobacteria; order Caulobacterales; family Parvularculaceae; genus Parvularcula; species Parvularcula dongshanensis. The sequence goes on along the minus strand of NZ_JACHOB010000001.1, from coordinate 811,172 downwards.
TGGTCCCGGCGCTGTCGGGGACCTGGACGTTGATGTTGTAGGTCTTGGACAGGGCGAGGTGCGGCAGGCCTTCGAAGCCGAGGACGTTGCGCACGCCCGGCAGGTCGTCGCCGTCGTGCTGACCCTCGTAGATACGGCCCGCCGTGACCGTGGTCGGTCCCATGCCGTCGCCGACGAAGAGGATGACGTTCTTGGCCGTGCCGTAGATCGGACGCTTGGCCGCGTTCTCGGCGAGGGCCTCCTTGCCGAGCTGCCAGTACTCGGAAGACTGGCGGGCGTCCTCGATGGCCGGGGCGGTCTGCGCCGTGGCGGTCGCGGCGAGGACGAGAAGGCTCACAGCCATTCTTAGAGGAGTTCTTGACACGGAGGGTCTCCATTGCGCTGTCGTGACGAGAGCGCCCTAAGTCGCGTCCGTGACGATCCCGCAACGAAGCGGTGCCAGTTCGGTGAAGAAGTCAGAACCGGTTCGCCTATACGGAGCAACGCGCGGGTCCGGTCATGGTCATGGCGAAGCGCCGCCCCGGAGGGCGGCGCCAGCGACCTCTTCCGCCTCGCGCCGAGACGTCAGGCGCGGCGGGCCCGGCGGCGCAGCACGGCGCCGAGGCCGAGGGCCGTGCCGAAGAGCGGCAGGCCGGCAGGCAGCGGAACCGGGCTGCCGAGGAGGTCGGAGAGGCTGTAGACCATCTGATCGCCCGCCGCGCCGATGCCGAAGAGTTCGAAGTCGATCAAGGACAGCGTGCTGAGCGATCCGTCCTCGTTCGCGAAGGTCAGCGCCATCGCGCCTTCGAAGACGTCGGACATGACGTAGGAGACGATGTCGCCGAGCGCGACGGAGGGGTCGAAGCTGACGAAGTCCTCGCCCTCGCCGCCATCGAAGAGGGTCGGCATGCCGCCCACATCCGCGTCCATGATGCCGGTGAGGAGAAGGTCGTCTTCGCCCTCGCCGAGGCTGACCGTGCCTTCGAAGGTGCCGCCTTCGACGAGCTCGACGAGGTCGTCGCCGATGTTGAGGTCGATCGCGAACTCACGCGTCGAGATGATCGCGCCGGCGTTGACGATGACGTGGCCGTCGAGGTTGCCGTAGTCTTCGAGGATGCCGATTTCGCCTCGGATGACCCCGTCGTTGAGGATCTCGACGGAGGCGACCGCGCCCGGCACTTCGGGCGCGTCGATGTCGATGCCGGCCTCGGGGCCGTCCTCGGTGAAGACGAGGTCGGTGCTGCGCGATTCGATCAGGCCGGAGGCGCGGTTGACGATCAGCCCGCCGTCGATGTCGATGCCGTCGCCGTTCGTCGTGCCGCCATAGATCGTGCCCTCGTTGACGATGGTGGCGCCGAGCTGGACCTGGACGCCGTCCTCCTCGGTGCTTTCGATCAGGCCCGTGTTCGTAAGCATGGCGTCGTCGCCGCCCTCGAAGGCCTCGCTGACGGCGGTGATGGTGCCCGAATTGTCGAGCGTCGCGCCCACGCTGTCGGCGATGCGGACGCCCTTGTCGCCCGCTTCGATGCTGCCCGTGTTGACGACCGAGACGCCGTCGAGGCCGTCCGCGTCGATAGCCTTGTCGCCCGCGACGACCGTGCCGTCGTTCACCACCGTGGCGTATGCGCCGACCACGATCCCCTCGTCGCCGCCTTCGACCGCGCCTTCGTTGAGGACGTAGGCGCCCTCCCCTTCGAGCTTGATCGCGTCGCCCTCGGACGTGACGCTGGCGCCGGGCAGGACCGACAGGCTGACGCCGTCGCTCGCGTCCTCGAAGCCGTCCGTGTCCGCGCCGGCGCAGACGACCGTGCCCGCGCCTTCGCATTGGGCCCAGGCGGGCGACGCGGCGAGAAGGGCGGCCGTGGCCGCAGAAAGAAGTACGCTGAACCGCATTGGGGATCTCCCTCGTGACGCCCCCCGGTAGCGCGCGTCCTTAACGGTTTGTTGACGAAGATGCGGGGTTCACGGAACTTTCGTGATGAGCACGTGGTGCATGGCGGGGCGGCGGCTCGCCTTCGCACCTGCGACGGCTGACAGGCCGCTCGCGCTGGTCTAAAGGACGCGGATGCGTCTTCGCGGCCTCCTCGTCGTGCTCGGTCTGCTCGTCGCCCTGATCCAGGGCGGCGCGGCGGCGCACGCGGCGGCGTTCGGCGACGGGCCGCACGACCATGACGGCATTCCCTGCTCGCTGCAGATCCACGGCGATCAGACGGTGGGCCTCCTGCCGCCCCCCGATGCGCCGCTCCTGATCCTGCCGCTGCCGGAACCCGTCGCGAAGGCGGAGGCGAGCCGGACCCTCCTCGTCCCGGCGAGCACGGTCACGCCGCCCGGCCGCGCGCCCCCCTTCTCCTTCTAGCGAACCCTTCTTCCCTTCGCCGCGACGACGCGAGGCCCTGCGCCCGCGTGCGGCCCGCTAGACGTGAGATATTCCCATGAAGACGACCCTCCGCGCATCCTGCGCCTGCCTCGCCCTGCTCGCCTCCCCCGCCCTGGCCCAAGACGACGACGTCATCGTCGTCACCGGCAGCCCGCTTCACGGCAGCCAGGACGACCTCCTGACCGGCGCCTCCGTCCTCGGCGGAGAGGACCTCCAGCGCCGCGCCGCCGGCACGATCGGCGAGACGCTGCGGACCGAGCCCGGCATCTCCGACACGGCCTTCGGCGCGGGCGCCTCGCGGCCCATCATCCGGGGTCAGAGCGGCGACCGGGTGCGGATCCTGACCAACGGCATCGGCTCGATCGACGCCTCCTCGGCGAGCCCCGACCACGCCGTCGCCGTCGAGCCCGCGACCGCCGAGCGGATCGAGGTGATCCGCGGCACGAGCCTTCTTCGCTACGGCTCCTCGGCGGCGGGGGGCGTCGTCAACGTGATCGACGGCCGCCTGCCGGAGACCGCGCCGGACGGCATCGAGGGCGCGGTCCGCGTGCAAGGCGCGACGGTGAACGATTCGGCGGAGGTCGCGGGCGGGCTGAACGCGCTGGCCGGGTCCGTGGGCGGCGTGGACGTCGTCGTCTCGGCCTCGGGCAGCTGGCGCGACGCGGAGGACTACGACATTCCGGGCTTTGCGGAGTCCGCCCGACTGCGCGCGCTCGAAGAGGAAGAGGCCGGGGAGATCGGCGAGGGCGGCCACGAAGACGACGAGGTGCGGGACAGCCTGCCCAACAGCTTCGTTCACACCGCCTCGGGCGCAGGCGGGCTCGCCCTGATCGGCGAGCGGGGGCGCCTCGCCGTTTCCGTGTCGCGGCTCGACACCAAGTACGGCGTGCCCGGGGGTCACGAGCACGAGGAGGGCGAAGAGGTGGACGCCGAGGAAGAGGGCGGCGTCTTCATCGATCTCGGCCAGACGCGCGTCGACATGAACGGCGCGCTGGCGCTCGGGGGCTTCTTCGAAGAGGCGACGCTGTTCGCCGGCTACGCCGACTATCGCCATACCGAGTTCGAAGGGCCGAACGAGCCCGGGACCGTGTTCACGAACGAAGGGTTCGAGGGACGGCTCGAGCTTCTTCAGACGCAGCGCGGCGGCTGGCGCGGGGCGAGCGGGGTGCAGGTCCTGACCCGCGACTTCGCCGCGATCGGCGACGAAGCCTTCGTCAAGCCGACGACCACGGACCAGTACGGCCTCTACACCTTCCAGGAGGTCCAGGCCGGGCCCTGGCACCTCGAGGGCGGGGCACGGGTCGAGCGGACCGAGCACGCCCGAAACCAAGGCCTTCCGGGGCGCGACTTCACCGGCGTCTCGGGCTCGCTCGGGGCCGGGTACGACGTGACGGACAGCTTCGATGTCGGCCTGACGCTCTCCCGCACGGAGCGGGCGCCGACCACGGAGGAGCTGTTCTCCGACGGCCCGCACCTCGCCACCGATCAGTACCAGCTCGGCGACGAAGGCCTGGGCCTCGAGACGGCGCTGGGCGTCGAGGCGTTGGCGCACCTTCACGGCGGCTGGGGCGCGCTGACCCTGAACCTCTTCGCGACCGACTATGACGGCTACGTCTACGAGCGCGAGACGGGGGACGAGGAGGACGGCCTGCCGGTCTATCGGTTCACGGGCGCCGATGCGCGCTTCTTGGGCTTCGAGCTCTTCGGCGAGACGGGCCTCGGCGAGTTCGGCGGCTTCGACCTCAGCGTCGACGGCACGCTCGACTACGTCGACGCCGAGCTGAAGGATGCTCCCGAGGGGACGTCCGAGAACCTGCCCCGCATCCCGCCTCTCGGGCTGACGGCTGGCGTCGAGGCGGAAGGGTACGGCGCGAGCCTGCGCGTCGAGGTCGAGCACGAGGCGGGCCAGGACGAGGTCGCGTCCTACGAGTTGCCGACCGCGAGCTACACGCTCTTGAACCTCTACGCGTCCTACGCGCTGACGGACCGGGTGAGCCTGCGCGCCGCGCTGTTGAACGCGACGGACGAGGAGGCGCGGACGCACGCCTCCTTCCTGAAGGAGGAGGTGCCGCTGCCGGGGCGGAACCTGCGATTGTCCCTCTCTTACGCCTTCTGATAGCGTAGGCCCCAGTCGATACCGCCCGTCGGCTGTGCCCGGCGGGCTCAGGGAAGGAGACCCGATGAAGTCCTACCTCGCCGCCCCGCTCGCCGTTCTCGCGCTCGCGGCCTGCGCCAGCACGCCCGCCAACCCGTCCAAGGACGTCAGCCGCGCCGAGGTCGAGGCGGACCTGCAGTACCCGACCTACGACCGGGACGACATCGTCGGGGAGGCGGGCAACTTCTTCGGTCAGGCCTCGGCCGAGATGGCGGAGGTGATCCAGGACATCTTCGCCAAGCAAGGCCGCCCGCAGGCCTACATCGCAGGGGAAGAGGCGGGCGGCGCGATCGGCGTCGGCGTGACCTACGGCAAGGGGATGCTCTACCGGCCGGGCTTCGCGCCGATCGAGGTCTACTGGCAGGGTCCGTCGCTCGGCTTCGACCTCGGCGCGGACGCGTCCAAGGTCTTCACCCTCGTCTACGACCTAGGGCCGACCGAGAACCTCTACCAGCGCTTCCCCGGCGGGCAGGGCAACTTCTACTTCGTAGGCGGCGTCGCCGCGACGGCGCTGACCAATGGCGAGACCACCGTAGTGCCGATGCGCAGCGGCGTCGGCGCCCGGGCGGGGATCAACATCGAGTACATGAAGTTCTCGAACAACCGGCGCTGGATCCCGTTCTGATCGCGACCGATCGAAGCTTCCGGCCCGGCAGCGCGGACGCTGCCGGGCCGGCAGTGATCAGAACTCGAAGCCGGCGCCCGCGCCGAGGCTCAGCTTCTTCTGCGAGTTGTAGGAGCCGCTGACCCGGACGACCCGGTTTCCGTCCCTGGACGAGCGGGAGTAACCCATAGCCGCTCCGTTCTGCCCGTTGTAGTAGCCGATACCGACGGCGAACATGCTGCGGCCCGCACGCATCGGCTGGGGAAGCTGCGCGGCTGCGATGGCCGTTGCGGTCCCGGCGTCCGCCTCCCGCGAGATGTTCCCGAGCTGTCCGGCGAGGCGGTCCATCCAGGCATCGGTGTAGTTGTTCGCTTCGAGGACGGCGTCGCTCAGCTGCGAGACGTTCACGGCGTCGGTCGCCGCCCGCCCTCGCGCAACGTTGTGGAGCCGGACAGGGCCGCCGCTCAAGCCGACGAGGACAGCATCGTCAGTGACCCGACTGACTGCGCTGCCGTCCTCCGAAGAGGCAGCGTAGGCGAGCGGAGTGAGACCGCCGCCCGTCCGCGACAGCGCGAGTAGCGCGGAACCCACATCGCGGTGCTCGACGCCATTGATCTCGTAGGTCGGCCCCGTCATCTCGCCGGCCTCCTCGTCATAGGCCGCGCCGCCGCCCAGACCCTCTGCCATCGCGGTCCCGACTTCGCTCGAGGCGCCCCGTAGCTGGGCCACGTTGACCGCGTCGTTGTCCTCGCTGCCCGCTGCGACGCCGGTGATCTGCCGGGCGCCGCTCGGGTAGCGTGAGCCGTCGATCGGCGAGACGAAGTCGACATCGGCCCCGATGGCGACCTCGCCGACGGAATTCTGGCTTTCGGCGAGCCCGAACGCTTCGTACTCGGCGGCGGCGCCACGGTCTGCGTGCGAGCGTGCCCCCAACGCGATCGAATCGTCGGCGCTCGCGATCGAGACAGGTCCGATCGCGATCGACGCTTCTCCGGTCGCCGTCGAGGAGCGTCCGACCGCGGTCGCGGCGATACCGAGCGCTTGGGCATCCTGGCCGATCGCCGTCGCAGCTTCCTCATCGGCATATGCGCCCGCCCCGATCGCCGTCGCGAAGCGGCCGACCGCAGCCCCCCTTCGCCGACGGCGAGCGCTTCTTGGCCGGCGGCGTTGGCATGGGCACCGAGAGCGGACGCGTTCTGACCGCTCGCCCGCGCCTGTTCGCCCAGCGCGAGGGAGTACGCGCTGTCGGCGACCGCACCGGCGCCCAGCGCGCTCGCACCGATAGCTTCGGCTTGGGCGCCATTGCCGATGCTCGTAGCGCGAGCGCCGCTGGCGACGACGTTGTTGCCGATCGCCAGGGTCTCGTCGGCGGAGATCATGACGTTGCTGCCGATCGCGAAGGCCTGGTCGCCGGTGACCTCGTTGTCGCGCCCGATGGCCAAGGAGCTGCCGCCGACCACCGTGTTGCGCGCGCCGAGAGCGATGGAATCCGCCCCCTCGGTCACATTGGTATGCCCGAGCGCGAGCGACGCCTCGCCGCTGACTTGGTTCCTATTGCCCAGCGCCACGGCCCCGTCCCCCTCGACGATGTTCGTGTCCCCCAGGGCGACGGCGCCCTCGCCCGTCGCCGAGTTGTCACGGCCCATCGCGACGGAACCGTCGCCGGTGGCGAAGTTCGGGTCGCCGATCGCGACCGCCCCGTTGCCCGAAGCAACGTTCGCGTAGCCGATCGAGACCGCCCGGCCCTCGCCCGCCACTGCGGCATCGCCGATGGCGACCGAACCGCCCGCTCGTGCTTCGGCGCCGCGCCCCGTCGCGATGGCGCTTTCCCCCATAGCGACCGCGCTCGGGCCGATCGCGATGGAATCCTCGCCTTCCGCGCGCGAGTCCGGTGCGGTCGACTGAGCGTTGAAGTACGGGTTCGTCCCGCCGCCGCCGCCGCCCGTACCGGTCTGCGTGTTCATCGACAACGCGACCGCATCGAAGGCCGACTGCATGTCGCCGTAGCTTGCGCCGCCGAATTCGATGTTCAGGGCGACCGTGCCCGTCTCGTGATCGAAGACGCTCGTACCGCCGTAAGCCGTGGCGAGGCTGACACCGAGATCGTTCATCTGACCGCCGCTGATCGCGTCGGCCGAACCGGCGGCCAGACTTCCCGTGGCCAAGTTCGTCAAGGCGACCGCGGCGCCCGCCTCGCCCAGAACGAGCTCGGTCTTGGACGCATCCGTGTAGGAGAGCGCCTCGCCGGCGAAGTCGTCGAGGCGGCTCGATACGGCCGCGACGTCGCCACTGAGCGTGCCGACCTGCCCGACAACCGCGTCGAACTCGCCCGACAGGACACCGACTTCGACCGAGACCGCGCCCAGATCGGAAGAGATCAACGCAACGTCTGCGGAGGTTTGTCCGACGGCCGTCGAGAGCGCGTCGAGGTCGGTCGAAACGAACTCCAAGTTCGCCGAGAGGTCGTCGGACACGCCCCGAAGCTGTGCGAGGTTGACGGCGTCCGTATCTTCGGAACCCGCTGCGAGGTTCGTGAGCTGTCGCTCCTGCCCGGTCGTGCCTAGCGAGACGTCGCCGACGCTGTTCTGACCTTGCGCAAGACCGAAGGCTTGATAGCCGGCGCGGACACCGCGGGTGCTGCGCGCACCGCGCCCCAGGGCGACGCCGCCCTCGGCCTCGACCGCCGCATCGTCGCCGATCGCAACGCCGCCCTGCGCGCCGATCACGCGGGCGCCGTTGCCCACGGCGATCGCGTTGACCGATGCCGCGTCCGTCAGGGCGGCGTTCCCGAACGCGATCGAGCCCACCTCGCCGGCGGAGGCCGCAAAGCCGGCATTGCCGAGCCCGCTGATCGTGTTGCCGCCGATCGCCATGCCCTGGCTTTCCCGGAGCGTGAAGCTGTCGGCGGCCGCGTTGCAGGGATCGGCCGGGCCCACGAGCGTGCCGTCCGAGGCGAGAACCTGGAGCGTGATCGGTTCGCCCGCCGCCGCCGCCGCGAGCGGAGTCGACAGATCGGTCTTGATCGTCGTCGCGGTGAAGGGCGTCAGCAGATCGAGGCGGCCGAACTGTGTGTTGAGGCTGCCTTCGAGAGGCTCGACGATGCCGGTGATCACGGGGGCCATGATGTCCGTCACGACCGAAGGCGGCAGTTGGACGCCGCTGCAAAGCTCGACGACGGCGCCGTTCGCGGCGACTGGCGCTGCGTGAGCGGGCAGCGCCGCCATCGCCGAGATGCTCACGGTCGAAAGAACGAGCCGTTTCGACCGGGCACGGTTCTTCCTCGCGTATCGGGTGTTCGCACTCGTCTTCAACATCATGATCCCCAACGGTTCTTCGCAAACGCAGAAGGGTATCACGAAATCGCGATCAAAAGGGATTAGGGTTAACGGCACCTATAACGGGCACGAAATCGGGCGGAATAATCGTCAGTTGTCTCCTCGACTGTTGCGCAAAGACCATGGTCGGAGGGAGGGGCACGCGCCGACCGTCCGTCCTGCACCGACACAGGCGGCGCGCCGCCCGACTGCAAAACATCCGAGACCTACCCACATGGGTTAGGGCGCTTACTCAATCTCAGGGAAACCGGCGATGAGCACTACGACTTCCAGTACCGACACCGCGGCGACCACGAAGCCCAAGGCCGTGCTCTACCGCATGGTCATGGAGAAGCACCTCTGCCCCTACGGCCTGAAGTCCAAAGCGCTGCTCGAGCGCAAGGGCTACGCGGTCGAGGACCACTGGCTGACGACGCGGGAGGAGACCGACGCGTTCAAGGCCGAGCACGACGTCAAGACGACGCCGCAGACCTTCATCGGGGGTGAGCGCGTCGGCGGCTACGACGCGCTGCGCGAGCGCTTCGGCGGGCACGTGCGTGCCAAGGGCGAGACGACCTACACGCCGGTGCTCGTCATCTTCGGCGTCTGCGCCCTGATGGCGGGGGCGGCGAGCTGGGGCGCGTTCCGCGAACTCTTCACCCTGCGCGGCATCGAGTGGTTCGCCGCGTTCTCCATGTGCGTGCTCGCGATCCAGAAGCTGCGCGACGTCGAGAGCTTCTCGACCATGTTCCTGAACTACGATCTCCTGGCGCAGCGCTTCGTCCGCTACGGCTACGTCTACCCGTTCGGCGAGCTCTTGGCCGGCGTCTTGATGATCGCGGGCGGGGTGTTCGGCCTTCTCGGCGCGCCGATCGCGCTCTTCATCGGGACGGTGGGCGCCGTTTCGGTCTTCAAGGCCGTGTACGTCGACAAGCGGGAGCTCAAATGCGCCTGCGTCGGCGGGGACACCAACGTGCCCTTGGGCTTCGTCTCGCTGACCGAGAACCTGGTCATGATCGCCATGGGGCTCTGGATGCTGGTCGAGGCCGCGATCTGAGGCGCCTCGCAAAGGGGCTTTGCGCAGGCAGTGCCTGTTCGGCGGCCGCACGGTTCTTACCTTCATGGTGAGACATCGGAGGACCGCCATGACCGGCCGCACCGTTCGCGCGCTTCACGCCGCGCATAGGGACGACATCGCCGACCTTACGACCCGCCGCCCCCTGCCGGGGCCACGGGTCGAGCAGGTCGACCCCTTCTTGTTCCTGAACCATCACGGGCCGCAGACCTACGGGCCGAACAATTCCGGCCTGCCCTTCGGCCCCCACCCCCATCGGGGCTTCGAGACCGTGACCTTCATCCTCGAAGGCAGCCTCAGCCACATGGATACGGGCGGGCATGAGAGCGTGATCGAGGCGGGCGGCGTTCAGTGGATGACCGCCGGGAAGGGCCTCGTCCACGCCGAGCTCAGCCCCGACGACTTCAAGCGCGAGGGCGGGCCGCTCGAGATCCTGCAGCTCTGGGTGAACCTGCCGCCGGCTCTGAAGATGACCGAGCCGCGCTATACGGGACTGCAGCGCGACGAGATCCCGGCCTTAGACCTCGGCGGCGGGGCGAGCGCGCAGCTGATCTCGGGCGAGCTGAAGGGCGAGACGGGGCCGATCCCGTCGCTCACCGGCGTGATGATGAGCGTCGTGCATCTGGAAGCGGGGGCGTCGGTCGCCCTGCCCGCCCCCGCCGCGCGCAACGTCTTCCTCTACGCCGTGCGCGGCACGGTGAGCGTCGGCGGCCAGGCGGTCGCGCCCTACACGCTCGCCGAGATGAACGCCGACGGCGACGAGGTGCGGATCGAGGCGGACAGCGACGCCGTCTTCCTCTTCGGGCACGCCGACCCGATCGGCGAGCCCGTGGTCGCGCACGGCCCCTTCGTGATGAACACGCAAGACGAGATCCGCCAGGCCTTCGCCGACTACCGCGCCGGGCTGTTCGAGCGGGAGCCGGTCAGCGTCTGACCGGCTCCGCGCCGCCGCTCACTCGTCCTCGCCCATGGCGATGAGGCTGGCGTTGCCGCCCGCCGCGGTCGTGTTGATCGTCACCGTCCGCTCCTCGCAGAAGCGGGTGAGGTAGAGCGGGCCGCCCGCCTTGGGGCCTGTGCCCGAGAGGCCCCGTCCGCCGAAGGGCTGTACGCCGACGATCGCGCCGATCTGGTTGCGGTTGACGTAGACGTTGCCCGCCGGCGCGCGGGGGACGAGGCGCGCGATGCGCTCTTCGAGACGCGTATGGAGGCCGAAGGTGAGGCCGTAGCCGGTCGAGCCGATCGCCTCCATCACCGCGTCGAGCTGGCGCGAGCCGTAGCGGATGACGTGGAGGATGGGCCCGAAGGCCTCCTCCTGCACGCTGTCCAGATCGGGCATCTCGACGATGCGGGGCGCGTAGAAGGTCCCCTCCTCCGGCGCCTCGCCGACATAGACGACGCGGCCCTCCTCGCCGACCTTGGCCCAATGCGCGTCGAGCCGTTCCCGCGCGGCGGCGTCGATGACGGGCCCGACATCCGTGCTCGCTTCGCCCGGATCGCCGAGGACGAGCGCCCGCGCCGCGCCTTCGATCATTTCGAGCATCGAGTCCGCGACGTCCTCCTGCAGGTAGAGCACCCTGAGCGCCGAGCAGCGCTGGCCCGCGCTCCTGAAGGCGGAGGAGATCACGTCGTCGGCGACCTGTTCGGGCAGGGCGGTCGAGTCGACGATCATCGCGTTGACCCCGCCGGTCTCCGCGATGAAGGGAATGATCCCCCCTTCCCGCTCGGCCAGGGTTCGGCCGATCGCCTTCGCGGTCTTGGTCGAACCGGTGAAGGCGACGCCTGCGATCCGTTCGTCCGCAGTCAGCGCGGCGCCGACCTTGCCGCCGCCCAGGACCAGGTTGAAGATGCCGCCGGGGATGCCCGCCTCGTGCGCGAGCTTCACGGCCATCGCCGCCGTGACGGGCGTTTGCTCCGCCGGCTTGGCGACGACCGCGTTTCCGGCCGCGATGGCCGCCACGGCCTGGCCGACGAAGATCGCGAGGGGGAAGTTCCACGGCGCGATGCAGGCGAAGACGCCCCGGCCTTCGAGGTGGTAGGTGTTGGTCTCGCCCACCGGGCTCGGAAGGTCCTTGGGCGCCATGACCCGTTCGGCTTCGGCCGCGTAGTAGCGGCAGAAGTCGACCGCCTCGCGCACCTCGGCGAGGCCGTCATCCATGGTCTTTCCGGCCTCCGCCCCGAGGACGCCGAGGAGTTCGTCCCGGTGCGCCTCGAGGATGTCGGCATAGGCGCGGAGGCAGCTCGCCCGCGCGGCCGGCCCCTTGCGGTCCCAGGCGGGGAAGGCGTCCTTCCCGACGGCAACGGCGCGGGCGACGTCGGCCTCGCTCGTCTCCGCCCATCGCGCGAAGGTCCGGCCCGTCGCGGGGTTGACCGCGTCGCGCAAGTCGTTCTCTCCGAGCGAAGCGCCGCCGACGAAGCCCGTCACGGTCTCCTCGCCGACGTAACCCCCCGCGACGGCGCCGCTGAGCTCGGCGAGGTCGGGGCGGTAGCCGAGCTCGGCCCCGCGGCTGTTGCGGCGGTCGGGGTAGAGGTCCGGCGGCACGTGGATCGCGGGGTGGAAGACGGGCCGCCCCGCATCCATCAGCTCCCGGATCGCGTCTTCGGGCTGCGTCAGGAGGTCGTCGTCGGAGATGCGGTCGTCGGCGACCTTGGCCACGAAGGAGGAGTTCGCCGCGTTCTCGAGCAGGCGCCGGACGAGGTAGGCGAGAAGCTCCTTGTACCCGCCGACCGGCGCGTAGACGCGGACGGGCACGCCCGCGTCCTTGATCTCGCCGTCGTGCAGGATCTCGCCCATACCGTGCAGGCGCTGGAACTCGTAGCCCGCCTCGGGGCCGGTGCCGCCGAGCTCCAGGATCGTCGCCATGGTGAGGGCGTTGTGGGTCGCGAACTGCGGGTAGAGGTTGTCGCGCATCGCGAGCAGCCGCTTGGCACAGTCGTGGTAGCAGAGGTCGGTCGCGACCTTGCGCGTGTAGACGGGGAAGTTCTCGAGGCCCCGCTCCTGGGCGCGCTTGATCTCCGTGTCCCAATAGGCGCCCTTCACGAGGCGGACCTTGAAGCGGCGGCCGAGGCGGCTCGCCACGTCGTTGACGTAGGAGATCACCGCTGGGCTGCGCTTCTGATAGGCCTGGACCGCGAGGCCGAAGCCGTCCCAGCCCGCAAGGCGCTCGTCCGCGGCGACGGCGGCGAAGACGTCGAGCGAGAGCTCGAGGCGGTCGGCCTCCTCCGCGTCGACGGTGAAGCCGAGGTCGTGCTGCTTCGCGGCGATGGCGAGCTCGGTCAGGCGCGGCACCAGCGTCTTCAGGACGTCTTCGCGGTTCTTGAGGAGGTAGCGCGGGTGGAGCGCGGAGAGCTTGACCGAGATGCCGGACCGGTCGGGCATCTCGCGGCCGAGGCGCTCGGCCCGCTCGCCGATCGCCTTGATCGCGTCCTCATAGGCCTTCGTGTAGCGCGCCGCGTCCTCGTGGGTGCGGGCGCCCTCGCCCAGCATGTCGTAGGAGTAGCGGAGCCCCTTGCGCTCCTGCTTGGCGGCGCGGGCGAGCGCGTCCTCGATCGTCTGACCGAGGACGAAGTTGTGCCCGAGGAAGCTCATGGCCTGGCGCGTGCCGGTGCGCACGACCGGGCTGCCAAGGCGCCTCACCATGCCGCGCAGCACGCCGCTCGGGGTCTCGCCCTGCCGGACGATGCGGGCCGAGAGCCCGATACCCCAAGAGGCGGCCATCAGGAGCCACCCCTCGTCGCCGTCCGGCGCGTCCCAGTCGCCCGCACCGAGCTTGTCCTCGATCAGGCGGTCCTGGGTCGCAGGGTCCGGCACGCGCAGCAGCGCCTCCGCCAGCACCATGAGGGCGAGGCCCTCCTTGGTGGAGAGCGAGTACTCCTGCATGAAGTCCTCGAGCCCCGCGCCCTTCGGCGCCTTGCGGATCGCCTCGATGTAGCGCCGCCCCCTCTTGCGCACGCGCGCTTCGACTTCAGGAGAAAGCCCGCCACGGGCGAGCATCGCCTCGATGAGGGCGGTGTCAGGCGGGCAGTACTCCGCCTCGAAGGGCGGAAGGGCTGTATCCGAGTAAGGCATCCGCGCACCTGAGACGTGCGCGGTCTCAGCGTCAACGATACCGGTCAATACAAGTGCGGCTGCCGCGCCTCTTGGCCGATCAATACTTTGCTACTGCAAGTTTTGCATCTTCCGTCTAGCGGTCGCCTCAAAGGCGCGCCAAGCTGATGATAGCGCCCAACAGAGGCGCGGTTCGATAGCCAGGGAGTGACACTGCATGCCGACCCTTCCACGCCTGAAGACTAGCCTTCGAGGTCTCTTGTGCGGCCTCGTGGGGACCACCGCGCTCGGGGCCGCGCACGCGCAGAGCGTCACCCCGGGCAATGCGACCCCGCCGCGCGAGGGCGCCGTCGAGAGCGGGCAGTACCGGAGCCTCTTCTACGAGATCGGCAAGACCCCGATCGAGATCGCCGACAAGCTGCGCTACGCCTACTACGTCTACTTCGAGGACCCGAACGTCAGCACCACGGACCCGGCGAACGGGACCAACCGCCTCTACTTCGACTACGACGCGGACGAGGCGTACATCCTGAACCCCAAGACCTATGACGGGGCGAACCCGGTCGACGTGCGTTCGGAAGGTCAGTCCTATGGGATGATGATCACCGTACAGATGAACGACCAGGCGCGCTTCGACAAGCTCTGGCGCTTCGCCTACGAGCGGATGCTGTACAAGTCCGGGCCGTGGGAAGGGTACTTCTGCTGGAAGTTCAACCCGCTGCCGATCGGCGCGAACCAGGGTTCCTGCGTCGGCAACACGCCTGCGCCGGACGGCGAGGTCTACTTCGCGGCCGCCCTGTACATCGCGCACGCACGCTGGGGCAGCGAAGCGGGCACCGGGCCCAAGAACTACAAGTACTGGGCCGACGAGATCACGCGGGAGATGCTGCACCAGGAAGAGGACAATGGCGGCCGCGTGGACGGCGTGACCAACATCATCGACCGGGCCACGAACCAGATCGTCTTCGTGCCCTACTACAGCTCGGCCGAGCACACGGACCCCTCCTACCACCTGCCGCACTTCTTCGAGCTCTTCGCGCAGCGCGGGCCCGTCGCGGATCGGCAGCGCTGGGCGGCGGTGGCGAAGACCAGCCGCGACTACCTGAACCGGCTGCGGCAGAAGAACCCGCGGACCTGCCTGTCGCCGGAGTACGCGACGTTCTCGGCCGATCCCTATCAGAGCCCCTACAACGCGGAGTCGACGCTTCACGTCGCCGACGCGTGGCGCGTGGCGGGGAACGTCGGCATGGACACCTACTGGTGGGCGGAGGATCCGCGCCAGGCGCTCCACGCCAACTGCCTCCTCGACTTCTTCTACGACGCGAACAGGGGCGGCGGGGGCCTCGAGAACGGGGGCGCCTACTTCCAGCGCTACGCCCTCGACGGCACGCCCTTGGAGCGGAACTATCCGCGCTGGGGCGGCCAGCAGGGCATGAACGCGGCCGCCGTCCTCGCCGCGCGGGTTCCGAACGGCGACTGGCCCTACGCCTTCGTCGAGGACCTCTGGAACGCGGGCCCGCCGACGGGCGGCGACCGCTACTACTCCGGCATGCTCTACATGCTGGGCACGCTGTCCGCCTCGGGCATGTACCGGGCGTACTGAACGGCGGAGGGGCCGGCGTGGCCGGCCCCTTTTCTTGACCGCGATCCTCGTTACGACCTAACTTTTTGGTCGTGGGGAAAGACGGCATGACAGAATCCAGCAGGAGCGGCGACTCAGGTACTATCGAAGGTTCGATCGCACGGCTGCCCTTCGCCATGGTGCTCACCGATCCGCGGATCGAGGACAACCCGATCGTCTACGTGAACGACGCGTTCGAGCGCATGACGCTCTACAGCCGCGCCTTCGCCGTCGGACGCAATTGCCGCTTCCTTCAAGGCGACGCCGCCGCGCCGGCCGACGTCGAGACGATCCGGACCGCCATCGCCGAGGGGCGCGACGTCAGCGTCGACATCGACAACCAGAAGGCCGACGGCACGACGTTCAGGAACCGCCTCGTCATCGCGCCCTTGCGAAGCGAGAGCGGCGAGCTCACCGGCTTCTTGGGCATGCAGACGGACCTCGACGCCCACCCTCGGACCGCCGAGGCCGGCGGCGACGGGCGGGACTTGATGCTGCGCGAGGTGCAGCACCGGGTGAAGAACCACCTCGCCATGATCGTCAGCATGATCCGGCTTCAGGCCGAACGGAAGGTGACGCGCGAAAGCTTCGAGGCGCTCAGCCACAGGATCGAAAGCCTCGCCCTCCTCTACGACGAGCTGTCGGGCAGAGGCGTCGCCGCCGTCGGCGACACGACCATCGCGGCAGGCGCCTATCTCAGCCGCGTCGCCGCGGCCCTGGCGGCGATCGACGGACGCGGCTCGATCCGGATCAACGTCGAATGCGAGGAGATCGAACTGCCCGTCGAGATCACGGCGCGGCTCGGCCTCCTGCTGACCGAGTTCCTGACCAACGCGCTGGAGCACGCCTTCAAGGGACGCAATGAGGGCGTGGTCCGCATCCGGTTCCAAAAGCTTACGGGCGGCGGCGTGAGGCTGATGGTGGAGGATGACGGGGTCGGCTTGCGGGAAGGCTCGAACTGGCCTTGGGACGCCGACAGCGTGGAGGCCCAGGCCTCGCGCACGCAGACCGAGCCGGGCGAGCTCGACACCACCGGCCATGACGGCGCCTCGGGCATGGGGGGCAGCATCGTCGCCGCCCTCGTCCAGTCCCTCGGCGCAAAGCTCGACGTCAACACCGCGACGCGCGGGACGGTGATCACGCTGGATCTAGAGACGTAAGAACGGGCGAGCCCGAAGCCGACGCTTCGAGGTCCCAGCTTCGCCCCCCCTGTAGAGGTTTGAGACAGCGTAAGAATCCGCTTCTTCGTGCGGACTTCCCGCGCTAATATCGGGCCGGGAACGGGGGCGCGATCATCAATGGATCACAAGCATTACGAGTTCGGCTCGGCCGGATTCCGGGCGTTCGGCGCGGCCGAATTCTGGCGCGCCGAGACTGCGCCGGTCCGCCCCGCCCGATCGGCGGTCTTCGACGTCCTGCCGAGCTTCTCGCATGAGGAGGCGGCCGCCCAGATCAGCCGGCTCGATTGGAAGTGGGACGACGGGGACGCGGGGACGGGCCGGAACGTCGCCCTGCCCGACGGCTCCGTCGTCTTCGATCCGAACGCGCTCGGAACGCCCGGCACCGTCACCTACGGCTATCTGGACGCGGCCGGGATGGCCGCGTTCGGGATCGAGGGCGACGGAACATTCGCCCTGCCGACGGCCGCGCAGATCGCCGACTTCGAAGACGCGATCGCCCTCATCGAGCAGGTCGCGAACATCGACTTTCGCCGGGTCGGCGGTGCGGGCGGCGCGTCGTCTCCGGGTACGGTCGAGATCGGCCTTTCGACCTGGACCAATGGCGGGGGCGGGGTCACCTTCTTCGAGGGCGGGGACGGCGAGATGATTTCGGCCGCCGCGACCGTGTCGTCCTGGTCCTTTGAGAACGGCGAGGGGTTCTTCGTGGCGCTGCACGAAATCCTGCACGCCGTCGGCCTCTCCCATCCGGGCGAGTATGACGGCGAAGCGGCCGTGTCCTACGACGCGGAAGCCGAGTACCGCGAAGACAGTCTTCAGTACACGGTCATGAGCTACTGGGGCGAGGACGAGACCGGCGGCTCGTTCCGCGGCGCCTACCCGACCGGGCTGATGCTTCACGACGTCCTCGCGCTGCAGCGCCTCTACGGTGCGAGAGGGGGCGTGCGGGCCGGCGACGACGTGTACGGCGTCGCCGCCACGGACCCGGCCTTCTCGATCACCGGCGAGTCCTCCCCCCCGATCGCGGCGGTTTGGGACACGGGCGGCATCGACACGTTCGACTTCTCGACGATCACGTGGGATCAGACGATCGACCTTCGCCCCGGCGCGATCTCCTCCGTCGGGAGCCTCTACTCGAACCTCGCCATCGTGCCCGGCGTCGTGATCGAGAATGCGCGGGGCGGGTCTGGCAACGACCTTCTCATCGGCAACGATGCGCGGAACCTCCTCGACGGCGGCGAGGGGTTCGACACGGTGAGCTACGAGCACGAGGCGGCGGGCGTCGTCGCGCATCTGGGCGCGGGCGCGCCCGGCGGCAGCGACCTCATGATCGCGATCGAAACGATGATCGGCTCTCCGTTTGCGGACAGGCTGTCTTCGTCGGTGGACGCGGAGTTGCAGGGGGGCGGCGGCAACGACACGCTGACGGGCGGCGGCCTGCTCGACGGCGGCGCCGGGCACGACCTTCTTATCGGCGCCAGCGGCGGCGGCTTGCTGATCGGCGGCGGCGGCGACGACACGCTGCGCGGCGTCGCCAATGACGGCCAGTTCGTCTTCGCGGGGGACGACGGGTTCGACATCGCCGACCTGCGCTACGCGACGCGGCCGATCGTTCTCACCATCCCGATGGATGAGTGGGGGTACGTCGACTACAGCCTCGTGACGGACGAGGAGGGCATCGACGCGTTGCGAGAGGTCGAGGGCTTGATCCTGTCGCGTTACGACGACGACGTGACCGGAACATGGGGCGCCGATTACCTGGACGGATGGGAAGGGAACGACACGCTCATCGGCGGCGGGGGCGACGACACCCTCATGGGCGGCCCCGGTGACGACGTCATCTTCGCAGACGACGGCGCGGGCGCTTACGCCGTCATCCTGAACGGAACGCCGGGTGCTGACGTGCTGACGGGCAACGCGCGCGACAACGAGATCCACGGCTTCGGCGGCGACGATCGGCTCAGCGGCGGGGCGGGCTCAGACACGCTCTATGCGGGCGCGGGGAACGATACGCTCCTCGGCGACGGCGACTACGACCTTCTGCTTGGCGAAGCCGGCGACGACACCTTGACCATGACCGCGTTCGCCGGCGCGGCGAATGGCGGCGACGGATGGGACACACTCGACCTCTCGCGGCTGTCCAAGGGCGCTCGGGTGATTCTCGACCCGTTCGGCGGTCGGGGCGTACCGATGGGAGCCGACTTCTGGGATTGGGAGGAGCGGTTCACCACCTACTCGATCGAAGAGGTGATCGGAACATCCTACGCGGACGAGTTCATCTTGAACATCCAGGGCGCGGTGATTGATGCCGGTGCCGGGAACGACGTGTTCGACGAGTTCGCGTTCGGCAGCACGCTTCTAGGCGGGCTCGGCGACGATCGGCTCTTCGTCGGCGGCGACAACGTGCTGACCGGCGGCGCCGGCCGCGACGTCTTCGATGCGCGCGGGCGCGGCGGCACCGTGATCACCGACTTCGAGGACGGCGTCGATCGGATCGACCTCTCCTACGTGCAGGTCTATGTCGAGCACGACGGTGTAAGGAACGCCCGGTGGTCCGACGTCTCGTTGACGCAGGAGGCCGAGGGCGTGAGGGTGGACGTCGGCGATGCCGACTTCCTTCTGCACGGCGTCGGGCTCGAGCAGATCACGCAGGCGGACTTCATCCTGTAGCGGGGCCCGCCCGGCTCAGATCCGCCAACCCATGTGTAGCGCCGCGACCCCGCCGGTCAGGTTCTCGACCTTGACGCGCGCGAAGCCCGCATCCTCGACCTCGAGCGCGAAGGCGTCCTGCGGCGGAAAGCGTCTGATCGACTCGACGAGGTAGCGATAGCTGTCCTCGTCGTCCGCGACCCAGCGGCCGAGGCGGGGGATGAAGGCGTCCGAGTAGGCCGCGTAGAGCGCCTCGAAGCTCGCGGTCACGGGCCGCGAGAACTCGAGGCACACGAAGCGCCCGCCCGGCTTCAGGACGCGCCTCGCCTCCGACAGGGCGCGGTCGCGGTGCGTCACGTTCCTGATGCCGAAGGCGACGGTGTAGGCGTCGAACGCGGCGTCCTCGAAGGGCAGGGCCTCCGCGTCGGCGCAGACGCGGTCCGGCACGGCGCGGCCGTCCTTGTCCCTGCCCGCGACCATCATCGCGTGGTTGATGTCGCAGATCGTCGCGCTGGCGCTGGGTCTGCCGCGCGCAGGCCGCTCGGCGGCGCGAGCGAGGAA
This sequence comes from Parvularcula dongshanensis, assembly GCF_014199615.1. GTDB lineage: Bacteria > Pseudomonadota > Alphaproteobacteria > Caulobacterales > Parvularculaceae > Parvularcula > Parvularcula dongshanensis. Next base: position 791,614 of record NZ_JACHOB010000001.1, on the reverse strand, counting down.
GCCCCTCGCGACGTCGCCCGTGCCCCCGGCCACGTCCAGGAGGCGCTGCCCGGGCTGCGGGTTCAGCCGGTCGAGGAGTACGCTCTTCCAAGCGCGGTGGACGCCGAGGCTCATCAGGTCGTTCATGACGTCGTAGGCGGGCGCGACCCCGTCGAAGACGCCGCGGACGAGGCCGGCCTTCTCGTTCTCGTCGACGTCGCGTGCGCCGAAGCTGACGCGGCGGGGCGAATCAGGCACGGGGCCGCGGGGGGCTTCAGGCTGGTCCATGCCGCCTTTTGGCGTCCCATCGGTCCGGCATCAATCCGCGCAGGATCAGTAGCCTGTGCGTTAGTGTTGACAAATGTTAAAGCGCAGACCCATTGTGCCGTCGCGGCCCGCCGCATCAGGACGGGAGCCGTTCGCGTACGCACCCCCTGACCCCTTCGGCAGGACGGTTGCGGCTAGGAAGGGAGGGATCGCGTCATGATCAAGTCCGAACTGATCCAGAAGCTCTCGCAAGAGAACCCGCACCTCTACGCCAAGGACGTGGAGCGCGTGGTCGCCGCCATCTTCGGCGAGATCGCGGACGCGCTGTGTGCGGGAGACAGGGTCGAGCTTCGCGGCTTCGGCGCCTTCTCGGTCAAGCACCGCGAAGCGCGCACGGGTCGCAACCCGAGGACCGGCGAGCCCGTGGAGATCGACGAGAAGTGGACCCCGTTCTTCAAGACCGGCAAGGAGATGCGCGAGCGGCTGAACCGCGAGCCCGTGGCCGGGACGAAGGACGACGAGCGCATGCGCGCCGCGCGCTGACGCTTCCGCGTCTGGTCAGCTACGTGCCCAGCGTCTAACAGCGCGCCATGCGACGCGCCCTGACCCTCCTCGTCCTGTTCGTCCTCGGCGTCCTCCTCGCCGTCTTCCTGACGGCGAACAGCGACCCCGTGACGCTGAGCATGGACCCGTTCTCGAAGGACGCGCCGGCGGTGTCGGTCGGTCCGATCTCGCTCGCCTACGTCCTTCTGATCCCGCTCTTCTTAGGCTTCGTGCTCGGCGGCTTCGGCATGTGGCTGTCGGGCGGCAAGGCCCGGACGCTCGCCAAGGAGCGGCAGCGGGAAGTTCGCCGGCTGCGCGAAGAGCTGCGCGAAGCGCGCAGCCTCAAGGCGCCGCAGCATGACGGCGTGCTCGTCCCCGTCGGCCAGGCCGGGCCCGGCGAGACCCCGACGGGTCTGCCGAGCGTAAGGGCGTGACCGAACCCGCCCTGAGCACGGCGGGCCTCGTCAAGATCTGCGGCCTGACGGACGAGGCGGGCGTCGAGGCGGCGACAGGGGCGGGCGCGGATCTCGTCGGCCTCGTCTTCGTGCCGAAGAGCCGCCGCTACGTGCCGCCCGCCCAGGCCGCCGCGCTGGCGGCGCGTGCAAGGGGCGAAGCTTCGGTCGTCGGGCTGTTCCAGGACCCCGCCCTCTCCGAGATCGAGGAGGTCCTCGAAGCGGTTCCCCTCGACCTCCTCCAGCTGCACGGCCGGGAAAGCGAGGAGGACGTTCTGCGAATCCAAACGGGCTTCGGCCTGCCGGTGATCCGGGCGTTCGGCGTCGCCAGCGAGGGCGACCTCTACGAGAGCGCAGGCAGCAACGCGGCGCTGGCGCTGTACGACGCCAAGCCGCCCACCGGGGCGGGCGCGGCCGGGGGGCACGGCGCCACCTTCGACTGGTCGGTGCTGCGCGCGGCGCCCGGAAGCCCGCGCTGGCTCCTCGCAGGAGGGCTGACGCCGCAGAACGCGGCTGACGCCGTCCTCGCCTGCCGGGGGCTGCCTGGCTTCGCCGGGCTCGACGTGTCGTCGGGCGTGGAGAGCGCGCCCGGCGTGAAGGACCCGTCACGCATCGCCCGCTTCGTCGCGGCAACGAGGGCTGCTATGGCCGCGGCCCCACAGGAGAGTTGAGACATGGCGGACGCCGCGAGACGCAACAGCTACAGGACGGGCCCGGATCAGGACGGCCGGTTCGGCCACTTCGGCGGGCGATTCGTCGCCGAGACCCTGATGCCGCTCGTCCGCGCGCTCGAGGCCGAGTACGAGGCGGCGAAGACGGACCCGGCGTTCAGGGCCGAGTTCGATGAGCTTCTGCGGACCTATGTCGGGCGCCCCTCGCCGCTCTACCACGCGCGGCGCCTGACCGAGCACGTCCGCGAGGGCGCCGAGCCCGGCCACGGCGCGAAGATCTACTTCAAGCGCGACGAGCTGAACCATACGGGCGCGCACAAGATCAACAACTGCGTCGGTCAGATCCTCCTTGCCCGCCGCATGGGCAAGACGCGGATCATCTGCGAGACGGGGGCGGGCCAGCACGGGGTCGCGACGGCGACCGTCTGCGCGCTCTTCGGGCTGAAGCTGACCGTCTACATGGGCGCGACCGACGTCGAGCGGCAGAAGCCCAACGTCTTCCGCATGAGGCTCCTCGGTGCCGAGGTGAAGCCCGTCACTTCCGGCACGGGCACGCTCAAGGACGCGATGAACGAGGCCTTGCGCGACTGGGTGACGAACGTCGCGGACACCTTCTACGTCATCGGCACGGCGGCCGGCCCCCACCCCTACCCCGCCATGGTGCGCGACTTTCAGTCCGTGATCGGCACCGAGGCGCGAGCGCAGATGCTGAAGGCGGAAGGCCGCCTACCCGACTGCATCATGGCGTGCATCGGCGGGGGGTCGAACGCGATCGGCCTCTTCCACCCCTTCCTCGACGACGAAGAGGTCGAAATCATCGGGGTCGAGGCGGCGGGGCGCGGTTTGGAGAGCGGGGAGCACGCGGCCAGCCTCACCGGCGGGCGGCCCGGCGTCCTGCACGGCAACCGGACCTACCTCCTTCAGGACGAGGACGGACAGATCACCGACGCGCACTCGATCTCGGCAGGCCTCGACTACCCCGGCATCGGGCCCGAACACGCCTGGCTGCACGACACCGGGCGCGTGTCCTACGTCTCGGCGACCGACGAGGAGGCGCTGAAGATGTTCCAGCTCTGCTGCCGCCTCGAGGGAATCATCCCCGCGCTCGAGCCTTCGCACGCCCTCGCCCGGGCGCTCGACCGCGCGAAGGAGATGCGCTCCGAGCAGATCCTCCTCCTCAACATGTGCGGCCGGGGCGACAAGGACGTGTTCGCGGTCGCAGCGGCGCTCGGCCAGGACGTGGACTGACGAATTAGCCTTCGCCCCGCGACACCGACAACGGTCCGGACGCCTGCTGCACGGGCATTACCTCGACCCTGTTGACGACTACATGGGGCGGCAGGGCGAGGAGGTTCGCGATCACCTCGGCGATGTCCTCGCCGGTGAGGGCTTCGACCCCTTCGTAGACCTTGGCGGCCTTCCGCTCGTCGCCGGAGAAGCGCACGGAGGAGAACTCCGTATCCGCCATGCCGGGCTCGACGCAGGCGACGCGGACCTTCGAGCCGAGAAGGTCCGCCCGCAGGTTCAGGCTGAACTGGCGCACGAAGGCCTTGGTCCCGCCATACACGTTGCCGCCGGGATAGGGGTAGGTCCCGGCGATCGAGCCGATGTTGACGACGTCGGCACGGGGGAGCGCCTTCAGCTGCGGCAGGAAGGCACGGGTCACGTGGACGAGGCCCCGGATGTTGGTGTCGATCATCCGGTCCCACTGGTCGAGGTCGGCCTCGTCCGCCCCGCCGAGGCCAAGGGCGAGCCCCGCGTTGTTGACGAGGATGTCTGGCGCGAAGCCCTTCGGCAGCGCCGCCGGCAGGGTTGCGACGGCCTTCGCATCGGTGACGTCGAGCGTGAGGGGGTAGACGCGCCCCTCATGCCCCGCCGCCAGCCCTTCGAGCCTATCGGTCCGGCGTCCGGCGGCGACGACCTTCGCGCCGCCCGCCAATAGGCGCTCGGCGGTCGCGCGGCCGATGCCGGACGTGGCACCGGTGACGAGGGCGCAGCGGCCCTCGAAGCTCTTATCGGTCATGGAACGACTCCGTTCTTTCGATCGCCAGGCGGTCAGTCCGCCTCGAAGCCGAGGAGCTTCGCGCCCTCGGCCACCGTGTCGCCGGGAAGGTAGGGCGTCTCGACGATCCGCCCGTCCGCCGGCGCCTTGACCACGTGCTCCATCTTCATCGCCTCGATGGTGAGAAGAGGCGTGCCCGCCTCGACCTGTTGGCCGACTTCGACCAGCACGGCCGTCACCGTGGCGGGCATGGGCGCAAGAAGAGAGGCCGCGTCCGCGCCGCCCGCCGCGGCTTCGGCGAGGGGGTCGTGGAGCGTCAGCGGGTAGGTCTCGCCGTCCGGCCCCGTGACGAGGAGGCCCGTTCCGGTCGCCCTCACCGCGTAGGCATGGCGCGCCCCGCCCTCCGACAGGAGAACGGCCTTCTTCGTCACCTCCGCGCCCTCCAAGCGGACGGTCTCGTCCCCGACCGTTCCCGACCAGTCCTCGCCGCGCTCGGACAGGGAGACGGGGACGGGGCCGTCCGTGCCTAAGAAGGCCGCGCTCACCGTCCGGGGCAGGTTGAGGCGGAAGGGCGAGCCCGCCCGCAGCCCGCGCCACAGGGCCGCCGCCGCGAGGACGCGCGCGCCGGGCGCCGGATCCTCGCGCAGGCCCGCCCCTTCTCCTTCCAGAAAGCCGGTCGTCACCCCGCCGTCTTCGAAGGCCGGGGCGGCGAGGATGCGGCGCAAGAAGCGCAGATTGGTGGAGACGCCTTCGACCCTCGCCCCGGCGAGGGCGTCCCGCAGGCGGCGAAGCGCGGCCATCCGGTCGGGGCCGTGCGCGACGATCTTGGCGAGCATCGGGTCGTAGTACGGCGTGACCGTCGAGTTCGGGCCGATCCCCTGATCGACGCGCACGCCCCGCCCGCGCGGCAGGCTGAGGTCCGTGATCCGCCCGGTGCTCGGCATGTCCCCGCGGGCCGGATCCTCCGCGTAAAGGCGGACTTCGATCGCATGGCCGTCGCAACGGACCTCGTCCTGGCGCAGCGGCAGGCCTTCGCCGGAGGCGACGCGCAGCTGCCACTCGACGAGGTCGAGGCCGGTGATCATCTCGGTCACCGGGTGCTCGACCTGCAGGCGCGTGTTCATCTCCATGAAGTAGACGCCGTCCACGCCGTCGTAGAGGAACTCGACCGTGCCCGCCCCGCGGTAGGAAACGGCCTCGGCTGCGCGGACGCCCGCCTCGAGGAGGCGCGTTCGCACGGCGCCGGGCAGCTTCGGCGCCGGGGCCTCCTCGACCACCTTCTGGTAGCGTCGCTGCACGGAGCAGTCGCGCTCGAAGAGGTGGAGGACCTCGCCCCTGCCGTCGCCGAAGACCTGGACCTCGACGTGGCGGGGGGCGCCTAGGAACTTCTCGACGAGGACGCGGTCGTCGCCGAAGGCCGAGGCGGCCTCGCGCCGGGCGCCCGCGAGCGCCTCCTCGATCTCGCCCGGCCCCTGGACGATCCGCATGCCCTTGCCCCCGCCGCCCGAGACCGCCTTGAGGAGGACCGGGTAGCCGATGCGCTCGGCCTCGCGGGCGAAGGTCGCGGGCGACTGGTCCTCGCCCTGATAGCCCGGCAGGAGCGGCACGCCCGCCTTCTGCATCGCGTCCTTGGCGGCCGCCTTGGAGCCCATCAGCGCGATCGTCTCCGGGCTGGGGCCGACGAAGGCGAGCCCCGCCGCCTCGCAGGCGCGGGCGAAGCCTTCGTTCTCGGACAGGAACCCGTAGCCGGGGTGGACGGCGTCCGCGCCCGCGCGCTTCGCCGCCTCGAGGATCGCGTCCTTGCGCAGATAGCTCTCGGAGGCCGGCGCGGGACCGATCAGGTAGGCCTCGTCGGCCGCCCGGGCGTGAGGAGCGTCCCTGTCGGCCTCGGAGAAGACGGCGACGGTCTTGATGCCGAGGCGGCGCGCGGTGCGGCAGACGCGCACCGCGATCTCGCCCCTGTTGGCGATGAGTAGCTTTCCGATCATGCCCCGCTTGTGCCAGCGGGACGCGAGGTCGGCTAGGCGGGCGACGCAGCCGGGACGACCTCGACGCGCTGGATGTAGCGGGTCGTGAGGCCGGTCGCGGGGTCGCGGCCGTAGATCGGGAAGCTGTCCTCGCCCGTGAAGTCCGGATCGGGCCTGTAGAGGATCGGCTCGCCGTACACCCCGCCCGAAACCGTCCCGTAGGGCGCGATGTCGATCCCGTCGGGTTCGACCCCTTCCGGCAGGGACGGGCGGACCGTCAGGGTCTGACCGCTGACCACGCGGATCGCGGGCAGCGCCTTCCTCGGCGGCGGCGGCGCCGCGAGGTCGAGCGCGCCGTGGCGGACCACCTTGTCCTTGATCTGATAGTCGTCGGCCAGGCGGAAGACGACGCGGGCCTTCTCCCGCTCGCCGTTGAGGCGGTTCGTCAGCCACTCGCTCCACAACGTCACCCGCCCGCCGTCGAGTTCGTAGACGCCGTAGCGATCGAGGGCGAGGCGGAGGCTCTGGTTCGTCACCGCGTGGTCGAGGCTCCAGGGCACGTTCTCGCCCTTCGCGTTCGTCGCCCACATGCCGTAGATCGCCGGCGAGCCGTAGGCATAGGTCCCCAGGCCATCCGTCTTCTCGGCCCGAAGCGGCACGGTCTTGCGGTCCTTACGGTGCCAGACGGGCACTTCGTCCTGCGTCAGGGCGAGGGCGCCCGCCCCCGGCAGCGGGTCCAGGGTCTCGCTGTAGATCAACGAGCCGTCCTTAGGGTCGAAGGCCTTCTTTCCCCGCACGAAGGGACGATCGACGTCCACGAACTGCGTGCCCAGCACGGCGTGGCGCTTCTCGTCTTCCGTCCGCGTCTTGTCCTTGCCGGCGAAGTCGTTGATCGACATGTCGTGCAGGCCGTTGCCGAAGTCGTGCACCTCACCGCCGAGCAGGGTCAGGCCGATCGAGTTCTTGCCGAACAGGATGCCGATCGACCGCTTCTGCTTGTTCTGCGCGCTGCCGACGACGTTCTTGGCGCCGACCGCGTAGCGCAGGCGCGGGTTCACGACCTCGTAATTGCCGGTGTACTGGAGCGCGATGCCGTCGCCGACCTGCCAGCCGACGACGTCACGCAGGACGCTGTGCAGGTCGTGGTTCTGCAGCGCGTTCTCCTTGTGGACCTCGATGGCCTCCCGACATGCATAGGCTTCGAAGCCGTCGAGCTGGAGGATGTGAGGATCGTTCGGCGCCGCCTTGTTCCGGCCTCGGAACGAGGCGGGCTGGAGCAAGGACGTGGCGTCGACCCGGGCGAGCCCCTTCTTGTACTCTCCCCTCGGCATCCAGACGGCGCCGTGCTGGCAGCTCGAGACGGAGTTGTCGCGCATGCGGACCATGCGCCCCTGCAGCCAGAAGCCATCGCCCGTGCGTCCGAGGTCGAAAGCGCCCACATCGGCGCCGTCCTTGATCAGCCTGCTGACGCCGACGACCCGGACGGCGTGGTTCTCGCTCCACTTTCCGACCTCGTCCCCGGACTCGGCGACGAAGGCCGAGCCGAAGATGTCGAAGGCGACGTTGCGGTGCAGGTCCGCCGCGCTCCCGTGCTGGGCGAAGCCCCAGCCGGGGGCGCCCTCGATCACGTTGTAGGCGATGAAGACCGGATCGTAGGGCTGGCCGTACCGCTTGGGCAGGCCGCCCGCGCGGTGGACGTGGAGAGGGTAGCGGCCCTTCACGTTGGTCTCGGGCGTCATCGCCTCGACGAGCTCAGCGTCGAAGGCGCGGTGCAGCTTATCGGTACGCCCCAGCCCCCTGAAGGCGGCGTAGCGGATGTCCGCCTCGCTGGTCATCAACATGACGTGGCCACGGTGGTGCAGCGTTCCGTAGTCGCTCGAGGTCAGAACGAGGCTGCGGTCGAGGTTGGAGAGGCGCCAGCGCGTGCCCGCGAGGACCGGGTCGGGGGCGTGCTCGTATGTCAGCGGCTCGTCGAGCGTCAGGGTGACGCGTCCGCCCTTCTCCCGGACGATCTCCTCGATCCTGCGGACCTCCGCCTCGTCGCCGCGCCAGTAGCCGCCCTTGCTGGGCGTGCCGTCGGTCTCGTAGCCGCTCCCATAGGTCTCGCGCGGATCGTTCGGATCGTTGCCGTAGGGAATCCAGCGGGTCGCATCGAAGACGACGCGTTGGCCTTCCGCCCAGCCGACCGGCAGCGCCTCGAGCGTCACCCGGTCCGCCCCCTCCTTCACCGCCGACGTCATCACGGTGAAGGGCTCGATGGCCTCGCCGTGCAGGCTGACGCGGCCCATCGCCATCAGCCCGATCCCTTCGAGGTGCGGGTCGCGGGCGACGTCGATGTCCGCACCGGCGCCGAAGGCGATGCGGCCCGAGACGGGCGCCGTCTCGGTTCCCGCCGTCAGGCTGCCGCTCTTGAGGATCAAGAGCAGCCCCTGACCGACGCGCAGGTCGAAGCCGTCCGCGAGGGTGAGGTCACCGTCGACGCGCACGGAGTCGAGGAGGGGGGCGTCCGCCTTGAGGTCGTAGGTGACGGCGATCCCTTCGGGGATGTGGACGCTGTCGCCCGCCTGAGGCGCTTTGCCGTCCCAGGTCGCAGGGTCGGACCACGCCCCTGATCGGCAGGCGGTCACGCCGCCGACGGGCGCCAGGCGGCCGGCGCCGACCTGCGCCGACCAGAGCGCCTCGCCGCGGCCCGCTTCGACGTTGCAGCCCGCCGCCGCCGCCGCGGGCACGACGCTCAGCAAGGCGAACAGAAAGGTCGCGAAGATCGATCGCATAAAGGATCCCTAGCCGATGACATGCGAAGCTCGTGCCTGCGCGAAGGTAAGGACCGCGCGGCGGGGCGTACAAGTCACGGCTGGAACAGAAATGCGCTGTCCCCGCGTGACCGCGCCTCGCCCTTGAGGCCAAGTCACTGATGTCGCAGGGGAAAGGATGGTGCCGCTTGCGTGACTCGAACACGCGACCTACGCATTACGAATGCGTTGCTCTACCAACTGAGCTAAAGCGGCGCTGCCTGAGGCAGGGCGCCCCGATAGCCGAAGCTCAGGAGGCGCGCAAGCGGTCGCGAAGAGCGGCGAGGGCCTCTTTCTGCTCGCCTTCCTCGGTGAAGTTGTCTTCGGACAGCCAGGCTTCGAAGGCTTGGCGCACGGGCGGCCACTCCCGGTCGATGATCGAGTACCAGGCCGTGTCGCGGTTGCCGCCGCGGATCATCATGTCCTGGCGGAAGACGCCCTCGAAGGTGAAGCCGTAGCGCGTCGCGGCGCGCTTCGAGGTCTCGTTCTGCGTGTCGCACTTCCACTCCGCGCGGCGGTAGCCGGTCTCGAAGAGGCGGGCGAGGAGGAGGTAGACGGCTTCGGTGCCGCCGGGCGTGCGGCGCAGGGCCGGCCCGTAGGCGAGACCGCCGATCTCGGCCGAGCCGTGATTGGGCCGGATGCGCAGGTAGGAGATGAGGCCGAGCGCCTCGCCGGTCTTCGCGTCGTCGATCCGGAACGGGATGCCGTCCCCCATCCGTCCGCGTAGCGCGTCGCGCAAACCGTCGGGCTCGGTGAAGCCGCCCATCACGGCGTGACGGTAGACGTCGGGCTCCGTGCCGTTGCCGAGCGCGTAGAAGACCGCCTCGGCGTCCGCTTCGGGGTCGAGCGGCTGGAGCGTGACGAAGCGGCCGAGAAGCGGGTCCGAAGGCGGCGGGGGCGGCGGCGACCAGTCGTCGGGCTTCGGCTTCGGCCTCATCGCTGGACCGCGCCGAGCTTGCCGGCGGCCGCCACGATGCGGCCCGAGACCGCCTCGATGTCCTCTTCGGTCAGCGTCCGGTCTTTCGGCTGCAGAACGACCTCGATGGCGAGGGACTTGTGCCCTTGGGGCACCCCCTCCCCTTCGTAGAGGTCGAAGAGGCGGACGTCCGAGACGAGCTTCTTCTCTGCGCCTCTGACGGCCCTGATCAGCGCTTCGGCGGAGACGCCCTCCTCGACCACGAAGGCGAAGTCGCGGCGAAGCGGCATCAGGTCCGAGGCCCCGAGCGCGGGCTTGGCCGTCGTCTTCGAGCGCGCGGCGGGCACGCGGTCGAGGAACACCTCGAACGCCGCGACGGGGCCGGGGACGTCCATCGCGGCGAGGACGCCGGGGTGCACCTCGCCGAACGCCGCGAGGATCAGCTTCGGCCCGAGGCCGAGGCGGCCCTTACGGCCTGGGTGGTAGTGGTCCGGGCCGTCGGCGATCGTCATCAAGTTCGCGGTCGTCACGCCGGCCGCTTCGAGCGCGAGGAGGGCGTGCGCCTTGGCGGTGAAGACGTCCGGCGCCTGTCGCCGCTCCCGCCAGTCGCGGGGGCCGGTGCCGGAGAGGACGCCGCAGGCCACTGCCTTCTGGCCATCGGGCTTGTCGGTCGCGTAGGCGCCGCCGAGCTCGAACAACGCGACGCTCTCCGCCCCCCGCGCACGGTTGCGGCGCACGGCGAGGAGGAGGTTCGGCAGCGGGCTCGGCCGCATGACGCCAAGGTCCGAGGAGATGGGGTTGGCGAGCTTCAGCCCCGGATCGGTGCCGCCGAAGAGGCCCGCCGCGCCCTCGTCGGTAAAGGCCCAGGTCACCGCCTCGAGGTAGCCCTCGTTCGCGAGCGCAGAGCGCACGGCGCGGCTGCGCGCGGGCAGTGTGTCGAGCCTCGCCATCTGCACGGGCTGCAGCGGCGGCAGGGTCGCGGCGGGCAGGTCATCGAGCCCCACGATGCGCGCGACCTCTTCGACGAGGTCGGCCTTGTGCGTGACGTCGGGGCGCGCCGTCGGCACGGTGACGGTCCACTGCCCTGCCCCACGCTCGACCGCGAAGCCGAGCGCGGTGAGGATGCGGTCCATCTCGTCCTCGGCGACGTTAAGGCCTGTCAGGCGTGCCACCTCCGAGGGCGGGAAGGCGACGGTGGCGCGCTCGGTCGGAATGCGCCCCGCGACCGCGACCTCCGACGGCTCGCCGCCGCACATGTCGAGGATCAGCCGCGTCGCAAGCTCGATCCCCGGCAGGACCGAGGCCGGATCGACGCCGCGTTCGAAGCGGTAGCGGGCGTCAGAGGTGATGCCGGTCGTCCGCCCCGTGCGCGCGGTGCGCAAGGGGTCGAAGAGCGCGCACTCGATGAGGACGTCGGTCGTGTCCTCTTCGGAGCCGGAATGCTCGCCGCCCATGACGCCGCCGAGGCCCAGGACGCGCGCGTCGTCCGCGATGACGCACATGTCGGGCGTGACTGCATAGGCCTTGCCGTCGAGCGCGTCGAGTTCTTCGCCCTCGCGGCCCATCCGGGCACGGAGCGTGCCCGTGATCTTGGCCGCGTCGTAGACGTGCAGGGGCCGGGCGCGGTCGTGAGTGAGGAAGTTCGTGACGTCGACGAGCGCGTTGATGGGCCGGAGGCCGATCGCGCGCAGGCGGTCCTGAAGCCATTTGGGGCTCGGCCCGTTCTTCACGCCGCGAATGAGCCGCGAGGCGAAGGCGGGGCAGGCCCCCTCGTCGTCGATCTCGACGGGGACAGGCTGGGCGAACGCGCCCCGGACCGGCTCTACGCTTTCATCCTTGAGCGTCCCGAGCCCTGCGGCTGCGAGGTCGCGGGCGACGCCGTCCACGCCGTTCGTATCGGGACGGTTCGGCGTCACCTCGAAGTCGATCACGGGGTCCGAGGGTCCAAGGACATCCGTCAGCGGCGCGCCGACCTCGGCGTCCGCGGGCAGCTCCATGATGCCGTCATGCTCGTCGCCGAGCTCGAGCTCGCGGACCGAGCAGAGCATGCCGAGGCTCTCGACGCCGCGGATCTTGGCCTTGGTCAGGGTCGTGTCGATGCCGGGCACGTAGGCGCCGACAGGGGCGTAGGCGACCTTGATCCCCGCCCGCGCATTGGGCGCGCCGCAGACGATCTGCTGGGTCCCGTCCTTCGTTTCGACCGAGCAGACCTGCAGCTTGTCCGCATCCGGATGACGCTCAGCGGTCTTGACGTAGCCGACCGAGATCGGCGCGAGTGCCGCAGCGGGGTCGTGGACGTCCTCGACCTCGAGCCCGACGCGCACCATGGCCTCGGTGATCTCATCGAGCGAGGCGTCCGTTTCGAGGTGGTCCTTCAGCCAGGAGAGCGTGAACTTCATGAGCTAGCCTCCGGCAGGGGCGCAGGGCGGCCCGTGCCGTCCAGGTGGACATAGGTGAAGTCGGCATGGGTGACCTTGGTCCACTCGCCGATGACGCGCCTTCTGACCCAGGCCTCGACACCGATGGTGACGGAGGTCCGGCCGCGCCTGCGAAGGCAGTTGTAGACGCAGAGGATGTCGCCGACCTTGACCGGGGCGACGAAGGCCATGCCGTCGACCGCGACCGTGGCGACCCGCCCGCCCGCGATCTCGTAGGCCATCAAAGAGCCCGCGATGTCCATCTGCGCCATGACGTAGCCGCCGAAGACGTCGCCCGCGGCGTTGAGGTCCGAGGGCATTGGCAGGGTGCGGATCGCAAGCTCGCCCTGAGGTTCCGTTCTGTCGCTCATCTCGTTCCCCTCACGCTTCCGGCGCGAAGCCGTAATGCTGCAGCCACCGGACGTCCGCGGCGAAGAAGTCGCGCAGGTCCGGGATGCCGTATTTCAGCATGGCGAGACGGTCGACGCCCATGCCGAAGGCGAAGCCCTGGAACTCGTCGGGGTCGAGGCCGCAGGATCTGAGCACGTTCGGGTGGACCATGCCGCAGCCCAGGATCTCCATCCACGCGTCCCCCTGCCCGATCACGACGCGCTCGCCCTCGCGGGTGTAGCGCACGTCCATCTCGGCAGAGGGCTCCGTGAACGGAAAGAAGTGGGGGCGGAAGCGGGTCTCGACCTCGTCGACCTCGAAGAAAGCTTTGAGGAACGCTTCGAGCGTGCCCTTGAGGTGGCCCATATGGGTCGAGCGGTCGATGACGAGGCCTTCGACCTGGTGGAACATGGGCGTGTGCGTCTGGTCCGAGTCGCAACGGAAGGTGCGGCCCGGCGCGATGATGCGGATCGGCGGCTTCTCGGTCAGCATGGTGCGCACCTGCACGGGGCTCGTGTGCGTGCGCAGGAGCATGCGGCTGCCGTCCTCCTTCGGCTCGAAGAAGAAGGTGTCGTGCATCTCGCGGGCGGGGTGGCCCTCGGGGAAGTTGAGTGCGGTGAAGTTGTGGAAGTCGTCCTCGACGTCCGGCCCCTCGCGCGTCTCGAAGCCCATCGCGCCGAAGATCGCCTCGACCTCGCGGAAGACTTGGGTGACGGGGTGGATGCGGCCCCGCGCCGGCGTGGCGACCGGCAGGGTCACGTCCACCGCCTCGGCCTTCAGGCGCGCCGTAAGCGCCGCCTCCGCGAGGACGCCGCGGCGCGCTTCGATCGCCTCGGCGATGCGCGCCTTGAGGCCGTTGAGGGCGGGCCCCGCCTCCTTGCGCTCCTCGGGCGTCATGCGGCCGAGGGTCTTCATCCGCTCGGACACCGCGCCCTTCTTGCCGAGGGCTGAGACGCGCACGGCCTCGAGGCCGCGCTCGTCCTCGGCGGCCCGGATGGCGTCCGTGATCTGGTCTTCGAGAGTCTTGAGGTCGTCCATAACGCTTGCTCCTGCCCAAGGGCGGCGCGCCATACAAGAACGCCCGGCGGTGAGGCCGGGCGTCCGCTTGGAAGAAGAGGCCGAAGGCTTACGCCAGCGCGCCCTTCGCCTTCGCGGCGATCTCGGCGAAGGCGGCCGGTTCGCGCGCGGCGATTTCGGCCAGCATCTTGCGGTCGACCTCGATGCCCGCCTTGGCGAGGCCGGAGATGAAGACCGAGTAGGTCATGCCGTGCTCGCGCGCGGCGGCGTTGATGCGCTGGATCCACAGGCTGCGGAAGTTGCGCTTGCGGGCCTTGCGGTCGCGATAGGCGTACTGGCCGGCCTTCTCGACCGCCTGGTTGGCGATGCGGAAGGTGTTCTTGCGGCGACCTCTGTAACCCTTGGCTTGGGAGATGACCTTGCGGTGGCGGGCGTGAGCGGTCGTGCCGCCTTTCACTCGTGCCATGATGAAACCTGTAAGCTGAGAGCGTGAAAAGAGAACCCCGGCGGCGCGTCAGCGCGCGTAGGGCATGTACTTCTTGACGACCTTCTGGTCGGCTTCGGACATCACGGTGAGGCCGCGCTTCTGGCGGATCTGCTTGGGCGTGCGCTTGATCATGCCGTGGCGCTTGCCGGTCTGGCCCGCCTTGATCTTGCCCTTGCCCGTGATGCGGAAGCGCTTCTTCGCGCCCGACTTCGTCTTCAGCTTCGGCATTTGAGACCTCGTGATGGTACGTGTGGGGCCGCCTGGGCATGCCGTTCGCCCGGCGGCCGGAAGGGGGGCGCTATAGGCGCGGGCGCGCGTCCGCTCAACCCCCCGCGAGGATGCGGCCGAGGGCCGGCAGGGTCAGGGCCAGGACGACGGAGATGAAGAGCCCGAGCCCCGCCTTGCCGGCATCGGAGAGGACGATCTTGCTCGTGCCCTTGAGGTCGCGCGTCTTGAAGAGGTGCGCCATCACGTACTCCCGCCCCGCGATGAGGCCGAGGAAGACGAAGGTCGTCGACATCGGGATGTTCGAGAGCTGCAGGAAGAAGAGGAGGAGCGAGGCGTAGGTGAAGTCGATGATCGTCGCCGAGCGGATGTCCGTGACGGCCGTCTTGGAGCGCAGGATGCGCTGCACGGGCCCGCCCTGGTTCGCGAAGGTGATGCCGAGGAGGACGATGATCACCGCCATCGCTGAGAAGGACTGGGCGGCCGAAAGCTCGCGCGGCAGGAAGACGAAGATGTTGGCGAAGTCCTGCGCCAGCCACACGCCCCAAAGATAAGCGGTGACCGTCCATTGAAGCCCGATCCAGACGAGGCCGCGCGGCCGGTCCTCCGTGCTGCGGAACCAGCGCTCGAGCGTCGGGGTCAGGACCGCGTAGACGACGCCGCCGGTCACGAAGGCGACGACGTAGCCGATCAGCGACTTGTTCAGCATGGAGGTGAGGCCCGACGCCTCCGCGAAGATCGCCAGCACCATGAAGGAGGTCGAGACCGGGATGCCGAGCCGCGTCAGGACCAAGAGCACGAGGGGCGGAATGGTGTGGTACCACCGGACTTCGAAGACCGGGTACTTCGCCGTGTTGGTCAGGCGCCCGAAGGACGGATCGCCGCCGTTCCTCATCCAGCCATAGGTGAAGACCGCGACCAGGATGACGGCCGCGAAGGCGAAGAGCAGCGTCCAGTGGACGTGCCGGTTCGAGTTGATGAACGTCCCCAGCGTCTGCAGCGCGTCGTTGCCGACCACGGCGTAGGCCGCGAAGGCGAAGCCGAGCATCGCCCAGAACTCAATCCCCAGAACCATGGAATGCCCCGCTCACGCGTCGTCGTTCGCGGGCGGTAGCTGCGTCGTGCGAAGCTTTCGTGACACTCTCTTCGAGTGCGCTACCGCCTTCGGCTACTTGAGCGCATGAGGTGCGCTACCGCCTTCGCTACCTGAGCGCATGAGGTGCGCTACCGCCTTCGGCTACGTGAGCGCATGAGGTGCGCTATCGCCTTCGGCTACGTGAGCGCCTGGGCTGCGCCGCCGGCCTCGAATCCCGTCGCGGGCGCCGCCGCCCTGCTCCCTGCCCTGGCGCCCGTCGGCTCGGGCTCTACGTCCTGCGCAAGGAACAGAACGACTGCGTAAGGAGACGGACCATGGACGGCAGCTTCACGATGATCGGGCTCGGCAGGATGGGCGCGGGCCTGACCCGGCGGCTGATGGCCGCAGGCATCGAGGTCAACGTCTTCGACGTCCAGTCGGAGGCGGTGGACGCGCTCGCGAAGGACGGCGCCTCGCCGCTGAGCGGGCTGGAGGCCATCACGGACCTGCCCGCGCCCCGAACGGTCTGGGTCATGCTGCCCGCCGGGCGGATCACGGAGGACACGATCCGGCAGCTCGGCGAGATGCTGGACCCGGGCGACTGCGTCATCGACGGGGGCAACACCTACTACAAGGACGACGTGCGGCGGGCGGGCGAGCTTGCGAAGCGCAGCATCGACTACGTCGATGTCGGCGTGTCCGGCGGCGTGTGGGGCCTGCGCGAAGGCTTCTCCTTGATGATCGGCGGCAACGAAGCGCAGGTCGAGAGGCTCGACCCGGTCTTCGCCGCCCTCGCCCCCGGCGAGGACGCGGCGCCGCGCACGGAAGGGCGGAAGGCCGAGGACGACCGGCCCGACCGCGGCTACGCCTATTGCGGCCGGACGGGGTCCGGGCACTTCGTGAAGATGGTCCACAACGGCATCGAGTACGGCCTGATGCAGGCCTATGCCGAGGGCTTCGATGTGCTTCGCAACGCAAGCTCGTCCTTGCGCGCCGACGACCTCTGCTACGACCTCGACCTCGCCGGCATCGCCGAGGTCTGGCGGCGCGGCTCGGTGATCCGGTCCTGGCTCCTCGACCTCAACGCCAACGCGCTGAACGCGGATCAGCACCTCGAGTCCTACTCCGGTCACGTCTCGGACAGCGGCGAGGCGCGCTGGACGCTGGAGGCCGCCGTCGAGGAGGAGGTGCCGGTGCCGACCATCGCCGCGGCCCTCTTCGCGCGGTTCGAGTCGCGGCGTCAGAGTTCGTTCGGGAACAAGCTCCTCTCCGCCATGCGGCATCAGTTCGGCGGCCACATCGAAGGCGGCGGCGAGGCCGGCCCCTCCGTCCCCGCAGAGCCGCGCGACTGAGCTAGCGCCGCCGGCCGCCCACCTCATCGAGGTGGCGAAGGAGGTCGGCGGGGTCCTCGAAGACGCGGAAGGCCCCCGCCTCCTGCAGCTCTCCGGTGCCGTAGCCGCCGGAGAGAAGGCCGATACCGAGCGCGCGGCAGCGGATCGCCGCGTGCATGTCCCAGATCGAATCGCCGATCACCATGGCGCTCTCGATCGGCACGCCGAGCCGCTCGGCCGCGGTGACGAAGAGGTCGGGGTCGGGCTTGGCGAAGCGGACCTGGTCGCGGGTGACGATCGTCTTCTTGCCCGGGTCGACGCCGAGCCGTTCGAGGTTCACCGCCGCCGTCTCCATCCGCCCGGACGTCGCGACCGCCCAGGGAATGCCGCCCGCGTCGAGCGCGTCGAGCAGCTCAACGGCGCCCGGCAGCGGCCGCACCCCGCCCGCGAGGTCCTTGTAGGCCTTGGCGTGCGCCGCGCGGAGCTTGTTCGAGTGCTCCTCGGTCACCTCGACCCCCGTCTCGCGCAGGAGCTGGTTCGTGAAGAGGCCGCCCGACATGCCGATCTTGCGGTGGATCCGCCAGACGGAGAGGGCGATCCCCTCCTCGTCGAGCGCCGCCTTCCAGGCGAGGACGTGCTGGTAGACGCTGTCGACGAGCGTGCCGTCGAGGTCGAAGAGGAAGACGGGATCGTGCACCATGACGGCCTCGAAGTCGGCTATGACGAGCGTTCTGGGCCCCTACCGCTGAGCGCGGAAGAGGCAGAACTGCGCAGGGTTTACCCCTTCCGCCGCTTCAGGAACACGTAGAACGCGCCCCGCCCGCCATGGCGCTGGTGCGCGCCGCGGACCGAGGCGATGCGGCTTCGCAGGGGTTCGGTCTCGACCCAGTCCAAGAAGCGCTCGCGCAGGATCCCGCGGGGGGCCTCCGCGAAGGGCACCCTCGCCTCGCCTCTGCCCTTGCCGGTGACGACGAGGAGGGTCCGCGCGCCGGTCGCCGCGCCGACCTCGACGAAGCGCAAGAGGCGGACATAGGCCTGGTCCTGGGTCAGGCCGTGAAGGTCGAGGCTCGCGTCGATCTCGCGCCGCCCGCGCGCGACGCGGCGCGCCTCCTTCGGGTCGCCGGCGCCGAGGCGGGCCGCGGGGGCCGGGACGGGGGCCAGGGCGGGGGGCGGGTTCGGCGGCTTGGGCCGGGGGGCGGGGCGCTCGGTCTTCTCGGCTCGGGGGTCGGGCACGGCCGCCTCTTGGGCCGGCAAAGCAGGCCTCGCTTCCAGCGGGGTCACCTTGTCCGAGACCGCGCGCCACAGCGCCGCCTCCGATGGGCTGAGGCGTCTAGACCTGCGCATCGAGAAGCCGGGCCGCCAGTCGTTGCGGAAGAAGAACGAACAGGCGGCCCTCCGCGTTCATCGTACCCGCCGCCTCGGCGGCCGCTTCGCCGGCACCGAAGAAGACGTCGCCGCGCACGGGTCCGCGGATCGCGCCGCCCGTGTCCTGCGCGACCATGAGGCGGGCATAGGCCGGGTTCTCCTCGGTCCGCTCCGTCGCGAGGAAGACCGGCGCGCCCATGGCGTGAAACCGCCTGTCGACCGCAAGGCTGCGTCCCGGCGTCAGCTGCACGCCCTGCGCGCCGAGCGGGCCGAGCGCATCGTCGGCGAGCGTCAGCGGACGGAAGAAGACGTAAGAAGGGTTCGAGTGCCGCACCCGCGCGGCGTCCTCCGGCGAGGCGCTTCTCAGCCAGGCCATGATCGACTGCATCGAGACGTCCTCGAGCGCCATCGCGCCGTCTCGGACCAGCGTCCGTCCGACCGCGACGTAAGCGCGGCCGTTCTTCGCGGCGTAGCCCGCGCGCAGCACGCTGCCGTCCTCGAAGACGAGGCGGCCGGAGCCCTGGATCTGCAGGAAGAGGAGGTCGTTGGGGTCGATATAGGCGAGGGCCTCCGCCCCTTCCGGGGGATCTGCGGCGATCGTCTCGGCGTCCGGATAGGGCACGAAGCGGTCGCCTTCGACCCGGCCGACGATGTCCTGGCCTTGAAGGTCCTCTTTGAACGCGCCGAGGTCGGCGGTGAGAAGGTCCGGCGGACGGGTCAGGACGGGCGCGGTGTAGGGCGCCTGCGCCTGCGCCCTCGCGGGGTAGGAAGGCTCGAAGTAGCCGGTGAAGAGCGAGCCGTCCGCCCGCACCTCGACCGGCGTGAACTGCATCTCGAAGAAGCTGCGGGCCGCGGCGGGCGACGGGGCCTCTCGCAGCGCCTCCGCCGCGAGGCAGGCCTCGCGCCAGTCCGCGACCGTGCCCGAGAGCGTCGGCACGTCTTCATGGCCGAGCCGTTCGAGCGGGTTCATCGCAGCGTCGTCCGAGCGGCCCGCCATCGCGGCGCAGGACCGCCTGAAGGCCGGCAGCGCCGCCTCGACCGCGTCGGCGTTCCAGCCCGGCAGGTCCGAGAAGCGGGCGGCACGAAGCTCGAACGGTCCCGCCTCACGCCCGCAGGCGGCGAGAGCGAGCAAGCCCAAAAGAGCGAGAGCCCCCCGGCGCACCGGGCGGTCAGTCCCTTGCGTCGCCGCCCGTGGCGACCAGGGTCCAGTTGGGATCCTTGGACCGAAGCGGCCGCGCGAAGGTCCAGCGGTCGCGCACGGCGTCGATCCTGGCAGGGTCGCCGTCGATCACTTCGCCGCCGGCATCGCGCGTGACGCGGATCTGGTCGGAGGCGAAGTCGACCGTGACCTCGATGTGGGCGCTCTGACGATGAGCGTCGACTACGTCCGCCCGCTCGATGCCGACGAAGGTGACGTCCAGCGTCTGCTTCGCTTGCGTCCGTCCGTCGATCGCGACCTCGAAGGCCTTTCGGACGGAGGGGTCGAGGTAGTCGGCGACTTCGGAGAGGTCGCCGCGCGCGAAGGCCGTGACGATCATCTCGTAGGCCGCCTTGGCGCCGGCCTGGAAGGCGGCGGGGTCGAAGCGGGGATCGTCCTCGCGGATCACCTGCGCCCATGCGGGCAGCGGCTTGGACGGCCGGGGCTCTTCGGTTTCCGGCTCGGCCTCGGCCGCCTCGGTGCGCGCTTCGGCGGTCGGCACGACGCGGGGCCGCTCGTTCTCCTCGGGCTCGTGTCCGCCCTTCGTGCCCAGCACCGTGAACAGCCGGTAGCTGAGGAAGGCCGCAAGGGCGAAGAAGAAGATGACGCTCGGATCCATGAAGCTTTCGGAGCGCCCCTGGCGGCGCCCCCTCGTTGCGCAGGCTTGGTTTCCCTATGTAGGGCGAAGGGGGTTACCATCCCACCCCCAAGAACCGTCTTTCCCTTCTCGCCCGCGCGGAGGCGCCATGTTCGTCGCCCTGATCCTTCTGTTGCTCGTCCTGCCGATCGTCGAGATCGCGTTGATCGTGGAGGTCGGACAGGCGACGAACTGGCTGGTGGTGGTGCTGATGACGATCGGCACGGCCGCTCTCGGCGCCTTCGTCCTCAAGCGTCAGGGGCTGGGCGTCGCGCGGGACTATCGCCGCACGGTGCGGTCCGGTCAGGTGCCCGTCGGGCCGACGGTGGACGGCGCGGGGCTTCTGCTCGCCGCGCCGCTCTTGATGACGCCGGGCTTCGTGACGGACGCGATGGGGTTCGCGCTGCTCATCCCGTTCGTGCGGCGGGAGTTGGCCCGGGTCGCGCTGCGAGGGATCAAGCGCAAGATCGATCGGGGAGAGGTGCGGGTGATCCGCCGGTAGCACGCGGCGCTACGACTTGAAGCGTGAGAGGCTCGGCGCGGCGGGGCGAACGCCGCGCCGTCCCTCCTGGCTTAGCGCTTGCCGCGGGGCTTGTCGCCCGTCTTCGGCTGGGTACCAGCTTTGCCGGCCTCGGGCTTCTTCGAGATCTCGGGTTTCGAGGGCTTCTTGCCCCCGGTCTTCTTGTCCATCACGGGACTCCTAAGCGCGGGTCCGCCGCGTGAGCGGAATTGTGCGCCTTGATCAGGGTAGGAACAATCGTCCCGCCCCATCACTTCTTCGTGCTGCCGCGGTGCCCATAGCGGAGGACGCGCCAAAGGTAGGCGGCGGCGACCGCCACCACGACGACGTTCGTGACCGGTCCGAGCCAGGCCTCGACGTCCTCGAACGCGTTCTCGAGCCAGTAGCCCGCAAGGACGAGCGCGGAGGTCCAGATCACCGTGCCGGCGGCCGAGTAGAGGACGAACCGGCCCATCGGCATGCGGGAGAAGCCCGCCGGAAGCGAGATGTAGGTCCTGAGGCCCGGCACCATGCGGCACAGGAAGACGGCGAGGCCGCCGCGCGTCTTGAACCACTCGAGCGCGCGGTCGAGGTCCTCGGGCGAGGCGGTGACCCAGCGGCCGTGCCGCGCCGCGAGGCGGCGCAGGCGGTCCGCCCCCACCCAGACGCCGATGTAGTACCACAAGACCGCCCCCGCGAGCGAACCGATCGAGCCCGCGACGATGATGCCCGGCAAGGTCAGGTCGCCGTCGACGGCGACGAAGCCCGCGAGCGGCAGGATGAGTTCCGACGGGATCGGCGGGAAGACGTTCTCCGCGAAGGTCAGGAACGCGATTCCGAAGAGACCGCCCGAGCGGATGATCCCGGTGATGAAGTCGAGCATGGCGCGCCCCGGTGGCAAAGGCCGCGAACGGCCCTAGCCTCCGGGGCGTTCCCCGCGGCCCGCTCCCGATAGGCCGCGGGGATGCTCAGCGCCGCGCGTAGGCCGGACGCGCCTCCCCCTCGTGAAGCGCCGTCAGCCGCGCGTCGCCGACCTGGTCCACGAACTGGTCCATGAGGTCCGCCATGCAGATCTTGGCCTGCCGAATGGTGGAGGCGTGGCGGGGGTGATCGATGCAGCTGCGCGCCGCGGCGCGTTCGAACTTCGCGTAGATCTTCTCGCGTCCCGTGCTGGTCGAGAGAAGCTCCGCGTCGAAGCGGAGGGTGACGTCCGCCGTCGCCGGCGCGGCGTGAAGGCTCGCCGCGGCGAGCAAGGCTTGCAGGATCATGAGAGTCTCTCCCTAGAGGCCGCCTTCCTGGCGGTGACCCGGCTTACGCCCCCCGGCGGGAACGCTTCTGTGATCCGCCGCACAGGGAGGGAAGGTTTTCTGCAGTCGCGCCCTGTGCCGCGCCGCGAACGGTGGCAGGGTGGCGGCAGCCGTACCGAGGATGAGATGAGCGTGCCGGGAGCGAACGAAGAGGACGAGTTCTCAAGCTCGGAGATGGGCGCCCTCGCCCATCTCTACCGAGGCGAGATCTACCGCTCGACCATCTGGCGGACGCGGCTCGACGCCACGACCAACTGGTCCGTCGTCAGCTTGGGACTCGCGCTCACGATCTCCTACGCCTCGCCCGAGGCTTCCGCGATGCCGCTCCTGCTAGTCTCGGCGCTGATCGGCGTCTTCTTGTACCTGGAGGCGCGCCGCTACCGCTACTTCAACGTCTGGCGGGCGCGGGCGCGATGGATCGAGATCCACTTCTACGCCCCCCTCCTGCGCGGCAATCCGGTCACGGGCCAAGCCTGGCAGGACCGCCTGGCGCAGGACTACGAGCGGCCCGAGCACCACATCCAGTTCAGACGGGCGCTCGGTCGGCGCCTGCGCCGGAACTACATGTGGATCTTCACGGTGCAGACCATGGCCCTCTACGGCAAGGTCTTCGGCCCGACGCACGACCAGGCCGCGTGGGACGCCCTCGCTCTCGGCCCCCTGCCCGGTCAGGCCGTCGCCGCCCTGGCGGGCGTCGTCTATGCCGGTCTCGCCGTCTTCACCTTCGTCATGTGGCGCTCGGACAAGCGGCGGTTCCGCAACAAGTTGAACCCGATCTCGATGGGGTGACGTCGGACGTCAGCCCGCCACCCGCTGCGCGAGGACCCGCTGCACCTCCGCGAAGGGCGTCCCCTTGTCGAGCTTGATCTCGATGGGGGCGAGACCGGAGACGTAGAGCTTCAGCTCTGCATCCATGTCGAACGTGCCCGCGCTCTCGATCGAGAAGGCGGAGACCTTGGACCAGGGGATCGTCCGCAACTCCTTCTTGGAGCCGGTCACGCCCTGGACGTTCAAAGACAGGATGCGACGCGTCGTCAAAGCGTGGACGTCGCGGACGACCTTGAAGGCGAGGAGGATCTCCTCGCCTTCAAGAAGGAAGTCCTGAAGCTGACGAAGCGCCTTGTCGTTACCGATCCGGCCCGCAGTGCCGAAGAGCAGGCTCATCGCGAGTTCTTCCGCATCGCGAACGGTTCCTGCATCCTCAGAACGCCTCGGCCGGAAGCGCCATCATCGCGTCCGAGCCGGTCTTGACCTTGGCGAGGTGCGCGCTCGTCTCGGGCAGGACGCGCTCGAAGAAGTAGCGCGCGGTGACGAGCTTGTTCTTGTAGAACGGATCGTCCTCGCCCTTCCTGTCTTCGGCCTCCTTCGCCATCAGCGCCCACATGTAGGCGAGCGCGACGAGGCCGAAGAGGTGGAGGTAGTCGTGGCTGGCCGCGCCCGCGTGGTCGAAGTTCGCCATCGCGTTCATGCCGAGCCACTGGGTCGCTTCCAGAAGCTCGCCCTTCGCCTCGAGCAGCTTCTCGATGTGGCCGTCGAGCTCTTCGGAGACGCCCTTGTTGTCCGCGCACCACTCGTCGAGCTCGGCGAAGAAGGTCTGCCAGTAGCGCCCGCCCTCGGCCATCAGCTTGCGGCCGACGAGGTCGAGCGCCTGGATGCCGTTCGTCCCCTCGTAGATCATGGCGATGCGGCAATCGCGCACGAACTGGCTCATGCCCCACTCCTCGACGTAGCCCGAGCCGCCGAAGACCTGCATCGCGTCGTTCGTGCCCTGATAGCCCTTGTGGGTCTGGTAGGCTTTGATGACGGGGGTGAGCAGCGCCATGTAGTCGCCGGCCTTCTGCCGGGTCTTCTCGTCTTCGCCCTTGTGCAGGAGGTCGGCCTGCAGCGCGGTCCAGTAGGTGAGCGCCCGCGCGCCCTCGACGAAGGCGCGCGTATCCATCAGCATACGGCGCACGTCCGGGTGAACGATGATGGGGTCGGCGGGCAGGTCCGGCGCCTTGGCGCCGGTCACCGAGCGCGACTGCAGGCGGTCGCGCGCGAAGGCGGCGGCGTTCTGCATCGCGACCTCGGCCTGGGCCATGCCCTGGAGGCCGACGCCGAGGCGCGCCTCGTTCATCATCACGAACATGGCGCGCATGCCCTTGTGTTCCTCGCCGACGAGGAAGCCGGTCGCCTCGTCGTAGTTCATGACGCAGGTGGCGTTGCCGTGAATGCCCATCTTCTCTTCGAGGCCGCCGCAGGAGACGCCGTTGCGCTCGCCGAGCGAGCCGTCCTCTTCCACCATGAACTTCGGCACGATGAAGAGGGAGATGCCCTTGATCCCCTCGGGCGCCCCTTCGATCCGGGCAAGGACGAGGTGGATGATGTTGTCCGCCATGTCGTGCTCGCCGGCGGAGATCCAGATCTTCTGGCCCGAGATCTTGTAGCTGCCGTCACCTTGAGGGACGGCCTTGGTGCGGATGAGGCCGAGGTCCGTGCCGCATTGCGGCTCGGTCAGGTTCATGGTGCCGGACCACTTGCCAGTGACCATCTTGGGCAGGTACTTCTGTTTCTGCTCGTCCGACGCGTTCTGATGGATCGCGTGGTAGGCGCCGGATGACAGGCCCGGATACATGCCGAAGGCCTGGTTCGCCGACGAGGTCATCTCGTTGATCGCGTAGGCGAGGACGAGGGGCAGGCCCTGCCCGCCATAATCGGGATCCATCGCGATCGAGATGAAGCCGTTCTCGCAGAACTGCTTGTAGGCCTCCTTGAAGCCTTTGGGCGTCGTCACCGAGCCGTCCTCGGCGCGCTTGCAGCCCTCCATGTCGCCCGTCCGGTTGAGCGGCGCGATCACGTCGCGGTGCCACCGGCCGGCCTCTTCGAGGAAGGCGTCGATCACGTCCGGCGAGGCATCGGCGAAGCCTTCGAGGTTCGAGAAGTTCTGAAGCTTGAGGACGTCATGCAGAAGGAACTGCATGTCGCGGATCGGCGCGTCGTAGACGGGCATGGGCGGGCTCCCTTTGAAGGCGTGTCGGCCTGATCGTTCTGTTGTGAAGACGGTCTAGCAGGACGCTCGCCGGGGGCAAAGAATACGGCCTCGCGCCGGACGGGCGAGCGGCAGCGCGTCGTTAACGGAACTTATGATTTTGTTAACCACGACTCTTCACCTTCTGGGGAAAACGTCTTAACCCAAGGACGGGTCGGGCGCGGCGAGAGGGCCGGGCTGGCCCGCCGGCCGCCGTGGGATCGAAGGGGCATCATGAAGTCCAACGTACCTTGGAGCGTCAAAGGCATCGACCCCGAAGCGCGGGTCGTCGCCAAGGAGGCCGCGCGCAAGGCCGGCATGACGCTCGGTGAGTGGATGAACCAGGCGATCCGCGAGGTCGGTGAGCATGGCGAGCCTGGGGACAAGGCTGGGGAGAACGCCGCCGAGGGCGCTCCGGCCGCCCTCTCGCCGAACGCCGGCACGGGCGTCACGATCGAGCAGCTGCGCGCCGTCGTCGACAGCCTCAACCGCATCAACGACCGCCTGCGCCTGACCGAGGACAGCGTGCGCCAGTCCGAGGAACGATCGCGCCGCGTCGCGGGCGACCTAGGCCACGGACTCGAGACCGTCTTTGAACGGATCAAGCGGGTCGAGCGCGAGAAGGCGCAAGGCTCGAGCGAAGGGCTCTCCGAGCGCATCGAGCGGCTGGAGCGCGGCGAAGGCAATCGGGGCCAGATCGACGGGCTCAAGACGCTCGAGCGCGCCCTCACCTCCATGGTCGAGGCGCTCGAGGTCACCCGCTCGGAATCCCTCGACAAGATCCGCGAGAACGAAGAGGCGCTGAGCGCGCTCGCCGGCCGCGTCGACGTCCTCGACAGCCGCCTGAGCGCGGGCTTCGCCGAGGTGCACGACGCGATCGACGCGGTCGGCCAGCACCTCGACCGGACCGAGCGCACGGCGAAGGCCGTGATGGAGGAGGCGCAGCAGGCGGCGGGTTCGACCGATACGGCCTTCGTCGAGCAGACCTCGAAGCGGCTGCAGATCCTCGGCAACGAGATCAAGCGGTCCGGCGACCAGATCCGCATGGTCGAGGAGATGGTCGGCCGCCTGTCGGACAAGATCGAGGCGGCAGAGCACAGAAGCGCCGAGGGCATCGGCGAGGTCGCGGGCTCCCTCGAGACGCTGCGCCGGGCGGTGCTGGGCGCGGAGGCCTCGAACGAAGCCGCCGAGACCGGCGAAGCGCCGCTCGAACTCGAAGGGCTGGGGGGCGAGAGCCTCGCTCAGGCGACCCGCGAGGCGGACCTCAAGGTCTCGCAGCTGCAACGCTCCTACGAAGCGATGATGGCACGGCTGGAAGGACGCCCGCTGCCTGCGGACGAGCCCGACGGCGAGGCCGAACCGCCCTTCCCCGACGAGACCCCCGCCCCGCTCCAGGCCGACTCGCTCGACGGCGACGTCGCGAGCGGCGACGAGGAGTTCGATGCGGTCTTCGGCCAGCTGAGCGACGCGCCTTCCGGCGAGAAGGGCTCCGCCCAACCGCTCGCCGCGGCCGACCCGACCCTCTCGGCGCCGCTGCCGCCCGAGGACGGACCCGACGACGACCTGCCGGCGAGCAGCGGCGCGAAGGAGCGCCTCGCGCGCCTCTCGCCCCGCCAGAAGGTGCTGCTCGCGGCCAAGGCCCGCCAGAAGCGGATCGAGGCCGAGCGCGAGGCGGACGCCGCCCCCGCCGCCCCCGCACCTGCGTCCGAGGCGCCGGCCTCCGATCCCGACATCGGCGCGCCGGTCTTCGAGGCCCCCGAGGCGGAGGAGAAGCCCCGCCTGGCCGAGCGCCTTCTCGGCGGCGCGACGAGCGAAGGGCGGCGCTTCGGCGTGGTCCACATCGCGCTCCTGACGGTCCTCGTCCTCGCGGCCGCGGTCGCGGCCTGGGCGATGTTCGGCGGCGAGGCGAAGGAGGCCCCGCGTCCGGCCCCTGCCGCAGCGGCGAGCGCGGCGCCGGTGATCGCCCCCACCCCTGCCCCCGTCCAGGCCGAGCCTTCGATCGACGCGGGCGCGCTCTACCGGGAAGCGAAGGTCCGCCAAGCCACCGCCACGACGGCCCCCGAGGCCGCCGAGGCCGTCCGCCTCTTCGAAGAGGCCGCGGAGGCCGGCTCCATCCCTGCCCGCTTCGAGATCGGCGAAGCCTACTACAAGGGCACGGGCGTACCGGAGAACCCACTCATGGCCGAGCGGCACTTCTCCGACGCCGCGATGATGGGCAACGTGCTGGCCATGCACCGCCTGGGCTCGATCGAGGTCTTCGGCACGACGGGTCAGCAGAACGTGCGCGCGGCGGTCGACTGGTTCGACAACGCGGCGAGCTACGGCGTCGTCGATTCGATGTACAACCTCGGCTACCTCTACGATCCGTCCTCGCCCGACAACCCGATGCCGGCGGGGGACCGAGACGCGGCGCGCTCCTACTACTGGTACGCCCTCGCCGCGAAGCAGGGTGACCGCGACGCCGCGGAAGCCGCGAGCCTCGTCGCCGGAAGCCTGACCCCTGAGAAGCTCGCCGAGCTCGATGCGGACGTGGCGGGCTTCGTTCCGATGACGGTGAACCCCGCCGCCAATGACGGCCTGCACCTGACGGACTGACCTAACGGGTCGTTGCGGAGGCGGAACGGCGGTTCCCGCGTCAGGTATTCAAGAAGCGCCGCCGTCCCCTCTCCAGCCACAGCGCACTCAGCCGCGACGACCAGACCGCGCCCGTGTCCACGTTCACGCGCCAGGATAGGTTCTCGGGCCGGTCGACCGGCGTGTGGCCGTGCACGACGACGGGCTCGAAGCGGTCCTTGCCGCCTTCCAGCCACGCCCTCCTCACCCAAAGAAGGTCGCGCTCCCGCTGCGCCTCGATCGGCCGATCAGGGTGAAGGCCGGCGTGGACGAAGAGGTAGCCCGGCACCTCGTAAGTCAGCGGGAGGCTCATCAGCAGCGCGAAGTGCTCATCGGGCAGCGCCTCGGCGAAGCGGTCGCGCAGCGCGCGCGGCTCGTCCTGCTCGCCGACCGCGACGCCGTAGCTGCGAAGCGTCTCGCGCCCGCCCCAGGACAACCACGCGTCGACCTGATCCGGCTCGGCGAGGAAGTCGAGGAGGCCCTGCTCGTGATTGCCCTTGAGGAGGATCGTATCCGGCCGCCGGGCGCGAAGCGCCAGGAGGCGGTCGAGGACGCCGCGGCTGTCGGGTCCGCGGTCCACATAGTCGCCTAGGAGGACGAAGCGGCAACGGCGCCCCTTGGCCTTGCGCTCCGCCTTGTCGATCAGCGCGTCCAGAAGGTCCGCCCGGCCGTGCACGTCCCCGACCGCGATCAGGATCGGCGGCTCCGTCTCTTCGGGGGCGGCTTCGTTCATCATGAGAAGTGCTTAGGACTAAGGAGAAGCGATTGGCAGACATTCCCGCGCTGCAGGTTCGGGGCCAAGGGGCCGCGGCGGGGGGGAGTGCCCCTAGCGGGCGGGGGCAGATCGCTTTAACGAGGAGGCTCGCGGCGAGCGCGGAGCGCGGCATGAATACGGGACCCGAAGGCCAGCGGCAGTCGGCTCTCCAAAAGCGGAACCGTCAGGGAGGCGGCGCGTGACGACAGCAGTCATCGGGGCAGCCGGCTACCTCGGCACGCAGATGCTTCTCTGCCTTCAGGACGAAGGCCGCCCAGCCGTGGGCATCGACGTTTCGGGCGCCCTCGTGCCCGCGCTTTCGACCGTTCCGTTCGTGCTGGTCGGGCGAGACGACCCCACGCGCCTCGCGACGGCGCTGACTGAGCATGGGGTCACGCAGATCGTGCACTTCGCCGGCGGGTCGGGCGCCGTGGACCTATCGGTCAGCGATCCGCTCGCCGAGTACGAGGACACGCTGATCCGCACCCTCACCGCTACGCGCGCCGCCGTCGAGGCGGGGGTGGACCGGCTCGTCTTCTCGTCGACCGCCTCGGTCTACGGCGTGCCCGACCGGATGCCCATCGCGGAGGAGACGGCGCTCCGCCCCATCTCGCCGTTCGGCGCGGCCATGGGCATGGCGGAGCGGGTGGTCGCGGACGCCTCTCGCGCGGCGGGCATTCGCGTCGCCACGCTCCGCTACTTCAACGTCGCGGGCGCCGACCCCGCCTTGCGCGCCGGGGAGACGGGCCGTCCGCGCCACCTGATCCGCGCGGCGGCGCAGGTCAGCGTCGGCACCCGCAAGGAGCCCTTGCGCATCTACGGCGACGACTACGAGACGCCCGACGGCACGCCGATCCGCGACTTCCTGCACGTCGCCGACATGGCGGAGGCGCACCTCGCCGCGCTCGACTACCTCTGCGAGGGGGGCCGGTCGGTGGTCCTCAACTGCGGCTACGGCGAAGGGGCCTCCGTCCGCGAGGTCGTCTCGGCGGTGGCCCGCGTCACAGGACGCGCTCTTCCCACCGTCGTCGCCCCGCGGCGTGCGGGCGATCCGCCGCAGCTCATCGCCGACGACGCGAAGGTCCGAAGCACGCTGCGCTGGACGCCGCGCTTCAACGACCTGGACCTGATCGTGCGCAGCGCGATCGATTGGGAAGCCGCGCAAGAAGACGCCCCGGGGCGGCAGGCCGCGGAGTGACGCCCCTTTCCGCCGAGACGCGCCGACGCGCACGCCTGACCCTGCGCGCGGCGACCTTCGCGCTCGCCGCCATCGTCCTCGTCCTCAGCCTGATGCCGGACCCGACCGAGGCGACGGGCGGGACCGACCCGGGGGTTCTGATCTCGCGCTTCTTGTTCGGCACTGCGGCTTACGGGGACAAGGTGAACCACTTCATCACCTATGGCGGCCTGAGCGTCGTCGCCTCGCTCGCCTTCGGCCGCCACCGCGACGCCGCCGCGCTGACCCTCGGCGCGCTCCTTCTTTATGGCGGGGTGATCGAAGTGCTCCAGGCGATGGGCGGCGTGCGCCAGGGCGACCTTCTCGACCTCACCGCCAATGCCCTCGGCATCCTCGCGGGGGGCGGCGCGGCCGCGGCGCTTCGCACCCTCCTACCCCAGTACAGGCTGTCGTGAGCGCGCGGGCTCTGATCGTCCTGCCCGCCCGTTGGGGCTCGACGCGCCTGCCGGGCAAGCCGCTCCTCGACCGGACGGGCAAGCCGCTGATCCAACACGTCTGGGAGGCCGCTGTCGGCGTGAAGGACGCAGACGTGCTGGTCGCGACGGACGACGAGCGCATCGCGGCGGCGGTTCGCGGCTTCGGCGGCGAGGCGGTGATGACCGATGCCGGGCACACGACGGGCAGCGCCCGCATCGCCGAGGCCGCGCGAGGGACGGGCGCGGGCATCGTCGTCAACCTTCAAGGCGACGAGCCGGAGGTCGACCCGGGCGCCGTCGAGGCGTTGATCGAACTGCACGCCAAGACGCTGCGCGGGGATCGCCCCGCCTTCGTCAGCACCCTCGCCGCCCCCTTCCCGGCCGACGCCGATCCAGCCGACCCCAACGCGGTCAAGGTCGCGCTTTCCCAACCGGACGAGGACGGCATCAGGAACGCGCTCTACTTCTCGCGAAGCCGGATTCCCTATCCCCGCGGCGCCGCCGCCTATCACCTTCACATCGGCCTTTACGCCTACACCCCGGAGACGCTTCAGGCCTTCGCGGCGACGCCGCCGACGCCGCTCGAAGGCGCCGAGAGCCTGGAGCAGCTCCGCGTTCTCGAGACGGGCGGGCGGATCGCGGTCGGCTTGGTCGAGGGGGCCGCGGCGGGCATCGACACGCCCGAGGACTACGAGACCTTCGTCTTGAGGACGACCGGGTGACTGAGGACGAGCTTCGCGGTCTGATCGAGGCCCACCCCGTCGAAGGCGACGTCGCCGCGATGCGGACGGGCTTCGCGGCGCTGGCGAGGGCCGCGGGACCGGTGGACCTCAGCGGCCTCGCTTTGTCCGAGAGCACGCTCGGGCCCCTACGCACGCTGGAGGTCGTCCCGAAGGGCACGGCGAGAACGCCGATCGTTCACCTCCACGGCGGCGGCTACGTCTTCGGCAGCCCGGAAAGCCATCTGGCGCTCGGCGTGCACCTCGCCCGGGCGGCGGGGCGGCGCGTGATCCTGCCCGCCTATCCGCTGGCGCCCGAGGAAGCCTGGCCAGCGCAGCGCGAAGCGGTGCTGGCGGGCGTCGCCACGCTTCAAAGCACGTTCGTCCTTTCGGGCGACAGCGCCGGCGGACACCTGGCCCTCGCCTGCGCGCTTCACGGTGCGAGGCCGGATGCTCTCCTGCTCTTCTCGCCCAATACGAGCCGAGCCTATGGGCGCAGCCGCAGTCGCGGGAACCCGGACGATGCGATGAACGCGCACGCGCAGGACGACAGGCTGGCGGCGATGGCGTTCGGAAGGTCGCGTGCGGCGGACCCCGATCAGACGCTGCTCGAGAGGAACCTCAGCGGGCTGCCGCCTACCTTCTTGGACCTCGGCTCAGACGAGATCCTGCGCGACGAGGGCCTTCGCCTCGCGCAGCGTGCGGGCGAGGACGGCGTTCGCCTGACCCTTCGCCTGCGGAGCGGCTTCCACATGATCCAGCTGTTCGCGCAGGGCTTCGCCCCTGGGGCCCGTAGCTTGGACGCGGCGGGGGCGTGGCTGCGCGCTCACGACGCGGCCCTCGCGCCGGGGGCCTGACGCAAATCTGCGGACCATTCGGGGTGCGCCTCGGGCTTTCCGATCAAGAAGCCCTGCAGGTAGTCGACGCCGAGGCCCTTGAGGAGCATCGCGTCGGTCTCGTTGTCCACCCACTCGGCCACGGTCTTCATCTCGAAGTTCCGGGCGAGGTCGAGAAGGGTGCGGACGAACAGCTGATTCTCGCGGCTGGAGCTGACGCCGGTGACGAAGGACCCGTCGATCTTCAGGACGTCGATGTCGAGCGCCTTGAGGTTCCGGAAGCTCGTGTAGCCGGCGCCGAAGTCGTCGATCGCGAAGCGGCAGCCGAGCGACTTGATCTCGGAGACGAACTCGACCGACGCCTCGATCGCGTCCACGGCCTGCGTCTCGGTCAACTCGACCGTCAGTCGGTCCGCGAGGTGACGGTTGGCGCGGAGATGCGCGATGTAGCCCTCGGCCCAGAGCGGGTCCTTCACCGTCTCCCAAGAGATGTTCACGTTGAGCGCGATGCCGGGCGCCTTCACCAGCGCCTCGGTCGCGAGCTCGAGCACGCGGCGGTCGAGGAGGTGGACGAGGCCCAGGCGTTCGGCCGCAGGAATGAAGGCAGGGGCCGGGATCTCTTCGCCGTTGTCGCCGCGCATGCGGATCAGGCACTCGTACTTGGTGTAGGCGTTCGGCCCCTCGGTCAGATCGGTGACGATCGGCTGATAAGCGAGGTAGACGCGGCGCTGGTTGAGCGCGGTCAGGATCACGTCCGACATCTCGGTGTTCCGGCGCCGTGCGGAGGTCATCTCCGTCCGCTCGGAGAAGGCGGACCAGGACGAAGGACCGGTCTGACGCGCGGCGTCGAAGGCGGCGTCGGTCATGCCCATGGCCGCCTCGGCGCTCTCGACCTCCGTGCCGAGCGTTGCCGCCCCGACGCAGACCGAGACGGCGACGCCGCCCGCGCTGGTCGAGACGACGCTCTCGCGCATCGCGTTGAGGATCGCGACCGCACGCTCGCGCACGGTCTCGCCCTCGCCGAGGCGCAAGATGACGCCGAACTTGGTGCCTGCCACCCGGCCGCATAGGCCGCGCTCGCCTACGACGCCGGACAGGCGCTCGGCGACGGCGATGATGACCTGGTCGGCCACGTCGAACCCGAAGCCTGCGTTGATCGCGCCGACATCGTCGATTCCGACGAGGAGGTAGGCGATGGAAGACCCGTCATGGGCTTCCTTGAGAGCGTCTTTCAGCTCTTCCTTGATCCGGGCACGGTTGAGGGCCCCGGTGAGGTCGTCATAGGCGGCGAGGTAGGACAAGCGCGCCTCGCGCTTCTTCTGCTCGTCGATGCGTCGGACGACGGCGATCAGGCGCTCGGTCGCGCCGAACTGCATCCAGGTGCCGCGTTCCTCGACCCAGCGGGGCGCGAGGTTCCGCCCCGTCTCGTCCCGGGGATAGAGCGCGTACTCGACGGCGTAGGACCCGCCCGAAGCGCGCGCTTCCTGCACCGCGGCCTCGCGGCGCAGCGCGTCTTCCGGGTTCAGAAGATCACTGAAGACGCTGTAGTCGGTTAGGGTGCTGCCGCCCAAGACCGCTTCGGCGCCGCTCGGGTCCGCCCAGCGAAGTGCGCCTTCGGCGCCCGCGTCGTACTCGAACATGGCTTGACCCGCCGCTTCGAGCGCAAAGCGCACCGTATCCGGACCTACGGCCTGTGCGTCCTTCATTCCGAGCCCCTGCCCATCCGCCCGGGAGCCCGGGCCGCGAGGTGACCCTTTAGACAGGGGGCCGTAAAGGAACGTTGAACCGATGCTAGAGTCGCGAAGCGCCGCCGGAGCGGGCGGCGCCCCCTTACGCTTCCTCGATCCGCTCGGGGCTGCGGCCCCTCGCGAGGAGCCAGGTCACGCCCATCAGGTCGCGGGCCGCGACCGCAGCCCGGCCGAGATTCGTATACTTCGAGACGCCCGCGGTCCTCGGGCGGTGGGAGACCGCCGCGAACTCGACCTCGAACCCTTCGCGCCGCATCAGCGCGGGCAGGTAGCGATGCAGGTGATCGAAGTAGGGAAGGCGCAGGAAAGCGTCCCGCCGGAACACCTTGAGACCGCAGCCGGTGTCCCCCGCCCCGTCCTTGAGAAGCGCCTGCCGGAGCGCGTTGGCGGCTCGCGAGGCGACGAGCTTCCGCCGGGTGTCCTGGCGGCCTTGCCGCTCGCCCGCCACCATCGCGAGGAGGGGCGGTGCGTCCGCCCGCGTCAGCTGCCTGTAGAGGGCGGGCACGTCCGCAGGCACGTTCTGTCCGTCGCCGTCCAGGGTCGCGATCAGCGGCGCACGGGCACCGAGGACGCCCGTGCGCACGGCACGGCTCTGCCCTGCGTTTCGGGCGTGGACGAGGACGCGGAGCGGCGCCTCCGCCTTGGCCGCGACGAGCTCTTCCCGGGTGCTGTCGGTCGAGGCGTCGTCGACCGTGACGATCTCGAAACGAAGCTCGGGAAGCGAGGCGGACAACGCCGCCGCGATCTCCCGGACCAGCCGGCCGGCATTTCCGGCCTCGTTGTACATCGGAAGCACGACGGAGAGGTCCGGCGCCTCGCGCGCGGCGGGCTCGGCGTCGAAGAGCGGCGCGGGCACACCGGTGGGGGAACGGGGCGGGGTCATGCCGCCATCAAGCATGCGCGCGCGCGCCTGACCAGCGCGCAGGCGTCGGGCGCTTTCCATGCAGGGTCGCCGCCGCTACGCCCCGGCCGCGGGCAAGCGTCGGAGGAGACATGTCGGGGGCGGACCGAAGGAGCACGCTTCGCGACCTCTTCCTCGTCGCGCTCTTCGCCGCGCTGAGCGGTCTGTCCGGCCTCTTCGTCGTGCCGCCCCTCGACCGGGACGAGAGCCGTTTCGTCCAAGCGACGACGCAGATGATCGAGACGGGCGACTACGTCCGCATTCGTTTCCAGGACGAAGAGCGGAACAAGAAGCCGGTCGGCATCCACTGGCTCCAGGCCGCAAGCGTGAGCATGCTCGCCGACGTCGAGGATCGCCCCCTCTGGGCGTACCGCCTGCCGAGCCTGCTCGGCGCGGTGCTCGCCGCGCTCTTCACCTATTGGGCGGGCTGTACCCTCTTCGGCAGGCGCGCAGGGATCGTCGCCGCGCTCCTGCTTGCGAGCGCCCCCATCGTCGCGGCGGAGGCGTCGATCGCGAAGACCGACGCCGCGCTCCTGGGCGCCGTCTGCTGCATGCAGGCCGCGCTCGCTTCGCTGTGGGCGAACCGTAAGGGCCGGCTCGGTCCCGCTCTCGGCTTCTGGATCGCGCTCGGCGCCGGGGTTCTGATCAAGGGGCCGATCGCACCGCTGATCGCCGCGCTGACCGTCGGTACGCTCGCGGTCGCGGGACGGCGCAGAGGCCTCGACTGGCTTCGCCGCCTGCGGCCCCTGACCGGCCTGCTCGTCCTCGGCCTGATGCTCGCGCCCTGGTTCGTCGCCATCGGCGTCGTCACCGACGGGCGCTTCTACGCGGAGGCCATCGGCACGGACATGCTCGGCAAGGTCGGCGCCGCGCAGGAGAGACATGCGGGCCCGCCGGGCTATCATCTCCTCCTGCTGCCGCTCCTCTTCTGGCCTGCAAGCCTCGTCCTGCCGGCAGCGCTGCGCTGGGCGGCCGGCGCGCGCGCGGCGCCGAGCGTCCTCTTCTGCCTCGCCTGGCTCGTTCCCGCCTGGCTCGTCTTCGAACTGTCGAGCACCAAGCTGCCTCACTACCCGATGGTGGCCTACCCCGCCCTCGCCCTCCTGGCGGGCGGGTTCCTGACCAGCGGGCGCCTCGCGGACTTCAAGCGGTGGCGGTGGGGCAGCGCGGTCCTCTACGCGTTGGTCGGGCTCGTGGCCGCCGCGGCTGGCCCCGCCCTCCTCGCCCAGTACCGGACCGGCGGCGTTCCGGCCTGGTCGTTCGGTCTTAGCGGTCTCGTCCTCCTCGGAACGCTGGGCGCCCTCCTGCTGGCAAGGACGGCCCCCCTTCGCGCTGGCCTCGTCGCTTCGGCGACCTCGGCGGGCCTCGCCTGGGTGCTCTTCCAAGCCGTCCTGCCGAGCCTCGACGTCCTCGCGGTGAGCCCCCGCCTCTCCGCCTTCCTCGAGAGCGAAGGCGTTCACCCCCGCCTCGACGGCGCGCCCGACGTGTCGCTCGCCGGTTACAGCGAACCCTCGGCCGTCTTCCTCCTCGGCACGACCACGCGGCTGACCGACGGGGCGGGCGCGGCGGTCTGGCTGGGTACGTCCGGCCACGTCGCGGTCGTCGAGCGTCGGGCGCTTCCCGATGTGACCGAAACCAGAGCGACCGTCCTCGGCAGCGTGACCGGGCTCAACTACTCGAACGGAAAGACGGTGGAACTGATCGTGCTGAGGGCTGAGTGACGGATCCAGCGACCGGAAGAAACAGCCTCTCGCCGCTCGCGGTGGCGCTGGGCGTGACTGTGGCTGTCACCGCTGCCCGCCTCGTCCTTCTGCCGCTCTACGAGACCGCTCTCGGACCGGACGAGGCGCAGTACTGGTTCTGGTCCCGATCGCTCGACTGGGGGTACTACTCGAAGCCGCCGGTCATCGCGTGGCTGATCGCGCTACCCACCGCCTTGTTCGGCGATCACGCCTGGTCGGTCCGGCTGTTCTCGCCCATCCTGATCGGCGCTACCGGCCTCTTTCTGTTCGGCACGGCTAGACGCCTGTCAGGCCCGACCGCGGGCTATTGGGCCCTCGTGCTTTGGCACTTGATGCCGGCGGTAATGCTCGGCGCCACCATCATTACGACCGACATACCGCTTCTCGCCTGCTGGTCGGCGGCGCTCTACGCCCTGGTTCGACTGACCGAGGTCGGCGCGCCGCGCTACCGGTGGGGGGCAGCGCTCGGTGCCGCGCTCGGCCTCGGCCTCCTGTCCAAGTACGCCATGATCTACTGGCCGCTCGGACTGCTATTGGCCCTACCCTTCACGCCCAGGCTGCGATCCGCAGGGGTTGGCCCCTACGCGCTCGCCTGCACGATCGCGGCCCTCGTCTTCGCGCCCAATGTCGCATGGAATTTGAGCCACGGGATGCAGACGGTCGGCCATACCGCGGACAACGCCTCTTGGTCCGGCGGTCTGCACTGGGACGAACTCGGCGACTTCCTCGCAGGGCAGATCGGCGTTTTCGGTCCGCTCACCTTTCTCGCCCTCTTGGCCCTACTCGTCCGAAGGCCCCGCTCGGCTCTGTCGAACGCTGGGTTCCTCCTCGCCTTCATCGTCCCGCCGCTCGCGCTGATCTGCGCGCAG
Source organism: Parvularcula dongshanensis (assembly GCF_014199615.1). Taxonomy (GTDB): domain Bacteria; phylum Pseudomonadota; class Alphaproteobacteria; order Caulobacterales; family Parvularculaceae; genus Parvularcula; species Parvularcula dongshanensis. Next base: position 755,238 of record NZ_JACHOB010000001.1, on the reverse strand, counting down.
GCCCTGCTGTCGAGGGCCCATGCCAACTGGGCGATGACGGCCTACCCCGCCGCTACAGTTCTTCTGCCGATCTGGCTCGGGCGGGCCCGGTGGGTTCTTCCGAGTAGCGCCGCCCTGCACGCCGTCGTCGGGCTCGTCTTCACGGTCGTGCTTCTCCACCTTCCTCTTGCCGATGGCCTCGGGCTCTCGAACGTGGTGAAGCGCCTTCGGGGGTGGGACGAGACGGCTGCCCAAGTCGCGCGGGCGGCGGCGGGGTATGACGGGCTGCTCCTGGACGACCGCGAACTTGCCGCGCACCTCGTCTGGGAGCTTCGGGCATCGAACACTCCCATCCGCGTGCTCGATGTCGGCGGCGGGCTCGACAACACCTACGAGTACGCCTTGCCCTATCGACCTGCGCCTGGCGACAGGTTCCTCCTCGTCACGCAGAACGACATCACCGCTGCGCCCTATCAGGTGTTCGGCACCATCCTCCCCGTCGGCGAGGTCTTTGTGGACCTAAACGCGACGCGCCGCGGTCGTCGTGAACGCACGTTAGACCTTTGGGCAGCCTCCGACCCGAGCGCGCCCTAACCTCGCCGCGAGCCTGCGGCACGGTCCCGCCTTCGCAAGAAGAGGGGCAACCATGCGAACGCTACTGATGATCAGCGCCGCGCTGACGGCGCTCTGCGGTTCGGCCGCCGCGGCCGGGCCGAAACCCTGCCCGCCCGGGCTCGCGGACAAGGGCTGCACGCCGCCCGGTCAGGCGAAGAAGTACGCTGTCGGCGCGCCTCTGCCGTCAGGCTATCCTTACGTGCGTGACCGGCGCGCCTACCGCTTGCCGCCCCCGCCCGAGGGCCATCGCTACGCCAAGGTGGATCGGGACATCGTTCTGGTCGCCGAAGCGAGCCGGAAGGTGGTCGAGGTCGTCGCGATCATCGACGCCCTGGGAGACTGACACCGATGAGGCGGGCGGCTTCAGTCCGCCCGCTTCACGTACTCCATCGTCTCGGTGTTCACGACGATCTTCTGCGGCGTCGAGATGTGCGGCGGCACCATGACCCGCAGTCCGTTCTCTAGGATCGCGGGCTTGTAGGAGCTCGAGGCGGTCTGCCCCTTCACGGTCGGCTCGGTCTCGGTGATCTCGAGCGTGACCTGCTCCGGCAGCTGAACGCCGATCGGGCGACCCTCATGGCTCTCGACCACGACCGCCATGCCGTCCTGCAGGAAGGCGCGGCGCTCGCCGACCAGGTCCTGCGGAATCGAGACCTGCTCGTAGCTCTCCGTGTCCATGAAGACGAGCATGTCGCCTTCCTCGTAGAGGAAGGTGTGGTCCTTCTGCTCGAGGCGGACGCGCTCGACCGTCTCCGAGGCCCGGAAGCGCTCGTTGAGCTTGCGGCCGTCGAGGAGGTTCTTGAGCTCGACCTGCGCGTAGGCGGGGCCCTTGCCGGGCTTCACCGCGTCGGTCTTCACCGCCACCCACAGGCTGTCCTGGTGTTGGATGACGTTGCCGGGGCGGATCTCGTTGCCGTTGATCTTCATGCTGGAGTGGCTCTTTGAGTGAGGCGGACGCCGCCGCGCTCCGCGAGCGCCGCGCCGCCGAACAAGGTCAGGGCGAAGAGGACGTCGCCGATCAGCGACGCCCGGAAGAAGGGCAGGCCCGCCGCGTAGGACGTCAGGAGGCCGGCGGGACCGGGGGCGTAGAAGTCGCCGAGCGCCCATACGGCCGCGTTGGTGACGAGGAAGAAGGCGAGCGCGCCGCCTAGGGCCGCCAAGGGCGAGAAGGCGAAGGCCCGCCCGGCACGCGCTGGAAGGAACCGTGCGAGAAGCGCAGGGGCGAGCAGCATCGCCCATACGATCCCCTGAAGGGCGGGGTCGTAGCTGAAGCCGCTGAGGAGGCGCCCGAGCACCGCGTCCGAGACGATCAGCACGGTGAGCGAGAGCAGCGCGCCGACCCAAGCCCGCCCGGTCGCCCAGGCTGCGAACAGAGAAAGCGCCGCGACCGGCGCGACGTTCGGCATGTGCGGCAGCACGCGCCACGAGACGGCCAAGCCCGCGAAGGCGAGGACGAGCAGTGCGGCTTGCCGGGAAGGAGCGCGAGCGGTCATGGCGCGCTCCTGCCAGAGGGGGCGGGGCCTCGCAAGCGGCCCTGCGACTTCCAGGGGCTTGGCGCGGCGAGCGCTCGTCCTGCCTTCGCGCTGATGATTGCTCACTCATTCGTGCCGCCCGAGCACGACTGCATTGCACCGCAGCAACGAATCTATTTGTGACGAGGTCTTACAGGCGCTACACGAACGCCAACGAGCCGCCCGGTCAGAGGTGGCCGGGAGGAATCGGCCCCCGCGGGCCCGCAGCCTTCTCTGGCGCGGGTCCGCGATGAGGGTCGCAGTCACGACCAACTTCGCTTCACGCTTCGGCCAAGACGCATGTCGGGGCCTGCCTCATATCGAGACAGGCCTGCCCCCCATACAACTCGGCGGGCCGTAAGGTTCCCGGCCCCTGCCGGTCCTAGTCGTCGCCGTACCGACGGCCTGCGACCCGGATGCCGTCGCCGCGCGCGTCGACGGCCCCTTCGGCCTCCGCGACCTCGATGTCGCCGGAGCCCCGTGCGCGCAGGACGGGCGAGATGGCGGTGCCGCCGAACTCGATGTCACCGGAACCAGTCAGGGTGGCCTCGAAGGGATCGGCACGACCGTCACGGAGCGAAACGTCGCCCGAGCCGCGAAGTTCCACGCTGACCGCGCCGTCCACGCGGCCGACTTCGATGTCACCTGACCCGACGAGCGCAACGTCGAGTGCGCCCGTCTCGCGAACGCCGACGTCGCCCGAGCCTCGCAAGGACAGCGCGGTCGCGCCGCTTACCGCTCCTAGCGTCACGTCGCCGGAACCTTGAAGCTCGATACGCGCATCGCCGTTCACGGCGCCCCCTACGATGTCGCCCGAGCCCTTCAAGGTGAGCCGGGCCGTGCCGGCGTCCCCGAAGGCCACGTCGCCCGAGCCGAGAAGGTCGACCGCCGCGTCCCCCTCGATCGCGCCGAGCTTGATCTGACCGACGCCCGACAGGGTCACCGCGGCACTCTGCGCATCGCCGAGGTCCGCGACGAGATAGGTGTTCGGCCCCAGGCTAAGCGCCCCTGCCGCTGCCCCTTCCCCCCGTAGGCGCAGAGCCGAGTCCTCCACCGTGAGCGCCGTACCCCGCGGCGCCCGGATCGCGATGACGGGATAGTCCTCGAGCAGCCTTGCGAAGGCGGGGTCCTCGCCGTCCTCCCGGACGATGGTCCGCCTGCCCATGTCGATGCGGATCGGGCCGACGCCGAACCCGCCCTTGGCGTAGCGTTGATGCTCGGCCCAGAAGTCGTCCTCGTCGATCGCGTCCGGCCCTTCGATCTCGATCCTATCGCCGTCCTGACGCACCGTCAGAGGGCGGGTGTTCCCGTCCGACAGAGCGACGCGCACGTCCTCCCCATCGTCGAAAGTGACGGTGACCGTCCCGATCGCATCCTCGATCGAGACGGTGTCGGCATCGAAGCGCTGGACGTTCTCCCGCTGAGCGGCGACGGCGGCAGCGCAGCTCAGCGCGAGGGGAACGGAAAGGGTGAGAAGAAGCGGCTTCATGAGGTGACCTCCTGCGACGGCCCGCCGCAGGTAGGAACGCGGTTCCTTATCGACAACCGATAAGGACAGCGAAGGTCAGCCGCCGAGGCGCTCAGCCGCCTCGTCCGACAGCTCGAAGTTCGCGTAGACGTTCTGCACGTCGTCGAGATCGTCCAGAGCGTCGTAGAGGCGCATCATCGTCTCGGCTTTTTCAGGCCCGAGTTCGATCGTGTTCTGCGGCCGCCAGTCCGGCCCCGCCTTCTCGGGCTCGCCGAAGCGGTCCTGCAACGCGGTCGCGACCTCGTTCAGGTCCTCGAAGGCACAGTAGACGCGGTGGCTCTCGTCCGAGGAGACGACGTCGTCAGCCCCCGCCTCGATCGCAGCTTCCAGGACCTCGTCCTCCGAGCCGATCTCGGCCGGATACTCGACGAGGCCGACCCGGTCGAAACCGAAGGAGACCGAACCCGTCTCGCCGAGGTTCCCGCCGTTCTTGGAGAAGCCGCTGCGGACCTCGGACGCGGTCCTGTTGCGGTTGTCGGTCAGGGCCTCGACGATGATGCCGACGCCGTCCGGGCCGAAGCCCTCGTAGCGGATCTCCTCGTAGTCGTCGCCCTCGCCTGCCGTCGCCTTGCTGATCGCGCGCTCGATGTTGTCTTTCGGCATCGAGACGGCCTTGGCGTTCTGGATCGCCAGCCTCAGGCGCGGGTTCATGTCAGGGTCGGGCGCGCCCATCTTGGCGGCGACGGTGATCTCCTTCGACAGCTTGGAGAAGAGTTTGGACCGCTTGGCGTCCTGACGGCCTTTGCGGTGCTGGATGTTGGCCCATTTGGAGTGGCCGGCCATGGGATGCCTCCGGGTGTGAGGGGTAGGCGACGCCTCTAGGGCGAGCTTGCGCAAGCTTCAACGTCCCAGCGCCTCGGCAAGGTGATCGATCAGGGCCCGCAGGCGGGCGGGGACGTGATCGCTCGGCGGTCGCACGGCGTAGAGCGCGGCACCCGGCCAATCGGTCCCGGGCAGGATCTCCGTCAGCCGCCCCGCATCGATGCCGGCCTTGGCGATGAAGCGAGGGCCGAAGGCGATCCCGAGCCCCCGCTCGGCCAGCGCGGTCAGCAGGTCGCCATTGTTCGCCTGGAGAACCGGGCGCAGGCGCACTTGCCCCTCTTCGGTCCCGTCGCGCCAGGAGACCACTTCGCCTCGCGGCGCACCGGAGTAGGCGAGGATCGGAAGCCCCTCGAGTTCGCTCGGCGTTCGAAACGGCCCCCTCGCCTCCGCAAAGTCGGGGCTCGCGGTCAGGGCGAAGGGCACTTCGCAGAGCTTGCGCGCAACGAGGGAGGACGAGGCGAGCGTGCCGATCCTGAGGGCGAGGTCGAAGCCGCCGCCGACGAGGTCCTGCGCCGTGTCGGACAGGTCGAGGTCGATCTCGACGGCGGGATGCTGCGTCATGAAGGCGGAAAGGACGTCCGGCAGCGCGGAGACGCCGAAGGAGAGCGGCGCGGTCACCCTGATGGCGCCCGAGATCGTGCCCGAGGCCTCCCGCACGCTTTCCTCGAGCGCATCGAGGTCGGCGAGCACGCGTTCCGCCCCGCGAAGGTAGCGCTGGCCGTAGGCGGTCAGCACGAGGCGCCGCGTGTCACGGCCCACGAGCTGCGTGCCGAGCCGGTCCTCGAGCGCCTTCAGCCGCCGGGAGACCGCCGACGGCGCGACGCCGAGCGCGTTCGCCGCGCCGGTGATCGTTCCCTCCCTCGCCAGCACACGGAAGGTGTTCAGCTCCTCGAAGACGTCCATTATTCGAGCGCTGAGCCCGCCGGGGTCCAGACCTGGGTCTTGCAGAACGGGCCGAGGCAGCCCTTTACCTGCAACGTGCCGCCCTCGCGCCAGATCTTGGAGCGGTAGGTCTTGTCCTCCTCCGGATCGAGGATGCGCCCGCCGCCCCAGGCCTGCCCGTCCTCCTCGAAGCCCCAGAGGAGCCGCGCGCCGATGACCTCCTGCCCCTCGGGGCCCGCTTCCGCCGGCACCGAGGTGAGGACGCCGCAGGGCGTGCCGTCCTGCGCCTCCGGCACGCTGGCGCAGCGCGCGATGGTGACGGTCCCTCGGCCGCCCTCGACCACCCAGTCGCCATAGACGTCGAGGGGACCTTGGACGGCCTGGGTAAGGCCGATGAGGAGGGAGAGCATAGGGCGTCCTTCGTGAGCGGGGACGAGGCTAGAAGGCGGGAAGCGCCTCCGCCAGCCTGCCGCCCACACGAAGGGGCGCCGCCCGCAGGGCGAGGCCGGTGCGGTCGTCCGTCTCGACCACGATGCCGCAGACCGTGGCGGGGCCGGAGGCGGGCTGCATCCGCGGGCCCCGCATCTTGGAGACGAAGCCTTCGAGGATGACGCCCTTGTCCATGCCGATGACGGAGTCGTAGTCGCCGCACATGCCGGCGTCGGCCTGGAAGGCGGTGCCGCCGGGGAAGACCTGCACGTCGGCGGTCGGCACGTGGGTGTGGGTGCCGACGACGAGGCTGACGCGGCCGTCGAGGTAGTGGCCGACCGAGTACTTCTCGGAGGTCGCCTCGGCGTGGACGTCGACGACGATCGCGTCCGCCTCGCGGCCCATCTTCACGTCCGACAAGGCGCGCTCCAACGCGGGCACCATGTCGTCCATCGGGTTCATGAAGCGCTGGCCGTGGACCTGGACGACGAGGACCATGCGGCCGTCGGGCAGCGGGTACATGCCCGCGCCGCGCCCGGGGTTCGAGGGCGGGAAGTTGGCGGGCCGGAGCAATCTGCGCTCGTCGTCGAAGTGGTCGACGTCGTTCTTCTGGTCGTAGGCGTGGTTGCCCGTCGTCAGGCAGTCCGCCCCCGCCGCGAGCACGTCGTCGCAGATCGTCCGCGTGACGCCGAACCCGCCCGCCGCGTTCTCGACGTTGACGACGACGAAGTCCAAGCGGAGGTCGCGGCGGAGCTGGGGCAGCCGCTCGATCACGGCCTCCCGGCCCGTGCGGCCCATGATGTCCCCTAGAAAGGCGATGCGCATCGGGCGCGTATCGGCGTAAAGGCGAAGAGGGTAAAGGGCGAAGGCCCCCTCAGGGCGCGAGGCTGAGGTTGGAGAGGTGCCAGCGGCGGTCCTCCGGCGTGCAGCCCGGCACGTCGTTGCAGCGGCGCAGGAGCGCCTCGCCGTCCGACGCGAAGGGCTCGCCCCGCCGCGTCCCCGTCACGCGGATCGGCACGGTGGCGTAGAGCGTGCCCGCCGCGCCCTCGATCCTCGTCTCTCCGACGGCCTTACCCTCGACCGCCTGATAGGGAGAGAGGGAGCGGGCGAAGTCCTCGGGCGTCTCGGTGCGCTTGTCCGTCCCCGCCGCCCAGAGGGCCTGCGCCTCCTCGTAGCGGACCTCGGAGAGGAGGCGGTAGTAGCGCTCGACGACCGCCTCGGGCCCCGTCTCGTCGGCCGGCGCGGGCTGCGCGCGCGGCGCGGCGCAGGCGGCGAGCCCGAGGAGAAGAAAGAGGCGCGCGGCGGTCATGAGAGCCGAACACGCGGGCGCGTCCGCCGTCGCGCGAGGCTCAGTCCTCGCCTCGCCGGTCACTTCGATCGTCCGGTTCCTTCGCGACGCCCTTATAGGGGTCGGGCGCGGCCTTGTTGTCAATGAAGGTGCCGTCGCCCGCGTCGCGCTTGGCCCAGCTGCCGTCGTCCTTCTGGACCTGGGAGCGGTCCTTGACCGCGCCGATGCGGTAGCCCTCGCCGGTGTTCTTCGCCATGGCCCGAACTCCTCTCGCGTGGTGCGGGGGTACAGGAGCGGGCGGCGGGTGTGAAACCGCCAGCGCAGCGCGAAGCGCCCGCTAGGGCGGGGTGTACGATGGCCGGGTGTCCGGACGTCCCCGCGCTGAGCGCGAAGGGAGAGTGATACTGTAGCCCAGAACGGTGAACGTCCGGCGGTGATCTTGCCAAGGGGCCCTCGCAGGGGGCGACCTTTCGGCGCCTTGGTCCGCGATAGCGCTTCAAACCCTCGTCCCTCGGGAATGAACGGCAGGCCCCGATCAGCCACCTGCCGCACGGACCGCTACGTCCGCTCCCCTCAGGATCACCGTCCCCCGAACCGATGAGTAGCGTGCACACCGCCCGGCCCTGCTCGGGAGAACGCACGCAGCATGGCATAGGGAAACGGGGCGGGGACAAGTTTCGAGCCGATGCGACGACCGCGCCGCGCTCCCCCCTCTCCCCGCCGGGGGAGAGGGGTGCAAGGCGAGGCGTCGCCTGCTTTTTCTTCGAACACGAAGAGAGTAGCGGCCTTACGCCGCAAGTAAAACCCGCCCATCTCTTAGGCGTTGCCAACAGAGCTTAACGCTCGGAAAAGTGCTTCGTCATGTCTCACCCTAAGAAGCCGCACTCTAGACCCAAGACCGTCGCGCCGAGCGCGGACAGCAAGGACGGCCAGTCCGCCAAGGCCGCGAACGACGCGAAGAAGGGCGGCGGCAAGAGCGGCGGCGGGTCCTCTTCGAAGAAGTAAGCGCTCGCGCCGCGAGGCCGCGCCGTCCGGCGCGGCCCGCCCCCACCCTTCCACCGGAGCCTGTCATGGCCAACCGCATCTGCAAGCATCAGGTCGCCTTCGCCTACCCCTTCACGCTGAAGGGGATCAGGGACGAGTTCCCCGCGGGCGCCTACACCGTCGAGACCGAGGAGGCGCCGGTCACGGGCGACGCGCACCGCACGCACCGTGCGATCGGCTCGATCCTCGTGCGCCGCCATCCAGGGGCGCGGCGGCCCGAGTTCTGGGACATCGACCTTCGCAGCCTCGCCAGCGCGCTCGACCGCGACGCGGCGCTCGGCGATGCCCGCCGGTCCGGCGCACAGTCCGTCATCGCCCTGCCGATGGACCATACGATGGACGCGATCGGCCGCGCGGAGGACGAGGGATGGCCCCTGCCCGGCGCTGCGCGCGCGGGGTGAGGGGCCGGTTCGCGGGAACGATGACGTAGGGCGGCTCGCGAAGCGTGCCGCCGATGATCGCGCCAGCGGTCAGTCTTCCTATCTGCGTAGAAGAAGGTACTATGAGGCAGGACCGTCAAACGTTCGACAGATAATGCCGATCATGCAGACGAGACCGAACAATTCCCAGTAAAGAGGATCGATTACAGCTCTCGCTTCGGGTGGCAACGGACCGAGCACCGAACCGAGCTGTACAGTGATCCAAGCCACGATCGCGACGAGAGTGAGAGCTTTCCCAATGAACGGTCTCAAAGCAGCGTCGTGAGCAAATGTGAGAGCTCCGCGACGGTTGCGCCGGCGACGAATTTCGAGAGTCGGTTTGATCATCGAATAGACGATCGATCCAACCACCTTGGAAGCGAAAGACAGAAAATCAAACATGCGCATCCCCATTCACAGCATAAGGGCAACTTAGTGATCCAGGGGCGGCTACGTCAGCTTTAAAGCTCGCTATTCTGCGAACCTGAATAAATAGGATGGCGGCCTCCGGCCGCCTCGGCGGCACGCTTCGCGAGCCGCCCTACGGCGCGACCGAACCTACGACAGCGCGCAAGTCCGCCGTCGTGCATGCAGGCGACAGTGCCGCGAGGGGGCCAAGGCCTAAACGTGACGTGGGAAGACATAGACGATCATAGAACGATACCCGAACGCCCACCATAGAATGAACCTAGTCACGCTGTATATCGCCTCACGTGCCCCGCCACGGCGCCAGGCCTACGAGCGTAGCGAGCAACTATATTACAATCACGCGCTCCCTGAACATAGATTGCGCGATCTCCAAATACTTACTCTCTCTCCGAAGGTAGAATACTGACTGATTATGCAATTTCGCTGGCCTAAGATAACGAAACGGATCGCGCGAATAAAGATCGAAACCCACTACCTTTCCGCACTCGTCAATCGCTGTATAATCAGAACAAAACGCTACGCCGTCAATTCTCGATGTGCTTCTAAATGCCATTTCAGCCGCGGACGCAGTACATATCTCACGTTCTGAATACCGATTCCCGCTTCTTGCACCTTCTCTAGAGGTATATATCTCCCCTGCCTCAACCCTGCGCAATTCAATTATAAGAAGGTTGCATGCACTCGGGTTTAGGAATTTTCTCCTTACATCTTCAATCTCGTTCTTTACCCTTTTTATAAAACGCTTCTTCGGCGCTGATTGAATAAGATAATATCTATTACTAGAACTGGAAACTTTTCTCATAAAAGTTGAACCAATTTCTACGCCGCATCTTAGACTGTATTTCTCAATCAGTTTCTCAACTTCTTGTTCAGAAACCACACAGTCACTGAAAAGAGCTCCTACCTCGCCTTCGACTTCTTCGAACACGCGAAATCTGATATTATCCACTGTGAGGTCGGTCTCTTCCGCTGATATTCCTTTAACAAAACGCTTGGCAACATGGCCTAATCGTTCATCGCTGAGGTTTAGATCGCCATTATAAGTTACTACAATTACTGCCGAACCGTTTCTATCAATATTCTCCCGTAGCAAACCGCTTTCAACGTGCGAAAGCAGCAAGGATATGCGCTTATATGCAGATGAAGCCTTTACATCGAGACTCTTCAACTCAGCCAGAATAGTAGCTCGAGGATGGTGTATGGAAAAATCAACCACGCTTGCCTGCTCGTCTGATGATAGAAGATCATCAGGATAGACAAAATATTTGGATGAAACATTTTTGTAAAAATCAAGCTCCATACTAGTAGCTCGGCCGTTACCAATCTTTACTTGGCCGATATAGCCAGTAATCAGCTTTGTTATTGTCAGACTATCTTTGTTTTTACTACAAAAATGTAGAAAGTTTTCAATAAACTTAAAAGCAAGCAGATGGGAGTAGAGCGTAGGGTCAAAAATCACCCTACGCCCCTGCTGAGATAAACCTATCCAAAACCCGAGCTGTGCGTTCTGAATTTGTGGAAACTTATCCACTCCGCCCTGAAGCAAACTTCCAATCGCGTCAGCGTCCGATTCGGCCTGCTGCAATATTGCAATAGACTGCTCAGAACCTAGCAGGCTCCTGAACCGGACCACGGCTTCGGTTATATCGCACTTGTGAGTAATCATCTCCTAGTTGCGACTACTACCTTACTGACAAGCCAAGCACTCGTCATAATCCGTACGCGCAGCGCCGGCCATCAGCGCCTCGCCGGCGTCCTTCTTGGTCCCGCCCGCATAGGCCGTACGCTGAACGCTCTTCGACCGGCAGTAGTAGAGCGACTTCACGCCCTTCTCCCACGCCGTCCAGTGCAGCATGTGGAGGTCCCACTTGTCGATGTCGCCGGGGAGGAAGACGTTGATCGACTGGGACTGGCAGATGAAGGGGGCCCGGTCGGCCGCAAGCTCGATCACCCAGCGCTGGTCTAGCTCGAAGGCGGTCTTGAAGGTGTCCTTTTCGTCCTGGGACAGAAAATCGAGGTGCTGAACAGAGCCCTCGTGCTCCAGGATCGAGGACCAGACGTCGTCGTCGTTCTGGCCCTTGGCTTCCAAGAGCTTCTCCAGCGCCTGGTTCTTGACCGTGAAGCTGCCGGACAAGGTCTTGTGGGTGAAGACGTTGGCGGGGATGGGCTCGACGCATGGGCTCGCGCCGCCGCAGATGATCGAGATCGAGGCGGTGGGGGCGATCGCCATCTTGTGGCTGAAGCGCTGCATGTGGCCCTGCTCGGCCGCGTCCTCGCAAGGACCCCGCTCCTCTGCGAGCGCGACCGACGCCGCGTCGGCGGCCATGCGGATGTGCTTGAAGAGGCGGATGTTCCAGCTCTTCGCCATCGCGCTTTCGAACGGGATGTTCTTCTGCTGCAGGAAGGAGTGGAAGCCCATGAGGCCCAAGCCCACCGAGCGTTCGCGCTTGGCCGAGTAGACGGCCTTGGCCATTTCGGGCGGCGCGCGCTGGATGAAGTCCTCAAGCACGTTGTCGAGGAAGCGCATCACGTCCTCTACGAATTGCGGCTCGTCCTTCCACTCGTCGTACTTCTCCGCGTTGATCGAGGAGAGGCAGCAGACGGCCGTGCGCTCATTGCCTAAGTGATCCTCGCCCGTGTGCAGCATGATCTCTGCGCAGAGGTTGGATGTGCTGACCTTGAGCCCGAGGTCGCGCTGGTGCTTGGGCATGGCGCGGTTCACGGTGTCGGAGAAGACGAGGTAGGGCTCGCCCGTCTGCAGGCGGATCTCGAGGATCTTCTGCCACAGGTTCCGCGCGTTGACGCGGCGCAGGACCTCGTTCGTCTTCGGCGAGCGGAGGCCGAACTCCTCGTCGTTCAGCACCGCCTGCATGAACTCGTCGGTGATGTTGATGCCGTGGTGGAGGTTCAGGGACTTCCGGTTGAAGTCGCCGGACGGCTTCCTGATCTCGAGGAACTCCTCGATCTCCGGGTGGTGGACGTCGAGGTAGCAGGCGGCCGAGCCGCGGCGGAGGGACCCTTGGCTGATCGCGAGGGTGAGGCTGTCCATCACGCGGATGAAGGGGATGATGCCGGAAGTCTGGCCCGAGCCCTTCACCTGCTCGCCGATCGAGCGGACCTTGCCCCAATAGGTGCCGATGCCGCCGCCGTTCGACGCGAGTGCCACGTTCTCGTTCCACGTGCCGACGATGCCGTCGAGGCTGTCCCCGACCGCGTTGAGGAAGCACGAGATCGGCAGGCCGCGGTTCGCGCCGCCATTGGAGAGCACGGGCGTCGCGGGCATGAACCAGAGCTTGGAGATGTAGTCGTAGACGCGCTGCGCGTGCTCGGCGTCGTCGCCGTAAGCGGTCGCGACGCGGGCGAACATGTCCTGGTAGCGCTCGCCCTTGAGGAGGTAGCGGTCGTCCATCGTCTTCTTGCCGAAGGCGGTGAGGAGGGCGTCGCGGCTGTGGTCGACGACCACCTCGCGCACGACCCGGAGCGCAGGCCGCGCCTCTGTGCCAGGGCGGACCTCAGCCGACGCTTGGGTCGAAGCTTGCGGTTTGGTCGTTTGTGCTTCGGTCGCGCTCATGCTCTCCACTCTCCTTCATGCCCTGCCCGGTGATCCGGCGGCGGTTCACCCGTTAACACCAAGTCTTGCGCTTCGTGCTCAGGATACCACCAGACCTAGTTATCCACAGCGTGGGGTGATTCGTGGGGAGAAGTGTCGAAGGGCGTTCGTTAACGAGGCTTTAACCGTAAGGTTTGCGCCGCTAGGAGGCCCGAAGAGCCCGGGCCGGGGGCAGGCCGAAGCGGCACCAGGAGGTTTTGCACCATGAGAAGAACACTGCTGACGGGGGCCTGCACCCTCGCCCTCGTCGCCTGCGGCGGCAATGACGACGCGCCCGAGGCGGCGCCTGCGACCGAGACGGCGGCGACCGCGACGGACGGCGCGGCGGCGCAGCCCGCGGGCAGCGCCTTCCTCGAAGAGAACGCCGCGCGCGACGGAGTGACGGTCACCGAGAGCGGGCTGCAGATCGAGACGCTCGAAGAGGGCGACGGGCCGAGCCCGACCGAGGAGGACGTCCTCAGGATCGAGTTCGAGGTGCGCCGCCCGGGCGGCGAGGTCCTCGGCAGCTCCGCCGAGAACGGCGCCCCGGTCGCCATCCCCTCCTACCGCGTGCTGCAGCTGCCGGGCCTCCTCGAGGGGATGCCGACCATGAAGGAGGGCGGCAAGACCCGCTTCGTCCTGCCGGCGGACCTCGCTTATGGCGCCGAGGGCGGGCCCGGCCTCTCCCCCGGCGAACCCGTGATCTTCGACATCAGCCTCGTCGAGGTCATCGATCCCGAGGACGAAGCGCGCCTGACCGAGGTCCAGGAGGAAGAGATGGCGCGGATGGAGGAACGCCGCGCCGCCGCCATGGCGGAGTTCGAGGCCATGGGCGCCGAGAACGCGGCGGCCTCCGAAGCCTTCCTTGCCGAAATGGGCGCTCGCGACGGCGTCGAGACGACCGATAGCGGGCTTCTCTACGAGGTGGTCGAGGCCGGCGGCGAGGGCGAGAGCCCGGCCGCGACGGACGTGGTCGAGGTGAACTATCGCGGCACCCTGCCCGACGGCACGGAGTTCGACAGCTCCTACAGCCGCGGCCAGTCCGCGACCTTCCCGCTGAACCAGGTGATCCCCGGCTGGACCGAGGGCGTGCAGCTGATGAACGTCGGCGACACCTACCGCTTCTACGTGCCGTCCGACCTCGCCTATGGCGAGACGGGCACGCCGGGCGGGCCGATCGGGCCGAACCAGGCGCTGGTCTTCGACGTCGAGCTCCTCGGCATCGAGCCCGCGCCCGCAGAGGGCGCCGAGGCCGAGCCTCAGGACTGAGCCCGGCCTTGGACCGGGAGGCCGCGCTCTACGCCGAGTTGGGCCGCTTGGGCATCGCGCACGTCACCCACGAGCACGAGGCCGTCTTCACCGTGGCGCAGAGCGCCGGGGTGAAGGCCGCCCTTCCCGGCGGGCATTCGAAGACGCTGCTGGTGAAGGACAAGGCGAGCCTCTTCCTCCTGGTCGCGCTGGGCACGGTCCGGGTGGACCTCAAGGGCGTGGGCCGAGCCCTCGGCGCACGCGGCCGGCTCTCCTTCGCGAGCGCCGAGACGCTCTCGAACGTGCTCGGCGTCACGCCCGGCTCGGTCACGCCCTTCGCCTTGATGAACGATCAGGACCGCCGCGTCCGCACGGTCGTTCTGGACACGAACCTAACCGTCCACGACCCGGTCTGGTTTCATCCCTTGCGCAACACGGCCTCGACCGCGGTGAGCCCTGAAGGGCTGCGCCGGTTCTGTGCCGAGCATGCGCAGGAGGTCAGAGACGCGGACTTGGCGGCGCCTGCCTGAGACGGCGCCCACGCAGGCCGCTTGCGTTCGGTTGCGGCCGGCGCGCGACGCCCACGCCTTCGTGTACAGATATATCTGTCTCAAAATGGAACAGGTATCCTGTTGAACGAGTTGCACTCTCGTCGGCGGCTTACGCACGGGCCGCCGCGTTCCCGCAACGCCGTACGCGGCGAGCCAAGGAGAGAGCCCATGTACCTCCACGACAAGCGTCTTCAGTACCCGGTCAAGGTCGAGAAGCCGAACCCCGTCTTCGCCAAGGCCCTGCAGCAGGCGATCGGCGGCATCGAAGGCGAGATCCGCGTCTGCCTTCAGTACTTCTTCCAGGCCTGGGGCGCGCGCGGGCCGTCCAAGTACCGCGACATGCTGCTCGAGACCGCGACCGAGGAGCTCGGCCACATCGAGATGCTGGCGACGGCGGTGGCGCTGAACCTCGAGGGCGCGCCGCAAGCGCTGCAAGAAGAGGTGTCCTCCGATCCGATCAACGGCTCGGTGCTGAACGGCATGGACATGCGGCAGATCCTCTCGACGGGGCTCGCCGCGCTGCCGACGGATTCGAACGGCGTGCCCTTCGACACCTCGCACTGCTACGCCAGCGGCAACCTGGCGGCGGACATGTTCGCCAACGTCACGGCCGAATCGACGGGCCGCGTCCTTGCCACGCGTCTTTACAACATGACCGACGACCCCGGCATGAAGGACATGATCTCCTTCCTGATCGCACGCGATACCATGCACCAGCAGCAGTGGATGGCCGCGATCGAGGACATGGGCGGCGTCGAGAAGATGTTCCCGATCCCGAACTCCTTCCCTCAAGAGCAGGAGGCGAGCGAGTTCTCCTACAAGTTCATGGGCACGAGCGCCGACCGCGGCGAGCCTACCCAGGGGCGGTGGTCCTCGGGCAAGTCGATGGACGGCAAGGCCGAATTCACCTCCGGCCCGATGGAAGCGCACGGCGAGGAGCCCAAGCTCGCGCCGCCCGACCCCATGATCGGCGGGGCCCAGAAGGAGCAGATGAGCATGGTCGCGCAGGGCGCGAAGATCGTGAAGGACGCGCTCAGCTGAGGACGCTTCGGCGCCGCGGCCTCTCTCCCTGAGCACGACGAGGCCGCGGCAGGCCGGACGCCTTCGAAGGCGTCCGGCCTCCTTCTCGTAGGGCTCGGGTTTGGGCGGATGACCCTCGTGGGCGCTCGGGGGCGGCCGCGCCCCCGCAAGAACGAAGCCGGACACGAAGCCCCCCGCGCAGCTGAAGCCAGCGACGAGAAGCGGTCCGCCCAGCGGCCTCGGCAGGAGGCGGGATCGAAGGCCATCACCGCCCGCCCCGATCGAACATTCGGCGCCGCGCTACGAACGCTCGGGCCTTACCGCCGCGCAGGCGACGCGGATCGCGGGCAAGACCGAACGGCTGATGGCGGAGGAGCGGCCCTTCTTGGAGCCCGACTTGTCCTTGGATGGCCCGCAGCGCGGAGGGGGGCGGAGGGGAAGCTCGTGTCCCGGACGCTGAACGAGGCGATGGGGACGACCTTCTTCGACTACGCGAACCGGCACCGGGTCGAGGCGATGGCTTCAACGCGCGGCCGTCCTTCTACCGCGGCTTCCGCCGCGAGACGGGCACGACCCCGAAGCCGTTCAGAAGCGGGGCACGGAAGGCGCAGCCCGCCCCGGCGCCTCTCCCCGACCTCGCGGGAAGGAAAAGCTGGGCTGCGATCCTGCCGCGGCGCCTTGTCCCCCTGCGTCCCGCCCGCCATCTAGCCAGCAAAGACCCTGCGCCGAGCGAGCGCGCCACGATTTCAGGAGACTTCCATGTCCCAGACCTCCACCCCCTTCGCTGGCCTTGGCCAGAACTCGGGCCAAAACACAGGTCAGAACGGTGCGGGCGGCGCCGCGCCGAACGGCCTCGTCAAGGACGCGACCATCGAGACCTTCCAGGCCGACGTGATGCAGGCCTCGCTCGAGGTGCCGGTCATCGTCGACTTCTGGGCGACCTGGTGCGGGCCCTGCAAGACGCTGGGGCCGATCCTCGAGAAGGAGGTCGCAGCGCGCGGCGGCGCGGTCCGCATGGTCAAGGTCGACGTCGACAAGAACCAGATGCTGGCCCAGCAGCTGCGCATCCAGTCCATGCCGACGGTGATGGTCTTCCTCGGCGGCCAGCCCGTCGACGGCTTCGTCGGCGCGGTGCCCGAGAGCGAGGTGAAGGCTTTCGTCGACCGGGCGCTGCAGATGGCGCAGCAGATGGGCCTTGGCGGCGGCGCGGGCGCGCAAGCCGAAGGCCCGCAGGCCCGCGACTACCTCGACGCGGCGGCCGAAGCGGTGGGCGCGAACGACCTCGCCCAGGCCTCCGGCCTCTTCGCGCAGGCGAGCCAGATGGCCGAGGAGGGCTCGGACGAGCAGGCCGAGGCGCTGGCGGGCCTCGCCGCCTGCTTCGCGAGCGCAGGCCAGGTGGACCAGGCGCGCCAGGCCCTGGACGCCGTGCCGCAGGCGAAACGGTCGCACCCGGCGGTCGCGCAGATCACCGCGCAGCTCGACCTGATCGGCGGCGGCGGGAATGACGGCGCATCGGCGGAGGCGCGCGCCGCCTACGAAGCGGACCCGTCCATGCAGAACGGCATGGCGCTGGCCGAGGCGCAGTCCGGCGGCGGCGACATGGAAGGCGCGATGGAGACGCTGCTCGGCCTCATCGAGCGCGACCGCGAGTGGAACGAGGGCGCGGCGCGGGCGAAGCTCCTGCAGGTCTTCGAAGCGCTCGGCCCCACCCACCCGGCGGTGAAGACCGGCCGCCGGCGCTTGTCTTCTCTCCTGTTCTCCTAAGTCTCGAAGGAGAAGGGGGAACGGCGGTGCGCTGGGGCGGCGCGCCTATGACCTGAGGCTCGCATGACTGCATATCGACGTCCGGGACCAGGGCAGGAAGGCGCGGTGCTGCCGGACACCCTGCCGCTGTTTCCCTTGCGGGAAGCCATCCTGCTGCCGCGCGGGCGGCTGCCGCTCAACGTGTTCGAACCGCGCTACCTCGCCATGACGGAGGAGGCGCTGCGCACGGGCCGCCTGATCGGCATGGTGCGCCCGCGCGACGACGACGACGTGAACCCGCGCCTCTACGAGGTCGGCTGCGCGGGCCGGATCACCTCCTTCATGGAGACCGAGGACGGCCGCATCCTCATCACGCTCACCGGCGTCTCCCGCTTCGAGCTGACCGACGACGAGCTCGTCGAAGGCGGCTTTCGCAAGGGCGACGTGCGCTGGTCGCGCTTCGAGATGGACCTGTCGCCCGATCCGCAGGAGACGCCGGCGCTTCGCGAGCGGGTGCTCGAGATCCTGATGGACTACCTCGAGGAGGTGGGACTGCGGGCGGATTGGGACTCGATCGAGGGCGCGTCCGCCGAGACGCTGATCAACTCGGTCGCCATGGCCTGCCCCTTCGAGGCGGACGAGAAGCAGGCGATCTTGGAGGCCCCGACGCTCTTCGACAGGGGCGATACGCTGGTCGCCTTGATGCAGATGGCCGTGGCCGAGCAGCGGCGCGAGAACGGCGAAGAGCGCTCGGAGAGGCTGCAATGAGCAAGACCGACGGCCCCCGGCGCCCCGACCCCGCCCTCCTCGCTCTGCTCGTCTGTCCGGTGACGCGCGCGCCGCTGACCTATGACGAGGCGCGAAGCGAACTCATCAGCGAGAAGGCGCGCCTCGCCTATCCGATCCGCGACGGCATTCCCGTGATGCTGGAGGCCGAAGCGCGCCGCCTCGACGAGGACGCAGCACCGATCACCCAAGGTTGAAAGCGCCGCGCGCGGTTCGCTTAACGCCGCCTTAAGCAAGATGGCGGCATTCAGGCCTCGTTCATCAAGAAGAACGGGAGCTTGCCATGCGGATAGGTGTCGTCGGTCTGTTCCTCGCGGTCGCCCTTGCGGGGGCGAACGCCGCCCCTGCGCGCGCGGGAAGCCCCGACGCGTCGCCCATGGCCGCGCCCCACCCCGAGACCCGCGTCGTCATCGGCCCCTCCGGCCTGCCCGTGCCGCGCTTCGTCGCGCTGAAGAAGGACGAGGTGATCGCCCGCTTCGGACCGAGCTTCGACTATCCGATCGCCGCCACCTACCGTCAGCGCGGCCTGCCGCTGAAGGTGATCGCGGAGACCCGCGACGACGTCTGGCGGCGGGTCGAGGATCAGGACGGCGGCCGCTACTGGATCCACCGCTCCATGCTGATGGGCAACGACAACGCCGTCGTCCGGGCCGAGGAGGCCGTCCTTCGGGCCAAGCCGTCCGACGCCGCGCCGGGCCGCGCGCGGCTGACGGCGGGCGTGATGGCGGAGGTCGAGCACTGCGAGGACGGCTGGTGCCGCCTGCGGGCCGGATCGTACAAGGGATGGCTGCCGCAGACCCTTCTTTGGGGCGTCGGCGGCTGACGCCCGCCTAAGCGCGTTGACGCGCAAAGGCTGCCGCGACTAACCCCTGCGGCATGAGCGAAACCACGGAACGCGCGCACAGCTTCGGCAAGGATGCGCTGATCGAGTGCGGGCTTCACGGCCTGCGCGGCCCCGGCTCGGCGCAACTGCCGGTGCCGCCCATGCTGATGTTCGACCGGATCACCTCGATCACGGAAGACGGCGGCAAGTACGGCAAGGGGCAGGTCACGGCCGAGCTCGACGTGACGCCGGACCTTTGGTTCTTCGAGTGCCACTTCCCGGGCGACCCGGTCATGCCGGGATGCCTCGGCCTCGACGCGATGTGGCAGCTCGTCGGCTTCTTCATGACCTGGGGCGGTAGCCCCGGCGCGGGCCGGGCGCTCGGCGCCGGTCAGGTGAAGTTCACCGGCCAGGTCACGCCCGCGGTGAAGTGCGTCCGCTACGAGATCAACATTCGCAGAGCCATGCGGGGCCGCCTCGTCCTCGGCATCGGCGACGGAACCATGTTCGCTGACGATCGTCCGATCTACGAGGCAACGGACCTGCGCGTCGGACTGTTCAGTCAAGAACAGCTGAACGCCGGCGCGATGTAGGATGCGAAGCATCCCCAGTCGGAGAGTCACGGAGCACCATGCGTAGAGTCGTCGTCACGGGCCTTGGAATCGTCTCTTCCATCGGGAACACGCTGGACGACGTCACGCGGTCCCTGCGCGAGGGCCGTTCCGGCCTGACCCACTCTCCCGAGATGGCCGAGCGCGGTTTCAAGTCCCAGGTCTGGGGCCGTCCCAAGCTCGACGTCGAGGACATCCTCGACAAGAAGACCCGCCGCTTCATGGGGGAGGGCGCGGCCTGGAACTACGTCGCGATGCGCGACGCGATCGCCGATGCGGGCCTCAGCGAAGCGGAAGTCTCTCACGAGATGACCGGAATCGTCATGGGCTCCGGCGGCCCCTCGACCGAGACCATCGTGGCGGCGGCGGACAAGACCCGCGAGACCGGCAGCCCGCGCAAGATCGGCCCGACCGCCGTGCCGAAGGCGATGTCGAGCACGAACTCGGCCTGCCTGGCGGTGCCCTACAAGATCAAGGGGCTGAACTACTCGATCAGCTCGGCCTGCGCGACGTCCGTGCACTGCATCGGTCACGCCTACGAGCAGGTCGCGATGGGCAAGCAGGACGTGATCTTCGCCGGCGGCGGCGAGGACCTCGACTGGACCCTCGCCAACATGTTCGACGCGATGGGGGCGATGAGCACCCACTTCAACGACACGCCGGAGATCGCGAGCCGGGCCTATGACGAGGACCGCGACGGCTTCGTCATCGCGGGGGGCGCCGCGGTCCTGGTCGTCGAGTCGCTGGACCGGGCGCTCGCCCGCGGCGCGAAAATCTGGGGCGAGGTCGTGGGCTACGCCGCGAACTCGGACGGCTTCGACATGGTCGCCCCTTCCGGCGAAGGCGCCGTCCGCTGCATGCGCGCGGCGCTGAAGGGCGTCGACGGCCCCATCGGCTACGTCAACACGCACGGCACCTCGACCAAGGTCGGCGACGAGCGCGAGGCGGAGGCCCTGCGCGAGGTCTTCGGCGAGAAGGTGCCGCCCTTCTCGTCCACGAAGTCGCTGACGGGGCACTCGCTCGGCGCCGTCGGCGCGCAGGAGGTCGTCTACGGCCTCCTCATGATGAAGGAGCGGTTCCTGGCCGCCTCCGCCCACATCAAGAAGCTCGACCCCCTCTTCGACGGGCTGCCGATCCTGCGCGAGCGGGCCGAGGTCGCGATCGACCGGTTCCTGTCGAACAGCTTCGGCTTCGGCGGCACCAATGGTTGCCTCGTGATGCAGCGCTACGCCGGCTAGCGGGCGTGGCGCCCAGGCCTTGATCTCTCAACGCGCCCGCTACGCCCTGCGGGCGCTGATCGCGCTCGCCAAGCGGGAGGGCGAACGCCCGGTCAGCATCGCCGAGATCGCCGCCGACCAGAACATCCCGCAGAAGTTCCTCGAGCAGATCCTTCTCGACCTGCGCAATCGCGGCTTCGTCGCGAGCCGCAGGGGACCGCAGGGCGGCTACAGCCTTCTGCGGCCCGCGTCGGAGATCACCTATGGGGACGTGCTGCGCCTGATCGACGGACCGATCGCCCCCCTGCCCTGCCTCAGCGTGACGGCCTACCGGCGCTGCGAGGACTGCCGCGTCGAGGCCGATTGCGAGGTGCGGCGAACCTTCGCCCGGGTCGCGGCCGCGACGAGGGACGTCCTGGACGAGACCACCATCGCGGCCTCGCTCGAGCCGAACGGCCTTTGAAGACCCGCCATCGCCGCGCCCCCCGTCGCGGGAACGTGCTCGCCGCCATACTCGACAATCTCTACCTACTAAGTCGAGATTAGACCGTCTTACAGAGGGACGGTTCGTATGGGACGTGCGTGGACGGCAGCAGCGTTGGCGGGCGGCGCGAGCTTCATCGCTTTGACATCGGCCTTCGCCCAGGAGGCCGCGCCGCAGGAGGACGTCATCACGGTGACGGCGCGGCGGGTCGCCGAGGACCCGAACCGGGTGCCGATCCCCCTGACGGTCGTCTCCGGCGACGTGATCGAGCGGACCGGCTCCTACAACCTCGACCGCCTGAAGCAGCTGACCCCGACCTTGCAGTTCTACTCGTCGAACCCGCGAAACTCGGCGATCAACATTCGCGGCCTCGGCGCGCCCTTCGGCCTGACCAATGACGGCATCGAGCCCGGCGTCGGGCTCTACATCGACCAGGTCTTCTACAGCCGCCCGGCGGCGGCGAGCTTCGACTTCATCGACGTGGCGCAGGTCGAGGTCCTTCGCGGGCCGCAAGGCACCCTGTTCGGCAAGAACACGACGGCGGGCGCGATCAACGTGACGACCCGGCCGCCGAGCTTCACGCCGGAAGGTCAGGCCGAGGTCTCCTACGGGAACTTGGGCTACGTGCAGGCGCGGGCCTCGATCAGCGGTCCGCTGGCGGACGAGACGCTCGCGGGGAGGCTCTCGGTCTCCGCCACCCGCCGGGACGGCACCTTGACCAACGTCGAGACCGGCGCGGACGTGAACGAGCTCAACAATCTCGGGGTCCGCGGCCAGCTCCTCTTCGAGCCGAGCGACGCTTTGACCCTTCGCCTCTACGCGGACTACAACCGGCAGGATACGGAGTGCTGCACGCAGGTCGCCGCGCTGATCGCGCCGACCCAGCGGTCGGAGGAGCGCCGGTTCCCGGCCATCGCCGCCGACCTCGGCTACGCCCTGCCGAGCCTCGATCCCTTCGATCGGCTGACCGACATCGACACGCAGGTCCGTTCGGACCACGAGCTCGGCGGGTTGTCGTTCCAGGCCGAGTGGAAGCTCGGCCCCGGCACGCTGACGTCGATCACGGGCTGGCGCTATTGGGACTGGGACCCGTCCTCGGACCGGGACTTCATCGGCCTGCCGATCACGACGATCTCGGCCAACGCGTCGAAGCAGCACCAGTGGACGCAGGAGTTGCGTTACGCGGGCACGCTGACGGACAGCCTGTCGGTCGTGGGGGGCGTGTTCTACTTCGACCAGACGATCGACTCGACCGCGGTGCAGGAACAGGGTGCCGCGGCGGCCCGGTTCCTCCTCGCCCCCGGCGAGGGGGTCACGCCCGATCTTCTCGACGGCTACCGGCAGACGACCGGCGTCGACTACGAGAACCGCAGCGCCGCCGCGTTCGGCCAGCTGAGCTGGCGGATCACGGACCGCTTGAGCCTCGAGCCGGGGGTCCGGGTGAACTGGGACCAGAAGGAGGCGAGCGTCGAGCAGACCGTCTCGGGCGGGCTGCAGACGGACGATCCCGACCTGATCGCGCTGCAACGTTCCGTCCTCGCGCCGCAGTCCTACGACGCGGACTTCGACGACGTGAACGTGTCGGGACGGGTGACCGCGACCTACGCGCTGGCGGGCCGGACCAACCTGTTCGCGACCTACGCCCGCAGCTTCAAGTCGGGCGGCGTGAACCTGTCCGGCGTGCCGGCGAACGCGGAGGGCGAGCCGGCGCTCGATGCGGCCTCGATTGATCCGGAGACGGTCGATCACTACGAGGCGGGGCTGAAGACGGCGCTCCTTTCCGGCCGCGCCCGCCTCGACCTCACCGCCTTCCGGACGGACGTCGAGGACTATCAGACCAACGTGGTCAACGCCTCGGTCGGGGTGCTGCGCGGCTATCTGGCGGGCGCCGAGGCGGTGCGGGTGCAGGGCGTCGAGCTCGGCGCCGGGCTCGACGTCGGCGACGGCTTCTCGCTCTACGCGAACGGAGCCTACACGGACGCCGAGTACCGCTCCTTCCCTGACGCGCCCTGCCCGCTCGAGCTGACGGGGGGGCCGACCGCCTGCGACGTGTCGGGCACGAAGCTGCCCGGCGTCTCGCGATGGGCGGCTTCGGGCGGCGCGGAGTACGGGCGGCAGGCCCGCCTCCTCGGCGCGCGGGGCCGCGCCTATCTCGGCGTCGATGCGAGCTACCGCTCGTCCTTCTCGTCGAGCGCCTCCGCGTCGGACGACCTCGAGGTGCCCGCCTATGGGCTCGTGAACCTCCGAGCGGGCTTCGAGGCGGATGACGGCTGGGAGCTCTTCGCCTTCCTGCGCAACGCGCTGGACGAGGACTACTACGAGCTCCTCACGGCGCAGCCCGGGAACAGCGGCCTGGTCGTGGGCCAGCTCGGCGACCCGCGGACCTACGGAGCGACGCTGCGCACCCGGTTCTGATCGGCTTCGCGCGCGTCGTTGCGCGCCGCCGCGACGCGCGCGAAGCTCTCTTCATGGAACCGAACCACCCGGCCGAGGGGCGTCTGCCCGACTTCGTCGTCATCGGCGCGATGAAGGGCGGGACGACGACGCTCCACGTCCTCCTCGGCCAGCACCCCGAGGTCTTCACGACGGCCGAGAAGGAACTGGAGTTCTTTCAGGACCGGGGGAATTGGCACCGCGGCGAGGCCTGGTACCGGCAGCAGTTCAGGACGGCGCGCCGCGTCTGCGGCGAGAGTTCGCCCGGCTACGCGATGTGGCCCCGCGTGACGGACGTGCCCGAACGGATGCGGGCGCTCGTCCCCGACGCCAAGCTGATCTACTGCGTGCGGGACCCGGTCGCGCGGGCCGTCTCGCACTACAAGCATCGGCTGGCGGCGGGGGTGGAGCGGCGCGCGCCGGACGAGGCGCTGACCGATCCGATCTACGTCGACCCGGGGCGCTACCACGCGCAGATGCTGCGCTACTTCGAGGCGGGTTGGCATGAGGACGCCATCCACCTCGTCCAATCCGAACGCTTGCGGACCGAGCGGCCCCAGGTCCTGGCCGACCTCTTCGGCCTTCTCGGGGTCGATCCCGGCGCCGCGCTCGAAGCGCAGGGGCGCGACCTGCACGCCTCCCGGCACAAGCGCGTGCCGACGCCGCTCGGCCGCACCGTCAAGCGGCGAACGCGGGCCTTCCGCGAGCGGTTGCCCTGGTCGCTGCGCAGCCACGTCGAGTTCGCGCTTCTCTACCCGTTGAGCCGCCCGATGCCGAAGGTGGTGATCGCCGAGGCGACCCGCGAGCGGCTGAAGGAAGCGTTCGCGCCGGAAGCGGAGAAGCTCCGGCGCGAGACGGGCCTTCGGCTGGAAGGCTGGTCCGTCTGACGGACCAGCCCCGCGCGCGCCTTACTCGGTCATCGGCTCGACGGTCTCGATCGTGCCGTCGGGACGGAAGGTCAGCTCCGTCATCTTGACGTTGCGCAGATGCGTCTGCCCCGACAGCTGCGTGTCGTGATAGGCGAGGTACCACTGGCCTTCATACTCGAAGATCGAGTGGTGGTTGGTCCATCCCTGCACCGGGTTCAGCACGTTCCCCTGATAGGTGAACGGGCCGTACGGGTTGTCGCCGGTCGCGTAGGCGATGAAGTGCGTGTCGCCGGTCGAGTAGGTGAAGTAGTAGACGCCCTCGCGCTCGAAGACCCAGGCCGCCTCGAAGAAGCGCCGGTCGTGGTCGCCGCCGAGGATCGGATTTCCGTCCTCGTCGAGGATCTGAACGTCCTTGGGCTCCTCGGCGAAGGTCAGCATGTCGTCCGACATCCGCGCGATCTTGGGCGCCAGCGCCGGCTGGTCGTCCTGTTCGAGGTCGGTGACCATGTCCGGATCGTCGTTGTAGGTGCCCGTCGCCCAGCGCTGAAGCTGGCCGCCCCAGATGCCGCCGAAGTACATGTAGTACTGCCCGTCCGCGTCCTCGAAGACCGCCGGGTCGATCGAGAAGCTGCCGGGGATGGGTTCCGCTTCGGGCTCGAACGGGCCGGTCGGGCTCTGCGAGGTCGCAACGCCGATGCGGAAGACGCCTTCGGGGTCCTTGGCGGGGAAGTAGAGGTAGTAGGTGCCGTCCTTGTAGGCGGCGTCGGGCGCCCAGAGCTGGCGCTCGGCCCAGGGGACGTCCTCACGCGTCAGGGCGACGTCGGAGATGGTGACCTCGCCGCCGGGGCGGTCCATCGACAGGACGTAGTAGTCGCGCATGTCGAAGTGGCTGCCGAGGTCGTCCTCGGGGATGCCCGCCTCGACGTCGTGGGAGGGGTAGATGTAGATCCGGCCGTCCTCCCAGACGTGCGCGGAGGGGTCGGCGGTGTAGATCTCGCTGACGAGGGGCTGGTTGAGGTAGCGGCCCTCGCCCTCGCCCTCGCCCTCGGTCTCGGCCGTGACGGCCGCGGCGTCGTCCTGCGCCTGCGCGACCTCGGCCTGCGGTTCGCCCGAAGCGGTCTCGGCCTCGTCCGAGCCGCAGGCGGCGAGCGCAAGGACGGACAATCCCGTCAGAAGAGCGGTGTTGAGAATTGAGCGAGACATGAAGACCCCGGTAGCTGTGCGTTTCCGCCGGGCACTATGTTCGGCTGCGCCCGCCGGGGCAAGACGCCGAGTGTGAGCGTTAACAGCGAAGACCCGCGCGACGCCGCCTGCGCGCCGGGTGGGCGCGAACGGGCCCTGACCGCCCTCAGCGGATCCAGAACGAGCGCGAGAACATCACCAGCAGGGTGAAGAACTCCAGCCGGCCGGCGAGCATCTCGAAGGCGAGGACGAGCTTGGCGCCGTCGGGCAGCGGCGCGAAGTTGCCCGACGGACCGATGATCGGGCCCAGGCCCGGCCCGACATTGGCCACCGCCGTCGCGCTGGCGGTCAGCGAGGTGAGGACGTCGAGGCCCATCATGCCGAGGATGAGCGTGCCGAACGCCACGGTCGCGGTGAAGAGGATCAGGAAGGCGAGGATCGAGATCGTCACCTCGGGGCTGACGTTGCGGCCGTTGTAGCGCAGCGGGACGACCCGGGACGGGCTGATCAGGCCCTTGAGGTGCGCGACGACGAGCAGGACGAGGACCTGGAGCCGGTAGATCTTGAGGCCGCCCGCCGTCGAGCCCGAGCAGCCGCCGACGAAGGTCAGGAGGAAGAAGGCCCCGACCGCGGGCGCCCCCCACAGCGTGTAGTCGGTGCTGGCGAAGCCGGTCGTCGTGACGACCGAGACGATGTTGAAGGTCGTCAGCGTCATGGCCTTTCCGAGGCTGATCTCCTCCACCCGCGCGAGCCACAGCGCCATGATAAGCGAGACGGAGGCCAGGAAGGCGAGGAAGACCGGAACCTGCGCGTCCGAGATGATCGCGTTGCGGCGCAGGTTCATCGCCTTGACGTAGACCACGAAGGGCAGGCTGCTGAGCATCATGAAGAGGGCCGCCGCCCACTGAAGCCCTGCCGGTTCGAAGTAGCCGAAGGAGGCGTCGTGGGTGGAGTAGCCGCCCGTCGAGACCGTGGTCATGGCGTGGTTGAGCGCGTCGAAGCCCGACATGCCGAGCGCCTCATAGGCGAGGGTGCAGCCGATCGTCAGGCCGAGGTAGATCGCGCAGATCCAGCGCACGAGTTCGGTCGGATCGGCGAGGACCTTGTCGGACTTGTCCGAGCTTTCGGACTGGAAGAGCTGCATCCCCGCGACGTGCATGAAGGGCAGGAGCGACACGGCCATGACGATGATGCCGATGCCGCCGAGCCATTGCAGGAAGGACCGCCACAGAAGAAGGCCCGGCGCGAGCCGGTCGAGGCCGGTCAGCACGGTCGAGCCGGTCGTCGTGAACCCCGAGACCGCCTCGAAGAAGGCGTCGACCGGCGTCAGGCCCGCCCCCAGGAACGGAATGGCGGCGAAGACGGGCAGGACGATCCACGCCCCGGCCGTGCAGAGGAAGGTCTGTCGGCGATCGAGCTCGAAGCCGCCCGGCCTGTAGCCGATCAGGACGAGGTTCATGCCCGCGACGAGGCTCATCAGAAGGGCGAACTCGATGGCAGGCAGGTCGTCCCGGCCGCTGATCAGGTCGATCGTGAGCGGCAGCATCATCGCCAAGGCGAGGATGACGAGCAGGCTGCCGACCACCCGGGCGACCGGCGCGTAGTAATGCATTCAGGCTCCCGCCGCGGCGACCGCCGCCTCGCGTTCCTCGTCGGCTCTCAACATGGCTCCACCGCCCCTTAGAGCAAGCACCCGTCTCACCGGGCCTCGACGTGCACTGCGCCCGACTCGCGCGCGGCCTCGTCGGAACAGAACCGGCGCGTGCCCGCAAGGACCCGTACGTCGTCATAGTCCCGATCGGAAGGGACGAGGTAGATGCGCCGCCCGTTCCTCACCGTTCCGATGATCGGACAGGCCTGCGGCTCGCGCTCCTCCGCCGCCAGGCGCTCTCCCGCCCGCCACGCAGCGGGCTGGACGTGCTCGCCGCGCCAGACCCCGAGGCGGGCGGTGCGGGCCTCATCGGCAAGGGCGCGCTGGGCGGCCGGGGCCCCGTCGACCGCGTAGGCGTAGCCGTCGGCGAGCTGCAGGTCCCCGAGCGACTGGTCCGCGCTGCCGCAGACGAGTTCGTCGGCGCGGGCGGGCGCAGGCTCGCAAGAGAGCTCGTCCAGAAGCGTACGCTTCTCCAGCGCATGGGCCGCGTCGAGCCCGCAAGGATAAAGATGGGTTCCGGACAGGCAACGCTGGCCGAGTTCGGGCGCGTCGATACCGTAGAGGTCGGCCGTCCTTCCCTGCCAGACCACCGTGTCCCCGTCGATCACGCGCACGGACGACTCCGGCTTGTCTCCGCCGCCGGCGCGCCAGCAGGCGGCGAGGACGGCGAGCCCGAGGAGCAGGTAGACGGCTCTTCGCATGGCTGTCCTTCGAAAGCTGCGGGGATGATCGTGCTAGGCTCAACGCCCCATCGTCGCCACCCAAGAAAGGTGACGAGTTGTTGGGGCCCCGAAACCGAGCCGCCGCGGACCGCCCTGCGCGCTTGGGCTCGTCGCCGACGGCCGCTAGAGGGACGCAAAACCAAAGCAAGAGAGGCGCCCGATGTCCGAAACTCCCAACCCCTATCCGCAAGGCCAGATCATGGCCGGCAAGCGCGGCGTCGTCATGGGCGTCGCCAACAAGAACTCGATCGCCTGGGCCATCGCCCAGCAGCTCGCGGCGCAAGGGGCGGAGCTCGCCTTCACCTACATCGAGGCGATGGAGAAGCGGGTGCGGCCCCTCGCCGAGGAACTCGGCGTGACCCAGCTGATCCCGGCCGACGTCACCTCGGACGAGTCGATGGAGGCGGCCTTCGCCACGCTCAAGGACGAGTGGGGCAGCCTCGACTTCCTCGTCCACGCCATCGCCTTCTCCGACAAGGAGGAGCTCAAGGGCTCCTTCGTCGAGAACACGAGCCGCGCGAACTTCGCCCGCTCGATGGACGTCTCGGCCTACAGCTTCGTCGACGCCTGCCGACGGGCCGCGCCGATGATGTCGGAGGGCGGCTCGCTCGTCACCCTGACCTATCTCGGCTCGGAGCGCGTCATCCCCTCCTACAACGTGATGGGCGTCGCCAAGGCCGCGCTCGAGGCCTCGACGCGCTACATCGCGCGGGACCTCGGCCCCCAGGGCATTCGGGTGAACGCGATCTCGGCGGGCGCGGTCAGGACGCTGTCGCTCGGCGGCATCTCGGGGGGCCGCTCGCTCCTCTCCGAGGCCAAGGCCTGGGCGCCCCTGCGCCGCGACACCGAGGTCGAGGGCGTCGCGGGCGCGGCCCTCTACCTCCTGTCGGACCTCGGCCGGTCCTGCACGGGCGAGGTTCTGCACGTGGATGCGGGCTTCCACATCGTCGGCATGCCGGACGAAGACGCGATCAAGGCGTCGCGCGAGGGCTGACCTCGAGGACGAAGCCGCTTCTCGGCACCGCCGGGAAGCGGTGAAGCGGCACGCGGAGGTCCTGCTCGGGCACCGCGTAGTCCGTCGCGAGAAGGCGCCGGACCGCCGCCTCGGTCAAAGCGACGGTCGCGCGCTCGCCCGGGCAGCGATGCGTGGTCGCGTACGCCCCCGCCCCTTGCGGGACGACGTCGTAGGGCGTCGGTGCGCGGTCCTCGAACCGCTCGGGCCTGAAGTCGTCGGGAGCCGCCCAGGCGCCAGGATCGCGGCTCGTGCCGAAGAGGTCGAGGAGGACCCAGTCGCCCTCTGCGAACTCGTGCCCGCGCCAGGTGAAGCCTTCGCGCGCGACGCCGCCCATGGCAGGAATAAAGGGGGCGAGGCGGCGCATCTCGGTGACGAAGGGCGAAACGAGCGCAGGGTCGCGCCCGAGCCGCTCGCGCCAGTCCGGGCGCTCGTGAAGGTGCAGGGCAGAGAAGACGACGTAGCGGGCGACCGCGACCGTGGGGCGGATGACGTTCAACAGCTCGACCGCCGCGACCGAAGGGCTGAGCGGTCTGCCGTCCGCGTCGCGATGGGTCGCGAGCGCGCGCAGCGGCGTGCCGCCCGGGCTCGCTTCGGGGTCGGCGAGCGCCTGGGTCATCACCGCGCGGGCCCAGTGTTCGGAACGCGCGCGCAGCACCTGGCCCTTCGCCTGGCGCGGGCCGAAGCCGCCCGCCCCTTCGATCATCGCCGCCATCTCGCCCGTCCGGCGGCGAAGCGCCCTGCCCTCTTGGCGGATGCCGGCCCAGCCGCAGGCCGCCTCGCAAAGCGCCGCCTGCGCGAGGCGATGGAGCCGGTGCGTGCCGGGGGTCAGCCGCGCCGCGAAGGCGGCCCCGAACCGGCGCACCACGTCCTCCACCGCGCCGTCCGAGGCGACCATGCGCATCCAGGTCGCCTTCCGGGCCCGGTGCGCCTCGCCGTCGAGCGACTGAACCGAGCCGTAGTCCTGAAGCAGGCTGACCGTGCTTGGCGGCATGGCGGCATGGCCGCGCGTGAAGGGGCCGCCGTAGAACATCTCGGCCGCTTCGGGCCCCCGCACGCAGACGACGGGCCGCAGGCCGATCCGAGCACGAAACGCGTCCGTGCCGAGCCGTTCGCAGCGACGGCGGATGAAGTCGTAGCCTTCGCGCAGGAAGGCGATCGAGGCGTCGGGGGCGGGGTCGCGCGGGAGGGGAGAAGCCATGAGACCAGAACGCGGTGGCCGCGCCGGCGGTTCACCGGAACCGCATCCCCCGCGCAGCCGTTCTTGCTTCATGGCAAAGAACGACGACCCCGAAGGCGCCTCCGCCGTCCTCGACAAGCTGGACGAGGAGGCCGACCGTCAGAAGGACAAGGACGACGACAGCCCGAAGGGGAAGATCTCCATCGGCGACGTCGTGAACGGCTTCGGCAGCCAGTCCTACGCGCCCTTCCTGATCGTGCCCGCCCTGATCGAGATCTCGCCGCTCGGCGGCGTTCCGGGAGTGCCGAGCTTCCTCGCCTTCATCGTCGCGGTGGTCGCGGTCCAGATGCTGATCGGGCGCAAGCAGCTCTGGCTCCCGGGCTTCATCGAGCGCCGCGCGGTCTCGACCGACAAGATCCACGGCGCGACCAAGAAGCTGCGTCACGTGACGGACTGGATCGACCGGCACACGACCGACCGGCTCGACGCGCTGACGAAGCGGGGCGGGACCCGCGCGGCGGCGATCTGCTGCATCCTCCTCGCCGCGACCGTGCCGCCCCTCGAGCTTCTGCCCTTCGCCTCGACCGCGCCGATGGCGGCGATCCTCGCCTTCGGCATCGCGCTTCTGGTACGTGACGGGCTGTTGATGCTCTTCGCCTTCGTCCTGACGGCCGCCTCGCTCGGGGTCGGAACCTACCTCGCGATCGCGCAGCTCGGGGGCTGATGCCGACGCGGACCGTCCACCTGCGCGCGACGCCCGCCGAGGTCGGCGAGGCGTTGGCGGACCATCTGCTCGGCCTCGTCCGCGCGAAGCCGGACGCCGTGATCGGCCTTGCGACCGGCGCGACGCCGGAGCCGCTCTACGACGCGCTCGCCGAACGCGCCGGCACCGCCTTCCGGCACGCGCGCTTCGTCGCGCTCGACGAGTATGTCGGCCTGCCCGAGGGGTCGCCTCTAAGCTTCGCCGCGACCTTGTGGCGTCAGGTCCTCGGTCCGGTCGGCGCGGATCCGGGCCGGGTCTTCCTGCCGGACGGCCGGTCCCCGGACCGGGCCGCCGCCGCTGCGGCCTACGAGGCGCAACTCGAACGGCTCGGCGGCGTCGACCTGTGGCTCTTGGGGCTCGGGCGGAACGGGCACGTCGCGTTCAACGAGCCCGGCAGCGCCGAGCGAGGCCGGACGCGGGACGTCGTGCTGACGGCCTCGACGCGGGAAGCGAACGCGGCGGCCTTCGGCTCGGCGGGCGCCGTGCCCGACGCCGCGATCACGGTCGGGCTCGGCACGCTTCGCGAGCATGCCCGCGAGCTGGCCCTGATGGTGACGGGGGGCGCGAAGGCGGAGATCCTCGCCCGCGCGTGGAAGGGGCCGGAGACGCGGGATGTGCCCGCGAGCCTTCTTCGCGGCGTGCGCGTGACCGGCTGGTTCGACGAGGCGGCGGCGTCTCTGCTCTGACGCCTTCGGCGACGCCCTACAGCTTGCATCCGACGGCGGCGGCGAGGCTGTCATGCCCCTCGGCGCGCAGGATGGCAGGCAGCTCGGCCACGATCCGGGCGGGCAGGCCCGGCCCCTCATAGATGAGCGCGGTGTAGAGCTGCACGAGCGAGGCGCCCGCCGCGACCTTCTCATAGGCGTCGCGGGCGGAGGCGACGCCGCCGACGCCGATCAGGGGCACCGCGCCGCGAAGCGTTCGCGCGAAGTCGCGTAGGACCTCGGTCGAGAGGGGGAAGAGGGGCTTGCCGGAGAGGCCGCCGGTCTCGGCGCCGTGCCTCGACAAGCCGTCGCGGCCGCCGATCGTCGTGTTGGAGACGATGAGGGCGTCGATCGCGAGGTCCCGCGCGACGCCCGCGATGTCCGCCTTGTCCGCGTCGGTGAGGTCGGGCGCGACCTTCAAGAAGACGGGCGTCTGCCCCTTCACCGCGAGGACGCGGGCGAGGAGCGCCTCGAGGTCGCGCCTGCCCTGCAGCGCGCGGAGCCCGGGCGTGTTGGGCGAGGAGATGTTGACCGTGCAGAAGGCGGCGTGGGGCGCCAGCGCCTCGTAGCCCGCGACGTAGTCGGCTGCGCGGTCCTCGCTGTCCTTGTTCGCGCCGAGGTTCACTCCGACGATGCCTGGCCGTCCGGCTCTGGAGGCGAGGCGCGAGCCGATCGCGTCGAGACCGTCATTGTTGAAGCCGTAGCGGTTGATGACGCCGCGCTCGTCTCGCAAGCGGAACACGCGGGGGCGCGGGTTTCCGGCCTGGGGGCGCGGGGTCGCGGCGCCGACCTCGACGAAGCCGAAGCCCATGGCGAGGCAAGCGTCCGGCGCCTCGGCGTTCTTGTCGAAGCCCGCCGCGAGGCCGAGGGGGTTCGCAAAGTCGATCCCCGCCACCGTCATCCGAAGCATCGGGTCGGGCGAAACCGGCGGCTTGGGACCGAGCCCGGCCTTGAGGAGCGCGATGGTGGCGCGGTGCGCGGTCTCGGGGTCCAGCGCGCGCAGCGCCTTCGCACCAAGCCCGGCGATCAAGGCTCGAGCCTCGCCACCACCATGTAGCTGCCGGCCATGCCGCGGGTCAGGCGGAGGAGGTGGTCGACATGCTTCGCCTGAACCTTGCCGTAGTAGTGCGGGAAGGCCTCGCCGGAATCGTTCGCCTCGCGCTTGAGCTTGGCCTTGAGCGCCTTCTCGGGGATGCCGAGCGCCAGGAGGCCGAGCTCTTCGCCGTAGTGGCGGCGGGCGGTGTCCTGAACCTGCTCGGGCCCGGAGAGGTGGAAGAAGCCGTCGCGCTCGTCGTCGGCGTTCCACGGCAGGGTGCCGGTCTCCTTCGCGGTCCGCCATCCCTCCTCCGAGGTCAGCCGGTAGACGAAGCCCCGTTCGAACTCGCTCATGCCGTGACCGCTCCTGCTCTTCGCCGGCGCCGCTTGATGCTGGCCGCGCGCTTCTCGATCTGATCGTAGACGAGGCCCGCCACGTCCTTGCCGGAGGACTTCTCGATCCCTTCGAGGCCCGGGGAGGAGTTCACCTCCAGCACCTTGGGCCCGGTCGAGGCGCGCAGGAGGTCGACGCCTGCGAGCCCGAGGCCGAAGGTCTTGGCGGCCTGAACGGCGGTCTCGCGCTCCTTCTTGGTGATCTTCTCGGCCGTGGCCGAGCCGCCCTGGTGAAGGTTCGAGCGGAACTCGCCGGGCGCGGCCGTGCGCTTCATCGCGGCGACGACCTTGCCGCCGACGACGAGGCAGCGGATGTCCTCGCCGCCGGCCTCCTTGACGAACTGCTGCACGAGGAAGTCCGCGCGCAAATCGCGGAAGGCGGAGATCACGCTGTCGGCCGCCTTCTTGGTCTCGGCGAGGACGACGCCGCGCCCCTGGCTCGACTCGAGCAGCTTCACGATGATCGGCGGTTCGCCCATCAGCTCGATCAGGTCGGCCGTGTCCTTGGGGCTCGACGCGAAGGCCGTGGTCGGCATGCCGATGCCGTCGCGGGCGAGGACCTGATGCGCGTAGAGCTTGTCGCGGCTCGCCGTGATCGAGGCGGAGCGGTTGAGGACGTAGGAGCCGATCGCCTCGAACTGGCGCACGACGGCGGTGCCGTAGGCGGTGATCGACGCGCCGATGCGGGGGATGACCGCGTCGTAGAAGGGCAGCGGCTTGCCGTCGTAGTGGACCTCGGGCCGGCCGGCATTGATCAGCATGTAGCAGCGCTGGGTGTCGATGCACTCGACCACGTGCTCGCGCGTCTCGCCCGCCTCGACGAGGCGGGAGGTCGAGTAGCTGCCGGGCTCGCGCGTCAGGATCGCAACGCGCAAAGAGCGCTTGGTGGGGCGCTCGTTCTGCATCCCCTCATAGACGTCGTAGGAAAGCTTGGGCTGCTGGAACGCGACGGAGGGAACGACGCGCGGCTCGTCGTCATGCGGGTAGGCCTGGAGCGCCTGGCGGCCGAGCAGCATGTGGAACTGCATGCCCTCGCGGTCGGACAAGGTGACCTGGACCGGCCATTCCTGATCGCCCATGCGGATCGGCGTCTCGATCACCCAGCGCGTCTCGGTCTCGCCGTTGGACGAGGTGACGTCGCGGCGGTCGACGACGTCGGCCGAGCAGTAGATCTCGAGCTCGGGCCGCTCGGGGATGGGGTGGATGCCGAAGCGGACCTTCATCTTGCCGGCCCGTCCGAAGGGCTCGATCGTGAAGGCGTGCAGCGCCGAGGTCTTGGCGCCGGTGTCCACCTTGGCCTTGAGGGCGGGCAGGCCGAGCTTGGGAAGAGCGCACCACTCCTCCCAACCAAGGGTCAGGGTCTCACTCATACTCATGCGTCGTCAGCGACCTGCGGTCCGTCGTCGAGGGTCATGTGCCGGGCGCGCGCCGCGTGTTCGATCGCGGCCGCCCCCTCATCGGTCACGCCGAGGGCGTCGCGGACGAGCTCGAGGACGCGGATCTCCTCCATGTGGAGCGTCTCGTCCGCGGTGATGACGTCGACGACCGCGGCGTAGGCGGTCTCGACCAAGTGCCCAGGCAGCGCCGCCTGGGCCGCCGTGATCACCTTGTGAAGGCCGCCGTCGGAAGCCATCAACGCGCCCGCCTTCTCCGCGGTCTCGACGAGGTTCTCCTCATCGGCGCCGCTGAAGAGCGGATAGGACCGCACGACGCGGCCGATCGCGCGCAGCTCCTTCTCGGTGATGGCGCCGTCCGAGGCGGACGACATCACCATCAGCGTGATCACTGCGTCTTGGGGGGTCAAACTTACGACGGAGTCGGCCATAGGGGTCCGGTGTTGCTCGGCTTCCCAAGACTGCTAGTCGGGGGAACCCGCCGCCGCAAACCCGCATCGCACACGGAAACGAGAGCCCGACCTTGCCGACCGCCCCCTTCACGCCCGCCGACTACGAAGCCGCCAAGAGCTGGCCGTTCCAAGAAGCGCGCGCGCTGATGAAGCGTCTCGAGAAGGTGGAGAAGGACGGCACGAAGGAGACGGTAGTCTTCGAGACGGGCTACGGACCCTCGGGCCTGCCGCATATCGGCACCTTCGGCGAGGTCGCGCGCACGACGATGGTCCGGCGTGCCTTCGAGGCGCTGACGGGACGGGCGAGCAAGATCATCTGCTTCTCGGACGACATGGACGGCCTCAGGAAGGTGCCGCCCAACCTGCCGAACCAGAGCCTCCTCGAGCAGAACCTGCAAAAGCCGCTGTCCCGCGTGCCCGACCCCTTCGGCACGCATGAGAGCTTCTCGGCGCACAACAACGCCAAGCTTCGGGAGTTCCTGGACCGTTTCGGGTTCGAGTACGAGTTCATGTCCGCGACCGAGGCCTACTCGTCGGGCGCGTTCGACCAGACGATGATACGGATGCTCGAGGTCTATGACGAGGTCATGGACATCATCCTGCCGACCTTGGGCGAAGAGCGGCAGAAGACCTACAGCCCCATCCTGCCGATCAGTCCGAAGACGGGGCGCGTCCTCTACGTGCCCCTGCTCGACCGGGACGCGACGACCGGCGAGGTGGTGTTCGAGGACGAGGACGGCACCCGCACGACGATGGACGTTCGCGGGGGGCGGGCGAAGCTCCAGTGGAAGGCCGACTGGGCCGGGCGCTGGTACGCGCTCGGCGTCGACTACGAGATGTCGGGCGAAGACCTGACCGAGAGCGTGCGGCTGTCCAACCGCATCGTCGCCGCGCTCGGGGGCACACCGCCCGCCGGGTTCCAGTACCAGCTCTTCCTCGACGAGGAGGGGCGGAAGATCTCCAAGTCCAAGGGCAACGGCCTGACGATCGAGCAGTGGCTGCGCTACGCCGAGCCCGAGAGCCTGTCGCTGTTCAACTTCGCCTCACCGAAGAAGGCGAAGAAGCTCTACTTCGACGTGATCCCGAAGACGGCGGACGATTATCGCGCTCACGTCGAGCACTACCAAGGGCAAGAGGGCGCGAAGGCGCTCGACAACCCGGCCTGGCACATTCACGGCGAGGACGTCCCGACGGCCATACCGGCGGTGCCGTTCGGCCTTCTCCTCAACATCGTGGATGCCGGCGGGATCGACGACGCGAACGTCCTGCGCGGCTTCGTCGCCAAGTACCGCCCGGATGCCGACGAGGCGGAGAGAGCGGCGGTAGAGCCGCTGATCGAACATGCGATCGCCTACTTCCACGACTTCGTCCTGCCGAAGAAGCACTACCGCGAACCGACTGAACAAGAAGGCAAAGCGCTAGCCATACTGGCGGAGACCCTTAGCGGGATGACCGGCGAGGAGGACGAGCAGGCGCTGCAGACGGTCGTCTTCGACGCCGGAAAGGCCGCCGAGTTCGAGAACCTGCGGGCGTGGTTCGTCGGCCTCTACGAGGTCGTCTTCGGTCAGTCCGAGGGCCCGCGCATGGGTCCGTTCATCAAGATCTACGGGCCGAAGGAGACAGCCGCGCTGATCGAAGGCGCCCTTGCACGCAGCCATACCCGGGCGGCCGCGCAAGAATGAGCGGAAGGCGGGCTCGCTCGGCGCTCGCCGCCCTCCTCCTTCCCCTCGCCCTCGGCGTGGGTCCGTCCGTCCGAGCGCAGGACGACGAGGTGCCGGTCGAACTCGGCGGACCTTCGCAGGACGCCGTCCCGCGCGACGGGGTGAGCGTCACGGACGGCGCGATCACGACGGACAGCACGGCGGGGGACGGGGCTATCGAGGCCCGCCTCCGAGACATCTTCGGCGCCTTGGAGACGCTGAGCGGCGTCGACGTCGCCGTGACCGCCGGTGTCGTCACGCTGACCGGCACGGTGCCGGACGATGCGGCCGCCGAGCGGGCGGGCGTCCTTGCGACCAAGACCGAAGGCGTCGTTGCCGTCGAGAACGACCTTACCAAGGACGTCACCGTTTCGGGACGGCTCAACCCCGCCATCGAACGGGCGCGCGAGTTGCGCCGCGGGGTGCTCTCTCTCCTCCCGCTCCTCGCGGTGGCAGCGGTGATCCTACTGGTCGCGTGGGGCATCGGCGCGCTCCTGGCGCGGCAGAAGTGGCTTTGGCGTCGGCTCGGGCGGAACGAGCTGATCGCGAGCCTGCTCGCGCGGGTCGTGCCGCTCGTCTTCTTGATCCTGGGCCTCGTCGTCGCGCTGAACCTACTCGACGCGGTCGCGGTGCTGTCGGCCGTCCTCGGCGCGGCGGGCGTGCTCGGCCTCGCGGTCGGCTTCGCGATCCGGGACACGATCGAGAACTTCATCGCCTCGGTGATGCTGTCGATCCGCCAGCCCTTCCGCCCGAAGGACTTCGTCGACATCGACGGGCGCGAAGGGGCGGTGGTGCGGCTCAACTCCCGCGCGACGATCCTAATGACGCCGGACGGCAACCACCTGCGCATTCCAAACGCCCAGGTCTTCAAGGCGGTGATCACGAACTACACGCGCAATCCGGAGCGGCGCTTCACCTATCAGCTCGGCGTCGATGCGAACGACGATCCGCTGGCGGCGATCGGGACCGGCCTTGCCACGCTGCGCGGCCTGCCCTTCGTCCTCGACGACCCGGCGCCGCAAGCCTGGATCGACGAGGTCGGCGACTCGAACATCGTCCTCACCTTCGCGCCCTGGATCGATCAGGACCATACCGACTTCCTCAAGGCGAAGTCGGCGGCCATCTCGGCGGTGAAGACGGCGCTCGAGGAGGCGGGCTTCAGCCTGCCGGAGCCGATCTACAGGGTGCGCATGGATCAAGGCGCGCCGACGCCGGGCGAAGCGCCCGCCGGGCCGCGACAGCCCCGCCCGCCCCGTGCGGCGAAGACCTCGGATACCAGCGTCGATCCGGCCCTCGAGCGGAAGGTCGAGGAGGATCGGCGCGTCTCCGGTGCCGACGACCTTCTATCGGCGCACGCGCCGACCGAGTACGATAGTTAGAAGGATTACCGGGTCGCCGCCCATCTGCGCGGCGGGCTCGCGGCGGGAAGGTGCGGGGCGAGGGGAACG
Organism: Parvularcula dongshanensis; assembly: GCF_014199615.1. Taxonomy (GTDB): domain Bacteria; phylum Pseudomonadota; class Alphaproteobacteria; order Caulobacterales; family Parvularculaceae; genus Parvularcula; species Parvularcula dongshanensis. The sequence continues at coordinate 717,282 of NZ_JACHOB010000001.1, read as the reverse complement.
GCGATGGCGGTCGGGGACTGGCGAGACCGGAGCGTCAAGGCGCGCGCGACGATAGCGGCGAAGAAGGCGCTCGCCGCCCTGCACGCCCGCACCGGCCGCCTCGAGCCTCGCTCTCCGGCCGACATGGCGACCCACCGCGTCGAGACGGTCAGCTTCCTGAACGTGATCGGCGGCGAGCCGACCGACGCGTCCCAAGGACGCCTCGCCTTCGATCGCCGCCGCCCGCAGACCGAAGAGGCGCGAGGGCTCTTCTACTCGCCGGCGGGGATGGCCTGGCATCACGGCGCGCTGCGCGAGCGGTGGAGCATCAGGGCGCCCTCGGCGAGAGAGATCCTCGCCCGCCCGCCCGCGCGGGCACGGACGGTTCGGCGCGCGGCGATCGTCGAGTCCGATCTTCCCTACACCTACGGCGATTGGGTGCATGCGGTGCTGGGCCCGCTCCTCGCCGGCCCGGCGCTCGACCGCCCCCTCCTCTTGCCGGGATTTCTGGCCGAGAAGGGTTACGTGCGGCGCGACCTCGCGACGGCCGGCATCGACTACGAGGCGATGACGGACTGGGTCCGGGTGGAGGACGCGCTGATCCTGCGCAAGACCTTCCCGCTCCAGTACTGGGCGCCCGAGCACACCGCCGCCTACCGGTCGGTCTTCGAACCCGATCCGCCCGAACCTGCCCCCGGTTCGATCGTCTATCTCGGCCGCTTCGACCTCAAGAGCGAGATCGGACGCGCGCGCTTTCCAAGCGAAAGGGTCGCCGAGGCAGCGGGTCGGCTCGGTGCGAGCGTCGTCCGCCAGGAGACCCTGTCGCCGGAAACCTCGCGGGCGTTGGCGGGAGGGGTCGAGACCGTGATCGGCGATCACGGGTCCGGCCTCCTCAACATGCTGCACTGGCGTCCGAAGGCCGTGATCGAGCTGACCGTCGACGGCTGGTGGGTGAACAACAACCTCTTCGTCGCGAAGCAGCTCGGGGTCGAGGACTACGCCGTCCTTCCCGTCGATGGGCTGGGGGCCGAAGAGATCGAGCAGCGCCTGCAGGCCTGCCTCGCCCGGTTCGAAGGCCGCCGGGCCTGAGGGGCGCGAGTCAGTCGGCCAGCAGCATCTCTTCGTACGGCGTCGCCGATACGCGCTCGCGCAGCTCGTCGAAATTGGTGATCAGTCGGCAGAGCGGCGTGGTCGTGATCTTCTGGTGGCGCGCGACGTGAGGGGCGGGCGGAAGGTCCAGAAAGGCGAACATCGCCGCCACCGCCCGCTCGACCTCGTCCGAACTCGCGAAGACGTCCTCGTAGTCGAAGACCAGCCGCCGCGGTTCGGGCACGGCGTTCAACATCTCGTCGAGCAGATCGAGCTCCGACTGATAGATGGAGAGGCCGCGCATGAAGGCGTCCGGATCGACCGTGATCCTGCCGACCTCCAGCGTCTCTCCGTCGGTGACGGCGGCGACGCCCGTGCGCTTCATGACCGCGCCCGACACGTAGCGCTTCACGAGGTTGCGGCGCCGAAGGCCGATGACGCGCATGCCCTCGCGCTCGGCGGGATAGCGCTCGAGGCCCAGCTCCCGATAGGTGAAGGCGAAGTCCTTGGTGCCGATCGTCCGCACTTCGCCGCGCGGCTTCGGCGACGGCCGCCGCCCGTTCTTCAGGCGCAGCGCGGCGTGCATGACCTGACCGAGGTAGTAGCGCGACGGCGCATCGTAGAAGCGGTCGAGGTAGCGGCGCGGGTCCGACATCGCGCCGAGCTGATCGTAGACGCGGCGCGTGAGGGTCCACGAGCCGAGCACCTCGCCGTAGTTCAGCGCCTCGGGAGACTGGTTTATCGCGTCGACGAGGTAGTTGCTGCCGCTACGGCCCAAGGTCAGGATGAGGTGGGAACCGGACACGCGCGACACTCCTCGTGGGACGGTATCGCACGGTCCGAATCCGCCCCCCGCCCCTCAGCTTGCCGCTTCTTGGCACGAGAAAGGCGTTCGCGAAACGCCAGGCGCCGCGCCTAGGACTTGTTCGGCTGGGGGGTCACGCGGAGGTAGGGGCGCACGGCCTTGTATCCCTTGGGAAAGCGCCGCGCGATCTCGTCCTCGTCCTTCAGGCTCGGCACGATGATGACGTCGTCGCCGTCCTGCCAGTCGGCGGGCGTCGCGACCTTATGGCTGTCGGTCAGCTGCAGGCTGTCGATCGCGCGCAGGATCTCGCGGAAGTTCCGGCCGGTCGCGGGCGGGTAGGTCAGGCTGAGGCGCAGCTTCTTGTCGGGGTCGATGACGAAGACCGAGCGCACCGTGACGTTGGCGGCGGCGTCGGGATGGATCATCCCGTAGAGGTCGGCGACCTTGTGGTCCTGGTCGGCGAGCATCGGGTACCAGACGCCGGTGCCCTGCGTCTCCTCGATGTCGGAGACCCAGGCGTTGTGCTCGTTCACCGGGTCGACCGACAGCGCGATGACCTTGACGTTGCGCTTCTCCCACTCGTCCTTGAGCGCCGCGACGGCGCCGAGCTCCGTCGTGCAAACGGGCGTGAAGTCCGCAGGGTGGCTGAAGAGGACGCACCAGCTGTCGCCGATCCAGTCGTGGAAGGAGATCGGACCTTGCGTGGAGTCCTGCGTGAAGTCGGGCACGGTCTGTCCGAGCAGAAGGCTCATGAGGCTTCCCTTTCGTCGTTCGCCCGTCAGATGGCACTCCGGGCCCTCTGCTGCCAGGGCGCCGCGCAGTCAGCGCGCGCCGTCGTGATCGCGTAAGCGAAACGATGCCGTACGGATTTTTTACTCATTCCCCCTTCCCGTTCGCCTCTTGTTCGGCCTAGGCTTTCCCTCGACGGGCGGGGATCTCCGACAAGATGTTGCGTCGCAGCACTCGTCAGGGGCACCGCCGGTCCATAGAATGTTAAGCGTGTGGCCGCAGCCTTTCGGGGCGGCGGACGCCGCGAGCGGGAGACCGGCGATGATCTGGACCATAGAGGAGCGAGGACGGCGCGGAAGCGACCCGGCGGCTCGGCTCGGTCCAGACCCACAAGGCGGCGGCGCACGAAGCGTCAGCCGCCTTTTTTGTGCCGGTCCGCGGGCGATTCCTTCTTCAACCATGGGCGGCAATCATGACTGACGGACTCGACGTCTTCGACGCGTTCACCAAGGGCTACGAGCGCACCCGGCACGAGGAGATGTCGCTTCGCGACTACCTCCTCGCCGCCCGCGACGACCCGATGATGTATGCGAGCCCCGCGGAGCGCATGGTCAAGGCGATCGGCGAGCCGGAGTTCGTGGACACCTCCAAGGACCCCCGCCTCAGCCGGATCTTCTTCAACCGGACGATCAAGCGGTACAAAGCCTTCGAGGGCTTCTACGGCATGGAGGACACGATCGAGCGGATCGTGGGCTACTTCCGCCACGCGGGCCAGGGCCTCGAGGAGAAGCGGCAGGTCCTCTACCTCCTTGGCCCCGTGGGCGGCGGCAAGTCCTCGCTCGCCGAGCGCCTCAAGGACCTGATGGAGACCTACCCCGTCTACGTCCTAAAGGCGGGCGAGCAGATCAGCCCCGTCTTCGAGAGCCCGCTCGGGCTCTTCCAGTCCGACGACCTCAAGGGCCTCCTCGAGGACAAGTACGGCATCGAGCGGCGTCGCCTGACCGGCCTCATGTCGCCTTGGGCGGTCAAGCGGCTCGACGAGTTCGGCGGGGACATCTCGAAGTTCTCGGTCGTCAAGCTCTGGCCGTCCAAGCTGCGCCAGGTCGCGATCACCAAGACCGAGCCCGGCGACGAGAACAATCAGGACATCTCGGCGCTGGTCGGCAAGGTCGACATCAGGAAGCTCGAGCACTTCAGCCAGAACGACACCGACGCCTACTCCTACTCGGGCGGCCTCTGCCACGCGAACCAGGGGCTCTTAGAGTTCGTCGAGATGTTCAAAGCGCCGATCAAGGTGCTCCACCCCCTGCTGACGGCGACCCAGGAAGGCAACTACGTCGGCACCGAGGCGCTGGGGCCGATCCCGTTCCAAGGCGTGATCCTCGCGCACTCGAACGAGTCCGAATGGCAGGCCTTCAAGGGCAACAAGTCGAACGAGGCCTTCCTCGACCGCATTTCGGTCGTCAAAGTGCCCTACTGCCTTCGGCCTACGGAGGAGACGCGGATCTACGAGAAGCTCCTCTCCTCCTCGGAGCTGTCGGACGCGCCGTGCGCGCCCGAGACGCTGCCCATGCTGGCGAAGTTCTCCGTCCTCACCCGGCTTCGCGAGCACGAGAACTCGAACCTCGTCTCCAAGATGCGGGTCTATGACGGCGAGAAGCTGAAGGACACGGACCCCAAGGCGAAGAGCCACCAGGAGTACCGGGACGCCGCGGGCGTCGACGAGGGGATGGACGGGATCTCCACCCGCTTCGCCTTCAAGGTGCTGTCGGAGACCTTCAACTTCGACACCGAGGAGGTCTCGGCCGACCCCGTGCACCTCATGTACGTGCTCGAGAACTCCATTCGCCGCGAGCAGTTCGATGCGGAGACGGAGAAGAAGTACCTGGAGTTCATCAAGGCCGAGCTCGCCCCCCGCTATGCCGACTTCATCGGCAAGGAGATCCAGAAGGCCTACCTCGAGTCCTATGGCGAGTACGGACAGAACCTCTTCGACCGCTACATCGCCTATGCCGACGCCTGGATCGAGGACCAGGACTTCAAGGACCCCGACACGGGGCAACTTCTGGACCGCAACACGCTCGACCAGGAGCTCTCCAAGATCGAAAAGCCGGCAGGGATCGCGAACCCCAAGGACTTCCGCAACGAGGTCGTGAAGTTCGCCCTTCGCGCCCGCGCCTCCAACGAGGGCCGCAACCCGCGCTGGACGAGCTACGAGAAGCTCCGCTCCGTGATCGAGAAGCGGATGTTCACCCAGGTCGAGGACCTCTTGCCGGTGATCTCCTTCGATTCGAAGAAGGACACCGACACCGCCAAGAAGCACGACGACTTCGTCAGCAGGATGACGGAGCGGGGCTACACGCCCCGGCAGGTCAGAAGGCTCGTCGAGTGGTACATGCGCGTGAACAAGGCGGGGTAAGCCCCGCCGCTTCCCGTCAGGCGTAGCCGAGCATCGTCCTGACGCCCGGCACGGCGAGTTCGACCATGGCCTGGTGGGCCGGGGGCAGGACGTCGGGGACGTCCTTCGCCACGGCCTTCAGGTTCTCGCGCGCCGTCCCGCTCGAGCGGCGGTCCGCGCCGATGCGGACGCGCGCTCGCCAGTCGGCGGGGAGGTCCGCCTCCGCGCACCCCAGGAGCTTCGCGAAGTAGCTCGCCGACGCGCCGCTCTCGAGGTCCGCGATGGCGGCCTTCAACTCCTCGAAGCGGACGAGCTCCACGTCGGGGCCGAGCCAGGCGACGGCGTTGAAGACGAAGATGTCGCGCATGTCCGGCATCTTGTTGTGGATGCCGAAGATCATCATGCTCAGCACCTGCTCGACCGAGATCCGGTCGGAACGAAGCGCTTCGAGCCCCGCCTGGAAGCTTTCCGACAAGAAGAAGCGCGCCCGCGCGAGGACCCAGTCATAGGGGTCACGCACGAGGAGAAGGTGACGCGCGGGCGCGGTCGCCGCCGCGCTGTCGTCCGCGAAGAGAAGGTGCCCCCATGCGAGCTTCGGCTCTGCGGGGTCGAAGGCCGCCATGTTGCGGGCGAGGTTCGGGATCTGGACGAAGTCCGCGTTGTAGTGCTGCTCCAGCGGCACGAACATGCGGAAGATGTTCTTGAGGAGGTGCGTACCGCTCTTCGGCACGCTGTTGAGGAAGACCGGCTGGGTCAGCGCACGCTGCTCGAACTCGGCGTTCCTCTCGTCGAGGTTGTCCTTCTTGACGACGACGCGGGGCATGGGACCCTCCTTCGGCAGTTGATCCGGCTTCGACGGCAAGGGCGATGCCTTCGAAACGAAAAGGGGGCGGCGGGTCGCCCCGCCGCCCCCTTACTCTGTATCGGTCCCTGCTTAGAAGCTCTTGCGCAGGTTGATGAAGGCGCGACGGCCGAGGCTGTCGTACTGAGAGTAGAAGGCCGACACGCCGGCCGTCGTGTACTGGTCGGAGATCGCCGTCACCGCGGGCGGCGCCTCGTCGAAGATGTTCGCGACGCCGGCCCGTACCGTGAAGCCGTTCTCGAACTCGTAGCCGAGCGAAGCCGCGTGGTAGGTCTGGAACTCCGTGTACATCTTGTAGCTGACCTGCTCACCGAGGAAGGTCTGGTTCTCGGTGCCGTTGTCGTTGACGTACTCTTCGTTGTTCGAGGTCCGGCCGATCAGGTCGACGCCCCAGAAGGCCGTCCACGGACCGCGCGTGAACTCGAGGTTCACGTTGCTGACGAACTTCGGATCGCCGGCGAGGCCGTTGTAGTCCTCGACATCGCCTTCAGCGAGCAGCTGGACTTCGTCCTCGAGCTGATAGCTCGACTCGCTGAAGAACCTCAGGTCGCCGAAGCCGAACTCGTGGTTGTACTCGACCGTGAGGTCGAGGCCCCGGTTCGCCTGGTTGTTGATGTTGATGAAGCTGTCCAGGACCGTGTCGATTAGGAACGGCGCAGAAGCGCTGCCCTGAACGTTCGGGTTCCGCGTGAACAGGTCGCAGAGCGGCTCGTTGGCGAAGTCGTCCGAGCTGTAGCACCCGCCGACGATCGCCGACGCGCCGAGTTGCGAGACCTCGTTCTCGATCTCGATGTCGAAGTAGTCGAGCGCGATGCGAAGGTCGATGAAGCTCGGCGTCAGCACGATGCCGGCCGTGAAGGTGTCGGCCGTCTCCGCCTCGAGAACGCCCAGACCGCCGCCGGTAACGACCGTCGCCGAGGCGCCGCCGCCGGTGAGGTCATCCGGAATGCCGTCTGCGGCACAGTTGTTCGCGACTTGCTGCGAGATCGAGTTGTTCTCGAGCGCGCCGCCCCAATTGATGCACGGATCGATGGTCCGCTGACCAACGAAGCTCGTCTGATCGGCAAGGTAGAGCTCGAACAAGGACGGCGTCCGGAAGGACGTGCCCTGCGTCGCGCGCAGACGGACCGCCGGGTGGACCTGCCAGTTGAGGCCGACCTTGTAGGTCGTGTCGTTGCCGTAGGATTCGACGTCCGTGTAGCGGCCCGACAGGTTCAAGGTCAGGTTCTCGAAGAACGGCTTGTCCGCGATGATCGGCACGTTGAGCTCGCCGAAGTAGGCGATGGTGCTGTCCGTACCCTCAGTGATCCCCGCGCCCGACGACCCCCAGGCGTTGTCCGCCAACGTGACGGCGCCCGGCGTGTCTTCGATCTCGTCCTCTTGGTAGAGGAAGCCGAGGCCGAGCCCGAGGGGGCCGGCCGGCAGGTCGATCAGCTCGCCGCCGAGGAACCCTTCGACCGAGGTCTGCACGTAGTCCGTCTTACCCTGCTCGGTGCCGAACAGGTAGGCGCGCTCGGCCTGCGTCGGGTTGCCGGCCAGAAGCTCGGGGCTCAGCCAGTTGACGTCCATGCAGGGAACGCCGCGGACCGAGGTGACTTCGCCCGCCTCGCACTCGGACAGGGCGAAGTTCCGGTCCTCGATCGAGTCCGCGAAGATGACGTCGCTCGTGTACTCGCCATTGCTGCGGCTGTGCTGAACGGCGAGGTCCCACGTCCAGCTCGGGTGGAGCGGGCCAAGGCCGCCCGTGAAGCCGAGGACGTAGCGTTGGTAGTCGACCTTGACCGAGTCGTCCGAATGGTTGGTGATCGCCGTCGGCGAGAGCCATTGTGCGCCGGTCCAGCCATCCGCGTTCGGCCCGCCCGAATCGGCCACGGTGTCGAAGTTGATGAAGTTGAAATTGTCGTTGTAGACGTAGGACCAGTACTGACGATAGCCGTTGACCTTGGTCTCGCGGCGGTTGAGCAGCACCTCGCCATAGGCCTGGACCGAGTCGGTCAGGTCGTACTGGCCTTCCGCGAAGAAGGTGTAGCGTTCCGTGTTAGGGATGAAGGTCTCTTCGTCCTGGTAAGGGTGGTCGAAGTTCGTCACCGCGAACGGCGTGTTGCCGACATTGATGCCGGCCCAGTCGTTCAGGCCCGCAATGTCTTCCTGATTGTAGTTGACCGGGAACCAGCCGGACGGAACGCGCATGTCGTTCGCGTCGTCGGCGGGAAGGCCGGGGATCAGCCCCGCCAGCATGCCGTCATAGTCGTATTGGAAGAGGAGCGGCGAGGTCTGCGGCACGTTGTGCTCGTCCGCGTCCTCGAAGGCGTACTGATAGTCGTAGGTCCAGACGTGGCCCCAGAGGAGGTCGCGGCACTGGGTCTTGCCCGTGCGCGGATCGATCAGGTCGGCGCGGTTGCCGTCGCCGTCGAAGACGTAGGCCTGACCGCAGCGGTAGAAGTCGCGGTCGCCGCGGGCGAGCTCTTGCTGGTTGAAGTAGTCGCCCGTCACCCGGAACCGGCCGCGGTCGAAGCTCTTGCCGTAGGAGCCGTTGACGCGGAACTCCTCGCCGCCCGAATCGAAGGGTTGCGAGTAGAAGCCGTCGACGCTGCCGCCGTCCTCTTCCTTGGTGATGATGTTGACGACGCCCGCGATGGCGTCCGAGCCGTAGATCGACGAGGCGCCGTCCTTCAGGATCTCGATGCGCTCGATCGCGGAGAGCGGCAGGACGTTGAGGTCGAAGGCCGAGACCCCGCCCCTCACGCCCGCGGGCCCCGCGCGGCGGCCGTTGAGGAGGACGAGCGTGCGGTTGGCGCCGAGGCCGCGCAGCGAGATCGTCTCCGCGCCCGCGCCGCCGTTCTGGACGAAGGCCGCCGAGGACGCCGCCGTCACCTGCGACGAGCCCGACGCGACGGTCGCGTTCTGAAGTACCGAAGCGACGTCCGTCAGGCCTTCGAGCGACGCGCCGTCGGCGTCGAGAACGGTCAGCGGCGAGACGCTGTTGAAGGTCGAGGAGCGCAGACGCGAACCGGTGACGACGATCGTGTCACCCTCGTCGGCGAGCGTGCCGGCGTTCGGCGCGTCGGGAACAGTCTGGATGGAGGGGTCTTGGTCGTCGGTGCCGTTCTCTTGTGCCAGAGCGGCGCCCCCGGCGAGCGCGACGAGGGCGCTCGAGCACAGGACGGCCGAGCGGAAGCTCGTGTTTCGCATCATTTCTGCCTTTATCTTGCAATCAGGACCGCGCTGTCGGCGGAACGAAGGGTCATCGTCGCGGGGACGGGACGGGAACCCTTCGAGGTCGGCGGCACGGTATTGCGGTGCACATAGATGACAAGATGTTGACGAGAGGTGGAAGCTCGGCAGCGGCGGACTGTGACGGAATTATCACAAGTTGCCACTGGCATCGGCCTGCCGGCGCACCGTGGTCACTTCATCTCGTAGATCGGTCTGAAGCCGCCCCAAAACATCCGCTTGCCGTCGAAGGGCATGGCCGCGGGGTCCATGTCCTTGAACCGCTCGTCGGCGTCCATCGCAGCCCAGGCGGCGTCGCGGGTCGCCTTGTCCGGCCAGGTCAGGAAGGCGACGGCGACGGTCTCGCCGTCCTTGCCCGCCACCGCACGGTACCAGTCCGTCGTCTTGCCGCGGGGCACGTCGTCGGCGACGGCCTCGACGTAGGTGAGCGCGCCCTTCTCCTTGGCGAACGCGCCGAAGAGCTCCGTTATCTTCTAATAGTCGTCGCGCCGATCCTCCGAGAGCGGGACGGCGATGGCGTCTAGGTAGGTCATGAATATCTCCCTTCGCCCCCGCTAGGCCGTCTTAGCGCGGACCCCGGGTCGGCACGCTTCACGAAGGCAGCGCCTCTTGCCTCCGCGTCCGATCATTCCGACAATGGAACGATGAAGAGCCGCCTTGTACTTTCTCTCCTCGCCGCTTGCGCTACCAGCAACGCCGCCTCCGCGGAGGCGCCCGAGCGCTACGTCGTGATGAGCTGCCCCGAGGGCGCGGCGTTCGGCGCCGCGGTCGGGAGCGAAGCCGTCCGGCTCGACATGCCCTCCGGGGGGTCTGTTCCGCTGCGCCGGACGCGGACCGCCTCGGGCGCGCGGTACACCGACGAGGGCGGGACGGTGCTCTGGACCCACGGCGCGGAGGCGAGGATCGAACAGCCCGCGGCGCCACCGATGACCTGCGAGGTCGGGCTGAGCCGCCCGCTCGGCGCGCCCGACGTCGAGGACGGCTACATCGCCCGCGGACAGGAGCCGGGCTGGATCGCCCGGTTCGCGCCCGATCACGTCGCGGTCACCGCCGCCTACGGGACCGAGCGCTTCGTCCTGCCCCGCATGCCGGCGATCAGCGACGAACACCGGCTCCTCTATCGCGGCGAGGAAGAAGAGGACGTCGAAGTGAGCGTAACGCTCGGTCGCCTCTGCACCGACGCCATGAACGGCGCGGCCTATCCCGATACGGTCACCCTTCGGATCGGCGGAGAGACCTACTCGGGCTGCGGCGGTCCGGAGGGCGGCCTGCCGCCCGCGTGACGATCCGTAGCCTTCCGCGCCGCCGCGCCGCGCGTTAAGGATCGCGCGCCGCCAGCGGAGCCCCCCTCATGTCCGACACGCTGAAGACCGCCGTTCGCGACCAATACGGCACGACCGCCCGGGGCGGGACCGACGCCTTGGGCGCCGCGCGCGTCGCCGCCGCCTTCGGCTACTCGCCGGAAGAGCTGGCCGCGATCCCCGAGGGGGCGAACCTCGGCCTCTCCTGCGGCAACCCGACCGCGACCGCGAAGCTGCGCCCCGGCGAGACGGTGCTGGACTTAGGTTCCGGCGGCGGGCTCGACGTCTTCCTGGCCGCGAAGGCCGTGGGCCCCGAAGGCCGCGCCATCGGGCTCGACATGACGGAAGGCATGATCGACCTCGCGCGGCGCAACGCGGCGAAGGGCGGCCATGAGAACGCGGCGTTCGTGCTCGGCGACATCGAGGATATGCCGGTGGAGACCGGAACGGTCGACTGCGTCATCTCGAACTGCGTGATCAACCTCTGCCCCGACAAGGCCGCCGCCTTCGCCGAGATCGCCCGGGTGCTGAAGCCCGGCGGGCGGGTCGCGATCAGCGACATCGCGCTGAAGAAGCCCCTGCCACCCGCCCTCAAGGAGAGCGTCGCGGCCTATGTCGGCTGCATCGCGGGCGCCGCGCTGACGGCGGAGATCGAAGAGGGGCTGCGCGCGGCGGGCCTGACGGACATCGTCGTCGCGCCGGACGGCGCGGACCTCAACGCCTACGCCGAGGTCGACGGACAGGCCGCGTGCTGCGCGTCGGCGGCCGAACCTGCCGCGTCGTCCTGCTGCGGACCGAAGCCAGCGCCGGACGCGCACGAGGCGCTGCGCGAGACGATGAAGGCCTATGACCTCAACGACTACGCGCTGTCGGTGAAGATCTACGCGGTGAAGCCTAGCTGATGGCGGACGGCAGTCCCCTCGCGGCGAAGTTCACCGACCCGCACACGACCGCGAAGGGCGAGGACCGCGCCTGGGTGGGCCTCAGGCGCCTCGAGACGCTGTGGCTGAACACCGGCACGCTCTGCAACATCGCCTGCGAGAACTGCTACATCGAATCGACGCCCAGGAACGACGCGCTCGTCTACCTGACGCTTGAGGAGGCGCTGCCCTATCTCGGCGAGGCCGAGGGCATGGGCACGCGCGAGGTGGGGATCACGGGCGGCGAGCCCTTCATGAACCCCGATGCCGTCGGCATCGTGGCGGCGGCGCTGTCGCGGGGCTTCGTTGTGCTCGTCCTGACCAACGCCATGCGGCCGATGATGCGGCCCCGCGTGCTAGAAGAGTTGCTTTCGATTCCGGAACGGGACCGTTCGCGCCTCACCCTCCGCGTCAGCCTCGATCACTTCACGCGGGAACTCCACGACGCGGAGCGCGGCGAGGGCAGCTTCGCGCGGGCGATGGACGGCATCGATTGGCTCGCCGAGCACGGGTTCCGCCTCGCGGTCGCGGGCCGGACGATGCATGGCGAAGGCGAAGAAGCGAGCCGCGCGGGCTACGCCGCGATGCTGGCGGGGCGGGGCATCCCGATCGATGCGTCCGATCCCAAGGCGCTCGTCCTCTTCCCCGAGATGCGCGCGAAGGACGATCCGCCCGAGATCACCACCGCCTGCTGGGGCATCCTGGGCAAGAGCCCGGACAGCGTGATGTGCTCGTCGTCGCGGATGGTCGTGAAGCGCAAGGGCGCGGACGCCCCCGCCGTCCTCTCCTGCACCCTCCTCGCCTATGACGAACGCTTCGAGATGGGCGGGACGCTGGAAGAGGCGTCGAGGCCGGTGCCCCTCAACCACCCCTGGTGCGCGACCTTCTGCGTCCTCGGCGGGGCGAGCTGTTCGTGAGCTTGAGGCGGTGAGAGCCTGAGGCTACCCCCCGCCCGCATGACGCCCCGCCCGCCCCTCTCCGCCTACTTCCGGACGCTGAACGAGGCCGGGCACATCGAAGAGAGCGTGCGCGCCGCGCTGAAGGTCGCGCGCGAGGTGATCGTCGTCGATTCAGGTAGCACGGACGGCACGCAGGACCTCGCCCGCGCGGCGGGGGCGACGGTCGTTCCCAACGACTGGCCGGGCAGCGGGCGGCAGAAGCGCTTCGCCGAGGAGCGCTGCTCCTACGACTGGCTGTTGGACCTCGACGCGGACGAGGTCGTCTCGGACGAGCTCGCCCGAGAGATCGAGGAGCTCTTCGCGCGGGGCGAGCCGCGCTTTGCCGTCTACGCCCTGCCCTGGGTCACCGTCCCGCCCTTCGGCGCCCCCTGGCGGCGGGTCGACCGGAACTGGCGGACCAAGCTCTACGACCGGCGCCGCCTGCGCGTGCCGGACCATCCCGCCTGGGACCAGCTGGAGGTCGACAAGCGCCGCGCGCCGCGCCTCTCGGGGCCCCTCTACCACCACGCCTTCACCGACATCGGCGATCTGACCCGGAAGGTGGAGCGGAACATGACCGGCCGGGCGAAGGGCGTCGAGCAGAAGCCGCTCGCCTGGCTGCGCCTTCGCATCGCGCTCGGCCTGCCGGTCTACGTCCTCAAGCGCTACCTCCTGCGCGGGCTCTGGCGGAAGGGGACCTACGGCTTCGCCTTCTGCGTCGCGCAGGGCTATGGCCGCTGGCTCAAGGACGTGAAGCTCTACGAGCGGCACATGCGAGATCGGGGCGGCCGAGCGTGAAGTTCCTGCTGCCCGAGGACTTCGCAACCAGGCGCGGCCGAAGGCGCGCCTGGCGCTCGCTGCTCCTCGACGATCACGGCGCGCTGCGCCTCGTCTACGACAACACGCATCGTCTGAGCCCGAAGCTCTGGCGGACCTATCAGCCCTCGCCGTCGCGGATCGCGCGCTGGGCCGGGATGGGCGTGAAGACCATCGTCAACCTGCGTGGCCTCCGAAACCACGAGCGACAGCCGGGCTTCTACTACCTCGAAGAGGAAGCGGCGCGCCGGCACGGGGTCAGGCTCGTGAACCTGCGCGCCTACAGCCGCGAGGCGCCGAAGCGCGACTTCGTGCTCGACCTCGCCGCGCTCTTCGAGACGATGGACTACCCCGCGATCCTTCACTGCAAGTCGGGCGCAGACCGGGCGGGGCTGGCCTCGACGCTCTACCTCTTCCTCCACGAGCGGCGGCCGCTGGACGAGGCGCTTCGACAGCTGAGCTTCCGCTACGGCCACGTCCGGCACGGCAAGACGGGCGTCTTGGGCGCCTTCTTCGGCGCCTACCGAGAGGCCGCGCGGGCGGAGGATGCGGAGGAGACGCCGGAACACTTCCTGTCTTGGGTCCGGAACGACTACGACCGCGAGGCGGTGCAAGCCGCCTTCCGCCCCACCCGGCTCGGATCGTTGCTGACGGAGCGCATCCTTCGAAGAGAGTGACGGATTTGCGCCGTTGTTAATGCGTCGGGCGCAATTCATGGTTATCTTAGCCCCATGTCGCACTTCATCGATCGGCGGCTGAACCCCAAGGGCAAGTCCCTCGGCAATCGGCAGCGCTTCCTCCGCAGGGCCCGCGGGCAGATCAAGGAGGCGGTGAACCGTTCGCTACGCGAGCGATCGGTGAAGGAGCTCGAGAAGTCGGGCAGGGTCTCGATCCCGTCCAAGTCGACGGCAGAGCCGCGCTTCCGCCTCGACCCCGCCACCGGCAAGCGCGAGCACGTCCACCCCGGCAACAAGGAGTTCTCCGCCGGCGACCGCCTGAGAAAGCCGCCCCAGGGAGGCGGGCGCGGCGGCAAGGACGCGTCGGACTCAGGCGACGGCGAGGACAGCTTCACCTTCACCCTGACCCAGGACGAGTTCCTGGACGTCTTCTTCGAGGACCTCGAGCTGCCGAACCTCGTCAAGACGTCGCTCAAGGACATGACGGCGTGGAAGTACCGCCGCGCGGGCGTCACCGTGTCGGGCGCGCCGACCAACATGAACCTCGTGCGGACCATGCGGAACGCGCAAGGCCGCAGGCTCGCGCTCAAGCGGCCGTCCACGGACGAGGTCAACGAACTCAAGGAGCGCCTCTTCGCGCTCGAGAGCGTCGCGCAGAAGACGAAGGCGCAGCGTGACGAGCTGGCGGACGTCCTGGCGCGGCTCGAGGAGCTGGAGGCGCGCAGGCGGTGGGCGCCCTACATCGACCCGCTCGACGTGCGCTACAACGCCTTCCAGCCCGAGCCCGTGCCGGTCACGGCGGCGGTCATGTTCTGCCTGATGGACGTGTCCGGATCGATGGGCGAGCGCGAGAAGGACCTCGCCAAGCGCTTCTACATGCTCCTCTACCTCTTCCTCAAACGGAAGTACGAAAAGGTCGAGGTCGTCTTCATCCGCCACACCCACCATGCGGAGGAGGTCGACGAGGAGACCTTCTTCTACTCGCGCCAGTCGGGCGGCACGATCGTCTCGACCGCGATCGAGGTGATGCAGGACATCCAGCGCGAGCGGTTCCCGGCGGGCCAGTGGAACCTCTACGTCGCGCAAGCCTCGGACGGCTACACCCAGGGCGGCGACGCGCAGCGCTGCGTGCAGCTCCTGAACGAGGAGGTGCTGCCGATCCTTCAGTACTACGCCTACATCGAGATTCTCGACGAGCGCGAGATGGACGTCTTCTCCGACCCCGACGCGGGCGCGGAGCTCTGGCGGGCCTATCGGTCGATCAAGGACCCCCGCTTCGCGCAGACGCGGATCGCGCACCCGCGAGACATCTTCCCGGTGTTCCGGGAGCTGTTCGCGAAGGACCGGAAGGCGGCGTGAGCCTGAGCGTCGTGAGACGTCCGGTCGCGAGGTTCAAACTCGTCGCGGCGTTTTCGCTAATCATAGGGTGTGCGCCAGACCGGCCTGGAGAGATATACGCGCCCATCATCGACCCCGAGAGTGGTTGGGCAGCGATCTTCGCGACGGACTGGGACCCGGGCTTCCTGACGGCCCCCCAAGTCCTCCTTTTTATCACTGATGAACCAGATCAGTCCCAGTTCGAGGTGCGGGGCGCGGCGCTGTACGCATCGAAATCGCCGTGCGTTACGGGAAACTGGATCGAATCGGGCCACTTTCTCGTCCGTTATAGAGACGCTACAAATATCGATCTCCGATCAGGCGGTGAACTACCCGTCGTAAGCATCATCTACGACTCGACAATACCGGACGAAGATTGCCTCGTAGCTCCAGTTCGCATTGAAACCAGCTGGTTCAACTGAGGTATTTTCGTATCACGCTTCAGTTCGCAACCAAGTCCGACCGACCTAAGCAATCGTAATTCTACAGACCTTCGTTGCGACGCCTATCCGATTTTAACGCCATAACCGCTCAATCCGTGCTTACATGGACGGGACGCCGCGCCGGAGCGACCCATGAGCGCCACGCCGAAGACGCCTGCCCTCCTCTACGACGAGGCCGCCTGGACCTTCGAGGATCTGCAGCGGGCCTACGACGCGATCGAGGTGATCGCGCTCGAAGACCTCGGCCTCGACGTCTACGCGAACCAGATCGAGGTCATCACCTCGGAGCAGATGCTGGACGCCTACTCCAGCCACGGCATGCCGCTCATGTACCGGCATTGGTCGTTCGGGAAGTCCTTCGCGCGGGATAGTACCAACTACCAGAAGGGCTATACCGGCCTCGCCTACGAGATCGTCATCAACTCCGACCCCTGCATCGCGTACTTGATGGAGGAGAACACGATGACGATGCAGGCGCTGGTGATGGCGCATGCCTGCTTCGGTCACAACCACTTCTTCAAGAACAACTACCTCTTCCGTCAGTGGACGGACGCCTCCTCCATCCTGACCTATCTCGACTTCGCGAAGAAGTACGTGACCCGGTGCGAGGACGAGTACGGGGCGGAGGAGGTCGAGGCGACGCTCGACGCCGCGCACGCGCTGATGGACCAGGGGGTCTACCGCTCCTCGCGCCCGCCCAAGCTGTCCGACGCCGAGGCCTTGGCGAAGGTCACCGCGCGGGCGGAGCACGAGCGGCAGAGCTTCAACGACCTCTGGCGCACCCTGCCCCACCGGACGGAAGCCCCCGAGGACGAGGCGCAGCGCCAGGACGAGGTCCGCTCGATCAAGCTGCCCGAGGAGAACCTCCTCTACTTCGTCGAGAAGGCCTCGCCGGTCCTCGCGCCCTGGCAGCGGGAGCTCGTCCGCATCGTGCGCAACGTCAGCCAGTACTTCTATCCGCAGAAGCAGACCAAGGTGATGAACGAGGGCTGCGCGACCTTCACCCACCACTACATCATGAACGAGCTCTACGCGCGGGGGCAGATCAACGAAGGCTCCGTGATGGAGTTCCTCCACTCCCACTCCTCCGTGGTCTTCCAGCCGAGCTTCGACGACCAGCGCTACTCAGGCCTCAACCCCTACGCGCTCGGCTTCGCGATGATGCAGGACATCGTGCGCATCGTCGAAGAGCCCGACGACGAGGATGCCGAGTGGTTCCCCGACCTCGCGGGCCGCGGCGACTGGCGCGGCGCGCTCAAGGACGCCTGGGCGAACTTCCGCGACGAGAGCTTCATCCTTCAATACCTCTCGCCCAAGGTCATGCGCGACTTCCGCCTCTTCGCCCTCGGCGACGACGGCCGGAAGCCCTACTACCAGGTGGCCGCGATCCACGACGAGGCGGGCTACAGGGACACGCGCGCCGCCCTGTCGCAGATGTACGACCTCGGACTTCACGAGCCGAACCTGATGGTCGTCGGCGCCGACCTCGACGGGGACCGGACGCTGACGATCGAGCACCGCTCGGTGAACGGACGGAAGCTCGAGCCCAGGGCCAAGGCCGAGACGATGAAGCATTTGGAGCGCCTTTGGGGCTTCAAGGTCGAGATCGTCGACGCGTGAAGCCCCGAACGGGCGGTCAGCGCAGCGTCGTGCCGTAGAGCGGGGCGACGTCGGCGTCCTCGTGCTGAATGATCACCCGGGCACCGGTTTCCTGCGCCAAGGCCTCGAACGCCGCCATCGACGCGCGGGTCTCGGCCTCGGAGCTGTTGAAGGTGGGCACGGTGCGCAGCTCGCGCGCGCGGTCGAGGTGGTAGAGGTCGCCGGCCAGAAGGACGGGGCCCGTCTCCGCGAGGTCCACCCAGAGAACGCTGTGCCCCGGCGTGTGGCCACGCATCTCGATGATCTTCACGCGGCCGTCGCCGAAGACGTCGCGCTCGCCGTCGAAGCTCTCGGTCTCGAAGGCGAGGAGCGTCGCGAGCGAGCCGGTCTCGTCCGCCGCGGCGGCTTCTTCCATCGCTTCGCGCTCATCGCGTTGCGCGAGCCAGACGGCGCCCTCGGCCGCTTCGGGCTGGCCGACGTGATCGAAGTGGCTGTGACTGATCGCGACGAAGTCGGGCGTCACGCCGCGTTCCGCGAGCTGATCAGCGAGGGTTCGGGTCAGGGAGACGCGGAAGGGCCCGTCGGTCATCGGTCCGCCCTCGACCAGGCCTGCGGGCAGGCCCAGGTCCCATAGGAGCGTTCCGTCCTCGTGCTCGATCAGCCAGCAGCTGTCCGCCAGCGTATCGGTCTGGCCGTCATAGGCGCCCCCGACGTCGAAGATGCCGAGGTCGAGCGCCTCGATCGTGCCGCAGTCGAGCGCGGTGAGGGTCAGGCTTGCGGGCGCCGCTTCTTTCGGCGCGGCGGCCTCGGCGGGCATGCTGCCTTCATTCTCACTGGCGCAGGCGGCGAGGAGAAGGAGGACGGGAAGCGAGCGGCGGATCATGACGACCTCTTAAACGGATGCGGGGGGCGGCTAGCAGGGTTCGGGGGGCACCGCACCTCTTCGTGACTGCGGGGGGCGGTTTGATCCCGGCTCACGGCACCTACCTCCCCCGCATGTCAGAACTCATCCTCGTGACCGGCGGCTCCGGTTTCATCGCCACCCACACCATCGTTCGTCTTCTCATGAAGGGCTACCGCGTGCGCGCGACCGTCCGTTCGGAAGAGAAGGCGAAGAAGCTCACCTCGGTGATCAACCACGTCAGCAGCTCCGGCGACCTCGAGATCGCCATGGTCGACCTGCTCAAGGACGAGGGCTGGGACGAAGCCTTCGAAGGCGTCGCCGGCCTCTTCCACATGGCCTCGCCCTTCCCCGCGGGGAGCCCCAAGGACGAGGACGAGCTGATCCGTCCCGCCCTCGAGGGCACGAAACGGGTCCTGACGGCCGCGAAGAAGGCGGGCGTGCCGCGCGCGGTCCTCACCTCCTCGGTCGCGGCCGTGGCCTACGGCACCCCGGCGAAGCCCGAAGGCGAACTCTTCACCGAGGACGACTGGACCGACGCGGACCAGGACGTCGGCGCCTACGTCAAGTCCAAGACCCTGGCCGAGCGGGCCGCGTGGGAGATCGCGCACGAGGACGGCGCGCCCGTCCTCAGCGTCGTGAACCCCTCGCTGGTCGTCGGGCCGATGATCGAGGACGACTTCGGCACCTCGGTCGGCATGGTCCAAGGCCTCCTCACCGGGAAAGCGGAGGCGTCGCCTTCGCGCGGCCTCGGCCTCGTCGACGTGCGCGACGTCGCGGAGGCGCATGTGAAGGCCTTCGAGACCGAGGCGGCGCGAGGGCAGCGCTTCATCGCCTCGGACGAGTGGATGACCATGGCGGACATGGCGTCGATCCTGCGCGAGGCGTTCCCGGGCCGCGCGGACAAGATCTCCGCGCCGCAAGAGGGCGACAAGGCCGAGCGCCGCGCGCCCTCGAACGCGAAGGCGCGGGAAGTCCTCGGCATCGAGTTCACCCCGGCGCACGACGCGCTGATCGCGACGGCGACGAGCCTCATCGACCGCGGGCTCGTGTAAGACAGGACCAGCGAGGGCATGTTCCCTCGCTGGACACCCCTGCCGCGCGTCCTTAACGTCCTGAGCTTCTGCGGCAGGGACGAGCATTATGGACTTCTTCGGCGGCGTGGACCTCGTGTCCGGCTTCATCTGGGGCGGCACGTGGGGAGACCGGCAGGTCCTGCCGCTCGGCCTCCTGGCCTTCGTGCTCCTCGGCACCGGCATCTGGTTCATGTTCGCCACCGGCTTCCGGCCGATCGTCCGCTTCGTCCCGGCGCTGCGCGAGGTCTGGAACGGTCGGAAGGCGCAAGGGACGGGCGGGGCGATCACGCCCTGGCAGGCGCTGTCGACGGCGCTGTCCGGCCAGGTCGGGACGGGCAACCTCGCAGGCGTCGCGACCGCCGTGTCGCTCGGCGGCCCCGGCGCGGTCTTCTGGATGTGGGTCACGGCGCTTCTCGGCATGGCCTGCGCCTTCGCCGAGAGCTCCCTCGCGGTTCAGTACCGCGAGACGCATGAGGGTACGCTGCGCGGCGGGCCGATGTACTACATCAAGAACGGGCTCAACGGCGGGCGCGGCGGCTTCGGCGGCAAGTATGGCTGGCTCGCCGTCTTCTTCTGCCTCGGCACGCTGTTCTCCGCGCTCGCGACCGGCGGCATGATCCAGTCGAACTCGGTGGCGCAGGCCGTCGGCGTCGCGTCGAGCGGCGCGATCCCGACCTGGGTGACGGGCGCCCTCGTCGCGGCCCTCGTCTTCGTCGTCATCATCGGCGGCATCAAGTCGATCGGCTCGGTCGCCGGCAAGATCGTGCCCTTCATGGCCGGCGCCTACTGCCTCGTCGCCTTCGTCGTCGTCCTGATGAACATTCAGCACGTGCCCGCCGCCTTCGGCGAGATCTTCGGCAGCGCCTTCGGCTTCGAGCAGGCGGTCGGCGGGGCCGCCGGCTACGGCGTCCTGACGGCCATCCGCTACGGCGTCGCGCGCGGCCTGTTCTCGAACGAGGCCGGCCAAGGCTCCGCGCCGATCGCGCACTCGACCGCGCAGACGGGCGGACCGGTCATGCAGGGCGAGATCGCGATGATCGGCGTCTTCATCGACACCATCGTCATCTGCACGATGACCGCCCTGGTGCTCCTGACCGTGGACGGCGCCTACCCCTCGGGCGGCGGCGTGGTGGAGTACGTCTGGCAGAGCCAGGACCTCGACACCTCGGCCCGGACGGCCGCCGCCTACGCGCAGGCCATTCCGTTCGGCGACCTCTTCATCGCCTTCGCGCTCTTCCTCTTCGCCTTCACCACGATGCTCGGCTGGTCGTACTACGCCGAGACGGCGGCGACCTACATCTTCGGCGAGAAGGCCGCGCTGCCGTTGAAGTTCCTTTGGGTCGTCCTGATCTTCGTCGGCGCGCTCATCACCAACACGGACAGCCTCTGGCGTCTCGGCGACATCGCGAACGCCTCCATGGCCTTCCCGAACCTCGTCGCGATCCTGCTCCTGTCCGGCGTCGTCGTCGCCCTTCACAAGGGCAAGAAGCCGAAGGCGCTTCACGGCGAGCCGACGACGCCGGTTCGCGAAGCGCCGGCGGAGTAGCGGCGTCGTGCTGACCCTGGCCGCCCTGTTCCTCGCCTCGCAGGCCGCCTCGCCCGCGGCGTGCGCGGCGCAGGATCGCTACGCC
Organism: Parvularcula dongshanensis; assembly: GCF_014199615.1. Taxonomy (GTDB): domain Bacteria; phylum Pseudomonadota; class Alphaproteobacteria; order Caulobacterales; family Parvularculaceae; genus Parvularcula; species Parvularcula dongshanensis. The sequence continues at coordinate 696,507 of NZ_JACHOB010000001.1, read as the reverse complement.
ATCATCGTGCATGGCGGCACGGCGCGGGCAGGCCAAGTGCCCGAAGAGCGCCTCGTCTTCATGCGCGACGCCCTGGCAGGTGCGAGGGACGAGCTCGAGGCGGGGGCGCGGGCGCTCGACGTCACCGAGACGATGATCGCGGCGATGGAGGCGTCCGGGCTCTTCAACGCGGGCCGGGGCTCCATCACCAATGCCGAAGGCTACGTCGAGAACGACGCCTCGGTCATGGACGGGGCCACGATGAATGCGGGCGCGGTGGCTTCCATGACCGGGCTCAAGTCGCCGATCCGCGCGGCGAGGATCGTGATGGACGAGACCCGCCACGTGATGATGGTCGGCGAGCGGGGCCAGGCGGCGGTGATCGAGCGCGGCGCGGAGGAAGCGCCGAGCGACTGGTTCCTGCGCGCAGAACATCGCGAGCCCGAAGAGCACGGCACGGTGGGCGCCGCCGTCCTCGACCGCTGCGGCGACCTCGCCGCCGGAACCTCGACCGGCGGCTACGACGCGAAGATCCCGGGCCGGGTCGGCGACAGCCCGATCATTGGGGCGGGCACCTACGCGGAGAACGGCGTCGTCGCCGCGAGCGCGACCGGACATGGCGAGTACTTCGTTCGGTTCGGCGCGACCCGCGACCTCGCCGCGCGCATGAAGTACGAGGACCAGTCCGCCGAGCAGGCGGGCCAGGCCGTGATCGACGCCATGGCCGAGGCGGGCGGCGAGCGGGACGGCCGCGGCGGCATCGTCGCGGTCGACGCGCAAGGCAACTTCGCGGCGCCCTTCAGCTCGGAAGGCATGGTCCGCGGCTACGCCAGCGACCGCCAAGAGCCCGTCGCGGGCGCCTTCGACACGGTCGAGTAGCCAGACGTTCGGCCCCGCCGCCGAGCGAGCGACGGCCAGGCGCGAGCCGAGGCCACAGGCCGAAGGCCCGTGCGCCTCGTCATGCGGAGCATGTCAGCCTAAGAGATGCTCCCGCAGGATCCGCACGTTCCGCTTGTTCGCCTTGTAGACGACGTCGAAGGCCGTCCCCAGCACGGGGATCGAGCCGATCACGGTCTCGACCCCGACATTGACGGCCATGCGCGCGAGCTGGCGCTTCTTGGCCCCGGTCCGCGCCGCCTCCATGATCAGGTAGGCGGAGAAGGCCGCACCCGCGAGGTCGCCCGCGACGGGAACGACCGAGAGGATCGGGTCGAGGCCGAAACGGACGCCTAGGACCGAGAACTGACTGTCGAGCAGGGTGGCGATGCGGTCGAGCCGTTCGACCGAGGCGCGCTTCTTGGGGTCCAGCCCGTCGAGCGCGCTCGTCTCGATCCGGCCGTCGGGTCCGTCCCGCCAGGGCGGGGCGTCGTAGCCGAGCGCGGTGCGGGGCCCCCTGTCTGCGTAGCGTTCTTCGACGGTGTTCATGCGCTCACCGCGTCAGGATGATGTAGAGCGCGTGGATGATGCCGGGGATGTAGCCGAGCAGCGTCAGGATGACGTTGATCCAGAACTGCGGCCCGATGCCGACCTGCAGGAAGACGCCGAGCGGCGGCAGCAGGATGGCGAGGATGATGCGGAGGATGTCCATGATCCCGTTTCCCTTCGTTTCGTCGGAAGGGAAACGGGAGCGCGCGCCCGAACGTTCCGTAAGGCCGGCAGGACGTCAGCTCATCAGCGAGTAGAAGGAGCGGGTGGCCGCGATCGAGAGCGCGATCGAGAAGACGAGCATGTAGACGGAGAACACGAAGAAGGTCGCGACGATCACCTTGCGCTTTCGCCGTCCGAAGGCACCGCGCATCGCGATCGCGTAGTAGAGCGGCACGCCGATCCCGAAGATCCAGCCGAAGACGGCACCTGGCACCAACGAGCCGAACCACAGCGCGACGACGACGATCAAGAAGGCGAGCGCGTGCGTGTTCAGCGACAAGAGCAGGTGGTCGTAAAGAAGCGCGTCCTTGCCGCGCACGAAGATCGCGCCCGTCAGCGCCATGAGGGGCACCATCAGGATCATGAGCCGCGGGATCCAGTCGTCGAGCGCGGCGTTGAAGAGGCGCGGGTTCTCGGACGTCAGGAAGAGGGCGTCGACGAAGCGATCCTTGTCGAGCGGTTGGCCGTTGATCGTGACCGACAGGTCTTCGGGCGCGACGCTGTCCGTTTCGGCATTGGCGGGTTCGTCCTCGGGCGGGTCCGGGGGGAGCGGCACCGGCTGCGGCGCGGTGTCCACCCCCTCGGCCGCCGCCGCCTCGTCCTCCGCTTCGAGGTCCACCGGCACGCCCGCCGCGTCGAGCCGTGCCTGAACGCCTGCCAAGCGCTCCTCGACCCGCGTCTCCACGGCCTGCTCGACGGCGGCCTCGTCGCCGATGAGGCCGGCCATGGAGCCGTCATTGATCGACGCGCGGATCGCCTCGCGCTCGGCCCGGGAGTAGCGGACCTCCTTGGGCTGGGTGAAGAAGCCGGCGCCGAGGCCCGTGATGCGGGCCTGGCCCGCCTCGTTCATCGTCACCTCGGGCTGCACGACGAGGATCTGCCGGTCCGTCAGCGCGAGGGTCGTGAAGAAGGCGAAGCTGACCACGAGGAAGAAGCGGACGGGCGAGGTGTAGGGGCTGCGCTTGCCGTCGCCATAATCGCGCAGGTGCCGCCCCGGCCGGGTCAGGACCGCCCTGACGGTGTGCAGGAACCGGCCGTCGAGCGAGGTCACGTCGCGGATGAACTCGCCCACCAGGCGGAAGATCGAGCGGCGGCAGTCGTCGTTCTTCTGCCCGCAGGCATAGCACCAGGGCCCCTGGACGGGCGCGCCGCAGGCGTAGCAGCGCGCCGGCAGGCGCGCGTGCAGCTTGGTCGCGCTCAGCGCCTCCTCGGCGGTCGCGCCGCCCATGAGAACGTCGGCCTCGGACACGGCGGTCCCTCCTTCCCGCTCGCCTCCTAACACGGGATCGTGCAGCGCAGCGAGCCTCGTTGCGAGCGGGCCATGCCTCCCTTACGAGGCGGCCGACGTTCTTCCAGACCAAGGAGTCCTTATGGCCCGCAACAAGATCGCCCTGATCGGCGCCGGCATGATCGGCGGCACGCTCGCCCACATCGCCGCCCAGAAGGAACTCGGCGACGTCGTCCTCTTCGACATCGCCGAGGGCACGCCCGAGGGCAAAGCGCTCGACATCAGCCAGTCCGCGCCCGTCGACGGCTATGATTCCAGGCTCCGCGGGACGCAGGACTATGCCGACATCGCAGGCGCGGACGTCTGCATCGTCACGGCCGGCGTGCCGCGCAAACCCGGCATGAGCCGCGACGACCTCGTCGGCATCAACCTCAAGGTCATGAAGGCCGTCGGCGAGGGCATCGCCAAGCACGCGCCCAACGCCTTCGTCATCTGCATCACCAACCCGCTCGACGCCATGGTCTGGGCGCTGCAGAAGTTCTCCGGCTTGCCGACCAACAAGGTCGTCGGCATGGCCGGCATCCTGGACTCCTCCAGGTTCCGCCACTTCCTCGCCGAAGAGTTCTCGGTCTCGGTCGAGAGCGTCACCGCCTTCGTCCTCGGCGGTCACGGCGACACCATGGTGCCGCTCACGCGCTACTCGACGATCGCGGGCGTGCCCCTGCCGGACATGATCGAGATGGGCTGGTCGAGCCAGGAGAAGATCGACGCCATCGTCGACCGCACGCGCAAGGGCGGCGGCGAGATCGTCGGCCTCCTGAAGACGGGATCCGCCTTCTACGCGCCGGCCGCATCCGCGATCCAGATGGCCGAGAGCTACCTCAAGGACAAGAAGGTGGTCGTGCCCTGCGCCGCCTACCTCGACGGCCAGTACGGCGTGAACGGCCGCTACGTCGGCGTGCCGATCGTCATCGGCGAGGGCGGCGCGGAGCGCGTGCTCGAGGTTAAGTTCACCGAGGAGGAGCAGGCGATGTTCCAGAACTCGGTGAACGCGGTCGAGGAGCTCGTCGAAGCCTGCAAGAAGATCGAGCCGAGCCTCGCCTGACGAGTAGCGCTTCGGCCTCGCAACCAGCGGGGTCGAGGCGCGCCAGCCTACGATACGTCCGTAAGAAGAAAGGGCGGTGCCGCGGCGCCGTCCCCGAAGGGCGGTCCGCCGCGACACCTACCTGCCCGCGCCCCATTGGGGGAGAGAGGAGGGCACGGGACAGGGTTCCGAAGGGCGCCCGTGAAGCTCGCCCCGCTTGGGGGGAGAGGGGAGGCGGAGCGAGACTGGAGAGCCCTGGAACCGGTCACACCCAGCGGTTGCCGAGCGAGAGCCGGGCGGGCCTAGGCGGAGACGTTGCCACCAGCAACGGTTTTTTTCTCAACTTATTGAAATCTTCGGGGCCCGATAGGCGTGCCTCGAAGAGAAGGCGCCGGTCCTTCGCCGAGAGACGCTCTGACGACGGAAGGATAGGGCCCGGGGCCCCTCGTTCCGGAGCGGTCCGGCGTTGACGACGGACCGACCTTCCTTAGGTTGCGGCGGCGCCTTCAAGGACGAGTCTGCAATGCTTCGCTTCCTCCTCGCCGCCGCCATGGCGGTCGCGCCCGCCGCCGCCCAGCCCTTTCCGGCCGAGGCCGAAGAGGCAGCCGCGACGCTGATGGCGCGGGCGCTCGAAGACGAGACGGGTTACCAAGTCATCGAAGACCTGACGACCGAGGTCGGACCGCGCCTCGCCGGTTCCGAAGCGGAGGCGCGGGCGAGGGGTTGGGCGCTGGCACGCCTTCGGTCGATGGGCTTCGAGAACGTGCGGGTCGAGGCGTTCTCGATCCCCTTCTGGGCCCGCGAAGGCGAAGCGCTGCGGATCGTAGAGCCCTTTCCGCAGGCGTTGCGCATCACCGCGCTCGGCGGCACGGTCGGCACGGGGCGCCGGGGCGTGACCGGTGAGGTCGTCCGATTCGAAAGTCTCGGCGCGCTGATGGCGGCGCCGATGGACGGCTCGCTCGAAGGCAAGGTCGTCTTCGTCGACGAGGGCATGACGCGGACGCAGGACGGTTCGGGCTACGGCGTCGCGGTCGCGAAGCGCTCTGGCGCCGCGCAGGAAGGCGCGAAGCGCGGGGCGATCGCCGCCCTGATCCGCTCCGTCGGCACCGATCAGCACCGTTTCCCGCACACCGGCATGATGCGGTACGAGGAGGACGGAGAGAAGATCCCGACCGCCGCCCTCTCCTGGCCCGACGCCGAGCAGCTTCAGCGCGCGATGGAGCGGGGCCCCGTGACGGTCCGCCTGGACCTGTCGGTCGTCACCGAGAAGGACGCGCCGTCCGGCAACGTGATCGCGGAGATCCCGGGGCGGACGGACGAGGTCGTCCTGATCGGTGCCCACCTCGACAGCTGGGACCTCGGCACCGGCGCGATCGACGACGCCTCTGGCGTCGGCATCACGACCGGCGCCGCCAAGCTGATCCTCGACTACGTGGCCGAGACGGGCGAGCCGCCGCTGCGCACCATCCGCCTCATCCTCTTCGGCTCCGAAGAGGTCGGTCTTCTCGGCGGCAAGGCCTATGCCGAGGCGCATGCGGACGAACTCGGCGACCACGTCGCCGCTGCGGAGAGCGACTTCGGCGCGGGGCGCGTCTGGCAGCTCGAGACCCGCTTCGCGGAAGACGCGCAAGAGGCGGGCGACCGCCTGGCGCGCATCCTCGCGCCGCTCGGGGTCGCGCGCGGCGGGAACGAGGCCGAGGGCGGTCCCGACCTGACCGCGATCGCGGAGGCGGGCGTGCCGGTCGTCACCCTGAAGCAGAACGGCTGGGACTACTTCGACCTGCACCACACCGAAGACGATACGCTCGACAAGGTCGACCCCGACGACATCGCGCAGAACGTGGCGGCCTATGCGGCCTTCGCTTGGCTCGCCGCGAACGCGGAGGAAGGCTTTCGCGGAGGCGAGGCGACACAGGGAGCGCAGTGAGCGGCTCGCTTGTGTGACCCACGTCACAGAACGGCCCGTAGGCGGGTTCTAGCCTGAGGCGTGCTGGCCGGGCGGTCGGCGTCCGCCCCACTCGGACGTTCCGGCGCTTCGCCAGGTGCGGACGATGGGATCGGTGAGACACACGGGCCCGACGGATGCCGACGCTCGGGGGAGAGCGCCCGGCCAGCACCCGAGAACGGGCGGCTGCGCGTCAGGGAAGACGCGCGGAGCCGCCCGTCCTAACCTCACCTCGGCCGACGCTTCCTCGGGGGAGGGACGCGGCCTCCCCGCCCTTCCCCCGTCAGGAGCCTACTTCATGACGAGTTGCGCGCCCGATGCCAAGAAGCCGACGCTCGACGCCGCCTACCTCGATGCGCATCAGCCCATCGCCTACAACACGCCGGAGATGAAGGACGCCTATGCAGTCCTCGGCTACGCGGCGATCGTGCAGATCTTCGATCAGCTTCGCGAACGGCTGGCGAAGGATCGCGCCTACGAAGCCGAACAGCTGCCGCTCGAGGACGTGACGGTACAGTTCACGGTCGACACGACGTGGCGCGCGGGCGGATGCATGGTGGTGTGCGTGAAGTCGAGCGGGACTTGCATCCATCAGCACAGGGCCATCTTGGAGCAGCACTAGACCGCCGTCCCCCGCGCGCCTCGACGCCCGTTCTAGGGTGCGCGACAGTCGAGGCCCGGCAGCATGAAGGCCCGCATCTCGGCGAGGCTCGGCTCGTCCGACGGAAGGTGGTCCGCGTTCTCCGCGAGCAGGCGGCACGCAGCGGCAGGATCGCCGTCCTCCACCGCGTAGCCGGCGCGGGCCATGACCAGATAGCCGATCATGCCGTCGATCCGGCCTGCCTCGGCGGCGTCCAGAGCCAACGCGGCGTAGCGGTCGCGGGCCGCGCGGTCGCCGCGCTTCGCCGCGAGCCCGGCGAGGTTGAACGCGACCGACGCGACGGCCTGGCGGTCCCCCTCGTCCTGTTCCAACGCCAGCCGCTCCTCGTAGTAGCGCGCCGCCTCCTCGGTATGGTCGAGCGCGTTCGCGACGTTGCCGAGCGTGCCCAGGACGGAGGACGCGAGCTCCGTATCCTGCGTCGTACGCGCGATCCGCAGCGCCCGCTCGAGGAACAGCTTCGCCTCCGTGCCGAGCGCCTGACGGCCGGCGAAGGCGTCGTCGCCTTCGGCTTCGGCGAGGCGCATGAAGGCGAGCGAGCCGAGGCTCGCGAGGGCGGCGCCTTCTTGCTGAGCGAGGTTCGTGTCCCGAGCGACCAGGAGCGCTCTTCTGTATCGCCGCTCGGCCTCCTCGAAGCGCCGATCGTCCCTCGCGAGGCTGCCGAGCAACAACTCCGCCTCGACGGCGTAGCGCGCTTCGGGACTGGTCCCCAGCAACGCGACCAGCGCCGCCCGCGCGTCTTCGGGCCGCCCCTGATCGATCCCGATCGCCGCCAGCCGCAACAGCACGACCGGGTCGCGCGGCCTGGCCTCGTAGGCGCGCTCATAGGCCCAGCCCGCAAGGGCCTGGTCCCGAGCGAAGGACAGAGCTCCGACCTGCAAGGCGGTCTCCGCCAGCACCTCCCGGGGCGATCCTTCCGCCGCCTGCCGTTCGTAGACGGCCCGTAGCGCGTGCGCCGCGCCGAGAAGGTCCCCGCTGACGGCGAGCTGCGTCGCCTCGGCCTTGAGCGGCTCGTCGGAGCGAAGAAGGCTCAGCGCCGCCGCTTCCGTCGCCTCCCGCGCGACCGCTCCTGACTGCCCCTCCGCCTCCGCCAGGCGCTCGGCCAGGATCCGGGCGTTCTCTTCGATCGCGGCGAGGCGCTCGGCCGCCGCGGCCTCGGCCCGCTCGGCGTGGCCTCGCCTGACCACGTCTTGGAGCAGGTAGGCGTTGACGAGCAGGACGAGGACGACCGCCGCGCTGAGCGGTCCCTTGTTCCGCCGGACCCAGCCGAGGTGAAGCAGCGCCGCGACCTGGCCGCCGAGACCGGTTCGCGGCGTGACCTCGTAGGCCGTGACGGGCTCGCGGAGGTTCTTGAGCTTCAGCTCGCCCATCCGCCGCATCGGCACGCCGGGCTCGCAGAGGATCCGCGTCGCTTCGGAGAGGACGATGCCGCAGGGCTTCGCCTCGCCCTGCAAGCGGGCGGCGACGTTGACGGCATGGCCGAGCAGGTCCGGTCCCGCCACCCGTGCCTCGCCCGTATGAAGGCCGATCCGAAGGCAGAGGCCGTGACCGTCCGCCAGGATCGGGTGGCTCGAAAGCGACGCCTGAAGCGCGCGGGCCGCCTTCAAAGCCGCCGTCGCGCTCGGAAGTTCGGCCAGGAAGCCGTCGCCGGCTCGATGGAAGAGGCGGCCGTCCTGCGCCTCGACCACCTCTTGGACCCGCGTGGTCAGCGCCTCGACGGCGTCAAGCGTGCCCTCCCCGTCCGCCTCGGACAGGGCAGCGTAGCGGCACACATCGGCCGCCAGAATGGTGGTCAGGCGCCGTCTTTCCGGCGCCGCCGTGGTGCTCATGCGCAACCCCACTTCGCGCACGCTTTCGAGCGCCCAGGCGTAGAACAGGATGGCAAGGACCGGAAGCGCTCTGGGTGTGCAACGCTGCGGAAGACGCGCTCAGCAGGAACCGAGCCTATTCGACAAGCGCTCCGCATCGGTGACGAGGACGCGGCCGCGGCCGAGCTCGACCGTTCCTTCGACCTCGAACGCGCGCAGCTGCCGGTTCACCGCCTCCCGGCTCGTCCCCATGCGCTCGGCGATCTGCGCCTGAGTGAGGCGGATGGGTCCGTCGGCGGCGAGGAGGAACTTGGCGAGGCGGGCGGGCAAGAGCAGAGCGCTCTTGTCCTCGATGTAGGTATCGGCCGCGCGCAGCTTGGCGACCAGGTCGCGCATCAAGGCGAGGGCGAAGCCCCACTCCGTGCGCGCGACGTCCAGAAAGACGAATCCCGGCAGCCGCAGAAGGCTCGCCCTCGTCGCTGCGGTCGCCGTGGCGGTGCGGGGGCCGCCATCGATGAGACCGACCTCGCCGAAGACGGCCCCCGCCTGCAGGTCGGCGAAGTGGACCTCGCGCCCACTGCCGTCGACCGTGCCGACGGCGATCGTTCCCTCGCGAATGACGTAGGCGGCGTCGGCGGTCTCGTCCTGGCAGAAGAGAATCTGGCCCGGCACGAGGGTCAGCGGCCTGGCCGCGTCCGCGAGGCGCGCGAGTCCGGCCTCGGTAAGCTCCGCGAAGAGCTCACGGCGGCGCAAGAAGGCAAGAACGTCAGGCGTCGCGGCCATAGCGAAAGAGTGCGCCGCCGCCGTTCGCCGCGCAACCGGGAGGCTCAGCGCCCCCCGGCCCCGCACGTGTCATTCCGCCGGCGGCCTGGCGGATCCGTTCACGCCCTTGCCGTTCGTCATCTCCTTCGTCACCGCGCCCGTCAGTCCGGAGAGCTTGCCGCCGTCGATGCCGAGCTCGCCCATGAGGCTGTCGAGGAGCGGCGCCTGGGTGCGGAAGCGAAGCGCGGCGTTGACCGCCTGGTCGGCGATGCCGACGCCCTCGGCCTCCTCCGCGCCGGTGGCACCGACGCGGCCGCCCAGGCCGTCGACCGAGAGGATCTTGATCCCCTCAATGTTCTGCATCGGCTTGACCGACTGCTCGATGATGGCGGGCAGCGCCTCGATCAGGGCGAGCTTGATCTGCATGGCGATCTGCTCGGCCGACAGCACGTTGGCGGCGTCGTTGACCGCGCGCTTGCCCTCGGCCTCGACCTTGTAGGTCATGGCGAGCGCGTCGGCGCGCAGCTTCTCGGCCTCCGCCGCGCCTTCCGCTTCGATGCGGTGCTTCGCGGCGTCCGCTTCGGCGGCGATGCGCACGGCCTCCGCCCGATCGGCGCTGGCCTGCTTCTCGGCCTCCGCGGCGACCGTGACCCCGATCGCGTCGCGCTCGGCCGCCTTCCGCGCCTCGATGACTTCGATGCGGCGTTGACGCTCGGCGGCCTCGGTCTCGCGAGCCGTCAGGACCTCTTCGGCGGCCTTCGCGGCGATGGCGCGGGCCTCGTCGGCGGCGGCGTCGGCCTCGGACTTCGCGCGCGACTTCTCGGCGACGGCGATGTCGCGCTCTTGCTGCGCGATCTCGATCAGCTTCTGCTTCTCGACCGAGGCCGCCTCGACCAGGCGCTCCTTCTCGATCTCGCGCTCGCGGACGGCGCGCTCGGACTGAACCTGCGCCTCGCGGACCTCCTGCTCGGCCAGGATGCGCGCCTGCTCGGCCTCCCTATGACGAACCGACTCCTCGCGCGCGACGAGGGCGACCTGCTCGGCCCGCCGGATCGAGACCTCACGCTCCTGCTCGAGCCGAGCGTACTCCTGGTCGCGCTTGATCGTCAGGCGCTGGGTCTCAGCGTCGAGGTTCTTGCGGGCGATCAGGACTTCGGTCTCCTGCTCGATGTCGTTGCGCTTCTTGCGGCGCTCCTCGATCTCCTGGGTGAGCTTGGTCAGGCCCTCGGCGTCGAAGGCGTTGTCGGGGTTCAGGTACTGCTTGCCGGTCTGGTCGAGGCCGGTCAGCGACACGGATTCGAGCTCGAGGCCGTTCTTGAGGATGTCCTCGGAGACCGCGGCCTGCACCTTCTGGACGAAGTTGACGCGCTGCTCGTGCAGTTCCTCCATCGCCATCTCGGCGGCGACGGCACGCAGCGCGTCGACGAACTTGCCTTCGATGAGCTCCTTCAGCGCCTCGGGGTTCATCGTCCGCTTGCCGAGGGTCTGCGCGGCGTTGGCGATCGACTCCGTCGTCGGCTGCACCCGCACGTAGAACTCGGCCTGCACGTCGACGCGCATCCGGTCCTTGGTGATCAGCGCCGCCTCGTTCGCGCGCCGCACCTCGAGGCGCAGCGTGTTCATGTTGACGGGAATGGTCTCGTGCAGGACCGGGTAGACCAGCGCCCCGCCGTTCAGGATGACCTTCTGGCCGCCGAGCCCGGTCCGGACGAAGGCGACCTCCTTGGACGCCCGCCGGTAGAGCCGCGCCATGACGAGGCCGATGCCGAGGAGGAGGACGAGGATCCCGCCCACGGTGACGAGGACGGGGAAGCCGCCCTCCGAGCTTACGATCGCGACGTCTTGCATGGCACTCTCTCCTTCAGGGGCGCCGCTTCACGCGGACGGGTCGCGGACGGCGGCGTAGACGCCGCTGTCCTCGGTGATCAGCAGGACGCGCGCGCCGGGCTCGAAGACCTCGTCCTCGGACGGCTCGACGCGGACGTAGTGGGTAAGGCCGTGCGCGTCGGTCAGCTTCGCCTCGGCAGGCAGGCCGGGGCGCGCGGTCTGCGCGGTCAGGGTCGCGATGCGGCCAACGAAGCCGGTGCGCGAGGACGCTTCGGTCTCCTCGGACGGCATGATGCGCCCCAGGCCAAGGCCCAAATAGCGCGTCGCGGGCAGGGCCGGGACCAACGCCAAGGCGCCCGCGAGCCAACCCGGCAGCATGCCGCCGGTTACGGCCTCGATCAGCCATTGGATGATCAGACCCGTGAGCCCGAACGCGGTCAGGAAGGCGATCAGAACGACGAGCACCGGCACGCGACCGACCGCGAGCCAGCCGAGCGGCCCGCCGCCGAGGTCGCCGTCAGCATCGAGATCGGCATCGAGGTCGAACGCGCTGTCGATCATGCCGGAGGGCAGGACACCGACCAGCGCCCCGACCAGTTCGAGCGCGACGAGGCCGACCATGAGGAGAAGCGCCGTGGTGAACGGGGCCATCCCGCTTGCGAACCAGTCCATCGCGCCCTCCCCTGTTCCCCCGGAAGCCCTATCGCTTCCTAAGGTTACAGTTTTGTACGCCTCGAGGAAGTTTCAAGACGATCCGTCAGGAAACCGTCATCGGGCGCGGGGTCAGAAGGGTGCCGCCGAGCCCCTCGAAGGCGGCCTGTCGGCAGGTGAGCGCCAGGACCTGCACGTCGCGGGCGGCGAGGTTGAGCGCGTTGAACATCCGAGCGATGCGGGCGTCGTCGGCGAAGACGAGCGCGTCGTCGAGGACGACCGGGACGGGATGGCCCCCCTTCGCCATCAGGCGGGCGAAGCCGAGGCGGGTGAGGATTGCGAGCTGCTCCCGCGTGCCGCCCGACAGGCGCTCGACCGCCTCCGTGCCGCCGTCCCGCACGAGGACGTCGGGCGAGAGGCCTTCGGTCAGGGAGAGCGCCCCGCCGGGGAAGACGGCCGCGAGGAGCGGCGCGAGTTCGGCCATGACGGGTGCGAGGAACCGCTCGCGCCGCTCGGCCTGGGCGCCGGACAGCGTGTCGATCAGCAGGGTGAGCGCATCCGCTTCCCGCTCGTAGCGCGCGGCGTCGGCCTCGGCCGCCTCGAGCTGGCCCTTGACGCTCGCCAGGCGCTCGTCCGCGCCCTCGGCCCGGTCGCGCGTCAGCTCCGCGCGGAGACGCGCCGCCTCGCGGTTGAGGTGGAGGATGCGCTGCTCGCGGTTGCGCGCGGCCTGCGCCAGCCGATCGACCTCGGCGCTCAGGCCCTCCGTGTCCGGCAGCTGCGCCTCGGCCTCGGCGAGCGCCGCTTCCGCACGCGCCCGTTCGGCCTGCGCCGTATCGAGCGCGGCGGTCAGCGTGCCCCACGCCTCGTCCCACGCCTCCACCGCTCCCAGCCGGGAGCGCGCATCCGCCGCTCGGGCGTCGGCCACGGCCGCCTTCTCGTTCGCGGACGACGCCGCTTCGCGAGCCTCGTCCAAGTGCCGCCGCGCGGTCTCGGCAGCGCCGATGGCCTTCGCCGCCCGCTGCGACGCGTCGCGCAACGCCGCAGCGGCCTCGGCTTCGTCCGGCACGTCGTCGGGCAGGATCGCCGCCTCGGCCGCCTCTTCGGCTTGCCGTTCGAGCGCGCCGAGCCCTTCGGGCGCCAGGCGGGTCAGCCCCTCTTCGAGCCGCCGACGCTCGGCCGCAGCCTCGCGCGCCCGTTCGACCTGGCTGCGCGCGGCCTCCACGCTCTCGGCGCCCGCCTTTTCGAGCGCCGCGCAGAGCGCGTCGTGCGCGGCGGTCAGCTCACGTTCCTCCGCGGCATCGGGCACCTCGATGCGCAACGTCAGGCCTGGCGCTGCGACGCGGACGGGCCCGCTCAGCGCCCTGGTGCCAGGCGCGAGGGGCGCGCCGTCGAGCGTGGCGCCCTCCGCCGCCTCCACGACCAGCCGCACCCGGACGGCTTCGGCCCTCGCCTCCGCCGTCAGCACCCTCGTCCGCGCCCGTTCCAACTCGGCCAGGTCCGGCAGGGGGCGCGGCTTCGGCAGATCGGCGAGCGCCCGGTGCGCGCTGCGTGCGGCTTCGAGGTCCCGACCGAGCCGCTCCAGCTTCTCGGACGCCGCCAGGGCTTGGCGTGCCGCGATCGCCCGGTCGCGAAGCGTGCTCGCCGCGCGCTCGGCCACTGCCGCTTCGCGCGCCGCTTCGTCCGCCTTCGACGATGCGGCCTTCGCGGTCTCTAGGGACGTTCGCGAGGCGTCACGCCTCGCCGCCGCCGCCTCCGCCGTCGCGAAGGCGGCACGCGCCTCGCCCTCCTCTTCGTTCCGGCGTTCGAGCGCTAAGCGTGCCGCGCCTTCGGCCTCGCGCGTCCGCCGCGCCGCTTCCCGCGCACCGTCCAGCTTCGCCGCCGCGCCTTCCGCCGCCGCAAGGCGCGCCCGCGCTGCCGCCAGCGCCGCTTCGCGCTCGGCGGCTGCCTCGCCGCTGCCGAGCCGGGCCAGCTCGTCTTCCGCCAAGGCAAGCTCCTCGCGCGTGACGCGGGACGCCCGCGCCCTCGCGGTTAGGACGTCCACTTCGGCGCGCAACGCCTCGGCGAGGTCCACCGCCGCGCGGTAGGGACCGCCCGCCTTGGGCGATCGGCGCTCCTTGGTCACAAGCACGTCGAGCCGCTCGCGCGCCTTCGTCAGCACGCGGCGGGCCCGCTCGCCGCCCGTGACCTCGGCCACCTCCTCGCCGAGGGCGTCGTAGACCGCGTCGCCGCGCCCTTCTTCCGCGTCGGGCTGACGGAGCGAGGCGCCTTGTTCGACCCAGAGGAGGCCGGTCGGGCCCTGGCCCGGCCTGTCCGCGCCGATGAGCGCGCGGAGCCAACGCTCGGCATCGTCGGCCTCGGCGACCTTGCGGCCCGTCGTCAGGTCCGTGACCTGCGCCATGCGCCGCCGAAGGAAGCGCTTCTCGACGCGGAAGCGGCCTTCGGGGCTCGTCAGGTCGAGCGTCACCTCCGGCGCGCCGCCGCCGGGGTTCGGGTCCGGCTCGAGGCTCTTCACCTCGCGGTGGGTCGTCGTGTGCTTGTGGAAGAGAAGGGCGCGCAGGGCGTCGAAGACCGTGCTCTTGCCGAACTCGTTCGGAGCCGAAAGGACGTTGAGTCCGTCCGTCAGCCCCTCGAGCGCGAGCCCCGCCTCGCCGAAGGCGCGCACGTTGCGAAGACGGATCGCCTCGATCCGCATCAGGCGTCGGCGGCCACGGTGTCGGCGGCCAGGGTGACGAGCATGTCGAGGGCGAGCCGCGCCGTGCCCCTGTCCGCCTCGCCGAGCTGCGCGTTGATCGATCGCGCGTGCAGCCGCTCCGCCGCCTGGCGCAGGCTGCCCTCGCGGTCGAGCCGGTCGAGGCCGTCCGCCTCGATCAGCGTCCTAAGCCCTTCGACGTCCCAATCGAGGTGGGCGTAGGAGGCGGTCCGGCCTTCGAGGTGAGAGAGGAGCGCCGCGCGGTCGTGCAGTCGCGCCGTGCCCGTCACCGTGAGCTTGGCGAGGCGGAAGCGGCGCTCCGGACCGCCCTCGTGCAGCGCCTCGAAGCGGGCGACGGGGTCCAGCCCCTCGGTCAGGTCCAGCGTGTCGCGCGACCAATGGTACTGCGCCACCGCGACCGGCGTGACGACGGGCTCTCGCCCCGGCGCCGCCTCGACGACGAGGACGTAGCCGGGCTCGTTCCGCGGGAAGCTGTCGGGCTCCGGCGTGCCTGCGAACCAGGTCCGCGCGTCGACCCGCTTGTGGCCGTGCCAATCCCCGAGCGCCAAGTAGTCGAGCCCGCCGCGCGACGCCGCGCCCGCCGCGATGGCGGCGGACTGCTCCGTGTCCTGCCGGAACTCGGTCGTCCCGCCATGGGCGAGGCCGAGACGCAGCGCGCCGTCGGGCGTGGAATGGCCCGCAAAGTCCTCGGTCAGGTCGCGGCCTGGGTTCTTCGAGACCCAAGGGGCGGGAAGGAGGTAGGCGCCGGGCGCCGCCTCGACCGGCCCTGCCGCGCAGAGGCAGCGGACGTTAGAGGGCAGGCCCCGCTCCCGCATGCGGTCCCACAACCCGCCGCGCGCGGCGGGGTCGTGATTGCCGGGCAGGAGCCACCAGACGAGGTCCGAAGCCGACGCCATCGCGTCGAGGGGCTGCGCGATCGTCTCGGGCAAAGGCTGCTCGCAGTCCCAGACGTCGCCCGCCACGACCACGTGCCCCGCCCCGTGATCGCGCGCGACGCCCGCGATCCGGCCGATGGCATCGATCCTTGCTGCGCGCAGCTGCGCCGCACGCTCAGCCGGGAAGCGGCCGAACGGCTTGCCGAGCTGCCAGTCGGCGGTGTGGACGAAGCGGAAGGCACCCATGGAACAAAAGGGTAACGGCGCTCGGTCACGCCGCCAAGCGGTAAGCTTTCCAGAGTGGGCTCGTTGTAGCGTGCCGCAGCGTCGATCAGGATTTAGCGGCCGTGACACCGAGGCATTGGTAGACGCAGTCGAACTTCGGAGAAGTACGACGCCGCTTACAAATAACCAGTATCAATTGCTACATGTATTGCATGCACTTGATAGTGTTGGAATGTCTATCACACCCGGAAATTCTCACCGAGTTGCGGTAATTACTTATTGTAATGATGCAATCATCAATAGTGACTGCCCGGTCGAGGTCGAAGTCCGATCGCAGATCGTAAGAACCTAGGTCTATCCTAGCGACCTCATGATCCTCAACCGAGACGACCGCTTCGAACCGGTTATCCAGAACCAGATTGCCCCTGTGCAGGACCCGAACTTGGACCCCCTCCCCGCCGCTCACCATCAAGACCTGCTGGGGCCACATCTCCACCGCGACCCAGGCCACGATCAGTAGAAGTCCAATCACAGCCAGTTTGGACAGGGCGCGCATCAGGTCCCGCTAGCCCGTTCCTCGCGGCTCAAGGGTGCCGAGCGATGGTCACGCCGCGTCCTCGCCGATCAGGACCTCGCGCTTGCCCGCATGGTTGGCGGGGCTGACGATGCCCTCCTCCTCCAGCTTCTCGATGAGGGAGGCGGCGCGGTTGTAGCCGATCTGGAGGCGCCTTTGGATGTAGGAGGTCGAGGCCTTGCGGTCCCGCGCGACGACCGCGACCGCTTGGTCGAAGAGCGCGTCGCCGGAACCCGTGTTCCCGCCGAGGTCGAGGCCGAGCGCGCTGGCCGCGCCGTCGTCGCCGTCTTCTCCGCCCTCGGTGACTTCCTGGACGTAGTCGGGTTTGCCCTGCTTCTTGAGGTGGGCGACGATCTTCTCGACCTCGTCATCGGCGACGAAGGCGCCGTGGACGCGGGTGATCCGTCCGCCGCCGGCCATGTAGAGCATGTCGCCCATGCCCAAGAGCTGCTCGGCCCCCTGCTCGCCGAGGATCGTCCGCGAGTCGATCTTGGACGTGACCTGGAAGGAGATCCTTGTGGGGAAGTTCGCCTTGATCGTGCCGGTGATGACGTCGACCGAGGGGCGCTGCGTCGCCATGATGAGGTGGATGCCCGCCGCCCGCGCCATCTGCGCGAGGCGCTGGACCATCGCCTCGATGTCCTTGCCCGCGACCATCATGAGGTCCGCCACCTCGTCGATGACGACGACGATGTAGGGCAGCGGCGCGTAGTCGAGGGGCTCCTCCTCGTAGACGGGCTCGCCGGTCTCCGCGTCGTAGCCCGCATGGACCTTGCGGGTCAGCTCCTCGCCGTTCGCTTCGGCCGCCTTCACCCGCTCGTTGAAGCCGTGGATGTTCCGAACGCCCACCTTGGACATCTTCTGATAGCGCTCTTCCATCTCGCGCACGGTCCATTTGAGCGCGACGACGGCCTTGCGCGGGTCGGTGACGACCGGGGCCAGGAGGTGGGGGATGCCCTCATAGACGCTGAGTTCCAGCATCTTGGGGTCGATCATGATCAGCTTGCACTGATCAGGAGGCAGACGATAGAGCAGCGATAGGATCATGGTGTTGATCCCGACCGACTTGCCCGAGCCCGTGGTGCCCGCGATCAGAAGGTGAGGCATCTTGGCGAGGTCGGCATATTGCGGCTCGCCGCCGATGTCCTTGCCGAGCGCGAGGTTGAGACCGCGGCCGCGGGCGAAGCCGTCCGCTTCCAGCATCTCGCGGTAGAAAACCGTCTCGCGGTCGTCATTGGGCAGCTCGATGCCGATGGCGTTCCGGCCGGGCACGACCGCGACGCGGCAGGCGATGGCGGACATGGACCGGGCGATGTCGTCGGCGAGGCCGATGACGCGCGAGGACTTCACGCCGGCTGCGGGCTCGAGCTCATAGAGGGTGACGACGGGACCGGGGCGCACGCCGATGATCTCGCCACGAACCTTGAAGTCCGCGAGCACGGTCTCGAGCTGCCGCGCCCGCGCTTCGAGCTCCGAGTCCGAGACCACGCGCGCGTCCTTGGGGTCGGGGGCCTTCAGAAGGGTGCGCGGCGGCAGCTGGTAGTCGGAGGGGTCGAAGGCGGGCTGCTCCTGCACCACCACCTTGCGCGGCGGGACCTTCTTCACCTCGCGGATGATGCGGCGTCGCGCGGACGGGCGCAGGTCGTCATCCTCGCCCCCGTCCTCGATCGTCTCTTCGTCCTCGTCGTCCTCCGTAAGGTCGCTGGCGACGGGTTCGGCATCGACCTTGGGGGCAGGGGCGGGCTTACGAGGCCGGACGACCTTAGGTTCTTCCTCGAAGGTCGGCTCGGCGCGGTTCGTCCGCGCGGCTTTGAAGGCGTCGAGGCGGCTCATCCCCCAGTCCGCTGCGACCTCCCAGCACCAAAGCGTCGCGTCGAGGCCCGCCTCGACGTGGTCGCGGCGGACGCCGCCCGCATGCGCCATCAAGAAGATGCCGACCCCGGCGAGGATGATCGCGGCGAGAAGGCTCGCGCCGGGAAGCCCCAGGACCGCGAAGGGCAGGCTTGCCAGGCCCTTCACCCCGCCGCCGACGACCCCGCCCATCGAAGCGACGAAGGGCCAGTCGGCGCTGCGCGGCAGGCAGGCGGCGAAGCCGGCGAGGAGCAGAAGGCCGCCGGCCCAGGCGGCGAGGCGCCACCAGGAAGACGCCGGCGTCGGTTCCGGCACGCCGCGGCGAAGCGCCGTCCACCCCCACAAAAGGGGAACGAGCGGAAGGACGAGCGCGGCGCCGCCAAGGGCCTGGAGGAGAACGTCGGATAGGTCGGCGCCCAGATGTCCGCCCCAGTTCATCGGAACCGTCCGGCCCGTCGCCGTCGACAGGCTCGGATCGGAGACGTCGAAGCTCGCGAGGCACCCCCAGACGAAGAGGCAAAGGAGCATGAGGGCACCGGCCCCTGCGCGCAGGATCAGCCATCGAACGGCGCGCCAGGCCCGCACGCTCGGCGGCAGGTCGGAGTGCGTCATCGGCTCGGCCTTCCTTCTCTTGCGCGGGAGCCCTCTTTCGCGCCTTCGTGGTTAATGGTTCTTTACGAAACGCGGATCGCGGGGATGGCTGGCGCCGCGGGCGAGCGAAACGTAAGGGGCGTCATGTCCATGGATCGTTACGAAGTCTGCGTCGTCGGTGCCGGTATGGCCGGCCAGCTGACGGCGCTCGCGCTCGCCGAGCGAGGCATCGCCGTCGCGTTGATCGGGCCTTCCAAGCTCCCTTCCGAGAAAGACCCCCGGACCACCGCGCTCGCCTACGGGACGGTGAGAGCGCTTCGTCGGCTGGATGTCTGGTCCGACCTCGATCGGGACGCGGCGCCTATCGAGCGGATAGAGGTGAACCTCGGCCGACAGGCGAGCCGGTTCCGCGAAAAGGGTAGTGCCACGAAGCTTGCGTTCTCCGACGGCCTCTTGAACGATCAGGACCGATGGGAAGGCACCCCTCTCGCTTACGTCGTCGAGAACGAGTTCCTTCGCAGCGCCCTTCATCGGCGCTGTGCACGTCATACCGAAATCTGCTTGGTGGAAAGTCCGGTCGCGGGCCTCGAGGTCCGATCGGGCGATGCGGTCCTCAGGCTCGAGGGCGGCCATACCGTCGCGACGGACCTCGTGATCGCCTGTGACGGACACGCGTCGCGCCTGCGCCGCGCGAGTGGCATTCGCACCCAAACAGGGGACTTCGATCAGGACGCCCTGACCTTCACCGTCGGTCATACCCTGCCCCATATGCATACGGCCCGTCAGGTCTTCCTGCCCGGCGGTCCGCTCGCGGCGCTACCCCTGTCGGGAAACCGATGTTCCGTCATTTGGTCGGTCCGGCGCGAGGCAGCGGACTCCATGTTGGCTAGCGGCAGCGACGCCATCGCCGGTATGGCCGGCAATACGCTACGGGAATCGTTGGGAGAGCTGACTTTGCACGGACCGGTCGTGCGCTTCCCTCTAAGCTTCCTCTACGCCGAACGGATCTACGCCGATCGCTTGGCTCTGGTCGGCGACACGGCGCACCTCATCCACCCCCTTGCCGGCCAAGGGTTCAACCTGACGGTTAGAGACGCTGCAACGCTCGCCGACGTTCTCTACGAAGGCCGGGCAACCGGGCTGGCGGTCGGGTCCACCAGCCTCCTCGTCGATTACGACCGGCGGCGTCGCGCCGATACGGTCGCCACGGCCTTCGGCACGCGCACGCTTGCCCGCGCCCTTTCGACTTCGGAACGCCTCAGCCGAACGGCGACCAGCTTCGGTTTCAGCCTAGTCCAACGATCCGATGCCCTTCGCAAGCTGCTGGCCAAGGAGGCCGGGGGGGACCTCGGGTCCCTGCCCTCGCTCATGGCGCCATGACGCGCCACGACCTGTCCGGTTTCTGGGGCGGGACCTACAGCTATCCGTCCGGCGTCGATGAGGCGCCGGTCCCCTTCGACGCGGAGCTTTCGCAAGACGGATACCGCCTTACCGGCCTGATCACCGAGCCGAACACCTTCTCTCCGGTCGCAGGCGCGGTCCTGGCCGCCTTCGTCCATGGGAGGGTCGAGGGCGAGAGCGTGACTTTCACCAAGACCTATGATGGCGACGGCGCCGCCCATGCCGTCGCCTATGCAGGGTCCCTGCGCGAGGATGGCGGCGTGATCGAGGGCGTCTGGCGGCTCCTGGACCTGACGGGCCGCTTCTTGATGCGGCGCGACGCCGGCACGCTCGCGACGCATGTGATGGAAGAGGTTCGGCGTCAGCCCTGAGGCGCCGCTTCGACCGTGAGGACGAGTTCGTCGCGCGTGGTCTCGCGCCTGTCGAAGCGGTTGAGGCCGTTGACGCCGAAGAGGCTGCCGCCGAGCTTGTCGTCCGGGACGACCACCACCGCCAACGTCCGGATCACCGCGTCGCCGATGCGCAGCTCGTCGAGCGTGCCGCCCGCGGCGTACACCGCGCCGTTCGCCGTCTCGAACCGCAGCGTGAAGTCCTCGGGCGAGAAGCGCAGGCCCGCCCGCTCCGCGTCGCTTTCGGTCAGGGTCACGTAGGAGGCGCCGGTATCGACCATGAAGCGGACCGGGGCGCCGTTCGCCTCGGCTTGGAAGAAGAAGTGACCGGACGGTCCCGCGCGCAAGACGATGCGCTGCTCGCCGTCGACGGTCTCGAAACGCGCAGGCTCCACTTCTCGCGCCGGGTTCCAATGACCGCGGCTGTCGAAGCCCCGCATGGCGAGGAAGAGGAGAACCACCGCGAGGGTAGCGACGGCGTAGAAGCCGGCCCGCTCCCTCACAGGCCGAGCACGTCGGTCATGGCGTAAAGGCCGGGCGGACGCGTCCGCACCCAGACGGCGGCCCGAAGCGCCCCGCGTGCGAAGACCTCCCTGTTGAGCGCACGATGAGAGAGCGTCACCACCTCCTCCTCGGCGAGGAAGGCGACGTCGTGATCGCCCGGAACGCCGCCGCCCCGCCGCGTCGCGAAGCCGATCTCTCCGGCCTTGCGAACCGCATCGTTGCCCTGGCGGGCGAAGGTCGCCGCGTCGGCCAAGGACGCTCCGCGGCCGGCAGCTGCCGCCTCTCCCAACAGAAGCGCCGTCCCGGACGGCGCATCCTTCTTACGCTTGTGATGCGTCTCGGTGATCTCGATGTCGAAATCATCGCCGAGCAGGCGCGAAGCCTGGGCGACGAGCGCCGCGAGGATCACGACGCCGGTCGAGAAGTTGCCGGACTGGACGATGGGGATGCGGGTCGCAGCCGCCGCCAGACGAGCCTGCTGCGCCTCGTCCAGCCCTGTTGTCCCGGTCACCACGGGCACGCCGCGCTCGGCGAGGTCGCCGATCTGCGAGGCGAGGGCGGCCGGCGCCGAGAAGTCGATGACGACCTCGGTCCCTTGCGGTGCCGCGTTCCGGTCGGACCAGCCCAGACGATCGAAGCCTTCGGCCGCGTCGCAAAGCCGGGCGACCGCACCGCCCGTCCGTCCGCCCTGTCCGAGGACCGCGACCTTCACCCTAGCTGGCACCCTAGCTGGCATCCTTCAGCTGGTCCCAGAACCCCTTGGCCCGGCGGATGAAGCCGGACGATTGCGGGCAGTCCTTGCCGCCGCCCTCGGCGTGGAACTCGCGCAGGAGCTCTTTTTGCCGCGGCGTGAGACTGGTCGGCGTCTCGACCCGAAGCTCGACGAACATGTCGCCGCGTCCCTTGCGCCGCAGCTGCGCCATACCCTCGCCGCGCAGGCGGAACTTGGTGCCGCTCTGCGCGCCTTCGGGCACCTTGATCTCGACCCTGCCGCCCTCGATCGTCGGGGCCTCGACCTTGCCGCCGAGCGCGGCGGTCGCCATCGGCACGGGCACGTCGCAGTAGAGGTCCGGACCGTCGCGCTCAAAGAGCTCGTGATCGGCGACGGAGACGAAGAGGTAGAGGTCGCCGAAGGGCCCGCCGCGCAGCCCGGCTTCGCCCTCGCCCGACAGGCGAATGCGTTGCCCGTCCTCGATCCCGGCGGGAATGGTCACCGACAGCGTGCGGTCCTTGCGCACGCGCCCCTGGCCGTCGCAGGCGTCGCACGGCTCGGCGATGATCTGGCCCTGGCCCTGACAGGTCGGGCAGGTCCGCTCGACCGTGAAGAAGCCCTGCTGCGCACGGACCCGGCCGACGCCGCCACAAGTCGAGCAGGTCACCGGCTTGGTTCCGGGCTTCGCGCCCGACCCTTCGCAGACCTCGCATGCCTCCGACGAGGGCACGGTGATCTCGCGCTTGAGGCCGGTGAAGGCCTCCTGCAGCGTCACTTCGAGGTCGTAGCGAAGGTCGGCGCCCCGCGCGGCGGCGTTCCGCCCGCGCGTCCGGCCCGCGCCGCCCGACATGAAGTCGCCGAAGATGTCTTCGAAGACGTCCGAGAAGGCGCCCGAGGCGAAGCCGCCGCCCATGCCGCCGAAGCCGCCGCCCCCGCCTGCGCCGCCCTGCTGGAATGCAGCGTGGCCGAAACGGTCGTAGGCCGCACGCTTCTGCTCGTCGGACAGAACCTCATAGGCTTCGCCGCAGGCCTTGAACTTGGCCTCCGCCTCCGCGTCGCCGGGATTCCGGTCGGGATGGTACTTCATGGCGAGCTTGCGGAAGGCCGACTTGATGGCAGCTCCGTCCGCAGATCGCTCGACGCCGAGTGTCGCGTAGTAATCTTGAGCCATAAAGAGTCGTTTCGCTCTCGCAATCCTCTGCCGTCACGCCCGGGCGGCCGGCAGGCCTGACGCGGGACCGGAGGACGGAGGCGACACACGAATGGCGGCGTCGCCTATCCTCGGTAGAGTCCAAATTGGGGGGCGCGGGCGTGGAAGTGAAGAGGCCCCGCCGAAGCGGGGCCTCCGTTGAGGGTTCGGATCCTCAGGCAGACTTGCTCTCGTCCACCTCTTCGTAGTCGGCATCGACGATCTCGGCGTCCTGGGCCGCGTCGTTCGCCGCATCGGCCGCCGCGTTGGCATCCGCACCGCCTTCGCCGCCGCCCTGGCCGTAGATCGCCTCGCCGAGCTTCATCGAAGCGGTGGCGAGCGTCTGGACCTGCGCGTTGAGCGCGTCGGCGTCGGCGTCGTCCTTGGCGAGCAGCGCCTTGGTGTCGGCGATCGCCTTCTCGAGCGCTTCCTTGTCGGCGCCCGGCAGCTTGTCGCCGTGCTCCTTGAGGGAGCTTTCCGTCGAGTGAACGAGGCTCTCGGCCTGGTTGCGGGCCTCGACCGCCTCGCGGCGCTTCTTGTCGGCTTCCGCGTTGGCTTCGGCGTCCTTGACCATGCGCTCGATGTCATCGTCGCTGAGACCGCCCGAGGCCTGGATCCGGATCGACTGCTCCTTGCCGGTCGCCTTGTCCTTGGCGGACACGTTGACGAGGCCGTTCGCGTCGATGTCGAAGGTCACCTCGATCTGCGGCACGCCGCGCGGCGCCGGCGGGATGCCGACGAGGTCGAACTGGCCGAGCAGCTTGTTGTCGGCCGCCATCTCGCGCTCGCCCTGGCTGACGCGGATCGTCACCGCCGACTGGTTGTCCTCGGCGGTCGAGAAGACCTGGGACTTCTTGGTCGGGATGGTGGTGTTCCGGTCGATCAGGCGCGTGAAGACGCCGCCGAGGGTCTCGATGCCCAAGCTGAGCGGGGTCACGTCGAGG
Source organism: Parvularcula dongshanensis (assembly GCF_014199615.1). Taxonomy (GTDB): domain Bacteria; phylum Pseudomonadota; class Alphaproteobacteria; order Caulobacterales; family Parvularculaceae; genus Parvularcula; species Parvularcula dongshanensis. The sequence continues at coordinate 672,953 of NZ_JACHOB010000001.1, read as the reverse complement.
AGGAGGACGTCCTTGACGTCGCCCTGAAGGACGCCGCCCTGGATCGCCGCGCCCTTGGCGACGACCTCGTCCGGGTTCACACCCTTATGCGGCTCCTTGCCGAAGAAGGACTTCACCGTCTCCTGGATCTTCGGCATGCGGGTCATGCCGCCGACGAGGACGACCTCGTCGATCTCGGACTGGCTGACGCCGGCGTCCTTGAGGGCCGCCTTCATCGGATCGATCGTGCGCTTGACGAGGTCCTCGACGAGGCTCTCGAACTTCGCGCGGCTGAGCTTGACGTGAAGGTGCTTCGGCCCCGACGCGTCCGCCGTGATGTAGGGCAGGTTCACTTCGTACTGCTGCGCGGAGCTCAGCTCCTTCTTCGCCTTCTCGGCCTCTTCCTTGAGGCGCTGCAGGGCGAGCTTGTCCTGGCGCAGGTCGATGCCCTGGTCCTTCTTGAACTCGTCCGCGAGGAAGTCGACGATGCGAAGGTCGAAGTCCTCGCCGCCCAGGAAGGTGTCGCCATTGGTGGACTTCACCTCGAAGACGCCGTCGCCGATCTCCAGGATCGAGACGTCGAACGTGCCGCCGCCGAGGTCGTAGACCGCGATCGTCTTGCCGTCCTGCTTTTCGAGCCCGTAGGCGAGCGCGGCGGCCGTCGGCTCGTTGATGATGCGCAGCACTTCGAGCCCGGCGATCTTGCCGGCGTCCTTGGTCGCCTGGCGCTGAGCGTCGTTGAAGTAGGCGGGCACGGTGATCACGGCCTGGGTGACGGTCTCGCCCAGGTAGCGCTCGGCCGTCTCCTTCATCTTCTGAAGGGTGAAGGCGGAGATCTGCGAGGGCGCGTACTTCTCGCCGCGCGCGGAGACCCACGCGTCGCCGTTCTCGCCCTGCACGATCGCGTAGGGCACCATCCCCTGGTCCTTCTTGACCGTCGGGTCGGAGAACTGGCGGCCGATCAGGCGCTTGATCGCGAAGAAGGTGTTCTCGGGGTTGGTCACCGCCTGACGCAGGGCGGGCTGGCCGACCAAACGCTCGCCGCCTTCGGTGAAGGCAACGACGGACGGGGTCGTCCGGTTGCCCTCGGCGTTCTCGATAACCTTCGCTTCGGAGCCTTCCATCACCGCGACGCAGGAGTTCGTGGTGCCTAGGTCGATGCCGATCACTTTAGCCATTGCAAATCCTTTCCTAAGCGGGCCGGGTCGCCGGGTCTCGCCCCGGGGGGCCTTCGAGCCCCCGGACGTTCGGCCCCTTCTTGTTCGCTTCACTGGGGCCTCGGCCCCTATGACGGCGGCGGATGTAAGGGCATGGCAGGCCCTCTTCAACCGCGGGGCGACACGGATTGTGGTGGTTCCCCAGGCTTAAACGCGTGTTCATGGCTGTCTTGTAAGGACCCCGCCGAGATAGCTGGGGGCAACCACCATGAACCGCACGTCCTTGCGTTCGTCCTTCCTGCTCGGCGCGGGCCTGCTCGGCTTGGCCGCCTGCGCGTCGACGACGGATGGCGGCGGCAGCACCGGCAGTCCGACGCCGGTGATCGACCCCACCTCCGGCACGCCGGCCGCGCCGAAGAACCTCGTCCTCGAGCGGACGTCGTTCCGCTACGGCGGCGGCGGGCCCGAGCGGTCGGAGACCTACGACGTCTCCACCCGCACGCTCGACATCGCGTATGCCGAGAGCGGCGCCTACGTCTATCGCGACACCGTCCTCGCCAGGGCCGAGACCGGTCAGAGCATGAGCTACGACGCGGCCACGAACGAGTTCACCTTCTCGATCGACCATGCGGGGAGCTCGTTCGACGCGATCGCGGCGGAGGGCGGCACGGCCGTCGTCTTCGACGAGACCTTCGGGCCGCTCCTGCTGCTCACGCCGAAGGCGCTGGCTGACCTCTCGAACGGCCTGTCCGCCGTCTACGTCGCGACCCAGCCTGCCGCTTACACGCAGGTCGACCAGACCTTCATCGGCGGCGACGTCGCGCGCGCCGACCAGTACCTCAGCGCGGTCGCCGCGATCGGCTCGGAGGAGACCGGCCTCTCGCGGCTCTCCTCCTGGAGCAACCAGCTGTCGGACCTCGGCATGGCCGAGACGGCCACCACGGAACGCAGGCTCGGCGCGCTGCCGATCCTGGTCGCGCTCGATCCCGATGCCTACGGGGCGCCGTCCTCGGTGGAGAACGCCCCGGACCTCGCGGCGGCCTACCTCATCAGCATCTCGACCAGCGACTTCACCGCCGCGCAGGACGCCGCGCCGGCCGCGACCCGGCTCGTCATCGCCGACGTGCTCGACGCCATGCCGGAGAGCCTCGGCATCAACCCGGCTTCGCTCAGCGCGTCGGGCAGCGGCATGATGTTGGTAGAAAGCCTGGAGGCCCTCGGCAACCGACAGTCGAGCGCGCTCATGGCATCGGTCGATGAGGCGACCGCCCTCATCGAAGAGAGCCCAGGCTTCTACTACGAGGCCGACGGCGTCACCTACGTGCAGTACCGTATCGACGGCGCCGTCGCGCCGACCCGCTTCGTCGCCGCCGGCGCCTGGTACAAGGGAACGGAGGACGGCATGCAGGCCGGCCACCTCGTCTTCGGCGAGCTGACCGACGCCGACGAGATGCCCCTCACGGGCACCGCGACCTATCAAGGCACGATCTACGGCAGCGTCGCGCGCCAGAACGACATTCAAGACCTGCGCGGCGGCCTCAACATGCGGACCGACTTCGCGACCGGCGCGCTCGACATGGATTTGGACGCGAACATCGCCTATCGCGACGGCGAGGGCGTCACCCGCTACGTCGACTACGCGACGTTCGCAGGCGCGGGCTCGATCGACGGCGCGACCTTCGGCGGCCACATGACGGGCACGCTGGACAGAGGCGTCGCGGACGGAACGAACGTGCTGGAAGGCAGCTTCGACGGCCACTTCTACGGACCGACGGCGCAGGAGATCGGCGGTACGTTCGAGTTCACCGGGGCCGAGGCCGCCGCGGCGGGCGCCTTCGTCGGCCGCGACACGGCGAGCGGGCCGGAGGGCTGACGCCTCTCGAGCTTCGGGTCAGGCCTAGCCGGCATCTCAGAAAGCGCGGGTCAGCCCCAGGCTGACTTCTCAAAAGGCGCGGGTCAGCCCCAGGCTGACCCGGTGACGCTCGTAGTCGTAGAGGCCGAGCGTCGAGTCGTTCCGCACATAGGTGTAGCTGAGCTGCGGCGCGAAGCCGTGCAGCTGAAAGTCCCGCTTCGCCGCCGCGAGCGTGCCTGAGACCGTCAGGTCCTCTCGCCGCTGGCCGAAGAAGGCCGCCGCCTCGTCATAGGTTCGAAAGACGAGGCCCGGCGCCGCGGTCAGCGTCACGCCGCCCGCGACCTCCCGCGTCGCCGACAAGGCGCCGCCGACGCGCCAGTAGGACTGCGCCGGGTCGCGCGCGTCGTGCCGGGCGCCCGCGGCCTGCACGCCGAGCAAGGTCGCCGTACCCGCCGCGCGCTGGAGGGAGAAGGCGGCGTCGTAGGTCATGCCGTCATAGGCGTCTCTCACGAAGTCCGTGTCGGTGACGCCGAACTCCACCCCGCCCTGGGTGCGGGCGTCGAGCGCGGCGGTCAGCCGGACCCTGCCTCCGAAGCCCTCGGCATAGGGCTCTCCTCCGAAGCGCTGCGCTTCGGCCGTGCCGAGAAGGCTCGCGCGGAGGCGCCCGCCTTGCCAGCGCAGGCCCGCCTCGCCGCCATAGGTCAGGTAGTCGAAATCGATGTTGGACTGGTCGGTCAGCGCGACGTCGGCCCGGGCCTCGCCCCGCAGCCGCGATGTGATCTTCGGGAGCGCCATGGCGGTCAGGCGGGTCGAGAGCCCGAGGCCCGAGCGCGCCAGCGCACCGTCGTCCTGCAACGTCTGCTCGATGCCGCCGATCACCTGCGTCGCCTCGCTCGTCGCCGTGTTGACGTTGCTGTCGGGCAGCAGCGCCGCCGCGAAGCGCAAGGAGAAGACGCGGCGTGCCTCGATCGCCGCGAGGAGCCGGCGGGCCTGCTCGCTGTCTTCGCCCGACAGCTGAGGCCGCGCGAGGCGAAGATGGTGCGCGGCGCGGCGGTCTTGGCGCAGCTCGAACAAGGAGCGGGCCATGCGCAGGCGCAGGGTCGCGAGGCTCGGATCGTGGTCGAGCACGTTGCCGAGGATGAAGACCGCCCGCTCGTGCTCGCCGCGCGCGGCGGCGATCTCGGCCGCGAGCGCATCGAGGCGGATCATGTCGAGGGCGGCGGGGTCGCCCTCGGCGAGGCGTCGAAGGATCTCGTCCGCCTGATCGAGACGCCCCCGCGCGACGAGGTCGGCGGCGACGTCGAGGGCCCTGTCTCCGCTGATCGTCACCTCGGCGGGCTGCGCGAGGGCGCCCGTCGCCGCCAAGGCCAGGACCGGAAGGAGGACGCGCAGCATGGCGCCCGGCTTCCGGCCAACGTGGTTAAGGACGCGTTAGGGGATGGGGCCTCAGCCCTCCTGCGGTTGCGCCTCCGCGCCCGTGGACACCGTCACCATCGCGGCGCGCAGGACGCGGTCGCCGATGACGAAGCCCGGCGCCGCGACGTCCGCGACGTGGTCCTTGGGCAGACCGCCGCCGGGCACCTGCGCGATCGCCTGGTGCAGGTTCGGATCGAAGCGCTCGCCCTTGGGCGCGATCCGCGTCACGCCGTTGCGCTCGAAGACCGCGATCAGCTCGCGCTCGGTCATGCGCATCCCGTTCACCAAGGCTTCTAGGCCTTCCTTCGTCATGGAGGACGGATCCTCCGGCGCCAGCTCGATCGCCTTCGCCATGTTGTCGGCGACGGAGAGGAGGTCGCGGGCGAAGCCGGAGATGCCGTAGCGGGCGGCCTCGCCGCGCTCGCGCTCGGCCCGGCGGCGCGTGTTCTCGAGCTCCGCGGCGAGGCGGAGCGCCTTGTCGTTGGCGGCTTCGAGCTCGGCCTGCATCTCCGCGATGCGCTCCTCGGCGAGCTTCTTGATCTGATGGCCGTCGAGCGCCTCGTCGCGCAGATGTTCGGGGATCGGCTCGAACTCAGGCGTGGCTTGCACCTCTGCCGTCTCTTCGGCTGAGGTCTCGGGGGCGTCGTTCTTCGGTGCGTCGTCCTGGGGCGCGGCGTTCGTCTCGCTCATGAAGCGGGCAACCTTGGGCTGAGGAATTGTCGGAGGCGCGCATGTACGGACGGAACGAAGCAGGTTCAAGCGATGCCCTCGCCATCGTGCAGACGACCGTGAGCGGAGAGGACGACGCGACCCGCCTCGTGGACGCGCTGATCGAGCACGCCTCGCCGCCTGCGTCCAGATCGTGCGGATCGAGAGCCGGTACCGGTGGGCGGGCAAGGTAGAGACCTCGTCCGAATGGCGTCTCGATGCGAAGACCACCGCAGTGCTCGCCCGCCGGCTCGCGGACCGGATCGGGACGCTGCATCCTTACGAGACCCCCGAGGTGCTGATCCTGCCCGTGTCGGGCGCTTCGCCCGGCTATGCGGGCTGGGTCGCCGCCGAGGTCAGCGGATCAAGCGCGTGACGATCTCGGCGGTGTAGTCGACGAGCGGCACGACCCGCGCGTAGTTGAGCCTGGTCGGCCCGACGACGCCGACGACGCCGACGATGTTGCGCTCGGCGTCTCTGTAGGGCGCCGCGACGACCGCGCTGCCCGACAGGCTGAAGAGCCGGTTCTCCGAGCCGATGAAGACGCGCACCCCTTCGCCGTCCTTCGCGGCCTCGAGAAGGTCGATCAGCCCCTGCTTGCGCTCGATCTCCTCGAAGAGCTGCTGGATGCGCTCGAGGTCCGCGCCCGCCCCTTCGAGGAGGTTCGCCTGCCCTCGCACGATCAGCTGCGGTCCGCCCGAACCCGGCCCCACCTCCGCGACGCCGCGGCGCACGAGGTCGGCGGAGAGGTCGTCGAGCTGGCCCCGCTGCGCGTCGAGCTGTTCGAGCACCTCTCGTCTCGCCTGCGAAATCGTTCTTCCGGCGACTTGCGCATTGAGGAAGTTGGAGGCGCGCTCGAGGCTCGCCGCGGGCAGGCCCGCCGGCAGCGCGATCAGGCGGTTCTCGACGTCGCCGCGGTCATCGACGAGGACCGCCAGTGCGCGTTCGGGGTCGAGCCGCACGAACTCGACGTGGCGCAGCGGGCGGTCGGACTTGGACGTGACGATCAGGCTCGCCGTCCGCGTGAGGCCCGACAGCGCCCCCGCCGCGCGCGACAGGAGGTCGGCCGCCCCTTCCGCCCCCGCGTCGGCTTCGAGCGCCCGGCGCTCCGCCTCGGAGGGCTCTCCTATCTCCATGATCCCGTCGATAAAGAGCCTGAGGCCCCGCTCGGTCGGGATGCGGCCCGCCGAGGCGTGCGGCGCGCTGAGGATGCCGAGCTCGGTCAGGTCGGCCATGACGTTCCGAATCGTCGCCGGGCTGACGTCGACGCCCGGCCCGCGCGAGAGGGTGCGCGAGCCCACGGGCTCGCCGGTCTCGAGGTAGGTCTCGACGAGGCGCCGGAAGAGGTCGCGGCTGCGCACGTCCATCTCTGTGAGGAGCGACATGCGCAGAAGGTAGCGAGCGTCGCGGGCGCCCGCCAGCGCCCCGCCGCGCAACGTTCAGGCCGGGCAGCGCCACCAGCCCCGGTAGCCGACGGTCAGCCCCTCTTCGAGCCGGAAGACCATGTCCGCCGGACGCCGCCGAACCCCGTCGCGGACGCGTCCTTCCTTCTGCGGGTCCGGAGAGACCTCGAGGCTGACATCGCCCGAGGCGAAGCGCGTCCCCCCGCGCAGCGCGTCGAAGTCCTGCACGGCGCCTTCCAGCGCGACGAGACGGCCGTGAATCTTGACGACGCCGCGGGCAGGCCCGCCGCCTGCCGGCAGCGCGCCCGCAAGCACGGGCGGGCTGGCCGCGGTGTAGACGAAGCTGCATCGCGGCCCTTCGGGGAGGACCTTCTCGATCTCCGCCTCGTTCATCGTGCCGGGGTCGATGGTAGGGATGTCGGCCGTCATCACCGCGTCGCGCGCCGGGACCACCTCCGGCACGGGTTCGGATGCCATCGGTGCGTCCATCCCCTCGCCCGGCGCGGGCCCGCCGCATGCGGCGAGAAGGAATGCGGCGAGCGGTGCGAGTTCGCGTCTCATCGCTCGTCCGCCTCCTCAAGCTCGTCGATCAGGTACTTCATCTCGGCGATCTCGCGCCGCTGCGCGGCGATGATCTCGTCCGCCAGCTTGCGAACCCGCGGGTCGGAGATCTGCGCGCGTTCCGAGGTCATGATCGCGATCGAGTGGTGCGGGATCATCGCCTTCATGTACTCCGCGTCCGTCACCGTCGCCTGGCTCCGCACCAGCCAGAGCGAGAGCGCGAAGACGAGGACGCTGCCGGCGAGGATCGCGACGTTGGCGACCTTGTTCTTGTACATGTTCAGCATCCAGCCGAGCATGATGACCGCCATGGTGGCACCCATCAGGAGCGCCATCCACGTCCGCGTCTCGCTCCAGAGCACGTGCTCGAGGGCGTAGGTGTTGAGGTACATCAGGATGAACATCACGACCGTCGAGGTCGCGATCATTCCGAAGAACCGCCAGTAGGACATCTGCATAGCTCGCCCCTCTCTCCTTTAGTGTCCGTGGCCAGCGCCGCCCTGCTCTGCGGGTTCGCCATAGGCTTTGTACTGCTCGGTAGTCATGCCCGGCAGGGCACGGACGAAGGCCGTAATCTCCCAAAGAGCCTCGTCTTCATGGGTCGGCCCAAAGGCCGGCATACCGGACATCTTTATGCCGTGGTTCAGGATCCAGAAGATCTCTTCAGGGGCCCACTCGTTGCCGTGCTCGGTGAGATGGGGCGGCTGCGGCAGCATGCCTTCGGCCCACTCGGCGCGCTCGATGCCGGGCCCGGCATGGCAATGCGCACACATCGCCTTGTACCGCCGTGCGCCCGAGGCGATCTGCGCTTCGGAGAAGGAAACCGGCGCCTCGATCCCATCCGCCCGGCGCTGGATCGAATTCTCCATGGTCGTACCGAGCGCCCAACGCCCGAAGGCGGTATGATCGCGCGTCGCGGCGACGTTGTAAGCACCGGTGTAGGCGACGATTAGTCCAGCGGCGAAGACCACGAGCAAGGTGCCGACGACGCCGATCACGATGCCGGTGCCCGTTCTCTTCTTTCCTTCCGCCACGAGAACCTCCTGTAAGCGAACCTTTCTTGCTCTGCTTTAAAACACAGCGAGGGCCGGATGGTTGCATCCGGCCCTCCGTTTCATGCTTGCTTTATACGGATCAGTCCGCCGCGAAGGGATAGTCGCGCGGCGTGCGCTGAACGGTGATCCAATGATCGGTCGTGAAGGCTTCGACGGCCCAGCGGCCGTTGAACCGGCCGAGACCTGAGTTCTTCTCGCCGCCGAACGGCCCGAACGGACTGTCGTTGACGGGCTGGTCGTTCACGTGGGTCATGCCAGCCTCGATCCGGCGCGCGAACCGCACCCCCCGGTCGACATCTTTCGTGAAGACGGCGCTCGACAGGCCGTAGTCGGTCGCGTTGGCGAGGCGCAGCGCATCCTCCTCGTCACTCGCCCGCTGGATGGGCGCGACGGGGCCGAAGATCTCGTTGGTGACGAGGCAGCTGTCCTCCGCAACGTCCGCGAAGACGTGGGGCGGCAGGACGAGGCCCTCGGGCTCGCCGCCGAGGAGGCAGGTCGCGCCTTCCGACTTCGCCTTTTCGATCAGCTTACGGATCGACTTCATCTGGCTGTCGTTGATGATCGGACCGATGAAGGTGGCGGGGTCGTCAGGATCGCCGCGCTTCAGCGACTTCGCCCCCGCGACGAAGCGGTCCACGAACTCGTCGTACACGGCGTCGTGCACGACGATCCGGTTCGCGATCATGCAGATCTGCCCCTGGTGCATGAACTTGCCCCAGAGCGAGGCTCTGACCGCGAGGTCGATGTCGGCGTCGTCGAGGACCACGATCGGCCCGTTGCCGCCGAGTTCCAGCTCGAGCTGCTTGATCACCTTCGCGTCGAGGGCGGACTTCCCGACGCCGCGGCCCACAGGCGTCGAGCCAGTGAAGGACACGACCCTCGGAATCTCGTGACCGATCAGCGCGTCGCCGACCTCCGAGCCCGGCCCCGGCAGCACGCTGACGAGGCCTTCCGGAATGCCGGCTTCCTCCAGCATCGCGGCGAAGAGCGTGCCGCCCGTCACCGGCGTGTCGGAGGCGGGCTTGAGGACGACGCCGTTGCCGACGGCGAGCGCAGGCCCGAGCGTCCGCGCGGTCAGCTGCATGGGGAAGTTCCAGGGGCTGATCAGCGCGACCACGCCGACGGGCTTCCTGTAGCAGCGCGACTCCTTGCCCTCGATGTCCTCGGGCAGGATGCGGCCCTCGACCATGTAGGGAAGGATCGCCGCCTCGCGGAAGACGCCGGTGATGAGCTTCACCTCGAGCGCGGCCTTGACCTTGGTGCCGCCCGACTCCCGGACGATCCAGTCCATGAGTTCGTCCGAGCGCGACTCGATGATCTCCACCATCTTCGCCATGCTCGCGGCCCGGGCGGCGGGGGGCAACGCCGCCCACTCCGCCTGCGCGGCCTTGGAAGCGCGGAGCGCCTCGTCCACGTCGTCCCTCGTCGCGGTGCCGTAGGAGAAGAGCGTCTCGCCGGTCCAGGGGTTCTTGTTGTCTGTGGGCTCGCCGGAACCCTGCCGCCACTTACCGGCGATCCAGAGTTGGTCGAGCTTTTCGTACGGGGTGGGAGCGTCGGCCATGACGGCGCCTTTCCTTCGATGTTCGAAGTAGGAACGGGCGCGGCGCGCGTGGGTTCCGGAGACGGCCGGTCAGCCGTCTTCGGCGAACACCTTCAGGGGGCGCAGCTTCAGACCTTCGAGACGGCAGATCGCCACGGCCACGCCGTCCTCGGTCGCGAGCACGGGCTCGACGTCGCCGATCGCCTCGCCCCTGACGGCCTTGGCCTCGTAAGGGGGCAGGAGGGCGTCCTGGCCGCGGCGAAGCCGGTGGGCCTGCGTGCCGTCCACGGGCGCCTGGGGGTGTTCCCTCAGTCCCTCGCCCGTTCCTAAGAGGACGGCGTCGATGCGGGCGAAGTCCCGCTCCTCGGGCGAAAGGCGGACCGTCGCGGCGTGGCCCGTCGCCTCCTCCAGGGTGACCATGTCGTCTTCGCCGAACGGGCCGACGCGGGTGCGGCGCAGCTGCGTGACGTGGGCGCGGGTGCCGAGCGCCTCGGCGAGGTCGCGAACGAGGGCCCGGACGTACGCGCCCTTGCCGGTGACCGCCTCGAGGACGGCGCTCTCGGCGTCCGCCTCGACGAGCCTCAGCGAATGGATGGTGATCGGGCGGGCGGCGAGCTCGACCGCCTCGCCGCCGCGGGCGAGGTCGTAGGCCCGTTCGCCCGCCACCTTGACGGCGGAGAAGGCGGGCGGACGCTGCTGGATCAGGCCGGTGAAGCGCGCCAGGGCGGCTTCGATATCCGTCCGGGCCGGCCGGACCTCCGACGTCGCGATGACCTCGCCCTCCGTGTCGTCCGTACTCGTGGCCTCACCCCACTTCGCGGTGAAGCGGTAGGTCTTGAGACCGTCCTGGACGAAGGGCACCGTCTTCGTGGCCTCGCCGAAGGCGATGGGCAGGAGGCCGGTCGCGAGGGGGTCGAGCGTGCCGGCATGGCCGGCCTTCTGCGCACCGGCGTACCAGCGCAGACGGCTCACCGCCTCGGTCGAGCCGAGGTCGTAGGGTTTGTCGAGGATGAGCCAGCCGGACAGCTTCCGGCCCTTCTTGCGCCGTGCCAAGCCGACCTCCGAACGTTGTGGGCGGCGCGGTTAAGCGGGCCCGCACCTCGGGGTCAACGCCGTTCAGGCCGCGTCGTCCAACGGATAGCCGTAGCTCGACAGGAGGGAGGGGAGCGCAGGGGCGGCCTCGCGCCGGTCGATCGAGGCGAGGACCGAGCGGTTGAACATGGGCGGAAGCTCGAACCAGTCGCCACCGTCCTTCCAGCGGATCAGGATGGCAGGCTGAGCGCCGTCGCGCACGGCGACCTCGAAATCCTCGCGCTCGAACCCCGGAAACAGCCGGATCGCGTCCAGCGGGGCGTCGGCGACCGGATGAGGCGCGTCATGTGCGGGAGGCGGGGGCGCGATGCGCTGCCGCCTCTGCCAGATGAAGCTCATCGCGTGGTCTCCACCGTTTCCTTACAGGGGAGATATTCTCTCAAACCGGAAAGGCGAGGTCAAAGGAATTGTTAACGAACCGTGAGCTCGTGACGATGCGCCTCAGGATCGACCCGAGAGAAGGTCGTCGATCCGCTGCGCCTCGTCGAAGCTGCGATCGGCCCGGAAGACGAGCTGCGGCGTGAACTTCATGTCGATCTTGCGACCCAGGACGCCGCGGATCTTGGACGCGGACCGGTTGAGCGCGGCGATGGCGTCGCCCGTCCCCTCACCGCCGAGCGCGGTCGCGAAGACCGTCGCGTTGCGCAGGTCCGGGCTCGCCTTGACCTCCGAGAAGGTCACGTTGAGCCCGCGCAGCCCCTCGTCATGCACCTCGTCGCGCTGGAACATCTCGGCGAGGGCATGCCGGATCAGCTCGCCGGCGCGGAGCTGGCGCTGAGAAGGGCCACGGGCGGAGGAATCGAAGTGTTTGGCCATAGACGAGATAGGTAGAGAGCCGGCCCGGCCTCAGCAACCGGCGTGCCGCCTTCCCTCGGCTTAGAGAACCGGCCATGCAGGCGGGATGACGCGTCTCGTCCTCCTCGTGCTCGCCGCCGCCCTCGCGGCGCTGGGCCCCGCGGCGGGGCAGGACCCGTTGTCCGCCGACCGTCCGGGCTTCGCGACCGGCACGGATACGGTCGGCGCGGGCACGGTGCAGATCGAGGCCGGCCTCGAGTGGGCCCCGTCCGACGACGTCGCCGCCCTCCCCCTCGCCCTTCTCCGCTACGGCGCGGGGGAAGGAACGGAGGTCCGGGTGAGCTGGACCGGGGTGACGACGGGCGACGGCGGAACGGCGCTGGAGGGCGGCACGATCGAGGTGAAGCAGGCGCTGAGCGAGGGCGACGGCCTGCGCCCCGCGCTCTCCCTCCTCGGCGTCGTCGCGATCGGAGCGGAGGACGGCGCGGCGCGTCCGCTCGACCCGTCTGTCGGCCTTCTGTGGTCTTCGGATCTGACGGACACGCTCAACCTATCGGGCACGGTGACGGTCGGCTCGGTCACGGTCGGGGACGAGCGCCGGACCGAATGGACGAACGCGGTCGGCCTCGGCTTCGCGTTGAGCCGGAGGGCCGGTCTCTTCGTCGAGCACTACGTCAGCGTGCTGGAGGGGACGGAGGACGACACCCACTACGTCGATGGCGGCGTCACCTACCTCCTGTCCGACGACCTGCAGCTCGACCTGACGGGCGGGGTCAGCGTCGGGGCGGCGGACGCCGGCGCCTTCGTCGGCGGGGGCGTCGCCTACCGGTTCTAGACCCGGCCGTGGATGCCGCACTCGGTCTTCGCCTGACCGCGCCAGCGGCCCGCGCGCACGTCGTCGCCCTCGGCCACCGGGTGGGTGCAAGGCCAGCAGCCGATCGACGGGAAGCCCTGCGCCACCAAGGGGTGAGGCGGGATCTCGTGCTCGGCGTAGTAGGCGTCGATGTCCTCGCGCGACCACCGCACGAGCGGGTTCACCTTGTAGTGCTCGCCCGTGTGCTCGAAGGCGGGCAGGTTCACCCGGGCGCCGCCGTGGAACTGCTTCCGCCCCGTGATCCAGGCGTCGTAGCCCGAGAGCGCCGTCTCGAGGGGGTGCACCTTGCGGATGGTGCAGCAAAGGTCCGTGTCCCGCTTCCAAAGCGTGCCGTCGGGGTCGTTCGCCGCCAGTTCATCCTTATCCGGCTTGATGTCCTGCACGTTGGTCAGGCCGAGGGTCTTGGCGAGCTTCCGCCGGTAGCTGAGCGTCTGGGCGAAGTGCTTCTGGGTCTCGAGGAAGATGACGGGGATGTCCGGCTTCACCTGCGCGGCCAGGCGCAGGAGGACCGCCGACTCCGCCCCGAAGGAGGAGACGAGGGCGAGCCCGTCGCCGAACTCCGCCGCGGCCGCGCGCAGGATGTCCTCCGCGCTCGCGCCCTCATGCTCGGCGGCGAGACGTGCGGCGTGGGCCTTGGGCCCGTCCGCCTTCAAGTCGACGACGGACGCCGTCACGCAGAACCGCCATGGCGCAGGGCCCAGGCGGCCTCGCCCGTCACCGCGCGCTGATAGTGGTAGGGATAGGCGTGCAGGCTTTCGAGCCAGCCGTCCTCGGCGCCGTCCTCGATCTCGAAGGCGGTGACGCCGCAGCGCGCCGCGTGCCAGGCCTGGTCGCGGAAGATCGCGCCGCCCGCGCGGATCTGCCCTTCGAAGCCGTAGCGCTGGCGTAGGAGCCGCGCCTGGGTGAACGCCTGGCCGAGCTTGAACTGCGGCCAGTCGAGGCGGACGACGGAAATGCCGGTCAGGTCGGGCGGGCTCTCGAGGAGATCCTGCCCGTTGTCCACGCGCAGGAGGCCCGGGCCGTCATCGAGGTCGGACAGCGTCCACTCGCGGTCTTTGAGCTCAAGCAGTTTCATAGAGCGCCTCCTTGAACGGCTCCGCGCCCAGACGCTTGTAGGCGTCGATGAAGCGCTCCTCCGGCCCCGTGCGGAGGGACAGATAGGTATCCACGAGCTTCTCGACAGCATCGACGACCTGATCGGTCGCGAGCCCCCGCCCGACGATCTCGCCGATCGCGGCCTCGGCGTCCGCCCGGCCACCGAGCGTGACCTGATAGAACTCCTCGCCCTTCTTATCGACGCCAAGGATCCCGATGTGGCCGACATGGTGGTGGCCGCAGGCGTTGATGCAGCCGGAGATCTTGATCTTCAGCTCGCCGACCTCCGCCTGGCGCACGGGGTCCGAGAACCGCTTCTGGATACGGTTCGCGACCGGGATCGAACGCGTGTTGGCGAGGTTGCAGTAGTCGAGGCCCGGGCAGGCGATGATGTCCGAGACGAGCCCGGCATTGGCGCTGCCAAGGCCCGTCTCGCTGAGCGCGGCGTAGAGCGCGGGAAGGTCCGCCTGCCTCACATGGGGCAGGACCATGTTCTGCTCGTGCGTCGTGCGGACGTCGGAGAAGGAGTAGCGGTCCGCAAGGTCCGCCAGCGCGTCCATCTGGTCCGCGGTGATGTCCCCGGGCGCCTCGCCCTCCGGTTTGAGCGACACGGTGACGATGGCGTAGCCCGGCCGCTTGTGCGCGGAGACGTTGCGCGAGAGCCAGCGGGCGTAGCCCGCATCGTCCGGGTCCGCGCGGAAGTCCGTGTCGTCCAGCGCAGCGAAGTCCGGCTCGCGGAAGAAGCCCGCGATCCGAGCACGTTCCGCCTCGGGCAGGTCGACACTGCCCGACGGGCCGAGCTTCCTGATCTCTTCCCACTCCTGCTCGACCGCGTGGGTGAAGGCCTCCTCGCCCATCTCGTTGACGAGGATCTTGATGCGAGCCTTGAAAAGGTTGTCGCGCCGTCCGTGCACGTTGTAGACGCGCAGGATCGCCTCGAGGTAGCTCAGGAGCTGATCCCTCGGCAGGAAGTCGCGCACGACGTGCCCAATGTAGGGCGTGCGGCCGAGGCCGCCGCCGACGAGGATGCGGAAACCGGGCTCGCCGGCATCGTTCGTGCGCAGCTGGATGCCGATGTCGTGGACTTGGATCGCGGCGCGGTCCTCGTCCGACGCCGTGACCGCGATCTTGAACTTGCGCGGCAGGAAGGCGAACTCGGGGTGGAAGGTCGACCACTGACGGATGACCTCGCACCAGATCCGCGGGTCCTCCACCTCGCCCGCGGCAGCGCCGGCGAAGGGGTCGGAGGTCACGTTGCGGATGCAGTTGCCCGAGGTCTGGATCGCGTGCATCTCCGCATCGCAGAGCCGCTGCAGGATGTCGGGCACGTTGACGAGCGCGGGCCAGTTGAACTGCATGTTCTGCCGCGTCGAGACGTGGCCGTAGCCCTTGTCGTAATCGCGCGCGATCGAGGCAAGGACGCGCAGCTGATCGGCACTGAGCGTTCCGTACGGAATGGCGACGCGCAGCATGTAGGCGTGAAGCTGCAGGTAGAGGCCGTTCTGAAGCCGAAGCGGCTTGAACTGGTCCTCGGTCAGCTCGCCCGTGAGGCGCCGCGCGACCTGCCCGCGGAACTCGTCGACGCGGGCTTGCACGATGGCTTTGTCGATGTCGTCGTATTGGTACATGGCTACTTCCGCTCGCCTTCGATCGCTCGCAGCGCCCGATCCAGTTGTTCGAATGAAGATATGTCTTGAAGGTGGGTCGCTCGCTCAGCCTCGGCGCACCCTCGGCTTGCGAACGGCATGACCTCCTCAAGGGGTCGCGACGTCCCCGAGAACTGAATTCGAAGCTTATCGTTGTCGGACCGCCGAAATTTACCTGTCGCCCCATCGCTGCCAATGATGAGGTGAGGTTCGTCGGCAAACCACGCTTCGTACGCGTTCGCTGCCGCCATCTCATCTAGATAGATGGTGACGTCGCCAGGCTCTGTCTCGCTTCCATCGTTCACAAGGATCATGCCGCACCCCGCTCGGCTTGCCGGCCGAACTGCGGGTGGATGGTCGGGCCTGCCTCGCGGATCTCCTCGCGAATCCGTCCGCGGCCGGAGGGGTGGATGCCCTCTTCGGTCTCTACGTCCATGAGGTAGGGGCCGACGCCGGTGCTCTCGTCCGCTTGCGCCGCCGCCAGCGCGCCGATCGCCTCTTCGCCTTCGAGCACCTGGGCTGCGGAGAGGTCCTCCGTCCACGCGCCGCCCTCGGCGCGGTAGATGACGACGCCGTCGGTCAGGCGGTTGGCGGTGATGACCTTCTCGCCGTCGAGGCGCGCCTTCTTGACGCCGCCGGCGGCGATCTTGGCGGGGCTCTGGGCGCGGGGGCCGGGGTTCTCGGCGCTCATGTGAATTCCTTGAGTCTGACGCCTTCGGCGACGGGCCGACCGCCAGGGACCGCGGTCTCGGCCCTCTCGGCGGCTGCGTCGCGCATGGCGAGGTCCAGGAGGCCAGGCCCGTCCGCACGGGCCGCGACCTCTCCGATGATGAGGACGGCGGGGCCGGTGATCCCGGCCAGGGCGACGTCGTCCGGCAGGGCGCGGAGCGTCGTCGGCACGATCTTCTGATCCGGCAGGGTCCCCTTCTCGACGACCGCGACGGGCGTGTCCCCGGAAAGTCCGCCTGCGCCTAAGTTCCGCGACACCTCGCCCGCCTTGGCGACGCCCATGTAGACGACGATGGTGTGCTTCAGCTGCGCCAGCGCCGACCAGTCGATGCCGGGCGCGCCCCCGTTCCCGCCCTGCGCGGTGACGAAGGTGACGGCCTGGCTGAGGCCCCTATGCGTGAGCGGCACCGACGCCGAAGCGCCGCAGCCCGCCGCCGCCGTGATGCCGGGCACGACCGTCGCGGAGAGACCGGCGGCGCGGAGCGCGTCGAGCTCCTCCCCGCCCCGGCCGAAGACGTAAGGATCGCCGCCCTTGAGGCGCACGACACGCTTTCCCTCCCGCGCAAGGCCGACCATCAGTGCGCCGATGTCTTCTTGCGGAAGCGAGTGGTCCGCCCGCCGCTTGCCGACATAGCGGCGCTCTGCGTCCCTGCGGATGAGGTCGAGCACGCCCTCGCCGACGAGGTTGTCGTAGAGGACGACGTCCGCCTCCTGCAGGAACCGAAGCGCCTTCAACGTCAGGAGCTCAGGGTCGCCCGGCCCGGCGCCGACGATGGCGACGTGGCCCTCGGGGCGGCCCGCCTTCGCCACGGCACGGTCGAAGCCCGCCTCGGCGCGGCCAAGGTCGCCGTCGAGAACGGCTTCCGCGACGGGCCCCGCGAGGACGCGTTCCCAGAAGCCGCGCCGCGCCTCGGGGGCGACCTCCTCCGCCACCCGGGACCGTTTCGATCCCGCGAAGGCGACGAGCTCGCCAAGGCGCGCGGGCAGCAGCGCCTCGATCCGCTCTCGCAGGCGGCGGCCGATCACCGGCGCCGCGCCGCCCGTCGAGATGCCGATCGTCACGTCGCCGCGCTCGACGATGGAGGGGACGACGAAGTCGCAAGACTGCGGCTGGTCCACCGCGTTCACCGGCACCCCCGCCGCCCGCGCGATCGCGGCGGCGCGGCCGTCCTGGCCCTCATCGCCAGTCGCAGCGATCAGAAGCGCAGGGCGGGGGCGAAGGACGCCGATCGGACGGGCTCGGTAAGCGCAGGCCTCGCCGAACTCGGCGCGAACCTCGGCGTCCTCGCCCGCCGACCAGAAGGTCACGCGCGCTCCGGCCTTA
This sequence comes from Parvularcula dongshanensis, assembly GCF_014199615.1. GTDB lineage: Bacteria > Pseudomonadota > Alphaproteobacteria > Caulobacterales > Parvularculaceae > Parvularcula > Parvularcula dongshanensis. The sequence goes on along the minus strand of NZ_JACHOB010000001.1, from coordinate 655,727 downwards.
AGCACGAGCCGCGCCTTGCGCGCGGCGAGCGCGCCGCCGCCCGAGATCCAGACGTCGCGACCTTGAAGGTCGAAGAAGGCCGGGAAGAAGCGCATTAGTTTTCCTGAGCCGAATGCCGTGAGGACGCCAGATGGCGTCTTCTTCCTCTAGCGGCAAGCGATGCTTCCTGCCAGACAGGGTTAGGATTCCTAATCGTGATGCCGTAAGGCCCGCTCATGCGCCGCTTACCCCCCCTCAATGCCCTTCGCGCCTTCGAGGCCGCCGCCCGCCACCTGTCCTTCGCGCGGGCCGCCGACGAGCTGTCCGTGACGCCGGGCGCGGTGAGCCAGCAGATCAAGCTGCTCGAGGACACGGTGGGAACGCCGCTCTTCGTGCGCGATCCGCGCGGGCTGCAACTGACCGAGGCGGGGGCGGCGGCCTTGCCGTCTCTGCGCGACGGCTTCGACCGCTTGGCGGCGGGCACGCGCCTGATGACGGAAAGGGGCGGCCCGCGCCGGGTCGTCGTCTCGGCCGCGCCCTCCTTCGCGTCGAAATGGCTCGTCCCCCGCCTCGACGGGTTCCAGGCGGCCCATCCCGACATCGACGTCTACGTCCACGCGGACATGCAGCTCGTCGACTTCGCGAGCGGCGAGGCCGACCTCGCCATCCGTTTCGGGCGCGGCGAGTACGAAGACCTCGAGACGCAGCTTCTGATGGCCGAGCGGATCGTGCCGGTCTGCGCGCCCGCCCTCCTGCGCGGCGACCCGCCGCTGAAGGCGCCCTCAGACCTCGCCCATCACACCCTGCTGCACGATGACGGGCGGACGGAGGACGGGCCGTCCTGGGCGATGTGGCTGGCCGCAGCCGGCGCGCAGGAGGTGGAGGGCACGCGCGGCCCCCGCTTCAACCAGTCCTCCATGGCGATCGAGGCGGCGGTCGCGGGCAAAGGCGTGGCCCTCGCGAAGTACGCGCTCGCCGAGGCCGACCTCATCGCCGCGCGCCTCGTCATCCCCTTCGACCTTACGACCCCGACGGAGTTCTCCTACTGGATCGTCCACCCCGAGGCGAAGGCCGCCCTCCCGGAGGTCGCGGCCTTCAAGGGGTGGCTCCTGTCGCAGGTCAGCCCTGAACAGGGTCCAGCCTGAGGAGGCGGCCGCCCTCCCCGTCATCGTTGCCATTGTCCTCGAGCAGCCAGACGAGGCCGTCCGGTCCCTGCTCGACCTCGCGGATGCGGTTGTCCATCTGGAAGCGCTCCGACTCGCAGATCTCGCGCCCGTCGAGTTCGCAGTCGAAGGTCACGTGGACGAGGGCCTGGCTCGAGAGCCCGCCGATGAGCGCGGTGTTCTGCCATCCTTCGTACCGGTCGCCCGTGTAGATGATCAGGCTCGACGGCGAGATGACGGGGTTCCAGAACTCGTCCGGGGCCCGGAACTCAGGCCGCGTGTCGTGGTTCGGGATCGGGCGTCCGTCGTAGTGGTCGCCGTTCGAGACGATCGGGTAGCCGTAGTTCTCGCCTTCCTCGATTCTCTGGAACTCGTCCCCGCCCTTCGGCCCCATCTCGTGCTCCCACAGCGTGCCGTCGGGGCCGAAGGCGAGGCCGAGTATGTTGCGGTGGCCGTAGGACCAGATCTGGTCGGTCGGGCTGCCCTGGTCGGCGAAGGGGTTGCCTTCGGCGGCCGTGCCGTCGGGGTTGAGGCGCAGGATCGAACCCAGATTGTTCGACATGTCCTGAGCGGGGTCGAACTTCTGCCGCTCGCCGGAGCTGACGAACATGTACTGACCGTCCGGGCTGAAGACGATGCGGTGGCTGAAGTGGCCGCGGCCCTCGACCTTCTCGGACTGCCGCCAGACGACCTCGAAGTCCTTGAGCGACATCGAGTTCAGGTCGAGCTCGCCGCGCCCGACCGCGGCGCCGCGGGTGTCGTCCTCCCCCGCTTCGACGAAGCTCAGATAGACGACGTGATTGTTCTCGAAGTCGGGGTGCAGCGCCACGTCGCCGAGGCCGCCCTGCCCGCCATAATCGACCTCGGGCGTGCCGGTGACCGGACCGAGCTTCACGCCCTCCTGGGTGACGACCAGAAGCTCGCCGGTCTTCTGGGTCACGAGCATCCGGCCGTCCGGCAGGAAGGTCATGGCCCAGGGCTGGGCGAGGTTCGCGACCGGCGTCGCCTTGAACGGCTCGGCGATCGCGTTGTCGTCGCCGCCCTCGGGCCGCTCGCCGCTCGGAATCGTGGCGCCGGACTGGGCCGAGGATTGTTGCGGGTCCGAAGCGGCCGCGCGGGTCTGCGCGTCCGAGCCGCCGGAGCAGGCGAGGAGGGCGAAGACGGAGGCGGTCAGTAAGGTGGAGCGCATGGGCGGTTCCTCTCGAAGGCTGTCATCTCAGCCCTCTAGCTAGGGTCGCCCGGCGCCCGCGCCAAAGCGCGGGCGCAGTCCCCCGCTCAATCGGCCGGCGCGGTCTGCTTCACGGGCTCCGCATCCTTGAGCCCCAATCGGTCGAGCGCGTAGGCGTAGAGGTGCGCGCGCTCTTCGAGCCGCTCGAACCTCGCGGCCGAGCCGCCATGCCCCGCGGACATGTTCATGCGCAGAAGGAACGGCCCGCCCTCGGCCCGGTCACGCAGGCGCGCGATCCACTTCGCCGGCTCCCAATAGGTCACGCGGTAGTCGGCGAGGCCGCCCGTTGCCAGGATCGGGGGATAGGTTACTCCCTCGCGGACGTTGTCGTAAGGCGAGTAGGCCGCGATCGTCTTGTAGGCCTCGGGGTCCTTGATCGGATCGCCCCACTCGTCCCACTCCGGCGGGGTCAGCGGCAACGAGGCGTCGGAGATCGTGCTGACGACGTCGACGAAGGGCACCGCCCCCAGGACCACGCCGTAGAGCGAGGGGTCGAGGTTCACCGCCGCCCCGACGAGGAGGCCGCCGGCCGAGCCGCCATAGGCCGCGATCTTGCCCTTCGCGGTGTAGCCCTCGTCGATCAGCATCCGGGCGGCCGCGTTGAAGTCGCGGAAGGTGTTCTCCTTCTTGGCGAGCTTCCCGTCGAGGTACCACTGCCGCCCCTTGGCCGAGCCGCCGCGGATATGGGCGAGGGCGAAGGGCATGCCGCGGTCGACGAGGCTCAGGATCGCGGTCGAGAAGTCGTCCGGGATGTAGGCGCCGTAGGAGCCGTAGCCGTAGAGCATCAGCGGCGCCGAGCCGTCGAGCGGCGCCGATTTGAGCCTGAGGACGGTGACCGGGATCTCCGCCCCGTCCTCGCCCACCGCCGTCAGCGCGTCGACCGCGTAGAGGTCCGGGTCGTGCCCCGAGGGCACTTCTTGCGTCTTACGCAGGGTCCGCTCGCGCGTCTTCATGTCGTAGTCGAAGACCTGGGCGGGCTGGCTCGGGCTCTCGTAGCCGAAGCGGATCACGTCCGTATCGTACTCGCCCCAGCCGCCGAGCGAGAGGGCGTAGGCCGCCTCGTCGAAGGTGATCTCGTGGCCCTCTTTGTCGTAGTTCGAGACCACGATGCGGGGCTTGCCCTCTTTCCGCTCCGCGCGGACGAGCCAGTCCTTGTAGGTCTCCATGCCGGTGACGTACGTGCCCTCTTCGTAGGGCAGCCAGTCGGTCCAGTTCTCGCGACCGGGCGCGTCCTCGGGCGCGGAGACGATCTTGAAGTCCACCGCGCCGTCGGCGTTCGTGTGGATGTAGAAGCGCCCCTCGCGGTGATCGACGTCGTAGAGCTGGTCGTGGATCCGCTCCGCGATCAGGCGCGGCTCCGCCTCGGGGCCATCGAGCGGCACGACGCGCGCCTCGGAGGTGACGCCGTTGCCGACCCCGATGACCATGAACTTGCGGCTCGTCGTCTCGTCGATCCCGAGGAACATGGCGTCGTCCGCCTCCTCGTAGACGAGGCGGTCGGAGGCCGGGTCCGTGCCCAGGACGTGATGCTTCACGCGCTTGGGCCGTTGGTTGTCGTCGCGCTCGACGTAGAAGAACGACTTCGAGTCGGCCGACCAGACGACGCCGCCATCGGTCGAGCCGATCTTCTCGGGGTAGGTCTCCTCGCCCTCGAGCGTGCGGATCTCGATCTCGTAGTACTCCGAGCCCACTCTATCGGTGGAGACGGCGAGGAGGTCGTGGTCGTTCGACGCGTCGACCCCGCCGATGTCGAAGAAGTCCGCGCCCTCGCCTTCCTTGTCGCCGTCGAGGAGGATCTCTTCGGCGCCGCCGTCCCGCGGCGTGCGGGCGTAGATCGGGTACTCGCCGCCCTCGCGGTAGCGCACGTAGTAGGCGTAGGGCCCGTCCGGCATCGGCACCGAGCTCTCGTCCTCCTTGATGCGGCCGCGCATCTCGGCGAACAGCCGCTTCCTGAGCGGCTCGAGGTCCTTCGTCATCGCGTCGTAGTAGGCGACCTCGGCCTCCAAGTGCTCGCGGATGTCCGCGCGCAGGACCGAAGGGTCGCGCAGGACCTCCTGCCAGTCGTCGTCGCGCATCCAGGCGTACTCGTCGGTGCGGGTCACGCCGTGCTGCGTGATCTCCACCGGGCGCTTGTCGGCGACGGGGGGCGTGGGGGCGTCTTGGGTCGTCTGTTCGGTCATGAAGGGGTCCGCTTGGGCCGCGCAGGCGGCCAGGAGGAGGGCGAGCGGCAGCGCGGCGTTTTTGTGGATCATGCCCGCTTGCTAGCGGGAAGCGAGGCGGCCCGAAACGGGGGCTGGCAGCGTTCGCGCCCTGTCCTTCCGCCAGCGGCGGGACAGGGCGTCCGGCTCAGCTCTTCACCCGTTCGAACAACCGCTTGAGCTTGAGCTGCAGCCCGCCGCGCTTCTCCTTGCGGTCGAGCTCGGCCTGGCTCGTCAGGAACGTCACCTGCACGACGTAGCGCTCGCCCTCGAAGGGGGGATGGCCATGCCAACTCGTCTCCGAGCGCGCGAAGGCGAAGACGTTGCCCGCCACGGGCGCCACCTCCTCGGCGTAGTCGTCCATCGACGCCTCGCCGTTCAGCGCGCGGATCGCGCCGCCCTCCGACGCGTCCCAGCCCTCGTTCAGGTAGACGAGCATGGTGCAGATCTTGGCGACGGAGTCGTTGTGGACGCGGCCGTCCGAGAGCTTCGAGAGGCGCCGAACCGTGATCATGCGCGGCTTGTCGCGCAAGTTCAGCCCGAGCTTGTCCGAAAGGACCTCCGCCAGCCCTGGGCCTTGAAGGTCCGCCATCAGCTCGGCGAAGGCGCCGCGGCTCTCCAGCTGGGAGAGCGGCAGGTAGCCGGTCTTGTCGATCTTCGGGAAGTCGCGCCGCACCGCCTCGGCCTCGGACCTCGTCAGCGCGCCCTCGGCGACGACGTAGGTGAAGGGATCGGTGCGGGTACGGGCGGCGCGCAGCGCGTCGAGGTTCAGCATGGTCATAACTCGGAAACCGTAACCCCGTTAAACAGCGCCCCATGACGAGGGGCAAGCTCGACCGGTCGCGTCTCGGCGTCGGCATCCTGTGCCGCCGCGGCTGCACGGGGCTGGAGGAAGCGTTGCGGTCGCTCTCCGACGGCGGCGTGTTCGGCCTCGCCGGGGAGGCGACGGTCCTGTTCCAAGGCCGCTGCCCGGACGGCCCGCCGCTCGCCGAGCAGTACGGTCTCGCTTGGTGCAGCGCCGCCAAGAAGGGAACGACGGTCCAGGGCCTGCGCCGTCTCGCCGAGGGCATGCAGTCGGACCTTCTGCTTCTCCTCGGTCAGGACGCCTACCTCCTCTGCCAGCCGGAAGCCGTGGCGGAGCAGATCGGCGCGGCGGGCGAGCTGCTCCTTTCGGGCCGGGCACAGACGGTCCGCCTCGGCCTTCGAAGCCCCGCCGACCTCGGCCCCAGACGCTGCATCGCCTATGAGCGGTTCTGGGGCGCCGGGCCGCTCGCACCGCTGCGCCGCGCGGTTCACCCGATCCAGGCGCGCAAGGCGGCCGGTGCCGCCGTGTTCCTGCACGACTGCGCAGACCGTCGGCATCGCGGCCTCATCGACCGGGCGGACGACGGGACCTACCTCGTCTCGTCCGCCTGCCTGCCCTGGACGAGCCGCTCGGTCATGGTCAGGCGCGACTTCCTCCTCGAGCGCATCCTGCCCGAGCTCGGCCGGAGCTGGCTCGGACGCAGGAGGAGCGAGTGGGAGGGGCGGGCCTGGCGGCGTTCGGGCTGGCGCGTCGGCGTACCGGCGGGGCTCTTCGTCTGAAGCTCTACTTCTCTTCGGGCTTCAGCGGCACGCCGTAGAGCTCGAGCCGGTGATCGACGAGCTTGTAGCCGTGCTCGCGGGCGATCTTCTCCTGCAGGCGCTCGATCTCGTCGTTCATGAACTCGACGACCTCGCCCGACCGCACGTCGATCAGGTGGTCGTGGTGGGTGTCCGTGATCTCTTCGTAGCGCGAGCGCCCGTGGCCGTCGTTGAAGTCGTGCCGTTGCACGACCTCGTAGTCCTCGAGGAGGCGCATGGTGCGGTACACGGTGGCGATCGAGATGCGCGGATCGATCTCGGCCGCGCGGCGGTGGATCTCCTCGACGTCCGGATGGTCGTCCGATTCAGAGATGACCCGCGTGATGACACGGCGCTGGCCGGTCATGCGGAGGCCCTTCTCGACGCAGATCTTCTCGATGCGGTCCATGCCGGAGGCGTACCCTCCCGCGCCCAAGGCATCAAGCGCCAAGCGGCCGGGCGAGGACCGCGGCGTCCGCCCCGGGACCGTAATAGTCGCGCCGCGTACCGACCCGCTCGAAGCCTGCCCGGTCGTAAAGCGCGAGGGCGGGCGCGTTGTCCGTCGCGACCTCGAGGTGGATGACGACCGCGCCGCGTGCGTAGGCGGCGTTGAGGAAGGCGGTGAGGACCAAGTGACCGACGCCGCGCCCGCGTGCCTCGGGCCGAACCGCGATCGAGTTGACGTCGCCGCCCTCGCCCGCCGTGAAGCCGTCGCAATAGGCGAGGACGCGGCCCGCCTCCTCCGCGACGAGACAGAGCGCCGGTGCGCGGGAGCGGTCCGCCCGCCAGTAGGCAGGGCCGAAGAGCGGTTCTGGGAAGGCAGCCCGATGCACCTCGTCGAGGAGCTGGGCGTCGTCCGGGCGGAAGGGGCGGACGTCGATCAAGAGGGAAGGACCCCCGAGGCCGCCTGCGGCTTCGCGTCGGGCTCGCGCAGGTAGAGAGGAGCGGGGCGGGCGGGCACGGCTGCCAGCGCGCGTTCGGCCAGACGCACGGGGTGCGGGAAGACATCCTCAGGGGCGGCCCGGCCGAGGATGGCAGCGAGCCCGACGCCCCGCACCGCGTCGCCGGGCCGGACGAGCCGACGCGCCTCGTCGTAGGGTAAGACGGCGGGTTCGCTCGGCCCGCCGGAGAAGCGCTGGGCGTAGGCTTGGCCCCGGCGCGCATCGATGAGGACGGTGATCGGCCGCGCGCCGCCGAGGGCGAGCGCTTCGAGCGTACTTATCGCCACGATCGGCAGGCGCCGCGGCAAGGCGAGCCCCTTGACGAGGCTGATCCCGACGCGCGCGCCCATGAAGGACCCGGGTCCGACCGTGACGCAGAGGCGGGTCAGCTCCGAAGCGCGCAGGCCCGCCTCTTCGAGCACCTCTCGGACCATGGGCGCGATCCGCTCGGCGTGGCCGGTGCCGATCCGTTCGCTGCGCGCGAAGCTTTCACCCTCCCCGCGCAGGACCGCCGCCGAGCAGGCCGCGAGGCAGGTATCGACCGCCAGGACCGCCACGTCAGAGAAGGCGCGCGGCCTCGTCGAAGCTCAGACGTGGTCCCCTCGGGTAGAGGTTCTCGTCGGTGCCGTAGCCGAGGTTGCAGAGGAAGTTGATGTGCACGGTCTCGAGACCGGGGGCCTTCGCGCAGAACTCGGCCGTCGCGCCCTGCCGGTCGAAGCCCGACATCGGCCCGACGTCGAGGCCGAGCGCCCGGGCGGCGAGCATCAGATAGGCGCCCTGGAGGGAGCCGTTGCGCATCGCCGTCTCCTCGATCAGGGCGTCGTTGCCCTCGAACCAGGACTTGGCGTCGGCGTGCGGGAACTGCGCCGGGAGCTGGTCGTGGAAGCGCATGTCGTAGCCGACGAGGGCGACGACCGGGGCCGCCATGACCTTGTCGAGGTTCTGTTCCATTACGAAGGGCGCGAGGCGCGCCTTCGCCTCCTTCGTACGGAGGAAGAGGTAGCGGCCCGGCTGCGCGTTGGCGGAGGTCGGCCCCCACTTCATCAGGTCGTAGAGCGCCTGGATCGTCGCGTCCGAGACCGGACGGTCGGCCCAGGCGTAGCGCGTGCGCGCCTCGCGGAAGAGCTGATCGAGCGCGGCGTCGGGCAGGGGATGATGGCGATCGGTCATACGCCTCTCTTTTAAAGGGGAGATCAGCCGACGGCTTCGACCGAGGTGACCTCGGGCACGTAGTGCTTGAGAAGGTTTTCGATCCCCGCCTTGAGGGTCATGGTCGAGGACGGACAGCCCGCGCAGGAGCCGCGCATGGTCAGGTAGACGATGCCGTCGCCGGGCACGAAGCGGTGGAAGACGATGTCGCCGCCGTCCTGCGCCACGGCAGGGCGGACGCGCGTATCGAGAAGCTCGACGATCTGTTCGACGACCTCGCGGTCCTCGCCCTCGTAGTCGTCGAGGTCGCCGCCGGGATTGTCGGCGGCGAGCGCACTGGGATCGACGACGGGAATGCCGGCGGCGAGGTAGTCGGCGATGGTGCCGAGAAGGGCCGGCTTGACGTCGTGCCACTCGACGCTCGCATCCTTCGTCACGGTGACGAAGTCAGCGCCAAGGTAGACGCCGGTCACGCCGTCGACGTCGTAGAGCGCGGTCGCGAGCGGCGAGACCTTGGCCGTCTCGGGCGTCGGGAAGTCCATGCCGAGCGCGTCGCCGCCCAGCACGGCCTGGCCGGGCAGGAACTTCAGCGATTGCGGGTTCGGGGTGGGCGCGGTCTCGATGAACATGGACGGGATGTGGCGCGGGGGGGCAATCGGCGCAAGAGAACGTTCGCCCGCACAGAACACCGCGTTGACTTGCCACGGTGCCTGCCTACTGTCCGGCGGCCTACATTCGAGGTCCGCATGTCAGAAACCGTCACAGACAGACGGCCGCAAGTCGCGGCCTCGACGATCAGGATGGAGGGCGCGCCCCGCACGGCGCCCCTGTCGCCGCACCTGTCCATCTGGCGCTGGACGCCGGTCAACCTGACCTCGATCCTGCACCGCGCGACCGGCATCGCCAACGCGGCCGGCGCGACGCTGCTCGCCGCCTGGTTCGCGAGCGGCGCGATCGGCGAGGGCGCCTACGAGGCCGTCTCCGGCGTGCTCGGCTCGCCGCTCGGCCTTCTCGTCCTCATCCTCTTCACCTGGTCGGTGATGTATCACATGACGAACGGCGTCCGGCACCTGATCTGGGATTCGGGTCACATGCTGGGCAAGGCGCAACGCGGCGTCTCCGCCTACACCGTCTACGGCCTCTCGGTCCTCTTCACCGCGCTGATCTGGATCGCGGCCTTCGCGATGGGAGGGAACTGATGGCATCCAAGGCCACCTCGCACTTCGTCATGCAGCGCCTGACGGCGATGATACAGGTGCCGCTCGTCATTTGGCTCGCGATCAGCACCGTCGCCCACGCCCGCGACACCCATGCGGAGTTCATGGACTGGGTCGCGAGCCCCGTCACCGCCGTCCTTCTGATCGTCTTGATTCTGTCGATCAGCTACCACTTCCGCCTCGGCCTCGGCGAGGTCGCGGACGACTACGTCCACGAGGGCGGGCGGCTGAAGCTGACCCAGGGGCTGATCGTCGCCTACGCCGCCGTCATCGCGGTCGTCTCGCTGTTCTCCGTCATCGCCATCACCCTGATCGCTTAAGGTTTCCGTCATGAGCGCCACCCTGCCCTCCTCGTCCTACGACATCGTCGACCATGCCTACGACGTGGTGGTCGTCGGCGCGGGCGGCTCGGGGCTGCGCGCGACGCTCGGCGCGGCGCAAGCGGGCCTCAAGACGGCCTGCGTCACCAAGGTCTTCCCGACCCGCAGCCACACGGTCGCAGCGCAAGGCGGCATCTCGGCGAGCCTCGGGAACATGGGCGAGGACGACTGGCGCTGGCACATGTACGACACCGTGAAGGGGTCGGACTGGCTCGGCGACCAGGATTCGATCGAGTACCTCTGCAAGCACGCCCCCGCCGCGGTCTACGAGCTCGAGCACTGGGGCGTGCCGTTCTCTCGCACCGAGGAAGGCAAGATCTACCAGCGCGCCTTCGGCGGCATGACGAAGAACTTCGGCGAGGGGCCGGTGCAGCGCACCTGCGCCGCCGCCGACCGAACGGGCCACGCGATCCTGCACACCCTCTACGGTCAGGCCGTCCGGCGCGAGGCGCAGTTCTTCATTGAGTACTTCGCCCTCGACCTCATCATGGAGGACGGGGCCTGCCGGGGCGTCGTGGCCTGGAACCTCGAGGACGGCACGATCCACCGCTTCCGCGCCAAGATGGTGATCCTGGCGACCGGCGGGTACGGCCGCGCCTACTTCTCCTGCACCTCGGCGCACACCTGCACGGGCGACGGCAACGCCATGGTCCTGCGCGCAGGCCTTCCGCTCCAGGACATGGAGTTCGTGCAGTTCCACCCGACCGGCATCTACGGCGCGGGCTGCCTCATCACCGAGGGCGCGCGCGGCGAGGGCGGCTACCTGACGAACGGCGAGGGCGAGCGCTTCATGGAGCGCTACGCGCCCTCCGCGAAGGACCTCGCTTCCCGCGACGTCGTTTCCCGCGCGATGACGATGGAGATCCGCGAGGGGCGCGGCGTGGGCGAGCAGAAGGACCACATCCACCTCAACCTCAACCACATCCCGGCCGACACGCTCGCCGAGCGGCTGCCCGGCATCTCCGAGACGGCGCGCATCTTCTCCGGCGTCGACGTCACCAAGGGGCCGATCCCGGTCCTGCCGACCGTCCACTACAACATGGGCGGCATCCCCACGAACTATCACGGCGAGGTCGTCACCAAGGACGGCGATGACAACGACAAGGTCGTGCCCGGCCTGATGGCGATCGGCGAGGCGGGCTGCGTCTCCGTGCACGGCGCGAACCGCCTGGGCTCGAACTCGCTCATCGACCTCGTCGTCTTCGGCCGCGCGGCCGGCCTGCGCTGTGCCGAGATCATCGATCCGAACGAGCCGATCCCCGAGTTCGCGAACGGCGCCGGGGACAAGGCGCTCGCCCGCCTCGACCGCTTCAGGCACGCCAAGGGCGGCACGCCGACCGCCGAGCTGCGCCTCGCCATGCAGAAGGTGATGCAGAACAACGCCGCGGTCTTCCGTACCGGCGAGACGCTCGAAGAGGGCCAGACCGAGATCCGCAAGGTCGAGCGCGGCCTGCCGGACATCGCGGTCACCGACCGGACGATGGTCTGGAACACCGACCTCGTCGAGACGCTCGAGTTCGACAACCTCATCTGCCAGGCCATGGTCACGATGGACTCGGCGGCGAACCGCAAGGAGAGCCGCGGCGCCCACGCCCGCGAGGACTTCCCCGACCGCAACGACGACGAGTGGATGAAGCACACCGTCTGCTGGTACGAGGAAAGCGACACTCACATCGACTACCGGCCTGTGCATACGTGGACGATGTCGAACGACATCAGCTACATAGAGCCGAAGAAGCGGGTCTACTGACGCTAAAGTGAGAGCGGGCTTAACGCTTCGGCAATAAAGCCGCCGGGGTTTGCAAACCGTTTGAAGAGAACTGCGGCGTAGAGGTGGCGGCATGAACCGTCTCCTTGCCCCCCTCGCCGCCCTCGCCTGCCTGGTCACGGTGCCCGCCTCCGCGGCGCCCGTGACGGTGTCGATCGACCTCGCCACGGCGCCGAACGGCGTCGCCGCCGTCGACTTCACGGCGGATCCGGACGCCGCGCTCGACGCGGGCACGGGGCTCTACCTGTTCTTGAACCTGGCCGGTTCCCTGGCCGTCGACGGGACGCGCTATGCCTTCTCGGGCGCCGCGCTGACGGCGAACGCAGCCGCGACGGCGACGAGCTACGCCTTCTCCGTCCCCGGAAGCTATGGCGGCGTCTCGGGCCTCACGCTCTCGCTCCTGGCGAGGCCGAACGTCGCGCCGACCGACGCGGCGTCGGCCCTCCTGGCCCTTTCCGGCGTGACCAGCGTCAGCGTGACGACGAGCGCCGGGGCCTCCGACCCGGCCCCCGCCTCGGCGTCCATTCCGCTGCCGAGCTCATCGGTCCTCCTCCTCTCCGGGCTTCTCGCCTTCGTCAGGGCACGCCAGGCATGAGACGGCGCGTCGGACTCCTCGCAGCGGCCTGGACCCTGTCTCCCTCCGGCGCCGGCGCGGCGACGCTCGCGGCAGAGCGGCTGACGCGAGACGTGCTGAGCGGGTTGGGCGGTCTCACCGTCGAGATCGCGCAGGCCGAACTCGACGCCCTTTGCTTCTGCGAAACCACCGGCGTCTCCGACGAGGGCCGGATGCTCGGCGCCCTCGAAGAGATCGAGCTCGTCGCGCCGGACCGCCGGCTCTACGCCGCCGAGGCCGAGATCGACTTCGAAGGCCGGTACTGGCGGTTCGCTGGCGGGCATGGCGGCCCCTTCCTGCGTTCGTTCAAATCGATGCGGCCCGCCGCCGACGAGGACGAGACGGCAACGCCGGCCTTCGAGCTGGCCGCCGACGCCGCGGAGCAGATCGGCAGCGGGCCGACCGTCCTCGGCGCCCCCGTGAACGCGCACGACCAGGCAAGGTTCGCAAAGCCGGGCCGGACGGGGGCGAAGATCGGCGCCGTCGAGGCGAGCCCCGTGCCGCTGCCGCCGGCAGGCTTCCTCTTCGCGGTCGTGCTGCCCGCCCTCCTGAGGCGCCTCTACGCGAAGGGCAGCTGAGCGGGCCCGCGCTGATTCGCGCTTTGCGCCCGCGCGCGAGGCCCGTTAGCTAAGGCTTCGAACAGCCTAGCAGTCAGCCCCGGAACGCCCATGGTCGAGCTTACCCTACCGCGCAACTCCAAGGTCAACGGCCAGGGCCGGACCTTCCGCTCCGAGAAGCCGGACGCGAAGCTGCGCACGGTCAAGGTCTACCGCTACGACCCCTCGACGGACGAGAACCCGCGCATGGACACCTATGAGGTGGACATGACCGGGGTCTCGATGGTCCTGGACGTCCTCATCAAGATCAAGTCGGAGCTCGACCCGACCTTGTCCTTCCGCCGCTCCTGCCGGGAGGGCGTCTGCGGCTCCTGCGCCTTCAACATCAACGGCGCGAACACGCTGGCCTGCACCAAGGGCCTCGACGAGCTCGGCGACGGGCCGATCACCATCTACCCGCTGCCGCACATGCCGGTGATCCGCGACCTCGTCTGCGACCTGTCGAAGTTCTACGAGCAGCACGCCGCGATCCAGCCCTGGCTGCAGAGCGCGGCCGAGCCAGAAGGCGAGCACCTGCAGAGCCCCGAGCAGCGAGAGAAGCTCGACGGCCTCTACGAGTGCATCCTCTGCGCCTCCTGTTCGACGGCCTGCCCGTCCTATTGGTGGAACGGCGACAAGGGCGGCGACCGCGAGTACCTCGGCCCCGCAGCCCTCCTTCAGGCGCATCGCTGGATCAAGGACAGCCGCGACGACGAGACCGAGAAGCGGCTCGCCGCGCTCGACGACACCTTCAAGCTCTACCGCTGCCACACCATCATGAACTGCGTGCAGGTCTGCCCGAAGGGGCTGAACCCGGCGGACGCCATCGCCGAGATCAAGCGCATGCTGGTCGATCGCAGATGAGTGATCGGGCGCGACCCCTCGGTAACGGTAGCCCTTAACCCTCTCAGGGCTATCTGACCTTTCGATGCCTTCTCGCGCTCTTCCCTTCGTCCTGCTCCTGCTCGCGGCTTGCGGCGGAGAGCAGGCCGCCCCCCCCGAGGGCGGCCCCGACGCCGGTCGGGCGGAGGCGACCGTCCAGGTCCTCGCCGAGCGGGTCCGGCACGCCGAGGACGAACGACGCGTCGAGGCCGTCGGCACCGCCCGCGCCCGCGCGACCGCCATGGTCCGCGCAGAAGTCGGCGGCGAGGTCGACGAGGTCCTGTTCGAAACCGGCGACGAGGTGAAGGCGAAGCAACCTCTCCTCAAGCTCAACGACGAGGAAGAAGTCCTCGAGGCCAAGCTCGCCCGCGTCGCCAACGCCGAGGCGAAGCAGCTCCTCGAACGCTACCGGCGGATCGAAGGGACGGGCGCCGTCTCCGGCAGCTCGATCGACGAGGCGCAGACCGCGCTCGAGGCCGCCGGGCTGCGCCTGGAGCAGGCCGAACTCGCCCTCTACCGCCGCACCGTCCGCGCGCCCTTCGACGGCCATGTCGGCCTCGCAGAGGTCGATCCCGGCGCGAGGATCACGCCGGAGACCGACATCGCGCAGATCGACGACCGAAGCACCCTCTACGTCGACTTTCCCGTCCCAGAGGAGGTCTTCGGCCGGCTCGAGCCCGGCGACACCGTCGAGGTCCGCGCCTTCAGCGAGGGCGGCCGCGCGCGCGAGGCGTCGATCGTCGGCATCGACAGCCGCATCGACAGCACGACGCGGAGCGTCACCGCCCGCGCCGCCATCGAGAACGAGGACGACGCGCTTCGTCCCGGCATGAGCTTCGCGGTCAGCTTCAAGGTGCCGGGCCGCTCCTACCCCTCCATTCCCGAGGCGGCGATCGTGTGGGGCGGCGACGGCGCCTACCTTTGGGCGGTCGAGAACGGCAGGGCGGTCCGCAAGCCGGTCGCCATCGTTTCGCGCCGCGCCGGAAGCGTGCTGGTCGATGCCGACCTGCCCGAAGGCTCCCTGATCGTCGCCGAGGGCGTACAGAAGGTCCGTCAGGGCAGCCCCGTCGAGGCGTCGGGTGCGCCGTGGACCGAGACGCCGCCGCCCGACACCATTCACCAGGGGACGGCCGGCGGCGCTTCCTCTGCGGGCAGCTTGTGAAGCTGACCGGGGACGGGGCGGGGGGCGGCCTTCCGGCCGCCGCCGTCAAGCGGCCCTGGCTGATCGCCGTCCTCAACCTTCTCATCGTGATCGGCGGCCTGGCCGCGCTCTTCGGCGTCGAGGTGCGAGAGCTGCCCGACGTCGACCGTCCGATCGTCGGCGTCCGCGCGACCTATCCGGGCGCCGCGCCCGAGACGATCGACGCCGAGGTGACGAGCATCCTCGAGGGCGCCGCCGCCCGCGTTCAGGGCGTGCGGGAGATCAGCTCCGCGTCCGAAGAGAACTCCGGCCGGGTGCGGGTCGAGTTCTCGCCGGGCACCGATCTCGACACCGCCGCCAACGACGTGCGCGAAGCCGTCTCCCGCGTTGCGCGCCAGCTTCCCGACCGCGTCGAACAGCTGACGATCAGTAAGGCCGACGACGACGCGGATCCGATCATCCAGCTCGCCGTCACCTCGCGCGTCTACGGCGAAGAAGACCTGACCCGGATCATCGACAACGACATCGTCCCCGAGATCCTGGCGACCCCCGGCGTCGCCAGCGTCGGGCAGTTCGGCGCGAGGGAACGGCAGCTTCGCGTGGTTCTCGACCCGCTCCGCCTGAGCCGCTTCGGGCTCACCGTGTCGGACGTCTCCGAGGCGCTGCGCCAAGCGCCCTACGACGTGCCCGTCGGCAGCTTCTTGTCCTCGGACCAGCAGCTCCTGGTCCGCGCGGAGGCGACGGCCGCGACGCCGGAGCTGATCAAGGCGGTGGTCGTGCGCGGCACGACCCGCGTCGGGGACGTCGCCGAAGCCTACTTCTCCCCGGCCGACGCCACCGACTTCGTCCGCCTCGACGGTCAGCCCGTCATCGGCCTCGGCGTCGTCCGGCAGGCGAGCAGCAACACGATCGAGATCGCGGACTCGGTCAAGGCGGTCGTCGAGCGGCTCAACGCCCGCTTCGACGACCTCGACATCACCATCACGCAGGACGACTCGATCTTCATCCGCGACTCGGTCCGGGAGGTCGTGACCAGCCTCGGCATCACCGTCGTGGTGGTGGTCGCCACCATCTTCCTCTTCTTCTTCTCCTGGCGGGCGACCCTCATCCCCTCGACCGCGATCCCGGTCGCCCTCGTCGGCACGCTGGCGGGCATCTACCTCCTCGGGTTCTCCGTGAACCTCCTCACCCTGCTCGCCCTCGTCCTCGCGACGGGCCTCATCGTCGACGACGCCATCGTCGTGCTCGAGAACGTCCAGCGGCGCAGGCAGGAGGGCCTCGGCGCCCGCGCCGCCGCCGTCCTCGGCACCAAGGAGGTCTTCTTCGCGGTCGTCGCGACGACGGCCGTCCTCGTCTCGGTCTTCGTGCCGATCTCCTTCCTTCCCTCCGAGGCGGGGCGCCTCTTCCGCGAGTTCGGCTTCGTCCTCGCCTTCGCCGTCATCATCTCCTCCTTCGTGGCGCTGACGCTCGTCCCCGCCCTCGCCTCGCGCCTCGACGTGTCGAGCGGCGCGATCCCGTCCTGGCTCGGACGGTTCGGGGCGAGAGCCCAGGCGGGCTACGACCGGGTCCTCGGCGTCTGCCTGCGTCACGCCTGGATGACGGTCGGCGGCTTCGTCGCCGCCGCGGTCCTCGCCGCCCTTCTCTACGGCAGCCTCCAGCAGGAGCTCGTGCCGGAGGAGGACCGGGGCACGGTCTTCGTCTTCGCGACCGGTCCAGACGGCGTCGGCCTCGACTACATGGACCGGCAGACGGACCAGATCGAAGCCATCCTGCGCCCTTACGTCGAGGACGGGACCATCACCTCCCTCTTCACCATCGTCGGCCGCTGGGACCCCAACCGGACCTCTATCACCGCGCCCCTCGCGCCCTGGGAGGACAGGGACGTCACGCAGCAGGCGCTGATCGAGAAGCTGCGCGAGCCGATGAACGCGATCCCCGGCGCCCGCGTCAGCGTCTTCGGCCGCAGCAGCCTCGACGTCGGCGGCGGGCGCGGCGGGATGGAGGTCGCGCTGACGGGTTCGGACTATACCGAGATCTACGAGGCGGCCCGTGCGCTTGCCGACGCGATCGACACGCGGTCCGAGATCTTGTCGAACGCCGAGCTCTCCTACCAGCCCACCCAGCCGCAGCTCTCGATCCGTATCGACCGCCAGCGTGCCGCCGACCTCGGCGTCTCGCTCGACGAGCTGTCTGCCACCCTGCGTGCCATGGTCGGCGGCGAGGACGTCGTGGACCTCAACGTCGGCGACCAGTCGATCCCCGTCTTCCTGAGGGCCGAGACCGGCGCGGTGACGGACCCGTCCGACCTCCGAAACCTCTACGTCCGTACCGAGAACGAAGGCCTCGTACCGCTCTCCGCCATGACGAGCCTCGTCGAGGAAGGCGTCGCCGCGCAGCTCGACCGGACGGAGCAGCGCCGCGCCATCGAGCTCGAAGCCGACATTGCCCCCGACGTTCCCCTCGAAGAGGCCGTCAGCGAGATGGAGCGCCTCGGCGACGAGGTCCTGCCCGACGGCATCAGCATGCTGATGCAGGGCTCCGCCGCGAGCCTCGCCGAGGCGAACCACGACCTCCTCATCACCTACGGCTTCGCCTTCGTCATCGTGCTCCTCGTGCTGATCGCTCAGTTCGAAAGCCTCACCTCCGCCCTCGTCGTCCTCCTCACCGTGCCCTTCGGCCTCGCCGCCGCCGTCTTCTCCCTCTTCGTCACGGGCACCTCGCTGAACATCTTCTCGCAGATCGGCCTCGTCATGCTGATTGGGCTGATGGCGAAGAACGGCATCCTCGTGGTCGAGTTCGCCGATCAGCTTCGAAGCCAGGGGCGCAGCGTGCGCGAGGCCGTCGCCGAGGCCGCGTCGATCCGCCTGCGGCCCATCGTGATGACGCTGATCTCGACCGTGCTCGGCGCGGTCCCCCTCATCGTCGCGACGGGCGCAGGCGCCGAGTCGCGCGCTTCGATCGGCTGGGTCGTCTTCGGCGGCCTCGGAATCGCCGGCATCTTCACCCTGTTCCTGACCCCGGTCATCTACCTCGGCGTCGCGAGGCTCAGCGCCCCACCGCGCGAGGGCGGCGTCCTCCTCGCACGCGAGCTCGCCGAGGCGGAAGGGTCGCCTGCGGAGTGAAGCGTAGCCTTTCGATCCTTCTGGCGGCGAGCCTGTCCGCCTGCGTCGTCGGGCCGGACACGACGCCGCCCGAGCTCGAGACGCCGCGCGCCTTCGCGACGCCCGCCCCCTTCGACGGCGAGGAGCGCGATTGGTGGCTGGGCTTCGGCGACGAGACCTTGGACGGGCTGATCCAGGACGCCCTGCGCGACAATCTCGACGTCAGGATCGCGCAGGCCCGGCTCGCCGAGGCGGCGGCGCTCGTCCGGGCGGAACGCTCCGACCTCCTTCCCACCATCGACGGCTTCGCCGACGGCACGATCAGCACCGACCTCGAAGGAGACGGCGGCACGCAGGAGAGCGCGGCGGGCGGCCTCGCCATGAGCTTCGTACCCGACCTCTTCGGCGGACGGCGGCGCGAGCTCGAGGCCGCACGCGCTCTTCTCGCCGCGACCGAGTTCGACCGCGCCGACCTCAGACGGCTGACCGCCTCCAGCGTCGCTTCGACCTATCTCGAGCTGCGCCGGATCGACGCCCGGCTCGCCCTCTTGGAGACCTCACTCGATCTTCAGAACCGCACGCTCGAGATCGTCCGGCTACGCGCCGAGGCGGGCCTCGCGGCCGACCTCGACGTGCAGCGCGCGCTCGCCGACCTCGCTCAGACGCGGGCGCAGCGCGGCCCCCTCGTCACCGCCCGCGCGGACGCGGACAACGCGCTCGCCGTCCTGACCGGACGCCAGCCGACGGGAGAGCTCGTCGTGCCCCTCGAAGGCGGGCCCGTGCCGATCTATGCGGACGGTCCGGACGCCGGCGTGCCGGCGGAGCTGCTGCGCCGCCGCCCGGACCTGCGCGCGGCGGAGGCGGACCTGGTGCGCGCCACCGCGCTCGTCGGCGCGGAGGTCTCCGACCTCTACCCGTCCTTAAGCCTGCCGGGCCGGATCACCGCCGACATCGAGACGCCCGGCGCGCTCGCGCGGCAGACGGTGGCGAGCCTCAGTGCCGTCATCGACGTGCCGCTCTTCGACTTCGGCCGCAGGCGAGCCGAGGTGCGGGCGGCCGAGGCGCGCGCGCAAGCGACGCTTCTGACCTACGAACGCACGCTCCTCTCGGCGCTGAGGGAAGTCGAGACCGCCCTCGTCTCGATCCGCAGCGCAGAGGACCGCCGCGCCGACCTCGCCATCGCGGTGGACGCCAGCGAGCAGGCCTTCTCTCAGCTTCAGGCGCTCTACACGGAGGGTCTGGCGAGCCTGATCGAGGTGCTCGACGCTCAGCGCCAGTTGATCTCCAGCCGGGAGGCCTTCGTGAACTCCGAGGCCGAGCTGGCTCTTTCGGCGGTCGCCCTCTACCGCGCCCTCGGCGTCTCCTCGGGTCCGGTCGCGGAAGTTCGTTACTGACCCTGCCGCATCGCGGCGGCGAAGGTCTCCATGTCCGTGTTCCCGCCGGACAGGACGACGATGGTCACCTTGCCCTTCGTCTCTACGCGTCCGCACAGCACGGCAGCGAGCGCGACCGCGCCGCCGGGCTCTAGGACGACGCGCAGCTCCTCGGCCGCGTAGCGTACCGCGCCGACCGCCTCGTCGTCCGCGACGGCGACCCCAGAAGCATCGAGGCTCCGCAGGATCGGCAGGGTCAGCGCGCCCGGCCCGTTGACGAGGAGCGCGTCGCAGATCGAACGGGCGCCGGGATCGTTCGTGCACCGCTCGCCGCTCGCAAGGCTCCGCGCGGTGTCGTCGAAGCCCTGGGGTTCGACCGTGACGAGCGCGGAGTCCGGGAAGGCCCGCTTGAGAGCGAGGCCTGTTCCGGCGGCGAGCCCGCCTCCTGAGCAGCAGACGAGGGCTTGGTCCGGCGCGAAGCCCATCGCCTGGGCCTGCGCGGCGGCCTCGAGTCCGACCGTCCCCTGGCCTGCGATGGTGGGGCCGAAGTCGAAGGGCGGCACGAGGGCGAAGCCGCGTTCCTCCGAGATCGCCTCGCCGATCGCCTCCCTGCTCTCCTTCAGCCGATCGTAGAGGATCACCTCGGCGCCGTAGGCGGCGGTGCGGTCCCGCTTCGCGCGCGGCGCGTCCGCCGGCATGACGATGACGGAAGGATAGCCAGCCCTGGTCGCGGCGAGCGCGACCGCCTGGGCATGGTTCCCGGAGGAGTAGGCGACGACGCCCTTCGTCCCCTCGGGCAGGCTTCGGATCGCGTTGGTCGCGCCGCGCAGCTTGAAGCTGCCCGTGACCTGAAGGCACTCCGCCTTCAGGAGAACCGTCCCGCCGACGCGCTCATCGAGGCGGGGGCAGCGCAGGAGGGGCGTGCGGGCGACGTGACCCGCGATGCGGTCGGCGGCGGCGTCGATGTCTTCGGGGCGGACGGCGAGGCTCATCCTTGCCTGCTAGGCGGCGGGCGCGAGCGTTGCTAGCGGGGCCCGCATGTCAGGCCCCCTCGCCCGCTACCGGGCGCTTCTCGATCAAGGAAAGCTTCAGCCCGACCCGGCGCAGGCCGAGGCGGCCGAAGCGCTCCAGACCGTCCACGACGCGCTGTCGTCATACGAGCCGCCGCGTTTCTCCTTCCTCGCGGGCGAGCCGCCCCTCGGGCTCTACCTCTGGGGTGGGGTCGGGGCGGGCAAGAGCCTGCTCATGGACCTCTTCTTCGAGACGGCGCCCGTTCCCGACGACGAGAAGCGCCGCGTCCACTTTCACGCCTTCATGGGCGAAGCGCAGCGCTTCATCGCGCGCTGGCGGGCGATGGAGGACAAGGACCGCCGCGCCCACCCCGCCCGCGCGCGCCGGGCGTCGCTCGACGATCCGATTCCGCACGCGGCGAAGGCGCTCTTCCTCAAGGCCCGCCTCCTCTGCTTCGACGAGTTCCAGGTCACGGACGTCGCCGACGCGATGATCCTGTCGCGCCTGTTCGGCGAGCTCTGGAACAGGGGCGCGGTGATCGTTGCGACCTCGAACCGAGTACCGGAGGACCTCTACCTCGACGGGCTGAACCGGCCGCTCTTCCTGCCCTTCATCGACGAGCTGAAAGCCCATGCCCGCGTGCTCCACGTCGAGGCGGCGCGGGACTACCGCCTGGGTCGCCTCGAACGCTCGCCGGTCTATCACTGCCCGCTCGGACCCGAGGCCGACGCGGCGATGGACGAGGCCTGGCACGATCTGACGGCGGGCGCGGCGCAAGGAAGGCAGACGCTGCGGGTGGACGGCCGCGACGTGCCCGTCACGGCGGCGCGCGGAGCGATGAGGGAGAGCTTCGACGCGCTGTGCGGCGCGGCGCTCGGCCCCTCCGACTACCTCGAGATGGCGCGAACCTTCCCGGCGGTCCTCCTCGAAGGCGTGCCGGTCATGGGTCCTGAGAGCCGAAACGAGGCCAAGCGCTTCGTCACGCTGATCGACTCGCTTTACGAGCACCGCTGCAAGCTGATCGTCTCGGCCGCTGCGGCCCCGGACGACCTCTACCCCGCCGGCGACGGCAGCTTCGAGTTCGCCCGCACGGCGAGCCGCCTGCACGAGATGCAGTCGCGCGACTACCTCGCCGAGGCGCACAGGGAAGCGGGCTGAAGCGCTACTTCTTCTCGAGCAGGATCTGACCCTGCTTCTGGATGTTGTTCGTCACCTTCTCGGCCATGCCGGCGAGGAGGTCCGGCAGGACGACCGTGATCCGGACGTAGTCGTCGAAGACGTCGATGTTGCCGTTCACGCTCTGCATCATCGCACGGACCTTGAAGTCGAGCGTGTCGCCGCGCCAGTCATGCTTGACCTTGGCGAGGCTGCCGAACTGCGAGGTGAGCTTGCCGATGCCCTCGTCGAGGCGGCGTCGCGCCTCCTCCTTCGAGTGCTCATGAGAGATGGTAACGGTGACGGGTCTTGCCATGACCGGGCAGTTAGGGGCGCAAGGCCGGTCCCGCTAGGGCGCACGCGCAGCTAGGCAGCGTGGAGGGCGACCCGGTCCCGGCCCGCCGCCTTCGCCTCGTAGAGCGCGCGGTCCGCACCCGTGAGCACGTCTTCGATCCGCTCTTCGCCCGGACCGGCCATGGCGAGGCCGAAGCTCGCACTCACGAAGAAGGCCTTCTCGTTCTCGCCGACGGGCAGGACGCGGACGAGCCGGCGCAGGCGGTCCGCGGTCCGGGCGGCCTCCTCGCGGTCCGTCTCGGGCAGGATGAGAGCGAACGCCTCTCCGCCCAGGCGGCCGAGCGCGTCCTCCGCCCGTACCGCACGGCGAAGGCAGTCGCTGAGGGCGGCGAGGACCGCATCGCCCATCGCGTTGCCGTGCTCGTTGTTCACGCGCTTGAAGTGGTCGATGTCGACCATGACAACGGCGAAGGGGCGGTCGTGCCGCCTGCAGCGCGTAAGCGCCCGCTGCGCGACCTCGAAGAAGGCGCGGCGGTTGAGGGCGCCGGTCAGCGCATCCGTCATGGCGAGGTCGTAGTACGCTCGCTTCACCCGCTCCGCCTCGACGAGGTCGCGCACGGCGTAGGACGCGGCGCTGCGAAGGCTCAGCGTTTCGGCCGCGTGCCCTGCGAACTGCGCCAGCAGGACGTGCCGCTCCGCGCCCAGCGTCTGGGGCCGGGGCGAGAAGACGCAGAAGGTGCCGAGCCGCTCGCCGCTCGAGCCGAACATGGGCGCACCGGCGAAGAACCTGATGCCGGGCGGTCCGGACACGGCGGGGTGGTCGGCGATCTCGGTCTGTACGCGCACGTCCTCGAGCACGAAGGGCCGCTGCGCGAGGTTGGCACGGGCGCAGAACGAGGCGGTCACATCGAGCCAGCTGTCCGGCACGCCCGCATGGCAGGCGAAGCGGCGCCTGTGACGCTCCGTCACCGCCGCGTAAACGTACTCGACCCCCAGCGCTCGCCTGGCGAGAAGGGCGAGCCCCTCAGCGTTCGGCGCGGAGGTCGGCGCCAATAGCCGGTAGCGCTGCAGGACTTCGAGCCGCTGCTCGTCGAAGCTGACGAGGGGAAAGGGCAGCATGGGTCGCCTCCGGGTTGGGAAGGCGACCTTAGGTTGCAGGCGTTAGGGTTCGGTTAGCACGGCACGAACTCCCCTTGCGCCCGTGCGCTCAGTCCCCCTCCCCGCGCCGTGCCGCGTAGGCGGCGGCTTGCCGGTTCACCAGCGCGATGAGATCCGCCTGCGTGAGGTTCACGTCGAGAAGGTGAAGGCCCCAGCCGGTCAGCGGCCGGTTGAAGACCAGTACCTCTCCCCCGATGTCGTCCGAGCGGGGGTCGCCCGGATCGGCGAGCGTCGTCACGGTGAGGTAGCCGCTGTCGCCTTCTCCCGCGCAGTCGCCCCGCAACAGGCCCGGCACGCTGACGAAAGGCGTTGCGATCTCGTCGCCGGCCGCGACCCAAGGCGCAGGCGGGCGCGCCGCGACGCCGCCGCCATTCTTCGGAATGATCGCGCCGAGCGTCGTGCGCCCCAGGAGCGAAGCCGGGTTCACGCAGGCGACGGTCAGGCCGGGCGTGCCGGCATAGGCGAAGACCGCGCCCGGTGGGGGCGGGGTGCTCGCGGGAAACGAAACGTAGGTCACCACGCAGCCCGTCTCGTCCGCCGCGGTGCATAAGGGAACGCTGTGGAAGCTGCCCCCCATGACGCCGTTCTTCGGCACGAGGACGTTGTAACCGAGGAGGATCGCGGAGAGCATGCGCTCTTGAAGCGGCGTGCCTTCGACGTCCTCCTGGATCAGTCGGGTCAACATCGCCGTTCCCTGGCTGTGCCCGAAGAGGACGAAGGGCCGACCGCGATTGTCGTTCTCTAGGTAGGCCTCGAACGCGGCGCGTACGTCCTGATAGGCGAGTTCCGTGCTGCCCCCCGGCCTGCCCATGAGGCCCGCCCGCAAGGAACGAAGCGTCACCTGCCTGTAGATCGGCGCGTAGAGGCGGCAGGCCTGGGCGAAGCGAGCGAACTGCTGCGCCGCCATGCGCGCTTCGCCCTCGCCCGCGACCATGTCGCTGTTGGGCGCGTCGTCGGCGGAGATCGTAGGGTAGACGTAGAAGCAGTCGAGCGCGGGGTCGTCGGCCGGCGCGAAGGGCCGGACCGTCAGCGTGCCGTCCGCCTTCACCTCCGTGACGTCGAGGTCGGTATGGCAGGCGTCGTTCCGCCCTGGCCTGCAGAGCCAGTTCGCCTCGTCGGCGTAGTCCGGTTCGTGCGCCGCCGCCGCAGGCTCGGGCGCGCTCGAGCCTGCGAGGAGGAGAGTTGCGAGGAGGCCGAACAGAACCGTCAGCCTCCTGCTCTTACGCCGCGAGCTTGCGGATGACGTATTGCAGGATCCCGCCATTGCGGAAGTAGTCGAGCTCGTCCTGCGTATCGATCCGTGCCTTGACGGTGACGTCCTGGGAGGCGCCGTCCGCCCCCGTGATCGTCACCTTCATGTTCTGTCCGGGCACGAGGCTTTCGACCCCGTGGATCGTCACCTGCTCCGTCCCGTCGAGGCCGAGCGACTTCCAGCTGTCGCCCTCGCAGAACTCGAGCGGCAGAACGCCCATGCCGATCAGGTTCGAGCGGTGAATGCGCTCGAAGCTGTTGGCGATCACGGCCTTCACGCCGAGGAGGATCGTCCCCTTCGCCGCCCAGTCGCGCGAGGAGCCCGAGCCGTAGAGCTCGCCGCCGAAGACGACGAGCGGCGTGCCGTCCGAGCGGTACTTCATCGCCGCGTCGTAGATCGGCATCACCGTGTCGGTCGGCACGTACTTGGTCAGGCCGCCCTCCGTGCCCGGCACCATGAGGTTCTTGATACGGATGTTCGCGAACGTCCCCCGCATCATCACTTCGTGGTTGCCCCGGCGCGAGCCGTAGGAGTTGAACTCCCGTGGCTCGACCTGATGGCTCTCGAGGTAGGCGCCCGCCGGGCTGTCCTCCTTGATCGCGCCGGCGGGCGAGATGTGGTCGGTCGTGATCATGTCGCCGAGGAGCGCGAGGACCCGCGCGCCTTCGATCGGCTCGGGGTCGGCCGGCCGCGCGTCCATCTCGTGGAAGTAGGGTGGGTTCGCGATGTAGGTCGAGGACGGCCAGGCGTAGGTCTCGCCGCCGGACGTCTCGATGCCCTGCCAGCGCTCGTCGCCCTTGAAGACCTCGGCGTAGCGCTCGGCGAACATCTCGGGCGTCACGTTCGCGCGGACCATCTCGGCGATCTCGTGAGAGGTGGGCCAGATGTCCTTGAGGTAGACGTCCTTGCCGTCCGGGGTCTGCGCGATCGGGTCCTTGGTCAGGTTGACGTCCATCGAGCCCGCGATCGCGTAGGCGACGACGAGCGGCGGGGAGGCGAGGAAGTTCGCGCGCACGTCCTGGCTGATCCGGCCTTCGAAGTTCCGGTTGCCGGACAGGACCGAGGCGACGGCGAGGTCGTTCTGTTCGATCGCGTCGTGGATCGGATCGGGCAGCGGCCCGGAGTTGCCGATGCAGGTCGTGCAGCCATAGCCGACGAGGTTGAAGCCCATCGCATCCAAATCGTCTTGGAGGCCCGACTTCTCGAGGTAGTCGGTCACGACCTGGCTGCCCGGCGCGAGCGAGGTCTTCACCCAAGGCTGGCTCTTGAGGCCGAGCGCCCGCGCCTTCCTCGCGACGAGGCCCGCCGCCATCAGGATCGAGGGGTTCGACGTGTTCGTGCACGACGTGATCGCCGCGATCACGACGTCGCCGTGACCGAGCGTGTAGTCGGCGCCCGCGACGGGGACCTGCTTACCCTTCTCGTCGAGCTTTCCGTACTCCTTGTCGAGCGCGAGGTCGAAACCGCCGGGCGCATGGGCCAGCTCGATCCGGTCCTGCGGCCGCTTCGGCCCGGCGATCGAGGGGACGACCGTGCTAAGGTCGAGGTGCAGCGTGTCGGTGAAGACCGGCTCGACCGTGTTCTCGGGTTGGTCGTAGCGCCACAGGCCCTGCTCGCGGGCATAGGCCTCGACGAGCTGCACGCGCTCCTCCTCGCGGCCCGTCGCGCGGAGGTAGCGCAGCGTCTCCTCATCGATCGGGAAGAAGGCGCAGGTCGAGCCGAACTCAGGCGACATGTTGCCGATCGTCGCGCGGTCCTCGAGCGTCATGTTGGCGACGCCCGGGCCGTAGAACTCGACGAACTTGCCGACGACGCCCTTCTCGCGAAGCATCTGCGTGACGGTGAGGACGAGGTCGGTCGCGGTCGCACCCTCCGGCATCCGGCCGTCGATCTTGAAGCCGACGACTTCCGGGATCAGCATCGAGACCGGCTGGCCGAGCATGGCCGCCTCCGCCTCGATCCCGCCGACGCCCCAGCCGAGGATCGCGAGGCCGTTGACCATGGTCGTGTGGCTGTCCGTGCCGACCAGCGTGTCGGGATAGGCGAAGGTCTCGCCGCCGCTCTCGGCGGTCCAGACGGTCTGACCCAGATATTCGAGGTTCACCTGGTGGCAGATGCCGGTCCCCGGGGGGACGACGCGGAAGTTGTCGAAGGCGCCCTGGCCCCATTTGAGGAACTGGTAGCGCTCCTTGTTGCGCTCGTACTCGCGCTCGACGTTGCGCTCGAAGGCCTGGGGCGTGCCGAAGTAGTCGACCATGACCGAGTGGTCGATGACGAGGTCCACGGGGGCCAGCGGGTTGATCTTCTTCGGGTCCTGGCCGAGCGCGGCCATCGCGTCGCGCATCGCGGCGAGGTCGACCACGGCCGGAACGCCCGTGAAGTCCTGCATCAGGACGCGCGCCGGGCGGTAGGCGATCTCGACGGGGTTCTTGCCCTTGTTCTTGAGCCAGGTGCCGAAGGCCTCAATCATCGAGGTGTCGACCGAACGGCCGTCCTCGTAGCGCAGCAGGTTCTCGAGCAGGTACTTCAGCGAGACCGGCAGCTTGGAGACGTCGCCGACGGCGTCCTTCGCCGCCTTCAGGCTGTAATAGGCGTAGCTCTTGCCCCCCGCCTCCAGCGTCCGTTTGGTCTTCAGGCTGTCGTGTCCCGGGGTCATAAATGCGCTCCGACGGTAGGAATGGTCTTCTCTCCCGCGCCTTATGCGGGAGGGGCAGCGAGGGTGCAACGCGGCAAGGCGGGTCACGCGCGGGCGTGACTGCGCGCCGGCGGGTAGGAGGGCGGTTGGCCGCCCGCCCCGGCTTCCCTATCACCGCCCCCGAGCCGCCCGACGCCCCTGCCTTGACCTACGACCTCTCCTTGACCTGCGACGACGTCGCGCCCCTGCGGGCGGGGCGGGTCGTGGCGGAGGGCATCACCTTCACCCTCGGCCCCGGAGAGGCGCTTCTGCTTCGCGGACCCAACGGCTCGGGCAAGACCTCGGTCCTGCGCGCGGTCGCGGGCCTCGCGCGCTGCGACGGAAGGATCGGCTTCGCGCGCGCGGGCGGCGCCGCCGACCCGAGCGAAGTCCGCGCTTGCGACGTCCACCTTCTCGCTCCCGGCGAGGGGCTCGCGGACCGCCTCTCTGCTCAGGAGACCGTCTCCTTCTGGGCCGGTCTGTACCGGGCCGACGCGGGCGACGTGCTCGCCCGCGTCGGCCTCGTTTCGGCGGCGCAAACGGCTGTCGGGCGCCTTTCCACCGGCCAGCGGCGGCGCTTGGGCCTCGCGAGGCTGCTCCTCAGCCCTCGGGCGCTCTGGCTCCTCGACGAGCCGCTCTCGGGCCTCGACGATGAGGGCCGGGACCTCCTCTGGCGGACCGTGCAGGCCCACAGGGCGCGCGGTGGCCTCGCCG
This sequence comes from Parvularcula dongshanensis, assembly GCF_014199615.1. Taxonomy (GTDB): domain Bacteria; phylum Pseudomonadota; class Alphaproteobacteria; order Caulobacterales; family Parvularculaceae; genus Parvularcula; species Parvularcula dongshanensis. The sequence goes on along the minus strand of NZ_JACHOB010000001.1, from coordinate 628,138 downwards.
TGATGGCGACCCATGAAGGCGACTCCCCCCCTCACGCCCGTACGCTCAGGCTGGCCGCCGCGTGACCCGGTCCTTGTTCCTGCGGGAGTTGCGCCTCCGCCTGCGCGGCGGCGGCTGGGCGGCGAGCCTCGGTCTCTTCGTCCTCGCCTGCGCGCTGGCGCCGCTCGGCCTCGGGCGGGACGAGGCGCTCCTGCGGGCTGCGGGGCCGGGCCTCCTCTGGCTGACGGCGAGCCTCTCGCTTCTTCTCGGCCTCGATGGCCAGCACGAGGAGGACGTGCGCGCGGGAGGGCTCGACCTCCTCCGCCTTTCCTCCCTGCCCCTGCCGGTCTCGATGCTGGTCAAGATGGCGGCGGGATGGGTTTCGGCCTGCTTGCCCCTGGTCCTGGTCTCCCCGGTCCTCCTCTTCGCCTTCGGGGCCACACCGATGCAGGGCGCCGCGGGCGCGCTCGGCCTGCTCCTCGGCACGCCGGCGCTCGCGCTCCTCGCGGGTACGATCGGCGCGCTCTGCGCGGGCGTCCGCCGCGGCACGGGCCTCCTCGTCTTCCTCGCGCTGCCGCTCTTCGTCCCCTGCCTCGTCTTCGGCCCTGCGGCCGCGGGCGAGGCGCCAGGCGCCCCGCTCCTCCTGCTCGGCGCCTTCTCCTTGCAGGCGCTGGCGATCTGTCCCTTCGTCGCCGCGGGCGCGATACGGGCGCAGACCACCTGAACGGCCCCAGGAGCACACGTGACGGGACGGTCAGCGAGCCGCCGCTTCCCGCATTCGGGAGGCTCTGTCATAAGTGCCGAGGATCAAGAAGGAGATGCCATGCGCCGCGCCGGAAGAAGCCTGACGATCGCTCTGTCGACGGCGCTGAGCGTCGCTCTCCCGCAAGGCGCATCGGCCACACCGGAGCAGATCGCGACCTATCGCGACTGGTTCGTCTACGTGAACGAGGTCGGCGACGATAAGATCTGCTACGCGGTGACGACCCCCAAGGAGAAGGAGCCGAGTTCCGTCAGGCACGGCGACGTCTACGTCATGGTCGCGAGCTGGGCCTCGGGCGCCGCATCCGAACAACCGAGCTTCATGGCGGGCTACCCCTTGCGGGAATCGCCCGATCCGCAGATCCGCATCGGCTCGGACCGCTGGGACCTCTTCCCCTCCGGAAACGAGGGCTTCGTCGAGGCCTCGGACGAGGAACGCCGCCTCGTCGCCGCCATGCGGCGGGGCACCGACATGCGCCTCTCCGCCATGTCCGAGCGCGGCACCGCGACCGAGTACAGCTTCAGCCTGCTCGGCGTCTCCGCCGCCCTCGACCGCGCGAGCAAGGCCTGCCGCTGACCCTGCCCTCGAATTCGTAGCCTCCGCCAACCTTCAACCGGAAGTTGGTGGTTGCCTCTGACGATCCACTAGACAGTCCCCATGGGATCGGAACGGCCGGCAAGGGCCGCACGAGGGGCGATGCGAGGTTGGGGACGGCTCGGAAACGGGCGGCTGCGTGCTGCCGCGTTGTGCGTCGGCTGGCTTTCGGCTTGTTGGCCGGGCGCTGCGCTGGCCTCGCCTTGGAACCGGCCTGCCGGTCAGCTCCTCACGATCGGTAAGGTCACCCATCAGGTCGCGACCGAAGAAGAACGCCGCTTCGCCCAGACCACCTCGGAGACCTATGCCGAGTTCGGACTGACGCCGCGCCTCATGCTCGGCGGAAAGTTCGGCTTCGCCTTCCAGAGCGTGCAGCAGCCCGCCTACGCGCAGACGGCGGCCGTCGACGACCGACTCGGGGGCCTCTCCGATGCGGAGGCCTACCTTCAGGTGCAGACCTGGCGCAGCGACCGCCTCGCTCTCAGCGCGGCGCTCGACGTCGCGGCCCCCGTCTCGACCACCTCCCGCCTCGGGCTCGACCGGGCGTTCGGCCGGGACGGGGCGGCGGGGGTCTCCGCCCTGGCGGGCTACGACTTCGGCCCGCTCTTCGCGACCTTCCGCCTCGCGCCGCGGCTGAGCCTCGGCGACGACGCGGCCTTCCTGAAGTCGGAGGCGACTCTCGGCCGTCCCTTCGAGGAGGGTTGGCTGCGAGGCGGCATGGCGGCGCTGGAACTCTTCGCCACGCAGTCTTTGGGCGGCGCGGAGGCGGGCGGCGTCGACTACAGCCTCTATCAGCTCGCGCCCTCCCTCGTCCTGCCGCTCGGCGGCCGGTTCAAGCTGCAGATCGGCGCGGTCTTCGACGTCGCGGGCGAGGGGGTCGACCTCGGCCGAGGCGGGTTCGTCGGCTTGTGGGTGGGGGAATGATCGCGGCGGACCTACTGGTCTCGGCCGCGTCCGCCGCGGAAGCCGGCTTCTTGCCGCTCGTCCGGCGCCTTCCCTGGCGCGAACTCCTGATGGTGGCGTCCCCGATCCTCGGCACCCTTCTCCTCAGGCGGCGCAGGCGGTGAGCCTCGCTGGCGAGGCCGAGGCGCTCAGGGTCGAACTGGCCCGGACCGCGAGCCAACAAGCCCGCGACGCGCTCCGCCGGACGCACCGGGCAGTCCTCGCCGACGTCGCGGTCGGTGCCGTCGCCGAGACCCTGCCGGGGCTGCATGCCGGCGAGCGGCTGTCCCGCGCGCAGAAGATCGGCCTCGCGGCGCTCCTCGTCGCGCTGACAGGCGGGGTGATCGCGGAACCGGTTGGGCTCGGGGTGGCGGTCAATGCCGGCTTCATCGTCTTCACCATGGCCGTGACCCTGCTGCGCGGCGTCCTCCTCGGCCTGTCGCTGAGCGCCGACGAGCGGCCCGCGCCGCCGCCCGTGAAAGAAGACGACCTACCGAGCGTCACCATCCTCTGTCCGCTCTACCGGGAGGCGGCGGCGCTGCCGAACTTGAGCGGCGCGATCGCGGCGCTCGACTATCCGCCCGAGAAGCTCGACGTGAAGCTGTTGCTGGAGGCGGACGACGAGGCGACGATCGCCGCCGCCCGCGCCCTTTCCCCGCCCTTTCCCCTCGACCTCGTCCTCGTGCCCGCGGGCGGCCCCCGCACCAAGCCCAAGGCGTGCAATCACGGCCTGTGGTCCGCCCGCGGCGACCTCCTCGTCATCTACGACGCGGAGGACCGCCCCGAACCCTGCCAGCTTCGCAAGGCGGCCGCCGCCTTCGCGAGCCTTCCGCCGGAGGTGGTCTGCCTGCAGGCGCGGCTGAACTACTACAATCGTCGGGAGAATTGGGTCACGCGCCTCTTCGCGATCGAGTACGCCCTGCTCTTCGACCTGGTCCTGCCAGGCCTCGACCGCATCGGTGCGCCGCTGCCGCTCGGGGGCACCTCCAACATCTTCAAGCGGGCCGCCCTGATCGAGGTCGGGGGATGGGACCCCTGCAACGTCACCGAAGACGCCGATCTCGGTCTGCGCCTCGTCCATTGGGGCTACCGCACGCGGATCCTCGACTCGACCACCTTCGAGCTCGCGACGAGCCGACCCGTCGCCTGGCTTCGTCAACGCTCGAGATGGATCAAGGGCTACATGCAGAGCTGGGCGGTCCACGCCCGGCGGGGACCGCGCCGGGGCCGCCTGCGCCATGCGCTCACCCTCCACCTTCTCGTCGGGGCGGTGATCGTCGCGGCGCTCCTGAACCCCGTCTTCTGGGCGTTCTACCTTCTGTGGTGGCTCGGCCATGGCGACGGGATCGCCGCCCTGTTCCCCGGCATCCTGGCCCCGATGGCGGTCGCGACCCTGCTGCTCGGCAACGCCTTCCAGGTCTGGCTCTTCATGCTCGCGCCCCTTCGTCGCGGCTGGGACGACCTCGTCCCGATGGCGCTGCTCGCGCCGCTCTACTGGGCTCTGCAGTCGGTCGCGGGCTACAAGGCCGCCTGGCAGTTCGTCACCAAGCCTCATTACTGGGAGAAGACCGAGCACGGCGCGGGCGAGAGCGCCGAGGTCGTCCTCGGCAGGGTCGGCGCGGCGTGAGCGGCGCGCTCGCGGAACGCCAGCCGTTCTGGCTCGCCTTTGGCCGCGGCGTGGGCGCGAGCCTCCTTCTTCTGTCCTGCCTCGCCGCGGGGTACCTCGCACCGCTCGACGCGGCGCAGACGAGCCTCCTCGCCCGGGCGAGCGAACCGGTCGCCCTCGCACCGGGAACGGAAGCCACGCTCCTCGCTTCGGGAGCGCTCGGCACGCTCGCAACGCTGCCCGGCGCCGACGCGTTGCGCTTGGCGAGTTGGGGCCTCGGCCTGCCGTCGCTCTTCCTCGCGGTCCTCTTCCTCGGGCGTGACAGGCCCGCCAGGGGGCTGCTCGTCGCCTGCGCCGCTTGCCTCCATCCCCTCGTCCTTTGGGCCTGCGCCGCCGGCTACGGCCTCGCGGGGCTCGGCTTCCTCCTCCTTTGGTCGCAGCTCCTGATCCTGCCGGAGCGCCCGGCGCATCTCGGCATGCCGCCTGCGGGCCTCGCGATCGCGGGCGCGGCGGCCCTCGCGCCCGGCTTTTCGGGCTTCGCGCTGCCGCTCTTCTCGATCCTCTTCCTGGCGGCGCCGCACGACATGGGGCGGCGGAACATGACGGCCGTCTACCTGGTCGCCTTCCTCCCGCTCTGCGCCTGGGCAGGCACCCTCGCCTACGCGGCCTGGCTCTCCGGCGCGGTGGGGGCCGGGCCGCTGCCGGGTCTGCGCCTCGCAGGCGACCCCACGCCGCGACGGTGATCACCACCCTCGTCCTCGGCACGCTCTGCGCGCCGAACCTCGGCCGCAGCGCCTTCTCCTGGCCGTTGGGGCTCGCCGCCCTTCTGGCCTGCGCGCTCGCCGCGGCGGACGAGCGGGTGCCGCTCGTCCTTACGCTTCTTGCCGCCAGCATGGCGGGCACCGCCCGGAGCCTGCGCGCGGAGAGCGCGGTCAGCTTCGTCTGGTCCGGCCTCGCCGCCTGGGGCGGGCTCGCCGTGCTGTGGCTCCTCGTGCCCTGATGGACGCCGACCCGCCCGCCCTCTATGCGGCGCGGATGAGCCTCGAAGACCTTACCGGCCGCCGCTACTGGCGCATGGATGGCCTCGGCAACGAGTTCGTCATCGTCGACTTGCGCGGCGGCGCCCGCCCCATGACGGCCGATGCCGCGCGTACGCTCGGCGACAGGAGCGGCGCCTTCGGCTGCGATCAGGTCATCACGCTCGAAGAGGGCCGCGGCCTGCCCCGCATGGGAATCTGGAACGCCGACGGGTCCGAGGCGGGGGCCTGCGGCAACGCGGCCCGCTGCGTCGCCTGGCTGTTGATGGAGGAGGACGGCGAGGCCGCCACCGCCTTCGCAAGTCCGTCCGGCGTCCTCATGGCGGAACGCCTCGGTCCGCATCGCATCGCCGTCGACATGGGCGAGCCGAAGCTGCGCTGGGACCAGATTCCGCTGGCCGAGGCGCATGAGGACACCCGCTACGTCGACGTGAAGCTCGGCCCCATCGACAAGCCGGTCCTATGGGGACCCTCCGCCGTCTCCATGGGCAACCCGCACTGCGTCTTCTTCGTCGAGGACGTGGCCACCCAGCGCCTCGACCGTTTCGGCCCCCTGGTCGAGCACCACCCCCTCTTCCCCGAGGGCGTCAACGTCTCGGTCGCGCAGGTGCGAAGCCGCCACGACCTGCGCGTGCGCACGTGGGAGCGGGGCGTCGGCCTGACCAAGGCCTGCGGAACGGCCGCCTGCGCCGCCCTCGTCTCCGCCTCGCGCCGCCGCCTGACGGGCCGCAAGGCGAACGTCGAGCTCGACGGCGGCGCCTTGGGCATCGAGTGGCGCGAGGAGGACGGCCACGTGATCATGGCCGGCGCGGTCCGCCTCTCGGGCGAGGGCACGTTCTAGCCCCCCGCTTGGCAAGCGGGCTCTAAGTCCGCACATGGCCCCCGTGACAAGCGTTCCCGAAACGATCAGCCTCGGTTGCCGCCTCAACGCCTACGAGGCCGAGCGCATGGCGAAGCTCGCCGCCGACGCCGGCGAGCGGGACGCCGTGATCGTCAACACCTGCGCGGTGACGAACGAGGCCGTGCGCCAGAGCCGTCAGGCGATCCGCAAGGCGGCGCGCGGGGGCCGCCGCGTCATCGCGACCGGCTGCGCCGTGCAGACCGACCCGGACGGCTTCGCCGCCATGCCCGAGGTCGCGCGCACCTTGGGGAACGCAGAGAAGCTGGACCCTTCCTCCTGGGCCCGCCCCCACGCCCCCGAAGACGTCTTCGCCCGGACGGCCCTGCCCCGCGCCCCTTCGCCGGCGGCCGTCGCGATCCGTGCGCACCTCGAGGTGCAGAACGGCTGCGATCACCGCTGCACCTTCTGCATCATTCCCTACGGCCGCGGGCAGGCCCGCTCGAAGCGGATCGAGGAGGTCGTCGCCGAAGCGCGCGACCTTGCCGCCCTCGGGGCGAAGGAGGTCGTGCTGACGGGCGTCGACCTCACCTCCTGGGGCCCGGACCTGGGCGAGGAACGCCTCGGCCACCTCGTTGAGGCGCTCCTCGCCGCCCTGCCGGGGGACGTCGCCATCCGTCTCTCCTCGATCGACGGCGCGGAGGTCGACGACCGTCTCTTCGCCCTTCTGACGCAGGAGGAGCGGGTCGCGCCCTACGCGCACCTCTCCTTGCAGTCGGGCGCCGACATGATCCTCAAGCGGATGAAGCGCCGCCACAGCCGCGCGGACGCCGTGCGGCTGTCAGAGCGCCTGCGCGCCGCGCGGCCGAACATCGCGCTCGGCGCGGACCTCATCGCGGGCTTCCCGACCGAGACAGAGGAGATGGCGGCCGAGACGCGGGCGCTCGTGCGCGACTGCGGTCTTTCCTACGTCCACGTCTTCCCCTTCAGTCCGCGCACCGGCACGCCCGCCGCCCGCATGCCGCAGGTGGCGCGGGCCGTGGTCAAGGCGCGTGCGGCCGCTCTGCGGGCGGCCGCCGAGGCGGCGCTGCAAGCGCATCTGGACGCGAAGCTGAACCGTCCGCAGACCCTGCTGGTCGAGCAGACGGCGGCGGGCCGAGCGACGGGCAAGACGCCCGACTTCACCGACATCGTGTGCGAGGGGGCGGCAGCGCCCGGAACCCGACTGAGCGTTCTGCCGCAGAGGCGAGACGGACGGCGCCTCCTGGCTGTTCGGGCTTGAGACCGAGAAGGAAAAACCATGCCTGAGAAGAAGAAGGGGTTCTTCGGCCGTCTGTTCGGCGGCGAGAACCAGCACGACAAGAAGGCGCCGGACGAAGGCGTCCACCGCCGTCCCGACGAGACCCCCTCGCCGAGCGTGCCCGCCGGCGGCGCCGCCTCGCTCCAGCCCGGCACCAACCGGGAGCCGCACGCGGCGACCGTCGAGGAGGATTCGGAGGCGGGCGAGACCGGCTTCTTGAACCAGAAGGAAGACTTCGGCGACGGCAAGGACGACGTCGGCGAGGACGAAGACAAGCCTGCGAGTACCGAGCCGGTCGCCGCCGGGGGCGAGGAATCGCCTGCCGAAGTCCCGGTGACCGGCGACCCAGAGATCGACCTTCCCGAGACCGACGACCCGCTGCCGGAGCCGCCGGTCGTCATCAATCCCGGTCCCGACCCCGAAGCGGTTCCCGCGCCTCCCGAACCCGCGCCACCCAAGGCGCGGCCCGAGCCCACCCCTCAGCCGAAGGGGGGCCCTCAACCGAAGGGGGGGCTGTTCGGCCGCCTGGCCGCGGGCATGGCGAAGTCCTCGGCCCGCCTCGGCGAGGGGCTGGCCGATGCCTTCGTTCAGCGCCGTGCCCTGACGGACGAGGCGCTCGAGACGCTGGAGGACCACCTCCTTGCGGCCGACCTGGGGCTGCCCGCGACCGGGCGCATCATCCGGACGCTGTCCGAGTCCCGCTACAAGCAGGACATCACCATGGGCGAAGTCCGCCGCGTCCTCGCAGGCGAAGTCGCCTCGACGCTGACCCCGCTCGAAGCGCCCCTGACCATCGACCCTTCGCACAAGCCGCACGTCATCCTAGTCGCCGGGGTCAACGGTGCGGGCAAGACGACCACGATCGGCAAGCTCGCCGCGAAGATCACCGCCGAGGGGCGCAGCGTCCTCCTCGCAGCGGGCGACACCTTCCGCGCCGCCGCGATCGAACAGCTTCAGGTCTGGGGCGAGCGGACCGGCTGCCCGGTCGTCACCCGGCCCCAGGGCGCCGACTCCGCCGGCCTCGCCTACGACGCCATCGAACAGGCCCGGCGCGACGGCATCGACGTCGTCATCATCGACACGGCGGGCCGGCTTCAGAACCGGACCGAGCTGATGGACGAGCTCTCGAAGCTCGTCCGCGTCATCCGAAAGCTCGATCCGTCCGCCCCGCATGACAGCCTCCTCGTCCTCGACGCGACGGTCGGTCAGAACGCGCTGCGTCAGGCCGAAGCCTTCCTGCAGACGGCAGGGACCACCGGCCTCGTCATGACCAAGCTCGACGGGACGGCGCGCGGCGGCGTGCTGGTGGCGCTCGGCGACCGCTTCGGCCTGCCCATTCACTATGTGGGCGTCGGCGAGCAGGTCCAGGACTTGCAACCCTTCGACGCCGACGCCTTCGCGCGTGCCCTGACCGCCTCAGAGAAGACCGCAGCTTAAAGAATGACAGAAGAGATCACCTCGGCAGAGCCGCCCGTCCCGGGCGGCGCCCGCAAGCTCTCGGGCGGAGAGAAGATGGCCGTCGAGCTCGGCCCCCTCGCCTTCTTCCTCGCCGGCTACTTCCTGAACGACCGCCTTGCGCCGCGCGCGGACGAGCTTCTCGGGCGGACCTTCTTCTCCGGCCCGGGCAACGAGCTCTACCTCGGCCTCGCGCTCTTCATGCCCGCCTTCGCGGTCGCCTTCGCCTGGTCGGCGGTCAGGGCGCGGCGCGTGGCGCCCATGCTGCTGATCACCGGCGGCATCGTCACCGTACTGGGCGTGCTGACCTTCGTCCTACACGACAAGACGTTCTTCTACATGAAGCCGACCCTGGTCTACGGCGCCACGGCCGTCGCGCTGGCGGGCGGGCTTCTCACCGGACGGAACTTCCTCAGGCTGCTCTTCGACGGCGCCTTCGAGCTGCCCGAGGCGGCGTGGCGTACGCTGACCTGGCGGTTCGTGGGGTTCAACGTCCTCGCGGCGCTCGCCAACGAAGTCCTCTGGCGAACGCTGACCTCGGGATGCGTCGAGGGCGCGGAGTGCGCGGGCGAGGCGACGTGGGTGAAGATCAAGATCTTCGGCTTCACCGCCGCCTACTTCCTCTTCGTCGCGTTGAACGCGCCGTTCCTGATGCGGCACGTCGAGGCCGAGAAGTAGGCCTCAAAGGCCTTCGGGCGGATTGGCGAAGGGCGCGAAGTCCGATCTGCCCCGCACCTCGTGCCACGCCCTCAAAGCCCAGACGACGCTCGGGAAGGCGAGCTCCGGCCACGGTACGTCCTCCCACTTCACCAGCTGCAGCGCCAGGCTCTCCGGACCCGGCACGATGTCCTCCGGGTTCGACAGGCGCGCCCGGAACATCACTTGGACCTGTCCTATGTGGGGGACGGAGTAGACGGCGAGCACGCGTTCCAGCTCGAGCTCCGCGCCGGCCTCCTCGCGCGCTTCGCGCCGCGCCGCCTCCTCCACCGTCTCGCCCATCTCCATGTAGCCCGCGGGCAGCGTCCAGAGCCCGGCCGCCGGTTCGATCGCGCGCCTGCAAAGAAGGATCAGGCCGTCCGGACTGCTCGCAACCGAGCCCGCGACGACCTTCGGGTTCTGGTAGGCGACGTAGCCGCACCGGGTGCAGACGTCCCGCTCATGCTCGTCGCCCGGCGGCCGCGTCCTGACGAAAGCGGGGGGGACGGAAGGCGTCTGCTGATCGTCGGACCCCGGCATTGCCCCTCGCAATCCTGTGAGAATCGGGGGCGCTGATCATTCCGCTCCCGAAAAGTCTTGCATCCGTATCCGAAGCACTGAAGTTTGCAAGCGTTCCTTAAGGGAAACATGTCAAGCGACACCCCGTCTGTTCGGCTTGATGCGTATCACGAGGGAACAGATGGGGCGGATTCGAGCCGCTTCGCTTGTCAACGAGGGGGCCCGAAATGATGAGGCCCATGCAAAGCTGAACACGGAACGAGAACCAAATGGCTGACTTCGCTCTTCAACAATCTCCCGGCCACCTGCTGCGCCGCGCGCAGCAATATGCGGACGACCTCTACAAGAAGGAGGTCGGCGCCACCGGACCGACGCCGCGCCAGTTCACGGTGCTGCACACCGTCTCCATGGAAGAAGGCCTGTCCCAGACGGACCTCGTTCGCCGCACCGGCATCGACCGGTCGACCCTCGCCGACATGATCGCCCGTCTGACCAAGAAGGGTTACCTCGCCCGTCAGCGCACGAAGGACGATGCCCGCGCCAACGCGGTCAAGCTGACCGCGCAGGGCCGCAAGATCATGAAGTCGGCCGAGACCAAGGTCATGAAGGCCGAAGAGGACGCCCTCGCCATGCTGCCGAAGACGCAGCAGTCGAGCTTCATGAAGAACCTTCGCGCCTACGCCGAAGCGCTCGACAAGATCGAAGCCGAGATGATGGCGCCGAAGCGCCAGCCCGCCGCGAAGAAGGCAGCGAAGACGACCAAGAAGACCACGGCCAAGAAAGCGCGCACCAAGAAGGGTGCGGCTGCGACGCAAACGGCCACGACGGCGACCGAGACGAGCGCAGCGGCCTCGGCGGCGCCGGCCAAGAAGGCCCGCACGAAGAAGGCGCCGGCCAAGAAGACGGCCGCCAAGAAGGCGCCCGCGAAGAAGACCACCAAGGCCGCTGCCAAGAAGGCGCCCGCCAAGAAGGCCCCCGCAAAGAAGGGCGCGACGAAGCAAGCCACGGCCCGCAAGGTCGCCCGCAAGACTCCGCGCAAGAAGGCGACCCCCGCCGCGACGGCCTGAGGTCACGCAAGGTTCGACGACGGAAAGGGGCGCCTACGGGCGCCCCTTTTCTTTGATTTCGGCGCCAGTCCTCTATGCTGACCTTTCGAGCCTTCGCCAGGAGTAGGATGCACTATCCCCGTATCGCTGCGGCGCTGAGCTTGATCGTACTCGGTCTATCGGGGCTCGCTCGGTCCCAAACCTTCGACCCGCGTGACTATCGAGCCAAGCTAGACGGCGACCCGACGCAGGTGATGGTCCTCGGCACGGCGCATCTCAGCCGGACGCCCAACGATTGGGATGCCGAGGTGCTGGAGCCGCTACTCGAGCGCCTCGCCGCCTTCGCCCCGGACGTCATCGCGATCGAGAACCAACCCGGGCCGACGCTTCACAAGCTCTGGGCCTATCGCGAGGTCTATCCGGAAGCCGCAGCGACTTTCGGGGGCAGAGCATTGCGGATGGCGACAGAGGCGGGCGTCAGCCTCGAGATGGACATGCCGCAGGCGATGGCCGCAGCGAAGAAGCGGCTCTCGAACTGGCCAAGCGATCCGTCACCTGCGGATCGTCGGCACCTCGCCGCGACCTTCGCGGCTGCGGGCGAGCCGTACTCCGCCTTGGTGCAGTGGTGGCGACTGCCGGAGGCCGAACGCGTCGCGGAAGACGGCGTGTCGCGTAGGCTCGCGAGCCATCTGAACGAACTTGGCCGAGAGCGTGAGGAAGGAGTGAGCCTGGCAGCACGGCTCGCGGTCCGCCTCGATCTGGACCGCCTCTGGCAAGTCGACTCTCAGGACGAAGACGTCTTCACCCATGACGAGGCAGAGCTGTTCTTCGAGTCGGTCTTCCCTGCCATCGGAGAGCGGTTCGACGCCGATCCTGTCTTGCAGGAGTTAGGCAGCACGGCGCGCATGACGGATCCCGTTGCAACGCTCGCGGAGTACCGAAAGCTCAATTCGGATAGGATCAACCTCCGCTCTGCCGAAGTCGAGTGGCTCGGAGCCATCGACCACCCGACCGAGAGGGACGTCGGCCGCAAGCGCATGGCAGGCTGGGAGGTCCGCAACATGAGGATGGCAGCGAACATCCGAGAGGCGAGCGCGCGGGCACCGGGCGGACGGCTGCTGGTGATCGTGGGGGCCGCCCACAAGGTCTGGCTCGAAGCCTATCTGGGGATGATGTCCGACGTGGAGATCGTCCCGACCGACGAGTTGCTCGAATAAGGACGCGTCGCGCGTTTCCAGACCGCCCCTACTATCGCCGCGGACCCGGACTCGCGCGAAGCTTCCTCAGAGGTCGAGCGTCAGCGGCGCGTGGTCGGACGGCTTCTCCCAGCTGCGCGCCTGCCTGTGCACCCGGAAGCTGCCTCGCCCCCCGGCGAGCGCCCGTTCTTCGAGCGGCGCCGTCACCCATACGTGGTCGAGGCGCCGGCCCCGGTTCGACGCTTCCCAGTCCTTCGCGCGGTACGACCACCAGGTGTAGAGCTTCTCCTCCATCGGCACGAGGCGGCGGGCGACGTCGCAGAGCCCCGCCCCCTCGATCATCGCCAGCATGGCCTCGGTCTCGACCGGCGTGTGGCTGACCACGCCTCTCAGCTGCTTGTGCGACCAGACGTCGTGCTCGTGCGGGGCGACGTTGAGGTCGCCGACGATGACCGCGGGACGCCCGGCCATCTCGGCGAGCATCTGCGTCATCTCTTCCAGGAAGCTAAGCTTGTGCGCGAACTTCTCGTTGACGTCCGGGTCCGGCACGTCGCCGCCCGCGGGGACGTAGAAGTTGTGAAGCTCGAAGCCGTCATGTTCCGTCGCGATGTGCCGGCAGTCGTCCTTGCCGCAGAACTGACGCGGGCCCACCTCGACGAGGGGCGCGCGCGAGACGGTGGCGACGCCGTGATAACCCTTCTGTCCGTGCACGGCCATGTGGGGGTAGCCCGCGCGTTCGAACGCCTTCCTCGGGAACTGGTCGTTCGTGCACTTGATCTCTTGGAGGCACAGGACGTCCGGCGCCTCCTCGGTCAGGAAGCGGGTCACCTGGTCGATGCGCAGGCGAACGGAGTTGATGTTCCAGGTCGCGATCCGCATCGGCTTCAAGCCTTGCGGGGGTCGGTCGCCTCGAAGGGCGCGGCGGCGAGGGAGCGAAGGACGCGTTCGGACAAGGCGCCGTGCTGCCGCCAGCCGATGTCCGGCATCCGGAAGGCGAGCCAGTCGCAGGCCACCGCGAAGGCGATGTCGGCGAGCCCTGCTGACTCCGGCAGGCCCCTCGCGATGCGGTCCATCTCTTCGAGGCCCGCCTCGATCCCGGTCCGCCTGCGCGCGAGCCAGTGGGCGGAGCGCTCGTCTTCCGGCCTGCGCCCCTCGAGGAAGTTCGCGACGCCGAGCTCCAGAACGCCCATGGCGAGGGTGGCGTGCGCGTCGACCTCGGTCCGCGTCAGGCCTTCGGGCTCGAAGAGGGACGGCGCGCCGCCCAGCGTGTCGAGGTATCGGACGATCACGCCGCTGTCGCAAAGGGCCGTCCCGTCGGCGAGCAGCAGCGCCGGCACCCGGCCCAGCGGGTTCACCTTGCGGAACGCCTCGTCCGCATAGGGGTCGACGGGCGTGAACTCGACCTCGCCCGAAAGGCCGCGCCGCTCGGCGACGAGGCGGCAGAGCCGGACATAGGGGCTGGTCTTGGAACCGTAGAGCTTCATGAGGCGAGGGTATGGACGCCTCGCGGCGTCCGATCAACGCGGCGAGGCGCCCTCGCCCACCGGGCGGAACGCCGGTAGCCCTTCCTCCGTGTCGCTCGTCGCTGCCTTCCTCCCGCCCGACCTCGACCAGGGCGCCGCGGTCCTCGTGCTCGCGGTCAGCCTGATCGGCTCGGCGCTGACGGCGGCGTTCTCGGCCGGAGGCGGTCTCCTCCTCGTCGCGGTCATGACGGCGGTCATGCCGATCACTGCCGTCGTGCCCGTCCACGGCGTCGTCATGGCCGGCAGCAATCTGGCTCGCTTCGCGATCCTCTGGCGCCACGTCGCTTGGGGGACCCTCACCTGGTTCGCCCTCGGCGCGTTGATCGGTGCCGCGGCGGGAAGCCAGCTGGTCCTGACCCTCCCGGGGACGGTGCTCCGCCTGTCGATCGCCGGGTTCATCCTCTTCACGCAGTGGGGGCCGAAGGTTCGGATGCCGGACGGACGCGGTGCGTTCGTCCTGGCGGGCGGCCTTTCGGCCGTCCTTACCCTCTTCGTCGGCGTATCGGGCCCCTTCGTCACCGCCGCCCTGTCGAAGCTGCCGGGTTGGGATCGTCGCCGCCTGATCGCGACTGCAGGCGGCTGCGTTTCGCTTCAGCACGCGCTCAAGGTCCTGGTCTTCACCCTTGCGGGCTTCGCCTACGCGCCTTGGGTGCCGTTCACGGTCGGATGCATCGCGGCTGGCGTCGTCGGCACGGTGCTCGGCACACGGCTCCTGGTGCGGCTCGATGAGCGCGTGTTCCGCCTCGTCCTTCGATGGCTGCTGACCGCCCTCGCGCTCTACCTGGCCGCGGAGACGCTCTTCTGACGCCTTAGAAGATGTTGAAGCTCGACCCCAGGACCGCGACCGGCCAGCGGCCCTCCATGAAGAGGCGAAGCTTCCAGGCGAAGATGCTGTCGCCCGCATCCTCGTCGGGCTCCGCCGCCGCGGCGACGAGGGCGAGGGCGGCGAGGTGGCTCGCCTGCGCCGCGGCGCCGACGGCGAGGTTGCGCGCGTCCTCGGACTCCATGTCCCAATAGGCCGCCTCCTCCTCCATCGCCGCCTGCGCCGCCTCTCCGGCGCGCGCCGCGACGAGGCGCAGCCCGATCTCGAGCGCCTCCTCGGAGATGACCCCGAGCGCCCGCGCCGTCAGGTCGGCGCGGGCGAGCTCCTCCGCCTCCCAGGCCGGGCTCGACCAGTCGGTCGTCTCGGCGGCGTCGGCGGCGTCCTCCCAAGTGGGGAGGATCGCGACCTCCGCGTCTGGAAAGCCGAGGCGGTCGAGGTAGCCCTGAGCGCTCTCCCGGAGGCTCGGCGTCGGCGCCTCTCCAAGGCGGGAGAACCAGGGGATGCGGTCGAGCCCCTCGGCGAACCGGCGCAGCCGGGAGAGGACCGGCGCTTCTCGTTCGAGGGCGGCGAACTCGGGCCCGCCGATCTCGGGCAGATCGTCATCGTCTAGCATGGCTGCCAGATGGCGTGCCGCAGGCAAAACGAAAAGCCCCCCGGCGTTGATCCCTGTCGGGCGCCGGGGGGTTGTTTTGGGCAGTCTCGGCCAAGCGGGGCAGGCCCGGCCTTGGTTGCGGCTTCTTGCGGGCGGACCTTTGAGCGGGGGGCAACGCGAGGTCCGCCGAAGCCACGGTGAAATCCTAACGCCACGGTTTCGATCGATGATAGTTACATGGCGTTCAGCGCGTTGACAGTTGCGTGAGAGCAACGCCCATTCAGCGGCGGTCGCGGACGAAGGCGCCGCCGGCCTCGGGAATGCGGAAGAGGTTTCGCGAGAGCTTGCCGCCGGTCTCGACGCCCTCGAGCGAGACGACGGTGACGCCGCCGCGAGGATCGAAGACGGCCCAGCGCGACAGGGTCAGGTCGTCGCCGTCCACGGCGAAGACGAGGGCGACCTCGCCCGTCAGCTCGTCGTCCGCCGCCTCCAAGGTCAGGCTGACCTCGTCCGGCGTCCGGCGCACGGCGAGGAGCTGCGCGCCTTCGGTGTCGATCCGCTTGGACAGAAGAAAGCGCAGCGGGGTCTTCGAGACGGGGTAGCTGTCCGTCGTCTCTAGGTCCGCGTCGTGGACGTAGACGAGCCCGCCGGTCGCCACGACCTCCTGCGCGCTCGGCTCGTCGTAGTCGAAGCGCAAGCGGCCCGGCCGATCGAGGTAGACCTCGCCCGAGGAGACGCTGCCCGATGGCGCGGTCTGGACGAAGCGGGCCTGAAGCGTATCGACCGCCTCGAGCGCGGCCGCGGCACGGGCGTAGACCTCCTCGTCGGACAGGCCGCCCAGCGCGAGGGGCGCCTCGGGCAGATCCAAGGGCGCGGCCTCTGCCGATGCGAGTTCGGGCTCGGACGGGGCGGGCGAGGCGGCCTGGCTCGCGAGCAGGACGAGAAGCGGAATGATCATGCGCGTTCCTCCATCCTCGAACCTAAGGGGCGGGAGGCACGCCCGGTAGTCACGCGAGGTTACCGTTTGGAGGGCGCTTGCCCCGGGGCGCGAGCGCTGCCAAAGGCGCGGCGCCTACGGTGCCGCAGCGATGCGGCGAAGAGGGAAGTCCGGTGAGCCGCCTGCTGGCGGCGAGTCCGGGGCCGTGCCCGCGACCGTGAGCGGCGAGGACGCCTCATTGCCACTGGCGAGAGCTGGGAAGGCGGGGCGGCCATCTGAGCCGTGAGCCGGGAGACCTGCCGTGAGCGAGGCGTGCGAAGCGTCCGTCCGGGGTCAGGCGGAGGCGCGGGTTCTCCGTTCGAGCAGCCGATGCGGCCCCGGCCCCGGGGGCGATCGCTCATGCTCGCGCGCGGGGCCCGCGCGGGGACGGAACACGCCCATGCTTACGAGCCTTCTGGCCTTCGCCCTTCAATCCGCCGCCCTCCCCCCGGAGGACGTCATCACCGTGACCGGCCGCGTGCCCGTCGCGGAGGCGCCCGCCTCGGTCGACCGTCTCGACGCGGCCGCCCTCGCCAAGGAGCAGGCGATCCTCAGCCTCGGCGAGGCGCTGAGCCTCGTCCCCGGCGTTCAGATCGTCCGCACCGGCCCCTTGGGCGCGCAGGCGAGCGTCTTCGTCCGCGGCACCGATTCCGACCACGTGCTCTCCGCCTATGACGGCATCCGCCTGAACAGCCCCGCGACGCCGAACGGGGCCTACGCCTTCGGAAGCGACCTCCTGTCGGGCGGAACGAGCGTCGAGGTCCTGCGCGGGCCCGCCTCCGCCACCTACGGCTCGGACGCGATCGGCGGCGTCGTGAACGTCGTTCCCCTCGCGCGGGAAGGCGGCGAGGTCGCGGGCGCGATCGGCGAGCTCGGCACCTATGAGGGAACAGGCTGGACGGCGGGCCAGGTGGGCGCGCTCACCTACAATTTCGGCGGTGCCTACGCCGAGACGGCGGGCTGGGACGCCCTGCCCGGCCGGATCGTGGCCGAGGAGAGGAACGGCGAGCGCGACGGTTCGGACGCCTACGCGCTGAACGCGGATCTGTCCTACGCGCTCGCGGCGGACTGGTCCGTGGGCCTCACCGCCCTCGCCCGCGAAGCGAGGGCCGAGTTCGACACGTTCTCGGGCGGACCCAGCGGCTTTCAGCGGGCCGAGGACGGCGACCTGCGTTCGACCGACGAGCTTCGCGTCCTGAGGATCGGCGTCACGCACCGCCCGGCGGACGCGCTGTCCCTGACACTTCAGGGGGGCGGCGTCGATGCGGACTTCGAGGAGCGCGACGGCGACGCCGTCACCGGGGCGGTGCATGGCGAGCGGCGCTTCGTAGAAGGGCTCGCGCGCTACGAGACCGACCCTCTCACGCTCAGCGGGGGCGTCACCTTCGAGCGCGAGCGCGCCGAGGTACCCGTCAGCTTCTCCGATCCTTTGAGCCGGAAGGAAGACCATCTCGGCGCCTTCCTGTTCGCCCAAGGCAGACCGACGGATCGGCTCGTCCTGTCGGGCGCCATCCGCGCCGACGACTACGAAGGCTTCGGCGTGCCCGTGACGTGGAACGCGGGCGCGCTCTTCACGCTCGCCGAAGGGTGGCGGGTGCGCGGCAGCGTCGGAACCGCCTACAACATTCCCTCGCTGTCCGAGCGCTACGCGACGAGCGCCTTCGCCGCGCCGAACCCGGCCCTTCAGGAGGAGACGGCGTTCAGCGCGGAAGCCGGGATCGTCCGCGAGCAAACCTTGGGAACCGGTCGGCTGAGCTTGGAGGCGGTCCTCTTCCGCACGGACACGGACGACCTGATCGAGTACGACTTCCTGACGCTGCAGAACGTCAACGTCGGCGATGCGCGGGCGCAGGGCGCGGAGCTTTCCGCCCGTTGGGCGGGACCACGTCTGAGCGCGCGCGTGGCCTATACCTACACTGACGCGGAGAACCGGGACACGGCCGAAGCGCTCCTCAGGCGGCCCGAGCACGCGCTGAGCGCGATCGCCGACTTCGCCGTCACGAGCCGCCTCTCGATCGCGGCGCGCTACGTGCGGACAGGGGAACGGCCGGACGTCACCTATGACGATTTCGGCTTCTACCTCGGCAATGACGAGGTCGCAGGCTTCGACGAGGTCGCGCTGACGGGGCGCTACGCGTTGACGGAGACGCTGACCGGGTTCGTCTCGGTCACGAACCTCCTCTCCGAAACCTACGAGCAACCTTCGGGCTTCGGCAGCGCGCCGAGGCTGGTGAAGGCGGGCCTGCGGGCGGGTTGGTAGCGGTCTGCCGCGACGCTTCCTATCTCATCTGTAAGCTGGGAGAGGAATGGACGGTGACGATCAAGGAGAAATCTCTGATCGATGCCGTCTCGAACCTAGGGCCCCTGCCCGACTTCTTCGTCGAAGGCGCGTTTCGAGCCGGGGCGACCTGCATCTTCATGTGTGGTGTTTTTGGAGGCGTCGTAGCGGTCTTCAACGTGATGGGTCGCGGCCTGACCGAAGCGCTCGTGGTACTCGCTGCCGTCCGTTTCGCAGCCTTCGCCGGCATGGGCGCCGGCATGGTCATCGCCACCGGCGCCTTGATCGGCATGGACGATGAGGAGGACGATGTCGGCCGCCCCTTCTTCTTCGGCGGCCTGACCTGCCTGGCAGCCTTGGCCTTCCTCGCCCTCATCACGGCAGCCCCGCTTCGAGCTTGGCTAGAGGACGCTGGATCGCTTCAGTGATGCAGGCACAGCCGCGATTTCTCCTACCCCGGACGCCCGGCCCGTAAGATCGTCGCTTAGCGGACGCTTCGACGTGCCTAAGGGTTGTCGGCCACGCCCGCGCTGACGCAGAGGCCGAAGGCCCGTGCCGTCAGCCCGCGCTCAAGTAGGCCCGCAGGCCGGTAGCGCCACTAAGAGAGACTGTTCAGCCGCAGCTCGCGGGCCCGCGTCAGGATCGCGTTCTCGAGCTCGGCGGCGGTCGCCGGGTTCACCGGGGCGTCGGTCCAGCTGAGGCGGCCCTGATCGTCGCGAAGGGGCTGGCCGGTCTCGTCGAGGAGGAGCTGTTGGCGGAAGACCGAGACCCGCAGCGCGTCGGCACGCAACGCCGTGTCGAGAATGAAGACGTTGGCCTTGAACCGTTCGGTCGGCACCTGCGGGTTCGCGTACCAGTCGGTGAGGATCACGCCGGCGACGGGATCGACGCTGAAGAGCGGCATGAAGTCCATCGTCTCGAGGCTGGCGGTCCACAAGTAGCGGTTGACCCCGCCCGTCGTGCCGCCGTCCGCGCGGGAGGCCGTGCCCGAGCCGCCGGAGGCACAGGCCGCCAGGACCGCGGCGCTGAGCGCGACCGCAAGAAGCTTGAAGCGGCGAAGGGTCTGAGGCGACATGCAGGCATCCTGAGTTGCGGGCGTCCCGCGCGACGACGGGCGAGGGCGGGCGCACACTAAGGCGCGCGCCGAAGCGGTCAATGGGAGCGGGAAACGGGTTCCAGGAGGTTAACGAACGAGCCCGTTAACCTAGCCCCGTGTCTTTCCCGTCACGATCACGCTTTTCAGGGCCGTTCTCGTCACGGAACCTTTGAACGATGCGGCTATGCGCGCAATATCGCACTGAGAGAGCCGTAAAGGCCGCTTCGGGAAGGACATTCGTCGTGCGCCACGCCGCGCCAGTCACATCG
The DNA here is from genome assembly GCF_014199615.1 of Parvularcula dongshanensis. Lineage (GTDB taxonomy): Bacteria > Pseudomonadota > Alphaproteobacteria > Caulobacterales > Parvularculaceae > Parvularcula > Parvularcula dongshanensis. The sequence goes on along the minus strand of NZ_JACHOB010000001.1, from coordinate 608,610 downwards.
CGCTCCGCTTTGCTTCGCCTCGCCGCGGGCACCCTCGCTTTGTTCGCAGGACTCGGCGTGCAGGCGCAGGACAGCCGCATCGAGGTGACCGGTGAAGTAAGCGCGGCGCCCGGCGTCGTGGACGGTGACGTCAAGGCGGACGCCGACGCGCTGATCCGGGCGGAGGGGACGACCGTGACGGGCTCCGGGCTCGAACTGGGCGCGGGCGCGGCGCTGCGGGCCGACAGCGACATGCCCGAGCATCGCTACGCGGGCGGCCGCTACTCCTCTTTGACGGCGGGCGGTCCGCGCGGGCTCGGCCTCTCCTCCGGCGACGTCTTCGTCGAAGGGGCCTACCTCTTCGCGCGCGGGGGCTTCGGCTCTCTCTATGTCGGCCGTGACGACGGCGTCGCCTCGCGCTTGGCCGTGACCTCGCCCAGCATCTTCCGCGCCGTGCGCGTCGGCGACTGGCGCTCGGACCTGACCGGCCTCAACGACGTGCACGTCCTCAACGACTTTTCGGGGTCCGCGACCAAGCTCACCTACATGCCGCCGCCGGGCCTCCTCGGCGGCATCATCGGTCAGGTGCAGATGGGCGTCTCCTACGCGCCGCGCCTCGGCGATTGCGGCAGCGACGCCTGCGCCCCAGTGAACGGATACGTCCCGCTGGAGACCGGCGAGGGCAGCGTCCTCGTCTCGCCGGAGCAGTCCTGGCGCGACGTGGTCGAGGCGGCGATCTACTACCAGAAGGGGATCGAGGTCTCGGGTGAGCCGCTGCAGCTCGGCCTCGGGGCGTCCTACGTCAGCGCGCAGGAGGACGAGGCGCTCGTCTTCCCCGGGCTCGACCTCCTCGGCGACTACCGCGCCTACGCCTTCGGCATGAACGTCGCCTATGGCGGGCTGACCGTGGGCGGCTCGGTCAAGTCGACCAATGCGGGCCTTCGCGACACGGACGACGAGGACTACCTCGCCTTCGACGCGGGCGTGACCTACGAGGCCGGCGACTGGAACTTCATGCTGGGCTACGGCGCGGCCGATGCCGGCCGCGACGCCGGCCTCCTCGTCGGCCCCGTCCAGAACCCCATCCCCTACGCGCTCGACCGCCGGACCCAGACCGCCCAAGCCGGGGTCTCCAAGGTGCTCGGCCAGGGCGTCTCGCTCGGCGTCGCGGCGCAGTATGTGGACGCCGACAAGCCCGACGCGCTGGGCGGCCCGGAGAACGCCGCCGCGATCGTGCTGGAATCCTCGATCAAGTTCTAAAGGCGCCGAGCGCGGCGATGCCTTGGAACGGCGTGCCGATCAGACGCCGGGCCGAGGCCGCGTCGACTCCGCCGAGCGCGAAGCCCGGATAGGACAGCGTCCTCGCGATCGCTGCGGCGCGGGCGGGTTCGAGCGACGAGGCGTCCGGATGGCTGCGCGTCGCGAAGACCGGCGAGACCAAGCCGAGATGCGGACGGAGCGACCGCTTGACGACGCCCTCCCGGACACTGTGCACCGACACGCTTCGCAGGCCGGGCGCGAACGCGTTGTGCCCGCCATGACCCCCGCCTCCGGCTGCGACCAGAAGGTGTCCCTGCTGCCTAGCGGCATCGTAGGCTCGGGCGAGCAGGCAAGCACGCCGCTCCGCCCCGAGCCCGTAGTGGCGGAACACGATCAGGATCGGCGGCGCCTTCGGCAGACGTTCGAGGAGCGAAACGAGATCCGGGTGCGCGCGCTCATCCGTCATCATGACGAGCGCGAACGGCAAGGCGCAAGGCACCCCGCTCGCGCGGCGCACCGCCCAGGCGGCCCGCTGCAGCCGCATGACACGGGCGGAAAGATCGTCCATGCGGGCGGCATGACACAGACCGACGTGACCGAGAACTACGAGGACGTGCTTCGCCGCATCGCGCGCGCGGCGACCGAAGCCGGACGCCGGCCCGAGGACGTGACGCTGACGGCGGTGACGAAGACGCACGAGGGGGCGGCGATCCTGCCGCTGCTCGAAGCGGGCCATCGCGACTTCGGCGAGAACCGCGTGCAGGAGGCGCAGGCAAAGTGGCCCGCCCTGCGCGAGCGGTTCGCGGGCGTGACGCTGCGCCTCATCGGTCCGCTTCAATCGAACAAGGCGTCCGACGCCGTTGCGCTGTTCGACGTGATCGAGAGCGTCGACCGCGAGAAGATCGCCCGCGTCCTGGGCGCGGAGATGGAGAAGCAGGCCCGTCGCCTGCCCGTCTACGTCCAGGTCAACACCGGTGAGGAGCCGCAGAAGGCGGGCGTCGCGCCCGAGGACGCCGTCGCCTTCGCCGCCCGCGCGCGGGACGAGCACGGTTTGGACGTCGTCGGCCTGATGTGCATCCCGCCGCAGGACCAGCCGCCCGCCCCGCACTTCGCGCTTCTGTGGGAGCTCGCGCAGGAAGCGCGCCTACGCGAGGTCTCGATGGGCATGTCCGGCGACTACGAAGCGGCGGTCAGCCTCGGCGCGACCTCGGTCCGTGTCGGCTCCGGCCTCTTCGGCGCGCGCCCGACAGGCGAGGGCTAGCCTCGGCTGGTCCGAACGAGGCTAGACTGACGGTCCGCGGGACGGAGGGACGGAGATGGCCGGTATCTACGAGGGGCGGACCGCCCTCGTCACAGGAGCGTCCTCCGGGCTCGGCGCGGCTTATGCCCGGGGGCTCGCGGCGCGAGGCGCCGACCTCGTCCTCGTCGCGCGGCGTCAGGAACGGCTCGACGCCCTCGCCGAGGCGCTTCGCGCGCGCGGCGGCAAGGCCGAAGTCGTGACTGCCGACCTCGCGCAGCCGGACGCGGCAAAGGGCGTGATGGCGACGCTCGACGCGCCGCCGGACATCCTCGTCAACAATGCGGGCTTCGGCCTGCCGGGCGCCTACGCCGCCACGCCCTGGGAGGCGCAGCGGGACTTCATCCAGCTGATGGTCACCGCCTACGCGCAGCTCGCCCACATCGCGAATGCGAGCATGCACGAGCGGGGGTGGGGGCGGATCGTCAACGTGGCGAGCGTCGCCGGCCTCGTTCCCGGCAGCGCCGGCCACACGCTCTACGGCGCGTCCAAGGCCTTCCTCGTCGGCTTCAGCCAGTCGCTGGCGGCGGAGGGAGCGGCCGCGGGCGTCCGCGCGCAGGCCTGCTGCCCCGGCTTCACCCATACGGAGTTTCACGATGCGAACGGGACGCGCGAGCGGATGAACGCCCTGCCCGGATGGATGTGGATGGAGGCGGCCGACGTGGTCGAAGGCTCGCTGGACGCCCTTGAGGACGGGCCGGTCGTCTACGTCCCCGGCGGCGTCAACAAGGCGCTCGCCCGCTTCTCCCGGCTCATTCCGAGGGCGGCGGCGGAGCGCCTGATGAACCGTCAGTCCGCGACGTTCCGACGGACGGACGCGGGCGCGCCGTCCTCTTCGGGGTCGGGATCGGGCGCTTCTTCGGGCAGCACGACGACGAGGTAGCCTTCTGCGACGTGCAGTTCGGGCACGTCTTCCTTGGTGAACGGCAGAAGCACGGACCCGCGCCGTCCAGGCACGCCGGTCAGCTCGACGACGTCGCCGGCCCCGAAGTCCGTCACGGCACGGACACGGCCGGCGGGCGCGCCCTCGGGCGTGCGCGCCTCGAGCCCCTCGAGGTCTTCGAGGTAGAACTCGTCCTCGTCCTCCGGCGCGGGCAGCGCCGAGCGGAGGACCGTCAGCTCGGCGCCCGAGAACGCCTCGCAGTCCTCACGGGCGGCGATCTCCTTCGCCTTGGCGACGAAGAGGCCGGGCTTCACCTCGCGCAGGAGGCGAACGGTCAGGGTCCGTCCATCGCCGGTGCGCAAGGAGCCGTAGGCCGCGACGTCCGCGGGATCGGACGTGAAGCTGCGCAACTTGAACTCGCCGCGCACGCCGTGGGCGCCTGCGAACTGTCCGAGGACGATGCGTTTGCCGTCCGCCTTACCGTTCGCAGGCAAGCCCGTTTACTCCGCCGTCTCTTCGGCGGCTTCTTCGGCCGGGGCGTTCGCGGCTTCTTCCGCGGCACGGGCGCGCTCGGCCCGTTCCTCGGCGCGTTCCTGCGCCTTCTTGCCCGGCTTGCCCTTGTTCGGGTTCTCGCCGTGCTTCCAGTTCATGAGACCGGCGGTGCCGAGGAAGCGGGCGACCCGCTCGGTCGGCTGCGCGCCGCGCTCGAGCCAGTGCTTGGCGCGGTCGGTGTCGATCTTGATCCGGTTCTCGTCGTCCTTGGCGAGGAGCGGGTTGTAGGTGCCGAGCTTCTCGATGAAGCGGCCGTCACGCGGCATGCGGGCGTCAGCGACGACTACGGAGTAGAAGGGGCGCTTCTTGGAGCCGCCGCGGGAGAGCCTGATCTTGAGGGACATGGTTTGGTTCCTTCGTTCTAAAGGTTCGGTTTTCGGTTCGGGGTTCACTCGGCTTCGATGACGACGCCTGCGTCGTCACCGTAGGTTCGTCCGTCCTCGGTGCAGGCCCGGTAGATGGCCTCGTCCGCGGTCTCGACCGCGAACTGGGCCTCTCGCCGCTCCAAGGGGGATGGGTCTTCAGACAGGCGGGTGAAGGCGCTGACCTCCCCCGTGCCGTCCCGGTTCGTTCGGATGATCACGTCAACCGGCAGGTCGTCGTTGAAGAGCGCGGTGAAGCGCTCGGCGTCGCCGTCGCGCCGCAAGCCGCCGCGAACCGCGAAGCCCTCCGCAGCCAGCACCGCGTCGCGGGCGCAGGACGCCTCGATCGGCGCCAGGAGGTAGTTCATGGCGCTGACGGTGTCGTCGTCGGAACCCGAACAGCCGATCAGCGCGGCGAGGAGGGGCACGCAGCGGATCACTTCTTCTTCGGCCCGCCAAGGCCGGGCAGACCGAGCGAGGAGAGGTCGGGCGCCTGTCCCCCGCCGGGGCCGCCGAGGCCCGGAAGCCCCCCGCCTCCGCCAAGACCCCCCATGCCGCCGCCGGGCATCCCACCGGGGCCGCCCATCGCGCCCAGGGCCTGCGCCATCTGCTGGGCCATGCCGCGCTTTCCGCCCTTGCCCATCTTCTTCATCAGGGTGGACATGCCCTGATGCGCCTTGAGAAGCTTGTTCACGTCCTGGACGGAGGTGCCGGAGCCCGCCGCGACGCGCTTCTTGCGGCTCGCGTTCATGACCTTGGGGTTCTTGCGCTCCTTGCTCGTCATGGAGCTGATGATCGCTTCCTGCCGCCGGATCTCGCCGTCGCCGAAGCCGCCCGCCTGGTCGACCGCGCCCTTGAGCTTGCCCATGCCCGGCATCATGCCGAGGATCGAGTTCATGCCGCCGAGCTTTCGCATCTGCGCGAACTGCTCGGCGAGGTCGTCGAGGTCGAACTCGCCCTTGGCCATCTTCTTGGCCTGCTGGCGCGCCTTCTTCTCGTCGATCTCCTGGCTCGCCCGCTCGACGAGGCCGACGATGTCGCCCATGCCGAGGATGCGGCCCGCCATGCGTTCGGGGTCGAAGGCGTCGAGGGCGTCGAGCTTCTCGCCCATGCCCGCGAACTTGATCGGCGCGCCCGTGACTTCGCGCATGGAGAGCGCGGCGCCGCCGCGCGCATCGCCGTCGAGGCGGGTGAGGACGACGCCGCTGACCGGCACGCGCGCCTTGAAGCGCGAAGCGGTCTCGACCGCGTCCTGACCGGTCAGCGCGTCGAGGACCAAGAGGGTCTCGGCCGGGTTCGACGCGCCGTGCACGTCCGCGACCTCGGCCATCAGCTGCTCGTCGATCGACAGGCGGCCCGCCGTGTCGAGGATCACGACGTCGAAGCCGCCGAGCCGGGCCGCCTCCATCGCGCGCTTGGCGATCTGGACCGGCGTCTGGCCCTGCATGATCGGCAGGGTCTTCACCTTCGCCTGCTCGCCGAGCACGGCGAGCTGCTCCATCGCGGCCGGGCGCCGCGTGTCGAGCGAGGCCATGAGGACGCGCTTCTTGTCGCGCTCCTGCAGACGCTTGGCGATCTTCGCCGTCGTCGTCGTCTTGCCCGACCCTTGAAGGCCGACCATCAGGATGGGGACGGGCGGCGCCTTTGCGAGGTTGAGCGCATGGTCGCCCTCGGCGCCGCCCAGCGTCTCGACGAGGACGTCGTGGACGATCTTGACGACCTGCTGGCCCGGCTTGATCGAGCGGAGGACCTCCTGGCCGACCGCCCGCTCCCTCACCTTCGCGACGAAGCCGCGGGCGACGGGCAGCGCGACGTCGGCCCCGAGGAGGGCGACGCGCACCTCGCGCATGGCGGCGTCCACATCCTTCTCGCTGAGGGCGCCTCTGCCCGTCAGCTGTTCGAAGGTGGCGCTCAGTCGTTCGGACAGGCTGTCGAACATTTAGGTCTCCTTCTCGCCAAACGCGAAGCACCGCCGCGAGGGCGTTACCCCGGCGGCGGGACATCCCCGGCCCCGTCTTCCCACTTGGGGTGCGAAGGGTCGTGCCGGTAGACGCGCGTGTTCACGCTTGGTCCGATGTGGCCGCGGGCGTTAGCCGAGGGGCCGCCCCCCGTCAACGTGCCCTCAGACGAGGAGCCAGCGCGGCACCTTCGCCGCGTAGTCGTCATAGTCGGGCCCGAAGAGCGAACGGAGCGCCTTCTCTTCGGGCCGGATCTGCCAGGCGGTCAGCGCGGCGATGAAGCCGAGCGTCAGGAAGAGGCCGAGCACCGTGCCGAGCGCCAGCGCCAAGCCGAAGAGGCAGAGCGCCATGCCGACGTAGATCGGGTTGCGCGTCAGGCGGAAGACGCCGCGCGTCAGGAGCGCCGTCGCCCGCCCCGGCGCCCTCGGATCGACCGTGGTCTTGCGGCGCTGGAAGTCCGCGACCGCGCCGCCAGCGAGGCCGAGCCCGAGGATCGCGAAGGTGAGCCCGAACCAGGGCAGCGGGGCGAGTTGCAGGCCCGGCACGAGGGCGGAGACGGCGATCAGGCCGCCGAAGAGAACGAACCAGACGAGCGGGGGGACGCGGAGCCTCATGCGTCGAACCTTCCGAGCTTCTCGTCCTTCTGGACGTCCTTCGCGGCGAAGACGCGGCCGTTCATCACGGCGAAGACGCCCGGCGGCAGGGTCTGGGCCGCGATCACCGCGCCGCCGAGGTTGAAGGCCGCGTCCGAGACGAAGAGGGAGTAGGGCCGCATGGCGCCCGTCAGGACGACGGTCTTCTCCGGCGCCTTCCCGTCCAGGAAGCGCGCGGTCACGTCCATGGTGCTCGTTCCGTGCGTCACGACGATCGCGTCCTCGGGCGCGGACGCGACGTGCTGCGCGAGGAGGGCGCGGTGCGTGTCCGTCATCTCCAGGCTGTCGATCTGGAAGAGCTGCTCGGTGACGGGGTGCGTGCAGCGGCCGTGCTCGAGCACTTCGGGCACCTGGCTTCGCCCGGCGCCCGCGAAGGCCAGCCCCTCGGTGCGCCAGTCATGGACCTTGTCGAAGGTCCCGCCCGTGGTGAGGATCCTTACCGCCTTCACTGCGCGTGGCCCGAGCGGAACACGTCCTCGTCGAGCTCGCCCTCCCACTTGCCGACGGTGCAGGCGACGGCGGCGTCTCCGGTGACGTTGGTCATGGTCCGCATCATGTCGAGAAGGCGGTCGAAGGGAAAGACGAGCGCGATCACGGCGACGGCCTGCTCGGTCGTCACGCCGAAGGTCTGAAGGACGGCGACCGCGAGGAAGAGGCTGGCCGAGGGGATGCCCGCCGCGCCGACCGAGGTCGCGGTCGCGGTCACCGCGATCGCGACGTACTGACCCAAGGAGAGGTCGATCCCCAGCATCTGCGCCGCGAAGACCGCGACGAGGCCCAGATAGATCGAGGTGCCGTCCATGTTGATGGTCGCCCCGAGCGGCAGGACCGAGCCCGCCACCGATCTGTGCACGCCGAGGTTCTTGCTGACATTGGCGATCGTCACCGGCAGCGTCGCGGAGCTCGACGCCGTCGAGTAGGCCGTGCTCATCGCATCGAGGATGCCGCGCAGGAAGTGCACGAAGGGCAGACGCAGCACGCCCTTGATCAAGAAGCCGTAGACGAGCGCGATCTGCAGCGCGCAGGCGAGGTAGAGCGCGATCGTCAGCTTGCCGAGGCTGAGGAGCACCGACAGTCCCTGCGTTCCCATCACCCAGGCCATGAGCGCGAAGACGCCGTAGGGGGCGAGCGCCATGACGAAGCCCGTGAGCTTCAAGATCGCCTCCGCCGCGCTCTCCATGCCGCGGCCGATGGGCCGGCCCGCCTCCCCCGCCGTCAGGATCGCGACGCCGAAGAGGATCGAGAAGAAGATGATGGCGAGGATGTCGCCCTCGACCATCGCCGCCACGGGGTTCGCGGGGATGATGTCGAGGAGTTGCTGGACGACGGTGCGCTCGGCGGCGGCCGCATCCCGCAGCCGGTCCGTCACGTCGGAGGCCGCGCCCGCCTGGACCGAGGCGAGGTCGAGGCCGACGCCCGGGCGGAAGATCGCCGCCATGAGGAGGCCGAGCACGACCGCGACGATCGTCGTCAGCATGTAGAGGCCGAGGGTCTTCGCGCCGAGCGAACCGAGCTTCTTGGGGTCGCCCATCGCGATGACGCCCGTCGTCAGCGTCGTGAAGACGAGCGGCACGATGAGCATCCGGATCAGCTGGACGAAGGCGTCGCCGATCGGCTTCGCGCTCGCCGCCGCCTCTCCGAAGAGAAGGCCGAGAACGCCGCCGCCGACGAGGCCGATCAGCACGCGCGCCCAGAGCGGCAGGCCTCGGCGGCCGAGGACGAAGAGCCCCGCGAAGGCGGCCAGCGTCAGAACCCAGAAGGCGAGCGTTCCCGCCAAGCTTCCCGTCATGCCCCTGCCCTCGCGATGCCAACCGGCACTGTAGCGGGACCCGTCCGCCCTGTCAGGAGACGAGGGTGCGGCGGACCGCGTCCTGCCAACGGGCCCGGCGCGCCTTGCGGGCGTGGGCCGCGATCTTCGGCTCGAAGCGCTTCTCGGCCCGCCAGAGCGAGGCGGCTTCGTCCAGGCTGGCGAAGAGGCCCGCTTGCACCCCGGCCAGCATCGCCGCGCCCATCGCGGTGGTCTCCGTCATCACCGGGCGTTCGGTCGGCAGGCCGGTGACGTCCGAGAGGTCCTGGCAGAACCAGTCATTCGCGACCATGCCGCCGTCGATCCGAAGGCTCTCGATCACGCCGCCATCCGCCCGCATGGCCGCGACGAGGTCGTCGGTCTGGTGCGCGACCGCGTCCAGGGCGGCCCGCGCCAGCTCGGCGGGGCCCGTGTCGCGTGTGAGGCCGAAGATCGCGCCGCGCGCCTCGGCATCCCAGTGCGGCGCGCCCAGGCCCGTGAAGGCCGGCACCATGACGACGCGGCTGTCGGCCTTGGCCTGCGCCGCCAGCGCCTCGGTCTCGGCCGCATGGTCGAGGACGCCGAGCCCGTCGCGGAGCCATTGGACCGCCGCGCCCGCGACGAAGATCGAGCCCTCGACCGCGAAGGTCGGCTTCCCGCCCAGGCGGTAAGCGACGGTCGTCAGGAGGCGGTGGCCCGACCGTACCGGACTGCCGCCCGTGTTCAGGACGACGAAGCATCCCGTGCCGTAGGTCGACTTGATCATGCCCGGGGCGAGGCAGGCCTGACCGATCAGCGCGGCCTGCTGATCGCCGGCGATGCCGCCGACGGGCAGGCCTACGCCAAGGGCTTCCCTCGTCGTGGTGCCGAAGTCCGAGGCGCAGTCGCGCACGTCGGGCAGCAGGGCGCGCGGCACGCGGAAGAGGTCGAGAAGCTCGTCGTCCCAGTCCTGTGCGTCGAGCCCGAAGAGGCTCGTCCGGCAGGCATTGGTCGCGTCGGTCGCGTGGACCGCGCCGCCGGTGAGGCGCCAGAGGAGGAAGCTGTCGATCGTTCCGGCTGCGAGTTCGCCGGCTTCCGCCCTGGCCCTCGCGCCCTCCGTGTGGTCGAGGAGCCAGGCCAGCTTGGTCGCGGAGAAGTAAGGGTCGATGAGGAGGCCCGTGCGCTCGGCGATCAGCGCGTCGTGCCCGGCCTCGCGCAGGCGGCGGCACTCGAGGGCGGTCCGGCGGTCCTGCCAGACGATGGCGGGCGCGATGGGGGCGCCGGTCTTCCGGTCCCAGACCACCACCGTCTCGCGCTGATTGGTGATGCCGAGCGCGGCGGGCGTCTCCTCCGCCCTTTCGAGGACCGCCCGCGCGGTGCGGACCTGGCTGTCCCAGATCGCCTCGGGGTCGTGCTCGACCCAGCCGTCGCGTGGGTAGCGTTGCGGAAACTCCTCCTGCGCGCTGTCGAGCACGCGCCCATCGGCGCCGATCAGGAGCGCGCGGCTGGAGGTCGTGCCCTGGTCGAGGGCGAGGATCGTCGGCATGGGGCCTCCCGTTTTGGCAGGAGGCTAGGCCGAAGCCGGGCCCGGTACGATGCCGGGCCGCAGCCTCAGGCCTCGAAGTTCAGCCGGTAGCCGCCCGAATCCGTCATCAGAAGCGTGGTCTTGCCGGCCTCCGGCTCGATCTTCTGACGCAGGCGGTAGACGTGGGTTTCCAGCGTGTGGGTCGTGACACCCGAGTTGTAGCCCCAGACCTCGTCGAGCAGCGTATCGCGGCTGACCGGCTGGCCGCCCGCGCGGTAGAGGTACTTCAGGATCGAAGCCTCCTTCTCGGTCAGCTTGATCCGCCGGTCGCCGGCCGCGACGAGCATCTTCACCGCGGGCTTGAACTCGTAAGGGCCGATCTTGAAGACCGCGTCCTCGGACTGCTCGTGGCTGCGCAGGTGGGCGCGGAGCCGCGCGAGGAGGACGGCGAACTTGAAGGGCTTGGTGACGTAGTCGTTGGCGCCCGCGTCGAGGCCGGTGACCACGTCCTTCTCGTCGTCGGCGCCGGTCAGCATGATGATCGGCGACTTGAAGCCGCTCTCGCGCAGGCGTTTGCAGGCGTCGCGGCCGTCCATGTCGGGCAGGCCGACATCGAGGAGAACGAGGTCGATATGCCCCTCGGCGCGGAGCTTCTTGAGCGCCTCGCCGCCGGTCGAGACGGTCTCGACGTCGAACTCCCGGTGCTCGGCGAACTGGTCGGTCAGCGTCGCTGCCAACAGTTCGTCGTCTTCCACCAGGAGAACCCGCGCAGCGCGTGCCATAACTTTACTTTCCCTGTGCCACCCGACCCGGCCGTATCCCTGGACCGGGTTTATCAAACCTTGCGAGGAGGCAACACCACGAAATGGGCTTCGTTCTGACGACAACTCACGAAGATGGGACATTCGGCTTCCTACGTGGCGGGAATGCCACGTTTCCGTGTGCTTTCGGTCGTGCCGGCGTCACCGATCGAAAGCGCGAAGGCGACGGCGCGACGCCGCTCGGCCGCTTCCGCCTCCGAAGCTGCTACTGGCGGCCCGATCGGGGGGCCCGGCCGTCCACCGGGCTGCCGACGATCCCCATCCGCAAGGATCTCGGCTGGTGCGACGACCCGGACTCCGCTCTCTACAACCGCCCGGTCCGCCTGCCCTTCGCCGGCCGGCACGAACGGATGTGGCGTGAAGATCGGGCCTACGACCTCGTCGTCGTCCTCGACCAGAACATCGAACCCGCCCGCCCGGGCGGCGGCTCGGCCGTGTTCTGGCACCTGACGAAGTCCGACGCGGCGATGACCCAGACCGAGGGCTGCGTGGCCGTCGCGCCGGACGCGATGCGGACGCTCCTCGCGCGGTGCGACCCGGCGACGGTGATGGAGATCAGGTCCGCATGAAGGGACGCGTGACGCGAATGCCGCCGCGGCTAGCCGCCTGACGCCGGGCCGGTTATGCCCTCTTATGGCCGAGGACACGACGACCCGCTTCACCGATCAGGAAGCCTTGAGCTTTCACAGCCGGGGCAAGCCCGGCAAGCTCGAGGTCACGCCGACCAAGCCGATGGCGACGCAGCGCGACCTGTCGCTCGCCTACTCGCCCGGGGTCGCCGTTCCCGTCCTGAAGATCGCCGAGGACCCGAACGCCGCCTACGATCTTACGACCAAGGGCAACATGGTCGCGGTGATCTCGAACGGCACCGCGATCTTGGGGCTCGGCAATCTGGGCGCCCTCGCCTCGAAGCCCGTGATGGAAGGCAAGTCCGTCCTCTTCAAGCGCTTCGCGGACATCGACTCGATCGACCTCGAGGTGGACACGTCCGACCCCGACGCCTTCATCGACGCCGTGCGCTACCTCGGCCCCTCCTTCGGCGGCATCAACCTCGAGGACATCCAGGCGCCCGACAGCTTCTACATCGAGGAACGCCTCAAGGAGCTGATGGACATCCCGGTCTTCCACGACGACCAGCACGGGACCGCCATCATCGCCGCCGCGGGGCTCCTCAACGCCCTCGACATCGCGGGCAAGCCGATAAGGGACGTGCGGGTCGCGGTCTCCGGCGCCGGCTCGTCCGCGCTCTCCGTCGTCAGCCTGATCAAATCGCTCGGCGTGCGTCCCGAGAACGTCCTCGTCTCGGACAGGACGGGCGTCCTCCACCGGGGACGCCAGGACCTCAACCAGTGGCAGTCCGCCCACGCCGTGGACACGGACAAGCGCACGCTCGCGGAGGCGATGGACGGCGCGGACGTCGCGATCGGCCTGTCGGCGGGCGGCGCGTTCACCCAGGAGATGGTCCGGTCGATGGCGAAGAGCCCGATCATCTTCGCCATGGCGAACCCGATGCCGGAGATCACGCCCGAAGCCGTCGCCGCCGTGCGGTCCGACGCGATCATGGCGACGGGGCGCTCGGACTATCCAAACCAGGTCAACAACGTCCTCGGCTTCCCCTACATCTTCCGCGGCGCGCTCGACGTCAGGGCCCGGACGATCAACGAGGAGATGAAGGCCGCCTGCGCGCGCGCCCTCGCAGGCCTCGCCCGCGAAGACGTCCCCGACGAGGTCGCCGTCGCCTACGGCAAGCGGCTTCAATACGGCCCCGGCTACATCATTCCGACCCCGTTCGATCCCCGCCTGATCAGCGCCATCCCTCCGGCCGTCGCCCGGGCGGCCTGCGAGACCGGCGTCGCGCGCAAGCCGATCGTCGAGGCCGAGATGCCGGCCTACGCCGAGAAGCTCGCCACCCGGCTCGATCCCTCCGCGGGCTTCCTTCAGACGATCTACGCGTCCGTGCGTTCGAACGATCCGAAGAAGCGCATCGTCTTCGCCGAGGGGGAGGAGGAGGTCGTGGTCCGGGCCGCCTACCAGTTCCAGAACCAGGGCCTCGGTCAGGCGATCCTCATCGGGCGCGAGGATACGGTGCGCGGCACGGTCGAGCGCCTCGGCCTCGAGCGGGAGCACGGCATCGAGATCTGGAACGCGCGCGAGAGCACCAAGAACGAAGCGTACACAGACTACCTCTACGGACGCCTCCAGCGGCGCGGCTACCTCGAGCGGGACTGCCGGCGCCTCGTCAACCGGGACAGGAACGTCTTCGCCGCCTGCATGCTGGCGCATGACGACGCCGACGGCATGGTGACGGGGGTGACCCGGCACTACAACGCCGCGCTCTCGATGATCCAGCTGGCCCTCGACCCCCGGCCGGGCGAGCGGACGATCGGCATGTCGGCCATCTTGGCGCGTGGGCGGACGGTCTTCATGGCCGACACGACCATCGCGGAGCTGCCCTCCTCCGAAGAGCTCGCCGACATCGCGGTCCAGACCGCCCACGCGGTCAAGGCGCTCGGCTTCACGCCTCGCGTCGCCTTCGTCAGCCATTCGAACTTCGGCAACCCCGACAGCCCGCACATGCACCGCGTCTCGGGCGCGGTGAAGGCGCTCGACGCACGGGCCGACGTCGACTTCGAGTACGAAGGCGAGATGACGCCGCGCATGGCGCTCAACGAGAAGGTCCGCGCGATCTACCCCTTCGCGCGGCTGACCGGCCCGGCGAACGTGCTGATCACGCCCGGTCTCCATTCGGGCGGCATCTCGACGAAGCTCCTCGCCGAGATCGGCGGCGCGACGGTGATCGGCCCCGTTCTCCTCGGGCCCTCGAAGCCCGTGCAGATCGTGCAGACCGGCCCGAGCGCAGGCGACGTCCTGACGCTCGCGGCGATGGCCGCCTACGACCTCGACCGCGAGCACCGCGACTGGGCCGACGGCCGCCGCTGAGCGGGAAGGGTGGAGCGGGCGGGCGGCATCGCCTAGCTTGCGTCCCGCAAAAGCAGGAACGCGCCCATGTCCGGCCCTTCGCGACCGACCGTCCTGACCCCGCCCGGCCCCGGCCGCCTCGCCGCGCCCGAGCGGTCGGAGAAGCCCGCCCCCGCCGGCACGGCGGCGATGGCCGCGCGGCACGTACGGGCGCTACGCGAAGACATGCTCGCCTTGACCGGTACGGTGGAGAGCCTGGTGAGAGAGGTCGCCGCGCTCCGTCAGGACGTGGCCCGCCTCGGCGCGCAGGCGCCAACCCGGGCCGAACCCCAGGCGCCCGCCCCGTCCGAACTCGCGGTCCGGGTCGGCAAGGTCGAGCGGCGCCTCGCCAAGCTCCGCCGGCGGGTCGACTGGCTCTCCTAAGGCCGTGTGGCCCCCGCCTTGCAGCGGGGCGGCGGCCGTTCCAAGGACGGGCTCCGGCCGAGGGCCCCCGCGAAGGAAAGAGTACGCATGGCTGACACGAGAGGCGCCCTCGACGACCGCGACGCGGCGGCGGGCGCGCAGACAGACCCGCTGGCCTCCCCCGTCTTCGTCCTCGGCATGGGCCGCTCGGGCACGACGTTGCTCGCGAGGCTTCTGTCGGGCACGGCCGCGCTGGACCTCATGCCGGAGGAGCGGCACTTCTTCGCCATGGCCGAGCGCCATCCGTCGAACGCGAACGGCACGCTCGACGTCGGGGCGTTCTGGCGCGACTACACCCGCTCCGTGCGCTTCGCCGACGCGGGCGTCGATGCGAGCGCCTGCTACGCCCGTGCGGTCGCGGCGGACGACGTCACCCTGACCGGCCTCTTCCGCGCCATGCTGGCCGAGCACGCGGACCGGACCGGCGCGGCGCGGGTCGGCGAGAAGACGACCGACGACGCCGCTCACGTCGACACGCTCCTCGGCGCCTTCCCCGACGCGCGGTTCATCCTGGTCGAGCGCGACCCCCGCGCCGCCATCGCCTCCCAGCTCAAGGCGCCTTGGAACGACGTCTTCGTGCGCCATGCCGACGGGACGCCCTCGCCCGGGGGCCGTCTCGGCAAGGTCGCCCGCTACGCCATGATCTGGCGGCAGTTCAGCAAGCTCGCCGAGGCGAAGGCGGGCGCGCCCTACCTCACCGTTCTGCGCTACGAAGACCTCGTCGCGCGCGAGGCGGAGACGATGGAGCGGGTCTGGCGGTTCTTGGGCGAGGACGGCATTCCGCCCGCCCGGGACGACGCCGCCTACAACGAGGACGTCGTCGAGCTCGGCAACCCGAAGTGGAACCGCTGGCGCACCCAGCACTTCGAGAAGAGCCAGGGGGCGGTGAACGAGGCGTCGCTCGCCAAGTGGCGCAAGCAGCTCACCAAGCTCGAGGTCGCGGTGATCGAAGGGGTGTGCGGAGCGTCCCTCGCCGCGTCGGGCTACGAACGCACGACCTCCGCCGCGCAGCGGGCCGCGGGGCGGCTGGTCGCGCAGGCTATCGACCGGTTCGGCCTCTTCTTGAACCCGGTCCGCGAGGACGACATGAAGTTCGAGCGCTGACGGACGACGGACGATGACGGCAGGACCGAAAGACCGCCCGACGCTGAGCGTCCTTCTGCCTTGCTACAATGCGGGCGCCTACCTCGCCGAAGCCCTCGACAGCCTCTTCGCGCAGACCCGCCCCGCCGACGAGATCGTCGCCCTCGACGACGGCTCGACGGACGGCACGGCCGAGGTCCTCGACGCCTACGCCGCGCGGCACCCGGCGCTCCGGATCGTCAGGGACGGGAAGAACCTCGGCATCGTCGCCCGCCTCAACCAGGGCCTCGATCTTGCGACCGGCGGCTTCATCGCGCGGATGGATGCGGACGACGTCTGCGAGCCCGAGCGCTTCGAGCGCCAGCTCGCGGCGATGGCGTCCGATCCGGACCTCGTCCTTCTCGGCACGCGCGTCCTCATCGTCGATCCCGAGGGCGCGCCGCTCTACGCGCCGGACCTTCCGCTCGGCCACGAAGAGCTCGACGCCGCGCTCCTCGCGGGCGGAAAGCAGCTCGTCTTCCATCCGAGCGTGATGATGCGCGCCGACGCGCTACGCGCGGTCGGCGGCTACTCGGACGAGTACCCTTACGTCGAGGATCTCGACCTGTTCCTCCGCCTCGGCGAGGCCGGACGGATCGGTCAGCTCGGCGACGTCCTCTTGCGCTACCGGCACCACTTCGCCTCGACCGGCTACACCAAGGCCGAGACCCAGGCGGCGGCGGTCGCCGCGTGCCTCGGCGATGCCCGCGCCAGGCGTGGCGCGGCGCCCGGCGAAGGGGGCGCCCCGCCGCCTTTGAACCTGGCCGTCCGCAGCCGGGGGCAGACCCATCGCAAGTGGGCCTGGTGGGCGCTCGGCGACGGCCACGTCGCGTCGGCCCGCAAGCATGCGTTCAGGGCGTTGCGCGCCGAACCCTTCGCCCCGGACAACGTCAAGCTGCTCGCCTGCGCCCTGCGCGGGCACTGACCTCACATCGGCGCGCGCTTGGCGAGGATGCGCTGCAACGTCCGGCGGTGCATGCCCAGGCGGCGGGCCGTCTCCGAGACGTTGTGTCCACACAGCTCGTAGACCCGCTGGATGTGCTCCCACCGGACGCGGTCGGCCGACATCGGGTTGTCCGGCGGCTCGGGTAGCTGGCCGCCCTTGGCGAGCAGCGCCTTCTGCACGTCGTCCGCGTCGGCCGGCTTGGCGAGGTAGTCGATCGCGCCCGCCTTCACGGCGGCGACGGCCGTCGTGATGTTGCCGTAGCCCGTCAGGATCACCGCCTTGGCGTCGGGCCTACGCGCGTGCAGGGCGTCGACGACCTCGATCCCGTCGCCGTCGTCCAACCGCAGATCGACCACCGCGAAGGCGGGGGGGTCTTGCGAGATCAGTCGCTTCGCTTCCAAAACGGTCTCGGCCAGGACGGGCGTGAAGCCCCGCTTCTCCATCGCGCGGCCAAGCCGCGTGCGGAAGGGCATGTCGTCGTCGAGGATCAAGCAGCTCGCGTCCTCTGGCAGGTCGGTCTCGGTCTCGCTCATCCCGTCTCTCCTCAGCGTCGCCCCGTCGCCGGGGTCCTAGAACTGGGCGGCCTCGATCGGCCGCGTCTCGCCCCGGGACGTAGGACGCATGACGAGGTTCGCCAGCGGCCAGACCACACGCACCCGCGCGCCGCCGCCCTCGCCCGCTGGCCTGTTGTCGTGCGTGAGGCTCGCCCCGGTCCGCTCGAGCAGGGTCTTGGCGATGAAGAAGCCGAGGCCGAGGCCGGCCTTGTCCGCGCCCGCCCGCTCCGTGCGCAGGCGGGGCGCGTCGGCGCGGGGGTAGGGTTCGCCGAGGCGCGAGAGCATGCCGTCCGGAAAGCCCGGCCCGTCATCGGTCACCGTGACGGTCAGGAAGCGGTCCGACCAGGACGCCTCGACCGTCACCGTCCCGCGCGCGAACTTGACCGCGTTCTCCAGGATGTTGCGCAGCCCGTAGATCACCTCGGGCCGCCGCCGCAGGCGCTCCGGCAAGGGCGCGCCCGAGTCCGGATCGAGGCGGAAGTCGATGCGCGGGCCCGGCGCGTCGAGGAAGGGCGCCGCCGCCTCCCGCAGCAGCGCGTCGAGCGACAGGACGCTGTGGACGGCGTCCCCCGTCGTCCCGGCGCTCGACAGGCGGCGCAGGATCGTCTGGCACCGCTGGGTCTGGGAGATGAGGAGCGCCGCGTCCTCCTTGAGGTCGCCTTCGAGTTCGCGCTCCATCTCGCGCGCGGTGACCTGGATCGTGCCGAGCGGCGTGCCGAGCTCGTGCGCCGCGGCCGCGGCGAGCCCGTCGAGGGCGGCGAGGCGCTCTTCGCGGGCAAGGGAGGTCTGCATGGTGGCGAGGGCCGCCGCGAGCTTGGCCTGCTCGCGCGCGACGCCGTGGGCATAGGAGGCGGTGAAGCCAACCGCCATCGTCAGCGCGAACCATAGCCCGAGCCGGTAGACGGGCGGCAGGGCGAAGCCCTCCGCCGTCCGCCAGGGCAACGGGTAGTGCAACAGCGCGAGGACGGTGAGGCAGGCGATCACGAGCCCGACCGTCACCGCCGCGCGCGCGCGGGGCAGCGAGCTCGCCGCCAGCATGGCCGGCATGATCAGCCAGACCGCGAAGGGGTTCTGGATGCCGCCCGTGAGGAACAGGACGGACGAGATCTGCAAGGTGTCGATGCCAAGGTGGAGGAGGATGCCCCCCTCGGTCAGCGGCGTGCCGGGCTTGCGCGTGAACTGCGTGTAGAGGTTCACCCACACCCCGACCGCGATCACCGCGAGCAGAGGACCGAGCGGCAGCGGATAGCCGAAGCCGAAGGCGACGAGCGCGACGACGAGTACCTGCCCGATCGACGCGAACCAGCGCATGCCGATCAGGGTGCGCAGCCGGAAGGCCGGCAATGGGCGCATCGTCGCGGCTTCGGGGAAGAGGGTGAAGAACATCGGCTCTTCCTATAGCAAGGAACCCAGCAAGAAGGCGCGACGGATGGCAGCGAGCAGACCCACAATCCTCTCGATCCTACTCCTGACGGCGCTTAGCGCATGCGGCGGCAGCGATCGGCCGGAACCCGGCGAGATCGCGCTGACCGACCTCTTCACCGCCGACTTCGCATTGACGGACATGACGGGCGAGCCTGCGACGGACGAACGTTTCGAGGGCGAACCTATGTTCATCTACTATGGGTTCACCACCTGTCCCGAGGTCTGCCCCACGGCGCTCGCCACCATGTCCGCGAGCCTCGACGCGCTCGGCCGGGACGCCGGCCGCATCCAGCCGCTCTTCATCACCGTCGATCCCGAGCGGGACACGGCCGAGAAGCTCTCCGCCTACTTGGCCTTCGACGACCGTATCCTCGGGCTGACGGGGACCCCCGAGGCGGTCGACGCCGCGCGGGAGAGCCTCAAGGTCTTCGCCGCCAAGGTGCCGCTCGAGGACAGCGCGATGGTCTATACGATGGACCACCAGTCCATGTTCTACGTCACCGACGCGGCCGGGAAGCCGCTCTACGCCCTCGACGACGGCATGCCGCCCGAGTCGATCGCGCGGGTGATCGAACGGGCGCTGCGGGCGAGCGGACGCGGCTAATCGCCCGTTAACGCTCGCCGCGGAAGGATTTCCGCCTTATCTTGGCCTCGTTGCTGCATCGCAGCAGCCTCAGCATCGTCCGAAAGGCCTTCCATGCTCTACGCCGCCTACGAACTCGCCCATCAGGCTCTGGTGCCGCTGCGCGCCTTCGGCCGGGCGGCGAGCGAGGTGATCGAAAGCCCCGCCAACCCCTATCGCGACAGCGTCGGCGCCCGGGCCGCTCAGGCGAGCTACAGCGTCTTCGAGCAGGCGACGCGCCGCTACCGCAAGCCCACCTGGAACCTGCCCGAGACCGAAGTGAACGGGAACCGCGTGCCGGTCAGCGTCGAGAGGGTGGTGGAGCGGCCCTTCGGCAGCCTGATCCGCTTCCGCCGCAGCGAGGTCGCGCTGCGCGCGGCGGGCCGCACGGCGCCGGACCCCCGCGTCCTGATCGTCGCGCCGATGTCCGGCCACTACGCCACCCTCCTGCGCGGTACGGTCCAGGCCATGCTGCCGGACCACGAGGTCTTCATCACCGACTGGGCGGACGCGCGGAAGGTGCCGGTCCTTCAAGGCGGCTTCGACTTCAACGACTACGTCGACTACCTGATCTCGTTCCTTCAGGCGATCGGTCCCGGCGCGCACACGGTCGCGGTCTGCCAGCCCGGCCCCGCTCTCGTCGCGGCCGCGGCCGTCATGGCGCGGAAGAGCGACCCGTGCGGCCCCCGCTCGATGACCATCATGGGCAGCCCGATCGACGCGCGGCAGAGCCCGACGGTGACGAACCTGCTCGCCGAGCAGCGCAGCTTCGAATGGTTCGAGCGCAACATGATCCAGACCGTCCCCCTGCCCCATGCGGGCGCGGGCCGGCGCGTCTATCCGGGCTTCCTGCAGCTCGCGAGCTTCATGTCGATGAACGCCGAGCGTCACGCCGAGGCGCAGTGGGACTACTTCGAGAACCTGATCCACGGCGACGAGGACGCGGCCGAGAAGCACGTGCGCTTCTACGACGAGTACCTGTCGGTCTGCGACATGACGGCGGAGTTCTACCTGCAGACGATCCGCGACGTGTTCCAGGAGTACCTCCTGCCGCGCGGCCTCCTCACCCATAGGGGCGAGGTCGTGGACCCGGGCCTGATCACCGATTGCGGCCTGATGACGGTCGAGGGCGAGCTCGACGACATCTCCGGCATCGGCCAGACCGTCGCCGCGCACGACCTCTGCTCGGGCCTCAAGGCGGCCGACAAGATCGACTACGTCCAGAAGGGCGCCGGGCACTACGGCGTCTTCAACGGCTCGAAGTGGCGCACCGAGATCCAGCCGAAGATCGCGGCCTTCATCCGCGAGCGTTTCGACGTCGACGAGGAGCGCGGCTTCCTGTCGGGAATGAGCCTGGCGGCGGAATGACCTAGGCGCGCGGCGGCGGGGGCGCTACCTGCCCACCATGCCTCAGACCTCTCCCCTCGGTCCCGAAAGCCGCCTCTACCTCGTCGACGGCTCGGCCTACATCTTCCGCGCCTATCACGGCATGAGCGCCGCGCAGACCTTGACCCGCAAGTCCGACGGCCTGCCCGTCGGCGCGATCTCGGTCTTCTGCAACATGCTGTGGAAGCTGCTCGCCGACGCGCAGAACGAGGCGGTCGAGCATATGGGGACGCCGACCCACTTCGCGGTCGTCTTCGACAAGTCGTCCTACACGTTCCGCAACGACCTCTACCCCGACTACAAGGCGAACAGGTCCGAGACCCCGTCCGACCTCCTTCTTCAGGTCCCCTACATCAAGGAGGCGACCCGCGCCTTCGGGCTGCCCTGCCTGGAGCAAGAGGGCTACGAGGCGGACGACATCATGGCGACGCATTCGCGGCTGGCGGAGGAGCGCGGGGCGGAGACGATCATCGTCTCCTCCGACAAGGACCTGACCCAGCTCGTCACGCCCCTGACGGTCATGTACGACCCGATGAAGGACAAGCTGATCGGCGAGGCCGAGGTCCGTGAGCGCTACGGCGTCGAGCCCTCGCAGATGATCGAGCTTCAGGCGCTGATGGGCGACACGTCGGACAACGTGCCCGGCGTGCCCGGCATCGGACCCAAGACCGCGGCGCAGCTCTTGGCCGAGTTCGGCACGCTCGACGCGCTCTTGGAGCGCACCTCGGAGATCAAGCAGAACAAGCGTCGCGAGACGCTCGAGACCCATGCGAGCGACGCGCGCCTCAGCCGCGACCTCGTCACTCTCAAGCGCGACGTCCCCGTCCCCGAGCATCCCGACGAGTTCGGCCTCGAACCCTTCGACCATTCGAAGCTCGTCGCCTTCCTCGAAGAGATGGAGTTCAACACCCTGACCCGCCGCGTGCGGGACAAGGGCGGGCTCGCCGCGCCTGCGCCCAAGGCGGCCACTGCCGAAGACACCGAGATCAAGACCGACGCCTACGAGACCATCACGACGATGGCGGCGCTCGAAGCGATCATCGCGGAGGCCGTCGAGTCCGGCGTCCTCGCCGTCGACACCGAGACCGACAGCCTCAACGCCATGCGCGCCCGCCTCGTCGGCGTCTGCCTCTCCCCGCGCCCCGGGCGCGCCGCCTACGTGCCGCTCCTTCACGGCGGGGGCGGCCTCGACCTCGCGGGCGAGGCGGAGGTGACGCAGCTGAAGACGGACGACGTGCTGGACGCGCTGCGCCCGGTCCTGACCGACCCTTCGGTCCTGAAGATCGGGCAGAACCTCAAATACGACCTCGTCGTCCTCTCCGCCCACGACGTCGAGGTCACCCCCTACGACGACACCATGTTGATGTCCTACGTGGCCGAGTGCGGCCTCGGCGGGCACGGCATGGACGAGCTGTCCGAGCGTCACCTCGGTCACAAGACGATCCCCTTCTCCGAAGTCGCGGGCACCGGCCGGAACAAGCGCACCTTCGACGAGGTACCGATCAAGGAGGCGACGGCCTACGCGGCCGAAGACGCCGACGTGACGCTGCGCCTCCATCAGAACCTCAAGAGGCGCCTCGTCCAGGACGGCCTCGTCACCGTCTACGAGACGATCGAGCGGCCGCTCGTCCCCGTCATCCGCGACATGGAGACGGCGGGCGTGAAGGTGGACAGAGCCGCCCTCTCCCGCCTGTCGGGCGACTTCGCCCAGCGCATGGCCCAACACGAGGAGGCCGCCTACGAGGCGGCGGGGGAGCGCTTCAACATCGGCTCGCCGAAGCAGATCGGCGACATCCTCTTCGGCAAGATGGGCCTGCCCGGCGGCAAGAAGACCAAGACCGGCGCGTGGCAGACGGGCGCGGACCTATTGGATGAACTCGCCGCGCAAGGGGTCACCGTCGCGGCCGAGATCCTGACCTGGCGGCAGCTCTCCAAGCTCAAATCGACCTACACCGACGCCCTCGTCGCCGCGATCCATCCTGACACGGGACGCGTCCATACGAGCTTCTCGCTCGCCCAGACGCTGACCGGCCGGCTCTCTTCCTCCGACCCCAACCTTCAGAACATCCCGATCAGGACCGAGGAGGGCCGCAAGATCAGGAACGCCTTCGTCGCGGAGGAAGGCAACGTCATCCTCGCGGCCGACTACTCCCAGATCGAGCTGCGGCTGCTGGCGCACATCGCGGACATTCCGGAGCTGAAACGAGCGTTCAAGGAGGGAACGGACGTCCATGCCCTGACCGCGTCCGAGATGTTCGAGACGCCGATCGACCAGGTCTCGGGCGATCAGCGGCGCTCGGCCAAGATGATCAACTTCGGCATCATCTACGGCATCTCGGCCTTCGGCCTGTCGAACCGCCTCGGCATCGAACGGGAGCGCGCGGCCGAGTACATCAAGGGCTACTTCGCGAAGTTCCCCGGCATCCGCGCCTACATGGACGAGACGCTGCGGGGCGCGCGCGAGAAGGGCTACGTTACGACCCTGTTCGGCCGGCGCAGCCACATGCCCAACATCAACTCCAAGCAGCAGAACTTCCGCGCCTTCGCCGAACGCCAGGCGATCAACGCGCCGATCCAGGGCACCGCGGCCGACGTCGTTAAGCGCGCCATGATCCGGATGCCGGAAGCGCTGCGCAAGGAGGGCCTTCGCGCCAAGATGCTGCTTCAGGTCCATGACGAGCTCGTCTTCGAGTGCCCGGCCGAGGAGGCCGACAGGACCGCCGAGATCGTGCGCCAGGTGATGGAGGGCGCCCCCCTGCCCGTCATGCAGCTCGCCGTCCCGCTCCTCGTCGAGGCGAACGCGGCGGACAATTGGGAGGCGGCGCACTGAGCCGATTGGACTTCCCCGCCCCGGGCTCAAAGTGGACTGACTGACACCATTCCTTCCGGGACGGGGCGCGGGCGCGCTAGTCTCGGCGAAAGAACCACGGAGATTCGTGCATGTCCGACATCATCGGCCGCTTTCTGACCTTCGAGGAGACGCTCGGGCGCGGGCTCGTCAAGTTCGCCTACTTCGTCCTCCTCATCGTCGGCGCGATCGGCACGATCGTCACCATGATCGGCGGCGTCGTCCTGATGTTCGAGGACTTCGGCGCGGGCTTCTGGCAGTTCATCGCCGCGCCCTTCTGGTTCCTCATCGCCGTGATCCTGCTTCGGATCGGGGCGGAAGTCGTCAACGCCGTCCTGTCGATCGACGACAACCTGACACACGGCGCCCGCATCGACGGCCGGATGCCTGCCCGCCTGCCGGGCGTCAGCGAGAGCGGCACCCGCGCAGGCGTGACGCCCCCGCCGCCCGCGAGCGCTGCGACGGCGTCCTCCTCCAGCGCGGCCCACGCGGCGACCGGCGCGCCGAACGAGGTCGTCTCTCCGGCGAAGAAGGCGACGAAGAAGCGGACCAAGAAGAAGGCCGCCAAGAAGACGGCGCCGAGCGGGCCGGCATCCTCTTCGAGCGATGCGACCCGAGAGACCGTCGACGCCGCCAACGCCAGCGCCGGTTCCGCCCGCGCCGACGCGAGCGGCGCGACCGAGGCGTCGTCCCGAAACGGGACGCCTGCCGGGGAGAGCACGGCGCGCCCCGCAACGGACGAACCCAAGACGGACTGACGGGACGACCGAAGCGCAGAGGCGAAAGCGTCGCGGCGGGGTGCGCCAGGCGCTGCTTCGGCCTAGCTCTTACCGATGGAACAGGACACGCCAGACGACGCCGCGCTCACGACCGAGGACGGCATCCCCCTCTTCGCCAACGGTCAGCGCCTGAGCGACGCGCAGATCCAAGCGCTGCGCGAGGCGCGCGAGCGCCGGGCCGCGATCGACGCGGCTTCGGACCTGCCGCCCGAGCGCGGCGGGCCGAACCGGAAGGAAGAACCCACGCGCTACGGCGACTGGGAGAAGTCCGGCCGGGCCTACGACTTCAGCTGACGCGAGGTCGCTGCCCGTTCCCAAGACGCGTTGCCGAGCTTGGCCTTTCGCACGCCCTGGACCTTTCCGACGGCGTAGACGCCCGCGAAGACCGCGAAGCCGACAGGATCGCGCAGCGCGACCGCGCCGAACCCTTCATAGCGGTTGCCGCCGTCCTCATTGGCCAGGAGGTGTGGAAACTTCGCCGCTAGCTCCTCGTTCCCGCGAGCCCAGCGCGTCCTGACGGCCAGAAGTTCCGAAAGACCTTCGGGCATGGCGAACTCGTAGGACGCCTCGTGGCTGCGCACGCGCTCGTGCGGCGCGAAGTTCAGCCGCGCGAAGTGATCGTCGGCCACGATCTGGGGATAGGCCCCCCAGCGGGCGCGCCCGGCCTCGTTCACTGCGTAGAGCGCGATGCCGTGCGCGCGGTCCTTCAGCAGCGGCAGCTGCGCCCACATGCGGGCATAGGCGCGGGTCACCGCGCTCCTCGGAGGCCTGACCTTCAGGTCGAAGGAGACGAAACGCGGCGTCGGCGTGTCGAGGGCCCGAAGCGACGCGTCGATCAGGCCGTCCGAGACGAGCAGGTCCGAGTCGCAGTAGAGCCGCCTTCCGAAACGCGCCCGGGCGTCGCCCGCGTTGAGCGCGCCGATCTTGCCGGGCTCCGCCCGCTCCTCGACGTGCAGGCGCACGCCCCGGGCGGTGAAGGCCTCCGATCGGCTGCGCGCGATCGCCGCGGTGTCGTCCGAGCAGCCGTTCGGCACGACGACGACCTCGAAGGTTCGGCGCGTCGTCTGCGCGGCGAAACGGTCGAGCGCCGCGCCGATCACGGCGGCCTCGTTGTGGGCGGGCATGATCACGGAGATCATTCGAAGCCTCTCAGGGCAGCGTCGCGGAAAGCGCGGGACGGAGGCGAACGCTTTGCAAGGAGGCTGCCGCTAGGGCAAGCGTCGCCCAGAGGCCTCACCAGAATGACACGCACAGCCCCCCCCGCCCGTCACGACCCCTTCGACCGCGACGTGATCGCGCTCTTCGGCTTGCCCTTCGACCTCGGCGGCATCGAGGCGGCGGCGGCCCGCGTTACCGCGGCGGTCGCCGCGCAGGAACGTCTCTTCTTGTCGACGGTGAACCTCGACTGGTTGGTTCAGGCGCGGCGCGATGCGGACTTCCGCGCGAGCGCGCTCGCCAGCGACTGGGTGACGATGGACGGCGTCCCCGTCGTCGAGCTCGCACGGCTCGCAGGCGTCGAAGGACCCGAGAAGGTCGCGGGCTCGGACCTCTTCGACCGGCTCAAGTCGGAACGGCTCGGAGTCTTCTTCTTCGGCGGACGGACGGGGGCCGCAGAGGCCGCCGCCGCCGCGCTGAACGCCGCGGGCGGACCCATGCATGCGGTAGGCTGGCAAGACCCGGGTCATGGCGACGTCGCGTCGATGAGCACCGAGGCGCATTTGAGCCCGATCAGGGCGGCCGCCCCCGACCTCCTCGTCGTCTCGCTCGGCGCGCGGAAGGGTCAGGCCTGGCTGATGACGAACGCAGGCGAGCTTGCCGTGCCCGTCGTCTCTCACCTCGGCGCGGTGGTCGACTTCACCGCCGGCACGGTCTCTCGTGCGCCCCGCTTCATGCAGGTCGGCGGGTTCGAGTGGGCGTGGCGGATCGGCCAGGATCCCGCGCTTTGGCGCCGCTACAAGGACGACTTCGGCGCCTTGCCCGCCCTCGTCAGGGGCGCCGTCACTCTGCGCCGCCTCGTCGGCAAGCTCGCAGCCGATGCTGCCGAGGGGACGGTCGATGTCGAGCGGAACGGGACGCGAACGACTCTTCGCCTTCGCGGGCGGCTGACGGCCGAGGCGCTCCGGCCGATCCTTCGGCGGGCCGTCGCCGAGGCGGATCAGTGCCGGATCGTTCTAGAAAGGGGCGCGGCACCCGACCTGCGCGCCCTAGGACAACTCATGATTGCAGAATCGATCCGCGAGAGACGAGGAACCCCCTTCTCGATCGAGCCCGAAGCCCCTGATATCGTTAACCTTGTTTCCCTGACGCTTCGCACTTAGGCGCATCCGTTTCGAAGCAGGAACAAAGAATCTGCAATTTCCGGTCGTATTGTGGCCGAATTGTGTAGATTTCCAATCGTCCATCATGCCAGCCTCGACTCGTTCACAATGCGAGGAGAGGGGACATGGATAAGGAACTTAAGATCGAGAGCGGATCGCGGGCGATGACCCTCGGTCCTGTTCGTGTCGAGAACGTCCGCCGGGGGGACGCGATCGACAACCTGCTCGCTTCGGTCGTCGGGGGGATGACCTGCCGGGTCGCGTTCGCCAACGCGAACACGGTCACGACCGCGATGCGGGACGATTCCTACGCGGCGCTATTGCGGTCCTTCCTCGTCTTGCCCGACGGGCTGGGCGTCGACCTCGCCGCGAAGGCCGTTTACGGACGCCCGTTCCAGGAGAACCTGAACGGTACCGACTTCACGCCTGCCCTTCTCGAGGCGTTGCCGGCGGGAACGCGCGTCTTCCTCCTGGGGGCGCAACCGGGCGTCGCGAGCGAGGCATGCGAGGTGTGGCGCTCGCGCTTTCCCCAACTCAGCTTCGTCGGCGAACGCGACGGCTACTTCGCGCAGACACGCGAGGGCTACGCGAAGGTCGCGTCCCTCATCCGAGGAACGCGGGCGGACGTCGTCCTGGTCGGCATGGGCAACCCGCGACAAGAACAGGTCATCGCGGCGATCGCCGAGGCGTCTGGCGCCCGGCTTCTCCTCGGTGTCGGCGCGCTCTTTGACTTTGCCAGCGGATCGGTGCCGCGAGCACCCGGCTTCGTGCGGCGCGTGAGGGCAGAGTTCCTCTGGCGGCTCGCTCGCGAACCCCGCCGCCTCGGCAAACGCTACACTCTGGACGTCGGGCGGTTCGCCTTGGGCATTTGGCGGCAGCGCCAGGGGGCGGCTCGGCCCTTGCATCCGCTGCAGACCGCCTGAGCATCGGAAGGGGGCGGCGCCGTCCGCTCCCTTCAGCCGATGTTATGGGATGGGTTTGTAAGGCAGCGCCGAAGAGCTACACGAAGTTGCTCAAAACGGCACGCAACGGGTGAAGACAATGATGAACCGAACAACTCTCGGGCGAAGCCTTCTCTCGGGCGTCGCTGCCCTCGTCCTCCTCACCGCGTGCGAGAGCAAGGAAGAGCAGGCGATCAAGTTCGCGCAGAGCGGCCAGGAGTACCTCGCCGACGGCGACCTCGATCGCGCCGAGCTTCAGTTCAACAACGCGCTCTACAAGGACCCGATCAACCTCGACGCGCTTCGCGGCGCGGCCGAGGTCGCCAAGCAGAAGGACGAGCCGACGCGGCAGTCGCGCTTCCTCGCCCGTCTGCTGAACGAGGTGCCGGACGACGTCACCGCCAACCTCGCCTATGCCCGCCTCTCGATCCTCGGCGGGGCGCAGGACCAGGCGCTCGAACACGCCGAGCGCGTCCTCGAGCAGGACCCCAGCAATTCCGAGGCTTTGACCATCAAGGGCGCCGCGCTGGTCGTCTCGAACCGGCTCGACGAGGCGACCGAGGTGCTGAACCAGGCGCTCGAGCAGGATCCCGACAACGCGGAGATCTTCAACCTCCTCGCCGCCGGCGAGATCCGCTCCGACAACTACGAAGAAGCCCTCGCGACCGTGAACGAAGGCATCGCGCAGGCCGAGAACCCCGAGACGCTGCTGATCGTGAAGCTGGTCCTCGCCGAACAGGTGCTCGGCGAGGACGAGGTCATCCAGACCTTCGAGGACCTCATCGAGGCGGCGCCGGAGAACGGCCTCTACCGCCAGCGCTACGCCGACTACGTGCTCCTCAAGCAGCGCGACTACGCCAAGGCCCGCCAGCTTTACGCCGATGCCCTTCCCCACCTGACCGAGAAGACGCAGGCCTACACCCGCATCGTCTCGATAGACCGCCAGACCCAAGGCGACGCCGCGGCGGAGCAGACGCTTCTCGGTTTCGTCGAGCAGAACCCCGAAGACCTCGACCTGCGCTTCTCCGTCCCCGTCTTCTACTGCCAGACCGGTCAGCGCGCGAAGTGCGACGCCGCGTACAAATCGCTCGCCGAGGACGAGGCGCTCACCGACGAGGACCGCCTGCGCGCCCGGACCGGCATGGCGGACACGGCGATCGCGCAAGGAGAGCTCGATCGCGCCGAGCAGATCACGGATCAGATCCTGGCCGAGGACGACGCCAACGTCGCCGCCTTGACCAACAAGGCGCAGATCATGATGGCCCGCGGCGAGTCCGAGGCTGCGATCCCCCTCCTGCGGACTGCGCTCAACGGCGACCCGGACAATGCCGAAGCCCTGGTCTTCCTGGCCCTCGCCTACGAGCAGACCGACCAGATCCAGTTCGCGGACAGCCAGTTCGCGCGTGCCGTCGACGAGGTCGGCTACACCAAGCCCATCGTCGAGCAGTACCGCGCCTTCCTCCTTCGCCGCGGCGAGAACGGCCGAGCGCAGGACGTGCTCGAGCGCTACCTCGCCGCCAACCCGAGCGACCTCGACGCGGTGATCGCCAAGGCGCAGGGCGACGTTCAGGCGCAGGACTTCCGCACCGCGCTCGAAACGGCCGATCGCATCCTCGCCCGTGACCCCCAGAACGAACGTGCGAAGCGCCTCAAGCTCGCCGCCCTTGTCGGCGCGGAGCAGTGGCAGGATGCGCTCCCCCTCTCGGAGGAACTGGTGACGGCGAACCCGGCCGACCGCCGCCTCCTCTCGGCGCGCGCCCGCGTCCTCTCCAACACCGGTAGCGAAGACGAGGCGATGGAACTCCTCGACGCGCGCACGCGGGGCGAGGACACCGAGACCGCGGACTTCGTTCTCTTCGGCGAGGCGCTGTTGCGGAACGAGGATTACGACCGGGCCCGCGAGGTCGCCGAGCGCGGCCTGGCGCAGGACGCCGCGAGCGAAGACCTCTACATCATCGCCTACCTCGCGACGAAGCGCGGCGGCGACGAGGCGGGCTCCGCCGACATCCTCTACGAGGCCGCCGAGAAGGCGAGCCAGTCGCGCCGCGCTCGCACCCTCCTGTCCAACGACCTGATCGTGCAGGGGCGGATGGACGAAGCCGTGGCGGTTCTGCGCACGCTCGAGGCCGACAACATGCTCGAGCCCCTCACGGCGAACAACCTCGCCTCGCTCCTCCTGGAGCGGCCGGGCAACGAAGCCGAGGCGCTGCGCATCGCCGAGCGGTTCCGCGGGACGGACAATCCCTACTTCGCGGACACGCTCGCCTGGGCCTACTACAAGAACGACCGGATCCCGGACGCCTCGCGACTCAGCCGTCAGGCGGCCGACGGCGCACCGAACAGCGCGGACATCCTCTACCACCGCGGCGTGATCGCGGCGGCGGAAGGCGACCGGCCGAGCGCCGAGTCCGCGCTTCTCGCGGCCAAGCGCGCCCACGCGCAGGGCGCCCAGGTCTCGATGGCCGACATCGACGCCGCCCTGGAAGAGCTATAGGAAGATCGGCAGATCAATGATGGCGCGCGTCTTGCTGATGCGCGCCGGACTCAACTCAGTGCGCGCCAGCTTCCCGGCGCGGGCGCGACCCAAGGGACCTTATGTACGAAGCCCACTTCAATCTGGGCCGTAAGCCGTTCGCCACCTACCCCGAGCCCGACATGATGTACTGGGCCGAGGGGCACAAGATGGCGCGGACGATGCTCGTCTACGGCCTGACCGCGACCAACGGGATCGTCGTCATCACGGGCGAGATCGGGTCCGGCAAGACGACCCTCCTCTCCGACATCATCGAGCGCAACGAGAGCGGCCACATCCTCGGTCGCCTGAACGGGGCCATCGGCCTCGGCAACGACGTCGCCGCCTGGGTCCTCTACGGCTTCGGCATGGACACGGGCACGGTGTCCGCGACGACCTCGATGGGACGGCTTCAAGACTTCCTGCGGCAGGTCCAAGCCCGCGGACGGAAGGCCGTCCTCTTCATCGACGAGGCGCAGCTCCTGCCGGAGCACGTGATCGAGGAGCTGCGGCTCCTCTCCGACATGCAGATCGGGATGCAGCCCGTCCTCCAGCTCGTCCTGCTCGGCCAGCCCGAGCTCGCCAACAAGCTGAACTCGCCGAACCTTCTCCAGTTCCGCCAACGGATCGTCAGCCACTACCACCTCAAGGCCTTCGCGCCGAGCGAGACGCGGGAGTACGTGATCAGCCGCCTCCACAAGGCCGGTGGTACGGAGTCGCTCTTCACGCCCGAGGCGATGGAAGGCATTCACGCGCGCACCGACGGCATCCCGCGGCGCATCAACAAGCTCTGCGACACCGCCTTCGTCTACGCCTACGCGCAGGGGATGGACCGGATCTCCAAGGAGGTTCTGGACAAGGTCGTCTCGGACCGCAGCGACCACGGCCTTCTCGACATCAACTGAGGGCTCGTTCCGTCGGCGGTCACTCCGCCCAGACGGGAGCCTTCATCTCGGCGACGAAGGCGGCGTGCGCCGCTTTCTCCTCTTCGGTCAGAAGGACGGGACGCGGGCCGGGACGCTGCGGCGTCTCGACGCTGCGACGGGCGCCGCCCGCGCTTCTTCGCGAGGACTGCGCGGCGAGGTCGAGCCCGCCCTGGCGGCCGCCGGTCAGCTCGATCCAGACCTCGGCGAGGAGGCGGGAGTCGAGCAGCGCGCCGTGCCCGTCCCGCTCGCGCTGCGCCGTATCGATCCCGAATCGCGCGCAGAGCGCATCGAGCGACGCCGGCGAGCCCGGAAAGCGGCGGCGGGCCATCTGGACGGTGTCGATCACCTCGCCCGAAAGGCGCGGCAGGCCCGCAAGTTCGAACTCGTGGTTCAAGAAGCCCATGTCGAAGGGCGCGTTGTGGGCGACCAGAACCGCGTCGCCGACGAACTCGGCGAAGGCCCGGCCGACCGAAGGGTGCGCGAACTTCGGCTTTCCGCGCAGCATCGCTTCGGTGATGTTGTGGACCCGCGTCGCTTCGGCCGGAACGTCGCGTTCGGGATCGATGTAGACGTGAAAGGTCCGGCCGGTGAGGCCGCCATGCGCCATCTCGACGGCGCCGATCTCGATCACCCGGTGCCCGTCCTTCGGACTGAGGCCGGTGGTCTCGGTGTCGAAGATCACATGGCGCATTCGCGTCTCCCCGGGCGTCGAGGCCTCATTCTGCCTCAGCCTGTCCGTCCGGGACGGGCGAGTTTTCCGCAAGGGTCCGCAGGATCCGAGCCACCAGGTCGCGGGCCGCCTCTATCCCCTCATCCGTCTCGATGACGAAGTCGGCCCTTCTCGTCCTCTCCCTCTCGGGCAGCTGGCGGGCGAGGATCGCGTCGAGCTTCTCGTCCGACATGCCGGGACGCGCGAGGACACGGGCGCGGCGCGTGGCTGCGTCAGCGGTCACGACGACGACCGCGTCGAAGGCGGTCTCGCCGCCGATCTCGAACAGGAGCGGCACGTCCAGAACCGCGACCGCTTCGCCGCTCGCCACCGCCGCCGCGAGGAACGCCGCTCTGTCCGCCGCGACGAGCGGATGGATCGCCGCCTCGAGCCGCCGCAACTCATCCGGTTCGCTGAGTACGAGCCGAGAGAGGACGGCCCGGTCGACCGATCCGCCCTCCCCGATCGCTTCGGGAAAGAGCGCCGCCACCGCCTTGGTGCCGGACCCGCCGGGCGCGTAGAGCCGGTGGACGGCGGCGTCCGCGTCCCAGGTCGCACAGCCCGCCTCCGCGAACAGGCGGAGCGTCGTCGACTTGCCCATGCCGATGGATCCGGTCAGCCCGATCGTGATCATGCCGCGCTCCTCAACTGCGCTTCGGCCGCATCCGGATCGTCCGGCTCGACGCCGAACCAGCGGGCGAAGCCCGGTATGGCCTGATGGACGAGCATGGTCAGACCGTCCACGCCGGTCAGCCCCCTGCCCCGCGCCCGATCGATCAGCGCCGTGCCCTGCGGCGTGTAGACGGCGTCCATGACCACCGCATGCGCGGGTAGTCGGCCGAGGGAGACATCCAGCGGCGGCTTGCCGGGCAGTCCGAGCGCGGTCGCGTTGACGAGGATGTCTGTGTCCGCCGCCGCGTCTCGCGCCGCCCAGAGCACGGGTTCGAGCCCGAAGCGCTCCGCCAGCGCCGCTGCGGTCTCAGGGGTCCGGTTCGCGATCCGCAGTTTCTCGATGCCGAGCGCCTGAAGCGCGGCGACGGCAGCCGGTGCCACGCCCCCTGCCCCGAGGACGAGCGCCGTGCGGTGGCGGGCGTCCATATGGGGGCGAAGCGCTCGTTCCATACCGTACACGTCGGTGTTATCGGCGAGGATGCGCCCCCCCGCGAACACCAGCGTGTTCCCCGTGCCGAGGCGCGCTGCGAGCGGCGTCACCTCGTCGGCGAGGCGCACGGCCTCCGCCTTGAACGGCAGCGTGACGTTGCAGCCCGCGAAGCCGGCCTCCCGGAGCCGTTCGATCACGGCGCCGAAGTCGGTCCCACCGTCGATCGCCTCGTAGGAACCGTCGATGCCGTAGTTTTCGAGCCATCGGCCGTGAAGCCGCGGCGACAGGCTGTGGGCGATGGGATGACCGACGACGCCGGCGCGGATCACCATGGCAGCGCCTCCCGCCGGCGAAGTTCGGCGAGCAGCGGCAGGAGGTCGAGGCCCAGGATCGCGAAGTAGTCGCCCTCGACCCGCGCGAAGAGGCGCGCCCCGAGCGCCTCGAGTTCGTAGGCGCCGACGGTGCGCAGAACCCCCTCGCCCGCCTCGGTCAGGTAGTCCTCGACCTCGCGGCGGGTCATCGGCCGCATCGTCAGCATGGATGACGACGCGTGGCGCCATACGACCGCGCCGTCCAGCGCCAGGCAGAGGCCGGACCTCAGATAGTGCGTCCGCCCCGCCATGGCGCAAAGCCTGTCGGCCGCCTCTTCGCGCGAAGCGGGCTTGTCGTAGGCGCGGCCCTCGAACTCGAGCACCTGATCGCCGCCGACGACGAGCGCGCCCGGCGCCGGTAGGGCCAACGCCTTCATCTCGGCGAGCCGCAGAGCCAGGCTCGCGGGGTCGCCCTCGTGCCTCGCCTTCACCGCGGCTTCGTCCACGTGCGCGGCGCGGGCTTCGAAGGGAATGCCGGCACTCGTCAGGATGGCGCGGCGCGAGGCGCTTTGGGACGCGAGCAGGATCTTCATGCGGTCCCGCCCCGCCGCGCCGAGAGTAGCGTGAGGATCCGCGCCGCGGTCTCCTCGACCGACCGCCGCGTGACGTCGATCACTGGCCAGCCGTTCTGCGTGAAGAGCCGCTTCGCCCGGGTGACCTCGTCCCGCACGCTCGCTTCGTCCGTATAGCTCTCCGCGTCTTGGTGCGCGGCGAGCCCCATGAGACGCTTCGCCCGGATCGAGGCGAGCCGGTCGGGACTGGCGCTCAGGCCGATGACGAGCGGGTGGCGTACCGTGAAGAGTTCGCCCGGCGGTTCGCTTGTCGGCACGAGCGGAACGTTCGCCGCCTTGATGCCCCTGTTCGCGAGGTACATGCAGGTCGGCGTCTTCGAGGTCCGGCTGACCCCGACCAGCACGACGTCCGCGCTCTCGAGGTCCCAGGTCATCTGGCCGTCGTCATGAGCGAGCGTGTAGTCGATCGCCGCGATCCTGCGGAAGTAGTCCTCGTCGAGTTCGTACTGCCCCCCCGCCCGCATGGTCTGCTCCAGGCCGAGATAGTCCGCGAAGGCGTTGAGCAGCGGATCGAGTACCGAGATCGCCGGCACCTGCAGCTCCGCGCACTTCACCTCGAGCCGCCGCCGCATGCCGGCGTCGACGATCGTGTACATGACGAGGCCCGGCGCCTGCTCGATCCTGGAAAGCACCTTGTCGAGCTGGACGTGGCTGCGGACGAGGGAAGCAACGTGTTCGAGCGGCTTCGCCGTCTCGAACCGCGCCGTCGTCGCCTTGAGCAGCGTGTTCAGCGTCTCGCCGGTGGAGTCGGAGACGAGGTGGACGTGAAACCAGGTCGCGTGGCTGGTCGGGGGCAAGAGCGGCTCGTCCTCCTCGGGATCGGTGCGTTAAGAGGTTATTCACCCTTGGGGGACTAATGAGAACCCTGAAGGCGCCTATGCGTCCGAGCCCCCATTATGCGGACGCGCTCCCCAACGCCGTTCTGTAAAACCTTACCAAGACGTTAATCCTAACCGCTCTCCACATCCTGTGGAGAGGTAGGAGTACCGTCGGTCGGACCATAGGTCCTACCGGCTTCGTCTCGCCTTTCGAGTCCGCCCCCGATATGGGGAAGAGTCCCTGGACCGGCGGGGAGGGCGACGATGCCGTCGGTTTCCCCCACACCCCCC
The DNA here is from genome assembly GCF_014199615.1 of Parvularcula dongshanensis. Lineage (GTDB taxonomy): Bacteria > Pseudomonadota > Alphaproteobacteria > Caulobacterales > Parvularculaceae > Parvularcula > Parvularcula dongshanensis. Next base: position 573,932 of record NZ_JACHOB010000001.1, on the reverse strand, counting down.
CGGCTTAGGACTCGGACTCAGATTTTGATTCTAAAGGATTAAGAGATGGCAGACGGCCAAGGGCGGTTCCTGGAGACGCTGTCCGGGCGGGCGGTGAAGACGCCACCCATCTGGTTCATGCGGCAGGCAGGGCGCTACCTGCCGGAGTACCGGGCCGTCCGGGCGAAGGCAGGCAGCTTCCTGGACCTCTGCTACGCGCCCGAACTCGCGGCCGAGGTCACGCTTCAGCCGATCAGGCGCTACGATCTGGATGCCGCCATCCTCTTCGCGGACATCCTTCTCATCCCGCAGGCCCTGGGTCAGGACGTCCGCTTCGAGAAGGGCGAGGGGCCCCGCCTGTCTCCTGCCTTCGCCACCGCGCCGGAAGCGCTACCGCGCTTCCTCGACGCGGCCGCGAAGGCGGACCTCTCACGGACCCTGTCCCCGGTCTACGAGACCGTGCGCCTCGTCCGGGCGGGCCTGGCGCGAGACAAGGCGCTGATCGGCTTCGCGGGCGCCCCTTGGACCGTCGCGACCTACATGCTGGCGGGCAGGGGGGTGAAGGATCCGTCGGCGCTGCGCCTCTTCGCCTACGAGAACGAGGATGACTTCGCGCGGCTGATGGAGCGCCTCACCAGCGCGACCGCGGACTACCTGATCGAGCAGGGCAGGGCGGGGGTCGACGCCGTTCAGCTCTTCGACTCCTGGGCGTCGGGCTTACCGGAGGACTTCTTCCGCCGCTGGTGCCTGGCGCCATGCGAGGCGATCGCCGAGCGGGTGAAGGCGGCACTGCCGGGCCTGCCGGTCATCGCCTTCCCCCGCGGGGCCGGCCCGCTTTACGAGGCGGCGGCGCGAAGCCCGCTCTTCGACGCCGTCGGCATCGACACGGGCGTCCCGCCGCTCTGGGCGGCCGAGCGCCTCAGTCCCCAGGCCGTCGTCCAGGGCAACCTCGACCCGCTTCTCGTCGTGCGGGGCGGCGCGCCGATGCTGCGGGCGGCGGACGCGATCCTGGACGCCTTCGAGGGCAAGCCGCACGTCTTCAACCTCGGCCACGGCTTCGTGCCCCAGACGCCGCCGGAACATGTCGCCGAACTCGTGGCGCATATCCGCGAACGGGGGTAGGGCGGGGGCATGCTCTACCTGACCGTCAAGGCGCTGCACGTCCTCTCGCTGATCGCGTGGATGGCCGCCATGCTCTACCTGCCCCGCCTCTTTATCTACCACATGCAGGCGGCGCCCGGCGGCGAGGCCGAAGGGACGTTCGCCGTGATGGAGCGCCGCCTCCTCAAGGGCATCATGACCCCGGCGATGATCGCGACCTGGGTCTTCGCCCTCGTTCTGCTTGCGCTGCCCGAAGGGCGGGGCTGGCTGAACGATGGATGGCTGCACGCCAAGATCCTGCTCGTCATCCTGATGTCGGGCCTGCACGGCTTCTACGCGGCCAGCCGGAAGAAGTTCGAGCGGGGCGAGCGGCCGAGAACGGAGCGCTTCTGGCGCCTGATCAACGAAGCGCCCTTCGTCCTGCTGATCGGAATCGTCTTCCTGGTCATCCTGAAGCCGTGGATGAACTAGGACGAACGGCTCGTTCCATACGCGCTGATGGCCGCGAGGAGCGCGCTCACCTGCCTGCGTTCGGTCTCCGACAAGGCGGGCTGCCAGACGTCGAAGAGAAGGACCAGCCGGTCAGAAGCGCTCCGGTTCCAGGCTTCGTGCTCGATCGTGTCGTCGAAGATCATCAGCTCGCCTTCGCGCCACTCCCTGACCTCGTTGCCGACGCGGAACGCGCATCCGGCCGGGACGACGAGCGGTAGGTGGCAGATCAGCCGCGTGTTCACGAAGCCTGTGTGAGGCGGGATGTGCGCGCCGGGCCGAAGGAGCGAGAACAGGACGCTGGGCAGGCGACCAGGGACCCGCGTCAGCGGGACGTCCCCAAGCGCCGCCATCGTCTCGGGACAGCGGGCCGCGTTCTCCTCGACGAGCTCGCCGTCACGCCAAAGGTAGAACGCGCCCCAATCCTCGTTCCCCGCCATCGCGTGGTGCTCGTTCTGCGCCCGCTCCGCCGTCGCGTTGAGGTAGGGCTCGAAGCTTCCTCTTCGCGACAGCGCCGCCAAGGCTTCGCGCCGGATCGCGTCCGTCCGCGCTTCGAGGGCTTGGGCCCAGGGGAACGCCGCGGCGTCGTAGAACTGCCGGGCGGGCATCTCGGGGTAGTAGAAGACGCGGGGTTCCTGGGGGTAGAGGCGCCTGCGCCCCGTAAGCACGTCCAACGCTTGAGCGAAACGGGAGCCCGGCGCCGGCGTCGCGCTTTCGGCGTCGAGGTACTCGGTCAGGAAGCGCTCATACCGCTCGGCATACTCGGCGCAACGCGCCCGGGCGGCGCGCAAGGGCGCGTGGAGGGAAGGCGGCACGACCCCCAACGTGCCTGCGAGGCGCAGAGCGGCCGTATAGAAGGAACTCGCCGCCTTGTCGTCGCCGCGCGCCGCGAAGTCGTCACCGCGGATGAGGAACTGCTTGAGTTGCGTCTCGGGATCGGGCGCCACGCCCTCACCATCGCAGATGGCGCGTCGCGAAGAAAGTGGCCCGATGATTGACGCCGCATCCGCCTGCGACTACGTAGCTACGGCATCGCAGGGCGTCCGCCCATGCGTCTCCCCAACTCCTATTCGCTGCAGCGACCCTCACCGCGCGCGTTTTCCTAGGACATCCCCCTATGCTGCCTGACCGCATCACGCTCGACGAGCTGAAGGAGAAGACCCCGCAGGAGCTCGTCAGCTTCGCCGAGGAGTGCGGCGTCGACAACGCCTCTGCCCTGCGCAAGCAGGACCTCCTCTTCGCGACCCTCCGCGAGCTCGCCGACGAGGACGTCGACATCAAGGGTTCGGGCGTGCTCGAGATCCTGCCCGACGGGTTCGGCTTCTTGCGTTCGGCCGATGCGAACTACCTCGCTGGGCCCGACGACATCTACGTCAGCCCGAAGATGATCCGGAAGTACACGCTCAAGACCGGCGACACGGTCTCCGGCGAGATCCGGTCGCCTCAGGCCGATGAGCGCTACTTCGCCCTGACCTCGCTCGACACGATCAACTTCGAGGACCCGGCCAAGGCCCGCCTCAAGGTCCACTTCGACAACCTCACGCCGCTCTACCCCGACCAGCGCCTCCAGATGGAGGTCATCACGCCGGAAGAGGCGCTCGAGCGCGGACCGAACGGCAAGGTCAAGAACACCAACAAGGACCTCTCCACCCGCGTCATCGACATCGTCGCGCCGATCGGGAAGGGTCAGCGCTCCTTGATCGTCGCGCCGCCGCGGACCGGTAAGACCGTCCTCCTTCAGAACATCGCGCATGCGATCACGAGCAACCACCCTGAGTGCTACCTCATCGTGCTCCTCATCGACGAGCGGCCCGAAGAGGTCACCGACATGCAGCGCTCGGTGAAGGGCGAGGTCGTCTCCTCGACCTTCGACGAGCCGGCGACGCGTCACGTGCAGGTCTCCGAGATGGTGATCGAAAAGGCGAAGCGCCTGGTCGAGCACGGCCGCGACGTGGTCATCCTCCTCGATTCCATCACCCGCCTTGGCCGGGCCTACAACGCGACCGTGCCGTCCTCCGGCAAGGTGCTGACGGGCGGCGTCGACGCGAACGCGCTCCAACGGCCCAAACGCTTCTTCGGCGCGGCACGGAACATCGAAGAAGGCGGCTCGCTGACGATCATCGCGACCGCTCTCATCGATACGGGTTCGCGTATGGACGAGGTCGTCTTCGAAGAGTTCAAGGGTACCGGCAACTCCGAGATCGTCCTCGATCGGAAGGTCGCCGACAAGCGCATCTTCCCCGCGATCGACGTCGCCAAGTCCGGCACGCGCAAAGAAGACCTGCTGGTCGAGAAGGGCGAGCTTTCGAAGATCTTCGTCCTGCGCCGAATCCTCTCGCCGATGAACGCGCAGGATGCGGTCGAGTTCCTGATCGACAAGCTGCGTCAGGTCCGAACGAACAAAGACTTCTTCGACTCGATGAACACCTAGGGAAGGGGGCAGGCGCCGTCCCCGGACCGCCCGCCCGCCCGCAGCGCTTCGGACGCTTCGACCGGCCGGTCGGTCGCGAGGATGTCGACCCCGTCCCGGCCGAGCGCTGCGTAGGTCTCGTCCTCGCCGCTCCGCGCGATCCTTTCGTCGAAGGAGTCCCGCCCGCCAAGCGTACCGAAGATCACCTCGACCCCCGCCTCGTCCAACGCTCGATAGAGATCGGGGTCGGGCGCATCGTTCCCGGTCCACGCGAGAAGGCGGGACTTCGGCACGCCCGCCGCGACGAGCGCTTCGAGGTCGTCCGTGCTGCGGATCGTCGCCGATATCATGCTGTCCGGAAACTTCGACGCCATCAGGCGGGCCTGCGCCAGGGTATAGGCGATGACGACCACTCGTCCGCCTGCTGACTTTTCTGCCAGGATCGCCGCGACGTCGTCGTAGCGGGTCCCCTGCTTGATATCGAGTTCCAGGATGGCGCGCCCTTCGGCCCAATCCAGAACCTCGTCCAGCCTCGCGATGCGTTGCGCCGTCACGCGCCCGGCAGCGTCTCTCAGCGAGAGTTCACGAAGTTCAGACCACGGAATGTCGGCCGGCCCGGTGCCCGTCGTCGTCCGGTCGAGCGTGTCGTCGTGGTGAAGGAACAAGACTCCGTCGCTGCTGGTCGCGACGTCGAGCTCGACGAGACCGTTCGTCGTTGCCGTGACCTGCCGTATCGACTCCAGTCCGTTCTCCGGCATTCGGCCATCCGTTCCCCGATGGGCGGCCACGAGCGTTCGCTCCTCACGATCCATGCAATCGAAGTAGGCCGATAGCGATCCCGTTGACGATACCGGCGCAGGGGAGGCGGCGCGGTCACTACACCCGAAACAAAGAAGGAAGAGGACGGTAACGGCAGCGGTAGTCGGACGGTTCATAATCTTGCGCCTTTGAGCCGCGATCATTAGTTCCTGCCCCTGCCTGACTTCGTCCCGGATCGGAAGCTGTTATGAAGATCACCTTGAACGTGGACTGCACGCCGGAAGAGGCGAGGGCGTTTCTTGGTCTTCCGGATTTGAGCGGTGTCAACGCCGTCCTCGTCTCCGAGCTGGAGCGGCGTACGCGGGAGAACGTCGATACGTTGGCAGACCCGAAGGCGTTTTGGGACAAGGCGTTGAGTGCAGGGGTGGGAAGCATGGATGCCTTCGCGACTCTCTTCGCACGGGCTTCCAAGACGTCTGGGCAGGACTGATCGGTTCACGTGAGCCACAGGACGACGATATTCGCGCGCTCCTCCGGGGGCGGCCGGGCAGGCGTTGCCCTGTTCCGGATCAGCGGGCCGTCGGCCGGAGAGGTGCTGGACCGGTTTTGCGGCGGCCGTGGTGAGCCGCGTCAGGCAAGGCTCGTCTCGGTACGGCTGGACGACGGCAGTTTGCTGGATCAGGGCCTCGCGATTTGGTTTCCGTCGCCGGCGAGTTTCACGGGCGAAGACGTCGTCGAGCTTCACCTTCATGGATCGCCTGCCGTCGAAAGGCGGCTGTTCGAAGCCCTGACCGAGGCGGGACTCGTGGCTGCGGCGGCAGGGGAGTTCACCTTGCGCGCGTTCGAAGCCGGTAAGCTCGACCTCGCCCAAGCGGAGGGTCTGGCCGACCTCCTCGAGGCGGAGACGGAGGCGCAACGGCGTCAAGCTTTGGGTCAGTTGGGAGGACGCCTGTCAAAGCAGGCGAACGACTGGCGGGCGGAACTCATCAAGGCGCTAGCCTTCTTGGAGGCCGCAATCGACTTTCCGGACGAAGAGGACATCCCCCAGGAAATCGCTGAGAGGGCGATGCCGACTCTCGAGAATGTCCTCGATGCTATGCAGAGAGCCGTGGCTGCCTCGAGCGCCGGTCGGGCGATCAGGGAGGGGACGACGGTTGCTATAACTGGCCCCCCCAATGTTGGGAAGTCGAGCATACTCAATCGGCTAGCGGGTGAAGACCGCGCGATCGTATCCGAGCGCGCAGGAACGACGCGTGACGTCGTGGCCGTCCGATTGTCGATCGCCGATCGTTTGGTGACGCTGCTCGACACGGCCGGTATCCACGAGACGGAAGACGAGATCGAGCAGATCGGGATAGCACGGGCCAAGACGGCCGCCAACCAAGCGGATCTGCGTATCGTCGTAGCCGACGCGACGAACCCTAGCCTGGCTCGTATCACACAAGCTCCGATGACCCTCTTCGTTGCGAACAAGATCGACGGAAGGAAAGAACGTCTTCCTGAAGGTTGGGTCGGCGTCTCCGCGACGACGGGCGCGGGCTGGGCACAGTTCGAGCACTGTCTGGAAGCGTTGCTGCAAGGCGAAGGCGGAGCGTCCGTTTTGACCCGTGATCGCCACGTCGAACTCGTTCGCGGGGCGGTGGCCGTTCTTGAGCGTTGCGTTGCGCATGCTCATGTCGAGCCAGAGATCTTGGCGAACGAAGTTTCCCGAACGCTTAGACGACTCGATGAACTCGTTGGGTTGGTCACGCCCGACGAGGTGTTGGGGGAGATATTCTCTTCCTTTTGCATCGGGAAGTAGTGTTTCACGTGAAACAGGGCGTCGCTGTCGCTGCTTGTTCCACGTGAAACACCTGTAGCTTGCACCCCGACGACGTTTTCGCGAGAAGCCTGTATGTCGAACGTAGACGTTATCGTAATCGGCGGCGGCCATGCCGGAACCGAAGCCGCCGCGGCCTCTGCCCGCGTCGGTGCAAACACCCTGCTCATCACCCATCGCATATCTGCTTTGGGCGAGATGTCGTGCAACCCCGCAATTGGTGGGATTGGCAAGGGGCACCTCGTTCGCGAAATCGATGCACTGGACGGTTTGATGGCGAGGGTCATCGACCAGGCCGGCATTCAATTCCGTATGCTCAACCAGTCAAAAGGGCCTGCGGTGCGGGGTCCCAGGGCACAGGCGGACCGCAAACTCTACAGGGCGGCGATGCAGCGCGAGATCGCCTCGATCGAAGGTCTCACCACCATTGAAGCGGAAGTAGTCGATCTTCAGATGCTGAACGGCCGTTGCCAGGGCGTAGTTCTTGCCGACGGCACGACAGTCCAGGCAGAGTGCGTCGTTCTGACTGCTGGTACGTTCCTGCGCGGAATGATTCATCGCGGCGATGAACGGGTACCTGCGGGCCGGGTCGGCGATAAGCCAGCGAACGCCTTAGGGGATGCCTTGGATAGGCTCTCGCTTCCTCTCGGTCGCCTGAAGACAGGCACCCCGGCCCGTCTAGATGGCAACACGATCGCTTGGGACCGAATAGAGAAGCAAGCTGCCGACGATCAGCTCGTTCCTTTCTCCTTCCTGACCCGCGAAATAGCGGTCCCGCAGGTTTCATGTGGAATAACGTACACCAGCGGTACGACCCACAAGATCATTTCGGAAAATCTCGCTCGTTCGGCCGTTTATGGCGGTGCGATCACGGGCCGCGGGCCCCGCTATTGCCCGTCGATCGAAGACAAGGTCGTACGCTTCGCGGACAAGACCGCGCACCAAGTCTTCCTGGAACCCGAGGGCCTCGATAGTCCGGTCGTGTACCCGAACGGCATCTCGACCTCTCTACCGGCTGACGTGCAGGACAGCTTCATCCGAACGATATCGGGCCTCGAGTGGGTCAAGATCGTTCAGTACGGATACGCGATCGAGTACGATTATATCGATCCGAGAGCCTTGGCGCGTACGCTTGAGGTCCGGTCCGCGCCGGGTCTCTATCTCGCAGGGCAGATCAACGGAACGACGGGCTATGAGGAAGCGGCCGGGCAGGGGCTTCTTGCCGGTACAAATGCTGCCCTCTCGGCCCTCGGTCGAGAAGCGTTCACCCTGGGTCGACACGAAGCCTACCTAGGGGTGATGATCGATGATCTCGTGACGCAGGGCGTAACGGAACCCTATCGGATGTTCACATCGAGGGCCGAGTACCGTCTGTCCCTCCGCGCTGATAATGCCGACCAACGGCTGTCACCCTTGGGGGCGGAGATTGGCTTGCTTTCGAAGGAACGCCTTCAAGCGTTTCACGTGAAACAAGATAAGATCGCCGACGCCCGTGCCTGGGCAACGCGAACCAATCTCACCCCGCAGGAAGCGGTCGAAGCCGGTATTCAGGTCAATCAGGACGGCCGCCGCCGCAACATTCTGGATCTGCTGGGACTTCCCGGTCAATCGGTCTCTCAACTCTCCCGTATGTGGCCCGAATTAAACGACCTCGACCCGAACATCCGTACGCTCCTTGAAGCGGACGCTCTTTATGCTGGCTACTTAGACCGCCAGGAGGAAGAGATAGCAGACGTCGCCCGAAACGAAGGGTTGGCCATCCCTGCCGAGTTCGACTTCAATGCCGTCTCCGGCCTCTCGAACGAGGTGAGAAATCGTCTCGTCGCTACGCGCCCTGAAACGCTTGGTCAAGCACGCCGGATGGAGGGCATGACACCTTCGGCCCTCGCCATCCTCCTGATTGCTCTAAGAAAGAAGGATGCCCACCGCCGCAGTGCGAGCAGTGCGGCATGATCGCGGATCATGTCAGCGGGCAACCTTTCCCCGACCTTTCGGACCAAGAGCGCAGCCTACTAAGCCGCTTCGATGAATTACTTGTCGAGACGACGGCGCATACGAACCTCATCGCGAACTCCACGATCGCGGATCGCTTTTCACGGCACTATTCGGATTCCTTGCAGCTGCTCCCCCTCATTCCGGACGATGCCCGGACTCTTCTCGACATTGGTTCGGGCGGCGGTCTTCCTGGCATTCCGCTAGCGATCGTCGCTTCTGCCCGACGGCCCGACCTCCAGCTCACGCTTTGCGAAAGCATAGGAAAGAAGGCCAACTTCCTCCGCACAGCCATCGGTGAGCTCGGTCTCACCAATGTCAGCGTCGAGAACCGGCGAGCGGAGAGCATCGAACGGCGTTTCGACGTCGTCAGCGCTCGCGCAGTTGCCTCGCTGACGAAGCTACTCCCTATCGTCCGCAGGCGACTGACGAAGGGGGGATTGGCTATCTTGCCGAAAGGCCAACGCGCGGAACTAGAGCTCGAGGAAGCCAAGAAGGAGTGGCGGATGAACGTCGAACGTGTCACAAGCCATACCGATCCGAACGCCACGATCTTCCTCATCCGAAACCTCGAGTTGTGCCGTTGAGAAACACAGATTCCTCCGTTTCGGGGCCTGGCCGTGACCCACGGATCCTCGCCATCGCCAACCAGAAGGGCGGCGTCGGGAAGACGACGACGGCGATAAACCTCGGCACGGCACTGGCCGCTGTCGGCGAACAGGTTCTCATCATCGACCTCGATCCCCAGGGCAATGCGTCGACCGGACTCGGCGTACCGCCTAGCCAGCGGACGGGGACGACCTACGACGTGCTTCAAGAAGAAGTCGCGCTGACGGACATCGAACATCCGACGGCGGTGCCCCGCCTGATGGTGGCCCCGGCAGGCGTCGAACTCGCAGGTGCCGAGATCGAACTGCTCGAAGAGCCGAACCGGCACTACAAGCTCCGAGACGCGATCGACGCCTACAAGCGAGCTCGGCCTGACCTGACTTATGTGATGATCGACTGTCCGCCATCGCTCGGTCTCCTGACGGTCAACGCCATGGCCGCCGCCGATGCGATGATCGTTCCCTTGCAGTGCGAATTCTTCGCGCTCGAAGGCTTGGGTCAGATCATGCGGACGATCACGACGGTCAAGGAGAGGATCAACGAGAAGCTCGAGCTGCAGGGCGTCATTCTCACCATGTACGACAAGCGGAACAATCTCAGCCGAGAGGTCGAGGCAAACGTGCGGGAACACCTCGGCGAGAAGGTCTACAAGACGGCCATACCGCGCAATGTCCGTATCTCGGAGGCGCCGTCGCACGGCAAGCCGGCGCTTCTCTACGATCTCAAATGCGTCGGAAGCCAAGCCTATGTCCGCTTGGCGTCGGAAGTAATTCAACGCGAAAGGGCGCGGTGATGGCGAAGAAGGGACTGGGCAGGGGCCTCGAGGCCATACTCGGCGATACGCAGGCACTGCGCAGCGGGGACGAAGGGCAGGGGCCGAGCGTCGCGATGATCCCGATCGCCGAACTGTCCGCCGACCCCGATCAGCCGCGCAAACGTTTCGACGACACCGAACTCTCGTCGCTCTCGGACTCGATCAAACGACAGGGCATCCTCCAGCCCATCCTCGTCCAACCCAAACGCAACGGGGCCTACATCATCATCGCTGGTGAACGTCGCTGGCGGGCCGCCCAGCGAGCGGGGATCCACGAGGTTCCCGTTCTCATCCGCGAAGGCACGGCGGACAGCGCGGCGGAACTCGCGCTCATCGAGAACATCCAGCGGGTCGACCTCAACCCGATCGAAGAAGCCGACGCCTACGCACGAATGCGCGACGCCTTCGGCCGAAAGCCGCAAGAGATCGCCGATGCGGTCGGTAAGAGCCGAAGTCACGTCGCCAACATGATGCGCCTGACTTCCCTTCCGGACTCCGTCCGCAGCATGGTCACCGACGGCAGGTTGAGCATGGGCCATGCCCGAGCGCTCCTGTCCGCGAAGGAGCCCGAGAAGCTGGCGGCCCGTGTCGTCAAGAAGGACCTCTCGGTTCGCGAGACGGAGCGACTGGCCGCAGGGCGCGACGCGAGTGCGACCGCCGAGAAGGAATCGGCCCCGACGGCGGGCAAGAAGCCGCGGGCCTCTTCGGGTTCCAAAGACGCCGATACCAAGGCGCTCGAGCGCGACCTCGAAGCCGCCCTCGGCCTGACCGTCGCTATCGATCACCAGGGCAAGGCGGGCGGCGAGATCAGGATCGACTACGAAACGCTCGATCAGTTGGACGACATCTGCTCGCGCCTGATGCGGACCTACATCTAATCGATCCTTACCCTGAGTTTCTGTACGCGTAGCCGAGGCCCCGGAATGCTCTTCACCTCCGACAACTGGGCGCCGGTTCACCCGGCGGTCATGGCGGCCTTGTCGTCCGCCAACCAGGGCAGCGTACCGGCTTATGGCAACGACGACGCGACGGAGGCCGCGACCCGCGCGCTTTCCGAGGTCTTCGAACGCGAGGTGACCGTCGCTTACGTGACCACCGGTTCGGCGGCGAACGGGCTCGCGCTCGCCTGCCTGACACCGCCCTGGGGCGCGGTCCTCGCGCACGAGCACGCCCACGTCCACATCGACGAGTGCGGAGCGCCCGAGTTCTATACAGGCGGCGCGAAGGTCCTGACGGTTCCGGGCCCCACGGGGAAGATGACGCCGGACGCCCTCGAGGCGGCCTTGTCCGTCTACGACCCGCCGCAATACCACCGGGTCAGGCCCGCCGTCCTCAACCTCACCCAGGCGACCGAGTGGGGAAGCGTCTACTCGCCGGACGAGGTCTCGGCGTTATCCGGCGTCGCGCGACGGTACGGCCTCAAGGTGCACATGGACGGTGCGCGTTTCGCGGGCGCGGTGGCGAGCGGCGCGGGAAGCCCCGCCGACCTCACCTGGCGCGCCGGTGTGGACGTCCTCTGCCTAGGGGGCACAAAGAACGGCTGCATGGCGGCCGAGGCCGTCATCTTCTTCGGCGATGAGGGGGCGGATCAGTTGCCGTGGCGGCAGAAGCGCGCGGGCCTCTCCTGGTCGAAGCACCGCTTCTTATCCGTTCAGTGGTCCGCCTATCTGAAAGACGGCCTCTGGCTCGACCTCGCCGGGCAGGCCAACCGAATGGCCAAGCGGGCGGCGGTCAGCTTGAAGGATCATCCCGAAGTCCGCCTGATCGAGGAGCCGACGATCAACGAGGTCTTCGTCACCATGCCCGATGCGCTCGCCGATCGGTTGCGAGCCGCGGGCGTCCGCTTCTACGACTGGGTGCAGCCCGGCGACCGGTACGACCGCAAGGCCCGCCGCTTCGTGACGAGCTACGTCACGGAGGACGCGGATATCGACGCGCTCGGAAGCGTCCTCGATCAGAACCGGTAGACTTCGGACGCGACGCGGTAGGTGTTGGCGTAAGCGCGGACGCTGTCCTCGATCGGCACCGCGTAGCCCCCGCCGATCGCCATGGAGCAGGGAATGCCCCGCCGCCAGCACCCCTCGAGGACCAGGCGGTCCCGCCGTGCGAGGCCATCGAAGCTGACGTTCAGCCTGCCAAGCTTGTCGGAGGCGAGCGGATCCACGCCGGCCTGATAGAGCACCATGTCCGGCCTGAACGACCAGACCTCGTCCAAGCGCGCCTCGACGGCGCGAAGGTACGCTTCGTCCTCGAGGCCGTCAGCGAGCGGAACGTTCACCGTCGCGGGAACCTTGCGGAAGGGGAAGTTCTTCTCGCCATAGACGTCGAGGATGAAGACCGCCGCTTCCTCGCCGAGGATAGAGGCGTTGCCGTCGCCTTGATGCACGTCGAGGTCGACGATCGCGATCCGGTCCACGGCCTCTTCGGCGAGAAGGGCAAGAGCGGTCGCGGCCTGATCGTTGTAGATGCAGAACCCTGCGCCGAAGCCGCGATGGGCGTGATGCGTGCCGCCGGCCATCTGCCCGGACAGACCGTGGGCCAGCGCCGCCCGCGCCGCGGCGAGCTGCCCGCCTACCGTGCGGCGTCCCCGCCGCGCGATCTGCTCGGACCACGGAAACCCGATCCGGCGCATCGCGCGAGCGTCGATGCTGCCGTCTTCCAAGGCGTCGACGTAAGCCGCGTCGTGCGCGCGCAGTACGTCCTCGCGCTCGGCGAGGGGAGAGAAGGCGACCTGCTCCTCGCGCAGAACGCCCTCACGGAGGAGCGCCCGCCGCAACATGCCGTACTTCTGCCCGGGAAAGCGGTGCCCGTCGGGCAGCTTCAGGTCGAAGTCGTCCGAGGCGAAGAAGATCACGGCGCGGCGGGAATCCAACCGGAAAGCTCCCGCCGGACGAGGTCCGTCAGCGCTTCGAGGAAGGCCTCGTCCGTGTTCAGGCAGGGAACGACCGAGAGGTGCTCGCCCCCGGCCTCATGATAGGTCTCCGCGAGGCCGATCCCGATCTCCTCAAGCGTCTCGACGCAGTCCGAGACGAAGGCGGGCGCCATCACCGCGATGCGCTTCTTGCCCTCCTCGGCGGCCTTGACGACCAGGCTTTCCGTGCTCGGCTCGAGCCACTTCTCGGGGCCGAACTTGGATTGGAAGGCGACGGGCGCGAAGTCCGGGTCCCACCCCATCGCCTCTCGCAGCAAGCGCGAAGTCTTCTGGCAGTGGCAGTGATAGGGGTCACCCGCCGCGAAGTAGCGCTGCGGCAGGCCGTGATAGGACAGGATGACCCTCTCGACCTCCGGGCCGACATGACGTCTCGCGCTCTCGGCCAGCGCGTCGATGTAGGCGGCCTCGTCGTGAAAGGGCGGCAGGGTACGGATCGATGGCTGCCAGGGAAGGGTGGCCAAGTGCGCGAAGGCCGCGTCCACCACGGTCGCGGTCGTCGTCGCGGAGTACTGGGGGTAGAGCGGGACCAGGAGGATGCGATCGCATCCCTGCGACTGAAGCTCGGACAGCTTCGCGGCGATGCCGGGCACGCCGTATCGCATGGCCCAGTCGACGATGACGCCCTCCGCCTCCAGCCGCCCGCGGACGCCGTTCGCCTGCTCGCGCGTGTAGGTGCGAAGCGGGCTCTCGTCCGCCTCGTGGTTCCAGATCTTGGCGTAGGCCTCGCCCGACTTCTTCGGCCTCGTACGAAGGATGATCCCCTCGAGGACCGGCAGCCACAAAGCGCGCGGATAGTCGACGACCCGGCGGTCCGACAGGAACTCGCGCAGGTAACGGCGGACCGATGCCGCGTCGGTGCCTTCGGGCGTACCGAGGTTGACGAGCAGCACGCCGACCTTGCCTTGCGCGATCCGGGGGTGGTTCTCGGGAAGGCGGGCGGGGGGCAGGGGGGCCGAACGGCCTTGCGTCATACTTCGTAACATTATGATTTCGCTAACTGACTAGGGAATGCGGCGAACACGGGGCGCTCCTGCTATATATAGCTAGACAGAACGGAGAGGACCGAGATGATCAAGACCACAGGACAGAAAGCCGCGCTGATCGCGGCCGGACTGCTGACGCTCGCGGGCTGCGCGACCTCCACCCCCTACACCTCCGCCGAGGGCAGCCGCTCGGGCTACGGCTTCACCGACCAGAAGATCGAAGACGACCGCTACCGCATCACCTTCCGCGGCAACTCGCTGACGGGGCGCGACACGGTCGAGAACTACCTTCTCTACCGTGCGGCGGAGCTGACGCTCCAGAACGGCTACGACTACTTCGTCGTGGTCAAGGACGACACCGAGAAGCAGACCAACTACACCTCGGTCGGCACGGGTGCTTACGGGCCGGGCGCGTACAGCTATTACGGCTTCGGGCGGCCCTTCCCCTATTACGGTTTCGGCTACCCCTGGGGTCCGTCGAACGACTTCGACCTGCGCGAGCGCAACCGCTACACGGCCATCGCCTATGTGAAGTTCGGCCGCGGCGAGAAGCCCGCTGACACCATCGCGGCTTACGACGCGGCTCAGGTCGAGGCGAACCTCGCGCCTGTCGTCCAGGTCGCCGAGCGCTGAGCTTGGCAGGCCGCGCATTGCGCCTTTAGGCTCTTCGCGAACCATGCGAGGGGCCTTCGAATGAAACGAAACACGCTGAGGGCGGCGCTCCTGACCGGAGGTGCCGCCCTTTCCTTGTCCGCCATCGGCGCGGGCGAGGCTCAGACGAGCGAGGACTCCGTGACGAACGAGACGACGCAAGAGACGACTTCCGACGACCCCTACCTCTGGCTCGAAGAGGTCGAAGGCGAACGCGCCCTCGACTGGGTGCGCGGACAGAACGACCGCAGCCTCGAAGAGCTGCAGTCGAGCCCCTTCTACCAGCCCATGCTGGACGAGGCCGCGGCGATCCTGACCTCCGAGGAACGCATCCCCGCCGCCGCGCTGCGCGGGAACTACGCCTATAACTTCTGGCAGGACCAGGCGCATGTTCGCGGCCTGTGGCGCCGCATGCCGACCGAGGCTTACGTCGCGGGGGCCGGGGACTGGGACGTTATCCTGGACGTCGACAAGCTGTCCGAGGACGAGGGCGAGAACTGGGTCTACAAGGGTACGGACTGCCTCGCGCCCGATTACGACCGTTGCCTCCTCACCCTCTCCCGCGGCGGCTCGGACGCGGCAGTGCGGCGCGAGTTCGACGTGAAGAGCCGCAGCTTCGTGCAGGACGGCTTCACGCTCGAAGAGGCGAAGGCGTCCACGGCTTGGCTCGACGCCGACACGCTCCTCGTCGGCACCAGCACGGACGGCGCGACCGAGTCCGGCTACCCGGTGAAGACCCGCCTTTGGAAGCGCGGCACGCCCATCGCCGACGCGCCGGTCGTCTTCGAGGGCGAGAGCACTGATGTCGGCGTCTGGCCCTTCTCGATCTACGACCACGAGCGCGGCGAGCACCTGGGCGGCATCGTCCGGGCGGTGACGTTCTACGATTCCGAGCACCACCTGCGAGGGCCGGACGGCCGCTTCGTGAAGCTTCCCTTCCCCTCCAAGGTCGACCTCGCGGGGTACCTCGACGGCCAGATCATCGTCAGCCTGAACGAGCCCTGGTCCCATGACGGCCAGGACTTCCCCCTCGGCGCGGTCGTCGCCTACGACCCGGCCGCAGAGACGGCAGAGCTCGTCTTCTCGCCGTCGAAGACGCAGGCTGTCCAGGGCGTCTCCTCCGGCCCGGGCCGGATCTACGTCTCGCTCCTCGACGACATCAACGGCCGTGTGCTGAGCTTCACGCCGGGCGAGGACGGCTGGACCCAAGGCGCCGTCGACCTGCCGCCCAAGGGCGTCGCGGACGTCGTCTCGGTCGACGAGGCGACGGGCGAGATGCTCCTCATGCACGAGGACCCGGTCACGCCGGAGACGCTCTACTACAAGCCCGCGAAGGGCGACCCCGACGCGATCAAGACGAGTCCCGCCTTCTACGATGCCGGCGGCGTCTCGATCCGTCAGTACAAGGCGACGAGCAAGGACGGCACGCAGGTTCCCTACACCGTCATCGCGAAGGACGACGTCCTGGAGGGCGGCCCCGCGCCGACGATCCAGTACGGCTATGGCGGCTTCCAGGTGCCGATCCTGCCGGGCTACTCCGGCACGCAAGGCAAGCTCTGGATCGAGCGCGGCGGCGTCTACGTCATCGCCAACATCAGGGGCGGGGGCGAGTACGGTCCCGCCTGGCACCAGGCCGGCCTCAAGGGCGAGCGCCAGCGGATCTACGACGACTTCTACGCCGTCTCCGAGGACCTGATCGAAAGAGGCATCACCACGCCGAAGCAGCTCGGCATCCTCGGCGGCTCGAACGGGGGCCTCCTCATGGGCGTCTCGATGACCCAGCGGCCGGACCTCTACGGCGCGATCGGCATCGGCGTGCCGCTCCTCGACATGCTGCGCTACGACAAGCTCCTGGCGGGGGCTTCCTGGGTCGGCGAGTACGGCGATCCGGACGACCCCGAGGAGCGCGCCTTCCTCGAGACGATCTCGCCCTATCAGAACCTCGAGGAAGACAAGGACTATCCGCGTCCGTTCTTCTTCACCTCGACCAAGGACGACCGGGTCCACCCCGGCCACGCCCGCAAGATGGCGAGGAAGATGCAGGCCAACGGCCAGCCCTTCTTGTACTACGAGAACATCGAGGGCGGTCACGGCGCGGCGGCGAACCTCGACCAGACGGCGAAGCGCCTCGCGCTGCAATACGCCTACTTCGCCGAGGCCCTGGGGTTGGAACGGTAAGAACCGCCACGCTCACCTCCCCGTAGGGCGGTCGCGCTTCGCGCGGCCGCGTGCCGCGACCGCCCTACGACTTATCCCCGCCCTTGCCGCCCGGGGCATGCTGCCTTCGTCGCGGCAGGGCCGGGGCGGGGCGGACAGCTGACGTCTCCCTTGCCTGCCGCTGCGGGACCACGTGCTGAGGCGTCTGGTAGATGGAGTGCTACCCACGTCCTCAGGCCAGACACGCGCCGGGCGAGCTGAAGAACGGCCCCGGCGGATCGCCTCGAGGGAGGTGGAGGGTTCCGTACCGCGCGTCAGGCTACGGTGTGGGACCCTTCACGCCGCAGCAAACCTTACTCAACCCTTCGCTGCGGCGAGCCGCGCGCGGGACACCCCGGACCTTCTCATACCGCACTCGGGGCGGACGCTTGCCCCTGCGCGCCTCCTGGCTTGCCTCGCCCTCACGCTTTCGCAACAAGGCCGGGACCGTTCCTGAAGGCCCGAAATGGCGAAGTACGACCCCAAACCCATCGAAGAGAAGTGGCAGGCGCGCTGGCGCGAGGCGGAGAGCTTCGCGACGCCGAAGGACCCGAAGAACCCCTACTACGTGCTCGAGATGTTTCCCTACCCCTCGGGGCGCATCCACATCGGCCACGTCCGCAACTACGCCATGGGCGACGTGGTCGCGCGGACCAAGAGGGCGCAAGGCTACGACGTCCTCCACCCCATGGGCTGGGACGCCTTCGGCCTGCCGGCCGAGAACGCGGCGATGCAGACGGGCGGGCACCCGCGCGACTGGACCTATGGCAACATCGAGGTGATGCGCGGCCAGCTCCAGCGCATGGGCCTGGCGCTCGACTGGTCCCGCGAGTTCGCGACCTGCGACGAGGCCTATTACGGCCAGCAGCAGCGGCTCTTCCTCGACTTTCTCTCGCGCGGCTTCGTCGAGCGCAAAGAGTCGATGGTGAACTGGGACCCGGTCGACCACACGGTGCTCGCGAACGAGCAGGTGATCGACGGCAAGGGCTGGCGCTCGGGCGCCCCGGTCGAGCGGCGCGTGCTCTCCCAATGGTTCTTCAAGATCACCGACCGGGCGGAGGACCTCCTCGCCGCGCTCGACGACGGGCGGCTCGCAGGCTGGCCCGAGCACGTGCGCCAGATGCAGCGCAACTGGATCGGCAAGTCCAAGGGCCTGAAGATGGCCTTCCCCCTGACCGCGCAGGCGGGCGCCCTGCCGGAGGGAACGCGCGACCTGCCGATCTACACGACCAGGCCGGACACGCTCTACGGCGCGAGCTTCCTGGGCGTCGCGCCGGACCATCCGCTCGCGAAGCACTTCGCGCATGACGACCCCGGCCTCGCCCAGTTCCTGACCGAGTGCCAGGCGGCGGGCACGTCGGAGGAGGCGATCGAGAAGGCGGAGAAGCGCGGCTACCGCCTGCCGGTCACCGGGCGGCATCCGTTCACGGACGAAGAGCTGCCGGTCTACGTCGCGAACTTCATCCTGATGACCTACGGCACGGGCGCGATCTTCGCCTGCCCGGCACACGACCAGCGCGACCTCGACTTCGCGCGCAAGTACGATCTTCCCGTGAAGCCCGTCGTCTGCCCGCCGGACGCGGACCCCGCGACGTTCGAGGTCGGGGACGAGGCGTTCACGGACCCCGGCACGATCATCAACTCAGACTTCCTGGACGGCCTGCCGGTCGAGGAGGCGCTGCCCGCAGCCATCGCCAAGATCGAGGAGATGGGCTGGGGCGAGGGGACCACGAACTATCGTCTGCGCGACTGGGGCGTTTCTCGTCAGCGCTACTGGGGCTGCCCGATCCCGGTCATCCACTGCGACGCCTGCGGCGCGGTGCCGGTGCCGCAGGACCAGCTGCCTGTCACCCTGCCGGACGTGCCGGCGGAGGAGTTCAAGAAGACGGGCAATCCGCTGGACCGCGACGTCTGCAAGGACTGGCGCGAGGTGCCGTGCCTGTCCTGTTCCGGCCCCGCCCGGCGCGAGACCGACACGATGGACACCTTCGTCGATTCGTCCTGGTACTACGCTCGCTTCGCGTCTCAGCCCGAAGGCGCGCCGGTCGCGAAGGCCGAGGCCGACGCCTGGCTGCCCGTGAACCAGTACATCGGCGGCATCGAGCACGCGATCCTGCACCTCCTCTACGCCCGCTACTTCATGCGGAACATGAAGGATTGCGGGTATACGGATCGGGATGAACCGTTCGAGAACCTGTTCACGCAGGGGATGGTGACGCATGAGACTTATCGAGACCACCTATTCCAATATGTCAGTCCTGATGATGTCGAATTTATCAAGTGGGACGGATCTGAGCCATCGGACGGCGAGCTTCGCCGTATGTGGGACAACGCCAAGCGCGTGAGTAACCCTGTGATATTGAATAGAGAAGAGCACCAACTTTCGGACGACCCTGATTTCTTCCGCGGCGTTATTGACGTCGCTAAGCGTGAAGGTCGGGCAGGGATTAGACTGTTCACGCCAGGAAGCGGAAAGCGCGAACCCATTCGCGAGTTTGTTCGTATCTTGCCCATCGAAAAGATGTCCAAGTCCAAGAAGAACGTCGTCTCGCCCGACGCCATCGCGGACCGGTACGGTGCGGACGCCGCGCGGTTCTTCATGCTGTCGGACTCCCCGCCCGAGCGGGACGTCGAGTGGACCGAGAGCGGGGTCGAGGGCGCTTCGCGCTTCGTGAACCGAGTCTACGATCTGTGCGCGGCGCATGAAGGCGTGCTCGCCGGGGCGGGGACGCCTGAGGGCACGTCGGACCTTCGCCGCGCGACCCACGGTACGGTCCAGGGCGTCACCGACGACATCGCTGCCTTCCGCTTCAACAAGGCCATCGCGCGGCTCTACGAGTTCCTAGGTTCCCTGAAGGGTCTGAAGGACGCCCCCGCGCCGGAGACCGCAGAGGCGCTCTCCGCGCTCGCGCGCCTCGTCGCGCCCTTCTGCCCGCACCTCGCCGAGGAGTGCTGGTCGGCCTTGGGCGGCCAGGGCCTCGTCTGCGATGCGCCCTGGCCCATCGCCGAGCCTTCGCTCCTCCAAGCCGACACCGTCACCGTGCCCGTCCAGGTCGGCGGCAAGAAGCGCGGCGAGGTCACGGTCGCGGCCGACGCCGACCGCGAGACGGTCGAGGCCGCGGCGCTCGCAGAGCCAGCGGTCGTGCGCTTCCTCGAGGGCAAGGAGGTCCGAAAGGTGATCGCCGTGCCGAACAAGCCTTCGGGCTGGCGCATCGTGAACGTGGTGGCGGGATGAGGCGCGCAGCGATCGCCGCGCTCGCAGGCCTCGCGCTCCTCGTCGAGGGCTGCGGCTTCACGCCCCTCTACGCGACGGGCGGGCGCTCCGGCATCGCGTCGGACATGCGCGAGGTGACGGTGACGGGCGTGCAGGGGCCGCCCGACGCCGCCTACTACGTCCAGGGCGCGCTGCGCGACGTGCTGCCGGGCGACGCGCCGAGCCAGCGCTACCGCCTCGCCATCGCGCTGCGCGACCAGCGCCGGGCGGTCGCGGTGACAGAGGCGGCGGACACCACGCGCTACGACTACGTCCTCAACGCCAGCTACACGCTGCAGGACACGCAGACCGGCGACCGGCGTAGAAGCTCGCTTCAGACCATCGTCTCCTACGGCGTCGTCGATTCTCAGTACGCCTCGCTCGTAGGGCGCGAGGACGCCGTGCGGCGCGCGGCGCTCGACCTCGCGCGAAGGCTCGAGACCGACGTCGCGCTCTACCTCAAGGACCGCGCACCCGAAGGCTCCAGCGTTCCCCTCCCGCCCGTCATCGACGACGAACCGCTCGATACGCTTCACGAGGAGGACGACGTCCTGGACGATGACGGCGGCCCCGTGGACGCCCCGGCGGGCGAAGGGGCGATCGGCAGGCCGTGACCGCGATCGCGCCCCGCGACGTCAAGGCGTTCCTCCAGAAGCGCCACGAGGAGAAGCCGGTCGTCCTCGTCTACGGTCCCGACCAGGGCCTGGTGCGCGAACGCGCGGCGATGATCGGGCGCCAAGTCGTCGCCGACCCGAACGATCCCTGGGCCGCGACCGAGTTCGCCGAGAGCGACCTGTCCGAACCCGGACGGCTCGCCGACGAGGCGCAGGCGCTCAGCTTCGGCGGCGGCGACCGCCTCGTCCGGGTCAGGGGCGGCGGCGAGCCGGTGACGAAGGCCGTGACCCTCCTCCTGAACGGGATCGAGGCAGACAGCGTCAAACCCGCCTCCGTCGTCGTGATCGAGGCGGGCGACCTCAAGAAGACCTCTGGCCTGAGGAAGGCCTGCGAGAAGAGCAAACGGGCGGCGGTCATCGCCTGCTACGCGGACGACGCCCGCGACGTCGTCCAGACGGTCAAGGACGCCCTCGCCCAAGAAGACCTGACGATCACGGATGAAGCCTTGATGGCCTTCGTGGGGCGCCTGGGCGACGACCGCGGCGTCACCCGCTCCGAGATCGAGAAGCTGATCCTCTACGCAGGACCGAAGAGCGTGCGGGCCGGCCCGGCGCAGATCGGCATGGAGGAGGTCGCGGCCTGCCGCGCCGACGACACGCAGGATGCGACCTTCGAAGTGTGGGAACGCGCGGCGGTCGGCGACGCCAAGGGCCTGTCCGAGGCGCTCCATCGCGCGGAGGGGGCAGGGGCGAGCCTCCTGGGCATCCTGCGCATCGCGCAGGGAAAGCTTCTCCGCCTCCTCGCTGCCGCGCGGCTGGTGGAGAACGGACAGCCCCCGGCCGCGGCGATGAAGGCCCTCCGCCCGCCCGTCTTCTACGGCGAGCAGCGCGCCTTCGGAGAGCAGCTCAAGCGCTGGGACGTGCGCAGGCTCGAGGCGGCGGCCGAGGCGCTTCTCGAGGCCGACCTCGCCGCGAAGCGCACCGGCGCGCCGCAAAAGGAGGTCGTCGAACGGGCGCTTTTGAGGATCGCGGCGCAGGCGCGGCGGTAGTGCGCGGCGCGCTTGCGCGGCGGAACGCCCTAGCCTTACCCTTCCGCCCGGGGGCCTTTCGGGAGAGGAGGCCGGAGAGATGAAGCGTAATCTGAAGATCTTGGCCCTAACGGGTCTGCTCGGCATGCTGCCACCGGCCGCCGGGGCTGCCGTCATCGTCGACGCGGCCGGCGAAGTCACCGGCACGTCGGGCAGCGGTGATGCCGCGAGCGGTTTCAAGGACGACTTCCTGCCCGGCGACGCCGTCTCGTTCGCGTTCGGCCTTGCGGACGTGCCGGACCTTCCAGACCTGCCCTTCGCCGCGGCGAACGACCTGTTCGAGGCGAACATCGGCATCGCCGGGACGGGCGGCAACGGCAGCATCCTGCTCCAGGCCTGCTGCGGATCGTTCACCGATGCGGACCCGACCGACGGCGCGATCACCCTGTCGGGCGGCGTCGGCGGGTTCACCGTATCGCCGAGCATCGCGGGCGGTTTGGGTACGGATTCGGGCGACGGATTCTCGCTGACCTTCTCGGTCAGCGGCGACGACGTGCCCGCTGCGTCCTTCACGACGATCGGCGACTTCATCGCCTTCCTGAACGCGGACAGCCTCGTGTTCGAAGGCTTCGCCGGGCTCGGCTTCACCGACTTCGAGACGGACGAAGCCTTCACGCAGTTCGTGGAGTTTCAAGGCGCGGCGAACCCCGTACCGCTGCCCAGCGCGTTCGCGCTGTTCGGTACGGGGTTCTTGATCCTTCGGCCGCGTGGGCGGTGAGGGGGCTTTCGCCCCCTCTCGTCAGTCGGCGGCTTCGCCCGTGACGCTTCTGACTTCGACGGGGCCGAGGTCCAGCCCTTCGAGCTGGTCCTTCATCGCGTCGTAATCGCCGACGATGACCCAGGTCAGGCTGTCAGGGTCGATCACGGACTGCGCCGCGGCTTCGAGGTCGGCCGTCTTGAGCGTGTTGTAGCGCTCGGCCTCGCCCGCGTCGTAGTCGAGCGGCCGTCCGAGGACGGCGTTGCCCATCATTGAGAAGAGGACGGACTGCGCCGTTTCGAAACGGCCCGGCAAGGCGCCGACCACGCCCGCGACGGTCTGGTCGAGCTCGGCCTGCGTCGGCGGCTGGTCCCCGACGACGTTCTTCATCTCGGTGACGAGCTCCTTCACGCTGTCGCCGGTCCTGTCGATCTGCACCGGCGCGTAGAGGTAGAAGAGGCGGCTGCCGACCGCGTCGGACGCGCCCGACCGCACGCCGTAGGACCAGCCCTTGTCCTCGCGCAGGTTCATGTTGATCCGGCTGAGGAAGTTCCCGCCGAAGGCGTCGTTCATCGCTTCGAGCGCGGTGTCGGTCTCGCCGCCCGACGGGTCGATGGGACGGCCCGCCAGGATCAGGGCTTGTTGCGTCTCGGGCTTGTCGACGACGATGAGGCGCGGCGTCTGCCCCTCGGGCAACGTGCCGAGGTCCTTCTCCGCCGCCTCGCCCTGGCCGCGGAAGTCGCCGAAGGCCCGTTCGAGCTCCGGCATGATCTCGTCGAGGGTCGTATCCCCCGTAACGTAGATCGTCGCGTCCTCAGGGCGCAGCCACGCGTTCTTCCATGCGATCAGGTCGTCACGGGTGATGGACTGGACCGCCTGGACCTCTTCTTCAGCCGTCGGCACGTCGCCATAGGCGTGGTCCGCGCCGAACACGGCGTTCGAGAGGGCGCGGAAGCCGAGCGCCTGCACGTCGGCGCGTTCCTGGCGCAAATCGTCGATCGTCTGCTTGCGCAGCTTCTCGATCTCCTCGGGCGGGAAGCTCGGGTTCTTCACGAGGTCCGCCAGCAGGGCGAGCGAGGGGCGCAGGTTCACCTTGAGGGCCGAGAGGTAAGCCTTGCTGTCGTCCTTCGAGTTGTAGACCGCGATGTCGGCGCCGAGCGCCTCGGCCTCCGACGCGATCTCCTGCGCGGTGCGGTCTTCGGTCCCCTCGTCCATCAGGTTCACGGCCATGGAGGCGAGGCCGGGGATCGGGTCCTTGCCGCCGAGGCCGACGTTCGAGGTCGCGGAGCCCGCGTCGAACTGTACGGCGAGCTCGACCACCGGCACGGTCGGCCGCGGGGCGACGATGACCTTGATGCCGTTTTGAAGCTGCGCTTCCTGGACATCGGGGAAGCTGACCTCCGCCCCGTCGTCGAGCGCGGGCAGCTCGCTGCGGTCCACGCCCTCGGCGCTGGCCGTGTAGTCGGGGAAGGGCAGGACCTGCAGCTCGTAGTAGCCGTTCGTCAGGTAGCGCGAGGCGGCCTGCTGCACCGATTTCGGCGTCGCGGCCTGTAGGAGGTCTAGGTTCTCCTTCGTGTAGTAGTCGGGGTCGTTCAGGAACAACGTGCCCCGGGCCAGGTTCGACGCCTTGCCCGCGACCGCTTCGAGGCCCCGCAGCTCCGAGGCCAGGTAGATCGTCTTGGTGCGGTCGAGCTCATCCCGCGTCGGACCCTTGCGAAGGAAGTTCGCGATCTCCTCGTCGAGGACCTGGTTGATCTTCGGGATGTCCTCTTCGGTCTTGGCGTCGATGATGAAGAAGATCTCGCCCGACAGGATGTCCTCGGAGTAGAAGGCCGAGGCGGAGTTCGCGATCTGGAGGTCGTCGACGAGGCGTCGGTAGAGCCGGGAGGTCTTGCCGCCCCCCATGGCCCGCGCCATCGCGTCGAGGAGCGGGCTGTCCGCCGAGCCCGTGGGGGGCGCAACGTAGGTCCGGTAGATGCGCGGCTGGGCCACACGGTCCTGCATCACGCCGTACTTGTTCGTATCGAGGGGCACGGAGTTCACGGACGGCTTCAGGAGCGGCGGGCCGGAGGGAATGTCGCCGAAGTACTTCTCGACGAGGGGCCGGGCCTCGTCCGGCGAGATGTCGCCCGCGAGCACGAGGACCGCGTTCGCCGCGCCGTAGTACTGCTTGAACCACTCCTTCACGTCGTCGAGCGAGGCGGCGTCGAGGTCCGCCATCGAGCCGATGGTCGAGTGGTGGTAGGGGTGCCCGACGGGGTAGAGGTTCTCGTAGATGTCGGTCCAGATGCGCCGGCCGAAGGGTCGGTCCTCGCCGAGGCGCTTCTCGTTCTGGACGACGCCGATCTGGTTATCGAGCTTCTCCTGCGTCACCGCGCCGAGGAGGTGGCCCATCCGGTCCGATTCGAGGAACAGGATCCTGTCGAGCGCGCCCCTGGGCACGGTCTCGTAGTAGTTCGTCCGGTCCGTGTTGGTCGTGCCGTTGTACTGGGTCGCACCCATGTCCTTGAGCGCGACGAAGAAGTCCTGATCGAAGTTCTCCGAGCCGTTGAACATCAGGTGTTCGAAGAGGTGGGCGAAGCCGGTCTTGCCTTCGGGCTCGTCTTTGGAGCCGACGCCGTACATGACCTGAACGGCTACCACCGGCGCCTTGCGGTCCTCGTGCACGACCACCCGCAGCCCGTTGTCGAGCGTGAACTGCTCGAAGGGCAGCTCGACCTCGATCTCGCCGGACTGCGCGAGGGCAGGGACGGCGGAGAAGGTGAGCGCCGAGGTCCCGAGGAGGGCGGCGGCGAGGAGGGCCTTGGTCATACGGTGGAAATCCCTGCTTTATCGATCCTCGGTAAGGTGCAGGGCAGAAGGGTCCCCGGTCAACGGGACGTGAGGTCCATGACCGCGTTTTCAGCCGATCGCTAGGAGATCCAGCTCAAGGCCCCGACCCCAGCGCCGTTCGAAAGGCAGAGAAGTGCCCAGCTCTTGGTCGGGAGCGAACGTCCGTCGCTATGCCGAAACGCGACCTTGTGGGGACAGGTGGATAGCGCGTCCCAGCCGTAGCCTGGGGACGGTAGTCGGTTCTCGTCGATCTCTTCCCAGCCCGCAACGAGGTCGAGGATGGTAGCTGGAGAACCCGAAAACCGAACGACGATCTGCTCGAAGTCGTTCGATCTCTTGTGCTGCGTAGCGTCAAGCGTGATCGCGTTTGAAGGTGATTGACCGAAAACACGCTCAAACCGATGCCCGTCCGATGTCAAAGCGGCGAGCAATGGAGGCAACCAGAGGACACCGGTCATGCCAACCGGGCCAGTCAGAAACACGACCAGTACAAGGATACGCCGCGCTCCCGCCCGCGAGTTCGGCAGGTAGCGACGACTGATCACGCTAGCGAGCCACATCGCAACCACGGCGAGGCCGAGCACGAACGGTCCCACGATGATTATAACGACGGCAGGACCCATCGGAGCTCGCAACACGACCTGACGAGAGTTCAACCATCACGGGTTTGTGCTTCGTTAACGCCGTTTCTATGTGATGGCCGAACGGGCAGCGCCAGTGGCAGGGCGCTCGGGGCCCGGGTCTTGTTCCGGACGATACTCATGATCACGGCTTCTCTCTCCGGCACCCGGAAGGATCGCGAGCCCGCGCAAGCGGCTGGCCTGAGACGATCCTTGCGTGTCCTTTCCGGAATGATCCTGGCGCGGCGCGGTACGGCGGCGACGCTGATCGCGGCGGGCGTCCTCCTCGCCGGCGTTCAACTGACCGAGGCGACGCTGTTCGGCGCCATCATCGACAGCCTGACGCGCGAAGAGCCGACGCTGCCCGCCGCTCTTAGCTGGGGCGCGCTCGGGCTCCTCGGCATCGTCCTATCGGCCGTCGTGGCGCTCTTCGCCGACCGGCTCGCCCACCGGATCAAGGTGATGGGCCTGAACACCGCCTATGAGCGGGTCATTACCCTGCCGCCGCGCGCGTCGGAGCGGGGCGGGTCGGGCCGTATCCTGCGTACCTTGGTCGCGGGCTCGGACGCGCTCTTCGCCGTCTCCATCACCCTCTTCCGAGAGCACGTGACCGCCGTCGCGGCGGTCCTTCTGGTTCTGCCGCTCGCCATGTCGATCAACATCAAGCTGAGCGTCGTTCTGATCGCGCTCGCGCTTCTCTTCGCGCTCGCCTTCTCGGTCGTCACCCGCCACGCCCAGTCGGGCCAGCGCGCGGTCGAGGCGCGGGTGCAAGAGGTCTACAGCCGGGTCGGCGACGTCGTGCCCAACGTCGCGATCGTCCAGGCCTTCGGCCGGCTCGCGATCGAGGCGGAGGCGATGCGGAGCATGACGGGGAACGTCCTCAAGGCGCAGTACCCAGTGCTGGGCTGGTGGGCGATGCTCGCCATCCTGACGCGCTCGGCGGGGACGCTCGCGCTCATCGTCACGGTGACGATCGGCGCGGTCCTCGTCTCGCGCGGCGAGGCGAGCGTCGGCGAGGTCGTCACCTTCGTCGGCTTCGCGACGCTCATCATCGGCAAGCTCGACCAGATCGGCTCCGGGCTCACCCGGATCTTCGTGCAGGCGCCGACCTTGGGCGCGCTCGCGGATCTCCTCGATGCGCGCACCGGGGACGAGTCGGGCGGCAATCCCGAACTCACCCCCGAGGGCGGCGCGGTGCGCTTCGAAGACGTCAGCTTCCGCTTCCCCGACGGCGGGGGCGGGCTCGCGAATGTCAGCTTCGAGGCGAAGCCCGGCCAGACGATCGCGCTCGTGGGCCCGACGGGCTCGGGCAAGACGACGACGCTCGCGCTTCTCCAACGCTTCCGCGACCCGCAATCGGGCCGCATCCTCATCGACGGGCAGGACGTGAAGGCGCACAGCCTCGCAAGCGTGCGGTCCGCGCTCGGCGTCGTCTTCCAGGACGCAGGCCTTCTCAACCGCTCGGTCGCGGAGAACCTGCTCGTCGCCAAGCCGGGTGCCAGCACGGACGAGATGGAGGACGCGCTCGCGCGGGCCGAACTCCTCGACGCCGTCCGCCGCAAGCCGGGCGGGCTCGGCTTCGTCGTCGGCGAGCGGGGCGAGAACCTGTCGGGCGGCGAGCGCCAACGCCTCGCCATCGCCCGTGCCCTCCTGAAGGACGCGCCGATCCTCCTCCTCGACGAGGCGACGAGTGCGCTCGACCCAGCGACCGAGGGCAAGGTCAAACGAGCGCTCGACGAGGCGCGGCGCGGCCGGACCACGCTCGCCATCGCACACCGGCTCTCGACCATCGCCGACGCCGATTTGATCTTGGTGCTCGAGGCGGGCCGGATCGCCGAGCGCGGCACCTATCGCGAACTCCTCGCCAAGGGCGGCCTCTTCGCGCGCCTCGTCGCGGAGGCGGAGGACGGCGAGACGCTGCCGGCGCCCGTGTCCGTGGCGGCGTGACTGGTTGACCGGCGCGAGGCGGCGGGGCACCTGCCGCCCATGGCTTGGCACGCGACCTTCGTCACCCTCTACCCCGACGCCTTTCCGGGCGTGCTCGGCATCGGCGTGCTCGGGCGGGGCCTGCGCGAGGGCGACTGGTCCTACGACGTCGCGAACCCGCGCGACTTCGGCGTCGGCAATCAGAAAGCGGTGGACGACACGCCGGCGGGCGGGGGGCCGGGCATGGTCCTGCGCGCGGACGTTCTGGCCGCGACGCTCGACAGCGTCGAGGCGGACCGGCGCCCGCGCCTCCTTCTCAGCCCGCGCGGACGCCCGTTCACGCAAAGCTTCGCGCACGACCTCGCGCGCGGGCCCGGCGCGGTCTTCGTCTGCGGGCGGTTCGAGGGGATCGATCAGCGCGTGATCGAGGCGCGGGGCCTCGAAGAGGTCTCGATCGGCGACTTCGTGCTCGCGGGCGGCGAGGTTGCGGCCCAAGCGCTCACGGAGGCTTGCGTGCGGCTCATCCCCGGCGTATTGGGCGCGCCGGCCAGCCGTGAGGACGAGAGCTTCGAGCAAGGTCTGCTCGAGTATCCGCACTACACGCGGCCGAGAGAGTTCGAAGGCAGGGCCATTCCCGACGTCCTTCTGTCCGGTGATCACGCGAAGATCGCGGCCTGGCGGCGGGAAGAGGCTCTGAAATTGACGCGCGCGCGACGACCGGACCTTCTAAGGGCGGTCCAATCCGGCGACTAAGAGACGGAAAAGACGTCCGATGAACATCATCCAGCAACTCGAGGCGGAGCACGCCGCCGAGCTGAAGCCCGAAGTCCCCGCCTTCGCCCCCGGCGACACGGTCCGCGTCCAGGTCAAGGTGCGCGAGGGTACGCGCGAACGCCTTCAGGCCTATGAGGGCGTCTGCATCGCCCGGCAGGGCGGCGGGCTGAACCAGTCCTTCACCGTGCGCAAGATCAGCTTCGGCGAGGGCGTCGAGCGGGTCTTCCCCATCTACTCGCCGCTGGTCGACTCGATCGAGGTCGTCCGCCGAGGCAAGGTGCGTAGAGCCAAGCTCTACTACCTGCGCGCCCGCCGCGGTAAGTCCGCCAGGATCGCCGAGAAGGTCGACACCAAGCGGCTCGCGAAGAACAAGAAGAAGTCGGCGAAGTAAGCCCGGCCGGGGCGGGGCCGTTCGGCGCCGCCTCGATCGTTCCTCTCAGGCTGGGTCTTTAGACCGTTCGGGGTAGCTGGTCCGTGAAGGCGCGGAACAGCGTCGTGTCGCCGGTCATCTGCCCGAGAACCAACGTCCCCTGCAGCTCCGCGAAGGTGCGGTGCGCCCTCGCGCGCGCCGCCGATTCCTCGCGTCCGGCCCGGGCGTAGACGGTCGCGAGCGCATCGAGGAAACGCTGGGCCGCGTCCTTGATGACCGGCGCGTGCGGCGTGCCGTCGGGGACGGAGAAGAGCCGGAAGAGGCAGGTCCGCGCGCCGCCCTCATAGTAGGCAGACAGGCCGTCCGCCGCTTCTTGCAACGCCTCGCGAGGGCTGGCGGAGGAGAGCATGGGGTTGGTGACGGTCTCGTCGAACTCTTCGCAGGTGTCGCCGATCACCGCGTCGATGATGTCCTGCCGGCCCTTCGGAAAGTTGACCCGGATCACCGTCTCGTCGAGGCCGGTCTCGCTCGCGAGGTCGGCGACGTCGACGTGAGGCCCCTGTCTGCGAAGGGCCCTGCCGAGTTCGCGTAGGACGACGACGTTGTCGGCTTTGTCGTCGCGTGCCTTGTCTTCGTTCGCCATCACCCTCTCCAAGGCCGTGCGTATCATCGGTCGCAGCCTCGCCCTGGTTCTACAACCTAGGGCGTCGCTCCGGCGGGACGAGGCTACTCCGCCGCTTCGCGGTAGCCCGTTCCGAAGGCGACGGCCGAGGACCGGATATGCAGGTCGCGCTGCGGGAACGGAATCTCGATGCCGTTCTCGGCGAAGGCTTCCCAGACCCGGAACAGGATGTCCGAGCGGACGTTCGAGACGCCGTTCATCGGGTCGTTGATCCAGAAGCGAAGCTCGAAGTTGACCGAGCTGTCCCCGAACTCGGTCATGTTGCACTTGGGCGCCGGGCGCGCGAGCACGCGCGGGGTGTCGAGCGCCGCCGCCTCGACCAGCTTTCGGACCTTGTGCATGTCCTTGGTGCCGTAGCCGACGCCCATCGAGGCGTAGCAGCAGACCACCTTGTCGTTGTGCGACCAGTTGATCACCCCCTCGTCCATGAAGGTCGCGTTGGGCACGAGGTGCTCCTTGCCGTCGCGCGTGCGGATCGAGACGTAGCGCGACTTCATGTCGGTGATGGCGCCGAAGGTGTCGCCGATCTCGATCACGTCGCCGGGCTTGATCGAGCGGTCCGCAAGGAGGGTGAAGCCCGCGAGGAAGTTGCCGATGATCTTCTGAAGCCCAAGGCCGATGCCGATGCCGATCGCGCCGCCGAAGAAGGCGAGGCTGGCGAGGTCGAAGCCGATGACCGCGAGCGCCATGACGAGCGCGATGATCGGCAGGATGAACCCCATCACCTTGGCGATCAGCGCCTTGAGCGAGGCGTTGATCTCCTCGGTCTGGTTCATCCGCGTGACGAGGAGGCCGGTGAGGAAGTTCGCGAGCACGAGGAAGATCGCGAAGATCAGGCCCGCGCGCAGGACCCCGTAGAGCGAGAGGGACTGGGCGGCGTGGTCGGGCGTCTCCGGCGTGATCTCGAAGGAGACCGTGTCCATCCAGGCGAAGACGTCGCCGAGCACGCCGAAGGCGTCGAGCGCCGCGATCGGCCAGGCGACGACGAAGGCGACCTTGGACCAGAAGGGCGACCGGATCGCGAGGGTGACGAGGCGGACGACTATCCAGGCGGTGAGAAGGCTCTGCGCCGCCGACAGGAAGCCGTCCGGCTGCCCGAAGGCGCCGCGGAGGATCGCCATGGACAGGCTGAGCGTGATCCAGGCGGCGATCGGCGTCGCCAGCGTCGCGGCGGCGTCGGCGATGCGGCGAAGGATGCCCGCCGGCATCCACTTGCGAAGGTGCGAGGCGATGAAGGCTTTCAGGCGCGGCCCGAAGATGATCGCGGGTCCGATCGCGCCCAAGATCAAGGCGAGCTGGATCGCCGAGTTGATGTTGAGCACGTCGGTGCGGACCCAGGTCAGGAACTGGGCGAGCCAGGTCTGCACCCGGTCGACGTCGAGAAGGTCGGCGATCGCGGAGCCGTCGCCCGTCAGGTCCTCCGCCCCGTCGACGAGGTCGTTCTGAATGTCGGCCGCGTCCGCTTGGGCGTCGGGCGTGATGGCGGGCGCGGCGTCCGCCTGCGCCTCGGCCGCCCGCTGCGCCAACAACGCCTCGTACTCTTCGGGCGTAAGTTGAATGGTGACGCCGTCGGCGGGGACGGTGATCGTCTCGGTCCCGGGACTGTCTTGCACGGTCTGCCCTGTTCGTCTCGGACCGCAAGCTAGGCGAGCGCGGCCCCCCTCGTAAATGATCTAGGTTTACCGCTAAGGGCGGCGGCATGACGACGACATCCTCTACCTTGGCAGACGCGACCGCTCCCGCGCCGAAGCGCGTGCACTTCAAGACGTGGGGCTGCCAGATGAACGCCTACGACACGGAGCGCATGGCGGGCCTCTTGCGCCCTCTGGGCTACGCCGTGACGGAAGAGGCGTCGCAGGCGGACCTTCTGATCCTGAACACCTGCCACATCAGGGAGAAGGCGGCGGAGAAGGTCTACTCCGAGCTCGGCCGACTGAAGGCGCAGCGTAAGCCCGGCTCGAAGCTCGCGGTGGCAGGCTGCGTGGCGCAGGCGGAAGGGGCCGAGATCACGGCGCGCGCTCCCCAGGTCGACCTCGTCATCGGGCCGCAATCCTATCACCGCCTGCCCGAGCTGATCGCGCGGTCCGCCCGCGAGGCGGGCGAGGTCCTGCACACCGAGTTCGAGGCCGAGGCGAAGTTCGACGCGCTCGAGGGCGAGCGGCCCGCGCCTGGCGTCTCCGCCTTCGTCACCGTGCAGGAGGGCTGCGACAAGTTCTGCACCTTCTGCGTCGTGCCCTACACGAGGGGCGCCGAGGTGGGCCGCGCGACCGACCGCATCGTGAGCGAGGTCCGCGCGCTCGCCGCCCAAGGCGTGCGCGAGGTCACGCTGCTCGGTCAGAACGTCAACGCCTGGCGCGGGGCGCCGCCCGCCGGCATCGGCGGAGAGGCGTGGGGCCTCGGGCAGCTCTGCCGTCACCTCGCGCTCATCGATGGGATCGAGCGCATCCGCTTCACGACCAGCCATCCGAACGACATGGACGATGCGCTGATCCGCGCCTTCGCAGAGGAGCCGAAGCTGATGCCCTACCTGCACCTGCCGGTGCAGTCGGGCTCGACGAAGATCCTCAAGGCGATGAACCGCCGACATACGGCCGAAGACTACCTTCGCCTGATCGAGCGCATTCGCGCCGCCCGCCCCGACATCGCGATCTCGGGCGACTTCATCGTCGGCTTCCCGGGCGAGGACGAGGCGGCGTTCGAGGAGACGATGCGCCTCACGCGCGAGGTCGGCTACGCGGCCTGCTTCTCCTTCAAGTACTCCCGCCGCCCCGGTACGCCGGGCGCGACGATGCCCAAGCAGGTGGCCGAGGACGCGAAGGCCGAGCGCCTGGCCCGCCTCCAGGCGCTGCTCGACCAACAAAGGCTCGACTTCAACCGCGCCCAGATCGGGCGGACCCTGCCGGTCCTGTTCGAGGCGGAAGGCCGCCACGAGGGGCAGCTCAAGGGCCGCAGCCCGTACCTGCAAGCCGTGCACGCCGACGCCCCGGCGACGCTCATCGGGCAGATCGCGGCGGTCGAGATCGACGCGGCGGCGCAGATGAGCCTGTCCGGACGGCTTTCGGTGGTGGCGGCGGCGTGAGCGCTTCCTATCTGAGGGCTGAATGAGCAGCACCGAGACCCTCGTCTTCGACGACAACGCCCTGATGTCGGCCCTCGCGGGCCCGCACGATGCGAACCTCCTTTTGATCGAGAACGCGCTCGGCGTACGTCTCGACGCGCGCGGAAACGAGGTGACGCTGCGCGGCGCCGAAGGCGCGCGCTACCAGGCGCGCGAGGCGCTGCGGTCGCTCTACGCCCGCCTCGAGAAGGGCGAGCCGATCGCCGCGGCCGACGTCGAGGGCGCCCTGCGCCTCAGTGCCGGCGGCGAGGCGACGAACGGGGCCGCCTCCGCGCCGAGCCTCGTCCTGCCGCGCCGGACCATCGCGCCCCGGTCCGCGGCGCAGGCCGACTACATGCGCAAGCTGTCGCAGAACGAACTCGTCTTCGGCGTCGGCCCCGCGGGCACCGGCAAGACCTACCTCGCGGTCGCCAACGCCGCCGCGGCCTTCCTGCGCGGCGAGGTCGAACGCCTGATCCTGTCGCGGCCCGCCGTCGAGGCGGGCGAGCGCATCGGCTTCCTGCCGGGCGACATGAAGGAGAAGGTCGATCCCTACCTCCGGCCGCTCTACGACGCGCTCTACGACGTCATGCACACCGATCATGTCGACCGGCGGATCGCGGCCGGTGAGATCGAGATCGCGCCCCTCGCCTTCATGCGGGGTCGGACGCTCTCCCGCGCGGTCGTCATCCTCGACGAGGCGCAGAACGCCACGATCGGCCAGATGAAGATGTTCCTGACCCGCCTCGGCGAGGGCAGCCGCATGGTGATCACGGGCGATCCCTCCCAGACCGACCTTCCCGACGCCCGCCAGTCGGGCCTGCAGGACGCGCTGTCGCTCGTGCCCGGCATTCAGGGCGTGGCCGTCACCCGCTTCTCTGGCGAGGACGTCGTTCGTCACCGTCTCGTCGGCGAGATCGTCCGCGCCTATGATGCGCGCGAGCGCGCGCGGATGGAGAAGGCGCAGGAGCAAGCCAAGAAGTGATCCGTTTCGAGACCGAGATCGAAGGCGATTGGCCGGACGGCGCGGATGCGCTGCCCGAACGGTGCGCCGCAGCCCTTCGCGGGCTCGACCTCGAAGAGGCGCTGGACGGCGAGGTCTCCGTCCTCTTCACGGACGACGAGGCCGTCCGCAAGCTCAACCGCGACTGGCGCGGCAAGGACCGGCCGACCAACGTTCTGAGCTTTCCCGCCGAGCCTGTCCCGGGCCTGCCCGACGACGCGCAGCCCCTCGGCGACCTCGCCCTGGCTTGGGAGACGTGCGCCCGCGAGGCCGCCGAACGCGGCGTCGCGCCGCTCGATCACACGGCCCACCTTCTCGTTCATGGCCTTCTTCACCTTCTGGGGTATGATCACCGGGACGGGGAGGAGGCCCTCGCCATGGAAGCGCTCGAAGCGCGGGCCATGGCGGCCCTGGGCCTTCACGCCCCTTACGACCAGCCGCCCGCCGACTGACGGGCAGGAGAGAGACGAATGCCCGACGGCGCCGCGCCGTCCCTTCAGGCCGACCAAGCGTCGGCCCAAGACGGCCCCCCCCGACAGACGAACGCCGCGCCGGCCGGCCAAGAGGCCGAGCGCGGCCCTCTAGGCAAGCTCCTCTTCTGGCGCAGGCCGGCCCGCGAGGCCGGCCTCGGCGGCATGTTGCAAGAAGGCTCCGGCACCTCGCTGACCGACGCAGAGCGTCAGATGATCGAGCGGATCGTCGCCTTCGACACCAAGCGCGTCGACGACGTCGCGATTCCCCGCGCCGACATCGTCGGCGTGGCGGCGGATGCCGACCTGCCGAGCCTCCTGACGACCTTCGCCGAGGCGGGCCACTCGCGCCTGCCCGTCTACCGGGGCGACCTCGACGACCCGGTCGGCATGGTCCACATCAAGGACCTCGTCGGTCTGCTCGCCGATCCCGAGCGCGGCGAGGCCGAAGGCCGCCCGGCGCCGGACCGGCCGATCCTCGCGGGCCTGACCCGCCGGGTTCTGTACGTGCCCCCCTCCATGCCGATCACGGACCTCCTCCTGCGCATGCAGGCGCAGCGCGTGCACATGGCGCTGGTGATCGACGAGTTCGGCGGCACGGACGGCCTCGTGACGATCGAGGACCTGATCGAGGAGATCGTCGGCGACATCCGCGACGAGCACGACGAGCCGGAAGAGCTCTCTTTGAGCCAGGTGACGGGCGGCCGCTGGGACGCCGATGCGCGCCTGGAACTCGGCGACATCGCGGAGAAGACCGGGCTCGACCTGACGCTCGAGGACCACGAGGCCGACACGCTTGGCGGCCTCGTCTTCTCGCTCGCGGGGCGCATTCCTCTTCGGGGCGAGGTGCTCTCACACCCCGAAGGCGTGGAGCTCGAGGTCGCCGACGCCGATCCGCGCCGGATCCGGCGGATCATCATCCGCACCCGGAAGCCTCGTCCGAAGGAGGCGGCGCGTCCCGATCCTGCCCAGGCGACCGACATCTGAGCCGTCAGTCGGCCTCTGACGGTTCGGGTTCTAATCGTTCGGGTTCTGGCAGTTCGGGGTCGAAGACCGCCTCGACCGGCAGGCGGAAGGCGCGGGCGAGTTTGAAGGCGAGGAGGATCGAAGGGTCGTGCTTGCCGCGCTCGATCGCGTTGATCGCCTGGCGGGACACCCCGACCCTCTCGCCGAGCGCGCCTTGACTCCAGCCGCGCTCGGCCCGCAGCTCGGGCAGGGCGTTCCGCATCAGCGGTAGCGAAGCTTGATGACGCACTGGGCGGCGCCCGTCACGCCGATCAAGGCCGGCCAAACCCAGTACAAGGACGGTTGCGGCCAGCCGAAGGCGTCCACCAAGAAGGCGTAGGCGAAGCTGCCGAGGCCGACGATCATCAAGGATACGAGGCAGGCCTCGGTGAAGATGCGCTGCTGCACCTCGTCGCGCGACCTGACGAGGTCCAGGACCACCGGCACGATCAGGACGGCGGCGAGGGCGGGGGTCAGCACGAAGAGGCCCCGGAAGAGCACGGGCCAGTCCTCGGAGGGGATCAGGTTTATCGCGAAGAGGGCCGCGAAGTAGAGCGCCATCACGCCGCTCAGGCGGGCGAGGTAGCGCCGGGCGGGCGCCTTGAGGAAAGTCGCGTCGGGCGACGAGAAGCTACGGATCATAGGGACCTCCAATAGGGCTGTCACGTAGACCTGACACCCGCCCCTGTCAAGAGAACCTGACAAGATGGCGAGGTGACCTCTCGCGGGCGACGTGGCATCAGCGCTGCGTAGACAGGGCGATGGGCAAGAGGCGATGGCGGGCATGGCGGAAGGAATGCGGGCGCTGTCGGGCTGGCGCCGGTGGCTCTGCGCCCTCGGACTGGGCCTGGTCGCAGCACTCGCCCAAGCGCCTTTCGGCATCCTGCCCGCCCTCTTCGCGTTCGCGGGCCTCTTCCTCCTCGTCGAGGGCAGCGTCCGGCACGGCAGACCCTTGCGGTCGGCCTTCGTCGCCACCTTCTTGTTCGGCTTCGGCGCCAACCTGCTCGGCCTCTACTGGATCGGCTTCGCCTTCCTCGTTCAGGCCGATCAGTTCGCCTGGATGATCCCGGTCCTGGTGCCGGGCCTGATGGCGTTCCTCGCGCTTTATGCCGGGCTCGCCGGCGTCCTCGCCGTCTTCGCCTGGCGCGGTCCGTGGGGCCGTTCGGGGATCGGCCGCGTCCTCGCCTTCGCCGGCGTTTGGGCGCTTTGCGAGTTCCTGCGCGGGCACCTCTTCACGGGCTTCCCCTGGAACCTCGTCAGCCAGTCCGCGACGGCTTGGCTGCCATTGGCGCAGAACGCGGCCTGGGCAGGGCCTTATGGGTTGAGCCTCGTCCTCGTCGTCCTCGCGACGCTTCCCGCCCTCGGATTGACGCGGCGCTGGCCCTGGATCGCCCTTGCCGGCGGGCTCGGCGCGCTGTGGCTCTACGGCGCCGTCGGGCTCTTGGCGGCTGGAACGCCGCCGACGCCGGAAGCGACGCTCCTCGTCGTGCAGCCCAACGTGCCCCAGCGCGACAAGCTCGACCCCGACAAGCAAGCGATCAACCTGCGCCGCACGCTCGAGATGACGGCGGCGGCAGCCGCGGACGTCGAAGGGCCCGCCTACGTCGTCTGGCCCGAGAACACCTTCCCCTTCCTCTCCGAGCAGCCGGAGGTCGAGGCAGGCCTCGCGCGGCGCCTTCCGGACGAGGCGGTGCTGATCACCGGCACGATCCGCGCCGAGGAGACCGAAGCGGGCTTCGACTTCTTCAACGCGGTCGAGGTCTACGGCCCGACCGGCGATGAAGGAAAACGCCTCGCCGCGACCTACGCCAAGCACCACCTCGTGCCCTTCGGCGAGTACCTGCCCCTCGAAGGGCTCTTCGAGGCGACGGGCCTCGCGGCCATGTCGCCGGTCGGCGGCGGCGGCTTCACCGCTGGGCCGGGCCCCGCCGTGGTCGAGGCCGGCCCAGCACCCTTCGCGCCGCTGATCTGTTACGAGGACGTCTTCCCGCGCCAGCTCTACCCCGAGGGGGACCGCCCCCACTGGCTCGTCGTCGTCACCAACGACGCCTGGTTCGGCGACGGGGCGGGGCCGAAGCAGCACCTCGCCATTGCGCGTATGCGGGCGATCGAGAGCGGGCTGCCCGTCGTCAGGGCTGCGAACACGGGCATCTCGGCGGTCATCGACGCGCAAGGACGCCTGCTCGAAGCCCTTCCTTTGTACGAGGCCGGCGTCATCGAGGCCGCTCTGCCGCCTGCGAAACCTCGTACCATATACGATCGGCTCGGGGGTGCCGTTCTGTCGATCCTGCTCGCATTGGTTGCGGTCGCGCCTTGGGCTTCGGGACTTGCGCGGCGCGGTTGAACGCTGCATCCCCTTATCCCACGGAACGGGAGGGAGCCTCATGGCCGCCAAGCCTGAGAAGAACACGGAGAACAAACGGGCCCCGCACCCCATGGACATCCATGTCGGCAGCCGCGTGCGCCTCAGGCGGATGATGCAAGGCCTCAGCCAGGATCGCTTGGGCGAAGAACTCGGCCTGACCTTTCAGCAGGTCCAGAAGTACGAGAAGGGCATCAACCGCATCGGGGCCGCCCGCCTGTGGGAGATCGGGCGCATCCTCGATGTCCCCGTGCAGTTCTTCTATGACGACTATGGCGACGGGCCCGAGACGATGATCGGCTTCGCCGAGACGCATCCGGACCATGGCGATGACAAGTCGGACTTCCTCGCGGTCCTTTCGACCCCGGAAGGGATGCAGCTCTGCCGGGCTTTCGCGAAGATCAAGGACTACCAGGTGCGCCGGCGCGTCCTCGACCTCGTCAAGACGCTCGGCGAGGATGACGGCGGAGACGACTGAGCCGCCTACTCCTCGCCGCTCTCGCAGCGCGCAGGCTCCGGACGGCTGAACCTATTCATCCCGGTCCGCCAGCACCGCTCGTAGACGGAACAGTAACAGGCCTCGACCTTCAAGGACTGCCACATGGCGTCCGCCGTGGCGGTGGCCGCGTCGTCGCCCGGGGGCCAGCGCGCTTCGAACAGCGTGTACCGCTCCCCGCTCCCCAGGAGGTTGCCCTGCAAGGGCGCTGTCCAAAGGCTGCCTTCCTCACCGCGCAGCGCGGCCGTCGCGGCGCCGAGCTCGTCGAAGTTCGTAAGAGGCTCGCCCTCCCACGCGATCGCCGCTCCCTCGATGAAGGCCGGTCCCGTGCCGATGTTGGCGATGTCGATCCTGAAGCTCCGCCCGTCCGCTTCGGTGAGGAAACGGGTCTGGATCTTGAGAAGCGGCAACACGGCCGCCTCCTGTTGGCGCCGCGTCGTTCGCGCCTGATCCCAGCTGACCGCGACGGCGGCAAGGCCGACGACGATCGCGCTGATCGATCCGATGGTCTCGAACTTCAAACGCTTCATTCGCCCGGCCGCGCCCCTTCGATAGTGGCGTTTAGCAGCAGCTTGGCGCGAAGCGGAGTCGCCGCACGCTTGCCCTCTCGAATCGGAACGATATAACGCGCCGTTTATATCCCTCGACGAGGCTCCGCCATGCCCGCAACCATCTACGACTTCACCTCGGAATCCGTCTCCGAAGGCCACCCCGACAAGGTCGCCGACCGGATCTCCGACGCGATCGTGGACCTGCACCTCGCCCGCGACCCCGAGGCCCGGGTCGCCGTCGAGACGCTGGTGACGACGAACAAGGTCGTGCTCGCCGGCGAGACGCGCTGCGCCGCCGCGGTGAACCCCGACGAGATGGTCGAAGCCGCCCGGCGCGTGATCCGCGACATCGGCTACGACCAGGAGGGCTTCTCCTGGCGCACGGCTGACGTCGACGTGCTCGTCCACGGACAGTCGGTCGAGATCGCGCAGGGCGTCGACGAGGGCGAGGGCAAGCCCGAAGGCGCGGGCGACCAGGGCATCATGTTCGGCTTCGCGACCGACGAGACCGAGAGCCTGATGCCGGCGCCGATCGCCTTCTCTCACGCCATCGTCGGGGCGCTCGCCAAGGCGCGGCACGAAGGCCAGCAGCACGAACTCGAGCCCGACGCGAAGAGCCAGGTCACTCTGCGCTACGAGGACGGACGGCCCGTGCGCGCGGACTCGGTCGTCGTCTCGACCCAGCACAAGGACGGCTTCTCCCAGGCGCAGATGCGCGAGATCGTGCGTCCTTACGTCCTCGAGGTCCTGCCCGAAGGCTGGATGTGCGAGGAGGACGACTTCTACGTGAACCCCACGGGCAAGTTCGTGATCGGCGGGCCCGACGGCGACACGGGGCTGACGGGCCGCAAGATCATCGTCGACACCTATGGCGGCGCGGCGCCTCATGGCGGGGGCGCCTTCTCCGGCAAGGACCCGACCAAGGTCGACCGCTCGGCCGCCTACGCCGCGCGCTACCTCGCCAAGAACGTCGTCGCGGCGGGCCTCGCGAAGCGCTGCCTGATCCAGCTCTCCTACGCGATCGGCATCGCCCATCCGCTGTCCGTCTACGTCGACTTCGCCGGGACGGGCGAGGCGGACGAGGACGCGGTCGCGAAGACCCTGCGCGAGGTGATGGACCTGACCCCGCGCGGCATCCGCATGCATCTCGGCCTCAACCGTCCGATCTACGAACGCACCGCCACCTACGGGCACTTCGGCCGCAAACCCGAGGCGGATGGCGGCTTCTCCTGGGAGAAGACCGACCTCGCGGACGAGCTCAAGAGGGCGTTCTGACCGAGGACCGCCTTCGCCTCTTCGGACGGCGTCAGGACAAGCCGCTGAAGCCGCGCCAACAGCGGCTGATGTCAGACTTGCTGCCGCGCGTCTCGGTCGGCCCCGAGACGGTGGCGCAGATCGTCCGTAGCCATGAGGGCCCCGTGCTTCTGGAGGTCGGCTTCGGCGGCGGCGAGCACTTGGCCTACCAGGCAGCGCGGCGACCGGACGCGCTGGCGATCGGCGCCGAGCCCTTCGTCAACGGCGTGGCGAAGCTCCTTACGAAGATCGAGGAGGAGAGCCTTCGCAACGTCCGCATCTGCCACGGCGACGCCCGCCCCCTGCTGGCCGCGATGCCGGACGGCTGCGTCGACACGCTCTACGTCCTTCACCCCGACCCCTGGCCCAAGCGTAAGCACCACAAGCGGCGCATCGTGAACCAGGACCTTCTGGCCGAGGCGGCGCGGCTTCTTCGTCCGGGCGGCGAGCTTCGCGTCGCCTCCGACATCCCGGACTACGTCCGTTGGGCTCTGATGCAGGCGCAGCGCGCCCGGACCGAAGGCGGACCTTTGCGGTGGACCGCCCGGCGTCAGGACGACTGGCTCGTCCGGCCCGAAGACTGGCCGCAGACCCGTTACGAGGCCAAGGCGCTGAGGGAGGGCCGCGCGCCCGCCTACTTGCGCTTCGTACGCGGCGCGGACGCGGTCACCACCACCGGCGCCGCCTGAACGATGGAGTAAGGCGGCACGTCCGCCGTGACGACCGCGTTCGGTCCGATGACGCAGTGGCGCCCGACCACGACGCCGCCCGCGATCACGGCGCCGGTCGCGATGTTCACGCCGTCCTCGATGATCGGCTTCTCGTCGAGCGCCGAGAGCCGACCGACGCCGAAGGTCGTGTTCTGACGGATGGTGACGTCGTTCCCGATCGACTGCGCGCCGAGGATCATGCCGCCGAAGTGCTCGAGCTTGACGCGGCGGCCCACCCGAACCGTGTAGTCGAGCTTGATCCCGCTCCAGCCGCGCACGAGGTGGACGGAGAAGCGGTAGATCAGGGTCAGGACCATACGGGCGGGCTTGAAGCGCACCCCCATGCGCCAGTTGGCGAAGCGGTGCCAGAACAGCGCCCAGAAGCCGTGCGAGAGGAGGTCGCTCTCATGCGTACGGAAGTCCTCGCGGATGAGGGCGAGGAGGCCGATGTCCTTCGGGTTGCCGTTCGTGCGCCCCTCGTTCTTCTCGAAGACGGGACGCTGTTCGGCTCCCCCATCGTCTGTCCGTGCTAGGAGCGTGGAGAGCGGCAGGTCGAGCCAACCCGCGGGCAGCCGCCCGCCCTCCCCCTCGAGCAGCATGGCGGCTTCGAGGCTGGTGATCGAGTCCGCCTCGTAGGCGCGCAGGGAGCGCGAAGGGTCGAGGCGCGCCTCGCCCAAGAGCGAAGCGAGGCGATCTTCGAGCGGCAGGTCCGCGGCGACCGGCGCCGAAGCCGCCGCCTCGTCTTCGAGGTAGGCTTGCGCAACGAGCCGGCGCTGCACCTTGCCGGTCGCCGTGCGGGGCAGGGCGGCCAGCCGCGTGACCGTCAGTACCGAACGGGCGTCGACGCCCTCCGCGGACAGGCTCTCCGCCATGCCGGCGCGCAGCGTCTCCTCGTCGAGGTCTGCGCCGTCCTCGATGGCGAGCAGCGCCCGCTCGCCGTAGCGCGCGTCGGGCAGCCGGGCGAGGGCGAAGCCGCCCGCAACGCCGAGACGCCGGGCGACCTCCCGCTCGATGCGGTCCGGCGACAGCTTCTTGCCGCCGCAGTTGATGAGGTCGTCCGCGCGGCCTTCGTAGTAGACGTAACCGTCCTCGATCCGCCCGAGATCGCTGGTGCGAAGCCAGCCGTCCCCTTGCGTGATCGGAACGATGCCCGCCGGGGTCAGGCGACCGCTCGCGAGGTGGGGGCCTTTGATCTCGATCCTGCCGCCCTCGCCGATCCGCGCCTCGACGCCGCCGACGGCGCGCCCGACGCTCTCGAGGCGGTCGTCCGGTGCCTGATCGATCCTAAGGAAGGTGCTGCGCGAGGCCTCGGTCAGTCCGTAGTGCTGCAAGATCGCGGCGCTGGGGAAGAGCGCCTTCAAGGCGCGCTTCTCGTCGGCGGCCATGTACTGGCTGCCGATCTCGATCCAGCGGACGTTCCGGCTTCCCGTACGGAAGAGGTCCGGGCGCGCGAGGACGAGGCGCCAGAGGCTCGGCACGGCGGAGACGGCGTTGACCTCGCCCGCCTCGATCATCGCCGCGAGTTCGTAAGGGTCGAAGCCGCCCTCGGGGACGAAGGCCTTGCCGCCGACGGCCGCGGCGAGGCGGCAGCGGCCGAAGCCGAAGGAGTGCGTGACGGGAACGCCGACATACTCGCGAAGGGCCTCGGTCGCGCCCATCGCCTCGGTCAGGCGCGCGACGACGTCCTCGAGCGCGGCGTGGGAGAGGACGATCGCCTTGGGCTCGCCCTCGGTTCCGGAGGTGAAGCTGACGAGGGCGGGGCCGTCCTCGCCGGTCCCGGCGTAGCGTTCCTCGATCCAGCCGCCGCCCGGCGCGGGTGCGGCGACGTCTTCCGCCCCCGTGGCGCTCAGCCGCTCGGCGTCGTCCGCGGCGCGCAGCGGCACCGCGACCTTCCCGTCGCGGAAGAGGCCGAGCAGCGTACGGACGTATTCGGGGCCGTTCGCCGCGACGACGCCCACCACCGGACGGCCGAGCGCTTCGTTCGGGGTGAGGGCGGCCTGGGCCTCGTTCCGGCTCATGCGCGGCCCCGAAGGGCGCCGAGCAGGCAGATGCGCGCGAAGGTCCCGAGGCGGGCGCCGCCGCGCCGCGGCTGTCCGGCGATCGTGTCCTTGACCGTGACGAGTACGGTCCCCGCGAGGTAGCAAAGCGCCGCGCCGGCCGCGTAGGCGGGGCCGTGGTTCTTGACGAAGTAGCGCCGCCAGCTCTCATACCAGTAGGTCGGCAGCGGCTTTCCGACGGCCTTGCCGCCTTGAAGACCGGTCGCGGCGCCCGCGTAGTGCACGACCCGCGCGCGCGGCTCGGTCAGCACGCTGAACCCGGCGCGGCGCACGGCGAGGTTCCAGTCGACCTCCTCGAAGTACAAGAAGAAGCCCTCGTCCATCTCTCCCGCCGCCTCGATCGCCTCGCGCCTGATGAGGAAGGCCGCGCCCGTGACCCAGTCGCAGGGCGCGGGCCCGTCCACCGCCTGCGGCTTCGCGACCTTGCCGGTCAGGCGCTGGACGGCGCCCAGGGCCGAGGTCGAGGCGAGCTCGCCGAGGGCGGAGGGAAACTCGAAGGCGTAGGAGCGCGGGCTGCCGTCCTCGTTCTCGACCCGCGCGCCGACGATCCCGGCGTCGGGGTGCGCCTCCATCGTCTCGACGAGGCGCCCGAGCGCGCCTTCGCGCGGATAGGCGTCCGGATTCAGCATGAAGTAGGCGTCGTGGCCACGTCCCTCGGCGGCTTCGAGCGCCCGGTTGTTCCCATAGGCGAAGCCGCCATTCCTGGGCGCCGCGACGACGGTGACGTCCGCCATCCCGGCGGTCGCGGCCTCGAGCTTGTCGGCGTCGCCGCCGGGCGAGGCATTGTCGACGATGTAGACGTGCGAGCCGTTATGGGCGGCCGCCTCGCGGCGCGTCGCGCCCAGGCCGGCGAGGACGAGGTCCGCCGTTCCGTAGTTCACGATGATGACGCCGACGCTGCTCATCGATGCCTGCCTTCCGCTCGCGCTGCGGCATCGCAGCATGCAAGGGGGGTGACAAGTGGCGCTGCGCTGCCTAGATCATCGGCAGCATTTCGAGCATCATCGAAGGCGGCCCCCCGGGGCCGCCTTCTTCGTTAAGGGCCCGACCTTCGCCGTGAGCACACCGCAGACAGAGCGCTTGGAAGAGATCGTCGAGCCAACTTGCGAGGCGGCGGGCTTCGAACTCGTGCGCCTGCGCGTGACAGGGTCCAAGGACAAGACGCTGGAGATCATGGCCGAGCGGCCCGACGGCACGATGACGGCCGAGGACTGCGCG
Organism: Parvularcula dongshanensis; assembly: GCF_014199615.1. Lineage (GTDB taxonomy): Bacteria > Pseudomonadota > Alphaproteobacteria > Caulobacterales > Parvularculaceae > Parvularcula > Parvularcula dongshanensis. The sequence goes on along the minus strand of NZ_JACHOB010000001.1, from coordinate 530,080 downwards.
CAGCTCTCCCGCGCGCTCTCGCCCGTGCTCGACGAGACCGACCCGATCGAGGGGAACTACACGCTGGTCGTCTCCTCGCCCGGCATCGACCGGCCGCTCACCCGGCTCAAGGACTACGAGCGCTGGGAAGGCTTCGCCGCCAAGATCGAGCTGACCCAGGCGGTCGAGAACCAGAAGCGCTTCAAGGGCACGCTCGCCGGCGTCGAGGACGGCGACGTCCTCTTCGACATCGAGGGCGAGGAAGAGACGGCGGTCATTCCTTACGGCCTGATCGCGAGCGGGAAGCTCGTTCTGACAGACGAACTCGTCACCGAGAGCCTGCGCCGGGCGAAGGCGGCGGGCCGGGCGCCCGAAGGCGCGCCCGCGAACGACGATGCGTGACGCGGCGTCCGCTCCCCGCCGGCACCGGCTGACGCGCGGCGTCGCCGCCGTGCTGTCGATCCTTGGCATCGTGACCTTCACGATGGTCAGCATGATCCTCCTCGCCGCGACGAATCTGCGCGACCGCTGCACCGACGATGGCGGCGTCTTCGACGAGGAGGCACGGCGGTGTCTCTGCTCGAACGATCAGCGGGGGACAGACGCCGTTCAGACGACCCCCCGACAGGCCGAGTGGCGCCGCTGGTGCGCCGAGAAGACGACGCTCGCCGAGATGAAGGGCAGCGCCGCGGCGCCGCCCGCCCAGACCAAGTGGAAGGACTGACCCCATGGCCGTGACAGCCAACAAGATCGAGCTGATGCAGATCGCCGACGCGGTCGCGCGCGAGAAGTCGATCGACCGGATGATCGTGATCGAGGCGATGGAGGACGCGCTCTCTCGCGCGGCCCGCTCGCGCTACGGCGCCGAGACGAACGTCCGCGCCGAGATCGATCCGCAGACCGGCGAGACGCGGCTTTGGCGCCTGATGGAGGTCGTCGAGACGGTCGAGAACGACTCGGCCGAGATCGCCCTCGTCGACGCACAGCGGCAGAACCCCGAAGCCGAGCTCGGCGACTTCCTCTCCGACCCCCTGCCGCCCGTCGACTTCGGCCGGGTGGCGGCGCTCGCGGCCAAGCAGACCATCACCCAGAAGGTCCGCGACGCCGAACGCGAGAACCAGTACGAGGAGTTCAAGGACCGCCAGGGCGAGATCATCTCCGGCCTCATCAAGCGGATCGAGTACGGCCACGTCATCGTCGACCTGGGCCGGGCCGAGGCGGTCATCCGCCGCGACCAGCAGATCCCGCGTGAGCCGCTGCGCCAGGGCGACCGCGTTCGGGCCTACGTCGCGGATGTCCGCCGCGAGCCGCGCGGGCCGCAGATCTTCCTCTCGCGCACGCATCCGCAGTTCGTGGCGCGCCTGTTCGAGCAGGAGGTGCCCGAGGTCTATGACGGCGTGATCGAGATCAAGGCGGTCGCGCGCGATCCGGGCTCCCGCGCCAAGATCGGCGTCTACTCGAACGACAGCTCGATCGACCCGGTCGGCGCCTGCGTCGGTATGAGGGGGTCCCGCGTTCAGGCGGTGGTCTCGGAGATCGCCGGCGAGCGGATCGACATCGTGCCGTGGTCGGAGGACACCGCGACCTTCATCGTCAACGCCCTCGCCCCCGCCGAGGTCGCCAAGGTCGTCCTCGACGAGGAGATGGAGCGGGTCGAGGTCGTGGTCGCCGAGGATCAGCTGTCGCTCGCCATCGGGCGCAGAGGCCAGAACGTGCGCCTCGCCTCGCAGCTCTCCGGCTACGAGATCGACCTCATGACCGAAGAGGAAGAAGCGAAGAAGCGCCAGAAGGAGTACGCCGAGCGCTCCGCCCTCTTCATGGAGGTGCTCGACGTCGACGAGATGATCGCGAACCTGCTCGTCGCGGAGGGCTTCGCGCGGGTCGAGGAGATCGCCTATGTCGACCTCGACGAGATCGCGATGATCGAGGGCTTCGACGACGAGACCGCGCAGGAGCTGCAGGCGCGCGCGCAGGAGTGGCTCGAGAACGAGCGTCAGGCGCTCGACGCGAAGCGGCGCGAGATGGGCGTCGAGGACGACCTCCTCACGATCGAGGGGCTCGATCTCAAGATGGTGGTCGCGCTCGCCGAGGAAGGCGTGAAGACCGTCGAGGACCTCGCGGGCTGCGTCACCGACGACCTGACCGGCTGGACCGAGCGGGTCGAGGGCGAGAAGAAGCACTACGAAGGCATGCTCGAGAAGTACCGCGTGCGTCCCGAGACGGCCGAGGCGATGATCGCCGAAGCGCGCGCGCGCGTCGGCTGGGATGTCGAAGAAGAGCCGGCCGAAGCCTGAAGACCCGGGGGCGAAAAGAAGAGGCCGCGCTCGGCTCGTGCCGGGCGCGGCCTCTTCTCGTTTGTGGGTCGGCGGCGTAGGGCGGGTCGTCAGTCCGCGAGGGCCAGCCTCGGCCGTTCCGCGCCGGCGTGCCATGCGGTCAGGACCGGATGGTCGAAGCCCGACACGATCTCCTCGACGAGCTCCTCGCGGCAGCGCTCCGCGGCGGCGTGTTGCCGCAAGGACGTGCGGCGCTTCGTGCCGCAGGCGGCTTCGGCGGTCCGTTCGATCTTGGCGTAAGTCTCCGCCACGCCTCGTTCCGAGGCGAGGTCGCCCGAGTGAACCGAGACGGTCACGTCGCCCGCATAAGCGGTCGCAGAGAGCGTGGCGATCGCGGCAAGAGCCGGCAGGTAAATCTTCTTCATGGTGTGTCCTGTCCCCGAAGGTCTGTAGTTTACGGGGGGCGTTATAAGAGAGAGGCGTTTCCCTGTGCTTAAGTATCCTGGTTAATTCCTCTGTATTTCAAAGTATAGAATTCGAACGATCGACCGCTGCCAGGACCTGGCGGCGCGCCGAAGAACAGTAGGCGGACGTTGCGGGGCGGAAGAGACGCGTGCGCGGCGTCGCTCAGAACGCACTTGGCGAGAACCGCCTCTGGGGCGTAGCTGCCCCTCCAACCGCTTGGAGGCTTCGATCGACAAGACCCGCCATAACGACCGGCGCTGCATCGCGACCGGCGAGGCGCTGCCGCCCGGCGCCCTCGCTCTGCGCTTCGTGCGGGGGCCCGGCGGGGCGGTCGTTCCCGACCTCAGGGGCAGCTTGCCGGGCCGGGGCGCGTGGATCGGCGCCTCGCGCGCCCGTCTCGTCGGCGCGGCGAGAAAGAAGGCCTTCTCCCGGGCCTTCAAAGCGCCCACGGAGGTTCCGGCCGAACCGGACGCCTTCGCCGACCAGGTCGAGAGCCTCCTGCGGGACCAGGCGTTGCGCGCGCTCGGCCTCGCCCGCCGGGCGGGGGTCCTCCATGTCGGCTTCGAAGCGGTCAGAGAGCGCGCCTCCAAGCTCTCCGCCTACCTGACGCCGCTCGACGCGTCGCCCGACGGCGTCTCGAAGGTGAAGGGGCGTCTTGCGGCGGCGGGGCAGGTCCCCCACATCGTCCTTCCGGTCGAGAGCGACGTGCTGAGCGGCGCGATCGGCGAACTGGGCGCGGTCCATCTCGGGCTCGCGCGCGGTGGTCCGGCGTCGTCGGCTTTGAAGGCCGTGCGGCTTTGGACCGCGTTCCACGTGGAAAGTTGAGCATCACGCAAGCTTCACGCGCGGGACGGTGGACGAGCGCGGCTTTCCCGTCTATCGGGGCGCTTCCCCGACTTCGGGGCCCAACGCCAGAGGGTAAGGCGCGCACGGCGACCCGGCTTGACGGGGCGCCATGAGAGACGGCCAGGCGGCCCACCGGCCTTGTTGGGTTGAGACATCCGGATCGCTCGGCGGTCCTGACGGAGACGTATGAGCGACGAGACGCAAGAAAGACCGCAAGATCAACGACAAGAGGGCCGCTCCGGAGGCCGGAAGCCGTTGAGCCTGCGCGGATCGACCGAGACGGGGTCGGTCAAGCAGAGCTTCAGCCACGGCCGGACCAAGACCGTCGAGGTGGTCAAGAAGCGCCGTGTGGTGAACCCGGGCGGCGGGAGCGGCGGCAACGGCGCGCCCACGCAGACCAAAGTCAGCAAGCCGGTCGAGAAGCGCGAGACGCCCAAGCCGTCTCCGGCCGCCTCGGCGGGCCGTGCCGGCACCGTGCCGCCCAAGCCGCAGGGCAAGGTCGTGCGCCGCCTCTCCGACGAGGAGGCGAAGCGCCGTCAGATGGCGCTCGCGCAGGCGAAGAAGATTCAGGCCGAGAAGGCTGCCCGCGAGGCGAAAGAGCGCGAGGAGCGCGAGAAGCGCGAAGCCGAGGAGCGCGCGCGTCTCGAGGAGGCCCGCAAGGCCGCCGAAGCCGAAGAGAAGAAGCGCGCCGTCGAGGCCGAGGCCCGTAAGAAGGCCGAGGAAGAGGCCCGCAAGGCGCTCGACGCCGAGGAGGCTGAGCGCAAGCGCCGCCAGGAAGCCAAGCAGACCGCGCCTGCCGGCACGGCGCCGAAGGGCCGCGGCAAGGACTCGCCCTCCGTCGAGGCGGACTCGGACGATCCGCTCTCCGCGCTCGGCGGCCGGATCAAGCAGAAGCGCGGCTTCGGCGGACAGGACACCTCCAAGAAGGAGGCGCCCAAGCGCCGGACCGGCAAGCTGACCATCGCCAACGCCCTGCAGGACGACGACCGCCAGCGCAGCCTGGCCTCGGTCCGCCGGGCGCGCGAACGCGAGAAGGCGGCACGGGCCAAGCGCGGCGGCTCCAACCAGCCCCAGGTCCGCGAGGTCGTCATCCCCGACATCATCACCGTCGCGGACCTCGCGAGCCGGATGGCGATGCGCCAGACGGACCTCATCAAGGAGCTGATGAAGCAAGGTCACATGGTGACCGCCAACAACACGCTCGACGCGGACACCGCGCAGCTCATCGTCGAGGACATGGGCCACTCGGTGAAGCGCGTCTCCGAAGCCGACGTCGAAGAGGGCCTGATCGCGCCCGACCGGGCCGACGCGGCGCTCAAGCCGCGCCCGCCCGTCGTGACCATCATGGGCCACGTCGACCACGGCAAGACCTCGCTGCTCGACGCGATCCGCAAGGCGAACGTCGTCTCGGGCGAGGCTGGCGGCATCACGCAGCACATCGGCGCCTATCAGATCGAGGCGCCGTCGGGCGACAAGATCACTTTCCTCGACACGCCGGGCCACGCGGCCTTCACGGCCATGCGGGCGCGCGGCGCGAACGTGACGGACATCGTCGTCGTGGTCGTCGCGGCCGACGACAGCGTCATGCCGCAGACGGAAGAAGCGATCAGTCACGCGCGCGCCGCCGGCGTGCCCATGATCGTCGCCGTCAACAAGATCGACGTGCCGGGCGCCGACCCGAACAAGGTCAAGACCGACCTCCTGCGCTACGAAGTGCAGGTCGAATCGATGGGCGGGGACATCCAGGACGTCGAGGTCTCCGCGCTCAAGAAGACCAACCTCGACGGCCTCCTCGACGCGATCGCGCTGCAAGCCGAGTTCCTCGAGCTGACGGCGAACGCCGACCGCGAAGCCTACGGTTCGGTGGTCGAAGCCAAGCTCGACAAGGGCCGCGGTACGGTCGCCACCTTCCTCGTCCAGGCCGGCACCTTGAAGCGCGGCGACATCGTCGTCGCCGGCTCCGAATGGGGCAAGGTCCGCGCTCTCTCCGACGAGAACGGCAAGCCGATGAAGGAAGCGCTGCCGAGCCAGCCGGTCGAGATCCTCGGCCTCGGCGGCGTGCCGGAGCCGGGCGACCAGTTCGTCGTCGTCGAGAGCGAGGCGCGCGCCCGCGAGGTCGCCGAGTACCGGGCCCGCGTGAAGCGCGAGAAGCAGAACGCGCAGAGCGCCGGGACCAGCCTCGAGCAGATGATGGCGCAGCTCGCCGACGCAGAGATCAAGGACCTGCCCGTCGTCATCAAGGGCGACGTCCAGGGATCGGTCGAAGCGATCGTCGGCTCGCTGCAGAAGCTCTCGACCGACGAGGTCCGGGTCCGCGTCCTCCATACGGGCGTCGGTGCGATCTCGGAATCGGACGTGGTACTCGCCCATGCGTCGGGCGCCCCCGTCATCGGCTTCAACGTCCGGGCGAACGCCCAGGCGCGGCAGGAAGGCGAACGCTCGGGCACGGAGATCCGCTACTACTCGGTGATCTACGACCTGATCGACGACATCAAAGGCACGCTCTCGGGCATGCTCGACCCCGAGCTGCGCGAGACCTTCCTCGGCAACGCCGAGATCCTCGAGGTCTTCAACGTGTCGAAGGTCGGCAAGGTCGCCGGTTGCCGCGTGACCGAGGGTCAGGTGAAGCGCGGCGCTTCCGTCCGCCTGCTCCGCGACAACGTCGTCATCCACGAGGGCACGCTGTCGCAGCTCAAGCGCTTCAAGGACGACGTGAACGAGGTTCCGGCCGGCCAGGAGTGCGGCATGAGCTTCGCGAACTACGACGACCTCAAGGTCGGCGACGTCATCGAGTGCTTCCAGGTGGAACGCATCGAGCGGACGCTCGACTGATAAGCATCAGGGCCGGGCGGGAACTTCCCGCCCGGCCCGCTTGCTCCGGGGCGTTCCTGCCCTCACAAGCCGCCCCATGATCCGCGGCCTCCTCGACATCTTCCGCCTCGTCCGCGCCGCCAGCGTGCTCGCGCGTCACGACGCGCTCATCCCGGCGGAGTTCGCCGAGTATGTCCCCCCCGGCGTGCGCGTCTTCGGCGCCGTCAGCCGCATCGGGGCGAAGGACAGGCACCTGCGCCCCGGCCAGCGCCTCGCGCGCGCGCTGGCGGGGCAGGGGCCTGCCTACGTCAAGTTCGGCCAGCTCCTCGCGACGCGCCCCGACATCGTCGGGATGCAGATGGCAGAGGACCTGACCGAGCTTCAGGACCGCATGCCGCCCTTTCCGACCGAAGAAGCGAAGGCGGAGATCGAGCGCGCCTTCCGCCGGCCGCTGGAGACGATGTTCTCCGAGTTCTCGGACTCGATCGCCGCCGCCTCGATCGCGCAGGTCCACAGGGCGCGGTTGACGACGGGCGAGCTGGTCGCGGTCAAGGTCCTGAGGCCCGACATCGAGAAGAAGGCGCGCAAGGAGTTCCGCGTCTTCCGCCTCGGCGCGAAGATCGTCGAGACCCTCATCAAACCCGCTCGCCGGATGCGGCCCGTCGCCTTCATCGACACGCTGGCCGCCGCCGCCGAGGTCGAGCTCGACCTTCGTATCGAGGCGGGCAGCGCGTCCGAGATCAAGGACAACCTGAAGGACGAGCCGCGCATCCGCATCCCCGAGACCTACTGGTCTCACTCCACGCGAAGGGTGCTGACGACGGAATGGATCGACGGCACGCCGGTCACCGACGGCCGCGCGCTCGACGCCCGCGGCGCCGACCGGCAGGGCCTCGCCGTCCTCGCCATGCAGACCTTCCTCAGGTCAGCGCTCGAGGACGGCTTCTTCCACGCCGACATGCATCAGGGGAACCTGTTCGTGGACAAGGAGGGGCGACTCGTCCTCCTCGACTTCGGCATCATGGGCCGAATGGACGAGGAGAGCCGGCGCACCTTCGCGACCATCATCTACGGCTTCATCAGGCGCGACTACCAGGCCGCCGCCCGCGCGCACTTCGACGCCGGATGGATCCCCGCCCGCTACGACGTCGGCGCCTTCGCGACCGCGCTTCGGTCCGTCGGCGAGCCCATCTTCGGCAAGTCGGCCGAGGACATGGACATGTCCCGCGTCCTCCAGCAGCTCTTCGACGTGACCGAGGTGTTCGACATGCACCTGCGGACCGAGCTCGTCCTCCTCCAGCGCACCATGGTCGTGGTCGAGGGCGTCTCGCGCGTCCTCGACCCCAACATCGACCTTTGGGCCGCGGCGGAGCCCATCGTGCGGTCCTACGTGACGCGGAGAGTGGGGCCGCGCGCGACCCTGCGCATCCTCCGCGAGAACGCGAAGGCGGCCGGCGAGCTGTTCGAGGCCTTCCCCGAGTTCGCCGCCGCGGCCGAGAACGCTGCGGCGCAGCTCGCCAATGGCGGGCTCAGGCTCTCCGATGATACGGTGGAACGCCTCGCCGCCGCGATCAGGGGCGAGCCCATCCGCAAGACCGAGGAGACTGCGCCGTGACGACCCGTTCCGTCCTCCTCGTCATCGGCGGCGGCGTCGCCGCCTACAAGGCACTCGAGCTCGCCCGCGAGCTTCGGCGGCGGGGCATCGGCGTCACCGGCGTCCTCACGCGCGGCGGGGCGGAGTTCATCACGCCCCTCTCGGTCGGCAGCCTGACGGGCGCCAAGTGCTACACCGAGCTCTTCGACCTGACGGACGAAGCGGCGATGGGGCACATCGAGCTTAGCCGTTCGGCGGGTCTCGTCCTCATCGCGCCCGCCACGGCCAACATCCTCGCCAAGGCCGCGACCGGCCTCGCCGACGACCTCGCCTCCACCCTCCTCCTCGCGACGGACAAGCGCGTTCTCTACGCGCCCGCCATGAACGTGCGGATGTGGGAGCATCCGGCCGTGAAACGCAACGTCGAGACCTTGCAGGCCGACGGCGCCCTCTTCGTGGGGCCCGAAAAGGGCGAGATGGCTTGCGGCGAGTTCGGCTATGGCCGCCTCGCGGAGCCGGCCGCGATCGCCGACGCGGCTGAAGACGCGCTCAGGGGCGAGGGCGGGGCGCTCTCTGGGCGCCACGTCGTCGTCACCGCGGGGCCGACGCACGAGCCGCTCGACCCCGTCCGCTACGTCGCCAACCGCTCCTCGGGCAAGCAGGGCTACGCCATCGCCCGCGCCTGCCGTCAGCTCGGGGCGCGCGTGACGCTCGTCGCCGGGCCGACCGCGCTGCCCGACCCGCGCGGGATTGAGACCGTGCACGTCGAGACCGCACGCCAGATGCTCGCCGCGTCCGAGGCCGCCCTCCCGGCGGACGCCTTCGTCGCCTGCGCGGCCGTGGCGGACTACCGCCCCGCCTACGAGACCGAGCACAAGGTCAAGAAGGAGCGCGGCGGCCTCACCGCCATCGACCTGACCGAGAACCCCGACGTCCTGGCCTCGATCGCGAGGCACGCTTCGCGGCGCCCGGCGCTGGTCATCGGCTTCGCCGCCGAGACGGACGACGTCCTGGGGCACGCGGAGGCCAAGCGGGCGCGCAAGGGGTGCGACTGGATCGTCGCGAACGACGTCTCGCCCGGCACGGGCACGATGGGCGGCGACCGGAACGCGGTGACCCTCATCACCGGCGAAGGCGACGAGGCCTGGGAAGACCTGCCCAAGAGCGAGGTCTCCCGCAGGCTGGCCGAGCGCATCGCGGGCGCGCTCGGCCCCGCGCCGGGCTAGAGGCGTTCGGCCTCGTAGCCCTTCTCTTCGAGGTAGTCCTGCAACGAGTTGTCGCCGGCAAGGTGCCCGGCGCCGACCGCGACGAGGAAGGTGCCCTCTTCGGTCTCAATGAGGGTCTCGAGTTCGTCGGCCCAGTTGCGGTTGCGCGCGTAGAGCAGGGTCTCGGCGACGCCCGGCACTTCCTTGAAGGCCTCGTTCATCGTGTCCCCGACGACGTCCGGCCGGCCGTCATACCAGGCGCCGATCAGACGGGCGTAGAAGCCTTCCATGTCCGACAGGTCCTCGGCGCTCTCCAAGAGGTAGTCGGCCTGCTCTTCGTCCTCCCCCTCGGCGAGCATGCGGATCTGCTGCTCCGGGGTCTCGAAGAACCGCATCGTCTTGCCGGCTTCCGCCGCGTCCGCCGCGATTAGCATCTCGACGCCGGCGGCGGGATCGCCGCCGATCTTCTGAAGGCTGAGAACGCCGATCGTCAGCCCGGCGAGCCACGGCCTGAAGGGATCGAACTGGGCGACCGTCACGCCGAGCGGTTCGAGCGCCGTGTTGAGCTGTGCGAGCTCCTCCTCGTCATAATAGCTCGACAGCGTCACCCCTTGCGGGTTCATGCCGAGTTGCGGGACGAGTTGTTGCATCTCGGCCTGCGCCGCCGGCGAGGTCACGTCCGCCTCGAGGTAGATCGTATCGGCCGCCGCGAAGGCGGTGTCGAAGGCGTCGTTCTGCCAAGCCGTCCCCTGGCGCAGGAGGTGCACGGTGCCGAGGAGGTAGACGGTCGTGTCCTCGTCGCCGACGCGCCACATGGCGACGTCCGACTCGCCTTGCGTCGCGGCGGCGAGGCTCTCCGGCGTCTCGTAGGGCGGCAGGCTCTCTTCGGCCTCCGCTTGTTGGGCAGGGCTCTGCGCGCAGGCCGCGAGCATCAGGACGCTCGCCGAAGCGAGCCAGTGGCGGATCTTGGTCATGGGATCGGTTCCTCCTCTACCCGTAGAAAAGGTAGTCAAGGACACACGACATGTAAAGCCTCTTTTACAAGCCGTCCTTCTGCTCGTCCCGCTCGTCCGGCGTGAGCCTTCCGAGCCGAAGCGGTTCCTTGAAGGTCAGCGTACGGTAGGGGAACGGGATCTCGATGCCCGCCTCGTCGAGCGCCCGCTTGATCGCGGCGACGACCAGGTCTCGGCTCTTGTGGAAGCCGACCGGCTCGGGATCGGCCCACCAGCGCACCGTGAAGTCGATCGAGGACGCGCCGAACTCCTTGGCGAAGACCTGAGGCTGCTTCGGCGACTTGCCGAGGTCGAGCCCGCCGATCGCCTGCTCGATGACGCTGCGGGCCTGGTCCACGTCCTCGTCGTACGCCACGCCGACCACGATCTCGTAGCGGCGGAAGTCCGGGTCGGTCCAAACCGTCACCGGGTTCTCGAACAGGTGCTTGTTGGGCACGATGACGAGCTCGCCATCGGTCTTGCGCAGGTAGGTGTCGCGCAGGTTGATCTCTTCGATCCTGCCCTCGACTCCTTCGCTGTCGAGGTAGTCGCCGACCCGCATAGAGCGGCGCAGCATGATCAGGACGCCCGCCATGAAGTTCTGGAAGGTGTCCTGGAACGCGATGCCGATGATGATCCCGCCGATGCCGAGGCCGGACAGGATCGCGGCGGGGTCGAGCGAGGGAAAGACGATCGTCGCCGTCGTCAGAAGGCCGAGGACCCAGATCATGACCCGGGTCAGCGTGGCGGCGAGGTCGCTCAGCGAGCGCCGCGTACCGGCCCGCCGGGTCGCTTTTCGCGCCAGGCGCGAAAGCCCGGCGGCAAGCGCCCAGGTGAGGATGAGGACGATGAGGCCGACGACGAGCAGCGGCAGGAGCCGGACGAAGCTCTCATACATGCTGACGAGCCGGTCGAGCAGCAAAGGCACGAAGCCCTCCGCCTCGACCGGCGTATTACCGGGAAGGATGCCGTTCGGGTCGGCGCCGTCGGCCGGCGGGGCGGGCGGGGTCTGGGCGGGCGACGGCGCCTGGCTCTGGTCCTGCTGCATCGGCGGGAGCTAGAGCGCGGCGCTCTTCGCGCCACCCGTCGCGGCGGAAGCCCCTACTGGCCTCGGCCCGTCTTCTCCTGAAGCTCGTCGATCCGCTTCGAGGCGTCGGCCTTGTTCAGCTTCGGATCGAACTCCTCGCCCGCCTCCTCGCTCAGCGTCTTAAGGTAGCTCGCCTGGGCGCCGGTCATCTCCTCGTCGCCGGTGGTCCAGTTGTCTGGATCCTTCTGGGCGTTGGAGGGGGCTTCGGTCTTGGGGTGCTCGGTCGTCGTCATGGGAAGCTCCATCTAGAATGTTCTCTCAACGTTCCAGATGGGCCTTGGTGCCGCCGAGCAAACCCCGCGCTCGGGCTCGTGAAGGCGTCAGTCGTCTTGACGGACGCGAATGGTCCGCCCGAGCGGCTCCAGGCGCATGCGGCGGCTGCCCAACGCCCCTTCGCGGATGGTCGCGGTCTTGATGTCGTCGACTTTGCGGGAAAGGTCCGTGCTATCCGAGTTCAGTTGACGCCAGACCTCGCCGTTGGCGAGCGTGATGTAGGCTTTGTCCCGCGCGCTGAAGTCGATCCGGGCGACCGGCATGTCTTGGGGCAACGCGCCGTCGGGGCCTTCGCTTCGCTGCGGCGGGGTAGGCGACGGGCTCGCGGCGTAGGGGGAGCCGGCGCTCGGCGCGGCGCGGGGCGCGGGGTAGGGCGTCGCCGACGCGGAAGGGGCAGGCGCTGGCTGCGGCGGCAGCAGCATGTCCTGCCGCATCTGCCGCAGGGGCTGGGCGGTCCGGTCGTAGCAGGCGAGCCGCGCGGCGCCGTCGGACACGTCCATGCAGGCCATAACGCCTTGCTCGACGGGCGAGAGGAGCGAGTCCTGAAGCGCGATCAGGGCGAGGGTCGTAAGAAGCGGCATGGCGGACCGTATGTTGCGTGGCGCCCAGCCTAGACCGTTTCGGAAACGAAGGTCAGCCCGTGACGCGCCTTACCGGTCGAGGGTCAGCTCGATTCCGACGAGGCGCCCCTTCTTGAGTGGCGAGGACGTGCCTGCGGCGGGCGAGCCGAACGGCACGGGCACGCCGGTCGAGTAGGGTCCAAGGCCGAAGTCCGCCGGAAGCTGCGTGTCGTTGCCGACCTGCACCTCGTCGAGCAGGTTCTTGCCGTAGATCGACACGGTCAGCCCCTCATAGGGGGTCCGCCAAGCGATGTTGGCGTCGAGCCTGTACGCCGACTGAACCCAGCCGAGGTTGCTGTCGGTGTAGGCGAGCCTGTCGCGATGCGCGAAGCTTATCCGCGTGACGACTTCCCCGCGATCGCCGAGGCTCAAGTCGTGGACCACGCCGAGGCCCCAGCTCGCCGCCGGCACGCGCGGCAGGTCGAGGCCGAGGTCGACGCCGTCCACCACGCCGTCGCCCGACAGGTCGTATCGGACCTCGTCGTACTCGGCGTCGATGAGGCCGAGATTCGCGTTCAGTAGCAGGCTGTCCGTCAGGACGACCTGCCCGTCGACCTCGAGGCCCAATATGCCCGCATCGGCGGTGTTGGCGATGTTCTGCACGACCGCAGCGCCGGGGGCGGCCACGTTGACCTCGCGCTGCATGTCCGAGACGTCCGTGTAGAAGACGGCGCCGTTGAGGGTCAGGCGGCGATCCTCGGTCTGGAACTTCGCGCCTGCCTCGTAGGCGTCCACGGTCTCTTCGCGGGTCGCGAAGTCGCCGCCATTCCCCTCGGCGACGATCCGGTCCAGGAACAGCGCGACGTCGGTGATGCGGAAGTTGTAGCCGCCGGAGCGGAAGCTCTTCGTGTAGGTGGCGTAGAGAAGCGCTTCGGGCGTCGCTTGGTAGCGCAGGCCGAGCTTCGGCGTCAGGTTCGACCAGTCGTCCTCGTCCCGAAACCCGTTCGGTTCGCCCGTATAGGGGTTGGTGCCTTCGGTCGGACAGTCCCCGCCGACGACGGAGCATTCGGGCCGCGGCCGGACGTAGGTGACGGCCGCGTCCTTCTCTTCGCGCGACCACCGCAGCCCGCCTGTCAGCGTCAGGCGTTCCGTGAGCGCGTAGTCCGCCTGTCCGAAGAGGCCGTAGACGGTGTGATCCTGCTGACCCCCGCCGAAGAAGGGCGGCGGCGCGTTCGGGTTCGGTGCTTCGGGCAGGTCCACGCGTCCCGCGCCCGGAACGATCGTGTTGAACGGCAGGTCCCGCACGAGGAAGCGCGCCTCGTCATAGGCCACGTCCTGTGAGAAGGCGTAGAGGCCGGTCGTCACGTCCCATCGGTCGAACGTGCCGGCGTAGCGCAGCTCGTTCGAGATCTGGCGCTGATCGAGCGCGGTCGCGGTGTGGAACAAGAAGCGCTCGCTCGCGTCGAGGTCGCCGCGCGTGGTCTCTTCGGCGTCGCGCCAGCCGAAGATGTTCGTGATCCGGCCCTCGCCGAAGTCCACCTCGAGGTCCGCCTTCAGCGTCCCGAACCAATGCTCGTTCTTCGCGTCGCCTTCCTCGTCGAGCCGGAAGGAGAAGCCGTCGCGGTCGTGAAAGCCGCGGTTCTGGAAGGCGGGGCCCTGACCGTCCCCGTCGAGACGTTCGATCTTGCCGAGCAGCGTCAGACGCTCGGTCGGCATGAACTCGAGCGCGCCTCGAAGGACGGTGGTCGTCGCCTTGCCGAAGTCCTGACCGTTGAAGCCGTTCTCGAAGTAACCGCCGTCCTTGTTGAGGTAGGCGCCGACCTTGCCGTGCAGCACGCCAGGAACGATCGGACCCGAGACGACCCCGGAGGCGTAGGAGTTCCACGTGCCCCGGCCACTATCGATGGGCGCCTCGGTCGCAAGGCGGCCCTTCACCCGCAGCGCCGCTGTCGGGTCGCCCGTATTCACGAGCACGGCGCCGCCGGTCGTGTTGCGCCCGAAGAGAAGACCTTGGGGGCCGCGCAGGACCTCGACCGACGAAAGGTCGAAGAGGTCGAGCACCACGCCCGAGTTCACGCCCATGTAGACCCCGTCGACGAAGACGCCGACCGCAGGGTCGATGGACGGGATGGAGGAGTTCACCCCGAGCCCGCGGATCGCGAAGTTCGCCGTGCCGCGCGTCGTGCCGATGTCGTCGAGCGCGACGTTGGGCGCGGTGAAGCTGAGGTCCTCGAGGTCGCGAACGTGGAGGGCGTCGAGCGTCGTCTCACCATAGGCGGTCATCGCCACGGGCACGTCCTGCACGTTCTCGGCGTTCGCGCTCTTGGTCGCGGTGACGACGATCACGTCCGTCAGCGCGTCGATCGCGGTTTGCTCCTCGTCCTGCGCGGCGGCGGGAACCGTCACGAGCAGGCCGAGGGCGGCAGGGAAGAGGGGGCGCAGCATTCTGGGGCTCCTTCGCGCCTTGGCGACGTCTTGAAGAAGCGAATTACCACACCCCGATTAAACGAATGTTATGGCTACCGGGCGGCAACCTTGTCATCCGCCCCGTAGGTCAACTCCAAGAACACGTCCTCGAGGTCGGCTTCGACCGTCGAGAGGTCCTTCACGCTGATCCCGGCCTCGTTGACGGCCGAGAGGATGTCCGCGACCCGCGTCTCGCTCGGCCGGTAGGAGACGTAGAGCGTGTCGCCGCGCAGCTCCGCCCCGCATAGCGGGCCGAGCTCGGGCACCGCGCTCAGCGGGGTCTCCGGCACGATGGTCAGCGCCTTCCTGTCGAGGCTGGCGATCAGCTCGTCCTTGGGCTTCACGGTCTTCACCTCGCCCTGGTGGATGATGCCGATCGTATCGCAGAGCTCCTGCGCCTCTTCGAGGTAGTGCGTCGTCAGGATCACGGTCACGCCGCGGTCGTGAAGCCGCATGACCTGCTCCCAGAGCTGCTTGCGAAGCTCGATGTCGACGCCCGCCGTCGGCTCGTCGAGGATCAGGACGGGCGGGTCGTGCACCATGGCCTTGGCGACGAGGAGCCGCCGCTTCATCCCGCCGGAGAGGAAGCGGACATAGGAGTCCGCCTTCTCTTCGAGGCCGAGCGAGCGGAGGATCTCCATCGTCCGGCGCTCGGCCTTGGGCACGCCGTAGAGCCCCGCCTGGATCTCGAGGCCTTCCTTCGGGGTGAAGAAGACGTCCGTCGACAGCTCCTGCGGCACGACGCCGATCGAGGCGCGCGACTGGCGCGGGTTCTTGTCGATGTCGAAGCCCCAGATCTGCACCTCGCCCTCGGTCTTGTTCACGAGGCCGGCGAGGATGTTGATGAAGGTCGACTTGCCGGCGCCGTTCGGGCCCAAGAGCCCGAAGACGGAGCCGCGAGGGATCGTGAGATCGATGCCCTTGAGCGCCTCCTTCGGCCCGGACTTCTTGTTGCCCTTGTAGACCTTGCGCAGGCCGCGCGCGACGATCGCCGCGTCGAGGGCCTTGGCGGTCTCGGCGGCGGGCCGGTCGGGGAGGGTTTGGGTGTCTGACATGGGCGGCATGTCGGTCCGGCGGTGCGGCGCGTCAACGATGCGGATGCCCGCCTTCGCAGTGCGGCGCCGAAACCGGAACGGGGACCGGCGCGTTCTCTCCTCGAAGCAGCCTTGCGGAGGCCTCGTGCCCGTCTTCGATTCCCGCGACGATTTGGACGCGTTCGGTGTGCCGACGCCGATCGTCCACGGCACCGCCGAAGAGACCGTTCGGGTCGGGGCGTCGGGCGACCGGACGGCGAAGCTCGTGCGCGGCGCGGCGTACGAGCGCGCCCCGCACGGTCTCCTCGCAACGCGGGCTCAGCGCCTGACGGACGACCTCAAGGCCTTCTTGAGAAGCTGAGGGATAGGTGCGAACAGGCGGCGCGCCCATGCGTGCGCCGCCGCCAGGTTAGAGGAAACCCATGTCCGACAAGCAGCCCTTCCACAACCAGCCGCGCAGCTTCGACGAGATCTTGGACGAGATCGTCTACGATCGAAACGCGATGGAGGTGACCTTCACCGATCAGCGCCGCGTCGCCTGCATGGGCTCGGGCGGCGCGCTCGGCCATCCCCGCGTCTTCTACACGATCGGCGACAAGGGCTACGCCGAGTGCATGTATTGCGACCGGGTCTTCGTCCTCGATCCCGCCCGGGCCGGCCAGGTCTACGACCCCGGCACGGACGAGCGGACCGAGGAAGGCGAGCGCAACCGCCAGCAGACGATCGAGGAGCGCCCCGGCGACGGCCTCACCGAGAGCGCAACACCTCCTCCCGGAGAAACCCTGGAGTCCGGGCATGATACCGTCTCATCGCCACGGCGACGATGAGGATCCAGAAGAACAGTAGGCCGAAGAAGTAGTAGAAGCCGGCCCAGCCCTGCAGGATGTAGGAGAGCGCCTCGGGGCTCACCCGGCGCGCGATCGACGCCGTGCCGCTGTCGGAGAAGTAGATGCGGTTCGCCGCTTCGCCGGGCTGCGCGATCAGGCCCGCCCGCTGCGCGTAGTAGGCGGCGCCGCTCATCAGCGCCAAGAGAACCGGCGTGCCGAGGGCGAAGGCGGTGATCGCGCCGAGCAGGTAGGTCGGATAGCGCGGCCGCTCGACGCGGGCGTAGATCGCGCGGAACCGCTCGAGCGTCATGCCTTCCATCAGTTCGGGGTCGCGCGCGCGGTGGCGTTCGTACTCTCCCGCCGCGCCCTCGGTCAGCTCCGCTTCGATGCGCCGGCGCCAAAGCCAATGAAGCGCCCATAAAAGGCCCAGCAGAACGGCGCAGGCGGTGACGAAAACGATCATGAGGTCCCTAAGAGAAGTCGCCGCCTCAGATAAGAGCCGGGACGACCAAGGTAAACGCGCCTGACCGAAGCGTCACGCGCGGGCTTCGAGAAGCGCCCGGTCCAGCGCCTCGGCGAGCTCGCCGCGCTCCTTCGGGCTCAGGAAGCTTCCGACGATCAGCGTCCGGCCGTGCTGGCACAGATGGAGCTGCGTCTCGTGCCGGACCGGCCGGTCGATCCGAACGCGGGCCCGCCAGGGGTCGAGCCGCCAGCGCGTCTCGTGGCCGGACGGCAGGACGCGGCTGACCCACAACGCGTCCTCGGTCAGCATGATCCGCTCGTGCCGCCGTCCCGAGACGTAGGACGCTTGGAAGGCGAGCCAGACGATGACGATGTCCGCGCCGCAGAAGAAGGCGACCGGCCAGGCGCCGAGGGTGACGTAGACGACCGCGTTGATCAGATTGGCAAGGATCACGACGCCCAAGACGCGCTTGAACCCGTCCGGCGACAAGGACCGGTTCGGATACAGAAGAGCGTGGAAGCGAAAGTCGTCCTCGGCCGCCACGGGGTCCAGCGGCTTCGCTGCCGCCTTGCCGACGGCGGCGGGGGGCATGTCCTCTATGATCGCGCTGCGGGCCATGCCGCCGCCTTACGCCTCCGCGCCGTCGCCGCAACGCGCGAAGCGCCGCGGCCTGTCCTCACCGATTTGCGATCGCGTCCGAAACGGCTTAACTTTCGTTGAGAGGACAGAGGAGGAACGTCATGGCCATCGACCACGAAGCGCATCTCGAACGCGTGCGGAAGTACGACCCCGGCGCCGATGCCGACGTGGTGAAGGCGCTGGTGCGCCGTCTCAACATCGTGCTGCAGAACCGCGACGCCGTGACGGTGGCCTGTTCGGACGAAGACGAGCTCAAGAGGATCCGCGACGGCTTCGCGAAGAAGACGCTGGATCTCGGCGCGAGCCACGACGACGCCGCCATCATGAGCGCGATCCAGGAGGTCTGCGTGCAGATGGCCGACGCCCGCGGATCGAAGCACCGCGTGCCGTTCTACTACCTGCTCGCGAAGAACACGGGCACGTTGGACAAGCTCTAGGAGCGGCGCGCCGCCGCTTCCGCTTCCCCGCGCAGCGGGCTAGGCGGGGGCATGCCACGTCCCCTGCCGAAAGCCGCGGTCGCCGAGTTCTACCGGCGGCTGCGAGACGCTCTGCCGGAGCCCAAGACCGAGCTCGACTTCCGCAGCCCCTACACGCTGGTGGTCGCGGTCGCGCTGTCGGCACAGGCGACGGACGTATCGGTCAACAAGGCGACGCGGCCGCTCTTCGAGGTCGCGGACACACCAGAGAAGATGCTGGCGCTCGGCGAGGAGGGCCTGGCCTCCTACATCCGTACGATCGGGCTGTGGCGGAACAAGGCGAAGAACGTGATCGCCCTCTCCCGCATGATCGTGGAAGAGTTCGGCGGCGAGGTGCCGACGAGCCGCGAGGACCTGATGCGCCTGCCGGGGGTGGGGCGGAAGACGGCGGACGTCGTGCGCAACGTCGCCTTCGGCCATCCGACGATCGCGGTCGACACCCACATCTTCCGGGTCGCGAACCGCACGGGACTCGCGGCCGCGAAGACCGCCGACGCCGTCTCGGACCGGCTCGTGAGGCGAACGCCGCCCGAATACGCATACTCGGCGCATCACTGGCTGATCTTGCACGGCCGCTACACCTGCAAGGCGCGGCGGCCCGAATGCTGGTCTTGCGTCGTCGAGGACCTCTGCGGTTACAAGGACAAGACGCCCGCTCCCCAAACCGCCTCCAAGACCGCTGAAGAGACCGCGCCGTGACCGACCCCCGCCTCATCGTCGCCCTGGACCTGCCCTCCGTCGAGGAGGCCGAGACCCTGATCGCGCTGCTCGCCGACGCCGTCTCGGTCTACAAGGTCGGCTATCAACTCCTGCCCTTGGGCGGCTACGAGCTCGCCCGGCGCCTGCACGCCCGCGGCAAGGGCGTCTTCGTCGACGCGAAGCTCCTCGACATCGGCGCGACGGTCGAGCGGGGCGTGCGCTCCATCGCCCGCAACGGCGCGGACATGGTGACCGTCCATGCCGACCCCGACACGATCGAAGGCGCGGCCCAAGGGCGGGGCGACGCGGCGCTCGACATCCTCGCCGTCACGGTGCTGACGAGCTGGGACGGTGAGGCGCTGCGCGCGCACGGCATCGAGGGCTCGGTCCTCGACCTCGTCCTGCGTCGGGCCGAGATGGCGGCCGTTCACGGCGCCGACGGCGTCATCGCCAGCGCGGGCGAGGCGCGCGCCATCCGCGAACGCTTCGGCGACACGCTCAAGATCGTCACCCCCGGCATCAGGCCGAAGGGGGCGGCGGCAGACGACCAGAAGCGGATCACGACGCCGGCCGAGGCCATCGCGGCGGGGGCCGACCGTCTGGTGGTCGGCCGCCCGATCGTCCAGGCGGCCGATCCCGTCGGCGCCGCCCGGGACATCGTCGCGGAGATCAGGACCTAGGCCGCGACCAGCGACAGGTTCCTCGGTCCTTGGTGGATGGGTTCCTCGAACAGGAACTCGCGATAGTCGCAGGTCAGCTCCTCGCCGACCGCGATGTCGCGCAGGGCGTAGCCGACCTCGGGACCGCTGAAGTTCGTGTTCGGGGTCTCCGTGTGGTTCATGTAGCGCCCGTCGTCGACGTCGAGCACCAGAAAGCCCGGCCGCGTCATGTGCGGATAGGCGTAGCGGTCCAGGAAGACGCGGATCTCTTCTGGGGCGTCCTCGAGGTCCGAGACCGGGATCACCCGGTCGAAACGCTCGTCCATACGCCAGATGGCGTCGCCCTTCTTGATCGGGACCCGGGTGAAGACGCCGAGGCCCTCGATCGACGAGGGGGCGAGGTAGGTGGGGATCAGCATCATGCTGAAGGGTTCCTCACGCGAAGAAGCCGCGCCGTCCCGCGGCCGGAATGTGAGGACGAGGCACCTTGAGGGTGCCAGGGCGCGGGGCGGCGCGCGATCAGAGATAGGAAGGCAAGACGGCGAGCCGCGCAACGAAAAACATGGCCCCCCGTCATCGCCGCGTCTTAACCCTAGCAGCTCGCCCCCCTTTCTTTCGCAGGCGCGAGAGGCCAGTCTGCGCCCAAGATCAGTTCTCAAGGGGCAGAATGACGCTTCCCACCCGTAAGGCCGCGTTGCTGGCCAGCCTTCTCCTCTCCGTGCCGATGGGCGCGCTCGCACAGAAGACGCCGACCTTCACGGGGCCGGGTTCGGGGGCCCGGGCCTTCGAGCAGCTCGACACGGAGCTGCCCACCCCGAACGTCTACCGCGCCGCGACCGGAGAGCCTGGGCCGCAATACTTCCAGCAACAGGCTGACTACGTGATCGACGTCGCCCTCGACGAGGACGAGAAGAAGATCACGGGGTCCGAGACGATCCTCTACACCAACAACGCGCCGCTTCCCTTGCGCTACGTCTGGGTGCAGCTCGACCAGAACCGCTTCGCCGACGGCTCCCTCGCGCGGGAGACCGAGACGGCGGCGACCTCGGGCTCGCGCCGTCAGGCCGAGGCGCAAGGCGACCAGCTCTCCTACCCGACCCTCGCCCGGCAGATGGCGCTCGACGAAGGCGACCACGGCTACAAGGTCGAGGCGGTGCTGAACGCCCGGGGCGAAGAGCTGCCCTACACCATCGTCGACACGCTGATGCGGGTGGACCTGCCCCAGCCCTTGCGCGCGGGCGAGCAGACCCAGATCGACATCGACTGGTCCTTCAACATCATCAACGAGCCCGTCATCGGCGGGCGCGGCGGCTATGAGGGCTTCCCCACCGACGCGACCGAGGAGAACGTCGAGGACTACATCTTCTTCCTCGCCCAGTGGTACCCGCGGGTCGCGGCGTATTCGGACTATGAAGGCTGGCACACCAAGCCCTTCTTGGGCCGGGGCGAGTTCACGCTCGAGTTCGGCGACTTCGACGTCTCGATCACCGTGCCCGACGACCACATCGTCTCCTCGACCGGCGTCCTTCAGAACCCGAACGAGGTCCTGACGCCGCAGATGCGCGAGCGCCTCGAGCAGGCGAAGACGGCCGAGAACCCGGTCTTCATCGTCAGCCCCGAAGAGGCCGCCGAGAACGAGGCGACGCCGGCGGAGGGGCGCAAGACCTGGCGCTTCCGGGCACAGAACGTCCGCGACTTCTCGTGGGCGTCCTCGCGCAAGTTCATCTGGGACGCGCAGGGCTACGAGCAGGAGGGCTCCGAGACCGGCCCGATCATGGCCATGAGCTTCTACCCGAACGAGGCCGAGCCGATCTGGTCGCGCTACTCGACCGAAGCGGTCATCCACACCATGGACGTCTACTCGCGCTTCTCCTTCGACTATCCCTATCCGGTCGCTCAGTCCGTCAACACCTGGGAACGCGGCGGGATGGAGTACCCGATGATCACCTTCAACGGCTATCGCCCCGACGGCGAGGCGGCCGAGGAGGGGGGCGAGCCGACCTACAGCCGGGACGTCAAGTACTCCCTGATCGGCGTCATCATCCACGAGATCGGGCACATCTACTTCCCGATGACGGTGAACTCGGACGAACGCCAGTGGACCTGGATGGACGAGGGGATCAACACCTTCCTTGAATACGTCGCCGAGGTGGAGTGGGAGGAGGACTATCCCGCCTTCCGCGGCGAGACGAACGTCCTCGACTACATCACCGGCTACATGACGAGCACGGATCAGGTGCCGATCATGACGAACTCGGACTCGATCCTTCAGTTCGGCCCCAACGCCTACTCGAAGCCCGCCTCGGCGCTCACCGTGCTGCGCGAGACCGTGCTCGGACGCGAGCTCTTCGACCCCGCCTTCCGCGAGTACGCCCGGCGGTGGAAGTTCAAGCGGCCGACGCCTGCGGACTTCTTCAGGAGCATGGAGGAGACCTCGGGCAAGGACCTCGACTGGTTCTGGCGCGGCTGGTTCTTCACCACGGACTACGTCGACGTCGGCATCGACGGCGTGCGGGCCTACCGCATCTCGACGCAGGACCCCGACCGGGAGAACCAGCAGGCGCGCGACGCGCGGGCCGACGGCACGCCCGAACCGCTGATCCAGCGGCGCAACCGCGAAGAGGGCCGCAAGACCCGCCTTCAGCGCCGCCCGCAGCTTTCGGACTTCTACAACGAGAACGACCGGTTCGAGACCAACAACGCCGACCGGAACGAGTACCAGGCCTTCCTGAACGGGCTGTCAGCCCAGGAACGCGAGGTCTACGACCGGGCGCTAGAGCGCGACTCGTGGGTCTACTTCGTCGACTTCCGCAACCATGGCGGCCTCGTCACGCCGATCCCGCTGCACATCACCTATACGGACGGTTCCGCCGAGAAGCGGATGATCCCGGCGGAGATCTGGCGGCGCGACGCGGAGGGCGTCACCAAGCTGATGATCCTCGATAAGGAGGTCGCGTCCTTCTCGATCGACGACGACCACGAGATCGCGGACGCGGACCGCGCCAACAACGCCTTCCCGCAACAGCTGACGCCATCGCGCTTCGAGCTCTACAAGTCTTCCTACTCGGGGCCGGACAACCAGATGGCCCGCGCGCTCGAAGAGCTCGAGGGCGATGCGAAGACGGACGAGGAAGCCGGCGAAGAAGAGGCCGTGCCCCTCGACAGCGAAGGCATGGGCGGGCAGGCGGCGCCGTCCGGCGACGCGGCGGAGGGCGCGAGTGAGCCTTCTGACGCAGCGCAGGCGGAAGATCAGCCTGCCGCCGCCGGCGAGGCGCCGCAGCAAGGCCAGCGAGGACAGGCGGACGCGCAGGAGGGGACGCCGAACGCTCAGTGACCCCTCGGCGTCAGTCCCCTCGAGCCTTCTCGTCGTGCTTCGTGCTCCCCGTCTCGATCCGCCTCAGGCCGATCAGGACGGCGAGGGTCAGGACGCAGGTCATCGCGGCTGCGGGGTAGTGGCCGAGGCCCGCCGCGACCCCGATGGCGCCGGACATCCACATGCCGGCGCCGGTCGTGAGGCCCACGACCTGCCGCCCCCGGCTGATGATCGTACCCGCCGCGAGGAAGGCGACGCCGGCGGTGACCGCGTTGACGATCCGCACGGGGTCGGCGACCACCATGTCGTCGCGGGTGAAGCCGAGGCTGATCTCGAGCGTCATCAGGGTGAACAGGCAGGCGGCGAGCGCCGTCAGCATGTAGGTCCTGAGCCCGGCCGGCCGCTCCCGCCGCTCTCGCTCCAGTCCCAACGCGCCGCTAAGCGCGGCGGCGAGCAGAAGCCGGACCGCCGTCGGGATCAGGCCGAGTTCGCTTTGCGTGTAGCCGAACGCTTCTATCGAGAGGCCTCGCCTTGTGACTTCGTAACCCTGACACCACGCCTCCCGGTCTAGTTCGGTCCGGCTCGTCTTCCCGAAAAGGCTTCTCATGCGCACTCTTCTTCTGACCGTGGTCCTCCTCCTCGTCGGCATCGCGCCCGCAGCGGCGCACAGGCAGCCCGAGGTCGAGACGACCGTGCAGGTGCTGGAAGCCGGGGACGGAACCGAAACGATGGCGATCACCCATCGGCTTCATGCGCATGACGCCCAACAGGTGCTGCGCCTGCTCGGCGTTCACGACCCCGTCCTCTCGGACCCCGAGAACCAGGCCCGCCTCGCGCTCTACGCGCGCGACCGGTTCGAGATCGCGGGCGATGCGCCGTCCGAAATGGTCGGTGTCGAACTCGAAGGGAACTACGTCTTCATCTATCAGCAGCACCCCGAGGTCGCGGCGATCGTCGCGAGCGGCATCCTCGCCGACATGTCGGACGCTTGGGTGAACTTCGTCTACCTGAAGGACCACGGCGGACACACCGTGCGCAGCCTCGTCCTGAACGCGGACCATCGGACCGTGCCGGGCGAACCCGCCGTGCCGAGCCCCTGACGAGCAACGCGGCAGGAACGTCGAGCGAGGCGCTCACGACCCGTCCCCACGTCCCGAGGTCGGCGATCGGACCGCTCTCCGAAACGAAGGACTACGCCGACGCGGCTTCGGCGGCCCGCCAGTCCCCAAAGGTGAGCCCCTTGGGCACGCCTTCGCAGACATAGGCCCGGAGCTCCGCCGCCGCCGCCTCGTTGTCCTCGAGCAGGACGTCCGGGTCGATCGGGCGTTCGATCGTGATGCGGGACGTCTTGCCCTTCTTGTTCAGAAGCTCGTGGAACAGGGTCATGTCCCGAAGTTCCGTGTCCACATTGTTGAACCAGTAGTAGAGCCAGGAGTTCCGGCTGACGAGGTTCGCAGGGACGATGGGGCAGTCGTACTTCTTTGCGAGCGCGGCGATCGTCGGCTGCCAGGGACGCTCCACGAGGTGCTTGTCCTCGTTCATGTAGGCGAGGCGGCCCGAGGGGAAGAGGACGACCGCGCGCGCCGCCGCGAAGGCCGCGTTCGTCGCCTTCAGCGTCTCGCGCGACTTGGCGCGGGACTTCTTGTCCGCCCGCCACTCGACCGGGATCAGCTTGTCCGTCAGGCGGGGGTTGAGGCGGATCGCGTCGGCGTTGACGAAGACGATGACGTCCGGCCGCACGGGGGCGAGCGCGTCGTGCACGGCGAGCCCGTCGGCGATGCCGGTCGGGTGGTTCAGCGCGATGATGAAGGCGCCTTCGCGGGGGATGTGCTCCATCCCCGTGACGTCGAGCTTCATGTCGAGAAGGGAGGAGGCGTGGGCGAAGGCGTCCGTCGCGTTCCACCGCCCCGCCGTGTCGACCATCCGCTTCGCCCCTTGATAGCCAAGGAGCCGGTTGAGCCCGACGCGGTAGAAGCGCCAGAACCGCGACGAAGACAGGCGCTTCGCGCGCTCGCGGATCAGGACGTCGACGATGTGCTTGTGCCGCTCGTTATGCGGCGGGACGTAGTAGGGTGACGTGGTCTGCCACCTTATGATCTCGGCGTCGGCCGGGTCGTCCGGATTCAATGGCTTCCCATCGGCGCCGAGTTGCGCGCCGATGGGCCGCTCCTCGTAAGTCTCAAGCAAGCGCGGTCCTTTGGCGCCCGGTCAGCTCCGCGCAGGCGTCGGCGGCGAGGCTCATCAGCGCGTCGAACTGCTCGCGCGTGAACGGGGCGCCCTCGGCCGTGCCCTGCACCTCGACGAGGCCGCCCGACCCCGTGATCACGAAGTTCGCGTCCGCCTGCGCCGTCGAGTCCTCGTCATAGTCGAGGTCGGCGACCGGCATGCCCTGGTAGAGGCCGCACGAGATCGCGGCGACCGAGTCCGTGATCGGGTCGTTCTTGAGAAGGCCCTGCGCCATCGCCCAATCGACGCACTGCCGAAGGGCGACCCAGGCGCCGGTGATCGATGCGGTCCGCGTGCCGCCATCGGCCTGGATGACGTCGCAATCGATCAGGATCTGCCGCTCGCCGAGCGCCTTCATGTCGACGACGGCGCGCAGCGAGCGTCCGATCAGCCGCTGGATCTCCTGCGTCCGGCCCGACGGGCCGGTCTTCGCCTCGCGCCGACCGCGCGTATGGGTCGCGCGCGGCAGCATCGAGTACTCCGCCGTCACCCAGCCCTTGCCCTTGCCGCGAAGCCAGGGCGGCGTGCTCTCGTCCCACGAGGCCGTGCAGAGGACGTGGGTCCGGCCGAACTTGACGAGGCACGACCCCTCGGCATGAGCCGAGTAGCCGGTCTCGAAGCTGACCTCTCGAAGCTCGTTGAAGGCTCGGCCGGTAGGACGCATGGGGACTCCGAAGCAATGCTTGGCCCGGCCTTAGCGATGGATGCCGGACCGCGCTACCGGCCCGACAGCCCATCCTCACCTGTGCGCCGCCGCCTCGCGCGGGCCCGCTCGCGCTTCATTTTGCACTGCAGCAGAAAAGCTGCAGCCAAACGGTAGGATTCTTGTATCATCTAGGCGGGCAACGAAATGGGGGACGCCCGCATGATGAAGCGACTCGACCTGATCGACGCCGAGGCGTCGGCTGAAAGCATCGTCCCGCGCGCGACTGCGCCGTCCGGCCCGGCCGACAGGGCACTCATCGTCGACCTCGACGGCACGCTCATTCACGGCGACACCCTGGCGGAAAGCGCCGTGGGGCTGATGCGGACGGCACCCGAAGGCCTTCTTCCCGCCGCCGGTGCCGCGCTCAAGGGCCGCGCCGCCCTCAAGCGGGCGTTGGCGGAGCGGTACGTGCCTCAGATCGGGACGATCCTGAACCACGAGGTCTTGGACTTCGTCCGCGCCGAGGCGGAGCATCGGCACGTCGTGCTCGCCACGGCGGCCGACGCCGCGGTGGCGCGCGCCGTCGCCGACGAACTCGGCGTCTTCGACGCCGTGATCGCGTCTACGGGCAGTCTGAACCTGAAGGGCCGGAACAAGCTCGAAGCGGTCAGGGCCCACCTCGCGGCGCAGGGCCTGAGCCCAGAGTTCGACTACATCGGCGACAGCCCGGCGGACCGTCCGATGTGGCAGGCGGCGGGCCGCGCGCTGGTCGTCGCGCCCTCGCCCGCCGCCGCGCGGCGGCTCGCCGGCGACGTGCCGGTCGCCCATCACTTCGAGGCCCGCGCCCGGACCGGCGCCGAGGGCGCGCGCGCCTACCTGCGCGCCATGCGGCCGCATCAATGGGTCAAGAACAGCCTCGTCTTCCTGCCGCTCGTCCTGTCGCACCAGCTCGGCGACCCCGCGCTTATCGCCGCGGCCGTGCTCGCCTTCTGCGCCTTCTCGCTGGTCGCCTCGGCGACCTACATCTGGAACGACACGCTCGACCTCGCACAGGACCGGCGTCACCCGACGAAGCGGGCGCGTCCGCTGGCGTCGGGCTCGATCCCCGTCTTCCGCGCGGTCGCGCTCTCCTTCGGCCTTCTGGGACTCGGCCTCGGCGGCAGCCTCCTCCTCTTGCCGCTTTGGTCGACGGCGATGCTCTGCGGCTACGTCGCGGTGACCCTGACCTACTCCTTCGTCCTCAAGCGCAAGCTCCTGGTCGACGTCATCACGCTCGCTTCGCTCTACGGCTATCGGATCGTGGTCGGGGCGGTCGCGACCGGCATCATGGTGTCCGACTGGCTGATCGCCTTCTGCGTCTTCTTCTTCTTCGGGCTCGCCCTCGTGAAGCGCTACGCCGAGATCGACACCAAGACGCCGAGCGCGGACGGCCGGATCTCCGGGCGTGGCTACTACGCGGAGGACGGAGAGATGGTGGGCGCGATCGGCGTCGGCTCCAGCCTCGTCTCCGTCCTGGTGCTCGCGCTCTACGCGACCTCGCCGGACGTCAGCACGCTCTACGCCTCGCCGATCGCGCTGTGGGGCGTCTGCCTCGTCGTCCTTTACTGGGTGGCCCGCGTGTGGATGCTCGCCCGGCGCCGCCAGATGGCGGACGACCCGGTCGTCTTCGCGCTCAGGGACCGGATCAGCTGGGGCTGCGCGGCGGCGACGGCGGCCTGCGTGCTCCTGGCGGGCCCGCTGTGAGGGCGGCGCTGGTGGCGGCCCGCCGCCCGCTCTCCCTCGCGCCCGCAAGCTTCGGCGCCCGGGTCGCGCTCATCTGCCTCGTCGCGCTCGCCCTCCGGCTCGCCTGGGCGCTCCTCGTGCCGATCGTTCCGGTCTCGGACAGCAACATCTACCTTCAGGGCGCGCTGAACCTTCACCGCCACGGCGTCTACGGGGTCGTGGCCGACCGGCCCTTCGCCTACTGGCCGGTCGGCCCCTCGGCGGCCTACGCCTTCGGCTTCGCCCTCTTCGGCGAGGGGATGCGCGCCGTCCTCGTCATGAACCTCGCCGCGGGGATCGGCGTCGTCGCGACGACCGCGCTCCTCGCGCGGCGCTGGTTCGGTGAGGCCGCGGGGCTGACCGCAGGCGTCCTCACGGCCGTCTGGCCGGGCCTCATCCTCTTCACCACCGTGATGCAGAGCGAGCTCTTCTTCTGCCTCGCGGTCAACGCCGCGCTCCTCTCCTGGCGCCCCGGCACCCGAACCTGGCCGGCCCTCGCGCTCCTCACCGGCCTCTTCGTCGCGGCGGCGAGCTACATGCGGCCGACCGGGCTCCTCCTTCCGGTCCTCCTCGTCGGCCTCGAGTTCTGCGCGCAGCGCCGCCTGAGTGCGCGGCCCGTCCTCTTCGCCGTGCTCGCGCTCGTCGTCGCCGGCGCGTCGATCGCGCCCTGGACCCTCCGCAATCAACGCCTCTTCGGCGAGCCGGTCCTGATCTCGACCAATGCCGGCCCGAACCTGTGGATGGGCAACAATCCGGACACGACCTACGGCTACATGCCGCTGCCCGACCGGGTGGAGGGTCTGTCCGAGACGGCGCGAGCGCACGTCCTGAAGGAAGAAGCGATCGCCTACATGAAGGCGAACCCGCTGCGGACGGTTCAGGGCTTCTTCGTCAAGCTCTTAGAGACCCATGAGCGCGAGACCATCGGCGTCTCCTGGAACGAGCCCGGCATCACCCAGAGCCTCGGCGGCTGGGCGGTCCTGCCGATCAAGCTCGTCAGCCAAGGCTACTGGCTCGCGATCCTCGCCCTCGGACTTGCCGGCATGGGCCTCGTCGCGTGGGGGAGCGCGGCTCGCCTCAAGGCGGGGGCGCCGCTCGAGGCGCTGTCCGTGCTCGCCGCGCCGCCCCTGGTCCTTTGGGGCTACTATGCGGGCGTCCACGCCATCGTGGTGGCGGGCGACCGCTATCACTACCCCTCCAACCCCTTCATCGCGGCGCTCGCCGCCTTCGCGATCTGCGCCGCCGCGCCGCGGATCCTGGCACGACTTGAGAGGTCTGCATGAACCCCGCTTGGTTCCTGGTCGGGCTCGCCGTCTGCGCGAACGTCGCGACCAACGCTTCGCTCAAACGCCTGATGCAGACGGTGACGCCCCGCCCCGCGATCGGCTTCGCCTTCGAGCTGATGGCCTCGCCTTGGGCCTGGATCGCCGGCGTGTCCGGCATGACGCTGCTCGGGGCCTACGTGCTGGCGCTGCGCAGCCTCGACCTGTCGACCTCCTACGCGGTCACGACCTCCGCCGCGCTGATCGGGATCACGCTCGTCTCGATCACGCTTCTCGGCGAGCAGGCGACGCTGACCAAGCTCGGCGGCGTCGGCCTCGTCATCCTGGGCATCGTCCTTCTGTCCCGCAGCTGACGCTGTCAGTCGACCCAGAGGCCGCGCGCCTTGTGCCAGTCGGCGATGCTCTCCTCGGGATAGAGGTCGAAGCAGGCATCCTCCGGTCCCGTCTGCGGGACGACCCAACTCGCCTTGAAGCGCAGCATCAGGTGCACGCTGGAGGGCGGGGTGGGCAGGTCCGTGTCGATCGCGGACGCGAACGGGTGGACGAGGTCCGGCCAGTTGGGGTCCCACAACCACAAGGCGCTCGCGCACTCGGTACAGAACCGCCGCTCGCCGGAACTCCTCTCGCAAGATCCGTCGCGGTCGATCTCGGCGCGGTAGACGGCGGTGTGCTCCTCACCCTCGACGCTCAGGGTATCGTTCAGCGCGCCTAGGTTGATCGCATAGCCCCCGCCGCCCGCCGTCTTGCGGCAGATGCGGCAGTAGCACCGTTGATAGGGGACGGGGGTATGGCTTCGAACGGAGAACCGGACCGCGTGGCACCGGCACTTCCCCTCCAGCAGCATGGGCATGAATGCCTCCTCGCGTTCGGTTCTCCGTTTGCGTCGGGACGCCTTAGTTCTTCACGTCGCCGGAGGATTTGACGCCGGCGCCGATCCCTTGCTCGGAATCCGCGTCGTCGGCCGCTTCCTTCATGTTCTTGGCGTCGCCGCGCTCGATGTCGACCTGATCGCGCTGTTCGTCGTCGGTCGCTTCCTCGCGCAGGTGGTCGAGCGAGGCGTTCATGGCGTCTTGCGGATCGCTCATGTCTAAGTCTCCTAGTATCGTCTTCAATGTTTCCAGAACACGAGGGGCGGGTGCCTGTTCCGTCGACGGCCCTGTTCTGCGCCCGACGCCTTGGCAGGGGCACGTCGCTGCGCCAGTGTCGCGCCGAGCACGAGACGGAAGGGCGACGCATGGGACGATCGGCGTGGACGGCGGGGCTGATGCTCGCCGCGATGGTTGGGCTCGCTGCCTGCGGAGATGGCGGCCCAAAGGCGGATCTTCCGAACCCGGACCCCTTCCCCTCGACCTATGAGCCCTACCCCTCGGACGCGTTCAGCCTGGTAGGCGCCACCATCCTGACCGGCACCGGCGAGCGGATCGAGAACGGCGTCGTCACCGTCTCGGGCGGACGCATCGTGCGGGTCGGTGCCGCGGACGACGTGCGCCAGGTGCAGGGGATCACCGAGGTCGACGCGGCCGGCAAGGTGATCACGCCAGGCGTCATCGACATTCACAGCCACCTCGGCGTCTACCCCTCGCCGAGCTTCGATTCGACCTCGGACGGGAACGAGGCGACCGCGCCCAACACGGCGGGCGTTTGGGCCGAGAACTCGGTCTGGCCGCAGGACCCGGGCTTCACCCGGGCGCTCGCGGGCGGGGTCACGTCGCTTCAGATCCTGCCGGGCTCGGCGAACCTGTTCGGCGGCCGCTCGGTCGTGCTCAAGAACGTGCCCGCGCGGACGGTGCAGGCGATGAAGTTCCCCGGCGCGCCCTACGGCATGAAGATGGCCTGCGGCGAGAACCCCAAGCGGGTCTACGGCGATCAGGGCGGCCCCTCGACCCGCATGGGCAACATGCGCGGCTACAGGGAGGGCTTCCAAGCCGCCAAGGAGTATGCGCGCGGCTGGACCAAGTACGAGAACAACCCCGAAGGCGACCCGCCCGCGCGCGACCTCGCGAACGAGACGATCGCGGGCGTGCTGTCGGGCGACGTCCTTCTGCACATGCACTGCTACCGCGCCGACGAGATAGCGCAGATCCTCGACCTCTCGAAAGAGTACGGCTTCAAGGTCTCGGCCTTCCACCACGCGGTCGAGGCCTACAAGGTCGCCGACCTCCTGGCGGAGAACGACGTCTGCGCCGCGATCTGGGCGGACTGGTGGGGCTTCAAGCTCGAAGCCTACGACGCGACGCCCGCCAACGCCGCCCTCGTCGTGGCACAGCCCGGCGGCTGCGCGGTCATCCACTCGGACTCCGAGCTCGGCATTCAGCGCCTCAATCAGGAGGCGGCGAAGGCGATGGCGGACGGGGCGCGTTTCGGCATCGACATCGAGCCCGAGCAGGCGATCGCCTGGATCACCGCGAACCCTGCCAAGGCGATGGGCATCCTCGACGAGACCGGCACGATCGAGCCCGGCAAGATGGCCGACCTCGTCGTCTGGGACGGCGACCCCTTCTCCGTCTACACCAAGGCCGAACGGGTCTTCATCGACGGCGCGCTGATGTACGACGCGAACGATCCGGCGGTCAGCCCGCGGACCGACTTCGAGCTCGGGCAGCGCGGCAATGGCGGCACCGGCGGGGCCGGGCAATGAGACCGGCAGGAAGGAACAGCGCCATGATCAGAACGCTCCTCGCAACCGCCGCGTCGGCGAGCCTCCTCGCCGCCGCCGCGCAGGCGCAGACCTACGCCATCACCAACGCCCGCGCGCTGATGACGGGCACGGCGTCGTCTCCGGCCGATGCCGAAGGGGTCACCATCGTCGTGCGCCGCGGCCGGATCGAGGCGATGGGGCCGAACGTCCGAATCCCGTCCAACGCCGAGGTCATCGACGCGGCCGGCGGCTACGTCACGCCGGGGCTCTTCGCCGCCGTCTCGGCGCTCGGGCTCGAGGAGATCGGCCTCAACCGGGAAGGGAACGACCGCTCGGCCGAAGAGGACGTCGGGCTGTCGGTCTCCTTCGACGCGGCCGACGGCTTCTACGAGGCGACGACCGCGATCCCGGTCGCCCGGGCCGCCGGGGTCACCCGGGCCTACGTCGCGCCCGATCCCGGGGACGACCTCTTCGGCGGCTGCGGGATGGTCGTGACGCTGTCCGGCGGCGACGAGCCGATCGTCGAGCGCTGCGTCGCCCAGACCGTGTCGCTCGGCTATGCCGGCGCCGCGCGGGAAGGGGACAGCCGGCTCGCCGCGATGGCGCGCCTGCGCCGCGCGCTCGCCGACGCCCGCGCCTACCAGGACGATCCCGACCGCTACGCCGAGACCTACGAGGCGGGCCGGCTCGCGGCCGCCGACGCCGCCGCGCTCGTGCCCTTGCTGACCGGCGAGCAGAAGATGCTCGCCTTCGTCAACGGCGCGTCGGACATCAAACGGGTGCTGGCGATGGCCGAAGAGTACGGCATCGACCTCGTGATCTACGGCGCCGCCGAGGCGCACCTCGTCGCCGAGGAGATCGCCGCGGCGGGCGTGCCGGTCGTCGTCGACCCGGTGAAGAACCTGCCCTACCAGTTCGAGCAGCTCGGCGCGACGCTCGAGGCGCCGGCGATCCTGGAGGCGGCGGGCGTGACCGTGGCCTTCTACGACGACGACATCGCCTACACGCACAATCTCGGCCTCTTGACCCAGCTCGCGGGCAACGCGGTCGCGAACGGGATGTCCTATAACGGGGCGCTCTCGGCGATCACGATGGGTCCCGCCCGCATCTGGGGCCAGGACGACCGCTTCGGTCTGATCGGGCCGGGACGGACGGCCGACCTCGTCGTCTGGGACGGCGATCCGCTCGAGGTCACGAGCAACCCCGTCGCGGTCTTCATCGACGGCGAAGAGATGAGCCTCGAGAACCGTCAGAAGGCCCTCACCGAGCGCTACCGGGACCTGACGCGCGGGGACCGGCCCTTCGCCTATCGGGACTGACGGACCCCGCCGCGAACGCGCCTCGGCGGGGTCAGTCCTCCTCGCCGAAGCGCGCCTCGACCAGATCGGTCAGGGCGGCGACGGCCTCGTCGGCCTCGGGCCCTTCCGCACGGATCGTGAGTTCCGAGCCCTTGGCGGCGCCCAGCATCAGGAGCGCCATCAACGAGGCGCCGCCGACCGTGGTCTGATCTTTGGTCACCGTGGTCGCGGCGTCGAACCCTGCCGCCAAGGTACAGAACTTGGCGGCGGCGCGCGCGTGAAGGCCCTTGCGGTTGCAGACCGTGACCCGGCCCTCGGCGGTCACGCGCTTTCCTGCCGCCCCGACAGCACCCAGGACGCGACGTTGACGTACTTCCGGCCCGCCTCGTGCGCGGCGGCGGCGGCGGCCTGAACGTCCGCCGTCCGACGGAAGCTCTCGGGCGCGACGCGGATCAGCATGGGTAGGTTGACGCCCGCGATCACCTCGGAGCGGGCCTTCTCCATCACCGCGATGGCGAGGTTGGAGGGCGTGCCGCCGAACATGTCGGTCAGGATCACCGCCCCGTCCTCGCCGCCGACGCGGCGCGCGGCCTCCGAGATGTCGGCGCGCCGCTGCTCCATGTCGTCGTCCGGTCCGATGCAGACCGCCTCCATGCCGGGCTGCGGACCGACCACGTGCTCCGCCGCGGCGATCAGCTCCCGCGCGAGGTTGCCGTGACTGACGACGACGATTCCGATCATGGGGTTCCTGTTCCTGGCGAGACGGCATCGTGCCCAGCCGTCGCCGAATGTCCAGACGCGACCGAACGGAGGAAGGTCAGAAGGCCCGCCGCCCGCCCCTGCCAGGCGAAGAGCGGCAGGGCGGGGCCGTCCGGGCCGAGGGGATGGACCCGGCGCTCGGGCGGCAGGCGCCCTCGATCCTCGAGCGCGATCACCGCGAAGAGCGGCGTCGGTCCCGATGGCTCGATCCGGGCGAGGCCCGTCCCGCGCAGCTCGACGAGGCCGCAAAGGCGCTCGGGCGCGTCGGCGACGATCCGCCCGTCCTCGGCCCACGCCGTGACGACGTCGTCCGAGATCAGGCGGCTCCGCCCCCAGCGGCAGCCTTCGATCAGCTCGAGGGCGAGACGCGTCTTCCCCGAACCGGGCGCGCCGGTGACGAGGACGCCGCGTAGGGAGCTTCTGTCTTTCAGGGCGAGCGCGACGGCCGTGCCGGGCAGGGCGCGCGCCTCGTTCCTCACGCGGCTTCCTGCTCGGCGCCGGCCCTGCGGCCCTGGCCGGATCGCCGCAGCGGCAGCAGCACGGTGAACATCGCGCCGATCCGCGCCGAGCGCTCCGCGTTCATCCGGTTCTCGGCCCAGATCCGCCCGCCATGGCTCTCGACGATCTGCCGGCAGATGGCGAGGCCCAGGCCCGAGTTGTTGCCGAAGTCGGCGCCTGCGGGGCGCTCGGTGTAGAAGCGCTTGAAGATCGTCTCGAGGTTGCCGTCGGGAATGCCGGGGCCGTCGTCGGCGACCTGGACCTTGAGGACGGGTCCCTCCGCCGCGCGCTCGACGCCCAAGGTCACGCGGACGACCCCGCCTTGGGGGCTGAAGCTCAGGGCGTTGTCGATCAGGTTGCGGAACACCTGTCCGAGCGCCGAGGGGCTGCCGAAGACGTAGAGGGGCTGGGCGCCCGTGCGGCCCAGAAGGCGGACCGTCGGCGCGCCGGGCTTCGCGGTCGTCCCGTAGAGCTCGACGATGTCGCGCAGGAGCTTGAGGAGGTCGACGACCTCGCGCGTCTCCCGCGCGAGCTCCGCGTCGAGGCGCGACGCGTTCGAGATGTCCGTGATCAAACGGTCCATCCGGGCGACGTCCTGCTTGACCACCTTCAAGAGCCTGTCGCGCTGCTGGTCTGTCTTGGCGATGTCGAGCGTCTCGACCGCCGAGCGGATCGAGGTGAGAGGGTTCTTGAGCTCGTGCGAGACGTCGGCCGCGAAGTGGTCGATCGCCTCGATCCGCTCGTAGATCGCCTGGGTCATCGAGCGTAGCGAGGTCGACAGCTCGCCGATCTCGTCCTTGCGCCGGCCGAAGTCCGGAATGCGCACGCGGCCGGCGACGGCGATGCCGTCGCGGACCTTGTCGGCGGCGGTGGCGAGCCTTCGGATGGGCCGTGCGATCGCGGCGGTCAGGAACAGCGCCGAGGCGAGCGAGGCGGTCAGCGCGAGGAGGAAGAAGGGCAGGACGTCGGCGCGGGCCTGCTGAATGACCTCCTCGATGCCGCCGATCTCGGCCGTGACGACGCCGTAGGTCGCCTGCACACGGCGGATCGGCACGGTCACCGAGGCGACGATCTCGCCCTCCTCGTCGTAGCGGACCGAGGCGGCGCCGGTCTCGCCCGTCCGCCCCGACGCCGCGAAGGCTTCGGACAGCTCGGCCTCCAGCGTCCGGGCCCGCGCCGCCTGGCGGAAGCCGGGCTCCAGGATGCCCTCGACCAGCAGGCGGCCGAGCCCTTCTTCGATCCGGCCGAGCGGCCCCTTGGGCTGGGCCTCCTCGATGTCGGGCAGGGCGGCCGCGTCCACCGTGTCCGCCCGCAGCACCTTGTCCTCGAGGAGGAAGTCGGTCGCGTCGGCGATCGGCGCGCCCTCATACCCTTCGGGCAGCTCGAAGATCCGCACCCGTCCCTCGAACCCGTCGAAGAGGCGCGTGAAGACCGTGTCGACAGCCGCGTCGTCGAGGTTCAGCTCGCAAAGGCTCGCCTCGGCGTCGATCGCGATGTCGCACTGCGCTTCCTCTCCGGCGATGGTCGCCAGAACGCCCGCCAGCATCTGCGCCTGGCCGCGCACGCCCTCGAGCTTCGCGGCGATGAGGCCGTCGCGGTACTGATTGAACCCGACCGAGCCGAGCATGAGGATGAGCAGGCCGACGAGGTTCGCGGCGAGGATCGTGACCGCCAACCGGCTGACGGGCAACCGGCCGTCGCGGTCCCGGAACGGCCCCGTCAGCGCGGAGTAGCGGTCCTTCTTGCTCTGCGCGGCCTCCGCCGCCGCGACGCGCCGAAGCCGCCGCAGGCGCGGCGTGCGTACGCCGCGCGCGGGCTTGCCCAAGAAGGCGTCACTGCTCCTTGTACTTGTACCCGACACCGTAGAGGGTCTCGATCTGGTCGAACTCCTTGTCGACCACGCGGAACTTCTTCCGGATACGTTTGATGTGGCTGTCGATCGTCCGGTCGTCGACGTAGACCTGATCGTCGTAAGCCGCGTCCATCAGGGCGTCGCGCGACTTCACGAAGCCGGGGCGCGACGCGAGCGACTGAAGGATCAGGAACTCGGTCACGGTCAGGGTGACGTTCTGCCCCTTCCAGTTGCAGGCGTGGCGAAGCGGATCGAGCGTCAGGTCGCCCCGGCGCATGACCTGGTTCGCGTCCTCGGTCGCGCCCTCCGGCGTGGCCGCCGCACGGCGCAGCACCGCCTTCACCCGTTCGAGGAGGAGGCGCTGGCTGAAGGGCTTCTTGACGTAGTCGTCCGCACCGAGGGTGAGGCCGAGCACCTCGTCGATCTCCTCGTCCTTCGAGGTCAGGAAGATCAGGGGCACGGCGGAATCCTGCCGGAGGCGCCGCAGCATCTCCATGCCGTCCATGCGCGGCATCTTCACGTCGGACAGGACGAGGTCCGGCGTGCGCGCCATGATCCCGTCGAGCGCCGCTGCGCCGTCCTCATAGGTCGTGACCTCGTGGCCCTCCGATTCGAGGGCGATAGACACCGAGGTCAGAATGTTCTGGTCGTCGTCGACCAGCACGATCTGCGCCATGACGCGGTACTCCTTGCCCCCCGGCCTCGAGATTAAGAGTGAATTCCTGAAGGAAGGGATTAGCGCGGCCGCCCGCCTTTAGGCAAACCGCGCGATCGGGCACCCTTACCAATAGCCGCACCCCCTCTCCCGGTCCTGTGATGGCACAGGTGTTTCCAAACCGTCACGAAGCGCACACCTTGCGTGCGGTCCCCCGGGGTCCAGACAGAAGTGCGAGGGGGCACAGGAACTTGCGAAGAGAGATCCGAAGACGCGCCAGCATCGGTGAAGGACGAAGCACGGCGCCGGGTGCGCCGCGATGCTGAGCGCCGTCACCACGTTCGAGCAGTCCCTCTACGCCGCCATCGTCGGCTTTCGTGCGGCGCACCCCGCGCTTACTCCCTTGGTGGAGGTCATCGCGAACGCCTACCTCGTGAAGGGGACCTTCCTCTGCGCGCTCGTGCTGCTGGTCGGCCTCGACCGTCACCGGCGCTACCTGCACGGGCGGCAGCAATACCTCGCCAAGGTGATCCTCGGCGCCATCGCCGTGATGGCGGTCGCCCGTATCCTCCAGCACGCCCTGCCTCATCGGGACCGGCCGATCGCCGCCTTCGCGCCCGACGGGGCTTGGCTATGGACGGACTCTTCCTTCCCGAGCGACCACGGCGCGCTGATGGTCTACCTCGCCACCGCCGTCTTCTTGCGGAACCGGATCGTCGGGGCCTTCGCCATCGGCTGGGCCGCCGTCGTCATCCTGCTGCCGCGGATCTATCTCGGCTTCCACTACCCGACGGACATCCTCGTCGGCGGCTTGCTCGGGGCGGCGGGGGCTGTCGCCTTCTTGAACTTCCGCCTGTCGGGCCGTTCGGCCGCTCGGCTGAGGCTCATCGAGGCGCGGGCGCCCGCCGCGATCTACGCGCTCGGTCTGCTCTTCTTCTACCAGCTCGGGACGAACTTCGACGACGCGCGGCAGGTCGCGGCGACGAGCGTCGCCATCGTCCTCGACAGCGGCGAATCCGAGGCCCAGTTCGCAGGCCAGGCCGCCCCGCCCGAGGCGGCTGCCGAACGCGGGACGGGTTCGGCAGGCCTCCTGCTCGAGCGTTAGGCGGCGGCCGCGTCGATCACGCTCGCCATGGCGACGTCGCGCTGGCTCAGGCCGCCCGCATCGTGCGTGGCGAGCGTCACCTCGACCCGGTCGTAGACGTTGAACCATTCGGGGTGATGGTCCGCCTTCTCCGCATACAAGGCGATCCGCGTCATGAACGAGAAGGCCTCGGCAAAGCTGCCGAAGCGAAACGTCGCCTCGGCCGCGTCGCGGCCTTCGACCGGCTTCCAGTTCGGATGGTCGCGAAAGAACGCCGCGCGTTCGGCGTCGGACAGCCGCTCTACCATGTCATCTCCTTTGCGAAGGCGGGCACGATCTCGGCCGCTCGGCCGTAGCGGGCCTCGGTGAAGAGCCGCGCGTTCGCGGACGGCTCCAGGTTCAACTCGGTGCAGTCCACCCCTCGCGCCCGCGCCGCCGCGACGAGCCCGGCCGCCGGGTAGACTGAGCCCGACGTGCCGATCGAGACGAAGAGGTCCGCCTCGCCTAGCGCCGCCTCCGCCTCGTCCAGGTGGCGCGGCATCTCCCCGAACCATACGACGTGCGGGCGCATGGCGCCGGCGACGCCGCAGGACGGGCAGGGAATTTCGGTTCCAAGGTCGGCGGTCCAGACCGAGACGGTTCCGCACGCCACGCACGCCGCCTTGGCGAGCTCGCCGTGGACGTGAAGGACGCGGCGGCTTCCGGCGCGCTCGTGAAGGTCGTCGACGTTCTGCGTGACGAGGGTCAGCCTGCCGCCATTGGCCTCGAGCCGCGCCTCGAGCTCGGCGAGCGCGGCGTGGGCGGCGTTGGGCCGGACGCCCGGCAGCGCCCGCCGCCTCTCATTGTAGAACGCGTGGACCTTGCCCGGGTCGGCAGCGAAGCCCTCGGGCGTCGCGACCTCCCGCCAATCATATCGGTCCCAGAGCCCCCCTGCCGTGCGGAAGGTATCGACGCCGCTGTCGGCGCTGACGCCGGCACCGGTGAGGACGACGAGGGAGGGGGCGGACATGGCCCGGGTCGTGGGGAAGGCGCGCCGCCCGGTCAACGCCTCAGGGCCGCGCTTCGAGCACCATGTTGAACGGCCCCTCGGCCGCGCGCCCTACACGGCCGAAGCCGCCGGCGCGGATCACGTCGGACAGCTTCGCCTCGCCGGCCTGGGCGCCGAGCCCTTCGCCGACCTCCTGGTCGAGAGAGGTCGGCACGCAGATCATGGTCGAGGCGTTGTAGTAGAGGCGGCCGACCGGGTTCATGTTCTGCGATGGGCGGTCCCCGGCGATCGGCTCGACGACCATCCAGGTGCCGTCCGGCCGCAGCATGCGGCGGACCGCGGCGGCGCAGCCGCGCGGATCGCCCATGTCGTGCAGGCAATCGAAGGCGGTGACGAGGTCGAAGCCGCCCTCCTCGATCTCCTTCGCCGGGGCCGCTTCGAAACGGACGCGGCCTTCGAGGCCATGCGCTTGCGCGTGCCGACGGGCCTCCTCGATCGAGGGCGCATGAAAGTCGAAGCCGACGAAGCGGCTCTGCGGAAAGGCTTCCGCCATCAACACGGTCGAGAATCCCATGCCGCAGCCGATGTCGGCGACCGTCGCCCCCGCCTCGAGCTTCGCAAGGACGCCTTCCAGGGCGGGCAGCCATCCATGGACGATGTTGTTGACGTAGCCGGGGCGGAAGAAGGCGCCGGTCGCGCAGAACAAGCATCCCGCCGTGTCGCCCCAGCGCACGCCGCCGCCCTTGCGGAACAGCGTCTCGACCTTCGCCTCGCCCTCGATCATCGCAGCGACGAGGTCGAAGGCGCCGGGCAGGTAGACCGGGCTGTCCGGCACGGCGAAGACCATGGCCTGCTCGGGCGACAGGAAGAACGCCTCGGCCGCCTCGTCATAGGTGACGTAGCCGTTCGCCGCCTGGGCGAGCGCCCACTCGCGTACGTAGCGCGGCGTCAGCCCGCCCGCGGCGTCCGCCAAGCCCTCTGCCGTGAGCGGCCCTCGCTCCGCCAGCGTCTGGAACAGGCCGAGCCGATGGCCGAGCCGCACCGTCGGCACGCTGAAGGCGCCGCCGAGGTCGCCCAGCATCTTGCCGACGAAGGCGTGAAGCCTGTCTTCTTGGACCTCCATCACACTCTCCAACGCGATGGCAGGTTGATACTAGCATGAAACGCCGTCGCGCTCACCATCGATCGGCAGCGGCCGACGACCTGGGCGGGTCCGGTCTTGAACCGGCACCCGCCTTGGGAGAACATGCCGCCGGCGGGGGCAGGCCCGCGGGCTCATTCTGGCGAACGATGAACGCACGGCTCCTCCTCCGGCTCGCGGTGATCGCGGGCGCGCTCGCCTTGGGCGGCCTCGGCTCTGCGCGGGCGGAGTACAGCTTCTGCAACAAGTCGAGCTACGCGCTCTCGGCCGCCCTCGGCTATGTCAGCGACGACCGGCTCGTCACGCGGGGTTGGTGGCGCCTGCGCGCCGGCGAATGCAAGCGGGTGCTGACAGAGCCCGTGAAGGCGGGCCGCTACTACGTCTACGCCGAGGCGATCCCCGGTCACCGCGGCCCCTTGCGCAGCTGGTCGGGCACGACGCCCCTTTGCGTTCAGAACGACAGCCTCTTCACCCTGCGCGACCAGGACGTCTGCGCGGAGGATCCCAGGCGCCAGCGCGACTTCTTCACCGTGGACGTGACCGAAGAGGCGGGCGGGGCGTGGACGACCGAGTTCTCGGACGAGAACAACTTCACCGTCTTCGCGGCGCAGATCGCGGGCGTGCAGCGCCTCCTGCGCGACGTGGGCGCGTCCGAAGGCGACATCGACGGCTACCTCGGCAACGCGACGCGCAACGCGCTGCGCGGATACCGCCGCCAAAAGGGCCTGGGCGATTCCGGCATCATCAACGACACGGTCATGGACGCCCTCATCGCCGATGCGAACGCCCAGGACGCGCAGGTCGGCTTCTTCTTCTGCAACGCGACCCTGCTGCCGGTCTGGGCGGCCTTCGCAGGACCGCGCGGGGGCGGGGCCGAAGGCTACCGCTCGACGGGCTGGTGGCGCCTTGGCAGTCAGGAATGCGCGAAGGTGAGGCGGGGGGCCCTCGCTTCGGAGGCGTACTACGTCTACGGCGTGATGGAGGCGGAGGACCGCTCCGTGCCGCTCGCGGGCGGGGACACCGAGTTCTGCGTCGCCGCCGTCCAGTTCGACGCGAGCTCCGACGAGCCCTGCGACGAGGCTGGCTACCAGACCGCGAGCTTCCGCCGGGTCGACACCGAAGGAGAGGCCGCTTGGACCTTCCAGTTCACGCCGGAGCAGTTCAACCCCGAACGGGTCAACCGTTGAGCGGCCGAACCGGCTTTCAGGATCGCGACGTCTGGGTCTTCGACCTCGACAACACGCTCTATCCCGCCAGCTGCAACCTCTTCGCGCAGATCGACGCGAACATGACCCGCTTCATCGAGGACGAGCTCTCGATGCCGAGCGGCGAGGCGAGGAAGCTGCAAAAGGACCTCTACGTCAGCCACGGCACGACCCTGGCGGGCCTGATGGCCGAGCATAGCGTCTCTCCGCACGCCTTCATGGCCCACGTCCACGACATCGACCTGACGCCCGTCGAGCCGAACTCCCGCCTGCGTGCGGCGATGGCGGCGCTGCCGGGGCGCCGCTTCGTCTTCACCAACGGCTCGCTTCGCCACGCCGAGAACGTCGCGCGGAAGATCGGCGTCTGGGACCTCTTCGAGGGCGCCTTCGACGTCGAGGGCTGCGGCTGGACCCCGAAGCCGCACGAGGCCGCCTACGACGCCTTCCTCGGCGCCTTCGGGATCGAGCCGGAACGCGCCGTGATGTTCGAGGACATGGCCGACAACCTCCGCGTCCCCCACGCGCTCGGCATGACGACGGTCCTGATCCAGACCGATGCCGCCTGGTGCGAGGACGAGCCTGCGGCCAAGCGCCCCTCCCGCCCCGGCGAGGCCCCGATGCACGTCGATCACGCCACCTCGGACTTGACGGGCTTCCTCGAAGGGCTGACACGCGCCGCCCGAACGGCAGGGACGGAGGCGGCCTCGTGAAGCTCGAACAGGCACGGACGATCATTGAGGCCGGCTGGGAGAACCGCACGCGGCTCGACGACTGGCAGGCGCGCGAGGGCGACCTCGGCACCGCGGTCGAGACGGCGCTGGCCGCGCTCGACGACGGGCGGGCCCGCGTCGCCGAGCCCGACGGGCAGGGCGGCTGGACCACCCATCA
Source organism: Parvularcula dongshanensis (assembly GCF_014199615.1). Taxonomy (GTDB): domain Bacteria; phylum Pseudomonadota; class Alphaproteobacteria; order Caulobacterales; family Parvularculaceae; genus Parvularcula; species Parvularcula dongshanensis. The sequence goes on along the minus strand of NZ_JACHOB010000001.1, from coordinate 488,497 downwards.
ATGGCTCAAGAAGGCGGTGCTCCTCTCCTTCCGCCTCGAATCCAACGCGCTCATCAAGGGCGGGCCGGGCGGCGCGACCTGGTGGGACAAGGTCCCGATGAAGACCGCCGGCTGGAGCGAAAGAGAGCACGCGGAGGCGCGCTTCCGCGCCGTGCCGCCCTGCGCCGTGCGCCACGGCGCCTACATCGCGCCCGGCGCCGTCCTGATGCCGTCCTACGTCAACATCGGCGCCCATGTCGGCGCCGGGACCATGATCGACACCTGGGCGACGGTGGGCTCCTGCGCGCAGGTGGGCGAGCGCTGCCACGTCTCGGGCGGCACCGGCATCGGCGGCGTGCTCGAGCCGCTGCAGGCGAACCCGACCATCATCGAGGACGATGTCTTCCTGGGCGCCCGCTCGGAAGTCGCCGAGGGCGTCATCGTGCGCCGCGGCGCGGTCATCGCCATGGGCGTCTTCCTCGGCGCCTCGACCAAGATCGTGGATCGCGAGACGGGCGAGGTCTTCCGCGGCGAGGTTCCGGAATACGCGGTCGTCGTGCCGGGCGCGCTGCCGAGCGAGAAGGGCGGGCCGAGCCTCGCCTGCGCCGTCATCGTCAAGCGCGTGGACGAGCGGACCCGCGCCAAGACCAGCGTCAACGAGCTGCTGCGCGACTGAGGCGTTTGGGCGCGCGATCCTGTCAAGTCCTTGTCAGGACTATTTTGTTTTTCTATCGAAATAGAATATGAGCCCGATCGACATCCTCCTTCCCTGGCGCGACGTGATGGCGGATACCGTCAGGCTCGATCAGCCCGACCTCTCGATGCGTCAGTGGGCGATCCTCCTGACCGTGTACCTCACGCCGGGACCCCACACCGTCCGGCGCCTCTCCGAGGACCTCGAAGTGCCGAAGCCTGCGATCAGCCGCGCCCTCGACGCGCTGTCGATCCACGGCTTCGTCCGCCGGGCGCGCGATCCCGGCGACCGCCGGATCGTCCTCGTGCAGAAGACGCCGGAGGGCTCGCTCTTCATCGACGCCTTCGCCCGCATCGTCGAAGAGCGCGACCGGCAGTCCGACCTGGGCGCCTACTACGGATGACCGACCGTCCTCAGCGCGATCCGGCCCCCGGCGCGCCGGGAACCCGGCCCGACCCCTTCTCCGCGAGGCTGACGCCCGCGCGGCCGGACGTCGCCGCGGACTACTTGCGCGGCAAGGTCGAGGCCGACCGGTTCGTTCGCGGCGAAGGGCGTCAGGTGACCGCCGCCGCCGCGGCCATCCGCCGGGAGCCGCGCGCCGACGCGATGCAGGAGACGCAGATCCTCTTCGGCGAGGTCTTCACCGTCTACGACGAGGCGGACGGCTGGGCGTGGGGCCAGGCCGCGCTCGACGGCTATGTCGGCTACGTCGAGGCGGCGGACCTGTCGGCACGGATCGACACGCCGACGCACCGCGTCGCCGCGCTGCGCACGCTCCGCTTTCCGCGGGCCGACCTGAAGGCGCCGCCGCTCTGCCTCTTGTCGATGAATGCCAAGCTCACGGTCACGGACCGGTCCGAGGACGGCAAGTACCTTCGGGACTCCCGCGGGGGTTGGGTCTTCGCCGATCACCTCCTGGAGCTGGGCCGCGCGCTGACCGACCCCGTCGCGGCGGCGGAACGGTTCATGGGCGCGCCTTACTTCTGGGGCGGCCGGGAGAGTCTCGGCCTCGACTGCTCGGGTCTGATCCAGAACGCGTATGAGGTCGCCGGGGTCGTCGTCCCGCGCGACGCGGACATGCAGGAAGTCTTCCTGTCGGCGCCCGAGCGGGGCGAGGAGCTATGGCAGCGCCGCTCGGGCGGGGACTGGCAGGGCGTCGCCTTGCGGCGGGGCGACCTCGTCTACTGGGTCGGGCACACCGGCATCATGGTGGACGAAGCGCGGCTCCTGCACGCCAACGCGACTCACATGGCGGTGACGATCGACCCCCTGCTCGCCATGGCCGAGCATCTGAACAGGGCCAAGGACAATCCCGTCACGCGAATCGTCCGGCCGAAAGCCCCTGCCGACATGCTGATCGAACGCACGGGCCTCTAGGCGCTAGGCCTCGTCGGGCCGGCCGATCGCGTGACCGTCGAGCAGGCGGTCCGCCGTCTCCCGTTCGCGCTTCGAGGCAGCCTTCTCGGCCTTGGTCCGCCCGTGCGACGCGCGGTTCACCGCGGCGTCGGCCTCCTTCGCGGCGCGGGCCTTGCGCTTGCGGGCGAGGCGCAGGTTGACGACCTCGCCCGCCATGCGGGTTACTGCTGCCCGCCCGGATTTCCGGCTTGCTCTTCGGCCGTCTGCGCCGCCTCGGCGTTGGGCAGGCCCTCGCCGCCGTCCTCGGCCGTGCCGCTCGTATCCTCACCGTCCGGATCGGAGCTACGATAGTCGGACTGCGCGTGGCTCTCGTCGCCGGGATAGCCCTCGTCGCCGGGATCGTTGCGCTGGTCTTCGGGCAGGACCGCCTCGCCCGGCAGGGCGGGACGCGACTCGACCGTGTCGGCCGCGCTCTCGGCGGCTTCGCTCTCCGCGGTGTCCTCTTCGGGCACGACCTCTTCGCCGGCGGGGGGCTCGACCGGGGCCGGCTCGGGGAAGGGCACGGGGTCGTCCGACAGCGAGCCTAGATAGGCGAGGATGTCCGCGCGCTTGTCCGCCTTGCGAATCTTCTGCGCCATCTGCGTGCCGGGAATGTAGCCCTGGCTGTTCTCGAGCAGCGCATCGAGCTTCTCGTAGGTCCAATCGCCGCCCAGGCCCGACATCGCGCTCGAGTAGGAGAAGCCCGGCACGCTCGCGACCTCGCGGCCGACGACGTCCCAGAGGTGCGGGCCCGTGCCGTTCGGTCCGCCCTTGTCGAAGCTGTGGCAGGACGAGCAGATCGCCGCGCCGCGTGCGCCGCGCTCCGCGTCGGCGCTCGCCATCAGCGTGCCGAGGTCGACGACGGGCTCTGCCTCGGTCTCGGCGGAGACCTCCAGCGTGCCGGGGAAGTAGACGACGCCGCCGGGGTAGGGGGCTTCTTCGTCGTGATGCGTGCCGAGGTGCGCGGCAAGCTCAGCGAAGGTCGTCACGATCACCGGCAGGCCGACGGCGAGGAGCAGCACGACCAGGATCGCAGCGGCCACCTTGTTCCCGAAGAGGGGGTCTCTCATAAGTCCAACTCGAATCTGGAGCGCGCCGAGCGCTTTGAAGGGTCCGGGTGCACCTAGCGGGGTGGCTCGGGCCGGGCAACGGGGCAGGAGCGCGCGGGGGCCTTATGGCAAAGATCGCCTATCAAGGAGAGCCGGGCGCCTTCTCGGACGAGGCCTGCCGGACCTACGCGCCGGACTTCGCGCCGATGCCGTGCCCGACCTTCGACGCGGTCTTCAGGGCCGTCGCCGAGGGACGCGCCGCGCGCGCCATGGTCCCGGTCGAGAACGCGATCGCCGGGCGGGTGGACGACGTCTACCGCCTCCTGCCCGATGCCGGCATGGCGATCCTCGACGAGCACTTCCTGCCCATCCACATGCAGCTCATGGCGCTGCCGGACGCGGACGAGGACGCGCTGACCACCGTGCGCAGCCACCCCATGGCGCTCAGCCAGTGCAGGGGCGTGATCGCGCGGCGAGGCCTGATCGCGGAGGTCGCGCCCGACACCGCCGGCGCGGCCCATGCGCTTTCGAGCCGCCCCGAGCCGAACGTCGCCGTGATCGCGCCGCGCGCGGCGGCCGAGGCCTACGGTCTGCGGATCGTGGAACGCGACGTGCAGGACATCGAGCGGAACGTGACCCGCTTCCTCACCCTGGCGCCGGAGGCGCAAGCGGTCTGGCCCGACCTCCTGTCGGGCCCCGTCCTGACGAGCCTCGTCTTCCGTGTGCGCAACATCCCCGCCGCGCTCTACAAGGCGCTCGGCGGCTGCGCGACCAACGCGGTCAACATGATCAAGCTCGAGAGCTATCAAGAGGACTCGAGCTTCCTCGCGACCCGCTTCCAAGCCGAGATCGAAGGACACCCCGACGACCCGCCCGTCCGGCGCGCCCTCGACGAGCTCGGCTACTTCTCAAGCGAGGTGAAGCTCCTCGGCGTCTTCCCGGCGGACCCCTACCGCGCCAAGCTGACGCGGTCCTAGCAAGCGCATCGCCGCCATCCGCAAGGCGCTGGCAGCGGTCGCAGGGGGGGCGGCGTAGGGCGGCTCGCGAAGCGTGCCGCCGCCTCTCCCTCTGGGAGAGGTCCAAATCTCCGATTTGGGGTGAGGGGAAGCGAGGGCGGTGCCAGGCGTCACCGCCGCTGGCCCTCACCCGTAGGGCGGTCGCCAATGGCGGCCGCGTGCCGCGACCGCCCGACGACTTATCCCCGCCCCCTTGGGCCCGTGCCATTCTCCCCGCGTCGCGGCAGGGCCGGGGCGGGGCGGACAGCTGACGTTCCTCCTGCCTGCCGCTGCGGGACCACGTGCTGAGGCGTCTGGTAGATGGAATGCTACCCACGTCCTCAGGCCAGACACGCGCCGGGCGAGCTGAAGAACGGCCCCGGCGGATCGCGCTGAGGAGCGTGGAGGGTCCCGTACCGCGCGTCAGGCTACGGTGTGGGACCCTTCACGCCGCAGCAACACCAAATCAAACCCTTCGCTGCGGCGAGCCGCGCGCGGGACACCCCGGACCATCGTACCACCGCGCAAGCGGAGGCGAACGGCTGCCTCGCTTCCGGTCTCGCTGGCCCCGCGCCGCTGGCGCCCGGGGCCGAAGGCCCGTGCCGCCAGCCCGCGCTCAAGCAGGCGGGCGGTCAGCCCGCCGGTAGCGCCACTAAGAATGCAGCGAGCGACAGCGCCACTAAAAACATGACAGCCCCGCTGGGACCTCCTATCCGCAGGCCATGACCGACGCCCCCACCCATCCCCCCCGCGTCTTCTCCGGCGTTCAGCCCACGGGGAACCTGCACCTCGGCAACTACCTCGGCGCGATCCGCAAGTTCGTCGGCCTCCAGCACGAGATGGAGTCGCTCTTCTGCATCGTGGACCTGCACGCGGTGACGGTGTGGCAGGACCCGAAGGCCTTGAAGGCGCAGACGCGGGAGATCGCGGCCGCCTACCTCGCCGCCGGCATCGACCCGGACGTCGCGACGGTCTTCCACCAGTCCGCCGTCCCCGAACATGCCGAGCTCGCCTGGCTCTTCCAGTGCGTCGCGCGGATGGGCTGGCTGAACCGGATGACGCAGTTCAAGGACAAGGCGGGCAAGGACAAGGAGCGCGCCTCGGTCGGGCTCTTCACCTACCCGACGCTGATGGCCGCCGACATCCTCGCCTACAAGGCGACGCACGTCCCCGTCGGCGAGGACCAGAAGCAGCACTTGGAGCTCGCCCGCGACGTCGCGGGCAAGTTCAACCTCGACTTCGGCGCGGAAGGCTTCTTCCCGCTGCCGGAACCCCTGATCCGCGGGGCGGGCGCGCGCGTGATGTCCTTGCGCGACGGCACGAAGAAGATGTCGAAGTCGGACCCCTCGGACCTTTCGCGCATCACGCTGACGGACGATGCCGACGCGATCGCGAAGAAGATCAAGAAGGCGAAGTCGGACCCCGATCCTCTGCCTTCGGCGGAAGACGGCCTCGAGGGACGGGCTGAGGCGCGCAACCTCGTCGGGATCTACGCGGCCTTGTCGGGAATGAGCGAGGCGGAGGTCCTGACGCGCTTCGGCGGCCAGGGCTTCGCGGCGCTCAAACCCGCGCTCGCCGACCTCGCGGTCGAGAAGCTGGCGCCGATCTCGAGCGAGATGCGCCGCCTGATGGACGATCCCGGCCACATCGACGCCGTGCTCAAGGCCGGCGCCGAGAAGGCGTCCTCGATCGCGGGGCCGATCCTTCGCGAGACGAAGGAGATCGTCGGCTTCCTGACCTAGAAGGCCGTGCTCTCGCGGGCGAGACGGGTCACCTCGGCCCAGTCGCCGCCCTTCGGCACGAGCCAGGAGCCGCCGACGCAGAAGACGTTCGGAAGCTTGAGGTAGGACGCGGCGTTGTCGGGCGACACGCCGCCCGTCGGGCAGAAGCGCACCTGGGGCAGGGGGCCGCCCAGCGCCTTGACGGCGGGCGCCCCGCCCGAGGTCTCGGCCGGGAAGAACTTGAGGCGCGTGAAGCCGCGTTCCATCGCGAACATGACTTCCGACGCGGTCGCGGTGCCGGGCAGGAGCGGGCAGCTTTCGAAGCGCTTCGCCGCTTCGTCCGCCAACGTCTCGGTCAGGCCGGGGCTGACGGCGAAGCGGGCGCCCGCCTCTTCCGAGCGGCGAAGGTCGCCCGGGGTGAGGACCGTTCCCGTGCCGACGACCATGTCGGGCCGCGCCTTGGCGATGGCTTCGGCGGCGGGCAGCGCCGCCTCGGTCCGCAGCGTCATCTCGATCGCGGTCACCCCGCCCTCGAGCAGGGCATCGGCGAGCGGCAGGGCGTCCTCCGCCCGTTCGATGACCACGACCGGCATGACCCGGGTGCCGGAGAGGAGTTCGTCGATGCGGCTCGCCTGGCTCATGCGCCGTCTCCGATGCGGATCAGCTTCAACGTGTTCGTCCCGCCGGTCCGCCGCGTCGGCATGCCGGCCAGCAGCACGATGCGGTCGTCCTCGTCGAGCGACAGCGTCCCCTTGGCGGCCTCGACGGCGGCGTGGGACAGCCCTTCGAAGTCGGGCTGCTCGTCCGTCAGGACCGGGATCACGCCCCAGGCGAGGGCGGTCTGACGCGCGGTCTTCGGCTCGGGCGTCAGCGCCAGGATGGGGGCCGCGGGCCGCAGCCGCGCGATGGTGTAGGCCGTGCCGCCCGTATTGGTGCTCGCCACGATGGCCTTGCAGTGCGTCGCCTCCGCCGCGAAGGCCGCGGACAGGGCCACCGCAGAGCCCGGGCTGTCCGCTGTCGGCTTGCCCGCCGCGCGAGACATGTCGGCCTGATAGTCTTCGGCCAGCGACGCCGCGCGGATGATCCGGGACATGATCGCGACGGCGGCCTCGGGGTGACGGCCGACGGCGCTCTCGGCGGAGAGCATGACGGCGTCCGCGCCGAGCATGACGGCCGCGGCGGTGTCCGACGCCTCGGCCCGCGTCGGGGTCGGCGCGTCGACCATGGACTGCAGCATCTGGGTCGCGACGATCACCGGCTTGCCGCGGGTCCGGGCGGCGCGGATGATGCGCCGCTGGGCCATCGGCACCTCTTCGAGCGGCAACTCGACGCCGAGGTCGCCGCGCGCCACCATGAGGGCGTCCGAGGCGTCGGCGATCGCTTCGATCTCCTCCATCGCCTGCGGCTTCTCGATCTTGGAGATGACCTTGGCGCGTCCGTCGATGATGCGCTTGGCGGCGAGGACGTCCTCGGCGGTCTGAACGAAGCTGAGCGCGACGTAGTCCGTGTCCTCCCTGAGCGCGAACTCGAGGTCGCGCTCGTCCTTCGCCGTCATCGCCGGGATCGGCAGGCGGCGGCCGGGGACGTTGACGCCCTTCTTGTCGGTCAGAAGGCCGGGTACTTCGACCTTGAAGACGATCCGGTCCTTGCCTTCCTCCGCGACGGAGAGGCGCAGATTGCCGTCGTCGAGCATGATGACGTCGCCGGTCTTGAGCGCGTCGAACATCTCCTGGTGCGGGATCGGGATGATCCCTGCGCCTGCCCGCTCGCCGAGCTTCGCCTCGACGAGGTCGCCATAGCGAAGCGTCAGCTGGCCGCCGTCGAGGCAGCCGACGCGGAGCTTCGGCCCCTGAAGGTCGGAGACGATCGGCACGTGCCGGCCCATCTCCTTCGCCACTGCGCGCAGGGCGTCGAAGCGGACCTTGTGCTCTTCGTGGCTGCCATGGCTGAAGTTCATCCGGAAGGCGGTCGCTCCGGCCTGAAGCAGCGCGCGGATGCGGTGGGGGCTGTCGCTCGCCGGGCCCATGGTGGCAAGGATCTTGGTGGTCGGTCTTTGGAGGGTCATCGGGACCTCGTTCTCGTCGGGGCGCGCTTAACGGCGGGACTGCTCGCGCCGCAAGCGCGTGACGCAAATTCGTTGACGCTTTAGGCTAAGGCATGTCCGATACAAGCAGCTCCGCCGCGCCGACCGAGCGCCCCGATTCCTACCGCAGCCGCGCGGGCGACTTCTTCTTCGTCGGCGCCGCCGGGATGATCATGCTGCTCGGCGCGGTGATGCTGTCCAACCTGCGGGTCGCGGCGGCCGTCGCGCTCGGGCTCACCTACTTCGCCGGCCTCTTCCTGCGCTACTACTCGCTGCGGGAGGCCGTGCCCGTCGCGCCGGGCGTCACCTTCAACGAGGAGCAGCTGCAGAAGTTCGAGCGCCTGCGCGCGGTCCTCAACGCGTTGCCGCAGCCCGTCATGCTGCTCGACGCCCGCGATCACGTCCAGCTGTCGAACCCGGCCTGCGCCCGCATGTTCGGCAAGGACGTCGCGCACAGCCACATCTCGACCGTGATCCGCGCGCCCGCGGCCCTCGATGCGCTTCCCGCCGCGCGTAGCGGCGGTACGGCCCGGGAGGTGGAGTTCGTACTGCCCGGCCCGCGCGAGCGCAGCTGCCTCTTCTACGCCGCGCCGCTGCCGGGCGGGGAGCCCGCCAACCGGGGTCGGCTCCTCGTCATGGTGCGCGACCGCACGGCGCAGAAGAAGCTCGAGAAGATGCGCACGGACTTCATCGCCAATGCGAGCCACGAGCTTCGCACGCCGCTCGCCTCGCTGCTCGGCTTCATCGAGACGATCGAGAACCACGCCAAGGACGATCCGGCCGCGCAGAAGCGGTTCTTGGGCATCATGCGCGCGCAGACCGAAAGGATGCTGCGCCTCGTGCGCGACCTGATCAGCCTCTCCGCGATCGAGCTGTCGGAGGCCGAGATGCCCGCCGAACGGGTCGATCTGACGGAGACGGCCCGCGCGGTCTGCGACATGCTGCTGCCGATCGCCGGGGAGGGCGTGCTGCACGTCGAGGCGGACGGCCCGGTCACGATCCTCGCCGACAGGGACGAGGTCATTCAGGTGATCCAGAACCTCGCCGACAACGCGGTCAAGTATGGGGGCGAGTTTCCTTCCGTCACGATCGGCGTCGGGACGGGGGCGCCGCCCACCATGCCGGGCGCTCTTCGAAGCGGCGATACGCTTCACGCCGTCGCCGTTCGTCTGGGCGTGCCCGAAGCGCAAGTCGCCTGGGTTCGCGTCGCGGACCAGGGCGAGGGCATTCCACGCACGGACCTGCCGCGGCTGACCGAGCGCTTCTACCGCATCGATGCGGAGAAGAGCCGGAAGAAGGGCGGCACGGGGCTCGGCCTCGCCATCGTCAAGCACATCGTCCAGCGGCACCGCGGCGGCATTCAGATCGAAAGCGTCGAGGGTCAGGGTTCGGCCTTCATCTGCTTCTTCCCGCCGGCGGCACTCGCCCAGAAGTAGCAAGAGGCAAGCACTTCTTTACTTGGTTGTAAGGCCCTCGCGCTACACGTGGCCCGTGTAACGAGGAGCGGGGTGCCGACATGATCCGAAGATTTCTGCCAGCGGTTGCGTTGGTGCTTACGACGCCGGCGGCGGCGCAGACGGGCCTGACCTTCACGGGGACGGTCCTCGACAGCTGCACGGTCATCGCCGGAACGCCCGGCGTGCTCGGCACCGCGAACGGCAACACGCTCCTCTCGAGCGAAGTCGTCGGGGGCATCCCGAGCCTCGCGACCGTCGCTGCGACCGGGCTCGGCTACGAGCTGTCGGTCGAGGCGCCGACGGCCTTCGACCTCGCCCCGGCGGGCGCGGCGACGGGCACGACCTTCTCCGCCAGCTTCGAGACGTCGGGCGCGACGCTGGTAGGACGCATCGTCGCCGGCCTGACCGCCTCGGTCGCGCTCGGAACGACGTTCCTGACCGTCGATGCGGAGGCCGCCCGCCCGGGCGACGTCTTCCCTGCCGGCGCCTACGCGATGACCGCGACCGTGCGGTGCGCGCGCCCGTGACGAACCTTCCTCTCCTCGCGGCGATGCTGATGCAGGCGCTCTCTCCCATGGAGGGCCAGGTGCACGCCTTCGGCGAGGCGGCGGCGCTCCGCGTCACGGTCGTCAATCCTTACGAGGCCCCCCATCGCTTCTCGATGGAGGCGTTCGGCGAGGACTGGGCGCCGCTGACGGACGTCGCGCCGCGCAGCATCCTGATCGGACCGGGGGACAGCGCCGTCGTCACTCTCTTCGTCCCGGCACGTGAGACGCAGAGGCGGACCGTCCGCCTCTGCGCGACGTCCGGCGCGCTCGCCCGGCAGGGCTATGCCATCAGGGGGCAGGTATGCGGCAAGTACGTCGTCTCGCGTTTGCATTCGTAAGCCTGGTTCCCGCCGTGGCGGGCGCGCAGGAGACGAACCTCCAGCCCGTGCTGGTGCCGTCTCAGAGTTCGGTTCTGAACCAGAACAGCGTCTTCCTGCCGACCCCGCCGACCGCGACCGGTCAGGACATGGTGCGCTCCGCAGGGGGCACGAGCTGTCAGACCGCGGTCGCCTCGGGCGGGCCGTTCCTCGACGTAGGGGTCATCGGCTCGCAGGACCTCCACGCCCGCGACACGGGCGCGGTCTATGGCCGCCTGGTCGTACCGATCGGACGCCGCGCGAAGCGCGTCGACTGCACCCGGCTCTATGACCTCGAGATACAGCGCCTGCGGATGGAGCTCGAGGTCCTGCGCGCCGGGGTGATGGTACCGCAAGTGCAGCAGGCCGACCTGCCGACGGAACCCGCGCCGATACGGCCCGAGCAGGCGAAGACGGTGGTGTCGCTGACCGACCGCTCCCGCCGCCCCGCGCCGAGCCGGGCAGCGGCGAAGTCCGCACCTGTGCCGTCTCCCTCGCTGAAGCCCGCGCCCCCGGCTCCGCAAAGCGCGTCGGGTCTCGCGCAAACGCCGGCTTCTCCGCCTCGCTGCGACAGACGCTTCGCCTTGCGGCGCTGAGACGGGCTGGCAGCGCGGGCGGCGCCGGGCCATAGGGCCCGGATGACGCCGCCGCTCTCCGACCTCCTTCGATGCACCCACGCCCACTGGTCGCCGGGAATCGGAGACCCGACGGCGGGGGGGTGGATCACCGTCCTCGCCTACATCGCTGCCGCCGCGCTCTGCGCGCTCGTCGCGCGGCGCCGGGAGGCGGGCGAGCGGGTGTTCTGGGCGGTTCTCCTCGTCCTCCTCCTCGCCCTCGGCGTGAACAAGGAACTCGATCTGCAGTCCGCGTTGACCGCCGCTGGCAAGTGCCTGGCGCAGGCACAGGGCTGGTACGGCACGCGCCGCGTCGTGCAGCGCGCCTTCATCCTCGGGGTCGGCGCGCTGTGCCTCGGGGTCGGGGCCTTCGTCCTCTTCGCGATGCGGCGCTCGCTGCGGGCGGTCTGGCCTGCCGTTGCGGGGCTCGCCTTCCTTCTCGCCTTCGTCGCCACCCGGGCGGCGAGCTTTCACCACATGGACCAGCTGATCGGCATGCGCGTGCTCGGCCTCAAGCTGAACTGGGTGATGGAGCTGTCCGGGATCGGCCTGATCGCGGCCGGCGCGGCACGGCGCCTCGGCCGCGAGCGGGCGGCCTAGGCAGGCGTGCGCAGGCGGGTCGCGAAGAAGCCGTCCATGCCGGGCGCCTTGCCGGGGTGACAGCGAAGGTCGCCGGCCTTCGTGACGAGGCCATCGAGCCCGCCCAGCTCTTCGGGCGAGACCGTCAGGCGTTCGAGCCCCGCATGGCGCGCGAGGGCCGCCTCCGCGCGCTCTTCGCCCTCTTCGGGAAGGAGCGAGCAGGTCGCGAAGACGAGGACCCCGCCGGGCTTCAGAAAGCTCAAGGCCCGATCGATCATGCGGTCCTGGAGCTTGGCGAGGCCCACGGCGAGCTTCTCGTCCTTCGATCGCAGCACGTCCGGATTGCGCCGGGCCGTGCCGGTCGCGGAGCAAGGCGCGTCAAGAAGGACGAGGTCGGCGCCGTGGTCGGGCTCCCAGGCCAGGACGTCGGCGACGACGGTGCGCGCCTCGAGGCCGGTGCGCTCGAGGTTCGCGCGTAGAAGGCCCATCCGTCCCTCGCCCGAGTCGACGGCGGTGACGTCCGCCCCGCCCGCGCAGATCTGCATCGTCTTGCCGCCGGGCGCGGCGCAAAGGTCGAAGACGACGCGGTCCCTCAGGTCGCCGAGCAGGGTGACGGGCAAGGTGGCCGCGAGGTCCTGCACCCACCACGCACCCTCTTCGTAGCCGGGCAACGCCTCGATCCGCCCGCCGCCGGGGCGGCGCAGCGTCGCGGGACCGACGGCCTGCGCCTCGAGCCGCTCGGCCCAGCCCTCGCGGTCCGCCGGCACGGTGAGGTCGAGCGGCGGCTCGGCCTGGTGCGCCTCGGCGATGGCGCGCGTCGCGGCGGGGCCGTAGGCCCGTTCGAGCTTCCGCCAGAGCCAGCCCGGCGTGTCCGCTCGCAACGGCACCTTGGTAAGGCGCTCGGCACCGGTCTCGGACAGTCGCCGTCCGATCGCGTTGACGAGCTTCGCGTAGCCGCGCGTCTCGGCGCGTCCCTTGGCGAGCTCCGTCGCGGTCATGGCGGCGGCGTGGGGCGGCGTGCCGAGCAGAAGGAGCTGCCCCGCGAGGAGCCGCAGGATCAGCCGCAGCTCGAGCTGCTTGGGACCGATGGGGTCGCGCAGATAGGTCTCGATGACCTCGTCGAGGCTGCCCTGGCGCCGAAGCACCGTCGTCGCGAGCTGCCGCGCGAAGGCGCGGTCCGACCCCTCGAGTTCGGCGAAGCTGCGGCAGGTGCCGAGCGCCTTGTCGAGGCTGTCCCCGCGCGAGACGAGCCGCAGGACGTCGAGCGCCGCCTGGCGGGCCGTCAGGCCCTCGACGACGCGCGGCGGGCGCTTCTCGCCGCCGCGTCCGGCGCCCCGGCCCTCGCCCCGTCTGTCGCCGTCGCCGCCTCGGCGGCCGCGCGGATCCGGCCGGCGCGGATATCGTTCATCGTTCTGCATCGCTGGCCTAGAGCACGCCGCGCCCCTCAAGTCACGGCCCCACGCTCTCGCCAGAGCCCTTGCGCCTCCGCCGATCCTGCCGCACAAGAGCCCCGCTCGCACCCATAGCTCAGCTGGATAGAGCGCTGCCCTCCGAAGGCAGAGGTCAGAGGTTCGAATCCTCTTGGGTGCGCCATAAAAATCAATCACTTAGCTGAATTGCCTAATTCGACTGAAACGCAGCCGGAAGCATACCGGAAGCGTTTCGACGAGATCGGTGCCGATGCCGTGAATTGGGGCGAACCTGATGATTGAACCTCTTTCGTCGACCACCCGAGCAACGCGAGAGAATGCGGCTAGATTGCTGGACCTGCCGTTTGTCGCACCAAGCGCTATACGCCGCGACACTCAGACCCTGTTTGGTGACGAATTTCTAGACGGAGTCGCTCAGCGTCATTCCATTCCCGACGAGAACCGTAAGCGCCTCAGCATGGTGCTTGATTTCGCCGCTACAGATTATCTTCAACTCGTGCAGTCTATCTGGGATCGTGACGATCCAGTCGCCGCTCGCGACCAGCTGACCGCAGTGATGAATGCCGCAGACCGGCTCAGCGAGACGCTTCGAGAATGTGAACACACAGCGAGTTGGCAATTCGAGATCGCCCAGCAGGATATCCTTCTCAGCAAAATGACTGGTCGCCTTGCTCACAGGAGTTGGCCGCACTTCGGGCCAGAGGGTTCAGACGAGCACCAAGCCACTCCCAAAGAATATGCAGAGTTAGCAGCTTGGATCAGCTTGGTCGCACGGGGGACAATGAACCGCCTGCCGGATAAACGGCCGCGTGGTCCTAAAGTGAATACGCCTCTTGAGCATTGGCTGGGCCGCATTGTCGATTTCTGGCAACACGATCTCCAGCGGAAAGCGACCTTTGACAAGGTTGGAAATACCGTCGCGACGCCGTTCGGCGGCTTCAGCGAAACGCTTCTCGGACGTTTTGCACCCTGGGAGATCAAAGACCTTCCCCTCGTCACGCGGAAAATCATTCGCGGTTAGCTACTGGCAGTTTTTGCCGCGAAAATTAGCGGAAAATCTGCCAGCGCTTTCGCTGGAATGCTCGCCCCTGTGTCCGCAATGATTGGCCCACGCAGTTCAGCGTTAGCCAAGCGGACACAGACGACAGATGCGCAGTACAGCAGAAGCTGATCACCTCGACCGCCTCATAGACGAAAAGCAGGCTGCTGAGTTCATCGGCTACTCTGTAAGAGCCCTCCAGAACTGGCGCCACAGAGGCGGCGGACCTTGCTTCATCAAGACCTCGAAACGCTCGGTGCGCTACCGCCGCCGCGACCTCGTTGCGTGGGCGGAGAGCCGCCTCGTCACCAGCACGGCCGATGCCGCCACCCGCCTCGCACAATGACCAGTTTTGCCCGTGCGGGGTTGACCGCACCGCACGGGATTTTGGGGCCGCACGGCTTCGAAAGGGGCGGGCTCCGGCCCGCCCCGCTCCTAGCCGGCCAGCGGCCCCAAAACAAAAGCGGTCTCAGCGCGAAGCGCTCCGAATCCCGCTGGCTTCCGCACCGAGGAGTTCCCCATGCCTCTCGACACTCTGAGCCGAGCTCCCACGGCCGACGGTCAGCTGCTGTGTGGTAATCTGCGACTGAGCGGCAAAGCGATTGCCGTCGCTCTCGTGCCAAGTGGCGTAGTTCACTCGCGAGCGCCGCTCTACCACGTGTTCACTCCCGGCCGCGTAAGCGGCGAGGCCGACCGCATCGGCGCAGCATGGTGGAAAAAGGGACGGAAGGGCGGCTCGTTCCTTCTCCTGATCCTCGACAGAGGCAGCATTCCCCAGCCCGCTACCCTCATCGCAACGCCGAACGGTGACGGCACATATGCCGTTTCGTCCCGCCGCCCCCGGAAACCTAGAGCCGCCTGAGGCTGAGGAGGGGGTCGTTGTATCACCCCCTCCTAGAAATACAGACTACGGATGGAACAATGATTCGCCTTCACTCCGGTTTCGACAGCCTCGACTTCGCCATCGAAGCGAACATCACGAAGAAGGCGGCAGAACACCTTGCATGGGCGCAAGGCGCGGCCAGAGAGAAGCGGGAGCCGCAGCTCGCCACCTATGGCGGACAGAACTTTCATGTCGCAGAGAGCGGCGCCACTGGCGGCTACCGCTACCGCCTCGATACTGGCCCGTTCGGCGAGACGTGGTTTGTGAAGGAGCCGAACCGGGCGGACCCTTGGGGGGTGCGGGTGTCGATTAAGTCGCTGCCGCTCGCGGTCTACGGGTTGGAACGATGCATCGTGGCCGTCTTCGAGCGGCTCGAAGCTTTGGGTGCTACCGCCACCCTACAGATGACCTCGCTTGGCCGCCTCGACTACGCGCAGGACTTCCTTCTGGACGGCTTCGCCCTGGATGCCTCCTGCATCGTCGCGCACTCGCGCACCGGCACTAGCGCGGACATGGAACTCGCCACCGACAGCACGGGGGGCATCACCCGCGCCCTCAGGATCGGCAAGATGCCGGGCAAGCAAGTCGGCATCTACGACAAGCGCCGCGACGTGCTCGACAAGCAGAAAGAGGAGTGGTGGGACATCTGGAACGCCGGACTCGACAAGCAGGGCCTGCCAAGGATCGCCAAGGACACGACTAAGGGCCGCCTCTGGCGCTTTGAAGTCCGGGCGGGAAAGAAGTTCCTCAAAGCGAAGAGAGCCGGCACGCTAGCGGACCTCTTGAACGGGAAAGGTATCGCCGCGCTCGAAGAGGTTGCGGCGAAGATCCGCTACACCGAACCGAGCGAAGGAGACGGCAACCGCGCCCGCTGGCTGGACACGCCCGAGTGGCGGGCCGTGCGAGAAGGGCTGGCGACGGCCGCAGCCTGCGCAGGAGCACAGAGCGACCCCTTAAATGACCCCCTAAACACTCCCCTTAGCGCCCCCTCAAATCGCCTCCCATCGGTACCCCCGACCGCCCCCTTCGCGGCCGCCCTAACAACCGCCGAAACACCCGCTGGCAGCACTGCCACCGAAACCCCTTACGAAACCCATTTTGATAGCCCTTCGCTCGCGTTCGCCGACTGTGCCGAGGCTAACGAAGCCGCCGCAGCGGACGAACTCGCTGCGAAGGTTCGAGAGACGATGCGGTGCCAAGCCAAACGGCAGCTCATGCAGCAGATGGTCGGATGCAGCGCGTCGTTCGCTCAACTCGAAGGCTATAACCCGGACGAACCTACTGAGGCTGCTGAGCAGGTCGCTTGGCTACTTGGCGCAACTAGTACCGAGGGATCGGTCCGATTTGCAGAAAAAATGATCCAAGCTAGAGAAAGGTACGGATTCATTACCAAGCGTTAATTCTTCGGAAGCGGTATCGTTTCTTAGTATGCCTGAGCAAATCATCCGTTCGATTTAGATCCTATACGTCGCTTGCAATCTCTCGCGGGCCGCTGCGACGGTAAAGTAGCGAGAAACCAAGGTCCTAGATGCCAAGTTCCGCGAAGCAAGATCACCTCAAACTCGTAAACGATAGTACAGGAAAGCCAAAGCCTAAGACTCGCGCGAACGACGCGATGCATCCGGTCATAATGGATGAGAACGCGTTTGAGCATCCAGAAGTAGTGAAGGCGGCTTTCTACCGCGACGAGAATACATTGATTTTGAACATGGAGGTTGCGGACGGTCTAGAGGTTTTGAAGAAGGCCGGAATACAAGCGAACTGCGCTGTTACCTCGCCGCCCTTTTACGGACAACGTGACTATGGTGTAGAGGAACAAATTGGGCTGGAGGATCATCCTTCACAGTTCATTGGACGCTTAGTCCAGACGTTCAATCAATTGGCGGGTGTACTGACTACGAACGGTAGCTTGTGGGTCAACCTCGGAGATACCTACTGGAGCGGCAAGGGGCAGCACCGTAGTAGTGAGGCGAAGCAATCAGCGCGACGGTTTGGCATCAGGCCGCAGGACAAGAAAGGAGATGGGAAGTGGTGCGTTCCCAAACAGCTCCTTCTCTTGCCTCATAGGCTAGCGATAGCAATGCAAGACGATGGTTGGTTAGTTCGCAATGATAATGTTTGGATAAAGCCGAACCCTATTCCGGATCAGGTAAGAGATCGGTGCTCGATATCGCACGAATATGTTTTTCACTTCGTTAAGGAGCGCTGGTACTATTTCGACAAAAATGCTGTTGGAAGAGAATCAGGTACTGGATCTGTTTTGCCCCCATTAGATACTTGGGAGGTTCCTGCAGTGAGAGGCCAAAGCGGAAACCATAGGGCGAGATTCTCAGAAGAGTTAGTTCGGGTTCCAATACTTGCAACGACGCCGTCGAGAGGTATAGTGTTAGATCCGTTTGCTGGAAGTGGCACGACGCTAGCTTTTGCTCGGCGTCATAATTTCCGTGCAATTGGTATCGATGTTAAGAAGGAATATTGCCAGACGATGGTGCAGGACATCTCCGGGATTGAGTCAGAAGAACTCGATGAGCAAGAGTGACATTGGAAGTACATGTACATTTCGAAAGACGTTGTTGTTGACGCCATACATATTCTAAGAAGGTCAGTACCACCCTTCATTGGAATAACATTTCTTGCTTGCAAAAGATTCGAATTATCAGTCGGTAAAACTGTAGGTATCAGTCTCGATAAGATCACCCAAGACCATATGGAAGAATTCCATCGCCTCGACAAAAGGAGCAGTTACTACTTCCAGCCTTTCAAGAGTGCGAAATGGTGGGTGAAAGACCGTTATCCCTCGACCGGTTTACAGACGCAAAATACGCAGACGTATGAGTCTGTTTTCCTTCGGGGGCCTGGAAATAAGGGCTGGGGTTTTTCTAGGGAATATCTATCAGCTATCGAGGATGAACTATCCCGCCCACCCAGAAATCAAGATACTTCTTTTCCTATTGATGCTATCGCAGTTTGGCTGCTGCGCGATCGTCGTTTTGCTGACGGCACTACTATTAATGATGTCATCGCTGAATTCGCACGTGAGTACAGGCTTACAGACAACGAACTGAAAGGGTTGTTCTCTCGGCGCGAGCTATCACTATCGCCCATCTTAACCGTAGATCCCCCGGAAGCAAGTGCGCTTGTCGATGAGTTTCCTCCTTCGCCTGATGCGGAAGAGGAGTTAGGCAAAGCAATTGAGACACTCAGTGTAATGAACGCCGGCCCAACTAGTTCAATGCAATTAGATTACGGATCCAGGCTCACAATGATAACAGGCGATAACGGGCTTGGAAAGTCTTTCCTTCTGGATCTTACTTGGTGGGCAGCTACTGGAGGTTGGCCGGGGGAGAGTGGCATGATCACGCCATATAATAATGATCAACCCACTTCCGTTCTTTACTCCTTTGCGCGTACAGGAGGTCGAAGTAAGGAGTATCGATCTTCTTACGACTATAAAACGCGCTCGTGGGATCGCGAGGAGGCGGGTTATGTAGAGGCGTTGAGTGTTTATTCCCGAGCAGATGGCTCCTTCGCGATATCGGACCCATTTCGAAATACTCTTAGGCAAAATCCACTTGATACCAGAAATCTAAGCCCTGATGAAGTCTGGAATGGGCGTACTGGACTAATCGAAGGGCTAGTGCGAGATTGGATCAAATGGCAATCGTCGACTGACCTAAGGACGTTCGATCTCTTCGCAGCAGTGCTTCGACGTCTGTCACCTGAAGATCTTGGCACCCTGAAGCCGGCTGCACCAGTAAGGATCCCAGGCGATCCCCGCGAAATTCCGACTATCGAGCATTCCTATGCCACGATACCAATCACGCAAGCGTCGTCTGGAGTTCAGCGCGTTCTCTTGCTTGCGTATTTAATCATCTGGTCGTGGGAAGAGCATGAGGTTGCAGCTCGCCAGCTTAATCAGCCACCATTACGACGCATAATGGTAATTGTCGACGAGCTAGAAGCGCACCTGCATCCGAAGTGGCAAAGAATAGTTCTGCCAGCGCTAATGGGAGTGGGGGGTCTCCTTAGTAGCGATGCAATTATGCAGGTCATCGCGGCTTCGCATTCGCCTATGATCCTTGCTTCTCTTGAGCCAACCTTCAATAGTAGTACTGATACCCTTTACCACCTATACCCGGACGGTGATGCTGTAACATTGGAGGAACTACCATTTGTAAAGTACGGCGACGTTTCTGGATGGCTTACGTCGCCACTCTTCGGCTTGAGACATGCTCGTTCACGGGAAGCAGAGAAGGCGATCATTCGGGCTAAAAGCGTACAAATGAAAGATCGCCCGGAGGATGGCGAGGTCCAGTCTGTAACAGACGACCTCATCCGCTATTTGGACTCGCACGATAAGTTTTGGCCGCGCTGGATCTTCTTCGCCGAACAGCACGGTGTCGATATATGATCCGGGTAGGACTGCAGCCGGAATACCCTAGATTTGACAGCGAGGTTCGTCAGCCAGGGAATGCGTTCTTGAGTGAGTGTCCCGCACCAACGTCAAGTCAGTTCAAGAGGAAAAATTACTGGTCACGATGCGCCGCAGAGCTTCGTGAGGCTTATTCTGGAATATGTGCTTACACATCGATATATCTCATAGATAAAGGATCAGTAGATCACTATCGGCCGAAGGTTGCTTACCCGGAACTTGCTTACGAATGGTCGAATTACCGGTTGGCGAGTAGTCGCGTTAATTCGTCTAAAGGCGATAATACGAACGTTTTAGATCCTTTTGAGGTCGAAGACGATTGGTTCGTTTTAGATATACCTTCATGCTTAGTAAAGCACGGTGAAAATATTTGTACTGATACAAAAGCATCCGTCAATAATACGATCAATACGCTTGGTCTAAACAGAGATGACTACTACGTGCAGGAAAGATGTGACATAATTATGTGCTATGCTCGTGAGGAGGTAGCGCTGAATTTTCTACAGCGGCGTTACCCATTTATTGCTAAGGAACTCAGTAGGCAACAACTTGATCCGGGACAGCTCAGGTCTATCTTTCGTATACAGAACGCCGATTAGAAGTATGCTATTCATCGCTTGTGGGCGTAAGTGTGGATAGATTCATCGACCGATAGATCTCTTCCGACACCCGTCCTGCTGCCGAAATCAGGAAGCTGTCGAGATTGATGATGTAGCGGCTGGTCACCGAGCCCTTCGCGTGACCGAGCAACGAGCCAATGGTGTTGTCGGAGTAGCCGAGATCGCCCGCTACGCTTGCGAATGAGCGACGTAGCGTATGAGGCGTTACGTCCTCGAAGGCGAGGCCAGCACGCTTGGCGATTCGTCGCCAGCCGCCGCGCATGCCACCGAACGGGCCGTCGCTCGAGGGCGAAGGCAGCACGTAAGGACAGCCGGGCGTACCCTCTATCGTGCCGAGGCAGTCGAGGAAGGCTCTGCCGAGCGGGCGGACGGAGTGACCTTCCTTCGTATCCTCGAAGCGCACGCAGGAGCCCTGCCGGTCGATCTCGGACCACTTCAGTTGCTCAAGCTCGCCGAGGCGGAAGCCTGAGAGGGCGAGCAGTTCTATCCCCTTCGTCACCTGCCAGCGCTCGCCGTCCCGCTCCGCCTGAGGCAGCGTCTCGCCGAGCGTGCCGTACTCTTGGGGCGTCAGCCGCCGCTCGCGCTTCTTATAAGCGGGCTTGTCCGCGCCGAAGGCCGGGTTGAAGGGAATGATGCCCTTGGCGACCGCGCGGGAGAGGATGCCGCCGAGGAGCCCCGCCGTCCGCGCCGCTGTGCCCGCGCCGCCGGTGACGCGGGTGAGGCCGCGCTTCTTGCCGCTCTTCGCCTGGAAGGCCGTCTTGCCGAGCGTAACGTCCTCGATGAACTGGTTCACATCCGCCGTGGTGAGCTCCTTCACCAGCCGCTTCCCGAGGAGCGGCTTGATGTGCCGCTCGATGCGGCCCTTGTCGGTGTCGAGGGTCGATGCCTTCTTCGGCCTGCCGCCCTTGCCCTTGATCAGACCCTTCTCGGCAGCGGCGAGGTAGTCGTCGCAGAGTTGGGCGACGGTGACGCCGGTGCGCTCCGCCCGCTCCGCCTCCTTCGGGTGCTGCCCCGTCTCCATCACCCGCAGGAAGTCCCGCGCCCGTGCCCGCGCCTCGTCGGGCGTGAAGACCCCGTGCTTGCCGATGCTCGCGCGCTTGGTCTTCCCGTCGATCCGCCGCTGCACGAGGTACTTCACTGTGCCGGACGGATAGATCCGAACCCCAAAACCCTCGAGGTCGCTGTCCCAGACGAAGTAGTCCTTCTCCCGTGGCTTGAGCCCGTTCACTAGTCGCGCGCCGATCCTCGCCATAACCCTCTTCACCCCTCTCTACCGGAAGCATACCGGAAGCAGCGGAAGCGAAACCGAGCGTGGTTCAGCGTAGCTGCTTCGAGAAGTTCGTTCCCGAATTAGCAGGCAACGTCAAGAGTTAGCGCGTTTCCTCGTAGATAGGAGAATTAGTGAGAAACCCATTCACCTGCCCTCCGAAGGCAGAGGTCAGAGGTTCGAATCCTCTTGGGTGCGCCACTTTCGATCTCACGGGCCGTAGGCCCTCCGATGGGGCGGGCTGACCGCCCGGGTCGCCGTCGCGACCTTCGCGCCGGGTCGAACCTCGTTCGAGCGAGCGTGCTACATCTTGGGCCGCCGGGTTCTGTGCGTTGCCTTCGGGGGTCATCCTCTAGATAACCGCCCGATGCTTCTCTCTTTTCTCCTGCTGCAAGGTGCGGTCGCGCCCGACGTGATCGTCGTGACCGGCGAGCGTCGACCTGCTTCGCTGGCGGAGACGCCCGCCGCGATCTCGGTCCTGACGCGCGAGGAGGCTGACCTCGTTCTGCCGCAGACCTCGGCGGAGCTTCTGAACCGCGTGCCGGGCGTCCTGGTCCAGGCGGGGTCGGGGCGGGAGAGCCTGGTCTCGGTCCGCTCGCCCGTGTTGACCGGCGGGGCGGGGGCGGGGTCCTTCCTCTACCTCGCCGACGGCGTGCCGCTGCGGGCGGCGGGCTTCGCCAACGTCAACGGCCTGTTCGACGCGCCCGTGCCCTTCGCCGAGCGCGTCGAGGTCGTGCGGGGGCCGGGCGACGTCGCCTACGGATCGAACGCGCTGCACGGTGCGGTGAACGTCATCACATCGGCCCCAGGGAAGGAAGACGGGCGGGCGCGCGTCTCCTATGGCAGCTTCGATCGCCTGTCGGGCCTTCTCGAAGGCGGGGGCGAGCGCTGGCGCGGAGGCTTCTCCGTGCTCGACGACGGCGGCTACCGCGCTGATCAGAGTGCGCTTCAGATGAGGGCCTACGGCGCGGTGCGGATCGGCGAGGCGACGCTTCGACTGACGGCCCATCACCTCGAGCAGGAAACGGCCGGCTACGTCACGGGCGAGGGCGCCTACCGCGACGACGCGGTGCGCCGCTCCAACCCGAACCCCGAGGCCTATCGCGACGCGCGGCTCGTCCTTGCGAGCCTTGAGGTGCCCTTCGAGGCGGGCGCCTGGTCGGGCACCGTGACGCCCTATGCCCGCTGGACCCAGATGGACTTCCTGCAGCACTTCCTGCCCGGCGACCCGCTCGAAGAGAACGAGCATGGAAGCGTCGGCGTCCAAAGTACGGCCGGCCGGCCGCTCACGGACGACCTTCGCCTGCTCGCGGGCTTCGACCTCGACCTGACGAAGGGGACGCTGACCGAGACGCAAGCCGCGCCGAGCTTCGCGGTCTTTCCGCAAGGCGTGCACTACGACTACGCGGTGAAGGCGGTCGAGGCGGCGCCCTTCGCCCGGCTGAGCTGGGACGTCCTGCCTCAGATGACGGTGCAGGCGGGCGTACGTGCGACCTTCACCGGCTACGACTATGACGACCGGACGGGCGGCGGCGCGGTGGGGCGGTTCTTGCGCCCCGACGACAGGAAGGACGACTTCTCCGTCGTCACCGCGAAGCTCGCCTCGACCTACGATTTCGGCGCGAACGGCACGATCTACGCGAGCCTCGCCCGCGGTGCCCGGCCGCCGCAGACGACCGACATCTACCGCCTGCAGACGGGTCAGACGCCCAGCGGCATGGAGCCCGAGACCTTGGACGCCGCCGAGCTCGGCTGGCGCAAGACGAGCGAGCGCGGCTCGGTCTCCCTCGCCGGCTTCGTCATGCACAAGAGGCACTACTTCTTCCGCGACGCGGACGGCTTGAACGTCACGGACGGCCAGACGGACCACATCGGCGTCGAGGCGGAAGGCACGCTGAAGCTGACGGACACGCTGGCGCTGTCGGGCGCGGGCACCTGGGCGAAGCACAGCTACGCCTTCGACAGGCCTGTGGGGGACGCCTCCGAGTCGATCGCGGACGGCGACGACGTCGATACGGCCCCGCGGACCCAAGGCGTGATGCGCCTGACCTGGACGCCCGTGCCGCCCCTGCTCTTCGAGGCGGCGTGGACGCATGTCGGCGCGTACTACACCGACGCGGCGAACACGGAAGACTATCCCGGGCACGACCTCCTCGACCTGCGCGCTCAGTGGAGACCGGCCGAGAACCTGCGCCTTCTCGGCATCGTTCGGAACGTGACGGACGAACGCTATGCCGACAGGGCCGACTACGCCTTCGGCAACGCCCGCTACTTCCCCGGCGAGGAGCGATCGGCGGAGGTCGCGGTGGAGGTCGGGTTCTGACCTAGCGCTTTGGATGCACCGTACGCGCCGCGCTGCACAAGGTCCGATCCCCTGCTTCGGTGCTATCAGCCGCCGGAAGAGGGGTCAGCAGCGCGGGGCGGACGCGGGGGCGCGTCCGCCGATCCGTCCAAGGACATGGGTCAGGGCTTGCATGGTGACCGGTTTCGAGAGGTAGTCGTCGAGGCCGGCGGCGAGGTAGGCGTCGGCGTCGCCGACCATGGCGTTCGCGGTCACCGCGACGATGGGAAGGCGGCTCTTCGCGTCCGATCGGCTTCGGATCAGCCGGGTCGCTTCGAGGCCGTCCATCACCGGCATCTGCATGTCCATCAGCACCACGTCGAAGTCCTCCTCGCCGACCGCCTCGACGACCTCTGCGCCGTTCTCCGCCATCACCACCTCGTGCTGCGCGGCTTCGAGCAAGGCCTGGATCACCATGCGGTTGACCGGATTGTCCTCCGCGACGAGAATTCTGAGGGGTCCGAACTCTCCGTACTCGTGGTCACTTTGGGCGGGCGCGGGGTCGGACGGCGCGGCGTCGCAAGGCGAAAGCGGGATCGTGAGGCGGAACGTGCTGCCTCTTCCTTCGGTACTTTCCACGGAAATCTCGCCCTGCATCAACTCGGCGAGCTGCTTGGAGATTGCAAGCCCGAGCCCGGTGCCGCCGAACCGCCTCGTCATCGTCGCGTCAGCCTGGCTGAAAGGCTGGAACAGGCGCCCGAGGGCAGCGGCGGGAATGCCGATACCGGTGTCCGACACCGAGACCGTCAGGCTGCTCGCCTCGACGTCGTAGCTGGCCCGGACGTCGATCGACCCTTGCGCCGTGAACTTGACCGCGTTGCCGACGAGGTTCGACACGATCTGGCGTATCCGGACAGGATCGCCGACGACGCGATCGGGGACGGAAATCGTCTCCGACCCGGACAGGACGACGCCCTTCTTCGTCGCCGTCGGACCGAAGAGCCGGACGACGTCGTCGAGGAGTTCGCTGGGGCTCATCACCACCGCCTCGATCGCGACGCGGTCGGCTTCGAGCTTCGAAAGGTCCAGGATGTCGCCGATCAGCTCGAGGAGTTGCTCCGCAGAGCGACGCGCGACCTCGAGGCGCTCCTGCTGCTTCGGCGCCATGCCCTCCATCGCCATCAACTCCAGCATGCCGATGACGCCGTTCATCGGTGTGCGGATCTCGTGGCTCATGGTCGCGAGGAATTGGCCCTTCGCGATGCTCGCTGCTTCGGCCTCCGCTAGGGCGGCTGCGAGCGCGCGCCGCTCGTCGCGGATCTTCGTGACGTCCTGAAAGGTGCCGACGAGCTTGACGACGTTGCCGTCCTGCCAGATCGGCCGCCCGACGGCGCGGACCCAGAGGCGGCGACCCCGGGCCGTTATGATCTCGAGTTCGAGGTCGTAGGGTGTCCCTTCGCCGATGGCGGTTTCAACGGCCTGAAGGAGGGGTTCGCGGCTGTCCTCGGGGTAGAAGTCGAGCGCGTTCTCGAGCGTCGGCACGAAGCCGTCCGGGACCTCGTGAATCTTGTAGGTCTGATCCGTCCAGCTCAGTTGGGAGGTCGCCGGTTCGAACTCCCAGCCGCCGACCCCGGCGACGTCGGCGATGGTCGCGAGCAGTTGCTCCATCGACGTCGTCTCGCCGAGACGCTGCCCCCTCAACCGGTTCATCGACATTCAAAGCGCCCTTACCCGTCACGCGCAGCCTCGCCTGCCCTCACGGCGCGGCCTCTCCCCCGAGCCCGGCGATCTACCCTTCTTGCCCTCGAATCCTCTGTTCGGGAGTCCTGTTCCGCATACCCAGCGAAAAGGTTCAAGTTTGAGTTAACGCTCGCTTCAGTACCGCGTTGTTAGCGCTACAATCCCGCGACTTCGGAGCGATCCCGGCATCGCCGACGCGCTCGTGCCCACCGATCGGCACGTTCTTGGAGCGGCTGAGCTTAGATCGGCTCGTCTTGGCGCGAAGCGTCGTCTGCGACGCCCCTCGCTTCGAAGAGTGCGTCGATCAGGAACTCGGCGCCGACGCCATTCCCTTCTTGCCCTCACGATCACTTGCGCTTCTCTCTCGGCAGCGCCGCCCAATCGTCCACTACCTAACCGTTCCACGTGTGCCGAAAACCGAGCACGGCATGAGGCGGCTTCAGAACGAGATATTCAGAGGTATGGATCAGGTGGTTTTTGTAGAACTCGAAATGTATCATTCCGACCACAACAAGGAAATATCAGGATCGTTGCCGATGCTGCGCTCGATCTTTGCGGCCCAATCCCAGCGCCGGGGGTGCGCCTTTTGTCCATATTCTAATCGGTGTAAAGAATGGAGGAGGTCAATTTGCACCAAACTAGGAAGAGTTATATCCTAAGATTGATATCGATTTTACGCTAAGGCCAGTGAGGTCACGAGTTCTTCAGGCGGATACGTTCCTGAAGTGCCTGTCAACGTTTCCAAGATATCGTTTAAGGATCCTGGATATGATGAAAACGGAATTCGGTGCGAATCCTAGCAATTTGATGCTTCAGGAACTTGGTTTTACCATCACACGATACGGTGTTTGTCTACGAGACACTGAGAAGAAAGAACTTGCTGAATGGGCAGTTGTAACAGAGGACGCCGGGCAATTTCTTATTAGCTTGGGGGTAGTAGCTGCGGAGGTAAACAGATTTGCGTTCCGTCTTTTGAAGCAATGTTCCGAAGGACGAATCAAGCCCCAGTTTCCTTCATATATCGGACCTCCTGTATTCATCGCCGTAGCGGAGGAGGGGCCTCTAATACATATCGAAGACTTTCTACCTGGGATCGTTCGTGAATTCAGAGGGCATGTAGCTGTGCTGAATATACAAGATTGGTTCCGTAAAGCGGAAAACTCTACTCCATATGCTCCGGCGCAGTCTATCATATTGCCCGCATATTATTACCTTTATAATGAGAAAGAGAGACTTCAGTCTTATCTCGCTAACTCTCATCTTGCTAATCCTATAGCGGATGTTGCAAAGTATTTCGAAAAGTTGAATTCAATGTCGAATTACATGTAGGTGTGGTATTGGTCTATTTCGATTTCAAGAATTGCTGATTGCAAGAGTTATGTTAATTTGTATCACTGTGTTGTTCCTTCATCATTGAAAAAATTGTGTCGGCAATATCTCATCATTCTTGATGCGAACCAGATCGTCTTCGGTTGGCGCCTTCCAACCGTTCGTGGGGTCGTGCCAGTTCATCCATGTAAGGCAGTAGAGGCTCGGCCGGTCCGTTCCGATGCTCGCCTTGCTGACACCGGATCAAACCCAACGCTTCAGCTTCGAGAATCGTCTCCGAAATTCTCGTTCGCAAGGGTCGAGAACGGGGCGCGGAAGCCGTGAGCGGTCATCTGCTCGCGTCTATAGCCCATGCAGCGCAGGGCGGCGTTCAAACTGTTCTCGCTGACCGGCCGACACGGGGAGCGCAGACTTTGGAACAGGAGCTCGCCGAGGCCGGTAAGCTCGCGCAGCTGCGCTAGAAGGTAAGGCGTTGGCGTGCGCAGCGGCACGCGATGAGGGCAGCGCATCTTCGCTCGCTCTGCCGGTATGGTCCAAACGGCTGCACCGGGTATCGCCTCCGCTCCCCGCCAAGCGATAGCCGGTCCAATACCCGGTTTCCCGTCGGCTCTAGAAGGACAAAGGCGGACCAATTCGGACAAATGCCAAGCCGAAAGGCGCAGAAACACTAGGGTTTCGGCCTTCTTGCGATCTATTCGGACGGTGGGGTGGTGCCCAGGGATGGAATCGAACCACCGACACGCGGAGCTTCAATCCGCTGCTCTACCAACTGAGCTACCTGGGCGTCGCCTCGCGGCGAGGCGGCCTGTTAGCGCTCCGGCGGGGGGCTGTAAACGGGGGCGGCGGGGTTTATGAGCCGGGCATGACCGACGAAACTTTCTACGAAGGGCGGAGCGCGCTGGGGCAGGCTTCGGCGCTGCCCGCCTCGCCCGAGGAGGCGCGGCTCGACCCCGTGCCGAACCCGCATCCGGACACGCTCTACCTCGCGCGCTTCGTCGCGCCGGAGTTCACCTCGCTCTGCCCGGTGACGGGGCAGCCCGACTTCGCTCACCTCGTGATCGACTACGCGCCGGGGGAGCACTTGGTGGAATCGAAGTCGCTCAAGCTGCTGCTCGGCAGCTACCGCAACCACGGCGCCTTCCACGAGCACTGCACGATTGACGTCGGCAAGCGGATCGTGAGCGCCGTGAAGCCGCGCTGGCTGCGGATCTGCGGCTACTGGTATCCGCGAGGCGGCATTCCGATCGACGTCTTCTGGCAGACGGGGCCGGTGCCCGACGGGCTCTACGTGCCGGATCCTGGCGTCGCGCCCTATCGGGGGCGGGGGTGATCGCCGCGGCGCTCGCGCTCCTTGCCGCGGACGCGTTGCCCGGCACGCCGACGGCGGCCGAGATCATGGCCGACGCGCCCGAAGGGGCCTGGGTCGCGCCCGATCCCGAGGATACGCTCTACGTCGACGTGCCGTCGGGGCGGATCGTCGTCGTGCTGGTGCCGGAGATGGCGCCGCGGCACGTAGAGCAGCTCCGGACCCTCGCGCGCGAAGGCTACTACGAAGGGCTGCACTTCTACCGCGTGATCGACGGCTTCGTCGCGCAAGGGGGCGACGAGAGCGGCGAGAAGGACAAAGGATCAGCCGCGCAGACGTTGGCGGCTGAGTTCGAGGTGCCGATGCCGGCGGGGCTGGCCTTCACCCCGCTCGGCCACGCCGACCCTTACGCCGACGAGAGCGGCTTCGTCGCGGGCCAGCCCGCCGGGCGCGACCCGGAAGGCGGCACGGCCTGGCTCGCGCACTGCACGGGCGCCTTCGCCTTCGGGCGGGACGAGGGCCGGGACACCGCCGCCACCGAGTTCTACGTCACCCTCCAGCCGCAGCGCTACCTCGACCGGAACCTGACCGTGCTCGGCCGCGTCGTCCTCGGCATGGAGCACCTGCAGGCGATGCCGCGCGGCGCGCTCGGCACCGCCGGCACGATCGAGGACGAGCGCCGCTGGACGCCGATCGAGAGCGTCACCGTCGCGAGTGACCTGCCCCGGAAAGATCGCGTGCCGGTCGAGGTCATGGACACCGGCTCGGACACCTTCCGCCGTCTGATCGAGGCGCGGGCGGCGCGTGCCGACGCCTTCTTCTACTATCGCCCGGACCATGTGGACCTCTGCCAGATGCCGATCCCGGTTCGCTTGACGCCCGCACAGGACGGCGAATGACGAAGAACGGGCCCTGGACGATCCTGTCCACTGAGGTGGGCTACGAGAACCCCTGGATCAGGGTCGAGCACAACGACGTCCTCCGCCCCGACGGGGCGGGCGGCACCTACGGCGTCGTGCGCTTCGCGAACCTGGCGATCGGCGTCCTGCCGCTCTTCGCGGACGGTACGGTGCCCCTCGTCGGGCAGCATCGTTTTCCCTTCGGCGCCTACTCCTGGGAGCTGCCGGAGGGCGGCGGGCCCAAGAACGAGGCGCCAGAGGCCGCGGCGCGGCGCGAGCTCCTGGAGGAGACGGGCGTGACCGCCGCCAACCTTCTCGAGATCGGGCGCGCGGACCTGTCGAACTCGGTGACGGACGAGCAGGCGGTGATGTACCTCGCTTGGGACCTCGAGGAGGGCGAGGCGCAGCCCGAACCCGACGAGGTGCTAGCCTATCGCCGCGTTCCCTTCGCCGGCCTGCTCGGCGAAGTCCTGTCCGGCGAGGTCACCGACGCCTTCACCCAGCTCATGGTCCTGACGGCCCTGGCGCGGGCGCGAGCCGGAGAGTTGCCGGAAGCGCCCGCTAACCTCATCTTAGGTGCGACAGGGGCAGGCCGTCCCGACCAGGAAGGCACGCTATGACCGCTTTGCCAGAAGTCCGTCACCTCTACGCCGTCGAAGGCACCTGGTCCGGGATGCGGGCCCAAGCCGAGCGCGATGCCCACGAAGAGCCGATCCTGGCGAGCTTCCTCCAGGCGACCGTCCTGAAGCACGACGACTTCGCCGGGGCGCTTGCCTATCGCCTCGCCTCGAAGCTCGCGGACTCGGACGTCGGCGCCATGCTCTGGCACGAGGTCGCGCGCGACGCTCTGGCTGCGGACCGGGGGATCGCCGAGGCGGCGCTGTCGGACGCCGAGGCGACGCTCGACCGCGACCCCGCCTGCCGCAACGCGCTCCAACCCTTCTTGTACTTCAAGGGCTACCTGGCCGTGCAGTCGTACCGGATCGCCGCCTGGCTGTGGATGGACGGACGAGAGGCGCTCGCGCTCTACCTGCAGTCGCGCATGTCCGAGCTGTTCCAGGTCGACATCCACCCGGCCGCGAGGCTCGGCAAGGGCCTGTTCCTCGACCACGCGACCGGCATCGTCATCGGCGAGACGGCCGTCGTCGGCGACAACTGCTCGCTTCTGCACTCGGTCACGCTCGGCGGGACTGGCAAGGCGGATCAGGACCGCCATCCGAAGCTCGGCGCGGGCGTCCTGGTGGGGGCCGGGGCCAAGATCCTCGGCAACATCCAGATTGGCGACGGCGCCAAGGTCGCGTCCGGCTCCGTCGTCCTGGCGCCGGTTCAACCCTTCTGCACCGTCGCGGGCGTTCCGGCGCGGCCCGTCGGCCGCTGCGCCCAAGCGGCCGGCGAGGCCATGGACCAGGGCTTCGATCAGTAGAACGGGCTGCGGCTCGTCGGTCGCTTCCCGTCTGCCAAAGTCTTCCCGCGCGATCCGAGCCTTACCCATTGGACCGCCTTAATTTGCTCTGTCCTAAAAAGCGGGCGGAAACCATTGTGTCGTATGACGGCCGAAATGGTTGGGAGGCCTGTCCATGCGATTCGACGCGGTCGTTGCGGACTTCGAGCATGACGTCATCAGCTTCGCCCTCTTGGAGGCGGGCGGCGCCCGACCACGCTACGCCTATTGCGAAGAGTATCCGAGGGAGGCGTTCGATACGGTCACCGAGGTCGTCGCGCGCTACAAGGCGTCCGTTCCCGACGAGTCGTGGCCAGCCCATCTGACCATCGCGCTCCGCGGCCCTACGGGCGAGGATACGCTGCGCATCATGGGCACCGACTGGGCCTTCCGGCGTGCGGAGCTTCGCGACGCCTTCGGCTTCACGGACGTCTTCGTGACCAACGATGTCGCCGCGCTCGCGACCGCGCTCCCCCTGCTCGAGACGAGCGACGTCCTGCCCCTTTGCATGTCCGAAGAGGCGCGCGCGGTCGCCACCTCGCGGATGAACGATCAGGACGCTTTCTCGCCGTTGCAGCCTGACCGGGCCGCATCGGGCCGGGCGAGCCGCATGGCCGTCATCAACGTCGACGACGGCGGTCTCGGCGTGGCGGTCGTCGATCGGCAGGGCGGCGGGGAGCGGGTTCTGGACAGCGAGGCGGGACACGCCTCGTTCGGCCCCGTCACCGAAGATGAACTCGCGCTGCGGGTCTGGCTCGGCGAGGAGCACAGCCACGTCTCCTGGGAACTTGCCGCCGCCAAGGGTCTGCCGGGCTTCTACGCCGTCTTCTGCGACCGCGAGGGCCGGGAGGCGCAGCGCCTGAGCAGCCTGGAAGTCATCCTCTACGGCCAGACCGGCGCCGACCCCGCTTGCGGGCGCGCGATCGAGGCCTACTGCGCCATGATCGGGCGTTTCATGGGCGACGTCGTCCTTCAGACGGGCGCCTTCGACGGCGTCTACATCGCGGGCGGCATGGCCAAGAGCTGCCGCGCCCTGTTCGAGGGCTCCGACTTCCGCCGGGCGTTCGAGGACAAGGGCGTCCACGAGAACCTCCTCGCCCGAACGCCGACCGGGTTGATCGTTCACCCCAACCCCAAGCTGACCGGCGCAGCGCGCCACCGAGCGCAGGTCCTCGCCGAGCGGGCGCGCCGCATCCAAGGCGCCGTCGACGCGCAGTCCCAGGTCAACGACCTCTACGAGTGTCACGGCACCAGCACGGCCATCCTCTCGCGCAAGGGTCGGCTCGTCATGCGCGCCGAGAAGCTCTTCGCGGATGCGCCGATGCCGGACGGCATGCTCGATACGGGCATGCCCTTCGAGCAGGTCATCGGCGCGCTGGTCGCCGCCGGTCAGATAGAGGAGGCCGAGGGCGAAGCGGCGCGTCTGCGCCTCGCTGCCGGGGTCCGCTTCGAGCTCACCAGGCGTTCCTTCGGCGGGCGGCGTTTCAAGCTCGTCGGCGCGCCGCGGCCGGGCGGCGGCATGCTGATCGTCGACTCCGACCGGACCGAGGAGACGCAGCAATCGAAGTCCATGCAGGACCTCGCTCAGACCCTGCGGGCGGCGAAGGCCAAGGCCGACGCGGCCAGCAGGGCCAAGTCCGAGTTCCTGGCGAACATGTCCCATGAGATCCGCACGCCCATGAACGGCGTCTTGGGCATGGCGGACCTCCTGGGGCGCACTTCGCTCGCGCCCGAACAGGCGCAGATGGTCGAGATCATCACCGGCTCGGCGCAAGGCCTGTTGCGCGTCATCAACGACATCCTCGACTTCTCCAAGGTGGAGGCGGGCAAGATGCGGCTCGACCCGCACCCCTTCTCGCTTCGCGCGCTCTGCGAGGACGTGGCGTCGGCCTTCGCCGCGCAGGTCGAGCAGCGCGGGATCGAGCTCATGGTCCGCTACGCGCCGGGCACGCCCGAGGCGGTGGTCGGCGATGCGGGCCGCTTGCGCCAAGCGCTGACGAACCTCGTCGGCAACGCGGTGAAGTTCACCGACGAAGGCCACGTCCTGCTCGACGTCTTCGGCGAGACGAAGGACGGCCAAGCGTTGCTCAAGATCGCTGTCACCGACACCGGCTGCGGCATCCCGAAAGATCAGCAGGCAATCATCTTCGAGGTCTTCGGCCAGGCCGACGGCAGCGCCACGCGCCAGCACGAAGGCACGGGGCTGGGCCTCAACATCACCCGCTCGATCATCACGCTGATGGGCGGCTCGATCGGTCTTTACAGCGAGGCCGAGAAGGGCTCGACCTTCACCGTCGAAGTCGCGTTGCCGCTCTCCGAGGTCGTCCCCGAGCCTGTCCGCGGAGCCGGCAGCGTCGATCTTCAGGGTACCCGCGTCCTCGTGGTCGACGACAAGGCGATCAACCGCCGGATCATCGCCGAGCAGGTCCGCGTCTGGGGGTGTGTGCCGATCTGCGTGGAAAGCGCGTCCGCAGCGCTCACGGCGGTGTTCGACGAGGCGCAGCGCTTCGACGTCGCGATCCTAGACTTCCAGATGCCCGGCCTCGACGGGGTCGAGCTGGCGAGGCGCCTGCGGGACGATCCGCGTACGGGATCGATGCCGCTCATCCTGCTCACCTCGGTCGGTCACGTCGCCGAAGCGGAAGGCTACGCCGACGCGCGCTTCGACGTGACCCTCGTGAAACCAGCACGCGCGGCGCAGATCGAGGAGGCGATCGCCGGGGTCGTCCGCCACGCGAAGGGCGTTCCAATGTCGGCTGACCCTGTGGCCGAGGGGCCGGCGGCTGAGGACATGCGCGCGGCCGAGGAGACGGTTCAGCTCGGCGACGAAGCTTGCCATCGGCGCGACGGCGCGCGGCCTGCGCAAGGGGAGGCGGCGCCGGAAGCGTCCGCCGAGGCGGGCAAGGATGTCCCCCCCGCCCCCGCCGCGGCCGTTCCGATCGCCTCGCCTGCGCCCGCCGTTCAAGCGGCACCCGCCGTCCTGCCGGCAGCCGGAAAGCTCCGCGTGCTCGTCGCCGAGGACAACCCGGTCAACCGCATGGTGATCGGCGCCATGCTGGTCGGCGACGCCTACGAGGTCGTGATGGCGGAAGACGGCAAGGCCGCCGTCGAGGCTTACGGGGCCGCCGTGCCCGACGTCGTGCTGATGGACATCTCGATGCCGAAGCTCGACGGCCTTGAAGCCACGCGCGCGATCCGCCGCATGGAGGCGGAGCGGAACGCGCGCCGTGTGCCGATCATCGGGGTCACCGCGCATGCGGTCGGCGACGTCCGGGCGACCTGCCTCGAGGCGGGCATGGACGAGTACGTTTCCAAGCCGCTCCAGCAGCAGGACGTCCTCGGCGCGATCAAGACCGTGCTGAGCACGGAGGGTCAGTCCTCCGCCCAGGCACGAAGCAGCTGATGGGCGATCGCGATCCCCGGCGGAACCGATAGGCCCGCCGGGCCGCCGCCGCCCAGAAGCGCCCGCGCCTCGGCGCGGCTGACCCACCGCGCCTCGGCGATCTCCTCGGGGTCGAGGCGTAGCGTCTCCGTCTCGACCTCGGCCAGGAACCCGATCATCAGCGAAGAAGGGAACGGCCAGGGCTGGCTCGCGACGTAGGTGAGCTTCCGGACGATGAGACCCGTCTCCTCGTAAAGTTCGCGCACGGCGCACTCTTCGACGGCTTCGCAGGCCTCCACGAAGCCCGCGAAGGCCGAGTGCATGCCGGGCGGGAAGTGCGGCCCCCGGCCGAGGCAGGCCCGCTCGCCCAGTGTCGGAAGCACGATGGCGACCGGGTCGCTCCTCGGAAAGTGCTCCGTGCCGCTCTCGGGCTCGACGCGCTTGGCGCCGCCCTGCGCCACTACGGTCGGCCGGCCCGTCCTGGCGCAGAAGCGATGCCGGTCATGCCAGCCAAGGAGCCAAGCGGCCTGACCCGCGACCGAGAGCTCGCTCGGCGGCAACCGGCCGCCGAGGGCGCGCAACCCTTCATAGGCGCCGAGCGCGGCGAAGGGCGGCTCGGCGACGTCGCCGGCGTCCGCCGCCCAGACCGGCGTACCCTCTCTGAGACCGAGAAGGACCGGCTCGCTGCCGGGCATCGCCTCCAGCGCCGCGAGCGTGAGCGGCAGGAGCGCTGCGGCATCCCCTTCGGCCTCGTGCAGCACCTGTCCACGCCACAGCACGAGGAGTTCCGCGCGGGGGTGGCGCCGCTGTGCCTCGACCCAGGCGGGGTCGCGGCGCTCGGTGTTGGCACGGTCGAGGGGGTTGCCCGCGAAGGCGATCGGAAGCGTCGGGTGCATGGGGCCTCGTCCGGCGAGCGGCGCTCAGGCTCGCACGTCCGCGCCGCTCAGAACAGGGCGCGGAGCGTGTCGAGGTATCGCGACCACGCCGCGGCGCCCGCCTCGGTCAGCGTGACCTCGGTCAGCGGCTTCTTGCCTTCGAAGCGTTTGCTGACCGCGACGTAGCCTGCGCCCTCGAGCTTGGTCAGGTGCACGGAGAGGTTGCCGTTCGTGGTCTCCAGCACCTGGGCGAGCTCGGTGAAGGCCGCGGGGCTGGACTGCGCGAGGTAGGCCATGATCCCGAGGCGCACCCGCCCGTGGATCGTCTCGTCGATCGCGTTCGCGTCGAAGCCGGACTCGCTCACACCCCAGCCTCGTCGGGCAGGTTCGCGGGCTCCCGCCGGATCAGGATCAGCCCGGGCGTCACGGCCACGGCGAGGATGAAGAACGCGCTGACGAGGTAGAGGAGGGGACGGCCTGCGAGCCAGGGCACGACCGCCGCGCCGGCGAAGGAGAGGACTGCGAAGGCTCGCATCCAGCGCTGCCGCGCGGCGGCGGCGGTGACGAGGAACGCCGTGCCGTAGAGCGCGAAGGCGACGCCTGCGATCGTGTCGAAGAGGAGCGGCGAGGCGTTCCCCGTCGCGAAGGCGACGATCAGGCTGCCGGCATAGGCGAAGATGGCGAAGCCCGCCCCGCTCCACGCCGTGCTCTCGACCGTGGCCGCCGCGGAGCCGCGTCCCGGCTTGCGCCGGATCCCTCTCGTCAGAACCGCCATGCCGGTGCCCGTGCCGACGCCGAAGGCTAGCCAGACGGCGGCGATCCAACCCGAGCCGACGCCGGCGACACCGCTCAGGATCGCCCACTGCGCGGTGTAGGCGGTGGCCAGGAACCCGCCCCACATGACGAGGAACCGGCCCCCGAGGAGGACGGGCGATCGCGCGGCGTCGGTCACGGCCCGCAGGTAGGCGAGGTCGTCCTGAGTCGTCTGCGTCATCGGGCACCATCCAGTTTGCATTTCAAACCTAATGGGGGTGGGCCGGTTCGGCAAGGGTAGAGCCAGAGGGGGCGCAGCCCCGTGCCCGTTCCGGCAGGCATGTCAGCCCTCCTCGCGCGCCGGGCCTCCCCAATCCGGGGCAACGCCGCTACACGCACATCATGCGCTTCGTCTCTCTCCTCCCTCTCGCCCTCCTTTGGGCGTCCGCCGCCGCGCAGAGCTGCGATCAGCGGCTCGTCACCGGCACTTTCCAGACCGGGGAGGGCGGCGAGGCCGAGGCCGTCCTGATCGAGGATGGCGTCTTCTCCTATGTCGGCGCGGTGGACCGCGTGCCGGTCTCGGTGCCGGAGCGGTGCGTGGTGGCTCTCCCCGAGGACGCGGTCGCCCTGCCGGGGCTGACGGATGGGCATGTGCACCTCCTCGGCGTCGGCCTGCGCGAGATGACGCTGAACCTCGAGGGCACGACGTCGATCGAGGACCTTCAGGACCGGGTGCGCGAAGCGGCATCCGAGACGCGCGGCGTGCTGGTCGGACGGGGCTGGATCGAGACCGGCTGGCCCGAGGGGCGGATGCCGCTCGCCTCCGACCTCGACGCGGTCGTGGGCGACCGGCCGGTCATCCTGACCCGAGCGGACGGCCACGCCGCGGTCGTCAACACCGCCGCCCTGCGCGGCGCCGGGATCGATGCGGGCACGATCGACCCCGAGGGCGGACGGATCGTGCGCGACGCCGAGGGGCGTGCCACCGGCCTTCTGATCGACAGGGCGCAGGACTTGGTTGAGGGCCTGGTTCCGCCGCTGACCGAACGGCGCCGCCGAGAGGCGCTCGAGACGGGGGCGGCCCTCTACGCGTCGCGCGGCTGGACCGGCGTCCACGACATGTCGGTCGACCCCGCCGACCTGGCCGTGCTGCGCGACCTCGCGCGGCGGGGCCGGCTGCCCCTGCGCGTCGCGTCCTACGTCGTGCCCGAAGGGCTCGCAGCCCTGGACGGCCCCTCCTGCGACGAGACGGGCCGGGCCTGCGTCGCAGGGGTGAAGGCCTACGTCGACGGCGCGCTCGGCAGCCGCGGGGCGCTCCTCTTCGAGCCCTATGCCGACGAGCCAGGCACGAGCGGGCTTCAGCTCATCAACAAGGAAGAGGCCGAAGCCCTCTACGCAGAGGCGGCGCGGAAGGGCCTCCAGGTCGCGACACACGCCATCGGCGATCAGGGCAACGCGCTGGTCCTCGACTGGTACGAGGACGTCATGCCGGACGGCGCGCGCTGGCGGATCGAACACGCCCAGATCGTACGGCCCCAGGACATCCCCCGCTTCTCTCGGCTCGGCGTCATCGCCTCCATGCAGCCGAGCCACGCCATCGGCGACCTCGACTTCGCGCCGGACCGCTTGGGCGATGCCCGCCTCGACGGCGCCTACGCCTGGGCCAGCATGCAGGGCACGGGCGCGGTCGTCGTCGGCGGGTCCGACGCGCCGGTCGAGCAGGGCGACCCCCGGATCGAGCTCTACGCCGCGACCGAGCGAAAGGCGCTCGATGGTCACGCAGGGCCGGACTGGCGTCCCCGCGAAGCGGTCTCGCCGCGCGCGGCGCTGCGCATGTTCACCTACGCGCCCGCCTACGCCCTCGGGCAGGAGGAGACGCGGGGCCGCATCGCGCCCGGCTTCGCCGCCGACCTCTCGGTCTTTACGGGCGACCCCTTCGGCGGGCCCGAAGAGGCCGAGGCGCTCTTCACGATGGTAGGCGGCGAGCTCGCGGCGGGAAGCCTGCCGGGCGGGACGTCTCGGTGACGGCGCCCGTGCCGGAAGAGGTTCGGCCGCTCGTCATCGCGGTCGACGGGCCGGCGGCGGCGGGCAAGGGCACGCTGTCGCGTCGGCTCGCGGGCTATTACGGGCTCGCCTACCTCGATACCGGCACGCTCTATAGGGGCGTCGGCTGGCTGATGATGCACCGGAACCTCGACCCCAGGAACGCCGAGGAGGCGGCGGCGACCGCGCAGGGCTTCTCCCTCGACCTCGTCGCCGATGCCGACATCCGGACCGGCGACGTCGGCAAGGCGGCGAGCGTCGTTGCGGTGCAGCCCGCCGTTCGCGCGGCGCTATTGCAGTACCAACGGGACTTCGCGGCCCGCCCGCCCAAGGGGACCCAGGGCGCGATCCTCGACGGCCGGGACATCGGCACCGTCGTCTGCCCCGACGCAACGGTGAAGCTCTACGTCACGGCCTCGGACGAGGCCCGGGCCGAGCGGCGCTGGCGCGACCTGACCCTCGGCGAGCCCGGCCTCTCGCTTTCTCAGGTGCTCGAGGACATCCGCCGCAGGGACGCCCGCGACAGCTCTCGCGCCGAGGCGCCGCTCCGCCCCGCCCCGGGCGCCCACTTGCTAGACACGACCTCTCTCAGTATAGACGCAGCCTTCGCGGCGGCGCGCCGCGTGATCGACCGGGCCTTGGGAGACAGACGAGCGGAGTAGCAGCTTGGATGCCTGGGGCCCGCGCCCCGATGCGCCAGCGCCGCCCGTGTCCCGCCCGCCGAACCCTCCTGGTCCGGCCACAACCCGCGGCTCCGGTCGCACGAACAGGATTCATGTCCGAAACCCTAACCCCCTCCCGCGACGAGTTCGCGGAGATGTTCGAAGCCTCGATCGTCGATCGTGACACCTTCGAGCAGACGGTCGTCAAGGGCACCGTCACCGCCATCGAAAAAGACGTCGCGATCATCGACGTCGGCCTCAAGACCGAAGGCCGCGTGCCGCTGAAAGAGTTCTATCAGCCGGGCGCAGAAGAGCCGATCAAGATCGGCTCGACCGTCGACGTCTTCATCGACCGCGTCGAGAACGCGCAGGGCGAAGCGGTCATCAGCCGCGAGAAGGCCCGCCGCGAGGAAGCCTGGGACCGCCTCGAGCGCAGCTTCGAGGACGAAGACCGCGTCGAGGGCCACATCTTCAACCGCGTGAAGGGCGGCTTCACCGTCGACCTCGGCGGCGCCGTGGCCTTCCTGCCGGGCTCTCAGGTCGACATCCGCCCGGTCCGCGACGCGACCCCGCTGATGAACCTGCCCCAGCCCTTCAAGATCCTGAAGATGGACAAGCGCCGCGGCAACATCGTCGTCTCGCGCCGGGCCGTCCTCGAGGAGGATCGCGCCGAGCATCGCCAGGAGGTCGTCCGCGACCTCAACGAGGGCGACGAGAAGGAAGGCGTGGTCAAGAACATCACCGATTACGGTGCGTTCGTCGAACTCGCCCCGGGCGTCGACGGCCTTCTGCACGTGACCGACATGTCCTGGTCGCGCGTGAACCATCCGTCCGAAGTCCTGAACGTCAACGACACGGTCCGGGTCAAGATCATCAAGATCAACCCCGAGACGAGCCGCATCAGCCTCGGCATGAAGCAGCTCCAGCCCGATCCGTGGGAAGGCGTCTCCGCCAAGTACCCGGTCTCCGGCGTCTTCCACGGCAAGGTCACGAACATCACCGACTACGGTGCGTTCGTCGAGCTCGAGGACGGCATCGAGGGCCTCGTGCACGTCTCGGAGATGTCCTGGGTCAAGAAGAACGTGCCCCCGTCCTCCATCGTCTCGCCCGGCCAAGAGGTCGACGTGATGGTGCTCGAGGTCGACGAGTACAAGCGGCGGATCAGCCTGGGTCTGAAACAGACCCTGTCGAACCCGTGGGAGACCTTCGCCGAGCGTCATCCGATCGGCTCCACGATCGAGGGCGAGGTGAAGAACATCACCGAGTTCGGCCTCTTCGTCGGCATCGAGGACGACATGGACGGCATGGTCCACCTCTCGGACCTCGACTGGGACCGCTCCGGCGACGACGCCATCAAGGACTACCGCAAGGGCGACGTCGTCCAGGCGAAGATCCTCGACGTCGATCCCGACAAGGAGCGCATCTCGCTCGGCATCAAGCAGGTCGCGAACGACCCGATGGAGTCGATGGGCGAGCTGCAGCGCGGCGCCGACGTGACCTGCGAGGTCACGGCGATCGAGAACGGCGGCATCGAGGTGCGCGTCGGTGGCGACGGGGGCCCCAAGGCCTTCATCCGCAAGTCCGACCTCAGCCGCGACCGCAACGAGCAGCGCCCCGAGCGCTTCGCGGTAGGCGACAAGATCGACGCCCGCATCACGGCCGTGGACCGCGCCTCGCGTCGGCTCTCCCTCTCCATCAAGGCCCGCGAGCTGGCCGAGGAGAAGAAGGCCGTCGAAGAGTTCGGCTCCGCGGACAGCGGCGCCTCGCTCGGCGACATCCTAGGCGCGGCCCTCAAGGACACGCCCGACGCGTAAGGCGTCCCTCTACGCAAGAATGCAGAAGCCCCGGCGAGCGATCGCCGGGGCTTCTTCTTTTAGCTGTTCAGCTTGGCGAGGTCGAAGAGCAGGAACTCCGCGTCCTCCGCCTCCGAGAAGGTGAGGCGCCCGGACGCCGTGACCGCGAGGCCGTCGCCTTCTTCGAGCCGCTGGCCGTTCACGCTCAGGCTGCCGCGCGCCACCTGGACCCAGCCCGCCCGGCCTTCGCGGAGGTCGAACGTGACCTCCTGGCCGTCCCTCAGCGTCGCGGCGTAGACGTCGGCGGGCGCGTGGGTGGCGACGCCGCCCGCCCGTCCGTCCTCGGACACGATGGGGACCAGGCGTCCGTCCTTGTCTTCGCTCGCCACGTCCAGCGTCTCGTAGCGCGGGTTGGCGCCCGAAGCCTTCGGCAATAGCCAGACCTGCAAGAAGTGAACGGGCGTATCGCGGCTCGCGTTGAACTCGGAATGCGCGACGCCGGAGCCTGCGGTCATGAACTGAACGCCGCCCGCGCGAACGGTGCTCGCCGTGCCCATCGTGTCGCGGTGGCTGAGCGCGCCGTCCAGGACGTAGGAGAAGATCTCGGCGTCCCGGTGCGGGTGGGTCGGAAAGCCGCCGCCGCCCGCCACGCGGTCGTCGTTGATCACGCGCAGGGCGTGAAAGCCCATGTGGCGCGGGTCGTGATAGCTCGCGAAGCTGAAGCTGTGGGCCGATTTGAGCCAGCCATGGTCGGCATGGCCGCGCTCGGCTGCGGGACGAAGGCGCAGAGCGTCCTGCGGGACGGGGGCGGCGCTGGTCGGGTTGTACGTGTTGGACATGAGGCACCATCCTTTCGAAGGAAAGATGGGGCCGGGAACGGCAGGTTCACGAGCGAAGAGCCGCAAACCTGCCTTGCCGAGAATCAATCGTTGTCGGCGGCGTCCTCGATGGCGTCGCCCGTGCTTTCGACGTCGCGGCCGAAGCCCTCGGTCGTGTTGCAGGCCGACAGGAGGACCACCGCCAGGGCCGCACCCGCCAGGAGGCGCTTGCTCAGCTTGGTCTCGGTTTTGTTCTCTTCTTTGATCACGTCTCGCTCCTCACCCCGGACGCTGATGCCGGGTCTCGCGGCGAAAGGAACAGACGAAGGCCGCGCCCGGTTCCCCGATGCGCGGCCTTCGTCTAACGTAACGGAAATGTAGGGGCGTACGCCGCGCTTACATCGCGCCTTCGCGCTGCGCCTTCTTGCGCGCGAGCTTGCGGGCGCGGCGGACGGCCTCGGCCTTCTGGCGGGCACGCTTCTCGGACGGCTTCTCGTAGAACTTCCGGCGCTTCATCTCACGGAAGGTGCCTTCGCGCTGCATCTTCTTCTTGAGGGCGCGCAGGGCCTGCTCGACGTTGTTGTCGCGGACGCTGATGTTTACGATGGGACTTCTCCAACGGTTCTGTTCGTCGCCTTGGGCTTGGCCAAAGAGCGTATGTGGTTACGGCGCGGTCGGAGAAAAACCCGGCCGCTGGCTTTAGAGGCGCGCCCGCTAGCAGAAACGGGTGATTTTGTCGAGCCTGCGCCTTATGTCTCCGGCATGACAGAACAAGCCGCCGACGCTCCGCTTCGCGACCCTTTGGATGATGTCCGCGACCGCGTTCTCGACGAAGCGCTCGCGGAAGCCGCCTTCGACGGCTGGACCCGCCGGACGCTGGATCGGGCGCTCGGGCAAGCCGATGTCCGCCCGCAGGACCGGCCGTTCCTCTTCCCCGAGGGGGTGCGCGACCTCCTCGACTACTGGGCGCAGCGCGAGGACGCGAGGATGCTGACGGGCTTCGGCGCGCTGGCCGAGGCGCCGCGAGGGGTCACCGCGAAGATCCGCTGGCTGGTTCGAACGCGCATCGAGGGGCTGGCCCCCGACAAGGAGGCGGCCCGCCGGGCGGCGGCGACCCTCGCCCTGCCGCCCTACATCGAGACCGGAGCGAAGCTCACCTGGCGTACGGCGGACGAGATGTGGCGGGCCGCGGGCGACACGGCGACCGACTTCAACCACTACACCAAGCGCGCGACGCTCAGCGCGGTCTACGCCGCGACCGCCGCGCGCTTCTTCTCGGACGAAGGCGGGGCGGCCGACGATCCCTACGCCGCCACCTGGGCGTTCCTGGACGCGCGGCTGGTCGACGTGATGCGGTTCGAGAAGGCGAAGGCCAGGGCGGCCGGCCTCGCGCCCGATCCGGCAGCGATCGCCGCGATGCTCGGCCGCCTGCGGTACGGGCGGCGCTAGCGGGGCGAGGGCGAGACGGGCACAGTGGCGCGATGCGCCACCTCACCGCCGCCCTTGCGGGCTTCGTCTTCGCCGCTCTCCTCCTCTTCGGTCTCTGGGCCTTCAGGCCCTGGTCCGAGACCTCGCCGGCCGAGGTCATCTGGCTCTCCCGCGCGCCGGACCGCACCGCCCCTTACCGGGCGATGGAAGAGACCTACCCCTACCTTCCCATCGCGGCCTCGCCGACCCCTTACACCTTCCCGCGCGACGTCCGCGCGTTGGGCGCGTCCTGGGACAGGGACGGCGAGCGGCGGACGGTCGAGGACTACGTCGCAGAGCGTGCCGTCACCGGGCTGATGGTGGTCCATGACGGCACGGTCGTCTTCGAGCGCTACTATCGCGGCGAGACGCCAGGCGACCGGCACACCTCCTGGTCCGTCGCGAAGTCGATGATCGCGACCCTGATCGGCCGGGCCCTCATGGAAGGGCGGATCGAGAGCCTCGACGACACGGCCGAGACCTACGCCGCCGACTATGAAGGCACCGACTACGGCGCGACGAAGATCCGCGACCTCCTCGCTATGTCCTCCGGCATCGGCTTCAACGAGAACTACGAGGAGACGGGCTCCGACATCCGCAAGCTCTTCCTCAACACGTTCATCTTCCAGCGGGACATCGACGGCGAGGTGCGCCGGTACCGGCGAGTGAAGCCTGCGGGCGGCGCGTTCGAGTACCTCTCGCCCAACACGGCCGTCCTCGCCGCGGTCCTGCGCGGCGCCTATGGGGGGCGCAGCGTCGCGAGCCTCGCCGAGGAGAAGGTGGTCGCGCCCCTCGGCATGGGGGCGGGCAGCTGGCTGACCGACCGGCACGGCCGAGGGGCCAAGGTGCTCGGCTATTGCTGCTTGCAGCTGCGGCTCGAGGACTTCGCCAAGCTCGGGCAGCTCTACCTTCAGGGCGGCGTCGTCGGGACGGAACGGGTCATCCCTGCGGACTGGCCGGCCTACGTCTCGACGCCGCCGCGACCCTCCCACGCACCCGGGGGCGCCCTGCCGCCGAGCGAGCTCGGCTACGGCGCGCACTTCTGGATCGCGGGCGAGGGGAGCGCCTACTTCATGATGGGCTATAACGGGCAGATGGTCTGGATCGACCCGGAACGCCGGGTGGTCATCGCGATGACGGGCGCGGATCGGACCTTCGATACGTCCGAGTTCGAGGCCGCCTCACTGATGCGCGCGCTGGCGAGCGCCGCGGCGGGCCGGTAGGCCGGGGGCGAGCCGCCCCCCGGGAGACCTGCCGATGATCACCGCCGCCATCCTCGCCGCCGCCGCGCTGGGCGCGCAACCTGCGCCGGACGCCGTCGGCCAGTCCGTCACCTACGAAGCCGACGGGACCGAATTCGAAGGCTACCTCGCCGAGGCGGAAGGGGAGGCGAAGGGCCTCGTCCTCATCATCCACGACTGGGACGGTCTCGACGCCTATGAGGAGCGCCGGGCGGAGATGCTGGCGAAGATGGGCTACGACGCCTTCGCCGCCGACCTCTACGGCGCGGGCAACAGGCCCGAGACCGTCGAGGGCCGCAAGGCCGAGGTCGGCAAGCTCTACGACGACCGCGCGCTGATGCGGTCGCGCATGCTCGCCGCGCTCGCAGAGGCGCGGGAGCGGACGGGGACGCAAGGCGCCGTCGTGATGGGCTACTGCTTCGGCGGCGGCGCGATCCTGGAGATGGCGCGCTCCGGCGAGGCGGAGGACGTGAAGGGCTACGCCACCTTCCACGGCAGCCTCGAGACGCCGGAGGGGCAAAGCTACCCGCCTGGCACCCCTGAGATCCTGATCGCGCACGGCGGCGCGGACGGCCCGGTCTCGGTCGCCGCCGACCTCGCCCAGACGCTGGAGGATGCGGGCGTGCCCTACCTCTTGGAGGTCTATGCGGGCGCGCCGCACGCCTTCACCGTCTTCGGCGGGGACCGCTACGACGAGCGGGCGGACGAGGCGTCCTGGGCCGCCTTCACCTCGCTCCTCGAACGGCGGCTAGCCGCCGACTGAGGGGACGAACAGACGAGGTCCGGGCGCCCCAAGGCCGCGACGGCGGCCCGGGCGGCCACCTCGCCCCGTCGGAGGCGCTGCGCGCCGTGAGACGGATCAGTCCTCCTTGAACCGCTCGCCGCTCTCGTCGAGCTCGAAGCGGTAGCTCTCGCGGCAGAAGTCGCAGGTCACGTCGATCGCGCCGTCCTCGACCATGTCGTCGATGTCGTCCCGCGTGTACTGCGAGAGGACGC
The DNA here is from genome assembly GCF_014199615.1 of Parvularcula dongshanensis. Taxonomy (GTDB): domain Bacteria; phylum Pseudomonadota; class Alphaproteobacteria; order Caulobacterales; family Parvularculaceae; genus Parvularcula; species Parvularcula dongshanensis. The sequence continues at coordinate 444,330 of NZ_JACHOB010000001.1, read as the reverse complement.
CCGCGACCTTCCCGCGCGAGCAGGTGCAGCCGAAGTGGGCGTCCTTCGCGCCGAACACCCGCACGCCATCCTCATGGTAGAGGCGATAGAGGAGCTGCTCGGGCGTGATGGTAGGGTCGAGAAGCTCGTCGGCCTTGACCGTTTCGAGGAGGATCGCGGCCCTGTTCCACGCCTCCCGGTCGTCCTCCGCCATGAGGACCTCCTCGCCGCGTTCGCGCGTGCCGCCCTCGCCGGGGACGAACTGCACCATGATGCCGCCCGCGCGCCAGTGCTCCTCGCCGTCCTCGCCGGTGACCCGGCCCACGGCGAGCTCGATCGCGGTGGGGATCTGCTCGGACTGCGCGAAGTAGGACACGGTCGCCTGCGACAGGGTCGCGCCGTCGAGCGGCGTGACCCCCTGATAGCGCTCCATGTCGGCGCCCTGGTCGATGGTCATGACCATGTGGCCCTTGCGCAGGAGATAGTGCAGCTCCGCGCCTTGCGCCTTCTCGACCGTCTCGCGCGCGTCGTCCTGCATGGTCGCGGTCGCGCGCAGCGCGCCGTCCGCCGTGTAGTCCGCGACGATCATCGAGACGGGGCCGTCGCCTTGTGCCTGGAAGATCAGCTTGCCGTCGAACTTGAGCGCGGTGCCGAGCATGGTCACGAGCGCCGCCGCCTGCCCTAGGAGCTGCGACAGCGGGTCGGGGAAGTCGTGGCGCGAGAGGATCTCGTCCACCGCCGGACCCAGGCGCACGATGCGGCCGCGAACGGCGGCGTCGCCGACCTGGAAGGGAAGGACGATGTCCTCGGTGGGTCCGCCCTCGGGACGGCCCGGAATGGGGGTGTCGTCGAACATGAGCGTTCAGTCTTTCAGCTTGTAGCCGCGCCGGAAGAGGAGAAGCGTCACCCAGACGCTGAGCGCGGTGAGGAGGAAGCAGACGACCGCGCCGCGGGCGACGGGGGCGTCGGAAACGCCGATGAAGCCCCAGCGGAAGCCGTCGATCAGGTAGAAGAGCGGGTTGAAGGCGGATATGTCCGCCACCCAGCCCGGCAGTCCCTCCTTGTGGACCGAGAAGAAGGTCCCCGACAGGAAGGTAAGCGGCGTGATGACGAAGTTGGTGATCACCGCCAGCTGGTCGAACTTCTCCGCCCACATGCCGCCCACCGCGCCGAAGGCACCGAGCAGGACCGAGGCGCAGACCGAGAAGAAGAGGACGGCCCAGAGCGCGTGCAGCGTCAGCATCGTTCCCGTGAAGGCGAGGAAGACCGCGATGGTGACCGCCGTGATGAAGCCGACCATCAGGCCGCGCGTCGCGGCGCCCGCCACGAACGCCACGGTCAGCTCGGCGGCGCTCAAGGGCGGCATCAGGACGTCCACCAGGCTGCCCTGCACCTTGCCGATGATGATCGAGGACGACGCGTTCTGGAACGCGTTCGACAGGACCGCCATCATGATGAGCCCGGGCGGCAGGAAGGCGGCGTAGGGCACGACCTGCCCCTCCATCGTCACGTCCCGGCCGGCGCCCGAGAAGGCGACGAGGAAGACGGTGAGGTAGAGGAGGGTGGTGACGATCGGCGCCAACACGGTCTGGCCCGCTACCTTCAGGTAGCGCTGGACCTCCTTCTTGTAGAGGGTCCAAAGCCCGAGCCAGTTCACGGCGCCGAAGCGGCGCGCGCCGAAGGTGTCGGCGCCCGTCTCGGGGGCGGCAGCGGTCACGGGCGGAGTCAGGGACGCGCCGTCGGGCATAGAGTAGTCCTGGCTTTGCGGGCAGGGACTGAATGTGGGGAGGCGGGCGTGCCGGTCAACCATGCACCGCTTCGGGCGGTTCTGCACAGTCCTTCCACAGATATCCACAGCCTGTGTGGATAAATACGCGCGAATAGGCCGCGCCGGTTAACAACTTGCGAAGTGCCGATGTTGTGCGGCCCGTTCTGTTCTCTACCATATCTAGCATACCCGGTGACGGGACGAAGAAGATCGCGCGCTGCGCTGACGGAGGCGAGAGATGGCTTGGACCGAAGAACGCGTCGAGGTGCTCAAGACGCTTTGGAGCGAGGGGCTGTCCGCCAGCCAGATCGCCGGGCGCTTGGGCGGGGTGACCCGCAACGCGGTGATCGGCAAGGTGCACAGGCTCGGCCTGTCGGGCCGCGCCGCGCCGGCGGCGCCCAAGCCGATGGCGCCGAAGGAGCCGGCGCCGGAGCCCAAGGTGCGGACGGTCTCGATGGACCCCGCGACTTTCGGCGAGGGACGGATGACGGTCTCCACCATCGGCACGAACCAGTGCAAGTGGCCGATCGGCGACCCCGCCTCCGAGGAGTTCCACTTCTGCGGCCAGGGCGCGGCGAGCGGAAAGCCCTACTGCGCGTATCACAGCTCCCTCGCCTTCCAGCCCAACTCGGCCCGCCGGGAGCGCGTCCGCACGAAGGCGCCAGCGGCGATCGCGGCCCCGAAGCGAGCCTACAACTAGGCGAGGGCCGGCCGCGAGCCGGCCTGACAGGCCGAAGGCCCGTCCAGGCCGCCGCCAAGCGCGTCGGACAACAAAAGAGGCCGCCCCTCGGGGCGGCCTCTTCGTGAAACCCGCCGTCAGGTCGGGTCTCGAGACTTGCAGTCTCAGTAGGAGGCGATCCTCAGCGGACCGAAGGCTGCTTCAGCCCCTTCGCACTGCTTCCGATCCCAAACTGACGGCGAATGATCTCACTAGACACTCGACCACCTCCTTTCATGTTGCTGAACTCACGAAGGAAGGTGCGCTCGGTGCGGCCCCTGTGCAAGTCGTCGCGCGGGCGTGAAGCGTGACATCTCGGCAAGGGGGAGGGGCTCTGTTAGGTCGCGCTGAGAGAACCAGCGCGGGAGGCGCGGCCGGTGAGAGCGAGCTTGGCGAGCGTGGGACTTCTGCTTGTCGCCGCGGCCTGCGCGACGTCGCCGAAGCCTCCCTCCGATACCCTGACCATCAGTGGCGAGCTGACGACGCGCCTGCGCATGGCGCTGCCACCCGATGCGACCGCCCAGGCGAGCCTCACCGCGCAGGACGGCCGTATCCTCGCCAAGGACGTCGTTCCGCTCGAAGGGCGCCAGGTGCCGATCCCCTTCCGCCTCGAGGTGCCTAGGGACGCGATCGAGCCGGGCGGGCGCTACGTGGTCACCGGCGCGGTGACCGGTGGAGACGGCGCCACGCTACTCGCCACGCGCGGCGTCCACCTGATCGACGATCGGCATCCGCCCAGCTGGACCGGCAGCCTCGACATGCTGCCGCCGGAGGCCGAGTGACCCTCTTCTTGCATTCCCCTGCCCGCATCCGAAACGAGGCCCTATGAAACCCGTCCGTCACGCCGTCATCCCCGTCGCAGGCTTCGGCACCCGCGTCCTGCCCGCGACCAAGGCGATCCCGAAGGAGATGCTGCCCGTCGTCGACCGGCCGCTGATCCACTACGTCGTCGACGAGGCGCGCGAGGCGGGGATCGAGCACATCGTCTTCGTCACGGGCCGGGCGAAGCACGAGATCGAAGACTACTTCGACCACAACCCCGAGCTGGAGCAGGCGCTTCAGAAGAAGAACAAGACCGCGATCTACGAGGACACGATGACCTCGGTCCTGCCTGCGGGCGGCTGCTCCTTCACGCGGCAGCAGGAGGCCAAGGGCCTCGGCCACGCGGTCTGGTGCGCGCGCGACATCGTCGGCGACAACCCCTTCGCGGTGCTGCTGCCCGACGTCATCGTCCGGGCGAAGCGCGGCTGCCTCGCGCAGATGATGGACGCCTATGAGGATGGCGCGAACCTCGTCGCGGTCGAAGAGGTGCCTGACGATCAGGTCGACAAGTACGGCATCATCGCGCCCAAGGGCGACGCGCAGGGCTCCAAGATCGAGATGTCCGGCATGGTCGAGAAGCCCACCATCGGCGAGGCGCCGTCGAACCTCTCGATCATGGGCCGCTACGTCCTGCAACCGGAAGTCTTCGCGGCGCTCGGCAAGACCGAACGCGGCGCCGGGAACGAGATCCAGCTCACCGACGCCATGGCCGAGATGATGAAGGCGCAGCCCTACTTCGCCGTGACCTACGAAGGCGAAAGCCACGACTGCGGCTCCAAGGCGGGCTTCGTCCTCGCCAACCTCGCCTTCGCCATGGACCGCGAAGACGTCGGCCCCGCCGTGCGCGAGGCCATGGCCAAGCTCGGCTGAGGTTTTCCTCAGCCGATCAGGGCCGCGACGACGAAGTAGATCATCGCCCAGAAGGCGGCGCACATGCCGAAGACGGTGGCGATGGTCGTGCGCACGGCCCACCGGCCGGCTTCGGCCTGCACCAGGTACTCCGCGTGCAGCGCCGCCTGCATCCGGCGCGCCGGGGACTGCGCGCCCGCCGCGCTGATCTGGGGCCAGTCCCAGGCTTCCATCTCGGCCGCGGCCGCGGTCGTGGAAGTGTCCGGACCGAACGGTTCGGGGGCAGAGGGACGGATCTTCGGTTGCGGCATGCGATCTCCTTCCCTCCGGACACAGGCATGACGCGAACCCGTTTAAGGTCGCGTGAACGGCGGCAATTTTGAGGCGAGGTGCCTGCGTGCCGCGGCGGCCGGGGCCAGGGTCGGACCCGCTTCGGCGGAGGCGGCCGCACCGCCTGGTCTTCGCCGCCCGAAACGCGGCCTGGCCTCGGCGTTCTGCCGAGAACGCTCGACACCGCCCCCGTCTCGCTTAGGATTCGGTCATCCGTTCGGGGAGAGAACGATGATCGGACGCAGCGTCGCGGCGCTCGTGGCGGCAGCCATCGGCATCGGCGCTTCCGCAGAAGCCGCGACCTTCACCTATGCCGCGGTCACCGACGGCGGCGCGCCCGCGGCGGTGCGGCTCTTCGTCGAGGAAAGCCTGTTCCTCGGGCAGATCCTCGACACGGATTACGCCGGCTTCTCCTTCACCGTCACGACGCCGAGCACCGAAGCGACCGTCGACCCGGGCAGCTCGCCCGAAGGCTTCGGCGGCGGCACCGTCACGGCGGAGGGCGTCGGGTTCTCCGGCCCCGTCTTCGACTTCACCGGTCCGCCCCCGGGCTTCTCCTTCGACGGCGTCGGCACGGGAAGCGTCTTCCTGACCGCCCCGGGCGGCGCGGGCACGATCACCGACACCGCCGCTCTACTCGACTTCCTCGCGCGGCCGGACGTCCTCTTGAGCGGGAGCGTCAGCGTCGAACTCGTCTCGCTCCTCGATCCCGAGATCAGGGAGATCGCGTTCTTCGACCTTGCGCCCGCGCCGGTCCCGCTGCCGGGGGCGGCCGCCTTGATGATCGCCGGGCTCGGCCTGGCCGGGGGGCTGCGGCGGTTCGCGCCGTCGTCCTCGCGGTCGGCGGTCTGAGACCGGAAACGCCTCACACCAGCTTGCGGGTGATCCGGGGGAGGGGTACCCGCCGCCGTCATGGCAGGTTCCCTCTTCCGGCAGGCAGCGACCGTCTCCGGGCTGACGCTCGTCAGCCGGGTCTTGGGCTTCGTGCGTCAGATGCTGCTCGCGGGCGTCATCGGCGCGTCGGGCAACCCGGTCGCCGACGCCTTCTGGGCGGCCTTCCGCCTGCCGAACATGTTCCGGCGCCTGCTTGCGGAGGGCGCCTTCCAGGCCGCCTTCGTGCCGCTCTTCCAAGGCGAGGAAGCAAGGGGCGGTCTCGCGGAAGCGCGCACCTTCGCCGAGGACATCCTCGCTTGGCTCCTCGTCATCCTGACGGGGCTGACCGCCCTCGTCATGATCTTCACGCCAGCCTTCGTCGGGCTGATCGCGACGGGCTTCGCGGACGACCCCGTCCGCTTCGACCTGACGGTGCTCTACACGCGGATCATGTTCCCCTACCTCGCCTGCATGAGCCTCGTCGGGCTCTATGGCGGGATGCTCAACGCGCTGCACCGCTTCACCGCGGCGGCGGCGGCGCCCGTGCTCCTCAACATCTGCCTCGTCGGCGGGGTCTGGATCGTCAAAGGACAGTCCGCGCCGATCATCGGCCTCGCCGCGGCCTGGTCGGTCATGATCGGCGGCGTGGCGCAGCTCGCAGGGCTTCTCTTCGCGGCGAAGCGGGCGAAGCTGCTTCTTCGCATGCGCCGCCCGCGCCTGACCTCGGGGGCGCGCCGCATGATCATGCTCGGCACGCCGGGTTTCATCGGGGCGGCGGCCCTGCAGATCAACTCGATCGTCGGCACCAACGTCGCGAGCCGCGAGGAGGGCGCCGTCTCCTGGCTGATCTACGCCGACCAGCTCTACCAGCTGCCCCTCGCCCTCATCGGCATCGCGCTCGGCGTCGTCCTGATGCCCGCCATCGGCCGCGCGGTGAAGTCGGGCAACGAGGCGGGCGCGAGGGCCGTCCTCAACCGGGGCGTCGAGACCGCGCTCCTCTTCGCGCTTCCCGCCTCGGCGGCGCTGATCGCCATGCCGAACTTCCTGTGCGTCGTCCTGTTCCAGGACCTGCCGGCGCTGCTCCTCGGCGGCTCGCGCTTCAACAGCTCGGACGCCTTCAACACGGGCCAGGCCATCTTCATCTACGGCTTCGGCGTGCCCGCCTTCGTCATGCAGAAGGTCCTCGCCAGCGCCTACTTCGCGCGGGAGGACACGAAGAGCCCGATGACCTTCGCGTTGACCGCCATCGCGATCAACGCGGCCTTGTCGATCTCCCTCTTCCCGGTCATCGGCTTCCTCAGCGTCCCGGTCAGCACGATCTGCGCCGCCTGGACCGAGGTGTCGCTGCTCGCCTCGCGCCTTCACCGCCGGGCCGTCCTCAAACCGGGGGCGGAGCTCGCCGGGCGGCTCGTGCGCATGGTGTTGCTGGCGATCCTGATGGGGGGCGGCATCGCGCTCGCGCTGCGCTATCAGGACGCGATCGAGCCCTACCTCTTCGGCCAGTCCTGGCTCTTCCTCGCCCTCCTCACCACGGTCGCCGCGAGCTTCTATCTAGGGCTCGCCCTCCTGACCGGCGCGGTGCCGCTCCGGCACCTGCGTCCCGTCAAGACGGCGAACTCGTGAAGCCGCGATCGTCGAAACGGGGTCGTCCGCCGCACCGCGCCCGCTAACTTCCCGTCGTTGCATTCTGCTTCGGGGGGCTTGCTCGGCATGATCGTCCAGCATCGCGTCGTCCTGTGTCGGCGGTCCGTGGTCGGCGGACGCTGACCGGCATGGACGGACGGATCACGGTCGGCATCTGCACTTGGGGGCGCGCGAGCCTGACGCGGACCCTGACGAGCCTTTCCCAGCAGAGCCGCAAGCCGGACGCGATCCTCGTCGCCGACATGGACGAGCGGCCGAGCACGGCGGGGCTCTGCGCCTGGGGGCGGGAGGCCTACGGCCTGCCGATCACCTACCGTCACGTTCCGGGCCGCAACCTCGCCTTCGCACGCAATGCCTGCCTCGACGCGGCGGGAACGGGCCGGCTCGCCTTCATCGCGGACGATCAGACCGCCCCGCCGGTCTGGCTCGCGGCGCTCGGCCGCGCGCTCACCCCCGGCCACGCGGCGGTGTTCGGCCCGATCCGGGGCGTCTATCCGGCCGGAGCGCCGGACATCGTGCGGATGCTAGACGCGCACAGCCGCAAGCCGCCCCGGCGCGGGGCCCGCCTGCGCAGCGGCGAGGCCGACAACGCGCTTCTCGACCTCTCCTCTTCCGCCTTCGACGGTCTGCGCTTCGACCCGAAGCTAGGAGAGACGGACGGCGGGGACAGGGACTTCTTCCGCCGCGCCTGGCGCCGCGGCGCGCGCTACGTGTTTGGCCGGGACGCCTTCGTTCAGGCGCACGTTCCGCTCGAGGCCGCGAGCCTCGAATGGCTCGCCGACCGGGAGTTCAGACGCGGCAAGGCGCAGTTCGAGAGCTTCTCGACGCCTCGGCGCCGGGCGGCGCTCCGCGTCGCGCTCGAGGGCTCGGGCTTCTCGAGCGCCGCCCGCTTCGCCCCGGGCGAGCTCGCCAGGGCGCGGGCCCGGCTCGGCGCTTCTCGCGCCGAAGGTTTCCTGTCGGCCGCCCGCGAGGCCAAACGCGCCCGTTGAGCCCGCCTTCCCATCGCACGCGGCATCGGCCACACTGCGCTTCGGGTCAGGGAACAGGCAGAGGTTCCATGTCGGCAACGCAAGAGCGCGCCGCACGCTTCGCAGGAAGCGGCGCGGCGCTTACCAACATGGCGGTCTTCCTCGGCGTCGTCGCGCTGATCGTCTTCTATCTGAGCCCGCTCAGCCCGGCGCCGAACGACCTGCTCGTCACCGCCTTCATGGCGAACCCGGCGCTCAACGGCCTGATCCTCGTCGTCCTGGTCCTGGGCGTCGTCTACAACCTTCGCCAGGCGATGATGGTCGGCCCCGCCGTGCGCTGGGTCGCCGCCTTCCGCGCCTCCGTCGACCCCTCGCGCAGCGCCCTGCCCAAGCCCCCGCCGCTGATCGGCGCCATGTCGCGCATGCTGCTCGACGCGGACGAGCGGGGGGGGCGCCTCTCCCAGGCCTCGACCCGGGCGATCCTCGACTCGATCGGCGTGCGGATCGACGAGGGGCGCGAGTTCGGCCGCTACGCCGCGAACCTCCTCGTCTTCCTAGGCCTCCTCGGCACGTTCTGGGGCCTCCTTCAGACCGTGAACGCCGTCGCCGAGGTGATCGGCAGCCTCTCCTCGCAGTCGGGCACGGGTACGGACGCCGTCAGCCAGCTGATCGCCAACCTCAACGCGCCGCTGTCGGGCATGGGTACGGCGTTCAGCTCGTCGCTCTTCGGCCTCGGGGGGAGCCTCGTCGTCGGCTTCCTCGACATCCAGGCGGGCCGTGCGCAGAACCGTTTCTACTCGGACCTCGAGGACTGGCTCTCGGGCATCACCGACGTGACGACCGCGACCGCGGCGCGTTCCGGTCCCCGCTACGCCGGGGACACTGCCGACCGTCTGGAAGCCGCGCTCGCCAAGCTCGAGGCGTCGCAGGACAGGGGCGCCGCCGCCGTGCGCCAGGAGATCCGGCAGCTCGGCGTCCTCCTCACCCGCGAGCCGCGGAGCTAGCGGCCCGTGGCGCGCCGCCGCTCCTCCTCGCAGGAAGCGAACATCTGGCCGGGCTTCGTCGACGGCCTGTCGACGCTCCTGCTCGTCGTCATGTTCGTCCTGTCGATCTTCGTCGTCGCGCAGTTCTACTTGGGCGAGCAGATCACGCAGAAGGACAGCCAGCTCGCCGCGCTGACCGCGCGCCTCGACAACCTCGCAGAGCAGCTCGGGCTGGCGCAGGCCGAGCGCGACCGGCTCCAGGCCCGGGTCCTGAACCTGCAGAACACGATCTCGGCCAAGGACGAACAGCTCGCCGCGCTGACGACCGAGCTCCAGGCGGCGGGCGACGCGATCGCCGCCGGAACGGAGGACCTCGAGGCCGAGCGCGCCCTGACCGAGGAGCAGCGCTCGGAGATCGCGACCCTCAACGCCCAGCTCTCCGCGCTGCGCCAACAGCTCGCGAGCCTTCAGGAGGCGCTCGAGGCCGCCGAGGCCAAGGACGCCGAGCAGCAGGCGCAGATCGAGAACCTCTCGGCCCGCGTCAACTCCGCCCTCACGCGCAAGATCGAGGAGCTCGCCGCCGTCCGCTCGCGCTTCTTCGAAGGGCTTCGCGAAGCGCTCGGCGACCGGCAGGACATCCGCGTCGTCGGCGACCGCTTCGTCTTCGAGAGCGACGTCCTCTTCGGCTCGTGCTCCGCCACGCTCAGCCAGGCGGGACAGACGGAACTCGCCAAGCTCGCCGACACCCTTCTCGAAATCCAGGACCAGATCCCGGACGACATCGCCTGGGTGCTGCGCGTCGACGGCCACGCCGATCAGGAGGCGCTCGGCCCGGCCTGCCGCGCCCGTTTCGAGAGCAATTGGCACCTCTCTTCGGCCAGGGCGATCTCCGTCGTGCAGTATCTGGGCGCGAGAGGCGTCGCGCGGCGGCGCCTCGTGGCGGCCGGTTTCGGCGAGTACCAGCCGCTGGTCGACGGGCGGGACCCGGAAAGCCTCGCCCGCAACAGGCGCATCGAGTTCAAGCTCACCGAGCGCTAGGCGCCTGTACGGACAACAGAATCAATAGGTTGCGGGTTGAAACATTTCGACACCCTTCGATACTTTAACGTTATTGCGACACCTTGGCTCTTCATTCCGTCTCAATCTGAGATCATATCGGTTCCGAACCCGAAGGGCTCGACCTGGCGCTTGCTCCCTCAGCGCCGCGTGTCGCTCTTACGGGCAGGCGCGGCGCGGCGGTCTTCCCCCTCCTGGCCAGCGCGTCGCGACGAAGAGACCCCGGGGTCGTCCGCAACAGCGGCCCCGGGGTTCTTGTTTTCTGAACTGACATGCTTCGCATGACGGGCTGCACGACCGCTTCGCGGCTGTGAGCCCGGCTCGCGGCTGGCCGCCGCTCGCGATGCGGCGCGCCTCTCTTCGTGGTACGCAAGCCGGTAGGTGCGGAGGCTCCATCGCGAGCGACGGTCAGGCGCGAGCCGAGACCACAGGCCGAAGGCCCGTACGCCTCGTCGCGCGCAGCGCGTCAGTTCAAATCAAGCCGCTTCGCTGCCGATCACCCAATCCGGCCTGACATAGTGGCAGGTGTAGCCGTTGGGGTGCTTCTGCAGGTAGTCCTGATGGTAGTCCTCGGCCTCGGTGAAGACCCCGGCCGGCGAGAGCTCCGTCACGACCGGGCCCGGCCAGCGGCCGCTCTCCTCGACCTGGCGCATGACGGTCTCGGCCGTCTCGCGCTGCTCGTCGGTCGTGTACCAGATCGCGCTTCGGTACTGGCTGCCCCGGTCGTTGCCCTGGCGGTCCTTGGTCGACGGGTCGTGGATCTGGAAGAACCAGCGGAGCAGCTTCTCATAGGAGACGACGTCCGGGTCGTAGACGATCTCGACCGCCTCGGCGTGCCCGGTCGTCCCTGTGCGGACGTCGTTGTAGGTCGGGTTCTCGTAGGCCCCGCCCGTGTAGCCGACCCGGGTGCGCAGCACGCCGGGCTGCTTGCGGATCAGATCCTCCATTCCCCAGAAGCAGCCTCCCGCGAGGAGGGCGCGCTCGGTGCGTCGTGCGGCATCGGTCATAGGAAGTCTCCTTTCGGCGGGAATGTAAGAAGCGATGGGCCCGCTTCAAACGCGGTGCCCCGATGGCACGAGGCCGAAGGCTTCGAGAACGTCGTCGCCGACGCGCAAGGGCCGGCCCGTCGCGCTCTCGAGCATGAGCCACGTCGTCACGGCTCGGCAGGAGAAGCGCTTGGCGCCGGGCTTCCGGACGTCGACGTGCCGGTCGAAGCGCGGACCCGAGACGCGGCCGAGCCACGTGCGCACCTCGACCTCTTCGCCCTCGAGCACGGGCTCGCGATAGTCGACCTCGTGCCGCAGGCAGACCCAGTGGACGCGCGCCTTCACCGCGTCGGGCGCGACGGCGAACCAGTGCTCGACGCCCGCGTCCTGGACCCAGGTCACGTAGACGGCGTTGTTGACGTGGCCGAGGGCGTCGATGTCGCCCGGCTGCGCGACCCTGCGGGTCAGGCGGGCGGTCTCGAAGCTGACGGGGCCCGTCACCGCTTCGGGCCGCAGACGGGGCAGGCGGGGTCCCGGCGCAGGATTACGGTCCGCATGCTGCCCATCAGGCCGTCATAGAGGCGCAGCTGCCGGTCGAGCGCGCCGGACATGCCGCAAAGGTGCTTGACCGCCTCGGCGGCCGCGACCGTGCCGACGACGCCCGTGATCGCGCCGAGGACGCCCTCGCGTTCGCAAGCGGCCTCGTCGTCAGGCGCGCTCGGCACCAGGCAGGCGTAGCAGGGATGATCGCCCATGCCGGGGCGGAAGAGGGCGACCTGGCCGGTGAAGCGTCCGACCGCCGCCGACAGCAGGGGCTTGCCTGCCTCGAGGCAGGCCTTGTTGACGACGTAGCGCGGCGCGTAGCGGTCGAGCCCTTCGATGACGAGGTCGTAGCGCCTGACGAGCGCGGTCGCGTTCGCCTCAGTCAGGTAGCCGTCATGCACGGACCAGTTCACGTCCGGGTTGAGGCCCGACAGGCGCGAGGCCGCCGTCCCCGCCTTGCGCCGTCCGATGTCCTCGGTCCGGAAGATGACCTGCCGCTGCAGGTTCGACAGCTCGATCACGTCGCCGTCGCAGACGCCGATCCGCCCGATCCCGGCCGCGGCGAGGTAACCCAGCGCCGGGCAGCCGATCGCGCCCGCGCCGACGACGAGGACGGAGGCGGAGAGGAGCGCCTGCTGGCCCTGGCCGCCGATCTCCGGCAGCAGGATGTGACGCTTGTAGCGTTCGGTCTGCTGCGGCGTCATCGGCCGGTCGACCCGAAGCCGCCCGTTCCGCGAAGGGTCTCCGGCAGCGCCTCGGCGGTCTCGAAGCGGGCGAGGCTGACGGGGGCGACGACCGCCTGCGCGATGCGTTCGCCCCGCTGGACCAGGAAGTCCGCCGACCCGTGATTGATCAGGATCACACGCACCTCTCCGCGATAGTCCGCATCGACCGTCCCCGGGCTGTTCAGCACCGTCACCGCGTGCTTCGCCGCGAGGCCGGAGCGCGGACGCACCTGCATCTCGTAGCCTTGGGGCAGGGCGACGCACAGGCCGGTCGGGACCATGGCCGTCCCGCCAGGGGGGATCGTCAGAGGCGCGTCCTCCGGCACCGCGGCGCGCAGGTCGGCCCCGGCGGCCCCTTCGGTCTCGTAGGCCGGCAGCGGCAGGCCTTCGGCCGAGGGCAGGACGCGGATCAGCACTTCGGGACGGTCGGTCGTCATCCGTTCTCCTCCAGAACCTCGCCGGCGAGGTAGAGCGAGCCGCAGATCAGGATCCGGGGCATGCCCTCGCCGGACAGCGCCGCCTGGTCCATGGCGCGCACGAGCGCCTCTGCGACGCTGCCGCCCGCCTCCGCCGGCAGCCCCGCGCTCCGCGCGGTCGCCGCCAGCGCGTCGGGCTTGGCCGCCGAGTCCTTGTCCGCCGCCACGGTCAGGACGAGCGAGGCGAGGTCGGCGAAGGGCTCGAAGTAGCCGCGCGCGTCCTTGTTCGCCTGCATGCCGGCGACGAGGATCAGGGGCCGCGGGCTCCGTTCCTCGAGGTCGGCCATGGCGCGCGCGACGGCCCGGCCCGCATGGGGGTTGTGGCCGCCGTCGAGCCACAACTCCGCCGCCTCGCCGCCGCCCGACACGTGCCGCTCGGCGAGGCGCACCAGCGGACCGCGGCGCAGGCGTTGAAGGCGGGCGGGCCACTCCGCCGCTTCGAGGCCGAGCGACAGGAGGTCGTCGGGCGGCGCGAGCCCGGCCGCCTTGACCGCCGCGACGGCGAGCGCCGCGTTGTCGACCTGATGCGCGCCCGGCAGGCGGGGCAAAGAGAGGTCGGAGAGGCCTTCCTCGTCCTGATAGACGAGGCGTCCGCCCTCGGACACCGCCGTCCAGTCCTGGCCGAAGACGTGCGGGTTCGCGCCGACCGCGAGCGCGCGGCTCTCCAGCACGGCGAGCACTTCGGGCCGCTGCGGCCCCGTCACGAAGCGGGCGCCCGCCTTCAGGATGCCGGCCTTCTCGTAGGCGATCTCCTCCAGCGTCTCGCCGAGCCAGTCCTGGTGGTCGAACGCCACCGGCGTCACGACGCAGGCCCGGGGCGCGCTCACCACGTTGGTCGCGTCGAGCCTGCCGCCGAGACCCGTCTCGAGAAGGACGACGTCGGCGGGCTCCCGTTCGAACAGCAAGAAGGCGGCGGCCGTCACCGCCTCGAAGTAGGTCAGCGGCAGGTCGCCCGCCGCCGCCTCGCAGGCGCCGAGCGTCTCTGCGAACGCCTCGTCGCTGACCTCCTGGCCCGCGACGACGATCCGCTCGTTGAAACGCACGAGGTGGGGCGAGGTGTAGACGTGGCAGCGCAGGCCCCCGGCCGCGAGGATCGCGCGCATGTAGGCGATCACCGATCCCTTGCCGTTGGTCCCGGCGACGTGGATCACGGGCGGCAGGCGGTCCTGCGGGTCGCCGAGGCGGGACAGCGCCTTGCGGATGCGGCCGAGGCCCAGCTCCATCTCCGCGGGGGCCTGAGCCGAGAGCCGGGCGAGCCGCCGCTGAACCTCCGCAGCCGCCGCTGTGGCGGGCGTTCGGGTCACTACTCGGCCGCCCTCGGCATCTCGTCGGCGGCGAGGGCGTCGTCATTGGCGGGCGCGGAGGCGGCGCCCGCGGCGACGTGCTGCGTCTTGGTCAGGACGGAGACGAGGCGCGCCAGCGTCTCTCCCAGCTCGCGGCGGTCGACGACGAGGTCGACCATGCCGTGGTCGCGCAGATATTCCGAGCGCTGGAAGCCTTCCGGCAGCTGCTCGCGGATCGTCTGCTCGATCACGCGGGGGCCCGCGAAGCCGATCAGGGCGCCGGGCTCGGCGAGCTGGACGTCGCCCAGCATGGCGTAGGAGGCGGTGACGCCGCCCGTCGTCGGGTGGGTCAGGACGACGATGTAGGGAAGCCCTGCCTCGCGCATCATCTGCACGGCGATGGTGGTGCGCGGCATCTGCATCAAGGACAGGATGCCTTCCTGCATGCGCGCGCCGCCCGACGCGGTGAAGACGATGAGGGGACGCCGCTCGGCGACCGCCGTCTCCGCCGCGCGGATCAGGCCCTCGCCGAGGCCCATGCCCATCGAGCCGCCCATGAAGGCGAAGTTCTGGACCACGGCGACGACGGGCAGGCTCCCCGCCTGGTGCGACAGCGCGCCCTTGGCGATGATGAGGGCGTCCTTCTCGCCGGTCTTCTTGCGATAGTCGCGCAGGCGGTCGGCGTACTTCTTGGTGTCCCTGAACTTCAGCGGATCGTCCGGCACTTCGGGCAGGGCGACCTTGGACCACGCACCGTGACCGAAGAGGCTGTGTAGCCGTTCCTCGGCGCCCAGCGGCAGGTGGTGGGAGCAGGACGGGCAGACATGCGCGTTCGCCTCCAGGTCCTTCGAGAAGACCATCTCCTCGCAGGACGGGCACTTCGTCCACAGGCCGGACGTATCGTCGTCCCGGTGCCGGAACATCTTCTTGATGCCCGGCGGCGTGATGTCAGCGAACCAGTTCACAAAGCCTCGGAAGGTTGGCGAGCCGCCCTGATAGCGCGCGACAGCCGCGACGCCAAATCGAGGACCGCATCGCGCGCGGCGGCTTCGCCATCGGGCAGTCCTGCGGCCAGCGCCTCGATCAGGGCGGACCCCACGACGACCGCGTCCGCGTCGCGCGCGACCTCCGCCGCGCGCGCCTCGGTCTTGACGCCGAAGCCCACCGCGACGGGCAGCCCGGAGGCGCTTCTCAGGCGCGAGACGGCGGTCGCGACCGCGCCCGCCTCTCCCGTCGCGCCGCCGGTAATGCCCGCGACCGAGACGTAGTAGACGAAGCCGGAGCTGTTCCTGACCACGCTCGGCAGGCGCGCCTCGTCCGTCGTCGGCGTGGCGAGCCGGACGAAGTCGAGCTCCGCCTTCCGCGCTGGCAGGCAGAGCTCCTCGTCTTCCTCCGGGGGCAGGTCGACGACGATCAGGCCGTCGACGCCGGCGGCCTTCGCGTCCTTGAGGAAGCGCTCGACCCCGTAGGCGTAGATCGGGTTGTAGTAGCCCATGAGGACGATGGGGGTCTCCTGGTCCTCCTCCCGGAAGGCCGAGACGAGGTCCAGGGTGCGCCGCAGGGTCTGCCCCGCCGCGAGCGCCCGCTGCCCTGCGAGTTGGATCGCCGGGCCGTCCGCCATGGGATCCGTGAAGCAGACGCCGAGCTCGATCAGATCGGCCCCCGCCCCGGGCAGGGCCCGCACGATCTCGAGGCTCGCCTCGTAGGACGGATCGCCCGCCATGACGAAGGGAATGAAGGCGGCGCGGTTCTCGGCGCGCAAACGGTCGAAGCGTCGGGCGATGCGGGACATGACGCCGGGATGGCGCGCGAGGGGCGCTTTGGCAAGCGGCCGCATCGCGGGCACCGTCAGCTCGCCGCGCGAACCGTGATTTCGTCCTCGGTCTCGGCCGTCCACCGTTCGAGCGTGGCGGTCAGCGCGTCCTTCTTGATCGGCTTGGTCAGGTAGTCGTCCATGTCGTGACGAAGGCAGGTCTCGCGTTGCCCTTCGAGCGCATGGGCGGTGAGGCAGACGATCGGCGTACGTCGGCGCGCCTCTCGCCTCTCCAGGGCGCGAATCGCCGCGGTCGCCTGGTAGCCGTCCATCTTCGGCATGGAGAGGTCCATCAGGATGACGTCGAAGCAGCTCGCCTTGCACGCCTCGAAGGCGGCCTCTCCGTCCTCCGCGAAGGTGACGGCGTAGCGTTCGGCGTCGATCAGGCTGCCGAGCACCATGCGGTTGACCTGGTTGTCGTCCGCCGCGAGCACCCGCAGCGCGCCGAGCGCCGCCGACGTTCGAGGCGACGCCGGGGCGGGTGCCGCGAGGTCGGGCGCGTCGTCCTTGATCAGCGTCTCGGACAGGGTCCGGTAGAGCGCCGCGGCGCGCACCGGCTTGACGAGGTAGCCTTCGGTCCCGAGCGCGCGGAAGGCGGAGACGACCGCATCGTCGTCCGAAGAGGACAGGACCACGACCCGGACCGGGTTCAAAACGGTGCTGTCGCTGATGTGCTGAGCGACGGCGAGGCCGTCCATCTCGGGCATGTGGTAGTCGAGGAGGACCGCGTCGTAGGGCACGCCGTCCTGGGCGGCCCGCTCCAAGAGGTCGACCGCCTGACGCCCGCCGCCCGCACGGGTCGGGCTCAGGCCCCAGGCGCGGCACTGCTCCTCGAGGATGTCGAGGTTCACCGCGACGTCGTCGACGAGAAGCACGCGGACGGCGGGAAGCGGCGCCGCCGGGTAGCGGGGTTGGCCCGGTTCCGTCGAGACCGGCAGCGGGATCTCGACGACGAAGGTCGAGCCCTTGCCGACCTCGGAACGCACGTCGATCCCGCCGCCCATCATCCGGGCGAGGCGAAGCGAGATGGAAAGGCCGAGGCCCGTGCCGCCATAGAGGCGGGTGGTCGAGTTCTCGGCCTGCGCGAACTCCTCGAAGATGCTTTCGAGCTTGTCTTCGGGGATGCCGATGCCCGTGTCCCGCACCGCGATGCGCCAAAGGGGCCCGTCCGGCCCCTGTGCCGCGCCGACGTCGACCAGGACGTAGCCTTCGGAGGTGAACTTGACGGCGTTGCCCGCGAGGTTCGTGACGACCTGGCGAATGCGGCCCGCATCGCCGACCAGCGCTTCGGGCAGGTCGGGATCGCAGCGGACCATGATCTCGATGCCCTTGTCCTGCGCGACCGGCGCGAGGAGGGCGGCAACGTCCTCGACGGCCGCCCGAAGGTCGAAGGGGGCGGGCGCGAGCTCGAGCTTGCCCGCCTCGATCTTCGAGAAGTCGAGGACGTCGTTGATGACCGTGAGCAGCGCGTTTCCCGACCGGAAGATGGTGTCCGCGTAGTTGCGCTGACGGTCGGTGAGGTCGCTCTCGAGCAGAAGCTCGGACATGCCGAGGACGCCGTTCATCGGGGTCCGGATCTCGTGGGACATGTTGGCGAGGAAGGCGGACTTGGCTTGGCTCGCCGCCTCTGCACGCCCCTTGGCTTCTTCGAGCTCGACGTTGCGGGCCGCGAGCTCGTCCGCCAGGGCGCGGAGCCGGTCGGCCTCGGCCGCCTTGAGGCGGGTCGAGGTCTGGTCGACGACGGACGCGCCGAGGCTCACGCCGAGGACGAGGAGGACGGCGACGGCGGTGCTGGCCGCGAGGATGTTGCTGTCCCCGGTCCAGGCCTGCGCGCTCGTGTCGAGCGGCACCACCGTCAATGCGGCCATGCCGATGAAGTGGATGGCACAGATCGCCAGGGTGAAGAGGAGCGGGCTGATCACGAGCCGGGCCGAGGTGCGCTGCGTCGTGAAGAGCTGCACGCTGGCGAGGTTGAAGACGAAGCCGAGAACGAAGGAGACGACGATCATCCCCCGGTCCCAGACCAGGAGGGCGCTCGCATTGTAGGCCGACATACCGAAGTAGTGCATGGCGCCGATCGCGATCGTGAGCGCGGCGGCCGCGACCAAGCGGCAGCGCTGGCAGCCATAGCCGCGCATGACGGGCACGATGCTGAACGCGAAGAGGACGCAGGCGATCCCGAGCGAACCCAGCGTTCGCGGCAAGGAGATGCCGCGCTCGATCTCGTAGACGTAGCCTAGCATGGCGATGAAGTGGGTCGCCCAGACCCCGCATCCCGCCGCGAGGCCGCCGATCAGGATCCAGCGGACCTTATGGCTTCGCACCTGCGCGCGGGCGGCGCGATCCCAAAGGCTGACGACCGTGAAGCTGCAAAGCACGCAGACCGCCGCGGCGATCAGCACCAGCTGCCACTCGTGCTCCTGCGTCAGGCACGTCAGAAGTGCATTCATATCAGGATGACCTGTCCCCCAGCTTCTCGGGAGCATCGGATCGAAGGCTTAGAAAGGTCTGACCGCCGAGATCACAAACGCGTGATTAGCGTTGGCGCGCTGCGGCCTTGCATCGGGAGAGTAGGCTTGCGACATGCTCCTCGGAAGGTCGCGCGGACGGACGCCTCGCCAACCCGGTCAGGTCCGGAAGGAAGCAGCCGCAACGAGTTCTCGTTCGGGTCGTGTCGGCCTTCCACCTCTCTCTTTTTCCTGCCCCTACCGCTCGCGATCGCTCGCTACTTGAGGGGCGCGCGCCGATGGCGCGGTCGCAGCTGTGAAGGGCGGTTCGGTGGGCATCGCTTCGGTACTCGGCCTCCTGGCGGCCTTCCTCACGACGTCGTCCTTCCTGCCGCAGGCGTTGCTCGTCCTTCGGACCCGGAACACGGCCGGCATCTCCCTGACCATGTACGCCATGTTCACGAGCGGGGTCGCGTTCTGGCTCATCTATGGCTGGCTCATCGGATCGTGGCCCGTGGTGATCGCGAACGCGGCGACCCTGGCGCTCGCCTCGGTGGTCCTCGTTCTCAAGGCGCAGGCCGTTTGGCGGACCCATGCGGCGGTACGGAAGGAAAGAGCGTCGGACACGATGTTAAACTGAGTTGACATTGCGTGCAGAGTGATTACCTTCGTGTCGTAGTCATTCGACATGGGGAGAGAACGATGCCGTTTCGTGAGAAGACACTCTGGGTTCAGCTGATCGCCCTCGCGGCGGTCGCCGCCTACTTCGCCTACGACATGCATGTCGGGGGCGGGGTGAACGGCTCGCCGCCTGCCGGGATGATCGGCGCGGTGATCGCCTTCGTCGTCCTGATGGTCGTCCTGATGATCCCCGTCGCGGCGCTGACGGGCCCATCCGACAGAGAAGCGGCCAAGGACGAGCGCGATCGGGAGGCGGAGCGCCGGGGCGAGGCGGGGCGGGCCAACATCCTCGTCCTCTGCGTCCTCGCGACGCTTCTATACGCAGCCACCCATGGGGAGGGCCTGATCGCCAACGCGCTCTTCTTGTCGCTGCTTCTCGCCCAGGCGGCGGGCGCCCTGATGCAGATCCTGCACTACCGGCGCACCGCGTGAGCCGGCCGCCGATCACCAACCAGGTCCGGCGCCTGCGCTTCGAGGCGGACGAGATGACGCAAGGCGAGCTCGGCGAGCGGGCGGGCGTCACCCGCCAGACGGTCGCCGCGATCGAGAAGGGCCGCTACGCCCCCTCGCTCGAGGTCGCCTTCCGCATCGCGCACGCCTTCGGGCGGCCCCTCGAGGAGGTCTTCACCTTCCACCCCGATGGCCCGCCCGAAGGTTGAGGCGGAGCGGGGGAGGGCGCATATCGGAGGCTGCCCTCAGGAGAGCCGATGTCCGACGCCCCCGCCTACCAGGTCCTCGCGCGCAAGTACCGGCCGCAGAGCTTCGACGACTTGCTCGGGCACGACGCCATGGTGCGCACGCTCAGGAACGCGTTCCAGGCGGACAGGATCGCCCACGCCTTCATCCTGACCGGCGTGCGCGGTGTCGGGAAGACGACGACGGCGCGCATCATGGCCCGGGCGCTCAACTACGAGACGGACGAGACCGATCGCCCGACCGTCGACATGCCGGCAGAGGGCCGGCACTGCCGCGCCATCGCGGAGAGCCGGCACCCGGACGTCCTCGAGATGGACGCCGCCTCGCGCACGGGCGTCGACGACATCCGCGAGCTGATCGAGGGGGTGCGCTACGCCCCCGTCCAGGCGCGGACCAAGGTCTACATCATCGACGAAGTGCACATGCTCTCGAAGAACGCGTTCAACGCGCTCCTCAAGACGCTCGAAGAGCCCCCGCCGCACGTGAAGTTCATCTTCGCGACGACCGAGATCCGGAAGGTCCCGGTGACGGTGCTCTCGCGTTGCCAGCGCTTCGACCTTCGGCGCTTCGACGCCGAGACGCTGGCCGATCACCTCGCGGGCATCGCGGCGAAGGAAAGCGCGAGCGTCGCGCGCGAAGGCCTGCTCATGCTCGCCCGCGCGGCCGAGGGCTCGGTCCGCGACGCGCTCTCCCTCCTCGACCAGGCCCTGATCCAGCACCGGGGCGAAGGCGAGATCACGCCCGAACAGATCCGCGACATGCTCGGCCTCGCCGACCGGACGCAGAGCTGGTCGCTGCTCGAGGCCGCCCTGCGCGGCGACGGCGCGGAGGCGCTTCGGCTCTTCCGCGACCAGTACGATTCGGGCGCAGACCCCGCCGCGACCGTGCGCGACCTCCTCGAGGTCACCCACCTCCTCACCCGCGTGAAGGCGGCGGGGCCGGAAGCGGCCGCGCACGGCCGGGCGGGCAGCGCGGATGCGGACCAGGCGCGCGAGGTCGCAAAGGGCCTCTCCCTACCCGCGCTCACCCGTGCCTGGACGCTGCTGATGAAGGCGCTCGACGAGACCCACGCCGCGCCGGACCCGGCGGCGGCGGCCGAGATCGGCCTCGTCCGGCTCGCCTACGCGGCGCAGCTGCCGACGCCGGAAGAAGCGCTTCGCCAGATGAGCGGGGGCGGCACGGCCACCGCCCGCCCTAAGGAGGCGCCGGCGGTTCCCGCCCCGGCGCCAGCCCCTCAAGCCGAGCCGGAGCCCTCGGGGCCGCAGAGCCTCGAGGACATCGTCGCCCTCGCGCGAGAGCACCGCGAGGTGAAGCTCGCGACCCAGATTCAAGAGCACGTCCGGCCGGTTTCGATCGCGCCGGGCCGGCTCGAGATGGCGCTGTCCGGCCCCGTGCCGCCCGGCTTCCAAGGCGAGCTTTCGCGTGGTCTCCTGGCCTGGACGGGCACGCCCTGGCAGGTGCACGTCACCAAAGGGGCCGACGTCCTCGTCCCCACGCTGAAGGAAGCGCGCCGCGCGGCGGTCGAAGCGCACCCCTTCTACCAAGAGGCGATGGCGACCTTCCCCGGCGCCACCCTCACAGACATTCGTCCCCTGAACCCCGGAGAGTCCGAATGAAGAACTTCCAGGACATGATGAAGCAGGCCGGCGCCATGCAGGCGAAGATGGAGGAGCTTCAGGAGAAGATCGCCGGCATGGAGGTCGAGGGCACGGCAGGCGGCGGCCTCGTCCGCGTCACGATGAACGGCAAGGGCTACGCTTCGCGCGTCGCTCTCGATCCGAGCCTGATGAAGGAAGAGGAGCGCGAGGTGACCGAGGACCTCCTCACCGCCGCGATCAACGACGCGAAGTCGAAGATCGAGCGGCAGAGCCAGGACACGATGAAGGAGCTGACCGCCGGGCTTCCCCTGCCGCCCGGCATGAAGTTCCCGTTCTGACGGAGGGGTTCAGCCCGCGCGCCGGACCTGCTGCGCGATCCGCCCGAAGATCGACCGGCCGTCCGCGTCCGTCATCTCGATGCTGACGGCGTCCCCGAAGCGCAAGAAGGGCGTCTTGGGCGCGCCGCCCTCGATCGTCTCGATCATGCGGATCTCCGCGAGGCAGGAGTAGCCGACGCCGCCCTCGGCGATCGGCTTGCCGGGGCCACCCTCCATGCGGTTCGACACCGTGCCCGACCCGATGATGGTCCCGGCGCCCAGAGGCCTGCTCTTCGCGGCGTGCGCGATCAGCTGGCCGAAGTCGAAGGTCATGTCGGTGCCCGCATCGGCCCTGCCGAAGGGCTCGCCGTTGAGCCCGACCAGAAGCGGCAGGTGCAGCTTACCCTCGCGCCAGGCCCCGCCGAGTCCGTCCGGCGTCACCGCGCAGGGCGAGAAGGCCGACGACGGCTTCGACTGGAAGAATCCGAAGCCCTTGGCGAGCTCGCCGGGGATGAGGCCGCGCAGGCTCACATCGTTGCAGAGCATGACGAGGCGGACGAGGCCGCGCGCCTCTTCTGCCGTCACGCCCATCGGCACGTCGCCGGTGACGACGGCGACCTCGCCTTCCATGTCGATGCCCCAGCCCTCGTCGGTCGGCATCACGATCGGATCGCGCGGGCCGAGGAAGCTGTCCGAGCCGCCCTGATACATCAGGGGGTCGGTCCAGAAGCTCTCCGGCATCTTGGCGCCCCTCGCCCGGCGGACGAGCTCGACGTGGTTGACGTAGGCAGAGCCGTCCGCCCACTGATAGGCGCGGGGAAGGGGCGAGGCGCACTTCGTCTCGCCAAACGGCTCTCCTGCGCTCGCGTCCCGTTCGAGCGTCTCTGCGAGCGCCCGAAGCTCGGGCTCGACCGCCCTCCAGTCGTCGAGCGCGGCCTGAAGCGTCGGTGCGGCGCCGCCCGCGCCCAAGCAGCGAGACAGGTCGGCGCTGACGACGACCAGGCGGCCGTCCCGCGTGCCGTTCTTGAGCGTGGCGAGTTTCATGGGCGTGTCCTTCGTCGGCGGAGGATGTCAGGCAGGCGCGGCGTCTTGCGCCTCGGGCGCGGCGCGCGCGAAGGCGTCCAGCGCCGTGCAGGCCGCGTCGATCCGAACGATCTCGGGGTAGGGGGAGAGGTCCAGCGCGTAGCGCCGGGCGTTGTAGACCTGGGGGACGAGCGTCGCCTCGAAGGCGCCCGGGCCGCCGAAGGGCAGGCGGCCTTCGAGCGTCATCGCTCGAAGCCGGGCCTCGATCGGCGCGAAGCTCTCCTCGATGAAGTGCCGGTACCAGTCCTCGATCGCCGCCTCGTCCGCACCGAACGCCGAACGCAGGCGCTTCAGCACCCGGAGGTTGTTCACGGCGTGAACGTCGCAGGCGATCGCGTAGGTCAGCTCCTGCGCGCGCACGAGTGCGTCCGGGTCGCTCGGCCACAGGGGCGGCTCGGGATGATGCCGATCGAGCCAGGTGAAGATGGCGAGCGACTGGACGACCGTCTCGCCCCCGTCCGTCACGAGCGCGGGCACGCTTCCGAACGGGTTCACCTTGCGGAACTCGTCCGAGCGCTGCGCGCCCTCGCGCAGGTCCACCTCGACGCCCTCATACGGAACGCCCTTGAGGTTCAGGGCGATCCGCACCCGGTAGGAGGTCGAGGACCGGTCGTAGCCGTAAAGGCGCATCACGAGCGCTTCGGCGGCGGGTCCCCGGCGTGAAGCCAGGCGGCGTGCTTCGGCGCGCGCTTGGTCCGCGACCACTCTTCGAGCATGTCGGGCGCGACGCGGCGAAGCTCGTCCATCTGCTCCTTCGTGCCGCAGTCGCAGGCCAGCTCGACCCTATGACCGTTGGGATCGAAGAAGTAGATCGACTTGAAGATGCCGTGATCCGTAGGCCCCAGGACCTCGACCCCATGCGCCTCGGCGCGGGCCTTCGCCTTCAGGAGGTCGTCCATCGTCGGCACGCGGAAGGCGAGGTGCTGGACCCATTTCGGCGTCTTCTCGTCCCGGCCCATCTCGGGCTGGTTCGGCAGCTCGAAGAAGGCGAGGATGTTGCCGTTCCCCGCGTCGAGGAAGACGTGCATGTAGGGGTCGTACTCGCCCGTGGACGGCACGTGGTCCTCGGCGAAGGCGACGTCGAAGGGCATGCCCATGACGTCGCGGTAGAACTCCACCGTCTCCTTCGCGTCGCGGCAGCGATAGGCGACGTGGTGCACGCCGCTCAGAGTGAACTCTTCGGCCATCACGCAGGCTCCTTCGTCTTCAGGACGCCCCGGCGGACCTGGTCGCGCTCCATCGATTCGAAGAGCGCCTTGAAGTTGCCTTCGCCGAAGCCGTCATCGCCCTTGCGCTGGATGAACTCGAAGAAGACGGGCCCGACTTGGGTCTCGGAGAAGATCTGGAGGAGGAGGCGGGCGCTGCCGTCCTCGCTCGTCCCGTCGAGGAGGATGCCGCGGGCTTTCAGCTCGTCCACGGGCTCGCCGTGGCCCGGCAGGCGCTCTTCGAGCATCTCGTAATAGGTCTCGGGCGGCGCGGTCATGAAGGGCATGCCGCGGGCCTTCAGCTTGTCCCAGGCGCCGAGGAGGTCGTCGCAGGCGAAGGCGATGTGCTGGATGCCCTCGCCGTTGAAGGCGCGCAGGAACTCCTCGATCTGGCCCTTGCCGCCCTCGCCCTCCTCGTTGAGGGGGATGCGGATCTTTCCGTCCGGCGCCGTCAGCGCCTTGGAGGTGAGGCCCGTATACTCGCCCTTGATGTCGAAGTAGCGGATCTCACGGAAGTTGAAGAGCGTCTCGTAGTAGTCCGCCCAGTAGGCCATGCGGCCCGTGTAGACGTTGTGGGTGAGGTGATCGATCACCTCGAGGCCCGCCCCTTCGGGGAAGCGCTCGGCCCCTTCGACGTACTCGAAGTCGATGTCGTAGATCGACAGCTGATCGCCGTAGCGGTCGACGAGGTACAAGATCGCCCCGCCGATGCCGCGGATCGCGGGAATGCGCAGCTCCATCGGCCCGGTCTTCACCTCCACGGGCTCGGCGCCCTGCTCGATGAGGTGATCGTAGGCCTTGCGCGCGTCCTTCACGCGGAACGCCATGCCGCAGGCGGACGGTCCGTGCTCGCGCGCGAAGAACCAGGCCGCCGAGCGCGGCTCGTAGTTGGTGATCAGGTTGATGTCGCCCTGCCGCCAGAGCTGCACGTCCTTGGAGCGGTGGTTCGCGACCTTGGTGAAGCCGATGGCCTCGAACACGGGTTCCAGCACGCCCTTCTGCGGCGCCGAGAACTCGATGAACTCGAAGCCGTCGAGCCCTGCGGGGTTTGCGAAGAGATCCGCCATGGTGTTCCTCCCGACTGATTGGTATGATTAGTTACATCGGAAACTAGTTTCATTAGAAACGACAATCGCGGCGGAAAGGCAAGATCGGATGACGGAGACGGTGCAGCGCGCGCGGGAGAGTGAACTCGTCCTCTCCGAGTTCGTGCCCTTCCGCCTGTCCGTCCTGTCGAACACCGTCTCCGAGGGGATCGCGGCGCAATACCGCGAGCGCTTCGGCCTCACGATCCCGCAATGGCGGGTGATCGCGGTCCTCGGACAGTCGCCGGACCTCGCCGCGAAGGCGATCGCCGCGCGGACCGCGATGGACAAGGTCGCGGTCAGCCGTGCGGTCGCGGGCCTCCTCGAGGCCGGGCGCATCGAGCGGCGCGTATCGCCGGCGGACGGCCGCTCCTCGCGCCTGTCCCTGACCGAGGCGGGCAGGGCGATCTACGACGAGGTCGCCGTCATCGCCCGGTCTTACGAGGCGGAACTCCTCTCGGTGCTGTCCGGCAAGGAGCGCGAGGTCCTGAACCGCATGTTGGACCGCCTCGCCAAGCAGGCGAGTCCGTCCGGTCTTTGGTGACCTAGCTCGCGGGTGCCCCCGCCGCCGGTGCGGGCGCTTCGCCCGGCAGCTCGTCGAAGCGGTCCGCGCGGGTCAGCGCCGGGAACAGCTTGAACCAGGCGAGCGCCGTGACGATCGCGGCCGTCCCGCCCAGCACCACGGCGCCGACCGGGCCCAACAGGCGCGCGGCGACCCCCGACTCGAACTCGCCGAGCTCGTTCGAGGCCGAGACGAAGATGAACGACACGGACGAGACCCGACCGCGCATGCCGTCGGGCGTCGCGAGCTGGATCAGCGACTGGCGGACGTACATCGACACCATGTCCGCGGCGCCCGAGACGCCGAGCGCGGCGAGGGACAGGACGAAGCTGGTCGACAGGCCGAAGGCCAGCATGGAGAGGCCGTAGACGAAGATCGCAGCCATCATCCATCGGCCGACCGCCTGGGTGAGCGGCGCGAAGGCGAGGCCGAGCGCCACGAGGCCGGCGCCGAAGGCGGGCGCGGCGCGCAGCGCGCCGAGGCCTTCGGTGCCGACGTGCAGGACGTCGCGCGCGAAGATCGGCAGGAGCGCGGTCGCGCCAGCGAAGAAGACGACCACGAGGTCGAGCGAGATCGCGCCGAGCACGATCTTGTTGCCCCGGACGTAAAGGAGCCCTTCCTTCATCATGGCGAGGCCGCGCTGACGTCGCGGAGGAATGTGCTTCGGCGTCTTCGCCGTCGCGATGGCGAGGAGGGCGAGGCCGATCAGGACGAGGCTGACGCCGTACACGGTCTCGGGGCCGCCGATGTAGAGGACGCCGCCGAGCGCGGGCCCCGCGATCGCCGCCGACTGAAAGCCGAGCGAGTTCCAGGCGATGGCGGCGGGCAGCTCCGCCCGCGGCACGAGGCGGGGGTAGAGCGTGTTGGCGGCGGCCGGCACGAAGGCGTTCACCGTGCCGAGGATCACCGCGACGGCGAAGATCGAGGGCAGGGCGTGCCGCGGCGCGAGGAAGGCGGTCGCGAGCAGGATGACGGTCGCGAGGAAACGGGCGGTGTTGGTCGCGATCAGGATCTTCTTGGGATCCAGGCGGTCGGCGACCTGCCCGCCGATCAGCGAGAAGAGGAGGACGGGCACGAACTGCGTCAGGCCGATCAGACCCAGGAGCAGCGCCGACTCCTCGACCGTCCGGTCGAGCCGCGCGAGGTCGTAGACCTGCCAGCCGATCGCGACGGCCTCCATCTGGCGTGCGCCCGCCAGCAGCACGCGCATGGTGAGGAAGTGCGCGTAGGGCCTGTGGCGTAGGACTTGGACGGAGGGCGTGAGGGCCAAAACGTTCACTCTCGATCGGGGCGGCCGGGCGCCCATCCGCCCCCCATCGCTCGAGTGCAAGGACTTATCCTCGCTGCGCGCGGAACGTTGAGCGGAACGTTGAGCGGGGCGGGGCGGTTAGGGACAGGCGACACCGGAGCCGATCCCATGCAGACCGAGCCTCTTCAAAGGCGCGCTTTCCTTCAAGCTTCCGTCCTCGGCCTCGGCGCGAGCCTCGCGGGCGCGGCGCTCGGACAGGAGGCGCCGCCGAACCGGCTGACCGGCCGCCCAGCACCCGAAGAGGACAACCCCCTGCCGATCGCCAGCCAGGATCAGCTCGGCTGGGCCGTGGCGGGCGTCGGCCACTTCGCGCAGAACTGGGCGATCCCCGGCATCGCGAAGGCGCGCCGCGCCAAGCTGGCAGGTCTGATCACCGGCAGTCCGGACAAGGCGGCGCGGGTCGGCGCGGCCTACGGCCTCGGCGAGGACGCCGTCCACGGCTACGACATGAAGCGCCTCGCGGACGACGACAGCGTCGACGTCGTCTACGTCATCACCCCCAACGCGCTGCACGAGGACCTCGTCATCCGCGCCTTCGAGGCGGGCAAGCACGTGATGTGCGAGAAGCCGATGGCGCCGACGCCTGCGGCCTGCCAGCGCATGATCGACGCCGGAAAGGCCGCGGGGCGCAAGCTCATGGTCGCCTACCGCGCGCACTTCGAGCCCTACAACCAGCTCGCCAAGGACCGGATGGCGGCAGGCGACCTCGGCGAGGTCTGGTACGCGGCCTCCGACCATCACCGGCCGATGGACTTGGGCGATGCGCGCGATCAGTGGCGCGCGAAGAAGGCCCTCGCGGGCGGCGGCTCGCTCGTCGACATCGGCATATACGGCCTCAACGGCCTGATCTGGTTCCTGGGCGAAGCGCCCTCGCGGGTCCGCGGCACGCTGTCGAGCCCGCCAGGCGATCCGCGCTTCGCCGAGGTCGAAGCCTTCGCCCGGGTCGAGCTCGACTTTCCCTCCGGGCGCAGCGCCGTGATCAGCTCCGGCTATACCGGCAGCGTCAAACGGATCGACCTCGTCGGCGAGAAGGTCACCGCGACCTTGAACCCCGCGACCGAGTACAGGGGGAACGCGCTCCACCTCGTCTCCGCGGACGGCACGGACGCGCCGAAGCCCGAGCAGCCCTCGGAGAGCCAGTTCGGCGCCGAGATCGACCATCTGTGCCAAGCCGTTCAGGAAGGCACGGAGATCCTGACGCCCGGCGAGATGGGCCTTAGGGACGTCGAGCTTCTAACCGCGATCTACCGCTCAGCCGAGACCGGGGATTGGGTCGAGACCGGGCGTTGAGGCTCGAAAAGGACCGCGTTCGCGCCTATCTAGAGGCCATGCAGAAGACGCCCGCCGGCCCCGAGCTCGACCACCTCATCAAGCTGCTCTCGGGGCTTCCCGGCCTCGGGCCGCGCTCGGCCAAGCGGGCGGCGCTCTACCTCCTCAAGCGCCGCGAGCAGATGATGGAGCCGCTCGCCGCCGCCCTTCACGACGCGGCCGAGAAGGTCGTCCCGTGCGACGTCTGCGGGAACTGGGACAGCCGCAACCCCTGCGCCATCTGTTCGGACCCAGAGCGCGACGACGGCACGATCTGCGTCGTGCAGGACGTCGCCGACCTTTGGGCGTTGGAGCGCGCAGGTGCGCACAGGGGCAAGTACCACGTCCTCGGCGGCGTCATCTCGCCCCTCGACGGGATCGGCCCTGACGACCTCAACATCGCCTCCCTGGCACAACGGGCGAGCGCGGCGGGCATCAAGGAGATCATCCTCGCCACCGCCGCCACGGTCGACGGTCAGACCACGGCCCACTACGTCACCGACCGGCTGGACGGCACGGGCGTCGAGGTCACGCGTCTTTCCCACGGCGTGCCCGTGGGCGGCGAGCTCGACTACCTCGACGAAGGCACCCTCGCCGCGGCGCTGAAGGCGCGGCGGCCCTTCTAGGCTCCCCGCTCGCCGATCCGTTCGAGCTCGATCACGTCGAGCCGCCCCTCGACGCCGGGCTCCGGGAGGAGGAGGCGGAAGCGGTTCTCGCCGATCCGCTCGAAGAGGCCGACCTCGTTGCGCCCTTCGGGGTAGGGCACGGGCTTCTCGCCCTGATGGTACTCCGTGCCCGCATAGGCGAGGGCGGAGAGACCGTCCGCGCCGAGGCCCGGCGCCCGGAACAGCCGTCCGGCCATGCGCTGGCTGCCGTCGGGCTTCGACAGCGTGAGGCCGTCCTTGCCCTCCTTCACGGCGCAGTCGAACCAGCCATAGGTGATGAAGGGGACGGGGCCGCCATGCTTCAGCGTGCGGCAGCGGTATCGCCCGGCGATCGGTCCGTCCGTCAGCGGCAGCGGCGCCGCCGTCAGCACCGAGGCGGACGACGCGATCATGGTCCGGTCGGCGCCGCCCGCTGCGAAGGCGTCGAAGAGCGCGGCGGCCACCGTCTCCTTGAGCCGCGCCAGGCGCACCTCGTCGGCAGGTTCGAGGGGCAGCTCGGGCGCCTGCGTCGCGGCGACCGGCCTAGCGGCGGTCCCGCTTCCGAAGGCGGGAAGGCCGAAGCCGAACCCGCCGCGCGAGCCGCCGTCATCGCCCGGGGCGAGCGGCAAGCTCTGCGAGGCGCAGGCGGCGAGGAGTCCGAGGGGGAGGAGGCGTCTCATCATGAAAGCCTTCCTGCAACCTCGGCGCCAACGCCGCCTTGTCGCCTGATTCTCAGTAGCGGCCCAAGCCTCAGTACCGGTACGCTTCGCCTTTGAACGGGCCGTTCACGTCGACGCCGATGTACTTGGCCTGCGCGTCCGTCAGCTTGGAGAGCTGCGCCCCGACCTTTTCGAGGTGCAGCGCGGCGACCTTCTCGTCCAAGTGCTTGGGCAGGACGTAGACCTTGTTGTCGTACTCGTCGCCCTTGGTGAAGAGCTCGATCTGGGCCAGCGTCTGGTTGGTGAAGCTCGCCGACATCACGAAGCTCGGGTGCCCGGTCGCGTTGCCGAGGTTCACGAGGCGCCCTTGGGACAGGAGGATCATGCGGCGGCCGGAGGGCAGCTCGATCATGTCGACCTGGTCCTTGATGTTCGTCCACTTGTAGTTCTTCAGCGCCTCGACCTGAATCTCGTTGTCGAAGTGGCCGATGTTGCAGACGATCGCCATGTCCTTGAGGAGGCGGAAGTGGTCCGCCGTCAGGACGTCCTTGTTGCCGGTCGCGGTGACGACGATGTCGGCGCGCGGCGCACCGCTTTCCATGGTGACGACCTCGTAGCCGTCCATCGCCGCCTGCAGCGCGCAGATGGGGTCGACCTCGGTCACGATCACCCGCGCGCCCGAGCCGCGCAGGCTCGCCGCCGAGCCCTTGCCGACGTCGCCATAGCCTGCGACCAGCGCGACCTTGCCGGCCATCATCGTGTCCGTGCCGCGCCGGATCGCGTCGACGAGCGACTCCTTGCAGCCATACTTGTTGTCGAACTTCGACTTGGTGACGCTGTCGTTCACGTTGATCGCGGGGAAGGGCAGCGTGCCTTCCTTCTCGCGCTGATAGAGCCTGAGGACGCCGGTCGTCGTCTCTTCCGTGACGCCTTTGATCGAGTTCTTGACCTTGGTGTAGAAGCCCGGGTCGCGCTCGAGACGCTTGCGGATGGTCGAGAACAGCGCCGCCTCTTCCTCGTTCGACGGGTTCGCGATGACGCTCTCGTCCTTCTCGGCCTGGCTGCCGAGCAGGATCAGGAGCGTCGCGTCGCCGCCGTCGTCGAGGATCATGTTCGCGACCTTGCCATCGGGCCACTCCCACAGGCGGTCGGCGTAGGCCCAGTACTCCTCCAGCGTCTCGCCCTTGGTCGCGAAGACCGGCGTGCCGTTCGCCGCGATCGCGGCGGCGGCGTGGTCCTGGGTCGAGAAGATGTTGCACGAGGCCCAGCGAACCTCCGCGCCCAGCGCTTCGAGCGTACGGATCAGGACCGCCGTCTGGATCGTCATGTGCAGCGAGCCCGCGATCCGGGCGCCCTTCAGGGGTTGGCTCGCGCCGTACTCCTCGCGCGTCGCCATCAGGCCGGGCATCTCGTGCTCGGCGATCTCGATCTCCTTCTCGCCGTACTCGGCGAGTGCGATGTCCTTGACGATGTAGTCGGCCATTGGGGGGCTCCTTGAGGTTGCCGCGCGCTTAGCGAAGGGGCCCGGCGATATAAAGGGGCGTTTATATGCCCTCGTCCCGAGGCGGCCTCGACACGCTTTACATGCGCACCCAGCGCGCCTAGGTTGTCTGGCCGCGCAGGGGACGCCGGAGACAAGAAACCGTCACACAAATCAGGCACTCCCCAGCCTCGGCAGGAGAGCGAGATGGCCTTCCCAAGGTTACGGTCACCCATAGCGCAGTTCGAGCGCATCGACGTCGCCCTCGCGACGATGGGCGGCTTCGTCGAGCAGCAGCTTTCGGACGCGACGTCCGCCTTCTCGCGCCGCGACGTCGCCCTGGCGCGCAGCGTGGCGGCGCGCGACGCGGAGACCGATGCGCGCGAACGCCGGGTCGAGGGCGCGGTGGTCGACCTCCTCGAGGCGCGGCGCCTTCCCTCGGCGGACCTTCGCCGCGCCATGGTCGCGGTCAAGATCGCCGCCGAGATGGAACGCATCGGCGACCTCTCCAAGAACATCGGCAAGCGGGTCGGCCTGATCGTGCGGCACGACCCCCACGCGCTCGGACGCGAGGCCTCCATGCCCGTCGTCCGGATGGGAGAGATCGCCCTGCGCCAGTTCTCCGGTGCGCTCGACGCGCTGTTCCGCGGCGACGCGGCCTCGGCGCGGGCGGTGCGCGACGGGGACGACCGCATCGACGACCTCTACAACTCCGTCTTCTCGGAGATCCTCGAGGTCATGGCGAAGGAGCCGGCGCTCGTCTCCTCCTTCACCCAGCTCGTCTTCGTCGCGAAGAACTTCGAGCGGATCGGGGACCACGCGACCAACATCGCCGAGCGCGTGCACTTCGCGGTCACGGGGCAGGAGATCCGCGAGGAGCGGCCCAAGGCGGACGTCACCAGCCTGGCGCCGCTCGGCGCCGGCTAGGAGGAGGGGGGATGGCGGAAACGCGCGTGCTGATCGTCGAGGACGAGGAGTCGCTGTCGACCCTTCTCGACTACAATCTGACCAAGGAAGGCTTCCTCACCGTCCTCGCCTCGGACGGCGAAGAGGGCCTTCTCAAGATCGAGGAAGAGCGGCCCGACGTCGTCGTCCTCGACTGGATGCTGCCGAAGGTTTCGGGCGTCGAGGTCTGTCGCCGGGTCCGGCAGAACGTCGAGACGCAGAACATCCCCGTCATCATGCTGACGGCTCGCGGCGACGAGACGGACCGCATCCGCGGCCTCGACATGGGCGCCGACGACTACATGGTGAAGCCGGTCTCCATGGCCGAGCTCGCCGCCCGCATCCGGGCCGTCCTGCGTCGCATCCGGCCCGCCCTGGTCGCGGAGACCGTCACGGTCGGCGACATCGAGATGGACCGGGCCGCCCACAGGGTTCGGCGCGGCGGCGAGGAGATCCACCTCGGCCCCACGGAGTTCCGCCTCCTGGACCACTTCGTTCAGAACCCCGGCCGCGTCTTCAGCCGCGAACAGCTGCTGAACGCGGTCTGGGGATCGGACGTCTTCGTCGAGGCGCGCACCGTGGACGTGCATATCGGCCGCCTCAGGAAGGCGCTCGGCAAGCACGGGCACGACGATCCGATCAGGACGGTTCGCTCGGCGGGCTACGCGCTCGAGACGAGCTGAGGCCTCAGGCTCTCGCTCGCGGGTGCGCGGCGCCGTGTACGGACAGGAGCCGTCCCGCATCGACCTCCGTGTAGCGCTGCGTGCTCGACAGGCTCGCGTGACCGAGGAGGTCCTGGATCACGCGCAGGTCCGCGCCGCGCGCCAGGAGGTGCGTCGCGAAGGCGTGGCGCAGGGCGTGCGGGGTCGCGCTCTCGGGCAGGCCGAGCTTGGGGCGAAGCTCGCGCAGGCGGCGCTGGGCGATGGCGGGCGAGAGCCTCCCGCCCCGCGCGCCGAGGAAGAGGGGCGCGGGCGAGAGCCGGGCGCGGAAGTGCCGGGCGGTCTCGTCGTCCCGGAGCGCCCGCTCATAGGACCGAAGCGCCTCCCGGACGGGCTCGAGCAGCGGCACGTCGCGATGCTTGGCTCCCTTGCCGAGCACGCGGAGCGTCGGGCCGTCCGCGGCCCCCGCGTTCAGGTCCAGCGCCTCCGAGATGCGAAGGCCCGCCCCGTAGAGGAGGGTGAAGAGCGCCGCGTCCCGCGCGCCGATCCAAAGGGCGGCGCCCTGGCGGGCGACGGTCTCGATCCTCGTCAGGCTGAGGGCGTCCTCCGCGCCGACGGGCCGGGGCAGGCGCTTCGGTGCCTTGGGCGAGCGCAACGCCGCCAGCGGCTCCAGCGGCAGGCCGGCGTGCCGATGCAGGTAGCGGTGGAAGGTCTTGAGGGCGGAGAGGTCCAGCCTGACCGTCGGGACCGCCGCGCCCTCCCGCCTGCGCGCCGCCAGGAAAGCGCGGTAGTCGCGCGTCTCGAGTGTGCGCAGGACGCGAAGCGATGCGGGCTCGCCGAGATGGTCCTGAAGGAAGGCCTCGAAGCGCTCGATCGCGCCTTCGTAGTTGCGAACCGTATAGGCGCTCGCTCGGCGCTCCGCGGCGAGGCTGCGCAGAAAGCCCGAACGAAGCGCGGCGTAGGACGGCATGGCAGCAGGCTGGGCGGGCACGGTGAACGCGCCGTTAACGGCGATCCCGCTTCTCCTCTTCGTCTTTCCCGCCGCCCGGAACCACGGCGCCCACGGCCTTGCCGGTGGTCTTCGCGGTGAAGACCGTCGTCTTGACCGCCGCGCCCGCGACGGTGCCGGTGGCGCGCGCGGCCGTGCCGACGACGCAGGCCTGCATGCTCAGAAGGATGGCGAGACAGGCGAGTCCCGAAACGGCTCTCTTCACGTTAAGTCCTTTGCGCCCCGTACGATCCTGCGCCCCTCCGGGGCCGATCGTCACGTGACGAAGGCGTCAGCGCGCCTGGCGCTGAAGGAAGGCGCGGTCCTTGGCGTAGACGACCGAGGCGCGACCGATCCGCTCGATGGCCGTCTCTACGCGCCGCAGCGTCTCGGCGATCTCGGCATGCGTCTCGAAGCCGTCGTTCGGCGGCGGCAGGTCGAGCCCTTGCTCTTCCAGGGTGAGGGGGAAGGGCGAGATCGCGTAGGTCGCGCCCTGCAGCGGCACGGAGAGCCGCTCGGCCATCGGGGCGACCAGGATATGCGCGGCCTCGGGGGCGGCCTGGGCCAGGCGCTCGACCTGCGCGCGGGCGTCGTCGTAGCGCTCGGCGAGGAGAGCGCGGGCCGCCACGTCCGGCTGGCTCGCCGCGGCGATGACGTGGCGCGCCGCGTCCCGCACGGCGCCGCCGGCTTGGTTGAGGACGTCGAGCGTCGCTTCGAGGGCCTCAATGGCCTGTATGGCGGGGCCCGCCGCGCGGCCGGTCTCGCCGTCCTCTCGGTGGATGGTGGGCTTGCGCAGCGCCCGTGACAGCGAGGCGCTGAAGTCGACGGCGGTCTCGGGGGCGGCGGACTTCCTGCGGGACAGCATCATTCGAAACTCGGCGGTGAACGTTTCGCGACGTCCTAGCGCGGCGCGTTGAACGTCCGCTTAACGACGTCGGCCCTCGACCGCCCAGGCGCCGACGAGCGCGGCGAGGATAGCAACGAGCCAGGCCCAGAGCGGCAGGAGGGGGGCTGCCGATACCGACAAGACGGTCTCGGCGTTTCGCGCGACGAGGCCCGCCCAGTCCCGGCCCCCGGCGATCCGGCCCTCCCGGACGGTCCTCAAGGAGGGCAGCCGGGCGTCGGCCGCCGCCAGGACCCCGACATGGCCCGAACTCGCCTCGACGAGCGGCCGGACCGCGGCGTCCGTGGTCCGCACGGCGTCGGTCTCCGGCGGGGCGGACTCGCCTAGCGCCGCGACGGCGAAGAGCGGGCTGCCGTCCGGGGCCGTGGTCGTCACGCGGTAGAGGCCGGAGGCGTCGGCGGTCATGCCGCCGCCGAAAAGCCCCGGCGCGGTCCGGCGCAGCTCGAGCGTCGTCCGCCCGCCGTCCGGCGCCTCGACCTCGACCGGGGCGGGCTCGTCGCCGAGCGTGCGCCGCTCGACCGACAGGCGGCCGTCGCGGCCGAGGCTCGCGCGAAGCGCCTCCTCGTCGAGCGAGGGCTCCTTCATCAGCCAGTGCGCGAGGCGGCGCAGGAGCTCGCCATAGGGCCCGCCGCCGTCGAAGCCGCGGGCCCACAGCCAGACGTGGTCGGACATCAGCATGGCGATGCGCCCCTCGCCGACGCGCGAGAGCACGAGAAGCGGCTCGCCGTTCGGCCCCTCCATCAGCGTCTCGCCCTCGCTGACCGTCGCGGGCATGACGCGGAGCCAGCGGCCCCACTCCCCCGCCTCGCCGAGCCCGGCAGTGACGGGGTGGCGGCGCCCGATGTCGCTCAAGGCGGGAACGAAGGCGCGTTCGACGGCGCGGCCCGCAGGGCGCGCCGGCAGGACGTAGGCGAGGCTTCTCTGCTCGGCGATGCTGCCCGCACCCGCGAACTCGGGGCCCGAGGCGATCAGGATCGCGCCGCCCTCGCGCGCGTACTGGGCGATGCGCTCGAACTCGTAGGCCCTCAGCACCGCGCGGTAGGAGTACCGGTCGAAGATGACCATGTCGAAGCCGTCGAGCTTGTCGAGGAACAGCTCTTCGTGCGGGAAGGGAATGAGGTTGAGGTCGCCGGGAAAGGCGCGGGCGTCCTTGTCCATCGGCTTGAGGATGGTGAAGTGGACGAGGTCCACCGCCGGGTCCGACTTCAGCGTGTTGCGCCAGACCCGCTCCCCTGCGTGCGGCTCGCCTGAGACCAGGAGCACCCGCAAACGATCGCGGATCGCGGTCAGCGGCGCGCCCGCGCGGTTGTTGGCGGTCGTCAGCTCGCCCCGCGCCTCCGGCACGGCGATCTCCACCACGGTCTCGCCGGGGGCGTCGAGCGCGACCGACAAGGTCACGTCGCGGCCGATCTCGACGGGGCTTTCGGCCTGGACGACGCCGCCGACCGACAGGGTCACCGGCACGCTGCCCGTCCGCCCCTCGTCCTCGACGCGGAAGGTGAGGGGCACGCTCTCGCCGACGACGCCGTAGCGGGGGGCGGAGACGATCCGCACGCGCCGGTCGCGCTGGGCCGCGGGGTCGCCGGTAAGGAGCGCGTGGACGGGGACGCCGAGGCCCAGGCTCGCGGCGTCTGGCACCTCCGTCAGCTGCCCGTCGGTCAGGAGGAAGACGGCCGAAAGCCGCGCCCTCGGCACGCCGGCGAGCGCTGCGGAGAGGGCGGGGCCGAGCGCCGTCTCGGCGCGGCCGGGAATCGTCCCCCTGCGAAGCTCGACGCCCCGCGCCGCGAGGTCCGCCTCGAGCCTCCCCGCTGCCGCCTCGGCGATCCGGTCCCGCCCCCCCAAGCCCATGCTGTCGCTCTCGTCGACCAGCAGCACGGCGATGTCGGCCAGCCCTTGCGTCTCCTCGTCCCGCCGCTCGGGCCCCGCCAGGAAGGCGACGGCGAGGAGCCCTGCGAGGAGGCGCAGCGCCGCGCCGGGCAGGCTCGCCCGGACCCGCAGCGCCGCGCCGGCGGCCACGAGGCCTGCGAGGACCGCCAGCATCCACAGCGGCAGGAGGGGCGAGAAGGCGAGGCTCACGGCGTCTCCTCGATGCGGTCGAGAAGCTCCTGCACGTGGATCTGGTCGCCCTTGTAGTTTCCGGTCAGCGCGACCATCGCCATGTTGATGCCCGCCCTGTAGGCCGCCTCGCGCCGCCGCTCGCCGCCCGCGCCTGCGGGGCGCAGCGGCACGCCGCCCTCGTCGACGGCCCAGGCGCTGGCCCAGTCGCGCCCCCCGATGACGAGGCTCGGTACGCTGTCCGTCGTCTCGCGCAGCGCGCCCTCCGCCTCGACCCAGACGGGCCCGCCCGAGTTGCGCCCCGGCAGGTCGTCGAGCCTGTAGAAGCTGACGGTCAGGATGTGCCCCGGCGGCAGCGGCTCGAGCGGTGGCGTGTCCATCCGGCGCAGGACCTCGCGCAGCGCGCCTGCCTCAGGCGAGGCCGCTCCGGCCTGCGCCCGCTCGCCGTCGGCTGTGTCGATGATCAGGAGGCCGCCCCCCGCCATGAAGGCTTCGAGCTTCGAGAGCGCCGCGTCCGAGGGGGGCGCCTGCGCGCTCGTCAGCATCCAGTAGAGGAGCGGGTAGACGGACAGGTCGTCCCGCTCGATGTCGACGCCGATCGGCTGGCCTGGCTCGAGCGCCGAGCGCCTGATCGCCTCGCGCGTCAGGCCGAAGAGGCCCGCCCGCGAGATCCGGTCGAGCGAGGCGTCGCCGGTCTCGACGAAGGCGAAGCGGACCTGATCGGCCGCCTCCTTCGACTTTTCGGAGAGAGGCGGACGCGGCTGCGCGGCGGCGGGGTCGGCGCCGAGGGGCAGGAGGACGAGGCCGGCGAGCGCCGCGACCGCGCCCCGCCGCGCGCCGAGCGACAGCCCGGCGAGGAGGAGCGCGTCGACGAGCAGCAGCGCGACCGCGCCGGCGAGCAGCGGCGCGCCGAGCCTCCGGGCCGCCTCGCCTTCGATACTGGTGATCCTGAGCCCGGCGGGCAGGCCGCGGCCTGCGGGAAGAAGCGCCGGCTCGCCTTCCCAGGCGTTGACGGCCAGGGGCGCCGCGGCCGCACCGTAGAGCCCCGGCGCCGCTTCGCGCCGCGCGATCCGGGCGGGCGTCGCCGGCGGGGTGGGGCCCGCGGGCTCCTCGAGGTCGCCAAAGCCGCTCAGAAGCCGCAGCGCCGGCACCGGCGTGTTCGGCAGCGCCTCCTGCGCGCCCTGGCCCGCCAGGCTCACGATGCGGCGGATCATGGCCGGGAAGACGCCCGACAGGGGCAGGTCCGACCAGGTTGGGCTCGCGGTCACGTGGAAGAGGACGGTGAGGCCGTCACCGACCCTTCGCGCCGAGACGAGCGGCGTGCCGTCCGCGAGGCTCGCCCAGACCTCGACCTCCTGGCCCGGGGTGGTCCGCGTCAGGACCTGCCGCCGGACGATCACGTCGTCGGGCACCGCGAGGCCCCCGAGCGGGCTCTCCCGCTCGAACCCGGCCAAGGGCTGCGGCGTCTCCCAGGTGAGGGCGCCGCCGAAGCTGCGCCCGCCCGCGCGCAGGGGGGCGGGAAAGGTGTCGCCGTCCGTCCGCTCGGCGTTCGCGGTGTCGGGGCCCGCGAAGCGCAGGAGGAGCCCGCCCTCGCGCAGCCACGCGGTCAGGGCCCGTTCCGCCTCGGGGCGAAGCGTGCCGACGTCGTCGAGCACGATGAGGTCCGCCCCGCTCTGGGTCAGCTCTTCGGGCGTGCCGCGCGACAGGACGGCGAGCGGTTCGAGCGCCTGGGCGAGGTAGGTGCCGCTCGTCAGCAGGCTGTCGGTCGTCCCGTCCGTCACGAGGCCGGCCCGCGACCGTCTGGCCGAGGCGTCGACGAGCCAGGTCGCCCCGGCGCTTCGAACGCCTTCGATGCTGAGAATGCCCGCCTGGTTGCGCAGGGTCAGGGGCAGTTCGATCGGCACCCGCGCCTCCGCCTCGCCCTCCCCCCAGGCGAAAGGCAGGACCGCGAGCGTCCGGCCGTCCCGCGCCGTGACGCGAAGCGCGGCCTCGCGCGGGGGCAGCGTGCCCGCGACGCGGGTCAGCCGCGCTTCGAGCGCGCCGACCTGCGTCTCGAGCCCCGTCACGGCCAGCGCCTCTTCCTGCGGCACGCGCACCATGACGGCGTCGCCCGCGCGGGACAGCGCGCCGAGCAGGCGCTGGCGGCCCGGCCCGTCCTCCATCGCGCTTCCCGAGAGCCAGCGGACGGTCAGGCCTGTCAGGCCCGTTCTGCGTAGCGCATCGGCGGCCGCGTCCCAGTCGGGCAGGCGCGCGCTCGGCTCGTGGGCGCGAACGGCACGGGCCGCGTCGCTGGGCGTCATCGGACCTTCGACCGACGGCGCCTGCGCGGCGGCGAAGAGGAGGTAGGCCTCTCGCCCCTCCGCTCCCGGCCGCTCGGCCTCGCGCGCCACCTCTTCCTGCCGCGCGCGCCAACCGGGCGCCGCGGTCCAGCCGTCATCGATCAGGTAGAGGACCGGCCCCGTCCCCTCGGCGGGCCTCGGCGCGTTCAGCATCGGCCCCGCCAGCGCCACGATCACCGCCGCCGCCGCGAGGAGGCGCAAGGCGAGCAGCCACCAGGGCGTCCGTGCGGGGGTCTGCCGCTCGTCCTTGAGGCCGCGCAGGAAGAAGAGCCCGCCGAAGCGCCGCTCGGCCGGGGCGGGTGGTACGGCGCGCAGGAGCCAGTAGAGCGCCGGCAACGCGCAGAGCGCCAGGAGCAGCCAGGGCGCCGTGAAGCTGAGGCCGCTCACCGCGCGCGGTCCTGGGACATGGCCGCGTGGAGAGCCGCGAGCACGGGCGTCGCGGGCTTGTCCGTCGCATGGGCGGTGTAGGTCCAGCCGTAGCGGGCGCAGGCGTCCTTGAGCGCGCCGAGATGCGCTTCGCGCGCGGCGGCGTAGCCGGTCCGCACCGCGCCGGCATCGCCGAAGATCATCCGCTCGCGCCCCGAGGGCGAGCGGAACACGGTCCGTCCCTCGAAGGGGAAGGTCACCTCGGCGGGGTCCGAGACCTGAACGAGGTGGCAGGGCCGCCCTGCCGCGCGGATCGCGGCCAGGCGCGCCAGAAGCTGGTCCGTGTCCGCATGGAAGTCGGAGACGTAGACGAGCCGCGTCGCGCCCTCGGGCGGCAGCGGGGGCAGGGGATCGGTATCTGCGGCGAGGAGGCGTTCGGCCAGCGCCGCCGCCGCGATCCGGCCGGACCGCGCGGGCCCGTCCATCGAACCTGTCCGCTCGCCGCCGCGCCCGAGGAGGACGGCGAGGCCGACCGCGATCACCGCCGCGCGCCAGCCCTTGGTCACCTCGCCGCTCGCATAGTCGAGGCTCTCCGTGCCCGGCACCCACAGGCGGACCGTTGCCGCCGTCTCCCACTCGGTCTGCCGCACGAAGAGGCGGCCCGGCGAGCGCGCGGACTGACGCCAGTCGACGGCGCTGGCGGCGTCCCCTTGGGCGTAGTCGCGGTACTGCCAGAAGGTCTCGCCCGTGCCCGGGCGCCTGCGGCCGTGCAGACCGGCGGCCAGCGTGCCTGCGACCCGTTCGGCCTCGGTCAGGAGGGCGGGCAGGCTCGACGCGGCGCTCCCGGCGCTGCGTTCGAGGGTCGCGGGCGTCCGCACAGGCGTTGCCAAGCCCGCCTCCGTCAGAGCCGCGCCGTCATCTCGCCGATGACGCCGGAGACGGTGCGCCCCTCCGCGCGGGCCGCGAAGGTCAGGGCGATG
The DNA here is from genome assembly GCF_014199615.1 of Parvularcula dongshanensis. Taxonomy (GTDB): domain Bacteria; phylum Pseudomonadota; class Alphaproteobacteria; order Caulobacterales; family Parvularculaceae; genus Parvularcula; species Parvularcula dongshanensis. The sequence continues at coordinate 404,204 of NZ_JACHOB010000001.1, read as the reverse complement.
CGGTGGCGAAGGGCGGGTCCTGCGAGCGCGATCACATCCGAGACCTCGGGCGCGGTCCGGCCCTGCAACAGGGCGCGGGCGCGCACGGCGAGGCTGAGCGCCTGGCTGGCCCTCGGGCCCGGACCCCAGGACAGGCCCTCGGCGGACGCGCCGCCGGGCCGCGCGTCGCGGACGAGGCCGAGGATGGCGTCGACCACCCGCTCCCCGATCGGCAGGTCGCGGACGAGGGCTTGCGCGTCCTCGAGGTCCTTGGCCCCCATGACGGCGGAGAGCGGCGTCTCCGCCCCGCCCGTGGTGGCGGCCAGCATGCGGCGCTCGGCCTCGAGGCTCGGATAGTCGACGTCGATCTGAAGCAGGAACCGGTCGAGCTGCGCCTCGGGCAGGGGGTAGGTTCCCTCCTGCTCGATCGGGTTCTGCGTCGCGAGGACGTGGAAGGGTTGGGGCAGCACGCGCCGCTCGCCCGCGACCGTGACCTGCCGCTCCTGCATCGCTTCGAGCAGGGCCGACTGGGTTCGCGGGCTCGCGCGGTTGATCTCGTCCGCCATCAGGAGCTGGCAGAAGACCGGCCCCTCGACGAAGCGGAAGGCCCTGTGGCCGCCCTCCGTCTCCTCCAGGATCTCGGTGCCGAGGATGTCGGAGGGCATGAGGTCGGGCGTGAACTGCACGCGCCGCTCGGACAGGCCGAGCACGGTCGCGGTGCCGGCGACGAGCCGCGTCTTGGCGAGGCCCGGCGTGCCGACGAGGAGGCCGTGCCCGCCCGCGAGCAGCGAGATCAGCACCTCCTCGATCACCCGCTCCTGGCCGAAGACGTAAGTCTCCAACGCCTCGCGCGCGCGCGTCGTCAAGGCCGCGAGCCGGTCGAACCTGTCCATGGGGTCTTCGCGCACCGTCGCCATGCTACCCTTCCCTGTCTGCCCGCTCTTCTCGCTATGGCCCCGGGCGGGGCGCGGCAAGTTGCCATCGGGCAACGAAGTTGCGGGCGTCGCGCTTACTTCCGCTTGATTGTTTCCCGATAAGGCCGCTCATAAGTGAAGAACGTGCTACGGCACGGGCACGGCGAGAAGGGTTGGGTGACACAAGTGGCAGAACGCGAACGCATGACCGTATGGTCGTTCCTCAAGAACGCCGCGAAGGTGGTGATCGGCCTCTCCCTCCTGGTCCAGTCCCTCCTCTTCATCCTCCTCCTCGTGGTCGTCTTCGGCCTGATCGGCGGCGTCTCTCAACAGATGTCGGGCGAGAAGCAGGCGGCCATGCGCATCGAGGACGGCGTCGCGCTGGTGCTCAATCCCGACGGCGTCCTCTCCGAACAGGCGCCGCCGTCCGACCCCTTCCAGGACGCCCTGTCGCAAGCCTTCGGCGGGGGCGGGCCGGGCGAAGTCTCCGTCCACGACCTCATCCGCGTCGTCCGCGCGGCGAAGGAGGACAGCCGGATCGACGCGCTCGTCCTCGACCTCGGCAAGCTCTACGTGCCGACGATCTACGCCTCCAAGGCCTATGATCTTGCGGACGCGATCGCGGAGTTCCGCGACTCGGGCAAGCGCGTGATCGCGGTCGCCGACAACTACACGCAGGAGCAGTACCTCCTCGCCTCCGAGGCCGACACCGTGCTGATGCACGACTACGGACAGGTCTTCGTGCTCGGCTACGGCTCGTACCGGACCTACTACAAGAGCGCGCTCGACAAGCTGAAGGTGAACAGCCACGTCTTCCGCGTCGGGACCTTCAAGTCCGCGCTCGAACCCTATCTGCGCGACGACATGTCCGAGCCCGCCAAGCTCGCGAACCAGGCGTTCCTCGACGTCCTCTGGCAACGCTACACGAGCACGGTCGAGGCGAACCGCGGGCTCTCCTCGGGCACGGTGAACGCCTTCGGTCAGGACATGCCGCGCTACCTCGAGGCCGCGAACGGCGACATGGCGCAGATGGCCAAGGATGTGGGCCTCGTCGACGAGGTCATGGGCCGCGCCGATCAGGTCGCCTACCTCGCGAACATCGTCGGCGAGGACGAAGAGCTCGGCTTCCGGCAAGTGGACTTCCAGAAGTACCGCGCCGCGATGAGCGACCCGGCCGACCGGCCGCGCGTCGGCAACGTGGCGGTGGTCACCGCGTCGGGCGCCATCGTCGACGGCGACGAGCGTCCGGGCGTCGCGGCCGGCGACGCCATCGCGCAGCAGCTGCGCGAGGCGCGCGAGGACGAGAACGTGAAGGCCGTGGTCCTGCGCGTCGACAGTCCCGGCGGCTCCGCCTTCGCCTCCGAGGTGATGCGCGACGAAGTGATCGCGCTCAAGGAGGCCGGAAAGCCCGTCGTGGTCTCCATGGGGTCGCTCGCGGCGTCGGGCGGCTACTGGATCAGCGCCGCTGCCGACGAGATCTGGGCGTCGCCGACCACGATCACCGGCTCGATCGGCATCTTCGGCTACATCCCGACGCTCGAGAACACGCTCGCGGACATCGGCGTGAACACGGACGGCGTCGGCACGACCCCGCTTTCGGGCTTCACCGCGGCCGGCCTCGGCCCCTTGCCCGATCAGGCGGGGCAGATCCTGCAGATGTCGATCGAAGAGGGCTACGACCGCTTCCTGACCGTCGTCTCCGAGGGCCGCGGGCTTTCGAAGAAGGCGGTGGACGACGTCGGCCAGGGCCGGGTCTGGATCGGCGAGACGGCGGAGGGCCTCGGCCTCGTCGACAAGCTCGGCGACCTCGACGACGCGATCTCGGCCGCGGCCGAACGCGCCGAGCTCGAGGATTGGGACGTCGTCGGCATGAGCCGGGAGAAGAGCGCCTTCGAGCTCTTCGTCGAAGGTCTGACGGGGGTCGGCATCAAGCTCGGCCTCGTCGAGGCGCCGAAGACCGAGCTGTTCGGCAGCCGCGCGTCGCACAGAGGAACGATGGCGCAGCTCACGGACGCGATACGCGCCGAGGCCGAGTTCCAGGCGAGCTTCAACGACCCGAACGCGATCTACGCGCGCTGCGTCGTCTGCGAGGCGCGCTGAGCGGCGCTTCGCGCGGTTGATCGGCGGCAAAGAGAGGACCACCTTGCGGGGGTGACGGACCTCCTCTCCCTCGCCGCAGACCTCAGCGCGGCGCGCGACGACGCGCCCCTGCCGGTCGAGCGGTGGAACCCCGAGCGCTGCGGCGCGATGGACCTCGTCATCCGCGCGGACGGCACCTGGGTGCACGAGGGGCGGCCGATCGCGCGCTCCGCCCTCGTGCGGCTCTTCTCTCGCGTGCTCCGCCGCGACGAGGGCGGCTTCGTCCTCGTCACGCCGGCCGAGAAGCTCGAGATCGAGGTCGAGGACGCGCCCTTCCTTGCCGTCGACGTCGACCGGACCGAAGCGGGCTACGCCTTCCGCACCAATGTCGGCGACGTCGTCACGGCGGGCCCGGACCATCCGCTCACGGTCCGCCCCAGCGAAGCGGCGGGCACGGAGGTGGCTTACGTCCTCGTCCGCGGCGGCCTCGAAGCGCGCCTCTCGCGCGCGGTCTGGTTCCGTCTTCTGGAAGAAGAGGCGCAGACGGAGGAGGACGGCACGGTCTTCGTCGAGAGCGGCGGGACGCGCTTCGTCCTGGGAAGGACGACGTGAGCGCCCCCGACTGGCGCGCCGCGCTGCGCGCCGCATCCGGGACGAAGGCCGGCCGGGCCGAACGGCGCCTCTTCGCGGAGCTGAACCCCGACCTGCCCCTCAGCCCGATCCTGGAGAAGAAGCCCGCGCGCCCGCGTCCCGCCTCCGTCCTCATCCCCGTCATCGACAGGCCGGCCCCCACCGTCCTCTTCACCGTCCGCACGCCAAGCATGCCGAGCCATGCGGGCCAGATCAGCTTCCCCGGCGGCGGCCCGAAGCCCGAGGACGACGGCCCCGTCGGCACGGCGCTGAGGGAGGCGGAGGAGGAAGTCGGCATCGCGCCAGGTCACGTCGAGGTCCTAGGAACGCTCGGCCTTCACCACGGTGGGCTCGGCTACGCGGTGACGCCCGTCATCGGCCTCGTCCATGTGGACGCGGAGCTGACCTTGTGTCCGCGCGAGGTCGCGGAGGTCTTCGAGGTCCCCCTCGCGCACTTGACCGAACGGCGGAACCACCTGATCGAGAGGCGGCGCTTCAACGGGACCGAGTACGACATGTTCGCCGTGCCCTATGACGACCCGGACGCCGCCCGCCGCCACATCTGGGGCCTGACGGCGGGCATCCTCGAGAGCTTCTGCCGCGCCTTCAACGACGACCCGCCGCGATGACGGGCGCGCTTCCCGAGGCGGACTTCGACTGGCTGGAGGCGCCGAGCCTGCGCGCCGTCATGGACGCGCTCGGCGCGGCCGGCGAGGCCCGCTTCGTCGGCGGCTGCGTGCGCGACAGCCTCCTCGGCCGTCCGCCCTCGCCCATGGGCGGGGCGGGCACGACCGACATCGACGTCGCGACGACCCTGACGCCGGAGGAGACGACGGCGGCGCTGACGTCGGCCGGCCTGGCCGCGCACCCCACCGGCATCGAGCACGGCACCGTCACGGCGGTCTCGGGCGGCCTGCCCGTCGAGGTGACGACGCTCCGCGCGGACGTCGCTACCGACGGCCGCCACGCCGAGGTCGCCTTCACGCGAGACTGGGACCAGGACTGGCGGCGAAGGGACTTTCGCCTCAACGCCCTCTACCTCGGCGCGGACGGGCAGCTGTTCGACCCGGCGGGCGGCCTCGAAGACCTGCGGGCGAGGCGCGTCCGCTTCATTGGGGACGCGGATACGCGGATCGCCGAGGACTATCTGAGGATCCTCCGCTTCTTCCGCTTCACCGCCCGCTACGCCGAGGCGCCGGACGAGGAGGGCCTCGCCGCCTGCGCCCGCGGCGCGGACGGCCTTCGGCGCCTCTCGAAGGAGCGCATCTGGCAGGAGACGGCGAAGCTCTTCGCCGCCCCCCGCGCGCCCGAGGCGTTCGAAGCGATGGCGAAGACGGGCATCCTCGCCCGCGTGCTCGAAGCGCCTGCCGAGACGGACGCCTTCGCCGCGCTCCATAGGCTCCTGCACGCCGACGTGCCCCCGGCGCTCGGCATCGAGGCCCTCTGGCCCACGGCCCCCCGCGAGGCGCTCCAGCGGGCCTTCAAACCGGCGACGGCGGTCCTTGATCGGATCGAGGTGGCGAGAGAGGCGGGCGCGGACCTGACCCTCGACCAGAACGCGGGCCTCGCCCGTCAACTCTACCGCTTCGGCGCGGAGGCCGTCACGGATGCGAGCCTCCTGGAAGCCGCCCGCACCGGAGAGACCGCCTGGCTCGACCACGCGAACCTCGCCGCAACCGTACCGGTCCCGATCCTGCCCATCCAAGGCCGCGACCTCATCGCGAGGGGCCTCGAGCCAGGCCTGGCCCTAGGCCGAACGCTCAAGGCGATCGAGGCCGCCTGGCTGTCCGCAGGCTGTCCGGAAGACGAAGAGACGATCGAAGAGATCGTGGAAGAAGTGCTTGGCTAGACCGAGAAGCCGCGATGAGCGCCACGTCTGGCTAGGAGCCGTGAGCCCACAGCGCGCAAAGCGCGCTGTGGGCTCACCAGCGCTCAAGTAGCTGGCCGGTCAGGCCAGCGGTAGCGCCAGAATCAAAGCCCGAAATTGCCGAACTTGGTCTTGAACTTCGACACGCGGCCGCGGTCGGAGATCTTGGCCGGACCGCCCGTCCAGGCCGGGTGGCTCGTCGGGTCGATGTCGAGGTTGATCGTGTCGCCTTCGGACCCGTAGGTCGAGCGGGTCTGGAAGCTCGTGCCATCCGTCATGGTGACGGTGATCATGTGGTAGTCGGGGTGAATGTCTTTCTTCACGGGGCGCCTCGGGCAAAGAAACTTGAGCGCGGGCGCGTAGCGGAGGGGGCCGCGAGAGGCAAGGCCGCGTCTGGCGCGCGCCTTCCTTCCGCCTTATGTCCGCTCCCATGACACCCAAGGGATACACCCCGCTCGCCCTCCTCGCCGCCGACGCCGAGGACCTGCAGGTCGTCTCGGCCGTGCTTCAGGACGCCGTCGCCAAGGTCGGCGACATGGCCTACCTGCCCGCGCGCCGCCGCTTCGCCTTCGTCGCGAACCGCTTCGTGTGGGAGGAGGGGGCCTCCAAGACGAAGGGGCCCTTCACGCGCGTTCGCGCCGGAATCCACTTCGACGACGTGACCGCCGTGCGGAAGCTGAACCTCGACACGTCCGACCCCGGCGCGGTCGTGGACGTGCTCTGCGTCGCCTATGAGGGCGGCGAGGACGGCGGCACGGTCACCATCACCCTCGCGGGCGGCGGCGCGGTCGCGCTCGATGTGGAGGCGATCAACGCGACGGCCGAGGACATCTCCGAGCCGTGGCGGACGCAGAGCAAGCCAGACCACGAGACCGCCTGATGCCGGCGCGGCTCGACATAGGCGATGACGGCTTCGAGGCGGCGTTCGCGCGCATCCTCGGCGCCAAGCGCGAAGTCACGGCGGAGGTCGGCGATGCGGTCGCCGAGATCATCGCGCAGGTGCGCGCGGACGGCGACGACGCGCTCTGCGCGCTCACGAGCCGCTTCGACCGCTTCGAGTTGACCAAGGAGGCGCTCGCCATCGGCCAGGACGAGGTCGAGGCGGCGGTCAGGGACTGCCCAGAGGATCAGCTCGAAGCGCTCCGCCTCGCGGCCTCGCGGATCGAAGCCTATCATGCCCGGCAGCTACCCGAAGACGCGCGCTGGACGGACGAGGCGGGCGTCACCCTGGGCTGGCGCTGGACGCCCATCGACGCCGCGGGGCTCTACGTCCCCGGCGGCACGGCGAGCTACCCGTCCTCCGTCCTGATGAACGCGATCCCGGCGCGGGTCGCGGGCGTGGAACGCCTCGTCATGGTCGTTCCGACCCCGGACAGGGCGCTCAACCCCCTGGTTCTCGCCGCGGCGAAGCTCGCGGGCGTGACCGAGATCTACCGTGTGGGCGGGGCGCAGGCCATCGCGGCGCTCGCCTTCGGAACGCAGACGATCGCCCCGGTCGACAAGATCGTCGGACCCGGCAACGCCTTCGTGGCGGCGGCGAAGCGTCAGGTCTTCGGCCATGTCGGCATCGACTCGATCGCCGGGCCCTCCGAGATCGCGGTGATCGCGGATGGCGGCAACGACCCCGCCTGGATCGCCGCCGACCTTCTCAGCCAGTCCGAGCACGACCCCTCCTCGCAGAGCGTCCTCTTCACGACCGACGCGGCCTTCGCCGATGCGGTCGAGCGCGAGGCCGAGGCGCAGATCGAGGCGAGCCCGCGCGGCCGGATCGCGCGCGCCGCCTGGGAAGCGAACGGCGCGGTCGTCACGGTGCGGACCTTAGGTGAGGCCGCGGCCCTCTCGAACCGCCTCGCCCCCGAGCACTTGGAGCTCGCCGTCGAAGACCCAGACGCGCTGCTGGCGCAGATCCGCCATGCGGGCGCGGTCTTCCTCGGTCGCCACGCGCCCGAAGCCATCGGCGACTACGTCGCGGGGCCGGACCACGTCCTGCCGACGGCGCGCGCCGCGCGCTACGCCTCGGGACTGTCCGTGCTCGACTTCGTCAAGCGGACGACGGTGACGGGCCTCACGGCGGACGCGATCCGCGCTATCGGCCCGGCGGCGGCGACCCTCGCCGATGCCGAAGGGTTGCCGAGCCACGCGCAGAGCGTGCGGCTACGCCTGGAACAGGGCTAACTCGTCCTCGGCCAGGCCTTCGGGCTCGGCCAGGGCGACCGTCCCGCCCTCCCGGCGCAGCGCGAAGCGGGCACGCACCGTCGTGCCCGGATCTTCCCGCTCCAGCGTGTCCACCATGACGTAGGCGGCTTCCCCGCCCTCGGGCGTCAGGATCAGGTCGATGTAGCCGTTCCCGTCCGTCGCGTGCCAGCGGACCTCGGGGTTCTGCTGCCGCAGGAGCAAGGAGTAGTCCCGCGCGCGGCCCTTCAAATATCCCGTCGGCCCGGGCGAGCTGACACCCGTCACCCCGAGCTCCGTGCCCATCGGCGTTCCGTCCTCGTCGTGCAGGCTGTTCGCCCAGCTCTCATGGGTGTCTCCGGTGAGGACGAGAAGGTCCGCCGCCCCCGCTTCTCGCGCCCGTTCGAAGAGCCGTGCCCGCGCCGCGGGGTAGCCGTCCCAGGCGTCGAGGTTGAGCGGCAGGCCGAGCGAGGTGAAGCGGACGAAGGCGCGGATCTGGTCCCACTCGGTCTCGATCGCGGTGATGTCGGCATCGGTCAGGTGCGGCGCGAGGTCGGGCGCGGTGACCCGCGCCATGATCACCTGGTTGGCGACCAGGCGCCAAGGCACGCCGCGCTCTTTCGACCGCGAGAAGGTGCGCGCCAGGAAGTCCTCCTGCGCCGTCCCCATCATTCGCCGGTCCTCGGCGCCCAAGGTCTCTTCCCGCCACGCCGCGATCGCCCGCGGAGACGTCAGCTCCGGCAGCACCTCGTCGTACTCGAACTGCTTCGAGCGCGCGGTCAGACGGGTCTCGATCGCCGCCAGGGTGACGAGCCCGCCCCACTCATAGGACCGGAAGAGGGCCTCGGGGTCGGCGTCCGGCTCGCGCACCGGCATGTACTCGTAATAGGCCTGAAGCGCAGCGCGCTCGCGCGCGCCCCAATCGCCTTCGTCCGGCTGATGGTTCTGCGCGCCCCCCTCCCAAGAGTTGTTCGCCGTCTCGTGGTCGTCCCAGACCGCGATCAGGGGCATGGCCGCGTGCATCGCCCAGCTACCCGCATCCGTCTTGTACTGACGATGGCGGACACGGTACTCGTCCAGCGTCACGCACTCCTTCGCGGGCGCGTGCGTGCGGCCCAGGCGCTCGCCCACCTTGCCGCCATAGCCGTCCGCGCCGTACTCGTAGATGTAGTCGCCGAGGTGGATGACGGCGTCGATCTCTTCGCGCGCGATGGCGGCGTAGGCGTTGAAGTGCCCGAAGGGATAGTTCGAGCACGACACGACCGCGAAGCGCGCCCGGTCGGCGCGCGCGGGCAGGGTGCGGGTCCGCCCGGCGATCTGCGTGCCGCCCGCGCGGAAGCGATAGTGGTAGCGCCCCCCGGGCTTCAGCCCCGTCGGCACGACCTTCACCGTATAGTCCGTCGCCGGCGTCGCCTCGAAGGGGGCGGACCAGACGACGGCCTCGAAGCCTTCGTCCTCCGCGACTTCGACCACGCCGCGCGCCGCGTCCCCTGCAAGCGGCTCCGCCCGGGTCCAGAGGACCACGCTGTCGGGCGCAGGATCGCCGCTCGCCACGCCCCAGGCGAAGCGCGCAGGGCTCTCCTCGCGCGCCCGTCCCCTGCCGGTCGTCTCGCAGGCGGCGAGCCCGATCAGCCCGCCTGTCAGCGCCATGCGCCTCGTGATGTCCATGCCCGCTCTTTCCTCGTCTGAATGTCCGCCTTTTGGACGGTGTGATCGCCCCGCCACCTCTGCCTGAGTTTTGCGTCGCTTCGGTAACAGCATACGGGGTTGCATTGCGCTCCGAGCGCTTCTATCTGCCCGCTCCGCCGCGACCCGTAACTGCCGATAGGCACCACCCTGGGGGACGGCGACTTTTTGTCGTGACGGTCAGGGTGCCTGCGGGCGCCGTAGTCGTCATCCGAAAGGGGACCCCATGCGGTGGCAAGGTACGATAGCGCGCGGCAGCTAGCCGCACATAAGCCGGACACGCCGGTCTTCTGCATCCGCCCGCACGCGGTGACGCGCGCGGCGCGTTGGTTCGCGGACGGCTTCCCGGGCAAGACTTACTACGCGGTCAAGGCCAACCCCGAAGGGTGGGCGCTCGACGCGGTGCGCGCGGGCGGCGTCAGCCGCTTCGACGTCGCCTCGATCGTCGAGATCCGCGACGTGGCAGCCCGCTTCGAAGGTGCCGAGCTCGCCTTCATGCACCCGATCAAGGCCGAAGCCGCGATCGCGGAGGCCTACGCCGATCACGGCGTGCGCATCTTCTCGCTCGACAGCGAGGCGGAGCTTCAGAAGATCGTCCGTGCCACGGGCGGGGCGAAGGACCTGACGCTCTGCGTCCGCCTCGCCGTGCCGTCCGACGGCGCGCACATCCCGCTCAACGCCAAGTTCGGCGCCCACGTGCTGGACGCGCCGAGCCTCCTTCAGGCGACGCGCCAGGTCGCGCAGCGCACCGGCCTCGCCTTCCACGTCGGCAGCCAGTCGATGAGCCCCGCGGCCACCGCGCGGGCGATGGAGCTGGCGCAGGACGCGGTCGTCCGCGCTGGCGTCATCCTCGACGTCGTCGACGTCGGCGGCGGCTTCCCCGCGGCCTATCCGGGCATGACGCCCCCGCCGCTGCGCGCCTATGTCGAGGAGGCGGCCGAGCGCTTCGAGCCCTTCTTGTCGGCGGTGAACTCCGAGCTCTGGTGCGAGCCCGGCCGCGCGCTCGTCGCGGAGGGCGCGAGCCTGGTCCTGAAGGTGGAGGCCCGGCGCGGGAACGCCCTCTACCTCAACGACGGCACCTATGGCGCGCTCTACGACGCGGGCGCGCTCGGCTGGCGCTACCCCGTGCGCAGCCTCTCCCGCGCGGGGGACTCGGCGGAGTTCACCTTCTACGGCCCCACCTGCGACGACGCCGACCGGATGGAGGGCCCCTTCGTCCTGCCGGCGGACACCGCCCCCGGCGACTACGTCGAGATCGGGCAGTTGGGCGCCTACGGCCGATGTATGGCCACCCGTTTCAACGGGTACGGAGACTACATGGAAGCAGTGTGCACGGACGATCCGTTCGGCACGATCTATCAAGAAGACACCAAAGTTCGAAGGGCAGTTCAATGAGCGTCATCGAGTTCAAGAAGCGCGAGATCGAAGACGTCGCCGCGCACCAGACGGGCGACGAGCTCGACCACTTCATCGTGCGCGACGGCAAGACCTATGCGGGCACCCACCTCATCATCGACCTCTACGATGCCGAGCGGCTGACCGATAAGGACCACATGGACGCGGTCTTCCGCGCCTGCGTGGAAGCGTGCGGCGCGACGCTCCTGCACATCCACATCCACACCTTCCTGCCTTCGGGCGGCCTGTCGGGCGTGGCGGTCCTCGCCGAGAGCCACATCTCCGTGCACACCTGGCCCGAGCGCGGCTACGCCGCTTTCGACGTCTTCATGTGCGGCGACAGCGAGCCGCAAAAGGCCGTCGCGATCCTCGAGGCCGCCTTCAACGCGGGCTCCAGCCGCGTCGGCACGCACCTCCGCGGCGAAGGCGTCGAGTAATGCGGCCGGGGCGGCTCGGCCTCGCCCTTCTGGGCGCGGCCGAGCCGTCCCTCGCCTCGGCAGGGGGCGGCGTCGTCACCGTCTGCCAGGCCCGTGACGCCCTCCTCCTCGAGCGCGCCCGCCTCGCGGCGCGCCTCGATGCCCCCGCGCCCCCCGGCGCCGAGGCGCCTCCCTCCGCCGCCGACTTCGCCCGTCTGGAGGGCCTCGGCGCGGAGGAGCTCAAGGGTCGCTACGGCGACCCCCGCATGACCGCGCTGCAGGACAGGCTCGACGCGCTGCGTCCCCTGGCCGAGGAGCGCGGCTGCCCCCCGCCGGACCTCGAACGGACGGCCGAAGACCTCTTAAGACAAGGACGCGCCCCATGACCAACTTCCTCTACAAGCTCGACGGCGAGACCTGGTTCAAGGAGCAGGTCACGGGCGAGATCGGCCACGCCCTTCGCGTGGACGAACTCCTCTTCGAGGGCGAGATCGACCACCAGCACATCGCCGTCTTCGAGAACGAGCGCTTCGGCCGCCTCTTCGCGCTCAACGGCTTCATCCAGCTGTCGACGGCGGACGAGTTCATCTACCACGAGATGGTCACCCACGTGCCCCTGTTCGAGCACGGCGCGGCGAAGCGCGTCCTCGTCATCGGCGGCGGCGACGGCGGCGTCATCCGCGAGGTCCTGCGCCACGAGGAGGTGGAAGAAGTCACCCTCGTCGAGATCGAAGCCGACGTGATCGAGTTCTCAAAGAAGTGGTTCCCGGGCGTCTCCGCGGGCGCGTTCGAGCATCCGAAGCTCAAGCTCGAGATCGCCGACGGCGCGCAGTTCGTGAAGGACCCCTCGCGGCAGTACGACGTCATCATCGTCGACTCGACCGACCCCGTCGGCCCCGGCGAGGTTCTGTTCACGGAGGAGTTCTACGCCGACTGCCGCGCGCGGCTCACCGACGGCGGCATCATGGTCAGCCAGTGCGGGCTCCCTTTCCTGCAGCCCGTGGAGCTCAAGAAGGCGCACGACAACCAGGCCCAAAGCTTTGGCAGCGTCACCTTCTACACCATCGCCGTCCCCGCCTATTCCGGCGGCCTCATGGCGCTCGGCTTCGCGCGAGCAGGCGGCGTCATCCCGGCCGAGGGCGAGATCGCGCAACGCGTCGCGCGCTCGGGGCTCGAGTTCCGGTACTACACGCCGGAAGGGCACAGGGCGGCGTTCGCGCTGCCGGCGTATGTGAGGCGGGTGGTTGAGACGGGGGCGTTTGGGTGAGGCTTTTTCGAGCTTAAGAACGTTGTTCGGCTCTGAGCATGCCTAACAACGCGCGTGCCTACGAACTCTGGCCAAACCGGCCCGAATCCAGGGAATAGGAACATTGATGGGCGCGCGAGCGGAGAAGTAGGCTCAGAAATGAGCTTTGGCGATGGAGTTATGCTCCGCAAAGGTATTACTGATGACAGCCGAAATTGCAGTTATGAACAAGTTCGGAGTGTCTATCGCCGCCGATAGTGCTGTTACTGTACAGGCATACCATAACCGGGAGATTCGGCGAAAAGTCTACAATACGGCAAACAAAATATTCACATTGTCGAAGCATGCGCCAATCGGTGTTATGTTCTATAATGCTGTATCTTTAGCTGGTATACCATGGGAAACAATCGTAAAATCTTACAGAAGAGAACTTGGTGAGAAGAAATTCGATCATCTGATAGATTATTGTAATGATTTTATACGCTTCCTGAATGCCCAGAATGATATATTTCAAGACTCAGCAATTGAAGCTACCCTCGATTCAATATTTGTACGATATTTTCTTCGACTGAGTACGAATTCTGAATATGAAGTTATAAGCAAAGAGGAATTTGATCGACGTCTGGGGGGTGAGTGCGAACGTCTTCGTAAGCTCGACGATATCGAAGGTTTCGATGATGCCTTTGTAGGCCGTGTTTACGACGATCGAAAAAATCTGGTCCTACAATCGGCAAGAAAAATTATCCCAAAGAACCTTGCTATTGGTCGTGTGCGCCGAATTGCTGAACTTGTGCGCTTGCTGATCCGGAAACAGACACCGCTTGCCGAGCAGTCCGGCCTTGTATTTACAGGATTTGGAGAGCGCGAGTATTTACCTGCGCTGCGGCACTATATAGTTGACTGCCATTTAGGTGGCCGAGCTCGCCTGTGGTTGCGTGAAAGTCATTGTGTTTCTCACGATGAGCAAAGCTACGTTATTCCGTTCGCTGATGCGGACGCGATCAGGACCCTTACCGAGGGAATATCGCCACAGTTCCATAGTCAAATGGCTAGAGGCGCACTCGACTTATTACTTCAGATACCTGCAGAGGTACTCGCTGAAATCACCGAATTGAACGATGAGCAAAGAGAAGGCTATCTTCAAAAAGTCAGGGAAGCTCTTCCGTCGCAATTTGAACAATACATGAAAGATATCAGTATTTTTCGATACGAGAACTATACGGAGCCGATGACTAAGTCGATCGCAAGCCTTCCAATCAGTGATCTTGGTGGGGTGGCAGAGTCTCTACTTAATAGCAGTCAGATTAGCAAGCGGGTGAATCCAGACATAGAAACTGTTGGCGGTCCGATAGATGTTGCCACAATTTCGAAGGGCGATGGGTTCGTCTGGATAAAGCGAAAACACTACTTTGAATCTGGCATTAATCCCTCCTTCAATTCACGGTATCTAAAATGAGAAAAAGATGCCAGAATCAGGATCCAGCCTATCTCGGCCTCGATATGGAGGAAGCGATGCCCACTTTTCTGAAGCCGATCGAGAAAGATGTGGCTGAAGAACTCGCCCGGCTTCTCGCAGATTTCGACGTTTCGGAGTCTGAAGACGACCATGTCGCGAGGGCGGCAGACGCTGCTGTCCGGGGATTTCGTCGCCGATATCATGAGCTAATTGCTGAAGAGAAGGCGTCTAGCAAAGCTGATTAGGGCAGTAGTAGCAAGCGTCGCACGGAGGATTGCGCTGCCATCCGCCGATGATCGCGGAGTGATCCCCCTCCCACCCCACCCACGACAGGCCCCCTTGGCCGAGGGCCTTCGGCGGCACGCTTCGCGAGCCGCCCTACGCTGCCCGGCCTCGCCGTCCCGCGCTGAAGGCCCGAGCCTTGCAGCGCGCGGGGTCAGCAGACCGCGCGGGGCGCGGGGGAGGGCGTCTTGCCGGTGCGGGAGATGGAACGGCGCATTCGGCGCGAGCGGACGGGCGAGCTGATCGGTCGCGCGCTGGCGCTCCTCCTTCTGGGCGCCGTCCTCCTCTGGGTCGGGCACCGCCTCGGCTGACGCCGCCCGGCGGCGGCCTCGCCTCAAGGCCGCGTCAGGCGGTCGAGGTCGCGGCGGGCCGAGACGACGAGCTGGCCTTCCGGCGAGGCCACCTCCTCGCTCGACGCCTGCAGCGACCACGTGTCGAGCTTGAACCGGGCGCCGTCGACCGTGCGGGCCTCGGCCGTCGTCACCTCGGCCACGGCCCGGTCGATCTCGTTCATCGGAAACCCTTCGCGGGCGTCCGTCTCGGGCGTGACCGCTCGCGGGGGCAGGTGCGACAGCGCCGAGAGCGCGTCCCACGCGGTCGTCGGCTCGGTCTTGAGCCGGTACAGGCGGCTGTCCGGGAATGGGGGGTCGATCAGTTTTGAAGTCGCCCCTTGCGGGCGGCTGGATGCCACGGTCGCGTCCTCCTCTTGCTTCTTACGACGGTCCGACTCCCCCAAGGGCCGTACCAGCAAGACGAAGAACGCGACCGCAACTCGTCTCTCCGCCCCGCCCGGGGGCGACCCCGGGCGCCTTCGGTGACGAAAGCACGAGAGGCGGCACTGACGACATGGCCCGTTCCTGCCATGGACGCGGGTTCAGCCGATGACGTCGCTCGGCGCGATGTGGCCGTGGATCAGGGCCTTGGCGACCAGGTGCGGGCGGGTCTGCACGTCGAGGCGGGCCTTCGCGTTCTCGACGTGGCGATGCACGGTGTGCTCAGACAGGCCAAGGATGCGGGCGCACTCCCAATCGGTCTTGCCGCGCGCGATCAGCGCGACGACGTCGGCCTGGCGCGGGGTCAGGCCCGCCGCCCCCGCCCCCGCCGCCTGGCGCAGGCGGTCCGCGGCGGCGTAGGCCGAGAGCGCCATGGCCAGAAGCGCCCAACGGGGACGCTCCGGCACCGGCTTGCCGGTCCGCGACGCGAAGCAGGCGACGGCGCGAAGGCTCTTGGTCCCCGGCAGCGGCACGGTGAAGCCGTCGCCCAGGCCCTCGCGCTGGGACTGGTGCAGGATCTCCTTCTGCACGCCGCTCAGCGAAATGAGGTCCGGCAGCTGCGACCAGGTGAAGGGCGAGAACGAGCGGCGGCAGGTCGCCATGACCGGGTCGTGGCGGTCGTAGCGCCGCTCGAAGAACACCTCCTGCCAGCCCGTGGGGTAGTTGGTGTAGAGGACCGCGTCCGGCGGCGGCGCGGCGTAGGGCACGTCGTCCAGAAGCGCGAAGTGGTCGAGCCCGCACTCCCGTGTCGCCGCCTCGCAAAGCCGCGAAAGGTCCGCCGCGTCGGCGACCTTGTTCGTCATGGCGACGAAGTGTTCGATCTGCGCTGGCGTCATGAGCGGCGGGAGCCTCGCGGCATCGGTCACGCTATCGTGAAGCGTTTGGCGGCGCCGCACAAGCCGTTCTTCGCGCACGGAAAACCGCTGGCGCCCCCTCTCCCGTAGGGCGGCTGCCCGGTCACGCTGCCACCGACGGCTTCCGGCCTCTCCGGCAGCCGCGCACCGACCTTGCCGCCCGCGATGTCCCATCGTCCGGCCCCGCGGCTGCGGGCATTCCCCGCGCGCCGCCTCGGCGTTCGTGCCCGCGCAGCCGCCCTACGACTTATCCCCGCCCCCTTGGGCCCGTGCCATTCTCTCCTGGTCGCGGCAGGGCCGGGGCGGGGCGGACAGCTGACGTCTCCCCTGCCTGCCGCCACGAGGTCACGTGCTGGCGAAGTCTGGATGATGGAATGCATCCCACTTGGCCAGGCCAGACACGCGCCGGGCGAGCTGAAGAACGGCCCCGGCGGATCGCGCTGAGGAGCGTGGAGGACTTCGTGCCGCGCGCGGCGAGGGTGTGGGACCCCTTGCGCCGCAGACAACCTCAACTCTCCCCGAACTGCGGCGAGCCGCGCGCGGGACACCCCGGACTTCTTCAAACCCGGCTCGGACGGACGATGAGCGCTGCCTCGCTTCCGGTCTCGCTGGCCCCGCGCCCGCTGGCGCACAGGCCAAAGGCCCGTGCGCCAGCCCAGCGCTCAAGCAGGTGGGCGGTCAGCCCGCCGGTAGCGCCACGAAGAAACTCATACGATCACCGCTGCGCGTCTTCCGCCTCGCCCTCGACGAAGGCCCGTACGTCGTCCGACAGCTGACGGTGCGGCTCGTCCTCCAGGTACATCATGTGTCCGCCTTCGAAGTACCGCGTGACGATCCGATCCTGCGGCATCCCGTAGGCGCTCATCGACATCTCGGCGGCGAACATGGGCGTCGCGAGGTCGTAATAGCCCGCCGCCAGCAGCACGCGCATCTCGTCGTTCTCGCGCATGGCGCGGGCGAGGCCGGGGCCGACATCGACATAGCCGGACCAAAGCTCGTTCTGCGGCTCTTGCGCCTTCCATCCCTGGCCGACCGCGCCCGACAGCACCTGGTACTGACGGTCGATCGTCACGCCTAATGTCCGCGTCAGGTAGTCGTTGACGGCCGAGCTGTACGCCCCGTCGATCGCGTAGAAGGAGGGGTCGGCCTCCGCGGTCTCGCCGACGCGGTCCGAATCCTCGCCCGTGAACCGCCCGTCGAGCCGCCCCACGACGAGGCCGTCGTCACGGCGAAGCTCCTTCATGAAGCGGAACACCCCGACCTCGAGGTCGGCGCGGCGCAGATAGTCCTCGGACAGCCCCGTGAAAGCCGCCATCCGCGCGGTCACCTCGCTCACCGCCTCTTCGGGCGCGCCCTGGCCCAAGAGCAGCACCGGCGCGAGGTCGTTCGCCGCGAAGCTGCGCGCCTCGCTCATGAAGCGCTCGAAGTCGCCCCCCCAGGCGTCCTTGTCGACCTTGCCGTGATACCAGGCGATGGCCGCTTCGGTCGGCAGGAGCCCCACGCCCGACAGCTTCCCGTCGGCAAGCTCGAAGTCGAGGATGGACGAGATCAGAACGATCCCGTTCAGCGTCACGTCGTCGTAACCGGCCGTCAGCTCTTCCGCCACCGCGGCGGCCCTCGTCGTGCCATAGCTCTCCCCGGCGAGGTAGCGCGGGCTCGCCCAGCGGTGATGCTCGGTCAGCCACCGGCGGATGAACTCCCCGATGGAGGCGGCGTCGTTCTTCACGCCCCAGAACGCCTCGGGCTTCGTCTCGCCGAGGGCCCGCGAGTAGCCGGTGCCGACGGGATCGATGAAGACGAGGTCCGCGACGTCCAGAAGGCACCCCTCATTGTCCACCAGCGGATAGGGCGGGCTACCATCGTCCCCGATCCCATAGGGCCAGTCGATCCTCTTGGGTCCGAAGGCGCCCAGGTGAAGCCACAAGGACGCCGAGCCTGGCCCTCCGTTGAAGACGAAGATGACCGGGCGTTCGGCCGGATCGGTGTCTTCGGTCTGGGTATAGGTCACGGAGAAGATCGCGGCGCGGGGCGTTCCGTCCTCGGCGCGAAGGTAGGTCTCCCCGGCGACCGCCCGATAGGCCACCGTCCGGCCGCCCAGCGAGACCTCGCCCTCGCTCTCGAAGCGCTGGGGCGGCGTCTCGGCGGCGGGCGCGGCCTTCCCGGGGGCCTCGTCGGCGCCCTTCTCCTGCGCCTCAGCAGGAAGGACGGCGACCGCCGCGAGAAGAGCGCCGGCGACGAGAAGCGGGCGGAGCAGAAGGCGGGCGCTCAAGAGAAGAGCGTGCCCGGCGGCGCCTTGGCGGCGTCGACCTCGGCGGCTTCGGGGCGGCGCAGGACGTCGATGCCGGCTTCACCCCGAGCGATGAGGCCCTGGCTCTCGAACTGGCCGAGCCAGTAGTCCATCGGCCAGTCGCCCCACTTCTTCTGGAACAGCTCCGCGTTGCGGACGATGTCGTCGAAGTGGTGCAGCGGCGGCTGATAGACCGCGTGGTACTGATGATAGGCCCGCGCCCCTCCGCAGCGGTAGAGCGGCACGCCGCACGCCTCGAGCGTCCGGGCGAAGTCGGTCTCCTCGCCGCCATAGCCGGTGAAGCGCTCGTCGAGCCCGCCGCACCGCTCGAAGGTAGAACGCCGCAGTGCGAAGGACAGGCCCCAGAGCTCGCCGTAATCGGGTTCGGGAACCAGGCCGGTCGTAGGCGCCTTCGGCTTGCTGGGATGACGCGAGCCGATCTCGTCGAGACGGAAGACATCGGCCTCGCGGGTGCCGCCCTCGGGTAGGTAGAGAACCTCGCCCATCAAGCAGCCATCGGTCTCCGACAGCTCCATGGCGTAGGCCATGACCAGTGAAGGCGAGGGGACGCAGTCGACGTCGAGGAAGATCAAGATGTCCCCGGTCGCCGCCTTGGCCGCACAATTGCGGGCCGCGGCGAGGGGTAGGGGGTTGTCCTCGGCGAAGCAGACCCGAACCTCGAAGGGCAGATCCTCGGGCAGGGGGTGAGGATCGTTTTGCATGTAAGTTATGACCAGTTCGTCCGGCGGCATGAGCTGGCCTCTGAGCGCCTGGACCAGGTTCTCAAGATGGCGTTCTCGCCCCCGCACGATCGTCAGCACACTGATCCGTGGTACTACCGGAAAGGTGTCCGCGGCTTGTCCCATGCACAACCCTTCTCTTGGTCACCAGGCCTTGCGCGGCCCGCGTTCTGTTCGTCAGCAGGCCGCCTTCGCCTGACAGGCGCCGCCCGTGGAAGGCGGTCACCCCGTCTAGGACGCCGGCGGCGTGGGGGTAGCTTGAAACGTATGCTCTCCCTACCCGTGCAAGGGCGTCAAGCTCCCGTGTGTAGTTGGACACGAGGATGGGATGTCCCGCCATGGTTAGCATCTCGGTGTCGTTGCCGCTGTCCCCGGCCGCGAGAACGTGCCCGGGAGCCACGTCCAGCTTGGCCCTGAGGTAGTCGAGCGCGTGACCTTTCGAAGCCCGGTGCGGCAGCACGTCGAGGAAGCGCCCATGGCTGAAGATCACGATGACTTGATGTCCCAGCCCTCTCAGCCAGTCGCGCAGACGCGCCGCGATGCCGGGGTCGTCAGGACACAAATAGCCGAGCTTGAACCGCCGCTGGTCCCGAGCGGGTTGCGGCACGAGGTTCGGTTCGGCTTCGCGGGCGAAACGCAGGACCGCTTCGTGAACCGCCTCGGCGTCCCAGTCCTGTCCGATGTGACGCGCCCAGTCGTCGTCGGCGCTGAGCGTCCAGTCGCCGTCATGCAGATGGTAGATCTCCGAGCCGACCGAGGTGATCATCGCGTCCGGGACCGGTGCGCCCCAGCGGCGCAACACGTCGATCGCGCCGTGAAGGCTGCGCCCCGTGTTGACGACGAAGTGGTGCTCCCGGTCGCTCGCCCGCCAGCGGCCGAAAGCGGCGAGCGCCTCTTTGTCGCCGGTCAGCGTGTCGTCGATGTCGCAGGAAAGGAGGAACCGGCGCTGCCTCGACAGCACGACCGGCGCGGGGCGGGGGCGGGTCAGGCGACGCGCGAGGCGAACGTAGTCGGCCGAGTGGCGTGGCCAGTCGTAGTAGCTACAGCTCGCAAGGCCGTTCCGCACGCACTCGGCCCAACGCGCCTCGTTCGTCAGCAGCGAGAGCGCGCCGGCGGCTATGTCCGCACTGTCGAGCGGGTCGACGAGGACGCCGTTGCGACAGCGACCGACGATGTCGCTCGGCCCGCCCGAACGGGTCGCGACGACGGGAAGGCCGGCTGCAGCCGCCTCGAGAAGGGTCAGGCCGAAGGGCTCGTTGAGTGCCGGGTTGACGAACACGCCGCCGAGCGAGGCGGCGGCGGCGTAGATGCCCGGAACGTCGGCAGGATCGTGTGCCTTCGGCAACGCGACTTGGCCGTAGAGGTCGTAGCGGTCGACGAGGTAGAGGAGTTCCTCGAGGACCGCGCGGTTCTCAGGCACCTGATGCTTCAGGTCGCCGCGCGTGCCTGCGAAGACGACGAGGTTCGCGCGCTCGCGCAGCGCCGGGCTCTCGCCGAACGCCTTCACGAGACCAGTCAGGTTCTTCTTCCGGACCGGCCGGGCGAGGGCGAGGAGAGGCGGCTTGCTCGGATCCGTCAGGAACCGGGCGACGCTTTCTTCCCACGCCGTTCGCGGCGCCGCCTCGATTTGGGCGGGGTCGAGGTAGCAGCCCGGCGGGTTGACCGTGATGCGCGCGGGGTCTGCCGCGCGGTAGAGGCCGTACTGCAGCTCCGCCTCGTCGCGGCTCGAAGCGATGATCGCGTCCGCCGCCCCGATGACGGCCTCTTCGTCCCTGATGCGACGGTCGAGCACGCTGCTGCCGGTCGGCACGCGGCGCGGCGCCCGCGGCTCGCCGCAGGCCTCGGCCTTCACGCGCCCAAGACTGTGAGCGGTGAAGACGAAGGGGAGACCAAGCTCGCGCGCGGCCCTCATCGCGATCACGCCGCCGTCGGCGTAGTGGGCATGCAACAGGTCCGGCAGGCGCGGCAGCGTTTGAAGGTAGGTCAGGAAGGCGGCGGTCAGCGCATCGTGATCCTTCCAGAGCGCCTCCTTCTCCAGGTAGTCGTCCGTGCTGCCGCGCAGACGCACGATCTCGGTCTTCGCGTCGTAGCGCTCCCGGGGACGGGCGTAGTCGGGGCCGAGCGCACCGTCGCGGAACGCGCGCGTAACGATCTCCTGCCGCATCACCTCGGGCCTTGCGCCCGCGTGCCGAACGAGGTCCAGGACGTAACGGATGTGACCGCCCGTATCGGCCGTCACGCCGTAATCGATCGGACCGGCCCGAAGGCACCCTTGCAGCGCGACGTGAAGAATGAACATGAAGCCACAACAGGAGTCCGCCGGTAGGGTTCCTCACCCCGCCGTGAATCTTACAGCCTCTTGCTTTGAATCAAGAAATCGGAGTCCCTTCCGTTGCGTATCGCCCAGGTCTGCCCCCTCTTCCTGACCGTCCCGCCCGCCGACCGGGGCGGCACGGAAAGGGTCGTCTTCGACCTGACCGAGGCGCTCGTCCGGGCGGGTCACGACGTGACGCTGTTCGCGGCAGACGGCTCGCTGACGAGTGCCCGGCTCATCGGCCAAGGACCGGCCATCTCCGCAATCGAAGATGCGCCCCCCGGCCTGCCCGGTGCCCGGGAGGCGGTGATGCTGGATGCGGTGGCGGCGCGGGCGGGGGCGTTCGACGTCATCCACTGCCACACCGAGTTCGCGCACGCCGCGGTCCTCCGCGACGTCCGGGAGCGGACGCTGACCACGGTCCATTGGCGCCTGGACCAGGCCGACCGGAACGCCTTCTTCGAGGGTTTCCCGGACCTGCCCATCGCGGCGATCAGTAAGGATCAGGGCAGCGCCTATGTCGGCGCGAACCTGCGCGGCGTCGTCCATCACGGACTCGACGCGGACAGGTACGAGGCGGGGCCTGGCGGGGGCGGCTACGCCGCCTTCATCGGGCGGATGACGGACCAGAAGCGGCCTGACGCCGCGATCCGCATCGCGCGGGGGGCGGGGCTCTCCTGCCGCCTCGCGGGCGGCGTCGACCTCGGCAACCCGCGATACTTCCGCGAGCGGGTCGAGCCCCTCCTGGGTACGGACGCGGTCTTCGTGGGGCCGGTAGGCGACGCCGCGAAGCAGGACTTTCTCGGCGGCGCGGAGGCGCTTTTGTTCCCGATCGACTGGCCCGAGCCCTTCGGCCTCGTCATGATCGAGGCGATGGCCTGCGGCACGCCGGTCATCGCGTACCGCCGCGGCAGCGTGCCGGAGGTGATCGAGGAGGGGGTGACGGGCTTCATCGTCGAAACGGAGGACGAGGCGGCAGCAGCCTTGATCCGCGCAAGGACGCTGGACCGTGCCCAGGTCCGGGCGCGGTTCGAAGCGCGCTTCACCGCGGACCACATGGCGGCTGGCTACGCCTCGATCTACGAAGGCCTCTTGTCGTGAGCTTCCCCTTCCTCTCGGCGCACGTGCCGGACAGCCCCCGGGTCAGCCGCTATCAGGTCTTCGGCGAGCGCTGTTCGGGCACGAACTTCCTGATCCGCCTCCTCGAGACGAACGTGACCTCGGCGATCTTCACGGAGGTCTTCGGGTTCAAGCATTGGTTCGTGCCCGAGGCGCTCTGCCTGCCTGCCGACACGCTCGGCCTCGTCATCGTGCGCAACCCCGAGGACTGGCTCCAGAGCCTGCACGAGAAGGCTTGGCACATGCCAGAAGAGGTCGCGGCCCTGCCGTTCGCGGACTTCATCCGGACCGAATGGCGATGCGTCTGGGACGACCACTTCCTCGGCGTGCCGGACGGTCACCCCCAATGGGGCTCGGAGATGGTGCATGAGCGGCAGGCCTTCGCAGCTGCGCCGATCGCGGACGCGGTGACGCTGCGCCGCCTCAAGGCAGAGAACTGGGAACGCCTCGCGCAGCGGTCGCCCGCCTTCGCCTTCCTACGGTACGAGGACCTTCGGGCGGACCCGCAGGGGTTCCTCGACGCCCTTGGGCGATGGGGCATGTTCTACGACGAGTACCGGCCGGTCGGCAGCTACAAGGGCGAAGGCAACAAGATCTTCGCCCCCAAGGCCCGCGCCCCGCTCTCCGATCAGGACAAGGCCTATGTCGACGAAAGGCTCGACCTAGAGCGCGAGGCTCTCTGGGGATACCGCTGAGCGGCCCGCCTCGGCGATCTCGATGAGGCTTTGGCCGTAGACGGTCTTCTTGAGCTTCTCCCCGTGCTCGCGAAGCTGGTCGCGGGTGATGAAGCCCTTCGCGTAGGCGATCTCCTCGGGCGAGGCGACGAGGAGGCCTTGGCGCTCTTGCACGGTCTGGATGTAGTTCGACGCCTGCAGCATGGATTCGTGCGTGCCTGTGTCGAGCCAGGCGTAGCCGCGCCCGAGCCGTTCCACGTCGAGCGTGCCGTCGCGCAGGTAGGTGAGGTTGAGGTCGGTGATCTCGAGTTCGCCGCGCGGCGAGGGCTTGAGGCCCCTGGCCCGCTCGCAGACGGTGGCGTCGTAGAAGTAAAGCCCCGTGACCGCCCAGTGCGACTTGGGGCTGGCGGGCTTCTCCTCGATCGACAGCGCGCGGAAGTCCTCGTCGAACTCGACGACGCCGTACCGTTCGGGGTCGTGCACGTAGTAGCCGAAGACCCGGGCGCCGGCGTCGAGGCCGGCCGAACGCATCAGCTTCTCCTGGAGGCCCGAGCCGTAGAAGATGTTGTCGCCGAGGACGAGGCAGGCGGGGGCGCCGTCCAAGAACTCCTCGCCGAGCAGGAACGCCTGCGCGAGGCCGTCGGGCGAGGGCTGGACGACGTAGGTCAGCTCGATGCCGAACTGGCTGCCGTCGCCGAGGAGCTGCTTGAAGCGGTCCTCCTCGTGCGGCGCGGTGATGATCAGGATCTCGCGGATGCCCGCCAGCATCAGCGTCGTCAGCGGGTAGTAGATCATCGGCTTGTCGTAGATCGGTAGCAGCTGCTTCGACATCACCATGGTGAGCGGATGAAGCCGCGTGCCGGAGCCGCCCGCGAGGATGATGCCCTTCATGGGTTTGGTCATTGGTCGTCCTTCAAAACCGCTTCGACGGTGCCTGCGACGGGCACGTGCCAGTCGGGGCGCGTCACGCCGAAGGTCTCTTCGATCAGCGCGCAGTCCAAGACGGAGTAGGCGGGCCGCGCTGCCGGGGTGGGGTAGTCGGAAGAGGGGATGGCGGTCAGCGCGACGCGCTCGCCGGTCTGCGCCGCAAGGGCTTCGAAGATGGCGGCGGCGAAGCCGTGCCAGGACGTCTGTCCGCTGGCGGTGTAATGGTAGAGACCCGCGGTTGCCTCGCGCCCTTCGAGTTGTTGGCGCACGATGCGGAGCGCCGCTTCGGCGATGTCCCCCGCATGGGTCGGCGTGCCGTGCTGGTCACTGACCACGCTCAAGGCCCCACGCTGCCGGCCGACGCGGATCATCGTCTTGAGGAAGTTCGATCCGACGTCTGAATAGACCCAGGCCGTGCGCATCACCGTGCCGAGGGGCGCGGACCTGACCGCCGCCTCGCCCGCTAGCTTGGTCCGGCCGTAGGCGCCCAGGGGCCGCGTCGGATCGCCTTCGCGATAGGGGCGCTCGCCCGTCCCGTCGAAGACGTAGTCGGTCGAAAAGTGCAAGAGCGGGACGCCGGCGCAGGCAGCGGCGAGGTTCGCCGGGCCATCCGCGTTGACGGCATGGGTGCGTGCTTCGTCCCCCTCGGCCTTGTCGACGGCCGTGTAGGCGGCGGCGTTGACGACCGCGTCGGGCTTCTCGGCGCCGATCACGCGCGCGACCGCCTCGCGGTCGGAGATGTCGAGATCCTTCGAGCCGAGCGGGATCGCCACGAAGCCGTGCGCGTCGGCGAGCCTGGTCAGGTAGGTCCCGACCTGGCCGTGGGCGCCCGTGATCAGCAGGCGGTCCATCAGGAGGCGAGGCCCAGGCGTTCGCCCTTGTAGGAGCCGTCGCGGATCGCCTGCCACCAGTCGCGGTTGTCGAGGTACCAGCGCACCGTGCGGTCCAGGCCCTCTTCGAAGTCGACCGAAGGGGTCCAGCCGAGCTCCCGCTCGATCTTGGTGCAGTCGACGGCGTAGCGCGCGTCGTGGCCCGGCCGGTCGGTGACGTACTCGATCAGGTCTTCGCAAGACGAGACCGCACCCGCGCCGCTCGCATCGACAGCGGCGCAGATCGCGCGCACGACGTCGATGTTCTTGCGCTCCGCCCGGCCGCCGACATTGTAGGTCGAGCCCGGCTTCGCCTGTTCCGATACGAGGACGAGGGCGCGGGCGTGGTCGTCGACCCAGAGCCAGTCGCGTACGTTCGTGCCCTGACCGTAGACGGGCAGCTTCTTGCCTTCGAGCGAGTTGATGATCATCAGCGGAATCAGCTTCTCGGGAAACTGGTACTCGCCGTAATTGTTCGAGCAGTTGGTCGTGACGACCGGCAGGCCGTAAGTCTCACCCCAGGCGCGAACGAGGTGATCGGAGCCCGCCTTCGATGCCGAGTAGGGCGAGTTCGGCTGGTAGGGGCTGTCCTCGCGGAAGAGGCCCTCTTCGCCCAGCGTGCCGAAGACTTCGTCCGTCGAGATGTGCTGGAAGCGGAAGTCCTGCTTCGCGCCGTCCTTGAGGCCCATCCAGTAACGCCGGGCGGCTTCGAGGAGGACGTAGGTGCCGACGACGTTCGTGTTCACGAAGGCGGCCGGGCCGTCGATCGATCGGTCGACGTGGCTCTCGGCGGCGAAGTGGAGAAGCCGGTCGGGCTTGTAGCTGTCCAGGACGTCCCCGATCGCCTTGGCGTCGGTGATGTCGGCCCTAACGAATTGGTAGCGCGGACTGTCGGCAACGGGCGCGACCGAGGCTAGGTTCCCGGCATAGGTCAGCGCGTCGAGGTTCAAGACCTCGTGATCCGTTTGCTCGATCAGGCGGCGGACGACGGCGGAACCGATAAAGCCGGCCCCGCCCGTGATCAGGTAACGCATGAGTTCGCTTCCGTCAGGCCGCAGGCCGGTCGAGGCTGCGGCAAGAATAAGGGGCCCCCTCGTCGAAGACGAAGGGCGTGTCGATGTCCTGCAAGAGAGGCGCCGCGCGATCCTTGTCGGACAAAACCGGGTCTGTAACGCCCCAATCGATGCCGATCGCGGGATCGTCCCACCGGACCGCGCCCTCGCGCTTCGGGTCGTAAGGCGCATCGACCTTGTAGAGGACGTGGGCGTCCGGCGTGAGCGTCGCATAACCATGCGCGAAGCCGTGCGGCACGAAGAGTTGCTCGCCGCCCTCGGCCGTCAGCTTGGCGGCGACGTGGCGGCCGAAGGTCGGCGAGCCGCGCCGGATGTCGACGGCGACGTCGAGGATGGCGCCGGTGACGACGCGCAGAAGCTTCGCCTGCGCGGATGGTCCGAACTGGAAGTGAAGGCCGCGGATCGTTCCGGCCTCGGCGGACCAGGCGTGGTTGTCCTGAACGAAGGCGCCCGCTTCGAGCAGTCCCCAATCGGCACGCCACGTCTCCGAGAAGAAGCCGCGTTCGTCCCCGAAGCGCCGCGGAACGACGCGCCTGACGGGGGGTACCGCTGTCTGCGCGATCTCGGCCATGCTGCCTTCCTCGAGTAGCGGGTTCGGTTAGCCAGAAGCGTCTAGCCCTGCAACCGTGCCGGCTCGGCCCGCGCCGCAGCGATCAATGCTTGGCGAGGCACGAAGCTTGCGGACAGCCTTTGATTGTCCCATCGCCGGGCCTGCGGTAGACCCTTTGTCTGCTGGTCGAGGGCACCGGCGATACGTCACGCAGGGTCGCAACGATGCGCTTCAACTTCGCACCTCAGGACATCCTACGGATGGTGAGGCAACGCTGGTACTGGTTCGCGATCCCCTTCGCGATCCTCGCCATGCTCGGCCTGTTCGCGATCTCTCAGATGCCCGCTCTCTACAAGAGCCGGGCACTCCTGCTGGTCGAGGGGCAGCAAATTCCCGACGACATCATCCGGTCCACCGTGCAGGCCGAGGCGGAGGAGCGCATGTTGCGCGTTCGCGCCCAGGTCATGGCGCGTGACAACATCATCCGCGTCGGCGAGCGCTACGGCGTCTTCGGGAACGAGCGAATGACCCGGACCGAGAAGAACCGGATCATGCAGGATCAGGCCAGGATCGAGATCGATCGCCGGCAGACCGGTCGGCGCGGACAGAACGCTTCCGTGATGGCGGAGATCAGCTTCATGGACGCCAACCCCGCCCTGGCCCAACGCGTGGCGAACGAGCTGATGACCCAGTTTCAGGCCACAATCGTCGAGATCCGGACCGAGCAGGCGAGCGGGACGACCGACTTCCTTCGCGAGGAAGAGCAGAAGGTTCGCCGCAACCTCGCTCAGATCACCGACGACATCGCGCAGATCAAGGCACAGAACCCGAACGCGCTGCCCGACAACCGCGGCCTGTATCAGTCGACCTATCAGCGCCTTCTGATCGAGCGGGACCGGATCGAGTCGCAAATCTCCGACACGCAAACCCAGATCGGCGTGCTCCAGTTGCAAAAGCCGGTCTTCGAGAGCGCCGGCTCGCCCGAGGAGCAGGATCTGCGCGCGAAGAAGCGCCTCTTGGCGCAGCTGCGCCGCCAGTATCAGGAGACCTATCCCGACGTCATCGCCCTCAAGGAGGAGGTCCTCGACCTCGAGCGCGACCTCGATCCGAGCGCTTTCCGCGAGGATGCGCGCGAGGAGATCGCGCTGCTCGGGCGCCAGCTCGAGGATGAGGACGAAGGAAGCGCCGATTACGATCGCATCGCGGCCAGGCGTTCGGAGCTTCAGGAGCAGGTTCGGACGCTTTCGGCGACCAATGGGCCGGTGACCGCCTCCGAGGCGAGCTATCAGGGCCAGATGATGACCCTGACCAGCCGCATCGAAGGGCTCACGCAGGCGCGGGCGGACATCGATCGCCAGGTCGAGGACCTCGAGAGCCGCATTGGAAAGCTTCCCGAAGTCGAAACAAGGCTGTTCACGCTCGAGCAGGAACGAGAGCGGCTGAGCCGCGACTTGGCCGGCATCCAAGCCAAACGGCAGGAAGCCATGCGCTCCGAGAGCATCGAGCAGCAGCAAAAGGGCGAGCGGGTGCTCGTGCTCGAGCAGCCCATCCTGCCCGACGAGCCGTCGAGCCCGGACAAGCCGAAGCTCGCCCTCGCCGTCTTCGCCTTCGCGGGCGCCCTGGCCGGTGCGCTGGTGCTCATACCGGAGGTCCTGTTCGCGAAGGTGCAGTCGAAGTCTCATCTCGAGGACATGATGCCCGGCACGCCGGTCATCGAAGTTCCCCGCTTCCAGACCGCAGACGAGCGGACGCCGAAGCGGATCGCCATGGCGTCCCTGACCGCAGCGACCGTCGTCCTCGGCGTCGCCCTGTCCTGGACCGCATATCAAACGCTCACCTGAGCGCGAGGAGGACCTTATGAGAGAGTTCGAAGAGGCCCTTCGCCGCGCCCGCGCAGGCGTGAGCGATCCCCTGCCGACCAAAGACGGCCCCGCCGTCGAGCCGCCGGTGCGCCAGGAGTATGCGCGTCGCGCGGAGCCGCAACCCTCGCGCCCGCAGGTCCAAGCGCTGCAGCCGCTGCACGCGCCGTCCGCGCCGTCGAACACGCACGTCTTCCCGCCGCTGACGGCCGACATCGCCTTCTTCCGCGAGAGCTTCGGTAGTCAAGGCGGAGACAGCGCGGTCGTGGACGGTGCCTTCCGCATCCTGCGGACCCGCGTGCTCGAGGCGATGAAGGTGAAGGGCGGCCAAGTCCTCGGTATCACCTCTCCCGCGCCCGGCGCGGGGAAGACCGTGACGGCGATCCACCTCGCCCTCGCCTGTGCGCGCCGTCCCGAGCAGACCGTCATCCTTGCCGACTTCGACTATCGTCGGCCGGCCGTCGCTCAGTACCTCGACGCGACCGGCTTCAAGCCCTCGATCGACTACTTCCGCGGAGAGGGGCAGGCGCTCGACTATCTCTACCGGAACGAAGCGGGCAACCTGCTCTTCATGCTGACCGACCGCTCGACGGAGATGAGCGCAGAGCACCTCGCGAGTTCCCGGTTCGCCGCCGCGCTCGATTCCCTTCGCGGCGTCGCGGAGGACGCCCTCGTCATCCTCGACCTGCCGCCCATGACGGGATGCGACGACACGCTGGCGGTCATGCCCCGCCTCGACGGCGTCTTGCTCGTGGTCGCGGCCGGCGAGAGCCGTTTCAGCCACCTCGAAGAGACGGTCGCTCAGATCCCTAAGGACAAGCTGATCGGGACCGTCCTCAACAAGGCGGAAGGCGCCGGCGCCGCCTACGACTACTACTGATCGGCCGGGGGCGGCGCAGGCCGCCCCCGAGCCCCTTACGCGTGCCCGACCGGCGGCTCGCCGCCCTGCGCCGCGCGCGCCTTCTGCATCGTGTACATGCCGGCGAAGTCGAGTGGCTCAAGCCGGAGCGGGTTGAAGCCGCCATCCGCCGTCGCCGAGGCGATCACCTGACGTGCGAAGGGAAACAGAAGCTGCGGCGCGGTGACGAGCAGCACGCCTTCGATCTGCTCTTGCGGCACGTTCTGGATCAGGAAGAGCCCGGCATAGTTCGTCTCGACGACGAAGACGGTCTTGCCGTCGCGGGTCGCCGTCGCCGAGCAGCTCAGTTCGACCTCGTACTGGTCGGAGCCGAGGCCCCGCGCGTTGACGTCGACCGCGACTTCGACGGCGGGCGGCGGCAGGTCGGGCCGCACCATTTCGGGGGCGTTCGGGCTCTCGAAGGACAGATCCTTCACGTACTGGTTGAGGACGCGCATCGCCGGCGCGTCGCCGGGCGCGCCTTCGGGACCTTGCGGCGTTTGGGGTTCGGGCGGAGTCTCAGACATCGGCAGCCTTCGGTTTGCGTCGCGGCGGGGTAACGGCACGACGCGAGACCGGCAAGGCTTGACCGGACCGGGCGGCGCCGCCACCCCGCGCCGCATGGACGCCGACACTCTTCCCCTTGCCACCGACGCCCTGACGGTGGCGGCCGTGATCCAGCTCTCGGTCGCGCCGGTCTTCCTGCTGGCCGGGGTCGGGGCGATCCTGAACGTCATGACCCAACGCCTCGCGCGGGTCATCGACCGGGCGCGCAAGATCGAGACTCTGCTCGAGGAGGGCGAAGGCCCCGAGGAGACGCGGCGTCACCGGCGCGAATTGGCGGCGCTGTCCCGGCGGATGACGTTGATCAACGGCGCGATCGGTTCGAGCGCAGCCGCCGCGCTCGCCGTCTGCTCGGTGGTCGCGCTCCTCTTCGTCGGGGACCTTCTCGGGCTCGACCTCAACGTCCTGATCGCGATCCTGTTCGTTGCCACCATGGGCCTGCTGATGACGGGGCTGACGCTCCTCCTCCTCGAGATCTCGGTGGCGATGGGGTCTGTCCGGGTCCGAACGGAGCTCTTGATGGACCGTCAGGACCGCCAAGACCGTCGGCAAGGAAAGGAAGCTTGACAGCTGGACGGCGCCGATCCATTGTCAAGGGACGTTGACAAGGAGAAGGGGGCGTGGGTGCTGGCGCGTGGCGTACCGCTTCGATCCCCCTCGCTTCGGCGAGCGCGGGTCTGGTGATCGCGCCGTGGCAGAACGGCGGCTCGGCGGTCCTGATGGTCTCGGCCGACTTCGTCCTTGCCGGTAGCCTCTCTTACGCCATCGTCGCTCGACCGACGGAGGAGGCGAAGCGAGGCAGCCTCGACCTCGTCTTCGGCGACATGTCGGACCCAGGGCGGCGCACCATGATCTATGCGGTGCCGCACGTCTTCGCTCTGATCCTTCTGAGCAAGGGCGAAGCCGGCGAAGAGGTCCTGATCGCGGCGTGCGCGACCTACGTCGCGGCGCTCGGGCTGCCGAAGCCCGGCTTCCTCGTCGACCATGTCGGCTTTGCCACCATGATCTACGCGAGCTGCTACCTCGTATGCCTGCCACGCCGGCGGCCCCGGCCGGCAGGTGCGGCGTCGTGAAGAACGCGCTTCCCGAGCTGCGCGCCGAGCGGGGTTGGTCGCAGGCCCGCCTCGCCCAGGCGCTCGGCGTCTCGCGGCAGACGGTGAACGCGCTCGAGACCGGGCGATACGACCCCTCCTTGCCGCTCGCCTTCCGCATCGCGCGCCTGTTCGATCGGCCGATCGAGGGCATCTTCCACGACGAGGAGGCGTCGACGCCGGCAGCCGAGTGAACTCTTCGCAGCGCCTGTCGGCGACGCGACGCCTCCGCGCGTGTTAGCGGTTCGCCTTTGACGAACCGGAGCCGTCCATGCGTTGGGAAGACTATCGCCGCAGCAGCAACGTCGTGAACCGCCGAGGCGAGGGCGGCCGATCTTTCGGCGGGGGCGGGGGCATGGTCGGCCTCATGCTGCTCCGTGCGATTTTCAGCCGCTTCGGCATCGTCGGCGTGGTTGTCGCCGTCGGTGCCTTCTTCCTGCTCTCGCAGATGGGCGTGAACCCGCTGGGTTCGTCGGGTGGCCAGAGCGTGCGCGGCGGCGAGGGCGGCACCAGTCCCTATGACGCCGAGATCGACGCGATCCTGGCGACGACGGAGGACGTTTGGACCGAGCAGTTTCAGGCCAACGGCCTCGGCGACTATCCCGAACCGACGCTGAACCTCTTCGCGGGGGGCGTGCAGACCCAGGGCTGCGGTTTCGCGAATGCCGCCGTCGGGCCTTTCTACTGCCCGGGCGGCCAGCAGGTGTACCTCGACACCTCCTTCTTCGAGCAGCTCGACCGCCAACTTGGCGCCCCCGGCGACTTCGCCCGGGCCTACGTCATCGCGCACGAGGTCGGCCACCACGTGCAGACCGTGACCGGCATCTCCCAACAGGTCTCGCAGATGCAGGCCCGCACGGGCGAGCGTTCGGGGGCGGACTCGGCGCAGGTCCGCATGGAGCTGATGGCGGACTGCTTCGCCGGGGTCTGGGCCAACAACGCGCAGCGCCTCGACGGCTTCACGCTCGAAGAAGGCGACATCCAGGAAGGTCTGCGCGCGGCGCAGGCCATCGGCGACGACGCCCTGCAGCGGAAGTCCCAAGGCCGGGTTGTGCCGGACAGCTTCACCCACGGCACCTCGGAGCAGCGCCAGCGTTGGCTTTCGGTCGGCTACAGGTCCGGCGACATGCGCGCCTGCGACACGCTGAGCGCGCAGGACCTCTGAACTACTCTGCGGCCAAAGCGGCCTGCGCTTCGCCGGCCCAAAGCCTGTCCGCGGTCTCGTCGAGGTAGCCTGCGATCTTCGCGCCGGCGTCCTCGGCGAAGAGGGCGCGCTGAGCGTCCAGGTCCAGCGCCCTCGCCGCCTGGATCGCCGCACGCCAGCCCTCGTCCCCTCCTGGCCATACGGTAAGGGTGTGAGCCGCCCCCGCCCGGTGCAGCGCCTCTGCCTTGCGCACCTGCTCGCCGAAGTAGCGCCACTCGGGCACGCACAGGAACGGGCGTCCGACCCGGGCGACCTCGTGCACCGTGTTGTCGCCGGCGCTCGCGATCACGACGTCGGCCGCGGCGATCCAGGTCAGCGGGTCCTCGACCCAACCGTGCTCGGTCAGGTTCCGAAAGTCCGTCTCGTGCCCCTCGCGCACCGTCTGGCCGATCACGTGCCAGTCGGCGCCGGGCAGGGCGCGGCACCCCATCGTCAGCGGCGCGTAAGGCGTGCCCGCGCCGCCCCCGCCCGTTAGGGTCAGGATGACTTCTCGGTCGGGGTCCAGGCCGAGCTTCGCTCGTGCGGCGGTCTTGTCCGGCACAGGGGCCGTCGTCGTGCATAGGCCTCCGGAGTAGAAGGTCTTGGCGCGGGCCCAGGCTGGATAATCCGCCTGCTCGATCGTCTCGTCGAACGGTGCCACCATCCCGACGCAAGCCTCGTAGGCGGCGACGTGGCTCGGGTCGTTCCGGTCGCCATGCATCCGCACCTTCACCGCAGGGACGGAAAGGATGCGTGAGAGGAGAGCGATCTCGGCCGAGACGTCGATGAAGAAGAGCGCCGGGTCGCGCTCGCGCAGCGTCTGCGCGATCTGTCCCATGTGCTCGCGCACCTCTGTCACGCCCAGCGGCGCGCAGTAGAGGGTCGGGCTCGCCGGCGCGTCGTGAAGGGCGGGCGTGCGGCTCGGTGCGCCGATCATGTTCGGTAGGGGGACGACCTCGGCACTGCCGGGCAGGTCGGTAAAGAGGCCTGGGTCGGCGCAGAGGATCACGGCCGGGCGCTTCAAGTGCTGCAAGATCGCCTCGCAGCGCTTGGCATGTCCGCGCCCCTGATGATGGACGAAGAAGGCGATCGGCTTCGCGCTGGCAGCGTTGCGGGTCGGCATGGCGGTCTCACTCGTTCCCTGAGCGTAAAAGATAGGTGAGCGCTGCGTTTGGCCACTCCCAATTTGGTGCTGCGGTTGCGAACTCAGGTCACCCCGCGGTGTTCAGGGAGGTAGCGCAGCCCGCCGGCGGACCCGTCCGTCGGTCCTAGACGGAACCGCTTCATGACAAGCTCCTCGACCCAGCGGCCCACCGGCCCGCGCGCCGCCCGTGTCGCCTTCGTTGGAACCTACCCGCCCCAGCAATGCGGGCTTGCGACCTTCTGTCAGGACCTGCGCCGGTCGGTTGAGGCGGCCGCGCCCCTCGGCCATCCCGTCGTGCCGGTCGCGCGCGAGGGCGAGCCCGTCGCGCGAGGCGCCCTTACGGTGATCGACCGCGACGACGAGGAGAGCTACCGGGAGGCGGCGCGCGTTCTCAACCGGTCCAATGTCGACGTCGTCTGCATCCAGCACGAGTTCGGCATCTATGGCGGCCCGGCGGGGGCCTTCATCGAAGCCTTCCTGACCACGCTGCGAAAACCGATCGTCAGCGTCCTGCACACCATCCTGCCGGACCCGAACGACGATCAGCGCCGCGCGATGGAAGCCGTCATCGGCCACTCGATCAAGCTCGTCACCATGGCCGAGCGAGGCGCGGCGATGCTGCGCGAGACCTACGGCGTGCCGAGCGATCAGATCGCGCTCATCCCGCATGGCTTCCCCGACCGCGCCCCTGGCGACCGGGCGGCGCTGAAGGAGGCGCACGGCCTCGCCGGCCGCAAGGTGCTTCTGACCTTCGGCCTGCTCGGACCCGGCAAGGGCCTCGAGAACGTCGTCGAAGCCTTGCCTGCCATAACGAGCGCCGTGCCAGAGGCGACCTATGTGATCGCGGGCGCGACCCATCCCGGTATCGTGGCGCAGAGCGGCGAGTCCTATCGAGAAGGCCTCGTGGCACGGGCGCGCGAACTCGGCGTCGAGGCGCATCTGCACTTCGTGAACCAGTACCTGAAGACGGACGAGCTTCTGGACCTTCTCCAGCTCTCCGACGTCTACGTGACGCCCTACCTCAACCCGCGCCAGATCACCTCCGGCACGCTGACCTTCGCCTTCGGCATGGGGCTGCCGATCGTCTCGACGCCCTATTGGCACGCGGAGGAGCTGCTGACGGACGGGCTCGGCCGGATCGTCCCCTTCGCCGACCCGGACGCCATCGCCGAGGAGGTAACGGCGCTCTTCACGGATGACGAGGACCGCGCGGCGTTGTCGGCCCGGATCTGGGAGGCGGCCCGTCCCATGACCTGGGACGCGGTTGGCGCGTCCTACGCTGCGCTCTTTGGCGCCGCCGCGGCGGAAAAGCCGACTGGCAGGGTCCGGGTCGTCGACTTCCGCCGCACGGGCGAGGCGCCGCAGAGCGTGCCGCCCGCCCGACCGCTCGTCCAGCAGCCCTTCGGTCACCTCCTGCGCATGACGGACAGCGTCGGCATCTCGCAACACGCCGTCTTCAAGGTGCCGGACCGGGCGCATGGCTATTGCACCGATGACTGCGCGCGCGTGCTGATCGCCTGCGGCGCCGCAGCGGGGCGGGCGGACGTCGATCCCCGCCTCGGGGATGCGGTCTCGGCCTGCGCGGCCTTCCTCGAGCACGCCTGGAACCCGGAAGCGGGTCGGTTCCGCAACTTCCTCGCCTATGACCGCCAGTGGCTGGAAAGAACGGGTTCGGAGGACAGCTCGGGCCGCGCGCTCTGGGCGCTTGGGGTCGCGAGCGCAGACGCCTACGATCCCGCGTTGCGGGAGTGGGCGGAGCACCTCTACCTCAAGGTCCGCGACCTGCGGGAGCATGTCACGTCGGCTCGTGCGCTCGCCTTCTGCGTCCTCGGCGAGGCGGCGCGCCGCCGCCGCCGGGGACCGGACGGAGACGCCGTCTTCGAACGCTTCGGCGCGCTGATGATGCATCAATGGACGGAGGTCGAGAAGCGTGCCCGTCAGGGCGGACACGATTGGCGCTGGTTCGAGACCGCACTCGCCTACGACAACGCCCGGCTTTGCGAGGCGCTTCTGGAAGCGGCCGCCGTGTGCGGTCGGGCGGACTGGCGGAAGACCGCAATCGAAGCGCTGCGTTGGCTGACCCGGGTCCAGGACGGGGGCGATCACGTCCACCTCGTCGCGACGGGCAATTTCGGCCGAGACTTCGCCGCCGATGCGCTCTGCGACGAGCAGCCGGTCGAGGCGACGGCGATGATCGACGCGGCCGCGGCGGCCTACCGCGCGACGGGCGAGGCGGCGTGGTTGCGCGTCGCGGACCGCTTCTTCGCGTGGTTCACGGGCGGCAACCGTCTGCACACCCCTCTCGTCGACCTGTCGGACGGCGCCTGCAAAGACGGCTTGCATGCGGCGCGCCCGAACGGCAACTGCGGCGCCGAGTCCGTACTCGCCTACGCCCAAGCCGCCGCGACCATCGCGGCGCTGCGGACAAGGGCGCCTAAGGCAGCGCTCGGTTCGGGCGCATGAGACCGTAGACCGAAGAGGCCGGGGCGGCGCCCCCGGCACAGGAGAGCCTATGAGACTGCTGGACGGTGCCCGACTGCAAGACCTCGCCTTGCCGCCCGATCAAGAGGCGGTGCTGCTGCAGCCTTTCGGGCCGGTGGTCATCCGAGCGCCCTATCAGAGCAACGAGGCGGGCAAGCTGCGGGCGACGGCCCACCGGCTCTGCGGCATAACGGACGAGCACGCAGAACGCCTCCTCGACTCCATTCGTGCTCACTACGTCCATCGACACCCCGATTGGGATTCGATGGTCGAGGACCGGTGGGAGAAGATCCGCCACGGCCTCATCGACATCGACTGCATCGGACCGCTGCGTCAGCGCCTGATCGCGAGCTACTTCCTGTCCGAGTACACCTTCAAGTCCACGGCCTACTTCAACCCCTCGATCGTGCCGCACCCGGACGACGAGGGCGGCGAGGGGATGCGCGTCGTCCTGTCCGTCAGGGCGGTTGGCGAAGGGCACATCTCTTCCGTCGCCTTCCGAGAGGGGCGGATCGGGGCGGACGGCACGCTCAGCGTGCTGGAAACGCCCGACGTCTACCAGTCCGGCGTTCTCAAGGGCTTCCGGATGCGCGAGGGGACGATGACCGAAGCGAAGGTCGCCGAGGTCGGTTTCGAGCACGAGGGCGAGCTCGGCTCGCGCATCCTGTTCCCGCTGACGGCCGCGACCTCGAACGGGCTCGAGGATCTGCGTCTGATCCGGTTCGAGGACGGTGGCGAACGCACCTATTACGGGACCTACACGGCCTATGACGGCCGACACATCGCCTCGCAGCTATTGCGGACGGACGACTTCAAACGCTTCGAGCTGATGGAGCTCGAGGGCGATGCGGTCGGCAACAAGGGCATGGGGCTCTTCCCCCGCCGGGTCAACGGCCACTATGCCATGCTCGGCCGTCAGGATGCGGAGCGGGTCTGGCTTCTCTACTCCGACGACATCGGCAACTGGTCCGGCGGCGAGGTCATCCTCGAGCCCGCCTACGACTGGGAGTTCATGCATATGGGCAATTGCGGCTCGCCGATCGAGATCGAAGAGGGTTGGCTGATCCTGACGCATGGCGTCGGCCCGGTCCGCGAGTACACGCTCGGCGCCGCGCTCGTGGACTTGGACGATCCCTCTAAGGTCATCGCCAGGACGCCCCGCCCCCTGATCGCGACCGACGAGACCGACCGTCACGGCTACGTCCCCAACGCCGTCTACTCCTGCGGCGGCATCGTCCACAACGGCCGCCTGGTCCTGCCCTTCGGCCTCGCCGACTACGAGGTCCGCTGCATGGACATCGGTGTGCGCGACCTGATCGATCAGATGGAGCGGGTCTGAGGGGCTAGGCTAAAGCCTCCGCCCAACCGTCCGGCGTTTCGTAGTAGTAGCCGATCATGCCGAGGCCGTCCCCGGCGGGGAGGGACGAAGCTGTAACTTCCGGCTGGACCGACACATGTAGTGTGTAGCTGCTTTCTGTCTGTACAGGCTCTTGATCGTATTGTTCATCATACGAGTACTGACCGACGATAATATAGAAGTCTCCTGCTCCCAGAATCGTAGTCAGAAAACTATCTAGGTTGTGGGAAGACGGGCCAAGACTATTCGTGCCTGGATCTTCTACAAAACCGTCATCGTTGAAAGCGATCCTGTTGCCTGCAAAATCTTCGATGGCGATGTAGCAATCAAAGCTGCCTGCACCTTCATAGCCCTTCCAGGCTCCGTCAACGTCGATAGTTACCACCGTGTCCTGTTCAAGAGTTACCAGGTAGTACTGCAGGTTAACGCCGTCGGTTCTGGCATCTACGGTGACGGCGTAACCAAGGTTACCATTTGCGATGATCGGATTTTCGGACGGCGCGAACTGATTTGAGAGATCTAGTGCGGAGTAGGCGCTTCGGTTCCCGTCTACTTCTGTTATTCCTACTTTGCCATCGCCGTGCGCAAGGCCATTCGGCAACGCGTAGGTAGTGGGACGCGGGAAAGCAGCGCCAAAGGTCGTGACGCTTTCATGATCTCCAACGATGATATCGTCGCCATCGCCGCCGAAAATAATATCCGATCCGTCGAGCCCATAGATAATGTCGTTGCCACTACCGGCACTTAGCTGGTTGGCACTTTCGTTTCCGACAAGAACATCGTTTCCGCCCCCCGTCGCACCATTCTCAATGATCGCGCCACTTGCGATGGTAAAGCCGCCGTGGATGCCTTCCACGTAAGAAAGGAGCCCCCCGCCAGTCGGGCTATCATCAATCGTCGCGTCGTCAAGAAAAACGTAGGCGTCCTTATTGCCATCGTAGCGGATCGTATCCGTCCCGCCCGCATCCCATATTGCTGCGTAACCAGTCGCCACCCCACTACTGCCAGCTGGGGCGTCCGAATCAGCTAGCCGGTAGATGTCGTTCCCACGACGCGTCGAATTGTTTGCCCCGTAGATCGCTTGGATCGCAGCAATGTCGAGCGCCATCGGACTCTGATTCCACCCATATTCGCGAGGAAGGAACTCGCCTTGATCCCACCAACCATCCGCATAGCCCATTACGGTGTAGAGGCCTTGGTTTAGACCGAAGGTACCCGTATCAGTATCGTTTGTTACGCCTAGAAATAGGTCGTCGTCGTGAGGGTGCTCTAGGCCTAAAGCATGACCGAGTTCGTGCAGAAGGGTCACGAAACCATAGCCGCCAGGCTTAAGCCCAGCCGCAGTCCACCCCTCTCCAGCAATGTTGAACTGTCCGAATGTTTGCGCGCTGGTGCTACCGTACGGTAATTCGTGGAACCCGAGGTCAGTTGGGTCCGCACGGTAGAGACTCTCTACAAAAGTCGCGCCACCCTCGTCTACTGCCTCCTCAAACCTAATATTGGCGACCGCCGACCACGTCTCGAAGGCATTTGCCATCGCTGCAACTTCGTGCGGATCCCAGGTTTCAACGCCGGAATCGCTGAGGTGGTAAGTAAAGTGAAGAGGCGTGTTGTCGTCGTTACGCTCCCAAACCTGTAAGAACGTCAGTCCCCTCAGAACGGCACTGTCTTGACCGCTGTCGTCTCTAAATACCGCTGTCGGCATGCCGCCCCTCCTGCCCTTCAGCCCCTCTTAACCTACGGTAGATGAACGGTTCGCTGCCGTCACGAGCTGTATGGTTGCCAGCTCCTAACTTGAAGCGCGGGCCTCTTTGCGACTTCGGCGGGAACCAGCCTCGCCCCGCAGGCGTTCGCAGTCCGTCTTCGAAGGTGCACCGGGCGTCATCCGTCCGTCGCGCCAGGCAAGGGAGGGGCGCCGAGAGGCGCGTGGTCGGTAGATGGTAGCGCAGGATCGGGCAAGGGGGGCAAGTTTGGCGAGCGCTTCTGTCGCACGACACGGCCTGACGCCTCTCGAGGCCGCGATGCTCCGCCGCTACTTCCGCGCCGTCTTCGGCGATCAGCAGTCCGGCGACCGGCTCGTCGCCGCGCTCGCGCCGCGCTTGCCGGCGGGCGACGGGACGGTCGTCTCGCTCTTCACGCAGGCCACGCGGACCTGGCGCAAGATGCACGTGGACGACTGCGCCCCTGCCTTCTCCGCCCGGACCGTGATCGACGTGCTGTCGCCCGGGCAGGCCGTCGAGCGGCAGGCAGGCGTCCTCATCGACGTCTTCGGTCTCAGCGTCGATCAGGCGGCGACCGTCTTGGACCGGAGCGCCGGCGAGGTCGTCCGCCTTCTCAGCGCGACGCGGCGCGGCCGTCAGACCCCGATCGGCAAGTCCGTCCTCGTCGTCGAGGACGAACCCCTGATCGCGCAGCATCTCGCCCAGCTCGCCCGTAAGGCCGGCGCCGGCATCGTCACGATGGCTCGTAGCTACGACGAGGCGATGACGGCTGCGCAGGCGAGCCCGCCCGACATCGTCCTTTGCGATTACGACCTCGGGGCGGGCAAGACCGGCACCGACGTCGTGCGGACGCTGTCCGCCGAGTACGATACGCTCGCCATCTTCGTGACCGCTTATCCGAACGAGGTCCTGACGGGGTCGGAGCACGAGCCTTCCTTCATCATCTCCAAGCCGTTCCGCGACGACGTCGTCCGGGCGGCGCTCTACTTCGCTGCGACGACCATACGCCCCGAACTGCTGGCGGCCTGAGTGGCGGACCTGTTCTCGCGCGCGGTCGGCAACGCCGACGCCGTCCTCGACGCCCTCCGCGAGGAGGCGGCGGGCTGCACGCTCTGTCCGCTCTACGAGCCCGCCACGCAGACCGTCTTCGGCGAAGGACGCGCCGCCGCGCAGATCATGCTGGTCGGCGAGCAGCCCGGCGACCAGGAAGACCTCGCGGGCGAACCCTTCGTGGGGCCCGCAGGCCAGGTACTCGACGAGTGCCTGGACCGCGCCGGGATCGACCGGTCGAACGCCTACGTCACCAACGCGGTCAAGCACTTCAAGTTCGTGCAGCGCGGACGGCGCCGCATCCACGAGAAGCCCAAGGTCTCCGAGATCGACGTCTGCGCGAAGGCGTGGCTCGCCCGCGAGCGCGAGGTCGTCGCGCCGGACCTCGTCATCGCGCTCGGCGCCTCGGCGGTGAGAGGGATCACGGGCAAGTCCGGCACCATCAAGTCGATGCGCAGCGACATCCGTCCGATCGAGGGCGGCAGCCACCTCCTCGTCACCGTCCATCCCTCCTACCTCCTGCGTATCCCGGACGACGAGATGCGGGAGGCCGAGACGGCGGCCTTCGTAGACGATTTGCGGATGGGCCGCGAGTTCGTGGCAGGGCTTTCTTAGTGGCGCTGTCGCTCGCGATGCTCGCTGCATTCTTAGTGGTGCTACCGCCTTCGGCTACTTGAGCACGGGCTGGCGGCACGGGCCTTCGGCCCCGGGCGCCAGCGGGCGCGGGGCCAGCGAGACCGGAAGCGAGGCAGCGCTCATCGTCCGCTTGCGCGGTGGTACGATGGTCCGGGGTGTCCCGCGCGCGGCTCGCCGCAGCGAAGGGTTTGATTTGGAGGTGCTGCGGCGTGAAGGGTCCCACACCGTAGCCTGACGCGCGGTACGGGACCCTCCACGCTCCTCAGCGCGATCCGCCGGGGCCGTTCTTCAGCTCGCCCGGCGCGTGTCTGGCCTGAGGACGTGGGTAGCATTCCATCTACCAGACGCCTCAGCACGTGGTCCCGCAGCGGCAGGCAAGGGAGACGTCAGCTGTCCGCCCCGCCCCGGCCCTGCCGCGACGGGAGAAGAGTGCCATAGGCTAAGAACATGGGGATAAGTTCGCCGCCTTATGTTAGTCCGCGCCCGCCGTTTCCTCGACCGTGACGGCCGTCACGTTGTCCTCGGGCGTCCTGTCGATCAGCTTGTTGTAGGGGTCGGCGCCGGCATAGGCCGGGCGCTCGTCCACCGTGACCGTGATCTCCTGCGTCCCCGTGCGGACCTCTCGCTTCTCGAAGAACAGAACGTAGTCCTCGCCGCGCTTCGCCTCCCGCGGGTGTTTGGTGAAGACGCCGACGTCCATGGGGAAGGTGAAGTCCTCCTCCGTCTCGTTGCCCGCCCCGTCGGCGACGAGCTTGCGCGCTGCGACCTTCAGCGTGACGTCCCAGCGTCCGTCCGCCCGCTCGGTCGCACGGACCTCCTCGGTGTCGACGTCCCACAGGACGATCCGCTCGAAGAGGTCGGTGACGAGGTCCTGATGCTCGGGCCCGACTTCGTCGCGCAGGATGGCGAGGTAGTCGGTCGATCTCGGGTAGGGGCGGGACTTGTAGGCCCACTGATCGATCATCCGCGCGAGGGAGCGGTTCACCGCCTCCTCGCCGACGACGTCGCGCAGGAGGTACATGACGAGGCCGCCCTTCTGGTAGTGGATGTATTGCTGGTTCTCGACGAGCGCGAGCGGCATCTCCTCGATCGGCTCGCCCGCCCGCCCCGAGAGGTAGCCGTCGAGTTCGTAGCGCAGGAACCTGCGCATCTGCTCGGGTCCGTAGAGGTCCTCCATGACCAGGAGCGCGCCGTACTGAGCGAAACTCTCGATCAGCATGGTCGAGCCCTGGACCGGCGCGGCGGAGAGCTGGTGGCCGAACCATTGGTGCGCGACCTCGTGCGCGGTGACGTAGGT
Source organism: Parvularcula dongshanensis (assembly GCF_014199615.1). Lineage (GTDB taxonomy): Bacteria > Pseudomonadota > Alphaproteobacteria > Caulobacterales > Parvularculaceae > Parvularcula > Parvularcula dongshanensis. The sequence continues at coordinate 362,621 of NZ_JACHOB010000001.1, read as the reverse complement.
GACCGCGTCGATGTCGTCGTCCTCGTCAGGTTTCTGAATGAAGCCGATCGCCTCGGAGTAGGGCACGGTGTTGGGGAAGCTCTGCGCGAAGGTCTGGTAGGCCGGGAACTCCTGGATGCGCATCTGCCGGTATTGGAAGGGCGAGAAGGCCGCCGAGAAGCGCGCGAGGCTGAGCTTCATCGCCTCGATCATGCGGTCGACGTTGTAGGGGTGGTGCTCGTCGTAGAAGACCTGGAGCGTGACGTCGTCCTGGCCCTCGGGCGCGTCCCATAGGTCCTCCTTCACCTCGTAGTCCGCAGACTGAACGGCGAAGAAGTTCTGGATCGGCACGTCCTGCTCGTAAGTGAAGGTGCGGCGGTCGCCCGTCGTCGTGTCGGAGACGAGGTAGCCCGGCGCGACCGCGATCTGGTCCGCATCGGTCGTGATCTCGGCGCGGAAGTCGATCCAGTCCGCACCCAGGATCGAGCGGTCCCAATAACGCTCGTCGTCGATCGCCGGCATCCGGGGATCCTCCGGCAGGCCGCGCTTGCGGCGCTCGGCCCGGTCGGTGAGGATCTTGCCGCCGCCCCAGCCCATCTGCGGCAGGGCCTCGTCATTGGTGACGAAGGTGCCGTTCCAGTTGACCGAGGACTGGTTGCCCCGGTTCTTGAAGCCGGGATTGGTGCTCTCGACCTTGGCGCGAAGGGTACGGGTCTCGCCCGGTTGCATCGGCGTGTCGAAGGCGAAGACGTAGTGGACGTCCTCGGGGGCGGCTTCCTCGATGTGGGCCCCCTCGATGGACTGCTCCAGCACGGTGGTCCGCCACCCGTAATCGACATGGGCGGTGGTCAGCGGCTCGTCCTCGCGGTTCTCGATCGTGTAGACGACGTCCGCGACGTAGGCGCGCTTGTGCGGATAGAGCGCCATGTCGAGGTCGACCGAGGTGATCGTCGGTTGGGGCGCGAACTCGTACTCGCGCCAGCGGCGCTCATAGGCCTCGGCGCCGTCGCGCATGTCCTCCGCCGTCAAGTAGTCGTTGCGGACGCTCGTATTGTACCAGATCCAGGTCCCGACGACGCCGAAGCCTATGAGCGCGACGCCCGTGACGATCGCGGAGGTCGTGCCGTAACGCGAAGGCAGCCTGCGCAGGCGGCCCCCGATCGGCTCGAGGCTGCCTCGGCTCCACAAGACGAAGGTCAGGACGGCGAGCGCGACCGCGAAGAGCGACCAGTAGAGCGTGAGCCACAAGGAGATGCCGACGAACTGCGCGCCGCCGTTCATGTCGGACCAGGGGATCCAGCCGCTCGTCGAGCCGTAGGTGTAAAGAACGTTCTCGAAGCCGATCTGGTCGAGCACGATCGAGACGACGAAGAAGGCGAGGATGACGCCGATCCCGGCCCAGCGGTTGTTCGTCAGCACCTGGAAGAAGAGCGCGAGGACCGTCAGGAGGCCGAAGGCGATGACGAAGTCGATGCCCAGGCGCAAGGCGTACTGGCCGACGTCGTAGGCGGCGTAGCCGCGGAAGGTCTGGATCAGCATCGCCGTCAGCGCGGCGACGACGGCGAGGGCGACCAGGATCACGAAGACGGCGAGGAACTTCGCCGAGACGAGCACCCAGGAGGGCGTCGGCGTCGCGTCCACGATCTCGTGGAAGCGGTGGGACCGTTCCCGCCAGACGAGCTCAGCCGTGTAGTAGACGGCGATGGCGAGCGGGATGAAGGAGAAGGCGCCGAGGATGTCGGTGACCATCAGGCGCGTCACCGGGTAGCTCTGCGTGCCGTACATGTTGCCGGTGTCCCACAGCGATCCGACCGTGTTGACGATCGACAGGAGGAGGACGACCCAGAAGGCGACGGAGCGGACCACGCCGCCGACCTCGAAGCGGGTCCGGCGGCCGAGCTGAAGGAAGGACGCGGCGCCCAAGGGCGCGGGCGTCGTGCGCGGAAGGTCGACCGGGCGAAGCGCGGCGGGGGCCGGGCCGGTTTCGAGCTTCTTCTTCCGGCGCAGGGCGCCGGGTACGCGCAGGCCGCGCGGCAGGGCGAGGTCGATCGCGAGGAGGACGAGCGCGACGCCGCCGTAAAGAAGCCGGTTCTGCAGCAGGAGTCCGCTCAATGCGGGCACCTGCGCGTTCCGCTCGGCCGCGGTCCAGTAGCGGGTCTGCTCGGACGCGGCGCCGATGCCGAAGGGCTCGAACAGGGCCGCCGTGTCCCGCGTCTCCAGCTCGCCGATCAGGGAGACGGCGACGACCCAGCCGATCAGAAGCGCGATCATCGCGATCCAGGCCGCGAGAAGCGAGCGGGTAAGGTTCGCGATGGTGTAGAGAACCGTGCCCGCGACCGCGATGTTGATGACGCCGAGGAGCAGGTAGAGGTAGAAGACCTGGCCGGGGTTGAACGGCCCCATCTGCTCCTGATCGAGCCAGGGCATGAGCGAGCCCGCGAGGAAGGCGAGCGGCACGCTCGCAAAGCACAGCCAGCTGACGATCAGGCCACCGACGTAGCGCCCGAGAAGAAGCGTGCGGTCGCCGACGGGCGTCGATCGGAAGGTCTCCTCCGTCCCCAGGGTCCTGTCCCGCGTTACCCCCGTCGCCAGGAAGACGACGGGAATGAACATGCCGATCACGCCCATCACGGCGATGATCTGCTGCGCCGCGGCGGGGGAGTTGATGTGCACCGCTTCCGAACTGCCGATCTGGATCTGATCGATCGTGACGGCGCCGAAGACGAAGAGGAAGAAGAGCGCGAAGATGAGGACGAAGGCCGCGCTCTTGAGCTGGTAGGAGAGCTCGAAGCGGATGACGGAGCCGAGCATCAGGCGGCCTCCGCCAACGGGCCGACCGCGTCGCGGATGGTCGCGAAGTAGACGTCCTCGAGCGTGGGCTCGACCGGCGCGAAGCCGTCGCCGGGGTCGCCGAGGCTGTAGGTGCGGACGACCGTCTGGCCCTGGACCAGGCGGGCGGACACGATGGTGTGGCGGGCCTGGTGGTCTTCGAGGGCCGCCTTGTCGATCACCTTGCGCCAGATCTTGCCGCGTACGGACTCGATGAGGTCCGAAGGCCGTCCCGAGGCGGCGATCCGGCCGCCATTCATGATCGCCATGTCCGAGCAGAGGTCCGAGACGTCCTCGACGATGTGGGTCGACAGGATGACGACGACGTTCTCGCCGATCTCCGAGAGGAGGTTGTGGAAGCGGTTGCGCTCCTCGGGGTCGAGGCCGGCGGTCGGCTCGTCGACGATGATGAGGCGCGGGTCGCCGAGCAGGGCCTGCGCGATGCCGAAGCGCTGGCGCATGCCGCCGGAGTAGGTCGAGGGCGCCTTCTTGCGCACGTCCCAGAGGTTGGTCTGGCGCAGCAGCGCCTCGACCGTCGCGCGGCGCGCCTTGGCGTCGGAGAGGCCCTTGAGGACCGCGATGTGGTCGAGGAGCTTGATCGCGGAGATGCGCGGATAGACGCCGAAGTCCTGGGGCAAATAGCCGAGCTGGCGCCGGACGGGGTCCGGGTCGCGAAGGACGTCGATCCCGTCGAAGTCGACCTTGCCGCTGTCGGCGTCCTGAAGCGTCGCGAGGGTCCGCATGAGCGAGGACTTGCCCGCGCCGTTCGGGCCCAGGAGGCCGAACATGCCGCGGCCCACGTCGAGCGTCACGCCGTCAAGCGCTCTGACGCCGTTCGCATACGTCTTGGTCAGTCCTTCGATGCGCAGCATCCGCCCCTCCATGCCTTTGGATGAAGGAAAGCTAAGAACTTATCGAATATCGGTAAAGAGGGCGCCCGGATGTTTTTCCGAGCGCCCCGATGCGCGCCTCAGTAGCGCATGCTCGCCGAGATCAGCGGCAGGTCGTCCGCCATCTCCTCGCCGAAGAGGACCAGCGAGGCGCCGTTCTTGAGCGCGTAGGCGACGATCGAGGAGCGGGCCTCGACCTCCCAGTCGTCGACCGAGTCGATCTTCAGACGCTCGTCGTCGCCGTGGAGGAGACCGGCGCCGTCCTCGCGCAGGTAGACGGTGGCGATCCTGCCTTCGCGTGCCGCCTCGAGGAGAAGGTTCGTGTTGTCGGTCAGCGTGTTGCGGTCGAGCTCGTCGAGCAGTGCCTTGCGGCGCTTGTCCTCCTCCGCCTTCATCGCATCGCCCGCCCGGCCCGCGAGTTCGCGCAGCTCGAGCGCATCGCCCGCGACGTGCAGGTCGGGCTCGACGAGGTGCTGGTGATCGAAGTGGCCGCGGAAGAGGCCCGTGCGCTTGGGGTCGCCCGCGAGGAGGACGGGATCGGAGTCGCCCTTGACGACGTCGCGGACCTGCACGGCGAAGCGCGTCAGCACGTTCTCGATCTCGGTCTGCTTGAGGTCCTGCGTCGCGGTGCCGAGGCCGTGGAACTTGGCCGCGGCGTGGCCCGCCTGGCCGATATGGGGACGGCCCGAGGAGTGGAAGGTGACCGACGCCATGGGCTCGGTCCGGCCCATCTCGCCCGACAAGGTCATCACTTCCTTGGGCGTCCTGTCGGTCCAGGTGCCGCCCTGCACCTCGAAGAGGCGGGGCGCGTCGATGTCGAGGACGACGACCCAGTAGCGCTGCGCCGCCGCCGCGTCGACGAGGGCGGGCAGGGCGTAGACCTCGCCCTCATGCAGGGTCGGCGCGGGGCGGACGGTGAGGGGGTGGATCGTGACGTCCTCGCCGTCGGCGAAGAGCGCGAAGCCGCCCGTGGGCAGGTGCTCCGTGTCCATGCTGGCGACGTAGTCGCGCAGCTTCGCGGCGGCGCGTTCGTTCAGGCCGTGATCCTCGTCCAGGCGCGACAGGATGTTCTTCTGCGCGATGTCCCATTTGTGCTGATCGCCGCTCACGTCGGGCGTCGGGTAGATCAGGCTGACGACGCTCGCCGCCTTCCCGCCGGGTGCGTCCGCGCCGGGCGCGGCGGGGTCCTTGATCAGCGGGGCGAGGCTTTGCAGGCGTTGTTCGAGCAGGGTGGCCATGAAGGGCTCCTTTCGCGTGGAAGCTGTTTCTATGCCTTCCGGAACACGGCCGGCCGGGCCGCGGTTTCGCTCGCGCCTGCGCTTGCGAGGTCGCAGGGCGGGCGCTAGCGGCGAAGCGGAGCCGTCTTGCGAAACCGTCATGCGTCACGTTCACTTTTCGGGCCCGAACGCGTCGGCCCTTATCGGCGCTGCGGGCGCGACGATCGCGTCCTTCGCGCTTCGCGGCTGGAGATGCACGGTCGCGGCAGGCGGCGCGAAGAAGGAGGCGCTCGCGGCCCTGGGCGCCGAACCGGAAGCATCCGGGGAAGCGGACCTGTTCGTCGCACACGAAGCGGAGCGGCCGCGTGAGCGCCCTTGCCTCTTCTGGGGCGGCGCCGCGCCGCTCATCCTGCGCGTCCATGAGGGGCTCGACGCCAAGGTCGCGGCGCTCGGCGCGCAGCGCGGCTTCGCGCTCGGCGAGGGGGAGGCGCGGGCGGTCATCCTGGCCGCGCTGACGCTCGGGCAGGGCACGGGCGCGGAGGGCTTCGCGCCCGGCGAGGGGGCGGAGGACCGTCTGCCCGCGCTCCTCGCCGCTGACCGTTAACCTCGCCGAGGCTAGGACGGGCCGTCAGATGCGAGCGGAGCCGAGGCGATGAAGATCCTCTTCCTCCACAACAACTTTCCGGCCCAGTTCGGCGCCATCGGCCAGTACCTCGCGGGCGAGGGCTGGCAGGTCACCTTCATGACCCAGCGCCAGGGCGCCAAGGCCGACGGGATCGAAACGGTCGTCTATCGCGACCGGGAGATGCCGAAGGACCTCAAACCTCACCCCTTCCTCGCAGGCGCGACCAAGGCCGTCGTCACGGGCGCTTCGGCCGTCGAGGTCGGAACGCTCCTGCGCGACAAGAAGGGCTACAGGCCCGACCTGATCGTCGCCCATTCGGGCTGGGGCCCCGGCATGTACCTGAAGGACGTCTGGTCCGACGTTCCTTACGTGGGCTACTTCGAGTGGTACTATCGGGGGGACGCGGACGACATCACCTTCCTGTCGGGCCCCGACCGCCCGCCGCTCGAGCGCGCCCGCGAGCGCACGCGCAACGCGCCGATCCTGACCGACCTCACCGCCTGCGAGGCGGGCCTCGTGCCGACGCGCTATCAGGCGAGCCAGTTCCCTTCGCTCTTCCGGCCGAAGCTGACCGTGCTCCATGACGGGATCGACACGGAGACCTATGCGCCCGGCGACCCCGGCCCCGTCACCTTCGGGCAGCACACCTTCCGCAAGGGCGACGAGGTCGTCACCTACGTCGCGCGCGGCATGGAGCCGTATCGGGGGTTTCCCGAGTTCATGGCGGCGCTCGCGACCGTCCAGAAGCGAAGGCCGAACCTTCGCGCGATCGTCGTTGGCGAGGACCGCGTCGCCTACGGACGGAAGCATCCTTCCGGGAAGACCTACAAGGAGGTCGCGCTCGAAGAGTTGGACCTCGACCCGGCCCGCATCTGCTTTACGGGGCTCTTGGGGCGGCGCGACTACCTCCGTGTGCTTCAGGTCTCCGGCGTCCATGCCTACCTCACCGTGCCCTTCGTCCTCTCCTGGTCGTCGATGGAGGCGATGAGCGCCGGGTGCCTAATGCTCGCCTCGGACACGGCGCCGGTGCGGGAAGTCATGCGGCACGGCGAGAACGCCGTCTTGGCGGACCACCGCGACGCCGAGGCCCTTGCGGACGCCCTCGAGGACACGCTCGCGCGCAGGGACGAGCTCGCGCCCCTGAGAGCGGCCGCCCGGCGGACCATCCTCGAAAGCTACGCCGCGCGCGACGTCTACCCCGCGAAGAAGGTCTGGTTCGCGGGTCTGACCGGCGCCTGAACGAAGAAGGGCGCCCTGAGGCGCCCTTCGCACTCGGCTCGCCGAAGGCGGCCTACGCCGTCTTCTTCCTGCGGCGCATCGCGGCGAAGCCGCCCGCCCCGGTCAGGAACAAGAGGCCTGCCGCCGGTACGGGAACCGGCGCCATGTCGGGCACGAAGACGGCGAGGCTGGTCAAAACGCCGTACTCGTCGGTCGTCTCGAAGAGCCGGGTGAAGACGAAGCTGCCGAGGTCCACCTCGTAGAACGCGGTGCCGTCATTGCCGGTCAGAAGCGCGTAGCCGATGTTGCTTCCGTCGGGGGCGGTGAACACGTCGAATCCGCCGGTCGCGGTGAAGTCCGTCCCGACGTCGCCCCTGAAGTCGATGTCGCCGTCATTGTTGTTGAGGACGCCGATCGTGTCGGTCTGCGCGTCGAGCACGTACTGGGTCGTCCCGAGCGCCTGCGCCTCGGCCTGTCCGATCTGGTTCGTGTAGCCGTTGCCGACCGGCAGCGGCTCGGCGAGCGCGGGGTCGTAGCCCTCGTCATAGGTCAGGTCGTTAACCCGCGTGATCGTACCGGCGTTGGGGTTGTAGACGAGGTTGTCGCCCGCATCGGTTACGAGCCGGACGGCGTCGAGCGTCGGGTTGAAGTCCATGCTGACGACGTTGGTCAGGACGTCGATGTCGGAAGCGAAGGCCGCCGTCGCGGCGCCGGTGCTCGGATCGATGATCCAGAACTGATCGTCGTCGGAGGAGAAGCCGTAGAGCTGCCCCGTCTCCGGCCGGTAGGTGATGGCGTCGAGCGAGGGCAGGTTCGTCCCCGTGATCGCCATGGCGGTCGCCACGCCCGACCCGTCCGGGGCGAAGGTGACGAGCGTGTTGCCGTTGTTGCCGAGCGTGTACGCCATGTGCGCGGCGTGCGCGCCGGTCGCGCCGAACGCGGTAAGGCCGGCGGTGACTAGCAGACTTTTGGTCAGGTTCTTCACGGAGCGTTCTCCTCTCTACTCTCTCCGGCGCGGCGCGCCCTGACGCCTCGTGTCATGCCGAAGCCGCAGAGAAGAATCACGAACGCTCAAGTGGATGCTAAAAGCAGTTTTTGCGAACATCGTGACGTTTACTGTGCAACCGGATGGGCATCGGCTTCGTATACGATGCGCGGCGCAGGCTGGTTTCGCGGTGATGAGGCTTTGCTTCGCAAGGATGGCCGCAGTTTGGCTGTTCTCGGTCGTTGCCTTCCGACGGGAATGCTGTTTCGACGGCAGGAAAGATTGGGAAGGGACGCTGCGGTGACGGGCGCGAGAGAAGATCTGGCGGTGCTCCTGCAGCGGGCGGGGGCGCGTGACCGCGCCGCCTTCTCCCTTCTCTACGACGCGACGGCCCCACGCCTTTACGGCGTCAGCCTTCAGGTCCTGGGCGACGCGGCCGAAGCCGAGGAGGCGTTGCAGGAAGCCTACGTCAAGGTCTGGCGCTACGCCGACCGCTACGGACCGCAGGCCGGTCCGCCGCTGGCTTGGCTGATCTCGATCACGCGCAACTCGGCCATCGACCGGCGCCGCCGCCGGCGGATCGTGGACCGCAAGCCCGACCTGCGCGACGCGCCGCACGGCACGGTCGTACCGCTTCCCGTGCCGACGCCCGAGCAGGCGATCCTGCACGCCGCCGAGGTCTCGACACTCCACGACTGTCTGGACATGCTGCCGCAGGAGCGGGCATCGGCGATCAGAGATGCCTACTTCGCCGGTTCGACCTATGCGGAGATGGCGGAGACCACCGGTCATCCGGAAGGAACGTTGAAGAGCTGGGTACGCCGCAGCCTATCGGCCCTCAGGGACTGCCTCGAGGGGCGCGGCGTGGAGGAGCGGTCATGAGCGAGACCGAAGACCTTCGCGACGACGGCGTGCTCGCCGCCGAGCGCGTTCTCGGCCTGCTGCCGGCCGAGGAGGCGCGGGCGGTCGACGACCGTGCGCGGACGGACGAGCCTCTCGCCGCCGAGATCGCGCGCTGGCAGATCGTCTTCGCGCGGTTCGGCGAGGCGGTCGCCGAGGTAGAGCCCCCCTCGGCGCTGAAGAACCGCGTCGAGGCGGCGCTCGGCGCGAACGACGACCTGCCGATGGCGGGTAGCCGCGCGAGGGGCGCTCGGGCGTGGCAGGTCGCGGCCACCGCGCTCGGCCTCGTCGCCGTCGTCGAGTTTGGCCTCCTCATGACCCGGTTCGGCGCGCCGCCTACGGAGGAGCCCGTCCCTCAGGCGGCGGCGGAGACGACGCCCCCTTACGTCGCAGTGCTGTCGCCGACCGACGCCCAGGCGCCGGTCCTCGTTCGGCTCGACCTGCCGACCGGGGTTCTCAGGGTGGATCCGAGCTCGATCGAAGCGGGCGGCCGCGCCGTGCAGCTCTGGCTGCTGCCCGAGGGCGGAGATCCTGTCTCGCTCGGCGTCCTCGTTCCGAACACGGACAACACGCTGACGCTGGACCTGGGGCCGCTCGCCGAAGCGGCGGGGACGCTGCCCAGCCTCGCGATCAGCCTGGAGCCGCCGGGCGGCTCGCCGACGGGCCTGCCGACGGGACCCGTGGTCGCCGCCGGTCAGGTCGAGCCGCTCTGACGCCTTAGAGGCCTAAGGAGCGGTAGCTCGTCGCCACGTCCTGCAGCGCGACGTAGTAGGCCGCCGTGCGCAGGTCCTCGATGCCGTCCTTCTCCCGCCAGGCGGTGCGCATGTTGCCGTAGGCGGTGCGCATGGTGTCGTCGAGGCCGGAGCGGACGAGGTCGAGTTCGTCCGCGCCCCGCTCGAAGCGCAGGCGGAAGGCGTCGGAGAACTTCTTGCCGGTGATGCTCTCGAGCTCGGCGAGGAGCATGCGGTTGCGCTTCTCCTCCTCGCGCCGCTGCATCCGGCCGAAGCGGATGTGGCTGAGGTTCTTCACCCACTCGAAGTAGGAGACCGTCACGCCGCCGGCGTTGGCGTACATGTCGGGGATGATGAAGACGCCCTTCTCGCGAAGGATGGTGTCGGCGTTGGCGGTGATGGGGCCGTTCGCGGCCTCGATGATCATCTTCGCCTCGATCCGCGCGGCGTTGCCCGAGTTGATCGAACCCTCGACGGCAGCCGGGATGAGGATGTCGCACGGCATCTCGAGGACGGCCGCGGAGTCCTCGACCCAGCGGCCGTGCGGATAGCCCTTCACGCCGCCATTGGTGTTGATCCAGGTCTTGAGGCCTTCGATGTCGATGCCGTTCTCGTCGACGATCGCGCCGTCGAACTCGGCGACCGCGACGATCTTGGCGCCGTCCTCCTCCGACAGGAACTTCGCGGCGTGGTAGCCGACATTGCCGAGGCCCTGGACGATGACGCTCTTGCCCTCGAGCTCGCCTTCGAGGTTCGCGTCGCGCAAGTCTTCGGGATGGCGGAAGAACTCGTGCAGCGCGAACTGCACGCCTCTGCCCGTCGCCTCGACGCGGCCCGCAATCCCGCCCGCATGGAGCGGCTTGCCGGTGACGCAGGCGCGCGCGTCGATGTCGGTCGGGTGGAGGCGGTTATAGGCGTCGGCCATCCACGCCATCTCGCGCTCGCCCGTGCCCATGTCGGGGGCGGGCACGTTCTGGCTGGGGTGGATGAGGTCGCGCTTGGCGAGCTCGTAGGTAAAGCGGCGCGTGATCCGCTCGAGTTCGTCCTCGTCCCACTCGCGCGGGTTCAAGGTCAGGCCGCCCTTGGAGCCGCCGAAGGGGACCGTGACGAGGGCGCACTTGTAGGTCATCAGCGCGGCGAGGGCCTCGACCTCGTCCTGGTTGACCGACATCGCGTAGCGGATGCCGCCCTTGACCGGCTCGACATGCTCGGAGTGCACGGCCCGGTAGCCCGTGAAGGTGTGGATGTCGCCGCGCAGGCGGACGCCGAAGCGCACCGTGTAGACCGAGTTGCAGACCTTGATCTTGTGCTTGAGGCCGTCGGACACGTCCAAGTGCGCCGCCGCGCGATCGAACATCATGTCGGTCGACTCGCGGAAGGTCATCTCGCGGTGGTGGGTCGGTCGGGACATCTAGGCCTCCATCGTAGAGCGCGCGCGTCTGAGCGCGTTTTGCCAAGGCCCTACCGCAGCTTCGGACCCTTTGGCAGGGGCGACAGCAGGCCCGCGCCGGGCGCGGCGCGACTTGCATGAATCGGCTTTCCCGAGCGCGCGCGGGATGCGATCCGCCCCTTCCGCGAGGCGTCGCCGCGCGATGAGCGCGCCGTTCGCGCTGCAGCGCGGCAGGGACGGACCCCGCCTGAGGCGCGTCGACGCGCAGGGGTCGCAATTCGTCGCCCTTTGGCGTAGCTGCGTCACCCGACACCGGCCCCGGGCGGCGACGCCCGGGGCCGCTTTGCATTCCGAGACCCCGAATGACCGAACCCGCTCAGGGCCTTCCGCCCGCCCTCTCGAACGCGCTCGACGCCAAGGGCTACGACACGCTGACCGACGTCCAGGAGGCGATGCTCGCGCCCGAGGTCGCAGGCCGCGACCTCCTGGTCTCCGCCCAGACGGGGTCGGGGAAGACCGTCGCCTTCGGGCTCGCCGTCGGACCGGACCTCCTGCGGGGGGCGGACCGGTTGCACGCGGCGGGGCCGCCGCTCGCGCTCGCCGTCGCGCCGACGCGTGAGCTCGCGCTGCAGGTCGCGCGCGAGCTGACCTGGCTCTACCGCGAGGCGGGGGCCGTCATCGCGACCTGCGTCGGCGGCATGGACATGCGCGACGAGCGGCGGGCCTTGGCGGGCGGCGCCCACATCGTCGTCGGCACGCCGGGGCGCCTCGTCGATCACGTCAGCCGCGGCTCGCTCGACCTGTCGGCGCTGAGGGCCGTCGTCCTCGACGAAGCGGACGAGATGCTCGATCTCGGGTTCCGCGAGGAGCTCGAAGCGATCCTCGAGGCCTGCCCCGAAGAGCGCCGGACGCTGATGTTCTCCGCGACCGTCGGCGGCGGGATCGCGAAGCTCGCGAGCCGCTATCAGAACGACGCGCTCAGGATCTCGGCCAGCGGGCCGAGCCGCCAGCACACCGACATCGCCTACCGTGCGCTCGTCACCGCGCAGCACGACGCGGAGCGCGCCATCATCAACACGCTGCGTTACTACGAGGCGCCGAACGCGATCGTCTTCTGCTCGACCCGCGCGGCGGTGGCCCGGCTGTCGAGCCGCCTCGGCAACCGAGGCTTCTCGGTCGTCTCTCTCTCGGGCGAGCTCGACCAGAAGGCGCGTACCGCCGCGCTCCAGGCCATGCGGGACGGACGGGCGCGGGTCTGCGTCGCGACGGACGTGGCGGCGCGCGGCATCGACCTTCCGGGCCTCGAGCTTGTCATCCACGCCGACCTGCCGAAGAACCAGGAGGGCCTGTTGCACCGCTCGGGCCGCACCGGCAGGGCCGGCCGCAAAGGGACCTCGGTCCTGATCGTGCCGCCGCGCGCCCGGCGCCGCGTCGAGCGCCTGCTCGGCGACGCGAAGGTGACGGCCGAGTGGGGCACCCCGCCGAGCGCGGAAGAGGTCGAAGCGAAGGACGACGAGCGCCTGCTCGCCGACCCCGCACTGACCGAGGCGCCGACGGAGGTCACGGACCTCGTCCGCAAGATCGCGGATGAGTACTCCGCCGAGCACCTCGCCGCGGCGCTCGTTCGTCTGCACCGCGCCGGCCGCTCCGCGCCCGAGGAACTCTCCGAGGTCGAACCCCTGGACGCGCCGCGCGAGCGGAAGCCGCGCAAGGAGATCGAGGACGCGGTCTGGGTCGTCCTGTCGGTCGGCCGTACCAAGCGGGCCGAGCCGCGCTGGCTCCTGCCGATGCTCTGCAAGTCGGGACCGATGAGCAAGACCGCGATCGGCGCGATCCGCGTGCGCGAGGACGAAACCTACGTGCAGCTGGACGCCGAGGGCGCGTCGGACTTCCTGGAGAGGATCGGGAAGGCCGGGCGCCTAGAGGACGGCATCAACGTCCGACGGGCCGACGGGCCGCCGCCGCCCGAGCAGTACGTCCCTCGCGGCCCGGCGCAAAGGCGCCCCGAGAAGCCGCACCCGAAGACCGGCACGCGCAGCAAGCCGCCCTACGAGAAGAAGGCGAAGCCCGAACCGAAGGTGCAGCCGGACGGCGAGCCGACCTCGGTCGCAAAGCCGTGGTCCGCCGATGCCGACGCCCCCGGCTTCAAGAGGAAGCCGAAGCAGGCGGGCAAGACCGCTGGCCAGAAGAAGGTCAGGACGGCCGCCGACGGCGCCGGTCCGCGCAAGCGCCCCGGCAAGGCGAAACCGTTCAAACGCGTCAAGTCGCGGCCGGAGTGATCGGCACCGCCCGGGCGGGCGCGGGTCAGTCGAGGCCGAAGGCCTCGCGCAGCTCGCTCGGGTTGATCGGCTTGATGAGGACGCGGAACGGATCGTCCGTATTGATACGGTCGAGCGTCGGGGGCTCGTTCGAACCGGTGATGAAGACGATCCGGGTCTCCGGCCTCTCCGCATGCACGGCGTTGGAGACGTCCACGCCGTCGCGCCTTCCCTGCAACCTCACGTCCATCAGGATGTACTGAGGCTTCGTTTCCGAGATGAGGGACAACGCCTCGTCGGCCTTCGCGGCCAGGCCGAGGACCTCGACGCTCATCTGCTTGCAGAGCCCGTCGAGGTAGTTCGCGATCAGGAACTCGTCCTCGACGATCACGACCGTTTTGGCTTCAGACATGGGGACTTCCTTCCATCATACCCTTAGGTATGACGATCCGGGTTCTCGTCCCGTCTTCGCCTGAGGTGGTCAGGCTCGCCTCGAGCTGACGGACGAGGCCGTCCACGATCAGCGTTCCGGTTCCGGCCGCCTCTTTCGCGTTCGCGGCGCCGCCGGTCCCGTCATCCTCGACCGTGAGGATGCCTTCGCCCTCGCGCGTTCGGGTCAGGCGAACGGTGACCGTGCCGCCGTCCGGAAAGGCGTGCGCGAGGGCGTTGGTGACGAGTTCGTTGACGATGAGGCCGAGCGCGATGGACAGATCGATGGGCAGCGGCACCTCCGCCGCCTCGACCTCGACCGTGACGCCTCGGCCGGCGGCGTCCTGACCCGAGGCGAGGTTCTGGCAAAGCTCGTCGAGGAAGGGCTCGGCCCGGAACTCGGTCAGGCTCGGCGAGGCGATGAGGAGCCTGTGAACGGTGCCGAGCGCTTGGACGCGCCGGGACGTCGCGTCGAAGGCGCGGCGTGCGTCCTCGCTGTCGACCCCCGCCGCCTCGATCGCGAGCAGGCCGTTGATCTGCTGAAGGTTGTTCTTCACCCGATGGTAGACCTCGCGAAGCAGGAGGTCGCGCTCGCCGATCGTGACCTGGAGGTTGCGGGTCAGCGCATCCTGCCTCGCCTCGGCCAGGTTCTCTCTCGCAGCGTTGCTCAAGACCGCCACGGCCAGGACGACCGTCATGACGATGGCGAGCACGCTGAGCCGGAAGTTGGGGCCGAAGACGCCGTTCCGGGTCAGCCATAAGGTGGCGAGGCAGAGGACGAAGGGCAGCGCGACGATGACGGGGAACAGCCTGCGCGCACCGGCGCTGCCCGTGCCCGGACCGATGAGGAGACGGACCCAACTGGCCTGGAGTTTTGCCAGGAGAAGGCCCGAGAAGAGCATCGCGAAGCCGAGCGCCGTGTGCAGTGCCATCGCGGTGAAGATCGACACCTCGTAGAGCGCGTCGGTATCGAAGGCGTAGCCCGTGGCCGCGGTCAGGCTGAGGACGAGCCCGACCGTGGCGAAGGCCGTCAGCGGAAGGTCCGAGGTCCGGGCCCCCGCTCGCCGGAGGCGCAGCAGCGCGCCGCTCGCCAGGAGAAAGCAAAGAGCCGTGGCGCTGGCGGTCCCCGCGACGCCCGAAGAGCGCGTATCGGAATGCAGCAGCGCGTCGAGGCCCGTCGCCGTGGTCAGCAGAAGCGCGCCGATGTTCGTCGCCGCGATCGCTGCGACGGCGATGGCGACGATGAGCAGCGCGCGCCGCGCCGCGCGGCTGCCGTCTCGCTTCACCGCGTAGAAGGCCGCACCGCCGGTCAGCACGAAGGAGAACGCGGTGCTCGGCACCATCGCCGCGTAGCGGGGCACGATGCGCCGCGCGACGTCCGCGCCGAGTCCCCAACCGGCGATCAGCACGAAGAGGCCGAGCAGGACGACGCTCCCGAACAACCACAGCGGCACCGTCCGAAGAACCCTAGGGGGATCGCTCCGCTCTGGCGTCACCACGGTTCACTCCGACGGCTTCCCGTCTCAACACGTATGGGAGTTCCTCCCCGCGCCCAACCGTCCAGGGGTGCGGCGCGTACAGGCCGGCGACCCGTTCGGACCGGGACGAAGTCAGTGCCGGAAGTGGCGCACGCCGGTGAAGACCATGGCGAGGCCTTCCTTGTCCGCGGCCTCGATCACCTCGTCGTCGCGGATCGAGCCGCCGGGCTGGATCACGGCCGTCGCGCCCGCCGCCGCCGCGGCGAGGAGGCCGTCGGCGAAGGGGAAGAAGGCATCGGACGCGACGACCGAACCCTTCACGAGCGGTTCTTTGAGCTTGCTCGCGAGGGCCGCGTCCTCGGACTTGATCGCGGCGATGCGGGTCGAGTCGAGCCGGCTCATCTGGCCAGCGCCCACGCCGACCGTCGAGCCGTTCTTGGCGTAGACGATGGCGTTGGACTTGACGTGCTTGGCGATCGTGAAGGCGAAGAGGAGGTCGGCCATCTCTTCATCCGTCGGCTGACGCTTGGTGACGACCTTGAGCTCGTCCGCGCTCACCCGCCGCGTGTCCTTGTCCTGGAACAAGAAGCCGCCCGCGATGGGCTTCAGGAGCATGCCGTGCTGGTCCGGGTCGGGCAGGGCGTCCGTGACGAGGAGGCGCAGGTTCTTCTTCTTGGCGAAGGCAGCGCGTGCCGCTTCGTCCGCGCCCGGCGCGATCACGACCTCGGTGAAGATGCCGGTGATCATCTCCGCCGTCGGCCCGTCGAGCGGGCGGTTGAGCGCGACGATGCCGCCGAAGGCCGAGACCGGGTCGCACCGAAGCGCCGCCTCGTAGGCCTCGGCGATGGTCGCGCCGACGGCCGCGCCGCAGGGGTTCGCGTGCTTGATGATCGCGACCGCCGCCCGGTCGCGCGGCAGCTCGGCGACGAGCTCGTAGGCCGCGTCGGTGTCGTTGAGGTTGTTGTAGGAGAGCGCCTTGCCCTGCACCTGCTCGGCCGTCAGCACGCCGGGCCTGTTCGTGCCGTCCGTATAGGCGGCGGCGTCCTGGTGCGGGTTCTCGCCGTAACGCAGGGTCTGCGCGAGGCGGCCGGCCATGCCGATCCGGCGCGGCGCCTCGCCCGCCTGCTTGGCGAACCAGGTCGCGATCATCTGGTCGTACTGCGCAGTGCGGCCGTAGGCGATGCCCGCGAGGCGGCGGCGCTCCTCGAGGCTCGTGCCGCCATTCCCGATCGCGCCGAGGATCACCTCGTAGTCCTCGGGGTCCGTCACGACGGCGACCAAGGCGTGGTTCTTCGCCGCCGCGCGGATCATGGCCGGCCCGCCGATGTCGATGTTCTCGACCATGGTCGCGTCGTCCGCGCCGGAGGCGAGCGCCCGTTCGAAGGGGTAGAGGTTGACGACGAGAAGGTCGATCGGCGCGATGCCGTGCGCCTCCATCGCGCTCAGATGCTCGGGCTTCGAGCGGTCGGCGAGGAGGCCGCCATGGACGCCGGGGTGCAGCGTCTTCACGCGCCCGTCCATCACCTCGGGAAAGCCGGTGAGGTCCGAGACGTCCCTGACCGCGAGCCCTTCGTCGCGCAGGAGCCGCGCCGTGCCGCCGGTCGAGACGAGTTCGACGCCGGCCGCCGACAGCCTGCGCGCGAGGTCCGCGACGCCGGTCTTGTCCGAGACGGAGAGGAGGGCTCTTCGGATCGGGATGCGGGCGTCGGTCATTCGAGTTCTCCGGTCGGGCGCGGGCGGCTTATCGTCCGCGCCGGTCGGAGGAGCAAGGTCGCGCCTAAAGAGGCCGTCAGGCCCGGCGCTCCGCGACCACGCTGAGGGCCGGGCGCTGCATCGCGCTCAAGGCCGCGCGGAGCGACTCGACGCTACCGGGGCCGTCGGTCACCGCGAGGGCGCGGCCGAGTTCGGTGGCGTAGTTGTGGGCGTCGATGACGTGCAGCTCGGGCTCGACGAACCACAGCTTGCCGCCCTCCATGACGAAGCCGTGCCACTGCTCGAGGGACTCGCGGCGGCGCCAGGCGGGCGCGATCAGGATGTCCGGCGGCGCAGAGCGCGCCTCGTCTTCGGTCAGCCGGTCGAGGCCCTCGGCATAGCCCGGAAGGCCGGCCTCGCCGACGATCCCGGTGACGAAGCCTTCCGGCAGGCCCGCGCCACGAAGCGCCGCGGCCATGCGTTCACCGCCGCACAGGGCGTAGGCATGTTCGAAGCGTTCGGCCGCGGTCGCGCCGAGCGCTTGGATCTCGGCCGCACGCGCCGCGTGCCGCGCGGCGAAGGCGCGGTAGGGGGCCGGGCCGTGAAGCGCGAGCGCCGCCTCTTCGTCCCAGAGGCGGGCGAGGCCCTCGGTCCAGGGTTCGTAGTCGTGCCCGGCATAGGCCGCGTGGGTCAGGAAGAGGCGAATCGAGCCCGCCGCGGTCTCGGTCATCGCGCCGCGGACGATCTTGAGCGCCGCCGCGCGGGCGAGCCGCTCGAGCACGGAGAGCATGTAGACGGCGCGGGCGCGGTCGTGGAAGGCGCTGCCGAGCGTGCGGGTCAGCGCGAGCGCGGCGTAGGGCGTCTCGAGGACGAGGACGCCGTCCTCGGCCAGGCGGTCGCGGGCGCGCAGGAGGAAGGCGAGGGGGTCCTCGGCCTCTTCGAGGACGCCGACGGCGGTGATGACGTCGAAGAGGCCGAAGCCCGCCTCGTCGAGGGCGTCCTGGCCGTCCTGCGTGACGAAGTCCTCGGCGAGGCCGTAGCCCCAGTCCTGCCCGCCGCTGGCGGGGAGGCGCGGATCGATGCCGACCGGCGAGACCCAGCGCGGGTAGGCGGACAGAAGAGCGCCGTCGCCGCAGCCGATGTCGAGGGCGCAACCGTCGCGCGTCGTCATCATCTCGAGCGCCTCGGCCGCGGCCGTGCGGCGGCGGTACTGCTCGGTCCAGCTCGGCGGCGTGATCGCGAGGAGCGGCGCCTCGGCGCAGACGCTGGCGCGCTGGAGGAGACCGCAGCCGCCGCGCCCCTCACCGTCGCCGCAGAAGACCCAAGGGTCCTCGCCGGGCAGGCAGAACGCCTCCGTCAGCTCCGTCCCCTCACAGGCTCTGCAGGTCGCGATGCGTTCGAGGGGCTGGCTTGGCATGGGGCGTCCGTGTTCTCGTTTGCGCCTTTCTGCCCGCTCACGGTTAAGCGGCCATGAAGCCGAAGGCGAAGGGGCGTCCCGGGCGAGCACGGCTTCGCGAGCAGGCCGTCTCAATTCCGCCGCCTTTCTCGAATACGAGGTCGGTATTCGTTCTCAGCTTCCCGCCGAACCGCCCTCGGCCTTCCAAGGCCGGACCTTGCACCGAAGGCGCCCGTCCCTCCCGGACGGGCGTTCTTCTTTTCGGCTCGGTTCCCAGCCTGTTTCCCGGCCCGGTCTCGGGTCTGGCAAACTAGGCGTCCACATCGCGAGCGAACGGGTCTAACCTGCCGCCTATGCTGCCGCTTATCGCCCCCTCGATCCTCTCCGCCGACTTCGCCGCGCTCGGCGACGCCGTGCGACGGCTGGACGAAGCCGGCGCGGACATGATCCACATCGACGTCATGGACGGGCACTTCGTTCCCAACCTGACCTTCGGTCCCGGCATGGTCCGTGCGCTCCGGCCGCACAGCGCGCTGCCCTTCGATGTCCACCTGATGATCGAGCCCGTCGCGCCCTACCTCGAAGCCTTCGCGGAGGCGGGCGCCGACACGATCCACGTCCATGCCGAGGCCGGCCCGCACCTTCACAGCAGCCTTCAGAAGATCAAGGCGCTCGGCAAGAAAGCCGGCGTCGCGATCAACCCCGCGACGTCTCCGGACGTCGTCGGCGAGGTGCGCGAACTCTGCGATGTCGTCCTCGTCATGTCGGTCAATCCGGGCTTCGGCGGGCAGGTCTTCCTCGACAGCCAACTGCGCAAGATCGAGCGGCTGCGCGCGATCGTCGACGAGGCGGGGACCGGTGCGCTGATCGAGATCGACGGCGGCGTGACGCCGGACAACGCAGACCGCATCGTCGCGGCGGGCGCGACCGCCCTCGTCGCAGGATCGGCCGTATTCGCGGGCGGGCCTTCGGCCTACGCGGCGAACATCCAAGCGTTGCGCGCGCACGCCTCGCGCGCTCTGGCCTGAGGGGCCGTCCGGTGCCGACCTCTCAACAGCGCGTCTCGGCGGGCAACCGCTTCTATCACGACGTCTCTCTGCGTGGCCCGGTGCCCGACCGCCTGCTCGCGGCGCCGCCCGACCCTTGGGGGCCTGACGATGCGCTGGCCGACCGTCTGGCCCGCATCGCGTCGCGACATGCCGACGCCTTCTTCGCCCGGGAAGCCTCGACCTTCGCCTACGCCCAGAGCTTCGGCTGGCTCGCGCCCCTCGCAGCGCGGGAGCGCGAAGGCGGCGACGGTCGTCACCCTGCCCGCGTGTTGTGGGAGGCGTGGCTGCGCGGGCACGGACGCTACGCGCCCAAGCCCTGGGCGCCCTTGCTGACCGCCGCGCGGACGGAGGCGATGCTACGCCATTCGGGCTTGCTCCTCGAAGGGCGCGACGCGCCGCAACGCGAGGCGGTCTTCGGAACGCTGATCCGTCAGACGCGCCACCTCGCCCGCTCCCTCAAGGGGAAGGCCGGGCCGGAGCAGCGCCTCCCGCTCCTGATCGGCCTCGCGCTTGGCGGCCTCTGCCTGCCCTTCGCCGCAGAGCAAGAGCGCGTGGTGAAGCCGCCCCTCGCCGCCGGCCTGACGGCCCTGGCGGGCGGCGCGCTGCCGAAGGGGTTGCGCGATCCGCACGAGGCCGTGCGCCTCGCCGTCAGCCTGCACGGCCTGCGCGAGGCCTATCGCGCCCGCGGACTGACGGCGCCCGCGGATCTGCCGCCCGCCCTCGCCGTGCTGCGCCTCCTTCTCGGCGGCCTGCGGGTCGGCGATGGCGGCCTCGCGGTCCTGCCCGGCGGGACCGAGGGAGACCGCAGCGCGATCGAAGCGGTCCTGCCCCTGATGCGGGGCGAGGCGGACGCCGTCCTGGAACACTACGGCTACGCCCGAGCCGGCGCGCAGGGCACGCTGCTCCACGTCGACCTCGGGCGCCTCTCCTCGGACGCCGGGGCGGGCGCCTTCGCGCTGACCGACGGTCCGGACCGCCTCATCACCGCCGCCGGGGCGCCTTCGCCGGCGCTGGCGGCGATCGACCCCGCGCTGAGCACGTGGCGCGAGGCGCTGCTGCGGCCCGCGGCGGCCGCGACGCTCGACGCGGCGGGGCACGGCGCGGCCGCGCTCGACCGCGAGGACAGCCGCGCGGGCACGCTCCTCGCCATGGTGCGCTCAGGCGCGGAGGGAGGGCACAAGCGGCGCCTCTTCCTCGAAGCGGACGGTGCGGCCCTTCTCGGCGAGGATCAGGCGCGTATGCCGGGCGCCGTCTACCGCTTCCCCCTCCATCCGGGCGTCGAGGCCCGCGGCGGCACGGAGGGGCGCGCGACGCTCGTGCTGCGGTCGGGGCGCAGTTGGCGCTTCGAGTCCGCCGCCGCGAAGCTCACCATCGAAGACGGCGTCTATGCCGGGGCGGGAACGCCGCGGCCGAGCCGCCAGCTCGTGCTGACCGCCGAGCGGGAAGGTGTCCGCTGGGCCTTGCGGCGAGTGTGACATGGCAGAAACAGGCCAAGCGCAACTTCCTGTTAACCGGATTCTTGCCTTGTTCGAGCCTGATGGTAGCATCTTAACGATTGGGCCGGAGACAACCTAACTCTATGATAGATCGGCCGGGCCGACGCGGCTCCACCTCTCAGAAGCCTCGACTGGGCAACCTCATGCGGCGGCGACGCACGGACCTCGTGACGCCGCGCCCGGCGCCGTTCGGGCTCGGTCTTCTCGAGATGGACTCCGCGCAGCTCCTCGGCCGGGAACCGCGCAAGCCGGACCTGCGCGCCGCCTCGCGGCTCATCGCCGGCAAGACGGTCATGATCACGGGGGCGGGGGGGACGATCGGCTCGGAGCTTGCACGGCAGGTGGCGGGTTTCGGACCGTCACGCCTGGTGCTGGTCGATAACGCCGAGTTCAACCTCTACGAGATCGACCTCGAGATGCGTCAGGAAGGGCATGCGAAGCTCATCCACTCGCGCCTCGTGGACGTGTGCCGCCGGGACCACCTGATGGACGTCTTCCGGGACGTCGCCCCGCAGGTCGTTCTGCACGCCGCCGCGTACAAGCACGTGCCCATCGTCGAGGCGAACCCGTGCCCGGCGGCCCTCGTCAACGTGCTCGGCGCGAAGAACGTCTTCGACGCCGCCGTCGAGACGGGCGTCGACGCGGTCGTCTTCATCTCGACCGACAAGGCGGTGAACCCGACCAACTTCATGGGCGCGACCAAGCGCATCGCCGAGCTCTACGCCCAGGCGCTCGACGTCGCGCAGTCGGGCACGCGCTTCGTCACCGTGCGCTTCGGCAACGTCCTGGGCTCGACGGGCTCGGTCGCGCCGCTCTTCCAGCGCCAGATCGCGCGGGGCGGTCCGATCACGGTGACCCATCCCGACGTGAAGCGCTACTTCATGACCACGCGCGAAGCCGTGCAGCTCGTCCTGCAGGCGGCCGCCCTCAAGGACCGCGCGCCCGGCAGCGACGACAGTCACGACGGACGCATCTTCGTCCTCGACATGGGCGAGCCCGTGAACATCACCACGCTGGCCGAGCGCATGATCGACGCGGCCGGCCTCCGCCCGCACGAGGACATCCGAATCGAGTTCACGGGGCTACGCCCCGGCGAGAAGCTCTACGAGGAGATCTTCTCCGACCTCGAGCGGCTGGTGAAGACGGGCGCGGACGGCGTGCTGCTCGCCAGTCCCTCCATGATCGACCTGCCGCTTCTGAACCCGCGCCTCGCCGACGTCGTGCGGCACGCCAAGGCCGCGAACAGGGAAGGCCTAGAGGACGCGGTGCATCACCTCGTGCCCGAGTTCCGTCCCGACCTCCGGGCGGTCGCCCCTCAGAAGCCGGCCATCCGCGCGGCGGAGTAGGGGCTACTCCGCGAGCGCGCGGGGCAGCTTGAAGGTGACCGTCTCGCGGGTCGTCTCGACCTCGTCCACGGTCAGGTCGTAGCGATCGGCGAACGCGTCGATCACGCCCTGCACCACCGCCTCCGGCGCGGACGCCCCTGCCGTCAGCGCGACGACGCCCGGCGCGAGGCGGCCCAGCGTCTCCCAGTCGATCGCGGCCGCATCCTCCGCGAGCACGGCGTAGGGGCAACCCGCCTTGCGTCCGACCTCGACCAGGCGCTTCGAGTTCGACGAGGTCTCGGAGCCGATCACGATCAACGCGTCGGCCTCGGCCGAGATGACGGCCGCCGCCTCCTGGCGGTTGGTCGTCGCGTAGCAGATGTCGTCCTTGTGCGGCACGTGGATGCCGGGGAAGCGGCGCCGCAGGATGCTGATCACCGTCGCCGCCTCTTCGACCGACAGCGTCGTCTGCGTGACGTAGGCGAGGGACCGCGGGGCGCCGTCCGCGCCGAGCGGCGGCTCGAACGCCTCCGCATCCGCGGGCGTGTCGATCAGCGTGACCGCGCCTTCGGGCAGCTGGCCCATCGTGCCGATCACCTCGGGATGGCCGGCATGACCGATGAGGAGGACGTGGTGGCCCCGGTCGAAGTGGCGCTGCGCCTCGATGTGCACCTTCGAGACCAGGGGACAGGTCGCGTCGAGGTAGAGGAGGTTCCGCCGCTCGGCCTCCGCCGGTACCGATTTGGGCACGCCGTGAGCCGAGAAGAGGACGGGGCGGTCGCCCGGCACCTCGTCGAGCTCGTCGACGAAGACCGCGCCCATCTCGCGCAGGCGGCGCACGACCGTCTCGTTGTGGACGATCTCGTGGCGGACGTAGACCGGCGCGCCGAAGCGCTCGATCGCGCGTTCGACCATGATGATGGCGCGCTCGACCCCGGCGCAGAAGCCGCGGGGGCTCGCGAGGCGCAGCGTCAGCGGAGGCTTCGTCATCGTAATCCTTCGTCCGCCCCCGGGGGCGGTGGCGTCTGCGGTCCATATGTCTATAAGCGCTTCCCGGCGCGCCCGACAGGGGCGGCACGAGGAACGCTTCATGGCACGCTTCACGATCCCCGCTCTTCTCCTCACGCTCCTGCTGCTCGCAGGCTGCTCCTCGCTGCGGGAATCGCGCCGACGGGCGGAGCAGGCGAACCCCGCCCCGTGCCCCAACGTCTTCGTCCTCGACGATGCGGCGCGGATCATCGAGTTCGACGGCGAGCCGAGCCTTGATACGGTCGCCTGGACCGGCGAGGTGCGCGACGTGCGGACCAATTGCCGCTACGTCGAGGACACGCCGATCAGCGCCGAGATCGAGATCGACTTCGCGCTCGGCCGCGGGCCGGCGGCGAGCGGCTACCAGCACGAGCTTCAGTACTTCGTCGCGGTGACGCGGACGAACCGCGACCTGATCGAGAAGTCTGAGTTCACGCTACCCGTCACCTTCCGCGAGGGACGGGCGACCGTGACCCTGACCGATGAAGTCGACGGCATCGTCATCCCGCGCGCGAACGCGGACACGGCCGGCACCAACTTCGAGATCGCGGTCGGCTTCGTGCTGACGCGGGACCAGCTCCTCTACAACCGCTCGGGCGACAGCCTGAAGTTCCCGGAGCTTTGACGCCGTGAGCGCGACCCTAACGGACAGGCTGTCGGCGGTCGTCGGACGCGCCTTCGAGGCGCAAGGGCTGGACGCGGCCCTGGGCACGGTGCGGCCGTCGGACCGGCCCGACCTCTGCCAGTTCCAGTGCAACGGCGCGCTGGCGGCCGCGAAGCAGGCGAAGCGCAACCCGCGCGAGGTCGGCGCGGCGGTGGCCAAGGCGCTGAAGGGCGAGGCGGTGTTCGCCACCGTCGAGCTCGCAGGGCCGGGCTTCCTGAACCTCACCCTGACCGACGAGGCGCTTTCCGAGGCGGCGCAGGCGGCGCCTGCGGGGTGGACCGCACCGACGCCGCAGAAGATCGTCGTCGACTATGGCGGCGCGAACGTCGCCAAGCCCCTTCACGTCGGCCACCTTCGCTCCGCCCTCATCGGCGAGGCGATCAAGCGGACGCTGAGGGCCGTCGGGCACGAGGCGGTCGGCGACATCCACCTCGGCGACTGGGGACTGCAGATGGGGCAGCTCATCGTGCAGATGGCGGAGGAGCGTCCGGATCTTCCCTACTTCGACGAGGGCTTCGAAGGACCCTATCCGGAAGAGAGCCCCGTCACGGTGGACGACCTCGCCGCGCTCTATCCGCGCGCCTCGGCCGCCTGCAAAGCCAAGAAGGACGAGCTGGACACGGCCGTGCGCGAAGCCGCCGCGTCCCGGCTCGCGAAGGCGCAGGGCGCGACGGCCGCGCTTCAGGCGGGGCGTCCCGGCTACCGGGCCCTCTGGCAGCACTTCATCGACGTCTCCCTGCCCGCCCTCGAAGCGGACTACGGACGCCTCGGCGCGCAGTTCGAGCTGTGGCGCGGCGAGGCGAGCGTCAACGACCGCATCGCGCCCCTGGTCGCGCGGCTCGAGGGGCAGGGGCTGCTCGAGGAGTCGGACGGCGCCAAGGTCGTCCGCGTCGCGCGCGCGGACGACAAGAAGGAGATGCCGCCGCTCCTGATGATCAAGTCGAACGGCTCCGTCGGCTACGGCTCGACCGACCTTGCGACCATCGACGAGCGGGCGGAGGAGGGCTTCGAGCGTTGCCTCTACGTCGTCGACAAGCGGCAGGGCGAGCACTTCGAACAGGTCTTCCGCGCGGCGGACGCGGCCGGGATCATGGCCGAGGACCGCCTCGAGTTCTGCGGCTTCGGCACGATGAACGGCAAGGACGGCAAGCCGTTCAAGACGCGGGCAGGCGGCGTTCTGCGCCTCTCCGACCTCTTCGAGATGGTGCTCGGCAAAGCCCGCGACCGCCTGTCCGAAGGCGGGGTGGGGGCGGACTACCCCGAAGAGGAGCGCCAGGCGATCGCCGAGGCCGTCGGCATGGCCGCGCTCAAGTTCGCCGACCTCTCGAACCCGCGCACCACCGACTACGTCTTCGACCTCGACCGGTTCGTGGCCTTCGAGGGCAAGACGGGCCCCTACCTTCTCTACGCCGCGGTCAGGATCGATTCGGTCCTGCAGAAGGCCGCCTATGAGGGCGGGGCCGACGGTTTCCGCATCGGGCACGAGGCCGAGCGCGACCTCGCGCTCGCCTTGGCCGCCTACCCCGACGCGCTTCGGGCCTCGCACGACCGGCGGATGCCGCACGTCCTTTGCGACCACGCCTACGCCGTCGCTCAGGCCTTCAGCCGCTTCTACGCCGCCTGCCGAATCGGGGACGAGGCGGACAGGGACGTCAGGACCTCGCGGCTCGCCCTCGCCAAGGCGACGAGCGAGCAGCTGCACACGGTGCTGGACCTCCTCGGGATCGCGCTGCCGCCCCGCATGTAGCCGGGGCGGGGCGTAGCGCCCTGAAAATGCCCATGGTTCGGCGGTCGTCCGTCGTAATACTCTCAGGCCCGGGTCGAGGCGCGTTCACAGGAAGGTGTTGCATCTATGCAATGCTGCAGCGCGAAGTTCCCCTTGGGGAAAACCGCGGGGTGCGCTGCAAAAGAACTGTCACACAGGATGACTAACGCCCCGCTCACGATCGGGCAGCGTTCAACACGCCGTCCGGCACCTTCGTTCCAGAGGTCATCCGAATGAACTTCAAGACCCTCCTCGCCGCCGGCGCTGCCGTCTCGGCGCTCAGCACCGTCGCGGTCGCGCAGGACATCACCGGCGCCATTCGCGGCACCGTCACCGACGAGGCGGGCAGCCCGCTCTCCGGCGCCAACGTCTCCATCACCGACACGCAGACCGGTCAGACGCGCCGCTTCACGACCGACGATTCGGGCAGCTTCTCCGCCCGCAACCTCTCCGTCAGCGGCAGCTACACGGTCACGGCCAGCGCGTCCGGCTACCAGCCGGAACAGACCGAAGGCCTGCGGCTCAGCCTCGGCAACACCCAGACCCTGACCTTCGACCTCGCCTCGGGCACCACGGACGAGATCGTCGTCGTCGGCACCCGGCAGATCGTCGACGTCGCGACGGGCCCGGCGGCCGTCTTCAACCTCGAGACGCTCGAGAGCACGCCCGCGATCAACCGCGACATCAAGGACGTCGTGCGGATCGACCCGCGCCTCTACCTCGACGAATCCAACGTCGACGCGATCCAATGCGCAGGCGCCAACCCGCGCTACAACTCGCTCACGGTTGACGGCATCCGTCTCAACGACAATTTCGGCCTGAACTCGAACGGCTACCCGACCGAGCGGATTCCGTTCTCCTACGACTCGATCGAGCAGGTCTCGGTCGAGCTCGCGCCCTTCGACGTCGAGTATGGCGGCTTCACCGCGTGCAACATCAACGCGGTCTCGAAGTCCGGTCAGAACGAGTTCTTCGGCTCGGCCTTCGCCGACTACACCGCTGACGAGCTGCAAGGCGACAAGGCCGGCGACCGCGACATCGACAACGGCAATTACGACGAGTGGCGCTACGGCGTCTCGGTCGGCGGCCCCGTCATCCCCGATACGCTGTTCTTCTTCGCCTCGTACGAGAAGCTCGAAGGCCAGGACCTGTTCGGCAACAACACGCCGACCGGCAAGGGCATCACGGACGCGCAGTTCCAAGAGATCGTCGACATCGCGCAGTCGGTCTACGGCTACACCGTCAGCGACCTTCCCTCCGTGCTCGCCAACAAGGACGAGAAGTTCCTCGGCAAGCTCGACTGGAACATCAACGACGACCACCGCGCCTCGTTCACCTACAACTACAATGAGGGCTTCTCGAACTCGCCTTCGGACGGCGACCCGGACGAGCTTCCCGAGTTCAACCACTTCTACAAGCGCGGCGCGACGCTGAACTCCTATGTGGGCTCGCTCTACTCGAACTGGACGGACCGTCTGTCGACGGAGTTCCGGGTCTCCTACATCGACCTCGAGAACCTGCAGCAGTCCTACGGCGCCGACACCGGCTTCGGCGAGGTGCAGATCGCGGTTCCGGGCGGCGATGGCGGGCGGACGACCGTCTACCTCGGCGAGGACGACAGCCGTCAGTCGAACGAGCTGAACTACGAGCTGCTGACGCTGAAGGCCAAGGCGGACTACGAGGTCGGCAACCACATCATCACGATCGGCGCCGAGCGCGAAGAGTTCGACGTCTTCAACCTCTTCGTCCAGGAGACGGGCGGCGAGTTCCGCTTCGACTCGGTCGAGGACTTCCGCAACGGCGACCTGAACCGCATCATCTACGAGAACGCGGCGGGCACGAACAATCCCGACGACGGCGCGGCGAAGTTCGGCTACGAGATCACGACCGCCTACCTGCAGGACGTGTGGCAGGCGACGACGGACCTTCAGATCACGGCGGGCGTGCGTTGGGACTACTACACGTCCGACGACCGGCCGAACTACAACCCGCTGTTCCAAGGGCAGTACGGCATCCGCAACGACGACAACCTCGAGGGCAAGGGGCTGGTCCAGCCGCGCGTCGCCTTCAACTGGGACGCGGGCGCGAACGTCTCCGTCCGCGGCGGCGTCGGCCTCTTCTCGGGCGGCAACCCGAACGTCTGGATCTCGAACAACTACTCGAACAACGGCGTCACGCTGTACGAGTTCCAGGAGCGCGGCACGAACATCCTCACCGACTACACCTACTCGGGTGGCGGTCAGCCGATCTTCGACATTCCCGACGAGGCGCTTGCCGAGGTCGCGGCGGCGCAAGGCGGCGGCCCCGTCAACGCGCTCGACCCGAACTTCGACCTGCCGGCGGAGTGGAAGTACGCGCTCGGTGCGACGATCAACTTCGACACGAGCCCGCGCTTCCTGGGCGAAGGCATGCGCCTCGACCTCGACGCTCTGTACTCGAAGACCAAGGAAGCGGCGATCGTCAAACCGCTCGCCTACATCGAGGACATCGCTCGCGGCGACGCGTCGGTCGCGCCCGACGGCCGTCCGATCTACCCCGGCGGGGCGGGCGACTTCGTGCTGACGAACACGGACGACAAGGGCGACGCCCTCGTCCTCTCGGCGAGCCTGTCGGCGGGCTACGACTTCGGCCTCGATTGGTCGCTGGGCTACGCCTATACGGACGCCACCGACGTCAACCCGATGACCTCGTCGGTCGCGTCGTCGAACTTCTCGAGCTACGACACGTCGGACGCGGTCTTCCCGCGGGCCTACACGTCGGACTACGAGATTCCGCACCGCTTCACGATGCGTCTCGACTACGCGCATGACTTCGTGCCGAACTACGAGACCCGCTTCTCGCTCTTCGGCCAAGCGTTCGAAGGCTCGCCCTTCAGCTACGTCTTCGGCAACAACGCGTTCGAGACGGGCGGCCTCGTCTTCCCGGACGACCGTCAGCTCCTCTACGTGCCGATCAGCGCTGGGGACCCGCTCGTGGCGTCCGCGCCGCAAGAGTTCTACGAGTTCGTCGCGAACAACGAGGACCTGCGGAAGCATGTCGGCGGCATCGCGCCCCGGAACGGCTTCAACAACGACTGGTCGACCAAGTTCGACCTGCGCGTCGAGCAGCAGTTCCCGGGCGTCCTCGAAGGGCACGCGGCCTCGGCCTTCGTGATCCTCGAGAACGTGGGCAACTTCCTCGACAGCGACTGGGGTCAGCAGACGACCTACGGCTTCCCCGAGGACGCGCCGATCGTCGACGCGGAGATCGTGAACGGCCAGTACGTCTACACGAACTTCCAAGAGCCGGGGACGAGCACGGTCCTCAACTCCTCGCTGTGGAGCATCCGCCTCGGCGTGCGCTACGAGTTCTAAGCGCCTCGCTGAAGCGAACTTCGAAAGGGCGGCCTTCGGGCCGCCCTTTCTCTTTATGGCGCGTCAGAAGACGCCTATCTTCAAGCCATGCTCGACGACCTCTACTCGGACGCGCTCCTCGAAGCCGCCGGCAGCGTGCCCGCCGCCCGGACGCTGCCGGATGCCGACGCGACCGCGCGGCGCAGCTCCAAGGTCTGCGGCTCGTCGGTCGAGCTCGACCTCTCGGTCAGGGACGGCGTGGTCGCCGACGTCGCCCTTCGCGTGAAGGCCTGCGCGCTCGGCCAGGCCTCCGCCGGCATCTTCGCGCGCACCGCCGAAGGCGCGACGCCGGCGGAGCTTCATGAGGCCGCAGCGCAGATGCGCGCGATGCTGAAGGAGGACGGACCGCCCCCCTCGAACCCGCGCTTCGCGGAGGCGGCCAAGCTACAGCCGATCAAGGCCTACCCCGCGCGCCACGCCTCGACGCTCCTCGTCTGGGACGCCGCCGTGGATTGCCTGGATCAGATCGCAGCGCGTGCTTAGGCGCGCGCTTCTCGGCCTCGTCCTCGCCTACCGGGCCGTGGGCTCGCCGTTTTTGTGGTTCTTCGGGCTACGCTGCCGGCACGAGCCGTCCTGCTCGGCCTACGCGGCGGAGGCGCTGCGGACGCACCCCTTGCCGCGCGCCTTGTGGCTGTCCGCCCACCGCCTCGCGCGCTGTCACCCCTGGGGCACGCAGGGCTACGATCCGGTGCCGCCGAGGCGGACGCCAGGCCCGCTCGCTTGACGCAGGGCGGGGGCGGGGGGCACACCCGGATCGCCCCTGCGCGGGGCCTGACCCCCGCGCCTAAAAGACAAGGTTTCTCATGCCGGTTCTGACGCTGCCGGACGGCGCGAAGAGAGAGTTCGAAGGCCCCGTCACGGGCGCGGACCTCGCCTCGGACATCTCGAAGTCCCTCGCCAAGCGCGCCCTCGCCGTGAAGGTGGACGGCCATGTGCGCGACCTCCACCGCGAGATCGAGAAGGACGCCGCGGTCGCGGTCGTCACCGCGCAGGACGAGGACGGGCTCGAGCTCATCCGTCACGACGCGGCGCACCTGCTCGCCCAAGCCGTCAAGAAGCTCTACCCCGAGACGCAAGTGACGATCGGGCCCGTCATCGAGGACGGCTTCTACTACGACTTCTTCCGCGAGACGCCCTTCACGCCGTCCGACTTCGAGCGCATCGAAGAGGAGATGCACCGCCTCGTCGACGCGGACCTGAAGACCCGCCGCGAGGTCGTGGACCGCGACGAGGTCGCAAAGCGCTTCGAGGCGCAGGGAGAGCACTACAAGGCCGAGATCATCCGCGACCTGCCCAAGGACGAGGACGTCACGGTCTACCATCACGGCGAGTGGTACGACCTCTGCCGCGGCCCGCACCTTCCGAGCACGAAGGACATCGGCCACGCCTTCAAGCTGATGAAGCTCGCGGGCTCTTACTGGCGCGGCGACCACCGGAACGCCGTCCTGCAGCGCGTCTACGGCACGGCCTGGGCGAGCGAGAAGGATCTCAAGGGCTACCTCCACCGCCTGGAGGAGGCCGAGAAGCGCGACCACCGCAAGCTCGGCCGCGAGATGGACCTCTTCCACCTGCAAGAAGAGGCGCAAGGGTCCGTCTTCTGGCACCCCAAGGGCTACGAGATGTGGCTTTCGCTCGAAGCCTACGTCCGGCGCCGCCTGGGCGAGGACGGCTATCGCGAAGTGAAGACGCCGCAGCTCCTCGATCAGAAGCTGTGGCAGGCCTCCGGCCACTGGGGCAAGTACGCGCAGAACATGTTCGTCGTCCCCGACGCCGTTCCGGACACGGAGAGCGGTGGCCCCTTGTTCCCCGAAGGAGCCTTCGGCGAGGACGCGAAGCTCCTCGCGATCAAGCCGATGAACTGCCCCGCCCACGTGCAGATCTTCCGTCAGGGAACGAAGTCCTACCGCGACCTGCCGCTGAGGCTCGCAGAGTTCGGCTGCTGTCACCGCAACGAGCCGACGGGCGCGCTTCACGGCATCATGCGCGTGCGGCAGTTCACGCAGGACGACGCGCACATCTTCTGCCGCTGGGATCAGATCGAGGCGGAGACGATTCGGTTCTGCGCGCTCGCCTCGTCGGTCTACAAGGACTTGGGCTTCGAGGACGTGCGGATCGCGCTCGCGACCCGGCCGGAGCAGCGCATCGGCACAGACGAGGAGTGGGACCGGATGGAGGCGGCGCTGGCGCGGGCTCTGGACGCCGCCGGCCTCGACTATGACGAGCTGCCGGGGGAGGGCGCCTTCTACGCGCCGAAGCTCGAATACCACTTGCGCGATGCGATCGGCCGGTCCTGGCAGTGCGGCACGCTGCAGCTCGACCCCCTGCTGCCCGAACGCCTCGACGCGGCCTATGTCGACGAGGACGGCGCGCGGAAGCGGCCGGTCATGCTTCACCGCGCGATCCTGGGCTCGATGGAGCGGTTCTTGGGCATCCTGATCGAGGATTCCGCGGGCCGCCTGCCGCTCTGGCTGTCGCCGGTCCAGGTCGTCGTCGCGACGATCACGACGGACGCGAACCCGTATGCGGAGAAGGTCGCGGCCGAGCTGCGCGCGGCGGGCCTCCGGGTCGAGACCGACCTTCGCAACGAGAAGGTCGGCTACAAGGTGCGCGAGCACTCCGCCGCCAAGGTGCCTGTCATCGCCGTCGTCGGCGGGCGCGAGGCGGAGGAGGGCACGCTCGCGCTCCGCCGGCTCGGCTCCAAGGAGAGCGAGACCCTAAGCATTGAGGATGCCGGAAAGAGGCTTTCCGGCGAAGCGACGCCGCCTGACCTTCGTGGAGACTGATCCTGTGAGGGGGGAAGGGGAGCAGCTGGACTTGCTGGACGGCACGGTCAGCGTCGTCGTCGTCTCCTACTTCACGGGACCGCTCCTGTGGCGCTGCCTCGCCGCCGCGCTCGCTCAGCCCGAGGTTCGCGACGTCGTCGTCGTCGACAACGGCAATTGGGACCGCACGCGCGACGACCTCGCGCTCATGGCGGAAGCGGACGACCGCGTGCACGTCGTCACCGGTCAGGGAAATGTCGGCTTCGCGGCAGGGTGCAACCTCGGCGTCGCCGCCGCCTCGGGCGAGGTGATCTTCATCCTCAACCCGGACGCCATCCTAGCGCCCGGCGCGGTCGCCACCCTTCTGCGCGAAGGGCGGCGTTACGGCGGGCGGGGGGCGTGGCTCATCGGGGGGCGCCTCCTCAATCCGGACGGGACGGTGCAGGCGGGCGCGCGGCGGGGCGCACTCACACCCTGGACGGCGCTCGTCGAGATGACGCGCCTCTACCGCGTCGCGCCGCGCCACCCCTACTTTCGCCGCTTCAACCAGCACGGCGAGCCCGAACCGGACGGCACCGTGCCGATGCCGGTCATCTCGGGCGCCTGCATGATGATGCCCCGCGAGACCTACGAGGCGGTCGGCGGGATGGACGAGGCGTACTTCCTTCACGTCGAGGACGTGGACTTCTGCGTCCGGGTCGGGGCGGCGGGGGGCAAGGTGCTCTACACGCCGAAGGCCGAGGTCACGCACTACAAGAGCTCGTCCCGGGCGAACCGCTTCCGGATCGAGCAGTTGAAGGCGCACAGCCTGCATCTCTACTTCCGGCGTCACTTCTCGGGCGTCTACCCGCCCGGCTTCCTGACGCTGGTCTCGGCGGTAAGCTGGGGCGGGGTCGGGCTGCGCATGGCGAAGCTCACGGCCCAAAGAACGATCGGACTGACGGGCGTGGGCCGGCGCAGCGGCGCCAGGGGCGGGGTGCGCGCGGCGAGGGTCACCGGCCGCGCGGCGGAGCGCTAGCTCCGCGCCGCGAGCTCCGCCTTCAGGCGCTCGACCTCGGCGCGCAGCGCGCGGACCTCGTCGTCATTGCCGGTCGTCGCCGGGGTGCTCAGGCCGAACATGCGCAGGCCCTCCTCGAAGAAGGCCATGTTCTTCTTCGCCGCGTCCTCGAAGATCTTCAGGCCCGATTGCGGGCTCGCGAAGGCTTCGGACATGGATCGGCGCATGGTCTCCTGGTTCTTCGCGAAGGCGTCCATGGACGCCTCGAGGTAGGAGGGCACGAAGCTCGACAGGTTGTTGCCGTAAAGGCCGATCAGCTGGCGCAGGAACGGCACGGGCAGCATGTTCTCGCCGCGGTTCTCCTGCTCGAAGATGATCTGGGTGAGGACCGAGCGGGTCAGGTCCTCGCCGGACTTCGCATCGACGACGACGAAGTCCTCTTCGCGACGCACCATGTCGGCGAGGTGCTCGAGCGTGACGTAGGAGCTGGTCGCGGTGTTGTAGAGGCGCCGGTTGGCGTACTTCTTCACGATGGTCGGAGAGCCGCCCTTCCGCCCCGATCCCTGCGCATCGTCCTTGCCTTCGAGGGCCGTCTTCTGTTGGGGATGCGCCATGGAAACTCTCTTCTATCGCTGTGCTGCGCCCGATTCGATAAACTGTATACAGGATATCGATTAGCGGAAATCGCTGCAGCGCACAAACTCTGCCACGCATCCAGTTAAGGAAAAGTCCATGGCCAGCTCCGTCGTCATCACCGCCGCGGCCCGTACGCCCATCGGCTCGTTCGGCGGCACCCTCGCGCCCCTCACCGCCGCGAAGCTCGGCGAGGTCACCATGCGCGAGGTCCTCTCCCGCGCGAACCTCGACGGGGCGCGGATCGACGAGGTCATCTTCGGCCACGTCCTGACCGCCGCCCAGGGCCAGAACCCCGGCCGTCAGGCGAGCGTCAATGCCGGCATCCCGAAGGAGCGCCCGGCCATGACCATCAACCAGGTGTGCGGCTCCGGCCTCAGGGCCGCCATGCTCGGCGCCTCGGCGATCCGCGCGGGCGAGGCGAAGGTCGTGCTCGCGGGCGGGCAGGAGTCGATGTCGAACGCCCCGCATGCGAGCCAGCTTCGCGACGGCACGAAGATGGGGCCTGTCACCTTGGTCGACACGATGATCGTGGACGGTCTGTGGGACGCCTTCAACGGCTACCACATGGGCAAGACGGCCGAGAACCTGGCCGAGAAGTACGGCATCTCCCGCGACGAGCAGGACCAGTTCGCCGCCGCCAGCCAGCAGAAGGCGGCCGAGGCGCAAGAAGCCGGACGCTTCGACGACGAGATCGTCGCGGTCACCATTCCCGGCCGCAAGGGCGACACGGTCCTCGAGAAGGACGAGTACATCCGCGCAGGGACGACCGCCGAGAAGCTCGGCGGCCTCAAGCCCGCCTTCGAGAAGGAAGGCACCGTCACCGCCGGCAACGCGTCGGGCCTCAACGACGGCGCTGCGTCCCTGATCCTGATGTCCGAGGAGGCTGCGTCCGAGCACGGACAGACCCCGCTCGCCCGCATCGTCTCCTACGCGCATTGCGGTGTCGACCCGGCGATCATGGGCATCGGCCCGGCGCCGGCTTCCAAGCTCGCGCTCGAGAAGGCGGGCTGGTCCGTCTCCGACCTCGACCTCATCGAGGCGAACGAAGCCTTCGCCGCGCAGTCCCTCGCCGTCGCGCGGGAGATGGAGTGGGACATGGACAAGGTGAACGTGAATGGCGGCGCGATCGCGCTCGGCCACCCGATCGGCGCGTCCGGCGCGCGGATCCTCACCACGCTTCTCTACGAGCTCAAGCGCCGCGGCGGCGGCAAGGGCCTCGCGACGCTCTGCATCGGCGGCGGCATGGGCGTCGCCATGTGCGTCGAAGCGTAAGCCCAGAGAGCTAGAACCAGAAACCTAGAAAAGGTGGGAGGAAGGCATGAGCGGAGTTGCGATCGTCACCGGCGGGACGCGAGGGATCGGCAAGGCGATCTCCGCCCGGCTGAAGGGGGACGGCTACACCGTCGCCGCGATCTATGGCGGCAATGACGAGGCGGCGAAGGCCTGCGCGGACGAGCTCGGCATCGCGGTCTATCGCTGCGACGTCTCGGACCCCGAGGGCTGCGCCGAGACGGTCTCCCGGATCGAGGCGGAGCACGGCCCCGTGGCCGTCCTCGTCAACAACGCGGGGATCACCCGGGACGGCATGTTCCACAAGATGAGCGCCGATCAGTGGCGGGCGGTCCTCAGCACCAACCTCGACAGCGCCTTCAACATGACCCGCCCCGTGATCGACGGCATGCGCGAGCGCGGCTTCGGCCGGATCGTCAGCATCTCCTCGATCAACGGCCAGAAGGGCCAGCTCGGCCAGGTCAACTACTCCGCCGCCAAGGCGGGGCTGATCGGCTTCACCCGGGCCCTCGCCATGGAGACGGCCCGCAAGGGCATCACCGTGAACGCCATCGCGCCGGGCTACGTCGAGACGGACATGACCTCTCAGATGAAGCCGGAGGTCCTGCAGTCCATCGTCGCGGGCATCCCCGTCGGCCGCATGGGCAAGCCCGAAGAGATCGCCCACGCGGTGAGCTACCTCGTCTCGGAGCATGCGGGTTTCGTCACCGGCGCGGTCCTGACGGCGAACGGGGGCCAGTACGTCGCGGCCTGAACGGCGGGGCAGAATTGGCTACGACACGCACTCTTCGCGCCACATTCTTGCCCTCGCCCTTAACAGGACGTCTCCCAAGCCGCTTGGTTTCTGATCGGGGACTGAAACCTTCCCTCACACCTCTGCGATAGGCAGGCTGTGCCGGGGCCTCCCCGGCTGCAGCGGGAAGGGAGTCCCCGGCATGACTACGCTCAAACGACGCGACTACATCTTCCGTCCGAAGCCGCGCCGCGCGCGTTCGGCAGTCCTCTTCGTCATGCTCGCCGCGGCGGGCACGCTCGGTGCGGCTGCGGTGACCGCCACGGAAGCGGGCGATCTTCAGGCCATGGCGGCCGCCGTCGCGCAGCTCGGCTAACCGGCCGCGACGAGGACGCCGCCGCCCACCAGATAGGCGGCGATGAGAAGAACGGTCTCGAAGCCGATCCCGCCCGGGCCCTGACGCTCGCGGCGAAGAAGGCCCATGACGAGAACGGTCGTCATCAGCATGCACAGGGCGAGGGTGAAGACCTGCCGCTGGTTCACCGCGGCGTAGATCGGACCGCCCCGATAGGCTGCGTCGGACGCCGCCAAGAACAGAACGTCGAAGGCGTTGCCGCCGATGATGCCGCCGACCGCGAGCGTCAACGCGCCGCGCCGCACGGCGGCGACCGTCGTGACGAGCTCCGGCAGCGAGGTCACGAGCGCCGTGCCGAAGACGCCGATCACCGATTGGGAGAGCCCATAGGTCTCGACCGCGCCCTCCGCGGCGCGTCCGACGAGAAGGCCCGCCGCGCCCGTCGCGAGCGCGAGGAGGGCGAACTCGGTCCAGAGGCGGGCCGTGGAGGCCTCGCCGCTCTCGTCCTCGTCCGGGTCGTCGGTCCTGGTGTCGTCGGTCCGTTCGGGCTGCCAGCCCGGCGTCTGGCTCGCGCGGCGCGTGACCCACAGGCCGAGGGCGTAGAAGGCAACGAGGAGGAGGCTCGCCGGGTGGATGCCGAGGACGGCGTAGTCCGGCATCGCCGTGCCGAGCACGGCGAGGGCGAGGCAGCCCGTGAGGACCGTCCCCTGGATCATGTTCTGAAGGCTCGCCGCCGCGTGCTCGAGGTTCGCGCGGCGGTAGGCGAGGTCGGCGATCGCGAGGAAGAAGGTCTGGCCCGCAATGCCGCCCGCGGCGTTCGAGACGGCCAGCTCCGGCAGCCCGTTCCACGCCGCGACGACCGAGGTCGTCAGGCCGGACAGCGACGTCGCGGCGCCCAAGAGGACGGCGCCGACGATCGCCTCGCCGAGGCCGGTCCTGTCGGCGAGCCTGTCCGCGACGCTCGAAAGCCGAACGCCTGCGAACAGGATGATGACGGCTGCGACCCCGAAGGCGGCCAGGATGCCGGTCGTGCTCTCCGGGGTCAGGAACGCCAAGAGATCAGCTGGCGCTCATGCCGCCGAGCGCTTGCCCGCGGGCGGGCGGGCTCGTCACTTCGACCGCGCGGAAGCTCTCTTCGACTTCGTAGTGGTGCATGACGCCCTTGGGCACGCGCCAGCTGTCGCCTTGGGTCAGGTGCAGCGTCTCGTCGCCCGAGCACAGCTTGGCTTCGCCCGCGATGACGTAGCCCAGCGTCTCGTAGTCCTGGGCGTGGTCGTCCTTGCCGGTCGTCTTGCCTTCGTTCCACTCGCGCAGCGCCATGCCGGCGCCCGCCATCATCTGCGCTTCGCCGTGGCTGCCGGGGGTGGCGTCCTCGGCGTTCAGCTTCTCGATCTTATCGGCCATTGCGTATTCTCCTTATGCTGTAGGGTTGCCACCAGTGACGCCGATCACCTCGCCGGTGACGTAGCCGCTCTCCTGCGTCGCGAGGTACACGTAGGCGGGGGCGAGCTCCGCGGGTTGGGCCGGGCGGCCGTAGGGCACCTCGTCGCCGAAGTTCTCGATCACGTCCTGCGGCTGGCCGCCCGAGGGCTGCAGCGGCGTCCAGACGGGGCCGGGGGCGACGCCGTTCACGCGGATGCCGCGCTCGGTCATCTGCTTGGCGAGCGACTTCGTGAAGCCGATGATCGCCCATTTGGTCGAGGCGTAGTCGAGCAGGTTCGCCGACGGTTTCGAGCCTTGGATCGACGTCGTCGTGATGATCGCCGCGCCCTTCGGCATCAGCGGGATCGCCGCCTTGGCGAGCCAGAACATCGCGTAGCAGTTCGTCTTGTAGGTCCGGTCGAACTGCTCGGTCGTGATGTCGAAGATCGACTCCTGCGCGGTCTGCTTGCCGGCGTTGATGACCAGCACGTCGAGCCCGCCGAGCGCGCCGGCCGCGTCCTTGACGAGGGACGTGCAGAAGCCTTCTTCGGTCAGGTCGCCGGGGAAGGTGTGCAGCGTCTTGCCTTCGGCCTCGAAGAGCTTTTTCAGCCCCTCGACGTCGGACGCTTCTTCTTGAAGGTAGTTGATCGCCACCTCGGCGCCTTCGCGCATGTAGGCGATGGCGGTCGCGCGGCCGATGCCGCTGTCCCCGCCGGTGATCAGCGCCTTGCGGCCTTCCATCCGACCGAGCCCTTTATAGCTCGTCTCGCCATGGTTGGGGGCAGGGGTCATCTGATCGGTCGTGCCCGGCGCGTCCATGGGTTGCCGGGGGAAGGGGGGGCGGGCGTACTGGGTCAGCGGGTCGCGCATCGCCCATTGGTTCTGCGTCGCGTCGGTCATGTCGTCTCCTGACGGTGAAAGCTTCCCGGTAACAGGGCTGTGCCGGGATGGTTCACCCGTGGCGCGGATCACCGTCCGTTTCGCCCGGCACGTTCTTGCGTTGCGAGCCGCCCTCGCGTTCGGCTTCGCGGCGGCCCTCCTCGGCGGGCGGAGTGCGGGGGTCCTGGTCCTGGGTCTTGCGCGGATCGTCGGTCATGGCGGCCTCCTTTCTTGCCGAACACGCGGCGGGTGAGGGCGGCAGGACACGAACACGTGTGAGGCTCGGTCAGGAACACGAACCCGGACCAAGGCGTTGGCGGGATTACGGGAACGAGGCGACTGAGACAGTAGCTTCGGAAGAGACACATCATGAAACGCACGACCATGGGCTTCGCCCTCCTCGCCGCTGGTTCGCTGACGGCCGCCCCCGCCCTCGCCCAGCAGGAGATGTCCGATCACGGCAGCATGCATAGCGAGACGACGGCCATGAGCCCGTCCATGAAGTCCAAGAGCGCCGACACCGCGTCGATGGACATGGACGCGATGTTCACGAAGGCCGCGGCGCAGTCCGGCCAGTTCGAGATTCAGAGCAGCCAGCTCGCGCTCGACAAGAGCGACAACCAGGACATCCAGCAATACGCGCAGCAGATGATCACGGATCACCAGAAGCTGTCGAAGCAGCTCAAGTCGGCGGCCTCGATGACGCCGCCGATGGACGCGGGGCCCGCGAACGATCTGATCCTCGCCAGCCTCGAAGGCATGGAGGGGTCCGAGTTTGATCAGGCCTACATCGAGAACCAGGTCCACGGCCACGCCATGACCGTCGCCTTCTTCGAGGCGATGGCCGAGAACGGCGATGGCGAGCTCGCCGACCTCGCCGAGCAGGCCCTGCCGACGCTCCGCGATCACCTCGACCATGCCCGCGGCATCGCGAGCGGCATGAACCTGATGTAAGACCGGCTCGGTCCGTAAGCGGACCGACCGAACGATCAGGAAGGCCCGGCCGCCCCGCGCGTGCCGGGCCTTCTTGCGTTCGCGCCGGAAGGCGTCCTCGCCATTTTGCCCGGAGGCCCTTTCGGCTAGGGCGAGCTTCGCGCGCCGAGGGACCATCGCCTTGCCAGGACGGATCTTCTCCAGGAGCCGAGCGTTCCCGCTCTGGCTCGTCGTCTTCTACACGGGCTGGCTCGCGCTGATGGCGGCGGGCCGGTTGTGGGGCGAAGCGCTCGCGCACTGGCCGATCGCCGTCGCGATGGCGGTGGGGTCCTACTTCGCGGGTTCGACGCCGATGGGGGGCGGCACGGTCGGCTTCCCCGTCCTGACGCTGATCTTCGGCCTTCCCGCCTCGCTTGGCCGCGGCTTCGCCCTTGCGGTGCAGTCGGTCGGGATGACGTCGGCCTCGATCTACATCCTATCCTCCCGCAAGACCGTCGACTGGGCGCTCTTGCGGCCCGCCCTCGTCGGCGCGACGCTCGGCGTGCCGTTCGGGGCGGCCTTCCTCGCGCCGCACGCGCCCGACCTCGGCGTGAAGCTCCTCTTCGCGGTCGTCTGGGCGAGCTTCGGGATCATTCACCTCACTCGCTTCCACGCGATCGTCGAGCCGGAGGGCGGACGCCCGCCGCATGGGCCGCTCGACCGGCCGATCGGTCTCGGGGTCGGCTTCGTCGGCGGGATCGTCGCCTCGCTGACCGGGGTCGGGATCGACATGATGATCTACGCGGCCTTGGTCTTGTTCTTCCGTACGGACCTCAAGGTCGCGATTCCGACCTCCGTCATCCTCATGGCCTACGCCTCGCTGCTCGGCACGGCGTCCAACGTCGCCCTCGGCGCCGCCTTCGGGGCCCCTTACGGCGTGCCTTACGAAGTCTTCCTCTACTGGATCGCAGCGGCGCCGGTCGTCGCGGTCGGCGCCCCCTTCGGCGCGCTGGTGGTCGACAGGATCGGCCGAAAGCCAACCTTGATCCTGGTCTCGGTCCTCTGCGTGGCGCAGTTCGCCTGGATCGTTCTGCAAGAGAAGGTCACGGGTCCCCCGCTCTTGGCGGCCTTCGTCGGCCTCGGCTTCCTTTGCGGCGTCTTCGCCGGCGTGATCGCCCTCGGTCGCCGGATGGGCGCCCGTCAGGGGGCGTAGCCCGCCTCGGCGAGCAGGGTGAGGAGCGCGATCTTGGTCGCGCGCTGCGTCTCCTCGTCGGTCCAGCGCTCGTCGAGCGAGTGCGCCCTGACCGAGCGGCCGCCGCGCGACAGGGTGATCGCGGGCACGCCGAGGGAGAGGGGCACGTTCGCGTCCGTGCTGCTCGCCGCCGTCTCCGGCTGGAGGCCGAAGGCGCGAAGCGCGGCGCCCGCGTGCTGAACGAGGGGCGAGCGCAGGTCGCCTTGGCCCGCCGGGCGCTTGCCGATCGGCTCGACCGCGAGCGTCAGGGGCTCGCCGACCCGGCGCACCTTGTTCTCCGCCTCGAGGCCCGCCCGCATCGCCTTCTGGAAGGCCTCGTCGAGCGCGGCGAGCTTCTCGGGGTCGCCTGAGCGCATGTCGACCTCCATCACGCTTTCGAAGGGGATCGAGTTGACCGAGGTGCCGCCGCCGATCCGGCCGACCGAGTAGGACGACTTCGGCCCGCGCGCCGTGATCGGCCTTGCGGCCTCGTCGAAGGCAGCGATCGCGCGGGCGAGGGCGATGTGCGGGTTCGGCGCGCCGAAGTCGGACCAGCTGTGCCCGCCAGGGCCTTCGATCCGCACACGGTAACGGTTGGAGCCGACCGCGCTCGTGACGATCCTTTGCGCTTCCGATCCGTCGATCGCGATCAGAGCGCCGAGGGGTTCTGCGCCCTCGCGAAAGAGGTGCCGCACGCCCGAGAGGTCGCCGAGGCCTTCCTCGCCAACGTTTCCGACCAGAAGGATGTCGCGTTGCGTTTCGATGCCTGCCTCTTCGATCGCGCGCGCAAGCTCGAGGAGGAGGACCACCCCGCGCGCGTTGTCGCCGATGCCGGGCGCGGCGTAGGTGTCGCCGTCGCGCTTCACGGTCACGTCCGTGCCCTCGGGAAAGACGGTGTCGATATGCGCGAGGACCGCGACGGGCTCACCGCCGCCCGTCCCCTTCCGCCGAGCGACGACGTTCCCGGCCTCGTCGGTCGTGACCGTGCCGAAGCCGGTCTCTTCGAGCATCCCCGCGACGAGCTTCGCCCGCGGTCCCTCGCCAAAGGGCGGGGCGGGCGTCTCGGTGATGGCGACGAGGTCTTCGAGGCTCGCCTCGCCCATCCCATCGAGCGCCGTCATGGCGGCGGCGACCTTGGGGTCCGCGGCGAGGTCTTGCGCCTCAGCTTCGTAGCGGCGCTCGACGGCGAGGGGCTGGAAGAGGAATGCGGCGGCGGCGAGTAGGGATATCATCGGCGCAGCGAAGCCGAGCGGGTCCTCCCGCGCAACCGCTCAGCGCCGCGCGCGGAAGAAGGTCCGCAGCATCTCGCCCGCCGCCTCGCCACCGGGACCTCGCTCGACGAGGGGCCGGGCGTGGATCGTGGGCTGCCCGAAGAGCTTCGGCCCATGCTCGACGGCGCCGCCCTTGGGATCGAGCGCGGCGTAGACGAGGCGCCCGATGCGCGCATGGCTGATGGCGCCGGCACACATCGCGCAAGGCTCGAGCGTCACGTAGAGCGTGCAACCGGTCAGCCGATGGCCCCGGCGCTTCGCGCCTTGGCGCAGGGCCACGACCTCGGCATGGGCGGTAGGGTCACGGTCGCGCAGGGTACGGTTGCTGGCCTCGGCCAGTATGACGCCCCGCTCGTCGACCAGGACGGCGCCGACCGGCACCTCGCCCGCCGCTTCGGCGGCGCGGGCCGCCTGAAGCGCACGGGTCATGAAGATGGTATCGTCCATCGAGACGGCTTAGCCGCCCCGGCGGGTTCAGAACAGCGTCACCGCGTTCGGATCGAACCTGCCATAGCGCGGCAACACGTCGGCGAGCTGGCCTTCCGAAAGACCGAACCAGCGCCCCAGCGCACCGGCGTACTGCTCGGTGCTGATCGTGGGAATCAACCGCCCACGGCCGAAGTCGTACTGGTGCTTCTCGACGCTCGGCGGGATCGTGCCGACGATGCGTCCGCCTCTGACCGCGCCGCCCATGACGAGGTGATGGTTACCCCAGCCATGGTCCGTCCCGCTCGCGTTCGGGATCAGCGTGCGGCCGAACTCTGCCGTCGTGAAGGTCGTCACGCTGTCGGCGACGCCTTGCGACTCCGTCCAGGCGTAGAAGCGGGACATCGCGGCGGAGAGTTGCGATTGCAGAGAGGCCAGCTTCTCGGCCTGACCCGAATGGGTGTCGTAGCCGCCTGCGCGGACGAAGAAGACCTGGCGCGACAGGCCCAGCTCCGCGCGCATGCTGATGATCTTGGCGACCATGGCGAGCTGCGCGGAGAGGTCGTTGTCGCCGGTGGCGATCTCGTCGCCGGTCAAGTCCCCCTTCGCCATCTCGGACAGGGAAGCGGTGGCTTCGACGGCGAGGCGGTGCGCGGCCATGTAGTCGGAGGCCAGAAGGCTATCCATCCCGGCTGCGGAGGCGGTGAAGTGCTCCTCGAGGATCGAGGGCAGCTCTTCGGAACCGAAGGCCCTGTCCCACATGCCGTAGACGCGCGGGATCTCGCCGGTGGGGACTTGGAACGGACGGGTCTTGTTGCCCGACAGGAAGGTCGGGTTTCGGAAGAGCGAGATGGCGGCGTAAGGAGAGGAGGCATCGCCGACGATGTCGCTCATGCGACCGCCCCAACCCGACTTGGCGCCCTCGATCTGGCAGCTGTGCCAGATCGCGTCCTGGTCGTTGTGCGACATCAGGCGCTTGGGCAGCGGCACGCGCTTCGCCTCGGTGTCGGCCCGCGTGCAGTACGCCTCGAGCGGGCCCACATTCGCGACCACGGCGAGGTTGCCCTCACGATAGAGGCTGGCGAGGGAGTCCATCTGGGTCGGCATGCCGAAGCTGCGGCCGTCGCCTTGGGCCGACAAGGACTGCAGCGCTTCTCTCTTGCGGCTTCCGTCCGTGTAGGTTTCGAGCAGTAGCTTGCGGTGACCCGCCCACTCTGCATACCCCTCCGCGTCGCTCGGAATGACGGTGTCGTGGCCGTCCATTCCGCCGTCGAGGTAGACGCAAACCAGCGCTTTGTACCCGCTGCCGGTCTGTGCGAGGGCGGACATGCCCGACAGGGAGCTTAGCGCGATGCCCGCGCCGCCGAAGGCGAGGCTCTGGCGAAGGAAGTCTCTTCTCGTGGTCATGGTCGAAGCTCCTTAGCGCTGCACGGCGTATTCGGGCGCAGTCATCATCATTAGCACCGCAGTGTTAATGCGATCATGCTGACGCAGATCTTTCTTTGCACCCGTGATGTCGATCTCGTTGAGGGCACGGATGATCCGCTCGCGGGTACTGTCCGTCAGCTGGCCGTAGGTGAGGAGATCGTCGAGGTGGTCGACCAGGGCCGCAGGATCGTCGACCAGGGCCATCTCTTCGGAGAAGTCGGGTTTGAAGAACTCCGTGCCCCAAAGGTCGCCTTTGATCGCCATGGCCATGAAGCCGATGTAGTTGGAAACACGCGACGCGGTCACGATCTGCATCTCGGGCGCGACCATCTCCGCACTGGCCGTCCAGCCGCCGGGGGCGACGTAGCCCGGCCTGAACCACCCGAAGACGCTGGGTGCGGCGTAGGGCTTCTGCCCGAGCGTGTCCAAGCGTTCGGAGTAGCGCAGGCGTCCGGTCGGAAGCGGATCGCCGGTCTCGGGCGCGCCTTGGCCGTCGCGGAAGGCCCGGGCGAACTGAGCGAAGCGCAGGACGGGCTCACGGACCTTGCCGTGCTCGGGCTGCATGGCGAGTTCGAGGTCGCGAGCTTCCGGGTCGAGCAGGATCGCCGCGATGGTCGCCGCCATGTCGCCCCGGCGGCCCGTGCCGAAGCGCACGCCGTCGTCTTCGAACGTGCCGGTCTCGAAGGCGTGACCGACTCTCGTGACGTAGGCCGGGGAGGGATTGGAGCTGACGAGGTCCTGGATCAGCCGTTTGCTGACGAAGGGGGCGAGGTTCGGGTGCGCGAGGATGTGGTCTAGCGCCGCATCGACGCTGGCTTCCGGGTTCGCACCGAAGTCAATCGTCGTCCCGAGGAACGTCTTCGGCTTCTCCTCATGATACTGGGCGTAGCCTTCCATGGAGACGCTCTGGCTCGCGGCCGTGAAGCCCGGGCTGCTGAACGACTTGTCGTTCCAGGAGAAGCCGGTGAACACCGACGCCAGGCCCTTGATGTCGTCGATCGTGTAGGTCTCGGCTTCCTTCGGGGTGCCGTCCGGGTTCAGCTCGACGAGGCCGATCGTGAAGAGCTGCATGATCTCGCGAGCGAAGTTCTCGTCGGGCTGGATGCCCGTCTCGGGATCCATCTTCCGGTTCTTGAGGTGCGACAGGTAGAGGCCCATCGCGGGGCTGAGGGCCACCTCGCGGATCACGTCGGTGTAGTTTCCGAACGCGCCGCGCTGCAGAATGTCCATATAGGCGGCGTAGGCCCGGAGCCTGATCTCCCGATAGGCCGGTTCGTCGGCGCAGATCGGAATCATCTTGGACAGGGAATAGGCGACGCGGTGGCGAAGCTGATCGTCCCCCTCGACCGCGTCGTTCCAGAACAGATCGTACACGATCAGGTTGTTCACCTCGTCCCGCGCGGCGGCGCGCGCCTCGACCCGGCTCATCCGCGTAACGATCGGAAGCTTCATCTGCGCCTCGATCCAGCGCGCGTATCCGAGCGACTGAACGTCCGCGACTTCGTCGGGAACGGGGCCGAAGCTCGCCTGGACCAAGAAGCGCGACGCCTCGTCCTTGGTGGGCGCCTGCTTCTCGGAAGGCTTCGCGGGCGCGGGCTGAGGCGCAGGCTTGGGGTCCGGCGTGGGTTCGGACGTAGGCTCCGGCCTCGTGTCCGGCACGGGTTTTGCTCCGATGGGCGGAACAGGGGGCGCTTCCGCCGTGAACTGAGGAGCGTCGTTCGTTTGATAGCAGGCGCTCAAGAGGAGCGTGAGACCGATCGCCTTCAACCGCATGGCTCGTTCCTTCGGACTTCGTTGGAACGAGGATTATCAAATGGCCGTCAACGGACGGTGCGAGGCGCCGTAGGTTTTGCACCGTGCTTGGTAGGGT
Source organism: Parvularcula dongshanensis (assembly GCF_014199615.1). Taxonomy (GTDB): domain Bacteria; phylum Pseudomonadota; class Alphaproteobacteria; order Caulobacterales; family Parvularculaceae; genus Parvularcula; species Parvularcula dongshanensis. The sequence continues at coordinate 317,672 of NZ_JACHOB010000001.1, read as the reverse complement.
AAGGTTAAAGTATTGGGCGATTCAGGGGCCGCATTGCGACGTGGTGAACGCCTGCTTAAGGCTTCGCGAAGAGAAGAAGGTAGTTCTCTTTAAGCCCTTCCACCGGCACCTCCCCGACGAAGGAAAAGCCGGCTGCCGCAATCTCGGCGATGACGTCGGCCTTGCTCGAACGGACGTGCCTCAAGATCCAGTCTTCGGCGCCTGGTCCTCGATCGAAGTCTAGGACGGCGTACCGCCCGCCGGGCCGCAGCGCCTCGAAGAGGTGGGCGTTCATCGCCCGCGGCTGTTCGAAGTGGTGGTACACGTCCGAAGTGAAGACCAGGTCCAGGCTGGAGGGCGGCAAGGTCGTCGTCTCGTCCCGTCCCAGGACGGTACGCAGGTTGGTCAGGCCCTCGCGACGGGCCACAGCGTCCACATAGGCGAGGAGGGGCTCGGCGATGTCGACGGCGTAGACCGTGCCTTCAGGCCCGACCGCCCGGCTGAAGGGCTCGGCGTAGATGCCCGTCCCGGCGCCGACATCCGCCACCGCGTCGCCGGGCCGTATGCCGAGCGCGGCCGTGACGGCGTCGCGGGCGGCGTAGACCTCCCGGCTCTCCGAGGAGAAGCCTTCGTTCAGGCGCGGCACGTCGAGGTCCGGGTCGAGGTAGGCGGCGTTGATGTCCGCTCTGACCGCGGGTTCGAGGCTGTCGGCCGCTTCGCCTTCGACCGGGCCGTCCTGCGGCGCGGCGCAGGCAGCGAGGATGAGGGCGGCGGAAGCGATGAGAAGGCGCATCAGAAGTCTTCGAATGGCACAGCATGAAGGGTAGGGCGGGCCCTGCCCGCGTCGAGGGGAGCGGGCCCTCTCGCCCGTCGCCGCCCTCGGAAAAAAGATCAGCGCAGGGGACGCCGGCCTAGTTGACGATGCCCTTCGGGCTTCCTAGCTGCGCGGCGTTAGCAGCCGGGGGCGATGAGTGCCAACGGCTGCCACGGGAAGCGAACAGTCTCACTTACGGAGAGCAACCCCATGGCCTTTCGACCCCTTCACGACCGCGTGCTCGTCCGCCGCGTCGAGGAAGACACCAAGACCGCCGGCGGGATCATCATCCCCGACACCGCCAAAGAGAAGCCGCAGCAAGGCGAAGTCGTCGCCGTCGGCACCGGCACGCGCGGCGAGAACGGCGACGTCACGCCGCTCGACGTCCGCGAAGGCGACCGGATCCTGTTCGGCAAGTGGTCCGGCACCGAGGTCAAGCTGGACGGCGAAGACCTTCTGATCATGAAGGAATCGGACATCCTCGGCATCGTCGCCTGAGCCGATCGTTCGATCCTCAATCCTGAAATCAACGTACTAGGAGACCAGTAATGGCTGCTAAGGAAGTCAAGTTCGAGGCCGACGCCCGCGAACGCATGCTGCGCGGCGTCGACATCCTCGCCAACGCGGTGAAGGTCACGCTCGGCCCGAAAGGCCGCAACGTCGTCATCGAGAAGTCCTTCGGTGCCCCGCGCACCACCAAGGACGGCGTCTCGGTCGCCAAAGAGATCGAGCTCGAAGACAAGTTCGAGAACATGGGCGCCCAGCTCATCAAAGAGGTCGCCTCCAAGACCAATGACGAGGCCGGCGACGGCACGACGACCGCCACGGTCCTGGCGCAAGCCATCGTCCGCGAAGGCTCGAAATACGTCGCGGCGGGCATGAACCCGATGGACCTCAAGCGCGGCGTCGACATGGCCGTCCAAAAGGTCATCGCCGAGATCAAAGCCAACTCGACCCCGGTCTCGGGCTCGGAAGGCATCGCGCAGGTCGGCACCATCTCCGCCAATGGCGAGAAGGAGATCGGCGAGATGATCGCGCGGGCCATGGACAAGGTCGGCAATGAAGGCGTCATCACGGTCGAAGAAGCCAAGACGGCTGAGAGCGAACTCGACGTCGTCGAGGGCATGCAGTTCGACCGCGGCTACCTGTCGCCTTACTTCATCACCAACGCCGACAAGATGACGGCGGAGCTCGAGGATCCCTACATCCTCCTGCACGAGAAGAAGCTCTCGAACCTCCAGTCGATGCTTCCCCTCCTCGAAGCCGTGGTGCAGTCGAGCCGTCCGCTCGTCATCATCTCCGAAGACGTCGAAGGCGAAGCGCTCGCGACCCTCGTGGTCAACAAGCTGCGCGGCGGCCTGAAGATCGCGGCCGTCAAGGCGCCTGGCTTCGGTGACCGCCGGAAAGCCATGCTCGAGGACATCGCGATCCTCACGGGCGGCCAAGTCGTCTCCGAAGACCTCGGCATCAAGCTCGAGAACGTCGGCCTCGACATGCTCGGCACGGCCAAGCGCGTCGTCATCAACAAGGACGACACCACGATCGTCGACGGTGCGGGCGAGAAGTCCGACATCGAAGCGCGCACCGCGCAGATCCGCAAGCAGATCGAGGACACGACCTCGGACTACGACCGCGAGAAGCTGCAAGAGCGCCTCGCCAAGCTCGCCGGCGGCGTCGCCGTCATCAAGGTGGGCGGCGCGACGGAAGTCGAGGTGAAGGAGCGTAAGGACCGCGTCGACGACGCGCTCAACGCCACCCGCGCGGCCGTCGAAGAAGGCATCGTCCCCGGCGGCGGCACGGCCCTCCTCTTCGCGAGCCGTGTCCTCGACGGCCTCGAAGGCGAGAACGCCGACCAGACGGCGGGCGTCGCCATCGTGCGCCGCGCGCTTCAGGCCCCGCTGCGTCAGATCGTCGAGAACGCGGGCGCCGAAGGCTCGATCGTCGTCGGCAAGCTGATGGAGCAAGGCGACGCCAAGTACGGCTTCGACGCGCAGACCGAAGAGTATGGCGACCTCGTCGCCAAGGGCATCGTGGACCCCGCCAAGGTCGTCCGCACGGCCCTGCAGGACGCGGCCTCGATCGCCGGCCTCCTGATCACGACGGAAGCCATGATCGCCGAGGCGCCGAAGAAGGAGTCCGCCGGCGGCGGTCACTCCCATGGCGGCGGCATGGGCGGCATGGGCGGCATGGACTTCTAAGTCCGAACGCTCAGCTCAGACTGACGGAAGGGCGGCCCTCGGGCCGCCCTTTTCGTTTTGTTGGGACTCGGTGGTAAGCCGTTCGCCGGGAACAGGGGGACGGTCATGACTACGATCGAACATGCGGCGGTGTCCGGTGGGCGCCGAGCTGAACGCGAGCCGAAGCCGTTAGACCGCCTCTACAAGAGGGCGCGTTGGTCGCTGATCGTCTTCGCAGGTCTGGCTGCGCTGATGGTCGTGCTGCTAGGAATGACGCTGGCGCTTCAACTCGACACTGCGGTTGCGATCGGCCCCGGTTCTCTTGCTCAAGATGCGATGCTGCTCAGTGCTATCAGCTTCGGGTACGTCGCTGCGACGTTCGTCACTCCGATCTTCGTTGCGATCTGGCTCTTCAGAGCGATGCGAAACCTCCACGCCGTCAAGGAACCCTACGCCGACATGAGTGCCGGATGGGCCATCGGTTGGTACTTCGTTCCTATCGCCGCCTGGTGGAAACCGTTCGAGGCGATGCAACAGATCGTGGACGGTAGCTACCATGCCGCGGGTTGGCGCCCCTACGATACGCCGAGCCTCGGTGGTTGGTGGGCTTTGTGGATCGTCGGGTCGATCGGAGACCGCGTTGCCGGCTTGGTGCTCGATGTCGGCAATGGTCTTCTCGTCGCTGCGATGTTCTCCGCGACATGCCTTGGGTCAGCCGCTCTGCTGCTTCAGCGCATCATGGGAAAGACCACCGCCGCGCAGAGCACGATGATGGCGACGCGGACGTTCTGACGGATCACGCGCGAGCGTGTATTGCCTTTACCATTTTTAGATGTCGGTGACCGCCGTCACTCAACCCTTAACTGCATCTTCACCCTTGCGCGTGCGTCGCACACTGTAACAGACTGAGATCGAGCGGTGGGTGTATCACGGGAGACGAGGATGATGAGAAAGATCCTTGGAGTGATGCTCGCTGGCGCGGCCTACTCCGGTGCCGCCCTGGCCGATGATGACGGGTTCGAGTTGCTCTCCGCGACGCTCGAAGGAACGCCCGTCATGGTGTTCGTCGACGGACGCGGCACCGCCGTCGCGGTCGAAGTGACCGATCGGGGCGCGCAGGTGCTCACCGGGCTCGCGGCGGGGGCGCTCCTCTCCGACCTGCGTGAGGCGGAGGCGCTGCCGACCTTCCGTGCGTCGCGGGCGAGCTATACCGACGCCGAGGCGATGATCGAGACCCTAGCGGGCCTGTCCGAGCTTCAGCGTTCCAAGCTGCGTACGGCGCTGGCGCTCGCCTGACCGCATCGCCGCAGGGCCTCGCGAAGCGGCGAGGGCGCTCTTAGTTTCCTCCGATGACGACTAGGACCGAAGGCGCGATCCTTATTCACGGGCTGGGACTGAGCGTTCAGGGCGCCTCGATGCGCCCGCTCGCCCTTCGCCTGCGTCGGGCGGGCTACGCCGTGACCTGCCTCGATTATCCTTCCAGCCGGATGAGCCTCGACGACGCCGTCCGGCACCTCGCGCCCTACGTCCGTTCAGCCGGCGAGCGGTGGGACCGCGTTCACCTCGTCGGCCACTCCCTCGGCGGTCTCCTCGCGGTCAGGCTTCACGAGGCGCTGCCTGAAGAGAAGCAGGGCAGGGTGGTGCAGATCGGATCCCCCAACCTCGGCTCGCCGCTCGCGACGGTCGCGCTGCGGTTGACGCCGATCCGGGCGGCGCTCGGCCCTGCGCTGGGGGAGCTTCAGCACGCGCGGCCGCGCCACGCCCTTTGGGACAAGCGGCCGGGCGTCGGGGCCATCGCCGGCCGGACGGGGTGGGGGCCTGCCGCGCGCCTGCCAGCATCGTGGCGCGAGGGCCTCGAAGGGGAGACGGACGGAAAGGTCACCGTCGCATCGGCGCTCGCGGGCGCCGACGGGCGCGCCGTCATCCCCGTCGGTCACGCCTTCCTGCCCGCCTCCCGCCGCGTCGCGGACGCCGTCATCGCCTATCTGCGGGACGGGGCCTTTCCGGCCGCCATCCGCGTCGAGCGCGAGGTCGCCCTTGCCTGAACTTCCCGAGGTCGAGACGGTCAGGCGCGGCCTCGCGCCGGCGCTGACCGGCGCCACCATCACCCGCGTCCTACAGCGCCGCCCGGACCTGCGCTTTCCCCTGCCGCCGGACATGCCCGAGCGGCTCGAGGGGGCGAGCGTGCTGGCGGTGAAGCGGCGCGCCAAGTACCTCGTCCTGCCGCTCTCGACGGGGGAGAGCCTGATCGCCCATCTCGGCATGACGGGCCGCTTCACGGTCACGGCAGACGGTGAGGTCCGGGCGCCGGGCGCCTTCGACCACGCCGTGAACCCGCAGAAGCACGAGCACATCGTTCTCGAAGCGGAGGGCGGAAGCCTCGGCCCCGTCCGCATCGGCTTCGCCGACCCGCGCCGCTTCGGCTATTGGGACCTCCTCTTCACGGACGACCTGTCTGGGTCGCGCCACTTCGCCGGCATGGGGCCCGAGCCCCTGTCGGACGAGTGGACCGGCACTGCGCTGACTGAAGCGCTCGCCGGCAAGCGCACCCCGATCAAGGCGGCGCTTCTCGACCAGCGCGTCGTCGCGGGCCTCGGCAATATCTACGTTTGCGAGGCGCTGCACCGGGCCGGCATCAGCCCGAGGCGCGAGGCACGGACGATCGGCGCCAAGAGGGCAGGGCGGCTCGTTCCCGAGGTGAAGGCCGTCCTCCAAGAGGCCATCGAGGCGGGCGGCAGCACGCTGAGGGACTACAGAAGCGCCGAGGGCGGCACCGGCTACTTCCAGCACCGCTTCTCGGCTTACGGCCGGGAGGGCGAGCCTTGCACGCGATGCGGCGGCGTCATCGCCCGCATCGTGCAGTCCGGCCGCTCGACCTTCTACTGCGGCGGCTGCCAACGCTGAGGACGGACCTGGACTCTATTTAGACGAATATCTAAATAGGCGCCATGCGTGACGTCTTCGCAGCCCTCTCCTCGCCGATCCGGCGTGAGGTCCTGACCCTTCTCAAGGACGGCTCGAAGAGCGCGGGCGAGCTGTCGGCGGCGTTCGGCGTCTCCCGCGCCACCATGTCCACCCACTTCGCCATCTTGAAGGAGGCGGGGCTGATCGAGGCCGACCGCGACGGCACCCGCATCCTCTACGCCTTGCGCCTCTCGGTGCTGGAGGAAGCGATGGCGGGGCTGATGGACACGCTCCGGCTCGGCGAGGCGGCGGGACGGAAGGAAGGAGAGGCGACGTGATCAGAACCGGCCTTCGGTGGAGCGTGCCGCTCCTACTTCTCTCCCTCCTCGCCAGCGTCCTCGTCTGGCCCCGCGTGCCCGAGGGCGCGGCGGTGCCGATCCATTGGAACCTCGAAGGGCAGGCCGACGGCTTCGCGTCGCGCGTCGTCGCGCTCTTCGCGATGCCGGCTCTGATGGCCGGGCTCATTCCCTTCTTCGCCGTCCTGCCGCGACTCGACCCCAAGCGAGCGGGGCTCGAGCGCAGCGCCGGTCTGTACCTGACGGGCTGGATCGGCTGCAGCGTCGTCCTTCTTCTGTTGCACCTCGTCATCCTCTGGCATGCGCTCGGACGCGAGGCGCCCGTCGGTACGGTCGCCCTGGCCGCCGTCGCCCTCCTCTTCCTCGTGATGGGCAACTTTGTCGCCAAGTCGCAGCCCAACTGGTTCGCGGGGCTCAGGACGCCCTGGAGCCTGTCGAGCCGGGACGCTTGGATCGCGGGAAACCGTGCGCTCGGCTGGGGCTTCGTCGCCTCCGGCGGCCTAGGCCTGGTCGGCCTCCTGGCCGGCGGGGCCCCCTTGGGCCTCGGCCTCCTTCTGGCGGGAAGCCTAGCCAGCACGGCGCTCGGCACCTATCGCTCCTACGCTGTGTGGCGCGCCGAGACGCAGCGTTGACGGGGCGGCGGGCCTTCGCTATGGGCCGCCGCTACGCTTTCACACCCAACTTAAGAGCTTCCGCATGGCCAACACGACTTCGGCCCAGAAGATGGTCCGCAAGATCGAGCGGCGCACGGCGGTCAACAAGGCCCGTCGCAGCCGCGTCCGCACTTACCTGCGCTACGTCGAAGAGGCGATCGCCGCCGGCGATCACGACGCCGCCCGTACCGCGCTCCGCACCGCAGAGTCCGAGATGTTCCGCGCCGTCTCCAACGGCGTCGTCTCCAAGAACACCGCCGCCCGCAAGGTCTCGCGCCTGTCGAGCCGGGTGAAGGCGCTCGGCGCCTAAGCCGACCGGTCCATCCCCTTGAAGAAGGCCCGTCCCGGACCCCGGGGCGGGCCTTCGTCATTACAGGGAGTATGCGCGTTTCTGGCGAGTCTTGTGTGAGTCCAGACGAGTCCCCGCTACATGTTGCGGCGTGGCGCATCCAGCGCGCCGAAATCCCTATTATAGAACAAAATCAGACTCTTCGTGCGGGTGAATGATTCCAACCCCTGTTGAAAACCCTTCCGCAGTTCGGCAGTCCAGTTAACGCCTCATTAAGCTCTTGATTCATGGCCTCTTCGCGCAGAACGGGTGATCGAGGCGCGAATGATTCCTGAGACTCAACCTGTCGTCACCTTGTCATGCTGGGGCCTGAGGAATACTCTCTTTCAGGTCAGGTTCAGACGGTACGAAGACACCGCCGGGCAAGGCGCGGTCATCGAAACGCGAGAGGGAAGGGGAACGGCAATGGCGTCTCTTTGGGCAGAAGTTCGGAGACACGAGCCGGTGAACGGCGCGGCGCCCCCCTCGAGTTTCGGGGCCGCTTAACCCGCTATTTACGGCGACCCTGCCACCGTCGTTAACGCGCCGTCACCGGCGCTTCATCCGTAAGACACGCCGTCCGGCTCCCGCGCGAAACGCGCTGCGGGGGAATGGCGAGCCCATGCCCGAGTGAACGCCGATGCCAACGCCTTCCGACCTCGAACGCTTCGACACCTTCAAGTCAGAGCTGCGCGACCGCTTCGGTGCCGCCGTCTACTCGAGCTACTTCGAGACGCTAGGCCTTGCGGAGGCGTCGTCTTCGAACGTCGTGCTGCACGCGCCGACGCGCTTCTCCGCGAGCCTGATCTCGCAGCGCTTCGCGCCGGGCCTGCGCGAGGTCTGGTCGGAGGCCTGCGGCCCCGTCAATCGCTTGTCGGTCAAGGGCGTTCAGGACCTGGCACAGGTCCGCAGGATCGAGGTCGAGGCCGAACGGCCCGCCGCGCTGGCCCCGGCCCGCGCCGCGTCTAGACTCAAGGCATCGCCCTTCCGTAAGGGGCTGCGCGCCGAGGAAAGCGCCGAGATGAGCACGAGCGCCGGAAGACCAGAAAGAGACCGCGCCGAGGGCCTGCCCTTCGACAGCGAGCTGCCGAGCCAGTTCCACAGCGCGATGACGCTGGAGCGCTTCTGCGTCAACGACACCAACCGCCTTGCCCGGCACGCCGTCACCAAGATGCTCGACGGCACGGGCGCCGCGCTCACCTACCTTCACGGCGCCTCGGGGCGCGGCAAGACGCACCTCCTGAACGCCGCCGCGCAGGAGTGGCTGCGCCGCCGTCCGACGGACAACGTCCTCTACCTCACCTATGACAGCCTGATGACCGACGTGTCGGAGGCCTTCATCTCGAAGTCGGTCAAGGAGCTTCGCAGCTTCCTGCAGTCGACCGACGTCCTTCTCGTCGACGACATCCAGCTCCTGCGTGGCCGCAAGCGCACCCAGGAAGAGCTCGACTGCCTGATCGACCGCCTGCGCGGCGCCGGCAAGCGCGTGCTCGTCGCGGGCGCCCTCCCGCCAGCGCGCCTGTCCGAGACCGGCATCTCCCAACGCCTCGCCGACCGTCTCGCAGGCGGCCTCTGCGTCTCGATCGACAAGCCCGACTACGACCTGCGACTGCGCGTCGCGCGCCAGGCCGCGGCCCTCTTCGAGATGCAGACGGGGCTGCCCGTGCCCCAGCGCCACATCGACCTCATCGCGCGTCGCTGCGAGGACTCGGTGCGCGAACTCGAGGGGATGCTTTCCCTCCTCCAGGTCGCGATCGAAGCCGAAGGCGGGCGTGAAGGCCCCGCCGCCCTCTCCGACGAGCGCGTGCGCAAGCTTCTGGCCGAGCACCTCTCGCACCGTCGCCAGGCGGTCACGGTCGAAGACGTCTTCGATTTCACCGTGCGCACCTTCGGCCTGACCAAGGAAGAGGTCGCGGGGCGCGCGCGCAAGCAGCCCATCGTCCGTGCGCGGCACGCCTTCTGCCTCGCCGCGCGCAAGCTGACCGACACGCCGCTCACCGCGATCGGCGCGATGATCAACCGCGACCACACCACGGTGATGCACTCGGTCAAGGCGGCCGAGATCCTGGCCGAGACCGACGCGGTCTTCGGCGACCGGATCACCGCGATCTTCGACGAGTTCGAGCGCGGTTGAACCGCTCGGCGCTCAGCCTGGGCCCTGCAGCCCAAGCAACCCGCCGTTTATCTCCCCGCGCTAAGGTTCCGCCGCGATCAGGGGGAACAGCATGCTCAGATTCATCCTCTCCGCCGGCGCGTTCCTCGCGCTGAGCGCCTGCGCGACCGGCATGAACGTGCATGAGTGCGCCTCTGCCGACTGGGCGTCCTACGGCTATGAGGACGGGGTCGCGGGCGCGCCCCCTGGGCTCGCCAACGACCGCGCCGCCGCCTGCCAGCGTCACGGCTACGGTTTCGATCACGCCGCCTACTGGGCAGGGCGCGAGCGGGGCCTGTCTTCCTTCTGCGCGCCGTCCCGAGGCTATCGCATGGGCGAATCCGGCGAGCCTTACCTCGGCCAGTGCGCTTCTCACGGCGAGGCGGACTTCCTCGCCGCTTACGACGAAGGCTACGAGCTTTGGACCTATGCGAGCGCGGTCGACGCGGCTCGCTATCGCCTCGCCGTCGCCGAGGGCCGCCGGGACGAGGCGCGGCGGATCCTCGTCGCGCTCGCCGCAGGCGGTTTCGAAGGCGACTCGCCGGAACGCACGGCCGAGCGCGCGGCGATGGCGATCCAGACCGAACGCGCCATGGTCGACAGCGAGATCCCGGAGGCCACGGCCGCGCTGCGCATTGCCGAAAGCGACCTCGCCGACTACCGCGCGCGGCAGGACGAGGCCGGCCGCTACGCCGAACGGTATTGAAGGCACGCTGGTCTTGGTGATCCGACCTGGCTAGGGCGGGAACAAGCCGCAACGAGGTCTGCCAGTGCCCGATCCGGAAGAGACGAAACGCAACCGGGTCGCCATGCTCAGCGCGCTGGTCGCGGTCCTCGCCGCTCTCGCCGCCATCGTCTCCGCGCTCGTGAGTGCGGGCGTCTTCGGCGGCTGACGGCGCCCGCTTACGCCTCGCCCGAGAGGACGAAGCCGTAGATGCTGACGAAGTGGCAGGCGCTGCCCGCGAGCACGAAGACGTGCCAGATCGCGTGCGTGTAGCGCGGGGCCTTCCAGGCGTAGAAGACCGCACCGACCGAGAAGCACAGGCCTCCCGCGATCAGCCAGAGGAAGCCCGCGAGCGGCAGGTTCTCGTAGAGCCATCCCATCACGAAGATGCCGATCCAGCCCATCCCGACATAGGCGGCGAGGGACAGCCAGTCCCAATTGTCGAGCCTCGAGGCGAAGTGGCAGACGATCTTGAGGGTGACGCCCACGATCGCGACGGTCCAAACGGCGATCAGGATCGCGACGCCCGGCCCGGTGGGCAGCGTGATGACGGCGAAGGGCGTGTAGGAGCCCGCGATCTTCAGGTAGATCGCTGCGTGGTCGAGCGCCCCCAGGAAGGGTTGGAAGGCCGATCCGAAGGCCGCGTGATAGACGGTCGAGGCGAGGTAGAGGAGCACGACCGAGCCGCCATAGATGGAGACGGCCGTGACCTCCGCGGCGCTCCCGTTCTGAACGGCCTTCAACACCAGGAAGACGAGGGCGACGACGCCCAACGGAACGCCGATGCCGTGGGTCGCCGCGTGCCAGGCTTCCTCCGCGCCGGTATGCGCCCGCTGCGACGTGTTGGCGAAGCGCGTTCGCGCGGCGCGTCGGCTGTCCTGGCGCTCCAACTCTACGCGGGAGCCCGGACCGGAAAGGGGTCGGGTCGCGTTCACGCTCCGTTAGGTAGCACGGGGCGTGCCATCGATGCGAGACGACATAGGTTCACCCTGACTATAAGGGGAACTGATATGGCGAGGAACGTTCTGGGCGAAACCCTGGCGGTCTGCGGGTGCGATCCGATGACGGGGTTCACCCGGACCGGATCGTGCGAGACGGGACCGCGGGACGCGGGCAGCCATACGGTCTGCGCGGTGGTGACGGACGAGTTCCTGCGCTTCTCGGCGGAGAAGGGAAACGACCTGATGACGCCGAGGCCCGAGTTCGGCTTTCCCGGGCTCAAGGAGGGCGACCGTTGGTGCCTGTGTGCGGGCCGTTGGGAAGAGGCGCGTGCGGCGGGGCTCGCCCCGCCGGTGGTGCTCGACGCCTGCCATGAGCGCTCGCTGGACGCGGTCAGGCTCGAGGACCTGAAGGCTCATGCGTCGGGGCGGCAATGAGAATACCCTTCCTTCCGCTCCTTCTCCTCGCGGCGTGCGCGACGGCGGGCGGTCCCGCTGCGGACCACCCCGCGCCCTCGCAGGTCTATGACGACCTCTTCGCGGCCGTGGCGCTATCCGGCGTCATGGAGCCCAAGGACTGGGCGGACGCGACGCCGCTGCGGGATCCGGACGCGATCGTAGAAGATTGGGAGGACGAGGGCGCGCCGACGGATACAGCGACCCTTCGCGTCTTCGTCGCCGCGAACTTCGCGCCCCCCGCCGCCGTCGCCGCGCCGCCGACCTTGCCCCCGGACAGGACGCTGGCGCAGCACGTGGACCTCCTTTGGCCGATCCTCACCCGGCCGGGGACGGGGGGAACGCAAGGCTCGCTCCTGCCGCTGCCGAACCCCTACCTCGTGCCGGGCGGGCGCTTCCGCGAGGCGTACTACTGGGACGCCTACTTCACGCTGCTCGGGCTCGACGACCGGGCGCTTCGCGAGGGCATGGTCGCGAACTTCGAGGCCGAACTCGCGCAGTACGGCCGCATCCCGAACGGCAACCGGACCTACTACCTCGGACGGTCCCAGCCGCCCGTCCTCTACCTCATGGTCGCGCTTCTGAACGAAGCCGATCCCGCAGCCGCATGGGCGGCGCATCTGGAGGCGCTTCGCGCGGAGCACGCCTTCTGGATGGCGGGCGCGGACGATCTGGACGAAGGCGAAGCGCGGGCGCGCGCCGTCCGGCTCGGCGACGGAAGCCTGCTGAGCCGCTACTGGGACGACCGCGCCGCCCCGCGCGACGAGTCCTACCTCTACGACGTCGAGACCGCGTCCCGGTCGGGCCGCGCGCCCGAGGCGGTCTATCGCGACCTGCGGGCGGGGGCCGAGAGCGGATGGGACTTCTCCTCACGATGGCTGGACGAGCCCGCCGACCTCTCGACGATCCAGACCACCAACATCGTGCCGGCCGACCTCAACGCGCTCCTCTACGGCCTCGAGCAGGCGATCGCGGCGGGCTGCGCGCGCGCGGGGGAGGCGGGCTGCGCGAGCGCCTACGCCAGCGCGGCCGAAGCGCGCTCGGCGGCGATGCGGCGGCACCTCTGGTCCTCGGACGGCGGCTACTTCGCCGATTACGACCTTCGGACCGGCGCGGTCAGGGATCGCCCGACGGCGGCCATGCTCTATCCGCTCTTCACCGGCCTCGCGACACAGGCGGAAGCCGACCGCACGGCGCGGTCCGTCCGCCGCCACCTCCTCGCGCCGGGCGGCGTGCTGCCGACGCCGGTCGAGACGGGCGAGCAGTGGGACGCGCCCAATGGCTGGGCCCCGCATCAGTGGATCGCGGCGGCGGGACTGTCGGCCTATGGCCATGACACGCTCGCCGAAGAGATCGAGGCGGGGTGGGCCCGAACGGTCGCGCGCGGTTTCTGCGAGAGCGGCCGTTTGGTCGAGAAGTACGACCTCGAGACGGCGCGGGACGGCGGGGGCGGGGAGTACCCGACCCAGGACGGCTTCGGCTGGACCAACGGCGTGACCATCCGGATGATCGAGGATGAGCCGGCCCTCGCGCCGCTCGGCGAGGTCCGCATCCTCCGCGACCCCGCCGCCTGCGCCGCCGCGGTCAGGCTCTAACGGCGCGCAGCCGCGGTTTCGGTCCAGTCCCAGAAGGCTGCGGAGACGTCAGGCCCCCCGAAGCGCTTGAGCTCCTGAACCCCCGTCGGGCTCGTCACGTTGATCTCCGTGATGAGGCCGCCGATCACGTCGATGCCGGTCAGGACCAGGCGCCGCCGCTTCAACTCGGGCGCGAGCCGCGTGCAGATCTCGCGGTCCCGCTCGGTCAGTTCCGCCGCCTCGGCGCGACCGCCGACATGCATGTTAGACCGTGCCTCGCCCTCGGCGGGGACGCGGTTGATGGCGCCGATCGGCTCGCCGTCGACGAGGAGGACGCGCTTGTCGCCTTGCCGCACGGCGGGAAGGTAGCCCTGCGCGATCACCGGCACCGGCCGCCGGCAGGGGCCGGGGGCGCCGAGGAACATCTCGAGCAGGCTCGCGAGGTTCTCGTCCTCGCGGCGCAGCCGGAACACGCCCGCCCCGCCATTGCCGTAGAGCGGCTTCACGACGATCTCGCCGTGCCGGTCGCGGAACTCGCGGATCGCGCTTTCGTCCGACGTGATGAGCGTTGGCGGCATGAGGTCGGGGAACGCCATCACGAAGATCTTCTCCGGCGCGTTCCTGATCTCGGCGGGGTCGTTCAGGACCAGCACCTCGGGCGGCAGCATCTCCAGGATGTGGCACGTCGTGATGTAGGTCATGTCGAAGGGCGGATCCTGGCGGACCAGCACCACGTCCGCTTCGCCCAGGTCGCGGACCTCGGTGGTGTCGAAGACGACGTGGCTGCCTTGGGTCTCGGTCAGCCGCTCGATCCGGTGGGCGAGGGCGGTCACCCGCCCGCCCTCGAGCCGCAGGCGCTCCGCGCCGTAGGTCCAGACCTCGTGTCCGCGCGACAGCGCTTCGCGCGCGAGGGCGAAGGTCGTGTCGCCACGGACCTGGACGCCCTCCATCGGGTCCATCTGAATGAAGATGCGAAGGGTCATGAGAAGAAGCCGTCCCGTGCTTTCGTGGCCAACACCTAGCAGGCGCGGCCCTCGCTCCTACAGCGTCGCGAGGGCCGCCTCCGCCTCGCCCATGTAGTCCCGGCTGAGCGGGAGGGCGTCCACCTCCCGCGTCAGCTGGAGCTGGAAGTTCATGTGGCTGCCGTGCCGGAACGCCATCTCGGAGGCAGCGAGGTAGAACTCCCACATCCGGCAGAAGCGCTCGTCGAACATGGCCTGCGCCTTGTCGCGGTTGGCCTCGAACCGCTCGCCCCAGCGCTTGAGCGTATGGGCGTAGTGCATGCGCCAGACCTCGACGTCGGTGACCCACAGGCCGGACCGCTCGACGGCCGCCAGGGTCTCGGACAGCGCTGGCGAGTAGCCTCCGGGGAAGATGTACTTGCGTGTCCAGGCATCCGTCGCGGACGGGCCGCCCTTGCGGCCGATCGAGTGGACCAGCGCCACGCCGTCATCGGTGAGGAGGCCGCGGATCTTGCCGAAGAAGGCGTCGTATTGGGGCACGCCGACATGCTCGAACATGCCGACCGAGACGATCCTGTCGAAGGGGCCTTCGACCTCCCGGTAGTCCTGGATGCGGATCTCGACGCGGTCCTGCAGCCCGCGCTTCGCGATCCGCTCGTCCGCCAGCGCCTTCTGTTCCTTGGAGAGGGTCACACCGACGACGTTGCAGCCGGCCTCGCCGAGCAGCATCGCCATCGAGCCCCAGCCGCAGCCGATGTCGAGGACACGCGCGCCGTCGAAGAGACGCAGCTTCGCGGCGATGTGGCGCAGCTTCGCGGTCTGCGCGTCTTCGAGCGACATGTCCTCGGACGGCCAGTAGCCGCAGGAGTAGTTGAGGCCCCGATCGAGGAAGAGGCGATAGAGATCGTTCGACAGGTCGTAGTGGTGCGCGACGTTGGTGCGCGACCTGAGCGGCGAGTTCGCCTGCTGGAACCGCCGCGCCTTCTTGTAGAGCGTGCGGAAGTAGCGCTGGGTCGAATCGGCGCGGAAGCTCTGCCGGTTCATCCCGAAGACGGCGAGGAAGTCTCTGAGCGTGCCTTCCTCGACCGTGAGCGTTCCGTCCATGTAGGCCTCGCCCGCCCGCAGCTCCGGCGCGAGGGGGATGGCGGCGAGGAGGCGGGGGTCGTGCAGCTTCACCGTCACGAGGGGGCCGCCCTCGCCGCTTCCATGCGCGCGCGCGCGGCCGTCGGGCGTGACGATCGTCAGCCGCCCGCGCTTGATCGACCGCGCGAGCAGCGGGTTCAGAAGATCCAACGCCATTCTACTTGCCTTCAGTTCACCCTCGATGAGCGGTCCTAAACCGCGCCTCCCCGGGCCGCCAAGCCGAGCGCTTCATTCAGTCGGCAGCGCGCCGTCTTTTCCCGGCGGGCGACGCGCTATAGGCGCGCGCCGAGACCTTCCGCGAGCCCTTCGGCCTTCATGACCGCTTCGACCCGTCCGATGCTGGCGTTCGGCGCCTACTACGCGGCGCAGTTCGCCTTTCTCGGCGTGCAGCTGCCCTTCTTTCCGGGGTGGCTCGACGCGCGCGGCTACCAAGCGTCCGAGATCGGCTTCCTGATCGGCGGCGCGCTCGCCTGTCGGCTCCTCTTCGCTCCGGTCCTCGCCTACCGCGCGGAGGGCGTGCGCGATCCCCGCTCGCCGCTGCGCCTCGTCTCGGCGGCCCTGGCTGTCGGGGCGATCTTCCTGCTCCTTCCGCTGCCGAAGACGGCGCTGAGCGTCTGCATCGTCCTGACCTTGTTCTCCTTCGGGCTCGGTGTCCCGCTCGCCGACGCCAGCGTGCTGCGCGCGGATAGGGCGGGGGAGCTCGACTACGGCCGCACGCGCGGGATCGGCTCCTTCGCCTTCATCCTCGCGAACCTAGGAGGCGGCGCCGTCATCGCTGCTTACGGGGACGGCGCGACCGTCGTCTGGATGGCGGCGATGGCGCTTTGCATGGTCGGCGTCGCGCTCGTCCTGCCCCGCCCGGGAAGGGGCGCCCTGCCGAAGCCGAGCCTCGCCGAGGCGGGCCAGCTCTTCCGCTCGCGCAGCTTCCTCCTGATGCTCGCCGCGGCCGGGCTCTGCCAGGGCAGCCACGCCGTCTACTACGCCTTCTCGGAGCTTCACTGGTCGGCGCTCGGCTACTCGCCGACGTTGATCGGCGTGCTCTGGACGGTGGGCGTCGTCTTCGAGATCGGCGTCCTCGTCTTCGGCAAGGCCGTGCTCCGGCGGATCGACCCCGCGCTCCTCATCGCGCTCGGCGCGCTCAGCGCCCTCGTCCGCTGGCCGCTGACGGGGCTGTCGCCGCCGCTTCCCGTCCTCTTCGTCCTTCAGGTGCTTCATGCGGGCACCTTCACCGCCGCCTTCTTGGGCACGATCGAGTTCGTCGGGCGGGCGGTGCCGGACGGCTACCGCGCCACGGCGATGACGCTGATCTCGACCTTCGGGATCGGCGCGGTGACGGGGATCGCGACCTCGGTCGCCGGTCTCCTCTTCGACGCGCAGGCGCCGCTGCCCGCCTACCTTCTCATGGGCGGCATGGGCGCCGGGGGCCTCCTCCTGGCGCTCAAGCTTCGGTCCCGCTGGGACGGCGGCACGCTCGGCGCGCTGGCCGTCTAGACGAGCAGGATGTCGGCAGGCTCCCAAGCGTCGCCGGCCGCGCGGGCGATGGCGATGCGCTCCTCGAACAGCGCCACGTAGGCTTCCGGCACGCCCGGCAGGGCGCGCAGGCGCTGCAGCTGGAGAAGAGAACCCGAGAGGTCGCCGGCTTTCCACGACAGGAGGAGCTCCCGCTGCGCGTCGGCCAGCTGCCGGAAGGACTTCGACGCCTTGAGGAAGGGATTGCCGACGAGGCCGTGCACGCTGCGCGCGCCGGACTTCTCGGACAGCTTGACGACGTCGAGGTCCAAGAAGGCGTAGTGGTGCCGAAGCGTGTCGAAGACGACGTCATCCGTGATGATCGCCGGGCCGTAGAGGCCCGAACGCGACCGCAGCCTCGTCGCCAGCGTCACCGCCTCGCCGAGCACGGCGTAGCGGTTGCGCGCGCCGATCCCGACGGGGCCCGCGAAGCACGGACCCGAGGCGATGCCGACCTCGATCGCGAGCTCGGCGAAGCCCGGATCGACCGACGCCTCTCCCGCCAGGGCGGCGGTGGTCACGTTCTCGGACAGCGTGCTGACGTCGTCGATCATCTTGAGGGCGCAGGCGCAGGCCTGCTCGACGTGCTGGGCGGAGGTCTCGGGCACGTTCCAATAGGCGAGGAGTTGGCCGTTCTCCGCGTGGTCCACCGTGCCCTGATGGGACAGGATCGTCCGGCGCAGCGCGTCGTTCGCCGAGGCCATGAAGCCGACGAAGTCGTCCGGGCGCCCCTCGAAGCGGCGCACGACGGCGTCGGGCAGGCGCAGCGCGCAGGCGAGCACCGTCACCTCTCGGCGGGTGCCGCGAAGGAGGCCCGCGCCGCCACGCGCCTGGAGCCGTTCCATGGTCGCGGGCGGCAGCGCGCCGTGGAAGGCGCCCCGTACCGCGTCGTCGCGGACGAGCATGTTGCCGACGACCATGGCGAAGACGGCGAGCTGACCGCCCGCCATGGCGAAGATCGGGGGAAGGGGATCGAGGAGGAGTCCGGACCCCTGGAAGACGAAGAAGGCGCCCGCCGCGACCGCGGCCGACAGGACGAAGGTCAGCGTGCCGGCGACGAAGGGGCTCAGAAAGATCGCCGCGCCGACGGCCAGCGCGCCGAGGAGAAGCGCGAGGAACCCTTCGGCCGCGCCGCTCCAAGCCGGCCGCCGCAGGACGGCGCCCGTGCGTAGCTGCTCTGCGAGCTGGGCGTGGAGGGCGGCGGCGGTCAGCGGGCCGCGCGGCGTCGAGACCAGGGCGTCCGGCGTAACGGACTGGCCGATGAAGACCGCCCGGCCGCGCAGGGACTGACGCCACTGCGCGCCGCCTTCGAGCACCCGCCAGGCGGGCACGCTCGGCAGGTCGAGGTCGGCAGGCAGCCAGATCCGGAACTCGCCCCGCCCGTCGAGGGGCACGACGCCCCCCTCGGTCGACAGCGCCCGAAGGGGCGGGCCGCCGACCCGGAACCGTCCCCGCGCCGCGGCGGCGTCGACGGGGTCGATCAGGACGAGGGGAGCGAAGCCTGCGCTTGGGACGGGCGCGCCCGCCAAGGACCAAACCAGCGGCGTGCGTCGGATGCGCCCGTCGCGATCTTCGGGCAGGCCGATCACGGCGGGCGTCGCCGCGTTGCGGAGCGCCGGTGCGACTTCGCCCCGGGCCTGAACGGCGGGCAGCGCGACGACCGTCTCGGCCGGGTCGCCCGCGAGGCGCAGCCAGTCCGCGGCCGCGACGTCGCTGCGTTGCCAGGAGGGCGCTTGGCGCGTCGGCCGCGCCTCGGCCGCGACGCCGAGCGCGGTGGGTACGCCGCTCGCGGAGGCGGCGAGCGCCGTGTCCGTGCTCGGCAGCCGGCCGATCAGACGCGCAGCCTCGCCCCCGGCGCGCGCGTCGGTCAGCCAGTAGCGACCCAAGACTTCAGGCGAGAGGGGATCGGGGCCCTCGGTCGGAACCGTCACGACCACGGCGGCGGCTTCGGCCTCCTCGGCGGCGGTGACGAGGCGGGCGAGCGCGCTGCGCGGCCAGGGCCAGGGGCCGAGGCGGGACGTGCTCTCCCCGTCGATGTCGATCAGGGCAACGCTCGACGTGTCGCTCGCCGGGCGCGGCGCGAGCCGGGCGAAGACGTCGAAGATGCCCTCGCGCGGTTGCACGCCCGGAAGCCGGGCGGTCGTCACCGCGAGGGCGGCGATCGCGAAGACCACCACCGCCGGCAGGACCAGAAGGAGACGCAGCTTTTGCTGAAGCCTTTGTTCGATCACGACGCGTTCCTAGATGAGGCAGCGACTGGCGGTGTGACGGACCGGCCTCGTCATGCCTAGCGGCGAACGGGACCGGCGGTCTTCCCGCCCTACGGGTGTGGTTTCTCGGACACCTTACACACGGCGCGGGCACCGTTCAGGGGGCGTTCAGCTTCCTATGTCATGATGAACGCGGAGTTGACGGCACGGAGTGGAGACGCAGCGTTCAATGGTGGCTATGGCGAGCTTCGAAGCGACGGGGGAAGGGGCAGCTGCGCGCATCGTCGCGCGGGGCACCTGGACGCTCGAATGCGGCCTCGCCGACATCGACGCCAAGCTCCGCCGGTTCGCCTCTCGCCAGGCCGGGCAGGGGCTTTCGATCGATCTGAGCGAACTGGAAGGCCTCGACACCTCGGGCGCCATGGTCATGCAACGGACCATGCGCCAAGCGCTCGGCGAGGCGCAGAAGGATGCGCTTTACGGTTTCATCGGCGCGAGCGACGCTCAGGCCGCGCTTCTCGAGCAGGCGAGCCGTCATCCCGTCACCTGCCGCCCGCCGCGCAAGCGGCCCGTCTCGGTCCTTCTCCTCCTCGAGCGCATCGGCCAGGGGACCGAGAACGTCCTGTCGGACGCGCTCAACATCATCAGCTTCGTCGGCGCGGTCACCGCGCGGATCGGCGCGACCTTCGTGCATCCCCACCGCTTCCGGCCGGTCTCCATGGTCTCCCACATGGAATCGGCCGGGCTCGACGCGACGCTGATCGTCGGGCTCATGTCCTTCCTGATCGGCGCGGTCGTCGCCTTCATGGGCGCCACCGTGCTCGCGGCCTTCGGCGCCGAGGTCTTCGCCGTCGAACTCGTCGGCATCTCGGTCCTTCGCGAGTTCGGCGTGCTTCTGACCGCGATCCTCGTCGCTGGCCGGTCGGGCAGCGCCTTCACCGCTGCCATCGGCTCGATGAAGCTGCGCGAGGAGATCGACGCGATGCGGGTGATGGGCATCAACCCGCTCGACGCGCTCGTCATTCCGCGCGTCCTGGCCCTCGTCCTGACTCTGCCGGTCCTCGCCTTCCTCGCGGCCTTCCTCGGCATGCTCGGCGGCGGGCTCGCGGGCTGGCTCGCCCTCGACATCCCGCCGGCGCTGTTCGTCAACCGGACGCAGGAGATCGTCACGGTGTCGAACCTCGTCGTCGGGCTCGTGAAGGCGCCGTTCTTCGCCTTCGTCATCGCGGTCGTCGGCTGCTATCACGGCATGAACGTCGAGAGCTCGGCCGAAGAACTCGGCCGCCGCACGACCATGGCGGTCGTGCAGTCGCTCTTCCTCGTCATCCTGATCGACGCGCTCTTCGCCATGTTCTTCATGGAGATCGACGTATGAGCGCGAACAGCTCCGCCCCGGACGACGAGCCGGTCATCAAGGTTCGCGGCCTCGTCAACCGCTTCGGCGACTACACCGTCCATGACGACCTCGACCTCGACGTCCGGCGCGGCGAGGTCCTCGGCGTCGTCGGCGGATCCGGCACGGGCAAGTCGGTCCTCCTGCGCGCCATCGTCGGCCTCCGAAGGCCTCAGGCGGGAACGATCGAGCTTCTCGGCCACGACATGGTCAACCTGTCCGAGGCCGAGCGCGCGACGCTCAATCAGGAGATCGGGCTTCTCTTCCAGGACGGCGCGCTCTTCTCGTCTCTCACCGTCCGTCAGAACGTCATGGCACCGATCAAGGAGCACCTCGACGTACCCCAGAGCCTCGCGCGCGAGGTCGCGGCGATGAAGATCAGCCTCGCGGGGCTGCCGGACGACGCGGGCGACAAGTACCCCGCGGAGCTGTCGGGCGGCATGCGAAAGCGCGCGGCGCTCGCCCGCGCCCTCGCCCTCGACCCGCAGGTCCTCTTCCTCGACGAGCCGACGGCGGGCCTCGACCCCGTCGGCGCCGAGCGCTTCGACGAGCTGATCGTGTCTCTGCGCGAGAGCCTCGGGCTCACCGTCTTCATGGTGACCCACGACCTCGACAGCCTCTATCACGACTGCGACCGCGTCGCGGTCCTCGCCGAGAAGCGCGTCATCGCGATCGGCTCCATCGACGAGGTCCGCCGGTCGGACCACCCCTGGATCGAAGAGTATTTCGGCGGGCCGCGCGGACGCGCCGCGCTCGCCTCTCAGACGGGCGCGCCCGCCTCGCGGCGCGCCTAGGAGGAGTTATGGAGACCAAAGCCCACTACGTGCTCATCGGCAGCTTCATGCTGGGCAGCATCATCCTCGCGGTGCTGTTCACGCTGTGGCTCGGCTCGGTGGAGCGCGAGTTCGACGAGTACGACGTCATCTACAACGAGCGCATCTCCGGCCTTCAGGTCGGCGCCGCCGTGCAGATCAACGGCATCCCCGTGGGGGCGGTCAGCGACCTGCGCCTCGCCCCCAACGACCCCTCCCGCGTGATCGCGCGCATCAGGGTGGAGGAGGGAACGCCCATCAAGACCAACACGGTCGGCGAACTCGAGCTGGCGGGCGTCACAGGCCTCGCCATCATCCAGCTCGTCGGCGGCACGGCCGAGGCGCCGCTCGTCAAGGACGTGACGCGCCGCCGCGTGCCGGAGATCAAGGGCGAGCCCGGCGGCGTCGCCGCGGCGATCAACTCCGCCGGCGACATCTTCGCCAATGTTGGCCGCGTCCTGTCCGAGGACAACGCGGCGACGCTCACCCGCATTCTCGACGACGTCGAGGCGGTGACCGACGTGCTCGCCGACAATGAAAGCCAGATCCAGCAGATGGTCCAGGACCTCTCGATCACCGTCGCGATCGTCCGGCGCAACGCCGAGGCGCTCGACGGGGCAGGCGAAGACGTCAGCCTTCTGCTCTCCGACACGCGCGACCTTCTCAACGGCGAGACGCGCCAGGCGATCTCGGAGATCCGCGGAACGGCCAACAGCGTGAACCTGCTGGTGGGCGACCTTCAGGAGATGGTCGACGACAACCGGCCGGCCATCGACGCCTTCGCGCAACAGGGCCTCGGTTCCGCCGTCGGGGTCATCGCGCGGACCTCGCGCCTGGTCGACACCGCCGAGGGCATCCTGCTCGAGATCGACCGCGACCCGACGCGCTTCTTGCTGGGCGAAGGCCGCCCGACCACCGCCGACTGAGGACTGGGCACCATGACGAGACCTTTCGATCTTCCGAGGCTCGGCCTCGCCGTGCTGACCGTCGGCCTTCTTTGCGGCTGCGCGTCGTTCCTGCCGAGCAGCGACGACCTGGCGCCGCGCCTGTCCCTCGACGCCGGCTCGGCCCGCGCCCCTCGAGGGGAAACCCTGCCGGTAACGCTCTCGGTCGCGGACCCGCGCAGCGAGGCCGTCTTCAACACGAGCAGCGTCGCGGTGCAGACCTCGCCGCTGCAGTACGGCTACCTCAGCGGGGCGGAGTGGACTGACCGTGCGCCCCTCATGCTCGGCCTGTTCCTCGAGCGGAGCTTCGAGAACACGGGGCTGTTCGCCGCCGTCGGCGACCAGGTCTCGCTTCCGGTCTCGGACTACGCGCTGCTGACCGACATCCGCGCCATGCATCTCGACCGGACAGGCGGAGAGAGCCGGGCGGTGATCGCCTACGGGGCGCGGCTTCAGTCGCGCCGGGGCGCGACGATCGGCTCTGAGATCTTCCGGGAAGAAGTCCCCGTCGTCGGCACCGGCAACGATGCGGCGGTGACGGCGCTCAACGCGGCGGCCCAGCGCATCGCGGACCGGACCTTGGACTGGATGCTGCCGCTGATCGGCGAAGACAACGCGGCTTACGAACGAGCCCGGGAAGAAAGGGCGCAGCGCCGCGCGACGCGCAGCTGAACCTCGTCAGTCGAAGCGGCCGAGGGCCGTGCCGACCAGGACGTAAAGCCGGCCGAGCGGCGACTTGAGCGTCTCGGCGATCGCTTCGTCGCCTTCGCCCTCCGCGCCGAGCGGCTGGAGGAGGGCGTCGAAGTCGCCCAGGAACTCCCGCACGGCGGAATCGAAGACCGCGTTGCGGCCCGCTTCCGTCGCGATCCGGCGACGAAGCTCGCTCGAATCCTCTTCGAGCAGCTCCCGCACGAAGATCAGGCGTTCGCCCCCTTCGAACCGGGCGAGGTCGTCGCGGGCCGGGCCGCCGTAAAGGCTCGTCCGCATCGTCAGCGAGAAGCGGTGCATCCGTTCGACGAGGCGGTCCATCGCCGCCTTGACGTCGGCGGGGGCGGGGCTCTCCGACCGGGCGGGCAGGCCGCGCTCGACGGCGGACAGGATGTCCCGCCAGGCGCCGCGGCGCTTCGGCTTGGGCGCGGTCTCGCCGAGGCGCGTCAGGCGTGCGGTCTGGTCCGCGACCGCCTTGGCGAGCTTCTCGGCCCGCTGGCGCTGATCCTTCATCAGGGTCTCAATGCGCTTGGCGTGGTCGGCGAGGTCGCTCTGCGCCTGCAGAAGGGCGCTTTGGTTCTCGCCGAGCTTCGCGGTGGCCTCCGACTGCTGCTCGGCCTGCGCGGCCAGCGCCTCGCTCCGCCCGGCCATGCTGTCGGCGAGCGTCTCGAACCGTTCGAGCGAGCGGCGCGAGATCTCTTCGAGCCGCTCGATCTGTCCGTCGAGGGTCTCATTCGTCTCGCGAAGCCGCGCTTCGGTCGCGCTGCCCGCCTCGCTGGCCGTCCGGCTGCGTTCGGCGATCTTCTCGGCGAAGGCCTCGGCTTCCTTGTTCATCTCTTCGGTCAGGTTCATCAGCGCGCTGCGCTCCGCTTCCAGCCGCTCCGCGCTCTTCGCGGTGCCGCTCTCGATCGCGGCGCCCGCGCTGTCGAGCGCCCGGACCTGCTGACGGATCATGCTCTCGGCCGAAGCGAGGCGTTCGAGCGCGCGGTCGATCTCCGCGTTGAGGGCGCCGATCTCCGCGCGCGCCGCCGTCCCGTTCGGCCCGAGCGTGCCCGCGAAGCTGTTCGCCGCCCGCCTCAGGCGCTCGGCGCTGTCCTCGAGCCGGAACCCGGCCGCGAGGGCGCGTCCCCCCGCCAGCACGAGCGCGGCGGTGGTCAGTGCGAAGAGCAGGACTTCGATCGTGTAGCCGAGGCGGAAGGCGAAGCGCCCGAGCGCCGCGGTCGCTCCCATCGTGCTGCCGATCGGCCACCCGACGAGCCAAGCGGCGAGGATGCCGCCGGCGAGCCACTTCGCCGCACGCCAGCTGTTCGCCGCATTGCGGGGCCAAGCCTCGTCGTGGGCCGCTTCATCGTTCTCCAAGGCCCCCTCGAGCGGCACGGCGAACGCTCCCTCTTCGTGCTTCCTCGCCGTCAACGGCACGACGCTGTTGTGACCCATGGTGCGCTGCCTCCCTCGGCGGCCCCCTTAGACCGCGAGCACCAACGGCCCCGGTTCACCCCAGCGCCCTTGTCTTGGTTCTAGGTTAACGGTGCATTAACGGTCGTTTCGAACTTGGTAAGAAATATTCGGCTCACGCGGTGCCATAGCGGCGCTTTCGTGCCCTTGCCGACGCGTGAACGAGGCGTCGGATGAGGGCTGTCGAGGTGAGGCGCGTGACCGCCAGGCTCGCCAGCACGAGCACGGTCGCAACCGCCACCACGCCTTCCTGCGCCGCGCTCGAGGCGCTGCCGAGAAGGCTGACGGTGAAGAGGGCCGCAGCCGCGGCGGGCGCCCCCCCGAACCAGGACAAGAAGCCCTTGTCCGCCACGGGCAGGCTGGTGCCGCCGAGCACGGCCGAGCGGACGACCGGCCGCAGGACGAGGGGTGGCACGAGGGCGGCGAGCCAGATCAACGGGTCCGACTGGAAGAGTACGGGGCCGAGCGCGGCGCCGAGCGCGAAGAAGGCCGGCGGCGCGCACCAGCGGACACCGGCCGAGTAGAGTCGGCTTCGCACCGGACCGAGCAGCGGCGCCTCCTCGGCGTAGAGGAGGCCGGCCGCCACCGCGCCGAGCAGCGCGTCGTAGCCTACGGCGCGCGTACCGAGATAGGCGACGACGAGCACGACGAGCGGGGCGGCTGGGATCGCCGCATCGCGGATCGGCAGGAACCTTCCGCCCAGAAGGCCGATCGCACCGCCGACCGCAGCGCCCGCGAAGGCCTCGAACAAGGTGTTGTCGACGAAGGTGTCGCCCGGCTCCGGCGGCACCCCCGCAGCGGCGACGAGGAGGCCGATCGGCAGGGCGATCAGGAGGGCGTAGGCCGCCTCGAGCCGCAGAGCCCGCTTGGTGTCGTCGGGAATAGGCGCCGTCAGGGCGCGAGCCTCCTCGACCGCGCCGAGACCGAGCGGCACGAGGCTGCCGACCAGAAGCGCCGACCAAAGCCCGAGGCCGGGCAGGATGGCGAAGACGGCCGCGCCGGAGGCCAGGATCAGGAGCGGCGCGCCGAGCAGGCCGAGGCGTGCCGCGGCGGGTGAGAGCCGGGCCAGCCGCGAGGGGCGGCACTGCTGAATCGTGAGGAAGACGAGGACGGCGAGGCCGAGCCTGGCCGCCTCGGCCAGGCCCTCGGGGTCGGCCCCCGGCAAGCCGAAGCGGCGGAAGGCCATGCCCACGGCCATGCCGATCCCCGCCGTGAGCAGCGGCCGCGCCCCGAACCAGGCGAGCGCGCCGAAGTGAGCGAGCGCTGCGACCAGCAAGATGCAGGAGAGGGGGAAGAGCAGGACGGCCCAGATCATCGAAGGCCTCCCTAACCGGCTTCGCGCCCGGGATACAGGCATGGCGGGGCGGATGCACAACCGACGACTTATCCCCAGCCCGCCGCGGCGGCCTTAGCCTCGCCGTCCACCGGCAAGGAGGCAGCCATGCCAAGGAATGAAGAGGGCGCGCTCGCCCGGGTCAGGGGGGTCGTCGCCCAGAGCGCACCGGCGCTCGCCGCAGCCCTCGGCGGACCGCTCGCCGGGGCGGCGGCCGAGGCGCTGCGCCGGGCCTTGTCGAACGAAGACGACGACCGGCCGCTCGACGAGGTGATCCTCGCGGGCGCGCCTGCGACGCTCCTCGCGCTTCGCCGCGCCGAGCACGACTTCCGCTCGGCGATGGCCGAGGCGGAGAACGAAGCCGAGAGGATCGCGGCGAGCGATCGCGCCGACGCCCGCGCCCGCGAGGTCGCGGTGCGGGACAGGACGCCCGCCATCCTCGCCGCCTGCGTGATCGCCGGCTTCTTCGGCGTGCTCGCCGTCATGCTCTTCCGCGTGCTGCCCGAACAGGCCGAGCCGGCCTTCTCGATCATGCTCGGCGCGCTCGCGACCATGACAGCGGCGGTGGTGAACTACTACTTCGGCTCGTCTGCCGGTTCGAAGGCGAAGACGGATCTTCTGCGTAGGCTCCCCTGAGCTTGCGCGGGGACGTATTCGCCGCGACGAGGAGGCGATGACGAGCTTCGACATGGCGGTGGCAGGCGGCGGGGTGATCGGCCTCGGCGTCGCGCTCGAGGCGGCGCGGCGGGGCGCGCGGGTCGTCCTCGTTTCCGATGACGGGCCCCGGGCGAGCGCCGCGGCGGCGGGCATGCTCTGCCCGAGCTTCGAGGCGCTGCACTTCGGCGGCAGGGCGCTCCTGAAGCTCGGTACGGACAGCCTGGCGCTTTGGGACGGCTTCGCGGCGTCGCTCGCGGAGGATCCCGCCCGTGACCTCGACTATCGCCGGGACGGCGTGATCGCCCTCGGCTTTCCGCCGCGCGCGCTGCCTGGCGAGCCCTGCACCGTGCCCGACGGCGTCGAGGCGAGCCGGGCGCTCCTCGTGCCCGGCGAGGGCCAAGTCGATCCGCGCCGCCTGCTGCCCGCCCTCGAACGCGCTTGCGAGGCCGCGGGGATGGAGCGCCGCGCCGGCCGGGTTTCCGGCCTCGTCGGGGACGCGGAGCAGGCGCAAGGCGTCGTTTTGGAAGGCGGCGAGTCCCTTCGCGCCGCGACCGTGGTCCTCGCGACCGGCGCCGCGCCGCGCGAGGAGGCCGAGATGGTGCCACTGCGCGGACGCGCCCTCGCAGTGGCCGGTCTGCCCGTAATGCCCGAACGGACCTTGCGCTCCCCCGGGGTCTACCTCTGCCCGAAGGCGGACGGCACGCTCTACGTCGGCGCTACGGAGGAGGAGCGCGACATGCCCGCAGCGCTCGATGGCGTCTGGCACGAGGCGAGCTGGTTGATGCCGAGCCTGACGAAGGGGCGGATCGTCCGCCGCTTCGACGGGGTGAGGCCGGGCACGCGCGACGGTCTGCCCATCGTCAGGCGGTCTTCACGGAAGAAGGCGCTGATCCTGGCGCTCGGCCACCACCGCAACGGCGTGCTCCTGGCGCCGCTGACGGCGAAGCGGGTCGCGGATCTGGCCGGTTTCTAGGCGGCCGTGATCGCCGCGAGCTTGGTCGCTCGTACGGCTTGGCGGCGCCTATGCGCGCGGACCCAGCCCCGCGGCCAGAAGTGGGTGATCTTGTACTTGCGGGTGAGGAAGTTCTTCTTCTTGCGCCGCGGCGCGCCGAGCCGGGCGGCGAGGCCAGCGGCTTCGGTATCGAGGGGCTCTGCGCCTTCGGTCCCGGTGATCGTATCGGCGCCGAGGACCGGCATCTCCGCGACGACGGCGTCGAGGCGGTCTTCGGGCGTGTCGAACTCGGCGAGCGCTTCCGCAGGCGCGGGTTGAGAAGGCAGAGCGGGCGCTTCGAGCGTCATCTCCGCCGACTGGCGCAGGCGGCTCTTCTGGTCCTTCGGGACGGGCAGCTCGTCGAGGATCTTGTGGATGGCCGAGGCCATGGAAGAGAACGAAGCCGGCGCGGCGCCGCCCTCTCGGACGGCCGGCTCGGCCATCGGCGCCAGCGCGCCCGAGGTTGTGCCGCCGCCATAGCCGTCGATACGGATCCCGTCCGCGAAGGACGTCGTCTTGGCGAGGCCCAGCGCCGCTTGCGCGAGGCTTTCCGTCATCAAGACGCCGGCATGCTCGTCTTCAGGCTCGTCAGGGCGTCCCGCCGGCGCGGCGAGCGCGAGAGCCATGGGGTGGGGCGCGTCGGTCTCCGCGTCGTCGTCGTCCTCCGCCGCGACCTGCTTGGCGAGGCGTTCTTGAAGGCGGCGCGCAGTCTCGCTCGCGACCCGCGCGGCGGAACGCTCCGCCTCGGCGGCCTTCCGCGCGGACTCCGCTTGCCGCATGGCGAGCTTCTTCGCAGCGATCTTCCGCGCCTTCAGACGCGCGATGGCGAGCGCCGTCGCGTCCGCGGCCGGGGCGGCCTCTGCCTCGGCAGCGGGCTCGCCTGCGTCCGGTTCCGCGGTCGAGAGGCCGTCGTCCGCCATCGCGGCGGGTTCGCTTGCGTCGGCCGTCTCCTCGGCGGTCTCTTCGAGCAGCAAGGGCTCGGCCGGGACGCGCTCGAGCAGGGTGCCCAGCGCCTCCTGGCTCAGAGGCTCGAGGCCGAGCGTCAGCCGCGCCTCGTTGATCGCCTTGGCGCTGAACCCTTCGAGCGATCCTGCCGCGGCGAGGTGCTTGCCCTGACCGCCGTCGAAGCCCGCTCCCTTCAGCGCCAGGGCGCTCTCGGCATCTTCGACGCCGACCGCCACCGCGCGTGCGTCGTGGGTCTTGGCGAGCGCGATGACCTGCTCGACCGCTTCGAGGCTGGCGCCACCCTTCGCCGTACGGGCGAAGCGGAGGATCGCGGCGCCGCCGGTCTTGATCTCGGCGAAGGGGAAGGGGGACAGCGCGGCCAGGTCGGCGGGCGGTGCGCCGCGCACCTCGATCGCGAGGGGGCAGCCCGTCTCGGCGAGGCGGGCGAGGCCGGTCTGCACTTCCTTCAGGCGCGGCCCGCCGGGGAGGGGCGGGCATTCGAGCGTCAGGAGTTCGGCCGGAAGCCCCTCTTCGCGAAGGATGTCCGCGAGGTCGTCGGGGAAGGCTTGGTCGGTGAGGTCGGACTGCGCGAGGTTGATCGAGCAGCCGGGGCCCGACGTGCCGCGCCAGGCTTTGTACTGCCGCGCGGCCTGCCGGACGATGTAGCGCGTCAGGTCGCCCATGCGTCCCTGCGCCTCGAAGAAGGAGATGAAGGCGCCGGGCGGCAGGCTGCCGAGGCCGGGGTGGTCCCAGCGGATGAAGACCTCCATCCGCAGCAGGTCTCCGTCCTCGAAGGCGAAGAGCGGCTGGAAGACGAGGCTCAGATGGTCGTTCGCGAGCGCGTTGTCGATGTCGACTTCGGTGAGACGAACGGCCTGTGCGCTCATGGGTTAACCCTCGCTGCCGACGCCGGACATGAACCGGCAAGGCTTTGCGGCCAGGATTAACCGCTCAATCGTTAACGCGTCCTTGCCAAGGAGCCGTTCACTGCGAAAGCGTTAATGCGAGAACTGTTCCTGAACGATGCGCTCTTCGAGGCTCGCCCCCGCATCGAAGAGGAGGGTCATCGTCCGATCGGTGTCGATCTTGGCCGCGACGGAGACCACGTCGCGCACCTCGACGTTGTCCGCCGTCGCCGAGACCGACCGGAACTCAGGGTCCTGGACCTCGAAGCTCACCTCGGCGTCGTAGGGCAGAAGCGCGCCCCGCCAGCGGCGGGGGCGGAACGGGCTGATCGGCGTCAGCGCCAGGAGGTTCGACATGATCGGCAGGATCGGCCCGTGCGCCGAGAGGTTGTAGGCGGTCGAGCCGGCGGGCGTCGAGACGAGCACGCCGTCGCAGATCAACTGGTGGAGCCTGACCTTTCCGCCGACCTTGATCGTGATCCGCGCCGTGTTCCGGGTCTGTCGCAGAAGGCTGACCTCGTTGATCGCGGTCGCCCTTTGCGTCTCCCCGTTCCGGTTCGTCGCGGTCATGACGAGCGGGTTGATCCGGGCCGCGTCCGCCTCGGCGAGGCGCTTGGGCAGGTCGTCGGTCTGAAGCTCGTTCATCAGGAAGCCGACCGTGCCGCAGTTCATGCCGTAGACCGGCACGTTGGCCGCCATCGTCTCGCGCAGCACCTCTAGCATGGTGCCGTCGCCGCCCAAGGCCACCACGACGTCCGCGTCGTGGGGATCGCAGTCGCCGTAGCGCGCGATCAGCGCCTTCTGGGCCTCCTGCGCGGCGGGTCGGTCGTTCGCGAAGAAGGCGATGCGCTGCGGGGCGGGACGGGACATGGGGCGGCTTTATAGGATGCGCTCCTGCGAGCAAGGGTAGCCGGCATCCGTCACCGTCGAGGCGGCGTCGGCCTCTCACGAATGAGGGAAGTTGCGCCGTCCGAACGCGTTGCGCCCCCTGGTCCCGTGTGCTACCCGCCCGCGGAACTTCTGGGGCGGCCCCGTCGTCCCGTCATCACTCACCGCCGAGAGGGCGCGCCGCCGGCGCCGCCCTTCCGCCCGTCTCCGGGAGCCTTGCATGCAAGACGACCGCGCCGCCGTCGCCGAGCGATATGCGGGCGCCTTCTTCGACCTCGCTCGCGAGCAGGACGCGATCGCGCCGCTCGAAGAGGACATGAAGGGTTTGCGCGCCGCGATGTCCTCCTCGGAGGATCTGCGCCGCCTCGCCCTGTCGCCCGTCTTCGAGTCCGAGGACAAGACGCGCGGCATGACGGCCGTGCTCGACCGCATGGGCGCGCATGCGCTCACGCGGAACCTCGTCCTTCTGCTGATCCGGAACGGGCGTCTCTTCGCGATGGACGGCGTGGCGAGGGCGTTCCTGGAACGCGCCGCCGCGGCGCGCGGCGAGGTCGCGGCCGAGGCCGTCAGCGCGCATCCGCTTTCGGAAGAACAAGAAGCCGCCTTGCGCGCCGAGATCGGCCGCGCCGTCGGCAAGGACGTGAACCTCACTACCCAAGTTGATCCCTCGCTCCTCGGCGGCC
Organism: Parvularcula dongshanensis; assembly: GCF_014199615.1. GTDB lineage: Bacteria > Pseudomonadota > Alphaproteobacteria > Caulobacterales > Parvularculaceae > Parvularcula > Parvularcula dongshanensis. The sequence continues at coordinate 287,079 of NZ_JACHOB010000001.1, read as the reverse complement.
TGATCGTGAAGGTCGGCAGCCGGATGATGGATAACTCGCTCAAGACCAAGCTCAACAGACTGCACGCGCGTCTCAAAGAGGCCTAAGACCATGGAACTCAACGCCGCTGAGATCAGCTCGATCCTGAAGCAGCAGATCGCGAACTTCGGCCAGGAGGCCGAGGTCTCCGAGATCGGCTCCGTCCTTTCCGTCGGTGACGGCATCGCCCGCGTCTACGGCCTCGACAACGTCCAGGCGGGCGAGATGGTCGAGTTCGAAGGCGCGGAAGGGATTCGGGGGATGGCCCTGAACCTCGAGAGCGACAATGTCGGCGTCGTCATCTTCGGCGACGACCGCACCATCAAGGAAGGTCAGACGGTCCGCCGCACGGGCGCGATCGTGGACGTCCCCGTCGGCAAGGGCCTCCTCGGCCGCGTCGTCGACCCGCTCGGCAACCCGATCGACGGCAAGGGCCCGATCGAAAGCGCCGAGCGCCGCCTCGTCGACGTGAAGGCGCCAGGCATCCTGCCGCGCAAGTCGGTGCACGAGCCCGTCCAGACCGGCATCAAGTCGATCGACGCGATGATCCCGATCGGGCGCGGCCAGCGTGAGCTGGTCATCGGCGACCGTCAGACCGGCAAGTCCGCGATCTGCGTCGACGCCATGCTGAACCAGCGCGAGCCGAACGAGGCCGCGACGGACGATTCGGGCAAGATGTTCTGCATCTACGTCGCGATCGGGCAGAAGCGCTCGACCGTCGCGCAGATCGTCAAGACGCTGCAGGACAACGGCGCGCTCGACTACACCATCGTCGTCGCCGCGACCGCGTCCGAGCCCGCGCCGCTCCAGTTCCTCGCGCCCTTCGCGGGCTGCGCCATGGGCGAGTTCTTCCGCGACAACGGCATGCACTGCACGATCGTCTACGACGACCTGTCCAAGCAGGCCGTGGCGTACCGTCAGATGTCGCTGCTCCTTCGCCGTCCGCCGGGGCGCGAAGCCTATCCGGGCGACGTCTTCTACCTGCACTCGAGGCTCCTCGAGCGCGCGGCGAAGCTGAACGAGGGTCACGGCTCGGGCTCCTTGACGGCGCTGCCGATCATCGAGACGCAGGCGAACGACGTGTCGGCCTACATCCCGACGAACGTCATCTCGATCACGGACGGCCAGATCTTCCTCGAGACCGACCTCTTCAACCAGGGCATCCGCCCGGCCGTGAACGTCGGCCTGTCGGTCAGCCGGGTCGGCTCGGCCGCGCAGATCAAGGCGATGAAGCAGGTCGCGGGCAAGATCAAAGGCGACCTCGCCCAGTACCGCGAGCTCGCGGCCTTCGCGCAGTTCGGCTCGGACCTCGACGCGGCGACGCAATCGACGCTCAACCGCGGCGCGCGGATGACGGAGCTGCTGAAGCAGCCCCAGTTCTCGCCGCTTCAGGTCGAAGAGCAGGTCGTCGTCCTCTTCGCGGGCACGCGCGGCTACCTCGACAAGATCGAGACCGCCAAGGTGCGCGAGTTCGAGGCCGAGTTTCTGCGCCACATGCACGCGAGGCACGCCGACCTGCTGACGACGATCCGGACCGAGAAGAAGCTCTCGGACGAGACCGACACGAAGTTGACGGGCATCCTCGACGAGTTCGTGAAGAGCTTCGCGTAGAGACGGTAGCTCCGTAGGATTGGTTTGAGGCGACGTACGATGGCTCGATACAAGTTCGGATTGATCGTGCTTCTCGCCTCTTCGATCTTCGTGCTCGAAGGTTGTGCGAGTACGTCGAAAGCGGACCGTTTACGCGAGAACTATCTGAGCTCCGGCGTTCGCGTAGGGGTTGATACGGATTGCGAGGGGCAGTCGCCGGAAGACTGCCAGTGCGTAGCGGAGGCGTTCGGTCAACTGGTCGCAAATCCTGATGATCAATCACTCATCGAAGCGGAGAAGTTCGTAAGAGTGGCAGGTCTTGGTGATGGTCGGACAGGCGCTAGCCGTGCAGCCTTCGCGATGATGGTCGGAACGATGCTGGTCACCCGGGCAGAAGAGCTCTGCGGGGTGACCGAAGAAGAAACAGAAGTGGCGGACTAAACATGCCCAGCCTCAAAGACCTCAAGGACCGCATCACCTCGGTCCGCTCGACGCAGAAGATCACCAAGGCCATGCAGATGGTCGCGGCCGCGAAGCTGCGCCGAGCCGAGGAGGCGGCGACCGCCGCGCGGCCCTACGCGCAGCGGATCGAGACCGTGCTTGGCAACCTCGCTGCGGGCCTCACGCCCGGCGCGCCGGGGCCGAAGCTTCTGACCGGGACGGGCAAGGATCAGGTGCACCTCCTGGTCGTCGCGACCGCCGACCGTGGGCTCTGCGGCGGCTTCAACAGCTCGATCGTCCGCCTCGCGCGCGAGCGCATTGTCTCGCTGCAGGGGCAGGGCAAGACGGTCCGCCTGTTCACCATCGGCAAGAAGGGCCGGGATCAGTTGAAGCGCCTCTACGGCGACCTAATCCTGGAGCACTACGACACCGAGGGCACGAAGACGGTCGGCTTCGAACAGGCGAAGGACGTCGCCGACCGGCTGCTCGCGCTCTACGAAGAGGGGGCGTTCGACGTCGCGACCATCTTCTACGGCCGCTTCCAGTCCGTGATCGCGCAGGTTCCGACCGCGAGCCAGGTGATCCCGGCGAAGCCGCCCGCAAGGCCGCAGGACGCAGCGCCCGTCGCGCCTTACGAGTACGAGCCGGACGAGGAGGCGATCCTGACGACGCTCCTGCCGCGCTACGTCGCCGTGCAAGTGTTCCGCGCGCTGCTCGAGAACGCGGCGTCCGAGCAGGGGGCGCGCATGTCCGCCATGGACAACGCGACCCGCAACGCCGGCGAGATGATCGATACGCTGAACCTGCAGTACAACCGCGCCCGCCAGGCACAGATCACGACGGAACTCGTCGAGATCATCGCCGGTGCGGAAAGCGTCTAGGGCAGTTGGCGGAAGAACGAGGAAGGCGCTAGGCGCCACCGAACGAAAGGAAGATGCAAGTCATGGCACAAGGACGCATCGCGCAGGTGATCGGGGCGGTCGTGGACGTCGAGTTCGACGACCACCTGCCGTCGATCCTGAACGCGCTCGAGACCGACAACCACGGCAACCGCCTGGTCCTCGAGGTCGCCCAGCACTTGGGCGAGAACACGGTCCGCACCATCGCGATGGACTCGACCGAAGGTCTCGTGCGCGGCCAGACCGTGACCGACACGGGCGAGGCGATCCAGGTCCCCGTGGGCGAAGCGACGCTCGGCCGGATCATGAACGTCATCGGCGAGCCGGTGGACGAACTCGGTCCCGTCAACGCCGAGACGCGCCGCCCGATCCACGCGACGGCCCCCGCCTTCGTCGAGCAGTCGACGGAGAGCGAGATCCTCGTGACCGGCATCAAGGTCGTCGACCTCCTCTGCCCCTACGCACGGGGCGGCAAGATCGGCCTCTTCGGCGGCGCGGGCGTCGGCAAGACGGTCCTCATCCAAGAGCTGATCAACAACATCGCCAAGGTCCACGGCGGCTACTCGGTCTTCGCCGGCGTCGGCGAGCGCACCCGTGAGGGCAACGACCTCTACTGGGAGATGATCGAGTCCGGCGTGAACAAGGACCCGTCCAAGAACGACGGCTCCGCCGCGGGCTCCAAGGCCTCGCTGATCTACGGTCAGATGAACGAGCCGCCGGGCGCGCGTGCCCGCGTCGCGCTGACGGGTCTCACCGTCGCCGAGCACTTCCGCGACCAGGGCCAGGACGTCCTCTTCTTCGTCGACAACATCTTCCGCTTCACCCAAGCGGGCTCGGAAGTGTCGGCGTTGCTCGGCCGCATCCCTTCGGCCGTTGGCTACCAGCCGACCCTCGCCACCGACATGGGCGCGATGCAGGAGCGGATCACGACCACGACCAAGGGTTCGATCACCTCGGTCCAGGCCGTCTACGTGCCCGCCGACGACCTGACCGACCCCGCCCCGGCCACGTCCTTCGCCCACCTCGACGCGACGACGGTTCTGAACCGTTCGATCGCCGAGAAGGGCATCTACCCCGCCGTGGACCCGCTCGACTCGACGAGCCGGATCCTCGACCCGCGTGTCGTCGGCCAGGAGCACTACGACACCGCTCGCGGCGTCCAGCAGATCCTCCAGCGCTACAAGTCGCTGCAGGACATCATCGCCATCCTCGGGATGGACGAGCTCAGCGAAGAGGACAAGCTGACCGTGGCGCGCGCGCGTAAGGTCGAGCGGTTCCTGTCGCAGCCCTTCGACGTGGCCGAGGTCTTCACGGGCTCGCCGGGCGTTCAGGTCCCGCTCGAAGAGACGATCAAGGGCTTCAAGGCGCTGATCGCGGGCGAGTACGACCACCTGCCCGAGCAGGCCTTCTACCTCGTCGGCTCCATCGACGAGGCGGTAGCCAAGGCCGAACGCCTCGCCGAAGCGGCGTAACGATCTTCTAGGGCGCGGCCCGGCCGCGCCCTGACACTGGAGACGCCTGATGGCCAAGCTTCCCTTCTCCCTCGTCACGCCGGAGCGCGAGTACGCCTCGGGCGAGGCTGACAGCGTGCTCGTGCCCGGCACCGAAGGCCTGTTCGAGGTCCAGGCGAACCACGCGCCGCTGATGTCGACGCTCAGCCCGGGCATCCTCGTCATCCGCAACGCCGGCACGGAGCGTCGTCTCTTCGTCCGCGGCGGCTTCGCCGACGTGAACCCCGAGGGCCTCACGGTTCTCGCCGAGGTGGCGATCCCCGAGGACGAGCTGAAGGGCGACGTGCTCGGCCGGCAGAAGCAGGCCGCGCAGAAGGCGTTGAGCGAAGGCGGCACGCCCGAGCAGGTGCTCGAGCAGCAGCGCGCCGTGGACGTGCTGGCAGGCTACTGACGCGGGCTCGGGTACCGGCGAGGTCGGGTACTAGGTAGGGTAAGCTGCCGACGCGAGCGGGGCGCTAGGTCGGGCACGGTACGCTCCGCCCGCACCGCGCTGCCCGCTCAGTCTTCGAGGATGAAGGTCACCTTCATCGCGACCCGATACTCCTGGATGTTGCCGTCACCGTCGCACTCGACCTTCATGTCCTGAACCCAGGCGCCCTGCACGTTCTTGAGAGTCTTGTTGGCGCGCTTGACGCCCTTCTTCACGGCGTCGTCGAAGCTGTCCTTCGAAGCGGCGATGATGTCGGTGACGCGGGCGATGGCCATGATGCTTTCTCCTTCTCGGCGACCGAAGGGAAGGACCGGCACCGCCGCGGGTCAAGCGGCGGGCTCAGTGACCGCTGCACCCTTCCGCCGCCGCGCGAAGACGTTGAGGGCCTCGACGAAGGCCGAGAAGGCCATGGCGGCGTAGATGTAGCCCTTGGGCACGTGGAAGCCGAAGCCGTCCGCGATCAGCGTCATGCCGATCATCAGGAGGAAGCCGAGCGCCAGCATGACGACAGTCGGGTTGCGGGCGATGAAGTTTCCGAGCGGGTCGGCCGCGAAGAACATGACGCCCACGGCGACGATCACGGCGATGAACATGACGGGGACGAAGTCTGTCATGCCGATCGCGGTCAGGATGGAGTCGATCGAGAATACCATGTCGAGCAGCAGGATCTGAACCACCGCCGCGCTGACGCTCATCGTGGCCGTGGTCTTCGCGACGCCCGCCGTGTGCTCGGTCTCAGGCTCCATCGATTCATGAATCTCGCGCGTGGCCTTCCAGACGAGGAACAGGCCGCCCGCGATCAAGATAAGGTCCCGCACCGAGAAGCCGTGGCCGAACGCCTCGAACAGGTCCTCTTCGAGCGCAATGATGACGGTGATGAGGGAGAGAAGGGCGAGGCGCAGGATCAGCGCGGCACCGATGCCGATCCTGCGCGCGGGGCGCCGCTTCTCCTCCGGCAGTTTGTTGGTGAGGACCGAGATGAAGACGAGGTTGTCGATGCCGAGCACGACCTCCATCACGATCAGCGTGGCAAGCGCCGCCCAGGCGGCCGGGTTGGTGAGAAGGTCGAGCATGGCGTCCCTTGCGTCAGAAGCTCGCGAACGGCCCCATCGCCGGGCCGGTTCCGTCCGCAGCGAGAGGCGTTTGGCGAGGCCCGACGGCAGGCGTAGCGTTTCTCGAAAAAGGAGGACGCGATCATGGAACACCACGCCGCCAACGTGCTCGCCGGGGTCGGGGCCGGCTTCGACCTGCCGGACCCTGCGAGCCTGCCGAGCCTGAATGGGAAGGTCTCGGACCATGAGTGGCAGATCCGGTGCGAGCTCGCCGCGACCTACCGCCTCGCCGCGCTCTATGGTTGGGACGACCTCGTCTTCACGCACATCTCGGCCCGCCTGCCGGACGAGGACGGGGAAGCGCGGTTCCTGATCAACCCCTACGGCGCCCTGTTCGAGGAGATGACGGCCTCGTCGCTCGTCAAGATCGACATGGAAGGCCGGAAGGTCGTGGACAGCCCGTACTTCACGAACCCGGCGGGCTTCGTGGTTCACTCCGCCGTTCACCTGCACCGGCACGATGCGGGCTGCGTCCTCCACCTCCACAGTCCCTACGGCGTCGCGGTGTCGGCGCAGAAGGGCGGGCTTCACCGCTACACGCAGTTCGCGATGATCGTGATCGGGGACCTTGCTTATCACGACTACGAAGGCATCGCCCTGGAGAGTGAGGAGCGCGAGCGGCTCGTCCGGGACCTCGGGCAGCGGCACATGATGATGCTGCGCAACCACGGCACGCTGACGCTGGGCGAGAACTGCGCGCTCGCCTTCTTGCGCATGTACATCCTCGAGCAGGCCTGCCGGACGCAGATCCTGGCGCAAGCGGCGGGGGACGACGCGCTCCTCGAGGATACGGAGGAGATGGCGGACCTCGTCGGGCGGCAGGGCGCGCCGGGCTTCACGAAGGGCCTCGGCGACAACCTCACCTGGCCCGCCCTGATGCGGAAGCTCTCGCGGCAGAACCCAGGCTGGGACCGCTGAAACGAAGAAGCCCCCGCCGGGGCGGGGGCTTCGATCGCAGTAGAGGGCCGACGCTTAGTCGCGCATGATGCCGAGGATGTTCAGCACGTGCACGAAGAGGCTGATGAAGGAGCCGTAGAGCGCGAAGGCGCCGAAGATCGAGGAGCGCTCGTTCATCTCGCCCGCGCCCTCGACGTAGAGGTTGCGGATCATCTGCGTCTCGAAGGCGGTGATCGCCGACATCAGGAGGACGACGCCGAACGAGATGAGCAGGCTGAACATGGTCGAGGCGAGGAAGAAGTTCACCACGATCGCGACCAGGAAGCCGATCGACGCCATGAACAAGAACCGGCCCCAGCCCGACAGGTCCTTCTTGGTCGTGTAGCCGTAGAGGCTCATCGCCGCGAAGATCGAGGCCGAGATGAAGAAGGCCTGCGCCACGAGGCCGGCCATGCCCATGCCGATGTACCCGGCGACGAAGGGTCCGATCAGAACGCCCCAGAGCGCGACGTAGGCCCAGTAGGCGCCGTGCGCGGTCGCCTTCGAGCCGTTCATGATCAGACGCGGGGCGAACCAGCCAAGCGCGATCAGCGCGATGAAGGGAATGAACGACAGGCCCGCGACGGTCTGCATGGCCGCCGGGCTCATCAGGAAGCCGAAGGCGATCAGCGCGGTCGCGGCGACGCCGAGCGCCATGTAGTTGTAGACGCCGATCATGTAGCGGCGGAGGCCCTCGTCGAAGGCGACGACGCCCGCGGTGCCGGCGTTCTTCTTGTAAAGACGATCCGTCTCTGACATCTCAAACTCCCTTGGTTCGGCGGTTTACCTGGAGACGCCGAACGGTTCCGCGACGAATGTAGCGATGACTTGCCGCCATTCAATCGCCTCAGACCGCGAAAGCTGAGGGGAAAACGTGAACGATTCTTTCTCGAGCGTTCTTCTGGGGCCAGGCTTCCTGGGGGCGTGGCGGCGAGGCGAAGGACTTCTGGCGGTCAGCCGCGGCGAGGGCGGCGTGTTCGCCCCGCTGCGCGAGGCGGTCCGCGCCTGTCCCGATGACGGGCTCGTCGCGGGCTATATCGGCTACGAAGCGGCGGCAGAAACGGAGCCGTCCCTGACGCTGCCGCCCCCGCCGCTCCATGAGGGCCGGTCCCTGCCGCGCGCCTGGATCGGCACCTTCGAAAGGGTGACGCCCGCCGAGCCGCCGAAGACGGCGGCCGCGCCCGTCCCGCTCGGAAAGAGCGGAACGGACGCGCGCGACGGGTATGAGCGCAAGGTCGCCGAGGTGATCCGGCGCATCCGGGCGGGCGACCTCTTCCAGGCGAACCTGTCCCGACGCCTCAGCGCCTCGTTCGCGAAGGAAGAGCGCCTCGCCGACGCGCTCTTCGCGCGCCTCTGCGACGCACGCGCCGCCGACTACGCCGCCCTCCTGCAGACCGAGGAGGGGGCGGTCCTGTCCAACTCGCCCGAGCTCTTCTTGAGGGTCGAGGGTTCTCGCGTGACGGCCGAGCCGATCAAGGGCACGCGGCCGCGCGGCGGCACCGACGACGAGGACCGGGCGCTCGCAGCAGCGCTCGCCTCGGACCCCAAGGACCGGGCCGAGAACGTCATGATCGCCGACCTTCTGCGCAACGACCTCTCGAAGGTCGCGCGAGACCGGAGCGTCGAGGCGGGGCCGGTTTGCGCCCTGCGGACGCTGCCGCACGTCCATCACCTCTACAGCCGTATCACGGCGGAGCTTCGCCCGGGACTGGGCCCCGTAGACGCGCTCGAAGCCGCCTTCCCCTGCGGCTCGGTCACGGGGGCGCCGAAGCCCGAGGCGCTGAGCGTCATCGCCGCGCTCGAAGGCGAGGGGCGGGGACCTTACTGCGGGACGGTCTTCGCGATCAGCAAAGACCGCGCCGTCTTCTCCGTGCCGATCCGCACCGGCGTTCTGACCTATGGCGCGCGGATGGCCCGGCTCGACGTGCGCGCGGGCGGCGGGGTGACGGTGCTCTCGGACCCTGCGGCCGAGTGGGCGGAGACCGAGGCCAAAGCCTACCCGTTCCGCGCGATGGCGGGGCCGGGATGATCCTCCTCCTCGACTGCCGCGACAGCTTCGTCGAGACGCTCGCCCGCTACGCCCGCGAGGCGGGGGCCGAGACGCGGGTCGTTCGGGCGGACGCGATCACTCTGGACGAGGCCCGCGCGCTGCGACCGGAAGGCGTCATCCTCTCGCCGGGGCCGAAGCGGCCCGCGGATGCGGGCATCGCTCTGCCGCTCATCGCCGCCTTGCCGGACACGCCCATCCTCGGCGTCTGCCTCGGCCACCAAGCGATCGCCGAGGCCTATGGGGGGCGGACCGTCGTTTCCTCCGAACCGGTGCACGGCCGGGCGAGCCTCGTCCGCCATGAGGGTGACCCGCTCTTCGCGGGCGTGCCGAGCCCCTTCGCTGCGGCCCGCTATCACAGCCTGATCGGCGTTGCCGGCCCGGCGCTGCGCGAGGTCGCCTGGACGCAAGACGGCCTGCCCATGGCCTTCCGCCATGAATCGCGCCCGCATGTCGGGGTACAGTTCCACCCCGAGAGCCTGCTGACCGAGGGAGGTCACTGCATGATCGAGAACTTCGTCGCGACGACCCGGGGACCGGCGTGATCTGGGCGGACGGCGCCGTCGTCGCGGAGGACGCGCTCGTCTTCGCGGCGAACGACCGGGGCGCCACGCTCGGCGACGGCCTCTTCGAGACGCTGAAGGCCGTGGAGGGTCGCCCGGTATTCCTCTCCGACCACCTCGAGCGGATGGCCGCCTCCTCTGCGCTCCTCGACCTGCCCTTCGACGAGGCGGCCGCGAGGGCGGGCGTGGCCGCCGTGCTCGAAGGGAGGGCGGGGCTCGCCTCGGTCCGCATCACCCTGAGCCGGGGGCCAGGCCCCCGCGGCACGGCGCCGATCCCGCGTGCCGAGCAGCGCCCCGTCCTGGTGGTCGCCTCGGCGCCGATGGCAGCGTCGCCCGGCGGCCCCATCCGCCTCGCCCTTGCCGCCACGCGGCGAAACGAATGGAGTCTCGCGAGCCGGATGAAGACTCTGAGCTATCAGGACATGATCCTCGCCCGCGCCGAGGCCGCGCGGGCAGGGGCCGACGATGCGCTGGTCCTGAATACGGCCGGGCGGCCGGTCTGCACCACGATCGGCAACCTGTGGCTCCGCACCCGCGAAGGCTTCGCTACGCCGCCGGTCGGCGAGGGCGTGCTGCCCGGCATCGTGCGAAGCCGCCTCCTCGCCGCCGCGCCGTCCGCAGGGATCGAAGTCGAAGTGCGGCCGCTCCTTATGGAGGAGGTGGAGAGCGGCACGCTCTTCCGTACGAACAGCCTGACCGGGGTGCAGCCCGCCGGCCTTTCGCTGCCGCCATCCTCTGACAACCCGCTCGGGAGGCTCTACGACGTCCTCGAACGGGAGGCCCTGTCTTGAGAAGCTTCACCCTGACGCCGGAGCAGATCGTCTCGATCTTGACCGCGCTGACCGCGGACGAGCTCGCGCGCAGCTTCGGCCGCTACGTCGAGGGGCTGACCCAGGCGAGCTGGACCGCCGACACGCGGCTCGGCGTCGAAGGCGCCGACGTCACGGCGGAACAGGCGAGAGCCTGCGCGCGGCGCGCTGCGATCTTCTTCGGCATGCCGGAGGACGCGGTGCGGGTGGGGCCGAACGACCGGTTCGGCGACTGGGCGGGGCAGGTCTCCGCGATGATCCGAGCGGAGATGACCGCCTTCCGCTTCCACCCCGCAACCCATGGCGGCGCGGCGGATACCCGGCACGCCGCAGACGACATCTGGCAAGACGCGCGCGGGGTGGCGGGCCTCCTCCAAGGTCGGCGCCGGGCCGCCACGCTCGTCTCCCGCGGGAGCCTGATGGGCCTCGTCAGCGCGGTTCTGGCCCCGAACCTTCAGCGGCTCGAGGTGGTCGACGCGCGAAGGCTGACGCCGGACGAGATGGCGGAGTCCTTACGCTTCGGCGACGTCGTCATCGCGACGCCGACCCTGTGGCGCTACCTCGCCGACACGCTGCCCTCGATCCCGTCCAACGTGGTCGGGCTCTCCTTCGGCGAGGCGCTGACGCCCGACCTCGCCGAGCGGCTTCGGGGCCGAGGGCTCGGCGCCATGCGCGAGCTTTACGGCTCGACCGAGACCGGCGTCGTGGGCTGGCGCGACTCGCCGTCCGATCCCTTCTTGCTCTTCGATCATTGGAGCCGGTCGGGGCAGGGCCTGATCCGGCACAGGCCGAACGGCGCTACGCTTCCCGCCCTCCCGATGGACGACCTCACCTGGCAGACGGACCGGTCGTTCCGCCTGGGCAAGCGGCGGGACGGGGCCGTGCAGATCGCCGGCATCAACGTCTTCCCCGTCAAGATCGGCGAGATGATCGCGGAGCACGACGCGGTCGAGAGCTGCACGGTGCGCCTGTCCCAGCGGGCCGGCGCGCTCGACCGCCTCATCGCCTCGATCAAGCTGCGCCCCGGGTTCGAAGCGAACCAGGACCTCGCCTGGACGATCGACGAGTGGTGCAGAGCCCGCCTGCAGCCGCCCGAGCGGCCGCGCATCTACACCTTCGTCGAGGAAGCGGGCGCCGAGCCGGCGTCGGCGGCTTCCGCCGGCGGGGTCTCTTCGGGTTCGGCCACGGCGACGGCCTGAGCGCCGAACTGAGAGGGTTGCGAAGCGGCAGCCGCGCGCGCTTGCGCCATCCCCATCAGAGCCTGCGCCGGCAGGAGGGCGCCATCGCCATAGACGGGCGTCTGCTCGCAGCGGTCGGTGCAGGAGAAGGTGTAGCGTTGCGGCCCGTTCTGCAGCGTGAGACGGCCCTTACGGCTGTTCCCGACACGGACGGTCACGTCGTCGAGGCGCTTGCCCGCCCGATCGTAGAAGGAGATGGCCGTGTCGCCGGGCATCTTCCCGAACATCAGAAGCTCGGTCGACGAAAGCACCTGAACGTCGGCCACGGCGGGGTTCGCGATCACGATCTTACCGACCGGCACGGGCAGGGTGAACGTCCGGTTGGTATCGAGGGAGAGCCAGACCTCGCCGGCGTCCGCGACGCTGGGCGCCGATGCCAGGACCGCCGCGCCGAGGCAGCTAATAAGAGCGTGTCGGTTCATCTCGTCACCGCGTCTTGCGCCCGCCGGAAGGCAGGCTCGTTGCCCGAAGACAAGCAGCTTTTCGTTGCCAAGCCGTGAAGGCGCCTCGCCTTTACGGTGATGCAAGGTTTCAGCTCCTACCTTCGCGTCTCGCCGGAAGGGCACCGGCATGGACATTCAGGGTAGGAACCGATGATGCAGGACGCGTTGTCCGTGATCGCCGCTCTGTCCCACTGGGACGCCTTCGGCGAGCTCGACGAAGGAAGCCGTCAGGCGCTCGCCGGTCTCTGCGAGCCGCTGGTCTTCGCGGCGGGCGAGACGATCTTCACGATGGGACAGAACGACGGCTCGGTCGTCTACGCCGTCCATGACGGCAAGGGCCGCCTGACTTCCGCGAACGGCGAGCGGGGGGACGTCAGCGTCGAAGAGGTCTCCGCGGGCGCGCTTCTCGGCCTCGGCGCGCTGGCGTTCAACGACGACAGCATGGCGACGAAGGCGCTGCACGCGGTCACCGAAGTGCACGTCCTGGCCATAGAGACGGCCGATCTGCGCGCCTTGTGCCGTGAAGAGGCGAGCCTGGCCTGGGCCTTCTTCCAGCTCGCTATGCGAACCAACGGAACGCTTCAGGCGACTTCGCGCCCCGAAGCGCGCGTCTACCGGCACCTCCTGACCCTGGTACGGCGCGATGCGGCCGGACTGAGCATCCCGGAGATGCCGCGGCACGCGGCGCTCGCGGAGGCGGCGGGCGTCACGGATGTCGAGGCGGCAGGGGCAGTGGCGACCCTGATCGGCGAGGGCATCGCGCGCCGCGCCTATCCTGGCCTCACCGTGCTGGACGGCGATGCGCTGCACCGCGCGGCGTATCGTTGATGCAGGCCGAGTCTACTAACGTGCGTTTACTGTATAAATCGGAATCCGAAGACTCTTTGTTTACGGAGCGAGCTTAGAGTGACTGTATCTGGAGAGTGCAAGACCAGATTGTGGGAAGGCTAGCAGGAGAACCGACATGACGAACCTCTTCCAACGTTTCATCAAAGACGAAGACGGCGCGACCGCCATCGAATACGGCCTCATCGCGGCCCTGATCGCCGTCGCGATCATCGGCGCGGTCACCGCGCTGGGCGACACGCTGAACGCCAAGTTCAACGAAGTTGATTTCTGCATCAACAACCCTGACGATGCGACTTGCAAAGACTAACTCTGATTAGTCCGGAACGGGCCTGATAGGCTTGTTCTGCGGGGAGAAGAGTTCTTGCTCTTCTCCCCGTTTTTCTTCCTCGACCCATCGGGGGGTCGCAGAGGGTTTGGAGGATCAAATGGTCAACCGTTTGAAAGCCATCGCTGGGTGGTTCTCGCAAGACGAGGACGGTGCGACGGCCATCGAGTACGGGCTGATCGCGGCGTTGATCGCCGTCGCCATCATCGGGTCGCTGAGCGCGCTCGCGACGACGATGAACAAGCAGTACAACGAAGTCGACCTGTGCTTGAACGATCCGACCCGCGCCGAGTGCCGTTGATCGTCCCGAAGACGCGGTTAACGCTCGGGCAATGCTGAGCGCATAGTCTGGGCGTACGTATCCCGGGTCCTGCTCAATGCTTATCGTCGCGGCCGTTCCAATCGCAGTGCTCGTCATCTGTGCGCTGCACGACGTTCAGCGCTTCAAGATTCCCAACGTCTACGTGGCGGGACTTCTCGCCGCTTGGCCCATCGCGGCCTTGTTGTGCGGCCTCAGCGCCGGCGAGGCGATCAGCGCGGCCGGCGTGGGCGGCATCTTTCTCGTCGTCGGCTTCGCGCTGTTCTCCTTCCGGCTCCTCGGTGCGGGCGACGCGAAGCTGATGGCTGCGCTCGGGCCCTGGCTCGGCGTGCAGGCCGTCATGCCATTCGTTCTTTATACGACGCTATCGGGCGCGGTGCTGGCCTTCCTGCTCGTGAAGTTCAGGAGCAGGCCGATGCCGGTCTTTGCATACACCCATGCTTGGCTAGTGCAGATGCACGACCGCACCAAGGTCATGCCTTACGGCGTCGCGATCGCTATTGGCGGCATCGCCAGCTTGTCCAAGAGCCCGCTGTTTTCGTAAACAGCGGCCCTGACAGAGGGCGACGCGCTTAACACTGTTTTGATTGTTCCGGCCTAGGGTTCGAGCAGAGAGCCGTGCTGGTGGCCGGAGGAGTTGACGGTGAACAAGAGTCGTTTGTTACTGTTGGGTGTCGCCGTCATCACCGGTGGTGGTGCGTTCTTCATGGTCGCAACCGGCGGCAAGGACAAGGCCGGGTCCGTCCAAGCCGCCATACCGCAAGCCAAGCAGATGGAGACCGTCCGCGTGCTCGTCGCGGACCAGACCTTCGAACGGGGCACGGCGATCGACCCCGCCTTGACGACCTGGCTCAAATGGCCGGCCGACAGTGTGCCGCCCCATCTCATCACCGAAGACGACGAAGAGTTCTACGAGAGTCTGTCTTCGCGCCGAGCCCGGACGACCATTCACGAGGGCGAGCCGATCATCGAAGCGAAGACCGTACAGCAAGGCGATAGCGGCCTGATGGCCGCGCTCCTCACGCCCGGCATGCGCGCGATCAGCGCGAACCTCTCGGGCGACTCGACGACGTCCGGCTTCGTGCTGCCGGGCGACCGTGTGGACATCATCGCCACCGGCCGCGAGGGCGCGGAGACGGTCACGCAGACCATCCTGTCCAACGTCCGCGTCATCGCGATCGATCAGACGCTGCGCGAAGAGGGCGGCCCCAACTCGATCAAGGGATCGAGCGTCACCTTCGAGCTCAGCCCCTCCGAGGTCCGTCCCTTCCTCGTCGCGCGGGAGGGCAAGGCGCTGACCCTCGTCCTGCGATCGATGTTCGATGGCGAAGTGCAGGAACGAAAGAACGAATCGAGCAGCGAAGTCATCGTCCTGCGTTACGGCCAGGGCTGAGAAGTGAACGGAACGAAGGCGCGCCGGGCAGTCGAGCCTAGGGGAACGGAATGAGCAAGATCATCGCGAAGCGGACGGCCCGCCTCCTCCTCGGCTGGGCCAGCGCCCTGACCGTCGCCACGACCGCGCTCATGGGCGCGATGAACATGGCGCATGCGGCCCAGGACCCAGAAGTGACGACCGGCGGCGACAGCATGACCTCGCGCAGCCTGGTCCTGCCGCTCGGCAAGGCCGCGATCGTCGAGCTGCCGCGCTCCGCGTCGGACGTGCTCGTGTCCGACCCTGCCGTCGTCGAGACGGTGATCCGCACACCCCGCCGCGTCTACGTCATGGGCCGGACCGCCGGTCAGGCCAACGCCTTCTTCTTCGACGCGCAGGACGAGCAGATCCTGAACCTCGAGATCCGGGTCGAGCAGGATGCGGACGTGATCGAAGACCTGATCGCCAAGCTTCTTCCCTCGAGCCGCGTCACCGTCGAGACGCTCGGCGAGAACATCGTGCTGCACGGCTCCGCCGACACGCCCGCCGACGCGCAGCGCGCCGTCGAGATCGCGAGCCGGTTCACCTCGGGCAGCGCCGACGGCGAAACGGTCATGAACATGATCAGCGTGCGAGAGCCCGGCCAGGTCATGCTGAAGGTCCGCATCGTCGAGATGCAGCGCTCGCTGACGCGTCAGCTCGGCGTCGACCTCGACGGGATCGCGCGCATCAAGGACACGGATATCGGCTTCGCGGTCCAAACGGCGGGCCCCGCGGGCAACGGCCTTTCGACGGATGTCGGGACGCCCGGCTTCGGTAAGATCACCGACCTCAACTACGCCTTCGACGCCTTCGAGCGGAACGGCCTGATCAAGACGCTGGCCGAGCCGAGCCTGATCGCGATGTCCGGCGAGGAGGCCGAGTTCCTGGCGGGTGGACGGATCCTCTTTCCGGTGGCCTCCCAGGACGGTGTGATCACCGTCAGCGAGGAGACCTTCGGCGTCGAGCTGAGGTTTCAGCCGGTCGTCCGCTCCAAAGGTTCGATCTCCCTCGACATCGAGACTTCGGTCTCGGAGGTGAACTACGCCCTCGGCGCCACGATCGGCGGCGGCATGATCGAGGATCCGGTCACAGGCGAGTTCGTCCGGGCCGCGACGACGCAGATCCCCGGCTTCAACACGCGTGAGGCCAAGACGACGATCGAGCTGTCCTCGGGCTCGAGCTTCGCCATCGCAGGCCTCCTGCAGGAGAACATCCAGGAGACGATCGACGGCGTGCCGGCCCTGAAAGAGGCGCCGGTGCTCGGACAGCTCTTCCGCAGCCAGGAGTTCGTCAACAACGAGACGGAGCTGGTCATCATCGCGACCCCCTACCTCGTCGAGCCGACGACGCTGGCGCAGCTGACCGACCCCGCCGACGGCTTCGCGCCGCCCGCCGCGCTGGAGCAGGTGCTGCTCGGCCGCCTCGAATCCGTCTTCGGCGTCAGGTCGCGCGGCGTGGACGAAGCCGGCCTGCAAGGCCCGCTGGGCTTCATTCTCGACTGATCAGGAGACCGCTCGTGAGACACGCATCCCGCCTCGCCGCCGCGGCGCTCCTTCTCGGACTGCCTGCCTGCGGCACGCTCGTCGCCAGCCCGGAAGCCCGCCTGCCGGTCGAGGAGCGTCACCCGGTGACCGTCGATCAGCAGACCATGGCGCTCCGTGTGCCTCTCGATCCGGAGGCGAGCGGGTTGAGCCGTGCGGCGCTCGCCGACATCGACGCCTTCGTGAATGCCTACCGGACGCGGGGACACGGCCCGATCACGGTCACGGCGCCTTCGGGCGGCAATGACCGCCTCGGCGCGCAGACGGCCGCCGACGTTCGCACGGCGCTCTTCGCGTCCGGCATCCCGTATGAGGAAATGCGCGGCGCCACCATGCGCGGCGGCAACGGCCGCGAGGTCGTTCTTTCCTTCACCAGCTACGTTGCGAGCGGACCGGCATGCGGGCGCTTCGGCGGCGAGGTCGGCCGGCGGCTCAGCAATGGCGTTTCGAACAATTTCGGCTGCGCGGCGCAGAGCAACCTCGCGGCGATGATCGCGGACCCGCGAGACCTGCAACGGCCGGCCGCGCCGGACGGATCGGGCGATGCGGGCCTCGTCTCGGCGGTCGCGGACACCTCAGAGGACTAACAGGAGAGACGGGGTGAGGAGAGCCTTTCCCCGTTCCGAACCATCAGGAGAAGACGAGATGACAGCCAACGTTGCAAAGGCTCTTCCCCCGGTGGACGAGCTCGACGAATTCGACGACCTCGACCTTTCGGCGCTCGACGACCTCGACGAGGCGGAGCTTCAGAAGCTGCTGGAGGAGGAGGACGGCCTCGACGCCTTCCTGCCGCCGCTCACCGCCGACGTTGCCGAAGAGGCGAAGCCGGAACCCGCCTTCGACGTGCCGGTTCCGCCGGCGCTCGAGGCGATCGAGCTCCCCGACGCTGCCGCGCCCGTCGCCGAAGACCTCGGCGATCTCAACCTGTCGCCCGTCCCGCGGATCAACATTCATGCCTTCTGCAACACCGAAGGCCTGACCACGCTGGTGGGACAGGCGGCGGCGGATCGCAGGCTCGCCAAGGCGCATGTGACGATCCAGAGCGGCGACGCGTTCACCGCGGCGCAGATCTTCGCCTCGCAACCGACGCCGAACCTGATCGTGCTCGAAGCCGACAGGTCGGCCCAAGACCTCCTCGAGGGCCTCACGGCGCTCGCCGAGGTTTGTGATCCGACGACCCAAGTCGTCGTCGTCGGCGCCGTCAACGACATCAAGCTCTACCGCACGCTGATCGAGCGGGGCGTGAGCGACTATCTGGTCGCGCCGCGCTCGCCGCTTCAGATCATCTCGATGATCAGCGGCCTCTACGCCGATCCGTCGGCGGCGCCGGTCGGCCGGACCTACGCCTTCGTCGGCGCGCGGGGCGGGGTCGGTTCCTCGACGGTCTGCCACAACGTGGCCTGGGCGATCGCGGAGCAATGCCTGTCCGACACCATCCTGATGGACATGGACCTCGCCTTCGGCACGGGCTCGCTCGACTTCGAGCAGGACCCGAGCCAAGGTTTGGCCGAAGCGCTGAGCGCCCCCGACCGTCTCGACGACGTCCTCCTGGACCGGCTGCTGCAGAAGTGTACGGACCGCCTATCGCTGTTCGGCGCGCCGAACCTGCTCGAGAGCGACTACGACCTTCCGATCGAGAGCTTCGACCGGGTCGTCGACATCGTCCGCAGCGCCGCGCCGTCCGTGGCGATCGACCTGCCGCACGTCTGGAGCGGCTGGACCCGGCAGCAGCTTCTGTCCGCGGACGAGATCGTGGTGACGGCCACGCCCGACCTCGCGGCGTTCCGCAACGCGAAGAACATCTTCGAGACGGTGGGGCCCGCCCGCAGCAACGACTCCAAGCCCATCCTGGTCTTGAACCAGACCGGCGTGAAGGGGCGCCCGGAGGTCAGCGCCGACCAGTTCGCCGACGCGCTCGAGGTCGAGCCCTTCGCCGTGCTGCCCTTCGAGCCGCAGGTGTTCGGGACCGCCGCGACCAACGCGCAGACCCTGTTCGAGTCCGCGCCCAAATCGAAGACGACGGGCGTCCTCTCCGACCTCGCGCAGAAGCTGACCGGCCAGGCGCCGGCCAAGGGCAGGGGCAAGGGTAAGTCCGGTAGCGTTAAGTCCCTCTTCGGCATGCTCGGGTAAGATCGATCCATGTTCGGAAAGCGTAGCGACTCCCCCGCGCAACAGACGGCAGCGAAGCCCGCGGCTCCCAAGCCCGCAGCGCCGAAGCCTGCCGCCGCGAAGCCCGCCGCCAAGGTGCCGGCGACCAAGCCTTCGGCGAAGCCGGGCGCGGGCAGGGGCGACGGTCCGCCCAAGAGCGCGCCCAAGGCGCCGCCGCCCAAGGTCGAGGTCCAGATCGACAACGGCCAATCCGAGACCTACTTCAAGACGAAGACGACGATCTTCAACGCGCTGATCGACACGATCGACCTCAGCCAGCTCGCCCAACTCGACATGGAGTCGGCGGCCGAAGAGATCCGCGACATCGTCAACGAGATCATCTCGATCAAGGGCCTCCAGATGTCGATCTCGGAGCAGGAAGCCCTGCTCCAGGACATCTGCAACGACGTCCTCGGCTACGGCCCGCTCGAGCCCCTGCTCGCCCGGGACGACATCGCCGACATCATGGTCAACGGCGCGAGCCGGACCTTCATCGAAGTCAACGGCAAGATCCAGCTCACCAACGTCCGCTTCCGCGACAACGCGCAGCTGATGAACATCTGCCAGCGGATCGTCTCTCAGGTCGGCCGCCGCGTCGACGAGAGTTCGCCGATCTGCGACGCGCGCCTGCCCGACGGCTCCCGTGTGAACGTGATCGCGCCGCCGCTGTCGATCGACGGGGCCGCCCTCACCATCCGGAAGTTCAAGAAGGACAAGCTGACGATCAACAACCTGGTCGAGTTCGGCTCGATCAGCCCGGAAGGCGCGCAGGTCCTCGGCATCATCGGCGCCTGCCGGATCAACACGCTGATCTCCGGCGGTACGGGCTCGGGGAAAACGACGCTCCTGAACTGTATGACCTCCTTCATCGAGGAGGACGAGCGCGTCATCACCTGCGAGGACGCAGCCGAACTTCAGCTGCAGCAGCCGCACGTGGTCCGGCTCGAGACGCGCCCGCCGAACTTGGAAGGGCAGGGCGAGATCACCATGCGCGACCTCGTCAAGAACTGTCTCCGTATGCGTCCCGAACGCATCATCGTCGGCGAGGTTCGTGGTCCCGAGGCCTTCGACCTCCTGCAGGCGATGAACACCGGCCATGACGGCTCCATGGGAACGCTCCACGCCAACTCCCCGCGCGAGGCGCTTTCGCGTCTTGAATCCATGATCACCATGGGCGGGCTCGGCTTGCCGTCGAAGACCATCAAGGAGATGATCGTCGGCTCCGTCGAGGTCATCATCCAGGCCTCGCGCCTGCGGGACGGCTCGCGCCGGATCACCCACATCACGGAAGTGCTGGGTACGGAAGGCGACACGATCATCACCCAGGACCTCTTCGTCTACGACATGGACGGCGGCGAGGACGAGAACGGAAAGATCCTCGGCCGGCACAAGTCGACCGGCATTGCGCGTCCCGGCTTCTGGGACCGCGCCCGCTACTACGGGCGCCACGGCGAGCTGGCGGAGGCGCTAGACGCCGCCGGGGCGGGCTGACCGATGGATCAGCAGACCCTGATCATCGGCGCGGGGCTGCTCGTCGCCTTCGGCATCCTGGCCTTCGTCCTCCTCGCGCCTTCCGAGAACGACAAGGCGAAGAAGCGCGCGAACATGGTGACCGGCACCGGCCGGCAAACCAAGAAGTCCGCGCAGGGCGGTCAGGACGCGAGTAAGGAGCGGCGCAAGCACGTCGCCGACAGCCTCAGGAAGATCGAAGAGGCGGCCGCCG
Organism: Parvularcula dongshanensis; assembly: GCF_014199615.1. Lineage (GTDB taxonomy): Bacteria > Pseudomonadota > Alphaproteobacteria > Caulobacterales > Parvularculaceae > Parvularcula > Parvularcula dongshanensis. The sequence continues at coordinate 266,723 of NZ_JACHOB010000001.1, read as the reverse complement.
CCGAGAAGAAGAAGCGGGTCGGCCTCGAAGCGATGATCGCGCAGGCGGGCCTCGATCTCACCGTACGGAACTTCTACATGATCTCGGCCGTGGTGGGGCTCGTCTTCGCCGCGATCGGCATCATCACGGGTCAGAAGCCCTGGGTCATCGGCGCCATGCTGATCGTCGGCGGCCTCGGCTTCCCGCGCTGGTTCATCGCGAAGAAGCGCAAGACCCGCCAGAAGAAGTTCGTCGAAGAGTTCTCGAACGCGATGGACGTCATCACGCGGGGCATCAAGTCGGGCCTGCCGGTCAACGAGTGCCTCAAGATCATCGCCCGCGACGCGCAGGAACCAGTCCGGACCGAGTTCCATCTCCTGACCGAAGGCCTGCGTCTCGGCCTCAGCCTCGAACAGTCGCTCGACCGGATGTACAAGCGCATGCCGGTGGGCGAGGTGAACTTCTTCTCGATCGTCCTCCTGATCCAGCAGCAGACCGGCGGTAACCTCGCCGAGGCGCTCAGCAACCTCTCCAACGTGCTGCGGAGCCGCAAGTCGATGCTCGGCAAGATCGCCGCGCTCTCGATGGAGGCGAAGGCCTCGGCCGCGATCCTAGGCGCCATGCCGTTCATCGTCTCGACGCTCGTCCACCTGTCGAGCCCGGAATATCTCGAGCCGCTGTTCACGACCAAGTTCGGCAACATGCTGCTGCTCGGGGCGGGCCTGTGGATGAGCTGCGGCGTCCTCGTCATGAAGAACATGATCAACATCAAAGTGTAATCGGCTGCGGCGCCGCGCCGCGGTCTTCAGTCTGAGCGGAACAAAGATGAGCTTCGTCGACACCGTCACGGACCGGCAGAACCAGATCGCGGTGCTCGCGGCCCTCGCGACCGCCGCGACCGCGTTCACGCTGCTGGCGCCGCTCCTTCAGACCGATCCGATGAGGGAGCGCGCGAAGCGCGTCGCGGACTACAAGGAGAACCTCCGCCAGCAGTCCCGCGCCGAGATCGCAGGCAAGAAGAGCCCCACGCTGCGCAACGCGGCGGCGGGCGGCGCCGCGAAGAGCCTCGTGCAGCAGTTCAAGCTGCTCGAGGTCTTCGACGCGAACGCCGCCCGTGCGCGCTTGACCATGGCGGGCTTCCGCGGCGAGCGCCCGGTCGTCACCTACATGGCCGCGCGCGTGGTCATGCCGGTCATCATGCTGATCGCGTCGGCCTTCTACATGTACGTGTTGAACGTGGGCGAGCTCAGCAACTTCATGCGCCTGCTGATCACCGGGGGAAGTCCCGTGCTCGGCTTCTACCTGCCGAACATCTACGTCACCAACGCGGTCCAGAAGCGTCAGCAGAAGGTCCAGCTCGCCTTCCCTGACAGCCTCGACCTCCTCCTGATCTGCGTCGAGAGCGGCATGTCGATCGAGGCCGCGCTGCAGAAGGTGACGCAGGAGGTCGCCGCGAGCAGCCCGGAACTCGCCGAGGAGTACGGTTTGACGACCGCGGAGCTCAGCTACCTGTCCGACCGCCGGATCGCCTACGAGAACCTTGGCAAACGGACCGGCCTGGAAGGCATCAAGGCCGTCACCACCGCGCTCATCCAGTGCGAGACCTACGGCACGCCGCTCGGCTCGTCCTTGCGGGTCATGGCGGCGGAGAACCGCGAGATGCGCATGCAGGAGGCCGAGAAGAAGGCCGCCGCGCTGCCGCCGAAGCTCACCGTGCCGATGATCTTGTTCTTCCTGCCCGTCCTCTTCGTCGTCATCCTCGGCCCCGCGGTCATGACCGCGACCGGCAAGGGGATGGAGAGCGAAGAGACCGCGCCGATGGATCGATAGGCCGAAGCCCGGCCTCTCGGGGCGCGTCCGCTTAGTCCCCGCATGCGTCCTGGTACATCGTCTCGGCTAAGGCCGGGGGGCCGCGTCCTCCGCTCTTCCTCCGGCCTTCGCGGCGTTGGCCGTGAGCGGTGCCTCAGCCGAACTACGGTTCGCCAAGGCACCGCAGAGGGGCCCTTCGCACGGCGGCGCTCGCCTCCGGGCCCGTGAGACGTCACCGGCCGGGAAGAGCAGGGACACCGGATGTCCTCGTCGATCGCAGAGCTAAACACAAAGGCCGAACCGCCCTCAGGAGCGATCCGGCCTTTGTGTTTAGCTCTGCCCGATCTCGGCGGGAACGGCGCGCGGGACGGAGGGTCAGACCCCGTCTTCGGACGACAGCGCCATCGGCGCTTCGGTCGCGGCGACCTGCGTGTCGGCCTTCGCGTCGGCGCTCGCGCTGACGCCGGCGGCGGGCTTGCCTTCGGCGGGTTCGAAGGGTTCGACCTCGTTCGGCGCGTCTGCGGGCTTGGGCTTGCCGGCGGGCTTCGGTGCCGTGTTGGCGGCCGCGGCCGGTTCGTAGGTCGGCGTCTCCGGGCCGAGCTCGTCGAAGTTCGGCAGGTCCGCGTTCTGGTGCGTCAGCCCCCCCCAATAGGAGGGCTGCGCGACGAGGCTGCGGAAGTAGGCGACGTTGCCGTCGGCGACGCGCGGCGGCAGGTCGGAGCGCGCCAGCATCTCGGCCTCGCCCGTCTTGCCGTTGAGGCCGAGGACCAGGGCGAGGTTCTGGCGCATGCGCGCCGTGCCGCCCGGGCCGCCCGTGGCCGCGCGCAGCGTGCGCTCGGCCATCCCGCCGTCGCCCTGCAGCGCGTAGGAGAGGCCCTTATTGTTCAGGACCTGCGCATTGCCCGGCGACAGGGCGAGGGCGCGGTCGTACTGCTCGCGCGCGTCGCGGTGCCGCCCGGTCTTGTCCAGCGCCACGCCGTAGGCGGAGTAGGCCGACCAGTCCTCGTAGAGGCCGAGCTCGATCGAGCGTTCGATGGGGCGCACCGCTTCGTAGGGGCGTTCGTTCGCGATCAGCGACTTGCCGTATTCGAGCTGGACGCGCGCGTCCTCGGGGGCGCGCTGCGCCATCTGGCCCATGACGCGCAGGGATTCCTCGTTGTTCTCGATGGAGCGGAGCGCGCGCGAGAACGAGGTCGCGATCGTTGCGTCGGACGGGTTCCGGTCGTAGCGCGTGCCCCAGAAGGCGGCTTCGGCGATGGGGTCCAGGCCGTCGGGACCGCTTTCCTGGCCGATCACGGTCAGCTCGTCGGGCGACAGGCCGCTGCCCGACACGCTGGCGCAGGCGCAGAGCGCGGCGAGTGAGGCTGCGGCGAGAAGGCGCGGAATCATGGCTGTCCCTCGGACGGTCTTCGCTGCGCACTATCGCCAAGAGGGCCGAAGGAAGTCTTAAAGGGAGACATGCATTCCCAAGGAGCGCCCATGCCCCGCCTGCCTGACTGCCTCGTCGCCCACGATCACGACCGCTACGAGGCGGCCGTGCCGCTTCGCCTCGTGCCCGCTGCGCAGGGCTCGGACCTCGGTGCCGTCGCGGCGCGCGCGCGCTTCGAGGGCGGGCTCGGTCAGGTCCTCGCGCTTCAGGACGAGGTCCTGGTCGGCACGGGCGACGGCAGCGAGCCTTTGGCCCTCGGGGCGGCCGCGGCAGCGCTCGGAGAGGGCGACTACCGCGTCGAGGGCGAGACCGGCCACCTCGATCTGCTCGCCTGGGCGCTCGGCGCCTACCGCTACGAGCGCTACAAGAAGGGCGCCCCCGTCCCGACCCTGATCCTGCCGGCGGGCGCGGACACGGACCGCCTCGCCCGCGAGGTCGAAGCCTCCTACCTCGTCCGCGACCTCGTCAACACGCCGACCGAGGACATGGGCCCCGCCGACCTCGAGGCGGCCGCCCGCCGCCTGGCAAAGACGTACGGTGCCGACATCGAGGTGACGGAAGGCGCGGCGCTCGAGGAGGGCTTCCCTCTCGTCCACGCGGTCGGCCGCGCGGCCGCGACGCCGCCGCGGCTCCTCGACCTGCGCTGGGGCGAGAGCGGTCCCTCGGTCACCCTCGTCGGCAAGGGCGTCTGCTTCGACACGGGCGGCCTCAACATCAAGACGGGCAAGGGCATGGGGCTGATGAAGAAGGACATGGGCGGCGCCGCCAACGTCCTCGGCCTCGCCACGCTCGTCATGGCGGCGGGCCTCGAGGTCCGGCTGCGCGTCCTCGTCCCGGCGGTCGAGAACGCGGTCGCCGGAAACGCCTTCCGGCCGGGCGACGTCTTCTGCGCCCGGGACGGCCAGACCGTCGAGATCTCGAACACCGACGCGGAGGGACGTCTCATCCTCGCCGACGCGCTCGCCTACGCGGCGGAGGAAGCGCCGGACCGCATCGTCAGCTTCGCGACCTTGACGGGCGCCGCTCGGGTCGCGCTCGGTCCGGACCTGCCGCCGATCTACGCGACGGACGAAGACTTCGCCCACGCCGTGAGGCGGGCAGGGGACGAGGTGGCCGACCCCGTCTGGCCGATGCCCTTCTGGTCCCGCTATCAGGACTACCTGAAGAGTCCGATCGCCGACGTGAACCACGCCGCCGACACGCCGTTCGCCGGTTCGATCACCGCGGCTTTGTTCCTGCGCCGCTTCGTGGGCACCGTGCCCTACGCCCACCTCGACATCTACGCCTGGACCCCCTCGGCCCGGCCGGGACGGCCCCTGGGCGGCGAGGCGATGGGGATGCGCGCCGTCTTCGGCGTGCTGGCGGCGGGTTGAGGCGCGCCGGCGGCACAACCCGGACTGGCTTCCGTGAAGCGTTCTTTAGAGTTAGACCGTTTACCGTTAACCTTTCATTGACCGATGGATCCGAGGGTGCCCCATTGGTTAATGACCTCTTGCCATCGGCGGCGTCCGGACCGCCGAGGCATCGACCTTGAGCGGGGCGGAGCTTCTATGCGGCGCGGGTTGAGATGGGCGTTGGGCTGCGGCGCGTCGGCGATCGCGGGCCTCGCCGCGCAGGCATGTGCCCAGGAGGCAGGCTTCGCGCTGCCGGGACTGCCGGTGCTCGACCCGACGATCGCGGTGACGGGCGGCGCGGTGCTCTTCGCGCTCGCCACCGGCCTTTGGGGCGTGCGCATGTCGGCGGCCTCCCGCACCGCGACCGTCGACTGGTCCCGCCGCCTCGCCACCATGGAGGCGCGGCTGGAGCGCTCGGAAAGCGTGCTCGCCAGCCACCCCGGCCTCGTCCTCGTCTGGGACGACGCCTTCGAAGACATCAAGGAGGGCTGGGGCAACCCGCGCGTCCTCGGCGGGCCTGCGGCGCTCGCGAGCCTTCTGACCTTCGCGCGCGACGACCCCGAAGCCTTCTTCCGTCCCGCCGACGCGCTTCTCGACGCCTTCGGCGACCTGCCCGTCGACGAGGACGCGGACTCGATGAAGCCGCTGCGCGAGAAGGTCCTCGCGCTTCGCAGCCACGGCGTGAGCTTCTCGGGCTCGGTCGTCACGGACGAGGGCCGCTCGATCGACTGCGACGGCCGCGTCGCAGGCGACCAGGTCACGCTGTGGCTGACCGACCCCGCCGTGCGCCTCGCGGAGGAGGCGGGCGTCGTCGGCCACGCCCGCGACAGGGCCGCCGACCTTCACGGCGCCCTCAACCAGCTCGACCGCGCCCCGCTCGCCGCCTGGCGCCGCGGCTCCGACCTCAAGCTCGAATGGGTCAACAGGGCCTATGTCGAGATGGTCGAGGCCGTGAACATGGATCAGGTCATCGACGAGCAGATCGAGATCGATCCCGCCTTCCGCGCCCTCGCCGAGCGCGCCGAGAAGGAGATGAGCCGCTCGGGCCGCAGGGCCGTCGACGACGTCGCCACCGTGATCGTGCGCGGCCAGCGCCGCGTGCTGCGCATCATCGAGACGGCGATGCACGGGGCAGGCGACGCGGCTTTGGGCGGCGTCGCCATCGACGTGACCCGTCAGGACCGCGCGCAGGAGGACCTGCGGCGCCACCAGGACGCCCACCGCAAGACGCTCGACCAGATCCCCTCCGCCGTCGCGGTCTTCGGCGGCCAGCAGCAGCTCGAGTACTACAACCAGGCCTTCCTCGACCTCTGGCGTTTCGACGACGCCGAGCTTCGCGCGCGGCCGAGCCATGGCGAGGTCCTCGACCGGCTGCGCCACAAGGGGCTCCTGCCCGCGCAGGCGGACTTCGGTGCCTGGAAGAAGAGCCAGCTTCGTCTTTACACAGAAGAGGCCTCCGACACCTCCTCCGCCGCCGAAGGCGCGCTGCCCGACGAGATCTGGAACCTGCCGGGCGGCGTCACCCTCAACGTCAAGGCGCAGCGGCACGGCCTCGGCGGCGTCACGGTCGTCTTCGAGGACGTGACCGAGAAGCTGACCTTGCGCTCTTCGCTTCAGGCGCAGATCGACGTCTACCGCGCGACCCTGAACAACCTCGCCGAGGGCGTCGCCGTCTTCGGTGCGGACGGCCGCCTCGCGCTCTACAACAAGTCGTTCCGGGCGATGTGGTCGTTCGAGAACGCGCAGATGGCGAACCGCCACTTCGACGAGATCACCGAGCACCTCCTCCAGCACGCCCCGGGGGCCGAGGGGACGTTCTCGAAGATCAAGACCCGCATCGTCTCCTTCGCGCCCGAGGACCGGGTCCTGATGGTCGGCCAGGAGATCCCGCTCAAAGACGGCAAGACCTACCTCTACGCGACCACGCCGCTGCCGGACGGCGCGACGCTCCTCACCTTCCTCAACGTCACCGACAGCCGCGAACGTCAGAAGGAACTCGAGGTCCGGAACCGCCTCCTCGAGGACACGGACCGCATCAAGACGAAGTTCGTCGACAACGTCTCGCGTCAGCTTCGCGACCCGCTCAACACCATCATCGGCTTCTCGGAAGTCCTCGAGATGGGCATGGCGGGCGACCTCTCCGACCAGCAGAAGGACTACGCCGCTTCGATCCTGATGGCGTCTCACCGCCTGCTCGACCGCATCAACGAGCTCCTGGACCTCGCCGCGATCGATGCGGGGCAGATGCATCTCGACATGCGCGAGGTCGGCGTGCGCGGCCTCTTGGAGAAGGCGGCGACCTTCGCCACGTTGAAGGCCGAGGACGCCGATGTCCGCCTCAGGGTCGAGTGCGCGCCCGACGTCGGCTCGATCATGGCCGACGAGAAGCGTCTGCGTCAGGTGGTCTTCAACCTCCTCAACAACGCCTTCTCCTTCACCGAGCCCGGCGGCGAGGTCGTGCTCGAGGCGCTGCGCGAGAACGACACGGTCTCGATCTCCGTGCGGGACACGGGCCGGGGCGTCAGCCTCGAGGACCAGGGCAAGATCTTCGACCGGTTCGAGGTCGCGGGCCGGAACGCGGGCGCCGGGCTCGGGCTCACCCTCGTCAACTCCTTCGTCAAGCTCCATGGCGGCCTCGTCCGCCTCTCCTCGGCCGAAGGGTCGGGCACGACCGTATCGTGCTACCTCCCCGTCGCAGGCCCCGGCCAGGACGCCGGCCTCGTCCTGCCGGACGAGGACGAGGACGATGCGGTCTCGCTCGACGTGATCGAAGAGGCGGCCCGGGCGGCAGGCTAGCCGGGCTGCGCGGCGCCTCCTGCCCGGAAGCAAGGCGATGGCGCGGCGGCTGCCGGACGCGGTCATGACCGGGCAGTCGGAAGGCACGTCCACAACCCCGACCTCGCCTCTTCGAGCTTCGGCCCGCCTGCCGCCGGGCTCGCGACGGACGGAGAAGGCGCGATCGCCGGCATGCTGCTCGCCGCCGCCACTACCGTGCGAGTCCTTCACCGGCTCGTCGTCGGCTTGCCGCCCGAAGCGAAGAACAGTCGGCGGCCGCGCCGCGACCCTTGGGCGTCCGCGAAGAGAGTGATGGGTGAGACCCGCTGCGTTGCCGATTCGACTCGTCCGCAGGACAGAGTCATCCTTTCCCTATAGAAGGGGAGGAGAGCATGCGGCCTGGTGTTTGGTTCTGGATCGTCGGCGCCTTTGCGTTGTTTTGGAACGGCTTCGGCTTGTTCGATCTGGTCATGACTGTATCGGACGACGAGGCCTACCTGTCGAGCTATACGCCTGAGCAGATTGCCTATTGGGACGCGCTCCCCTGGTGGCGCCTGACGCTGTGGGTCGTCGGGGTCTGCACGGCGCTCCTCGCCTCGATCCTGCTGCTGCTGCGCCGGTCGGCTGCGGTGCCGCTCTTCATGGTCGCGCCCGTCGCGATGGTGATCGGCCTGCTGCACGACGCGGTGACGGGCGGTTTTGCCGTCTACGGCGCGTCCGGCGTCGTGATGTCGATCGTCATCCTGGCGATCGCGATCTTCTTCGTCTGGTACGCCGACCGGCAGCGTCGCCGGGGCGTACTCCGAAGCGGGGCGCGGGCCGGCACGCCGGTGGCGCCGGCGACCTGACGCTTACCGCTGCCGGTCGGTCGACTCGAAGATCTTGTCCGCCGAGGCGGCGACGAAGCCCTGGTAGAGCGTGCCGTCTTCGCGCTCGAAGCGCTGCGCGAACTCGTAGTAGCAGGACGGCACCGTCTTCTCGCCGTCCGAGAAGGCGACAGGGACTTGGCTTGCCAGGGTCGAGCACTGGGCCAACGCGACCTCTTCGGAACCCTTGATGAGGCCGCCCGAGCGGTTCATCGGGTAGCCGTTCTCCTCGATGAAGGCAGCCAGATCCTCGATCTTGTCGAAGCCCTTCAGCGCGTTGACGAAGACCGTGAAGTGGTTGGCGCAGAAGCCGAAGGCGGCCATCCAGCCCGCATACTCGGACTCCGCCGCGAGGCGTTCGTAGGTCTCGCTGTCCACGGACCAGGGGCGGCCCATGGTGAGGCCTTCTTCCTTGCCCATCACCCCGTCCGGCATCTGATCGATCAGGCCCCGGACGGTGTCCTGCAGCTCTTGCGAGAACTCCGACAGGAGCAGCTCGGAGACGAAGACCTTGGGCAGGCTCGGGTCCGGATGCTGATAGTACCGGGCGAAGAGCTTCTTCTGCTCGAAGCGGTAGGTGTCTTTGGCTTCGTAGCCCAGATGCAGGAACGGCTTGGCGATGCGATCGATGCCGAGACGCGGGTCGTCGAAGGTACGGAAGGCGACGTGGTCGTTGACGACCATCTCGCCGCGATCGACGAGAAGGGTGCGGATCTCGTGCGCCTGCGGCGTCAGCGTCGCGTACTGATCCCAAAGCGCCGCGAAGACCGTTTCCAGAGCGTGCATCTCAGTCGTCCTTCAAGCTGGCGAGGACCGCGAACGGGCTGTCCGGATCGGCCTTCTTCTCGCGGCGGGGCGGGGCGGAGGAGTAGGTGCGGGGTCCCTTGTCGCCGCCCTTGCGGGGGCCGCCGGGGCCTTTCCCTTTTCCTTTGCGCGGGCCGCGCTGGTCCTGACGGCCGTCGCTTCTGTCGCTACGCTGACCTTTGCCCTGCGGCTTGCCGGAGCGCTGGCCGCGCGGTTGTCGCTGCGGCGGCGCCCAACGCCAAAGGGTGACGGTCTCGGTCTCGGTCTCGGCCTCGGCCTTCGTCTGAGGCTCGGCGTCGGCTTGCCCTTCGGCGAGGCTTTCCTCGACGGGCGCAGCTTCCGTCGGTGCTGCGTGAGGCGCCTCCGCGGCCGGGGCGCTCGTCTGCGGCGCTTCGGGCTCAGAAGGCGTGCCGGCGGGCGGGCTCGCCTCGTCCGCCTGTTCCTCCGTCATCGGACCGACGTCGGGGACGGGTTCGGCGGGCGGCTGCTGGTTCGGCGCGTCCTGCACGGCCGGGTCGGTGGCGACCGTCTGGGCGGAGGCGGCGTCGGCCGGCGGCGTCTCGCCTTGCGGTGCCTGCGCCTCCGGCGCGGGCTTGGCCTCGACCGGGCGGGTCACCGTGTCCTTCTTGTAGCCGAGGCTCTTGAGGACGCCCTCGAAGGGCTCGCCCGACACGCCGACGAGGCTCATCATGCGCGAGGACGCCTCGAAGCCCTGCTTGCCCGCGTCCTCTCGCGCCTTGCGGATCTCCTGGGCGAGGCGCTCGAGCATGTCGATCCGCACGGCCCGCTCGCCCGACGGCCGGTAGCCATAGGCGTAGTAGAGCGCGTGGGGGACGGCCTCGTCCGCCTCGATGCTCGTCGCCCCGGCCTTGGGCGCGGGGTGCGTGCCGACCGGCGTGTCGGTCCAGAGCGACCAGAGGAGCGCCAGGAACTGCGCGGGCGCGGGCTTGAGGAGCGCGGGCAGGAAGATCGTGTACTCGCCGAAGCGCACGCCGAGGTCGCGCAGCTTGGCCCGCTCGGCCTGCTCGAGCGCCTTCACCTCCGAGGCGATCTGGCGGCGGCTGATGGCGCCGAAGTTCTCGATCAGGCGGAAGGCGACGCCGCGCGCGCCGGGGGTCAGGACGCCCTCGCCCTCACCGCCGCGGTTGACCGCCTTCTGAAGCGCGACGAGCGGCCCCGCGAGCCCTTCGACCCGGTCCGCGATCCAGTCGCGCAGGCGGTCCTCGATCGCGGGCAGGGCGCCTGCAGGCAGGTGCTCGACCGCCACGAGGCGGAAGTCGGGGCGCAGGGGCTGGGGCCCCTTGCTGAGCCGCGCGACCTCGGAGCCACGCCAGGTGACCGTGCCGTGATCGGTCAGCGTGAACTCGTCCGGCTTGGCGCTGGCGAGCTGGGCCGCGCGGGCCGCGAGCTCAGGCCTGAGGGCCTTGAGCGCCGCGAAGCGGACGGACTTGGCGTGGGGCCCCTCGGCGCGGGGGTCCAGGATGAACTGGAACCCCAAAAGCCGGCCTACGAACTCGCCTTCCACGATGACCTCTCCGTCCTCGGTGACGCCCGCCAGGAGGGGCGCGTCGTCTTTGAGCCTCTTGAGCAGAACCGAGGTGCGCCGGTCAACGAAACGCGCCGTCAGCTTCTCATGCAGGGCGTCGGACAGCGTGTCCTCGATCCTGCGCGCCTCGTCCTGCCAGTGGCTGCCCCGTTCGATCCAGCCGGGGCGGTGGGAAAGGTAGGTCCAGGTCCGCACGTGGGCGATCCGGGTCGACAACGCGTCGACGTCGCCCTCGGTCGAGGTCAGGCGCGAGAGCTGACGCGCGACGAACTCCTCCCGGATGCGGCCCTGGTCCAGAAGCTGATGGTAGACCTCGCCGAGCATGACCGCGTGCTGGTCCGGCGTCACCTTGCGGAAGTCCGGCACTTGGCAGACCTCCCAGAGGAGCTTGAGGGCGGCGCCGCCCTTCGCCAAGTCGCGGATGTCGTGCCGCGAGGAGAGGCGCCTGAGCGCCTCCTCGTCGTCACCCATCCGCGCGCGGACGAGCTCGCGCCGAGGCGGGGGCTGCTCCAAGCTGCGCAGGAGGGCGGGGAGGCTTCCGAAGTGCAGGCGGTCGTTGCGCCATTGAAGGTGGGTGACGGGATCGAAGCGGTGCGTCTCGACCTGCTCGATCAGCTCGTCGGGAAAGCCGGGGCAGTCCGCGGTCGGTCCCCAGGTTCCGTCCTTCACGTGCCGTCCGGCACGCCCTGCGATCTGCGCGACCTCGGCGGGGGTGAGGTGGCGGCTCGCCCGGCCGTCGAACTTGCGGGCGCCCGCGAAGGCCACATGGTCGATGTCCATGTTGAGGCCCATGCCGATGGCGTCGGTCGCCACGAGGTAGTCGACCTCGCCCTCATTGTAGAGGGCGGCCTGGGCGTTGCGGGTCCGGGGGGAGAGGGCGCCCATCACGACGGCCGCGCCGCCCCGCTGGCGGCGGATCAGCTCGGCGATGGCGTAGACGTTGTCGGCGGAGAAGGCGACGACGGCCGAGCGGCGCGGCAGCCGCGTCACCTTCTTGTAGCCGACATGCTCCAAATGGCTGAACCGCTCGCGGCTGACGAAGCCGATGTCCGGGATCAGCTTCGACAAGATTCCGCGCATCGTGTCCGAGCCGAGGAGGAGCGTCTCGTCGCGGCCGCGCGCGTAGAGGAGGCGGTCGGTGAAGACGCGGCCGCGCTCGGGGTCGGCGGCGAGCTGCACCTCGTCGATGGCGAGGAAGCTGACCTCGCGCTCGAGCGGCATCGCTTCGACCGTGCAGACGAAGTAGCGCGCCGAGCGGGGGATCACCTTCTCCTCGCCGGTGACGAGGGCGACGGCCTGGGCGCCCTTGCGCGCGACCATCTTGTCGTAGACCTCACGCGCGAGCAGCCGCAGCGGCAGGCCGATCATGCCGCTCGCATGCGCCGACATGCGCTCGAGCGCATAGAAGGTCTTGCCCGTATTCGTCGGGCCGAGCACCGCCGTGACAGGGCGCAGGGAGAAAGAGGAGGGCGGCAGCTGCATGGGCAGGCCGTTCGTAAGTAGCGTCTTCGCTGCCGTCTTGCCACCACCATGCCATCGGCTCGCGCGGAAGCTGCGGCACGACGCGTCCCTCGCGCATGCCGCTAGGCGGAAGGTGTTGTTTGTGTTATGTTCGCGCCTGCGCGACCTTGGGAGAGGGGCATGCCCGTTCAGAATCGAAAACCCGACGATGCGAACGAGGCAGCGCTCGCGCTGCTCGGCGCGAACTCGACTTCCTTCCTAAAAGGCGTGCTCGATGCGAGCCCCGATTGCATCAAGATCGTCGAGCTCGACGGCACCTTGTCCTTCATGAACGAGAACGGCCGTTGCGCCATGGAGATCGACGACTTCTGCGCCGTTGACGGGGCGGAGTGGCCGTCGCTTTGGCCCGACGATCAGCAGCCCCTCGTCGAGAGCGCGATCAGCGCGGCCCGGCGGGGAGAAGCGCGCCGTTTCGAAGCTTTCTGTCCGACCGCCAAAGGAGCGCCGCGCTGGTGGGACGTCTCGGTCGCGCCGGTCTTCGGCAAGGACGGCACGCCGGAACGCATCGTCTCGATCAGCCGCGACGTGACGAACCGCGTCGAACGCGAGCGGGCGGTCGCGGCGCACGAGGCCGGGTTGGAGCGACTGGCGCTCGCCCAGGCGACCACTCTGCAGGAGAAGGAACAGCTCCTGCGCGAGAAGGACCTTCTGATGCGCGAGGTCGATCATCGCGTGAAGAACTCACTCGGCCTCGTCGGCAGCCTGCTCGGCATGCAAGGCCGGACCGAGGAAGACACGAAGGTGCGCGGCGCGCTGTCCCGCGCGTCGCAGCGCGTCGGGACCATCGCCGCCATCCATGATCGGCTCTACCGCTCCGAGGCGTCGGGCGAGCTCGACTTCGCGAGCTATTTGAATGGTCTCTGCGCCGACCTCGCCGCCTCCGTCGCCGGCGCCGACGTACGCATCGAGGTCACCTGCGACCCGGTGACGATGCGTGCCGACAGAGCGACCGTCCTGGGACTCATCGTATCGGAGTTCGTGACGAACGCCGTCCGCCACGCCTTCGGCCCGGACGGCGGAACCATCCGCGTCGTCCTGCAGAAAGCCGCGGTCGGATACCGTCTGACCGTCGCCGACGATGGCTGCGGCCTGCCCGATGGGTTCGATCCCGCCGCGGCGCACGGGCTCGGCATGCGGGTCGTCGCGAGCTACGCGGCCCGCAACGACTGGCACTTGGAGGCAAGCAACCAGGGCGGCGCCCGCTTCTCGATCACCCTGCGCTGACCGAGTTCCGTCAAGTCGCGCTACCGGGCGGCCGCAGGCTTGCCTTCATGGGCGCCGCAGCGCCGCGCGTGTTGTTCGATGCCGGTGCCTTCGGCCTCTACGTCGACGGCGCGAACCTGGTCCGGGCACTCGCGGCGCGCGGCGTCGCGGCGGCGAGCTTCACGAGGGCAGGCCTCTACGGCAGCGACCCCCTGCCGGAAGGCGGGGTGCCGAGCCCCGCCTTCCATGCCGGCGACATGGCGCGGCTGCTGGGCGCGGTCGGGGCGGCAGGGCCGGTCGTGCTGGTCGGCCACTCCATGGCGAGCCTCAGGCTCTTCGAATTCGCGGGGCGCCATCCGCAGCGCGTGCGAGGCCTCGTCCTGGTGGACGGCGTGGTGCCGGATGGCGGGCCGGTCGGCCCCGCGCTCACGGCCTTCTCTGCCGCTTGCGCGCCTATTACCCCCGTGCTGCCGAGCATGGCGCGGTGGGCGAAGTACTATCCGAACGCGATGGCGCTTTCGGGCAGGGAACGGGCGGACAAGCTCGCCTCGATCACCTCGCAGGCCCATTGGCGGGCCGCCCGGCGGGAGGTGCGCGAAGCCGCCCGGGCGAAGGCCCCACCGGTGCCGCGCCTGCCGACGGTCTTGATGCCGGCGACGATCATCTCGGCAGGCACGTCCCGGCTCGCGCGCCGTACGGAGGCGTCGCTGCAAGAACTAAGGGCCTGGGGACACGCCAGCGTGCTGTCCCCAGGCCCTTGCGGAGCGATCGCGGAGGCCGCGCACAGCCTCCTCTGACTCGCTTCGTTAACGGTACTGCTGAACCCGGGTCGCCCGGAGGCCTTGCATCCCGTGCCGGTCGATCGCCTTCTCCCAGGAAAGGTACTCCTCCTCGGTCAGCGTGTATCGATCGCAGGCGCTCTCAAGGCTGAGGAGACCGCCGCGTACGGCGGCGACCACCTCGGCCTTGCGGCGGATTACCCAGCGCTTCGTCGTGCGCGGGGGCAGATCGGCGATGGTCAGCGGCGTACCGTCCGGACCAATCACGTAGGGCGCCTTCGCCGCCGCATTCGTGCTGCTTCTTTGAATTCCAGACATCAACCCAACCACTCCCAAGACTGCTCTTGTTGCCGGGAACAGTAGTATGTCGGTCTGAAGAAACGCCTAAGTGCAAAGGTGAACAGGCCATTACCGTAAACGAAGAAAATCGGATACAAACGATCTATTCTGTTCAGAACTGGAACAAACAGACCGTTCCGGCACGGAAAACCCGCTCTTCGCGGCCGCGCCGTGCCACTCCCTTGACGGGAGTCGGGCAGGAAGCCATGCGGTCGCCTTTCTTTCGTCCGAGGCGTGAACGCCCGAGAACGCTTCATCAGGAGACCCGATGTCCGTCTATCGCACTCACACCTGCGGCGCGCTTCGCGCGGAGAACGTCGGTGAGGACGTGGTCCTGTCGGGCTGGGTCCACCGCAAGCGGGACCATGGCGGCCTGCTCTTCATCGACCTGCGCGACCATTACGGCCTGACGCAGATCCTGTGCGAGCCGGAGGAGCCGTTCTTCGCCGAGGTCGAGGCCGTGCGGGCCGAGAGCGTCATCCGCGTCCATGGCCGGGTCGTCGCGCGCGACGAGGCGCAGGCGAACGCGAACCTGCCGACGGGCGCGATCGAGGTGCGGATCACCAAGTTCGAGGTCCTGTCGGCGGCCGGCGACCTGCCGCTGCCGGTCTTCGGCGAGCCGGACTACCCCGAAGACATCCGCATGAAGCACCGCTACCTCGACCTGCGGCGCGAGACGATGCATTCGAACATCATGCTGCGCAGCCGGGTGATCTCGGCGCTGCGCCAGGGCATGGAGAAGCGCGGCTTCACCGAGTTCCAGACGCCGATCCTGACGGCGTCGAGCCCGGAAGGCGCGCGGGACTTCCTCGTCCCCTCGCGGCTTCACCCCGGCCGCTTCTTCGCGCTGCCCCAGGCGCCGCAGATCTTCAAGCAGCTGATCATGGTGTCGGGCTTCGACCGCTACTTCCAGATCGCGCCCTGCTTCCGCGACGAGGACGCGCGCGCTGACCGCTCGGCGGGCGAGTTCTACCAGCTCGACGTCGAGATGAGCTTCGTTACGCAGGAGGAAGTCTGGGACACGACCGGCCCGGTCGTGGCGGACGTCTTCGACGCCTTCGCGGGCGAGCGGAAGGTCGACGCCTACGACAGCTGGCCGCGCATTCCATACGCGGAGTCGATGCTGAAGTACGGCACCGACAAGCCCGACCTCCGCGTGCCGCTCGAGATGCAGGTCGTCACCGAGCACTTCCGCGGTTCGGGCTTCAAGATCTTCGCGCAGATCGCCGAGGACGAGGCCAAGCAGATCCGCGCGATCCCGGCGCCCGGCGGCGGCTCCCGCGCCTTCTGCGACCGCATGAACTCGTGGGCGCAGCGCCAGGGCCTGCCCGGCATGGGCTACATCATGTTCGACGAGGGCGACGGGAAGGGCCCGCTCGCCAAGAACATCGGGCCCGAGCGCACCCACGCCATCCGCGAGCAGCTGGGCCTGAAGGCGGGCGACGCGGCCTTCTTCGTCGCAGGCAAACCGGCCGAGTTCGAAGCGGTGGCGGGGAGAGCCCGCGTCGTCGTCGGCGAGGAGCTGGACCTGATCGAGCGGGACCGCTTCGCCTTCTGCTGGATCGTCGACTTCCCGATGTACGAGTGGGACGAGGACAACAAGAAGGTCGAGTTCGGCCACAACCCCTTCTCCATGCCGCAAGGCGGGATCGAGGCCTTGAAGGCGGCGAGCACAGAAGAAGAGAAGCTGGCGCTCAAGGCGAACCAGTACGACCTCGTCTGCAATGGCTACGAGTTCGCGTCGGGCGCGATCCGGAACCACATGCCGGACCTCATGTACGAGGCCTTCGCGGTGGCGGGCTACGGCCGCGAGGTCGTGGAGGAGAAGTTCGGCGGCCTCTTGAACGCCTTCCGCTACGGCGCGCCGCCCCATGGCGGCATCGCCTACGGTGTGGACCGGATCGTCATGCTGCTCGCCGAGCAGGAGAACATCCGCGAGGTCACCATGTTCCCGCTGACCCAAGGCGCGGAGGATCTGCTCTTGGGCGCGCCGGCGGAGGTGAGCCCGCAGCAGCTCAAGGACGTCCACATCCGCGTGGCGAAGGGCATCAAGGAGATGGCGGCGGCACCGATCGACGTGAAGGACGCCTGAGGAAGCAGCGAAGCGTCACGGCGGCGCTTCGCGCCCTCGCCAGGGCGTCGAGCCTTAACGAAGCCCTAAGTTTGGAACGTCTCTTGCTCAACGGTTCGTGAACCCGTGCCGTTGGGGCGAACGGGTATGGGCGAGACGAGAGACATGACCACAACCAAGATCGCAGCGGCGCTGGTCGCTGCCATCGGCTTCGCGAGCGCATCCGCTAGCGCAGCCAGCCTGACGGCTTCCGCCACCGACCTGTTCGACGGTGCCGTAATCACCAATGTCGGCGATGCGGGCACGCTCGACGATGCCCGGGCGATCCTCGGCGCGACGCTGGATCGCGGTTTCGAACCGACGGTCGGCTTCTTCGGCAACGGGGCGCCGGGCGACACGTCGTTCTTCGAGTTCACCACGGCAAACGCCGTGAGCCTCGAAGGCATCAACCTCATCGTCGGCCAGGACACGGTCGGTGACCTGCGCCGCGGCATCGTCGCCTTCGACCTGCAGGCCATGAACGCCTTCGGCGAGTTCGACAGCGTTTACTCGTTCTCGTTCGACGACGGCGTCCAGAACTACAACGACGTGACGGGCGAGATGGTCGGGGGCACGGTCGCGGTGAGCGCGTCGGACCAGAACGTCCTCGCGGTCAGCGCGGCGTTCACGCCGGTCGTCGCGCAGACGTTCAGGGCGGTCTTCACGGCCAATGGCAGCTGGAACCCGTATAACGGGCCGCGCGTGATCGAACTGGACGGCTTCGGTTCGGCCGCCCCGGTCCCGCTGCCGGCGGCGGCGCTGCTCTTCCCGATCGGCCTTGGCGGCCTCGCCGCCGCCCGCCGCAAGCGGCGCTAAGCCGCACCTCCCGCGAACCGTCGCTCGGTTCGGGACAAAGAAAAGGGGGCGCCGAGGCGCCCCCCGAACCTTCGAAGGAAAGCCTGGCTCAGCTCGCGGCTGCGGCGGCCTTTTCCTTCTTGTCGAGGTGAGTGTGGATCTCCTTGATCGCGCTCTCGAGCGACTTGCGGCGCACCGCGGCGACTTCCCGGCCGAGTCGTTCGCGCGCCTGCTCGAAGAGCTGGCGTTCGGAGTAGGACTGCTCGGGCTGGTCGTCGGCGCGGAAGAGGTCGCGCACGACCTCGGAGACCGCGGTCAGGTCGCCGGAGTTGATCTTGGCCTCGTACTCCTGCGCGCGGCGCGACCACATGGTGCGCTTCACGCGGGCCTTGCCCTCGATCAGCTTCATCATCTCGTCGATCTGCTCGGCGCTGGCGAGGTTGCGCATGCCGGAGGCGGCGGCCTTCGCGACGGGCACGCGAAGCTTCATCTTCTCGTGCTCGAAGTCGATGACGAAGAGCTCGATCGCATGACCCGCGATCTCCTGCTTCTCGATCTCGGTGATGTAACCGACGCCATGGGCCGGGTAGACGATCTTGGTCTTCACCTTGAAGGTCTGATTCTTGTCCCGGTTCGCCTCGGCGCGGCGCTGAACCCGCAGGGCGGGGCGCAGGGGCGCGGGGGCGATCTTCGGCTTGTCGTCTTCGGCAGACGTCTCGACCTTGGTCTTGGTAGCTTTGGCGACGGCTTTGCTTGTCACGCTCTTCTCGTTCTTCGGTTTGGGGGAAGCCTTCTTCGGCGCGGTCGCGGCCTTCGTACTCGCAGCCTTCTTCGTGGCGGTGCGCGTCGCGGTGGTCTTCTTCGCTGACGTGCGGGCTTTGCTCGTCGCGCGGGAAGACTTCGCGGCGGGCTTGGCGGCCTGCTTCGCGGCAGCGGGCTTGGCCGCCGCCTCGGACGGCTTTTCAGTCGGAGTCGTCTTGGTCACGGGACCGGTCCTTTCTCTGACCCGCCGCCCGTGCGGGGGCACGGTGTCAGCGGTACGAGTGCGGGCCTGCGGTCTTCCTGCACGGAAGCCGCTCAAGAAAAAGACCGCCCGTCAGGCGGTCTCCCCAGCCACGCTCTTCGTCACGAATACGTAGCACAAAACTGCACAAAGTTCCAGTGCGCACGCGGGTCCGCCTATTGAAAAACGGCAAAGAGCGGGCTCTGCCCCGCGGCAGGACGTCGCGCCCGAAGGCGATTCAATCCCCGGTTCCGGGCTTGGTGCTGAAGTGGGTCTCCAGCTTGTTTTCGACTTCCGCCATCTTGTCGGCGTCGGGCAGGGCGGGCTTGGCGCGCGTGATGTTGGGCCATTCCTCGGCGTACTTGGCGTTCAGCGCCGTCCACTTGCCGTCGGGATCCTCGGTGTCGGGCTTGATCGCCTCGACGGGGCACTCGGGCTCGCAGACGCCGCAGTCGATGCACTCCTCGGGTTTGATCGCGAGGAAGTTCTCGCCCTCGTAGAAGCAGTCGACGGGGCACACCTCGACGCAGTCGGTGTACTTGCAGGCGATGCAGGCGTCGGTGACGACGTAGGTCAATTCGAATCACTCCGGCAGGCAGGCGGTGACTTAACGGCCGCGGCGCGAAAGGGAAGGCCGCTATCGGTCGCCTTCGCGCCCGCCGTCAAACCCGTTATGGTGAGGCCCATGACAGAAACGCTAAGCCCCGAAAAGCGGCGGCTCCTCTACCGCGCCATGCATCGCGGCTTCAAGGAGGCCGACATCGTCGTCGGCAAGTTCGCCCAAGACAACCTGGCCGGCATGACCGAGTCGGAAACCGAAGAGTTCGCGCGCCTGCTCGAAGTGCCCGATCAGGACCTCTACGTGTGGATCATCAGAGGCGAGGGCGTGCCGGAGAACTACCGCGGCCCGGTATTGGCGCGGATGCAGGCCTTCGACGTAGCGGGCGCGATGCCGCGGCGGTGACTGTCCGAGACGTGTTTGCCGCCTAAGGTTCGGTTAAGAGGTTGTTCGGTAGGCCCAATCCGCTTCGCCGCCTCGGCCGGAGCGCAAGGGGGCAGGCCATGAACAAACGTCTCTTCATCGCTTCGGCGGCAGCTTCGGGCCTCTTCGTGCCCGGCATCGCGGCGGCGCAATCCGACGACGGCGGCGCGTACTTCCAGGTCCACCTTGGGCCTGCCTTCGGCATCGAAGGGAAGTACCCGTCCCTGTACGGCGCCCGGTTCGACCTCGACTTCGACGCCGGGGGGGCTCTGGGCCTCATCGGCGGCTACCGTGCGGCCTCCGGCTTCGGCGCGGAGATCGAACTCGGCAGTCGCGCTCACGACACGAATCAGATCGGCGATTTCGGGGTCAGCTTCCTCATGGCGAACGCCGTCTACGAGTTCGTGCAGGACGGCCGTTGGCGCCCTTACGTTGCCGGGGGGATCGGCATCGTCGGCAGCGATGCTTTCAACTATGAGGACACGAGCCTGGGTGGTCAGTTGAAGGGCGGGCTTCGGTACCGCTTCGGACAGACGCAATCCGTCGGGCTTGAGGCCAGCTACTTCGGCGCGCACGGCCTAGGCAACGATACCTACCCGATCGATTACGGGTCTATCAGCGTGTCGGTCGCCTACCGGATCGGCCTAGGCAGCTGATTTCCGCCGCTCGGCGGCCCAGGCTTGAGAATCGGGACGCATCGGCGCAACCACGCCCCATGCCGCTCGCCTTCCCAGCGCCGCTCGCGCCCTACGCCGAACGCGCCGACAGGACGCGCGGACGGCTCGTCACCGAGCCCGTCTCCGACACCCGCACGCCGTTCCAACGCGACCGGGACCGGATCATCCACTGCGTCGCCTTCCGAAGGCTCAAGCACAAGACGCAGGTCTTCGTCTTTCACGAGGGCGACCACTATCGCACGCGCCTGACGCACTCCTTGGAGGTCAGCCAGATCGCGCGGTCGCTCTGCCGCCTCCTCAAGCTCGACGAGGATTTGGGCGAGCTCGTCGCGCTCTCTCACGACATCGGCCATCCGCCCTTCGGGCACACGGGCGAGGACGTGCTCGAGGACTGCATGAAGGCGCATGGCGGCTTCGATCACAACGCGCAGACCCTGCGCGTCCTGACCAAGCTCGAGCGGCGCCACGTCGCCTATGACGGGCTCAACCTCACCTGGGAGAGTCTCGAGGGCGCGGTGAAGCACAACGGTCCCTTGACCGGGCCGATCGCGGAGGAGCGGGCGCGCAACAAGGGGCAGGTCCACGCCAAGCCGCTGCCCGCCGCCATCGAGGAGTACGCGAAGACGCACGACCTGTGGCTCACGACCTTCCCGAGTCTCGAGGCGCAGGTCGCGGCGATCGCCGACGACATCGCTTACAACAACCACGACACGGATGACGGCCTCAGGGCCGGGCTCTTCACCTTCGAAGAAGCCCTCGACGTACCCCTCATCGGCGAGGCGCTGCACGCCGCGCGGACGCAGTACCGGGACGCGCCGCAGGGGCTTCAGATCGCCGAAGCCGTCAGCTTCCTCATCGGCCGAATGGTGCGCGACGTTTGGGACGAGACGCGGCGGCGGCTCGAGGAGGCGAAGCCAGGATGTGCCGACGACGTCCGGCACGCTCCCCATGCCATGGTGGCGTTCTCCGAAGCCCTCGAGCCCGACATCGCGCAGCTTCGCGGCTTCCTTTACGAACGCATGTACCGGCACTGGAAGGTCAACCGGGCCCGCAGCCAGGCGAAGCGCATCGTCCGTGCGCTCTTCGACCTCTTCATGGCCGAGCCCGAGGTGCTGCCTCCTGAGTGGTTCGCGCGGCAGGAAGGCAAGGACGAGGACGGCCGGGCGCGCGTCGTCTGCGACTACCTCGCCGGAATGACCGACCGCTACGCGATCGAGGAGCACCGGAAGCTCTTCGACATGGAGCGCTGGTTCGCCTGATCGCAGCCGGTTCATCAGGGTTAACGACGCGTTTACTTTGAACGGCTGTAATTCCTCCTTAAGGATCACGTGCGCCCTGACGCACCACACGGAGCCTGCCTCATGTCAGTCACCGCGGACCAGTTCGACGACGCCTATGACGACGGCGAGGAGGGCGGCCTTTCCGGCTTCTACGTCCTTGCCATCTTCCTCGCGCTGCTCGCGGTCTTCGCCGTGGTCGTCTACTTCGCCTATCAGCGCGGCCTCGCCAACGCGCGGCTGATGGATTCGGACCTGCCGGTCGTGGCCGCGAACCCCGCGCCCGTGCGCGAGGACGTCCCGCTGACGACCGAAACGTCGCGGCGCGAGGTCTATGACCGGCTCGAGGGGGTGACGCCGACCACCGTGGTCGCCGACGCCGATCCGAAGCGCGATCCGCTCGAAGGCTACGATCAGGCGCCCGCTGCGACCGCGCCGGCGGAAGCCAAGCCCGAGCCTGCGGTCCGCACGGCGGAGGCGACCCCCGCGCCCGTCGCGACGGCGCCTGCGACGCAGAAGCCCGCCCCCGCCAAAGTCGAGCCCGTGAAGGTCGCCGAGGCGAAGCCAGAGCCCAAGCCGGCCGCCGCTACGCCGATGCCGGCCAAGCCCGCACCGGCTCCCGCCCCAGCCGCAGCCAAGGGCACGCACGTCGTTCAGGTCGGCGCCTTCGGTTCCGACGCGGAGGCGACGCGCTTCTTCGACACCCTGTCGAGCAAGTATGGCAGCTTCGTCTCGTCGAAGTCGCCCGACATCCAGGTCGCCGAGGTGAAGGGTACGACCTATCACCGCCTGCGGATCGGTCCCTTCACGTCGAAGTCGGAAGCGCAGAGCTACTGCAACGACCTCAAGGGCCGCGGTCAGGACTGCCTCGTTCGGGGCCTCTGATGGCCACCGCCGCGATCTACGGCTGCGCCGGAGAGACGCTCTCCTCGGACGAGGCGGCGTTCTTCCGCGACGCGGACCCCTGGGGCTTCATCCTCTTCGCGCGCAATTGCGGCGGCACGAAGCAGATCGTCCGCCTGTGCCACCAACTGCGCGAGACCGTGGCGCGCAACGCGCCGATCCTGATCGACCAGGAGGGGGGGCGCGTCGCTCGCCTCAAGCCGCCGCTCGCCCCGCGCCGCCCGCCGATGGACCGCTTCGGCGAACTCGCGAAGCTCGACCCGGAGAAGGCCAAGGAAGCGGCCTTCCTCGGCGCGAAGCTCCTGGCAGAGGACTGCCGGAACCTCGGCATCGACGTGAACTGCGTGCCCGTCCTCGACGTGCCGCAGCCGGGCGCCCACGACATCATCGGCGACAGGGCGCTCTCGACCCGCGCCGAGATGATCGGAACGCTCGGCCGCCAGGTCGTGGACGGCTCGCTCGCGGGCGGCTGCCTGCCGGTGATCAAGCACCTCCCCGGTCATGGCCGTGCGCTCGCCGACAGCCATTTGGAGCTGCCGCGCGTCACCGATGATCGCGAAGAACTCGAAGAAGTCGACTTCGCGCCCTTCCGCGCGCTGGCGGACGCGCCGCTCGGCATGACGGCGCACATCGTCTTCGACGCGCTCGATCCCGACCGTCCCGCGACCCTGTCGGGCACCGTGATCCGCGACGTGATCCGTGAAGGCTTCGGCTTCGACGGCCTCCTGATGACGGACGACCTGTCGATGAAGGCGTTGACCGGACGCTTCCGCGACCGGGCAGAAGCAAGCCTGAACGCCGGATGCGACGTCGTCCTGCACTGCAATGGCGAGATGGCCGAGATGACGGACGTGGCCGAGGGCGCGAAGGCGCTCGAAGGCGAGGCCGCCCGCAGGGGCGACGCCGCGTTGGCGCTCATTCCGCGGGACAGGCCCGACTTCGACCGCGACGGGGCCGAAGCACGCTTCTCAGAGCTCCTGAGGCCCGTTATCACGGTCTGATGCGACCCAAGGAAGACGACTGGGAGGAAGGCCCCGCGCGCGAGACCGCGCCGGAAGACGACCTCGTCGTCACTTTGAACGGTTACGAAGGCCCGCTCGCGGTGCTTCTCGACCTCGCCCAGAAGCAGAAGGTCGACCTTCGCGAGGTCTCGGTCCTGGCGCTCGCCGACCAGTACCTCGCCTTCGTCGAGGACGCCCGGCGGCGCGACCTGTCCCTCGCCGCGGACTACCTCGTGATGGCGTCCTGGCTCACCTACCTCAAGTCGCGCCTCCTCCTGCCCGAGCCGCAAGGGGAGGGGGACGAGCCCACCGGCGACGAGATGGCGGCGCAGCTCGCCTTCCAGCTTCAACGCCTCGACGCGATGCGCAAGGCGGCCGAGGCGCTGACCGCGCTGCCCCAGGCGGGGCGGGACGTGTTCCCGCGCGGCCGCCGGGCGCTGAAGGTCCGGCGGGAGACCGAGTGGCGCGCGGGGCTGATGGACCTGCTCAAAGCCTATTCGGGCGTTCGCGTCCGGACCCTGCCGCAGGTCCACGCGCGGGAGCTGCCTCGCGTGATGACGGTCGAAGCGGCGCGCGAGTCGCTCGGGCGGCGCCTGCCGGGCGTGACCGAGTGGACGAGCCTCGCCGAGCTGTCCGAGGGGGAAGGCGACCTGCCCGCCTCGTCGATCCGCGCCTCGCTCTTCAACGCCGCGCTCGAGATGGCGAAGGCCGGCACGGCCGACATGCGCCAGGAAGGCTCCTTCGCGCCTTTGTACTTGCGGGCGCACCGTGACTGAAGAACGGCCCGAAGAGCTCGAAGAGGAGGCCGCCGACCTCGATACCGAGGTCTCGCGCGTCGTCGCGGAGGCGACGGCGCTTCGTCGCCTCGAAGCGCTGCTCTTCGCCTCGCCTGAGCCCTTGTCGCGCGCGGAGATCGCCGAGCGCCTTCCGGGCGCGGACGTGGCCGCCCTGATCGAGGTCCTGATCGAGCGCTACGCCGACCGGGGCGTCAACGTGCGCACCGTGGCGGGCAAGGTTCAGATGGTCACCGCGCCCGACTGCGCCGACGTCCTCGTCGCCTACAGGACCGAAGGCCGCCGCCTCAGCCGCGCGGCGCTGGAGACGCTCTCGATCATCGCCTACCACCAGCCCTGCAGCCGCGCCGAGATAGAAGAGGTGCGCGGCGTCGCGGTCGCCAAGGGGTCGCTCGACCAACTCTTGGAACTCGGCTGGATCAAGCTCTCGGGCCGCAGGGACGCGCCCGGCCGCCCGCTCCTCTACGCGACGACCGACGCCTTCTTGGAGCAGTTCGGCCTCGACGACGTCAGCCACCTGCCGGGCCGGGCGGACCTCGAGGCGCAGGGCCTCCTCGATGCCCGCCTGCCGCCGGGCTTCGCCGTGCCGAGCCCCCGGGCGGTCGAAGGCGAGCTGACGGGCGAGGACGCGGCGGACGCGCCGGACTTCGTCACCGACTATGACGGCGAGGCGGGCTGATCGGTCAGGCCGAGCGTGTCGGCGACCGACAGAAGCCTCGCGAAGGCGGCGGCAAGGCGTGTCGTTTCCCTCTCGGCGTCTCCTGGCCCGCGGATCTCGCCGAGCCCGAGCGAGAGGTCCGGGCGCGGTATCCGCACCAGGATCTCGTCGCCTTCGAAGGTGGCTGCGAGGCGCCCGTTCTGCGCGATCTCGGCCGCACGCAGGACCCGCGCCATGAAGGTCGTGGTGAAGAGCACGCGGGCGCCGACCTGATCGTCGCTGAAGAGGGTGAAGCGGCGCTCGAACTCGGGGTCCTCCACCCGCACGCGCTCGCATCCCTTGGGCCCTCCGCCGAACACGCCTTCGAGGAAGCCGCCATCGCGCCTGAGGTAGACGCGGGCGGGCAGGGGGCGGGGCAGCGAGAAGCGGGCGTAGACGCCGCGAAAGACCGTCACCGTGCGGGTCTCGGTTCGCAATCGCCCGCGGCTGTCGGTCGTCGTCCGGGTTTCCCTTCGGGTCAGATGGGCGGCGCAGAACTCGGCGCCGACGCCGCGATAGGGGCCTTTGACGTGATGGGTGTACTCGGCCCGGTCGTGGGGCGGCAGGAGCCCTGCGGCCTCGAGCGTCCTCGGATCGATGCCGCCCATGGGGGCGTAGCCGAGGCCGGGCGAGGCGCGCGCCGCGGCCAGCGGATAGATCGCCGCGGCGGCCTCGCGCCGGTAGGCCCGCATCGGCGCTCTCTGCCACGTCCAGGCACCGATGAGGCAGGGAAGGGCGAGGACCGCGGCCAAGACGAAGCGCGCATCGGCGGCGGTGAGAAGGACGAGCGCCGCGCCGCAAAGGGCCAGGGCGGTGACCCCGAGGGCGCCGCCTCGGCGTCCGCGTGCCTTCACGACCGCCTGGCGGCGCGCCCCGTCGAGCGCGTCGAGGCTGCCAGGGGCAGGGGTCACGTCAGGTAGGCATCGGCGTCGATGGGGCCGCGCGCCTCGGTCTGCGCCGCGTAGGACGGCAGCGCCTTGGTCCCGGTCCGCTCGGCGATCAGCGTGCCGGGGAAGATCTGGATCGCGGTGTTAAGCTCGGCGACGGCGGCGTTGTAGTAGCGGCGCGCCGCGGTCAGCTGCGCCTCGACCTCGGCCATGCGTTCGAGCGCGGCCGTTACCGTCCCCTCCGAGCGTAGCTCGGGATAGGCCTCGACCTGCACGCGCAGCTGGCCGAGCCGCCCGTCGAGCGCCTCGGCGGCGGCGAGGTGGCGGCCGACGGCGCCGGGGTCGGTCTTGTCGTAGGGCGCTTGGGCTTCGCCGCGCAGGCGGGTGACGTCCTCGACCAAGGATCGCTCGTGCTCCATGTAACGCCGCGCGAGCTTGAGGAGGTTCGGCACCAGGTCCGCCCGCTGCTGCAGGTGCGCGTCGATCGAGCCCAAGGCCTCGGCGACCTTGTTCCGGCGCGACACGATGGCCGCGTACCAGGCGTAGCCGACGACGAGGACCAGAAGCCCCAGGACGAGAAAGACGAATTCCATACCGGACCCCCAGTGCTTGCGCCAGAAAGATGGCCTTCTTCCTCGGGGCTTAGCAAGCGCGAGGTTACATTCCGGACGGCTCGTCTTCAGGGCTAACCGAGCTTAACCTTTGCGCGCTATCCTAGGTGCTCCTAGATGCCGGTTCCGCATCGTTCCGAAGGAGGCCCCCATGGCCATCGGTTGGCAGCAGCTCCTGATCGTCCTCATCCTCGTGCTCGTCCTGTTCGGCGGACGAGGGCGGATCTCCTCCCTGATGGGTGACATGGCGAAGGGCATCAAGTCGTTCCGCGCCGGCCTCAAGGACGACGACGTGGACGGCGCCGAGGCCGAGCGCGCTCGCCTCGAAGCCGCTTCGCAGCGGCCCGTCGACCCCGCCCTGCGCTCGGAGCAGAGCAAGACCGAGGTCTAACCGCCCGTGTCGCTCGTCCCGCAGCTCGGCTTCGGGGAGCTCGTCCTCCTCGCCGTCCTCGCCCTCGTGGTGGTGGGGCCGAAGGACCTGCCGCGCCTGATGCACACGGTCGGCAAGATGGTGCGCCAGATGCGCAAGCTCGCCGACGAGTTCCGCGCCAGCTTCGATCAGATGGCGCGCGAGGCGGAGATGGAAGAGTTGCGCGAGGAGATCGAACGCTTGAAGTCTTCGAACCCCGTCCGCGAAGTGAAGCAGGCCTTCGACGAGGCCGGCGACGACGCCTACAAGGCGATGGCCGACGTGAAGTCGCACGGCGAGAAGCCCTGACGTGGCCGACGCGTCAGCCCCCGCCCCGGACATGGAGCCGCCCGACGGCGCCGACGACGAGGTCGAAGCCAGCCGCGCGCCGCTTCTCAGCCACCTCGTCGAGCTGCGTTCGCGCCTGATCTGGTCGCTGCTCGCGATCGCGGCGGGCTTCGGGCTTTGCTACGCCTTCTCCTATCCGCTCTACAACCTGCTCACCGTGCCCTACGTGCACGCGGTCGAGCGGCTGCAGGGAAACCCGCCCGTCCTCAACTACTACCCGCTGGAGCTGTTCTTCGCGCGGGTGAAGCTGTCCGCCTTCGCAGGGCTGATGCTCGCCTTCCCGGTGGTCGCCTGGCAGATGTACGCCTTCGTCGCGCCGGGCCTTTACAGGCGAGAGCGCAAGGCGGTCCTGCCCTACCTGATCGCGATCCCCTTCTTGTTCATGGGCGGCATCGCGCTCGTCCATCAACTGATCCTGCCCTTCGTCATGGACTTCGCCTTGTCCATGGAGGCACCTGCCGAGCGGACGGGCCCCGCGAGCTACAATCTGTTCGTGAAGGTGGGGGACTATTTGAACCTCGCGCTGACCTTGATGGTCGGCTTCGGCTTCGCCTTCCAGCTGCCGGTGGTCCTGACGCTGCTGGGGCGGGCGGGGGTGGTGACGCCGGAATGGCTGTCCAAGAACAGACGCTTCGCGATCTGCGGCATCTTCCTGGTCGCGGCCGTGCTGACGCCGCCGGATCCCGTCAGTCAGATCGCGCTCGGCCTGACGATCTGGGGTCTTTACGAGGTCTCGATCATCTCCGTCCGCCTGGCGGCGCGGAAGATGGAAGAAGGGGCGGCCTGAGCCGCCCCTCGGGGACTTAGGACGTGGTCGCCTTCTTGCGGGCCTTCTTGGTCGTCTTGCGGCCGCCCTGCGTGCCGAGGCCGATCTGCTTGGCGAACTCCGAGCGGCGCTTGGCGTAGTTCGGCGCGACCATCGGATAGTCGGCCGGCAGGCCCCACTTCCGGCGGTACTCTTCGGGGCTCATGTCGTACTGCGTGCGGAGGTACCGCTTCAGCATCTTCAGCTTCTTCCCGTCCTCGAGGCAGATGATGTAGTCGTCGGTGATCGACTTCTTCACCGGCACGGCGGGCTTCTGATTCGTCTGCTCCGGCTCGGCGCTGCCCGTCAGGCTGGTCAGCGTCGCGAAGGTGTTGACGAGAAGATCTTGCAGCTCGCCCGCCGGGACGGAGTTGTTGCTGACGAAGGCGCTGACGATGTCGGTCGTCAGGTGCAGCGTCTCCGACCTGTCCATGCCGGGGATGGCTTGAACTTCTTCGTCCATAATGATGTTCCTTATCCGTTCCGTCGGTTGCAAATCCACAGTCCGACTGGGCACCTCGCGAAGGTCGACTTCGCCTCTGTTTGTGCCGTGGAGACTTGAACCTGCATCAATATGATCAGTCATATGGTGATGCTCCTTGGTAGGCAAGGTGCTCCTCAAAAGAAAAGACTGCGGTTTCGCAAAATAGTCGGATCAAGAAAAGTAACCATACCCCAGAGATGGGGGCGGCATGTTGGCGGGTGGCGGCACGGGGCGGGGCCGTGTATGCGGAGCGGAACTCCGCCCCTCCGAGGCTGCCCATGTCCCAATCTCTCCCCGCCACTCCCGACAGCTTCTTCTCGACCGCGATCGAGGAGACCGACGCCGACATCGCCCGCCTGATCGGCGACGAGCTCGCGCGTCAGCAGAACCAGATCGAGCTGATCGCGTCCGAGAACATCGTGAGCCGCGCCGTCCTCGAAGCGCAGGGTTCGGTGCTGACCAACAAGTACGCCGAGGGCTATCCCGGCAAGCGGTACTATGGCGGCTGCGAGGTCGTCGACGAGGTCGAGACCCTCGCGATCGAGCGGGCCTGCCGCCTCTTCGGCGCGAAGCACGCCAACGTGCAGCCCCACTCGGGCAGTCAGGCGAACCAAGCCGTCTTCATGGCGCTCCTCAAGCCCGGCGACCGCATCTTGGGCCTCGACCTCGCGGCGGGCGGACACCTGACCCACGGCTCGCCCGTCAATCAGTCGGGCAAGTGGTTCGACGCGGTCTCCTACACCGTCGATCCGGATACGCATCGCATCGACATGGACGCCGTCATGGCGCGCGCGAAGGAGACCCGACCCAAGCTCATCATCGCGGGCGGCTCGGCCTATGCCCGCACGATCGACTTCGCCGCCTTCCGCGAGGTCGCCGACGCGGTCGGGGCCTTCTTGCTGGTCGACATGGCCCACATCGCCGGCCTCGTGGCGGCGGGCCTCCATCCGAGCCCCATCCCGCACGCCGATGCGGTGACGACGACCACGCACAAGACGTTGCGCGGTCCGCGCGGCGGCATGGTCCTGACGAACGACGACAACGTCGCGAAGAAGGTCCGCTCCGCGCTCTTCCCCGGCATTCAGGGCGGCCCCCTGATGCACGTGATCGCGGCGAAGGCGGTCGCCTTCGGCGAGGCGCTGCGGCCCGACTTCAAGCTCTACACGCAACGGGTCGTAGAGAACGCACGGGCGCTTTCGGGCGTCCTGGTCGAGGCTGGCTACGCCGTCGTCTCTGGCGGCACCGATACGCACCTCGCGCTCGTCGACCTCCGGCCCAAGGGCGTGAAGGGCAACGCGGCCGAAGAGGCGCTCGAGCGTGCCGGCATCACCTGCAACAAGAACGGGGTGCCCAACGACCCCGAGAAGCCTGCGGTTACCTCGGGCATCCGCGTCGGCACGCCCGCGGCCACGACGCGCGGCTTCGGCGTGGCGGAGTTCCAGGAGACCGGGCGCCTGATGGCCCGGGTGCTCGACACCCTCGCCGAAGGAGAAGATCCGTCGCGAATCGTATCGGAAGTTCGCGACGACGTGATGGCGTTAACCAAGCGTTTCCCAATCTACCGTTAACCCCTGGGGCATGCTTGCCCCATTCGTCCTTCTCCTCCTCGCGCCCTCCGCGTCGACGGCGAGCTCGGCGACCACGACCACGACCTTGGTGGCGCAGGACGTCGCGCAGGCCGGATATGAGCGCGGCTACTCCGGCAACTTCGACTTCTCCTTCGCCAACGCGACGGGGAACACAGAGAACATGACCCTGATCCTGCGCGGCCGGCTCGAGTCGCGCGGGCGGATCGTCAACCACAAGTTCGAGGCCGGCGCGCGCTACGCCGAGAGCGGCCCACCCGACGGCGAGCGCAGCCAGACCCAGGAGGCGGCCTTCGCCTCCTACCAGCTCGACGCGACGATCGCGGACAAGGCCTACGCCTATGGCCGGACCCGCTACGACTACGATGCCTTCTCGGGCTTCGAGCAGCGCGTCTTCGTCGGCGGCGGCTTCGGCTACCGGTTCTACGAGCGCGAGGACCTGAACTGGAACATCGAGATCGGCCCGGGCGTGCGCTGGACCGAGTATGACGAGGCGACGATGCCCGCCGACATGCGTATGAACGAGGCGGAGTTCTCGCTCTACGCGTCGAGCGACTTCGCGTGGGACGTGAACGACGCGGTCGGCATCGAGCAGGACTCGCGGATCACCTACACCGACATCAGCGCGACCTTCGAGAGCGAGTTCTCGCTGACGAGCAAGCTGACCGAGAAGCTCTCCGCCCGCGCCTCCTACCTCGTCCGGCACGAGACCAACCCGCCGGCGAACCGCGAGCCGACGGACACCCTCCTCAGCGCCGGCATCTCTCTGGGCTTCTGAGCCGTTGATTCGTCTGTCCTCACACGCGTAAGCGCTCCGTCATGCGTTGCCCCTTCTGCTCAGGCGAGGACACCCAGGTGAAGGACTCGCGTCCCACCGAGGACGCCGCCGCCATCCGCCGGCGGCGGCTTTGCGGCACCTGCGGCGCGCGCTTCACCACCTTCGAGCGCGTGCAGCTGCGCGAGCTGATCGTGGTGAAGTCTTCGGGCAAGAAGGTCCCCTTCGACCGCGAGAAGCTGGCCCGCTCCGTCGCCATCGCGACGCGCAAGCGCGAGCTCGACCCCGAAGAGGTCGAGCGCACGGTGGCCACGGTCGTGCGCGAGCTCGAAGCGGCAGGCGAGGCGGAGATACCCTCGGCCGCCATCGGCGAGAAGGTGATGGGCGCGCTCGCCCGCATCGATGACGTCGCGTTCGTCCGATACGCCAGCGTCTACAAGAACTTCACAGAGGCGAGGGACTTCGAAGCGTTCCTCGCCACAATGCAGGAACGGCGGGACCGATGACCGAAGCTGCCCGCGACGGCTACACCCAGAACGTCCACGACGCGCGCACGCTGGCGCGGCTCGCGGCGGTGCAGGCGCTCTATCAGATGGAGCATTCCGGCCAGGGCGTGGACGGCGTGATCCGCGAGTACCAGGAGCACCGCCTCGGCGGCGAGCTCGACGGCCAGGCGATCCGCGACGCGGATGACGAGTTCTTCTCCGAGCTCGTCCGCGGCGTCGTCGAGACGCAGCGCCGGATCGACCCCTACATCCAGCGCCGCCTGCGCGAAGGCTGGACGCTGAAGCGCCTCGACGCGATCGCCCGCGCGATCCTTCGCTGCGGCGTCTTCGAGCTCGTCCGCAGGCCCGACGTGCCCGCCGGCGCGACCGTGTCCGAGTACGTCGAGATCGCCGCGAGCTTCTTCGGCGAGGGCGAGACCGAGACCAAGTTCGTCAACGGCGTGCTCGACGGCGCGGCGAAGGACGTCCGGGCGGACGAGGAGCGCTGAGGCTGGACGAGTTCGGCCTCATCGCCCGCTACCTCGCGCCGCTCGCGGGGGCGGGCGCGCGGGGGCTGACCGACGACGTCGGAGAGGTCGAGGGGCTCGCCGTCACGAAGGACCTCCTCGTCTGCGGCACGCACTTCCTGCCGGACGACCCGCTGGACACGGTGGCGCGCAAGGCCGTGGCCGCGAACGCCTCGGACCTGATCGCGAAGGGCTGCGCGCCGCGGGCGATGCTGCTGGGCTGCGTCTGGCCCTCGTCGGCGAAGGAAGGCGACGTCGCGGCCTTCGCGGACGGCCTCGAAGAAGCGCTCGGCGCCTACGGACTGTCCCTCGTCGGCGGCGACACCACGCGGGGCGCGACCGGCTTGGTCGTCAGCGTCACCCTGCTGGGCAAACCCTGCGAGGGGCGCATCGTCGGCCGGGCGGGCGCGGCGCCTGGCGACAAGCTCTACCTCTTCGGCACCGTCGGCGACGCCGGCCTCGGCCTTCGGCACCTGACGGGCCAGTGGCGAGCGGGCGAGCACGCGGAGGCGGTGACCGCGGCCTACCGCTTGCCTGGGCCGCCCCTCGCGGCGGCGAAGCTCGTCGCCCACTACGCGAGCGCCGCCCTCGACGTGTCGGACGGCCTAGTCGCGGATGCGGGGCACCTCGGCGCCGCCTCGGGGCTGTCCTGCTTGGTCGAAGCGCTGACGCTGCCGCTCTCTCAGGCCGGCCGGGCCTACGTCGCGGGCGGCGGCAGCGTCACGGACCTCGCGACCGCCGGCGACGACTATCAGCCGCTGGTCGCCGTCCCGAGCGCGCAGGCGCAGCCCTTCGAAGCGGCGGCCAGGAGCGCGGGGCTGACGGTGACGCAGATCGGCCGGTGCGCCGCGGGCGAGCCGGGCTGCACCTTGCTGGACGGGGCGGGGGCGCCGGTCGAGGTCCGGTCCGGCGGCTGGTCCCACTTCTGAGACCAGCCTGGCTCGCTCAGCGAGCGTCGAGGGGCACGTAGTCGCGCTTGGCCGCGCCGGTGTAGATCTGCCGGGGACGGCCGATCTTCTGGTTCGGGTCCTCGAGCATCTCCTGCCACTGCGCGATCCAGCCGACCGTGCGGGCGAGGGCGAAGAGCGGCGTGAACATCTCGGTCGGGAAGCCGAGCGCGCGAAGCGTGATGCCGGAGTAGAAGTCGATGTTCGGGTAGAGCTTCTTCTCGACGAAGTAGTCGTCCTCGAGCGCGATCTTCTCGAGCTTGGTCGCGACGTCCAGGAGCGGGTCCTGAATGCCGACCGCTTCGAGCACCTCGTGGCAGGCCTTCTGCATGACCTTCGCGCGCGGGTCGTAGTTCTTGTAGACCCGGTGGCCGAAGCCCATCAGGCGGAACGGGTCGTCCTTGTCCTTGGCGCGCTTGACGTACTCGCCGACGCGGTCAGGCGTGCCGATCTCCATCAGCATGCGAAGCGCCGCCTCGTTCGCGCCGCCATGGGAAGGGCCCCACAGGCAGGCGATGCCCGCCGCGATGCAGGCGAAGGGGTTCGCGCCGGACGAGCCTGCGAGCCGCACGGTCGAGGTCGACGCGTTCTGCTCGTGGTCCATGTGCAGGATGAAGATCTTGTCGAGGGCGGCCGCGAGCGTCTTGTTGACCTCGTAGTCCTCGGCCGGGACCGAGAAGCACATCCGCAGGAAGTTCTCGGTGTAGTGAAGGTCGTTGCGCGGATGAACGAAGGGCTGGCCGACCATGTACTTGTAGGCCATCGCCGCGATCGTCGGGATCTTCGCGATCATCCGGTGCGTCGCGACCTCGCGGTGCTTCGGATCGTGGATGTCTGTCGAGTCGTGGTAGAACGCCGACAGCGCCCCGACCGCGCCGCACATCACCGCCATCGGGTGCGCGTCGCGCCTGAAGCCGTAGAAGAACTGCTTGAAGTGCTCGTGCACCATGGTGTGGTAGGTGATCGAGCTGCGGAAGTCGGTGCACTCGTCGGCGGTCGGCAGCTCGCCGTGCAGGAGAAGGTAGGCCGTCTCGATCGAGTCCGAGTGCTCGGCCAGCTGCTCGATCGGGTAGCCGCGGTAGAGAAGGACGCCCTCGTTCCCGTCGATGAAGGTGATCTTGCTCTCGCAGGACGCGGTCGAGGTGAAGCCGGGGTCGAAGGTGAACTTGCCCGTCTTCTTGGTGAGCGTCCGGATGTCGATGACGTCGTTGCCGTGGGTGCCGGAGTAGACCGGAAAGTCCTCGCCCTCGATGGTGGCGTTGCCGGTTTGGTTCAGGGTCGATTCCATGGCGTGTCTCCTCGAGAGCTCGGATGAAACGAACGCTTCGGGGCGCGTTTCAGTCCCGAACGGTCATCTGTTTGTGCGGCGCGACAATAACCCCCTAGAGCCTGTCCGCAAGGCGGGGGAGCGCTTCGTCGCGCCCAAGGGCGTGAAGCGTCTCGCCGAGGCTGGGGGAAGGGTTGCCCCCTGTCAGCGCCGCGCGCACGGGCGGCCCGACCTGTCCGAAGGTCAGCCCGTGCGTCTCCGCGAGGCTCTGCAGGCGAAGGTCGAGCGCCGCCGCGGACCAGTCTTGGGCTGAGGAAAGGTCGTCGTGGACGAGGCGCAGCGCTTCGGTCGCCCCCTCCTTGCGAAGCGGCTTCTCGGCCTTGCCCGTGATCTGAAGCGGACGCTCGGCCAGGAGGAAGCCGGCGGCGTCCTTCGCATCCGCGAGTAGCTGGCACCGCGGCTTCAGGAACGGCGCGGCCCGCAGCAGCATGGCGGTCTGCGCGTCCGTGACGTCGCCGAGGAAGGGCAGCGCCCGCTCGACGAACGCCTCGTCTGACAGGGCCTGCAGGTGATGCGCGTTCAGGTTCCGCATCTTGTCGGGGTCGAGGCGGCCGGGCGCCTTGCCGATGCCGCCGAGCGAGAACCATTCGAGCGCCTGGGCGCGGGTGATCACCTCATCGTCGCCGTGCGACCAGCCGAGCTTGAGAAGGGCGTTGAAGAGGCCGTCGGGAAGGAACCCCTCATCGGCATAGGCCTCGACGCCGAGCGCGCCGTGCCGCTTGGAGAGCTTCTTGCCGTCCTGGCCGTGGATCAGCGGCACGTGCGCGAAGAGGGGAGTGCCCCAGCCCATCGCCTCGTAGATGTGCTTCTGCCGCGCGGCGTTGGTCAGGTGGTCGTCGCCGCGCACGATGTGGGTGACGCCCATGTCGTGGTCGTCGGCCACCACTGCGAGCATGTAGGTCGGCGTGCCGTCGGAACGCAGGAGCACGACGTCGTCGAGCGCCGCGTTGGGGAAGCGCACCTCGCCCTGAACGGCGTCTTCGATCACCGTGTCGCCTTGAAGCGGCGCCTTGAGGCGGACGGAGTAGGGGCCTTCGCCCGGCGCGCCGTCGCGATAGGGCGAGGTGAAGCGCTCATTCGCTTCGCGGGCCCGCGCCTTCGCCGCTTCGAGGTCCTCTCCCGCGAGCCAGCACTTGTAGGCGCCGCCCTTCTCGAGCAACGCCTGCGCCACCTCGGCGTGCCGCGCCTGGCGCGAATGCTGGCTCACCGGCTCGCCGTCCCAGTCGAGGCCGAGCCAGCGCAAGCCTTCGAGGATCGCCGAGGCGGCGTCGTCGTTCTGCCGCGCCCGGTCCGTGTCCTCGATGCGCAGAAGGAACTTCGACCCCTCGGGTCCGCCCCGCGCGAGCAGCCAGTTGAACAGTGCCGTCCGCGCGCCGCCGATGTGAAGGTAACCCGTTGGCGAGGGCGCGAAGCGTGTCACGATGGGCGTGGGCGTTGCGGACATGGGGGGCCTTGAAAGGGTGGCGAGAGCCCGCGTGATAGGCATGGGGATGGGGGCTGCCAACCGCCCGGCGCGGTTCGGCCCGCTGCTGGAGGACGTGGGGGCGACCCTCGGCGCCTGGACCGAGCGGGAGCGGCATCGCTTCGTCCTGCTCGCGCCGGTGCTGATGATCGCGGGCGTGGCGAGCTACCTTTCTCTGCGGGTCGAACCCCCGCTCCTCCTCGGACCCTGCGTCGCGCTGACGAGCCTGCTCGGTTGGGGCCTCGCTTCCCGGCGAGACCGCATGAGCCTTCGCCTGGTCGCCCGCGCCGCTTTCTTCGCAAGCCTCGGCTTCGCCCTGATACAGATGCGTACTCACGCCCTGGCCGCCCCCGTCATCCGCCACGAGACGCCGCCCGTGACCGTCGAGGGCGTGCTCGAGCGGGTCGAGCGCCGCGAGCAGGGGCTCCGCTACACGCTGCGCGTCGAGCGGGTCGGCGGGTTCCGCGATGCGGACACCCCTCACCGCGTCCGGATCAGCTGGCGGGGCCGGCCCACCGGCGCGGCGCCCGGCGACACCGTCCGCCTCAGGGCAGTCCTGTCTCCGCCGCCGGGCCCGGCGCTTCCGGGCGGCTACGACTACGCCCTGGCCTTGTGGTTCGAGCGGATCGGCGGGGTAGGCTACAGTTACACCGGTGCGCGCGTCCTGCGCCGGGCCGAAGGGCTTCGCCCGGGCGCCCGCCTGGAACGCCTGCGCGAAGCGGTTGCGGACCGGATCGAGGCGCGGGCGGGGGAGCGGGCCGGCGGGCTCGCGGCGGCGCTCGTCACCGGCAAGCGGGAGCGAGTGCCCGAAGCCGTCACGCAGCGCCTTCGCGATACCGGCCTGGCCCACCTCCTCGCCATCTCGGGGCTGCATATGGGCCTCGTCTGCGGCTTCCTCTTCGCCGGGCTCCGCTTCGTGCTCGCCCATTGGGAACGGGCGGCGCTCCTCTGGCCGATCAAGAAGATCGCAGCGGGGGCGGCGATCGGGGGCGGGGCGGTCTACCTCGCGCTCTCGGGCGCGCCGATCTCGGCGCAGCGGGCCTTCGTGATGGCCGCCGTCGCCTTCGGCGCGGTGCTGTTCGACCGTCGGGCCGTGTCGTTGCGCAACGTCGCCCTGGCCGCGCTGCTCATCCTCTGCCTGCGGCCGGAGGCGGCGGCCTCGGCAGGGTTCCAGATGTCCTTCATGGCGGTCACCGTCCTCGTGGCCGCCTTCAGCTGGGCGGAGAGCCGGCGAAGGCGCGGCGAGGCGGGTGCCGGCTCCCGCCCCTTGCGCTTCCTAGGCGGTCTCTTCGCGACCTCGGCACTCGCCGGTGCCGCCACGGCGCCCTTCGCGGTCTACCACTTCGGCCGGATCGCCGTTTGGGGCCTGCCCGCGAACCTCGCCGTCATGCCCGTCGTCACCCTGCTCGTGATGCCGACGGCGGTGATGGGGCTGCTCCTCATGCCGATCGGGCTCGACGGGCCGCTTTGGTGGCTGATGGGGCGTGGCCTCGAGCTCGTGCTGGCGGGCGCGGGTTGGTTCGAGGACCTGCCGGGCGCCGTTCGCCTCGTGGCCCAGCCGCCGGCCGCGGCGTGGCTCCTGGTCATCGGCGGGATGCTGACGCTCTGCCTCTTCGCGGCACCCTGGCGGCTCGCGGGGCTTCTCGCCTTCCCGCTCGCCGCGATCGCGGCGCAGAACGCACAGCGCCCGGACGTCTTCATCGGCAGGGACGCGCGTCAGGTCGCCGTCCGCGTCGAGGTGGACGGCGAGGACCGGCTCTCCCTCCTCAGCCGCCGCCGCGACCGCTTCTCCGTCGAGACGTGGCTAGGCCATCTCGGCCTGCCGGCGGTCATCGCCGATCAGCCCAGGTTCGGAGAGTGCGGAGAGGACGCCTGCAGCGTCGCCATGCCGAACGGCGGCACGCTGAGCGTGGCGGAGACGCCTGCGGCCGCTGCGTCGGCCTGCCGGAGCGCGCAGCTCGTCGTCTATACGGGCTACGCGCCGGCGGCGCTCGGCGGCTGTTCCGCGCTCTTGTTCACGGCCGAAGCGCTGGAAGACGCGGCCCCTGTCACCCTGACCGGCGACGTGGTCCGCATCAGCGCGGCGGCGCGCGGCTGCCGCCCCTGGGCCGGCTGCGCCCGTCCTTGATCCGCCCTCAAACCACCTGCGGCTTGGCCGCGAACATGGTGTAGTTGACGCTGTCGTCCTCGGTCACGCGCCAGGCGTCGAGCACGGGCGTGTAGCTGATGCCTGCGACGCGCGTGACCGTCATTCCTGCCCCCTCGAGCGCGCGGCGCGCCTCTTCGGGCCGGACGAACTTCGCGTACTCGTGCGTGCCCCGCGGCAGCCAGCGTAGCACGTACTCCGCGGCGAACTTCGCCGTCAGTAGCGCCTTCAGCGTACGGTTGATCGTGGCGACCGCCATCAGGCCGCCCGGCTTCACGAGGCTCGCGCTTTCCGACAAGAAGAGCTCGATGTCGGCGACGTGCTCGACCACTTCGAGGTTCAGGACGGCGTCGAAGGGCGCTTCGCCCGAGGCGGCGAGCGCCTCGACCGTGGTCGCGCGGTAGTCGATGTCGAGCTTCGACTGCTCGGCATGCATGATCGCGGTCTTCACGTTGCGCTCGGCGGCGTCGATGCCGACGACCTCGGCGCCGAGCCGGGTCATGGGCTCCGAGACGAGGCCGCCGCCGCAGCCGATGTCGAGGAGCCTCAGGCCCTCGAGCGGCCTCTTCGCGTAGCGGTCTCGGCCGAACTGCGCGCAGATCTCGTCGCGGATCAGGCCGAGGCGGATCGGGTTGAACTTATGCAGCGGCTTGAACTTGCCGAGGGGGTCCCACCACTCCGCCGCCATGGCCGAGAACTTGTCGATCTCCCCCGGATCGATCGTGGTTCGTTCGGCCGCCTTCTCGTTCGCCCGCTCGTTCGCCATGTGTTCCATACCTCGCCTTGCGGGGGTTTCACGCTTTCTCTAGTCAGCCCTAGCTAGGCGGCCATGCGGGCAGCGCCAAGGATGACGTCGGAAAGAGCCGATGGAAGAGAACAGCGACAGGCTGGTCATGAAGTTCGGCGGGACCTCCGTCGGCGACCTCGAGCGCATCGAGCGGGTGGCGCGTCACGTACGCGCGGAGATCGAGCGCGGCCGCAAGGTCTGCGTCACCGTCTCGGCCATGTCGGGCGAGACCAACCGTCTGGTCGATCTGACCGAGAAGGCGGGTGGCGGGGACGTCTCC
Organism: Parvularcula dongshanensis; assembly: GCF_014199615.1. GTDB lineage: Bacteria > Pseudomonadota > Alphaproteobacteria > Caulobacterales > Parvularculaceae > Parvularcula > Parvularcula dongshanensis. The sequence goes on along the minus strand of NZ_JACHOB010000001.1, from coordinate 228,174 downwards.
CGTACCCCGGACTACGACGCCGTCGTCTCGACGGGCGAGCAGGTGACCGCAGGGCTATTGGCCCTCGTTCTGCAGCGCCAGGGGATCCGCGCGCGCAGCTGGCAGGGCTGGCAGGCGGGCCTTAGGACCGACGACAGCCACGGTGCGGCCGTGATCGAGGACATCGACGGCGAGACGCTCGGCGCCGCCATCGACACGGGCGAGATCGCCGTCGTCTCGGGCTTCCAGGGCGTCTCGCCCGATGGGCGGATCTCGACCCTCGGACGGGGCGGCTCGGACACCACGGCCGTCGCGCTCGCAGCCGCGCTCGGCGCCTTCCGCTGCGACATCTACACCGACGTCGACGGCGTCTACACGACCGACCCGCGCATCGTGCCGGGCGCCCGGCGCCTCGACCGCATCTCCTTCGAGGAGATGCTGGAGATGGCCAGCTTGGGCGCAAAAGTGCTTCAGACCCGTTCCGTCGGCCTCGGGATGACGCATAATGTGCCGATCCGGGTGCTCTCCAGCCTGGAAGAGCCGCAGGACGACCCCGCCAACACCCTGATCACGTCCGAGGAGCACATCATGGAACGCCGAGTCGTCTCCGCCGTCGTCCCATCCCGCGCCGAAGCGAAGATCTCGCTACTCGGCGTGCCGAACACGCCCGGCAAGTCCGCGACCATCTTCGCGGGGCTGGCATCGGCCAAGGTCAACATCGACATGATCGTGCAGAGCCAGGCGAGGGCGGGGGAGGCGGCGAACGTCTCCTTCACCCTCAAGGAAGCCGACCTGTCACGGGCGCTCTCGCACCTCGCCGAGATGAAGGACGAGGTCGGCTACACGGACGTGATCGCCGATCAGAACGTGTCCAAGGTGTCGATCATCGGCGTGGGGATGAACGACACCTCCGGCGTCGCGGCGCAGATGTTCCGCACGCTCGCCGAGCGCGGCATCAACATCCAGAACATCTCGACCTCCGAGATCAAGATCAGCGTGCTGATCCCGGCCGAGTACACGGAGCTCGCCGTCCGCGCGCTGCACGACGCCTTCGAGCTCGGCACGGTCGGCGCGGCGGGCGCGGGCGGTCCGCGAGCGTTCGTGTGAGCGAGACGGGCTACGTCCCGCGGCCCCGGTCGAGCCCGCGCGTCCTCCTCAAGAGGCTGCGCGAGATCATGGCCGAGCCGGCCGAGCCGCAGGCGCGGCTCGAGAAGCTCGTTCGTGCGATCGCGGCGAACATGGTCGCCGACGTCTGCTCGATCTACGTGCGGCGGACCTCCGGCGCGCTCGAGCTCTTCGCGACGCAGGGTCTGAAGCCCGAAGCCGTCCACGCGACGCGCATGGCGCCGGGCGAGGGCCTCGTCGGCTGGGTCGCCGACCGGCGCCAGCCGCTCTCGGTGACCAACGCCCCGGCGCACCCGTCCTTCTCCTACCGGGCGGAGACGGGCGAAGACCCGCTGCAAGCCTTTCTCGGCGTGCCTGTCGTCCGCTCGGGCCAGGTCCTCGGCGTCCTCGTGGTCCAGAACCGCACGCAGCGCCGCTACACCGACGACGAGATCGAGGCGGCGCAGATCGTCGCGACCGTGCTCGCCGAAATCGTGCCGACGGGCGACCTTCTCGACGAGGCGGACACCAAGGAAGCGCAAGCCCTCCTCGAGGCGCCCGAATCGGGGCGCGGCGCCGCAGTCTCGGCGGGCATCGCCATCGGCACCGTCGCGCTGCTCGAACCCGACTCCCGAACGCACAAGGTCTTCGCCGAGTCCGTCGCCGCCGAGAAGACGCGTCTCGAGGACGCGGTCGCGGGGCTGCAGAAGTCCGTGGACGAGATGATCGCCACGGACGCCAAGGTCGCAGGGGTCAGCCGCGAGGTGCTCGAGGTCTACCGCCTCTTCGCCTACGACCGCGGCTGGGTCCGCCGGATCGAGGAGAAGGTGCTGTCGGGCCTGACCGCCGAGACCGCGGTCGAGCAGGTCCAGGCCGAGAACCGCGAGCGGATGCGCGCCGCGCCCGACCCTTACCTGCGGGAGCGCCTGCACGACCTCGAGGACCTCTCCCGGCGTCTGATCCGCGCGCTCCAGGGCCTCGAAGGGCCGCCCGAGCTACCCGAAGGCGCGATCCTCATGGCGGAGACGCTCGGTCCCGCCGAGCTTCTCGAGCTGAGCACCGACCGCCTCGCGGGCCTCGTCCTCGCCGATGGCGGCGGGACGAGCCACGCGGCCATCGTCGCGCGTTCGCTCGGCCTGCCCTTCGTCTCGGGCCTGCCCGGCATGGTCGAGAGCGCGCGGCCGGGCGACACGGTGATCGTCGACGGCGACACCGGCGAGGTCCACCTCCGCCCGCCCAGCGACGCCCTTCGGTCCTACGCCGACAAGAAGGCGATGCGCGAGCGCAGGCTCGAGGCGTACGCGGCGCTGCGCGACGAGCCAGCCGTGACCAAGGACGGCGCGCTCATCGACCTTCAGATGAACGCGGGGCTCCTCCTCGACATGCCGCATCTGAAGGAGACCGGCGCCAGCGGCATCGGCCTCTTCCGGACCGAGCTTCCCTTCCTCATCGGCCGGACCCTTCCGACCGCGGCGGAACAGGAGCACCTCTACCGCGAGGTGCTCCGCGCGGCGGGCACCAAGCCGGTCGTCTTCCGCACGGCGGACATCGGCTCGGACAAGCGCGCCACCTACATGACGCAGCCCGTCGAGGCGAACCCGGCCATGGGCTGGCGCGGCCTGCGCGTCAGCCTCGACCGCGAAGGCCTGTTCCGCACGCAGCTGCGCGCGATGATCGCGGCGGCTGGCGGGCGGGAGCTTCGCGTGCTCCTTCCGCTCGTCACCACGGTCGAGGAGGTCGAGGCCGCCCGCGGCGTGATCGAGAAAGAGCTGTCCCGGCGCAAGCGCGGCCGCAAGCCGGTGCCGTCCTCGGTGATCGTCGGGGTGATGATCGAGATCCCGTCTGCGGCCTGGTCGGCCCGCTCGATCGCGGCCGCCTCCGACTTCGTCTCGATCGGCGGGAACGACCTGGCGCAGTTCTTCTTCGCCGCGGATCGCGAGTCGGCGCTCGTCTCCTCGCGCTACGACCCTCTGTGTCCAGCTTTCATCGGCTTCGTCGGCCGTACGATCAGCGAGGCGAAGGCGGCGGGGCGGCCCGTCGGCTATTGCGGCGAGCAGGCTTCGGACCCGCTTATGGCGCTCGTGCTGATGGGGCTCGGCCTGCGCTCCTTGTCCGTCACGGCCTCGTCGGTCGCGCCGCTCAAGGCGATGATCCGTTCGGTCGACCTAGGCGCTCTGAGTGGCTGGCTGAACGAAACGCTCGCGGCGCCCTCAGGGGAGCTTCGGCGCGAGGTCGAGGCCTATGCCGAGGCGGCGGGCGTCGCGCTGCCGAGCTGGGCCTGAGGCCAGCTTCCCTCAGCTCTTCGCCGCGACCTTGGCGAACGCGTTGCGAAGCGCGTCTTCGGCGAAGGGCTTGAGCACGACGGGCGCGTCGAAGCGTCCGGTCAGCTGCTCGACCTCGCCGTAGCCGGTGGCGAAGACGAAGGGAACGCTCAGCGCCGCTAGACGCTCGGCCACGGGCTCGGACGTCTCCTGGCCGAGGTTCACGTCGAGGAGGGCGAAGTCGAACGCGGCCGACGCCAACTCGGAGAGCGCGTCCGTCGCGCGGGAGGCCATCACGACGTCCTCCGCGCCCATGGCCTGCAACATCATCTCGGCGTCCAGTCCGATGATCATGTTGTCCTCGACGATCAGTACCCGGCCGTGGACGCCGCCGCGCGGACCGGCCGGGGCCTTCTTCGCGGTTCTGGGCGCCGCGTGCCCCGCGACGAAGTGGGACGGGATGCAGAAGCGGCCCTTGATGCCGCCGAGTTCGTAGTGAAGCTCCGCGGTGCCTTTGAGTTCGAAGGGAATGGAGCGCTCGATGATGGTGCTGCCGAAGCCCCGGCGCTTGGGCACCTGGACGGCGGGGCCGCCCTGTTCGCGCCACTCGAGGCAGAGGTCGCCGTTTTCTTCGATCACCGTACGGACGGCGACGCTGCCCGCGGAATCGCTCAAGGCGCCGTACTTCATGGCGTTCGTCAGCAACTCGTGGACGACGAGCGCGAGGACGGTGTGCGCCGTCGGGGTGATGAGGACGTCGTCTCCTTCGACGCGAACGCGGGCGTGCTTCTCACCGCTATAGGCCTGCGCTTCCGTCTCTATCAGTTCCCAAAGCGAACCCGGCTGCCACTGCTCCTGCGTGATCTGGTCGTGCGCGCGGGCGAGCGCCTGGATACGGCCGCCTACGACCGCGACGAAGTCGTCGATCGACTGCTCGTCGGACCGCGACTGCCCGACGAGGCCTCTGATCAGGTTCAGGATGTTCCGGACCCGGTGGTTGAGCTCGGCGATCAGGAGCTCCTGCCGCTCGTGGGCGGCGGCGCGCTCCTGCGCGGCCTCGTCGGTCAGCCGGAGGATCACTTCGATCATCGTCACGCGGAGGGTCTCCGCGATGGCGACCTCCGCGTCCGTCCAGGGCAGGCTGTGCGCGCTGACCGTCTCCTTCCACGCCTCGAAGCTCTTGCGCGGCGTCAGGCGGACGCCGTTCGGCCCGTGGGTGACCGCCTTGTCGGGGCGTCCGGCCCAAGTCACCGTCCTTGCGACCTCTTGGCGGAAGAGAACGAGGTAGTCGCGCGGGGTCCGGCTGATTGGGATCGCCAGGACGCCCGCGGCACGGTCCACGAACGCCTCGGCCTCCGGCATCGTGCCGGCCAGGTGGTCCGAAGCGTAGATCCGGCTCGCGCCCGCGCGGTTGAGGAACTTGGCGAGCGAACGCAAGTGGTCCGGCTCCGGCGTCTGGCCGGACCGCTGGATCTTTCCGTCGAGGAACAGCGCCACGCCGTCGAAGGCGATCACTTCGCCGAGCGACTCTGCGAAGACGTCGAAGTTCTCGGCGATGTCTCTGCTGTCCGCGAGGAGTACGGAAAGGTTGCGGTGCGCGAGGCTTGCCCGGTCGGCGAGCATCCGCGCCTCGTCGCCTTCGCGCTGCTCGAGGACGTAGGAGTAGAACTGTCCGAACAGTTCGCACAGCGTCCGGGTGGGGTAGGGGACGACGCGCGGCGCGTAGTGGTGACACGCGAACAGACCCCAAAGCTCGCCGCGCCGCAGGATCGAGATCGACATGGAGGCGTGGACGCCCATGTTCGTGAGGTACTCGCAGTGGATCGGCGAGCTGGCCCGTAGCGTGCTCATCGACAGGTCGAGCGGCTCGCCTTCGGGGCTCAGATAGGGCTCGATCGGGACCGGTTCCTCCGCCACGTCCGAGATGATGCGCAGCAGGTTGCGTTCGTAGAGCGCGCGCGCCTGCTTGGGGATGTCGGAGGCAGGGTAGCGAAGGTTCAGATAGGGTTCGAGGTGGCTGGATCGCGCCTCGGCGACGACTTCGCCGGAGCCGTCCGGAGAGAACTTGTAGACCATGACGCGGTCGAAGCCGGTCAGGGCCCGCACCTGCTTCGCCCCGATCTCGTAGATCTCCTTCAGGCTCGAAGCGCGCGTCACCCGGTCGATCAGGGGGCGGACGTGGCTCGCATCGTGGTCCGCCTGCTCGCGCTGCCTGTGCTCGACCTCCAGGACGAAGGAGTTGCCCGAGACGTGAAGCGCCACGTCGAAGCGGCGGTCCGCGACGAGTTCGATGTCGAAGATCCGCTCGACCGCGTCCGCGAAGCTCAGCTGGTTGAGCCGCCGGCGCAGCGCGCTCGCAGCGTTCGGCAGGATCCAGTCGGACAGGCGAGAGCCGACGAGGTCTTCGTGCGGCACGCCCAGGAACTCGCTGACGTTCGCCGAGGCAGAGCCGACGATCCAGTCCGAGGAGAAGGCGATGAGCGCGCCGAAGGGTTGGATCCCGCCGATGATGTGAATCGGCTCTCGGTCGCACGTCGTCAGGTCCGCCGCCTCGGGACGTTGGCTCTGTTGGCGGCTCTGTCGGCGCGGATCGTTCATGCGGAAGTCACTCTTAGCGCCTCGGAGAGCCCTGCGGCCCTGAACTGATCGAACGCGGCGCGGGCGCCGGCCTCGACCTTCTCTTTGGGAAACGACCTGTCTTTGAGCAGATCGAGGAGGGCGCGCCAACAGGCGTCGGTCTCCCGGTCGGAGAGGTAGGCGCCGGGCCCCCGCCCGCCGGCTTCGCGCCACTGCCGCTCCAGGACGCGTCCGCCGAGGCGGGAGCCCGCGACGACGTAGTAGGCGCCCAGGCGCTCCGCCTCGCCGGGAAGCGCCAGGAGCGGACGGGCGGGCGGCAGATCGCCGAGCGCGGCGAGGTCGGCCTCGAGCAGCGGCAGCAGGCGGATGGGCGGCAGGCCGTAGGGCGGCGGGTCGAGCGGCAGGCTCGTCAGGGCCGCGTGGTGCGCGCGCAGGAACGCCGCGTAGCCCTGCGGATCGCCCAGCTCGAAACGGTCGAAGACCGCATCGACCGTTTCGTGCGCCTCACGCGTGTCCGTTCTGAGCTCGAAGCGCAGCGCAGTCATGACGGGCCTCTTCCGTTCGGGAGGGCGCCCGGACCGCGGGGTCCGCTCGCGCTCTCGGCAGGCATGCGGCGGAGCGCGCCCTTCATGTTGATTCTGAAGGGGCCGCGATCTAACCGCAAGGAGAACGATACCGGCTCAAGGTTTTCCATGTCTCAAGATTACGACGTCGTCGTCATCGGCGGCGGCCCCGGCGGCTACAACGCCGCGATCCGCGCCGCGCAGCTCGGCCTCAAGACCGCTTGTGTCGACGCGCGCCAGAACACGCGCTTCGGCGGCACCTGCCTGAACGTCGGCTGCATCCCGTCCAAGGCGCTGCTGCACGCCTCGGAAGCCTTCGAGAACGCGAACGCGCACTTCGAGGCTCTCGGCATCGAGATCGGCAAGCTTTCGCTGAACCTGCCCAAGATGCTCGCGCAGAAGGACGAGGCGGTCGCGGGCCTGACGAACGGCATCGACTACCTCTTCAAGAAGAACAAGGTCGAGGGCATTCACGGCAAGGGCCGGATCACTGGCAAGGGCCAGGTGACGGTCACGGGCCCTGACGGCGAGAAGCAGCTCACGGCGAAGAACATCGTCGTCGCGACCGGCTCCGACGTCCTGTCCTTGCCCGGCGTGACGATCGACGAGGAGCGGATCGTCAGCTCGACGGGCGCGCTCTCGTTGCCCGAAGTGCCGAAGAAGCTGATCGTCGTCGGCGGCGGCTACATCGGGCTCGAGCTCGGCTCGGTCTGGCGCCGCCTCGGCGCCGAGGTCGAGGTCGTCGAGTTCCTGGACCGCATCACCCCCGGCATGGACGCGGAGCTGTCGCGCGGCTTCATGCGGATCCTCAAGAAGCAGGGCATGAGCTTCCGCCTGTCGACCAAGGTCACCGGCATCGAGAAGACCAAGGCCGGCGTGAAGGTTTCGGTCGAGCCGGCGCAAGGCGGCGCGGCCGAGACGCTCGAGGCCGACGTCGTGCTCATCGCCATCGGCCGCAAGCCCTACACCGAGGGCCTCGGGCTCGAGACGGTGGGCATCAAGACCGACAAGCGCGGCTTCATTCCGGTCGACGATCACTGGCGCACAGGGGCCGAGGGCATCTACGCGATCGGCGACGTGACGCCGGGCCCGATGCTCGCGCACAAGGCGGAGGAAGAGGCCGTCGCGGTCGCCGAGGTCATCGCGGGGCTTCCGGGCCACGTCGACTACGGCATCATTCCGGGCGTCGTCTATACCGACCCCGAGGTCGCCACCGTCGGTCTGACCGAGGAGCAGCTGAAGGAGGAGGGCCGCGCCTACAAGGTCGGCAAGTTCCCCTTCACCGCGAACTCCCGCGCCAAGACCAATCACGAGACGGACGGCTTCGTGAAGGTGCTGGCCGACGCCGAGACCGACAAGGTCCTTGGCGTCCACATGATCGGCACCGGGGTCGGCGAGATGATCGCCGAAGCCTGCCTCGTCATGGCCTTCGGCGGCGCGTCCGAGGACATCGCCCGCACCTGCCACCCGCACCCGACCCGCACCGAAGCCCTTCGTCAGGCCGCGATGGGCGTCGAGGGCTGGACCATGCAGGCCTGAGGTGAACGGCGGCACCGATGAAGGCGGAGCGGGAGGCCAGGAAGACGAGATAGACGAGCGCCATCCGACCGAGAGCATCCTGCACAGGGCGGTCGAGAAGGCGCGCGAGGACGGCGACCTGTCGGTCGACGAGCTCCTCGGCATGTTCGGCTCGCGATCCTTGGGTCCGCTCCTCATCCTCTTCGGCCTGATCGCCGCGGTGCCGCCGATCGGCGGCATTCCGCTCGTGCCGACGACGATGGGCGTCCTGACCTTGCTGACGGCCTCCCAGCTCGCGCTCGGACGCCGGTCCGTCTGGGTGCCGGGCTTCATCGGGCGCCGCGCGATCGGTCTGGGCAAGCTCGAGAAGGCCGAGGCGAAGGCGCGCAAGGTCACCACCAGGATCGACGCGCTCGTGCGCCGCCGGCTTCATCTTCTGACGAGCGGCGTCATGGAGCGCGTCGTACCGCTCTTCGCGTGCGTTCTCGCGCTGACCATGCCGCCCTTGGAGTTCGTGCCGTTCGGCGTCGCCGTCCCTGGCCTTGCCCTCGTCGGCCTCGGCCTCGGCCTCGTCTCGAAGGACGGCGCGTTCACCCTCGTCGGCCTGATCATCGGCTCGGCGACGGCGGCGCTGCTGATCTTCATCGTGCCGTGGGAGAAGGTCGGCGAGCTGTTCGGAGGCGGCGCGTGACGTCTTGGTCGCCCACCTTGCCGGACCTCGTCGGTTTCTTCGGCGTCGCCCTTCTCATAGGCGCCTACGCCGCGCTTCAGATCGGACGGCTTCGCCAGGAGAACCCCTGGTACTCCGGCCTCAACGCTCTCGCCGCGGCGCTCATCACCGTCAGCCTGATCTTCAGCTTCAACGCGGCGAGCTTCGTGATCGAGGTCTTCTGGTTCGCGATCAGCCTCTACGGCCTCTGGCGCTCGCTCAAAGCGAGGCGGCTGAGGAGGTCGGGCCAGAAAGCGGGCGGCGAGGCGTAAGCCTCTCGCGGCAGGCCGACGGCTGAACCGGGCCAGGCCGCATCGCCCGGCGAGCGTGCGACGAGGTGCGCATGAAGCTGCGGCACCATGTTGCCGAACAGCGCGACGTTGAGCTTGGCCGCGCCGGTGGCCGCGAGAAGGGCGTCGCCGGCCCTCTCGACGTCACGCCAGAACGCCGCCCGATCGCCAGGAAGAAGGTCCATGACCTCGCGCACGCCGACCCGGCGAGGCACGAGGACCAGCCAGGGAAACCGCGCCTCGTTCCGAAGCAGGACACGGCACAAGGGCAGGTCAGCCGTTGCGGCTCCCTCCTCGGCGAGGCGGGGATCGATCTTCATCGGCATCGCTCTTCCCACCGGACGGGAACGCTGGCTAAGGTCGTCGCCAAGTCAAAACGATGCGACCGCCCCGCGCGAAGCGGGGGCCACGACGCGTGAGCACGCCGCAGAGGAAACATGGCACTCAACATCATCATCATCTTCTCGCTCATCGGCGGGATCGGCATGGCCATCGCGCTCTGGCAGATCCGCAACCACCCGAAGGGGCTCTACATCCTCTTCTTCGTGGAGATGTGGGAGCGGTTCTCCTATTACGGGATGCGGGCGCTCCTGGTCCTCTACCTGACCAAGCACTTCTTGTTCACGCAGGACGCGGCCTACGGCCTCTACGGCGCCTACACGACGCTCGTTTACATCCTGCCGGTGATCGGCGGCTTCCTCGCGGACCGCTACCTGGGGCAGCGCCGGGCCGTGGCCATCGGGGCGGCGCTCCTCGTCATCGGACACGGCCTGATGGCGGTCGAGGGCGATCCGGTCGCCGCCGGGCAGACGCCCGACTTGGCGGTCCTGAACATCTTCTACCTGGCGCTCGCCTTCATCATCCTCGGCGTCGGCTTCCTCAAGGCGAACATCTCCGCCATGGTCGGGCAGCTCTATCCCAAGACCGACCTTCGCCGGGACGGGGCCTTCACGCTCTTCTACGTCGGCATCAACTCGGGGAGCTTCATCGGCGCCCTTTGGTGCGGCTTCCTCGGCGAGACCTACGGGTGGAACTACGGCTTCGGCCTTGCCGGCGTCGGCATGCTCGCGGGCCTGATCGTTTTCCTATGGGGAAAGGCGCTGCTTCAGGGGGCGGGCGAACTCGCCGACGAGGCGAAGGTGCGGGCGATCCGCGTCGCCGGCATGTCGCCGCAGGTGCTGATCTATCTCGGCACCGCAGGGATGCTGCTGCTCGTCTGGTGGCTCGTGCGTGACCAGGGCACCGTCGCCGCCGTCCTATGGCCGGTCATGGCGGTCACCTACGCCTACATCCTCTACCGGGCGGTCGCGACGCTGACCCCGCACGAGCGGGACCGGATCTTCGCGGCGCTGATCCTCATCTCGCTTCAGGTCCTGTTCTGGGCGCTGTTCGAGCAGGCGGGGTCGTCGCTCAACATCTACACCGACCAGCAGGTCGACCGGACCGTGTTCGGCGCGGAGCTTCCGGCGTCCGTCTTCCAGTCGTTGAACGCCTTCTACATCATCTACCTCGGACCGCTCTTCGCGGCGCTGTGGATCTTCCTCGCGAAGCGGGGGCTCGAGCCCACGGCACCGCAGAAGTTCGGCCTCGGCATCGTGCAGCTCGGCCTCGGCTTCCTCGTCCTCGTATGGGGCGCGGCGTCGGGCACGAACCTCACCCCGGTAGTCTTCATCTTCCTGATCTACCTGCTGCACACGACGGGCGAGTTGTTCGTCTCGCCGGTGGGCCTATCGGCGATGACGCGGCTGTCGCCTGGCCACATGGTCGGCCTGATCATGGGGGCGTGGTTCCTGGCGTCCGGGGCGGGCAACATGGTGGCCTCGCAGATCGCGCAGGCGACCGGTTCGGGCGAGCTCGAAGAAGCCTACGATCCCGAACTCGTCATGGAGGTCTACTCGCGGATCGGGTGGATCGCCGTCGCGGTCGGGATCGGGCTCGTGCTCGTCTCGCCGCTCATCAACCGGCTGATGCACCTGAACACGCTCAAGGACGACGCGATGCCCGGCATGCGCGAGCACCAATCGGAGACGCCGATCGACCAGACGCCGCAAGGCGGAACGGTCAGGCCCGCCGAGTAGCGCTCAGCCCGTCAGCGCGTCCCGCGCGGCGGCGGCGAGGTCCGCCGTCGCCGCGACGACCGCCGTGCCGTCCCAGCCTTCGCGCAAGGGGCGGCCGGCCCAGTCGGTGACGGTTCCGCCCGCCGCTTCGACGACCGGCGCCACGGCGGCCACGTCGTGCCATTTGAGCTGCGCCTCGACGACGAGGTCCATCTGACCCGACGCGACGAGGCCGAAGGCGTAGGAGTCGAGCCCCTGACGCAGGAGGCGGCCCCCCTCGGCGAGCCGTCCGACGCGGCCCGCCTCGTCCGCGCTGAGGTAGGCCCCCCGCGCGCACCTTATGTCGGTCACCATGATCCGCGCGTCGCTGAGCCTCGCGCAGCCGGACGTCCGCACCTCACGCTCGCCGCTGCGGTCCCGCAGGCGCGCGGGCAGCCCCCGGCCGCCCCACCAGCGTTCGCCCATCACCGGCTGGTCGATGATCCCGAGCATCGGCGTGCCTTCCTCTTCGAGGCCGATCAGCGTCGTCCAGAGCGGCACGCCGCAGACGAAGCTGCGCGTGCCGTCGACGGGGTCGAAGACCCAGCGCCAGCGGCCCGCGCCGGGCGTCTCGCCGTCCTCCTCGCCGAGGACGCCGTGGCCGGGCAGGGCGTCCAACACCGCGCGCCGCATCGCCCGCTCGGCCTCGCGGTCGGCGGCGGTCACGGGGTCGTAGGCCGAGGCGTCCTTGTTCTCGGCCGCGATGTCGGTGCGAAACCGCGGAACGGTCTGCGCGGCGGCGAGGTCGGCGAGGGTCAGGGCGAAGTCGAGGTGATCGGTCATCACCGGCTTGTCGGGCGCGGCATCCTGCCTATCAAGCCCGACAGGCGGTGATCCTCAGGCCGCGCTGCCGAGGGTCTTGGCGAGGTCGAGCAGCCGGCGGCGCGGGCCCTCGCTCATGTTGTAGTAGGCACGGATGAGATCGATCGTCTCCTTCGAGGTGAAGACCTCGGGCGCGATGAAGGTCTCGTCGTCCTCCGCGAAGCCGTGCTGCTGCACGATCTCCTCGCGCTCGTGCTGCGAGAGCCCTTCGAAGAAGAAGGACACCGGCACCTGCAGCGCCTCGGACAGCGTCCAGAGCCGCGAGGCGGAGACGCGGTTCGCGCCCGACTCGTACTTCTGGATCTGCTGGAACTTGATGCCGACGGCATCAGCCAGCCTCTGCTGCGTCATGCCGAGCAGGCAACGGCGTTGCCTCAGGCGTGCGCCTACGTGAAGGTCGATAGGATGGGCCATGTCTGCCACTCGCTCCCTTAAGTTCCAGTCCCAGTGGCAAGTCTTCAAGATGTATGCCGTTTCCGCGTGTGCGTGGCGAGAAAAGGGCAACTGTAAGGCTGCGTCGTTACTATGGTTAATTGCGGTAAGAAGGTCACAGGAGGCAACAAGTCCATGACGAACAACGGTAATCACCTCAGCCCAGCCCGCCTGTTCGACGTCGCCGGGCGCAATTGTGTCGTGACCGGCGGCACACGCGGGATCGGTCTCGACATGGCGCGGGTCCTCTGCGCGAACGGGGCGCGGGTCGTAGTGTCCTCCCGGAAGGCGGACGCCGTCGCGGCGGCCGTCGCCGAGCTCTCCGGCCTCGGCGAGGCAGGCGGGGTCGCCGCCGACCTCGGCACGCCAGCGGGAATCGAAACGCTCGCAGGCTTCGTTCGCGAAGGGACCGGCGCGATCGACCTCCTCGTCAACAATGCGGGCGCGACCTGGGGCGCCCCCCTCGGCGACTTCCCGGAGCAAGGCTGGGACAAGGTGATGGACGTGAACCTCAAGGGGCCGTTCTTCCTGACCCAGGCGCTCCTGCCGCTCCTGACCGCGCGGGCGGCGAGAGACCGCCCCGCCAAGATCGTCAACGTCGCCTCCGTCGAGGGCATGCGAGCCGGCGCGATGGACACCTACAGCTACGGCGCCTCCAAGGCGGCGCTGATCCACCTGACCGAGCACCTGGCAAGGCAGCTCGCGTCGCGCCACGTCACCGTCAACGCCGTCGCGCCCGGTCCCTTCGCGACGAAGATGATGAAGGGGACGATCGACGCGGTCGGCGAGGATGCGATCGCCCGCATGGTGCCGCTCGGGCGCCTGGGGCAACCGCGCGACGTGCACGCTGTGACGCTTCTGCTGGCGTCCGCGGCGTCCGACTATATGACCGGCAGCACGATCGCGTTGGGTGGGGGCCTCGGCCCCATCGGCTGACTCGCCCCGGCGGGGCGCGGGTTTAGATACCCGGTCTCCGGAAAGAGGAGCCCCGCGCATGGAAGCGCTGCACCAGAACATCGAGAACTTCGCGAACCTCAGCCATCCGCAGTACCAGCTCGTCGCGGTGCTCCTGATGATCGGCTACGGCGCGCACTTCGCCTTCTCCGTCTTCTTCCTGGCGGCCTCGACGCAGATCGCGCCGCGCTACCGGCTCGTCCCGTGGCTGTCGGCGGTCATCATGCTGGCGGCGGGGCTCAGCCTCCTGCGCGAGTACATCGCCTGGAGCGATTCCTTCACCTGGGTCGGCACGCAGTGGATGCCCGCGGCGGACACGGTGTTCTCCAACGCCTACCGCTACGCCAACTGGACGATCACCATTCCCCTGCTGCTCGCGCAGCTCCTGATCGCGCTCAACCTGCCGCAACGGACGATCCACAAGCGCTTCGCGGCCCTCGTCGTCGCCGCGATCGCGATGATCTGGACCGGGCTCATCGGCCAGTTCTTCGAGCATTCGAACGTCGGCACGATGCTCCTTTGGGGCTTCATCAGCACCATCCCCTTCGTCTACCTCGTTTGGGGCGTGTGGAAGTCGCTGCGAGAGTCCCGGGCGCACACCCCGCCGCAACTTCATGGCTGGCTGCACAACCTCTTCTTCTACTTCTTGTTCTTCTGGGGTCTCTACGCTCTCGCCTACATGGTCCCGGCGGTCGGAACGGATGGCGACGCCATCGTCGTGCGGCAGTTCATGTACACCGTCGCCGACATCTTCTCGAAGCTCGTCTACGGCGTGATCCTCAGCCGCTTCGTCCTCAGGCGCTCCGCCCTCGAGGGCTATGACGGCGCGGTCAAGGCGCTCGCTTCCTGGGCCGGCCTGACCGGCAGCGCGAGCGGCGAGCCGCTCGATGAGACGCCCTCCTCGCCGCAGGCAAAAGAGCTTTGAGCCGAGCGAGCCGCCCTTGCGAGGAACCCTCGCGGGGGCGGGCCCGTCTCCTCCTCAAGCATTGCGAGGAGTGAGGCATGGGCGGCGTGCTCAAGGACGGCGAGTGGGTCTCGGAGGAGAGCTTCGCGAACGAGGAGGGCCGCTACGACCGGCAGCCGAGCCAGTTCCGAGGCTGGCTGACGGCGGACGGCGCGCCCGGCCCCGACGGGCAGGAAGGCTTCAAGGCCGAAGCGGACCGCTACCACCTCTACGTCTCCTACGCCTGTCCGTGGGCGCACCGGACGCTGATCCTCCGCGCGCTGAAGGGGATCGAGGAGATGCTGCCCATCTCCGTCACCCACTGGCTGATGCGGGATCAGGGATGGACCTTCCACGAGGGTCCCGGCGTCATTCCCGACCCGATGGGCCACGAGACCCTGCACGGAATCTACCAGCACGCCGATCCCAAGGTGAACGGGAAGGCGACGGTGCCGGTCCTGTGGGACAAGAAGACGGAACGGATCGTCAACAACGAGTCCTCCGAAATCATCCGGATGCTGACCCGCGCCTTCGACGGGCTCGGCGCGAAGCCGCTCGACACCTACCCGGACGCGCTCAGAAGCGAGATCGACGAGGTCAACGAGCGCGTCTACCACACCGTCAACAACGGGGTTTACAAGGCGGGCTTCGCCGAGAAGCAGAAGGTCTACGAAGAGGAGGTCGAGAAGCTCTTCTCGTCCCTACGCTGGCTCGAAGACCGGCTCGAAGGCGAAGACTACCTCGTCGGGAACACGCTGACCGAGGCGGACATCCGCTTGCTGACGACGCTTCTGCGCTTCGACGCGGTCTATTACGGCCACTTCAAGTGCAACGTGACGCGCATCGCCGACATGCCGAACCTGCACCGCTACATGCTGGGCCTGGCGCGGATGCCCGAGGTCGCAGGCACCATCCACCTCGACCACATCAAAGGCCACTACTACGGCAGCCACCGGTCGATAAACCCGACCGGCATCGTACCGGTCGGGCCTGAGCTCGACTTCGGCTCGGCGCCGCTCCCGGACGCGGGAAACGCTTGACGCCGGACCCCGCTTCTATGGGCTAGGCGGGACGGAGGACGTGGACCACTGTGCGCTTCGCGCGACGAGTCGAGCTATGGCCGCCGGAGGGGAAGGCCATGATCGACGATCCGGAAGCGCCGATCGAAACGAACAAGCGCTTCGGCATAGCCTGGCTCGACAAGGCGCCAAGGCCATTGTTGCCCGCTGTCATCGGTATCATCGGTCTCCGATCACCACCGTCGTGGACCGCTTGAGCTTAAAGGTCGGTGTTTTCTCCCTCCACCGAACAACTGCGAACGGTCTCTGCGCTGTCGTCCGCCGGAAAGCGGCTCCCGGGCACGGTCCGCTGCAGGTAGAGATGACCTGTCGCCCGTAGCTCCCCCGTTGCTCGGTCCCTGATACCTTCAAACCTTCCGCGTATCTGGCGTGCATCGATGCGGAGGGCTGGATCGAAGACTCCGACGTGCCGACGACTGATATGCTCTCCCAGACCCCCATGCCGGGCCGTCGGCCATTCTGCAGAAAAGTAGATCGGTTCGTAGGCCCCCACGACCTCGTCTACGTCCTCTCCGACTATGCAATCAGGTGACGTTCCACCTGAGCATTCGACGTTGGATAGAGTGTATCGGCGGACGTTCTCGGGCCGCTCCAACGCGAGGTTTCTTTGCTCTCCGGGTGCGCGTGCCAGGTCGAAGACATCGACGAATGCATAACCGCCTTGCAGGGCGCGGACACAGGCGCCACTGCACCAGCCGTTGCGGCCGTAGAGGGCTGCACCCCTGCTATGATCAATCTCTGCAAGCGACACATTAGTGAACACGTCGCAGATAAGGTCCATCTCGTCCTGTAAGGACTCTGCGCGGGCGGCGCTGAAGGGAGCGACGACCGTATTTATCCCAGCATCAAGCACGAAGGCCGTGGCCACGCATCCACTGGTAGATAAGCCGACGATTAGCGCGATAACTATTGCATCGGTTCTCACTGCGATCATCCTCCAACCATTATGAGCATCATAAAGGATAATCCCTGCATTCATCGTGATCTCTACCAGTAGATCCCCGGCAGGGAAATGCACCAAAACGCCTTCCGCGACTAGGATCTAAGAAGTCTGCGATTCTCTGCGAGGCTGCTGGCACCTCTCCCCAACGAAGCATCTTGATGAGTGCTGTGCGAACATATCGCCTTCACAGAATATCTCTCTCTTCCGGACCGACAAGTATTAGTCCGCTATAAATGATGGTTCACCTTGGGCAGAAACTGGCCTAAGTGCGATTGGCGTGAAGGACTTCAACAGCTATCGCTGTGTTGCGAGTGCACAAAGGACCGGTGAAGTTCTGGTGTGTGTCGTCTCTCGTCTATTCTTGCCTTAGTGCGAACTTCCGACTTCGACGAGTAACGACCGTTCGGGTTGTTCTACATCGTCGGTCCGCGGCACAAAACTTATCCCCGCCCTCGCATCCCGTGCCATTCTCCCCCCGTCGCGGCAGGGCCGGGGCTGGGCGGACAGCTGACGTCTCCCTTGCCTGCCGCCACGAGGTCACGTGCTGGCGAAGTCTGGATGATGGAATGCATCCCACTTGGTCAGGCCAGACACGCGCCGGGCGAGCTGAAGAACGGCCCCGGCGGATCGCGCTGAGGAGCGTGGAGGACTTCGTGCCGCGCAGCGAGCGAGGGTGTGGGACCCCTTGCGCCGCAGACAACCTACTACCACCCCGAACTGCGGCGAGCCGCGCGCGGGACACCCCGGACCATCGTACCACTGCGCAAGCGGACGCGAACGGCTGTTCGCTTCGCGCCCACGGGGTCGGGCGTACCGCTACGAGGAAACGTTACTCGTTTCCGTTCAGGCCGCCTTCGCCGCCTTCTTCCGCTCGTTCGGGTCGAGGTGCCGCTTGCGCAGGCGGACCGATTGCGGCGTCACTTCGACGAGCTCGTCGTCGCCGATGTAGGAGATCGCCTGCTCGAGGCTCAAGCGACGGGGCGGGGTCAGGCGGACGGCGTCGTCCTTGCCGGCGGCGCGGATGTTGGTCAGCTGCTTGGCCTTGAGGGGGTTCACCTCGAGGTCCTGGGGCTTCGCGTTCTCGCCGATGATCATGCCCTGATAGACGGGCACGCCGGGCTCGATGAAGAGGACGCCGCGCTCCTCGATGTTCCAAAGGGCGTATGGGACCGCGTTGCCAGAGCCGTTGGCGATGAGGACGCCGTTCCGGCGGCTCTCGACGGGGCCCCTATGCGGTCCGTGCTCCTTGTACACACGGTTCATCACGCCCGTGCCGCGCGTGTCGGTCAGGAACTTGCCGTGATAGCCGATGAGGGCGCGGGCAGGGCCTTCGAGGACCAGGCGCGTCTTGCCGCCGCCCGCGGGCTTCATCTCGCGCAGGTCGCAGCGGCGCTGGGTCAGCTCGTCGATGACGGCGCCCGAGTACTCCTCGTCGACGTCGATGACGATCTCCTCGATCGGCTCCATCGTCTGGCCGTCCACCTCGCGAAGGAGGACGCGCGGGCGGCTGACCGACATCTCGAAACCTTCGCGGCGCATGTTCTCGATCAGGACGCCGAGCTGCAGCTCGCCGCGCCCCGCGACCTCGAAGGCGTCCTTGTCGGCGCTCTCGGTCACGCGGATGGCGACGTCGCCCTCGGCCTGGCGGAACAGGCGCTCGCGGATGACCCGCGACTGGACCTTGTCGCCCTCGCGGCCCGCGAGCGGGCTGTCGTTGGGCGAGATGCTGACGGACAGCGTCGGCGGGTCGATCGTCCGGGCGGGCAGCGCCTCGGTGATCGCGGGGTCGCAGAGCGTATCGGAGACGGACGCCTTGGAGAGGCCCGAGATCGCGACGATGTCGCCGGGCTCGGCCGTCTCGACGGGCTGGCGCGAGAGGCCGCGGAAGGCGAGGACCTTCGAGACGCGGGCCTGCTCGACCAGCGTGCCTTTGACCGATAGCGCCTTCAGCGTCTGGCCGACGCGCGGACGGCCCGAGACGATGCGGCCCGTCAGGATGCGGCCGAGGAACGGATCGGCCTCGAGCGTGGTCGCCAGCATTTGGAAGGGCAGCTCGGCCGCGCCGTCGGGCAGGCTCGGCTCCGGCACGCGCTCGAGGATCGTCTCGAAGAGCGGACCTAGATCCTTCTTCGCGCCGTCCTCCTCGCGGTCGGCCCAGCCCTCCTTGCCGCTCGCGTAGAGGGCGGGGAAGTCGAGTTGGTCCTCGTCCGCGCCCAGGGCCGCGAAGAGGTCGAAGGCCTCGTCCAGGACGCGGTCGGGCTCGGCGTTCGGCCGGTCGACCTTGTTGAGGACTACGATCGGCTTGAGGCCGAGGGCGAGCGCCTTGGAGAGGACGAACTTCGTCTGCGGCATGGTGCCTTCCTCGGCATCCACGAGGAGGACGCAGCCGTCGACCATGGAGAGGATCCGCTCGACCTCGCCGCCGAAGTCCGCGTGGCCGGGCGTGTCGACGATGTTGATCCGCGCCTCGCCGAACTCGGGCGAGTCCCAGGTGACGCTGGTCGTCTTGGCGAGGATGGTGATGCCCCGCTCGCGTTCGATGTCGTTCGAATCCATCGCGCGTTCGGCCATCTCGGCGTTCTCGCGCACGGCGCCCGACTGGCGGAGGAGGGCGTCGACGAGGGTGGTCTTGCCATGGTCGACGTGCGCGATGATCGCGACGTTACGAAGCGTGGTCATGTCGGGGGTCTTTCGCAAGTGCGAAGGCCGTCTAGCAGGGATCGGGCGGAAGGAAAGGGGCGTCATCGACGCGGCACGCCGGGCGTTGTGCCGGCGGGGCTCGTCCGTCACAGTTCGGCCTCTCAGCCAGGGGCAATCCATGAAGAAGATCTACGCCGCCGTCTTCGCCGCGGGCTTGGCCTCGGCCGGACCGGCTCGCGCCGCGCTCGAGCCGGCGACGCTTACCGAGTGCCTGATCGAAAACCACGAGCCGAGCGCCGACGCGCAGTTTCGCGAGTTTCTGATCGCGGCGTTGCAGGAGAACAAGCTCGGAGCCCAGAAGGTCATGCTGACCTTCGGCATGGGCGTGGCATCGGTCGCCATGCAGCAATGCGGCGTCGGCATGATGGCGCTGCGGGAGCCGGCGTTCCAGAAGGGCGTCGAAGGCTATGGCATGTGGCTCGGCGAGCGGGTCATGACCGAGGCCATGGCGCAGATCGGTCTTTGAACGATTCTGAAGGGCTCTGATCACGAGCCCTGTTGCCAAGGCAATTCCGCGCCGTTATCAGGCCCGCCTGCCCTGGGGCTATAGCTCAGTTGGTAGAGCGCTTGAATGGCATTCAAGAGGTCGGCGGTTCGATTCCGCCTAGCTCCACCAGGGCCCGCCTGCGCGCGAAGAGCGCCATTCCCGACCAGAACAAGACGGCGGCGGGCGGAACGGGCACGGCGGCGGCCTTTTCGAACTCATCGAGCTCAGCCATCCGGAAGGCCGCATTGTTCGACCGTCCGAACGCGCCCGTCAGCGTCGTCCCGCCGAGGTAGTTGAAGACCGTATCGAGGGTGAGCGGACCTTCGAAGTCCTCGGCGAACTGCAGGGTGATGTCGGACAGCATGCCGGACCGGCCGGGAATGTAGTTCGACCATGTACCGGCGGTCGCAACGAAGCTGAGCTCGTTTCCGGCCAGCGTCCCCCGTGTGATCGCATCGTCGAGGCGGGCGCTCGCGCCTCTTCCCCACTCGAAGGCGCTGAAGATCGATTGGTTGATCGAGTAGATGTCGTCACCGACCCGAACCGTCACCTCGAACAAGGAGAGGTAGGCCGGTTGATCGTGCCCGAGGTTGCGGTCGTCGGTCGATACGCTGACGACGAGCTCCTCGCCCTCCGTCGTGCGCGCATCGAAAGCGACCGTGATCGCGTGAGCCGGCGTGTGCGCGAGAAGCGCCCAACCGCCAGCGAGAAACTTCACCAAGCGTCTCATCGTTTGCCCTCGCACTAACATCACGTGTTTGTGATCGAGCGATCTTCAGATCCGGTGAAGAGACTTGGTTACTCCGCGGCAACATCTTCGTTGGCCGCGACGAACCCGCCGGACTGCCGCGCCCAGAGGCTGGCGTAGAGGCCGCCGCGTTCCAGAAGCTCCGCATGGGTTCCCATCTCTACGATCCTGCCTGCGTCCATGACGACCAGACGGTCCATGGCAGCGATGGTGGAGAGGCGGTGAGCGATGGCGAGGACCGTTCTTCCGGCGGTGATCGTGTCCATGCGGTCCTGGATGGCAGCCTCGACTTCGCTGTCGAGCGCCGAGGTCGCCTCGTCGAGAACGAGGATGGGGGCATCCTTCAGGATGACGCGGGCGAGGGCGATCCTCTGGCGCTGCCCGCCGGACAGCTTGACCCCGCGCTCGCCGACGAGCGCATCGAGGCCCTGGCGTCCCTTGTCGTCGCGCAACGCCGCGATGAAGGACCAGGCTTCGGCCTTGCGCGCGGCTTCGATGATGTCCGCCTCCGTCGCATCGGGTCGCCCGTAGGCGATGTTCTCGCGTATCGAGCGGTGAAGGAGCGAGGTGTCCTGGCTGACGACGGCGATCTGGCGGCGAAGCGAATCCTGCGTGACGGCGGCCACGTCCTGCCCGTCGATCCGGACGCTGCCCTCGTCAGGCTCGTAGAGGCGGAGGAGAAGGCTGACGAGCGTGGACTTGCCCGCGCCAGACCGGCCGATGAGGCCGACCTTCTCTCCGGGCGCGATGGTGAGGGACAGGTCCTCGATCACCGCCGGTCCGCGACCATAGGCGAAGCGGACGCCTTCATAGGCGACCTCGCCGCGCGGCACCTCTAGCGCGTCCGTCGTCCGGTCGGTCACGGCGAGCGGCCGCGCCAGCGTCTCCATGCCGTTCTGCGCCATGCCGATGTTCTCGAAGAGGTTCGAGACCTCCCACAAGAAGTAGTGCGACAAGCCCTGGATCCGGAGCGACAGGGTCGAGGCGAAGGCCACCGTGCCGAGCGTGACGTCGCCCCGCCCCCAAAGCCAGACACCCAAGGAGAGCGTCGAGGCGATCAGGAAGCCGTTGAGGACGTGCAGCGACAAGGACAGGGCGGTCGCGAGCCGCATCTGCGGGTAGACGGTGCGCAGCATCGCGCCCATGCCGTCGCGCGCATAGGCGTCCTCCGCTTCGGAGGAAGAGAACATCTTCACCGTGGCGATGTTCGTATACGCATCGACGATCCTGCCCGTCAGCTGCGACCGCGCCTCGGACTGGGCCTCCGCGACGGCCCGAAGGCGCGGCAGGAAGATCCGCATGATCACGACGTAGCCGATCAGCCAGACGACCAGCGGCCCGGACAGGCGAACGTCGTTGGCCGCGAAGAGGACGAGTGCCGAACCGAAGTAGACGGCCATGTAGACCATGATGTTCGACAGCTTGACGACCGTGTCGCGCACGCCGAGCGCGGTCTGCATCAGCTTGGTCGCGAGGCGCCCCGCGAAGTCGCTCGCGAAGAAGGAAGTCGACTGGCGCAGGAGGTAGCGGTGTCCGCGCCAGCGGATCATCATCGGCATGTTGCCCATGATGCCCTGCAACTGAACGAGCTCGTCGAGGAGGGAGAGGAGCGGCCAGAGGACGCCGATCATCAGCGCGATGCCGAGGACGTGGCCCCCGTGGGCGTCCCAGAACGCCGCTGCCGTCTCTGCCTCGCCCATCCAATCGACGACCCGGCCGACGAGGTCGAAGGCGAAGACCTCAACGAAGCCGATCGCGGCGGCCAGCAATATGTTGATCAGAAGAAGAAAGCGGAACGGCCGGACGTAATGCCAGACGAACGGCAAGAAGCGGTCCGGCGGCGCGACGGGGCGCTCGTTCGGCAGGGGATCGACTAGTCGTTCGAACCAGGAGAACACGGGCCCGCCTCTGCCAGACCGCGCCGCGCTGCGCCAGGGGCTCTCAACGGCCGGTCGCGTCAGAATTGTGGCGCCTGCCGCATTTCAACCACAGTGACTCTTGATCGCGCGGGCGTGATTCGGCAAGGTTCGCTGGGGGACGAAGGGCCAGGGGTGCGATGCGGTCTTCTTGGATCTTGCCACGTCACGTCCACGTCTGTGACGGCGAAGAGCGCTGCGGCCTCGCCGGTCTGCCCCACCTCTTCTGCGTTCCGGTTCCGCCCTACGCGGAGCAAAAGCGTTCCGAAGAGGACGAAGAGTCGGCAAGCGATCAGATCGAGACGTTGGCCTGTCCCGCCCGGTGAGGCGAGCCGCCTGCATCTTCGGCTTCGGCCTGCTTCTCTCCGGCTGCGCCAGCACGAGCGGCCCTGCTCCGGCGGAAGGAAAACAGCCTACGGAAAGAGCCGTGTCCGCGCCCGGCCGGGCGGCCCCCTTCGACCTTACTCTTGGGGCGGATGGCGGCGATTGCGGCGGCGAGGTGACAACGCGTGGCGGCCAGGCTTTCCTTGCGCTCGACGACGGCACTCTTCTGAGCCTGGCGCCCCTCACCGTTACGCTTGCCGGAAGTCCGGTCGCCTATCACCCGCGCAACGCGGCGGGGGGCGCGCTGCTCGCCCGGTGCAATGCCGGCGAGATGACGCTGCCGAACGGCGTCCGCTTCGAAGGCGGCGCGAACGAGACGGCCTGCAACAGGTTCGAGCGGCAGGTCCTGGCGATCGAAGAGGCGGGTTGGCGTAGCGGCGAGGCGGGGGCCGTTCGGTGGCACGAGATCGAAGCGCAAGGTTCCGCTAGGGTGAACGGCGTTAACGTGCCGAGGGCCGAGCCGATCCTTCAGGGGGCGGACGACCCGGCCCCCGGCTTCTACGTCAGCCGCACGGCCCTGCGCGATGACGAGGGGTGGCCCTACCTTGACGCCGGCACGACGCGGTATGCGGGGGTCCGCCGGGACCAGGGCGTCCCTCTGGGCACTTACGGCGTCGCGCTGCGTGTGCGGGGCTGTCCGCCGGGCCGGGCCTGCGACCCCGTGCCCTTCATCGTCGGGGACTTCGCCCCGCGCGCCGGTACGGGCTCGGTCGCGCTCGCCCGCGCGGTGAGCGGTCTTCCCGAAGCGGCAGCCACTTCCGCGAACCGCTACCGAGGGCAGGTTCAGGGCCAGGACGTTCTGACCGTCTTCTTCGGCGGCGACGTGGACCAGGGCCCTTACGAAGCCGACCGGATCGTCGAGACGGCGAAGGCCGCCTTCGAAGCCTGGGGCGGCGAAGATCGTCTTCGCCGTTGTCGCCGCGTCTACGTTCCAGAAGCGGACGGCTGAGGCCGAGACGGTCCGCGTCCGCAGCGAGAGGCGCGCAGCCATGATCGGTTAGGCAGGAATCCGGGTACGGCGCGCCGCCCTGCGAACTTATCCCCGCCCCGTTTTTCCATGCCATGCTGCCCCCGTTCTCTCGGACAGGCCGGGCGGTGTGCACGCTACTCATCGGTTCGGGGGACGGTGATCCTAAGGCGAGCGGGCGTAGCGGCCCGTACCATGAGTGGCTGATCGGGGCTCATGGCTCATCGCTGAAGGACGAGGGCTTCAAGCGCTATCGCGGACCAAGGCGCCGAAAGGTCGCCCCCTGCGAGGGCCCCTCGACAAGATCGCCGCCGGACGTTCACCGTTCTGGGCTACAGTATCACTTTCCCTTCGCGCTCAGCGCGGGGACGTCCGGACACCCGGCGACTTCGACACCGACGACAGGTCGGCGCTTCGGCGTGCCCGAAACCCGCCGGCCCAGCGACGCTGGCGCACCGGCCGAATGCCCGTGCCGCCAGCCCAGCGCTCAAGTAGCGAGCGCGAGCGAGCGGTAGCGCCACGAAAGAGAAACAACCCTTCTACAGTTGGAAGTCGTAGAGGTTGCCGAGACCCAAGAGGCGGGTCAGCGCGTCGAGCGCCTCGCGGCTCTCGTGAAGCAAGGCGGGATCGCCAAGATCCGTAGGCGTCAGCCGGTCGCGATAATGCGCCCGGACCCAGTCCTCGAGCGCGTCGATCCCCGCTTCGTCGAGGAGGACGCCCGGTGCGACGGCGGCGAGCTCCTCGTCGGTCAGAACGACCCTGAGGCGCAGGCAGGCGGGACCGCCGCCGTTCGCCATGGACTGCTTCACGTCGAGGAACTGTGCCTTCGCGATCGGGCCGTTGCCGCCGACATTGGCATCGACCCAGGCTTTGGTCGCTTCGTTCTCCTCGGCGTCGGTCGGCAGGACCAAGCTCATGCGGCCGCTCGGCAGCGTCACGAGCTGCGAGTTGAAGAGGTAGGAAGAGATCGCGTCCTCGAGCGGGAGCTCGTCCTCGGTCACCTCGATGAAGGTCGGCTCGAAGCCGAGCGCGGCGGCCTTGGCCGTGACCTCGGCGCGCATCTCGCCAGGGCGTTCATAAGCCTTCTGGTGATAGAGGAGGACCGTGCCGTTGCCGACGCCGACGACGTCGTTGTGGAAGGCGCCGGCGTCGATCGCCTCTTGGCTCTGCCGGACGAAGACGGTCCGGCCCTCGTCGAGCTTGTGACGGCGGAAGACGGCCTCGGAGGCTTCCTTCGCCTGTCGCGGCAGGAAGCGTACGGAGGAGAGGCGCTCGAAGGCGGACCGGCCATAGGTGAAGAGCTCGAGACCGGGCGCGCCGTGGCTCGCGGCGAGGCGGGTGTGGTTCGCCGCACCCTCGTCCCCCATCGCGCCGCCGCCGGGTACGGGCTCGTGGTGCACGAACGGATCCCCCGCGAAGATGGCGCGGAGGGCCCGGCCCGTGAAGGGGGGCTCGATCGAGCGGTGGAACATCGCTGCGAGGTTGGCGGGCGTGAAGTGCACCCGCTCGTCGTCCGTATCGGCCGAGGGACTGACGGTCGCGGCGTTCGCGGTCCACATCGCCGACGCCGAAGCGCAGTTGCGCAACAGCGTTGGGGCCTCCCGTCCCGCCCGCCGGATGACCTCGGCGTCGGTGCCGGTCAGGCCGAAACGGCGAAGCTTCGGCACGTAGGGCCGCTCGTGCGGCGGCAGGACGCCTTGTCTTATCCCCATCCTCAAGAGCGCCCGCATCTTGACGAGGCCCTGCAGGGCGGCTGCGCGAGGGTTGGAGGGCTCGTCGCCATGGCTCATCGAGGCGACGTTGCCGACCGACAGGCCGCCATAATTATGGGTCGGCCCGACCAGACCGTCGAAGTTGACCTCGACCGCGCTCACGCCAGCACCCCGACCATCGCTGCTTCGTCCTTGAGCGGCCCCGCCTCCATCATGCTCGCCATCGGCCATGCGCAGTAGTCGGCTGAGTAGTAGCCGGCGGGCCGGTGGTTGCCGGATAGACCGGGCCCCCCGAAGGGCGCGGCGCCCGACGCGCCCGTCGTCTGGCGGTTCCAGTTCACGATGCCGGCCCGGATGTCCGTCTTGAAGCGGTCCCAGAGCGCCTCGTCGTCGGAGAGGAGCCCGGCGGCGAGGCCGAAGCGCGTGTCGTTCGCGACGTGCAGCGCCTCGCCGAAGTCGGGCGTGCGGATCACCTGGAGGAGGGGGCCGAAGACCTCTTCGTCCTCGTGGCCCCCATGCGTGACGTCGAGGAGGCCGGGCGTGACGAAGGCCGCGCCGAGGTTCGAGCGTCCGGCGGGAACGATCGCCTTCGCGCCCGCGGCGAGCTTCGCTTCTTGCGCGTCCAGGACCGCGTCGGCCGATCGCGCGTCGATGACGGGACCCAGGAACGGTTCGGGCTCGTCCTCGGGCACGCCGAGGCGAAGGCGGGGAATGAGGTTCGCTACCGCCTCGACGATCCGGTCACCGGGCGCGCCGTCGGGCACGATCAGGCGGCGGGCGCAGGTGCACCGCTGGCCGGAGGTGATGAAGGCGGACTTGGCGACGACGCGTGCCGCCGCGTCCGCATCCTCGATGTCCCAAGCGATCAGCGGGTTGTTGCCGCCCAGCTCGAGCGCGAGGATCACCTCGGGCCGGCCCGCGAGCGCGCGGTGGATGGCGAGGCCGCCTTTGACGCCGCCGGTGAAGAGAACGCCGTTGGTGCGCGGATCGCCGATCAGCGCCTCGCCGACGGCCCGGCCGCCCTGGACGAGGTTGAGGACGCCGTCCGGCAGCCCCGCTTCGTGCCACCACGACACCATCAGCTCGGCGACGGCGGGGGTCTGTTCGGACGGCTTGAAGACGACCGTGTTGCCCGCGATCAGGGCCGGGACGATGTGCCCGTTCGGCAGGTGGCCGGGAAAGTTGAACGGGCCGATCACGACCATCGCGCCGTGGGGCCTGTGCGCGATGCGCAAGGTCGCCGCGGGCGTCTCCTTGGTCTCGGTCGGGGTGCGGTCGTGATAGGCTGACAGGGCGAGCTTCGCCTTGCCCGCGATCGCGCCGGCCTCGGTACGGGCGTCCCAAAGCGGCTTGCCGGTCTCCCGTGCGATCAGAAGCGCCATCTCCTCCTTGCGCTCGCTTGCGAGGCCGGAGTAGCGCTCGACGATCGCCACGCGCTCTTCGAGCGGGCGCTTCGACCAGCCCGGGAAGGCCGAGGCGGCGGCGTGCATCGCGTCCCACGCCTGATCCGTGCTTGCCGCTCGGCCCGTCCAAAGCGTCTGCGAGGTCGCGGGCGCAGCGGAAGTCATCTCTTCGCCGCCCCCGTCCGTCCACGCGCCGCCGATGTAGTTCTGTCCGGTCATAGCTTTGCCCTCACGGCTCGCAGCGGCGTCACCAGCGCCTTCTCGCCTTCGCTGAGGCCGAGGCGTTCGGCCTGGGCGGCATGTAGCGTTACGGTCTCCTTCGTCACGGGGCCCGACGCGATGAGGCTGGCGAAACCGCTCGCTGCGGGGCTCGCGACGAGTTCGGACGGGTCGCTCTCTTCGTCTCCGATCCTCACGGTCAGGGCGCGCGCCTTGCGGACCGTCCTGATCTGGTCGAGCCGGCACTCGAGGCTGGGTCCGCCGTCGAAGATGTCGATGCAGCGCGTCCACTCGAAGCCTTCGGTTTCGAGCATGCGCATCGCGTACTGAGAGGTGGAATGCGGCTTGCCGATCGTCTCTCGAGCCTCGTCGGGCAGCAGGTCCACGTAGATCGGATATTTGGGCATCAGGTCCGCGATGAAACGGAAGTCCTGCGCCGAGCGCCTGTCCGCTTCTTGAAAGCTCAGGTGAAAGAACCGGCTCGCGACAGCATCCCAGAACGGCGAGCGGTCCTCTTCGTCGAACCAGCCCCTGATCTCCGCCATCACCCGCGGGCCGAAGCGCTCCCGGTGGAGGGCGAGGAAGGCGAAGCGGGACAAGGAGAGAAGACGGCCCGCTCCCTTGCCGCGGGCGGCGTCCCCGACCAGCAGCGTGCCGATCTCGGTGTAGCCGTGGAAGTCGTTGACGAGGTGCAGAACGTCCGTCTCGGCCCGGATGTCGAGTTCCGGCGCCTGGGCTGCGACGTGGCTGAGACGGTAGGAGTAGAACGGACGGTCCGCGCCGAGATCGGGGAAGATGCTGGCCATGCCGACGGCTCGCGTCCCGTCGTCGAGGACGAAGAAGAAGACGTCCTTCGGTCCGGCTTTGCCCTGGCCGGCGAAGGCGGCTTCGGACAGCGCGATGCGCTCCGCCATGGCCGAAGGCGAGGAGGGGACGGTCGTCATGCCCGTGCCGGAGGTCGCGGCGATCTCGCAAAGCGCGTCGAGGTCCGACATGCGGACGGGGCGGACGGAGAGGAAGCTCATGCGGCCTCCGCGTCCAGACGGGCGGGCCACGGAACTTGGCCCGAACCGAGCAGCATCAGGAGGAGGAGCGAGAGCTTGGCCCGCGGCACGAAGCTGTCCTTGACCGTGTATTCCTGGTCGGAGTGGATCTTTCCGCCGACGACGCCGAGCGTGTCGACGTTGGGCAGGCCCGCCGCCGCGAGGTTGTTGCCGTCGCAACATCCGCCCGTCGGCGCCCAGTCGATGCCGATTCCCAGGCTCGATCCGGCTTGCCTGACCGCATCGAAGAGCATCGCGGTGCCCCCGCGCATCTCCTTGACCGGCCGGTGGACGCCGCCGTGAAGCTCGACGCGGATGCCGGCGCCGAAGCCTTCGGCCGCGTTACCTTCGTCCACCGTGCGGCGGATCTGAGCGTCGACCCAGGTGAGGTCCTCGGTCCGCCGCCCGCGCACGTTCATGCGGACGAGGCAGAGGTCGGGCACGACGTTGGTCGCCTGACCGCCGCCGATGACGCCGAGGTTCAAGGTGACCCCGTCGCGTTGTCCGTTCAGCCGGTCGATCGCGCCCATCAGGCGCGCGGCGCCGAGGATCGCGTTGCGGCCCTTCTCGAACTCGCGTCCCGCATGCGCGGCGAGGCCGCGCACGGTGAAGGTGTAGTGCCCGGACCCCGCCCGCGCGCCCGCCAGCGTGCCGTCGGGCAGAGCGGGCTCGTAGACGAGGCCGATGTCGGCGGCGAGCGCGCGTTCGTGGAGGACGGAGGCGGAGGCGTGGCTGCCCGTCTCCTCGTCGGAGTTGAGGACGACGTCGATGCCGACCTCGTCCGCGTAAGGCGTCTTCAGGAAGGTCGAGGCGGCCTCGAGCATGACGCGGATGCCGCCCTTCATGTCCGCGACGCCGGGACCGTGCAGCGTGCCGTCGCCCCGGTCCTCGGCCCGCTGGAAGTCGGCGGTCTTGGGGAAGACGGTGTCGAGGTGGCCGGTCATCAGCACGCGCCGCTTCGCTTCGGGCCGAGCGGTGAGGACGTGGACCGGCCCGCGCTCGATCTCGGCCTCGCGCCCGTCCGCGTCGATCTCGGTCACTTCGGACGGGGGCAGGGTGCGTGCCTCGAAGCCTGCCGCTTCGAACTGCGGCAGGACCTCGCCCGCGACGCGTTCGAGGCCGGGCAGGTTCTGGGTGCCCGAGTTGATCGCGGACCAGGCGAGCACGTCGCGCGCCATGGCGTCGCCGCGGCCGTCGAGGCTGGCGAGGATGTCTTTGAAGCTGGGGTCGAGACTCATGGACGAGGTGTAGAGGCCGCAGCGCCTGCGGCCAACCGCAGGCCTCAGAGCGGGGTGTCGTAGAGGGGGTCCTCGTCGCCGAAGATGCTGTTGCGCACGCTCTCGGTCACGATCGTCGCCTCGTGAACGTCCCCCTTGAGATGCGCGACGTGCAGCGCCGCGTCGCCCCTGTTGACCACGGGCATGTTGAGCCGCCCGATGACGATGCCGCCGAAGGGCGCGATGAGCGGATCCTCGTGCTCGCCGAACGGGTCGGAGACGACGCCGACCGTCTCACCGCGCTCGATCGGGTCGCCGAGCCGCTTCTTGAGGCGCAGGAGGCCGCCGGAGGGACAGCGGATCCAGTTCGACCGGCCGAGATGGATCGTTGGTTTGCCCGCGTGCTTGTGCGGCCCGATCATGCCCATCGCCTCCATCACACGGAGGCAGCCGCGCACCCCGACGCGCACCGAGGCGGGGTCGTAGCGCAGCGCCTCGCCCGCTTCGTAGAGGAGGACCGGCGTGCCGCGCTCGCCCGCCGCCTCGCGCAGCGAGCCGTCGCGGACGCTGGCGTTCAGCGTCACGGGCGCGCCGAAGGCCTCGGCGAGGAGGGACGTCCTCTTGTCGGCGAGGTTGGCCCGGATCTGCGGCAGGTTCGAGCGGTGGATCGCGCCCGTATGAAGGTCGATCCCGACGTCGGCGCGTTCGACGACCTCGTGCATGAAGGTATGGGCGAGGCGCGAGGCGAGGGAGCCCTCCTCGTGACCGGGGAAGGACCGGTTCAGGTCGCGCCGGTCAGGCAGGTAGCGCGAGTTCGAGACGAAGCCGTAGGCGTTGACGACCGGCACGAAGATCACCGTGCCGGCAAGGGCGCGCAGCTGCCTCGAGGCGATGAGGCGGCGGATGATCTCGCAGCCCAACACCTCGTCGCCGTGGATCGCCGCGGAGACGAAGATGACCGGCCCCGGCTTCTTGCCGTGCACCACGCGGATGCCGAGGCGCATCCGGGTGTGGTCGGCCAGCCGGCTGAGCGGGATGTCGAGCGTCCGCGCCTCACCGGGGGAGAGCTTGTGCCCTCCGATCTCGAATCCGCCCCCCAAGCCGCCTCCTACAGAACGCTGTCCGCTGGCTTGTACGCCATGTCGAGGCTCGTCGCGACGGGCTCGCAGGTGATGTGTCCGTCCGCGACGTTAAGCCCGTTGCGAAGGTGCACATCGCGGCGGAGCGCCTCGCGCGGGCCGTGCTCCGCCAAGTTCACGATGTGGGGCAGGGTGCGGTTGTTGAGCGCGAAGGTCGAGGTGCGCGGCACCGCGCCCGGCATGTTGGCGACGCAGTAGTGGACGATGCCGTCCACCGTGTAGATCGGGTCGTCATGGCTCGTAGGCTTAGACGTCTCGAAGCAGCCGCCCTGGTCGATCGCGATGTCGACCAGCACTGCGCCGGGCTTCATCAGCGACAGCATGTCGCGCGTGACGAGCTTCGGCGCGGCGGCGCCGGGGACGAGGACCGCGCCGATGACGAGGTCGGCCGTCCGAATCGCCTCGGTGATCGCGCCGCGCGTCGCGTAGACCGTCTGAAGGCGGTTCTTGAACAGCTCGTCGAGCTCTTCGAGCCGGTTGATCGAGACGTCGAAGAGCGTGACGTCGGCGTGCAGGCCGACCGCCATCTGCGCCGCGTTGAAGCCCGACACGCCGCCGCCGAGGATGACGACCTCACCCGAGCTGACGCCCGGCACGCCGCCGAGCAGCGTACCGCGGCCGCCTTGCGCCTTCTCGAGGCACCAGGCGCCGACCTGGACCGACATGCGGCCCGCGACTTCGGACATCGGGCGGAGGAGGGGGAGGCCGCCGGTCGCGCCGGTCACGGTCTCGTAGGCGATGCAGAGCGCGCCCGAGCGGGCGAGCGCTTCGGCCTGCGGCTTGTCGGCGGCGAGGTGAAGATAGGTGAAGAGCGTCTGGTCGGCCCGCAGGCGCTCGCATTCGGCGGGTTGCGGTTCCTTGACCTTGACGATCATGTCGGCGGCCCACGCCGCGTCCGTGTCGCCGATCTCGGCGCCGGCCTCGACGTACTGCTCGTCGGTCATGTCGATGCCCGCGCCTGCGCCCGTCTCGACGATGACCTCGTGGCCGAGCCGGGTCAGCTCCAGCACGCTGTCCGGCGTCATCCCGACACGGTATTCGAGCTTCTTGATTTCCTTCGGCACGCCGATGCGCATGGGGCTTCCTCCGCCGTGATGTCGCGGGCTGCGCTAAGCTGCCGATGAGGGCTTGTCACCCTGTCTTCTCCGAAGCGTGTGGTGCCCCGCAGGCGATTCGTTGCCGTGGTCAGGGAACCGTCGCCGGGGCGGCCTGTTTGTGAACCGTCGGCAACCTCCGAACGGACCAGACGGGAGAGCCCAATGGCGACTGCCAGCCCCACGCGCGACTACGTAAAGGACACGATCCGCCGGGCTATGTCCGCCCCCCTTCTGTCCATAGAACGGGAGCAGGAACTGACCCGCGCCTGGTGTCAGGAAGGCGACCAAGCGGCCCTCGAGGAGCTGACCGAGGCGCACATGCGGATGGCGGTGTCCACCGCGATCAAGTTTCGCGGTTACGGCCTGCCGCTCGGCGATCTGATCCAAGAAGGCGTCATCGGCCTTCTC
The DNA here is from genome assembly GCF_014199615.1 of Parvularcula dongshanensis. Taxonomy (GTDB): domain Bacteria; phylum Pseudomonadota; class Alphaproteobacteria; order Caulobacterales; family Parvularculaceae; genus Parvularcula; species Parvularcula dongshanensis. The sequence continues at coordinate 196,464 of NZ_JACHOB010000001.1, read as the reverse complement.
GAGGCGGCCAAGAGGTTCGACTGCGACCGGGAGGTCCGGTTCTGCACCTATGCCGGGTGGTGGATCCGTGCCTCGATGCAGGACTACGTGCTTCGCAACTGGTCGATCGTGCGGATCGGCTCGAAGTCGGCGCACAAGACGATCTTCTTCAACCTGTCGCGCATCCGCTCCATGATCGAGCAGGTCGACGCCGGCGCACCCGTGGCCCGCGAGACCGTGGCTGCGAAGTTCCGCGTCAGCGCTGGCGACATCGAGTTCATGACGGCGCGCCTCGGCGGCCGCGACCAATCGCTCAACGCCACCCTCTCGGAAGAGGGCGACACCGAGCGCCAGGAGCTGATCCCCGACGAGCGCGAGCTACCCGACGTCGCCGCGGAGGACTCCATCGACCTCGAGAAGCGGCGAGCCTGGCTCTCGGCCGCGATGGACGGCCTGACCGAGCGCGAGCGCATCATCATCGACCAGCGCTTCTTCGGCGAGGACAAGGTAACCCTCTCCGAATTGGGCGTTTCGCTGAACCTCTCGAAAGAGCGGGTTCGCCAGATCGAGAAACAGGCGATCGGGAAGCTTCGCGACCGGCTCGTCTCCGCGAGTGGAGAAGCGCCCCGAGACAGCCTCGGCGTTTAAGGTGTCTCTCGCATTCGTGAGGTTCGTTTAACGGTTTGTTCGCGACGTTTGTGCAACAGGCGGCTTTCAAGTTGCCAGTTCGGCAGGAGAGCCGTTGCAGGGCCGGTTCCCTGACCTGTCGTTCAGAGCTAACAGCTGACCGACACTTCACCCGCCCCGCGTCTCGTGGCTGGGGCGAAGCAAGAATAACTGAATCGATCCTTCAGGAGGGGATGATGAAATTGAAACTCGCCTTGATGGCAGCGACCGGCGCCGTAGCGCTTTCCGGCGTAGCCTTCGCGCAAGAGAATACCGGCTGGTACGGTGAGATCGGCGCTGGCGTCGCGCTGGGTAATGACGACAACGACTTCGAAAGCGTCGGCGACGTCCGCCCGGTTCCGTTCGAAACCGACTACGACCTCGACGACAGCCTGACCGTCTACGGCGCGCTCGGTAAGTACTTCGCCGGCGGTGTCCGCGGTGAGATCGAACTCGCGAGCCGCAACCAGGACATCGACGAGCTCCGCGGCGACGGCCTCGGCTTCGGCGGCTTCCCGAACCGCGGCGACACGCTGGGCGACATCACCGTCACCACGCTGATGGCGAACGTCTACAAGGACTTCAACGTCGATGCCGCCGGTCGGGTCACGCCTTACATCGGCGCCGGTATCGGTGCCGTGCGGGTCCGTCCCGAGTTCAATAACATCGGCGGCAACACGGCGGACGACAACGTTGCCAACGGCAACCGGGTCCTCGTGAGCGACCAAGAGTACGTCCTCGGCTACCAAGGCATGGCAGGCCTGAGCTTCGACTTCACCGACAACATGGTGATCGACCTGCGCTACCGTTACCTCGGCACCAACGAGTTCGAGTACGGGGCGTACATCAACGACGAGCCTGGCATGGTCGAGAGCGAGTACCGCGTCTCCGAGATCACGGCTGGCCTCCGCTGGAACTTCGGCACGCAAGCCGAGCCGGCCCCGGCCGTAGAGCCGACCCCGCCCGCGCCCGAGTACAAGACCTGCTTCGACGGCAGCCGCGTCCTCGTGACCGAACCTTGCCCGATCCCCGAAGAAGAGACGGTCGAAGTTCCGACCGAACTCGAACTGACGGTCTACTTCGACTACGACCGCGCCGACCTGACCGACGCGGCTCAGTCGCTGATCGCCGCCCGCGCTGCCGAAGCCCGCGAATACGACATCCAGTCGATCGTGGTCCAAGGCAACACGGACAGCTCCGGCTCCGCGGCCTACAACAACCGCCTGTCGCAGCGCCGTGCCAACGTGGTCCGCGACGCTCTGGTCTCGAACGGCATCGATGCGAGCGTGATCTCGATCGAAGCGCTTGGCGAATCGAACCCGGCCCGCCCGACGGCGGACGGCGTACGCGAACCGCTGAACCGCCGCACCGAGGTCGAGTTCAGCTTCTAAGCCGCACGGCAAGCGTACCTGGATCAGGCCGGCCCTTCGGGGCCGGCCTTTTCTTTTGCAGAGCCCCAAATTCGGTTCAGGGCCTCTTAACCCTAACGGCCGCAAGCCCTCGGGCATGACGCGCAAGGGCGATGGGGGCAGACGGCGTAGGCCGGGGCGAGCGGGCCGGACGGTTCGCCGCAGCGCGGCGTCGCCGTCGTCCCGAAAGCGAACCTCTGCCAAGTCGACCCCGAAACCCAGGAAGAAGGCCACGGCGAACAGGTCGCGCCCGGCCCGAGGCCGTAGGCCTGCTTCTCGTTCAGCCGCAGGGCGAAGGACAGCCGGAAGGAAGCCCGGCGCCGCCCGCTTCGCGCTGCGGGTCGGTCTCTTCGCGACGCTGACGGTCGGCCTCTTCGGCGGCGCGGTCTTCTGGTACGGCCGAGACCTTCCCCCGATCGAGCGGCTCGCGCGGCCCGAGTCCGTGCCGCGAATCGAGGTGCGCGACCGCACGGGTGCGCTGATCGCCGTTCACGGGCGCGACAAAGGCGCCCCCGTCGACCCGGCGACCTTGCCGCCCCACGTCATTCAGGCGTTCCTCGCGACCGAGGACCGCAACTTCTACGACCATGTCGGCGTGAACCCCGTCGCCGTCCTTCGGGCACTGCTCGTCAACACGCGCGCGGGCGGCGTGGCGCAGGGCGGCTCGACCATTACGCAGCAGCTCGTGAAGAACGCGCTTCTGACGTCCGACCGGACGCTCAAACGCAAGGCGCAGGAAGTCATCCTGGCGCTGAAGATCGAGCGGGCCTACGACAAGGACGAGATCCTCGGCTTCTACCTGAATACGGTCTACTTCGGCAGCGGCGCCTACGGACTGGAAGCGGCATCCCGCCGCTACTTCGATCACGCCCCGACCGAGTTGACGGTCGGCGAGGCCGCGATGCTCGCGGGCCTCCTTAAGGCGCCCTCCCGCTACGCGCCGACCCGCGCGCCCGACGCCGCACGGAACAGGGCCGGCGTGGTCCTCGCCGCGATGGTGGACGCAGGCTACCTCACTGCCTCGCAAGCCGAGCGGATCGAAGCGGAGGGCATCGCGAGCGTCGTGCCGCGCGATGATTCGAACGCCTACGGCGCGGATGCCGCCGTGGCGGAGGCGCGCCGCGTGCTGGGCGGGATCGGACGGAACGTCGTCGTCACCACCACCCTAGACGCGGCGGCGGGCAGGGGGGTCGCGCAAAGTGTTGAAGACGTGCTGGGGGCGGACCCCCGCGTCGACCCAGCGGTCGAGGCTGCCGTTCTCCTCGCCGAAGAGGACGGTGCGATCCGCGTGATGATCGGCGGCCGGGACTACGCACGCTCGACCTTCAACCGGGCGACCCTCGCGCGCCGCCAGCCGGGCTCGGTGTTCAAGCCCTTCGTCTACCTCGCCGGCCTCGAATCGGGTCTGCGGCCCGAATCGATCGTCGACGACTCGCCGATCCGCATCGGGACCTACGCGCCTGACAACTACAAGGACCGCTACTACGGCGAGGTCAGCCTGACCGAGGCGATGGCCCGGTCGCTGAACGCCGCCGCCGTGCGGGTGCAGGAGGAGGCCGGACGGTCGCGCGTCGTGTCGGTCGCGCGCAGAGCCGGTCTCAGCGGCGCGTCGGACACCGGGCCCGCCCTCGCGCTCGGCGTCATCGAGGCGACCCCGGTCGAGATCCTTCAGTCCTACGCCACGCTGTCGACCGGCGGCGTGCCGAGCGAGCCTTACCTCGTCACCCGCATCGCGACCCCCGACGGGCGCGTCCTCTACGAGCACCGGCCGCCCCCGCCCGGCCTACCCGTCTTCGCCGAGCGGGACATGGTCGCGCTCGGGCACATGCTGCAGGCGGTCGTCCACTCGGGCTCCGGCGTGCGCGCCGCCGTTCCGGGTCACCTTGCGGCCGGGAAGACGGGGACCGGCCAGGACAGCCGGGACGCCTGGTTCGCAGGCTACGCCTCGGGCCTCGTCGGCGTCGTCTGGCTCGGCCGCGACGACTTCGGGCCCATGGAAGGCCCCAAGGGCGCGGTCACCGGCGCGGGCGCGCCTGCCGTGCTGTGGTCGCAGGCCATGCGGATCGGCCTTGAGGGCCGCCCCGCCCGCGACCCCGTTCCATACGCGCCAGAGCCCGACGAGAAGTCGCTCTTCGAGCACCTTGCCGCGCTTCTGACGCGCCGGTCGCCCGACGACGATCAGATCGCCGACCTCATTCAGGAGATCCGCGCTCAGCCCGCGCCGTAGGCGTGAAGGCGCGCGCCGTTCTGCTTGAGCCAGGCCGCGGGTGCCTTCCAACCCGGCATCAGAGCGCCGAGCTGGGCCCAGTAGGCGGGCGAGTGGTCCATGTGGCGCCGATGCGCGACCTCATGGGCGCAGACGTAGTCGAGCACGTCCACCGGCGCGAAGATCAAGCGCCAATCGTACCGGATGCCGACCGGCGCCGCGCTGCACGAGCCCCATCGCGAGCGCATCTGCCGTATGCTCACAGGGCAGGGGAGAAGCCCTAGCCGAGCAGACAGGGCGGCCGTTCGAACCGTGCAGGCGGCGAGCGCTTCTCGCCGCAGCAGGGCCTCGATCCGCCGGGCGACGCTCTGTGCGTCTTCGCCGCCGGTGACGAGGCGGTCGCCTTCGATACGGGCGGCGGCACGGGGCCGGTCGCTCGGCACGACGAGGAGAGGACGGCCGAGCACCGGCAGGGTCGCGCCGAGCGCAAGCCGCACCGGTTCGGGCCGCGCCGCCCGCTGCCGAACGATCCAGTCCCGCCGCTGCTCGACCAGCTTCAACGCGGCCTTCACGTGGCGGCGCGAGGGGCAGGTGACCCGCACCCCGTCCGGGGTCAGCCTGAGGATGAGGCGCCGCGCCCTGGGGTCGAGGCGGACCGTGACCGCGAGTTCTTCTTCGCCCGCCGCCACCGTTCCGGCCGCCAGCTCAGATACCCGTCCCATCCGGCCCCTTGTGCAAAATCGCGCGCGCCGATGCCCTGTGCGCTCCGTTATGCTAGCGGGACGGGACGGAGGTTTCCATCATGGACGGCGCGCCGCTTTCCGGCACGGACGAAGAGGCAGGCAAGGGCACGACGCCGCTGACGCCGATGATGGCGCAGTACCACGCCCTGCGCCGAGAGGCGGGCTCGGCGCTGCTCTTCTACCGCATGGGCGACTTCTACGAGCTCTTCCATGAGGATGCCGTCCTCGCCGCACATTGCCTCGGAATCACGCTGACACGCCGGGGGCAGCAGGGCGGCGAGGACGTCCCGATGTGCGGCGTGCCCGTCCACGCTTACGAAGGCTACCTCGCCAAGCTCATCCGGGCCGGCCACTCGGTCGCCGTCTGCGAGCAGACGGAGGACCCGGCTGAGGCGAAGAAGCGCGGTTCGAAGGCGCTCGTCCGGCGGGAGATCGTGCGGGTCGTAACGCCCGGCACGCTCACCGAGGACACGCTGCTCGACGCGCGGGCGCACAATCACCTCGCGGCGGTCGCGATCCTGCCTGGCGGCGGGGCGGTGGCGCATACGGACCTCTCGACGGGCGACCTCTTCGTTCAGGACGCCGAAGAAGAGGCGGTCGGCGACCTCCTCGCCGCGATCGGCCCCGCCGAGGTCGTCCTGAAGCAAACCGACGGGGGCTCCGCGCTGGAGAAGCAGCTCGGGCAGAGGGGCGTGCCGGTCACGCCCTGCCATGGCTCGCTCTTCGATAGTCAGCGCGGCGAGCGGCGCCTGAAGGAGGCCTTCGGCACGTCGACGCTGGACGGCTTCGGCTCGTTCAGCCGCGCGGGCCTTGCCGCTCTTGGCGCGCTCCTCGGCTATTTGGACCTAACGCAGGTCGAAGAGCGGCCGCGCTTCAAGCCGCCGATCATCGCCGCGCCGGGCAGCATCATGGCGATCGATCAGGTGACGCGTGCCTCGCTCGAGCTGACGGCCGCCAGGGATGGCGGTCGCGCCGGCAGCCTGCTTCACGCCGTCGATCGCACCGTGAGCGCGGGGGGCGGGCGTCTCCTCTCGCGATGGATCGGCGCGCCGCTGACGGACCGCGCGGCGATCAAGGATCGTCAGGATACGGTCGAGTGGTTCCTGGGCGAGCGCGACGCGCGCGCCGCGGCGTCGGATCGGCTTTCGGGCGCGCCCGACCTCGCGCGTGCGCTTTCGCGACTGGAACTGGGCCGAGGTGGTCCGCGCGACCTCGCCGCTGTCCGCGACGCGCTCATGGCGGCGCGCGACCTCGCCGATCTCCTGCGTTCCGACGCGCCGCCGCCGAAGCTTCTCACCGAGGGCGCTCGGCGCCTCGAAGCCGCCGACAGCGAAGGGTTCTCGGACCTCCTCGGCACGCTCGGCGCGGCGCTCAAAGCCGACCTCCCGCTCTTGCCTCGGGACGGCGGGTTCATCGCGGAAGGGTTCGACCCCGCACTCGACGAGGCGCGCTCGTTGAGGGACGATGCGCGCCGGATCATCGCGCGGCTCGAGGCGGGCTATCGCGACCGGGCCGGCGTCAAGTCGCTCAAGATCAAGCACTCGCGCGTGCTCGGCTACTTCATCGAGGTGACCGCGGCGAATGCGGGCGCGATGATGGCGCCGCCGCTGTCCGAGGAGTTCCGGCACCGCCAGACCCTCGCGAGCGCGGTGCGCTTCACGACGCACGAACTCGCCGAGCTCGACGCCAAGATCGTGCGCGCGGGCGACCAGGCTCTGGCCTTGGAGCTTGCCACCTTCGCTCGCCTGACAGGTTCGGTGAAGGCGCGTACGGATGACCTGCGGGCCTGCGCCGATGCGCTCGCGCTTTGCGACGTCGCAGCCGGCCTGGCGACGCTGGCCGAGGAGAAGAACCACGTCCGACCCGTCATCGAGGAAGGGGTCGCCTTCGAGATAGAAGGCGGCCGGCACCCTGTCGTGGAGGCGAGCTTGCCGGCGGGTGCGCGCTTCGTGCCGAACGACTGCCGCCTGGATCAAGAGGGCGAGGCACGTATGCTGCTCGTCACGGGTCCCAACATGGCGGGCAAGTCGACCTTCCTTCGCCAGAACGCCCTGATCGCCGTCCTCGCCCAGGCCGGCGCCTTCGTTCCCGCCGCGTCCGCGCGCATCGGGATCGTCGACCGCCTCTTCAGCCGCGTCGGCGCTTCGGACGATCTTGCGGCCGGACGCTCTACCTTCATGGTCGAGATGGTCGAGACCGCGCTCATCCTGAACCAGGCCACCGACCGCAGCCTCGTCGTGCTCGACGAAGTCGGGCGGGGGACCGCGACCTTCGACGGCTTGTCCATCGCTTGGGCGGCGCTCGAGCATCTGCACGAGGCGTCCCGCTGCCGCGGACTCTTCGCGACCCACTACCACGAGTTGACCAAGCTCTCCGAGACGCTGCCTCGCCTCGCCAACGTGTCGGTCGCGGTGCGCGAATGGGAGGGCGAGGTCGTCTTTCTGCACGAGGTCCGGGAGGGGCCTGCGGACAAGTCTTACGGCATCGCGGTGGCCCGCCTCGCCGGCCTGCCGCGCGGCGTGGTGCGACGGGCCGAGACGGTGCTGAGGCGACTGGAGCGGGAGCGGGAAGCGCCGGAGGATCTGCCCCTCTTCGCCGCCGCGCCCGCACCGCACGCCGAACCCGAGCCAGATCCGCTGAGGGGGTTGCTGACCGGCGTCGATCCCGATGCGATGAGCCCGCGCGAGGCGCACGATCTTCTCTACCGTTTGACGGACATCGTCGGGCCGTGACGACAGCCGTCCTTACGCTCGACGAGATGGCGGAGGCGGCGGAGGCCGGACGGGCCGGCCTTCTGATCGCTGAGCACATGCGAGAAGCTCGGCGGCGCTTCTTCGCGGAGAGCCGAACGGGCACGGCGATCGCGCGCGGACTCTCTCACGCCGCCGACGAAGCGCTGTGCGCCCTGAGGGCGGCCACCGAGGCAGAAGAAATCGCGCTCGTGGCGATCGGGGGCTACGGGCGAGGGCGACTCGCGCCGTACTCGGACATCGACCTTCTCATCCTGACCCGACCAGACGGGCGGCAGGCGGCCACGCGGATCCTCTACCCGCTCTACGACAGCGGGCTTACGATCGCGCAGTGCGTCTACGACCCTGCCTCCGCCGTAAGGGCGGCGCAGGAGGATCTCACCCGCCGCACGGCCTTCCTCGACGCGCGCTTCCTGTGCGGAGAGCCGGCGCTGTTCGATGACTTCCACGCCCGGTTCGAGCGGCTGAGGATCAAGACCGTCGCCGCCTTCGTCACGGCGAAGCTCGCCGAGCGCGACGCACGGCACAAGGCGCAGGGCGCCTCGCGTTACCTGATCGAGCCCGACGTGAAGGAGGGGAAGGGGGGCCTGCGCGACCTCGATCTCCTCCACTGGCTCGACCGCTACGTTACCGGCACGGCGGAAGCGCCGGTCCAGCGGGCGATGACGCCGGGCCTCTTCACCGAGGAAGAGGAGCTACGCCTACGGCGCGTGCAGGATTTCTTGTGGTCTGTCCGGGTTCACCTCCATGACCTCCACGGCCGGGCGGACGAGAAGCTTTCCTTCTCACTTCAGCCGGCTCTGGCCGCGCGGCTCGGCTATCAGGAGCGACGCAACGCCCCGGCCGTCGAACGGCTGATGAAGCACTACTTCCTGACCGCCACCGAGGTCGGACGGTTGACCGGCACGGCCTGCGCCATGCTCGAGATGCGGGCGCTGAAGCGGGCGCCGCGTCTCTTCCCCTTAGGCTCCAAAACGAAGACGCAGGGTTTCGGCACCGAGCAGAACATCGTTCTCAAGGGCGAGCGGCTGTCCTTTGCCGACGAAGGACGGGCGAGCGTTCGGGACCTCTTCGCGCTCTTTCTCGCCGCCGGACGCTCCGGGCACCATCTCCACCCCGAGAGTTTCAAGACGGCGATCCGGCTGTCGCGGCGGGTGGACCGGGCGGTTCGCACGGACCCAGAGATCGCGGACTTGTTCCGGGCGATCCTGCGAGAGACCGGCGATCTCGAACGCATTCTGCGGCGGATGACCGAGTGCGGACTCCTGTCGCGTTACCTTCCGGCCTATGGTCGCATCGTCGGGAAGGCGGAGTACGGACTTTTCCGTCGTTACACTTTGGACGAGCACGTGCTCCGCTCCTGCGGGGTGTTCGCGCTCTTGCGGGCGGGCGAGAACGAGGCGGACTTCCCGCTCACGACCCCCCTCGCGAAGGCGCGCGACCCTGTTCCGCTTCTTCTATCCCTTCTTCTTCAAGAGACCGAGGCCGGGCTCGCCTCTCCGTCGCCGGCCCGTCTCGAGAGGAGGGTCCGGATCCAGGCGTTGCGCCTAGTGGGCGAGGCCGAAGCCGAGGAGGTCGTCTTCGCGGTCCGCAACCGAGACCTGCTCGCCCGCGTCGCGGCGTGCCGGAACGTCGCGGAACGAAGCGCGATCGAGGACGTGGCGGCAACGATCGGAGACAAGTCGCGCCTCGATCACCTCTCCATCGTCACCGCTTGTCGTCACCGGACGGCCGGACATGGCTCGTGGGAAGCGTGGAACCAACGCGATGCCCGTCTCTTGATCGCCGAGGTCGCTGCGTTCATCGAGGACGGAGAGCGCGGGCTCGCCGCCTTCATCGATGCGCGAGAGGCGTCCCTTCGCGAGGAGACCGCGCGGGTGAGCGAGGCGACGCCCGCGCAGCGCGAGGCCTTCTTCGCGCGCCTTCGCCCGAGCTTCTGGTCGCAGGCCTCTCCCCTCGCGGCGGCCCGGCTGATCGAGTTGACGGCCAGGGCGGATGCGGACGGTGTGCACGCCGCCGTCTGCGTCGCGGGGCCCGACGACGGCCTCGTTCAAGTTCTGATCTATGCGGACGACCGGCCTGGCCTCTTCGCGGACGTGTCGGGCAGCGTCGCGCAGGCCGGGGCGACCGTCTGGGGCGCAGCGGCCTTCCCTATCGCGGGGGCGGCGGGGCAGCCGGACAAGGCCGTCACGGTGCTGGAGCTCAAGCGGCCCGGAACGCCGCCCGAATCCCTCGAGCTCGAACCGGGCGAGGCGAAGCGCCTTCAGGCTCAGGTCTTGCAGGCGGCGCGCGGGGAGGCCAAGCCGCCGGTGATCCCGGGACCGGGAATCTCGGACCGGCGGTCGGTCTTCGACGTACCCGCCGCCGTCCGCATCTTCGAGGACGCTTCACCGGACAGCCTCGTCGTCGAGGCGGAAGGGCGCGACAGGCCGGGCTTGCTGCACCTTCTGGCGGCCGCTCTCACCGGCACGGGCGTTTCGGTCCGGTTCGCCTTCGTTGCGACCTATGGCGAGCGGGCCGTCGACACCTTCTACCTTCAGAACAAGGAGGGGCGGAAGATCGAGGACGCCGCGACGATCCAAACGATCAGGGCACGCCTCATCGAGGTCCTAAGGGTCGACTAGGTCCCGCTACCCTTCGATCAGGCGCCGGGCCGCATCGTGCAGGAGGTGATTGGTGGCGAGCACGTTCCCTTCGAGGTGGGGCCGGGCCTTGCCCTCGGCGATCGTCGTCACTTCGCCCCCCGCTTCGCGCGCGATGACGATGCCCGCCGCCACGTCCCAGGGCTGAATTCCCCGCTCCCAGTAGCCGTCGAGGCGCCCCGCGCCGACCATACAGAGGTCGTAGGCGGCCGAGCCGAAGCGGCGGACGCCGGCGGTCTCGGCGAGGACGCGGTCGGTCTCCTTCAGGGATTGCCCCCGCCCGCTCTTGCCCTTCCAAGGGAAGCCCGTGCCGAACAGCGCTTCGCTCAGGTCTTCCCGTCCGGAGACCCGCAGGCGCCGGTCGTTGACGAAAGCACCGAAGCCGCGCTCCGCGTAGAACATCTCGTCCGTGATCGGCGCGAAGACGACCCCTGCGAAGGGTTCACGGTCGCGTTCGAGCGCGATCGAAACGCAGAACTGCGGGATGCCGTGGAGGAAGTTCGTCGTTCCGTCGAGCGGATCCACGATGAACCGGTTCGAGTTGTCCGAGCCCTCGATCTCGCCCTGCTCCTCGAGGACGAGGCCGTATTTCGGCCTGGCCTTCTGGAGCGAGCGCACGATCGCCTCCTCGGCGGCGAGGTCGGCCTTGGTCACGAAGTCTGCGGCGCCCTTCCGGCGAACCTGCAGCGCCTCGACTTCGAAGAAGTCGCGCCGCAGCACCTTCGCCGCGTCGCGGGCGGCGTTCGTCATCACGGTGAGGAGGGGGGAAAGGTGCGGCATCGGAGTCCAGGGCGAAGGCGAGGCGGCGGAACATAGGGGCGGTTGCCCGCGGCGCAACCGCTTCGCCCCTTCCGGCCTTCAAGATGTCTTCCCTCGTACCAGGCCGCGCTGGCAATGGTCTGCCGGCGAGCGCCCTTCGGCGTCAGCCTCGTCCGGCGCGGGCCCGCTGCCAATGGCGCTCGACGAGGTCGCCGAACTCTTCGGATGACAGGGCGTAGCGGTTGAAGAGCCGGACCGTACGGACCCGCCGCTCGCCGGTCCGTACGCCCGTGACGACGCGCAGCTCGACCCAGCCTTCGAAAACGCGGATGTTCTGGACCTGCGACCAGGACGCCACGAAGCTGCGCAACCCGGCCTGCTGATCGACTCCTTCGGGAGTGACGCGCAGGTAGTTCCAGTTCGGCCAGACGCCCGCCATCAGGAAGGTGAGCGCGAGCACGGTGAGGCTGAACGCGAACTCGAAAGGGAACGGCCGGTCGTGAATGGCGGCGAGCACCATCAGGAGGCCTTGCGCCGAGACGACGGCGGCAGCGGTCAGCGCGAAGGGCGAGCGCCAGAACCGCGCTTCGTAGTGGTCAGGACGCGCTTCGGCCGCGACCGCACCGGCCGGCAAAACGGCTGTTGTCATGGCGGACTCCCTTCGCAGGAATCAAGCTATGACGGGTCCGTGAAGACGAGGCTAACACCGCCCTCCGACGTGGTAAGCATCCGGTAAAAACAGGATCGCCGACCGGTGTGACAGGCTGGCCCATTCTGCCGGACGCGATAGAGCAGAGCGTCCTGATCGCAGTCACAGAGCACGGCTTCGACTGCCTGCGTGTTTCCAGACGTCGCGCCCTTGCGCCAGATCTCCTGTCGCGATCGCGACCAGTAGTGCGCCTCGCCTGTAGAGAGGGTGAGGCTGAGCGCCTCTTCGTTCGCCCAAGCCAGCATCAGGACGGTGCCGTCGTCCGCCTGAGCGACGACGGGAAGCAGGCCGTCCGGACCGAAGCGGGGTCGGAACTCCTCCGTCTCGTCAACCGAGCCCGCGCCGCTCACCGGCCGATGAGGCGGTAGAAGCGCTGCTCAAGCGCCGGGTCGTCCTTGAACACGCCGGTGAAGCGTGTCGTGAGCGTGTCGACACCGTGCTTGTGAACGCCGCGCGTCGACATGCATTGGTGCTCGGCTTCGACCATGACGGCTACGCCCTTGGGCTTGAGGACCGTCTGAAGCGTATCGGCGATCTGCGCCGTCATCTTCTCCTGGACCTGCATCCGCTTCGCGTAGGCGTCGACGAGGCGCGCGAGCTTGGAGATGCCCACGACGCGGCGGTCCGGCAGGTAGGCGATGTGCGCGCGGCCGATGATCGGCGCCATGTGGTGTTCGCAGGTCGATTCGAGCCGGATGTCGCGCAGGACGACGAGGTCGTCATAGCCTTCGACCTCCTCGAAGGTGCGCGCCAGGATCGCTTCGGGGTCGAGGTCGTAGCCGCCGAACCACTCGCGATAGGCCTTGGCGACGCGGCGCGGCGTGTCGATCAGACCCTCGCGCGTTGGGTCGTCCCCTGCCCAGCGGATCAGCGTCCCCACCGCCGCCTCGGCTTCGGCACGGCTCGGCCGCGAGGAGACCGGGGACGGCTCGTCCGTCCCGGCGGCGGGGGGGCTGTCGAAGGCGATTACGCTCATGCCGAACTATCCTGTCGTGCCGAACCGGCGAGCACCCACCGGCCGGACCTGTCGGGAAAGGCGCGCCCAGCCGCGCCGTACGCTTCCCCATTTAAGGTCCGCCCGCCGAATCTCAAGCGAGCGCCCGGGCCGCGGCTTGCGCGGTTGTGACCGGACGGGCACAGGACTCTGCCATGACGATCCGCTTTCACGACAGCTACCGGGGCGAGAAGGTCGACTTCGCGCCCGCCGATCCGGGCCGCGTCACGGTCTACTGCTGTGGGCCGACCGTCTACGCCGAACCCCACATAGGAAACCTGCGCGCCGGGCTGGCGGCGGACCTCGCCGTGCGGCTTCTGCGGGCGGTCTACGGCGAGGATGCCGTCGTCTACGCGCGCAACCTCACCGACATCGACGACAAGATCATGGCCGCCGCCCGCGAGGGAGGCGAGGCGATCGGCGCGGTCACGGACAGAGCGACCGAAGCCTATCACCGCGACATGGCGGCGATCGGCTGCGCCCCGCCCGACCACGAGCCTCGGGCGACGCGGCACATCGGCGAGATGCAGGCGCTGGTCACGACCTTGCTGGCGGGCGGCCACGCCTACGCGGCGGAGGGGCACGTCCTCTTCTCGGTCGCCTCCTTCCCTGGCTACGGCAGGCTCTCCAAGCTCGACCAGGATGCCATCCAGGCGGGCGCCCGGGTCGAGGTCGCGCCCTACAAGCGCGACCCGTCCGACTTCGTTCTGTGGAAGCCGAGCGCGGCGGACGAGCCCGGTTGGGATGCGCCCGGGGCGTGGGGACTGGGCGACGGCGCGCGGGGGCGGCCGGGCTGGCACCTCGAGTGCTCGGCCATGATCGAGGCCGTGCTCGGCGCGCCGATCGACCTTCACATGGGCGGGCAGGACCTGCGCTTTCCGCACCACGAGAACGAGGTCGCGCAGAGCTGCTGCGCCGCCGACCTCGGCGGCGTACCGCTCGCGCGGGTCTGGCTTCACAACGGCATGCTCCGCCTCGGGGACGGCAAGATGTCGAAGTCCCTCGGCAACGTCATCCGCCCGAGCGAGATCCTGAGCCGCTGGCCAGGGGAGGTCGTGCGCTACGGGCTCCTTTCGGCGCAGTACCGCCAGCCGCTCGAATGGTCGGACGAGCTTCTTGCGAGCGCGAAGGCGCAGCTCGACCGCTTCTACCGCGTGATCGGCGAGGCCGAAGGGGACGGAGAAGTGCCCGCGAGCGTGCTGGATGCTCTTAAGGACGATCTCAACACGCCGGCGGCCTTCGCTGCGCTCCATGCGCTGCGCGAGGCGGCGGGGCGGGGCGAGACCGGCGCAGCCGCGAGCCTTCTTGCGGGCGGGCGGCTGCTCGGCCTCTTCGGCGCCGAACCCGAGGCGTGGTTCAAGGGAGACGCCTCCGACGACGACGCGCGCATCGACGCGCTGCTCGTCGAGCGGGCCGAGGCGAGAAAGGCCCGCGACTTCGCCCGCGCCGACGCCATCCGGGACGAGCTGTCCTCCGAGGGCATCGTCATCGAGGACGGCCCGAACGGCGCGACCTGGCGTAGAGGCTAAACACCTCTCTGTAGGCCCACCGGCACCGCTAAGCGTCGCGCCGCCGTGTTCCCGCGCTCAAGTCGGCCGAAGGCCGGTAGCGCAAAGAAAACATGTCGCCTTGCCCCACCCGGCCCCTGCCGGTAGCTGACGGGAAACGCGAGACTTCACGGCTGGCCATGCTTCAGGACAAAGACCGCATCTTCACCAACCTCTACGGCCTTCAGGACCCGTTCCTGGACGGCGCGAAGAAGCGCGGGGCCTGGAACGCGACCAAGGACATGCTGGACATGGGTCCCGAGTGGATCATCCAGCAGGTCAAGGACTCAGGGCTTCGCGGGCGCGGCGGCGCGGGCTTCTCCACCGGCATGAAGTGGTCCTTCATGCCCAAGGAGGTGAAGGATCGGCCGCACTACCTCGTCGTCAACGCCGACGAGTCCGAGCCGGGCACCTGCAAGGACCGGGAGATCATGCGGCACGACCCGCACCTCCTGATCGAAGGCTGCCTGATCGCGTCCTACGCGATGCGCGCGCATACCTGCTACATCTACATCCGGGGCGAGTACATCTTCGAGCGCGAGCAGCTGCAGAAGGCCATCGACGAGGCCTACGCGAAGAAGCTGATCGGCCCCGGCAACATCCACGGCTGGGACTTCGACCTCTACCTCGCCCACGGGGCGGGCGCCTACATCTGCGGCGAGGAGACCGCGCTTCTCGAGAGCCTCGAGGGCAAGAAGGGCCAGCCGCGCCTCAAGCCGCCCTTCCCGGCCGGGGCGGGCCTCTATGGCTGCCCGACCACGGTGAACAACGTCGAGTCGATCGCAGTCGTCGGCACCATCCTTCGGCGCGGCGCGGGCTGGTTCAAGTCCTTCGGGCGCGAGAACAACTTCGGCACCAAGCTCTTCTGCGTCTCCGGCCACGTGAACAGGCCGTGCAACGTCGAAGAGGCGATGTCGATCCCGCTCAAGACGCTGATCGACACCCATTGCGGCGGCGTGCGCGGCGGGTGGGAGAACCTGAAAGCCGTGATTCCCGGCGGCTCCTCCGTGCGCTGCATTCCGAAGTCCGTCTGCGACGACGTGCTGATGGACTTCGACGCCCTGCGAGAGCACCTGTCGGGCCTCGGCACCGCCGCGGTCATCGTCATGGATCAGTCCACGGACATGGTGAAGGCGATCGCCCGCATCGCCTACTTCTACAAGCACGAGAGCTGCGGTCAGTGCACGCCCTGCCGCGAGGGCACGGGCTGGATGTGGCGCGTCCTGACCCGCATGGCCGACGGCAACGCCGAGATGTCGGAGATCGACAAGCTCCTCGACGTCGCGGGCCAGATCGAAGGGCACACCATCTGCGCCCTCGGCGACGCGGCCGCCTGGCCGGTCCAGGGCCTGATCGCGCACTTCCGTCACGAGATCGAAGAGAAGATCGAGAACTACCGCACGGGGCCGGCTGTCCACGCCGTGCCGCACATGGCAGCGGAGTGATGGCCAGAGGATGAAGCACTTCATTCTCTTCTACGAGACGTCCGCGGACTACCTGGAGCGGCGCGGCGGTTACCGCGCCGAGCACCTGACCTTGGCGCGTAAGGCGCAGGAAGCAGGTGACCTCGTCCTCGCGGGGGCATTCGCCGACCCGCCGGATGGGGCGGCGCTGATCTTCAAGGGCGAGACCGACGCTGCGGCCCGTGCCTTTGCGGAGGCCGACCCGTACGTCGCGAACGGCCTCGTCACCCGCTGGTGGGTGCGCGAGTGGACGACCGTGGTGGGCGAGGGCGCCTTAACCCCCGCCCCCTGAGCCCTAGCGCGGGCCCGTCATCTTCTCGGGACGGACGATGTCGTCGTAGTCCTCTTCCGACACGAAGCCGAGCTTGACCGCCTCCTCGCGCAGCGTGGTGCCGTTCTGGTGCGCGGTCTTCGCGATCTTGGTCGCGTTGTCGTAGCCGATGATCGGGGCGAGGGCGGTGACGAGCATCAGCGAGCGTTCCATCAGCTCCTGGATGCGGCCCTCGTTGGCCTCGATCCCGACGACGCAGTTCTCGGTAAAGCTGTGCGCCGCGTCCGCCAAGATGCGGATCGATTGGAGCACGTTGTAGGCGATGACGGGCTTGAAGACGTTGAGCTCGAAATGGCCTTGAGAGCCTGCGAAGCTGACGGTGGCGTTGTTGCCCATCACCTGCGCGCAGACCATGGTCAGCGCCTCGCACTGCGTCGGGTTCACCTTGCCGGGCATGATCGAGCTGCCGGGCTCGTTCTCCGGCAGCGAGATCTCACCGAGGCCCGAGCGCGGGCCCGAGCCCAAGAGGCGGATGTCGCTTGCGATCTTGAAGAGCGAGACCGCGACCTCGTTGAGGCTGCCATGCGCCTCGACGAGGCCGTCATGGGTGGCGAGCGCCTCGAACTTGTTGGGCGCGGTGACGAAGGGCAGCTTGGTGTAGCTCGCGACCTCGCCCGCGAAGGCGTCTGCGAAGCCGGGCTTGGCGTTGAGGCCCGTGCCGACGGCCGTGCCGCCCTGGGCGAGCTCGTAGAGACGGGGCAGCGCGCCCTCGACCCGCTCGATCCCGCGCTCGACCATCGCGACGTAGCCGGAGAACTCTTGGCCCAGCGTCAGGGGCGTTGCGTCCTGAAGGTGGGTGCGGCCGATCTTGATGATGTCCTTGAACGCCTCACGCTTATCGTTGAGCGCGTTGCGCAGTTCCTGCAGCGCGGGCAGCAGGCGGTGCGTGATCTCCTCGGCCGCCGCGATGTGCATGGCGGTCGGGAAGGTGTCGTTCGAGGACTGGGAGCGGTTGACGTGATCGTTCGGGTGGACCGGCTTCTTCGAGCCGATCTCACCGCCCAGGATCTCGATCGCGCGGTTCGAGATCACCTCGTTCGCGTTCATGTTGGACTGCGTGCCCGAGCCCGTCTGCCAGACGGAGAGGGGGAAGTGGCCGTCGAGCTTGCCCTCGGCGACTTCGCCCGCCGCCTGGACGATCGCGTCGCCCTCGCGGTCGTCCAGATTGTCCAGCGCCATGTTGGCGAGCGCGGCGGAGCGCTTGACGATGCCGAGCGCACGGATCAGCGGCGCGGGCATGGTCTCCGTGCCGATCGCGAAGTTCATCAGGCTGCGCGCCGACTGCGCGCCGTAGTAGCGGTCGGACGGCACCTCGAGCGGGCCGAAGCTGTCGGTCTCGGTACGGGTCTCGCGGGGCATGGGCGTCGTCCTTATGGAATCCTTTCCGGCGTAGCTAGGCGGAAGAAGCGCGCCCGTCACGGCCCTTGACCGCTTCGCCCAGCGGCCGAGTTCTGACCGATGGGCAGCGGCGCGGGCAAGCTTAAGGTCTTCACCGAACGGGGCGCGAGCCTCGTCGTCTTCGACGCTGCGACGACCCAGACCCGCGCGCTCAAGAAGATCATGGCCGCCGCCGTCCGGTCCGGCACGAAGGTGCGGCCCGCACGCGGTCCGGTCGAAGTGCGCATCTGGACGAGCGTGTTGGCCGAGAAGGCGGGCGCGCACGACGTCGACAACATCGCCAAGGCGGTGCTCGACGCCTTGTGGGGCGTCTTCTACCTCGACGACCGCCAGGTCGTGCGGCTGATCTCCGAACGCTTCGAGGGGCACGCGAACCGGATCGCCGTCCGGGTCACGCCGCTGGACGCACCCGTTGCGCCCGTCGAGCTGACCGAAGCGTTGCTCTTGGCCTGACTACTCGCCGCGAAGCCGCATAGGCGCTCCCGACGCCTCTGTCAGCGGCGCTTCCGGCTCGTCAGGCGTGGGATCGAAGGGCGGCGTGCCGGGCTCCGGCGTCGGCGGGGCATCTTGGGCGGGCATCGGCTCCGTCATCTGATCCGGGACGATCAGGGCGCCGTCTACGCTGCCCGGCTGCTCCGCGGGCGGCAGGGTCTGCTCGGGCATGGGCGCGGCTTCGATCGGCTCGTCCGAGGGGGCGGCACCGGCGGGCGGCGTGCTCGCGGCGGGAGCGGAGCGCTGACCCCCGAGCGATGCGGGCTTCTCGCCCGTATTGTAGTAGCGCACGAAGTCCTTTTGCAGCCGCGCTTCGCGCTGCACGGCGAGGGCGAGTTCAGACTGGCGCGCCGACAGCCGGGAGAGCTGGTCGGCGGCGCGCAGAGCCGCTTGTTCGGTGTCGCCGCCCGCGTCGCCAACTTCTCCGATCACCTCGGTCCGCCGGCGCGAGATGGCGGCGCGGACGAGCTTCGACTCCTCGCCCCGGCGCAGGAGGCAAGACTGGTAGGCGCGCAGCCAGCCCGGATTGATGGCGTAGGCGCCGGGCGCGGCGCCGATGAGGCCCTGCATGTCGAAGCGCAAGTCGCGGCACGCCTCGAGCCCCGTCTCGACGTTGGCGATCGCCATGGCGAGGTCGACCTCGCTGGCGCCTTCGAGGCCAGCCGCCGTGACGGTCGCAGGCGCGACTTCGGCGGGGGGTTCGGCCCTGTAGCGCGCGGCGGCTTCTTCCATTCCGCCCTCGGGCGTCTGGTCCACGGCCTCGGAGAGGTCCTGTGCGAAGGCCGGCGCGCCGAAGGCGAGGAGGGCGAGTAGAGGCGTCAGTCTCATGGGTCCGTCCTGGATACTTGAGGCAGAGTATAGGCCCGCCCGCCCAAAACGGGATGCAAGGCTCAGTCCGCCGCGCTGGCCGCGGTGGTCACGGGCCGTTGGCCGTGGAGCATGAGCCGGAGGCGCCAACCGATCTCGACCAGGGCGAACATGGCGAGGAAACGCAGAGCGAGCCAGATGATGTCGCTCGGCAGGCTGGTCACGCCCCCGCGCAAGGCCGAGAAGATCACCCCGGGCTCGTAGGCGCCGATCATGGCGAGGAGCGGCCAAGCCCGGTCGATCGCGAAGACGGCAAGGGCCAGCATCCAAGGCTTCACGCGCGTCGTGGCGAAGAGCGAGGCGAGCAGCGGCAGCCAGAGCACGCGGTGCGCGTCGCTGCCTGTGAAGGCGAGGGCGAAGAGGCTCTCGGCGTCGGTCATGGCACGGACCGTGCGCCGAACAGCGTTAATCGGGCGTTAAGCGCGAATCAGCTTCCCGCCTCGACGCGAAGCCCTTCGACGAAGTCGTGCACGCGCGCATCGATGCGCCGCCAGTCGGCGAGGTGGGGCGTCTTGAAGCGGTAGCGGACCGTGACTTCGCTAGTGAGGTCGTAGGTTCGGTAGCATTCGGGCGGCACCGGGTCGTCCGCCTCGCCTTCGTAGCAGAAAAGGACCGCTCTCGAGCCGTCCGCCGCCTCGCCGGTGAACATCACCCGGTCCTCGTAGCCCGACGCGGGACCGCCACCGGAGAAGGTGTAGAGGGTCAGGCCGTGTTCCTGCGGCGTGCCGGCCGGGTCGGTCGCATGCGGCAGGTAAAGGACGTCGAAGCGCTCGTCCTCGTTGAAGGGAACGCGCTTTTCTTCGAGCACGATGTCGATCCGGCGAGAGTTCGGACGGTCCTCGGTGAAGTCGGCGCGCCGCGCCGGCGTGTAGCCCTCCATGCGCGGCCAGGCAGCGTAGAGCGGCAGGACTTCCCGTTCGCCGGGGCGCCGGTCGCGGGGGTATACCGTGTGGTTCGCCGGCACGTTCAGGACCACGTCGCCCACCGCGATGCGCGAGCGGTCGTCGGAGAGCGTCGGCTTCGGCGTCGCCCCCTGGAGCTCGTCCACGCCGGGGCCAACATAGAGGTAAAGGAAGACGGCGCAGAGCAGCAGCGTGATCAGGAAGATCGTCAGCGGGTAGCGCCACGAGGACTCCTCGCGGATCTCCTCACCGCCCGCCGTGTAGCGCTCCTGGGTCTCTCGTCCGCGTGCCATCCGCGCTCCGAAGGTTGGGAGGGTCTGCTAGCGCAGCGCTGGTAAAGAAAGAAGGGCAGGGCGTCCGCCTGGCCGATCGGATGGCGACGCCTCAGGCGTTGCTACCGGCGCGAGGGACGCTAGAAGCATGTGCATGACTGATGAGGCGGACGAGATGAGCGTGCTGGACGAGCCCAACCCAGAGGCCGAGGGCAACCGGACCGAGGTCGATCACGGCAAGACCTATCACAACATGATGCGCTTCGGCTTCGCCAGCGGCCTGCCGATCGCGACCGGCATCGTGATGTTCGTGATCCTGCTGCTGCTCGGCACGAACTTCCTAGTCTCGCTCTTCCTGGCCTTCTTGACCTGGCTCGGCGTGTTGGGCTTTGCGAAGACCTTCTTCGTGCACAGCGGGACGGAAGGGCCGGGGCACTGATCCTGCGCTTTCGCTGGCTGATGCTTCTGGCGCTTCTTGCCTGCGCCGAGAGCGAGACGCCCCCCGAAGCGGCCGTCTCTGCGCCCGAGCGGCCAGACGGCGTGCTGCGGGTGGCGACCTACAACGTGTCCCTCTACCGTGACGGACCGGGCGAGCTGGTCGAGGACTTGGAGGGGGAGGACGATCCGCAGCTTCGCGCGGTGAGCGCAGTCGTGGCGACCGTATCGCCCGACATTCTGGTCCTGAACGAAGTCGATTGGGACGAGGGCGGTGAGGCCGTCCGCCTTCTCGCCGAGCGCCTCGGCTACCCTCACAGGCTTTCCTTGCGGTCGAACACAGGCGTGCCTTCGGGACGCGATTTCGATCATGACGGTCGTTCGGATCACGAGCCCGGCGACCGCGACTATGGCGGAGACGCCTTCGGTTACGGCGTCCATGAAGGCCAGTACGGGATGGCCGTCCTCTCGCGCCTGCCGATCGAGGAGAACGCCGTCCGTACCTATCGCGAGACGGTGTGGGCCGACATGCCCGGCAACGTCTTGCCGACAAGCTGGTACGACGAAGGCGATCGCGAGGTCTTCCGCCTGTCCTCGAAGACCCATGCCCTCATACCGATAAAGACCAGCGCGGGACCGCTCACCCTCGTCCTGGCCCACCCGACGCCGCCTGGCTTCGACGGGCCGGAGGATCGCAACGGCGCCCGTAACCACGACGAGGTGCGCATGCTCCTCGACCTGATCGACCCGGCGCGGGGCGGCTGGCTGCGCGACGACGAGGGGCGGCCCGGTGGGCTCGCGCCCGGCGCGATGTTCGTCGTCGCGGGCGACCTGAACGCCGATCCGAGTGCGCCCGACCCTTACGGCGAGAACGGAGGCATCCGGGCGCTCCTCGCAAGTCCCTTGCTTCAGGATCCGGCGCCGCGCTCGGCGGGCGGCGCGGCCGCAGCAGCGCGGCAGGGAGGCGCGAACGACGGGCAGTCGAGCGATCCCGCTCTCGACACGGCGGACTTCTCCGACGGGGAAGTCGGAAACCTGCGTGCCGACTACGTGCTGCCGTCCGCGACCCTCGACGTGCAGGACGCCGGCGTCTTCTGGCCGGCCGAGGGTGAGGAAGGCTACGCCTTGGTCGGGCCGGGCTACCCGGTGGTCAGCTCCGATCACCGCCTCGTTTGGGCCGACCTGCGGCTGCCGGAAGACTGAGACCCGCGTCGCGTGTTTACGCTGCATGACACGGATCGCGCACCTCTCGGACCTTCACTTCGGCCGCACCGACCAGGCTCAGCTCGACGCGCTGGCAAGCCTCCTCGTCGGGGACAGGATCGACCACGTCATCGTCACGGGCGACCTGACCCAGCAGGGCCGTAAGCGCGAGTTCGTCGCGGCGGCCGCCTGGCTGCGCGAGCTGCCGATGAAGGTGACGGCGATCCCCGGCAATCACGACGCCCCGGTACGTAACCTCTACCGCCGCTTCGCTCACCCCTGGCGCCGCTACGAGCGCTGTACGGGGTTCGAAGCGGAGCCGGTGGTGGTCGGCGAGGGCTTCGTCTTCGCCGGCGCGAACTCGGCGCGGCGCTTCAGGCCCGGCCTCGACTGGTCGACCGGCGCCCTGACGCGGCGGCAGACCGACCGCGTCCTCTCGGCGTTCCGCCGACACAAGAAGGACGTGAAGATGGTCGGTTTCCACCATCCCGTTCAGGCGATCGAAACGGCGGCTAAGGCGGGCAAGGCAGTCGTGAGCGGGGCGGATCGCGTCATCGATACGCTCGCCGACGCGCATGTGGACGTCGTCATGACGGGGCATGTCCATCTCGCCCGCGTCACCACGATCAAGGATCGAAACTGGCGCTTCGTCATGAGCCAGGCGGGCACCGCCGTCTCGACCCGTTTGCGCGGCGAGCCCGCCAGCTACAACGTTCTCGATCTCGGCGGCGACGACATGCGGATCGAGACGCATCGGTGGGCCGCGGACGGTTTCGCGGTCGAGCGCTCGACGCGCTTCCTCAGGGGCCCCGGCGGATGGGTGGAGGCGGCATGAGTGAAGCGCTCGTCCTCGTCAACGAGCAGTCGGGCCGCGTCCTGAGCGACGGGGTCGCCCGCATCGAAAAGGACGTGACTTCGGCGCTCAGAAGCTCGGGCGCCATGCCGCGCTTCGTCACCGGCAAGGTGCCTGCGCTTCTCGACGCCTTGCAGGCTTCGAATGCGGACGCGGTGATAACGGTCGGCGGCGACGGAACGATCGGTGCCGTCGCCGGCGCTCTGGCAGAGCGAGACGACCCGCCGCGCTTCGTGCCGCTGCCCTTCGGCACCGCCAACCTCTTCACGCGCGACCTCGGCCTGCCGCTCGATCCCATGAAAGCGCTCGAGGAGGGGATGGCCGCGCCTGCGAGGCGCATCGACTACGCCCGCGCCAACGATCACCCATTGCTGCACTCCGCCGTCTTCGGCACCTTCGCGGAGATCGCGGAAGAGCGCGAAGAGATGCGCAAGGGCGGGGGGCTCGGCGCCGTCCTCGGCGCCGCGGTCGAGGGCGCGCGCCGCCTACTGACGGCCGAGCCCGTTGCCTATCACCTCGAGATCGACGGCCAGCCCCTTGAGGCCGAGACCAACGTCGTCTTCGTGACCAACAACGCCATCACGGGCGGACAGCGCGGCGTGCCGGTCCGTGACCGCCTCGATGCGGGCGAGCTCGTCGTTTACGTCTCGGACTCGCTCGGCCCGCTCGGCTTCATGAAGCGTGTGATAGAGGCGGTTACCGGCGGCTTCGACGAATCCGATGGAATCATCCGCCACGTCTGCCGCAGCGCCTGCGTGACGGCCCGCGGCGCTGCGTTGATCTACAGCGCCGATGGCGAGGTCGTCGAGGACGAGGACGCCGTCCGCTTCGATATCTGTCCGGGCCGCCTCAGCGTACCCGACCTGCGCAGCGGTGAGCGCAAGCGCTGACAGCGCCGCGCGCCGCCGCTACAGCGCTTCCAACCGACTGGAGTTCGTTCATGCCCACCCTTGCCTTCCTTCGCCACGGCCAGAGCCAGTGGAACCTCGAGAACCGTTTCACCGGCTGGATGGACGTCGATCTGACCGAGAAGGGCGAGGCGGAGGCCAGACGGGCGGGCGAACTCCTGAAGGAGAGCGGCGCCGAGTTCGATGCCTGCTTCACCTCGGTGCAGACGCGGGCGATCCGCACGCTCAACCTGGCCCTCGAAGAGATGGGCGAGAGTTGGCTGCCGGTGACCAAGGACTGGCGCCTCAACGAGCGGCACTACGGCGGGCTCACCGGCCTCGACAAGGCAGAGACGGCAGCCAAGCACGGCGAGGAGCAGGTTCACATCTGGCGGCGCAGCTTCGACGTGCCCCCGCCCGAACTCGACGATCCCGAGCGCTTCCCGAGCCTGTCCGACCGCCGCTACGCCGGTGTTACGACGCCGAAGACCGAGAGCCTCAAGCTTACGCTGGAACGCGTCGAGCCCTACTGGACGGCCGAGATCCGGCCGCACCTCGAACAAGGGCAGAACCTCATCATCGCAGCGCATGGCAACTCGCTACGCGCCCTGGTCAAGCTGCTCTTCGGCGTGGCCGACGAGGACATTCCCGGCGTCGAGATCCCGACGGGCAACCCGCTTCTGATCGAACTCGACGATCAGATACGCGTCACGGGCGCCCGGTACCTCGACGACAGCCGCGCGCAGCCGCTGCCGACGGTCGGGTAAGAGGGATGCCGACTCAGGCCTCGGCCGCCTGGCGGACGAGGCGGAGGGCCGCTTTGGCGATCTGACTGCCGGGCGTGGGTTTCGGTATCACCCTGACGCCGAACTGCGCGACGAGCTCGCCTTGCCGGTCGAGGTCGCCGGAGTGAATGAGGAAGGGTATTCCGAGTTCGCGAAGGCGTGCGGCGACCGGCTCGCAAGTGCGCCCGCCCCCTAGGTTCACGTCCAGGATGGCCGCGTCGGGCGGCGTCTCGTCGATCACGTCGAGCGCCGCAGGGGCCGAGCCTGCCGTTACGGCGCTCGCGCCCTCATCCTCGAGTGCGAAGGAGAGGTCGATCAAGATCATCGGCTCGTCGTCGAGGATCAGGATGCGGGCGGCCGGATGCGACTGCGCGCTCGACCGCGCGGCGGGCGGTGCTTCTGTCATGTGCTACCTTCCCATGGGGACGCAAATCGTCGCCTTGAGCCCCTCGGGACGCCAATCGCGATCCAAGCGACCATCGGCAGCCATGAGCAGCGTGTCGATGATACCGTTGCCGGTTCCGCTCGGGTTGACGGGTTCGTGAACGGTGGGCCCGCCGGCTTCCGTCCAGACGACGACCAGCCTGCCTTCGTTCTGGCCGGTATCCTCGATATACCAATCGAGGTCGACGGTTCCGTCGTCCCGGCTCAGGGCGCCGTACTTCGACGCGTTCGTCGCCAGTTCATGGAGGGTCAGGCCGAGCGTCGAGACCACGTTCGGATCGACGCGAACGCCGTTGCCGAGGTAGTTGATGCGGTCTTCCTCGGGATCGTAGGGCGAAAGAACGGCTCTGATCGCTTGGCCGACCTCGATCGTCCCGACCGATGCGTCGTCGAGGGTCGTCTCATAGGCCCGGCCGAGCGCTTGGATACGGTCGTTGATCTCGGCCGCTTCGCGCTGAACGCCGCGCGTCCGGCCCGTCACCGTGACGATGCCCCCGATGACGGAGAACATGTTCTTCATCCGGTGCGACAACTCCCGGGCGAGGGTCTTCGCGTGCCGCTCGTCGGCCCGGGCGGTGTGGACGTCCGTTACGTCCCATTGGGAGCCGAAGAAGTAGAGCAGTTCGTTGTGCTGATTGTAGATCGGCCCGATGTGAAGCGCGTTCCAGAACGGCGTGCCGTCCTTGCGATAGTTCAGAAGCTCGACGACGATCACGTCCTCGTCCCGTAGCGCCTGCGAGATGCGCTCGACGGTCTCGCGATTCGTGTCCGGTCCCTGCAGGAAGCGACAATTGCGTCCGACGATCTCCTCTTCGAGGTAGCCGGTAAGTTCACGGAACGCCCGGTTCGAGAAGACGATCGGATCGTCCTCCTGATTGGGATCGGTAAGGCAGATCGCCATGCGGGTCTGTGCCATGGCCTGTTCGAAGAGAACGCCAGAGGCACCGGAGAACTGGTCTTCGGGGTTGTTCGCTCTGAACCGTGCGGGCGCGTCGTCGGGAAGCCTATGGGCCTGGTCCTGGTCCTCGCCCTGCTCGCCCTCGTCATTCATCTGCGTTTCTCATTGTTCGAAGCCCGCACGCGCTAGCGGCGTGACCGCGGCTGCGATAGCCGCGGTCACGCCCTGTTGAGCTAGCGCGTCAGATCGCCTCGACCATTCGGGCAACGAGGGGGTGGCGTACGACGTCCTCGCGGACGAAGCGCACGCAACCGATGTCCTCAACGCCCTCCAACTTCTCTACGATATCCGCCAAGCCTGACACCCCGGGCAGGAGGTCGGACTGGGCCGGATCGCCCGTGACGACCATGGTCGAGTGCCAACCGAGGCGGGTCAGCAGCATCTTCAGCTGCGCGTAGGTGCAGTTCTGCGCCTCGTCGATGACGACGAAGGCGTTGTTCAGCGTGCGTCCCCGCATGAAGGCGATGGGGGCGACCTCGATCACGCCTTCCGCCATCAGGGCGCGGACCTTCTTCGCCGAGAGCCTATCCGTCAGCGCGTCGTAGAGCGGGCGGAGGTAGGGCGAGAGCTTCTCCTCCATGTCGCCCGGCAGGAAGCCCAAGCTCTCGCCGGCCTCGACGGCGGGGCGGGAGAGGACGATCCGCCCGACTTCGCCCGCTTCGAGCGCTTCCACGGCCTTGGCGACGGCGAGGTAGGTCTTGCCCGTACCCGCAGGGCCGGTCGCGAAGACGACCGAACGCTCGTCGATCAGCGCCATCATCTCGGCCTGATTGTCACCACGGGGGCGCACGTTCTTGACGTAGGACTGGTCGCGCGGGCCGTCGGGGGCGGGCCCGAGCGGGCTCCAGCCGTCCTCGAAGAGCGGACGGACGTTGTCGGTCTGTCCCCAGGCGCGGCGGTCCTCGGACTGGGCCTTGCCGGCACGCTTGATTGAACGCTTGCTGGATCGACGGGTCATGACGCGGCTCCGTGGTTGGGGCGTAAAAAAACCCCGCCTGGAAGGGCGGGGTCGGTCGCGCGGCAGAGGGCGTGGCGGCGGGGCAGCCTTACGATGCCAGGACGCATTCAGCCCTCCTTTTCAGAAGGCTAGCGGCGCCGGCCTTCCCCTCGCGAACCCAGCCTTCCCTGATTCGGTTCCGGTTAGGGGAAAACTTCCGTGACGCGATCGGCCGATGCGTCGTCCGATTGCAGAGGCACCCGTTTCGCCGCATCCTCGGCGTGTGACCTCCTACGCTCCTTCCCCCGACCTCGCGCGGAGCCGTATCGCCCCGGGGGCCTACACTTCGGTCGCCAAGGCGCTGCATTGGATACTCGCAGCCTTGATCATCCTTCAGCTCGTCGGCGGCATCGTCATGGGAAAGTTGCCGGAAGATGCGAGCTATGCGAGCGCCGTCTTCACCATCCACCAGTCTAACGGGCTGACCATCCTCGCCCTGTCTCTCTTCAGGCTCGTCTGGCGGCTGACGCACAAGCCGCCGCCGCTGCCCGAGGGGACGAAGGCCTGGGACCGGCTCTTCGCACGGGCGACGCAGGCGATCTTCTACGTGTTGATGATCGCGGTGCCGCTCGCGGGCTGGCTGATGGTGTCGGGGCACGAGGGCTCGGTGAACTTCTTCTTCCTCTTCCCAGTCCCGCACCTGCCAGCGGTCGGCAGCCACGAGCTGTGGGAAGAGGCGCACGAGCTTCTCGCCTTCGGCTTCATCGGCCTCATCCCGCTGCACATCGCAGGCGCGCTAAAGCACCGCTACGTCGACCGGGATGGCGTGCTCGCCCGAATGCTGCCGGGGCGCCGCGAGGCGGCGCCCACGCACTGAGCCTCAATCGAAGAGGTGGCCTTCGGGCGGCTCCTGCAGCCGCCGGTCGAGGTAGCCTGCCGCCTTGTCCAGAAGCTGCTCCTCGTGCTTCGAGAAGAAGTGGTCGGCGCCGTCGATGACGTCGAACTCGATCCGGCGACCCTTCTGGGTCCGCGTCTTCGCCATCACGTCGCGGGTCAGGCTCGGCGGGCAGATCTTGTCCTCGCTGCCGTGGATCACGACGCCCGAAGACGGGCAGGGGGCAAGGAAGCTGAAGTCGAAGAGGTTCGCCGCCGCCGAGATCGAGATGAAGCCGACGATCTCCGGCCGCCGCATCAAGAGCTGCATCCCGACGTAAGCGCCGAAGGAGAAGCCCGCGACCCAAGCGAAGGGCGCGGCGGGGTTCATCTGCTGGAGGTAGTCGAGCGCGGTCGCCGCGTCCGACAGTTCGCCCTGGCCCTGATCGTACTCGCCTTCGGACTTGCCGACGCCGCGGAAGTTGAACCGCATGACCGAGAAGCCCCGGCGCGCGAACATGTGGTACATCTCGTAGGTGATCTTGTCGTTCATCGTGCCCCCGAACTGCGGGTGCGGATGAAGGATCATGGCGATCGGCGCGTTGTCCGCGCGCGCCTTCTGATAGCGCCCCTCGATGCGCCCATCAGGGCCGGGGAAGATGATCTCGGGCATAGGTCCGTCCGTTCCGCGTCGTTACGCGCGGCTTTGCAAAGTTGACCGGAGAGGTCGGAATTCCTACCTCCGAAGTCCAGCCGAACGCGGGCTATAGCAGGTTCCGGGCGGCTGGCCAGGAACCACATTCGGAGCCGGAACGGATTTGAAACTAACTGCCAAGGCACGCCTCGCGGTGACCGCGATGGCCGACATCGCCGCCTTCGGCGGGGGTGCGCCCGTGCCCCTGTCCGAGGTGGCGCGGCGGCAGGTCCTGTCCTTGAGCTTCCTCGAGCAGGTGTTCGGGTCCCTGCGCCGCGCAGGGCTCGTCGAGAGCCGCAGGGGCGCGGCCGGCGGCTACGTCCTCGCGCGCGAGCCGTCCGACGTCACTCTTGCCGACGTCGTCGCGGCGGTGGACGAGGAGGTCCGCACGACCGCCTGCGCGCCGAACGGCACGGTCGGGTGCACCGGCACGTCTGAGCGCTGCCTGACCCACGGGCTGTGGCGCGACCTCGACGGCCACATTGAGGGCTTCTTGTCGAGCCGGACGCTAGCGGACGTCGCCGCAGGCGTTCCCGAAGCGCGGAGCATCGCGCATGGCTGACCGGCTCTACCTCGATCACAACGCGACGAGCCCGCTGCGCCCGCAAGTGCGCGAGGCGATGCTGGCCGCGATGGACGCGCCCCGCAACGCCTCCTCCGTCCACGCCGAGGGCCGCGCCGCGAAGCGCCTCGTCGAGGACGCGCGCGCGAAGCTCGCGGAGATCCTCTCCGCGCCGCGCGAGAGCGTCGTCTTCACCGCTGGCGGCACCGAGGCCGACAACACGGGCGTCCTCGGCATGGTCGGGGGCGGGCCGAAGGTGCGCCGTCTCTTCGTCTCCGCCATCGAGCACGAGGCCGTCTCGGTCGCGGCCGAACATGCGGGCGTCCCCGTCGAGATCGTGCCTGTGACGCCGCAAGGCGCGCTCGACCTCTCCTGGTTGGGCGAGCGCCTCTCGTCCTACGATGCGGAGACGGACGGCCCCTTCCTCCTCTGCGTGATGCTTGCGAACAACGAGACCGGCGTGATCCAGCCCGTGGCTGAAGCGGCCAGGCTCGCGCGGCGCGCGGGCGGCTACGTCCTCTGCGACGCGGTGCAGGCGCTCTTCAAGCTGCCGGTCGACTTCTCGACGCTCGGCGCCGACCTCCTGACGGTCTCCGCGCACAAGGCGGGCGGCCCCGTCGGCGTCGGCGCGCTGGTCGTAACGCCGGGCCTCGCCTTCGAACCGCTTCTGAGAGGCGGCGGGCAGGAGGAGTACCGCCGCGCCGGGACCCACAACGTCGCGGCTATCGCCGGGCTCGGCGCGCTTTGCGACGTTGCGAGCCTCGACGACTACGCCCGGCTCGAAGCTCTGCGCGACGAGATCGAGGCGGGCCTACCCCCCGAGGCGACTGTCTGGGGACGCGGCGCGCCTCGGCTCGCCAACACGCTCTGCCTCTCCGCGCCGGGCTTCCGGTCCGAGACGCAGGTGATGGCGATGGACCTTTCGAGGGTCGCGGCCTCCGCAGGCTCGGCCTGCTCGTCCGGCAAGGTCCGCCCCTCGCCGGTCTTGCGCGCTATGGGCGCGAGCGAGGCGGAGGCGGGCAGCGCCCTGAGGATCAGCATGGGTTGGGACACCGCGGACGACGCGCCCGCGCGTTTCCTCGCCGCCTGGAACAAAGAGTACGAACGGATCGCCCGGAGGGCAGCATGATGGAACAAGTCAAAGTCAAAGAAGGTATTGAGGACGCGACCGTCGAGGCCGTGCGCGAGCTTTCGACCTACAAGCACGGCTTCGTCACCGACATCGAGAGCGTGAAGGCGCCCAAGGGCCTGACCGAGGACACGGTCCGCTACATCTCGGCCAAGAAGGAAGAACCCGAGTGGATGCTCGAGCTGCGTCTCGACGCCTTCCGCCGGTGGCAGAAGCTGGACGAGCCCAAATGGGCGAACGTCGGCTACCCGCCGATCGACTATCAGGACCAGTACTACTACGCCGAGCCGAAGGCCGGCGCGAAGTACGAGTCGCTGGACGACGTACCCCCCGAGATCCTTCAGGACTTCGAACGTCTCGGCATCCCCCTGCGCGAGGCGGAGGTGCTGCTCGGCGTCAAAGGCGCCGAGGCGACGCCGCAGCAGGCGCGCCAGGCGGGAAGCCAGGTCGCCGTCGATGCGGTCTTCGACAGCGTCTCGGTCGCGACGACCTTCAAGAAGGAGCTCGCCAAGGCGGGCGTCATCTTCATGTCGATCTCCGAGGCGATCCGGGAGCATCCGGACCTCGTGCGGCAGTACCTGGGCTCGGTCGTCCCTGCGACCGACAACTACTTCGCGACCCTCAACGCGGCGGTCTTCTCGGACGGCACCTTCGTCTACGTGCCCAAGGGCGTGCGCTGCCCGATGGAGCTTTCGACCTACTTCCGCATCAACGAGGCGAACACGGGCCAGTTCGAACGCACGCTGATCGTCGCGGACGAGGGCGCCTATGTCAGCTACTTGGAGGGCTGCACGGCCCCCATGCGCGACGAGAACCAGCTTCACGCGGCGGTCGTCGAGATCGTCGCACTGACGGACGCCGAGGTAAAGTACTCGACCGTGCAGAACTGGTACCCCGGCGACGCGGACGGCAAGGGCGGCATCTACAACTTCGTGACCAAGCGCGCGGACTGTAGAGGCGACCGCTCCAAGGTCTCGTGGACGCAGGTCGAGACGGGCTCGGCGGTCACCTGGAAGTACCCCTCCTGCATCCTGCGCGGGGACGACAGCCAGGGCGAGTTCTACTCGATCGCGATCACCAACAACCGTCAGCAGGCGGACACCGGCACCAAGATGGTCCACCTCGGCAAGCGCACCAAAAGCCGGATCGTGGCCAAGGGCATCAGCGCGGGCCGCTCGGACCAGACCTATCGTGGCCTCGTCTCGATCAACGCCAAGGCCGAGGGCGCGCGCAACTTCACGCAGTGCGACAGCCTCCTCATCGGCGACCAGTGCGGCGCGCACACCGTGCCATACGTCGAGGACAAGAGCGCCACGGCCGTCCTTGAGCACGAGGCGACGACCTCGAAGCTGTCGGAAGACCAGCTCTTCTACGCCATGCAGCGGGGGCTCGACGAAGAGGCGGCGGTCGCCCTCCTCGTCAACGGCTTCTGCCGCGAGGTGCTCCAAGAGCTGCCGATGGAGTTCGCGGTCGAAGCGCAGAAACTGGTCGCAGTGAGCCTCGAGGGGAGCGTGGGGTGATGAAACGCATACTGCTTTGCGCCGCACTCCTCCTTGCCGCCTGTGGGCAACCCGATGAGGACGTCACGCTCGAGACCCCCCGCACCGTGCCCGCCGAGGCGCCGTCTGAGGAGCCCCTTGCGATCGGCACGACCTATGCCGACGTCGACACCCTGGTCGCGGCCGCAGCGCCCATGGCGCCCGACATCGAGGTCGAGGCGCGCGAGCAGAACGACGGCGAGATGCGCATCACCATCCTCGCCAGCGGCTACGAGGACGACAGCCTCGCCGCCGAGCGCTTCGAGATCGAGGCCGACAGCGGCCCTGACGGCCTGACCGTCACGGGCCTAGAGAAATCCCACCGCTGCTATCGCGGCGAAACCGAAGACTGGACCACGGAGCTTTGTCCGTGAGGAACGCTATGCTGAACATCGAGAACCTGACCGTCGAGATCGAGGGGAACCCCATCCTCGATAGCCTGAGCCTCTCCGTCCCGGCGGGGGAGGTGCACGCCATCATGGGGCCGAACGGCTCCGGCAAGTCCACGCTGTCCTACACGGTGGCGGGGCGCCCGGGTTACGAGCCCGTCTCCGGCGACGTGACGCTCGACGGCGAGAGCCTGATCGGGCTCGAGCCCGACGAGCGCGCGGCTAAGGGCGTCTTCTTGTCCTTCCAGTCCCCGGTCGCGATCCCGGGCGTCGCGACGATGAACTTCCTCCGCACCGCGCTCAACGCGCAAAGGGCGGCGAGGGGAGAGGACGAAGTCAGCTCGGCAGACTTCCTCAAGGTCTTCCGCACCCACGCCCAGACGGTCGGCCTCACGCCCGACAAGCTCAAGCGCCCCTTCAACGACGGCTTCTCCGGCGGCGAGAAGAAGCGGATGGAGATGCTGCAGCTCGCCCTCTTCCAGCCGCGCTTCGCGATCATGGACGAGACGGACTCCGGCCTCGACATCGACGCCCTGCGCATGGTCGGCCGCGTCGTGAACGAGCTTAGAAGCCCCGATCGCGGCTTCCTCGTCATAACCCACTACCAGCGCCTCCTAGAGCACGTCCGCCCCGACCGCATCCACGTCCTCGCGGGCGGCAGAATCGTCCACTCCGGCGGGCCGGAACTCGCGGCGGAGCTCGAAGAGGGCGGCTACGAGCAGTTCACGGCGGAGGCGGCGTAGTGGTCGGCGCCCCCATCACCTACACCGCCTTCGAAGACCGCCTCTTCTCGGGACTGCCCGAGGGCGAGATCGCCGAGGCGCTGCGCTCGCGCGGGTTGCCGGGGCGGCGGACCGAGGCGTGGAAGTGGTCGGACCTGCGCGCCGCTCTGCGCGAGGAGCGCGCGGCGAGCGTCGCTTACGCAGGCTCTGACCCCGCCTCGCCGCTGGAGCCGGAAGGCGCGCTCGTCCTTTTCTGCCGCAACGGCGAGTGGGACCTGCCCGAGTTGCCGGACGGCGTGCGGGTCAGCCTCGACGCGCCCCGCCCGACCGTGCTGCCGGACGCCGACCTCGCCTCGCTAGCAACGACCGCGCGCGTGCTGACGATCGAGGTCGACGGGACCTTTGGTACCCCGATCCTGATCCGCAGGCTTTCGGACGGCAGCGGCACCCACGCCGACCGCGTCTCCCTGCGTGTCGCCCCGCATGGCCGCGCGACGCTCTACGAGACGCATGAGATCACCGGCGCCCCCTTCCCGAACAGCCTGACGGAGATCGTGCTGGGCGAGGGCGCGAGCCTTACCCGCCTCGTCGTCCAGCCGCCCGCCAGCGAGGCGGTGCTCGTCCACACGAGCCTTCTCGACGTCTGCGAAGATGCCGAGCTCAACCAGTCCGCGCTCACTCTCGGCGGCGCCCTCGTTCGGCACGAGAACCGCCTCGTGCAGCACACGGACAGCCGCGTGCGCCTGGACGCGCTCTACAAGCTGTCGGGCCAGCGCCACTGCGACACCACCACCCATGTGGACTACGCCGGCACGGGCGCTGAGACGCGGCAGCTTGTCAAGGGTGTGGCGCTGGATCGCGCGCGCGGCGTCTTCCAAGGCAAGTTCCACGTCGACAGGGGCGCGCAGAAGACCGACGCGCAGATGTCCCACCACGCGCTCCTCCTCTCCCAGGGCGCGAGCGTGAACGCCAAGCCCGAACTCGAGATCTACGCCGACGATGTCGAATGCGCCCACGGCAATACCGCCGGCGCGCTCGACCCCGAGGCGATGTTCTACCTTCGCCAGCGCGGCCTGTCGGAAGAGGCGGCGAGAGGCCTGCTCATCGACGCCTTCGCCGGCGAGGTCCTGGCGCGGGTCGGCGACGAGGGGATGCGGGCCCAGCTCGAACGGCTATTCCGAGAAGCGTCGAACTAAGGCTCGCGAAGGTGCAACAGGCGATGTTCTTGCAAATACTACGCATCCCCCTAGCCTATGCGGCAGCCGTTCTGGTTGCCTTAGTGACGTTCTGTTTCTTAATGGGGCCGTATTTCATTTTGCATGATCTGGTATGGTCAATATATAGCGGATCAACCCTCTCTATATCATCTGACGAATATTTAGATGTTGTTCTCATATTTACTGATGTGGAAGATCTGCATTCCATAGCTGTATTTGGGGAATATATCGCGGCGTCTGGTCTACTTGGCATTATAATCGTCGAGTTGATTGCTAGAAGTCCTAAATCAGTTCGATGGTACGCTATTTCGGGAATGATCACGGGGATAGCAGTTGGCATATTCTTTGGGTTTGTACTATTGCCGCTAACGGCTCCGGCGGGGGCAGCGGCGGGGTACGTTTACGGCCGCCTGCGATGGAACCGGACAAAGTTCGAACAAGGAGAGGTTCCTGTTTGATGGCCCGCTTCTACGACGCCCTGACGGATCAGCTGACGCGCTTCATCGAGGCGCAGCCCATGTTCTTCGTCGCGAGCGCGGCGCCTACCGGCCGCATCAACCTCTCCCCGAAGGGCATGGACAGCTTCCGCGTCCTCTCGCCGAACGAGGCTGCCTACCTCGACCTCTCGGGCAGCGGGGCGGAGACCGCGGCGCACCTTCGCGCGGACGGCCGCTTGACGGTGATGTTCAACAGCTTCGGCGACGCGCCCCTGATCCTCCGCCTCTACGGCCACGGTCGCTACGAGCAGAAAGGGTCCGCGTTCTACGAGGCGAACGCGCACCTTTTCCCGGACCTGCCCGGCGCCCGCGGCCTCGTGGTACTCGCGATCGACAGCGTGCAGACGAGCTGCGGCTATGCCGTGCCGCAGATGAGCCTGGACGAAGAGCGCGACACGCTTCTCCGCTGGTCAGAACGCAAGGGTGAGGCGGGCCTCGCCGCCTATCAGGCGGAGAACAACGCGGTCAGCATCGACGGGCTGCCGACGGGGCTGGTGGACGCATGACCTTCGACCCCCAAGCCTTCCGCGCCGAGTTCCCAATCCTCTCCCGCGAGGTCTACGGAAAACCGTTGCGCTACCTCGACAACGCCGCCTCCGTGCAGAAGCCGCGCGTTGTCGTGGACAAGCTCACCGAGCTGATGACGCACTCCTACGCCAACGTGCACCGGGGCCTCCACGCCCTGTCGAACGAGGCGACGACTGCCTATGAGCAGGCGCGGGAGTCGGCTCGGGCGTACCTGAACGCCGCGAGCCCCGACGAGGTGATCTTCACCGCGGGCGGCACGGACGGGTTCAACCTCGCAGGGAACGCCCTCGGCCAGCACGCGATCGGGGAGGGGGACGAGATCATCCTTACCGTGATGGAGCACCACTCCAACATCGTCCCCTGGCACTTCCTGCGCGAGCGCAAGGGCGCGGTCCTGAAGTGGCTCGATGTGGACGAGGACGGCAACGTCGACTTGGATGCCTACCGCGCGCTCTTCACGGACAGGACCCGCCTCGTCGCGGTCACGCACCAGTCCAACGTCCTCGGCGCCTACACGCCGCTCGGAGAGATGGCGCGGATCGCGCATGAGCACGACGCGCTGATCCTCGCGGATGGCTGCCAGGCGACCGTGCACGGACCGGTCGACGTCCAAGCGCTCGGTGTCGACCTCTACGTCGCGACGGGGCACAAGCTCTACGGTCCCTCAGGGATCGGCCTCCTCTACGGCCGCAAGGCGCTGCTCGACAGTCTGCCCCCCTTCAAGGGTGGCGGCGAGATGATCGACCAGGTGACGAAGGAGAACGTCACCTACAACGTCGCGCCGCACAGGTTCGAGGCGGGCACGCCGCCCATCCTTGAGGCCATCGGCCTCGGCACTGCGCTCGACTTCATCGCCGCCCAAGACGTCGAGGGGTTGCGCGCGCACGAAGACGCGCTGACCGGGCACGCCATAGAAGCGCTGTCCGCGCTGAACTTCGTCACCGTCTACGGACGGCAGGAGGGCAAGGGTCCAGTCGTCGCCTTCAACATCGACGGGGCGCACCCGCACGACGTGGCCACGATCCTCGACCGCCAGGGGGTCGCGGTGCGGGCGGGGCACCATTGCTGCCAGCCGCTGATGGAGCGCCTGGGCGTCAGCGCGACGGCGCGCGCGAGCTTCGCGGCCTACAACACGCACGAAGAGGTCGAGGCTTTGGCCGACGCCTGCCGCAAGGCGAAGGATCTTCTCGGTTAGAAGATCCGGCCGCGCTTCTTCTTGCGCTGGCGCTCCTCGTAGAGTTCCCGGTCCACCGCCGCCTGGTCGCAGCCGCGCGCGTCGGCCTGCCCCCTCAGATAGGCGCGCCGCGCGACGCCCTTCAGGTAGGCACGACGCAGCTCCCGCTCATGAGCGTTCACGCCGGAGGCGGCGCGGACGAGGTCGCGGAAGGGGATCTGGCTCGCCGCGCCCTTGCGCACGGCGTAGGTCGCGCCCGCCCCGACGGCATCGTCCGCCTTCTGACCGAGGCTTCGCTCGTCCTTCGGGAGCGGATCGTCCGCGTCCGGGCCGAGCGCCGCGTTGAGCTCGCGGACCTCGAAGAAGATCATGAAGCAGCTGTGCGGCGCTTCGAACGGGTAGGGGCCGTCGAGCCGGCGCAGCGCCTTCGGGATTCGCTCGCGTTTGATGTTGAGGTCTTCGAGCGGGACCGACGCCGCCACCGCCGCGCCCTGTGCGGTCTTCTTCACGGCGAAGGCCGTCGTCTTCGTCGTCGCCTTCACGGCGGTCGAGCAGGCGCAGAGCGCGCCGAGCGCGAGGAGGACGAGGAGGGGGCGGATCATGACCGGTACTTTAGCGGGGCCGGCAAGGCGGGACAAACCGCGCATCGCCGCAGCTCAGCGGCGGTCGGGCGCTGCGGGCGGGGGGCAGCCCCGCACCTCGCCGAGCCCCTTGAGGTAGGCCCGCCGGGCGATGCCGTTCTGATAGGCCTCGCGCACCATGCGGTCGTGCCGCGTAGCGCCGGTCGCGTAGCGGACGACCCCGCGGAACGGGATGATGTCCGAAGCGGTGTCGGCGATCACGTCGAGCGCGCTGTCGCCCGCCTTCTCGCCGAAGGTCGGATCTTCGCCCGCCGCCGGGTCGTCGGCGTCGGGGCCGAGCGCGGCGGTCAGGTCGCGGACATGCGCAGCGATCGCCTCGCAGCTGCCTGGGTCGCGTAGGGGATAGGGCCCGCGGAGCGCGCGGAGGACGACCGGAATCTCCTCGCGCTTGATGTTCACGTCCTCGAGCGGACTCGTGACCGCGTCGCCAAGCCCGTCGCCGGTCGTGTCCGCGGCGTCGCGGCTCGTGGCGCAGGCGGCAAGCGCGAGGAGGAGAAGGGCAAAACGGCGCATCCGAGCAAGTTAGCGCGTTCTAGAACGGATGCGC
Source organism: Parvularcula dongshanensis (assembly GCF_014199615.1). Lineage (GTDB taxonomy): Bacteria > Pseudomonadota > Alphaproteobacteria > Caulobacterales > Parvularculaceae > Parvularcula > Parvularcula dongshanensis. Next base: position 159,322 of record NZ_JACHOB010000001.1, on the reverse strand, counting down.
TTCACAACCCGTCGCATCTTCCTACAGCCCTGCCTGCGCCGCTTCGTACTCGGCTTTGAGCCGTGCAACGACGCTAGAGACGCTCTCGACCCTCTCGACCGCGCCAATGCCCTGGCCCATGCCCCAGATGTCGCGCCAAGCCTTGGCGCCGCTCTCGGTCGCCTCGAAGTTCATCTTGCTGGGGTCCGCCTCGGGCAGCGCCTCCGGGTCGAGGCCGGCCGCACGGATGGACGGCGCGTAGTAGTTGCCGTGAACCCCGGTGAAGTGGCTCGTGTAGACGATGTCCTCGGCGCGGCCCTCGACCACGCCCTGCTTGTAGTCGAGCGAGGCGTTGGCTTCTTCGGTCGCGATCAGGGCCGAGCCCATATAGGCCGCGTCCGCCCCCATCGCGCGCGCGGCGAGAACGCCCCCGCCCGTCGCGATCGCACCCGACAAGAGGATCGGTCCCTCGAACCATTGCCGCACCTCGGCGAGGAAGGCGAAGGGGGAGAGCTTGCCGGCGTGCCCGCCGGCGCCGGCCGCGACGAGGATGAGGCCGTCCGCCCCCTTCTCGACGGCCTTGTGGGCGTAGGCGTCGGTCGTGACGTCGTGGAAGCACATCCCGCCATAGGACTGGACAGCATCGAAGACCTCCGGCCTGGCGCCGAGGGAGGTGATGCAGAAGGGCACCTGGTGGCGGACCATGACGGTGAGATCGTGCTCCAGCCGCGCGTTGGAGCGGTGGACGATCTGGTTCACCGCGAAGGGTGTGCCGGCGACCCCCTCGATCTCGGCCAGCCACTCTTCCAACGCCTCCGCCGGCCGCGCGTTGAGCGCGGGGAAGGAACCCAGGATGCCCGCCTCGCGCTCGGCCTTCACCAGTGGCGGGCCAGAGACGATGAACATGGGCGCGGCGACCACGGGCAAAGCGAGGCCGTCCACGACCTCGCGGAACCGGGCGCGGGCGTCGCGCGGAGAGAGCTTCGGCATCGGACCTCCTGCTGGGCTGCGGCTAGGGTGCCCCCAAGAGCGCCGCAACGGAAGGCGGTACCAGAGGCCTTGCCAGAAGGAGGGCCGCGATCGCGCCTGCAAGGTAGGGACCGAACCGCACCTCGGTGCCGCCCTCGACGGACCGCCCTCGCGCCGCCTGCGCCCCGATGACGACGAGGGCGGAGAACGCCGCGAGGAGCACGATGAACGGCAGGCTGCCGGGGCCTAGCCAGGCGCCGCCCGCCGCCAGCAGCTTCGCGTCGCCGCGCCCCAGGCCTTCGCGTCCCCGGAGGGCACGGTAGGCTTCCTCGACGCCGCGAAGCGCGACGTAGCCGAGGGCCGCGCCGAAGATCGCCGCGCCAGGATCCAGACCGACGCCGGTCGCGCTGACGAGGAGGCCGAGCCACAGCGCTGGGCCCGTCAACGCGTCGGGCAGGTAGCCGGTCTCCGAATCGACTGCCGCCGCCGTCATCAGAAGGAGAAGCAGAGCGAGGACGAAGAACGCGAAGGGGACGGGGAAGAGAAGGCCGGCCGATAGGCCGGCCAAGCCACCGAGCGCTTCGAGCAGCAAGTAGCGCGGCGCGATCCGCGCGCCGCAGGCAGAACAGCGGCCGCGAAGCGCGAGGTAGCTCAAGACCGGGACGAGCTCGGCAGGGCCCAGCCCGTGCCCGCAAGAAGGACAGTGTGAGCCGGGCCAGGCGAGGTCGTACCGTCCGGTCGCGCGCTCCGGGCGATTCGCAAAGCCCCAGAGGACGGGCCCGCGATGCGCGACCACGTTCGCGAAGCTGCCGCCTAGAAGCCCGGCGAGGCCGAGGAGGGCGGCGATCAACATCGCGAGGCGAAGCTGTAGCCGTCAGGCATCATGAGACGCTCAACGTCAACGCCGACGCGGCCTTGCGGCGCGGCGCCGAGAACCACGACGCGTACGGAGTGCGCAAACCCATCAGTGCGTCCTCTCTGTGTCATCAACCCGTAATCCGTGCGTCACGAAAGCGTTGCCGATCCTGCTTAGCAGCCGCCGCAATCCGGGGCGTCCGCCCCGCGCAGGCCTATCACAGGACGGGGCTTCCATGATCAGCACTCCTCTTCGTTCTCTTCTCCTCGCCACCAGCGCCCTCGGCCTCCTGGCCGCCTGTTCTGGCAGCGGAGAGGTCGCCTCGTCGGGCTCCGCCGGCCCCGTGACCATCGGCGATGGTGGTGGCAATGGCGGCGGTGAGACCGGTCCCGACGTCTCCTTCGTTCCTGAAGGCTTTTCCTGCCCGACGGGTACGACCGCGTCGACCGTGACCTCCGGTTCGACCGAGGTCGAAGCCTGCGTGATCGCGCAGGGTACGGTGACGCAGGACCTCACTCTTCCGGGCACCGCCTCGGGCCAGCGCGTCGGCTACATCCTCGAGGGCGGCGTCTTCATCGGCGAGAACGTCATCGAGAACCCGAGCGGCGCGAGCGCCACTCTGACCGTCGGTGCGGGCGCGATCCTGATGGGCCGTTCGGGTTCGGACGCGCTCTTCATCACGCCTGGCTCGCGCATCGAGGTCGAGGGGACCGCCGCGCAGCCCGTCGTCATGACGTCGCTATCCGACGCGGCGGACGGCAGCGTCGACGACGGCTTGGTCGGCGGCAGCGCCTCGCAGAAGGCGGAATGGGGCGGCCTGGTCATCTCCGGTCTCGCCCCCATCAACGACTGCGACCTCGCAAGCGCCGCTCCCGGTTCGGCCGACTGCACCAAGACGGGTGAGGGCGGCTCGGGCAGCTTCGGCGGCGGGAACGCTACGGACGATTCTGGATCGCTCACCTACCTTCGTGTTCAGTATGCGGGCTTTGCCTTCAACGACGAGGACGAGCTCAACGGTATCGCCTTCCAAGGGGTCGGCTCCGGTACCGAAGTCTCCTACGTTCAGGTCCACAACGGCTTCGACGACGGCGTCGAGTTCTTCGGTGGCCGCGTGAACGTCGACCACCTCGTCATCACCGGGGCAGGCGACGACTCGATCGACTGGACTGATGGATGGCGCGGCGAGATGCAGTATGCCCTCGTCGTTCAGGATGATGTCCGTGCCAACCGCGGCATGGAAGGCGACAACCGCGGCAACGACGTCAACGTCGGCGAGGCGGAGGGCGTGCGTTCCTTCCCCGTCATCTCGAACTTCACCTTGTTCGGCTCGGCGCAAGGCGACGTTGCGGCACCCGAGGCCGATGACGGCATGAAGCTTCGTGCCGGTACGGACGGCCTCTTCGCCAACGGCATCGTCATCGGCTTCACCCAGGGCGTCGACTACGACAAGGACAACGACATCGAGGACGACAGCGGAAACGTCATCCGGACGGAGACCGCGTCCCAAGACCCCGCGCTCTATTCGATCTTCACGGCGGCCAACACAGCCGACCCCTTCGACGGTGACGCCGCGTCGCTCTTCAATGCTTCCGGCAACAACAACCAGTCCGCGAACGCTGAGACGGTGGACGGCGTGATCCCCGGAGCGGCCGAGCTGGCCGTGCCTGCGACCACAGTCGCGACGATCTCGGCGGCGAGCCGGACGGTCGGGCTCGACGACACCGACTACATCGGTGCGTTCGATCCGGACACTGAAAGCAACTCGAGCAACTGGACCACGGGATGGACGCTGAGCGGAACGATTCCCGGCGCGGCGGCCGCTGGCTGTCCGGCGGGAACCACGCTCTCGTCGACGCCGGTTCCGGCCGGCCGAACCGAGCAGCAGGTTTGCGACATGCCGAACGAGGTCCTGTTCGATCTGACACTCACCGCGGGCAGCCTCTACCGGCTGAACGGGCCGACCTTCGTCGGCACGGACGGCGGACCGGATCCCGAGGGGCCGCTCGCGACGAGCGCGGCGTCGGCGACCCTCACCGTCGACCCAGGCGTCACCGTGTTTGGCACATCCGGCGAGACGGCGATCATCGTGAATCGCGGCTCGCAACTCGTCGCCCGTGGTACGCGCGGTGCGCCGATCATCTTCACTAGCCAGCAGGATGCGCTCGGCACCGGCGCGCCCGGACGTCAGCAGTTCGGCGGTTTGGTGCTCAACGGTCGCGCTCGGATCAATGACTGCGACGAGGGCGAGAACACGCCTGGCACGGCCGAGTGCGTCAAGACGGGCGAGGGGGGCTCTGGCCTCTTCGGCGGCAACGACGACGAGGACAGCTCGGGTGCACTCGAGTACGTCGTCGTTCGCTATGCGGGCTTTCCTTTCAACGAGGAAGACGAGCTCAACGGCATCGCCTTCCAGGGCGTCGGGTCCGGTACCACCGTCTCCTACGTCCAGGTTGATCAAGGTTTCGACGACGGGGTTGAGTTCTTCGGCGGCACGGTCAACGTCGACCACCTCGTCATCACCGCGGCGGGCGACGACTCGATCGACTGGACGGACGGCTTCAGGGGCTCGGTGCAATACGCGCTCGTCGTTCAAGCCGACGATCTCGCGAACAACGGCATCGAAGCGGACAACCGTGGCAACGACACCAACGTTGGAGATGCCGAAGGCGTGCGCTCCTTCCCCACCATCGCGAACTTCACGATGTTCGGCTCCTCCGCGGGCGGGGCGGCTTCGCCGAACGCCGGGAACGGCATGCTGCTGCGCGCGGGTACAGATGGTATCCTCGCGAACGGCATCGTCACTGGTTTCGTCGACGGAATCAGCTTCGTCCGTCAGGAAACCGGAGAGGACGCTTCGACCGCCAACCCTGAGTTCTTCGCGCTCTATACCGACGAAAACACGGGTGCGGCGGTGGAAGCTCAAGCCGCGGGTCTGCCGACCGCGACCAACATCACGACCGGAACGACCGATGGCGACGATGGCCTCGACGGTTTCATCCCGACGAGTACGATCACGTCGATCATGACGCCGGTCGCGGTCTCGGACCTTACCGGCGCGAACGAGGCGGTCGAGGACGCGCTCTTCATCGGCGCCTTCGATCCTGCGACCGAGACCGATGCCAGCAACTGGGCCACCGGCTGGACGGTTAACCTCTCGACGGATCTTGCGAACGTCGCCGACCAATGAGCCGAACGGCGGGGCGCGCTTCTGCGCCCCGCTCACAAGAACGATCTGCCTGAGAAGGGCGAGCGGAGTAGATCATGATCGACTTTGACAGGCTTCTGCCTTCGGTGATGCTGGCCTTGGCGATGAGCGCGGCGAGCCCGGCCCTCGCGCCGGCCTACGCGCAAGACGCGGGCGTGGACGACGCCACCGAGGGCGAGGAGCAGGCAGGCGACGAGCCGGCCGAACCGCAGGACGCAGGCCCCATCGACGAGATCGTTGTGCGCGGCCAGTTCATTCCGGACGAGAAGCGCGCCACCTCCGAGATCACCTCGGTCCTCGACGCGGAGGACTTCGTCCGGGCGGGCGACAGCGACATCGCCGCCGCGCTCAGCCGCGTCACCGGCCTCTCCGTCAACGACGGACGCTTCATCATCGTCCGGGGGCTGAACGAGCGCTACTCCTCCGCGACGCTGAACGGCCTGCCGCTGCCCTCGACCGAGCCTCTTCGCCGCGCGGCGCCCCTCGACCTCTTCCCGACCTCGGTCATCCAGAGCTCGACGGTCGTGAAGACCTTCTCGCCCGAACTCTCGGGCGAGTTCGGCGGCGGCCTCGTACAGCTCGAGACCAAGTCCAGGCCGGACGAGGACTTCCTCGAGATCGGCATCAAGGGACGAGCGAACACCGAGACGACGCTCAAGCAAGGCTACTTCTACGAGGGCAGCGATTCGGACGTCTTCGGCTTCGACGACGGCCTGCGCGACCTCCCCGACGCGGCGGCACTGACCTTTACCGGCGATCCGCTAGGCCCGGACCAGCAGAACGCGGTCGATACCGCCTTCGAGCAGTACAAGACGCTTCTCATCACGCGCGACGACGTGCCCTTCGACGGCGGCGCGAGCCTTGCGGCCGGCAAGCGCTTCGACGGTCTGGGTCCGGTCGACGTCGGCACGGTCCTCTACCTCGGCTACGACAACGAGTGGGAGAACCGCGACGGCGTGCGCAACCGTCCGAACCTCGACGCGCAGCCGACCTCGAGTTTCTTCTCGACGCGTCAGAATATCACCCTGTCCGGCCTTTCCTCGACGGGGCTCGAGTTCGCGAACGGCGACGAGGTGACGCTGACCGGCATCTACGTGCGCAGCTCGCTCAAGCAGGCGGAGATCGAAGAAGGATCGAGCCGCGATACGCCCGACTTCCGGCAGGAGAGCACGGACTGGATCGAGCGCGAGCTGTGGCAGGCGCAGCTCGTCGGCGATCACGAGGTGGACTTCGGTCAGGGCCTCGGCGTCGCGTGGCGGGTCGCCTATGGCGAAGCGCTGAGGGACGCGCCCTACAACCGTCAGACCAACTTCTACGATAGAGGCGGCATCTACCGCTTCAGCGAGGGCGACGGCCAGAGCTACATTAACAACTCCTTCCTCCAGGACGAGAACTTCGCCGCCGCGCTCGACCTGTCGCTTCCGGTTGAGCTCGGCGCGGTTCCGCTCGTCCTCAAGGCGGGCGGCGGCTACACCGACTCGAGCCGCTCGACGCAGCGCCGCGACTTCGAGTTTCGCGGCGACTTCCCCGACGAGGTCCAGCTGAGCCGTCCGGACCTCATCTTCTCCGACCCGGTCATGGGCCTGTCGGGTCCGTTCCTGCTCCTGAACTCCTCGCGCGGCTTCCCCGACAACTTCGACGGCTCGCTCGAGGTCGCAAGCGCCTACGTTTCGGCCGAGGCCGAGTTCGGACCATACGTCCGCGCCTCGGGCGGCGTGCGCTTCGAGGATGGCAGCCAAGACGTCTCGACCTTCGTCACCGACGAGGAGAACTCGCTTCAGACCTTCCCCGCGATCGAAGAGGACTACTTCCTGCCGGCGGTGACGGTGACCTGGAACCCGCTCGACGACTTCCAGCTGCGCGGCGCCTACTCGAAGACGATCACCCGGCCGCAGTTCCGCGAGCTCGGTCCCTCGATCTTCATCGATCCGGATACGGACGTCGCTTTCTTCGGCAACCCCTACCTCGTCAACTCCGAGATCGACAACTTCGACCTTCGAGCTGAGTACTACTTCGGCACCGGCCAGTTCGTCACGGTCGGCCTCTTCTACAAGGACATTCAGAACCCGATCGAGGAGACGATCACGACGCAGGGCAACGTGTTCCGCACGACCTTCGTCAACGCGCCTTCGGCCGAGCTATGGGGCGTCGAGCTCGAGTTCGAGAAGACCTTCGACCTCTACGAGCTGACGGGCGGGTCGCCCTTCGGCGAGGGCAAGGAGATCGTCTTCAAGACGAACTACACCTATACGGATGCGCAGGTGTCGAACGACGGCGAGGTGACGGTCGCGCGGACATCCGGCCAAGGCATCACGCCCAACACGCGTGACGCAGCGAACAACATCCTCGACGAAAGCCCGCTGACAGGCCAGTCCGAACACCTCTTCAACTTCCAGCTGGGCGTGCGCACCGACAACGGCGCCTCGGCGACGATCCTAGCCAACTACGCCTCGGAGCGGACTTTGTTCCGCGGCCAGCTGACGAGCCAGGGCTTCGATCCGGCGGTCATGCAGAAACCCGGCCTGACGCTCGACGCGGTCATCAACCAGCCCTTCGAGTTCGCGGGCGGCAATTTCGACCTCACGCTCAAGGTCCAGAACGTCACCGAGCGGGACTACGACGCCTACTTCGAAGAGAGCGACCGTCTGGTTGGAAGCCCCGCCTTCCAGACCTATGACGTCGGCCGTCTCTACTATGCTGGTCTTCGCTACCAGTTCTAAGGCGAAACCGAGGCACAACCTTACGGGGCGCCGGGCGGACCGCTCGGCGCCCTATCGGTTCTTAAGCACCCTTTAACCTGCGCTTGCGAAACGGTTAATGGTAGGGCTCCCGAAAGGGGCCGCCTTTGCTAGGGCGGCGTGGCAAGGGCTCTGCAGGGGCCTTCTTACGAGCGTAGGAGTGCCGGTTGGCGCAGACAGCGACGCAGACGGGGCAGACCCTGCGCCCGGGGCCTCGGGCCCCGCGGCCCGGCCGGAGCGGACGCGGCAAGCCTGTGGCCGCGCGCCTGGTCGAGTTCGCCTACGTCGCCCTCGTGGGCATCCTCTTGGTCCGGGTGGTCCACGCCCTAATCGCGCCGATCGAGCCCCCGGCGTCCGCGACCGAGGTCGCGACCCGGGCGCGGTTCGATGCCGACCTCGGCATCTTGTCCCGGACGGACCCCTTCGGCGGCAAGGCGGCGGCACCGGCCACGACGACGGACGCTTATGCGGGCGCTGCCGAGACGACGCTCGACCTCGAGCTCAAGGGCACGAGCGGGGGCGGGGGCATCGCCACCGTCATCATCGAGATGCCGGACGGGCGTCAGCGCGCTTTCGCCCTCGGCGACGAGATCATGCGCGGCGTGACTTTGAAGGACGTGCGTCCCCCGAACCAGGTCATCTTGAACCGCAGCGGCGTGAACGAGACGCTGACGATCGAGGGCCGCGAGGGCGGCTCTGCCGCTTCGAACGCGGCCTCGACGCCTCGTCCCCAGGCCGCCGAGGGGCCGCGCAGTCCGAGCGAGGCCCTCGCCGCGCTGACCCAGGCCTTCCAATTCCGGCCCATAGACGGGTCTTCCGGCTTCAGCGTTCATCCAGGACCCAAGCCGGGACTCTTCACCGAATCGGGCTTCGCCGAGGGGGACATCGTGACGAGCGTCGACGGCATCCCAGCCCCGTCTAACCCCGCCCAACTTCTCGAACTCATGGCAGATTTGCCACCGAGCCGCCCCTTCATCGTCACGGTCGAGCGGCAGGGCCTGCCGCTCGACGTGCCCGTAGACCTAAGCCGAGCCTTCGCTCCATGACGACGACCCGACTTCGCGGCATCGCCGCCACCCTTCTTCTCGGCACTGCGCTCCTCGCCGCGGCTCCGGCCGCAGCGCAGCAGGGCGCGGCGCTGAACTATGAGGACGCCGACCTTCGCGCGGTCGCCAACGACATCTCGATCCGCACCGGCCGGACCTTCATCATCGATCCCACGCTCGCCGGCACAGTGAACATCATCTCGCCTGCGGACGCGGACCTGACGCCGGACGAGGTCTGGGAGGTGTTCCTCGCGACCTTGCAGCTCAACGGCTTCACCGCGGTGCCGATCGGTGACCGCGAATACAAGATCGTGCGCAGCCAGCAGGCTCTGCGCGAAGGCGGCACAGGCGGGCAGGCGGTCGGCGCGGACACGGTCACGCGTCTCGTCCCGCTGCGAAACGTCGACGTGCGCGAAGCGGCGAACGCCGTGCGGGCGCTGGTCGCCGATACCGGCCTCGCGACCCCGATCACGGAGACCAACACGCTGATCGTCGCGGACACGGCGGCCAACGTCGAGCGGGTCGTGCGCCTGATCGAAGAGATGGACGTCGACAACTCGGTCGTCCGCCCGGTCAGCCTGCAGAACGCGCCGGCCTCCGAAGTGGCCGCGACGCTGACCCAGATCATCAACGAGCAGGCCGCCAACGGACGTCGGCCCGGCTCGGTCAGCGTCGTGCCGAACGACGCGACGAACCAGATCATCCTGCGCGGCAACCCGCAGGAAGTGCGCAAGTACGTGCCCATCATTCAGGAGCTCGACACCGCTGGTGCCAGCCGTGTGGGCCTCGACGCGATCTACCTGCGCCATGCGGATGCGGAGAAGGTGGTCGAGCTTCTGCGCGGCGTGCTGGGCGATCAGCTGACCGGCGGGGAGGGCGGCGGGGCTCCGGGCGTCGGCTTCGGGCCGCAGACCTCGCTCGCCTTCGACGAGGCGACCAACGCCGTCGTCGTCAACGCGCCCCCGGACACGCAGCGGCTCGTCCGCTCGATCGTCGCGCAGCTCGACATCCGCCGCCCGCAGGTCCTCATCGAGGCCATCGTGGTCGAGATCTCGAACACGACCGCCCGCGAACTCGGCGTTCAGTACCTGTCGGGCGGTGAGGGCTTCCCGGTCACCGCGGCGGCCTTCCCAGGGTCGGGGCCGAGCCTCGTCTCGGCGGCGGGGGCGGCGTACTTCCTCGGGCCCGGCAGCGATTCGATCAGCGGCGGGCGGACCGTCACGACAGAGAACGGCACCGTCATCGAGGATACGGGCAGTCAGAACCCCGCGCTCCAGTCCGTGGCGGGGTCGCTGGTCGAGGCGGCTGTCGGCCAGCTCCTGAACTTCTCGGGCTTCATCGGCGGCTTCGCCGACAGAACCGATGACGGATCGGTCTACGGCGTGCTTCTGAACGCGATCCAGTCGGACTCGCGCTCGAACATCCTAAACACGCCGTCCGTCATCGTCATGGACAACATGCCGGCCCGCCTTCAGGTCGGCCAGGAGATCCCGATCACCACGGGGCGCGCGTCCGGCGACGACTTCAACGGCGGCGTCTTCTCCTCGATCGAGCGGCAGGACATCGGCTCGATCCTCGAGGTCACGCCGCAGATCAACGAGGGCAACACGGTCCAGCTCGAGATCAACCTCGAGCTCTCCTCGATCAGCGCCTTCGCAGGGCCGAACCAGGACATCATCACGAACAAGTCCGTAGTGACGACGACGGCGGCGGCGGAGTCCGGTTCGACCTTGGTCATCGGCGGTCTGATCGGCAACAACCGCTCCAACAACGAGAGCAAGGTGCCGATCCTCGGCGACATCCCGCTGCTCGGCAACCTGTTCAAGGGACAGACGCGCGAGCAGACGGACCGGACGCTGATGATCTTCATCCGCCCGACGATCATCCGTGACCCCTTGACGGCGGACGCCGTGACGGCGCGCAAGTACGATTACGCCGCGCAGGAGCAGAACCGCGCCGACCGACGTCGCCGGGACAGCACGTCGCGAATTGAGATGCTCGAGAGCGACATCCTCGGCACCGGCGGCTACGTCGTTCCGGCGCCGCCGCGCGGCGGCGCAGAAGGAGGCTTCCCCGTCGAGGGCGAGCCTGCGCCCGAACTTGAGTAGGACCGAGCGCACCGAGGAGGCGACGTCTCCGCGTCGCTTCGCCTACGGCTTCGCCAAGGATGCGGGCGTCGTTCTTCTCGACGGGCAGGGCGGGGCGCCCGTGATCGGGGTCAAGGGCGACGCCGCCGGCGTGCCTGTCGCCGACCCCTGGGCCGTGATCGAAGCCTACAGGGCCGCGGGCGGCGCGGATGTGGAGGTGCTGCCGTCGGGCGTCTTCGAGCGCCGTCTGTCCGAGGTCTACTCCGCCGAAGGGCTCTCGTCGGCCACCTTCGAGGACGAGGGGACCGAAGACCTTTCCGCCCTGGCGGAAGGGCTGCCGGCGACTGCGGACCTTCTCGATACCGAGGACGACGCCCCGGTCATCCGGCTCATCAACGCGCTCATCGCGGAGGCCATCAAGACGCGCGCCTCGGATATTCACGTCGAGCCCTACGAGACCGCGCTCAAGATCCGCATGAGGATAGACGGCGTGATGCGCGAGGTGTTGGAACTGCCCGCGCGGATGACGCCGGTGCTGACTTCCCGCATCAAGGTCATGTCCCGCCTCGACATCGCCGAGAAGCGCGTGCCGCAGGACGGGCGCATCTCGCTCTCCATGGGCGGGCGCCTGATCGACGTGCGCGTGTCCACGCTGCCGTCGCGCTTCGGCGAGCGGGTCGTGATGCGGATCCTCGACCAGGAGCAGGCCAAGCTCGACCTCGACCTTTTGGGCATGCCGGCCGAGACGCTCCGCCGCTTTCGGACCCTCCTCAAGCGCAAGAAGGGCGTCATCCTGATCACCGGCCCCACGGGCTCGGGCAAGACGACGACGCTCTACTCGGCGCTGACCGAGCTCAAGGACGGCAACGACACCATCATGACGGTGGAGGACCCGGTCGAGTACGTGCTCGACGGCATCGCCCAGACCCAAGTGAACCCGAAGGTCGGCCTGACCTTCGCCGCAGGGCTCCGCGCGATCCTTCGTCAGGACCCGGACATCGTCCTCGTGGGGGAGGTCCGCGACGTCGAGACCGCGAAGATCGCGATGGAGTTCTCGCTGACGGGGCACCTTGCGTTGTCGACCGTCCACACCAACTCCGCCGTCGGCGCGATCACCCGGCTGCGCGACGTGGGAGTCGAGAGCTACCTCCTCTCGTCCACCGTTGCCGGCATCATGGCGCAGCGCCTGGTTCGCAAGCTGTGCGAGGCCTGCAAGGCGCCGCGCGAAGCGAGCACGGCGGAACTCGTGATGATGGGGGCGGAGGGGCCCGTAACCGTCTACGACCCGCAAGGCTGCGCCCGCTGCAACGGTACGGGCTATGAGGGCCGGATCGGGCTCTACGAGCTGGTCGTCGCCGACGAAGGCTTCAGGCAGCTCGTGCACGACGACGCGACCGAGGCCGCGATGGAACGCCACGCGTTTCAGCATGCGCAGACCTTGGCGCAGGCCGGCTGGGCCCATGCCAGGGAAGGGACCACCTCGCCCGAAGAGGTCATTCGCGTGGTCCAGGAGGTGGACGCGACGTGACGGCCTTCCGCTACGAAGCGGTCGATGCGGGCGGGCGGAAGCGGCGCGGCACGGTCGAGGCCGAGACCGCAAGGCGCGCGCGGCGCGAGGTCGCGTCGACCGGCCTGACCCTCCTGTCGCTGACGGAGGCGGGCGAGGGGTCGGGCCTGACGTTGACCCGGGCCCCGAAGACGCCGAAGCCGAGGGACGTGATCGCCGCGACGCGGCAGCTATCCGTTCTGATCGAGGCCACCCTTCCGGTCGAGGAGGCGCTCGCCGCCGTCGCCGCCCAGGCACAGGGGACGCCGATCGCGCGCGTGCTGACGCAGCTTCGCACGAGGATCGTCGAGGGCTGGAAGCTGTCGGACGCGCTCGGCGAGCATCCGCGCGCCTTCTCTTCCCTCTACAGAGGCATCGTCGCGTCGGGCGAGACCTCGGGCACGCTAGGGCCCGTTCTCGGCCGCCTCGCGGACATGCAGGAGCGGAACCGCGCGCTTCAGTCGAAGGCGATCACCGCGCTGATCTACCCCGCTGTCATCGCCCTCGTCGCGATCGTCATCGTCTGGGCACTGATGCGCTTCGTCGTGCCGAAGATGGTCGCGACCTTCGCCAGCATGGGGGCGGAACTGCCACTCCTGACGCGGATCGTCATCGGGATCTCCGACTTCCTCGGCGATTGGGGGCTCCTCCTCCTGATCGTCGTCATGGGTGCGCTGACGGCCTTCTTTCTTGCGAGGCGAAGGGCCGGTCCCCGCCTCGCCATCGACCGGACCTTCCTGCGGCTGCCGCTGATGGGTCCGCTGATCCGCGACCTCGACGCGGCGCGCTTCGCGCGGACGCTCTCGACGCTGGTCGCGGCCGGAACGCCGCTTCTCGACGGTCTTCAGGGTGCGCGGCGTACGGTGACCAACGCTTTCGTCCGAGACCGGCTCGAGGTGACGTTGACCGGCGTGCGGGAGGGGGCGGGCCTCGCGCCGGCCTTGCGCCGCGCCGAGGTCTTCGCGCCGATGATGTCGAGCATGGTGTCGGCCGGGGAGCGGTCCGGTCAGCTACCCCTCATGCTCGAAAAGACGGCCGATCAGATGGAGGCGCGCTTCGAGTCGACGAGCACCGTCGCCCTGCGCCTCCTCGAGCCTGCCGTTATCGTCACACTCGGGGCGGTGGTGCTCGTCATCGTCCTCGCTATCATGCTGCCGATCCTTCAGATCAACACCATGGTGACTCAATGACGGAACACGCCTCGACACAAAGGCTTCGTGCGGCGCGCCGCCGCCAGCGGGGCCTGACGCTGGTCGAGATCCTGGTCGTGATCGTGATCCTGGGCGTGCTCGGCGCCATCGTCGCGGTGAACGTCCTGCCCAACGTCGACCGCGCGCGAACCCAGGCCGCCGAGACCCAGATCGACAACTTCACGGCCGCGCTCCAGAGCTACTACCTCGACCACTCGACCTACCCGACGACGCAGCAGGGACTCGAGGCGCTGATCACGCCGCCCCGCGACCTGCGCACGGCGAACCGCTACCGGGAGGGCGGCTACCTCGCCGCGAACTCCGTGCCGGTCGACCCGTGGCAGCGCCCTTACGAGTACCAGTCGCCCGGCGAGTTCGGCACTTTCGACCTCTACTCCCTTGGCCGAGACGGTCAGCCAGGCGGGGAAGGCCCCGATGCGGACGTCACCAACTGGGAGTGAGCATCAGCGTGGCTTGACCCTGGTCGAGATCCTCGTGGTCATCGTGATCATGGGGATCGTCGGCGCCGTGGTCGTTCTCTCCGTGCCGCCCCGTCAGAGTTCGGCCGAGCGCGCCGCCCGGAGCTTCGCGCGCGCCGTGCCTGCCTATGCGGACCTTGCAATCGCGGGCGCGCGACCGATCGGGATGACGGGCGGCGAGGGGGTCACGATCCTGACCCGTAGAAGCAACGAGTGGCAGCCGAGCCGCTCCGAGCCGCTTCCGCCGGACGTCCGCCTGTCGCTGACGCCGGGTGGCGAGATCCTGCCTCCCGACCCGCCGTCGGAACGCACGCTGATCGTCTACACGCCGCCGGGGCAGGAGAAGGCGCCGCCTCCGCCGCCCCCGCCCGTGCTGTTCTCGCCCACGGGCGAGGTCACGCCCTTCGAAGCGCGCTTCGATGGTTTCGGCGCCGCCTGGACCGTCACGGTCGATGCGTTCGGCGAGACGGAGGTGGCCCGTGCGGAGTGAACTCAAGCGGCATCAACGCGGACTGACCCTCATCGAAGTGCTCGTCGCGCTCGCAGTGCTCGCGACCGCGATCGGCGCGATCCTCGTTCTCATGGGCAATCAGTCTCGCGGCGCTGCGGCGCTCGCCGACAACGCGCTCGCGCGGATCGTGGCGGAGAACGCCATGGTCGAGGTCGTCACGGGGGAAAGCGAACAGGAAGAGCCGCAAGGCACGCAGGAGATCGCCGGTCGGACCTTCGCCTGGCAGGCCGCGCGGGTCGCCTCGCCGATACCCGAAACGCAGCTTCTGACCGTGGAGGTCACGCGTGACCGGGGGGGGCAGGTACTCGCGACGCTCTCCACGCTGAAAGCGGTCGATCAATGAGACGGCAACGCGGCCTCACCCTGGTAGAGCTCCTCGTGGCGCTCGGCGTCTTCGGCTTCGTCAGCGCGGCGAGCGTCGGCGTGCTTACCCTCGCGGTGAACGGCCAGAGCCAGCTCGAGCTGCGTACGGACGAGGTGATGCGGCTCGAACGGGCGCGC
The DNA here is from genome assembly GCF_014199615.1 of Parvularcula dongshanensis. Classification (GTDB taxonomy): domain Bacteria; phylum Pseudomonadota; class Alphaproteobacteria; order Caulobacterales; family Parvularculaceae; genus Parvularcula; species Parvularcula dongshanensis. Next base: position 144,215 of record NZ_JACHOB010000001.1, on the reverse strand, counting down.
GCGCTCCTTCGTGCCGACCTCCTTCAGCTCGCGCCGCGTCCGGTGCGCGAGGGGCCCTCGGGCAGAGAGGCCGAGGTGCCGGCCTTCGCCGGTGGGGCCGAGTTGACGCTTCCCGAGACGGCACCGGACGCGGAGGTCCTGTTCGTCCTTACCCGCGGAGGCTGGCAGAACCCGGACTCGGCCCGGCCCCGCGCGGAGCTTCAGCGCGTCACCTACCTTCTCAAGGACGATGCGCTCATCCGGCGAACCCGGCCCTTCCTCGATGCCGCCGCCGACACGCCGACGCTCGATCAGGTGCTGCTCGAGGATGTGGAGGATGCCGAGGTTGCGTTTCTGAGCGAAGGGCAGTGGCGGGACGGCTTCGCCGGCCAGGACGACGGCGCCCCCGGCCCCGACGCGCTTCGAATCGAGATGACGCTGCCCGGTTTCGGACGATTGCGGCAGGATTTCCTGGCGAGGGTCCCATGAGGGCAGGCGCGAAAGTCGAACGTCAACGCGGCGCGGCGCTTCTCGTCGTCCTCCTTCTGCTGGCGAGCGTCGCGGTGGTGGCGGTAGCGACCACCGAGCTGATGGCGCGCTCGGTCGCGCGCACCGGCGCCGCGCAGGCCCGCGACCGGGCCGTCTGGGCGCTCCTCGGCGCCGAGCAGGGGGCGGCGCTTCTCCTGAGCGAGGTCGCCAGCACGAGCGTCCACAAGGAGACGGACCCGTGGCTGGCGGCACCCCTCACATTGCCTTTGCCGAGCGGCGTCGTTCGCGCCCGCTTCGAGCCGGTGGCGTGCTTCAACGTGAACAGCGTCGTCCAGGCGGGGGAGGGCGGCTATGCTAGCCCTGGCCTCGGACTTCAGGGCTTCGCCGACCTCGTCGAGGCCTTGGGCGGCTACGGTCCCGGGGCGACCGTCCTGGCCGAGGCGGCGGGGGACTTCATCGACGCGGACGACGCGCCCGGGCCGGGCGGGGCCGAGGACTACGATTATACCCGCCGCCCCGTGCCCTACCGGACGGCGGGGCGCCTGCTCGCCGACCCCTCAGAGCTTCGGGCGGTGGCGGGATGGGACGCGGATACCTACCGCGCGCTGCGTCCCTACCTCTGCGCCCTGCCGACCGTCGAGCCGGCCTCGGTGAACGTCAACACGCTTCGGCCCGAGGACGCGCCGATCCTTCGCGCCCTTCTCGGCAACGCGCTTCCGATGCGGGAAGTCGAGCGCCTGATCGAACGGCGTCCGGCCTCCGGCTACGACAGTGCGGGGGCCTTCATGGCTCAGCCTGCCCTGTCGACGCTGCCGCCGTCACCGGGCAGCGCCAATCTTGCCACGACATCGTCTCTGGTCTCACTGACGGCGACCGTCCAAGAGGCGGGGCAGGAGCTGACTATGGTAACACTGTTCTACCTGCCCTCGGGCGGCACGCCCGAGGTCCTGGCGAGGCGGTTCGGCGCGTCGTGACCAGGCGTCTCGTTCTTCTGATGGGCCGGACGCCCGAAGCGCCGCTGCGTTGGGCGGTCGGCAGCGACGGCGAGCTCGGCGGCGCGGGCTTGGCACAAGACCTCGCCGCGCTGCCCGATCCGTTGCCGGCGTACGACGTCCTATGCGTCGTCCTGCCGGGCGAACGGGTCGCGACGCGGCGGCTGGCCCTTCCGGTGCGCGGAGAGCGCCAGCTCGAAGCGGCTGCCCGGCTCGCCTTCGAGGACGTACTCGCCGAGCCTGCCGCGGGGTTCGACCTCGCCTGGAGCGAACCGGACCCGCAAGGAAAGCGCCTCGTCTCCGCCGCCCCCAGGGATTGGCTCGAGACTTGGATGGCGGCGCTCGCGCCCCTCGACCCCGACCTCGTGGTCGTCGATCACGCCGCGCTTCATGCGGACAGCTATGACGGCGTCGTCCTGCGCGAGCGCGGCCGGATCGCCGCCTGCCTGCCTGGCGGCGGCTTCACCGGGCAGGAGGCCTTCGCAGGCCCGCTCGTCCGGCGCCTCGCGGGCGAGGCCTCGCTTCTCTCCGTGCGCATCGGTCCTTCCGGTGAGCAGATCGGCTCCGAGAGCCTGGTTCTGGCCGACGAGCGCGCGCTCGGCGCCTTCTACCTGACGGCACTCGGTCAGGAGACCCCGCCGTCCTTCCGTCGCGGCCGCTATCAGAAGCGCAAGGAGCGGGTCGGCGTCTCCACCTGGAAGCTGGCCGGCTCCCTCATCGCGGCCTGCCTCGCGCTGTGGCTCGTCGGCGACCTTTTCTACGGCCTACGATACGCTGGCGCGGCGAGCGATCTGCGCCAGCAAGCCGAAGTGCGCTTCGTAGAGGCTTATCCGGGGACCAGGATTCTCGACCTCGAGCGCCAGGCGCGCGCTCGCGCTCAGGCGCCGGGCGGCTCGACTTTCCTACCCTTGACGGCAGCCTTGACCGCGGCCCTCGAGGAGGCCGGAAGCGTCGAGTTGCAGGGCCTCACCTACGCCCAAGGTGGCGCACTGGTCGCGGATCTGCGCTACAGCGACTTCGGTGAGCTGGAGCGCCTGACCGAGGCGTTGCGGGCCCGCGGCGTCCGAGCGCAGGAAGGATCGAGCCCCCGGCGCGAGGATGGCGCCTACGTCGACCGCCTGACTTTGGAGGCCTCGTCGTGAGAAGCATACCGCTCGAACCGATCAAGAGCCGCTACGCCTCGCTCAGCGCGCGAGAACAGCGGCTGGTTCAGATCGCCGCCGTTCTGATCGGCCTCCTCCTCTTCTTCATGCTGATCTTCGGGCCGATCCAGCGGCTCAAGTCGAGCGGGAGAGCGGAGTTTGCGGCCGCCGCAGAGACCCGCGCGCTCGTCGAGCAGGCGAGCCGAAGCGGGACGCGCGGCCCGGTCAGCGGCGAACCTCTGCGTGCCGTCCTGGAGCAGACGTCGGGGCAGGCGGGCATCGTCATCGCACGCTACGACTTCGAAGCGGGCGAAGACGCAGTCGACCTGTCGGTCCAGGACACGGGCGCGACGAGCCTTCTTACCTGGCTGACGACCCTGTCGGAGCAGCACGGCGTCGTCGTACGCGAGGGTTCGATTCGCGCCACGGGTGACGAAGGGCTCGTAACCGCCAGGCTTACCTTGGAGCGGTCCTCTTGAGGTGGCTTCTGATCCTCCTCTGTGCGGTTCTGGCGGCCCTGATCGTCGGGATCGCCCTTCTTCCGCTCTCCTTGGCCCTCGCCGTTGCGAACGCGCCGGTCGAAGGCGACCCCGACGGGACGGTCTGGAACGGGCGGATCGAAAACGCGCGTGTCCAGGGGCTGACCCTCGGAACGCTCGGTATCCGGCTTCACGCTCTTCCGCTCTTGAGCGGCGCGGTCCGCGGCGATGTCACTGCGGGGGGACCCCTGGGGACGGGCGGAGCCCGCCTCAGCCGGGAAGGCGACACCACCGTGGTGACGAAGCTCGACGCGTCGGTCGAGCTCTCGGCGCTCGCGTTCCGAGACGCCTTCGGCCAGCCCTTGACCGGCACGGCGGCCCTGCGCAGCGAGGAGCTCGTCCTTTCGGACGGCGGTTGCCGGTCCGGCGAGTTGACCGTCAGCACCGACCTTCTGCGCGCGGCTGCGCGTGCCTATGGCGGGACGGGCTTCGACCTTGATGGGACGGGGCAGTGCCGGGACGGCGTTCTCACCTTGCCTCTATCGGGCAGCGGGGCCGACGGCGAGGGTTCGGCCTATCTGCGACTTTCGCCCGGCCGCTACGTCACCGAACTGACCCTACGTCCCACCGACCCCGCCGTCGGGCACGCCCTAACCGCTTACGGCTTCACGAGAGGGCAGGGCGGCTATACCCTCGTCACGAGAGGCAGCTTCTGACGTCCATGCGCCGTATCCTTCCCCTTCTCCTGATCTTGGCTGCCTGCGCGACGGGCACGCAGACCACCCCTGGGCGCTCGGCCCGGCAGGGCCCGCTTCTCGCACAGTCCGAAGCGCCCGACCCCGGGCCGCTCGAGGACGTCGACATCCCGCCGGGCCGCTGCGGCCTGATCCTGTGGACCCGCGCAGGCGCGAGCGCCGTGCCGATCTTCCGCTCGATCGACGATGGAAGCGCGAGCATGGTGATTGAAGGCGAGCGCGTCGCGCTGAACCTCGTCGGCAGGGGCGGCGAGACCCGCCTCGGCATTCCCGCCATCCAACGCTTCGACGGCGTCCTCTCTACAGCGGGCCCTGTCCAGGTGAGCGTGGAGAGCCGTTGGGGGGAGGCCTTTCCCGCCGGCGCCTATGTCAGCAGTGCGGCCGTCACGGTGGCGGGGGCGGATGGTTGGTCGCGGGTCGTCCCCACGGCCGGCATCGCGGGTTGCAAGCCTTGAGCGGCGGACATGCGCATAGCCATGACGGGCATGACCACGCGGATGGCCACGACCACGGCCTGACCGACGCCTCCCGCCTCCGCGTCGCGCTCCTCGTCATCGCCGGCTTCATGGTCGTGGAGGTCGTCGGCGGCCTGTTGTCGGGCTCGCTCGCCCTGATCGCGGACGCAGGGCACATGGCGACGGACGCCATCGCGCTCGCCCTCGCGCTCGGCGCCAAGTGGCTGGCGCAGAAACCGGTGACGCCGAGCTTCCCCTTCGGCCTCAAGCGGGCGCAGGTCCTTGCAGCCTTCGTCAACGGCCTCGGCCTCTTCGTCCTCATTGGCTTCCTGCTGTGGGAATCGGTGAAGCGCCTCGCCGAGCCGCCCGAGATCGGCAGCACCTTGATGCTCGTCGTCGCGGTGCTCGGCCTTCTCGCGAACATCATCGCCTTCTTCGTCCTGCACGGCGGCGACCGTCACGACGTCAACATGCGCGGGGCGATCCTGCATGTGATCGGCGACATCTTGGGGTCGGTCGCGGCCATCGTCTCGGCAGTCGTCATCGCGACCACGGGCTGGCTCTACGCGGACCCGCTCGTCACCTTGCTCGTCTCCGCTCTCATCGCCCGGTCCGCCTGGCAGCTGACGCGCGAGACGGCGCACGTCCTCCTGCAGGGCGCGCCCGAGACCGTGGACACGACCGAGATGCGAGCCGTCCTGCTCGACGCGGCACCGGACGCCACCGACATCCATGACTTCCGGCTTTGGATGCTGACGCCCGCAGAGCGGGAGCTGTCCATGCATGTGACGGTCCGCGACCCCGCCTGCGCGAACGCGACCTTGATGACGCTCAAGAAGGTGCTGTCCGAGCGCTACGGCATCACGCACTCCACGATCCAGATGGATGCCGGGCGCGGAGAGGTGGTGCCGTTCTGCATGGACGCCGAGGCGCAGACCGCCTGAGTCCATTTGCCCCGGGTCGCGGCCTCGGCTATCCCGAGCCGATGAGCACTTACCTCGACTTCGAGAAGCCGATCGCCGAGCTTCAGGGCCGTATCGACGAGCTGCGCGCGATCGAAGGCGGCGATGGCCAGGTCGACGTCTCCGATGAGATCGCGAAGCTCGAGGAGAAGGCCGACAAGCTCCTCGTCTCGACCTATCAGAGCCTCGACCGCTGGAAGAAGACGCAGGTAGCGCGGCATCAGGCGCGCCCGCACTTCTCGGACTACGCGGCGAGCCTCGCGAGCGAGTTCACGCCGCTCGCCGGCGACCGGACGTTCGGCGAGGACGCGGCGATCCTGGGTGGGCCCGCCCGTCTTCGCGGAAGGCCGGTCATGCTGATCGGGCACGAGAAGGGCAACGATACGCAGACCCGCCTGCACCACAACTTCGGCATGGCGCGCCCCGAGGGCTACCGTAAGGCGATCCGGCTCGTGGACATGGCCGAGCGCTTCGGCCTGCCGATCGTTACCCTGGTCGATACGCCCGGCGCCTATCCCGGCCTCGGTGCCGAGGAGCGCGGTCAAGCCGAGGCCATCGCCCGGTCGACGGCTCGTTTCCTGGAGGCGCGCGTGCCGATCGTCTCCGTCATCGTCGGCGAGGGCGGCTCGGGCGGGGCCGTGGCGCTCGCCGCGGCGAACCGCGTCCTCATGCTAGAGCATGCTGTCTACTCGGTCATCAGCCCCGAGGGTTGTGCCTCGATCCTGTGGAAGGACGCCCAGGGCAAGGGAGAGAACAAGGCACCCGATGCGGCCGAGGCCATGCGGATCTCCGCGCAGGATCTCCTCGAGCTCGGCGTGATCGACAGCGTGATCGAGGAGCCCGTCGGCGGCGCACACCGCGACCCGGTCGCAACGATCCAGCACCTTGGCGACGCGATATGCGAGCAACTCGATTCGCTCGCTGCGCTCTCGCCCGAGGCCGTCATGACCGAACGGCGCGAGAAGTTCCTCGCGATCGGCCGCAGCGGTCTCGCTTAAGCGTCAAGCACGGTCAAGAGACGGCGCAGGACCTGTGCCGCGGTGGCAGGCTTGGCGAGGACGGCCGCACCGATCTCGCTGACGAGTTCGCCCTTCCGGTCGAGGTCGCCGCTATGCACGAGGATGGGCACGCCCAACTGGGTTAGCGCCCTCGCGATCGGCAGGCAGGTCGACGTCGCGCTGAGCGTGACGTCGAGGATTGCGGCATCGAAAGCTTGCCCGTCCAGCGCCGCGAGGCCGCGAGCGAGCGTGCGCGCGTAGCAGACCTCCGCGCCCGCTTCGACGAAGGCCGCCTTCAGCTCCACCGCTATGAGCACCTCGTCCTCGACGACGAGGATGCGAAGCCCGGACAACAGATCCTTATGATCGGCCGTCCGCTCCGAAGCGACGTGGCCCGGCGCCAAAAGTCTTGAAGCCGCGATCATCATCTGCGCCTTCCCTTTCCATATCAGGACGCGAGCGGGAGTCTGATCGTGGCTTCGAGCCCGGCGCGCTTCCATTCGTACTCGATCTGCCCGTCCGCAGCGTGAAGCAGGCTCGTGACGATGTTGCCACCGAGCCCTGTCCGCGTCGGCGCTTCAGTTACCAACGGGCCTCCCCGCTCTCGCCAGGAGAGAATCAGCAGCTCCCCTCCCTGTTCGGCTGGGTCCGGTTCGATCCGCCAGGACAGGAGGACCCGGCCCGTCTCGCCTGCGTCCTCACGTAGCGCACCGTACTTGGTGGCGTTGATCGACAGTTCGTGCAGCGTCAGGGCCAGCATCGAGACCGCGTTCGACGTCAGCCGGACCTCGGGCCCCGCGAAGGCGATCCGTTCGGCGTCCGCATACGGCGTCAGCACGGTTGCGAGCATGGGACCAAGGTTCACGAGCTCGGCGCCGGACGCGCTGTCGAGCGTCGCTTCATGGGCGCGGCCGAGTGCCATGAGGCGGCCCGAGATCTTTTCCGATGCCTCGGTTGCGCTGCTCGCGCTGCGTCCGGTCATGTGAACGATCGCGTTGATGACCGAGAACATGTTCTTCATCCGGTGGGAAAGCTCGCGCGCCATCATCTTGGCGTGCAGCTCGTCCGCCCTCGCGGCGTGAACGTCGGTCACGTCCCACTGGGATCCGAAGAAGTACATCAGCTCCCCGTCGTCATCGTAGATCGGACCGAGGTGGAGCGCGTTCCAGAAGGGCGTTCCGTCCTTACGGTAGTTCACCAACTCCGTGACGATGACGTCGCGGCGCGCGAGCGCGTCCTTGATCTCGGCGACACGATCCGGGTTCGTATCGGCGCCCTGAAGGAATCGGCAGTTCCGGCCGAGAACCTCTTCGAGCGCATAGCCAGTCAGATCACAGAACGCCCGGTTGGCGAAGACGATCGGCATGTCTGCCCGCCGCGGGTCCGATAGGCAGACAGCCATGCGCGTCTGGACCATCGCCTGCTCGAACATGATGCCGGACGCACCGGCAAAACCGTCCGCACTCCCGCGTGGTACGTAGCGCGCGGATCCGGGGCGTTCGGCCTGATCGTAATCGTCGGTCAAGGGCAATTCCGCACGGGTCTACATGCCGTTAGCACGAAATCGAGCGACCGTCCCGCCCTTCAACTCACCCGGGTTGGTTCGCGATGACGAAGAAGTAGACGAGGAACAACACGATCGCCGTGAGGATGGTCGAGATGATGAAGGTGCGCCACTGCCAGCGGCGGTTCTCTCCCTCTCGGGCGTCGGTCGGGTTGACTTCTCTCTTCATTGACAGCTCCTGCGCCTATTCGTTCTCGCGAGTAGTTAGACCGCGTCGGCGCGGCGTCACGTTGACGACCGGTCACAGGCTTGCCAGCCTCCGGTCGCGGGGTTGCGGAGCTTGATGATGCGAACGGAGCGGCGGTGATGGGCGCTGGAGACTTGATAGCGCTCGCCTCCGTCCTCGGCGCCGTCGCGCTGATCGCAGGGCTCGCATTCCTGTTCCTTCGCCTGGTGGCGAAGGTGCCGGGCAGCCCCGCCGCCGGGGGGACGCCGATACGCGTGCTCCGCTCCGTCGCCGTCGGACAGCGCGAACGGGTGACGCTCGTTACCTATCGCGGTGAGGTCTTCATGCTCGGCGTGAGCGCCGGCGGCGTCAGCCTCCTCGCGCGGATGGAAGAGGCGCCGGAACTCGAAGTCGCGGCTCCGGCGACGCCATGGCTTGCCGATCAGTTCAAGCTCGCCATGCGCCGCGCACAGAAGGCGGAGCGGGAGGAGACGGCGAGCTCCTCCGGATCAGGCGGCCTCTAAGAAGGCGTCGAACATCACCATGGACCATAGGGCCTGGCCGTAGTCGGCGCGACCGCGCTTGTGTGCCTTGGCGCAGCGCGCGACTGCAGCCTCATCGAAGAAGCCACTGTCGCGCCACGACGTCCTCGCGAGGAGCGCGTCGGCGAGGTGTCCGCCCCCGGCCCCGAACCGCGCCAGGGCGGACGTGACGGCGCGTGGACGCGGCGCATCGAGCTGGGCTTCTGTCATCCGATCGGCGAGTGCCGTCCGGAGAAGGACCTTTCCGCTCTCCTGCCATCGGAGCGTACGGGGCAGGCTCGCGGCGAAGGTGGCGAGTTCCGGATCGAGGAAGGGGGAGCGGCGTTCGAGGCCATGCGCCGCCGACAGGCGGTCCGCCTTCATGAGCGTGCGCCCCGGCAACCATGTAGCGATGTCGGCAGCCTGCGCTCGGAGCAGAGGCTCGTCGGTGCCGGCCTCTTCGAAGACCCGTGCGATGTGCCGCGAGGGGTCGACCTCGCGAAGCCCGGGGGCGAGCAGGGCGCGCGCGCGGCGGGGCGGAACGAGGAACACGCTTCGGGCGTAGGCCGCGGCGGCCGGCTCGGCCGCACCCCGGAGGACGGCGCCAGGCGTCAACGGCCCCAGAATGGAACCCAGACCGCCGAAGAAAGGCCGGGCCAGGGCGCTCGGCATGCCGCCGCGCAACCGCCCCTCCGCCTGGGCCTGGCCGTAACGGTCGTAGCCTGCGAACATCACATCGGCCCCGCTGCCCGACAAGACGACGGCGACGTGGCGGCGCGCGAGGCGGCAAGCGAGGTATGCGGGCACGGCCGAGCTGTCCGCGAAGGGTTCGCCGAATAGCCGAGCGACCTCCGGGAGGACCGACTCCACATCGAGCTCGCTGTTGTCGGTATGATAGTCCGCTCCGTAGAGCGCCGCCGCCTGCGCCGCCGCTTCGCGTTCGCCGCCCGTCGCGCCGGTGCCCAAGGCACAGACCGTCGCGCGGGCGCCGTTCAGCGCCATCGAGGACGCAATCGCTGCACCGGTCGCATCGCCTGACAGGAGGACCCCGACCGGCACGTCGGCAACGCGCTGCCGTGCGACTGCCCGATCGAGGCGTTCGAGAAGCGTATGCGCGGCGTGGTCCGGGTCGATCGCGGCTTCGCGCTGGTCGAGCTTGAACCAGCGGCGGGGCGCCGCCAGCGGTTGGCCGCGGCGTGCCGTGAGCGCGTGTCCGGCAGGCAGCCTCCTCACGGTGCTGTAGATCGTTCCGGGGTCGGGTACGTATCCGTACGCCAGGTAGTCGGCGACGGCCTCGCCGTCGATCAGCGCCGCGATCAGCCCAGTGGCGAGGAGCGCGCCGAGCTCGGAGGCGAAGAGGAGTAAGCCGTCCCGCGTCTCGGCGTAGTAGAGCGGCTTTTCGCCGAACCGGTCGCGAACGAGGAGAAGGCTGTCTTCGCGGGGATTGTAGGCCGCGAAGGCGAACATGCCGATCAGGGCCGGAAGCGCGTCCGGCCCGCGAAGGTCCACGAGTTCGGCCAGAACCTCGGTGTCACACCGCGTCCGTAGAGTCCGTCCCGCCCGGGCGAGCTCGGCGCGAAGCTCGGCGTGGTTGTAGATCTGTCCGTCGAAAGCGATCGTGGTTCGACCGCCGCCCGAAGTGAAGGGCTGCTCTCCCCCGGGGCCGGGCGCGGTCACGGCGAGCCTTCGGTGACCGAGTGCCAGTCCCGGGGCGAGGTGCCGCCCCTGACCCGCAGGTCCGCGGTGCGCGAGGGCGTCCGTCATCCGCTTCAGAAGACCGGGATCCAGCTCGCGCTCCCCCCGTAGGTCGAAGATACCCGCGATCCCTCCCATGACTCAGACCGCTCCCGGCCGGTTCGGAACGGTCGCGGCAGGTCGCGTCGAAGCTGGAGGGAGAGCAGATGGACCCATCGCTGCAGCGTCGCGCAGTTTCATGAAGAACGGGTGAGCGCGTTGAGACGATACCCGCTGAGCGAGCAAAATGCGCATTCGATGGCGCATTCGGCGTTCGAGGGTTGGCAGACGCCCCCCGAGCGTCGAACATGGACCAAAACGAGGCGGCGCTTCGAGGGCCGCTCTGGGAGGCAACACCTTTGATTCGTTCGAGCTTGAGGCTCTTCATTGGCCTCGCTTGCTTGTCTGGCTTGGCCAGCGTGGGCGCCGAAGCGCAGGAAGATCGGCCCCGCATCGTTACCGAGAATGGCCGGCACGCGCTGCTCGTGGACGGTCAGCCCTTCCTCATGTTGGCAGCACAGGCTCACAACTCGTCGAACTACCCGTCCGTCCTTCCCGAAGTCTGGCCGGCAGTCGAAGCGCTCGGCGCGAACACGCTGATGATTCCCGTCGCCTGGGAGCAGATCGAGCCTGTGGAGGGGCGTTTCGACTTCTCCTACCTCGACGCGCTGATCCCGCAGGCGAGAGAGCGCGGCGTACGGTTGGTGCTTCTTTGGTTCGGCACCTGGAAGAACACCGGGCCTGCCTACACCCCCGCCTGGGTCAAGCTGGACCGAGAGCGCTTTCCGCGCCTCGTGAAGGAGGACGGTACCGAATCCTACGCGTTGTCGCCCTTCGGGGAGGAAACCTTGGAAGCGGATCGTCGCGCCTTCGTCCGTCTCATGACCTATCTGCGGGACGACGACGCCGATCACACCGTGATCATGGTGCAGGTCGAGAACGAGACGGGCACATACGGTTCCGTCCGCGACTACGGGCAGGCCGCCCAAGAGGCATTCGAGGCCGAAGTCCCCGCTCCGCTCCTGGCGTCCGAGGGCCAAGAGGGCGGCTCTTGGAGAGACGTCTTCGGCGAGGATGCCGACGAAGCGTTCCACGCCTGGTCGATCGGCTCTTACGTCGGACGGATCGCGGAGGCCGGAAAGGCCGTCTTGGACCTGCCGATGTACACCAACGCGGCCCTTCGCGATCCGCTGAAGGACACCGACCCGGCCAGCTACGCGTCGGGCGGGCCGACGGACAACATGCTCGACATATGGCAGGCCGCGGCGCCCGACCTCTCGCTTCTTTCGCCGGACATCTACACTGCCGAGAGCGAAGCCTACCGCGCCGCGCTCGATCACTACGCGAAACCCGACAATCCGCTCTTCGTGTCCGAGACCGGCAACCGGGTGGACTTCGCGCGCTTCTTCTTCGCAGCGCTTGGAAAGGGGGCGATCGGCTTCGCGCCCTTCGGAATGGACTACACCGGCTACGGCAACTTCCCGCTCGGCGCGAAGGCTACGACGCCGGAGATCATCGAGCCCTTCGCGCAGGTCTACGACCTGGTGCGTCCCTTCGAACGCGAGTGGGCACGCCTCGCCTACGAGAGCGAGGTCTTTGGCGCCGCGAGACCGGACGACGACGCGCCTCAGACTTTGGACCTGGGGGACTGGACGGCAAGGGTCGACTACGACCTATGGCAGTTCGGTCAGCCCGACTGGACCTTCCTCGGGGACGACCTGCACCGAGAGCCGGACGAGAATGCGGGGGTGCTGATCGCGCGCCTCGGCGAGAACCAGTTCCTCGTCACTGGCATCGGGGCTCGGGTGACCTTCGGCCGGACGGGGGGCGGCGGCTTCACGCTCGTCTCTGCCGAGGAGGTCGAGTGGGAAGAGGGCAATTGGCGGTTCCGCCGAATGTGGAACGGCGACCAGACGGACTACGGTCTCAACTTCACGGACAGGGGGGCGGTCCTGCGGGTGACGCTGGTCCCTGACGACGACCGCATCGAACAAGAAGGCCGCGCGGTAGCGGGCACGGAGGAAACGGAATGACGAACGCGAAGCGCATGATCTCGGCTTCGGTGCTGGCACTCGCAACGCTGACGGCGGCGCCAGCCTACGCGCAGGGGCAATCACAGAACGACGTCTACGGATCGCAAGGGGCCGAGAAGCAGAAGGCCCGCGAGCCCGGCAGCCAGAAGATCGACTACGGCGTCATCGTCACGCCGCGCCAAGAGGACGCGGCCGTGGTCCGGGTCGAGGCGGTGGCACCCGGCATCCTGCGGGTGACGGCCACTCCGGACGGCGACTTCTCACGCGACGAGAGTCTGATGGTGGTCGAGCAAGCGGCGCGCCCCGACGTGAAGGTCCGTCGTCGCCGCGGCGCCATGCGGCTGACGACCGAGGGCATCTCGGCGGACATCGACCTCAAGACAGGACGCGTCCAGGTCTACGACAAGGAGGGCGAGCCGCTGATCGCAGAGCGCGAGGCCCGCGTCTTCGAACCCGTGATGGTGCAGGGCGAGGACTTCTACCGGGTGCAGCAGGCTTTCGACGCGAGCGAGGACGAGGGCCTCTACGGGCTCGGCCAACACCAGAACGGCCAGATGAACATGATGGGCGAGACGGTCGAGCTCGCGCAGCACAACATCTCGATCGCCATGCCCTTCGTCGCCTCGACGGCGGACTACGGCATCTTGTGGGACAACAACTCGATCACCCGCTTCGGCGACCCGCGGCCGTTCCAACCACTGGACGAGACGCTGACCGTTCGCGGTGAGGACGGATCGGAAGGGGGGCTGACGGGCCGTTACTACGGCGAGGACGGAGCGGTGCGGGCCGAGACGCGAGAGCGGGATCCGGATTATCAGTTCCTGCCCCCCGATCAGTTCGCGAGCGGCGAGAGCGTGCGGGACGTGTTTCCCGAGCCCTTCGGCACTGAGAGTCCGGAACGCGTCGTTTGGAAGGGAAGCCTTGAGGCCGAGACGGGCGGGACGCACAAGTTCCGCGCCTACGGATCGTCCTACCTGACGATCAAGGTCGACGGCGAAGAGGTCGTCGACCGGTGGCGCCAGAACTGGAACCCCTACTACTTCACCTTCGAGCTCGACATGCAGCCGGGCGAGGCGCGCGAGGTCGAGATCGACTGGCAGCCGAACGACGGCTACTTCCGGCTAGAGCACTTGGACCCCGTGCTCGATGATTTGGACGCGGGCCTTTCCTTCGCCTCGGACGTCGCCGAGGTGATCGACTACTACGTCGTCGCGGCGAACGGCGAGAAGATCGACGACGTGATCGCCGGGTATCGCCAGCTTACGGGCGAGGCGGTGATGCTGCCGAAATGGGCCTACGGCTTCTGGCAGAGCCGTCAGCGATACACGACGCAAGGCGAGCTCCTGGAGGCGCTTCAGGGCTACCGCGACCGGCAGATCCCGATCGACAACATCGTGCTCGATTGGTTCTACTGGCCCGAGGACGCGTGGGGCAGTCACGAGTTCGATCCCGAACGCTTCCCCGACCCCGAGGGGATGGTGGACACGGTCCACGACATGGACGCACACGTCATGATCTCGGTCTGGCCCAAGTTCTATCCGACGACGGAGAACGCGAAGGCGTTGGACGATATCGGCGCGCTCTACTCCCGCCAGCTCGAGATGGATACGCGCGACTGGGTCGGCGAGGGGTACAGGAACACGTTCTACGACCCCTACAGCCAGGAGGCGCGCGACCTCTACTGGTCTCAGATGCAAGAGGGGATCGATTCGAAGGGCTTCGACGCGTGGTGGATGGACGCGACCGAGCCCGACCTGCATTCGAACCTGTCGCACAGGGAGCGGTCCTTGCGCATGGGGCCGACGGCGATGGGACCGGGGGCGCAGTACTTCAACTCCTTCGCCCTAATGAACGCGAAGGCCGTCTACGAAGGCGAGCGGTCGGGCACCGACCCGAACGAGCGCGTCTTCATCCTGACCCGCTCGGGCTTCCCGGGGCTGCAGCGCTACGGCGCGGCGGCGTGGTCGGGGGACGTCGTCGCGCGCTGGGACGACCTCAAGGATCAGGTCGCGGCAGGCGTCAACTTCTCGATGGCCGGGGTGCCGAACTGGACCTTCGACATCGGCGGCTTCGCGGTCGAAAGCCGATACACGAACGAGGACCCCGAGCACCTCGACGAGTGGCGCGAGCTGAACACCCGATGGTTCCAGTTCGGCGCCTTCGTGCCGCTCTTCCGCAGCCACGGCGAGTATCCCTTCCGGGAGATCTACAACCTCGCAGACGAGGGGACGGCGCCTTACGAGTCGATGGTCTGGTACGACCGGCTCCGCTACCGGCTCATGCCCTACATCTACACCTTGGCCGCGGATACCAACCAGCAAGACGCCACCATCATGCGTGGCCTCGTCATGGACTATGAAGGGGACCGCCGGGCGTGGGACGTCGACGACGAGTACCTCTTCGGTCCCTCCTTCCTCGTCGCCCCGATCACCCAGTACGAGGCGCGGCAGCGCGAAGTCTACCTGCCCGAGGGCGCCTCGTGGTACGACTTCTACTCCGGGCAGAACCACGAGGGCGGTCAGACCGTCACTGCCGAGGCGCCGCTCGAGCGCATGCCGCTCTTCGTTCCGGCCGGGACAGTCTTGCCGATGGGGCCGGACGTTCAGCACACGGGCGAGGACACGGGCGGCGAGCTGACCGTCTACGTCTACACAGGGGCGGACGGCGAATTCTCTGTCTACGAGGACGATGGGACGACCTTCGACTACGAGGACGGGTCGTTTGCCCGCATTCCGATGTCGTGGGACGAGGATGCGGGGGTTCTCAGCCTAGCCGCGACCGAAGGCGGTTTCGACGGCTTGGCTGACGAGCGGACGATCCACGTTCGCTTCGTCAGCGAGGGCGTGGGCTTCGACTTCGATGCGCAGCCGGACGCGACCGTCACCTATGCCGGCGAAGCGATCGAGGTGCCTAGGAACGGCCGGTGAGGCGCTTCCTTCGCGCCGCATCGCTCGTCCTCTGCCTTGGGTTCGCTACGGCGAAAGAGGTGCCGCTTCGGCTCGTCTATGACGAGCCGGCGGCGGACTGGGAGAGCCAGGGCCTGCCCATCGGCAATGGCGCCATGGGCGCCATGATAATGGGCGGCGTCGGCGAGGACCGCATTCAGTTCAACGAGAAGACGCTGTGGACTGGGGGCCCGGGCTCGAAGGAGGGGTACGATTACGGCCTGCCCGGAGAGGCGATCAGAGCGAAGGTCGACGCCGTCGCGGCGGCGATCGCCGAGGACGGATCGATGACGCCGGAAGCCGTCGCCGAGAGGCTCGGCCACGGCGCAGCCGGTTATGGCCACTATCAAAGCTTCGGCGATCTGGTGATAGAGGCCGGCGGGGCGGACACCACTGGTTACGTCCGGACCTTGGACCTCGACAGGGGTGAGGCCCGTGTCGCCTACAGCCAGGACGGCGCGAACGTCAGGCGGACTTACCTCGCGAGTTACCCCGACGACGTGCTCGTCGTCCGCTACGAGACGAGCGCGCGAGAAGGGTTCGCTGCCCGCGTTTCGCTGTCCGTACCCGACAACCGGACCTTCGAGGTCGAGACAGAAGGCGGCGGGCTGAACGCGCACGGCGCCCTCGAAGAAAACGGACTGCGATGGGCCACGAGCCTCATGGTCGTCCCCGAAGGCGGCGAGGTTCGATCCGACGGCGCAGCCCTCATGGTCGAGGGGGCGAGCGCGTTCACCGTCTACCTCGCGGCAGGGACGGATTACGCGCTCGATCATCCGGACTATCGCGGCGAAGATCCAATCCCGCGCGTGACGGGCAGGGCGCAGGCCGCGGCGGGGCGCGGCTATGAGGCGGTGCACCTGCGCCACCGGCTCGATTACGATGGGCTGTTCGACGCGTTCAGCCTCGACATTGGCCAGGGCACGCCGAAGAGAAGCACTGACGACCTGTTGGCCGGGTACGCCGAGGCGAGCGCCGCGGAACGTGCCTACCTCGAGGTGCTATACCTCCAATACGGCCGCTACCTGTTGATCGCCTCGTCAAGGCCGGGCTCGCTGCCGGCCAACCTCCAGGGTGTTTGGAACAACTCGGCGACGCCGCCCTGGAACGCGGACTATCACGTCAACATCAACCTTCAGATGAACTACTGGCTCGCGGATCCTCTCGGTCTCGGCGGGCTCAACGAGCCACTCTTCGCTTTCACCGAAGCGCTGGCCGAGGCAGGCGAAGCGTCGGCGCGGCAGGTGATGGACGCTCCGGGCTGGGCGGTGTTCCTGAACACCAATCCGTGGGGCTACACCGGCCTCATCACTTGGCCGACGGCGTTCTGGCAGCCGGAGGCGAACGCCTGGCTTTGCCAGCACCTCTTCGAGCACTATCGCTACACGCTCGACGAAGAGTTCCTTCGCGAGCGCGCCTATCCCGTGATGCGGGGCGCGGCCGAGTTTTGGCTCGCGAGCCTTCGCGAAGACCCGAGCGACAAGCGCCTCGTGGTCTCGCCTTCGTACTCGCCCGAGCACGGCTCGTTCACTGCCGGCGCCGCGATGTCGCAGCAGATCGTCAACGATTTGTTCGTCAGTACGCTGGAAGCATCGCGAAAGGTCGGCGACGCAGCGATGGCCGGCCGCCTGGAAGACGCCTTGGCCCGGCTCGACCCCGGCTTGCGCATCGGCAGCTGGGGGCAACTTCAGGAGTGGAAGGAAGACATCGACGATCCGGCCGACGACCATCGTCACGTCAGCCACCTCTTCGCGTTGCATCCTGGCCGCCAGATCGACGTGAGCGCGCAGCCCGCCCTCGCGGCCGCCGCCCGCACCTCGCTCGACGCTCGCGGTGACGGCGGGACGGGCTGGTCCAAGGCCTGGAAGATCAACCTCTGGGCGCGGCTTCGCAACGGTGACCGAGCCTATGCGCTGTTCGGCGAGCAGCTGACCGGCAGCACGCTGCCCAACCTTCTCGATACCCACCCCCCGTTCCAGATCGACGGAAACTTCGGCGCGTCGTCCGGCCTCGCCGAGATGTTGGTGCAGAGCCAGCACGGACGCTTGGCGCTTCTTCCCGCACTGCCGAGTGCCTGGCCGGACGGCGAGGCGAAGGGGCTGCGCGCTCGCGGGGCGCTGACGATCGACCTCTTCTGGAAAAGCGGACGACTGACGAAGACGACGCTTCACGCCGGCCGGACTGGAGAGGTTCTGTTGGACGACCTGCCGTTCGAAGGAAGAATGAGAATCCTGTCGAAAGGAAAGGACGTCACGAAGCGTGTGTTGCAAAACGGACCGATTGATCGGGTACTGACTGTGGAGAGCGGTCACACCTACGAGCTTCTTCCCGTGTCCACGAAAACCGACGAGTGACGACCTGATGAGCTTAGAGCTAAACCGCCGCCAGTTCGGCTTGGCCGCCGTGGCGGCTGCCCTCGCTACTCGCCTCTCGGGGGACAGTGCCGCCGAAACCGGCGCCCCTTATGCGTGGCGCAGCGTTAAGGTCGGCGGGGGCGGCTTCATCCCAGGCATTGTCTTCAGTACCGCGGAGCGTGGGCTGGCCTATGCCCGTTCCGACATGGGTGGGGCTTACCGGTGGGACGCATCGGCACAGACATGGTGGCCGTTGCAGGACGACACGCCGATCTCGAGCTACTTCGGCGTCGAGAGTATCGCGCCCGATCCAAACAACCCAGACGTCGTACACGCTGCGGTCGGCATGGGATCGCGGGGCGAGGCTGCGATGCTGCGCTCGGACGACCGGGGCGAGACGTGGCGCACCACGACGGTACCGTTCAAGATGGGCGGAAACGAGGATGGTCGTGGGCTTGGCGAGCGTTTGGCGGTCGATCCGCATGCCCCGGACATCCTCTACTTCGCCTCGCGCCACGATGGGTTGCGGCGCAGCGTGGACGGGGGCGCGACCTGGTCGGGCGTGAAGAGCTTTCCTCACAAGGGGCTCGGCGTGCCCGAGAAGGACACCCACGGCGGGCTGAGCTTCGTCGCCTTCGACGCCGGCAGTGCGCGGGTCGGCGGGGCGACGACGCGGCTCTACGTCGGCGTGGCCGATCCTGGCGGGCCGCGCCTCTACCGTTCGGATGACGCCGGCGAGAACTGGACGGCGATGGACGGGCCGGATGAACGGTTCTCGGCGGCGCAGGGGGCGGTCGATCCGCGCGGCGTCCTCTTCGTCACCTACAGCCTCGGCATCGGCCCCAACGGCGTCAGCGACGGCGCGGTTTGGCGTTACGAGGGCGAGGAGGCGCAGGACGTGACGCCGCCCCGCCCCATGGGCGGTTTCATGGGCTTGGGTGTCGACCGGCAGAACACCGGGACGGTCATGGTCGCGAGCATGAACCGTTGGCAGCCGGGCGACACGGTGTGGCGGTCGACGGATGACGGGCGAAGCTGGACCTCTCTGAGAGAGAGCGCTGCGCGCGACGTGTCGTCTGTTCCCTTCCTCTACTGGGGTAACCCCGAGCCGGAGTTCGGCTGGTGGATCGCCGCGCTTGCGATCGATCCGTTCGATCCGGGACACGTCGCCTACGCGACGGGCGCGACGATCTACGCGACGGACGACGTCACGATGGTGGATCGAGGGGAGGGGACGCAGTGGTATCCGTGGGTGGAAGGCATCGAGCAAACGGCAGTCATCACCCTGACGAGCCTGCCGGAGGGCCCGTTCCCCCTGCTGACCGGCTTCGGCGACATCTCGGGCTTCTCGCACGAGGACCTGACGGTCTCGCCGAGCCTTCAGTTCACGACGCCTGTCTTCGCGAACACGAACCAGATCGAGTTCGCGGGCGGCGCTCCGAACGTGGTCGTTCGCTCCGGTACGCCGCATGAAGGGGTCGGTTCGGAAGGACATGATGGTTCGACCCTCGCCTTTTCCGAGGATTACGGGCGGTCCTGGCACCCGCTTGGCCGACCGGAACCCGACGCGGTGCCTGTTCCAGCGGACCATTCGCGGATGGACCTCTACCGCGACGCAGCCGTGATCGTCTCGGCGGACGGCGAGAACATCATGGCGCTGACGCCGACGCCGCGCCTTACGCGTGACCGCGGGAGGAGCTGGGCGGAAGTCCGGGGCCTGCCGACAAAGGCCCGGCCGGTTGCAGACCGTGTGAACGGGCAAGCATTCTACGCCCTCGACTTCGACACCGGCGACTGGTTCGTCAGTCAGGATCATGGTGCGACCTTCAGACAAGAGACGAGCCGGGGTCTGCCGAACCTCGCGGACGAACGCCCGGTTTGGCGCGAGGAGCCTTTCCCGCTTCATGCCGTGCCGGGGCGCGAGGGAGACCTCTGGATGGTGACGAGACAGGGCCTCTACCGTTCTCGGGACGCTGGAAAGCGCTGGGACCGAGTCGGGGGCGAGCTTTCCGTCGAACGTCTTTCCTTTGGTGCCACGGCAGAAGGCGCGGCCTACCCATCGCTCTTCTGCATAGGAAGGCGAGGCGATCTTCGCGGCATCTTCCGATCGGACGACGAAGCCGGAAGCTGGTTGCGTATCAACGACGACCGCCATGAGTACGCTCGCCGCTACCGTACCATCGCTGCCGACCCCCGCGTCTTCGGCCGCGTCTACCTCGCAACGGATGGGCGGGGCGTGCTCTACGGTGAGCCAACCTAAACTCGGCGTCTCTTCACCGTATCGGCCGAGGCGGTCGGCGCACTTGCGGCGCGGGTGCGTCGATGGTGCAGACCAGACCGCTAGGCCTGAAGTCCAAGTGAGCCGAGCCGCGTAGCTCGTTTGCAAGCGCCGTCTCGATCAGGCGGCTGCCGAAGCCGCGTTGGTCCGGCGGTACGACCTGCGGCCCACCGCGTTCCGTCCAAAGAAAGGAAAGGCGAGGGCCGGCGGGGCCGACCCCTTCTCGCCACCGGACGTCGATGACGCCTTCGTCGACCGACAACGCGCCGTACTTGAGTGCGTTGGTCGCAAGCTCATGCACGGCCATGGCCATGGTGACCGCGAGCTTCGCCGGGAGAACGATGGCCGGACCGCTGACCGTGTAGCGGTCTTCGGAGACGCCGCACGCACGGAGCCCCGTCCGGACCACATCGCTGAGTTCGGCCTTCTCCCAGGCCTCGCGAGTCAAGAGGTCGTGGGCGGTGGCGAGGGCAGCGAGCCGCCCATCGAAGGCCGCAAGCGCCTCGGCATCCGTGTCCGAAAAGGTCTGATAGGCGACCGACTGAACGACCGCGAGCGTGTTCTTGACGCGGTGGTTGAGTTCGTCGGTCAGCAGTCGCCGATGCGTTTCCGTCGTCTTGATACGGTTGATATCCGTGCAAGTCCCGAACCACCGTACGACTTCGCCGCCATCGAGTAAGGGCAGCGCGCGCGCGAGTACCCATCGGTACTCACCTGTGTGGTGAAGCAGGCGGAATTCGGTTTCGAAGGGGGCGGCGGCGGCCTGCGCAGCGGCCCACGAGTCCGCGGCGCCCTCTCTATCGTCCTTATGCAGAAGTTCTGTCCATAGGAAGCTGCGCTGTCCTACCTTTTGCAACCCTGCGAAGAGCCGCATCTGCTCGTTGCTGTAGTCGATGACGCCATCCGCATTCGCCCCCCATACGAGCTGAGGCATCGCGTCCGTTATGACGCGGAACCTCGCCTCGCTCTCGGCGAGCGCTCTTTCGGCGCGCACGCGCTCGGTAACGTCCGTACCGGAAGCGACGATCGCGATCAGCCGGTCGTGTTCGTCCCGTTCGGGCGCAAGCGTCACGTCCACGACGATCCGATCGTCGTCGCGGGTCCGCACCGTCTCATCATAGCGCACGGTGCCGCCGCGCGCTGCCGCCTCGATGGCTGTACGCAGGCGCTGGCGGGTGCCTTCGTCATGCGACCACCAATAGGTCTCCCAGAAAGGCAAGCCGATCACGTCGTCTGCGGCGACGCCGCCCAGGGAGAGAGCCGAGGCGTTGACGCCGAGCAGCGTTCCGTCGAGCGCGAGCCGCGCGGCGTAGGTGTTCATCGCGTCGAGGAAGCGGGTCAGTCTCGCCTCACTCGCCTGCGCCGCGCGCCGTGAGCGGACCTGTTCGGTCACGTCGAACGCGAAGCTCATCACGCCTGCGACGCGGCCGTCCCCGTCGTGCCACGGCTCGACCGTGTGGTTGTACCAGCGGCGCCGTCGCAGCGCGCCGTCACGCGCGGGGAGGCGGACTTCGATCTCCGCAGCACGTTGATTCTTGCCGGTTCTGAAGGCCAGATCGAACCGTTCGACGATGCCTTGTCCCTTGAACTCGGGCACGGCCTCGATCAGGGGGCGTCCGAGCAAGTCGCGACCGTCCGCGACGAGTTCCGTGCGGGCGTTCATGTAGAGGTAGACGTGTTCCGGTCCCTGATGAACGCTGATGATGGCCGGGGCCCGGTCGAACAACGCGCTCGGGCGAAGTGGCAGCTCGTCAAAGGCATGCGCCAGGGGCTCGATCGTCGGCACTCCCTCGATGGACATCTCGGGCGCGTCCCCGAGACGTTCCGTCGAGATCCTAGCATGAACCTTTCGAAACGCTCAATCCGAGCGTGTGTCAGTTCGACTTGATCGTCCCGTCCTGGGCGAGGGGGAGCGTGCGCCCTTCGCGTGCCGCCGTGTAGATCGCTTCGATGAGCCGCATGTCGCGCAAGCCCATCTCCCCGGGCGTCTTGATCTTCGTTCCCTGGCGGACCGCTTCGGCGAAGTGATCGAGCTGTCCGACGAACTGGACCGTCGGATCGCCCGGGTTCAACCGTTCGGTGTTGCCGTTCCGGTTCAGCGTCATGACCTGACCGCTGTAGTTTGTCGCTGGGTCCATGATGAGCTCTCCAGCCTGACCCCGCACGAGGGCCTGGTTCGCGTTCGCCGCATCGTAGGACGTGATGAGCTGCGCCATCGCGCCGGAAGGGAAGCGAAGCTGCGTACCCGTCGTCGCGAAGATCTGCTCGAACCTCGGATCGTTCGCCGGTTGGTCGGTGAACGCGGCGACGGATTCGGGCATCTCCCCCGACAGGTAGAGCGCCGACTGCAAACCGTAGAGCCCGTAGTCTTCGAGCGGTCCGCCCCCCGCCAGCGCGCGGTTGAAACGCCAGTTCTCTGCGGGCGTCGTTCTTCCGGCGGCGTAGGTCTGCGTCGTGCGGATGTTGCGGATCGGACCGACGGCGCCCTCCCGCATCAGTTCCATGGCGCGTAGGTTGTAGGGCTCGAAGTGACAGCGATAGGCGACCATGAGCTTGCGGTCGGCTCGCCTCGCCGCGTCGATCATGCGCTGACACTCGGCCGGAGAGAGCGCCATCGGTTTTTCGGTCAGGACGTGCTTCCCGGCCGCGAAGGCGCGCACTGCATACTCCGCGTGCAGGCCGGTGGGGAGCGCGATGTAGACCGCTTCGATCCGTTCGTCCGACGCGATGTCCGCGAAGTTGTCATAGCCGTAAACGGCGTCTTGCGGCACGCCGTAGGCCGCCGCGACCCGCCGCGCCTTCTGAGCATTGCCCGAGACGAGGCCCGCGACGTGACACTTCGACTGACCGAAGCGGGGCATCATTTGGTTGAGGGAGTAACCGCCCAGCCCGACGATCGCGACGCCGACGCTGTCCTCTGCGGGCGCGGCGGGCGGCTCGTCCGGCAAGGTGACGCCGCCCGGCATGGGCCGGCCCTCCGCCACCACCGCCGAACCGCTCTGTTGCGCAGCTCGTGCCAGCCAGGGGGCGGCGGCGAGGCCCGCCGCCGTCATCTGCAGCAGGCGGCGGCGGGAAAAGTCGTTGTCAGTCATTGAGCTTCATCCTCGAGCGAGTTTCCGGACCGACAGTAAGGACCTCGCCGCGCACGGCCACTGCGCCGTACAGTCGGCGCGTCTAGTAGTCCTTCTTGTAGTTCGCCGAGACGCCCTGCGTGCCGTTGGGCTCCAGGATGCTTTCGAGCGTCACGTTGTCCGTAACCTCGTAGGTCACCGTGATCTCGGACCCTGTGTCCCCGGCCGACTGGCGGGCTGAGACGTAGACGTCGTCGGTGATGTACTTGCCGATCCCAAGCGTTCCCTGGCCCGTTTCGCTGTCCACGCCGAAGCTCAGCGCGTCGAGGCCGAGAGAGGAGCGCAGCTTGTCGCCAATGCCCGGTCCCCCGCCGCCGAGCGGGCTCTTGCCGCTCAGCTTTGCCACCGCGTTCGCGATCTGAAGGCTCTCGAGCGCCGTGAGTTCGGTCGGCTGCTTGCCGAACAGGATGAGCGCCATCACGTCTTCCTGCGGGCGCGGCGGGTTCGAGGAGAGCGTGATCTCTGGATCGGATGCCGGGCCGCGAACGTTGACGATCGCGGTCACCGCGTTCGATCCGGAGCCCGCGTCGTACTCGGCCTGAATGTTGAGGCGGGGGTCGATCGTCTCGCCGCGTTGGAAGTTCACCGTGCCTTGCGTCAGGTCGAACGTGCGCCCGGCGAAGTCGAACGTGCCGTCGAGGATGCGGATGTCGCCGCCGATCACGGGGTTCAAGGTGGTCCCGGTGATCCTGAGGTCGGTCGACCACTCCGAGTCGAGGCCGCGCCCGCGAACGAAGATCGCGTTGTTGCCTCTGATCCGGAGGTCCAGGGCGATCTTGAACGGCGGCGGCGGGGGCGCGGCGATCTCGCCCGTGCGATCCTCCTCTGGCGCGTCGGTGCGTACGACGTTGACCGGGACGTAGGTCGGCGCGCCGTTGCTCTCTATCGTCGGGATCTGCGCATCGAGCTCTTCGATGTTCAGCGTCCCGGCGAGGGCGAGGCGATCCAGCGGCCCCTGTAGCGCGATGTCGGAGCTCGCTCGGAACTCGAGCTCGGGCGTATCCGCGAGTTGCGCTTCGTCGAGCCGAACCGTGACGTCGACATTCGAGCTGTCGGCGCTCATCCGCACGTCCCCTTGCACGTTGACCGCGTCCGCGCGGCCGTTCGCATCGGCGCCGTTGAGGGTCAGCGTCACGGCGGTGGCGTCGCCGGAGTAGGCGAGGTCCGCGTTGGCGGTGATGTCCTGAAGGACGATGCCGACCTGCTCCTCCTCGAAGCGTCCACCCGTCAGCCGAACGGTCCCGTCGGCAGCAGGCGCGGTGAGCGCGCCGGAGAGGCGGACATCGGCGTCGAGGCGACCGGTCAGGTACTCCGTGTCGACCGGAACGAAGGCGTAGAGCGGCGCAAGCTCGTCCTGATAACGCACACGGCCTTCGAGGCCCTCTTCGGGCAACTCGATGCCGAGTTGACCGCCCTCGCGGGTGAGGCGGACGGGGAAGGCGATGTCTGCTTGCGCGATGTCCTGGGACCCGGAGCGGCCGAGCCCCGCATCGGCCGAGACCTGCTCCCCCGACCAAGTGCCGTCGAGGGTGAGGGTGTAGGTCTCGTCGGCGTCTTCCGGCGTCGCGTTCGCGGTGACCTGCACGCGGCCGGGCGTCGCCTCCCGCGTGTCGACGGCGAGGTCGATGTCGGCCGCGGCGTCGAGACCGGGCAGCGAGAGTCCGCGGCCCGTCACCTCCGCGACCCACAGGTCCGGTGCGTAACGGGCCTGTGCCGTCAGCGTCGCGTCGCCGAGCCAGTCGAGGCGGGTCTCGTCGAGCGCGATCACCTCGCCGAACTCGACCGCGGTGGGCGCGAGGAGGCTGACCGTGTTCTCGGACGCGTCGTCGTTCACACCGACGCGCAGACGATCGATCTCGACGCGGCGCTGCGGGGTCGCGACGTCGGCCGTGCCTGCGGTCTGAAGGAAGGACAAGAAGACCGCCGGCAGCGACGCGTCGTCCAGCGCGACCTCGTAGCGCACGGCGTTCAGCGGCCCGTTGGCCTCGATGTCGGCGCTGGTCACGCTGATGTCGTTGAAGGTCAGGTTCCGCGCGGCGACGTCGATCGCGACGGGTCCACCCTCCGGGGCGATCTCGACCGTCGCGTCGGCCGTCCCGCCGACCGTTTGGCCGGTCAGAAGGGTCGTCGAGGTGCCCGCATCCAGGTTGAACCGTGCGGAGACCGCGCGGGTCTCCGGGTTGCCGCGTCCCTCACCGGTCAGGCGCAGGCCGCCGCCTTCGAAGGCGAGCGTGTCGACGACGAAGGTCTGCCCCTCCTGGCGCAGACGAACGTCGCCCGAATAGGCGCCGTCGGTCGAGGTCAGGGTGAGCCGTCCGTCGGGCGCGCTCGGCAAGCCTGCGAAGTCCGCGCGCAGGCTGCCGGTGCCGAAGGCGGCCCCTTCGATGGCGCCTGCCGGCAGCTGGGCGTTAAGGCGGACCTGCGCGTCCTGGGGCGTGCCGGATGCGGCGACGTCCGCGACGAGCGGTCCATCGTACTGCCCCGTGCCGAGCAGCGTTCCGAGCGCGTCCTGCGCGACGTTCGCATTGACCTGCGCGTCGAAGCCTTGCGTGTTCGTATCGTAGTTGGCGTTCCCGGTCACCGCGATCCGCGTCGCTTCGGCACCGGCTCTCGCGTCGATGTCGGCAACGGCGAGCGAGCCGTCAGCGCGGTAGTCGATCGCGGCGCGCACGCGTAGCCCGCCCGCCAGGATCGGGTCGAGCCGGTCGTTGCCGAGCGCGAAGGTCGGCGCGCGAAGGGTGACGGTGCCTTGGAACGGCGCCTCCGTACCCGTCGAGCCGTCCTGCACCTGCGCGCTCAACCGGCCTGCCTGAAGGTTGCCGTCGAAGGTCCAACCGGTCTCCGTCTGGTCGGCTTGCGCCTCGAGCGAGACGGGGCCTGCAAGGTCGACGGCGCCGAACTCTGCCATGAGCGTCTCGGACAGCCGCCCCGACAGGTCGGCTTCGACAGTCTCCGCCGCGGGCGAGGACAGTTGCACGTCGCCTGCGAGCCGCCCGAACCGGCCGCGCGCGTCGTCGATACGGAGGGAAAGCGCTTCGCCTTCCTTCAGGGTGGAGAGGTTGAGGGTGAGCGCGTCGCCGGTGATCTGGGAGACGATGGGGGGCAGGACTGGGCCCGGCCGGACCGTGCCTTCGAACTTCGCTGCGGCAAGCGAGCGCAAGTCGCCGGTCAGCCGTGCCTCCGCGCTGCCGTAACCGCCGACATCGGCGTCGAGCTGTCCTCCCCACGAAGCGAGCGGCCCTTCGCCGTCGAAGCGGATCGTGACCGGCCCTTCGGCACGGGAAAGGGTTGCGATCAGCCCGTCCTCTCGGCTCGTCACCGTCACGTCCGCGGCCAGCGTCTCTGGATCGTAGTCGACGTCGAGCGCGATGGTGTCGCTGCCGGAGGCCGTCTTCAGGTCGATCGTCGCGGCGATGTCCTGGCCTGCCGCGTCGAGGCTGGCGAGCGCTTCGATCACGTAGCGATCGCCCGCGACGGGCTCGTCGATGGTGAGCGGGTCGATCACGAACCGCTTCACCGTGATCGACGGAAGGTCGAGCGGACCGCTTTCTTCTTGCAGCTTCTGGGGCTGTTCGGGCCGGGGCGGGGGCGGGCGGTGCAGTTCGGCGGCGCGGATCGCCAGCTCGTTGACCACGATGTCGCGCCGTATGAGCGCGAGCGGCGACCAATCGAGGCGAATACGGTCGGCGGTGAACCAGGGCTCGCCGTTCTCCGACAGGACGACGTCCTCGAGGATCAGCTCACCGGGCAGGGCGCCTTGAAGCGGTGCGAAGTCGATGTCCGAACCAAGCTGCGCGCGGACCTGCTCTTCGACGATCGGCCGGGCCGTCCGGTCGAGGAAGCCCCGGCCCAGATCCGTCTTCGGCAGAACGAAGACGGCAAGCAGGAGGAGGGCGATCAGGACGACGAGGAGCACGCCGAGCCAGCGCAAGGCGCGTGCCCACCAGTGATGGTGGCGAACCGGCGGCTGCCCGGCGGGGGCGTCAGCTTCCTTCAGCATCAGAAAGGCTGCCCGAGCGCGATGTAGACCCCGATGAAGTCGTCCTGGAACACGGTCTCGTCCTCCGTCACCGTCTCCCCGTCGTCGTTTACGTAGGTCCGCGAGGCCGTCAGCTTGCGTCGGTTGAGCGGCACGGCGACGTCCAGGCGGACCGGCCCTATGGGTGTGAAGTAGCGCACGCCCAGCCCTGCGCCCACGAGCAGGTCCCCGGAGAAGTCCGGCGTCTGGCTCTCGAAGACGGTGCCCGCGTCGGCGAAGGCGGCGAGCTGGATGTTCTGGGTGATCTTCTGTCGGAACTCGACGTTGCCCTCGGCGATCGAGGCGCCGCCGATCGAGCCGATGGGAACGATCGGGTCGTTCGTGACCTCGCCGTCCTCGTTGACCTCGAAGGCGAAGGGCGTGCCGTCGCGGTAAACGAGGGTGCCGTCACCCTGCTCGACGACGTTGAGAGGACCCGCCTCCTGATAGCCGTAGCCGCGGACCGAGCCGCCGCCGCCTGCGAAGAAGCGCTCGGTCGCGGGGATGTCCGCCCGGTCGGCGCCGTAGGTCGCGCCGATGCGGAACCGGCCGGCGACGAGCGTGCTCTTGCCCATCACCTGATCGTCGCCGAAGCCGACCCGCGAGCCGCCCTCGAGGACGACGCGGTTGAACTGCGTGTCGCCGAAGAAGGGCTCGACCAGCGCCCGGGCGCGGAAGCCGTCGGTCGGATTCAGCTCGCTCGTCTCGTTGTTCCAAATCACAGCGAGCGGGATGGACACCGCCTGGAAGGTTCGGGTCGTGTCCTCGCCCTCCGGCGGCGGCAGACCGTCGCCGGCGCCCGCCGTCTCGTCGATGTAGGAGATCTGATAGCGCAGCCCGGCGACGGTCTGCAGGTTCCGGTTCAGCCACCACTTGTCGATCGACGCGCCGACCGTGGCCGACTGCGCCTCGTAGGCATCGGTGTTCTCGTTCTGGAAGAGGGTGGAGAGCTTCCAGGAGCCCGGCAGGCGCGGCCAGGGCTTCTGGAAGGTCAGTTCCAGTTCCTGCAACGGTTGCGCGACCGCAGCGCGAGCGAAGAGGGTCTCGCCGCGTCTGAAGAGGTTGCGGTTCTCCCAGGACGCCGTGACGCCCGGACCCACATCGGTGCTGTAAGAAGCACCGGCCTGGATCGTACGGCGCTCTCGTTCGGTGACGTCCACCAGGACGTCCGTCACGCCCCCGGGGCCGGGCGGGGCGGGGCCGACCTGCACCTCGCGGAACAGGCCCGTCTCGGCCAGCGCCTCGCGGTACTCGTCGATGTCCTCGCGGCTGTAGATCTCGCCCGCCTCGAAGGTGCGGTAGGCGGCGATGTGGTCGGGCCGCGTTCGCGTCTCGCCCTCGACCCGGACGTCCCCATAAGTGGAAAGGGGCCCCGAGCGGATCGGAAACACGGCCGTCGCCGTTCCTTTGGAGAAGTCCGCTTCGACCCGTCGGCCCATACTCTCGGCGGCGGGGTAGCCGTCGTCCCAAAGCTTGTTCAGGAGCCCGGACTCGAGCGTCTGGAACGACTCGCCGATCGGCTGACCGTCAGGCTTAAGGCCGGCGTCGGAGAAGCGCTGCGGTCGCTCGCCGGCACTCTCCTCGTCGTATTCGATGCGGTAGTCGGTGATCTCGAAGCGCCGGCCGGGGTTCACCGTGAACGTCACGGTGACGTCGTCCTCGGCGCGCCGGACCTGTGGTGTCACCGTCGCCGCGTAGTAGCCCTTCGCTACGAGGTAGTCCCGGATCGCCTGGGTGTCGGCGTCGGCCGCCCGCCGAATCGGCGCCAGCGACCCATAGGCGTCGTCCGCTGCCCGTTGGATCTGAGAGACCTGTCGAACTTGGCCGCGCAGACCGCCGTCTTCGATGCCCTCGATCACGACGGTCACGTCGAGCTCGGCGGCGAGCGATGTTCCCGCCGCGCATAGTCCGATCAACGCGGTGGTGAGAGAAAACGCGACCCTGCCCATTGATCCTTAACAACTCCGCTTCTGCTTCGGTTCGCACGGGCGGCGGAGTGCCGGTTGACGCGCGCGGCCGCACCGGTCGATGAGGCGCCATGCCGGACCCTATCCAAGACCTATTGAGAGAACGTGCCGAGGCCGTCGAGGCTAGCCTCGAACGGCTTCTTTCACGCGAAGTTGACGAGGCGCATTCAGCCCTTGCGCTTCTCGGCGCGGCGATCCGTCATGGTACGTTGGGAGGCGGGAAAAGGTTGCGCCCGTTCCTGACGATCTCGGCAGCCGAAGCGTGCGGGGGCGGGGCGGACCCCCTGCCTGCTGCCTGCGCCGTCGAGATGGTGCACGCATACAGCCTCGTCCATGACGACCTTCCCGCGATGGACGACGCGGCGACCCGCCGCGGACGGCCGAGCGTCCATGCGGCCTATGGCGAGGATGTCGGTGTTCTTGCCGGCGACGGGCTCCTTACCGACGCCTTCGGCGTGATCGCCGATGCGGCCTACGCGCCGCCCGTGGCGATCCGACTGGTCCGACTGCTCGCGGCGGGCGCGGGGTCGTCCGGCATGGTCGGCGGCCAGATGATGGACCTGCACCCTCAGGCCCTCGACGAGAGCGAGGTGGTTGCCATTCAGGGTCGCAAGACCGGCGCCCTGATCGAAGCCGCGTGCCTGATGGGCGGCGTCGTCGGCGGCGCGGACGAAGCGGAGCTCGAGGCGCTTTCCGCCTATGCCCGCGCGCTCGGCCTCGCCTTTCAGGTGCAGGACGACGTGCTCGACGCGACCGCAGACGAGGCGACGCTGGGAAAGCCCGCGGGCCAGGACGCCGAGGCCGGCAAGGCGACCTTCGTGGCCCTCTTGGGGCTCGACGGAGCGCGTCGCCGGGTCGCGGCGCTCACGGACGAGGCGGTCGGCGCCGCCCAGAGGCTGCCGTCGCCGGAGGTCCTCGTCGCACTCGCCCGCTTCTTGGCGGGCAGGGCGCTCTAGAAGCTTGGCAGGACCGCCTTCTTCGTCACTTCCCGCAGGGTGAAGCTCGACTCGATCGACGCGATGTTCTCCGTGCGCAGCAGCGTCTCGGACAGGAACGCCTCGTAGGACGTCAGCGTCGGCAGGACGACCCGCAGGAAGTAATCGAACTTTCCGGTCACGAGCTGGCACTCCATGATCTCAGGGCGCCGGATCGCGACCTCCTCGAAGGCGCGAAGGGAAGGCTCGTCTTCCTTTTCGAGCTTCACGAGGATCATGACGGTGACCGACAGGCCGAGGACGTCCCGGTTCACCTCGGTCCGGTAGCCGCGGATGATCCCGTCCGCCTCCAGTCGCCGTAGTCGCCTCAGGCACGGCGTCGGCGACAAGCCGACGCGCTCGGCCAGCTCGGCATTCGTGATGCGTGCGTTCTCTTGAAGGTACCGAAGGATCTTAAGGTCGATCTGGTCCAGCTTCATGAAGGGCCCTTCGGCTTCGTAAGGTCGCGTGCGCCTTGTTCGCCCGCTTGAAGAGCAGGATCAAGCGTCCCGCGCGGCAGAAGCGCGCTAACCGGCTTGTCGCTCCCGTCACCTCGACGTTAGGCTGCTGATCAAGCGCGCGTCTGCGCGCCAGCGAGGACGCGCCCATGACGAGCATGCCCAGACCGAAAGGTCGCCCCCCCGCCCCGCGATTCGGCGCGATCGACCTCGGTACCAACAACTGCCGCTTGCTCGTCGCCTCGCCTCGCCAGGACGGCTTCCGGGTGGTGGACGCCTTCAGCCGCATCGTCCGGCTCGGCGAGGGCGTGACGGCGACGGGACGGCTTTCCGAAGCCGCCATGGCCCGCACGCTCGAGGCGCTGAGCGTCTGTGCGGACAAGATGCGGGCCCGCAACGTCACCGCTTCGCGCGCCATCGCGACCCAAGCCTGCCGACTCGCTTCCAACGGGCCCGACTTCCTCGCCCGTGTCGAAAGGGAGACGGGCCTCCGCTTCGACCTCATCACCCCGGAGGAAGAAGCGAAGCTCGCGGCGCGCGGTTGCACAGACCTGATCGACGACGGGGCTGAAGGCGTTCTGGTCTTCGATATCGGGGGCGGCTCGACCGAGATGTCGTGGATCAAGCTCGGGCCGGGCGCGCCCGAGACCATGGCTTGGACCTCATTGCCCTTCGGCGTCGTGACCATGGCGGAGAAGCACGGCGCGCGGGACATGGATCGCGCGGCCTACGACGCCATGGTCGCCGAGGTGGCCGCGCGCGTCGAAGCCTTCGCCGAGGCGGGGCCGATGGCGCCCCTCTTCGACGGCAAGAAGGCGCACCTCATCGGCACGTCGGGCACGGTGACGAGCCTCGCCGGGGTCAAGATGCACCTGCCCCGCTACACCCGCCGTGAGGTCGACGGTGCGTGGCTGACCGCGAGCGACGTCGCGCGGGTATCGGAGCAACTGCGCGAGATGGGCTTCGATCGGCGCTGCGCCGAGCCTTGCATCGGGCCCGAGCGCGCAGACCTCGTCGTTCCCGGCTGCGCGATCCTGGAAGGGATCCTGCGCGTCTGGCCCGCCGACCGCATCCGCGTCGGCGACAGGGGCCTTCGCGAGGGCATGCTGATCGAGCTGATGGAGGATCATCATGCCAGGACCCGGCGCGGGTAGGCGCTACTCGCCGCTTCCACCGCCCCTCGGCAGCACGGCCGGCGCGATCTGCGTCTGAGCGGGCGGGATCGGCGCAGACTGTGCCGTACGCGTAGGCCGCGCCGGAACGCCTTCGTCCGTGCCGACCGGAGAGGCCGTCCGCGAGCCGTCCGCGGCGGCGACGCGCCACACCGTGTTCCCGGCATCGTCCGCGACGAGCAGGGCACCCGTCCCGTCGATGCCGACGCCGACCGGGCGGCCGTGTGCCTCGTCGTCCTCGATGAAGCCCGTGACGACGTCCTGCGCCTTGCCCGCGGGATGTCCGTCTTCGAACGGGACGTAGACGACCTTGTAGCCGTTGAAGAAGTTTCGGTTCCAGCTGCCGTGCTCGCCGATGAAGGCGCCGCTGTCGTAGGGCGCGGGCAGGGCTGAGCCGTTCGAGAAGGTGAGGCCGAGGGCGGCGACGTGGCTCGACAGCGCGTAGTCGGGCGGGATCGCCCGCTCGACCATGTCGGGCCGCTGCGGATGGACGCGCCTGTCGACATGGTCGCCGTAATAGCTCCACGGCCAACCGTAGAACGCGCCCTCCTGCACCGAGGTCATGTAGTCGGGCACGAGGTTCGGGCCGAGCTCGTCGCGTTCGTTGACGACTGCCCAGAGCATGCCGGTCTCTGGGTTGAAGGTCAGGCCGTTCGGGTTGCGAAGGCCCGAGGCGTAGACGCGGCTGGCGCCTGTCTCGCGGTCCACGGCCCAGATCGCGGCGCGGCCCTTTTCGGCCTCGAGCCCGTTCTCGGTGATGTTCGAGTTCGAGCCGACCGAGGCGTAGAGCGTCTCCCCGTCCGGGCTCAGCGCGAGGTCCTTGGTCCAGTGATGGTTGATCGGCCCGCCCGGCAGCGGGGTCAGCACCGTGGGCTCGGCATCGATTCGGGTCTGGCCGAGCCGGTAGGGGTAGCGCAGGATCGCGTCCGTCGCGGCGACGTAGAGGGTATCGTCCGCCCAAGCGACGCCGAAGGGTGAGCTGAGGCCCGTCAGAAGGTCGCTGCGCTCGTCCACTTGGCCGTCGCGGTCCGTGTCCCGCAGCAAGGTGATGAGGTTGCTTTCCTTCTGTGCCCCACCGCCCCCGCCATGGGCGATCGACATGATCCAGCCGCGAATGATGCCTTTGGGCCGGTTCACCGGCTCGCCGCCGGGGCCGCGTGACTGAACGACC
Source organism: Parvularcula dongshanensis (assembly GCF_014199615.1). Lineage (GTDB taxonomy): Bacteria > Pseudomonadota > Alphaproteobacteria > Caulobacterales > Parvularculaceae > Parvularcula > Parvularcula dongshanensis. The sequence goes on along the minus strand of NZ_JACHOB010000001.1, from coordinate 111,478 downwards.
AGCACGTCGCCATTGGGCAGGGTGTGGACCGTCCGGGGGTTCGCGAGGTCCTGGGCGTATGGCGTGATGGTGAGCCCGTCGGGAACCTGCGGCGTCTGGCCGTCCTCCCAGCCCACGACTTCGGCGACCTTCATCGCGGGCAGAAGCGCCTCCGTCGGTTCGGGCAGGACCGGGTCCGGACCGATCTGACTTGAAAGGTCGAAGTCCTGCTCGCTTCCGCCGCAAGCGGCGAGGAGCGGCATGGCGAGGACCGTGGCGCCGAGGAGCGCGCGGCGGGGGGAGAGGAAGCCGCTCATGACGCCCTCACGCCGACGCCGTGGCGGAACACCATGGCCCGGCCGAGCCAGACCGTGACGGTCAATAGGAGGACGGTCAGGACCGAGAGGACGATCCCCCAAGGCACGACGCCGGTCCAGCCGTCGCGCGCGTGGACGAGGCTGTTGAGGAAGGCGAGGCAGAGCACGACCAAATTGCCGACCGCATGGGGCCAGGCAGGCTTCTGCGCGCGCACCTCGGCTCGCGAAAGCAGGTCGATCGCGCCCGCGACGGCGGCGAGGCCGCCCCCGACGAGACCCGCGAAGAGCAGCCATGACGAGAAGTTCTGCCACATCAGGTTCGCGGTGCGCCAATAGGCCAGGTCTGTCAGCAAGGTTAGGACGAAGCAGACGATCGGGAAGGGGACCAGGGCCGCGTGGACCGGATGGCCTGCGATCGCCGCCGTCGATCTAGGATAGGGCGAAGCCATACGGCCTCCTCGTTTTGCCACAGGCTAATGACTTGCGGGGACGAGGGTTCCCTGCGCCCGTACAAGAGGATTCGGCGGCGACGCTTGATCCTGGAAAGCTTCGCGCTACACCCGCCCATGGCCAAACCGCCGAAGACTCCCAAAGCGCGCGCCGGCAAGTCCCGCCGCCGCGACCTCTCCAAGACCGCGCTCGGCGAGACGCCCGAGAAGCGCGGGATCAAGAAGCCCGTCTCCTTGAGCGCGGAGCAGGAGGCGGCGCGCGAGCTGTCGACCAAGGTGAAGACCGCGAGGGGGCGCAAGCTCTCCTCGACCCGCTGGCTCCAAAGGCAATTGAACGACCCTTACGTCGTCCGCGCCAAGGCCGAAGGCTACAGGAGCCGCGCGGCCTACAAGCTGATCGAGCTCGACGACAAGTTCGGCTTCCTGAAGCCCGGCGGCCGGGTCGTGGACCTCGGCGCCGCCCCAGGCGGCTGGTGCCAGGTCGCGGTGAAGCGCACGGAGGGGCGCGGCCGCGTCGTCGGCATCGACTACCTCGGCATGCCGCCGGTGGACGGCGCGGACGTGCTCGAACTCGACTTCCTCGACGACACAGCGCCCGGCCGCCTGAAAGACCTCCTCGGCGGCGAGGCGGACGTCGTCATGTCCGACATGGCCGCCCCCACCACGGGCCACCGCGCGACCGACCACCTGCGCATCATCGCGCTCGCGGAGGAGGCACTGAGCTTTGCCGAGGAGGTCTTGAGCCCCGGCGGCACCTACCTCGCCAAGGTCTTTCAGGGCGGCTCGGAGAAGAGCCTGCTCGATAGGCTCAAGGCGGACTTCCGCACCGTGGCCCACGCCAAGCCCGCCGCCTCCCGTGCCGACTCGGCCGAGATGTACGTCGTCGCGACGGGGTTCAAAGGCCGCATGAACGAACGAGAGACGGAGTAGACCCAATGCAGATCCGCGACGCCCTGACCTTCGACGACGTCCTCCTCGAGCCCGGCCCCTCCGACGTCATGCCCTCTCAGGTCGACGTGACCGCGCAGCTGACGCGCGGAATCCGGCTCGGCATCCCGATCCTGTCCGCCGCGATGGACACGGTGACCGAGGCCGAGATGGCGATCGGGATGGCGCAGAACGGCGGCATCGGCGTTCTGCACCGGAACCTCACCGTCGAGGAGCAGGCCGAGCACGTCCGCCGCGTCAAGCGCTACGAAAGCGGCATGGTCGTGAACCCCTACACGCTGACCCCGGACCAGACCTTGGGCGAGGCGAGGGCGATCATGCAGGCGCGCAACATCTCCGGCTTCCCCGTCGTCGAAGGCCCGGACGAAGCGGGCGTCGGCCGCCTCGTCGGCGTGCTGACCAACCGCGACATGCGCTTCGAGAGCGACATGGGGCGTCCGGTCCGTGACCTGATGACCAAGGACGACCTCGCCGTCGTGCCGGTTGGATCGAGCCAGGACGAGGCGAGGGCGCTGATCCACTCTCGGCGCATCGAACGGGTGATCGTCGTCGACGAGGACTACCGCTGCGTCGGCCTCATCACGGTCAAGGACATGGACAAGTCCGAACGCTATCCCCTCGCGGTCAAGGACGATCAGGGGCGCCTTCGCGTCGCCGCAGCCTCGACGGTGGGCGATGCGGGCTACGAACGGGTCGAGGCGTTGATCGACGCAGGCGTCGACGTGGTCGTGATCGACACCGCACACGGACACTCTTCCAAGGTCTCGGAGCAGGTCGCGCGCATCAAGCGGGCCTCGAACGAGACGCAGGTGATCGCGGGGAACGTCGCCACCTACGAAGCGGCGAAGGCGCTCGCGGGGGCGGGCGCCGATGCGATCAAGGTCGGCATCGGCCCGGGCTCGATCTGCACTACGCGCATCGTCGCAGGCGTCGGCGTGCCGCAGCTGACGGCCGTCATGGACGCCGCGCGGGCAGGGCGCGAGGATAATGTCCCCGTCATCGCCGATGGCGGCATCAAGTACTCGGGCGACATGGCCAAGGCTCTGGCCGCGGGCGCCTCGGTCTGCATGATCGGCAGCCTTCTTGCGGGTACGGACGAAGCGCCCGGCGAGGTGTTCCTCTACCAGGGTCGTTCGTACAAATCCTATCGGGGCATGGGCTCGATCACTGCGATGTCGCGCGGCTCTGCCGACCGCTACTTCCAGGCAGACGTGAAGGAACAGATGAAGCTCGTGCCCGAAGGGATCGAGGGCCGCGTGCCCTACAAGGGACCGATCGCGCCCATCCTTCACCAGCTCGTCGGCGGCGTGCGGGCCTCCATGGGCTATGTCGGCGCGCGGACGCTTCAGGACATGCAGGAGCGGGCGCGCTTCGTGAAGATCACCAATGCGGGCCTTCGCGAGAGTCACGTCCACGACGTCTCGATCACCCGGGAAGCGCCGAACTATCCGAGCCCCAACTGAGCGGGAAGCGGGAACCTCGTCGCGGTTCCACACGTTACTGCATATTAACCATCGTGCCATTGCGGAACGAGGGTCAACTGTGACGAGAATGCCATGATGCCGCGTTCCGCGGCGTACAACAGGGCATTCGAATGAAGTCTCTCCTGACCTGCGCGGCCGTCGCCGCGCTTCTCTGCGGCATGACCGGTGCCACCGCTGCGCCGAAGCGCGTGACCAAGACCGAGCTGAAAAGCGACGAGGTCCTGGGCTACAGGATCCAGAACGACGAGTGCGTTCCGACCTGTGACACGGCGAAGAACAAGATCCGCAAGGCTATCGCCGCGCGGGCTGCCGCGAGCGCTCAGGACGAAGAGGGCGCCAACGCCCCGCGTGCGGACTTCTCTGCCGATTCGGTCCGCTTCCAGGGCTCGGGCCGGGCGATCCGGCGTACCCGCACGGCGCCGCAGGTGATCTACCTGAAGTTCGATAATACGGGCTCGCCTATCTACCCAGTGGACGTGCTCGATTACGAAACCGGCGAGTTCCTCTACCAACTCTACCTCGACGACTACGTCTTCACGCCGCAAGACCGCGCCGCGATCCGCGACCGTGTCGCCGCGGACTACGCGCCGTTCGACATCGAGATCGTCACGACGCCGCCCGCGAGCGGTCCTTACGCGACGATCGACTACACGTTGAACGACTACTTCTCCGACGGGACCAGGCCGGGCGGGACCAACATCACGCTCTACGAGACCGACAGTGGGTCTTACGCGTTCAACATCCTGTTCGGCCAAGCGCAGGGCATCGACTTCGGCAACGACGACTACGCGACGGGCGCCTTCTCCGACGTCAACTTCTGGAACCTGCTCTACAACGCCTTCTCGCCGGGGACGTTCGGCGCTCTGTCGGGCCTTTCTCCCGACGAGGCCGGCTACGCGACGGCGATCCGCAACCAGGCGGCCAATACGGGCGCGCACGAGGTCGGCCACGCGGTCGGCCTTCGCCACCACGACAGCTTCGGTGCACCGGATGACGGCCTGCCGAGCACGGGCGTGCCCGCCCCCGGCACCTTCATCCCCGTCTATGAAGGGCCGCAGGACGGCGACGAGGCGATCCTGCACCTGATGGCGTCCGGCGCCAGCGTCGGACTGCCGCTGGCGGGTTCGGCCAACCAGAACCGCTTCTTCTCCGAGCGGTCCGCGCTGAAGCTTCTGCTCGCCGAGGATGCGCGCATCGCCGACGAAGCGGCGCTCGCCGACGACAAACGGGCAGGGGCCAAACGCCTCGACCTCAAGCGGACCATGGTTCCCAACACCATCGTCGAGGGCAAGAACGCCGGCGGCAAGTACGTGGCCATGGACACCGCGTGGGTCCAAGGCTCGCTCGACGGCATCGGCGACTCCGACGAGTTCGTCTTCACCGCGAAGCGCTCGATGTTCATCAACGCCGAGCTGATCAGCTTCTCCGACACCTTCATCGAGAACCCGGTCATCGCCTATCTCAACCTCTACAAGGTCGAGCGGAACGGGTCCCGGACGCTGGTCTCGCAGAACGCGCAGACCTTCGAGCCTTACGACCCGCTGCTGGTCGACATCGAGGTGCCGTCCTACGGCCAGTACGTGCTCGAGGTGCTGCCGCAGCCGGTCGCTTACGTGCCGAACGGCGACGGGACCTTCTTCCCGATCCCGCTCGACACACCTGAAAACCGGACGCTGCTGCAGGGCGACTACGACCTGATCGTCTATCAGGTGGACCGCCCGATCGGGAACGCGCCCTTCGTCGACGCGCAGTAAGTTCGCCGATCGAGGGCGGCCTCGCCGCCTTCGCGACCTACACTCCCTCGGTGCAAGCCGAGGGAGTTTTTTTATGACCACGCTAGACGGCCGCGCCATCCTCGTTACCGGCGGCAGCTCCGGCATCGGCGAGGGGGTCGCCCTGCGTCTTGGCAGGGCGGGCGCCCGGGTCGGCGTCGGCTACCATTCCGGCGAGGAACGGGCACAGGACGTCGTCAGGCGCATCGAAGAGGCGGGGGGGCGGGCGATCGCCGTGGGCGGGGACGTCTCCGACGAAGCCGACGTCGAGCGCACCTTCGGCCGGTTCCTCGACGCCTACGGACGGATCGACGGCGTCGTCATCAACGCAGGGCTGCAGGCCGACGCGGACCTGACCGAGATGTCGCTCGAACAATGGCGCAAGGTCATGAAGGTGGACCTCGACGGCGCCTTTCTGTGCGCTCGCGCGGCGCTCAGGCACATGAAGGACCAAGAGCCTTCGGGCGGCATTCGGGCCAAAGGCGCCCTCGTCTTCGTCTCCTCCGTGCACCAGTTCATTCCCTGGGCAGGGCACACGAACTACGCGGCGGCCAAGGGCGGGGTGCAGATGTTCATGCAGTCCGTCGCGCAGGAAGTCGCGGCGCAGGGCGTCCGCGTCAACGCGGTCGCGCCGGGCGCCATCGCCACCGCCATCAACGAGGATGTCTGGTCCGACGAAGACAAACGGCGCGAGCTTCTGAAGCTGATCCCCTATGGCAGGCTCGGCGAGCCGGAGGACGTCGCGCATGCCGTCGCGTGGCTCATGTCGGACGAAGCGGACTACGTCACCGGCGTCACCCTCACGATCGACGGGGGGATGAGCCTGTATCCGGGCTTCATCGGCAATGGCTGACTTGCGCTGCGCCTCGAGGCGCGGCAACGCAGCCCCTTTCGTTGAGGAGGACGGATGCGCGACGGCGGACGAATCGCAGCGGCCAAGGCCGTTCTCGACGACTTTTGGTCGCGCAGGGTGCCGCTCAAGGTCGCGCTCGCCGACTGGGGGCGGGGCGCGCGCTATGCGGGCTCGAAGGATCGCGCCTTCGTCTCGGGACTGTGCCTCGACGCGCTGCGGCGCTGGCGCTCGCTGCGCGGCGAGGAAAGCGTCAGGATCGCGCTGCGACTGACGCTCGAGGTCGAGTGGGGCTGGACCGCCGAACGCGTCGCGGCTGCCTTTGGGGACGCGCCGCACGGCCCCGGGGCGCTGGAAGATGACGAGCAGGCAGCGGTGCCTTTGGGTATGCCGGACGTGCCGGCGTGGTGCCTGCCCCTCCTGGAGCGGGCAGGGAACGCTGCCGCCGAAGTCGCTGCGCTCTCCGCCCGTGCGCCCGTCGACCTCCGCGTCAACACCCTCAAGGCGACGTCCGAGCAGGCGGCCAAGGCCTGCGCCACGATCGGTGCGCAGCCGGCGCCGATCGTGGCCGCAGCGCTGCGCGTGCCCGCGCCGCCCGCCGCCGAGCGGGCGCCCGCAGTGACCGTCATCCCCGCCTATGGGCGAGGCTGGGTCGAGGTGCAGGACGAGGGCAGCCAGATCGCCGGGCTCTGCGCGGGCCAGGTCGCCGGTGCGCAAGTTCTCGACCTCTGCGCGGGCGGCGGCGGCAAGACGCTCGAGCTCGCGGCGCTGATGGAGAACAAGGGGCAGATCTTCGCCTACGACGCCGACCCTCGCCGCCTCGCGCCGATCCACGAGCGACTGCGCCGGGCGGGCGTACGGAACGTTCAGGTTCGCAGCCCCGCGGCGGGGGAGGGGCTGGACGACCTGGAAGGCAGGATGGACCTCGTCCTCGTCGACGCGCCTTGTTCGGGCTCGGGCACTTGGCGCCGCCGACCGGACACCAAGTGGCGCCTGACCGAAGCGCAGCTCGCCGAGCGGATCGCCGAGCAGGATCAGGTGCTCGCTCAAGCGGCTCACTACGTTAAGCCCGGCGGCGTGCTCCTCTACGTGACCTGTTCGGTCTTCCGCGAAGAGAACGACGACCGCATCGATGCCTTCCTCGCAGGATACCCGGCGTTCGAGCGTGAGAGCGCGGCGGCCGCGATCCCGGCGGACAAGCTCACCGCGGCAGGGCGGCAGCGCTTGTCCCAGCTTGAGAGCGACGGCGCCCTTCGGCTTTCTCCCGCCAATAGCGGAACGGACGGTTTCACGATCACCCGGTTGCGCCGGGCACCGTAAGGGCCGGCAAGAAGCCTAGGCCTCTGTCCGGTCCGCCGGTCCGTAGCGCTGCATGGACCGGGCGCGCGGCGCCCGGTAGCGTCCGCGAGCCTGGAATGAGGAGATCACCCTGGTGAGAAGAAGCACTCGTCGCATCGCAACGCTGTTCGCCGTGGCGACGGTCCTGGGGTCCGCTGCCGACGCGCAGTCGCCGGCTCCGCTCACTGCGGAAGAGGACCACCGGCGCCTTCTCGACCTTCTCGGCATCGATGAGCTGCGGCCGGGGCGCGACGGCATGAACCCAGAGGCCGCGAACGCTGCGAACTACGACGAGGCGGCGTCGAATCCCTACCCGGATCTGCCGGACCCGCTCCTTATGGAGGACGGCGCGCCGGTGGTCGACGCGGAGGACTGGCCCGCGCGGCGGGCCGAGTTGCTCGACCTCTTCAGCCGAGAGATCTACGGCTACGTGCCGGAAGAAACGCCCGCGGTGACCTGGTCCGTGACCGAGGAGCGCGAGGCCGAGGTCGCGGGCGTCCCCGCGATCGTGCGCGACTATGTCGGCCACGTCGACAACAGCGCCTATCCCGCGGTGGCCGTCGACATGGAGATGACGGTCACCACCCCCGCCGAAGTGAAGGGACCGGTCCCGGCGGTCCTGAGCTTCGTCTTCCGCTTTCCTGCCGGCTTCGAGCCGCCCGCCGGCTGGGAGCCGCCTTCGCCCTCTGCGACCGAGCGCGTGCTTTCACGCGGCTGGGCCCATATAGAGTTCGTGCCGACGACGGTTCAGGCCGACGACGGCGCGGGCCTGGCCGAAGGGATCATCGGCCTGACCAATAAGGGTCGACCGCGCGACGCGGACGATTGGGGCGCTCTGCGCGCCTGGGCCTGGGGCGCGAGCCGGGTCCTCGATCACCTGGAGGACATGTCCGAGATCGACGGTGAGCGGGTCGCCGTCGAGGGGCTGTCGCGCTACGGCAAGGCGGTGCTGGTCACCATGGCCTATGACGAGCGCTTCGCGGCCGGCTTCTCGGGCTCGTCCGGCGAAGGAGGCGGATCGCTCTACCGCCGCGACAACGGCGAGGTCGTCGAGAACATCGCCTCGTCCGGCGAGTATCACTGGATGGCCGGAAACTTCCTGAAGTATGCCGGCCCCCTCGGCTGGGACGACCTGCCGATCGACGCGCACGAGCTGATCGCCCTGTCCGCGCCCCGGCCCCTCTTCATGGGAACGGGCACGGCGGAGGAGGGCGACGCCTGGGTCGATCCGGTCGGCATCTTCATGGCGACCGAGGCCGCCTCGCCCGTCTACGAGCTTCTAGGCGAGAAAGGGTTGCCGGACGTGGAGTTTCCAGGCCCGGGGGTCGGCCTCACGGACGGTACGCTTGCCTTCCGCCAGCACCGGGACGGCCACTCGAACCACCTGAACTGGCCGTACTTCCTCGATTTCGCCGCGCGCGAGCTCGGTGCGAAGGCGGAGGGCGGCGCCAGCGGGCGGTAAAAAAGGGCGCCCGAAGGCGCCCCCATACTTCGTCGATGACAGCGCGCTTACGCGGCGTCGCGGTTGGCTTCGATCACCTGCGCCGTGGACGGCTTCGCGTTGATCTCGATCTTGCGCGGCTTCTTCGCCTCGGGGACCTCGCGGGTCAGCTCGACGTTCAGAAGGCCGTTGGCGAGGTTCGCGCCGGTGACGCGGACGTGCTCGGCCAGCTGGAAACGGCGCTCGAAGCTACGCCCGGCGATGCCCTGATGCAGGAACTTGCGCTCGGTCTCGTCGTCGGCATGGCTGCCGGAGATCCGAAGGGCGCGGTCGTTCACCTCGATCTCGATCTCGTCCTCGGCGAAGCCGGCGACCGCAAGCGTGATGCGGTAGGCATCTTCGCCCAGAAGCTCGACGTTGAAGGGCGGGTAGCCCGCGTCGGACTTGGTCGCGCCGTCGAGGAGGTCGTTGAAGAGGCGGTCGAACCCGATGGTCGAACGCAGGAGGGGGGTCATGTCGTAGGTACGCATAGGTCTCGTTCTCCTAAGTCTAGCGAGTACGTTCCGGACCCTTGATCGCCCCTGACGGCGGCGAGGCGGCTCCGGACCGGCGCCACAGGGCCGCCGGCCTCCAGGAGTTGGGAACTCGACGGCGTCGTTTCAAGATCGAGGCAGAAGGCTGGGTCGCCCTGCAACGCAGAGTGGGAAGGCCGGACGGAGCGCGCTAACTCGCGGAGCGAAGAGCCAGCTCGAAGGAGCCGACCATGCGTAAGACCCTTGCCCTCTTAGCCCTCGTGCCCCTCCTCGGCGCCTGCGGCGAGCCGGGCGCTTCCCAGGAAATGCAAGAAGGCGACGGTCAGGCGAACGCGCCCGGCACGGAGGCCCCCGATCAGCCGACCGAGCGGGGCGACATGGCGCCCGACGAGTCCGGCACGGTCTACACGCCCGGCATCAATCCCGAGGGCTCGCCCAACCCCAACGCGCCGATCGGAACGGATCCCCAGCCCCAGCCGGACGAGCCGGAGGGCGACGGTGAGATGGACATCGAGGCGATCCTCGAGGGCGACTGGCGCACGGACGAGGAGCGGGCCCGCGACCAGTACCGTCACCCTGCCGAGACGCTGGCGTTCTTCGGCCTCGAGCCCGACATGACGGTCGTCGAGGTCTGGCCGGGCGGCGGGTGGTACACCAAGGTCATCGCCCCCTACCTCGCAGAGGGCGGCGGCACCTACTACGCCGCCGGGTTCGATCCGGAGGCGGACAGCCAGTACATGAAGGACGGCCTCCAGCGCTTCCGTGAAACCTTCGTCGAAGACGAGGACACCTATGGCGACGTCAACATGTCCGTCCTGGCCGCGGACAAGATCGACGTCGCCCCCGCCGGGTCGGCGGACATGGTCCTGACCTTCCGCAACGTGCACAACTGGGTCATGAACGGCTTCGCGGAGGACGCCTTCGCGGGCTTCTACGAAGCCTTGAAACCGGGCGGCGTACTCGGCGTCGTCGACCACCGCCTGCCGGAGGATGCGGACGATGCGATGGAGCGGTCGTCGGGGTATGTGAAGGTCTCCACTGTCCGCGACCTCGCCGAGAGCGCCGGCTTCGAGTACCTCGGCAGTTCCGAGGCGAACGCGAACCCGCAGGACGACGCGGACCACCCCTTCGGCGTCTGGACCTTGCCGCCGACCTCGCGCACGAGCGGCAGCGACGGCGCGGCGCCCGCGGACTTCGATCCCGAAGAGTACGCCGCCATCGGCGAGAGCGACCGCTTCACCTTGAAGTTCCAGAAGCCGCTCGCCGCCGACGGCGCCCTCATGGAGTAGCGCGTCATCGCGATGGGTCTGGACGAACTGATGGCGGCCGCGCGGACCTTCTTCTCGAAGGGGTTCGCGGGCGTCATTCGTGTCGAGGTGACGGACAGGTCGCAAAGCTTCTGGGTCGACGGCCGCGAGCGTGAGCCGCTCGTGCAGGCCGGCTCGCCGCCCGGCGTCGCGGGCGGCTTCTGCCTGTGGCGTGCGGAAGGCCTCACCTTGGAGCGCCTGTTCACCAATGAGCAGCGGCGGCTCGAAAGCGCGTTCATCTCGTCCCGCCTCAAGATCAGCGGCGACATGTCGGTGATGGCACGGCTCGAGGTCGGCAATGGCTGAGAGCGCGCCGCTGATCAGGATCGAAGAAGCGCCTCAGCCCGACGGCGCGCAGGCGGCCTACGTCGAGGCGGAGGACGGCGCGCGCCTGCGCGTCGTGCACTATCCCCTGCCGCGCGGCCGGAGGCGGCGGGGGGCGGTGCTCCTGATGCCCGGCTGGTCCGAGTTCGCCGAGAAGTACGCCGAGGTCGCAGGCGAGCTTCACGAAAGGGGCTTCGCCGTCCTCGTTTGCGATCCGAGGGGGCAGGGCTACAGCCAGCGCCTGCAAGACGGCGACATGCGCGGGCACGTCACGGACTTCCGCGTCTTCGTGTCGGACCTCACGGCCTGCTTCGAGGCGCTCAAGGCGAGAGAAGCCGGGCCTTACGTCCTCATGGCCCATAGCATGGGTGGCTTGATCGCGCTCGAATGGCTCGTGGAGGGGCAGGGGCAGGGCCTCGCGGGGGCGGCGCTCTCCGCGCCCTTCACCAACCTCTTCTCGGGGCGGCTGAAGACCGCGGCCACCAGGGCGATCCTGCGGGCCGGGATCGCGATCGGGAAGGGGCGGTCTTCCGTGCCCGGCGCACGCGAGCAGTCGGCCCGGTTCGAAGGCAACGTGCTGACGCAGGACGAACGCCGACACAGGCGCTTCCGCAAGCTTCTCGAGGCGGCGCCGGACGCCGCCGCCGGACCGCCGAAGTTCGACTGGCTCGCCGCGGCGCTCGCCGCGAACGAGCGGATCGCGGCGCCCGGAGCGCTCGACCGGTTGCCCTTCAAGGTCCTCCTAGTGTCCGCGTCGCGGGACGAGACGGTCGACGCCTCGCACCACCACGCGCTTGCCGCCGCTTATCCCGAGAAGATCAAGCTAGTGAGCGTCGAGGGCGCGAGGCACGAACTCCTCATGGAACTCGACCGTTACCGGGATCAGTTCTGGGCCGCGTTCGACGGTTACGTCGACGAGCGGCTGCCGATCGCGACGTCGGTGGACGCATCGTCTGCCCCGCGCACGTAGAGCCCGCCGGGCACTTCGGACGCCTGGCCTGCGAGAACGAGGTCCAGAAGAGCGTCCGCGACGTGGCTGGGCGGCGCTTCGGCCTCGCGGATCAGGTGGTCGCGGTGGACCGGCGTGTAGCCGAGGAGGTCGTGAAGGCGCGCGGCCAGCTTTCGGCGCGCCGCCTCGTCGGCCGGGGCGGAGGCAGGCGGCGTGTAGGCCGCCGGATCCTCCTGTATTCGGCTCGTCATGCCCTGCAAGCCCTCGATAATGTCGCTCGCGCTTTGCACGAGGGTGGCGCCCGAGCGGATCAGCTTGTTCGTCCCGTGCGCGCGCGGATCCAGCGGGGAGCCTGGAACGGCGAAGACTTCGCGTCCCTGCTCGGCGGCGAGGCGGGCGGTGATCAGCGTGCCCGACCGTTCGGCCGCCTCCACGACCACGACCCCGCGTGAGAGGCCCGATACGATGCGGTTGCGCTTCGGGAAGTCTCGGGCTCGCGCGACGAAGCCGAGCGGCATCTCCGATACGACGCAGCCGCGTTCGATGATCGCGGCCATCAGCCGGTCGTGCTCGGGCGGGTAGACCTTGTCGAGTCCGCCGGCGACGACGGCGACCGTGCCCGTCTCGATCGATGCTTCGTGCGCCGCGCCGTCAATCCCGCGCGCGAGCCCGGAGACGACCACGAACCCCTCGCGTCCGAGGTCGCGTGCCAGGTTCGCTGCCAAGCGCCGCCCCGCGAGGGAGGCGTTGCGGGCGCCGACGAGCGCGACGCCGTCGCCGCGGGCGAGCCGCGGATCGCCGCGCATTCCTATGACCGGGGGCGGGTCGGCGATCGCGCGCAGAGCGGCGGGATAGCCCGGTTCGCAGCTTGCCACGTAGCGGACACCGAGACGGGCGCCGCGCGTCATCTCCGCGTCGACCGATTGGCGATCGGCCAGGACGAATCCTCGATGTCCCGCCGCCCTTGCGGCCGCGTTCGTGCCCTCGAGGGCGGCTGCCGCGGAGCCGAAGCGGGCGAGCAGCTGCGAGAAGGTCTGAGGGCCGACACCGCGCGAGCGCGAGAGGCGCAGCCAATCTGCCCGCTGTTTGTCGCTCAGCTCCCGTAGGTCCATACCGCCCCGCCCATCCTCACAGCCCCGTCAAGCCAGGGACCGTACCGTGTTCGCAAGCGTTGGGTAGGCCTGAGCGAGCAGCGCGAGGCGATACGTGCGGACGGCAGAACGAAGCGCTCCGAGACAGACCGAAGCGCCTAGTAGCTGTGTGCCGCGCGTCGCGCCGAGGTCAGAGGGCGGCGGCGCCCGTCTCTCCGGTCCGGATGCGGACGACTTGTTCGACGGGCGTCACGAAGATCTTGCCGTCGCCGATGCGGCCCGACTGCGCCGCTTCGGTGATGGCGCGCAGCGTCTCGTCGACGACGCCGTCGTCGACGACGACCTCCAGCTTCAGCTTGGGAAGGAAGTCGACCACGTACTCGGCGCCACGGTAGAGCTCGGTGTGCCCCTTCTGACGGCCGAACCCACGTGCTTCGGACACCGTCATCCCCTTGAGGCCCAGGGCCTGGAGGGCTTCCTTCACGTCGTCGAGCTTGAAGGGTTTGATGATGGCTTCGATCTTCTTCATCGGTCTGTCCCCGGTGTGTGTTCCGAACCGCTTAATAGCAGATTCGGTAAGACTGGGGCAGAAAATCTCATATGACTAGTCCCAAAGAGCGATATCGCGCGACTTGTGTGCTTCTGCCAGAGAGCATGTCACGCCTCGACGCGCGGGCGGTGGCGGGGGGAACGTCGCAAACCTCTCTGATCGAGCGGGCCGCTCGGTCCTGCGTGCGGGTGATCCGCGGCCGCTACACCCGAAGGCCGGCGGCAGTCCTGTGCGGCCCCGGGAACAACGGCGCGGACGGTTGGGCGATCGCACGGCTCCTCCGCGCAGCGGACTGGCCGGTGACCGTCTACACGCTGACCCCGCAGAAGGATCTGACGGGGGCAGCGGGTCAGGTCGCGAAGGGATCGGGCCTCACGGCCGAGCCTCTGCGGGCGTTCCGGCCCGAAGCGGCGGGACTGGTCATCGATGCCCTGTTCGGCGCCGGCTTGTCGCGGCCGCTGGTGGGAGACGCGAGGGGAGCGCTGGATTCCTTGGCTGAGGCGGCCGTTCCGGTCGTCGCCATCGATCTGCCTTCCGGCGTGGACGGCGCGACCGGTTCTGTCCTCGGAACCGCCGCACGAGCCGAGGTGACCGTGACCTTTCACGCGCCGAAGCCGGGGCATCTCTTGTCACCCGGCCTCGGCCTACGAGGCGAACTCGTCGTCACGGACATCGGTCTGCCTCAAGATGCAGAACCGGACGCGCATTGGAACGGGCCCTGCCTGTGGACCCTGCCGGTACCCGAACGCGACACGCACAAGTACGCGCGCGGGGCGGTGCTGGTCTTCGGGGGGCCGCGCATCGCCGGGGGCGCCGCCCGTTTGAGCGCGCATGGTGCCGCCCGGATCGGGGCGGGGGCCGTCACGGTCGCCAGCCCGGAGGAGGCGCTCGACATCTACGCCGCGCATCTCGACGCGATCATGGTGAAGCCGGTTACGGACGCAGCGTCGGCCAAGCGGCTGATCGAGGCGTCGAAGGCGAAGGCGCTGGTGATCGGTCCCGGCGCCGGTCGGACCGACGCGACGCGAAGCCACGTCCTGGCGGCGTTGGAGACGCGCGTCCCCATCGTCGTCGATGCCGACGCGCTGACGGTGTTCGAAGACGATCCCGACACGCTCATGCAAGCGCTTCACGAGAAGGCCGTCCTGACGCCCCACATCGGCGAGTTCGGGCGCGTCTTCCCCGACATTCAGGGCGACAAGCTATCGATGACCGCGGCTGCCGCCGCGCGGGCGGGGACGACCGTGCTTCTCAAGGGAGCGGACACCGTCATCTCGACGCCCTCCCGAGTGCCCGTCATCAACACGAGCGGGACGCCCTGGCTCGCCACGGCAGGCGCCGGGGACGTGCTTACCGGCGCGATCGCCGGACTGATGGCGCAGGGACTGGGCGCTCACGATGCGGCCTGTGCGGGCGCATACCTCCATGGCTTGGCTGGGCAGCGCGGCGGCAGGGGCGTGACCGCAGACGATCTGCCGGGACTTCTTCGCGAGGCTGGCCGCGCGGTCGCGACGCGTTAGGCCGGGGCAGCGTCCAGGGCAGGAAAGAGCGTTCTTCTCAGCTTGGCTGCGACCGCCGCCGCACGACTTCGCCAAGTGCCTGCAGCACCGCGGAGGAGGGCTGGGGCTTCTTGCAGATGGGAACGTCAGGGTAGCGCTCCACCAGGTCGCGCCGCTGGCCGTGCCCGGTCTGGAAGACGAAGGGGATGCCGCGCGCGACCAGGTAGTCCGCGACGGGAAACACGTCCTGGCCGTTGAGGTTGATGTCGAGGATGGCGGCGTCGATCCGCTCAGCTCGCGTCGCCTCTTCCGCGCGGGCCAGCGTCGACGCCGGACCGATCACCTCCGCGCCGACGTTCTCGATCGCCAACTCCAGCTCCATCGCAACGAGCGCCTCGTCCTCGACGAGGAGAACGCGCTTGCCGCGCAGTGCTGTAAGGTCGGCTGGCTCATCGGCGCTCGAGCCGAAGGCGGGAAAGCCGGAATCGTTCGAAGCGAAGTAGGCGAGCGGGTTCACTACGCAGGCTCCTCCTGTTGCGCGCCTCTCGGTGCGGCCTCCGGACAGGGGAATACGAAGATCGTGTGCAGTCCGTAAAGGTCCGTCCGCTGTGTCAGTTCGCCATCGAGCTGCAAGGCGGAGGAGCGCATCAGCTTGGTCCCGAACCCGGCCCTCGAGCCCGGATCGACCGGCACCGGCCGGGCCCACCTCTCCGACCACTCCAGCCGCAGGACGGAAACGTCCGTCGCCTCCCACCGCCAGGAGACGGTCAGATCGCCGCCCTCGCGCGCCCACGCACCGTACTTCGCAGCGTTCGTGGCGAGTTCGTGAAGGATGAGACCCAGCGGCGTGACCATCCTCACCGGCACTTGCACCGCCGGTCCTTCGAGGTGCAGCTGCCGGTCGTAGGGGGCAACGATCGCCCGGACGATCTGCGCGAGGTCGACGAGCTCCCGGTCTTCCTCCTCGACGCTCAGCATGTGTGCGGCGGCGAGGGCGTCGATGCGGCCGAGAAGCTTCGTCTTCAGCGCGGCGACGTCCGTCTCGTCCCGTCCTGTCAGCGCGACGAGGCTTCGGATGATGGCGAAGAGGTTCTTCACCCGGTGCCGGAGCTCGGTATTGACGAGAAGAACGGCCTCTTCGGCCCTCAGACGATCCTCAATGTCGTTGATCGTGGTGATCACGCTGATGATCTCGTCGTTCTCGGCCCGCAGAGGCTTGGAGTTCACGAGCCAGCGGCGGCTCTCCGCGCCGCGGCGGTAGGTCATCGGCTCGTCCTCGATCGTCTCTCCGCGCCGCAGGGCCCTGACCGTCGGGTAGTCCTCCGTCGCGTAGGGCGTCCCGTCCCGATGGACCGCGCCGAGCACTTGGTACCGTCCGAGGTCGCCCACGAACTCCTCGACCCCAAGCAGACGGCGCGCCTCGCGGTTGATGATGGGCGGCAGGTCCAAAGGCTCTCTGGTGATGGAGATACCGATGGGCGCGGTCTCGATAATTGCCTCCAGGAAGGCGTGTTCCTCCCGCAGAGCCTTGTCCGCCCGCACCCGTTCGAGGATCTGCCACGTCCGCTCGGCCTTCTGCCGCGCGAGCTCGACGTCGCCGGCCAGCCATCGCCTCGCGGTGCGGCTGAGGACGAAGAGCGTCAGTACGAGCTGGCCGCTGCGCAGGAGCGGCGCGTCGAGGAGGGCGCGGACGTTCACCGCTTCGAAGGCGGCGTCGTGCCCCCTCGTGAGCGGATGCGTGCGCACGTCCTCGATCGCGACGGTCTCTCCGCGCTTCAACCGATCGATCAGGCTCGGCCCGAAATCGTTCAGGCGGTGGCGGCCGATCACGCTCGGAAAGTCCGGCCTGCGCCACTCGTGCCTCACCGTGTAGGTCTCACCGTCGGGGTCGATCTCGGCGAAGCCGACGCAGTCCGCGTCAAAGTACGCCCCCAGGAGTTCGTTCGTGCGTTCGATCACCGCCGCGGCGTCGTTGAGATCGCGAAGCCGCTCGGTCAGGTCGGCGCGAAGGCGCACGCGGCGCTCTTCCTTCACCTGGTCGGTGATCTCCTCGCAGGCGCAGAAGAAGCCGCCGACCTCTCCGGAGGCGTCCCGAACAGGCGTGTAGGAGAAGGAGAAGTGCGCTTCTTCGTCATGGCCGCGGCGGTGCATCACCAGCGTGATGTCCGCCATGCGGACGGGGCGGCCCGCATAGGCCTCCTCGACGATCGGAGAGAGATCTTCGCGGATCTCGCTCCATACCTCCAGTAAGTCCCGTCCCAACGCGGCCGGATGTTTGTCCGCCAGGATCTCCGCGTAGCTGTCGTTGTAAATTAAGGTGCGATCGGGCCCCCAGCACAGGAACATGGGCTGCGGCGACGCTGCGACGAGCTGAGCGAGGGTTTTGAGCGCGTCGGGCCACCGGTCGGGCGGACCCAATGGCGTTCCCCCCCAGTCGATGGCTTGGAGAAGCTTTACGGCTTGCGCATCGAAGAAGAGCCGTTGAGTCATACGGTCGGGCTCCGGGCCAAGGTCTCGGGTCTCTCGTCCTCGTTAGAGGAGCATGACCGGAGCGCAATAAGGAAGCCGACGCCAGCCTGGATGGACGTAACGACGCTGGACGGCGCAGGGGTCGTGTTGTAGCGCGTCGACCCGCGCGGATGTGGCGGAATTGGTAGACGCGCTGGATTTAGGTTCCAGTGCCGCAAGGCGTGGGAGTTCGAGTCTCCCCATCCGCACCACTTTCGGGAAGCCGCGCAGCGTTCCCGCATGCGCCCCCTTGAGACTGGCGCCCGCTTGCGGAATAAGCCGCCGACGTTTCACCCCACGCTATGAAGAAGGCGCGGTCACGCCGCGATCGCCATGCAAGTCACCCAGAAGAGCGCCGAGGGCCTGTCCCGCGAGTTCCACGTCTCGATCCCGCAGAGCGAGCTCGAACAGAAGCTCAACTCCAAGCTCGAGGAGATCAAGGGTCAGGTCCACCTCAAGGGCTTCCGCCCCGGCAAGGCGCCGGTGAGCTTCCTCAAGAAGATGTACGGCCGGAACCTGATGGGCGAGCTCATTCAGGAAGAGATGCAGGCCGCGCAGGAGAAGGCGTTCTCCGAGAACGAGGTCAAGCCGGCCATGGCGCCGCATCCGCACATTCATGACGGCCTGATCGACAAGGTCGTCGAAGGCAAAGCGGACCTCGAATACGACATCCACGTCGAGGTGCTGCCCGAGTTCGAGCCCGCCGACATGTCCGGCCTGAAGCTCGAGCGCATGGTCGCCGAGGTGCCCGAAGAGGAAGTCGAGGAGCAGCTTCAGGAGCTGGCCGAGAACAACCGCGAGTACGAAGAGACGGATCGCGCCGCTCAGGACAAGGACCGGGTGAAGATCGACTTCCTCGGCAAGCTCGACGGCGAGCCCTTCGAAGGCGGCAAGGGCGAGGACGTCGACCTCGTCCTCGGCTCCGGCTCCTTCATCCCCGGCTTCGAGGACGGCCTCGTCGGCCTCTCCAAGGGCGACGAGAAGACGATCGAGGTGACCTTCCCCGAGGAGTACGGCGCGGAGAACCTGGCCGGGAAGCCCGCGACCTTCGACGTCACCGTCAAGGCGGTCGAGGCGCCCAAAGAGGTCGAGATCAACGACGAGTTCGCCAAGCAGTTCGGCGTCGACGACCTCGACGCCCTGCGCGAGCGCGTGCGCGACCGGATCAAGGGCCGCTACGACAACCAGTCCCGCCTGCACCTCAAGCGGTCGCTGCTCGACGCGCTCGACGAGAAGCACGAGTTCGAGCTGCCGCCGAGCATGGTGAAGGCCGAGTTCGAGCAGATCTGGCGCCAGGTCGAAGGGGCCGAGCGCGACGAGGAGGACAAGGACAAGACCGAAGAGGAGCTGCGCGAGGAGTATCAGAAGATCGCCGAGCGCCGCGTCCGCCTGGGTCTCGTCCTCGCCGAGATCGGCCGGCAGGCCAACGTGCAGGTCCCGCAGGAGGACATGAACCGCGCGCTTCAGATGCAGGCCATGCAGTACGGCATGCCGGTTCAGCAACTCGCGCAGTTCTACCAGCAACAGCCCGAAATGCTGGCTCAGCTCCGTGCGCCGATCTTCGAGGACAAGGTCGTCGACCACATCATCGGCCAAGCTGAAGTCACCGAGAAGACGGTCAGCAAGGACGAACTGATGGAAGAACCGGGCGCGTAAGCGCTCGGCTCCCTCTCACCGACCGGGGCTATGCTGACGCTGCGCCGGTCGGGAGGATGGAGTTAAGATCGTGCTCCGCGGTGCTTGTGCGCGGGACGTACGATCGCTCTTCGGCTACCGGCTACCCGTCATGAGCGCGGGACCGTCGGCCTTGAGCATCGACGCCCTCAGTCCCGAGCGGTTGCATGGCGAGGACGGGGCTTCCTCACCGCAGGCAGGCGGCTCGCCCCTCAACCCTCTGTCCGGCGACGAGGGTCGCCCACGTAGAGAACGTGGCTGACGACGTTGTTGACGCCGTCGATCGTGGCGGCGTGGCTCGTCACGCGCTCGAGCTCGTTCGGTCCTTGCGCGACGCCGAGCAGGTAGACCGTCCCCTGGCTGACCACGATCTGATAGTTCGCGCGGTAGATGCCGTTGTCGGTCAGAAGGGCGGCGCCGAGCTTCTGATCAATGGCGGCGTCCGTCAGACCCTGCCGCATCGTCGTCTTCCGGCCGATCCGCAACTCGTCCAGCACCTCGCGGACGCCGCTGAGGTTGCGGGCCTTCGTCAGCAGGGCCTGGTGGTCGGCCTCGGTCGGAACGGTGCCGGTGAGAAGTAGGCGACCCTCGAAGACCGAGGCGTCGATGTCGCCGGTCTTGATGGTCCGATCGGTGAGAAGCTGCCGCTTCAGGTTCAGGTCCGTGGTGGCATCGCCGAAGCTGTCGCCGAGCGAGCGGTTCTGGACGCAGCCGGCGGTGAGGGAGAGCGCGGCGAGGGCGGCGAGCAAGGAAGCGAGACGCATGGAGCGGTCCTTTCGTGACGGGGCCGGATCGGCTCACTAGGGGAGGGGCGGAAGCGAGGAAAGCCGGAGCCTCAGCTACCTGGCCGCCAATGATCAGGATGATGACGGGGCAGGCCGTTCGCGACGCTGACGAGGTCGAAGCGGACGGGAAGTCCGAGGTCACGCAGCCTCGTGGCCTGATAGGCGGTCGCGGCCCGTTCGATTCGTCTGCGGCCCTGCGCGGTCAGCGCGAGGAGCGCCGCCGTCCGCGTCGGCCTCGCCTTCACCTCGACGAAGGCGACCGTTCGGCCTCGGCGCGCGACGAGATCGATCTCTCCAGCGGCGCACCGCCAACGCCGCGCGAGGATGCGGTAGCCCTTCGCGCGAAGAAGAAGAGCCGCCAGCGCCTCGGCCCTACGCCCGGCAGCTTCGGCGCGCTGGCGGTTCACCCTTCGTCCTTCAGAGCTTGCGCGCGGGCGTAGAGGCCGCGGCGGGGCAGGCCCGTCGCCTCCGCAACGAAGGCGGCGGCGTCCTTCACCCGGTGCGTACGCAGCGCCTCGCGCAGCTGCCGGTCGACGCTCTCCTCGTCCGGCGGCGCGGCGGCTTCGGCGGGGTGGACGATCAGGACGATCTCGCCCTTGGGGGGTGCCGCCTCGTAGGCGGCCGCCAGTTCCGCCGCCTCGCCTTCGACGACCTCCTCGTAGCGCTTGGTCAGCTCGCGGGCGATCGACACCGTGCGGGGCCCCAACGCGTCCGCGAGGTCCGAAAGCGCGCTCGCGAGTCGCGGCGCCGTCTCGAAGAAGAGGAGCGTCTCATCCCGCCCGCCCAGGCTCGTGAAGAGGTCTCGGCGGGCCTTCTGGGTCCGGGGCAGGAATCCGTGAAAGCTGAAGCGGTCGGACGGCGCCCCCGACACCATCAGCGCGGCGAGGGGGGCGGAGGGGCCGGGGACGGCGTGCACGCGTAGGCCCGCCGCCCGCACCTCGCGCACGAGCTTGTAGCCGGGGTCCGAGACGAGCGGCGTTCCCGCATCCGAGACGAGGACCAGGGCCGCGCCGCTGCGCAACCTGTCGAGCACGCCCGGCCTGACGCGAGCGCCGTTATGGTCGTGATAGGGCTGAAGGCGGTTCTCTATGCCGAAGGCGGAGAGCAGCTTGCCGGTGACGCGGCTGTCCTCGCACAAGACGCCGTCCGCTCGGCGCAGGACGTCCAGCAAGCGGGCGCTCGCGTCGCCCAAGTTTCCGATCGGCGTCGCCGCCACGTAGAGACCCGGCGCGAGCGGATCGTCCGAAGGGCGGCGGGGCGTCTCGGTCACATCTACCTCGGTAAAGCGGGCCCCGCGTCACCCGAACCGAGCGGCCCGTCAACGGCTGTCACCCGTTTTGATTGTCGCCTGCGGGTCACCCCCCTATGGTCCGGCGAACGACGTATCGAGGATGCCATGACCCGACGGCTCGGCGGCTTCCGCCTAGGAACGACCCTGCTCGCGCTTCTGGCCCTCTCGGCTTGCCAGACGAACCCCGGTCCGCGGCGGGACCCCGCCCCGGTGCGCGGCGGTCCTGGCGATCGGCCGGTCGTGCGGCCGGAGGTCGATCCAGAGGTCTTCGCGACCGTGCCGACGCAGGATCGTGACGAGGTGGTGCGCGTCGCGCTCCTCCTGCCGTTCAGCTCGACCTCGGACAACGTCGAGACCGTCGCGCAGGCGATGCTCAAGGCCGCGCAGATGGTGGCCTTCGAAAGCGACAACGCCCGCTACCTCCTCATCCCGAAGGACACCAAAGGCACGGCGGAGGGCGCCTACGCCGTCGCCGAGGAGGCGATCCGGGAAGGTGCCGAGATCATCCTGGGCCCTCTCTTCTCGGACTGCGTCGAGGCGATCGCGCCCCTTGCCCGCGCCTCCGAAATCCCGGTGATCGCCTTCTCGTCGGACACGGCGGTCGCAGGCGACGGCGTGTACCTGCTCAGCTTCCCGCCGGAAGACGAGGTCGCCCGCGTCACCGACTACGCGATCGAGAACGGCTACGCCCGCTTCGGCATGATGTCGCCCTACACCGAGTTCGGCGACCGGGTCGCGAACGCGTTCCAGAACGAGGTTCAAGAGCGCGGCGGCGAGCTGGTCCACACGGAGCGGTACGAGCGCACCTTCGACGCGATGGCGCAGCCCGCGCGCCGCCTGTCGGAGTACGCAGCCAAGGTGTTCGTGCCGCAATACGTGACGCCGCCGGGACAGCAGGTCGAAGACCGCAGGCCCGAGAACGAGGATCGTGGCTTCTACGGTGCCGACGAGCCCTTCGATCCCTACGCCGATCCTTACGAGGAGGGCGCCTACGGGACGGACCCCTACGCGCAACCACAGGCGAGTACGATCGGTGAGGACGGCGAGGAAGTCGTCGATCCCACGGTCGGTTTCCAGGCCGTGTTCCTGCCCGAGCAGGGCCGCTACCTCCGCGCCCTCGCGCCCTGGCTTCCGACCTACGACGTCGACATCCGGGAGGTGAAGCTCCTCGGCGTGTCCTCCTGGAACAACCCGCTCCTGACCCGCGAGCCTGCGCTCGACGGGGGGTGGTTCGCGGCGCCCGACCCCGCGCTCGCGGAAGGCTTCCAACGGCGCTACGAGCGAGCCTATGGCGAGAACCCGCCGCGCCTCGCGAGCCTCGCCTACGACGCGGCGCTGCTGACGGCGCGCCTGTCGGAGCTGCCGCCGCGCGAGCGCTTCGCGCCGCAGACGATCGCGAACCCCAACGGTTTCCTAGGCGCGGACGGCCTCTTCCGCCTGATGCCCGACGGCACGGTCGAGCGGGGCCTCGCCATCTTGGAGATTCGGCCGTCGGGCATCGCGGTGGTCGACCCCGCGCCGCGCAGCTTCGTGCCGGAAAGCGGGCTGTAAGCGCCGGGCTTTGCGCCCGGCGCGGCTTCCTGTACCCGCGATCCGATGACCGACCCTTACCGCGCGCAGAAGAACGCTTTCGCCCGTTACCCGACCGGCGTGACGGTGGTGTCCTGCGCGCCGCCGGGACGGGCGCCGCTCGCGATCACGGTGAACAGCTTCACCTCGGTCTCGCTGGAGCCGACGCTGGTCCTTTGGTGCCTCGACAAGAAGTCGAGCGTCTTCGCGGCCTACGACGCGGCGGACAACTACGCTGTCAGCATCCTGGCCGCCGATCAGGCGGAGGCCTCCAACCGCTTCGCGACGCCGGGGCGGCACGACCTGCTGGAGGGGGAGGGCGAAACCTACGCGACCGGCGCGCCGCTCCTGCGCGGACGGATCGCCGGCTTCGACTGCGAGGTCGCGGACCGGCACGACGCGGGCGACCACGTCGTGCTGATCGGCCGGGTGGTCCATTTCGACAGCCGGGACGGCCACCCGCTGATCTATGCGGGGCGGCAGTACCTCGAAGGGCCCATCGTCACCGAGCGGGATCGCTGAGCCATTCGGCCGCCCGGATCGCGTAGTAGCTGACGATCGCATCGGCCCCCGCCCTGCGGAAGCAGGCCAACGCCTCCAGCCCCGCCGCCTCGAAGTCGAAGGCGCCGGCCTCCGCCGCGCAGGCCAGCATCGCGTACTCGCCCGAGACCTGGAAGGCGACGGTCGGTACGCCGAAGCCGTCCTTCACCCGCGCGACCATGTCGAGGTAGGGAAGGCCAGGCTTCACCATCACCATGTCCGCGCCTTCGGCGACGTCGAGCGCGACCTCGCGCAGGCCTTCCTCGGCGTTGCGCGGGTCCATCTGATAGGTCCGCTTGTCGCCTTGCAGCACGCCGCGCGAGCCGATGGCGTCGCGGTAGGGCCCGTAGAAGCGCGAGGCGTACTTGACGGCGTAAGAGAGGATCAGCCGATCCGCGTAGCCGCCCTCGTCGAGCGCGGTGCGGATCGCGGCGATGCGCCCGTCCATCATGTCCGATGGCGCCAGGACATCGTAGCCCGCCTCGGCCAGGACGAGGGCCTGCCGGGTCAAGAGCTCGACGGTCTCGTCGTTGAGGATGACGCCCTCGCGCAGCAGCCCGTCATGACCGTGATCGGTGTAGGGGTCGAGCGCCACGTCGGCGATGAGGCCGATGCCGGGCGCTTCGGCCTTGATGGCCCGGGCGGCTCTGCACATCAGGTTGCCCGGATCGAGCGCGAGCTGCGCCTCGGCCGACCGGTGCTCGGGCCCCGTCTGAGGAAAGAGCGCGAGGGCCGGCAGGCCGAGGGCGGAAGCCTTCCTCGCGATCTCGACCGCTTCGTCGGCGGTCGCCCGGGCGATGCCGGGCATGGCCGGAACCGGACCGGCCGGGGCATCGTCCTCGCGCAGGATCACCGCCTGGATCAGGTCTTCCGGCACGAGGCGGCTCTCCGCCGTCATGGCGCGGATCCAAGGTTCTTGCCGGAGGCGGCGGGGACGGGTTGCGGGGTGTCGTCCCGGGAAAGGGTGTTTCATCTTGAGACGCCTGTTTTGTCGGCTTTTTTCTGCCTTGGTTTACTCTGCCTTAGACTCGTCGTGCCTAAGGTTGCCACGAAGAAGTCGAGTTTCCGGGGTTTCCCATGCTGATGCAGGACGGGTTGAGAGTCGCTCATTCAGCCGATGACGTGATCGAGGACAAGGAGACGGTCTATCTCAAGCTCCTGACCCTCATCGAACGTCTGCACCGGCAGTTGCTCGACGTGATCAAGGACGAGCTGGACCGCGTCGGTCAATCGGACATCAACGCCGTGCAGGCGCTGCTTCTCTATAACATCGGCGACGCCGAGCTGACCGCTGGCGAGCTTCGCAGCCGTGGGCACTACCTCGGCTCGAACGTGTCCTACAACCTCAAGAAGCTCGTCGAGGCCGGCTACATCAGCCATCAGCGCTCAGAGCACGACAAGCGGTCGGTGCGCGTGTCGCTGACCGATCAGGGAACCCACGTTCGCGAGAAGATCGAGGGTCTCTTCGACCGGCACCTCGCTTCGGTCGACAAGGTCGGCGACGTCTCTGCCGAGATGATGGAGCGGACGAACATCACGCTCTCACGCCTCGAGCGCTTCTGGGCGGATCAGGTCCGCTATCAGCTCTAAGACGCGGGGCGACCCCCTATACTTGCGATCCATTCTCAAGTATAGGTAGGACAACTCGCCGCGCGACCGCAAGAATCGTCCATACCGACGGTCTTGCTTGTATCCGGGTCCTGGAACCCGTGATAGGCCCCGCTCATGACCACCGACTACGATAGCGTCTTCAAGGACGCCCTCGCTGCCGTGCGTGCCGAGGGCCGTTACCGCGTCTTCGCAGACCTCGAACGCGAACGCGGCGCCTTTCCGAACGCGAAGCGCTACCTAGCCGACGGCACCGCACAGGACGTCATCGTCTGGTGCTCCAACGACTACCTCGGCATGGGCCAGGACCCCCGCGTCCTCGAGGCGATGCACGACGCGCTCGACCGGGTCGGCGCGGGGGCGGGCGGTACGCGCAACATCGCGGGGACGACTCACTTCCACGTCGCGCTCGAGCGTGAGCTCGCGGCGCTGCACGGCAAGGAGGCCGCGCTCCTCTTCACTTCGGGCTACATCTCGAACGAAGCGACCCTCTCGACCCTCGCGCGGCTCCTGCCGGGCGCGGTGATCCTGTCGGACGAGCTCAACCATGCGAGCATGATCGCGGGCATCCGCGGTGGTCGCGGCTCAAAGCTGATCTGGCGGCACAACGACACGGACCACCTCGAAGAACTGCTTCGCGGCCTGCCTCGCGACGTGCCCAAGATCATCGCCTTCGAGAGCGTCTACTCGATGGATGGCGACTTCGGCCCGGTCGAGGCGGTCGCCGACCTCGCGGAGCGCTACGGCGCCCTGACCTATCTCGACGAGGTGCACGGCGTCGGCCTCTACGGCGAGGGCGGCGGCGTCGCTCAGGAGAGGGGGGTCGCCGACCGCATAGACTGCATCGAGGGAACGCTCGGCAAGGCGATCGGCGTGATGGGCGGCTACATCGCCGGCAGCGCGGCCATGGTCGACGCGATCCGCTCCTACGCCTCGTCCTTCATCTTCACGACGGCGCTCTCGCCCGTCCTCGTCGCAGGTGCGCTCGCCTCGGTCCGTATCCTCCGCGAGGAGCAGAGCTTACGCGACCGGCATCAGGAACGCGCGGCCACGCTCAAGGCGCGGCTCACCGAGGCCGGCCTGCCGGTCATGGACAGCCCGAGCCACATCGTGCCGCTGATGGTCGGCGACCCGGTCGCCTGCAAGGCGGTCACGGACGAGCTCCTGACAGAGCACGGCATCTACGTGCAGCCGATCAACTACCCGACCGTCGCCAAGGGGACCGAACGCCTACGCTTCAGCCCGACGCCGCTTCACACGGATGCGCACATGGACGCGCTTCTCGAAGCGCTCGAAGGGATCTGGGAAGCAAGAGGTCTTCAACGAGCGGCGGCCTGAGACGTCGCCCTCGTCGTCAGCCTTGGAACTCCGGGACGGCGACCTTGAGGCCATCGAGCGCTGCGCTGAGGCGGATCTGGCAGGAGAGGCGCGAGTTGTCCGCACGCTCGGAGGCGAAGTCGAGCATGGAGTCCTCCATCGGGCTCGGCTCGCCGACCTTCCCGGTCCAGGCCTCGTCGACGTAGACGTGGCAGGTCGCGCACGCACAGGCGCCGCCGCAGTCGGCGTCGATGCCGGGCACGTCGTTCCTGACCGCCGTCTCCATCACGGTCAGCCCCTCTTCGCCTTCGGCCTCGCGGACCGTGCCGTCGTGAAGGGTGAAGGTGACCTTGACCATGCTCTACTCCGCCGTCCAATCGCCCCGGGGCTTAGCGAGGCGGACCCGTGACCGAAACCCATAAGTGCGAAGACGAAGCGGCGAGCGAGGCGCTAGGCGCACGCTTGTGGAAAACTCTGCGAACGCCGGACTGCGTGCTGATCGAGGCGCCGATGGGGACCGGAAAGACAGCATTGGCGCGGGGCCTGATCGAGGCCGCGGGCGGCGGGCCGGAGGTGCCGAGCCCGACCTATGCGATCGTCCAGCCTTATGAGACCTGGCCGCCTCTTTACCACCTCGACCTATACCGCCTTAATGACCCGTCCGAACTGGCGGAACTCGGCCTCGAGGACATGCTGGAGGCGGGCGTCGTGCTCGTGGAGTGGCCGGACCTCGGCCAGAGCTTCTGGCCTAAGGACGCCCTCCTTCTGACGGGCCGAATCTTGGACGACGGCACTCGCGAATGGACGGTGAGACGAGGGTCTTGATGGCGGACAGACAGGCGCTGGCGAACGCGTTCCTCGAAGAGACGGACTGGGCCGGCTGCGAGCGCACCGCGCTGCCCGCCGACGCCTCGACCCGCAGCTACGCCCGACTGCGCGGCGGCCCGTCGCCCGCCCTGCTGATGAACGCGCCGCCCGCCGAGGAGAGCGCGGCATGTCCGCCGGACGCGACGCCGGAAGAGCGCGCCGCGCTCGGCTACAACGCCGAGGCTAGGCTCGCGGGTCCCAGCCTCTCGGCCTTCATGGACGTCGCCCGCTGGCTGCGCGAACGAGGCGTTCACGCGCCGGAAGTCTTCGCCGCCGACCGAGAGCACGGCTTCGCCGTGATCGAGGACATGGGCGACAGGCTGCTCGCGGTCGAAGCGGCTGACCCCGCCGCGGAGCGCGCGCACTACGCCCGCTCGATCAAGGTGCTGCATGCGCTGCGGGACACAGGTGCCGAGCCGGGTCCGATCGGCGCCTGGACGCTTCAGACCTATGACGAGACCGCCCTCCTCGCCGAGGCACGGCTTCTGCCCGAATGGTACGTCCCATACGCGACGGGCGAAGCGCTGCTGGACGGCGCGGACGAAGCCTATGAGAACGCTTGGCGCGAAGTGCTCTCGCAACTCGGCCCCTGCGACACGCTGGTCCTTCGCGACTTCCACGCCGAGAACATCTTGGTTCTAGGCGAGGGCGTCGGCGTCATCGACTTCCAGGACGCGCTCGTCGGCTCTGCGGCTTACGACCTCGCGAGCTTGATCGAGGACGCCCGTCGCGACCTCGCGCCTGGCCACGCCCAGGCGCTCTACCAAGGCTACGTCGAGCGGCTTTCAAAAGGGGACCGCGAGCGGTTCGAGACCGACTACGCCATCCTCGCCGCGCAGCGGAACGCGAAGATCCTCGGCATCTTCGCCCGGCTTCAGGTTCGCGACGGCAAGCCGCGCTACGGCGCCTTCGTGCCGCGCGTCCGGGCGCACTTCCAGACGGACCTCGCGCGGGCCCCGCTCGCACCCGTCCGTGCGTGGGCGGAGCGCTACTTGCCGGAGGTCGTTCGTGGCTGAGGTCGGCACGGCCATGGTCCTCGCCGCCGGGCTCGGCACCCGCATCCGCGCGCTCGCGCCGGACCGGCCGAAGCCGCTGGTCGAGGTCGCGGGCCGCGCCCTGATCGACTACGCGCTGGACGAGGTCGCGCGGGGCGGGGCCTCGCGGGCCGTCGTGAACGTCCACTACCTCGCCGACCAGGTCGAGGCGCACCTTCAGGGCCGCGACGAGCCTCGGATCGTCCTCTCGGACGAGCGCGCGCAGTTGATGGAAACCGGCGGCGGGCTGATCCAGGCGAGCGGGCTTTTAGGGGACGGCCCGGTCTTCTGCACCAATACCGATGCGATCCTCGAAGGCGAGGGCGCGGCGCGTCTTGCTGCCGCCTGGGACGACGCGGCGATGGACGCGCTCCTTCTGCTCGTGCCGACCGCGAACACGTCCGGCTACGCAGGCAAAGGCGACTTCGCCCTGGGTACGGACGGTCGTCTCTCCTGGGAGGGCGGGGACAAGCTCGTCTTCACGGGCCTTCAGATCATCCACCCGCGCCTCTGGGCCGGACGGACACCGGCGCCGCAATCGACGCACGTCTTCTGGGACGAGGCGATGGCGAACGGTCGGCTCTTCGGCCTCGTCCACGATGGCTTCTGGATGCATGTCGGCGACCCGGCGGGCCACGCGGCGGCCGAGGCGCGCCTCACGGGGAACTGAGCGATGGGAACGCCGCTCGACATGCTCCTTCGGCCTACGCCCGCGCTCTACACGATCCCCGCGGGGCGGCCCTTCCTGCGCGAGCTTGCCGGGCCGATCGTCGATGCGTACAAGGACGACCCCCTTGCGCTCGCGGACCTGACGATCTTCCTGCCCAACCGCCGCGCGACCCGCGCGCTGACCATGGCGTTCCTCGATCATACGGACGGGGAGGGGGCGATGCTGCTGCCGCGCCTGCGCGCCCTCGGTGACGTCGACGAGGAAGACTTGCTCGTCACCGGCGCACCCTTGGAGGCCGAGGCGTCACTGCCCCCGGCTGCGGAGGGGATCGAGCGGCGCCTCGTCCTCGCACGCTTCCTGCGCCGGGCCCGCCAGGCGCAGGGGCATCCCGTCCCCGCTTGGCCCGCGGCGCTCGCGGCGGCGGACGAGCTCGGCAAGCTCCTCGACGACTTCCACACCGAAGGCGTACCCTTCGATCGGCTCGCCACCCTCGTGGACGACGACGCCGTGCCGCAAGGCGCGGCGCACTGGGCGCAGTCGCTCGAATTCCTGAAGGTCGTGACCGAAGTCTGGCCCGCCTGGACCACCGCGCAGGGGCGGATCGACGGCGCCGCGCGGCGCCGCCACGTCATGGACGCGTTGACGGAGCACGTCGCGGCGGCGCCGGGGCCGGTGATCGTCGCGGGCTCGCTCGGCACCATTCCCGCCACCGCCCGCTTCATGGCGAAGGTCGCGGAGCTCGATAACGGCCTCGTCGTCCTTCCGGGCCTCGACGCGGATCTCGACGAGCGGGCGTGGAGCGAGATCGAGCCACCCCACCCCCAAGCGCTCTTCAAGGCGCTGCTCGCGAACGCCTTCGATGGCCTCGACAGGGAGGCCGTCGCCGCGTGGCCGTCGGCGGCCGAGGACGCGGGCGGCGCGCGGCGCCGCGGCTTCCTCTCCCTCGTCCTGCGCCCCGCCGAGACGACCGATGACTGGTACGGACGGATGCAGCGCTTCCGCGAGGGCGGCGGCGTCGGAATCGCGACCGGCGGCATGAAGGTCGCAACTGCGCGCTCCGAGGACGAGGAGGCTGAGTTCATAGCCCTCCTCCTGCGCGAGACGCTCGAGACGCCGGAGGAGACCGCGATCCTGGTCACCCCCGACCGAGTGCTCGCGCGCCGGGTGCAGGCGAAGCTCGCGCGGTGGGACGTCAGCGTCGACGATTCGGGCGGCACGCCGCTCGCGGGCACTTACCGCGGCACGTTCCTTCGGGCGGTCGCGCGTTGGCTCGCCGACCCGTCCGATCCCGTCGCGCTTCGTGCCGTCACGGTCCACGACCTCTGTCGCCTGGGCGAGACCGCGCGGCAGGCAGGCTCGGACGCGCGGGCGCTCGACCGGCGCCTGCGTGGCGCGCGGCCGGGGCCGGGCTTCGAAGGGCTGCGCCGCGCGATCCGCGACGACGCGCGCCGTGTGCCGAACGAGCGGGCGGACGCACGCGACCGCGCGCTCGCGCTCGTGGACCGGCTCGAAGCCGCCGCCGCGCCCTTCCTCGCCGCCCGTACGCCGGGCGACCGGTTGCAAGCGCATATCGAGGTCGCGCAGCGGCTTTGCGAGACCGAGAAGGAGGGCGGCGACGCACGCCTGTGGCGCTACGAGGACGGCGAAGCGCTGGCGGTCCACCTCTCGACCCTCCTGCGGCACGAGGCGGTGCTGCCGGACCTCGGCGAAGGGGTTGGAGGCTACCCCGACCTCTTCGACGCGCTCTCCTCCGGTCCCGTCGTGCGGCCTCGGGGCGGTCACCCCCGGCTTCAGATCCTCGGCCTTCTCGAAGCCCGCCTTCAGCATGCGGACAGGATCATCCTCGCTGGCCTCAACGAAGGCGTGTGGCCGGACGATGCGCGGACCGATCCCTTCTTGTCCCGCCCGATGCGACAGGCCCTAGGACTGCCAAGCCCCGAGATGATCATCGGGCGTGCCGCCCACGACTTCAGCCAGCTCGCCGCGGCGCCCCGTGTCTGGCTCACTCGTTCCGCCAAGGCGGGCCGGAACCCGGCGAAGCCGTCGCGCTGGATGGTCCGTTTCGAGAGCTTCCTCGCCGCGGAGGACGGCCTCGCGCCGATCGACGACGCGCCCCGTCTTCGCGCCGCGCTCACCGGCCTGCACGGTCACGACGGTGCGCCCACCCCTTGCGAGAAGCCCCGTCCGTGTCCGCCGCTGGAGGCGCGGCCGAAGACGTTCAGCCTGTCCGAGATCGACACCTTTCTGCGCGACCCTTACGCGATCTACGCGAAGAGGACGCTCGACCTGAAGGCGCTCGACGCGCCGGGACGGCCGCTGGACGCAGGGCTCAAGGGGACGTTCTACCACGCGGTGTTCGAGCGCTTCTCGAAGGCTTGGATCGACGAGCGCCCGACGGACGTCGCCGGCAC
Organism: Parvularcula dongshanensis; assembly: GCF_014199615.1. Classification (GTDB taxonomy): domain Bacteria; phylum Pseudomonadota; class Alphaproteobacteria; order Caulobacterales; family Parvularculaceae; genus Parvularcula; species Parvularcula dongshanensis. The sequence continues at coordinate 80,373 of NZ_JACHOB010000001.1, read as the reverse complement.
GTTGACGCGTTTCGCAGAAGGACTGTTCGAGGAGTGGCACGTGCCCGTCTCGATCCGTGCCCTCTGGCGGCCCCGCATGCGGACGGGGTTCGAAGCCTTCGCTGCCTTCGACGCCGCTGCCCGCGCTGAGGGGCGACTCGCCAAAGCGGAGGTGGAAGGCGAGATGCGCCTAACCGTCGAGGGCGTCGAGTACGTCGTTAGGGGCAGGGCGGACCGAATCGATCTAGGCGAGGACGGCCGGGCGTCGATCTTCGACTACAAGACCGGCCAGGTGCCGACGATGAGGCAGGCCAAGCTCTTCAACCCCCAGCTCGCGCTCACCGCGCTCATGCTGAAAGAGGGCGGCTTCACGGAGCTCGGGCCCTTGGAGGCGCGCCGCATCGCCTACCTCGACAGCTTGCCGACGCGCATGCCGAAGGAGCCGTTCCCCAAGGATCACGGCGCCTGGGACGATGCGCTGGCGGAGCACCTGGCAGAGGCGGAGGCCGGTTTCCGCGCCTGGCTCGCCCACTTCGCGAACGAGGCGACGCCGTACGAATCGAAGCCCCGCGCCTTCATGGCCAAGGACTATGGCGACTACGACCACCTCGCCCGCCGGGGCGAGTGGGCGGCTGCCGAGGCCGAGGAGGGCGCCGATGGCTGACGGCTTCGATGGGCCCAAGGACCCGCTTTCGAGCACGCTCGCGATCCAGCTCGCCGTGTCGGACCCGGCGGCGTCCGCCTGGGTCTCCGCGAACGCGGGCTCCGGCAAGACCCACGTCCTGATCCAACGAGTGACGCGCCTCCTCCTTGAGGAGGTCGCGCCCGCGCGGATCGTCTGCATCACCTACACCAAGGCCGCCGCCGCCGAGATGGCGGACCGGCTCTTCCACACGCTGGGCGCCTGGGCGCTCATGCCCGACGAAGAGCTCCGAGCGAGCCTTGCGGGCGTCGTCGGCATCGCCGCGGCGGACGCGCTGCCCGAGGGGCGCCTCGCGGCGGCCCGCCGCCTCTTCGCCCGCGCGCTCGAGACGCCGGGCGGCCTCAAGATCCAGACGATCCACTCCTTCTGCGAGAGCGTGCTGCGCCGCTTTCCGGCCGAAGCCGGACTTCTGCCCGGCTTCACCGTCCTCGAGGAAGCCGAGGCGGCTGCGCGGCTCGAAGCGATCGTCGACGGCCTCGCCGAGGAGGCGCTGGCGGAGGACCCGATCCTCCTATCGGCCTTCGACACGCTCGGCGCGGTCTACGACGCGAGTGCGGGGCGGTTTCAGAAGGGGCTCTACGGCGTCCTCTCCGACCTCGCGAGCAAGAGGGGGCGGCTCGCGGACGCGCACGCCGAGGCGGGCGGACTCGACGGCTTCGTCAGAGCGCTGCACGGCCGGCATGGACTTGACGGTCACGAGACGGAGGAAAGCTTCGATCGGCGCTTGAGTGAGACCTGCGACGTCGCCTTCCTGCGAGAGGTGTGCGGGGTCTTCGCGACGCGCCAGAAGACGGCTCTGGCGCTCTCGGAAGCGCTCGCCCCGGTCCTCGAGACGGGCGCGTTGACGCTTTCGGCCTGCGAACTGCTTGTCTTCACGCAAGCCGGAGAGCGGCGAAAGGGCTACCCCGGCGACGCACCCTCGCGGAAGCTGGTCGCCGGTTTCGAGGAGGGCTGGGACCGCTTCGCCGACGCCGTGGCGGAGGCGCGCGAGGCGCGCACGGCCCTTCGCTTCTGCCAAGTCAACGCCGCGCTCCATCGCCTCGGCGCCGAGGTCGCGCGGCGTTATGCCGGCGTGAAGGCGCAAGGCGGCCTTCTCGACTTCGACGACCTGATCGAACGTACCGTGCGGCTCATCGACGGTACGTCGAACGCCTGGGTGCTCTACAAGCTCGACCAAGGGATCGCGCACGTCCTCCTCGACGAAGCGCAGGACACGGGCGCCCTCCAATGGGCGGTGATCGAGCGACTGACGGAGGAGTTCTTCGTAGGCGAGGGCGCGGGCGACGCCGTCCGCACGCTGTTCGTCGTCGGCGACGAGAAGCAGTCGATCTACAGCTTCCAGGGCGCGGACGCCGACCTCTTCGAAGAGAAGCGCGCCGCGCTCAAAACCCGCACGCCGGAGGGGCACCGCTTCAACGACGCGTCCTTGTTCTTGTCCTTCCGCTCCACACGCCCGGTCCTCGAGTTCGTGGATGCGGCGATGCTCGACGGAGAGGGCAAACCGCTTGTCGGGACCGAGTACGAGCGGCACGAGAGCCGCCATCCCGTCCTTCACGGGCGGGTCGAGCTTTGGCCGCCCATCGTCCGCCCCGACAAGGAGACGGGCGAGGCCTGGGCAGCCCCGGTGGACGAGGTCGGCGTGGCCGATCCGCGCCGCGTCCTCGCCGAGGCGATCTGTACCGAGATCAAGTCGTGGATCGGCACGGAGGAACTCGCGAACCCCCGCCGCAAGGTCGCCCCGGGCGACGTCCTGATTCTATGCCAAACCCGTGGGCCACAGTTCCAAGAGATCGTCCGCGCGCTCGCCGCGCACCGCATCCCTGCGGAGGGCGCCGACAAGGTGCGGATGAAGGACGACGTGGCGGTCCGCGACCTCCTCGCCCTCATGCGCTTCTGCGCCAATGAGGGCGACTGCCTCAGCCTCGCGGAGGTCCTCAAGTCGCCGTTCTGGAACGTCACGGAGGACGAACTCTTCGCGCTCGCCTACGGACGCGGACCGAAGCGGCTCTGGACGGTCGTACGCGAGAAGGCAGAGGGCGCGGACAAGCTCGCTGCGAAGTGCCGCCTAGCGGCGGAAGAAATTAACGCTGCAAGGCGGGCCGGTCAGGAACGCGGCGCCTTCGCGCTCCTCTCCTGCGTCCTCGAACGCGGCGCGCCGACCGGGCGCCAGCGGATCGCGCGGCGCCTGGGCCACGTCTCCGACGAAGCGGTCGAGGAGCTTCTGAACGAAGCGCTCGACTGGGAGCTCAAGCACCCGCGCACGGTCGCGGGTTTCCTGGGCCACGTCGAGCGCGCGGACGGCGAGGTCAAGAAGGAACAAGGCGCCGCTGGCGACGCCGTCCGCGTGATGACGGTCCACGGCGCCAAGGGCCTTCAAGCACCGATCGTCATCCTCGCCGACGCCGTCGACCTCAAGGATACGGGCTCGGCGTTCCGCCGGAACCCGCTCGTCGAACTCGGCAACGTCGAGAACGGCACCTTCCGGCCGGAGCCCGGCTGCCTCGTCTGCTGCCCGCGCAAGGAGGACGCGACGCGAGGCTACCTCGCGGCGCGCGACCACGCCGATGGACGGCGGCGCGAGGAGTATCGGCGCCTCTTCTACGTCGCCGCGACCCGGGCGGCCGAGCGCCTCTACGTCTGCGGCACGGACCGGCGGGGCCGGAAGGACGACGCGCCGCTCGACGAGTGCGACTGGCACGCCCTCGCGACGCACGCCTTCGGCAAGCTGCCGCAGCACCATCAGCGCACGCGCGAGGCGGGCTGGGGCGGAACGATCCTCGTCTACGAGCATGGCAGTCACGGAGAAGCGAAAGAGCGACCGGCAGTCGTGGCGCCTGAAGTGGCGCCGCCCGCCTGGCTGCACGACCCGGCGCCGGCGGAAAGGGCAGAGCGCGTCGTCGCGCCGTCGCGGCTCGGCGCCGAGGGGGAGGCGGACGACACGCCCGCCTACCCGCCGCGCGTGCCCGGCCAGGCGGCGAGTCCCTATCTGCGAGGCACCGCGCTGCACCACCTCCTCGAACGCCTGCCGGAAGTCGCCCCTGAGCGCCGGCGCGCCGTCGGCCGTCAGCTCCTGGCACGCGATGCGGCCTCTGCCGCCGACGCCGAGCGGGAAGTCTGGCTCTCCGAGGCCCTCGCCGTTCTGGAAGACCCGGCCTTCGCGGCCGTCTTCGGGGCGGGCAGCCGGGCCGAAGTGCCGGTGCAGGGGCGGGTCGGGGGCAAGCTCTATGCGGGCCAAATCGACCGCCTGCTCGTCACCGAGACGGAAGTCCTGATCGTCGACTTCAAGTCGAACCGCCCGCCGCCCGAGCGGGTCGAGGACGTCGCGCCCGCCTATCTCGCCCAGCTCGGCGCCTACGCCGCGCTGATAGAGAAGGTCTATCCGGGCCGCGCGGTCCGCACGGCGCTCCTTTGGACATACGCGCCCCGCCTCATGCCGGTCCCGTCAGAACTCCTGACGGCGACCTTAGCGTGATGGCCGTTGCACGTTGGGGACTCCCTCCTAGATCATGGCTCGAACGAAGAAAGGATTCGTCATGGCAGTGAAGACCGTGACCGACGACAGCTTTGGCACGGACGTGCTCGATGCGTCCGGCTTGGTGCTCGTCGACTTCTGGGCGACCTGGTGCGGCCCCTGTAAGCAGATCGCGCCCGCGCTCGAAGACATCGCCGGTGACATGGAAGGCAAGATCGAGGTCGCCAAGGTCGACATCGACGACAACCCGAACACCCCCGGTCAGTACGGCGTGCGGGGCGTGCCGACCCTGATGATCTTCAAGGACGGCGAGCCGATCGCGACCAAGGTCGGTGCCGCACCGAAGAGCCAGCTCGAAGCCTGGGTCAAGCAGACGCTCGAGAACGCCGGACCGGACCGCCAAACCGCTTGAGGCTTCTTCCTCCGCAAACGAAGGCCCCGGACGGAACGTCCGGGGCCTTCGTCTATCTACGACCGGATGGCAGCGTCAGACGCGGCGGGCGGCAGCGACCTTGTCCGCCGACGAGACGTCCGGCGACGCCGCCTCTTCGGACGGATCGGCGTCGCTGACGATCACCGGGTAGGCCGGCTCCGGCGCCTTCGTCTCGGCTTCGCCTTCGGTCGGCTGCGCCGGTTCCTCGGCTTCCTCCGATGCGGGGGGGGCGGTGAGGAACAAGAGGTCGTCTTCGCTGAGTGCGGTGTTCACGACCTCGAGCGGCGGCGGCGCGAGGCGGGCATGGTCGCCATACTCTTCGACGAGGCGGCGCCAGCCTTCGGTGGTCAGCGAGAAGGTGCCGTCCGCACCGAGGCTCGGGTCGCGCGGTGCTTCGGCCGCACGTTCGAGCCAGGGCTCCGCGGCCGCCTTTCCGTGCTGACCTTCCACGGCGTCGGCCATAACCGCGAAGGTATGCGCGGTCGGGCGGTCCTTGAGGAGCGGCAGCAGCAGCTCCTGTGCCTGAGCGTACTCGCCGAGGATGACGTGCTGCTCGGCGAGGAGGAGGCGGCTCTCGGCGTGGCCTTCGTTCTGCGCGGCGAGCTTGCGCAGCCTCGCCGCCCGCTTCTGAGGAGACTGGTCCGCCAGGATGTCCGTCATCGTCCGCGCGATGGCGCGGTGCGGCGCGGCAGCCCAGGCCGCGTCGAGCGTCTTCAGCGCTCGGTTCCGCTTGCCGTTCGCCGCCTCTTCGCGGGCGGCGAGAACGGCGGCGGGCGCAAAGCCAGGGGCCTTCTTGAGTGCGGCCTCGGCGTCGCGCTTCGCGCCCTCCCGGTCCCCGGAGTCCTTCGCGGCGTAGGCGCCAGCGGTCAGGAGAGCGGCCTCCTTACGCGCGGCATCGGCACCGGTCTGCGTGCCGTGCTTGCCCGCGAGCAGCAGCGCCTCGCGCGCGTCGCCCCAGCCGCCCCGTTCGAGGCTCAGGCGGTAGACGCTGTCGAAGGCCCAGGGCGCGCCGGGACGCAGGCGGAAGGCCCGGTCGGCATAGGCCTTGGCCTCGTCCTTGTCGCCGCGCGCCATGGCCTGGAGATAAAGACCACGCAGCCCGAGGAATTCGGTCTCGGGCGCTTCCAACATGGCGGCGTAGCTCTCGCGTGCCGTCTGGTCGTCGCCCGCCAGTTGTGCGGCCTGCGCCGTGAGGAGGCGGGTCAGGGCGGGCTGCTCGAGGTTGCGCTGGGCGAGGAGGGCGTTGCGCTGCGCGTCCTCGGCGTCGCCGGCCGCGACCGCTTCGAGGCCGCGGGTGAGCGCCACCATGCCGCGCGTCTGCTGCTTGGCCTGGCGCCGGCGGCGGAGCCGTGTCGGCAACCCCGCGAGCGCCGAGACGATGGTGGTCCCGAAGATCAGGAGGACACCGGCGAACATGAGAAGGCCGATGAACGCCGCGGTCGAGCCCGAGATCGATCGGCTACCGATCCGGACTTCGGTGAAGCCCTCGATGCCCATGACCCAGATCGCGGTGAACGCGACCAGGGCGACCGCGACCAGGTAGAGGAAGATGCGCAGCATCGCGTTTCCTTAGCCGCGCTGGCCGAGCGCCGCGCGTTCTAGCGCGTCGATCCGGCTTTGAACCTCGACCCTGGCCTGAGCATCCTCGATCCAGGGCGCGAAGGCGTCCCGGGCGGGGCCTTCGAGGGCGGAGAGCTCTTCGAGCGCGCCTTCCAAGTCCCCGGCGTCGAGGTCCACCTCGGCGCGGGAGATCACGGCGGAGGGCGCGTCGCCCTCGACCTCGCCGACCTCGCGGACGGTGAACAGGGCGGTGACGTTGGCCCAAAGGCGGCCGAGCACGCCCTCGGCATCGCCGCGCCTTACGCTGGAGAGCGCTTCACGCGCTGTCGTCGAGAAGCGCTCGCGCAGCTCCTGCTCGGTCGGCAGGCCCTCTGCGGCGTAGGGCCGAGCCATCCGAAGCGACTGCGCATTCGGCGCCAGCCGTTCGACGTCGGCGAGTTGGCGGGCGAACGGGTTGCCCTGCTCGACTTGGCTTCCGAGGTTCGACAGCGCGAGCACGAGGACACCTTGCTGCGAAGCGGAGGCGTCGCGGCTCTGAAGGACTTCGAGCCGGTCTTGAAGCTGCGCGATGCGTTGGTTGGAGCGTTGGTCCTGCTCGCTCAGCGCAGCGCGGAGGCGCTCGACCTCGGCTTCGGTCTCGGCGATCGCGTTGCGGATCACGGTCTGGGCTTCGGCCAGCACGTCCTGCCGCAGGTCCTGACGGACTTCGTCGATGCGCTCGTCGAAGTCCTGGCCGCTCGCGACCACGGCCGGGCGGGGCTGAATGGCTTGCGGGCCTTCGTCTCGTTCGGCCTCGGGCTGCTCGCTTACGGCGTCGCCGCCTGCCAGCGGCGCAACCTGGCCGGTTGGGCGGGGAGCGCTCTGCCGCGCTTGTTCGGGCTCGGCCTCAGTCGTTCCGTCTTCGGCAGGCGCGGTCTCGGCGCTCTGGATCTCGTCAGAATCCGGGACCTGAGCGGGCGCCTCGTCCTGGGTGAACGCCTCAGTCTGCTCTTCGGTCGGCTCTTCTTGTTCGGCCGGTGATGCCGGGGGGAAGAAGTTGGGATCGTCGTCGCCGGTCTGGCGCTCCGCCTCCGCGACGGTCTCGGCGGGCTCGGGCGTATCTTCGCGCGGGGCGGCAGCGGCGGACCGTTCCTCCTGCGGCGCCGAGCCTTGAGGTTCGGGGGCCCCTTCAGCGGCCGCGTCGCTTCCGCCGGTGTCCTGCGCCGCGGCCTCGCGGGCCTGGCGGCGCGCGCGGTTCCGCTCTGCAGCCCGCGCGATCAGCGCGTTCTGACGGTCCGTCGGCGCTTCGGCCTGTTCGGTGCGCGCCGGGGCGGCCGGCCCTTCTTCGGTCGTGGGCGCGGCGAAGAAGTTGGGATCGCTATCCGCAGCGGCCGCTCCAGCGGCAGCGTCCGCCCGCGAAGCGGCCTCGCGCGTGCCCGGCGCAGCCCGCGCTGTGATCGGGCGATCGGTCTGCGCGTCGAGCTCGTTGCCTGGGAAGGGGCGGGTCTCGGTGGCGGTGGCGGGGTCGGCCTCGCCGCCCGCTAGCCTCGTGCCGTCGTTCTGCGTCTCGAAGAGCAGCCAGAACACGGCGCCGGCGATGACGAGGAGGAGGACGAGCGTCGTCCATACCCGTCCGGCGCCGCGCGGCTTGGCCTTCCGCGCGGCCTGCGGCTCGTCGGTCGTCATCGCTTCGGGCTCGACGGGTTCGGCGGTGACAGGCTCCGCCGCGACGGGCTCGTCATCGACGATCTCGGCATCGACGGCTTCGGGATCGGACGTCGCCGGAGAGGGCGAAGTGTCCGTCGTGTCGATCGCCTCTTCGTTCTCGTTCTCAGACGTGTCGAGCGTGTTCTTGCCGGCCATTCGAATCCTCGCGGGGTGAGCGCCCGAAGGCAGCAAGGGGCCTGCCACGGCGCTGGGAATCAGGTCGGGCGGATCGCCGCCCCTCCCTTCGGTTATGAAGATGCGCCCGAAAGGATGTCAACGAAGCCGCTGTCGTCTGGCGTCGGCGGGACGATCACGTCCGCGAAGGGCAAGGATCGCGCGGCCTCGGCCACCGCCGCGCTCAGCGCTACGCAGCGGGTCGCCGAGAGGCCGCTCCGAATTCCTGCCTCCTCGACCAGACGGGCGAGCAGACGCGCGGAGCGGGGAGAGTAGAGAAGAACGAAGGCGAGGCCGTCCCTGATCGCGGTCGTCGCGGCGCGCGGAAGCGTGAGGGCGGGGGCGGCTTCGTAGAGGACGGCGCGGCTCGCGGAGACGCCCGCCTGCGTGAGGCTCGCTGCCAGGTCGCCTGCGGCTTGGACGCCGGACACGTGCAGGACGCGGCCGGGCCGAGCCCGTGCGATCAGCGCGGCGAGGGAGGCAACGTCGCCTTCGGCGACGCCGGCGATCGGCAAGCCGGCCTTGCGGGCGGCGGCGGCGGAGGCGGCGCCGACGGCGTAGACGGGGAGCGCGCCGCCGCCTGCGGCCGCGTAGGCGCGCACGCCGTTGGCCGAGGTGAAGGCGAGAACATCGGCGGGCGGCGCGTCGAGAAGCGCCTCCGGGCGCATCCGGATCGTCATTAAAGGCGCCACGACCGGCGCAAGGCCGGCGCGGCGAACCATTTCGGCGGCTCGGTCCGCGTCGGGTTGCGGCCGAGTGACGAGGACGGTTCTCACCGCGACAGCATCTCTACGAGAAGGGGGCCTGCTTCCTCGGCCAACTCCTGCGCCATCTCGGCACCGGCGGCGATGGCGTCGAGGAGGCAGTCGTCATGGTCGCGGCCATGAAGCGCGATGGTCCGCTCGCGGCGCATGGCTCGTTTCCCGTCGAGCGTCAGGATCTGCGCCTCGAAGTGCAGCTTGCCGCCCCGCACCTGGGCGAGGCCGGCCATGGGCGTGCGGCATGAGCCGTCGAGCGCCGCGACGAAGGCCCGCTCGGCGGCGGTGGCGAGTTCGGTCGGCACGTCGTTGATCGCGCCGCAGGCGGCCCGCGCCGCTTCGTCGTCCTCGCGCGACTGGACGCAGAGGACACCTTGGCCGAGGGCGGGAAGCATGACGTCCGGCTCGAGCACGCGGCGGACGACGTCGGTCCGCCCGAGCCGGACGAGGCCCGCCTCGGCGAGGAAGGTGCCGTCGGCGGCGCCTGCTTCGAGCTTGCCGAGCCGGGTCTGCACGTTGCCCCGCATCTCCACGATCGAGAGGTCCGGGCGCCGCCGCAGGGCCTGCGCTGCGCGCCGGACGGAGCTGGTGCCGACGCGCGCACCCTGCGGCAGGTCGTCGAGCGTGCCGCCGCCAGGGCTCAAGAACGCGTCGCGGGGATCGTCCCGGGGCGGCGTCGCGGCCTGGATGAGGCCGGTCGGCATCTCGGCGGGCAGGTCCTTCATCGAGTGGACCGCGATGTCGGCTTCCTTCGTCAGGAGCGCCATCTCGATCTCTTTGACGAAGAGGCCCTTGCCGCCGATCTCGGCGAGGCTGCCGGTCTGCTGGCGGTCGCCGGTCGTCACGAAGGTGAGGATCGGGAAGGCCTCTTCCGCCGCCGCCGCGTCCACCCCCAACGCCGCAGCGAGGCGGGCGCGCACCATCTCGCCCTGCGCCACGGCGAGGGGCGATCTACGGGTCGCGATGCGGAGGTAGGGGCGATCGGACAAGGCGAGGGGGTCCCAGCTACGAAAGGCGTGCTAGGGGCGCCCCATGAGAGGCGCAACACCATGCTGATCCTCGGCATCGAGAGCAGCTGCGACGACACCGCCGCCGCCGTGGTGCGGGCGGGGGAAGGCGCGCGTGCCGAGGTGCTGTCCTCCGTCGCGCTCGGCCAGGACGAGGCGCATGCCCCTTACGGCGGCGTCGTGCCCGAGATCGCCGCGCGCGCCCACGCCGAACGTCTGGACGAGGTCGTGGACAGAGCGGTCGAACAAGCAGGCGTGAGCTATGGCGAACTCGATCGGATCGCCGCCACCGCCGGGCCCGGCCTCGTCGGCGGCGTGATGGCGGGGCTGACCGTAGGAAAGGGCCTCGCCCTGGCACTCGGCGTACCGCTCGTGCCCGTGAACCACCTCGCAGGGCACGCGCTCTCCGTCCTCCTCGAGGCGGAGGTCGCCTTCCCCTACCTCTTGCTCCTCGTCTCAGGCGGTCACAGTCAGCTCCTCTTGGTCGAGGGGCCGGACGCGTTCCGCCGCCTCGGCACCACGATCGACGATGCGGCGGGCGAAGCCTTCGACAAGACGGCGAAGCTGCTCGGGCTATCGGGCGGCGGGGCTGGCGTGCAGCGCGCGGGCGAGGGCGGAAACGCCAGGCGGTTCCGCATGCCGCGGCCGCTCTTGGGGCGTCCGGGCTGCGACTTTTCCTTTTCGGGCATGAAGACGGCGGTGCGCCAGACGGCGGAGGGCCTGGCGCCCCTGTCGGACGGCGACCTTCGCGACCTGGCCGCGAGTTTCCAAGCGGGCGCGGCGGACCACCTCGTCCGGCAGACCGAGGCCGCGATGATGATGTCGCCCGCGCGGACGACCCGGCTCGTCGCGGCGGGGGGCGTCGCCGCGAACGCGCACCTGCGAGAACGGCTCGGCACGTTGGTCGAGAAGCGTGGCTGGTCGCTGACCGTGCCGTCCTTGCGCTACTGCACGGACAACGCCGCGATGATCGCGCTGGCGGGCGCCTATGTGGACCCCTCCGAGGACGCGCTCGGCACGGCGCCGCGTCCACGCTGGCCACTCGACGAGGACGTGGCCGGCATCGGCGGCGGACGAAAGGGCCCCAAGGCCTGAAGGAGACGGAATGACGATCGGACGCGAACCCTTCGAGCGGATCTACGTCGCCGGCGCCGGCAGCTGGGGCACGGCGCTGGCCGCGCTCTGCGCGCGGGCGGGACGGCAGACCTCGATCTGGTCGCGGGGCGAGGAGATCGCCGGGCAGATCAACGAGGAGCATAGAAACGCTACCTACCTGCCGGAGATAGAGCTGCCTTCAACGCTACGGGCGACTACCGATCGTGCTGCGGCCTGCGAGGCGGAGGGAATCCTCTTAGTGGTTCCGGCCCAGGCCGCGCGCGACGAACTCGTCGCCCTGCGCGAGGCGACGGGCGGCGCGGCGATGCCGGTCGCGCTCTGCTGCAAGGGGATCGAACGGGGGACGGGGCGCCTGATGCATCAGGTGCTGAAGGAGGCCTGGCCCGAGGCGCTCGGCGCGGTCCTGTCCGGGCCGAGCTTCGCGGCGGACGTGGCGCGCGGCCTGCCGACGGCGGTGACGTTGGCGGACCCGGACGAGAGTTGTGGCACGCGTTGGCTCGGCACGCTCGCGACCGAGACCTTCCGCCCCTACTACTCGCCCGACGTCCTCGGCGCCGAGCTCGGCGGCGCGATCAAGAACGTCCTCGCCATCGCCTGCGGCATTGTCGAGGGCAGGGGGCTCGGCGAGAGCGCCAAGGCCGCCCTGATGGCGCGCGGCTTCGCCGAGGCGAAACGCTTCGCCCTCGGCATGGGCGCGAAGCCCGAGACGCTCGCGGGGCTGTCCGGCCTCGGCGACCTCATCCTCACCTGCTCCTCACGCCAGTCGCGCAACATGTCGCTCGGCTACGAGATGGGGCAGGGGCGGCGCGCGGCAGACGTCATCGCGGAGAGGCGCACGGTGTCGGAGGGGGCCGCCACGGCGCCGGTCCTGGTCTCCCTCGCGCGAGAGCGGGGGACGGACATGCCGATCACGGAGGCGGTCGCAGCGCTGTTGTCCGGCGAGCTGGCCGTGGACGAAGCGATCGCAGACCTGATGAACCGTCCGCTGAAGATAGAAGGGTAGATGTCCGTATCGGGCGGCGCGGCTCGCCGCCCCGGCCGGACCGAAGAGGGGGCAATGCAGTTTCTAACCTACGCGCCGATCTCCACGGCGCTTCACCTGCGCGTCGGCTGCGACCCTCGGGCCTCGTCCTACGGGCGCGTGCTCGCGGCGCTGCCGCCCGAAGACGGTGAACTCGAAGTTCCGAACGCCCGCATTGCCGGGAACGAGTTCGAAGACCTGGCCGAGGACGGCTACGACCTGAGGCTCGTCGTCTACACGCCGCGCCGGCCCGAGGGGACGGCGCGAGTCCGCTACCACATCTACCAAACCGGCGTGACCGTCGCCGAGGTGACGCTCGACTTGGACGAGCCGCCCGACGCAGAGCGTGTCCAAAAGGAGGTGCAGGCGCGAACGAAGGCGCTTCTGACGGCGCATGAGCGGGACTTGCAAATGCTCATCCTCCGCTTGGCACGGTGCATCCCGACCGATCTTCTGCGTGAAGAACGTCGTAATGAAGTTGCCCCAAGCAATTGGATATCCCGCGCCGCCGTCTTGAAAGAGGCCGACCTCGAGGTTCCGGCGATACAGCGCTTCGTGCGCGATTGGCTGCGTCATACCATCCGGCCAGAAGACGCGGAGGCGGTGCTGAACGGACGGTGCGACCAATCCATGACTTGGCTGAACTACGTCGTGGTACGAACGACCGAGGAACGCCTCGCGCAGCTCTCCGCCGTCATGCGCCTCTCGCAGGCCGTTTGGACGGCGCAGGTTCGGCTCAACAACGCCATGCGGGAGACGCTGGCCGTCAACCTCCACTCTCCGAAGATCAGGGAAGCGAGCCGAGAGCTGCGGGCAGGCCGAGCCAGAATGCAGATGCTTCGTATCCAGTACGAGACGCTGCAAGGATACATGAACCGCGATAACCTTCGTCTGCTCAAAGACATCATGGATGGTTGGCAGTTCGATCAACTCATGACGCTCGGCGAACGGATGGCCGCGCTCGCGTCTGCGCGCATCGACGAGATCACGGCGCAGCGCGGGGAACGCAGCGGCCTCGTGACCGACCTCATCCTGGTCGCGATCGGTCTGATCGCGGTCTTGGAACTGTCCTTGTACCTCACCGAGTTCAGCCGAGAGATGATGACGCGCCCGGCGCTCGGCTACACGGACGAGGGCGTCTCGAACATCCTCGCGTTCTTTGCCGGCATCGACGCCGATCTGATGTTCCTCTCCGGCCTCGGGCTCGTCGCAACTTTGGGACTCATCTATGTCTACTGGAAGACGCGCCGCTAGCATCCTGATCGGGCTCCTGGGCTTCTTCGGCGCGAGGTCCGTCGCGCAGGAGGCACTGCCGATCTACACCGACACTTGGCGGCCCTTCGTAAGCGGTGAAGGCGAAGAGCCCGGCGCCGCGACCAGGGTGATGCGCCTCGTCGCGACGGAGATGGGGGCCCTCCCCGAGTTTCGTCGTTTCGACTTCGGCTACGCCTACGTCCTGGTCCGCGACGGGCGCGCGCCGCTGGCGTTTCCCTACATCAAGACGGACGAGCGGGCGGGAGAGGTCGTCTTCTCGAAGGCCCCGATCCTATCCATGCGCAACCGCGTCTACGTGAACCGCCGCTTCCGTGCTGCGGACGGCGTGCCGGCGGGGGCGGAAGCGGGGGAGGTCTTGTTCGGGCGGGTGGCCGGCTACTCCTACGGTCCCACGATCGACGCCCTGATCGAGCGGCAGGACGCACCGGCGCGTGTCTTCGGCAGTGACCGGGACGCGCTGGCGCAATTGTTGGCCGGCGAGGTCGACGCCGTACCGATGGCCGAATCCGTGGCGCAGGCGATCCTGCCCCGAGAGTTCGCGGCGTGGGAGAAGCTGGTTCACGCGGCCTCCGGTATCGAGGACGAAACGCCGCTTCACGTCATCGCGCCGAGAACCCCCGAAGGCGAAGCGCTGATGGCCCGCTTCGACGCCGCCTATGCGCGCCTGGTCGAGGAGGAACTCCTGGTTTCCGGCGAGACCCTGCCGGCACCGCTGCCGGACCGGGCCCGCGACCGTGGACGGATCATCGCGGCGGAGGGCAATCCGATCGCGCTCGGACGGTCATGGCTCGGCGGGGACGCCGTTCACGAATGCGTTGAGACCGCCGCGCAAGCAGAGGAAAGCGGCGACCGGTTCGCCCTGCCGCCGGGGACGAGCTTCATGGTCCTCGCGTGGAGTTGCGGCGCCGCGAACGCTTCTCCTACGGCTCGCCTCTACAAGACGATGACGGATGAGAGCCGCGTGCTCATCCTCGATGGTCCTTCGTCCGGCCGCGAGCTTCTGGTGAAGAACATGCACATCGCGGTCGGACCATGACCCTGGCCCTGATCGGTTGGACCGGTACGCTTCTCTACCTGATCAACCACGTCCTGTTGTCCCGGGCCGGGGGCGCGGCGAGCCCGCGCTACTACGCACTGAACCTGGCCGCCGCCGCGGCGCTGACCTTCACGTCCTTCATCGAAGCGTCATGGCAGGCCGTCGGTACGAACCTCTTTTGGACCGTCGTCAGCCTCTACGCACTCGTCGGACGGGAGGAGGGACCGGCGCTCGCCTTGCGGCCCGAATGGGTTTTGTGGCCACTCGCGGCGCTTGGCGGCGTCGGGGTCGCGATGGTTCCCTTCGTGCCGCTCGGCGGCATCGAGACGCTGGGCTGGTCGGGCACCTTGGCCTTCAGCGGGTCGTACCTTCTGTTCTCCGCCGGGCGGATCGCGCGTCGGAGCTTCCTGGGCGTCAACGCGCTCGCCGCGCTCGCGCTCATTCCCGTCCTGACGGTCGACGCGAACTGGCCCGTCCTCGGCCTCGAGGTCGCTTGGTTCGCTCTGTCGGCATGGGGCTGGCGCACCAGCAGCGAACGGCGGGCCGTCAGTCCGCTGTGACCCGCTCGCGGCGAAGCTCGCTTGCCCGGCGCTTGACGCTCTCGGTCTTGAGCTGCCCGCAGGCCGCGCCGACGTCGCGGCCCCGCGGCGTACGGATGGGCGAGGCGTAGCCCGCGCGGTTGATGATCTCCGCGAAGGCTTCGATCCGGTCCCAATCCGAGCACTCGTAAGGAGAGCCGGCCCAGGGGTTGAACGGGATCAGGTTGATCTTCGCGGGAATGCCCTTGAGCAGGCGCACCAGCTCGCGCGCCTCGGCGTCGGAGTCGTTGACGCCCTTCAGCATCACGTACTCGAAGGTGATCCGCTTGGCGTTCGACGTGCCGGGGTAGCGGCGGCAGGCATCGAGGAGCTCTGCGATCGGCCACTTCTTGTTGATCGGGACCAGCTCGTCGCGGAGCGCGTCGTTGGTCGCGTGCAGGCTGATCGCCAGCATCGCGTCCGTGCGCTCGCCGAGCGCGTCCATCTGGCTGACGACGCCCGAGGTCGACACGGTGATGCGGCGGCGCGAGATCGAGATGCCCTCGCCGTCGGAGATCACGTCGATCGCGGCGGCCACGCTGTCCAGCGCGTAGAGCGGCTCGCCCATGCCCATGAAGACGATGTTCGACAGCTTGCGGTCGTCGCGCCCCGAAGGCCACTCCTCGATGTCGTCCTTGCAGGCGAGGACCTGCCCGACGATCTCGGCGGGCGTCAGGTTGCGAACCAGGGCCTGGGTGCCGGTGTGGCAGAAGGTGCAGTTCAGCGTGCAGCCGACCTGGCTCGACACGCACAACGCGCCCGCACGGCCGACGCCGGGGATGAAGACCGCCTCGGCCTCGACGCCGGGACCGAACCGCAAGAGGTATTTGCGCGTGCCGTCCGACGAGACCCGTCGCTCGACCATCTCGGGGCGGGTGAGGACGTAGCGCTCCGCCATCTGCGCGCGCATCGGGCCCGCGATGTTGGTCATCGCGGCGAAGTCCGTCACGCCGTGATTGTAGAGCCAACCCCAGACCTGGGAGGCGCGCATCTTCGCCTTCTTCGGGTCCAGACCGAGATCCTCGGCGAGGCGTGCGGCGAGTTCGGGCCGCGTCAGGCCGATCAGGCTGACGGGCGCCGCTTCGCGCGCCGGGCGCGGCCGGGAGAGGTCGAGGGTAACGGACATGCCGCGCCATTTAAGGCAGGCGGGACCGTCATGCCAGGGGCCGCCACGCACCACGTGGCGGCATGAAGGTCAGATGGACGCCATCAGCTGGACGAAGGCCGCCTTCGTGACCTCGATGTCGCCGAAGAGGCGATCATAGGCGCTGCGCACCGCGGGAAGGTCGCTCGCCTTGCCTGCGTACTCGATCTCGCGCGCCGTCTCGGCCATGCGCACGGCGCCGAGGTTGCTGGCGGAACCCTTCAGCGCGTGCGCGGCCTTGGCGATCGCGTCGATGTCCTGCGAGGACAGCGCGTTGCTCAGCTGGTCGGCGAGCTCGTCATTGGACTGCCAGAAGGCGTCCAGGATCGGCTCGACCGCTTCCTTGCCGGCGGCATGGGCGAGTACCGTCAGTTGCTCGGCCTCGATCACGTTCTGCGTCATCGCTTTCCCCTCCTTGCGTCGGGTGCCACCCAACCCGAATAAGTCGCGCGCGCAGCGGTTCCTTCACCGCCCGCGCGGCGCGAGGACGCCCCCGCCCCCGAAGCCGCTATGGCTACCCGGGCAGTGTCTGCTAGGAGGCGTAAAAGAACGCCTAACGATTTGGGCAGGTTCAGGGCGATCAGCGGGCAAAGAGGGCGAACGGATGGCGGCGACGAGCACGGGTCAGGAGACTTGGTCAGGGAAAGCCGCCTTCGTCTTCGCCGCTGTCGGATCGGCCGTAGGCCTCGGAAACCTTTGGCGGTTTCCCTACGCGGCCGGTGAGAACGGCGGCGGCGCCTTCGTCCTCCTCTACATTCTATGCATCGTGGCGATCGGCTTGCCCGTCCTGGCGGCGGAGCTTTTCTTGGGACGCCGCGGCGGCGGCTCGGCGGTCGCGGCGATTCGGCGGCTGGCCGAAGCGGACGGGCGCTCCGGCGCTTGGTCGCTCTTTGCCTGGGTCGGCATGGTCGCGAGCTTCTTGATCGTCACCTTCTACTCGGTGATCGCCGGCTGGGTGCTCTACTACGCCTGGACGCTGATCGTGGACCTCTTCACCTCGATCGCGGATCAAGGGCTCGCCGGGCTGACGGGCGGTGCGTTCCACGGGCAGGAGCGCGCGGCGATCGAGGGGCAGCTCGGTCAGCTTCTCGCCTCGCCGGGCAAGATGATCCTCTGCCACGCCATCTTCATCGGCCTTACGACCTGGATCGTCAGCCGCGGCGTCAAGGGAGGGATCGAGGCGGCCGTCACGATCCTCATGCCGACCTTCTTCGTCCTCCTCGTCATCCTGTCGATCTTCGCGATGATCCAAGGACAGGCCGTCACGGCGCTCGGTTTCCTCTTCGCGCCGGACTGGAGTGCGTTGGGCGAACGGCTGTCGGACGGTTCGATCCTGCTCTCGGCCATCGGCCAAGCGTTCTTCTCCTTGTCCTTGGGCTCGGCGATGATGATCACCTACGGGCTCTACCTTGGGCGGGACCAGTCGATCCCCGGTTCGGCCTCCATCGTCGTCGCGGCTGATACGGGTGTCGCCCTCATAGCCGGGCTCGCGATCTTCCCCATCGTCTTCCAGTTCGGGCTCGAGCCTGCCGGCGGGCCAGGCCTCATGTTCGGCACCTTGCCGCTCGCCTTCAGCCAGATGCCCTTCGGTTCGATCTTCGGGATCGCCTTCTTCCTGATGGCCTTCTTCGCGGCGCTGACCTCGTCGATCTCGCTGCTCGAGGTCGCCACCGCCTTCGCCGACGGCGACGTCGACCTCGACGTCGAGGAGAAGCGGCGCAGGCGCGTGGTCGGCGCGGCCGTGCTCGGCTTGGTCGCGTTCCTGGTGGGCTGCGGCCACGCGCTCTCCGTGGTGCCCGCGGAGGTCGCCGACACCTTCTTCAACGACTGGCACCCCTTGGGCTTCCTTCCGCTGTTCGAAGGGCAGACGCTGCTCGATGCGACGGACGGGCTGACGACCTACGTGCTTCTGCCGTTCGGTGGGCTCATGACCGCGATCTTCGCGGGCTGGGTCGTGTCCCGGACCGCGAGCCGGGAGGAGCTGCACTTCGCGTCCGAGGCGGGCTACCGCCGCTGGCGCTTCCTCGTGCGTTGGGTCTGCCCTCTCTTCGTCGGGGCCGTGCTCGTCTACGGTGCGGTCGTCTCGCCGTGGCTGAGCGGGCGGCCAGCCGCCGAAGCCGAGCCGGTCGAGACCGCGCCCGCCCTGCCGCCCGAGCAGCAGTAGCGTTCAGCCAGCGAAGCTGTCGGTCGCCTGGACGAGGGCGGAAACGATGCCAGGCTCCGAGGCCGCGTGGCCGGCATCCGGCACGACGACCAGCTTTCCGCCGGGCCACGCGCGGTCCAGCTCGAAGGCGGTCTTCATCGGCGTAACGACGTCGTAGCGGCCTTGAACGATGACGCCGGGCAGCGTGCCGAGCCGCGACGCCTCATCGATGATCCAGCCTTCGCGTTCGAAGAAGCCGCCCGCCCGGAAGTAATGGTTCTCGATGCGGGCGAAGGCGAGGGCGAAACGCTCCCCCGAGAAGCTCTGCATCCGCTCCTGCGAGGGACGCAGGGAGACCGTCGTACCTTCCCAAACCGACCAGGCCCGGGCCGCTTCGAGCCGGACGCTCGCGTCATCGGCGTCGAGCCGCGCGGCGTAGGCCGCCATCAGGTCATCCCGCTCGGCTTCGGGGATCGGCGCCAGGAACGCTTCCCATGCATCGGGATAGATCCAGTTCGCGCCCTCCTTGTAGAACCAGTCGAGCTCTTCCCGGCGCAGCGTGAAGATGCCGCGCAGGACGAGTTCGCTGACCCGGTCGGTGTGGACGAGGGCGTAGGAGAGGGCGAGCGTCGAGCCCCAGGAGCCGCCGAAGACTTGCCAGCGCTCGATCCCGAGGTGCCGACGCAACGCCTCCATGTCCTCGATCAGGTGCCAGGTCGTGTTCTCGCGCAGCTCGGCATGAGGGGTCGAACGGCCGCACCCTCGCTGATCGAAGAGCACGATCCGGTAGCGGGCAGGGTCGAAGTAGCGCCGCATCGACGGGGTCGACCCGCCGCCGGGCCCGCCGTGACAGACGACGACAGGCTTGCCCGCCGGGTTGCCCGAGACCTCGTAGTAGATCTCGTGCAGCGCGGAGACGCGCAAGCGCCCGCGCTCGGTCGGCTCGATGGCAGGATAGAGGGAACGTCGCGTCATCGACTAAGGGGTTGAAACTGAACGTTGAGGGTGCGCCACTTGCGCGGCGGTGATATTGTCGGGTTCCTGTTTGGAATAGAGTAACACTCTGGCGACACAACCCCATCTTCGGGGTCGTCTCACCGGACGGCAGCTCTGGCTCCGTAAGCCTGGCCCCGTAAGCCTGGACGAGGGATGGATGAAAGCACGTCTCGCGATCGCAAGCTTCGGTGCCTTCTCTTTGTGCAGCTGCGCGAGCGTGACGGTCTCCCTGCCGGGTCTCGGCGGGGGAGAGGTCGCGGATGCGGCGCCTGTTCAGGAACGGATCGCCTTGACCGAAGCCTTGGCGGCGCTCGACGCCTCCGTGCCGCCCGAGCCTACGGCCAACGAAGCGCTGGGACTGATCGTCTTCGGGGGGCACGACAGGGCCCGGAAGGCCGCCGCCGAGGCGTACCTCCAGGGCGTCACGGCGCCGGACCCCTTGCCCGCCGTCTTCGCCGACATCGACGAGGCCCTCAGGCGGGCGCGGGCCGTGGCGGAGGCAGGCCAGGCCGCGGCGACGGCGCTCGTTCCGGTCATGGACGACGTCGCCCTTCTGGAAGACGCGATCGGCGATGTCCGTCGCTGCGCTACGCTCTACACGGACGCCTTGGGGTTGATCCGCGACAAGCAGGACGAAGCGGTACGGCTGAGCAAGACCGAGATCCGCGCCGTCAAGGACGCCTTCACCGACGCGGCCCGCGACATCAGCGCTTCCGCGGACAGGGTCGCGGCGCGACTCTCCGACGTGCCCGAGCGGCTCGCTCTGCCGAGCATGGGTACGGCGTCCGCCGGCTTCTAGGGTGACGTCCTCTTCACCGTGCCCGGCACGATCCGTGCGGGCGCCGGACTTGCCGCGCGCCGGAACGTTCGCGGCGCGACCACGCTCACAGCACGCCGTCGAGGACGCTCAGCGCACTAACGACCTTCTTCGTCCGGTCCGAGAAGAGCGTGTCCGTGTAGTAGGCGGAGGCCGCCCGCTTCGAGACCTCCGTCAGGGTCGGATAGGGCGCGATCATCGACGTTATCGCCGTCAGTTTGAGTTCGCTGCTGACGGCTAGCGCCCAAAGCCCGATCAACTCGCCCGCGTTCTTCCCGACGATGCCGGCGCCTAAGACCTTGCCGCCCTTGCCGACGATCACCTTGGCGAAGCCCTGCGGGGTCCGCTCAGCGATGGCGCGATCGTTCTCATGATAGGCGAACCGCGCCACCTTATGGTCGATCTTCTTCGCCTCGGCCTCGGTCAGGCCGATCTGCGCGAGCTCGGGATCGGTGTAGGTGACGTGCGGCGCCTTCGCGGCCGCCTCGTTCTTCGCCTTCGAGACTTTGAAGAGCATGTTCCTGACGACGAGGCCGGCATGGTAGCCCGCGACGTGCGTGAACTTGAGGCCGCCCGCGACGTCGCCCACCGCCCAGACGCGCCGGTTCGTCGTGCGCAGGTACTCGTCGACCTTCACGCCGTTCTCGTCGGTCTCCACCCCTGCCGCTTCCAGCCCGAGTTTCTCTATGTTGGGCTCACGGCCGACCGCGACGAGGAGGTGGCTTCCGGCGACCTCGAACGTCCGGCCATCCCGCTCGGCGCGCAGGGTGAGGCCGCCATTCCCGTTCTTCTCGACAAGGACGACCTTCGCATCTTCTTCGATGCGGACGCCGTCCTGCGAGACGGCCTTACGGACCTCAGCGACCAGTTCCGGGTCGTCCTTGCCAAGGATCGCTCCGCCTTCGACCACCGTGACGTCCGAGCCGAGGCGGCGGTGGGCCTGCGCCATCTCGAGGCCGATCGGGCCCCCACCGATGATGATGAGGTGGCGCGGTCGTTCGGTAAGGTCGAACAGGATCTCGTTGGTGAGGTAGGGAACCTGATCGAGGCCTTCGATCGCCGGAACGGAAGGACGCGATCCGGTTGCGAGAACGAAGTGCTTGGCGCGCACAGTGGTGTCCCCGGCGACCAGCGTATCGGGACCGGTGAAGCGCGCCCAGGCGCGGATGACCGTGACGCCGAGGCCCTCGTAACGCTCGACCGAATCGTTGGGCGCGATCGTCTCGATGACGCCGCGGACGTGCTCGTGCACCTTCGCGAAGTCGACTTCCGGTTCAGCCAGGGTGACGCCGAAGCGGCCCGCCTCCCTTGCGTGCTGAGCCGCCTTTCCCGCGGCCAGGAGCGCCTTGGAGGGCACGCACCCGAAGTTGAGGCAGTCGCCCCCCATCTGCGCACCTTCGATGAGAACGGTCTTTCGGCCGAGCTGGGACGTTCCGTAAGCTGTGGAAAGTCCGCCCGAACCCGCACCGATGACGCAGACATCGGCTTCGATGTCGCCGCGCGGCGGCGCGCCGGGGGCCGGGTGCTCAGTCTCGAAGGCCATGGTCAACTCCGTAGGTGGTCGGACCGTCATACGCTCGGCCAGCCCGGGGTGAATCAGCCGTTCCCAGCCGCCCTACCGCCGCGTCGCCGAAGGGACCTATAGGCGACGGGCACCAAGGCGAGCGCGATCAGCCCGATGAGCGGCAAGACGATCTCGGGCTGCGTCAGGAGCGCGCCGAGGCTCAAGTCACCGGCGTCGGCGACGCCAGCCGCGATGCCGTTGCCGATCGAAACGTAGACGAAGCTGCCCGGGATGATCCCAAGCAAGGTGCCGAGCGTGTAGTTGCGGAGCCGGACCCCGGCGACGCCCCCCGCGATGTTGACCGCCCAGAAGGGGAAGAGGGGCACGAGCCGCAGGATGAACATGTAGCTCAGTTCGTTCTCGGCGAAGCCGTCGCGCATCTTCGCAA
Source organism: Parvularcula dongshanensis (assembly GCF_014199615.1). Classification (GTDB taxonomy): domain Bacteria; phylum Pseudomonadota; class Alphaproteobacteria; order Caulobacterales; family Parvularculaceae; genus Parvularcula; species Parvularcula dongshanensis. The sequence goes on along the minus strand of NZ_JACHOB010000001.1, from coordinate 58,523 downwards.
CGAAGCCTCCGGCCCTCCGGCGCAGACTGTCGCCGAACACCGTTCTCGCCGCGAGGTAGAGGAGGACCGCACCCGCGGTGGCGCCGACGACGACGACGCCGGTCCCGACCCAAAGGCCGAACAGGAATCCGCTGGCGATCGTGAGGAACGACGCCCCTGGAAAGCTGATCGCCACGAGGAGGGTATAGGCCAGGACGAAGAGGACGACTGAGCGCAGGTAGAAGTCGCCTATGAAGCCCTCGAGCTCGGTTTGATGATCCTGAAGCGCGTCGAGCGACAAGTAGCGGTAGGCGCCGCTGACGAAGAATATGCCGAGCGCGAGGGCGATGACGCCGATCGGTGCGAAGCGCTTCCATGATGGGCCTGATGCGGTCCGCGGCGGGGAAGACGACGTCACAAAGGTACTTCCCGTATCGGGGCTTCTCGCCGGGCATCTGTGTAGTGGGATGCGCGAGCCATCATCGCTCGTAACAGCGAGCCGACATGACGTCGAGGAAGGCGCACACCGACAGATTGAAGGCGATGACCATGTCGCCGAACGCTTCCGGCCCGCGCGCTGCTCACCGCCACTCTCGCGCCAAACGCATCCGAAGATCGACCCGCAGCGTCCAGAGGGACGCAATCCGCACGGTAATACGGTTCGCGCAACGCCAAGCCCGCTTGGTTCCGATCCCTCTTGGCGAGATTTGGTGGCGCTAGGCCGGCTAAGCCCACGCCTGGCGTCGCCTTTTCACGCTGCCCTCCTAGATCGGAATCATGGCCGCCCGGCCGCCGTCACCGATCCAAAGGGATGAAGCCGCACGCCGCTCTCGCGTTCCTACCGCTCATGCTCCTCCTAGGCTGCATCGCCGGGCCGGATTACCGTCGCCCGTCGACGCCGGACGAGGCGGCATACGTCGTGCCCGACGATCCGACCGTGGCCGCCGCGGTGGGCGGCGATCAGCGCTTCCTGCGCGGCGGAACGGCACCCGCCGGATGGTGGCAGTGGTTCGGTTCTTCTTCGCTCGACGCGCTCGTCGCACGGGGCTTCGAAGGCAATTTGACGCTCGAGGCGGCCCGCGCGCGGCTGCGCGGCGCGCGGGCGACGCTCGCGGCGCGGCGGGGCCTCCGCGCGCCGGAACTGATCGGTGATGCCTCCGCCTCCTATGGCCAGGGACGAGGAGCCGGCGGAACAGCCGCCGCGTTCGACGGCGGCGTCGGCGATGACGGCGGGACGGGGCCGACCGGTACGGGAGAAGGGAATTCCTCCGGCGCGGACGACGGAACCGGGGAAGAAACGGGTGGTGGGACCGACCTTGCGACCGGCGGCACAGGTCGCGACGACGCTTACGAGGTGTACACCGCCGGCGCCACCGTGACCTACGACCTCGACCTTGCGGGTCGGAACCGTCGCCTCGTCGAGGCGGCTGGCGCCGAGCTCGAACGGCAACGTCAAGAACTACAAGCGGCCTACCTCGCGGTGGCGGGGAACATCGTCAGTACGGCGCTGGAGCTTGCGGCCCTTCGCGATCAGATAGACGCGCGCGAGGCGCTGATCGCGAGCCAGGAAGATCGAATCGACCTCATCAGGGTTCGCGTAGAGGAAGGTGCCTCCGCACGTGCAGACCTCGTCACGGCCCTCGCAGACGTCGCGGCGCTGCGCGCGACCGTTCCGCCGCTGCGGACGCAGCTTTCGCAGACCGAGAATGCGCTCGCCCGCCTGACGGGCCGCCCGCCCGCCGACGCCGGATCGTTTCGGATCACCCTAGCCGAGCTGAACCTCCCCGACGACGTCCCGATCGCCCTTCCTTCGCGTCTCGTCAGGACGCGGCCGGACGTCCTCGCTTCGGAGTCCCTTCTGCGCCGAGCCAGCGCGGAGATTGGCGTCGCAGCGGCGGACCTCTACCCGAACCTGACGCTCGATGCGGGCTTCGGCGTGGGCGGAACGGGCGGCGCGCTCGATAGCTTCTGGTCCGTAGGCGGTGGCCTCTTCGCGCCGATCTTCGACGGCGGACGGCGGCGGGCCGAACGCGACGTAGCGGTCGCCGCTTACGAAGAGGCGTTGGCGCTCTACCGCGACCGTGTCCTTGCCGCCTTTACGGAAGTTGCGGACGGCATCCGTGCGCTCGAAAACGACGCCGTGAGCCTCGCCGCCCAGGAGGTCGCGCTCGATGCTGCTTCCGAAAGCTACGACCTCGCCCTGTTTCGACTGAACGAGGGGGCGATCAGCCCGATCGAGGTCTCCGTCGTCCAACAACGCTACGAGGAGGCGCGCTTCGCCTATATCGACGCGTTGGCGCAGCGGTTTCAGGACACGGCACGCCTTCTTGCCGCCCTGGGTCCGGGGCCCGTCGACGAGGTCCGCTTGGCCGCCGACGAAGATCGCCGACACCTCGCCGCGACGCGCGAGGCGCTGAACGACGGCGAGAACCCCGTAAGCTTGGTGAGCGAACGATGAAGGTGATCGACGGACGCCCGGCTCTGCCCGAACCCGAGGCGCATGAGCGGCTGCCCGCGCCGGAAAGGGATGAGCGCGCGTCCCCTGAAGGAGCACGAGACCGGACACCCTTCTGGCGTCGCCGAGGCGTTCTGATCGGCGCGGCTCTCCTGCTTCTCGCTCTCCTGGTTCTCTTCTTCCTCTTGAGGGGCGGGGATGGCGGCGAAGAGCAGGGCCAGCCGCCCCCGACGGTCAGCGTCGAGGAGGCGAGGCGAGTCGCCTGGAACGACCAGCTAAGCGCGGTCGGCACGCTCGAAGCCATACAGGGCGTCGACGTGACGACCGAGCTCGGAGGCACGGTCGAGGAGATCAGCTTCGAGAACGGTACGGAGGTGGAAGAGGGCGAGCTCCTCGTAAGGCTCGATACGAGCACGGAGCAGGCGGCGCTCGCCGCGCTCGAAGCGCAGCGCGATCAGGCGCGCCTCGCCTACGACCGTCAGCAGCGCCTCATAGAAAGAGGCGCGACGGCGGAGGCGGACGTCGAGGCGGCGCGAGCGACCTTCGAGGGGTTGGCGGCGCAGGCGGAACAGACTCGGGCTGCGATCGACAAGAAGACGATCGAGGCACCCTTCAGCGGGACGCTCGGCATAAGGGAAGTCAGCCTCGGCCAGTATGTCGGCGCGGGCACCCCGGTCGTCACCCTGCAGCAGATCGCCCCGATCTACGTGAACTTCGAGCTTCCCGAAGCCGCCTTCGGCCTCGTCGAGGGGGGGGTCGAAGTAGAGCTTCAAGCCGACTCCTTCCCGGGGCGGACCTTCGCGGGGAGAATCACCGCCGTGAGCCCGGAGATCGCCGAAGAGACGCGCAGCGTCACGGTGCAGGCGACCATACCCAACGAGGACCAGGCCCTGCGCCCCGGCATGTTCGCCGACGTGACGGTGCTTCTGCCCGGCGAGCGACAGGTCGTGGTGGTGCCTCAGACCGCGATCGCGCGGAACGCCTACGGCACGGCCGTCTACGTGGTCGGCCCGCCAGACCCAGAAGAGCAGCAGCGCCAACGAGAAAGAGGCGAGGCGGCGGAAGAGGAAGACGGCGGCTTTCTCGGCGGTCTCCTCGGCGGCGGCAACGGCGAAGGGCAGGGGGGCGACGCTTCGGACGAAGAGCCGGGTCAGGCCCGAAGCGGCGCCGGGCAGCGTAGGGGCGGGAACGCGGCGGACGGCCAAAACGCGCGAGGGGGAGAGGGCGGCGCTCCCGCCGAGACCGGCCTCGTCGCGAAGACCGTCTTCGTCGAGACGGGCGAGCAGCGCGGCCTCGATGTCGAGGTCACCGAAGGGCTGCAAGGCGGCGAGCGCGTCGTCACGGCGGGCCAGCTCAAGCTCGACGACGGCGTTGCGGTGACGATTGGCGATCAGGACGCAGGCGAGGGTGCCACAGAGCGACCGGCCGTACCGTGAAGAACGCGCTCCTCCGCTTCGTCGAGCGTCCGGTGCTCGCCACCGTCGTCAGCCTCGTCATCCTGCTCCTGGGTCTTCAGGCGATGAGCCGCTTGACGATCCGCGAGTACCCGGAGGTCAGCGCCGCGCGGGTCATCGTCAACACACCCTATATCGGGGCCGATGCGGAGCTCGTGCGCGGCTTCATCACCACCCCGCTCGAACAGTCGATCTCCTCCGCCGAGGGCATCGACTACCTGCAGAGCACGAGCGGCCAGGGACAGTCCAGCATCGAGGTCTACCTCGACCTCAACTACGATCCGAACGACGCGGTCGCCCAGATCCTCAGCAAGATCAACCAGGTCAGCAACCAGCTGCCGCCCGAGGCCGAGAACTCGATCGTCTACGTCGTGACGCAGGACGAGACCGACGCGCTCTACCTTTCCTTCCAGAGCGAGACGCTGAACCCCGAAGAGATCACCGACTACCTCAACCGTGCCGTCCGTCCCAGGATCGAGACGGTGGACGGCGTCCAGGAGGCACGCGTCCAGGGCGACCAGCAGCTCGCCCTTCGCGTCTGGCTGGACCCGCGCCGCATGGCGGCCCTCGACGTCGCGCCGTCCGACGTGCGCGCCGCGCTCGAAGCCGGCAACACGCTGGCGGCGGTCGGAGAGACGAAGGGCTCGACCTTCACCCTGCCGCTCGACGCCGACACGGACATAGACTCCGTCGAGGCGTTCGCAGAGCTGATCGTCCGCCAGACGGGCGATGCGATCATCCGACTGTCGGACATCGGCCGCGTCGCCCTTGGCTCTGAAGCCTACGGCAGCTCGACCTTCGTCAACGGTCGTCCGGCGGTCTTCATGGAGGTCGAAGTCTCGCCCGAGGCGAACCTCCTGAGCACGATCGAAGGCGTAAGGGCGATCATCCCCGACATCCAGGCGGGCCTGCCGGCCGGGACGGTCGGCACGGTCGTGTACGATGCGACCGTCGCCATCGACGAGAACATCGGCGAGGTCGTCAGCGCGCTCTGGCAGGCGCTGCTCATCGTCACCGCGGTGATCTTGCTGTTCCTCGGCTCCTGGCGCTCGGCGCTGGTGCCGACCGTCGCCATGCCGCTCGCCATCGTCGGGACCTTCTTCCTGATGAGCATGCTCGGCTACTCCATCAACCTTCTGACCCTCCTGGCGCTGATCCTCGCCATCGGCACCATCGTCGACGACGGCGTCGTCATGGTCGAGAACGCCGAGCGTCACATCGAGAACGGCGACGACCCCGAGACCGCGGCCAAGAAGACCGTGAAGGAGCTCGCGACCTCGGTCATCGCGATGAACGTCGTCGTCATCGCGGTCTTCGCGCCGGTCGGCTTCGTCGGCGGTCTGACAGGCACTTTGTTCACGGAGTTCTCCTACACCATTGCGGGCGCGACCCTCATGTCGGGCGTGATCGGTCTCACCCTCGCGCCGATGATGTGCGCGAAGCTGCTCCGGAAGCACGAGAAGAAGGGCCCCGCGAAGTGGGTCGATGACGGCTTCCGCAAGACCGCCGACGCTTACGGCAGGGCGCTCTCCCGCGCGCTCGATGCCCGCTGGCTCCTCATCGGTCTTGGCGCTGCGATCCTCGTCAGCTGCTGGTTCCTCTACCAGGCGGCGGAGAACGAGCTCGCCCCGGCCGAGGATGACGGCTTCCTCCTCGTCCAGGCCGAGGGCGATCCCAACACCTCGATCGACCAGCTCGAACGGTGGAGCGCGCAGCTCGGCGAGGCGATCCAAAGCTTCGATTCGGTAGAGATGGCGTTCGTCAACAATGGCGGCGACGCGGCGACGGCGGCGTCGGGCGGCGCGGTGATGAAGGATTGGGGCGACCGCGAGGAGAGCCAACAGGATCTGCAACCCCGGCTTCAGGCCGCCGTCTCCGGCATCGCCGGCCTGCGCGCGCAGGTGATCGAGCCGCCGACCCTGCCGGGCGCAGGGGGCGGCCCGCCGGTACAGTTCGTCATCGGATCGATCGATCAGCCGCGCGGCGTCTTCGAGCAGTCAGAAGTGATCCTGCGTGCCGCGCGCGAGAGCGGCCTCTTCCAGTCGATCAACTCCGACCTCCGCTTCGACCGCGCGCGGGGCGAACTGATCGTCGACCGAGACAAGGCTTCCGCGCTCGGCATCGACATCGGCACGCTCGGCCAGGACCTCTCGACCCTTCTGAGCGAGGGCTATGTCAACTACTTCAGCCTCGACGACAGAAGCTACCGCGTCATTCCCCAGGTGGACCGCAGCTTCCGCCTGACGCCGGAGCAGCTCGGCGATTACTACGTGCGGGGCGGGGCGGGGCAGCTTGTGCCGCTATCGAGCTTCACCGAGGTCTCCACCGAAGTCCGCCCCTCCGACCTCACCCGCTTCAACCAGCTCAACGCCGCGATCCTGTCGGGCGTCCCGGCGGAGGGCGTCGCCCTCGGCGAGGCGCTCGAGTTCCTGGAAGCGCAGGCCGAGCGGCTCCCCGCAGGCTACACCGTCGACTATGCCGGCGTGTCGCGTCAGTTCGTAGAACAGGGCTCGACGATCGCCGTCGCCTTCGCCCTCGCGATCGTCCTCGTCTACCTGACCCTCGCCGCGCAGTACGAGAGCTTCCGAGACCCCGCCGTCATGCTCGTCAGCGTGCCGATGTCGCTCGCGGGCGCGCTTCTCTTCTTCGCGCTCGGCGTCGTCAGCGCCAACATCTACACACAGATCGGCCTTCTCGCCCTCTCGGGTTCGATCATCCGCCACGGCATCCTGCTCGTCGAGTTCGCGAACACTATTCAGGAAGACGAGGGCCTCGGACGCCGCGAGGCGATGGAGAAGGCCGCCGCGCTCCGTCTACGCTCGATCCTGATGACCACCATCGGCACGCTCGTCGGCATGATCCCGCTCCTCATCGGCAGCAGCGGACCGGGCGCCAACAGCCGCTTCGCGATCAGCTTCGTTCTCGGCGTCGGCATGGCCATAGGGACGGTCTTCACGCTCTTCATCGTGCCGGCGATCTACACGGTCGTGGCGAGCGACCGGAGCGCGCGGCGCGGCGGGATGCAGGCGAAGAGCGCGCAGGCCGCACCCGCCGAGTAGCCAGGAGGCTGAATCCATCGCACGAAGTTCTGCCCCGCCGCCCGCCCGCTTCGTTTCCGGTTCGCCTAGGACGACGAGCGGAGCGCAGCGCGCGACTCGCCGCTGAGCCCGAAGCTATGCTGATCGCCGTTGCGTGGTAAGCCCTTGCACGAAGAGGCGGGACCACCCGCCCGGCAAGAGGAAACGTATGTTTGTAGGGCGTGCTCTCGGCTTCGGCGTCGGGTTGCTTCTTCTTTCGACCGGTCTCGCATCGCTAGCTGCCGAGCCTCCTATCCATCCCGAGATCTGGCCCGTCGCGAGCAGCGTCGTGCCGCCGGACCCGGCGGCGGAACGCCGGATCGACGACCTCCTCGCCCGCATGAGCATCGAGGAGAAGGTCGGTCAGGTCATCCAGCCGGAGATGAAGTCCGTCACCCCCGACGACGTGCGGACCTATCATATCGGCAGCGTCGAGAACGGTGGCGGCTCGGTGCCGGACGGCAACAAACATGCATCCCCTGCAGACTGGCTCGAGAAGATCGACGCCTATTGGCGCGCGTCGGTCGACCGGGAGGACGGGCATGTCCGTATTCCAATGATGTGGGCGACAGACGCCGTGCACGGCCACAACAACGTCTACGGCGCGACGTTGTTTCCGCACAACATCGGCCTCGGCGCCGCCCGCGATCCGGACCTCATTCGGCGCATCGGCGAAGCGACCGCGCGGGAAGTGCGGGCGCTCGGGATGGACTGGTCCTTCGCGCCGACCTTGGCCGTCGCGCGGGACGACCGGTGGGGGCGGACCTATGAGAGCTACGCCGAGGCCCCCGATCTCGTCGCGCTCTACGCGGATGCCATGGTCCGGGGGCTTCAGGGGGAAGGGGAGACGTTCCTCGACCAAGACCACGTCGTGGCGACGGCGAAGCACTACCTCGGCGACGGCGGCACGGACGGCGGGCGGGACCAGGGCGACAATCTGGCGTCGGAAGAGCGGCTGCGCGACGTGGCGGGGGCTGGCTATCCGCCAGCCGTCTCGGCCGGGGTCCAGTCCGTCATGGCGAGCTTCTCGAGCTGGCAGGGCACGAAGCTTCATGCGAGCGAGGGGCTTCTAACGCACGTCCTGAAGGGACGCTTCGGCTTCGACGGCATCCTGTTCGGCGACTGGAACGCGCATGGACAGATTCCGGGCTGCACCAATGGAGACTGCCCGATCGCGTTCAACGCCGGGCTCGACATGTTCAACGTGCCCGAGGACTGGAAGGAACTGCACGGCAACCTTGTCGCTCAGGTGCAAGACGGCACGATCCCGATGGAACGGCTGGACGACGCGGTGAGGCGGATCCTACGCGTCAAGTTCCGGGCTGGGATCTTCGAGCAGGGTCTGCCGTCGAAACGCCCGCATGCCGGAGATGAGGACATACTCGGCGCGCTGGCCCATCGCGCGATCGCTCGCGAAGCGGTTCGCAAGTCCCTGGTGCTCCTCAAGAATGACGCGGGGCTCTTGCCCATCGACCCGACGAGGCGCCTGCTCGTTGCAGGGGCCGGGGCGGATGACATCGGCAAGGCGAGCGGCGGCTGGACCTTGAGCTGGCAAGGCGACGACAACACGAACGCGGACTTTCCCGGCGCGACATCGATCTGGGCGGGGTTGCGGGACAAGGTCGAGGCGGCGGGCGGAACCGCCATCCTCAGTCCGGACGGGCGGTTCGAGAACAAGCCCGACGCAGCGATCGTCGTCTTCGGCGAAGATCCTTACGCAGAATACCAGGGGGATCGAGCGGACCTCGCCCTGCGCACGGAGAACGAGGAGAGCTTGCGCATGCTCCTCGAGCTCCGCGAAGAGGGCGTGCCCACCGCCGCCGTTCTGATCTCCGGCAGGCCGCTCTACGTCAACCCGCACATCAACGCGGCGGACGCCTTCGTCGCCGCATGGCTGCCGGGCAGCGAGGGCGCCGGGATCGCGGACGTGCTCCTCGCCAAACCAGGCGGCGCCGCGGATTTCGACTTCACCGGCAAGCTGTCCTTCTCCTGGCCAAGGAGGCCAGACCAGGGGCCCTTGAACGTCGGGGATGACGGATACGATCCGCAGTTCGCCTATGGGTACGGCCTTCGCTACGGCGACGACATGATGGTCGGGACGCTCGAGGAGACGAAGTCCGCTACGGAGGCCGCGCCGCCCGGCGTCTTCCTCGCCGACGGGCGGGGCGCGAACGGCTTCGCGCTCTCGATAGGCGACGAGCAGGCGCCGAAGATCGCCGCGGTGGGCAAGCGCGTCGCGACCTATGGCAGTGAGTCGCTGACCCTGCGGTCGATCGATCGGGACCGGCAGGAGGACGCCTGGCTCGCACGCTGGTCCGGCACTGGCGCCGCCTGGGTCGAACTACTGACGGACCGGCCGGTCGATCTGAGCGGCGATAGCGAGGCGTCGTTGGTCATCGAACTGCGCGCCGACCAGAAGCCCTCGGGTAGTGTCCTTCTCGGGCTCGGCGGCACCGAGCTCGCTACGATAGACGTCACCGACATGCTCGCCGCCGTTCCGAGTGACTGGACGACGTTGCGCGTGCCGCTGCGGTGCTTCGAGACTGCCGGTGCGGACCTTTCGGCTGTGACCGCCGCCATGCGCCTGCACGCCGAAGGCCCCATGACCCTCGCTCTCTCGGACGTCGCCCTAATGAAAGGGGCCGCCGGCGATGCGTGCCCCTCTCGGTCAGGACAGGAGACACCATGACTGTCCGGATTCGACCTACCCGGTAGGACGGCCTGCGGCGACGGGAGACTCCAGGCTGACCCGCCTCGGTCGTGAGCGATCTTCCTTACGATGCGCGCCGACCCCGGTCCCTTTCCAGCGCCGCCAGTCGCCCATGCGGGCAGGGGCGACGCGATCTGGACATCGCGTCGACGAGGAGCGGGCAAGCGACGACGAAGACCAACCCGCCGTACCGCTCCTCGCGCAGAAGAATGGCGACGGACGGTATGGGCCGCCCCGGGCCTGCGGTCGCTACGTCGGCAAGAAGGCCTCCTCGCCGTGCCTCAGCGGATCGGCGCGACGCCGACCGGTGGCGCTTCGGCGGCGTGTTCCGGGCGTTTGAGCCTCGCGAGGTAGAGGATGCTGAACGCGACGACGAGCAGTATGGGAAACACGACGAGGCGTCCGAGCACGGCCTGGCCTGCCGCCACGTCCGCCTCCATGCCCGACAGGCCGCCCGAGACGGCGCTTTCGCGCGCGCCGTCGAGCCAGCCGCCGATCACGGGGTTCCAAATGCTGACCCCGAACATGCCCGCGCCGCCCATCAGCGACATGCCGACCGCGCCCGTGCGGGGCAGGTACTCGCCGACGAAGCCGATCATGGTCGGCCAGAAGTAGGTGACGCCGAAGGCGAAGACGATCGCCGCCAGGTACACCGCAGGTCCCGAGGTCTGCGTGAAGAGGAACAGGCCGAGCGCGGAGAGCGCGGCCGAGGCCAGAAGCACGCCCACCGGGTTCAGCCGGTGGATGACGGGCCCCGCGAAGAACCGGCCGCCTGCCATGATGGTGTTGGTCAGCGCGAGGACGAGAAGGCCCGACGCCCCGACGCCCGCGAGGATCCGCTCGATCCACTGCCCGGTGCCGAGTTCCGTCGTCGCGGTCATGGTCATCAAGATGATCATGACGATGAAGAGCGGGCTGAGGAGCGCCTTGAGGTTCGCGACGGTCGAGGTCTCGGTGTGCCGCGTCGGCGGGAACGTTTGCGTAAAGAGCATGTAGCCGTACGCGGCGGTCGGGATGAGCATGATGCCGATCTGCGATTGCCAGCCGAGGCCCATGCGGGTCATGGCGAAGGAGATGAGCGCGCCGATGACGATGCCGCCGGGGAACCAGACGTGGAAGCGGTTCAGCATGGTGGTCTTGTTGCGGTGATAGACGTCCGCGATCATCGGATTGCAGGCCGCTTCGACGGCGCCGTTCGCGAAGCCGATGAAGAAGGTCGAGACGATGAGGCCCCAAAAGCCCGTCGCCAATATCGTCAGGACGAGGCCTATGACATGGCCGACGAAGGCGACCATCAACAGTCTCTTCGGCCCCACGGCGTTGTAGACGAGGCCGCCGACCATCATCGCGACCGGGAAGCCGAGAAACGCCATCGCGTTGACCCAGCCGAGCTGCGTGCCCGAAAGCGCGAACTCGTCGCCGAGCTGCACGAGGATGCCCGCTCTGATCGCGAAGGTCATCGCCGTGACAACCAGCGAAAGGCAAGCCATGACGAAGAGGCGGTTCGGGCGCTCCGTGGCCTGATACCCGCCTGCCGTACCCGTAGCTACGTCTACCATTTCATCTCCCTGCCGCCGATCTGCCGCGATGCGTAGCCGCGGTCGTGTTTATTGGTCATTGTGTCGGCGCGAACGCTAGAACATTAGTCTACTGTAAGGGAGAACGCCATGATCGAAACGCACGAGACGCAGCAGGGGCCGCAACCGCTCGTGCGCATCGGCATGGTGGGCGGCGGCGAAGGGGCCTTTATCGGAGAGGTGCATCGGCTGGCGATGCGGATCAGCGGACGATTCGCTTTGGTCTGCGGCGCGTTGTCGAGCGATCCGGACCGGGCGCGTCGGTCGGGCCGGATGCTGCGTCTGCCCGAAGCCCGCAGCTACCCCTCCTACGAGGCGATGATCGAGCGCGAGCTCGCCTTGCCGCCTGAGGAGCGGATGGAGGCGGTGGCGGTCGTCACCCCGAACCACATGCATCTACCGGTCTCGAAGGCGGCGCTCGAGGCGGGTTTCCACGTCATCTCGGACAAGCCCGCCACGCGTACGCTGGACGAGGCGATCGAGCTGCGCGCAGCGGTCGGCGCGGCCCCCGGCGTCTACGCGCTCACGCACACCTATCTGGGCTACCCCATGGTCGCCGAGGCGATCGATCGCGTCGCGCGGGGTGAGCTCGGCGAGGTCCGCCGCATCGTCGTGCAGTACCCGCAAGAGTGGCTGACCGACCCCGTCGAAGGGGAGGGGCAAAAGCAGGCCTCATGGCGCACCGATCCGGCCTTGTCGGGCCCCTCGGGTTGCTTCGGCGACATCGGCACGCACGCCTTCAACCTCGCGGAGACCATCGCCGGCGTGCGGGTGAGCGAGCTCTGCGCGGACCTGACCGCGCATGTGGAAGGCCGCCGCCTGGAAGACGACGGTGCGGCCCTTCTTCGCTTCGAGAACGGCGCCCGCGGCGTCCTTCTGGCGAGCCAGGTCTCGCCGGGCGAGGAGAACGGGCTCAGGATCGAAGTCTTCGGCGACAAGGCGGGGCTTCGCTGGGCACAGGAGGAGCCGAACACGCTTTGGCTGATGCCGACGGCTGCCCCCCATCAGAGGCTGCGCGCCGGCGGTGGGTATTTGAGCGAGCTGGCGAGCGCGCGCTGCCGGACGCCGATGGGCCACCCCGAAGGCTACCTCGAGGCCTTTGCAAACCTTTACGACCTCTTCGCGGACGCCGTCCGAACGGGCACAAGGTCATCGGCGTTGCCAGGCATCGAGGACGGCGTGCGCGGCATGGCGTTCCTCGATGCGTCGCTGCGCTCGAGCCGAAGGGAGTCCTGGACGAAGATCGATACCGAACAATCCTACCTCGACTGAAGTGCGACGATAACGACGAGAGGAAACGTCATGGCAAAGCCGATGGGACGCATTAAGGGCCCCGCGATCTACCTCATCCAATTCCTTTCGGATGAGGCGCCGTTTGATACCTTGCCGAACGCCTGCTCGTGGATGGCGGGGGCGGGATACAAGGGCGTTCAGATTCCGACCAACGACCCGCACTACTTCGACGTCGCCAAAGCCGCCGAGAGCCAGACCTACGCCGACGAGGTGCGCGGCGTCTGCGAAGAGGCGGGGGTCGCGCTGACCGAGCTCGCCAGCCACCTGCACGGGCAGCTCGTCGCGGTTCATCCGGCCTACGACGCGCTCTTCGACGCGTTCGCGCCGGCGAAGCTGCACGGCAACCCCGCCGCCAGAACGGAATGGGCGATCGAGCAGCTGAAGCTCGCCGCCCAAGCGAGCCGCCGCCTCGGCGTCACCGAGCACGCGACCTTCTCCGGCGCGCTGGCCTGGCCTTACATGTACCCCTGGCCACAGCGTTCGGCCGGCCTCGTCGACGAGGCCTTCGCGGAGCTCGCCCGGCGGTGGCGTCCGATCCTCGATGTGTTCGACGAGAACGGCGTCGACCTCTGCTACGAAGTCCATCCGGGCGAGGATCTTCACGACGGGGCGACCTTCGAGCGGTTCTTGGACGCGGTTGGCGGCCATCCCCGCTGCAACATACTCTACGACCCGTCGCACTTCATGCTGCAGCAGCTCGACTACCTACACTACATCGATCTGTACCATGAACGAATCAAGATGTTCCACGTCAAGGACGCGGAGTTCCGGCCTGACGGACGCACCGGCGTCTACGGCGGCTACGCGGACTGGCGCGACCGCGCGGGCCGGTTCCGCTCTTTGGGCGACGGCATGATCGACTTCCGCGCGATCTTCTCGAAGCTCACCCATTACGGCTTCGACGGCTGGGCCGTGGTCGAGTGGGAGTGCTGCTTGAAGGACCCCAAGCAGGGCGCGATCGAAGGCGCGAAGTTCGTCGCGGAGCACATCATCGAGCCCGCCAAGGGCGCCTTCGACGACTTCGCCGGATCGGGCACGGACGAAGGGGCGAACCGCCAAATCCTCGGCTTGGACAGGTAACGGCGCGACATGACAAGCTCCGGCCCGTCGGCTAGGCAATTGAGATAACAACAACGCCGTCAAGGCGATCAGGGTGGATGAACAGATGGTCCGCAGCTTGAAGAGTTCGCGTGGGTGCGCCGTTGTGGCGTTCGGTCTGGCGGCCTTGGCCGTCGCGTCCTGCGGCGGCGAGAACGACGTAGAGGCCACTGGCCGGGCGGCGGCAGCGCAAGCCGGGGCGACCGAGGCGCCGGCCAATCGGGCGCTCGAAGGCGCCTGCGTGCTCGTCTTCTCCAAGACCGCGGGCTTTCGGCACGATTCGATCGAGGTCGGCCAGCAGATGCTTCGGGAGCTGGGCGAGGAGAACGGCTTCGAGGTGGTCACCACCGAGGATGCCGGCGTCTTCACCGATCGCGGCATCGAAGGCTTCGACGCGGTCGTCTTCCTCAACACGACCGGCGATATCCTGAACGATGCGCAGCAGCGCGTCTTCGAGCGGTTCATCCAATCGGGCGGCGGTTTCGTCGGCATCCACGCAGCGTCCGATACCGAGTGGGGCGGCACGTGGCCCTGGTATGTCGGGATGATCGGGGGGACGTTCGAAGCCCACCCGATGAACCCGAGCAACGTGCAGAACGCACGCTTCTTCAAGGGCGAGAACGCGGGCGAGGCCGGCAAGAGCCTGCCGGAATCGTTCGAGTACGTCGACGAGTGGTACGACTTCAACAACCTGGACGAGACGACGACGCCCATCCTCTTCATCGACCGCGACAGCTACATCGGCGCGACGGCCGAGGGCATGGAGCGGATCGCCTGGGCGCACGAGTACGACGGCGGCCGCGTCTTCTACACGAATTTCGGCCACAAGAACGAAACGTTCTCGGACGATCTCTTCCGCAACCACGTCATCGACGGGTTGAGCTGGGCGGTCGGCGACCGCGATCGGCGGGCGTTTCTCGACGGTCGCCCCGATCCCGACCGCTTCGCCAAGGACGTGCTGATCGAACCGCTCGACGAGCCCGTCAGCCTCGACGTCATGCCCGACGGTTCGATCCTGTTCGTTGAACGCCCCGGCAAGGTGAAGCTCTGGCGCGAAGGCGAGGGCGTCTCGATCGTCGGCGAGGCGGACGTTTTCACCGGAGAGGGAAACAGCGAGTTCGGCCTGCTCGCCATCGCGGGCGTGCCGTACGATCGCGCCGGGCCCCTGGAAGGCGCCTACATGATGTACGACGTCCTCGAGGGGGAACAGATCCTGCAGCGCGTTGCGTACGTCCCCGTCGAGGGTGGGACGTTCGACTTCGCCGCGGCGAACACGCTTCTCGACATCCCGTCCGATCCCAACTGCTGCCATACGGGCGGCGCCGTGCGCTTCGGCCCCGACGGCTACCTCTACATCGCGGTCGGCGACAACTCGAACCCGTTCGAGATAGACGGCCTCGCGCCGCTCTCCGAGGACGTGCCGGAACAAGACGCCCGGCGCTCCGCGGGCAACACGATGGATCTGAGGGGTAAGATCCTGCGCATCGCTCCGTCGCCGGACGGCAGCTACGAGGTTCCGGAGGGCAACCTCTTCGTCGAGGGCGAGGAGGGGCGTCCGGAAATCTACGTCATGGGCGTGCGCAATCCCTACACCGTCGGCTTCGACGCAGAGACTGGGACGCTCTTCTTCGGCGATGTCGGCCCGGACGCGCAGACCGACACGGAAGCCGGGCCGCGTGGCTACGACGAGGTCAACCGCGCCGATGCGGCGGGTAACTTCGGCTGGCCGTTCTTCGTCGGAGACAGCCGTCCCTACCGCCGGCCCGAGGGCGAGGCCCCGTATCCGAACGCGCTCTACGACCCGCAGGCGCCGATCAACAGCTCGCCGCGCAACACCGGCGCGCGCACCCTGCCGCCGGCGCATCCGGCACTGATCTGGTATCCTTACGCCGTGTCCGAAACGTTTCCCGAGATGGGCGCGGGCGGCCGAAACGCACTCGTCGCCGGGGTGTACCGGCGTCCCGCCGACGCCGGGGAAGGCGCGTGGCCTGCCTACTTCGACGGCAAGCTGATCATCAGCGACTTCATGCGTCGCTACCTGAAGGCAGTCACGATCGACGAGGCCGGCTTCGCCGAACAGATCATGCCGATCGCCGAGGACACGAAGCTGGCCTCGCCGCTCGACCTCGAGTTCGGCCCCGACGGCGCTCTCTACGTGCTCGAATACGGCACGCGGTGGTTCACCGGGAACGACGATGCCCGGCTCAGCCGCGTGCGCTACCTGGGCGACGGCAATCGAGCGCCGCAACTCACCCTCTCGCTCGACCGGACCGCAGGGGCGCTGCCGCTCGCGATCAAGGCGAGCGCCGAAGGGTCGACCGATCCGGACGGCGACGATTTCAGCCTCGCATGGGCCGTCGTGCCTGCCGAGCGCGACGCATCGCCTGCGGACTACCCGCGCCTTTTCGCGAACGCCGCGGCACAGGGGATGCAGGCGGAACTCTCTCTCAGCAAGCCGGGCCATCACCTCGTCATCGCGCGTGCCACCGATGCGCAGGGCGCGGTCAGCTACGACGCCGTCGGCGTCGATTCCGGCAACGAACCGCCGCAGGTCACGCTCGCGATTGACGGCAACCGCAGCTTCTTCTGGCCTGGCCGCGAGGAAGTCGCCTACCGCGTCGAAGTGACGGACGCGGAGGACGGCACGGCCGTTCGTGACAGGATAAACGTCGTTGCGGCCAAGGCGTCGGTCGACGGCCCGCCGGCACCGGTCGTGCTTGGCCACCTCGCGGCTGCCGAAGCGTCGGGCGCCGCCCCGACCGAACTACCCGAGCTGTTCGACGAGAACTCGTGCTCGGGCTGCCACCAGATCGCGGCCTCCTCGATCGGGCCTGCTTACACCGAGGTGGCCCAACGCTATGGCGGCGAGGCCGACGGTCGGAAGACGCTGCTGACCACCCTGGCGGAAGGCAGCTCCGGGAAGTGGGGCGATCGGGCCATGCCGGCCTTCGACTTCCTCGATGAATCCGTTCGCGAAGAGATGGTCGACTTCGTCCTGAGCCTCAAGACGGACGGCACGAGCTTGCCCGCCGAAGGCACGGTGTCGGCGAGCCAGTTCCTCGACGAACCCGACCAGTACGTAAGCGTGATCGCGTCTTACACTGATGGCGGGTCGGGCGAGGCCCCGCCGCTCGTCGGTCGCGACGAGGTTCGCCTGCGGAGCAACAAGGTGGGCCTTTACGGTCTCCTCGACGGAGCGGAGGAGCCGGTCGACGGCGCCGAGGCGCTCGAATATGGCGACCTCGAGATGGTGTCGATGACGGCCGGGGGCGGCGCGATGCCGCTCGGGACCTACGACTTGACGGGCCTTGGCGGCATCGGCCTTCAATGGGCTTTCGACGGCGCGTACTGGCCGGGTGGCGACGTGGTCCTCGAACTCCTCTCCGGCAGCGCGGACGGCGACGTCCTGGCGCAAGCGCCCGTGACGCTGCCCGATGACGGCGGCGAAGCGCGGGGCACGGCCGAGCTGTCCTTCGGCGATGGCGCCGCGGGCATGACCCCGCTCTTCCTGCGCGTGCGTCCGGCCGATGGAAACGATCAGGAAAGCCGGCTGGCGCTCACCGAGGCGGTGTTCGAGCCGCTCCGCTGAGGCCACTTCCCCAAGGCGGACGCCGTCAGCGTCCGCCTCTTCCAGCCTTTGACCTATCACGAGTATCATCATGCTGACCGCGACCATCGTCATGGCCCTCGCGCAAGGGGCGGCTGTGCCCAAGGACGACACCATCGTCGTCCTCGGCGAACGCCTCGTCGACGACACCGCCCTCGCGATCGAACGGATCGACCCGTCCCGTTTCGCCTTCTCTCCGGACGTCGCAGCGGCGCTCACGAACTCGCCCAGCGTCGAGGTCATCACGAACGGACCCGCCGCCCGCACCGAACTCTTCCTTCGCGGCGGCGACTCGAACTTCGCGGCCGTTTCCCTCGACGGGGTTCAACTCAACGACGTCACGGACAATCGCGGCGGCGCGGTCGATCTGTCGGCGATCGCGCCCTTCGAGGTCGGGAACGCCGTCCTGCGCAAGGGGGCCGTATCGGTGTTGCAAGGCAGCGCCGCCTTGTCCGGGCACGTCGCGCTGGAGACCGAGGACCCGCTCACCGCCCCCACCTTCGCCGCGCGGGTTCGAGCGGCCGAGGGCGGCCTTATCGGCGGCAACGTCGGATGGTCGCCGCTGCGTTCGGAAGCGATCGGTCTCAGGCTCACGGCGACCGCCTTCGATCAGGGCGACCTGCCTGGGGGGCAGGGGGCCTCGCGCGCCTCGCTCGGCGCGAAGATGACCGGTGCCCTCGCTGCGGGCCAAGTCACCGCGTCGGTCCGGCATGGACGCACCGAACGCGAAGTGTTCCCCGATGCCAGCGGCGGGGACCGCCTTGCCGCTTCCCCGGACCTGGAAGAGAGCGAGGCCAACCTCACCACCGCCTCGTTGCGCTATGTGGGTGACGAGCGGGCTTGGACGCCCTCCTTCGCGCTGTCCTACCTCCGGCGCAGCGACGACCGCGTCAGTCCGGCGGTGCCGCCTCAAGTCCCCGCCGGGACGACCGACAGCACCTACCAACGCTTCTCCGGCGTCGCGACCGTGAGGACCCAGCTGCGTGCGCAATGGCAGGGCCTTGTCGGCGCGGAGGTCACACATGAGGACGGCGACGTGGAGGGGACCCTCGACTATGGCGGACCGCTGCCGGTCGGCTTCTCGCAGGAGCGGACGACGCCCTCTGTCTTCGCCGAGGCCCGCCGGGAACCGCGAGGCGCGGATGGCGCCAGCGTCTACCTCGGGGTCAGGGCGGACCACGTGGAGGGCGGCCAGCTCGTACCGACCGCGCGCGCGGGCATCACCGTGCCCGTCGCGATCGGCACGGACACGGAGTTGTTCGCGAACGTCGGCAACGGCTTCAAGGCACCGAGCTTCTTCGCGTTGAGCGATCCGCTCGTCGGTAATCCTGACCTCGAGGACGAGCGGAGCGTCAGCGGCGAGGCCGGGCTCCGGTCGGCGCTGCCCGGCGGGGGAGACGCCGCGCTGTCGGTCCACCATACCCGCTACAGGAACATCATCGACTTCGATTGGGAGACGTTCTCACAGGTCAACCGGGACTCCGTCGAGATCACCGGCGTCGAAGGTACCTTGACCCAGCCGCTCGGTCGGCACGAGGTGGCGGTGTTCGCGACCCTTCTCGACGTCGACGCGCCCGAAGGTGCCCTCCTGGCGCGGCCCGACTGGCGGGCCGGCGCGAGCTGGCGTTGGGCGAGCGACCGCTTCAAGGCCTACGCCAGCTATAAGATCCGTAGCAAGATCGATGCCTCCTCCGTTCCGACGGGCGTTGCGACGCTGGACGGCTCTTCGCGCCTCGACGGCTACCTCGGCGTGGTAGTGAGCGAGGGTCTCGTCCTCGCGTTGACGGGGGACGACGTGTTCGCGAGCGAGAACGAGGCCGCCCCGGGCTTCTCTCCTTACGGACGCCGCGTGGGGGTGCGCCTCGACTTCGCTTACTGAGCTCTCGCCGAGTGCGCTTCAGGCGCCGCACGCGCGAGGGCGCCGGTCTGAAGGGCATTGTCACGCGGAGTTGAGCGGGAACGCAGCCTTTTCCCGGCACCGCCCCGCCAGAGCCTGTTAGCTTGCCCGCACAGACGACAGACGGGGGGGCCGTCCGGCCGCCCCTCTCCGGAGCCCGCTATGCCGACAAACCTCACCTTCGACGTCTCGCGAAGAGAACTCCTGATCGGCTCCGCCTCCGCTGCGCTGATCGCCGGCCTCGGCGGATGGTCCGCCGACGCGGCGCCGCCTCAACGCGACGGGTCGGTGAGGCTGACCGTGAACGGCGAGGAGCGGACGCTCGAACTCGACAACCGCACCTCGCTGCTCGACGCCCTGCGTGAGCACATGCACCTGACGGGCACCAAGAAGGGCTGCGACCACGGCCAGTGCGGCGCCTGCACGGTGATGGTCAATGGCGAGCGCATCAACTCCTGCCTGACGCTCGCGGTCATGCATGACGGCGACGAGGTCACGACGATCGAGGGGCTGGGCACGCCGGACGACCCGCACGCGATGCAGGCCGCTTTCGTCAAGCATGACGGCTACCAGTGCGGCTACTGCACGCCCGGCCAGATCTGCTCCGCCGTCGCGATGCTCGATGAGATCGAGGCGGGCATGCCCAGCCACGTCACGCCGGACCTGACCGCGCGGCCGCAGGCGAGCGAAGCCGAGATCAAGGAGCGCATGAGCGGCAACATCTGCCGGTGCGCGGCCTATCCGAACATCCTGGCGGCGATCACCGAAGTCGAAGGAGCGCGGGCATGAAGTCCTTCACCTACGAGCGCCCGGACAGCCCCGAGGCCGCCGTCAAGGCGTATCAACGGGCGCGCGGCGCCCGCTACATCGCCGGCGGCACGAACCTCCTCGACCTGATGAAGCTCGAGATCGAGCGCCCCGCCCACTTGATCGACGTGAACCGGATCGGCCTCAAGAAGATCGAGGAGACGGACGAGGGCGGCCTGCGCATCGGCGCTCTGGTCACCAACACGGCGCTGGCCGGGGACGAGCGGGTCCGGCGCGACTACGGCGTCCTGACCCGGGCGATCGTCGCCGGCGCGACGGGTCAGCTGCGCAACAAGGCGACGACCGGCGGCAACCTCCTGCAGCAGACCCGCTGCCCGTACTTCTACGACACCAACATGCCGTGCAACCGGCGCGAAGCGGGCAGCGGCTGCGCCGCGCTCGAAGGGCACAGCCGGATGCTCGCGGTCGTCGGCACGACGGACGCCTGCATCGCGCAGAACCCCAGCGACATGAACGTCGCCATGCGCGTGCTCGACGCGGAGGTGGAGGTGCTGGGCCCCAAGGGCGCGCGGTCGATCCCGATCGAGGCTTTCCACCTCTTGCCGGACGAGGAGCCGCCGGTGAAGGAGTTCGCGCTTCGGCCTGGCGAGCTGATCACGGCCGTCACCCTGCCGCCCCCCGTCGGCGGCAAGCACGTCTACCGCAAGGTGCGCGACCGTGCGTCCTACGCCTTCGCCGTCGTCTCGGTCGCCGCGATCCTGCAGGAGGACGGCACGGGCCGGGTGGCGCTCGGCGGCGTCGCGCCCAAGCCGTGGCGCCGACCCGAGGCCGACGCGGCCCTGCCGAAGGGCTCGAAGGCGGTCGCGGACGTGCTGTTCGCGGACGCCCGGCCGACCGACGACAACGCCTTCAAGCTCCCGCTCGCCGAGCGCGCCATCGCGGCCGTTCTGGCCGACGCGCAACGATAGGGGCCAAGCATGCAGTTCCAGAAGCCCGCAGGCCCGAACCCGACCGACAGGCAGCGCGTGCTCGGCAAGCCGACGCCGCGCATCGACGGCCCCGCGAAGACGACGGGCACCGCGACCTACGCGTACGAGTTCAACGACGTCGCGCCGAACCTCGCCTACGGCTACATCCTCGGGGCCGGCGTCGCGAAGGGTCGCATCACCTCGATGGACGTCGCGGCGGCGAAGAAGTCCGCAGGCGTCCTCGACGTCGTGACCTACAAGAACGCGGGCGAGGTCAAGAACAGCGACTTCAACACCGCCCCGCTGCTGGCCGGCCCGGATGTCACCCACTACCACCAGGCCGTCGCGATGGTCGTCGCGGAGACCTTCGAGCAGGCGAGGGCGGCCGCCTCGCTGATCAAGGTCGGCTACCAGAAGGCGGACGGCGCCTACGAGCTCGCCGAGCGCAAGGACTCGGCGAGCGTCCCCAAGGACGACGCGGACACCCGCACCGGCGACTACGAGACGGCCTTCGCGAACGCGCCGGTCAAGGTCGACGTGACCTACACGACGCCTGCGCACGCTCACGCCATGATGGAGCCGCACGCCACCATCGCGCTTTGGGAGGACGGCAACCTCACGCTCTGGTCCGCGAACCAGATGATCGAGTGGGGCAAGCAGAGCGTCGCCACCGCGCTCGGCCTCGACCCGTCCAAGGTGCGGATGATCTCGCCCTACATCGGGGGCGGCTTCGGCGGTAAGCTCTTCATCCGCGCGGACGCGGTGCTGGCCGCCATCGGCGCGCGGCTGACGGGCAGGCCGGTGAAGGTGGCGCTGCAACGGCCCCTGGTCTTCAACAACACGGTTCACCGTCCGGCGACGATCCAGCGGATCACGCTCGGTGCGGGCGAGGAGGGAAAGCTGCTCGCGATCGGGCACGAGAACTGGTCCGGCAACCTCGAGGGCGGCGACGCCGAGCAGAGCCCGGCGGCGACGCGCCCGTCCTACGCGGCGGCGAACAGGCTCGCCGTCACCAAGCTCGCCGTGCTCGACCTTCCCGAAGGGAACGCCATGCGCGCGCCGGGCGACGCGCCGGGCTCGATGACGATCGAAGCCGCGATGGACGAGCTCGCGCACGAACTCGGCCTCGACCCGATCGAGCTTCGCGCGATCAACGACACGCAGGTCCACCCCGAGAGCGGCAAGCCGTTCTCGCGCCGCAAGCTGATGGACTGCTACCGCGAGGGCGCGAGCCGGTTCGGCTGGTCCAAGCGCTCGATGGAACCGGGCAAGGTCCGTGACGGCGACGAGTGGGTCGGCATGGGGGTGGCCTCTGCGATCCGCGGCGCGCCGGTCATGACTTCGGCTGCGCGGGTCAGCCTGCGCGGGGACGGCAGCGTGCTGGTCGAGACCGACATGACCGACATCGGCACGGGCAGCTACACGATCCTCGGTCAGACGGCCGCGGAGATGCTGGGCGTCCCGCTGGAGCGGGTCGAGGTCCGCCTCGGCGATTCGAACTTCCCCGTCTCGGCGGGCTCCGGGGGGCAGTGGGGCGCGACGAGCTCGACCTCGGGCGTCTACGCCGCCTGCAACCAGCTGCGCACGGCGATCGCGAACGCGGTCGGCGTCGATGCGAACGCCGCGACCTTCGCGGACGGCAGGGTCAGCGCCGGGGGCGAGGCCTTCGACCTGACCGAAGCGGGCGCTCTGACCGAGACCGGCGAGGTCACCTTCGGCGGACGCGGCGACGAGCACGAGTACTTCACCTTCGGCGCGCACTTCGTCGAACTCGGCGTCAACGCCTACACGGCGGAGATTCGCCTTCGGCGCATGCTGGCGGTCTGCGACGCGGGCCGCATCTTCAACCCGACCTCGGCGAAGAACCAGGTGATGGGCGGCATGACGATGGGGGCCGGCGCGGCTCTCCTGGAGGAGCTGGTGGTCGATCCGCGCTACGGCTTCTTCGCGAACCACGACCTAGCGCAGTACGAAGTCCCCGTGCATGCGGACATTCCGCAGCAGGAAGTGATCTTCCTCGACGGCGAGGATCCGCTCGCCTCGCCGATGAAGGGGAGCGGCGTCGGAGAGCTCGGCATTTGCGGGCCGAGCGCGGCGATCGCGAACGCGGTCTTCAACGCGACCGGCATCCGTGTGCGGGACTACCCGATCACGATGGAGAAGCTGCTGCCTCGAATGCCGACGGTCTGACCGCCGCGCGCATCGCTCCTCGAATCGTTCGTCCATCGACGAGCGAAAGCCGGCAGCGGGCGCGGCGTCGTGCCATGAGCGAACCGCCGCGCCGCCTCTTTCCCCGGCGGATCCTCGAAGGGTTCCCGGATCGGCCGTGATCTACGCTCAGTGAGCCGACGGGCCCAAGCAGGCCGGTCGGTCGCAAGCGCCGCGTGAACGACGACTCCCGGGCCGCATCGGAAAAGGGGAGGGTGGAGCGCCCGGTCGGTGGACCCGCTGTCGGCCCGGCAGGTGAGCGGGCCCGTTCCCGAACGGCCCCCGGCCCGAGCGACCTTCGACACCAGCGGCCGGCGAAGATCGTCCCATCGGCGGTGGCTCGCTGTTGAGGCCGGCCGACCCAAACCAAGGCCAATCCATTCCGCCCGCGACAGCGGCAGCCAAGAAACGGCGACAGACAGTACGATCGGACCAGTAAGCGGGTGCGATCCGACGGGCGATTTGTGGTACTGACCGCGTTCGCCGCATGTTTCGGAAGCTGGCGGGCAGGAAGGAATTCGTACCCCTGATAGTGACAGGCCAGAGATGACCTAGAATGGCCTCACCGAGAAGCTAATAAGTGTTGTACGATCAGTATCTTAGATTGGTATGCTACGCTTGAATGCTCCATAGGTGTTCAAACCCTGCCTACTTTAACCACCGATCGGGTGGTGGGTTGAATGGTGGGTAGGGATCGATAACCCTCTTGGCGAAGAGGAGGGTCTGATCATGACTAACCTAACCGCGATCCGCGTGCAGAAGATCAAGGAGCCGGGCCGGTATACCGACGGTGGCTCGGGGGTTATCCTACAAGTGCGACAGGGTAGGGCGGGACGGCTCAGCAAGTCCTGGCTGTTGCGCTACAGCTTTGCTGGCCGCCGACGAGAGGTTGGCCTTGGTGCATATCCGGTGACATCGTTAGCGGAAGCGCGGGAGCAGGCCCTAGCCATCAGAAAGTCGATCGCACTGGGAGCCGATCCAATCGCCGATCGTGAGGCTCGGAAAGCGAGAGCGGTAAATGAGGCCGCACGAGCGAGCCGCTTCGCAGATTGTGCCCAGGCCTACATCAACGCGCACGAACCGACCTGGAAGAATCCTAAGCACCGCCAGCAGTGGCGCAATACGCTCGCGACGTACGCGTATCCAGTCATCGGAGACATGGACGTTGCCGACATCGAAACGGAACACGTACTTCGCGTGGTCGAGCCACTTTGGTACGAGAAGACGGAGACAGCAAACCGGGTGCGGGGCCGGATCGAGGCGGTGCTCGCTTACGCAATTGCGCGAGGCTACCGGAAGGATGCCAATCCCGCCACGTGGCGGGGTCAGCTCAACGCCCTTCTTCCCGCTCGTTCCCGCGTCGCGCCTGTACGACATCACGAAGCGCTACCCTATGCGGCGCTTCCCGCCTTCATGGTCCAACTACGTGTCCGGTCAGCTCCAGCGGCGCGAGCACTCGAACTACTCATATTGACCTGCGTACGTTCTTTCGAGTTGCGAGGCATGGTCTGGAATGAAGTCGATTGGTCATCTGGTGTCTGGACGATCCCGAAAGACCGATCGAAAACCGACGTAGAGCATCGCGTCCCCCTGAGCACGCCCATGCTGACGCTGCTTCTCGCGCAGCTCGCGGTTCAAGGCGTATCGCGACCTTCCGATGCCGACGCGTCTGGGTATGTCTTTCCCAACCAGTCAGGTACAGGCCCGTACTCCGATAGCGTTTGGCGAGCGCTGTTTCGCCGAATGGGTCATCCGAAGATTACTGCACACGGCTTCCGCTCGACGTTTCGAGACTGGTGTGGAGAAACGACGAACTTCCCGCGCGAACTCGCAGAGCACGCCCTCGGGCATCAAGTCGGTAACGCCGTAGAACTGGCCTATCGTCGGGGGGACGCGCTGGAGCGTCGCCGACCGTTGATGGAGCAGTGGTCGACGTATGTCCTTGCGGAGTTGAACACGCGGTGATCTCGCCCCGATTCGGCCAACCACCGTTCCGAGCAACTCTTTGATGTCAGAAATTATCCAAAAGCGGACATTTCCGGGCGCGTCGACGGAGCGTTCGTCGCCGATGTGGGACTTCGGAGAAGAGCCATGCGAGAGGCAGCTTCTGCGCCCTCCGGGGCATCGAGCGTAGAAGCGCCTATCGCCACGGGCCGATGGTCGCCTAAAGAACGTCAGAGGCCGCCCCGAGAGGCGAACGCCGGACCAGCCAGGATCTCAGACCAAGGGTGGAAACAGCGTTCAGCGCTTCTTGAACATGTCAAAGCCGCCGCCTGGCCGTGGCTCGCCCGGTCCGCCAGCCGTCGGGCGCGGTCGCGCTCTTCCGGCCGTCGGATCTTCGTCGCGATCCTCACGGCGTTTCAGCTGCTCGGCGTGAAAGCAACGGAGCGACACGTCGCGGAAGGAGAAACTGCTCTCGCCTCGCTCCTGTTCGTCGGTGAGGCGATGAACCCAGACCGGTATCGACGTGTTCTGTAGGTATGAAAACGACGCTCTCGATCAACGGCTCTGGGCACGACCTCGACCTCGACCCGCGGGTCACCCTGCTCGACGCGTTGCGCCAACACCTCGGCCTGACCGGCTCGAAGAAGGGGTGCGATCACGGCCAGTGTGGCGCCTGCACCGTTCTCGTCGATGGGCGGCGCGTGAACGCCTGCCTCACACTGGCCGTCATGTGCGAGGGGCGAGAGGTGACGACCATTGAGGGCCTCGGCGCGCCCGGCGCGTTGTCGTCGATGCAGAAGGCCTTCGTCGAGCATGACGGCTACCAATGCGGCTACTGCACGCCGGGGCAGATCTGTTCGGCTACGGCCATGCTGGAAGAGGCGAAGCAGGGCTGGCCGTCCTACGTATCGGACGACCTCGAAAGCCGGCCGGCCCTGACCCGCGAGGAGATCAGCGAGCGGATGAGCGGCAACCTCTGCCGGTGCGCCGCCTATCCCAACATCGTCGACGCGATCGAAGACGTGGCGGGGAGCGAGCGATGAAGTCCTTCGACTACCTGCGCGCCGGCTCGACCGGAGAGGCGACTGGCGCGGGCGGTGCGGCCACGCGTTTCATCGCGGGCGGCACCAACCTCCTCGACCTGATGAAGCTCGAGGTGATGACGCCCGACAAGCTGGTCGACATCAACAGGCTGGACCTGAAGGCGATCGAAGAGACCGAAGACGGCGGCCTGCGCGTCGGCGCGCTCGTCACCAACAGCGATCTCGCCGCGGACCCCCGCGTGCGGCGCGACTACGCCGTCCTGTCCCGGGCCCTCCTGTCGGGCGCGACAGGTCAGCTGCGCAATATGGCGACGACGGGCGGCAATCTCCTGCAGCGGACGCGTTGCTCCTACTTCTACGACACCGCCATGCCCTGCAACAAGCGCGAGCCCGGCTCGGGTTGCCAGGCGATCGGCGGCTACAACCGCATCCATGCGATCCTCGGGGCGTCCGACAGCTGCATCGCGACCCACCCTTCGGACATGGCCGTCGCCATGCGCGCCCTCGGCGCGAGGGTCGAGATCGAGGGCACGGACGGCACGCGCCGGACCCAAGACCTCGGCGACTTCTACCGGCTTCCCAGCGACACGCCGCAGGTCGAGAACGCGCTCGGCGAGGCCGAGCTGATCACGGCGGTGATCCTGCCCGCGCCGGTGACGTCGCGGCAGGCCTATCGCAAGGTGCGCGACCGGGCGTCCTACGCCTTCGCGCTCGTCTCGGTCGCGGCCGTCGTCGCAGTCGAGGAAGGGAAGATCGCACGTGCCGACCTCGCCTTCGGCGGCGTCGCGCACGCCCCTTGGCGGAACGAGGCGGTCGAGGCGATCCTGGTCGGCGAGGCGCCATCGGACGCCCTGTTCGACCGCGCGGCCGACACGCTGCTGGAGAAGGCCAAGGGCCAGGGTAGCAACGACTTCAAGATCCCCCTCCTGCGCCGGACGCTGAAGGCGACCCTGCGGGAGCTGACCGCGGAGGCGGCACGATGAGCGAGACGATCATTCGCAAGATGCAGATGGACGAGCCCGACGAGCGGCGCGTCCTCGACCTGACGAGCCAGGGCCTGATCGGCAGGCCGGTGACGCGGCCCGACGGGCCGGCCAAAGTGGCTGGCACGGCGAGCTATGCCGGGGAGATCCTGCCCGAGGGCACGGCCTTCGGCGTCCTCGTCCGCGCGACGATCGCGAAGGGCAAGGTCGCATCCCTCGACGAGGCGAGCGCGACGGCGATGCCGGGCGTGCTCGGTGTATTCACGGGCGAGCGCTTCCTAAGGAACCCCGCCCAGGGCGGCGCGGACGCCGCGCCCGTCCAAGGGGCCTCCGAAGTCGCCTATTTCGGCCAGCCGATCGGCCTTGTCGTCGGCGAGACCTACGAGGACGCGCGCCACGCGGCCTACACGATGGGCGTCACCTACGAGCCTGCGGACGACGCGTCCGTGGACCTGGACACGGCGAAGAGCGAGCGCCCGGACGCCAAGCAGCTCGATCAGGGCGACCTCGACGCGGCGATGGCGGGCGCGGCGCACGGCGTCGACGTCACCTACACGACGACGCCCGACTCGAGCGCGCCGATGGAGCCGCACGCCTCGGTGGCCTCCTGGGACGAGGAGGGCGTCCTGACCCTGCGGGGCTCCTACCAGATGCTGCGGCACAACCGGATCGAGCTCGCCGACGCGCTCGGCATCGAGACGGAGAAGGTCCGCATACTCGCGCCCTTCGTCGGCGGGGGCTTCGGCTCCAAGCTCGGCATCGCGCCCGAGGCGGTGGCGGCATCGATCGCGGCGAAGGCGCTGAAGCGGCCCGTCGTCGTCGCGATGACCCGCCAGCACGTCTTCGAGGGCACGATCCGGCGCTCCGAGACGAGCCAGCGCATGCGGCTCTGCACGGACGCGGACGGGCGGCTGACCGGCTTCGGCCACGACTCGAAGGTGTCGAACCTGCCCGGCGAGAGCTTCTCTGAGCCGCTCGCCATGACCACGCACTTCCTCTATCGCGGCGAGAACCGCCGGATCGGCCACGAGATCCGGCGCGTGAACCGGACTTGCGCGGGCTCGGTTCGGGCGCCGGGGGAGGCACCGGGAATGCTGGCGACCGAGTGCGCGATGGACGAGCTGGCCGAGGTCTGCGGTCTGGACCCGATCGAGCTTCGCAAGCGGAACATCCCGGATCAGCAACCCGAGAACGGCACGCCCTACGGTACACGTCTGCTCGCCGAGTGCCTGGAGGAAGGCGCGCATCGTTTCGGCTGGGCGGACCGGAAGGCGCCCGGGGAGCGGCGCGAGGGCGAGTGGTTGATCGGCATGGGCGTCGCGAGCGCCGCGAGGACCAACATGACGGCGCCTGCGAGCGCCCGGGTGACGCTGCGCGCGGACGGCACGGCGCTGGTCGAGACCGACATGACCGACATCGGTACGGGGACCTACGCTATCCTGACGCAGATCGCGGGCGAGATGCTCGGGCTGCCGGCCGACAGGGTCGAGGTGACGCTCGGCGACACCGACTTTCCCCCGGGTTCCGGCTCGGGCGGTTCGTGGGGTGCAAGCTCGACTGGCGCGGCCGTCATGCTCGCCTGCGAGGCCGTGCGCGAGCAGGTCTGCCTACGCATGGGCGTCGAACCGAGTGCGCTGACGATGCGGGACGGCGAGGCGATGGCGGGCAACACGCGCCGGACGCTGGAGGAGGTCGTCGGCGACGAGCCCGTTGCGGCGACCGGCGATTTCGAGCCGGGCTCCACGACCGAGCAGCGCGTCATGGCGAGCTACGGTGCACACTTCGCGGAGGTCGCCGTGAACCAAACGACCGGCGAGGTACGCGTGCGGAGGATGCTCGGCGTGTTCTCGGCCGGCCGCATCCTTAACGAACGCACGGCGCGCTCGCAGTGCATCGGCGGCATGATTTGGGGCATCGGCGAGGCGCTGACCGAGGATCTCGTCCACGACCCGCGCGACGGCCATGTCGTCAACCGTGACCTCGCCGAGTACCACGTGCCGGTGAACCTCGACGCGCCGCCGATCGAGATCGCCTTCTTAGAAGAGCTTGAGGACTGGGGCAGCCCGATCCAGTCCAAGGGCATCGGCGAACTTGGCATTTGCGGGTCGGGCGCTGCCATCGGCAACGCGATCTACAACGCCTGCGGCGTCCGCATCCGCGACTTCCCCGCTACGCCCGACAAAGTGCTCGCTGGCATCATCTCGGAAGAGGAAGCCGGACGCTTGTCGTCGGGTCAGGAAAAGTAGCGCTCACCTCTAAACCTTCGAGCCAACTGGACGCGTAGTTGCAACGATCGGAGACGAAGGCACGACAACCGCCGAACTCTCGCCTACTGCTCACGTCCGCTTCTCTAATCGGGCATGGCAGTCAAGCTCCGGTGGCGGTGGTCCGGTTCGTCGTTCGTGCCTTGGGTCACGCTTCTCTTCGCAGTCTCAGATGGCGCCATTCGTTCGGCGCCGCTGCAGGCATGTGTGTGACCGGGTGATGCGGAGCGCCTCGCTTTTGCGCGTGCTTCGAGATCGAGCACACCAGACATAAACGGCGTCACCGCCCACTTCGTCCAGGCACGGACGAACCAGGTGTTCCGGGTAGGGGCGTCAGGTCACGCTGTAGCCTCCGTCCGGAAGGGTTCGTTCGTCATCCACATGCGGTGCAGGATGACGGCGAACTTGCGAGCCACGGCGATCAGCGCCCGTCGCCGGGCCTTGGTCCGCGCGAGCTTCAGCTCCCAGGTCTTGAGCGGCGAGGATCGCGTACAGCGCAAAAGGAGCGAGTTCGCGGCTGTGTAGAGCGTCGCCCTGACGTCCCGGTCGCCAGCCTTCGAGATCTAACCGCGGTTGTCTGTCTCGCCGGACTGGAAGCGCCGAGGCGTCAGCCCGAAGTGCGCGCCGACCAGCCTCGACGATCGGAAGCGCGTCGGATCGTCGATGGCGGCTTTGTACGATTCTAGCCAAAATTGGATGTTCCGATTCGCGCTTTGAACGGACGGAATGAGCTTGAAGGGAAGGTTCTGCGGGTCCGCTGCAACCTTACCGCCGGGGCTTCGGGAGAGACAGCTTCAAGCTGATCGCCAAGGCTCGGAGACCGAAGGCCGCGCCAGCAGACGCTAGGAAAGCGGCCCGTTCGTCGAGACCGAGGGTCGCCAGTCCGAAATAGGTGGCGGAGCCGAAGAAGGCAGCCGTCGCATAGACGTCCTCTTGCAGCAGCAGAGGTTCTCGATTGGCGACAGTGTCTCTCAGAAGGCCTCCAGCGGCGGCCGTCAGCGTACCCATGACCACGACGATCGAAAGCCCGTGCCCAAGGCCGAAGGCCTTCGCGGCCCCCGTAGCTGCGAACAGCGACAGCCCGAGAGCGTCTGCCCATATCAGCGGCTTGAACGCCTCGACCAGTCTGTGGCCAGCGAAGGCCACCAGTCCACCAGCAGCCGCCAGCCACAGGACCGATGGGTCTTCAAGCCAGAAGACCGGCACACCGAGCAGAAGGTCGCGCAGGGTTCCGCCGCCCGCCGCCGGTAGGAGAGCGAGGACGATGGCGCCGAACAGGTCCATGTCTTTCCGCACGGCAGCGGTGCCGCCTGACAGTGCGAAGACGAACACGCCTATGCGGTCGGCGAGGAGGACTGCGAGTTCGAAGCTCATTGCAAACGGTTACGTCGTTAGGACGGGCACCGCTAGCGTACGAGGGGAAACCCGACGCAGGTCCAGATAAAGAAGATCCGTCACCTTGGCCGCGGCGGTCTGGTAAGCCCGATTCGGGCCCGTTAGCGACGTTCGGTGTTCATTTGGATCGATCGGTGGAATCGACACCGGATCTAGGCAAGCCGACGGATAACCGTCCAGCTTGAAGCGCTCAGCCCCCGAAGCGATAGCCGATCAACGCGAGGCCCGTGCCGCCGAGGCCGTCCCCGTCGGTGCCGCCAAGCACACGCGCCTCGAACGTCACGGCCTGCCGCTTAAAGGTCTGCACCGCGAAGCCCGCCTTGCCTTGGAGGAAGAGGCCGCCCCCTGTGGACGTCCCAAGACCGAGGCCGCCGTATGGCCTGAAGCGACCCTCGCGTGACCGGACCACCGCATTCACGAGCCCGGCGACACCGAAGTGCGCCGAGACCTCGTCATTGCTCGCCTGCCGGACGTTGCCGAGGGCGAGAACCTCAGCCTCAAGGGTGAAGGCAGAGACATCACGGCCGTAGGTCAGGTTGAAGCCCGCAGAGTCGGGCCCGCCGCCAAGGCCGAGCTGGAAGTAGGAAGGCGAGCCGGCCGCGTCTTGCGCGAACGCGGCAGGCGCCGTGCCCGCCATCGCCACAAGGGCGACCGCGAAGGTCGAGATACGCATGTGTTGGAAGATCCCCCGGCCAAGGTCGGCCTACCCTGACGTTACGCCGCGTCCGGTCGCTCTACCAGGAGGTGCGGCTATCACGTTCGATCGCTTCACGTTTCAGGCGTTCGCGTAGCTGCGAAGCGCGTCTCGAGCGTTCGGACGTCAACTTCACCGTCGATCCATACGGGCCCGACCTTTGGCCTAACCTATGCGGACGATCGAAGGAAGGTGGGACACTAACCTCCACACTGATCAACGCTACCGAATGCTAGGTTCGATCGCGGACCCTTCACGCCCGCCGCAACTCGTCTTCCAGCGCAGCGATGACCTCGATCGAGCTGAGATCCTTTCCGACGACGGGTGCGCCCTCGGCTCTAGCCTGAGCCTGCCCGCTGCTCGCGTGCGATGTGTAGAACACGAACGGCACCTGGACGGCTCGCAACCGCTCGACGATCGGAAACACCTCACCGTCTGGCAGCCCGACATCCAAGATGGCGGCGTCGACGGTCCTCTCGTCGAGGAGGGACGGGGCGGCGCCGACGCTGGGCGCGGAACCGATCACCCGCGCACCGGCATTAATCAAGGCCATGCGGACATCCGCCGCGACGACCGCATCATCCTCGACGTAGAGGACCGCTTTTCCTTCAAGCACTGACACCGGACGCCATCATGCTTAGTCATTACGCAAGGTTAGGTGGCTGACGCGCCCTTCGCGTGGCCACTGGTTCACAACGAAGCCGCCTGCGGACTGGAACAGCGCCTCGATTAGGCGAGAACCGAAACCCAACCGGCTCGGCGGTCGCTCGATCGCCGGCCCGCCCCTCTCTCGCCAAACCATCGCGAGCGTCCGGTTCGAACCCTCGCCCTCGATCGTCCAGGAGATCTCGACCTTGCCCTCCTCATGAGACAGCGCACCGTACTTCGCCGCGTTCGTCGCCAACTCGTGTAGAGCCAAACTCATGACGTTCGCGTTCGATGCATTGAGGCGAATTGCGGGCCCTTCGAACACGAACGGCTCACGAGGGGCGTAGGGCTCGAGCACGGCTTCCGTCAGCGCACGCAGGTCGAAGCCTTCGCGGGAAGTAGCGAGACCGATCGTGAGCGAGTGAGCGCGCGACAGCGCGGCGACTCGCCGATCAACCGTCCGGACGACCTCTTGGATGTCGCTCGTGCCACGTGCCGACATCGTCACGAGGGCGGGGACGAGGGCGAAGATGTTCTTCACCCGGTGGTCGACCTCTCTCAACGTTAGCCGCGCGCTTTCTAAGGACCGTTCGAGAGCCAACTCGGCCTCTCGCCGCTCGGTGATGTCCACAACGACGCCGGCGAAGCGGGTGCCGCGGCCCGGGTGCGGGCCGCAGCGGCCGCGGCCCATCAGGTAGCGGTGCTGGCCTCCGGCGGAGACGACGCCGTACTCCTCCTCGAATACTTCGCCGGTCTCGATCGCGCGGTTCGTGGCGTCGATCACGCGAGCGCGGTCCACCGCGTCGATCGACGCTTGGAAGGTCGCGATTGGCAAGCCTTCGGCCGCTTCGGACGGATCGAGGTCGAAGGCGGCCGCGAACTGCGCGTTCACTGCGAGGCGGTCCTCGTCCACGTTCCAGTCGAACGTGCCGACGGCGTGGCCCGCTTCTAAAGCGAAGGCCAGGCTCTCCTGGACCTCCTCGGCCTGACGGCGTGTTTCGACCTTCTCGCTGACATCGTGCTGTGTGCCGAAGAACAGCACGACCTCGCCGTCGTCGTTGCAGATCGGCCCGATGTGCAGCGCGTTCCAGAAGGGCGTGCCGTCCTTCCGGTAGTTCAGAAGTTCGACATGGGCGTCCGCGTCGTTCTCGATGCCCGCTCGTAGCTCGCTGACCGCGCCGACCTCTGTGTCCTCGCCCTGAAGGAAGCGGCAGTTCCGACCAATCACCTCATCGCGGGCGTAGCCCGTAAGGTCGAGAAAGGCCTGATTGACGACGATGATCGGATTGTCCGGCTGGTTAGGGTCGGTGAGGACGACCGCCATGCCGCTCCGTTCCAATACCCTCGTGAACACGCTCGCTTCCGAGGGCATGCCCTTCGGTAGATCTATCGTCTCGCCCACCATCCTGCCTCCTGCCACGCCACGAGCGAAAACAGGCATGGTTCCTAGTCAACGCTTGGAGCTAGATAGAAAAACCGTATGGCCCTCCAGGCCGCAGAGCAGCTTCCAACGGGCTCGTGATTATCAGCGGCGGCACCGGGTTGCGCGCTGTCCCAATTGGTTGCAGCGAACTCGCCCTTCTTTCCCTTCCTCGCCAACCGACGGTTTGAGCCCGTTAGAGACCCTCGGTGTTCGTTCGTATCGATCGATGGAACCGACATCGGAGGCGAGCTCGCCTCGCGTGGGAACATAACGCAGCAGGTCGAAGGTCGTTGGCTGTTCGTCGTCGAGCCTCCATCGCCGACGCCGGTACCGATAGGTACTTCAGTCCCGGTCCTGATCGGCGAGGTCGAGCACGACGGGGCAGTGGTCCGACAGGGCCTCGTAGGCGGCCGGCGGTGACGCTTCGGGGAAGCGCTCTCCGTTCCGCGCCGCGCAGATCCCACTGACCGAGGCGAGACGGGCCTCGCGCTCCGCCATGCCGGACGCGACGACGATCTGATCGAGCGCCCCGCACTGGCCGCGAAAATATTCCGTGCAGGGAATGTCAGTCGGCATCAGCACGAAGCCCGGTGCTTCGTTCGCAGCGACCTTGCCGAGCCCCTCGATCTCTGCAGGGCCCTCCATGATGCCGTCAGCGCCCATGGTGTTCAAGTCGCCCATGACGACCAGGTCCGGGTCGCGCTCCGCGGCGAAGAGGCGGGAGAACAGCCCGTCGAGACGGCCGTAGGCCTCCTGGCGGGTCCGGAAGTCCTTCTCGCCCCTGCCGCTGTCGAGGTGGACGGAGAAGAGAGAGAAGTCCGCCCCGCCTTCGGTCAAGGATTGCACATAAGCCGCCCTGCCGGGGCGGAGGTTGCCGGCGCAGGGATCGGTGGGACCGAGCGACGCGCCGTTCATCTCCTACGCGTCGCTCGCCCGCTCGAGGCGGACCCGGTCGGCGTCGTAGAGGAAGCCCGTATGCTGCTGGCCGTCCCCACCGCAGTCCTGAAGGTCGACCCGCCAGTCGCCGCCGGCGTAGTCCGCAAGCGCGTCGGTTACGACCGCCCAGGCGACGTCCGCGGCCGAGGTCGCCTTGATCTCCTGGAGCGCGACCACGTCGGCGTCGAGGTAAGCGAGCGTGCAAGCGAGCCAGCTGAGGTCGGTGCCAGCGTCCTCCCTCGGCGTTCCGTCCGGAAACCAGCGGATGTTCCAGGTCGCAACGCGCAGCTCGCCGTCGCTCCGGCCGCCTTCGAAGCGGACGCCTGAGCGCATGGCATCGTCGCACGCGGCGGGCGACGCGAAGGCGACCGACGACTGGTCGTCGGCGTCATCCCCGCCGGCGGAGCCGGGATCTGCTGAGGGCAGGGCGCTTCGCGGCGCGTCGCTGTGGGCGGCGCCGTCAGGCGCAGGCTGCGTGCAGCCCGCGAGAGCCAGGCTCATGACCGAGAAGCAGAGGCGGAGGGGGAGGCGCTGGCGCATGGTCTTGGTTTGCCGCCGTTTGGGCGTGCCAGGCAACAAGTCCCGGCGGCGGTGAAGTTGCTAGCTGCCCCAGTACGATAGCAGCTTCGACAGTGCCCGCGGAACGAGCCGCGCTCGACGCTGGTCGCGACCCGTCGCGCGTTGCCGCTGAGCCGAGGCGCAGTAGGAGGAGAGGGGGCCCGTCGGGGCGTAGCCCGACAGGGAGAGGACGATGCCGATCTTGGTTCAGAAGCGAATCTACCGCGCGGACCTGCGCGCTAACCGTCACGTCTGGTACGTGTTCGGGGACAACGAGGCCCGGACCGGTAAGGGCGGTCAGGCCCGCGAGATGCGGGACGAGCCGAACGCGATCGGCATCGCGACGAAGCGGACACCCTCGAGGGCCGATGACGCCTACTGGTCGGACAAGGACTACAGCCGCAACGTGGCATGCCTCGAGCACGACTTCCGTTCGGTCGCGGCGGCGCTTCGCCGAGGCGAGCTCGTCGTCTGGCCGCTCGACGGGATCGGCACGGACCGCGCGGACCTCGCCAACCGCGCGCCGCGGACCTTCGAGAAACTACAGGAGCTTTAGCGAGCCCTTCGCGCGATCGACCCGTCTCGGTGACTGAGACGGAAGGCACGGCATCATCCGCCCAGTCCGCTCAGCGTCTGTTCACCGGGATAGGCCAAGGGGGGCAGTGCGGACACGTCGCCTCTACATCCCTCTCATCGCCGCTGACGGGCTGCTCCTCGCGCCGGTCGCGGCGGAGGAGGTCTACGGCAGCTCGCCGTGGTTGGTGAGTCACGAGGTACAAACGCTCCTTGGCGTAGAGCGCTGAAAGCTTGCGATGAAGCCTCGTAACCGTTCCCTCCGCCGGTCGCCGACTTTCTGGCTCGGCGTCTACTTCGGCACCCTTCTGATCGCCACGCCTTCGGACGCTTCACAGACTCCGCGATCGCGTTCGTCTACATCCTCGTCGCGGGGCTACCCCTTGCCTGGCTCGGGGATCTCGTCACGGCGCTCCTCGCGCCGCTGGGTCTTACCGCAGACGTCCATGCGTGGGTCAGCTACTCAGGGCCGAACGGCACGGGCTACCTCGTTCTGATGCTGACAGTTTTGCTGGTCAGTTGGGGTGCCGAGCAGGCATGGCGGCGGAGAAGGCGCGGAGGCAGACGACTACAACAGAGGGAACGGCGACGGTAGAGAGCCGCCGGAAGCGCGCTTTTCGCAACGCTAATTTTGTGAGGCCGGGAGCGTTTGCCTCATGGCATCAATGACGCTCTTCTGGAACAAGCTCGCGTCGACACAGACGGAGAGATTGTTCTGAAGGTCCGCAACGGCTTCATCCGGTGCCATCTCGAAGTTCGCGACGTACTGTGTGATTCGGGTTTCGATCATACCCGTAGTCATAGGAGCAGGCGCGTCGTAGTGCAGACTGCCGATGAAAAGCGAGACCATCTCCGCACCGTTCGCAAGGTTCCTTCGGAACTCCGCTGACGCCGGCTTGTCAGGCTCGAACAACTCGGCTTCCACACGGTACGATGCCGCGCAGTTAGCAAACAGCTCGACGATGCCGTAAGCTTCTTCTGGTTTGTTGTATTTCTCGCTCAGTTCGACAAACATCGCCATCTGTGCGTCTGTCGTTTCCTCAACTTGTATAATCGCTGCGAAGATCATTCCGCCCCCTAGAACGGCTAGGAGTGTGGGGGCGAGGTGATCAGCCGGTCAATTCGGCTCTCGAACTCAAAACGACGAGCTCCCCTGTCTAGGCCGTACAATGATTATTTTCGTAAAGCCAGTCTGAGACGTCCATCTATAGGCTCCCACTACGGCAATCAGGGTCCGGCACATGCGGTTCCATACCGTAGTAGGCCGACTGTCTTCTCCGTAGTGCCATTCGATACGAACTGCTACATGCTCGTGTATCTGCCGAACCTTGCGCCTCGCGGATCCATCATATGGGCCTTCATTGCGTTTTGCCCGTAGGCGATGAGAAGCTGTTTGTTCGAACCTGACATTGGAGCGTTGCGACCCCCGCGGAACCGCCCGCCCGGATCCGTTTCGCCTCGGTATCTCGTGTGCGCTCACCCGGTGGTCTTTGTCTGTGCGACGGTAAGATGCACGAGAAACGCTGAGAAGGTCGACGGTAGAACCTCTCTGACCTAAGGCTCTGATTGCGCTGTTTCGTGTCCAGGAATCCTCGTGGTCTCACCCCGTTCCCTCGATCATCCCGCCCCTGATGCAGACTTGTCGACCTGCGATCGAGAGCCCATTCGAACTCCGGGCAGCATCCAGCCTCATGGCCTCCTCTTTGCTCTACAGGGCGAAGATTTCGAGGTGGCTCAGGTGAGCGTGAACGTGAGCGTTCGGTTGGGCCGCAGCGGTTCCGAGGTGCTCGGCTTGCCAATCTCAGCTCTTCTCGGCGAAAGCGTGGCTCATAGGTTGGCGGCTGTTCTCCCCCTGGTCCCCGAGACCGTGCGGCAGCTCGGCGTCCTCGACGTTGGCGGCGGCCCCTGGGCGGGCGTCGTGCACAGCGCCGATGGCCTCTTGATCCTTGAGTTGGAAGAGGTGGGAAGGAACGAGAGCGGGTCCGCAGACCGCGTCTACCCGGAACTTCAGCCAGTCGTTCAGGAGTTGGAAGCCGCAGTCGATGCCGCCGACGTCAGCGCGATCGTCGCTCGAGAGGTCCGACGGATCAGTGGTTTTGACCGCGTACTCATCTACCGCTTCGACGAGGTCTGGAACGGGACGGTCATCGCCGAGGCCCGCAACGAGAGGCTCCCATCCTACCTCGACCTTCGGTTCCCAGCGTCCGACGTGCCGGCGCAAGCCCGAGAGCTCTACCGTCTCAACCGCCTCCGCCTGATTCCCAACGCTGCCTACGATCCCGTGCCGCTGTTGCCATCCGACAACCCGCTGACCGGCCGACCGCTCGATCTCAGCCTCTCGACGCTGCGCAGTGTGTCTCCCGTCCACGTCGAGTACATGAAGAACATGGAGACACCGGCCTCCATGTCGATCTCGATCGTCCAGGATGGCCGGCTTTGGGGCTTGATCTCCTGTCATCACGCCGAGCCTAGGCACGTCTCGCCGAACATCCGGGTCACCTGCGACTTTCTCGGACAGATCGCTGCCATGCAGCTGGGGGCGAAGGTGCGGATGGCAGAGGCCGCACAGCGGGTTGAGCGGCAGGCCATCCAGGCACGGCTGCTCACGCACATGGCGGCTGTCGAGCGGTTCACTGACGGCCTCGCAGACCAGCCTGAAGACCTGCTCGCGCTGACCCAGGCCGCTGGCGCGGCCATCGTCACGGAAGAAACGATCTACCGCGTTGGGACGACTCCGAGCGAAGGGACCATCCGGAATCTGATCGGATGGCTCGACGAGGCGCAGCCGCATGACGAAGTCTTCGCGACCGAGGCGCTCGGCACCGTTTACACGGGAGCGGACGACCTCGTCGCGACGGGAAGCGGCGTCATCGCCATCTCCATCTCACAAATCCATCGCAGCTACATCCTTTGGTTCCGGCCTGAGGTCGAACGGACGGTGCGCTGGGGGGGCGATCCTCGAAAACCCGTCTCAGGCGGAAGCAACGACCTTCGCCTTCATCCGCGGAAGTCCTTCGAGACTTGGAAGGAGACCGTTCGGCTGCACGCGGCACCGTGGTCCGACGCTGAGGTCGCTGCAGCGGCTTCTCTTCGGAGCGCCATCATCAGCATCGTCATGCGAAGGGCGGAAGAGCTGGCCGAGCTGACACAGGAGCTTCAGCGAAGCAACAAGGAGCTCGAGGCCTTCTCCTACTCTGTCAGCCATGACCTGCGAGCGCCGTTCCGGCACATTGTCGGCTACGCCGAACTCCTGAAGTCCACGGCGGGCGACACGCTGGACGTCAGGAGCCACCGCTATGTGGAGACGATCATCGAATCGGCGCTCTCCGCAGGCAAGCTGGTCGACGACCTCCTGAGCTTCTCGCAGATGGGACGGACGACGCTTATGCCGATGGGAGTGGACATGAACCGTCTCCTCGATGAGGTTCTGCGCATGCTGCGGCCGGAGATGGAGGGCCGTCAGATCGCCTGGACGATCAGCCGCGAGCTTGCACCGGCCTGGGGGGATCCGAGTATGCTACGGCAGGTGGTACAGAACCTACTGTCGAACGCGCTCAAGTACACGCGAGGTGAGGACGGGGTGCGGATCAGCGTCTGGAGCGAGCAGCGGCCTAAGGAGACGGTGTACCGGGTCTCCGATAACGGGGTAGGGTTTGAGATGGCTTACGTCGACAAGCTTTTCGGGGTCTTTCAGCGACTGCACCGGATCGAGGAGTTCGAAGGGACCGGGATCGGCCTCGCCAACGTCCGCCGCATCGTGGAGCGACATGGGGGGTGGGTGCACGCGGAAGGAGCGGTGGGGCAGGGCGCCGTCTTCTCCTTCGGCCTACCGGTGCGGCCCGGAACGGAGGCGTAAATGACGGGGCTCGCACCGATCCTCCTCGTTGAAGACAACCCAAAGGACCTGGAGCTCACCCTCGAAGCGCTGGAACGCAGTCAGCTCGCGAACCAGGTTGTGACTGCCCGGGACGGCGCGGAGGCGCTTGCTTGGCTACTGCGCGAAGGCGAACACGAGCAACGCCCGGGCGGCGATCCGGCAGTCGTGCTCCTCGACCTCAAGCTGCCCAAGATTGACGGTCTCGAGGTTCTGGAGCGCATCAAGAAGGACGAGAGCCTGCGTCACGTGCCAGTCGTGATGCTGACGGCCTCGCGCGAGGAACGAGATCTCATCAGAAGCTACGCACTCGGTGTGAACGCGTTCGTTGTCAAACCGGTGGCGTTTGACCAGTTCTTCAAGGCGATTCAGGAGCTTGGCATGTTCTGGGCGATCCTGAACGAGCCCCACCCACCGCGGCCGCGGGGACAGCCCATGACGGTGATCAAGGCGTGAGGCAGGACGCACTGACTAATCCGCTTGAGATCCTGCTTCTCGAGGACAGCGACCTTGATGCGGATCTGACCGGAGAGTACCTCCGCCTGGGCGGCATTGTTCATCGCTTCCATCGCGTGTGGAGCCGCGAGACGTTCGTGGACGCGCTACGATCCGGCCGACGCTTCGACCTCCTCCTCGTGGACTACGTGCTCCCGAGCTTCGATGGGCTGTCCGCCTTGAAGATCGCCCAAGCACATTGTCCCGATACGCCCTTCATCTTCTTGTCGGGCACCCTCGGCGAAGAGGTCGCGATCAACGCATTAAAGCAGGGGGCAACTGACTACGTTAGCAAGCAGCGCCTCAACGCTCTCTGTCCAGCCGTCACGAGAGCCGTCGACGAGGCAGCGCAACGAACGGCCCGGCGTCACGCCGAGGGGGAGCTGCGTGAGCTCAACAGGACGCTCGAAGCGCGCGTTGCCGAGCGGACACGGGAACTGCGCGAAGCGAAGGAGAGGCTCGAGGCGGAGGCGGCCGAGAGGGAGCGGGTCGAAGTTCAGCTTCGGCACGCCCAGAAGATCGAAGCCCTCGGCAAGCTGACGGGAGGCGTCGCCCACGACTTCAACAACCTACTTCAGGTGATCAGTGGGAACCTGGACCTCCTTACCCAGACTTGCGGCAACGACGAGAAGGCTCGCGCACGTCTTTCCGCCGCGAAGGCAGGCGTGGAGCGGGGAGCGAAGCTTGCTCAGCAGCTCCTCGCCTTCGGACGGCGGCAGCCACTGCGGCCTCGCGTCCTCGACATCGGGCAGCTCGTCATCCGCCAACAGGAGATCCTACAACGCACCCTCGGCGGTGACGTCACGATCCTTAGCGATGTGCCCGGAGACCTTTGGAACACGTTCGTGGACTCGAGTCAGCTCGAGAACGCGCTCCTGAACCTGGCGATCAACGCACGCGACGCCATGCTTGGGGGCGGGAACCTCACGATCCGGGTCCGGAACGTCACGCTTCGTGATACGGAGAGGGAGGACGCTGTGACGCCGGGGGAGTATGTTCGGCTCTCCGTGCGCGACAACGGCACAGGAATGCCCCCGGATGTCCTTGCTCAAGTGCTCGAGCCTTTCTTTACGACTAAGGCGGAAGGACACGGGACAGGGCTCGGTCTCAGCATGGTTTATGGCTTCGTGAAACAGTCTGGCGGCTACTTGACGATCGAGAGCGAGGTCGGAACCGGCACGACCGTTACCGTCGACCTGCCACGCAGCCATGAAGCGGCTAAGACGCTGGAGGCGCCCGCTGAGGACGATGTTGTGGGAGGCGACGAGACCATCCTCCTCGTCGAGGACAACGACGCCGTTCGTCAGACGGTCAGCGGAATGATCGAAGAACTTGGTTACACGGTGATCGAAGCAGGCGACGCTGCGAAGGCGCTCGCGCTGCTTCGAGAAGGACACGAGATCGATCTCCTCTTCACAGATGTGGTGATGCCCGGACCCGTCACGAGTCAGGTTCTTGCCGCAGAAGCCCAGCGCTTTCAGCCGGGCCTGCCGGTGCTCTTCACCTCCGGCTACACCCAGGGCGCAATGATGCCGTCGGGCCACCTCGCGACTGGCATCCGCCTCCTCGACAAACCCTACACGCGCGATTCGCTGGCGCGGGCGTTGAGGGACGTGCTGGATACGAAGGGTGTCGACTCTGAACCAGATCTGCGTCTCAATCGAGACCTTGCCACCGCATCTGCGACGATCCTCCTGGTCGAGGACGAACCTTTGATTAGGATGCTTGCGGCGGATATGCTCGAAGAGACGGGCTACGAGGTCGTGGAAGCGCATAGCTTCGCGACCGGACGGGACGCTGTGGAGCGGTCACCGATCGACCTCCTCATCACCGACCTCGGATTACCTGACGGGAGTGGAATAGACCTTGCCAAGGACTTGCGCCTTACACGACCGACGTTACCGGTCGTCTTCGCGACAGGCCAACCTGATCGGGCCTTTCTTGAGGAGCTGGGCACCCCGCACGCCCAAGTCCTCTCGAAGCCATTCGACAAATCCGCCCTGGTCAAAGCCGTCGTCAATGGCCTGTCAGCAAAATCAGAATGCTAAGTCTGCTTTCCACTGCCTTGCGTATCAGACAGCTTCAGGCGGACGGAGGTCCGCCGCACGCGATCCGTCAGCCATCGCTGACATCCTAACGGTCAAGTATGCCGGTTCCGGACGAACTCTTCACAGCTGTCATCCCACACAGCATGTTCTTGACGTGGTACAGGCGGCGACCGGCAAGCCTCCGACTGTTGATCCTTCCCTAACCCGTCCGCCCCCGAACTACTCATGACGCTTCACGTTCTACTTTCGAGCTACGACCGTTGAAACGTCTCAGGCAATCTATCTGTTCGCGGACCGTTCCCGTTAGCGGCGAGTGGGAGGGGTCGGTCCGTAAGGAGATAGGGTCCGATATTCTACTCTTCATCAGCTGAGCCGATTGGACTAACAGTTGCAGCGCATGAATGAAAAAGAAGCGATATGGTTTGGTGGCTGGGACGGCCTGTTCGAGGTCATCTTGGTTTCGCCGATAATCTACTTGCTCGTGATTGTTTTCGTCCGCGTGAGCGGCAAGCGTACAACCGGGCAGATGAACAACTTCGACTGGATCGTCACCGTCGCGATGGGCTCGGTCGTCGCTTCGGGGATCGTCATCAACACGGTAGAGGTCGTAGAGGCTGCCGCCGCCGTCGCCATGCTAACCGGTCTGCAGTTTGCGCTGACTTCTCTGACAAGGCGCTTCCGCGCTATCGACCGCTTAGCCAAGACCGAGCCGTGCCTGTTGGTCCGTCGAGGCAAAGTCGATGAACGCGCGTTGGCAAAAGAACGGTTGACTAAGGACGAACTGGCAGCTGCCCTACGGCAGCATGGCCTCGCCCGACTTGATGAGATAGAGTGGCTTCTCCTGGAGAACACCGGCCGGTTCAGCGTGATCACCAAAGACGCGGCGAGAGGCGGCATCGACAACTTCCTCGCGACTGACGAACTCGATCAGGAGCGTGAGAAGTAGGAAGGCGACCTCACTGCCCGTTCAGGACCGGAGCGTTCCCTCCTGCAAAATTTCTCAGTGTCCAGTGAAAAGCAAAACGCCCCTGCCCTTAGGGCAGGGGCGTACGAAGGTCTGAATGGCCAGGAACTAGCGATTCAGATCTTTGTCGGTACGCGTCTCAGCGTCACGCTGGTCCGCATGGTGACCCGCCGTTTCATCATCCACATCGACCTTCGTCTCGCGGATCTTATCGACGACGTGCGTGGTCTTGTCCTTCGCGACCTTGTCGACCTCGACCTGCTCCTTAAGCACGGCTTCCTTCTCGATGACCGCTTCTTCGCCGGTCTCGTGTACCTCGATCGTCTTGCCATGGAAGAGTTCGTCGGCCTCTTGGGGGCTCAGCGTGCGGCCGACCTTACGGGAGTGAATTTCGACTTCCTCGTCGCGAAGCGTCACGTCCTCGCCCACCTCCCGTTCGACCACGTAGGACCGGACGTTCACTGCGCCCTTGTCGACCTCTCGTTTGCCGACGTTCAACCGCTCCTCGACGACGTCGATCGTCTGACCTTGATCGTCGGTCCTGCCGCGACCGTAGGCGTTACGGGTCGCGAAGCGATGCTCGTCAGTGTAAGACTTCTCGCGCGCGTCGAGGTCGAGCCCGCTACCTTGCAAGATACGGACGGCCTCATCGACCTCCTTGTCGCGAACGCGCGCCTGGACGAGCGTCTCGCCGCGGTCGAGCGCGTCGTGGTAGGTGTGAAGCTCATCGTCGGGCAACGACGTGCCTGAGAGGCGCTCGTAGCGTCCGTTCTCGTACCGGCCTGCGGCCTTCTCGCTCTCAGCGTCGATCACCCGGACGTTGTTGACGTGAATGCCGGCGCCTTTGAGGGCTCGCTTGGCAGCTTCGGCTTCCTGACGGGTGCCGTAGACGGCGGTGACTG
The DNA here is from genome assembly GCF_014199615.1 of Parvularcula dongshanensis. Lineage (GTDB taxonomy): Bacteria > Pseudomonadota > Alphaproteobacteria > Caulobacterales > Parvularculaceae > Parvularcula > Parvularcula dongshanensis. Next base: position 14,688 of record NZ_JACHOB010000001.1, on the reverse strand, counting down.
TGCGATCCATTGTTCTCTCCTACTTCAGTGTGCTGCCTCGCAGCGCACAGGTTTCACTTGGTGGGGCGGGCGGGCTTATCCTCGCCACCGGCAGCAGCAACCGACCCTTCGGTCGAGCCAACACGGTCCTGCGGCGGGATACGGTCGATCGTCACTCGTTCCTTGCGGACGGGCATCGTCTCGCGCTCTGTCCTCACGAACGCGTCGAGCTTGACCCGAACTTCCTCAGCGACGACGAGCTGCTTCACGACCACGAGCCGTTCCTCGATGATCGGAATGACGACGGTGTCGCCGTCCAGACGGGGCTCCGGGATGGTGTCGACGACCCGGTCGACCTTCACCCGAGCAACCTCGGCTGTGTGGCTTGCAAGCTCGGTCTCGACGGTCTCTTCGACCATGTCGACGTGAGTGGAGACCCGAACGGTTCCCTTGTCGACGACACGTTTGCCAACCTTCAGCCGCTCTTCAACGATGGGGATCGTACCGCCTTCACGTCCCTCGTCACGACGAGCGCGAGTGGCGGCTTCTGCCTCGCTCATCGCATCAAGGACGGACGGCTTGTTAGTTGCCTCGCCAGGGCGGACAACGACGCGCTCGGTGCCGTCCGGCAAGATCGTTTTCTCTTCGGTCATAGGGGGGGAACAACGCGGCGGAGATATTGTTTCGCGCCGGACAACAGCGAGTTGCAGAAATCTCATCGTCGCCTCGAATGCGGTACGGCACGTTCCCGTCAGCTACCGAGCTACCGAAGCATTCACCGCAGCTTGAAAGCAGGCCTCTGCGGTTCTCGAGTAAGAAGAGGCCCGTTCGATGGGACGAGCGGAGTCGTACGCTTCGAGGGCGGAAGCTAGGCGTGCTCTCGCTCTGCTGAGGCCTGATCGGACCGTTCCGATCGGCAGGTTCAGAACCTGCGCCACCTCGGCATAGGGCAAGCCCTCTATGCCGACGAGAGCGATCAGGATCTGATCGCGCCGACCCAAGCTGCGAAAGCAGTCGATGAGCCTCTTAACCTCGAGGTGATCTTCCTGCATCGCCGGCTCGGCAAGGGCGTTGGAGACGACATCGGCAATGTCTAGGTGGGTCGCCTTTGCCGATGCGTTTCGCCGCGAGTTGTAGAAGAGGCGACGGCACATGGTGAACAACCAGGCCTCGAGGTTGCCCCCCCGGAAGAGGTGACGCTTACGCACACAACGGAGCATGACCTCTTGGACGAGGTCGTCTCCGGCCGCCGGGCACTTCGTAAGGGAGTACGCAAAGTTGCGAACTGAGCCCATACACGCAATGAGTTCGTCGTCGGTGAAGCTTACCTGTCCCAAATGCAATCCCCTTTTTATCCCTAAGGGTTCGGACTGCGGATGGTTCCAAAAACGGAAACTCCTTTTCTGACTGCGTGTTGGCCGCAGAGGAACAAGACACGAGGGAAGAGATGGCTGAGCCGAACGAAGCTGCCCGCGGACGTCAAGCGAGCAGGCCATGGGACGTGCCGCCCCTCGGTTGGAAGGACACGCTTCTTCGCACGAAGAGTGAGATAAAGAACGACCATGTCTCTCTCATCGCCGCAGGGGGCGCGTTCTTCTCGCTCCTAGCGCTCTTCCCAGCGGTCGCGGCCGTCGTCGCGATTTGGGGGCTGATCGCCGACCCCGCCGAGATCGTCCGTCAGCTCGACGGGTTCACCTCGGCGTTGCCGCAGGAAGCGGCCGACATCATCCACTCGCAGGCCCGTCAAGCTGCGGAGGATGGAAGCGGCGCCCTGCTTACGGCGATCTTGGCGATCGCGCTCGGCATCTGGTCCGCCTCCAAGGGGATGAACGCCGTGATCGAGGGCGTGAACATCGCCTATGACGAGGAGGACGACCGGGGCTTCATCAAGAAGACCCTTCTGCGCCTCGTGCTGACGATTGGTGCAATCATCGGCGTCGTGCTCGCCATCGGATTGGTCGTCGTCCTGCCCGCCGTGCTGAAGGCGGTCGGCTTGTCCGGCGCGGTCGAGTTCCTGATCGGCGTGCTCAAGTGGGCGGTTCTCCTCGCTGGCGCCGCGCTCGCCTTCGCCGTTCTCTACCGCTACGCCGCCGCCCGGGACGAGCCGCGTTGGGCGTGGGTCACGCCGGGGGCGATCGTCGGCGTCGTGTTGTGGTTGATCGGCTCGATCGCCTTCTCGGTCTACGTCTCGAACTTCGCGAGCTACAACGAGACCTACGGGACGATCGGCGGGGCGGTGATCTTGCTGATGTGGCTCTACCTGACCTGCTTCGTTGTTCTGCTTGGTGCCGAGATCAACGCGGAGGTCGAACGGCAGACCAAGAAGGACACGACCGAAGGCAGCCGCCAGCCGCTAGGACGGCGCGGGGCGCACGCTGCCAACACGGTAGGCGAAGCGCGGAGCTAGTCCCGGTAGATGTGACTGAAGGGGGCGCGCGACGACGTGTGCTCGCACGATCTCGCAAGCAGAGGGTCCGGTCCCAAGGGCACTCTACCCACTGACGTCGCTCACCTCACCAGAAAGCTGGGGGACTGGGAACTAGGCACTGGCTAGGGCCGTTCCACCTGATGCTTAATGGAGAACGTTGATGGCTGAGATACCGGTCGTGAAGAAGTCCCGGTTTCCCTGGTGGGCGTGGGTGATCCTCGTCGCCCTTATTCTCCTCGCGCTTCTCTTCCTGCTAACGAGCGGCGAAGAGAGGAGAACAGCCGACGCTCCTGTTTCTGGTTCCGCCTCTGCCGAAGGAGCGGTCGTCTCTCAATCGTACGTCTCGCTCAAGCGGCGCTCGCCATCGCAGCTGGCAGGGGCATGACTGACCCTGCGACGATCGCCGAAGGCTCGACACCCCCCACCGGGCGGCTAGTCGAGATCGCGCAGGTTGCGATTGAGCGTCTGTACGGCGACGGTGACTCTTCCATTGAGAGCCACAGAAAGTCCTCCGTCCTCGTCGTCGACGACGTCCCGCAGAGGCCCGGCAGCAGTCCGACGGAAGCATCGGTGTTGACGCCAGCCAAGACTATCCGTCTTGCCGGTGAAGTCGCCCAACCAAGCGATAGGCGCATAGGCGGGCAGGGGACCGGGCATCTTCCAGTCGCGACCTCGAACTCTACGTCCTTGCTGTAAGCGTCACGATCGGAGTGAGTGAGATGACAGACTATGAGAAGAGCGCCTCAGAAAGTCGGCTGAAGAAGTTCTCTACGCTGTCTAGATACAAGCTAAAGGACGCGAAGCAGGACATTCGCAATCTACCCCTCGTGACGCCCGAAGGCGTCGAGTTGGGCATCATCGACGACTTGCTGATCGACGTCGCGGCGAAGAGGGTAGCAGCCGTCGCGCTGCAAGGTGGAGGTCTGGTCCCCGTCGAGCCCCTCGAGATTCAGGCGCATCAGGTCATCAACCATGACGCCAGACACCAGGACGGCATGGTCGCTGGGATCTACTAGGTAAAAACGGTCAGATCGACCTGACACAGCTACGTGCTGATGCCGCTTCCGCCCGTCCAAGCTTTAGTGCGTCGGCGCCGACGGCACGGGTGGGGACCTAACCCCGCCGCCGCGGCCGACACGTTACGCTTCAAGAGTACGCCCCTAGCGAGTCTTCGCTAGGGGCGCTTCAGTCTGCCGCTGATCATGTTCACTTACACAACCTGATACGGAACCCGTTCTCAGCGGGTCGCAATCCTGAGCGTCGTCTCGCTTGGCAGCTCCTCGCCCGTCGAGATGTCGTTCGCTTGCATCTGCTCTGCACGCTGAGCTGTCAGGTTGCCAGCGCGGAGATCGTCGCCGCTCATGCGCAGCTCGGTCACTGGCACGGGAATGTCGGTATCCCTGATCCCGAGGAAGCCGCCGTGCTCGATGATCGCGTAGGTTTGCCCGTTCATCTCAACGACACGATCGATGCTGCCGACCTCCTCATCGTCGGCCCCCATCACGGATTTGCCGAGGAGGTCGCCGACGGTCACGTTCGCGGCGGCAGGAGCCGCTGCTGCGGACTGCTGCGGTGCGCTCGTGCTCCCTGATCCGGCGACGGCTTGGGGCGCTTCCGCGGCCGCCTGGCGGATCTGGATGTCCGGCTCGCCAACTCGCTCGAAGCGGATCTCGGGCTGACCGCTCGTCTCAAGCGTGGGCTCCGCGCCTTCGAAACGAACTTGGGGTTCAGGTCGTTGCAGATCGATCTGCGCCTCGGCATCCGTCCCGTTGACCGTGACTTGCGGCTCTGCATCAGCGACGTAGACGTTGGCATCGGCACCCTCGTCGCCGCGCGCGACGAGCTGCAGGCCTGCCTCGTCCTGCGCAGCCAACCGCTCGCGCGTGATACGCGTCTGAACCGGCGTGTCCGCTTTCCCGGGGACCGCGCGGAGATCGAGATCGACGCGAGGGTCGGGTACTGCAACGCTCACCTGCGGGGGCGCCTGCCGAACTTCGACTTGCGGTTCCGCCATCGCCACGTCGACGTCTGACGGCGGCATCGTGATGATGATCTCCGGCGCCTGCTGACGCACGGTGATGGTCGGCATCCCGACGGTGATCGTCGCCGGACGTTCCCGCACCACGATCTCCGGTTGGCCCTCGCGGACGGTGACGCGCGGCGGTTCGCTGCGGACCTGAACGTCAGCCGGCTCCGGGCGGACCTGGACGTTCGGTACCGGCGCGACGACGTCGACCTCGCCTTGTACGGTGACGGTCTCCTGCAGCTGAACTTCTTCCTGCACCGAGCGCGACTCCGTCGTCACGTCGCTGTCCGATTGCCCAGCGACCTGCCGCACCTGCCGAGCATCGCGCTCCAACACCGCCAAGCGTCGGTTACAGGTTCGCGCGTCGTTGCGCTCGAGAATGGCTGCAAGTTCCGGCTCGGCTGTAAGATCGTAGGCCTGCGACTGGTTCAGGAAGGTGTAGAGGTCCTGACATTCGGTCACGTAATCGGCTTCTTGCGCTGTGGCCGACGCACCTCCGAGTGCCAAACAGCTCGCTCCTGCAAGAGCCACCATTCGCTGGTTCATCATCATCTCTCCGTCATCGCATGCGGCGCCGAGTCGCGCCATGTACTATGCACAACGGCTAAGCCTCGAAGGACGTTCCATTTCTGCTCATCTGCGGCTCCGATGACGACTGCGGCAGATCCTATCACGTCTACCATTACTAGGGCGAGGAGTGGGACTTGCTGGGCAGTTTAAGAGGCGCCGCGACGGGCGTCGCCAAACACATCTACACGCTGGCAAATCGTCCCTGGCGTGAGGCGCTGACGCGGCAGGGAGACGCCTTGCTCCGGTCCGTCGGCTTCAATCGTGACGTTGAGAGTCGGATCCCCCGCCTAGCCGGCACGCCGATCGGCAACGCTCGCCAGAATGCGCTAGGGGCCAGCCGTCCAATCAAACGTTCGTTGCAGAACGTCCCGAACGGTCACGTAGAAGGCTGCGCTCGATCCGTTGCTTGTGCCACCAAATCCGAGCGACGTCTGCCGAGGTTGAAGAGGATACGCTCGATGCTCCTCTCACGAACAATGGTCAGAAGGTTCAGGACGTAGAAGGCGAAGAAGAACGTGAGGACGCCAAGCGGGCTGTCCCACAACGCGCGCCGTAGAACCCTCTCGATGAACCAAGCGTCTTCGGCGACCTTCGACTCGATGGCTACGTGATCGATCTCGACTAGATCTACGATACTAAACGGTTGCTCGCCGAATGGCGTCTTTCCCGTCAGCAGCATCCCGAAGGTTTGGAGGTCGGCCTCGATCCACGCGCCTTCTTTCATCCACCAGACGATCGAGGTGACGAGGGGCGTCGCTGTTAGTGCGAAGGTACCGAGGAGCGCCCAAGCGCGAAACTCACGGGACGATTTGAGGTCCCCATTCCGCCTTACGATGCTGTCGTCAGTACGTTTCAGGTGCCATTCGCGGGAACCGAACTTCATAACCACCCTCCGATGGGGGGAGTAGCCGGAACTTCTCGCTACAGGGTAAAAATACTAGCTCAACGTGCTAGGGTCTGGACTCAAATCAGCAGCCAGGTTCGCATAGCGCAGAGGCTGACGACGGCTTCGAAGTTTCGTGCGCGCTTCTGGAAACGGGTAGCGACGCGGCGGTTGTCCTTGAGCCGACCGAAAGCCCGCTCGATGAGGTTGCGGTCCTTGTACGCCTTCACGTCGTAAGCGGCAGGGGTCTTGGCGCCTTTCCTCGGCGGAATGACGGGCGCCTTGCCGAGCTCCTCGAGCGTGTCGCGCAAGGCCCTGCTGTCGCAGCCCTTGTCGGCGATGACCGTGTCCGGTCCCCGCTGCCCCAAGAGCGCCTTCGCCTCCGTCACGTCGTGACGGTTCCCGCCGGTCAGAGAGAAGCGCCGCAACCGGCCTTGCTCGTCGCAGACGCCGTGCACCTTCGTCGTGCGCCCACCCCGGGAGGTGCCGATGCCTTCGGCCTCGGCTCTCTCCTTCGTACTCATCCCCCTTTTTCGGCCCCTGCCGCGGCCCGGTGCGCTTTGATGGACGTCGAGTCGATCATCTCTACCGACTGCGGCAGCGCCGCCTCGAGCGCCTCGTACATGCGGCGCCAGATGCCCTGCTGCGCCCACCGGTTGAAGCGGTTGTAGACCGTGCCAGGCGGCCCGTAGCGCGCCGGCAGGTCGTCCCAAGGAACGCCCGTCCTCAGCACGTAGAAGATCCCATTCAGCACCTGACGGTCGTCCCGCCTCGCACCGCCCTGGCGCACCGGTGGCAAGAGCGGCTCGAGCACCGCCCACTCCTTGTCCGTAAGGTCGAACCGCATCGTCCGTACTCCGCTGCGAGCGCACAGCGAATCAACCATGCCGCCAGCGTGCAAGGCCTAATTTGAGATCAGACCCTAATACGGTTGTTGCTCCCAGTTAGAAATGACAGCTTAACCGCAGAATAGAACTGTCACCGCGTGCGGGGAGGGCACTTGCCCTCGATCGGTATAGTAGATCTGTCGCGACGGTCCGGCAAAGCATGAAGTTTGGAAAGAGGCGCTACGCTATCGTCCTGGCAGACCGCACGTAAGCGCGGCGCCCCCCTGGCACGTGGGCCGCGAAGCGGCCCAGTCGTTAGGTCCCGATGGTTCAGCGTCGCGAAGCGACACCGTTTGTCAGGACCTATCCAGAAGCGGACGTCAAACGGTTGGAACTGCGGTGAATGCTCGACCTTATGCGGTCACACCGGTTGCCATGGTCGTCAGCTTGCAATCGATCCGCTACAGGCTGCAGGACCCGCGCCTAGGGCGAATGCAACTTCTGCCGTACGCCGATGCCCGCTTGTTACCTATTATCGAACAAATGAGATGAACCCTCCGCCGATGGCAAACCACCACGCCGTAGCCACCCACTGCTTGGATGCCGAACGGGAGGGGCGATTAATCGAGTTCTTGTTAGACCAACCGGTTCCAAATTTGTTAAACGCGGAAGGCACTTTGGTTGCTGCGCTACGTGACTTAGTCGAGCAGGGCAATTTGCAGCTCTCTCGACATTTTACCCGAGAAGCATTAGCGGCTTTGCCGAAGGGGCGCTTCTTCCACATTCAGCAACTTTTTTGTTCCGTCTTGCCTCATAGCTGCGAGGCGGCCGAGGCACTTCTACCATGCATCGAAGAGCTCGTTCTAGCTGGCGGGGAAGACCTAGCTGCCGGTGAGCCCGTGCGTGCTTTTGCTGATTGGCTAGGCTCGGACTTAGAACGAGCTGACGCAGTCCTAGACGCCCTGTCATTCAATCGAACGCCACGCACATTCGTCAATGTACTAAAGAAGGTTAGTCCATTGAGACCAGTTGAGACATTTGAACAAGCCTATGCCTTGTCCGCGTCGAACGATATTGATAGGAGACTGGCAGGTTTTTCAGCTCTCGGTGTCTGTCATGCAATAGATGCTGATGCGGCCGAAGATATATGGAACCATCTGGCGACGCCTCTCGATGCTGTCATCGATGATAGGGAGATCGCCGTCCTTACGGACGCGTTAGCTGAGCGCTTTAAGGAGATGCCAGATCACTTCGCTGGACGCATCGAGAAGGTTCTCCAAGGCGCTATCGAACGGGGGAACCGATTCAGCCGCTTTGCCGCCAGTCGTATTTTATTCATGCAGCGCGATGCCCTGCCCGAGAGCGCTGTCAACGACCTGACAATCCGCTTGGCTCGACTAACGACGACCGAGGAAGGCGGGACCGTACAAAATTTGATGGTCATCGCCTCCCAGCTCGATGCAGACCGGGATCGTCTCGTGCTGTCCGACTTCATCCTCGCCATGCATCAGGCGGGTACGCTCAAGGGAAAGACCGCTCGAAACGTTATGCACGGGATCGAACGGGCAGATCCCAACCTTTTGGCGTGGCATGCCGCCCGTCTTCTCCTCTCGGAAGACGGTCCGGCCGTCGAGCTTTACTCCCTCGTCGCTCAGGGCGTCGCCGACTCTGCAGACTACGACACTGATCTCGATGATCTTGAGCTTAACGCCGAGACGGTAGAGTATCTAGGACGAAGGGCGCTCGGCTTTCTCTTTCTTAGCCCACCCCTCGCTCTAGGGATCGTTGCTGCAGTCATGCGAAAGACAAGCGAAGAGGCGCGAATAGCTCTTGGGGAGCAGCTCTTCGACGTTTTGTTGAGGAGCTACCCGGGCATGGCGGACAATACAGAACGCATAGTCGGGGGACCGGAGGACTTAGCAGCCGATGTGCTTCGTGGAGCGGTGGCGAAGGCGCGCGCCTATCTTTCCGCGTTGAAACCCGTCCGCTCGATTGCCGAATTCAGGCCATCAGAGCGGCAGCGCTTCATTCAAGCCGAACGCCAGGCTGACTTCTGGCGGGACATTCAGCGAAACGCACATGATCAGTCCGATCTCCTGCAATTCATCACGGTACAGCACCTTTTGTACGGGTCGGGTTCCGTCACGCACGTCGACAGTCCGGACGGTAGTGAGACGCGACGGATGGAGGTTCCGATGCAAAGCCATTCCCACGAGATGGCAATGCCTCGGCTCGAAGGGCTGGATCCCGTCGGCTTGAACTTGCGCCTTTTCATGCTGCGCGCATCGCGGAGGCCGGAATGAGACTACTCGTGAAACAGTATTTCTCGTCGCTTCGGGAGCGTGACGAGTTGGACGCTGTCCTGCCGGAGATCCTAAGCGGCATAGGTTTGGAGGTCTTCTCGCGCCCCTCTCGAGGGACTCAGCAGCGCGGTGTCGATATCGCCGCCGTCGGGCCAGACCCGACAGACGGTGTTCGCAAGGTCTTTCTGTTCTCGGTCAAGTCGGGGGACCTGACCAGGCACGAGTGGAACAACGCAGGCGCACAGTCTCTAAGACCGTCGCTCGACGAGATCATTGATGCCTATATACCAAGCCGTCTGTCGCCGGAGTACGCGAGCTTGCCGATTGTCATCTGTCCGACTTTCGGAGGTGATACTCGCGAAGACATACGAGATGTTCTGAAAGGCTACATCGATCAGAACACGAACGATCGTATCTCGTTTCAGGAGTGGAACGGGGATCGGCTCACGACGCATCTTCTGACGGGCCTCTTCCGAGAAGAACTGCTGCCTGAACAGGCGAGGACCGCTTTCAGGAAAGCCGTCGCGATGGTCGACGAGCCGGATATCGCATACCATCACTTCGCACGGATGATTCACGACCTGATGCCGGACGCTGACGCAGACGGGACGGCAAAGCTATCGTTCCTTAGGCAGTCGGCAATCGCGACGTGGATTCTGTTCGTGTGGGCACGTGAAGCAGAAAACCTTCGCGGTGCGATGCGCGCAGCTGAGTTGGCCGTTCTATCCGGTTGGCACGTGGCTCGAAACGATCTGGAAGGGAAAGCCAAAACTCCGACGCAGATGCGAAGCGCGCTCGAGCAGCTCATCCATCTCGACGCTGCGGTGCGGTCCGCCTTCATCGAGGGACCAGTCGCGGAGTACGCGAAGATTCCGGACGGCTTAGCGACCGCCGTGCCGAGCGCTTCATCCGTCGATGTGAACCTTGCCCTATTCGATCTCGTCGGCCGTCTCGGACTTCAGATTTTGTACCTTGCGTTTCAATACAGAAAGGCGCCAGAGGACGAACAGGAATATCTACAAGAGCGTGCGACTAAGATCAAGAATTTGCTCGTAGCGGCTGTTACAAACAATGACGTTCTGCTCTGCCCAGTAAGAGACGATCAGTCAATTGATCTGACTATCGCTATGCTAGCGCTGCAATCTCTTAACGATACTGCAAGTATCACGGCTTGGGTATCTGGACTGATAGAGCGTACGACCTTCGCGTTCATGAGCTCAGCACACTACCCTCGACCAACGCAAGACTATCGAGAACTTGTCCGTCAGAGTGACAAAGATAAGGCTAAAAGCACCAATGCGAACACGCTCATACCTACACTGACCCTGTGGGCAATCCGCAGCGATGCCGACGATGCACTCAAAGATCTGATGACGTTCTCGTCAAAGCATTATACTCACTCGACCGCGCAACTCTGGGTCCCCGGACCGGATAGCGAGGAAAATCTCTACATCAACTCTTCTCAGCACGGGTACGCGCTTACGATGAAGGGCGATGATTCTGATCTGATGAAGCGCGTTGTGAGCCGAGAGGTTCGCGAAAACCAACATTTCGCCACGTTGTCTGCGCAAGCTTTTGGCATCTGGTACGTCATCGTCTTGGCGTGCTGGCACCATCGCCTGCCTGTGCCGCCACAACTCTGGTTTCCTGACCACGGCGAAAACGATGCGGCAGAGAGCGCAGTGCATTCCAACTGACGACTTCAGATCGCCTTTGCGAAGCAGGCAGCCTGCGTCAGGTCATACTGCCGGTTGATCCTGAGTTATGTCCGCAAATGCGCCGGGACCGTCGTTGGCAGGTTGATTAGCAGCCGAACCGCTCGGCTCGAGGGGATTGTTCAGCGATCGACATAGGCAGCCAGTTCTTGCGGCACCCCCGTCGGGAAGGCTTGCTTCAGAAGGTCGAGGAAGGCGGAGACGCGGGCGCTTAGGTGCCTTCTCGACGGGTAGAGCGCCCAAAGCGCGATGTCGGATCCTGCGACGTCACCCCAACGGGTCAGTCGGCCTGCTGCGAGGTCGCGGCTGACGAGAGAGATCGGCAAGCGCGCCGCGCCGACACCGCCGCGTACGGCGTCGCGGATCATGATCAGCGATGACAGTCTGAGAATCGGGTCGACCGCAAGCTGAGCCTCGCCCGCCTGTCCGGTCATCGTCCAGCGTTCTGTTTGGTCGTTCCCCCGAACGACAGCGGAGACTGGCGCTAGAGAAGAGCGGGAAAGGTCGGGGCTGGCGACGACGACGAGCCAGTCGTGCAGGAACGCCCGCCCGATCAGCTTCTCGTCCGGCTTCGGATCGACGCGGATGACGAGGTCGTACCCCTCCTCGACCATGTCGACGGGCCGGTCCTCGCTCGTGACCTCGAGCCGCACGTCCGGGTAGGCGAGCGCGAAGTCGGCGGCGAGCTTGCCCATCGCCACTTGCGAGAAGAGCAGGGGCGCGCTGATCCGCAACCTTCCGCGGGGGCGTTGCCCGCCTGAAGCGATCTCGACCGCTGCCTCTTCTAAGTCGGTGAGAAGAGAGCCGGCGCGCTCGAAGAGCGCCCGCCCTTCCTCCGTCAGCTTTAGGTCTCGTCCGCCGCGCTCGAACAGACGCACCCCAAGGCTCGCCTCCAACTCGGAGACGCGCCGGGACAGCGTCGCCTTCGGCCGACCGCCAGCGCGCGCTGCCTTACCGAACCCGCCATGGCGAGCGACGAGGACGAAGTCCGAAAGAGCGAGAAGGTCCAAGCGTTCCACCAGCGAGACGGCTTGTCCAGATATAGCGTCTATTGAGCCTCCTGTGGATCGATCACCTTCAGTGCTGCCAAGCCTGGCAGAGATGAGGAGACCTCCCATGACCATCCTAGTCACCGGTGCCACCGGCCGCGTCGGCCGCCACCTCGTCGATCAGCTGTTGAAGCGCGGCGCAAGCGTGCGGATCCTGACCCGGGACCGCTCGAAGGCCGACGTGCCCGAAGGCGTCGAGGTCGCCGAGGGCGACCTTCTCGACATCGACGCCGTCCGCGGCGCCCTCTCCGGCGTCCGCACGCTGTTCCTTCTCAACGCCGTCACCGGCGATGAGTTCACCCAGGCGATCCTGACCCTGAACCTCGCCAAAGAGGCGGGCGTCGAACGGGTCGTGTACCAATCTGTCTTCGACGCCGACGGGGCGGTGAACGTGCCGCACTTCGCGGTGAAGTCCGGCGCCGAGCGGATGCTGGCGGCGATGGGATTCAGCGCGACCATCCTGCGGCCGGCCTACTTTATCGAAAACGACGCGATGATCGCGGACATGGTCGTGGAGCACGGCGTCTACCCCGTGCCGATCGGCAGCAAGGGCGTCGCGATGATCGATACGCGCGACCTTGCCGAGATCGCCGCGATCGAGCTCCTCCGCCGCGACCAAGCGCACGGCAAGCTGCCGATCGAGACGATCAACGTCGTCGGACCCGACACGCTGACAGGGTCGCAGGTCGCTGAGATCTGGTCTGACGTCCTCGGACGGCAGGTCGCCTATGGCGGAGACGATCCGAGCGCGTTCGAGGGCAACATGGCGAGCTTCATGCCGAAGTGGATGGCGTACGAGATGCGGGTCATGGCCGAACGCTACGTCAGCGACGGCATGGTTCCCGAAGACGGCGACGCCGAACGGCTGACGAAGCTCCTTGGCCGGCCACTCCATTCCTACCGCGACTTCGTGGTGGAACTGGCGGCAGGGAAGACGGCTTCCTAACGCCTGAAAGCGAAAGGCGACCTGCCTCTACAGCTTCCCTTTCTTCAGCTACACTCTCGTATTACCGAACCTACCATACACGAACCAACGGACCGGCGAAGTCTTGCAATCAGCCGGTCCGCAATGCCAGGGCGGCGCAGCTTTTGTCGATCCGCTGTCGCCGCTTAATGTCCGGTTCTGCGCTGTTCCCGTTGTGCGAGCGTCAGCTACCCTTTCTGCTTCGTGCCTCGATCTCCACGATCTTCTCCTTCGACGGAATGGTTAGTTCCTGTCCGGGAAAGATCTCGTCGGGATGCAATGACAGCGCTCGGTTCACGAGGAAGAGGGTGCGGTGAAGGTCCGCATCTCCGTATTGCGCCTTTGCGATGGCTCCCAGGTTGTCGCCTTGCTGGACGGTATAGAACCTTCGGTCGTCCCCCTCACCAAGGCTCGAAGCGCGCTGTGAGTCAGCTAGCCTGGATGCGAACGCGTCAAGCTCGTGGGCTACGTTACACAGGGTTTCGGGCCTGTAGGTACTATCCTCTGCCCACCGGAGTTTCGCGATCTCGCTGACCTCGGTCATCGAGAGTGGACCCGGCTTTCGTGGGGCACCGGGCAGCTTGTCGAGAAGGGCGCCGAAGAAGCTCTTCTCCGTGTCGATGTCCTGATTTGTCAGCGGTGCCATCACGTTCGGCTTCAGTTCGAAGACCGCACTCGCTTCATCGGTGTCGATCGTCAGGCCGTTTGCCCGCGCGCCGTCCAGCACCCAGTGCAGCGCGCCGTCCGACAGGCCTCTGATACCGCCACCCCCGCCGACCGAGCCGTGGTCGCCCGGGAACCACTGCTGCTCGTAAGGCCGTTCGCCTCGTTGTTTTTCCGGCCTGCCGGTTCATGTCTTCCACGTTGGTCCAGAGGGTCGGAGCGAAGTTCGGCCGGTCCTCGTCGATCGCAACCGCGTGGCGGGCGTAGCGGACGAAGTCCGTCAGCTTGCAGTCATGGAAGGCGTACCTCTCGTTCACCCAGTCGGAGAAGTCGCCTAGCTGGCTTGGCAGCCCCATTGAGCCGACCGTGTCCCAAACGCCGAGATACGCCACGCGAAGGCGGGTGCAGGCGTCGGGATCGTAACGGTCCGCGTGGACATCGTAGCGCCACAGATGGTCAGCCTCGTCGACGTAGGTCTCGCGCGCGTACTGGAAGCGGAACTGCCGCATCGTTTCCACGTCCGCGTCGCTCTCAGGATCGAGGTCGCGATAGTTCTCGACCGCCTGGTGCGCCTTCTCGACGTGGCTCCGACGCAAGATGCCAGCCGAGTGAAGGAGGCCGACGAAGGATCGCGCGCTGAACGCCCCACGCGAGAAACCGAAGACGAAGATCTGATCTTCCGGTTCGAAGTTGAAGACCAGGAACTTGTACGCCTCGACGAGGTTGCCGAGCAGCCCGTGACCGAACACGCCGCCGCCAAGCCGCTCGAGCGCCCGACGCACAGCGCCATCATCAATGTCTGAGCTGCCTACGCCCTCATCGTAGTAGACGATCTGCGTCGCTCCATCTGGCCTGCCTCCTTCTGAGTGGTCCGGACTGTATGTTCGGATGGAGCATGGAAGGAGAGCGACATGGGACGCAAGCGGCACAGCCCCGAGGAGATCATCGGGAAGCTGCGCGAGGCGGAGGTCTTGATCGCGCGGGGTTAGACGACGCCGCAGGCGACGAAGGCGATCGGCGTGACTGAGCAGACCTACTACCGGTGGCGCCGCGAGTACGGCGGCATGAAGGTGGATCAGGCGAGACGGCTGAAGCAGCTCGAGCGGGAGAACCAGCGGCTGCGCAAGGCGGTCAGCGATCTCACGCTCGACAAGATGATCTTGGAAGAGGTGGGGCGGGGAAAGTTCTGAGCCCCGCTCGCCGAAGGGTCGCGATCGATCACGTGCGGGGTGTCCTCGGCGTGTCAGAGCGGCGGGCGTGCCGAGTGGTTCGGCAGCACCG